>NZ_AP042445.1:0-3341470 GCF_055378735.1 Fusibacter fontis
ATTGGAAAAGACAAGTGCAGGAACGATTACGCTTTGCGGAAAAGATATTACTAAATCATCCATTCGTGAAAGATCCGTATCAGGTATGAGTCATATTCCAGAAGATCGACATAAACATGGTCTAGTTCTTGAATACTCAATCGAAGAAAATATGGTATTACAAAGATACTGGCAGCCAGAATTCCAAAAATTCGGGTTTATCAAATTTGATGCAGTAAGACGTTATGCAGAAAATTTAATTGAAAAATTTGACGTAAGAAGCGGTCAAGGTCCAGTAACCGTTGTGAGAAGTATGTCTGGTGGTAATCAACAAAAGGCGATTATCGCAAGAGAAATTGATAAAGCGCATGAAGTATTGGTCGCTGTACAACCAACAAGAGGCTTAGACGTAGGTGCAATTGAGTACATTCACAAGCAACTTGTTGAAAGACGCGATGCTGGAAAAGGTGTTCTATTAGTTTCTTTAGAACTTGATGAAGTCATGAATGTTAGTGATAGAATCCTCGTTATGTACGAAGGTGAGATCGTAGGGGAATTAGATCCTAAGAAAACAAATGTTCAAGAATTAGGACTTTACATGTCAGGTGCAAAACGCAATACAGTAAAGGAGATTAACAATGCAGGATAAAAAAAGTTCATCTCGTAGACAAGGATTTAACTTAAAAAGTATATTTGGAAGTAAAAGCGTAAAAGTATTTACATCTGCTTTACTTGCAATCGTTTTAGGTTTAGTGTTTGGATTTGTCATCATGTTGATTGCAAATCCTGATAATGCAAGAGCTGGCTTTAAATACATTGTAACTGGTGGATTTAGCCGTTTTGGTGATGTTTTATATTTTGCAACTCCAATTTTAATGACAGGTTTGGCAGTTGGTTTTGCATTTAAAATGGGTTTATTTAACATTGGAGCATCAGGACAATACACAATGGGTATGTTCTTTGCACTTTATGTAGGTTTTATGTGGGAGTTACCTCCTGGTATTCACTGGATCGTTGCAATTCTTGCAGGTATGGTCGGTGGTATGATTTGGGGCTTTATTCCAGGCTTATTTAAAGCTTGGTTAAATGTAAATGAAGTAATCACATCTATTATGTTTAACTACATTGGAATGTATATTGTCGATATGCTCATTCAAGGGAATGCGACAATGTATATTGCTTCAAAATCTAGAACGAACTACCTACCAACAAGCGTTCAAATTCCTTCGTTGGGAATAGAAGGTTCAAATGTAAACTTAGGAATTATCTTTGCTATAGCTGTTGGTATTTTACTCTTTATTGTTCTTCAAAAAACAACATTTGGCTATGAGCTTAAAGCAACAGGTTACAATAAACATGCTGCTGATTATGCAGGTATGAAAGGCAAGAGAAACATCGTTGTAACAATGATCATCGCTGGTGGATTAGCTGGTCTTGGTGGAGCATTTGCAATTCTTGCACCTTCAGCTATTGCCAATAGTAGTATGACATATGAGCCAATTAACATGATTGCTACAGCTGGCTTTAACGGTATTGCGGTAGCTCTTTTAGGAAACTCAAATCCAATTGGTATTGTATTCTCTGCACTCTTTATCTCACATATTCAACGTGGTGGTACTTTAACAAATCTTGTAGGATTTAAACCAGAAATTATTGACGTTGTAATCGCTGTTATTATTTACTTCTCAGCATTTGCAATGATTATGAATAGTGCTATTGGTAAATTCTTCAAAAAAATCTTTTCAAGAAAAGAATCAAAGAACCAAGTTAAGGAGGCAAAATAATGAATACTGTATTTTATTTAGTTCAAAATATGCTTCCTGTTGCTATCCCATTATTACTAGTTGCTCTTGGTGGTATGTTCAGTGAGCGAAGTGGTGTTGTTAACATCGCTTTAGAAGGTATTATGTTGTTTGGTGCATTTTTCGGAGCTTTGTTTGTATTTAACATTCAAGGAACGGATATGAATCCACAAATGGTATTATTACTTGGTATGTTAGTTGCAGCAGCTGCTGGTGTTGTTTATTCTTTATTATTATCATTTGCAGCAGTTACAATGAAAGCCGATCAAACAATTACAGGTACAGCACTTAATATGTTAATTCCAGCTGCTATTTTATTATTTGCAAAAATGTTCTTTAGTAGTGATGGTATTACAACAGACATGGCATTTTTTATTAAAAAAGTGCCAGTGTTAGGAGATATTCCAGTAATTGGTGAGTTATTCTTCCAAAAAACCTATCTAACTGTTATTATCGGTTTCGTTTTATTAGCAGTTTCGATTATCATCTTTTACAAAACACGTTTCGGTTTAAGATTAAGAGCATGTGGAGAGCATCCACAAGCTGCTGACTCAGTAGGTATTAACGTATATGTCATGAGATATGCAGGTGTAAGTTTATCTGGTATCTTAGGTGGTATTGGTGGATTCTTCTACTCTGTTGGCGTCATGGACGGTAATGTAAATGGCCATACCGGCGTTGCTGGTTTCGGTTTCTTGGCATTAGCTGTTATGATCTTCGGACAATGGAAACCAATTAGAATTTTCTTTGCAGCATTGTTCTTTGCATTTTTAAGAACACTTGCTTACTCAGTAGCGCTCATTCCATTCTTAAATAATTTAGGAATTGATCAAACTTACTACAAAATGATGCCTTACGTTGTAACGATGATTGTTTTAGCATTTACTTCTAAAAAATCGCGTGCACCAAAAGCAGAAGGTATTCCGTACGATAAATCACAAAGATAAACAAATGATTATGATAAAACACCAGAATGCGAGTTGTTCTGGTGTTTTTTAGCGTTAAGTGTCCATATGCAGCGGTTCAATTTGGTATCATTTTTCATGAAAATTTGATATACTATTACCGGACGTATCGATAAAATATGGATTTAGGTGATACACAATGAAAATGAATTTCAATTTAAATTTGATTCAAACGCAAAAGTTAATAATGACTCCTGAGCTCAAGCAAGCGCTTGAAATATTACAATTTAACTCAGTTGAACTCAATGATTTCATTGAAGAAGAACTCCTGAATAATCCAGTTTTAGAAAGAGACCTGTTGTCGACAGAAACTGATAAAGATAAGGATGAGGTATCTGATTTAGAAGATATTGAATTTGACACAAATTCTGAGTTTGATAATGCTTCAGCTGAATATATTCATGCGGATGATGATCATGATTGGGACCACGCTTATAAAACCTTGTCATATACTGGGAGCATTGCTTCAGATCAAGAATTAAATTATGATAATTTTGTTGCTGATGAAGAAACTTTAAAAGATTATCTACTCATGCAACTTAAATTATCCAAACTCGATGACAAATCACTTCAAATTTGCGAATATATTATCGAAAACATTGATGACAATGGCTATCTTCAGATGAATAATGAAGAAGCGGCAATCGCATTTAATCAGTCAGAAGAAGTAATCGAACAAATGATCCGATTTGTTCAAACTTTTGATCCACCCGGAGTATGTGCGCGTAATATCAAAGAGTGTTTACTGATTCAGTTGTATCAACAAGGTTACGAAGAGAGTTTGGAAGAAACACTCGTTCAACATCATCTTGAAGCACTCGGTCAAAAAAGATTGGCGCAAGTTGCAAAACAGCTTGATGTGTCAGTAGATAGAGTCCAAGCGGCATATGATACCATAAAAACACTTGAACCAAAACCGGGTCGATTGTTTTGTTCCATGCGGTCTGTTCGTTATGTTGTACCAGATGTGTATGTTGAAAAGAACAATGGTGAGTACCTAGTAGTGATCAATGAAAGTGCCTCTCCAAAACTTAAAATTAATGATTTTTATCATAATATGTTAGCGAAATTATCTAAAGATGCACCGGCGAGTGATTATCTAAATAAAAATATCCAGTCAGCACTTAAGATCATCAAGAGTATTGAACAAAGAAGACAAACCATTTATCGTGTCTGTACGGCAATTGTTGCGTATCAATATGATTTTTTAGAAAAGGGAATGCTCTTTTTAAAACCATTGAATTTAAAGGACATCGCAGATGAAATTGAAGTGCATGAGTCGACGGTAAGTCGTGCAATCAGCGGTAAATATATACAATGTCCAAATGGACTCTTTGAAATTAAGTATTTTTTTCAAAATGGAGTTAAAAATAGCGGTGGTGAAGGCGTCTCTTCCGAAAGTGTCAAAGTGCATATTAAAGAGATGATTGATTCTGAAGATACTCATAAGCCCATTAGTGATCAATACATTGCAGATATCCTCGTTGCTAAAGGTATCAATATCTCGAGACGTACAGTCGCTAAATATCGTGACGAAATGGAAATCTTGCCATCCTCGAAAAGAAAAAGATTTTAGTGATATCAGTCGTTTCAATGGTTTAAATATAACGAAAGATAGTTGCTGGGATATTTTTAGCCCTATCGGGACAAAAAATAAATAAAAAATCAAAAAACACCTTGAAATTCATTTTTGCAGTGGTATAATGAATGTGTAAGAGGCGTTTTTTTTTAGGATTAACGGGACAAAAATTATTGGTACGGCCAAAAAACATCCCGAAAGTGGTGAGTGATATGGAAATTCGAAATGGTGTTGACCAGGATAACTTAATATTTGTTCTGAAATATGCGTTTCCAGAAATGGAAGAACTGTTGCCACTCAGATTTAATTTGCTCAATAGTATCAAATTTAATCAGCCGGTAGGAAGAAGAATGTTATCTGGTACTATGGGATATACAGAGAGAATTGTTCGACGTGAATGCGATATTCTCAAAGATAACAGTTTGATTGATTATTATCCTGATGGTATGAGACTTACACAGAAAGGTCTTGAAGTACTTGAAGCTTTGACAGAAGTATTTTACAAAGTCAATGGCATTAGTTTATTAGAAAAAGAAATTGCAGATAAACTGGCAATCAAGAAAGTGATTGTGGGTTCAGTCGGTATTCAAGATGAAAACGTTTCACTTAACGAAATCGGCTATGAAGCTGCAAAGTATTTAAGTACAATTGTTAAATCAAAAAGTATTATTGGTTTAACTGGAGGTTCTTCGATAGAAAGAGTAATTAGTGGGTATAAATCGGATTGGAACTCTGTAAAGGGCGATGAAATCATGGTAGTACCTGCAAGAGGCGGTCTTGGTAATAAAAATGAGTATCAGGCAAACACACTGGCAGAGAGATTGGCAAACAAACTCGGTGCACATTATCAAATGCTTTATACACAAGACAATTTATCAAAGGCAACCATTGAAGAGTTAAAGAATGAACCTAACATTCGCAACATCTTAGAAAATATTAATCAACTCGATATCTTGTTGTTTGGAATCGGTCAAGCAAGTGTTATGGCGAACCGAAGAACACTTTCGCAAGACGTGATTGATGATATTATCAGTAAAGGTGCAGTCGCAGAATCATTTGGGTATTACTTTAACAAAAATGGCGAAATCGTTCACGAAATCAGTACCATTGGTATTGATTTAGAAATATTTAAAAATCTAAAAAACGTAATTGCTGTTGCAAGAGGTGTTGAAAAAACTGAGGCGATTATTGCTATCAGTAAACTCAATCCGAATTTGGTCTTAGTGACCGACGAGCAGACAGCTAAGAAGATCCAAGAAGTTTTATAATTTTTTAAGGAGGATTTAGAAATGAAAAAAATCGCAATTAATGGTTTTGGAAGAATTGGTAGACTTGTATTTAGCGCAATGGCAGAGCAAGGTTTACTTGGAACTGAATTTGATGTAGTAGCTGTAGTGGATATGGCGACAGATGCAGATTATTTTGCATACCAATTAAAATATGACTCAGTTCAAGGTAAATTCAAAGGCGATATTCAAACTAAAAAAAGCAATCCAGAATTAGCTGAAGAAGATATCTTAATCGTTAACGGTAGAGAAACAAAATGTATCCAAGCTACAAGAAATCTTGCTGACCTTCCTTGGAAAGAGTTAGGCGTTGAATATGTAATCGAAGCAACTGGTTTATTTACTGAATCAGAAAAAGCAAAAGGTCACTTAGAAGCAGGCGCTAAAAAAGTAATCATCTCTGCTCCTGGTAAAGGCGAAGTTAAAACAATCGTTATGGGCGTTAATGAAAATGAATACGATGCAAATTTACACAATATCGTGTCAAATGCATCTTGTACAACTAACTGTTTAGCTCCAGTTGTTCACGTATTATTAAAAGAAGGTATTGGCGTTGAAACTGGTCTTATGACAACTATCCACTCTTACACTGCAACTCAAAAAACAGTTGATGGTCCATCTAAAAAAGACTGGAGAGGCGGAAGAGCTGCTGCAATCAATATTATTCCTTCTTCAACAGGCGCTGCTAAAGCAGTAGGTGAAGTATTACCAGCTACAAAAGGTAAATTAACTGGTATGTCTTTCCGTGTTCCTACTCCAACAGTATCAGTAGTTGACTTAACATTTACAGCTGCTAGAGATACTTCTATTGAAGAAATTGATAGTTTAATGAAAAAAGCTTCTGAAACATATTTAAAAGATGTTTTAGGATACTGCAACGAAGAGTTAGTTTCAACTGACTTTATCCACGATAATAGATCTTCAATCTACGATTCATTAGCAACACTTCAAAACAACTTAAAAGGCGAAAAAAGATTCTTCAAAGTTGTTTCTTGGTATGATAATGAGTGGGGTTACTCAAACAGAGTGGTTGATTTATTAAAATTCATGGCAACTAAATAAGAATAATCGGACTATGTCTGAACTTGGACCCTGACTTAGTCAGGGTCTAATTTATGTATGATGCGGAGGCGTAACATGTTTAATAAAAAAACAATCGAAGATGTTGAAGTTAAAGGAAAACGCGTTCTTGTGAGAGTGGACTTTAATGTTCCTTTAAAAGATGGCGTTATTACAGATGAAAATAGAATTATGGGTGCACTCCCAACAATCAATTATTTAATTGAAAAAGGTGCAAAAGTGATCTTATGTTCACACCTTGGTAAACCAAAAGGAGATAATTTAGCACAATTTACATTAGCTCCAGTTGCTAAGAGACTTTCTGAGATCTTAGGAAAAGAAGTTGCATTTCCAGCTGAGATGGAAGTTGTTGGCGAAAAAGCACGTACTGCAGTAGCTGCAATGACTGAAGGCGATGTTGTATTATTAGAAAATACACGTTTCCGTTCAGAAGAATCTAAAAATGGAGAAGCATTCTCTAAAGATTTAGCTTCAATTACAGATATCTTTGTAAATGACGCGTTTGGTTCTGCACATAGAGCACACTCTTCAACAGTTGGCGTAACAGAATTTGTTGAGACTGCTGTTTGCGGATACCTTATTCAAAAAGAATTAAAATTCTTAGGCGAAGCTGTTGAAAGTCCAGAAAGACCTTTCTGTGCAATCTTAGGTGGCGCTAAAGTATCAGATAAAATCAAAGTAATCGAAAATTTATTAACTAAAGTTGATTCTTTAATCATCGGTGGCGGTATGGCGTATACATTCCTTAAAGCTCAAGGCCATACAATTGGTAAATCGCTCGTTGAAGAAGATAAATTAGACTATGCACTTCAAATGATTGAAAGTGCAAAAGCAAAAGGCGTTGAATTATTATTGCCAATCGATCACATCGTAGCAGCTGAATTTAATAAAGATGCAGCGCCTGTTGTGACTGAAGGCAAAGACATCGCTGATGAGTATATGGGTCTTGATATTGGACCGAAAACAGCTGCTCTTTATGCAGAAGTTGCATCAAAAGCTAAAACTATTATTTGGAATGGACCAATGGGCGTATTTGAATTTGCGAACTTTGCAAATGGTACAGTTGCAGTAGCAAAAGCATTGGCTGATTCTAGTGCAACAACAGTCATTGGCGGTGGTGATAGTGCGGCTGCTGTAAACACATTAGGATTTGGCGATAAAATGTCGCATATTTCTACTGGTGGCGGCGCTTCATTAGAATTCCTTGAAGGAATTGCATTACCAGGTATTGAAGCACTTAATAACAAATAGGAGGAACACATGAGAAAACCTATTATTGCAGGTAACTGGAAAATGCACAAAACAATCGCTGAAGGCGTCGCTTTTATTAACGCAGTTAAAAATGAAGTGGCAAATTCAGACGTTGAAGCTTTAGTATGTGCACCATTTACTTTATTACCAGCACTTGTTGAAGCGGCAAAAGGAACAAATGTTAAAATCGGTGCACAAAACATGCACTTCGAAGATAAAGGTGCATTTACTGGCGAAGTAAGCGCAGATATGTTGCTTGATTTAGGCGTGACACATGTCATCATTGGTCACTCTGAAAGACGTCAGTATTTTGCTGAAACAGATGAAACAGTGAATTTAAAAGCTAAAAAAGCTCTTTCAAAAGGCTTAACTCCAATCGTTTGTTGTGGTGAAACCCTTGAACAAAGAGAAGCTGGAGAAACTAAAGCACTTGTAAAAGTGCAAATAGAAAAAGCATTTGATGGAATTTCAGCTGCTGATGCACCAAAAGTAGTGGTTGCTTATGAGCCAATCTGGGCAATCGGAACTGGTAAAACAGCAAGCAGTCAAGATGCAAACGACGTCATCGCATATATCAGAGAAGTACTTGAAAATGTATATGGAGATGAAATTTCTGAAGAAGTAAGAATTCAATACGGCGGAAGTGTTAAACCTTCAAACGTAGAAGAAATTATGAATGAAGCAGACATCGACGGAGCATTAGTTGGTGGCGCTAGTTTAGAAGCATCAGATTTCGTACAATTGGTAAACTTTTAGTCCAATTGTCTCAAAAGGAGCAAATTATGAAAAAACCAACAGCGTTAATCATTATGGACGGTTGGGGACAGAGCAGCAGTACAGTTGGTAACGCTGTTGAGATGGCAAACACGCCTAACTTCGACCGTTTCATTGAACAATATCCCCACACACTCGTTGCAGCGAGTGGACTTGATGTCGGTTTGCCAGTTGGGCAAATGGGTAACTCAGAAGTTGGCCATCTTAACATCGGCGCAGGAAGAGTTATTTATCAAGAGTTAACGAGAATCACAAAATCTATTATGGATGGTGATTTCTTCACGAATCCAGAACTCTTGTCTGCGATGAAATTTGCGAAAGAACACGGAACAAAACTCCACACATGGGGACTTTTGTCTGATGGTGGTGTGCATAGTCATATCGAACATTTGAAAGCACTTATTCAAATGGCTAAAAATGAAGGCGTTGAAAATATTTATGTGCATGCATTTATGGATGGACGTGATACATCGCCTACAAGCGGTATTGATTATGTAAAAGATTTAGAAAGTTTTATGACAGAGATCAATTACGGTGTCATTGCATCTGTTTCGGGTAGATATTATTCGATGGACAGAGATAAGCGATGGGATCGAATTGAAAAATCTTACGATATGCTCGTTAAAGGCGTTGGTGAACAATCCGAGTCAGCTGTTGCAGTATTTGAAAAATCATATGCTGAAGGCGTTACGGATGAATTTATTTTACCAACGAACATCGTTAAAAACGGTCAACCAATCGCTACGGTTGGTGAAAACGATGCCATTATTTTCTTTAACTTCAGACCTGACCGTGCTAGAGAGATTACTCGTGCAATTGTAGATGTTGACTTTGAAGGATTTTCGCGCAATTACTTCAAAACAAAATATGTGGGCTTTACTCAATATGACAAGACAATTGAAAATATTGAAATTGCTTACAAACAACAATCGATCGATAACACATTAGGCGTCTATCTAGCAAAAATGGGTAAAAAGCAATTGAGAATTGCTGAAACTGAGAAATATGCACACGTAACATTCTTCTTTAATGGCGGTGTGGAAGCACCAAATGAAGGTGAAGACCGTGCGTTGATCAACTCTCCTAAAGTTGCAACATATGACTTACAACCAGAAATGTCTGCTTACGAGTTAACAGAACGTCTCTTGTCAGAACTTGACCGTGACTACTATGATTTAATTGTTGTAAACTATGCAAACCCAGATATGGTTGGCCATACTGGAATCATTGATGCAGCTGTAAAAGCTGTTGAAGTGGTGGATGAGTGTGTCGGGAAAATCGTTGCAAAAATTGAAGAAAAACATGGATCATTTATTATTACTGCTGACCACGGAAATGCTGAGCAAATGCTCACTGAAACAGGTGAACCGATGACAGCGCATTCAACGAACAAAGTACCATGTATTGTTGGTGGAGCAGGAAAAGTAACACTATCTGACGAAGGTAGACTTTGTGATTTAACACCTACTTTGTTAGAATTGATGCAAGTTGAAGTCCCAGTTGAAATGACGGGAAAATCAATTATTATAAAAGGTTAGAAAATCACATTCAAATGACATTCACATTAACACGGACGGCGCATTTGCAAAGTCCATTAAATAAAGATGACTCGAGACTCTATTAATTTGATAGAATGCTTTCGAGAATCTGACAAACTAAGAAAATTTATATGGAGGTACGAAAATGTCAATTATTACAGATGTTTACGCAAGAGAAATTCTAGACTCAAGAGGAAATCCGACAGTAGAAGTTGAAGTATACCTTGAAGATGGTTCAATGGGTAGAGCAATGGTACCATCAGGTGCATCTACAGGTGCATTTGAAGCAGTTGAATTAAGAGATGGTGACAAATCAAGATACATGGGAAAAGGCGTTTTAAAAGCAGTTGCAAATGTAAATGAATTGATCGCTCCTGAACTTGAAGGATGGGACGTATTTGATCAAGTTGGTATCGATAAAATGATGAAAGAACTTGACGGTACTCATAACAAAGGTAAATTAGGCGCTAACGCAATCTTAGGTGTTTCAATTGCCGTTGCTAAAGCTGCTGCTGAATCTTGTGGTCTTGAACTTTATGAATACATTGGCGGAACAAACGCTAAAACATTACCAGTTCCAATGATGAACATCATGAACGGTGGTGCTCATGCTGATAACAACGTAGATATTCAAGAATTCATGATCATGCCAGTTGGTGCACCTTCTTTCAAAGAAGCTGTTAGATGGGGTGCTGAAATCTATCACTCATTAAAAGCAGTTCTTAAAGCAAAAGGTATGGCAACAGGAGTGGGCGATGAAGGTGGTTTTGCACCAAACTTACCTACAAATGAAGATGCTTTAAAAGCAATCATGGAAGCAATTGAAAAAGCTGGTTACAAACCAGGTGAGCAAATTAAACTTGCTCTTGACGTTGCTGCAAATGAATTATTTGACGAAAAAACAGGCAGATATACATTAGCAAGCGAAGGCAGAGAATTTACTGCTGCAGAACTTGTGGATTACTATGCTGGATTAGTAGAAAAATACCCAATTATCTCTATCGAAGATGGTTTAGCTGAAGAAGATTGGTCTGCTTGGAAATTAATGGTAGAAAAATTAGGCAGCAAAATCCAAATCGTTGGCGATGACTTATATGTAACAAACACTGAAAGACTTTCTAAAGGTATTAAAGAAAGAGCATCAAACTCAATCTTAATCAAACTTAACCAAATCGGTTCAATCACTGAAACTTTAGATGCAATCGAAATGGCAAAAAGAGCTGGTTTCACAACAATTTCTTCACACAGATCTGGTGAAACTTCTGACTCTACAATTTCTGACCTTGCAGTTGCAATGAACACAGGACAAATCAAAACTGGTGCTCCAGCGAGAACTGACCGTGTTGAAAAATACAACCAATTAATCAGAATTGAAGAGCAACTTGGCGACAATGCAATCTATGCAGGTATGTCAGCATTCTACAACTTAAGATAATTTTACTGAGTCTGAATTTAGATTTAGATAAAATCATCCAATAAATCAATGAACAATTAGCAAATCTTGAGAGAACCAAAACAACGCTTGAGCTTGGTGGAACAGCAACCACCAAGCTTTTTGCTTTTTTGAAGCGTTTTCATAAATTTAGAGCAATTTCATAAGTATTTGATTGTAATTATTGACCCTATATGATAAAATACCTATGTTAAGCGTGTACTTAGAACATAGTCCGCAGTATAAGATTTAAAGCCATCTTTGGCTATCAAATTATAGGAGGTGGAAACATGTTACAAACAATCGTTACAGTACTTTTAGTATTATCTTCATTAATACTTATCGCAAGTATTTTACTACAATCGGGAAAATCTGTTGGTTTAGGATCAATCGGTGGTGGTGCAGAACAAATTTGGGGTAAAAACAAGGCGAGAGATTACGATGCCAAGTTTGACAAAATCACAAAAGTAGCTGCAGTATTATTTATCGTATCCTCACTAGCAATGGCTTATATACAATAATTAGTTTATCTAATTGTTGTATATTTTTTTCTCTATAAAAGTGTTTGTTTTACCTGGATTAATTGTTTATAATACCGACAGGGTGTTATATAAAGAATGAAATGATTTTAGTTTTACTTGTGTACGTGCTTTTAAGTTGTGGGGAGGAATAATTAAATGAACTACGCGTTAATGTCCGCGGGTGCTGGTGTGTTGGCACTTTTGTTTGCGGCTTTTTTGGTCGTAAAACGAATTAATACTGTTAAAGTAGATCACGCACGAATGAATGAAATCGCATCTTACATACACGAAGGTGCTATGGCTTTTTTAAGACGTGAGTACAAAGTTTTAGTTATCTTTGCTTTAGTTCTCGCTGTGGCAATTACAGTTGGATTACAAAGTTATCAAACTGCCATTGCATTTTTATGTGGTGCATTTTTCTCGGCGCTTGCAGGATTCATTGGGATGCAAGTTGCTACAAAGGCAAATGTGAGAACTGCTTATGCTGCAAAAGAAGATGGCATGAATAAAGCCCTTTCTGTAGCATTTTCAGGTGGCGCTGTTATGGGGATGTCTGTTGTGGGACTTGGCCTATTGGGAATCAGCGTGATGTATTATATTTTTAGAGATGCAGAAATTGTTACAGGATTTGGATTAGGTGCTTCATCAATCGCATTGTTCGCTCGTGTTGGCGGTGGTATTTATACGAAAGCTGCCGATGTTGGTGCGGATTTAGTTGGTAAAGTTGAAGCTGGAATTCCAGAAGATGATCCTAGAAACCCTGCAGTAATTGCGGATAATGTTGGCGACAACGTTGGTGACGTAGCTGGTATGGGAGCTGACTTATTTGAATCTTATGTAGGTTCTATTATCGCAGCAATTACACTTGGAGTTGCTACTTTCAAAATTGAAGGTGCAATGTTTCCACTTGTTTTATCTGCAATTGGTATTTTAGCATCTATTATTGGTACATTTTTTGTTAAGGGTGATGAAAAATCTGATCCTCATAAAGCACTTAAGAAAGCAACTTACGTAAGTGGTGTTATTGTAATGGTGGCGTCATTCTTCTTAAGTAAGTACTTTTTTGATAGTTATGATATGTTCTATGCAATCTCTGCGGGATTAATCTGCGGAATCTTAATTGGTGCGATTACAGAAGTTTATACATCTGGTGATTATCGTTCGGTTAAAAAAATTGCTGAGCAATCATTAACTGGACCTGCGACAACCATTATCTCAGGTTTAGCAGTAGGTATGTTATCGACGATGTTCCCAATTCTGTTAATTTCAGTGGCAACACTTGTTGCATTTAAATTTGCAGGACTTTACGGAATTGCTTTATCAGCAGTAGGGATGTTGTCAACAGCAGGTATCACTGTTGCCGTTGATGCTTATGGCCCAATTGCAGATAACGCTGGTGGAATCTCTGAGATGAGTGAACTTCCAAAAGAAGTAAGAAAAATTACGGATAAATTAGATGCTGTAGGTAATACAACTGCTGCGATTGGTAAAGGATTTGCAATTGGATCCGCTGCATTAACAGCACTTGCATTATTTGCATCATTTTCACAAGCAATTCATATTGAGACGATTAATATTTTAGATCCTAAAGTTGTTGTCGGATTATTTATTGGTGGTATGTTACCGTTTATTTTTTCAGCTCTTACAATGGAATCTGTTGGTAGAGCAGCATATCAAATGATTGAAGAAGTAAGACACCAATTTAAGACAATTCCAGGCTTAATGGAAGGAAAGGCAAAACCTGATTACGCAAAATGCGTCGACATCAGTACAACCGCAGCACTTCGTGAAATGATGATTCCTGGACTTATGGCAGTACTTGTGCCGATCGTTGTCGGGTTATTATTAGGCGGAGAAGCATTGGGTGGTATGTTAGCAGGCGCTCTTGTAACAGGGGTATTATTAGCTATCTTTATGGCAAACGCTGGTGGTGCTTGGGATAATGCTAAGAAATACGTTGAAGAGGGCAACTACGGCGGAAAAGGCTCTGAAGCTCACAAAGCAAGCGTTGTTGGCGATACAGTAGGCGATCCATTTAAAGATACATCTGGACCATCTATCAATATTTTAATTAAGTTGATGACAATTGTATCGTTGGTATTTGCGCCACTTTTCTTACACTTTGGATCGTTATTATAGATCATTTAAAATTTGTTGTATCAGTATTGATACATGAACGCAAGCGTTTTATTTATCATTATTAGGTGTAAATTTAAAAGTACAAAATAAAATGACACAGATATAAGCAGTTCGTAAAAACAAGTAAACTAAAATTCAACAAGAGAGGTCTTAAAGTGGTTTTGCCATTTTATGGCCTCTTTTATTGTCAAAATAGGATAAATGACAGTGAATTCATCACTATGAGATGATTCTGAGTTTTTACGGGTAACACTTTGATGAAAAACATGAAAATCACTTGAAAAATGCAGCTTTTTATGATAAATTTAAACATAACAACTGTGATTGAGAAGGAAGAATCGTACGTATTTTAAAGAGAGTCGGATCAGGTGGAAACCGATAAATGCAGATTTGGACCAAAGGCTCATGAGTTGCTGAAAAGCCGAGTAACGACCGTTAGAACGTTTATGAGTGATAAAGTAGGATGGTACCGCGTATAGACGCTCCTTGCAAATAATGCAGGGAGCTTTTTGCTTGATAAAAGCTAAAATAAATATGAATATAAAGGAGGAAGTATGGCGGGATCTCACCTGCTATACAATGAATGATGAGCGAAAACACATTAAATGAAAACACATTAAATGAAAACACATTAAATGACAACAACATGACAAGTGAAGGCAGAAAAAAATTTAGCGAACAAGAGTTAATCCGTATGGGAAAATTAGAAGATTTAAGAGCACTTGGTGTCGATCCATTTGGCGGAAGATTTGATTTAACACATCATTCTGCTGAACTCATTCGCACGTATGAAGGTATGGAAAAAGAAGAAATTCACGACCTCAATGTACAAGTGGCTGTTGCTGGACGTATCATGACAAAACGAAGCAAAGGCAAAGCTGGATTTATGCACATTCAAGATAATGATGGACAAATTCAAGTTTACTTAAGACAAGATGCGTTATCAGAAAGAGACTATGCATTATTTGAAATGTGTGATATTGGAGATATCGTTGGAATCAGAGGCGTTGTATTTAAGACAAATACTGGTGAAATCAGTGTGAAGGCAAGTGAATATATTCATTTAACTAAAGCGCTTAAACCACTTCCTGAAAAATTCCATGGGATATCAGATGAAGATACAAAATTTAGAAAACGTTATTTAGATATTATTACAAATCCGGAAGTGAAAGATATTTTCCTTAAAAAACAAAAATTCTGGAGCACCATCCGTAATTATTTGATCGAAAATGACTTCTTAGAAGTTGAAACGCCTGTTCTTGAGACATCATCAGGTGGTGCTGCTGCAACACCATTTGCAACACATCACAATGCGCTTGATATCGATGTTTACTTGAGAATTTCCATGGGTGAACTTTGGCAGAAAAAATTACTCGTTGCCGGATATGAAAAAACATTTGAAATTGGTCGACAATTTAGAAATGAAGGTATGAGTAACGAGCATTTACAAGATTATACGCAAATGGAATTCTACTGGGCATATGCTGACTTTAAAGAAGGTATGGAATTCTGTAAGGAAATGTATCGCCGTGTAACAAAAGCCGTTATGGGAACTTCTAAGTTCACAACTCGTGGCTTTGAAATCGATATGGATGCCGAATGGGAAATTTATGATTTTGAAACTATTATTGAAGAAAAAATGGGTATTAATATTTTCAACACGACTGAACAAGAAATTGGGGCAAAATTAGATTCACTTGGAGTAGAGTATGACCCTAAAGTAGGATTCTGGAGACTTGTGGATATTCTTTGGAAAGCGGTAAGAAAAGATTTAGCGGGTCCAGGATTCTTAGTAGGTCAACCAGTACAATTGAATCCACTTCCGAAACGTCTTGAAGGCGACGAGCGCAAAGTGGCTCAAATGCAAATCGTCCTCGCAGGATCTGAGATGGGTAATGGTTACACAGAGCTTAATAATCCATTAGATTTAGAAGCGCGTTTTAGAGAGCAACGTGACATGAGCGAAGCTGGAGATTCAGAAGCACATGAACATGATGAAACGTTTATTGAAGCATTAAGATATGGTATGCCACCAGCATTTGGTTTTGGTGTATCTGAAAGATTTTTCTCAGTAATGATGAACCGACCAATTCGTGAATGTGTATTTTTCCCATTGATGAAACCAAAAGCGTAATACGCGATAGGGAGGCTATATGAAAAAAGAAGATATCATTGACTATTTAAAAGCGCACTCAGACAAAGCATTCCAAGAAATGGATCTATTTTTAGCGATGAATGTTGATCCCATTGATCGTTCTACTTTCGTAGCAAGCCTAGAAGCATTGGATGATGAATCTAAAATCATCAAAACAAAAAAAGGAAAAATTGCTTTACCGGAATTTTTCCAGATTTATGTTGGACGCATTCAAATTGCCATGAGAGGATACGGCTTTGTCATCGTAGAAAATGTTGAAATGAAGGACATTTTTATTCCATCCGATGCACTCAATAGTGCAATGAACGGTGATAAAGTTCAGGTAAAACTCACCAAAGTTGGTGGACCGGAGCAAAAAAGTGAAGGCGAAGTCATTAAAATTGTTGAGCGTGCAAACACAGTCATCGTTGGAACGTACGAAGAAAGTAAGAATTTTGGATTTGTCGTTCCAGATGATCAAAAGCTAAGAAAAGATATCTTCGTTTCAAGAAATCAAATGTTAGGAGCAAAACACGGAGACAAAGTCGTGGTTGAGATTAGCAAATGGCCTGAAGATCGACGTAATCCCGAGGGAAAAATCGTGGAAATTCTCGGTCAGACAGGTGCACCTGGCGTCGACATTTTATCCATTATTCGGACATTTAAACTCCCAGAAGTTTTCAGTAGCAAAGTGCTGGATGAAGCAGATCAAATTCCACTGGACGTTACAGACGAGATGACGCGTGGAAGAGAAGATTTTAGAAGTTATAAAGTTATCACCATTGATGGAAAAGATGCGAAGGATCTAGATGATGCGGTACATGTGATCAAACTGGATAACGGTCATTATGAGCTGGGTGTTCATATTGCAGATGTCACCAATTATGTGAAAGAACGCTCGAAAATTGATAAAGAAGCGCTTTCACGTGCAACCAGTGTCTATCTACTCAATCGCGTAATTCCCATGCTGCCTGAACGATTATCAAATGGAATCTGTAGCTTGAACCCACAAGTGAATCGATTGACATTATCTTGCATAATGGAAATCAATGATTCAGGTGAAGTGGTGAAACATCGTATTTGTGAAAGTGTCATTAAGACCGTTGAACGCATGAATTACGATGACGTTTCAGATATTTTAGAAGATGCATTAACGCCGGCACTTAGAACGCGTTATGAGCATATTTTAGAAGAACTTGAGCTGATGAAAGACTTAGCGCATAAACTCAAACAAAAAAGAGAGCGTAGAGGATCCATTGACTTCGATTTTGCTGAAACCAAAATTCAACTTGATGGAAATGGGAAACCGATTTTCATCGGAAAAGCTGAAAGACGAATTGGTCATAGAATCATTGAAGACTTTATGCTTGCAGCAAATGAAACAGTGGCTGAGCATATGTTTTGGTTAGAACTCCCTTTTGTTTATAGAATTCACGAAACGCCAAGTCCTGAGAAGATTGAAGCGCTCAATAAATTCCTCAATCATTTTGGTTACAAAGTAAAAGGAAATGTCGAGGAAGTTCATCCGAAAGCGATTCAGCAACTGATTGAAGAAGTAACGGGTAAGAAGGAAGAACATGTCATCAGTAAAATGGCCCTTCGCTCTCTTAAACAAGCGAAGTATTCCCCAAATAACGATGGTCACTTTGGTCTATCCGCGAAGTATTATTGTCATTTTACCTCGCCAATTAGACGTTATCCTGACTTACAAATCCATCGTATCATCAAAGAAATGATTGCTGGAAAACTCAGTGAAAAACGCATCGCTGAACTGAAGAAAATCGTGGAAGAAGTTTCGATTCAAAGTTCCGAAAAAGAGCGTAATGCAGAACTCGCTGAACGTGAAGTGGACGATATGAAGATGGCTGAGTACATGATGGATCATATTGGCGAGACCTTTACGGGCATTATTTCTTCTGTGACTTCATTTGGATTGTTTATCGAACTCGATAACACCATTGAAGGGCTTTTAAGAGTGGATAACTTAGATGATGATTTTTATGTATATGATGAAGCAAGATTGCAACTCGTCGGTGAAAGAACGCGAAAGATTTATGCACTTGGTGATGAAATCGAAGTTGTCGTTACAAAAGCAGATCCAGCACTTAGAGAGATTGATTTTGAGCTCGCATAGTCACAAAGGAATAGATTAGCGCAATAAAAATAAGGTCGGCACGATAAGTATGGTATCAGCGCGATTAGATTGATATCAGCACAGTTAGTATTTAGATCAGCACGATTAGAATTGAGGACAAGATGAAACAAAAGTTAATTATATCGGATATTGATGGAACGCTACTGAGAATGGACAAATCCATCTCTGAAACCACTCGAAATGCGATATTCTCCTATATCGAGCAAGGACATCCATTTGCCATTGCCACGGGTAGAATGCACGCTGCAGGAAAAATTGTCACGCAAAAGCTCGATTATGACGGATTTCTCATCTCGTGTAATGGCGCTGTAGTCAAGCATTTGAAGACAAATGAAATCATCCATGCAGTGGAGATTCCACAAGGAATTGCAGCTAAAGTGACAGAAGTATGTGAGAAATATGGTGCGTATTTTCATTACTATGCAATTGATGAGATTTTTGCATCAAGAAGATCGCATTTAGCGCTCAAGTACTTTGAAGAAATGCCGTCTCTTCCTGAACAATTTCAATTTCAGATTGAGTTTGCATCAGATTGCGGCATGAAGATGATCGAGTATATTGGAAAAATTCCGATTTATAAAATTGGTGTTTATCATGAAGATGCTGAAACATATCAATCACTCATGAGAGAAGTCCGTGCGATAGAGGGCACACAAACATGTATGTCACTTCAAACTTCATTTGATGTCATGGCGCAAGGCATTTCAAAAGCATCTGGAATTGAAGCCATTCGTCAACACTATCAGATTGAAGTTGAAGATGTGATCGCTTTTGGCGACAATGAAAACGATCTGGATATGATTTCGTATGCTGGAAAGGGTGTAGCCATGGCAAATGCCACAGAGGCACTTAAATCTGCCGCTGATTTTGTCACTAAAAGCAACGATGAAGACGGCCTGGTATATGCACTTGAACAACTGATGAACGAGTAACATCTAAGAACGAATAGCACCCAATAAATGAAATAAAGCCTGTAAGTTCTAACCTTGGATTATTCCTTGGTTGAGTTACAGGCTTTTTTTTATACACTCATAATAGATGTATTTTTGTTGAGTCGCTAAATGATATTATAGATTTATCTAAATACCTTAATTCGCTCTTCCAGAGGTGAAAACTGTTTTTCACTCGGTTCAGCAATCGGTTTTCCAAAAGGCATCTGAGCAATTAATTTCCAGTTGCTTGGAATGTGCCAATGATTTTTGACGTCATCTTCAACGACTTCGTTATAGTGCTGAAGAGAAGCACCAAGACCTTCAGATTCAAGTGCAGTCCATATAATGTATTGATTCATTCCGCTGGATTGTTGCGACCAGACTGGAAAATTGTCTTTATAGAGTGCATATTGTTTTTGAAGGGATTCAACAATGCTCATGTCTTCGAAAAATAGAAGGGTGCCATAGCCGTTTTTGAAAGCAGCCATTTTTTGCTCTGTTGGTTCAAAGTGATCAGCTGGAACGATTTTTCGTAAGGATTCCTTTGTCATGTCCCAAAAGTGATCGTGTTGCTGTCCAAATAAAATAACGACTCTAGCCGTTTGTGAGTTCATTGCTGAAGGGGCGTGTTTCACTGCGTGTGAGACAATTTCTTCAATTCTTTCATCACTGATAGGTGATGCTTTACTAATTCCATAATAGGATCTTCTTCCCTTTACTGCTTCTAAAAATGATTGATTCATCATGCTGTCCTCCGGTTGTTTTTAATTTAATTGTATACGATTTAAATACCCCAATAAATTTCAAATAAACATTCAAATTTAAAAAATCATCCAATTTAAAAAATCATCCAAATTAGAAAAATCATCCAAATTAGAAAAATCATCTGAATAAAAAATTCATCAGCAAAGGATGAGATAGTTGACAGAGCAATGGCAAAGATTTATACTATCTATGTGTGACTGAATAAATACATTTGGTCAAATAGACAAATGCAGTTTGACAGTCTTCACAACGCTCTAGCACTTAAACCATCATAAGTTAAATAGATGGATATCATTTAGGAGGTATCGTGCCAAGATCATTTACTGATAAGGAAAGACAGAAAATTGATGAACAACTAAAAGCTGTGGCGAGAGCAATGTTTTCGCAGTATGGAATCAAGAAGACAACTGTTGATGAAATTGTGAAGCGAGTGAATATTCCCAAAGGAACGTTTTATCTTTTTTATGCATCCAAGGAAATGTTGCTTTATGAAGTGGTTTTAGAAGAACAAGCAAAGATTCAAAATGAATTGATCGACACCTTGTCAAAAATAGGACCAAGCATGTCAAAATCACAATTTTCGCAACTTATTTTTGACTTATTTAAAAAGACAACGCGTTCGTTTCTCTTTCCGCTATTAACAAGTGGAGATTACGAATTATTGCTTAGAAAGTTGCCACAAGAAGCATTGGAACGCAATATTCAAGAAGATGACCAAAGTATCGAGCGGCTTTTTTCTTTGATTCCAGGGGCACAAGGTAAGGATTTAGCGCCATATAGTGGCGCTTTGCGTGGTATTGTTCTTATGATGCTGCATAAATCGGAAATTGGTGAAAACATCTTTGACGAGACAATCAAACTGCTGATAGACGGCATTACAGAAAAAATATTCGAGTAAAAAACCTGCCATGAAAAAGGAGCATAAAGATGATTCAAGTAGATGAATTAGCATTTAGCTACACAAAACAACCGTTCATAAAAGATATTTCCTTCGTTGTAAATAGAGGAGAAATTCTGGGATTTTTAGGACCTTCAGGCGCTGGAAAAACAACTCTTCAAAAAATACTCATCGGGATGTTGAAACATTATCAGGGGTCTGTTCGAGTTAACCAGATGGAGGTCAAAAATCACAGCCGGTTATTTTATGAGAAAATAGGGATTGACTTTGAATTTCCAACGTTATATGAAAAATTAACAGCACGTGAAAATTTAACATTTTTTGCATCATTATACCAGTCGCAAAAAAGAGATGTCGATGAATTGCTGGCATCGGTTGGACTCGAAAAGGATGGGAATAAAAAAGTACTAGAGTATTCGAAAGGAATGAAAAGTCGGCTTAATTTCATTAAAGCTTTGGTACATGATCCAGATATTCTATTTTTAGATGAACCAACAAGCGGTCTGGATCCTACCAATAGTCAACTTATGAAACAATTAATATTGGCAGAAAAGAAAAAGGGAAAGACCATTATATTAACCACGCACAATATGCAAGACGCAACAGAATTATGTGATCGCGTTGCATTTATTATTGATGGTCAGATGAAGGCATTGGATTCTCCAAGAGAACTCATTTTAAAAAAATCTGCTGCACTCGTTGAATATACTTATATGGAGGGAGATTGCGAAATCGTTAGAAGATGTGACATCTCCCAGACTGGAAATGATGATCATTTAAAGCGGTTGATTTCAGAAAATAGACTAATCACCATTCACTCGAAAGAACAGACACTTGGCGATGTTTTCATGGATTTGACAGGAAGGGTACTGACATGATGCAGATACAATTTACTTTCAAAAGAGGGGTCAGTTTATTAAAGAATGACCTGCGTTTCACTCGAAAATATGGAATTGTTTTGCTCTATATTATTTTAACGGTAGTTTATGCGCTTTTTATTCAAGTGATTCCAGAGACGTATCGACAACGAGTAGGAGTCTTTCTTATTTTTACAGATCCAGCAGCTATGGGCTTGTTTTTTATGGGAGCGTTTTTTTTGCTTGAGAAGAGCCAGAGAGTCAATCACGCATTGTTTGTGAGTCCAATTTCAATAGATGAATATATGATTTCAAAAATTGCGTCACTGACGATATTAGGTGGGGGATCTGCTTCAATTATTGCCTATTTTGCCAATATATCCGTAGTATATGCAGTTTTAGCGGTTGTTTTATCGTCGACATTATTTTCGATTTGTGCGATAGGAGTTTCGGTTAAAACAACAAGTCTCAATCAATTTGTTTTAGGGGTTGTTCCATTTGAAATCATCATCTGTCTACCTGCAATTTTATATCTTTTTGATGTGATTCACAGCAAATGGTGGCTAATTCATCCAGGGGTATCAACGATTCAATTGATTATGACTTGCGGAGAAATGCTTGAACAGATGGAACAAACCACTTATATCATTGCAAACATCATCAGTGTCATGTCACTGTTATTTTGGGATGTCTTGGCATATGTTATTTGTCGAAAAATGGTGGAAACCTACATGCAACAACTAGGAGGCGGTAAAATATGAAAGGACTTATATCCGCATTTGGACAGTTTCTCAAAAATATTTGGGGAGATTACATGCTAGTTGTTTGCTTATTTGCACCAATTTTAATGGGGAGTGCATTTAAATTTGGACTCCCTCAAGTCGAGCGGTTGTTGGTACAAATCGTTCATATACAGGTTTCACTTGAACCCTACTACGTTCTTTTTGATCTGCTACTGACCTACATGACACCTCTGATGCTTTGTTTTGCAGGGGTGATGGTGATGCTTGAAGAACTTGATAACGGAACAGCAAAGTATCTCATGGTCACACCAATAGGAAAATTTGGGTACATCTTTTCACGCATTGGCATGATTACGGGCATCTCAATTCTTTATAATATTATAGTGACTCAAGTTTTTTCATTAGTAATTTTCAAAATGAGCCATATTGCATTATTGGCATTTTTAAATTCCATTATTGCAATTGACGTTGCAATGCTCGTTATTTCATTTGCAAAAAATAAAGTAGAGGGAATGGCATTAATTAAATTGAGTGGTTTTATGATCGTTGGATTTATCGCAGTGTATTTTGATCAAAGTCCTTACCTAGCCATATTTGGTGTGTTACCAAGTTATTGGGTAGGAAAAATCATCATACAAGGAGAGTTCATCCATATCATGACGTGTTTATTGGTATCATGCGTGTGGATGTGGATTTTGAGTAATAAGTTTTCTAGACGGGTATTTCAGTAAAAACTAAAAATAAAAATTGAAAATAAAAACGAAGTGACCTATAAATTTAGATCACTTCGTTTATTTTTTTGCTATTTCATTTTCAATGTGACAGCATCATTATCACTATAGAGTAAGTTAAATAGTGAAGCAGGGACGTAAGTTCTACCTTCGATAATCTCTGCTGGAGCGCCCAGTGAGAATGAAGCTGTTAATCCAAGCGCTTGACTACTCGCTTTGAAATATTGATCTTCTCCAATGTAAACAGTCGTTTTAACGGTTCCATCATCGAGCAAAATGCTTTGATCTTTCGCATTCCATGTAATTTTAAAGCCCAACGATTTTGCCACTGAACTGAGCGGCACCATGAGATGTCCATTTCGATCTAAAACCTTCTGGTTTGTCATGGTAATCGTTTGTTTGTTGATCACTAAATGAAATGCATCCAGTCCAGCCCAAGGCGTATAAACGGCTCTAGGTCCGAGGCCTTCTTCTTGACCCACTAAAACTGCTTTTGTCGCACCTGTTTGACCGGGATAGCTCATTGCGACGATGTCGTACCAAATAAAGAGTTGCGTTCCGACTTTTATATCAGATAACTGTGTCATTTGTTTTGTTTTATATGGTGAAAGGGGCATGTCTTTTGTAAATGTAACGATTAAATCGCCTTCTTTATTGAGCGCTCTGATTTCACCGTCTTTTTGTGAAATGATTTCTTTAATAGTAAAGAGTTGTGCGCGGCTTGCTTCTTTTTCGATTTCAGTCACAATGGCAATTGCATGCGATTGTGGAGGTAAACTTCTCGTCATAGCGGCACTGTAATAAACAAATACCGAATCATTTACTTTTAGACCAGTGAGACTAGTTGGAAGTCCAGTTTTGTTGCTGATGATCAAGGTCTCATCAGAAATATTAAGAACAATGTCCATTTCATTAACCGTCACCAATAACTGATTGTTTTCAAGTGGTTTTTTTACGACTGCTTCACCATGTAAGTCAGTTACTAAATTTTGTGGTAACTGAGCTAATGCAGTTGAGTTAACATCTACATTTACATTTACATAAGCATAGCTACTAACGGGTGATAAAAAAGTGAAAAGTCCAAGACTCAGTGTTAATGCCATGGCGATAGCGCCATTTTTTTTTGTGTGTTTCATAATTGCCTCCGTTTTGTATCGTTTAATTTTGATTTCACAATTAGGACGCGATATAGTTGCAAAAAGTTCCGAATATCAGAAAAATTTTCTATCATAATTTGAAACTCAATTTTCACATTCATTAAAAACGACGTGCATAACCGCATTTTTTACAGAGTTCTTCTTGTACTTGTCGATTGGTAAAGCCTTTGATCATATTTTGTGCGCGCTTAGATTCAACGATTTCTTTTAGCGGTGTTTCGTATAAATTTCCGAGCGCAATCGTCCCTTCGCTATCCAAACAACACGGTACCACGGTTCCGTCTACTAATATTCCGATATGATCTCTAAGACCATAGCAGAAAACCGATTCAACTTGATCCTCGCGATCTATATCCGGCCACTCAAATTTCTCTGCCTGATTGATGTATATATTCTTGAGCAGATTGCCACCACGATAGGTTTGACACTTTTCTTTTATTTTAAACTCAAGATTGAGATGCGATTCGAGTAACTGAAAAATTGCGTCGTTCCATTGATTTGCGCCTTTAAGCGTATCGGAATCAAGGTTCCAAAGACGAAGTGAAACCACGAGATTGGACTGGGCCTGTGCTTTAAGTGCGAAATCTGTAATAGATTGAATATAGTGCTCCAGTGAAAGTGAATGTGCGTTGGCTTCAAAACTGCTGAGTGAAATATTCACTTGCTTAATTGCGGGTGATTGTATGAGTAAATCCATTTGCTCAGAGATCAATACGCCATTCGTAGTAATGTTCACCTTTAAATCGTTCTCGTGACAAATGGTGAGAAAAGCGGCTAAGTCAGGATGTAGCAAGGGCTCTCCCATAAGATGAAAATAAACCTGATCGGTCAATGGTTTCACTTGCGAGATGATGTATTCAAATGAATCTACTCGCATCCATTCAGGTGATCGAGAAGTCAGGGGGCAAAAATCACAGTTCAGATTGCATACATTGGTAATTTCGATGTAAATCTTTTTAAAGCGTTTCATGTATGGGTCCTTTCATGGTAGAAGAAAATCGGTCATTTTAATAGGAATAATGTCATGGTATCTCATCTAAGCGAAAATTACAATGAAATGACGACAAAAAAAGACTGGTTCAGAAGAACCAGCCCTTTTGGTAATTAAAAAAATAATAATTATATAGGATATCATTATATTAACAAAATAGTTTGAATGTGTCAACCTAATTTTCATTCGGGTATTTGAGGCTATATTTGATCTCGCCATCTGGGTTTAACTCATTTTGGCTGACAAATCCAAAAGACTCATAAAACTTTTGCGCCACAACATTATCTTGTTCAACCGTCAATTGAATTTCAAGGCAGTTCGTGTGCTTATTTTTGATAAAAGTCAATATTTCTCTAAAAGCTTCACGCCCAATGCCACGATTTTGGTAATTCTTATCAATAAAAAATCCACCAATCCAATAGTCGTCATGAGTACTTGGCGTATACGAAATGTAAAACGCGCCTACTAACTCGTCTGATGCATACAAAAGATAGGGGTCAAAGCATTCGTCCCATGGTTTTATATAGGCAAAAGCAAGCGATTCAAGAATGGACGGAACAAATTTTTTTTGAGAATTAAAGACATCTAGTTTTAAGGCGTCTTGAAAATTTTTTTTAGTGTATTCAGATATCGTGATCATAAAGGCTCCTTGTTGATGGCAAATGAAGTTAACAAAAAAATTAACAGTAAAAATTATGTAGTTAGGAATAGTATATTTTTTTCATTTCATGTATGCAATATATTTTTTCTATTGACCACTCATGCAAAATAATGACCACTTATACGGCTCTTATTGATAGCATTATAATAAAATGGTATTTTGTAACAGGCTGTTGTTTTACAATCATATGCATGATTTTGATATCATGCATCGTAAAATAAATGTTTAGCGTAAAATAAATTTTGTGGAGGAAATATGAAAAAAAGAATACTAAGTCTGTTGCTATGCTTGTGTATGGCAATCAATTTATTGTCCATGTCAGCATGGGCAGATGAATCACCAGAAGTGAAACTTGGTTTGGAAACACTTGTTAAAAACAAGTTTTACACGGTCATTGGCGATCAAATAACAGCTCATGATGAAGCGCCTGAGGTGGGGGGGTATTTACTATATGACATCACCGATAACGGTGCGAATTTAATGGTTTTTGGTGATGTTACTTATACTGGTATGAGTTCAGGTCTAACGATTGAAGGTACAATCTTAACACTATCTGGAACAGGGTCATTGTCTATTATCAGCACAAATGCATATGGCGTGCTAGGACAAAATGGAAGTTTGAATGCGTCAAACTTTTCGGGTTCGTTATATATTGAATCTCAGACAAATCAAGCCATCGTTAATTGTGATTCAGTTTCACTTGTAGTATCCGACACGCTTTCGATAAAAGGCAATAATTCAAGTGCCACTGTAAATTGTAACGAAAATATCGCTTTAGTAGGTGGTCAAGTCCAATTGACCAATCAATCAAATGGACAATTAGCGACTACTGGCGGTTTAAATATTTCGATTCAAGCGCTGAATGGCGATTTGAGTATTCAAGGCAATACACCTTTATCGCCAATTTTAATAGCAGATTGCTATGAAGGCGGAAAAAATGGCACGGTAAGTTTATCTTCATCTGGAGATATAACTGTGACGAATTTTGGAAATGGTATAGCAATTGACAGTAAGCTCATTGTTCCAAATGCAGAAAATCTTTCTGTGAAATCAGCTGGTAGCGGCTCAGCAATAGAAGGAGATACAGAACTTAGCGTCAATGGCAGTATTGAGATTTCGGGGTGTAGTTTTTTACCAACAGTTCTAGGAAATGTCGCTATTACTAAGGCAACTGATGTTACGATTCTAGGCACTGGACCAACTCCGACAATTGGTAGTTCTGCGAATATCAACGCTACTGGAGATATTTGCATTAAAAATATGATGAATGGAATCGCAGTGGGTGGAAATTTAACTGCAACATCAACTAATGGTTCTGTAACAGTTTCTAGCATCTATCCTAGTGTTCCTGCCATTGGAGGTTTTGCCACAATCACGGCGGACAAAGACATCTTAATTTCTGCTCAATTCGCAATTGATATTGCCGGTCAAGCAGAGCTGACTTCAGTAAATGGCATGGTGATTAGAACCACTGAATCAGGAACGAAAATATTTAAAAATGGCAATCCAATTGACGCGGTTTATGGTGGTGACATCAGTGACAAAGGATTGAATATTTCAGGAAAGACGGCATCTGGAGACTTGGATACGCAGTTTAACATGCCAAGCAACACAACTTGTTATAAAGCGGGAAGTGGCTATGTTTTATTTACGCCTAAAACAGCTACAGAAAATGCAAAACTAGAATTCAATCATGCACAGATTACCACAACTTCGACCGTTTTGATTTTACCTGACTCAGAGCCTATTGATTTGATTATCACGGGTGACTCAGAATTAACTGCAACTGGTAATGGAAATGTCATCAATGCCAATGGCCAGTCGCTTAATATAATTGGAGAAGGGAACTTAATTTTAGCAGGAAAATATTATGGAATCAACGTCAATGGTCTAGGTTCTGTTAATGCAGATCTTAAAGGTGATTTGATTTTCAATACAGTTTACCAACCAATTAGTACTGCGGGAGATATTCATCTTTCAGCAAATTCAATTCAAACGATAGACAGTTATCCATTTTATGGTCAAGACATCTCATTAACTGCAACTGAGGGAGATGTTAACCTAAAGGCTAAAAATTCATACTCTGGAGCTGTAAATGGTAAAAATTTGACCCTTACTGCAACGAAAGGCAATATTATCGTCAATAATGTCGACGCGTCAAATGATTATACGATAAAAGGAACAAGCTGCATTATGAATGCATATGGTAATATTATCATAAATAGTAATCGTGGCGGAATTTATACGGAGGGAGGTTTAGTTGAAATAACCTCTCAAATAGGCAGTGTTACAATGAACTGTATGACATCGCAATGCGTCCGTGGAGATAATAAGGTCACCATTCAAGCAGACAAAGATATCGACCTTCATAATGAATCCATGGGAACTTCTGCTGGGATTTATGGACGTGAAACACACATTACGACAAATGGAAAATTTTCATCCATTAGTGATTATGGATTACAAACTAGGGACTTGACAATCAAAGCTCGCGAAGTTGTGCTTGAAGGTACTGCTCAAGATGCAATTCAAGCAAATCAAGTCACCATAACCAATCCAAGTGGTGATAACTGTGAGAAAGTAAAACTTGTATCCACAAGTGCATATTCAAATCGCGCAGCGCTTTATGCAACAAAAGATGTCCTAATCAAAGCGGATGAGGTGTTTATTTATGCGAACAATCAAGCAAAAGCGATTATTGCCTCTCAAAATGTGAGCATAGGTGATAAGGGATTCATATTAGGAAACATGCAAGTTATTGGAAATACTGAATTATCACCTGAAATCTTGGTTGGAAAAAATGGTGGAGATATTTCACAGATCGGTCTTGACTTATCGACGCCTCCAACCGAAAAAACCATTTATCTAGCAGGTGCTGGCTATTTGTCGTATCAACCTGCACTTGGAGATACACCTAGTATGGCGACTCTTCACGATGCGACCATTTGCATAAGTAAGAATGGTGGTGCAGTCCTCAATCTCGGCACAACGGAAGTTCTCAAACTTGAAGGTAAAAATTCAATTGAAAATACTCAAGAAATAGGCGGCGCAGCTATTGTTAACGAAGTGGGTAACCTATTAACAATTGAAGGGACCCCGCATGATTCACTAGAAGTTTTCGGTTATCAAGGCATGCTGATGAATGATTTAACTATTTCAAATACGCATCTTACTACAAAGGCGAGACTATGTTCATTATCTGTACTAGGAGATCTCACTTTGAAGAATGGTGCAAAAGTATTAGTGGATGAAAGTGGATCGAATCAAGTTTTAGCAGTGTATGGAAAGATTCCAGGAAGTGGAAATATTAAACTCGAATCTGGAAGTTGTTTAAATGTCAATCAAGGAGCATTTGTTCAAAATTCGCTTATTATATCTGACAATAGTAAGGCTTATTTTGAACGAGGTAGAGTGGATGTTTATAAAAACATTCAATTAAGTGGGGCTCAATCTCGGTTGAGTATTAGTCAAGTATCCACTGTTAATGCAGTCAATAATGTCTCAATTGACAATCAAGCATCAATTCAAAATGAAGGGATTCTGACATTGCGTTTGGGAACCTCGATAGAGACTATTAAAAGTTATCACCTATCGGGACGAGGTGTTGTAAGAGTTGCAACTGAAAACGACTCTGAAGGTTCGTATCCAGTAAAATGGGATACGTATGCAAATGACGGGACACAGCTTATTGAAATCAGTCAACCGCTAGATTTTATCAATGTTGACCACAGTCATAGAACTTTAGAAAATGATGGTTATACATTCGATAACAACACGCTGGTGCTTGGTAATAACACTATTTTACAAGAGCAGATTTCTTTACCAGATCAAGTGACGATACATGTAAATGGTCATTCGATTATCAATGGATCAGTGTTATTTAATGGACAATATCCATGTGATTTGAACGTGTCTGGAGATGGAGAGCTAACCATTGAAAATGATATTGTGAATGGTCAGGGTGGTCAAATGACTGTATCAGGTGGATTAAATTTGACTGTAAATGGATCTGTAAACATCGGAACAAGTGGAGGAGCAAATAGTGCATTGAATGTCATTGGAAACGGTACAACCTTGAATGTTGTATCCGATAGTAGCAGTGCTATTTTATTTGAATCAGTTAATATTGACGGAGGCGCTTCAATTTTCGCAAAAGCAGAAGGCGTAGGTGGCGTAGGCGTCACTGCGTTGTCGGGTGGAGTTAGCGTCTTAAATGGCTCGACACTTTCGACAAGTTGTGACTATGGCGTATATATTACGGATGGAAAATTAACAGTAGATGAAGATAGTAAACTGATTACAAATGCTGCAGTTGCGCCATTCTGTATCCTAGATAAGACTTCAGCAAAATCACAGAGTGACTTGATTTCTCTTTCTGGAATACCAGCAGGAACAGAAATTCAATATGTAACAGGAACTGAGGATTTTTCTGGTATTCATCGCAATTACTATAGTTTGGTAGACAGCGGAAATACGCTTCAAGTTACAGAAGAAAACAGTGAACCGGTGACACTTTCAGGGGCGATTAGCGGAAGAAGTATTGAATTTTTTGCACCAGATTATGCCATTAACGTTCATAATGATGGCAATGGAACTGCTAGTGCAACACCTACGACAGCTAAACAAGGAACTGAAATCACTTTAACAGCGACACCGAATGCAAAATTTAAGTTTAAAGAATGGCAAGTGATGAGTGGATCTATTGTGATTGTTAACAACAAGTTCACGATGCCAAACAGCGACGTTACCGTACGAGCAATCTTTGAAGCAGTACCAGATGAAACTCCGGTAAATCCGCCAGTGAATCCGCCGATAAATCCGCCAGTGAATCCGCCAGTGAATCCGCCAGTGAATCCACCTGTACCTGCACCGGAAACATCTAATCCAGGTTCAGTTAAAACGACAGATGGTACTATTCAAGATGGTATTTTGAGTTTTCACATCACAGAAACGATGGCTCAAGAAGCGATAAAATCTTTAAAGAGTCAAACAAAGCAAAATAAATCAATCGTATTTAAAGTATCAAATGCAGCAGTGTATCATAGTGTGATTTTGAGCATAGATGAAAAGGCACTTGATTTGTTTAAAGCTACATCAGGTATGTGTGTAAAAATAGAAACAAATATTTTTGAAATTGCACTCAATTCACAAACGCTTTCAGAGATGGAGGCTAAAACCACGGGAACTGTCTCTATTTGGGCGATGAAACAAACGAAGGGACTCGACAAAATTTCGAATGATGTAGGAAATTACCCAGCCTTTGAAGTGACCGTTCGATCTCAAAAAAATAACGAAACACAATTATTGACGCATTTTGATAAGGGCATGTTAACCATCGGAATTCGTTATGAAGCAACATCAGGTGAAGCGACAAATCAACTCTTATGTTATAAAATGAATCAAGAGGAATCATTGAACTGGATACCGAATTCCGTTTATTCAAAGGGAAAAGTTGTCTTTAGAACACAGACGCCATCGATCTTTGGAATCGGTAAAAAAATGAATGCTAGCGCTTTAACAGATGTGGATCAACATTGGGCTCAAGATAAAATTCACTTTGTTTGTAATCGTGATTTATTGAATGAGTCCGGGAATGGTTTATTTGCACCAAATGTTCCTGTTACACGTGCAGCATTTATAATGGCGCTTGGTAAACTTGCAGATGCTGATGTGAGTCCATATCATACATCCAGTTTTACTGATGTACAAAGTAGCGATCCTGCAATGCCATATATTGAATGGGCAGTTGCAAATGGTGTAGTTAAAGGCATCGGAAATCGTCAATTTGGTCCAAATCAAGTAATTACACGCCAAGATATGGCTGTTATGATGAGTCACTTTGCTCAAGCGACACAGTATTTGCTTCCTGAAAAAATGACTTTGGCAACTTATGCAGATCAAGATTCGATTTCTGGATACGCAAAAGAAGCCATCTCAGTTGTTCAAAAGTCAGGTATTATGAATGGAAAAGAAAATCTGAAATTTGATCCTAAAGGAACGGCAACTCGAGCAGAAGCCTCAGCGATTCTTAAGAATTTGATTGAGTTAATTGCAGAGTAATAAAATGAATAGGACTCATTCGTAACAAATCATAAATAGCAAATCTAAAAAAATTATTTAGCAATTTAAGTCACTGAGGTTATATAAATCAGTGGCTTTTTTGTTTATAATTTTGGTTATAATAATCTTAGGTTATTTTCATAAAGTTATTTTTATTGAATGATTTATGAGTCCGGTTTTTATAGTATAATGAGGTTAAAAGAGTTAAAAAGAGTTATAAAGAAATAATATAAACGGATGAGAAACAGGACATATAGAAATTTTGAAAGGGCGATATACGTTGAAAATTGCAATTGTAGATGACTTAATTGAAGAACGAAATGAGATTATGAATCAAATCACCGCATATTTCATGAAGCATATGGAGCAATATCAAATAACACCTGAATTTGACGAATTTAGTAGTGGTGAAATGTTTCTGACGCATTTTAAACCTAAATACTATGATTTGGTGATTTTAGATATTTATATGGATCAGCTTAGTGGAATGGAAACCGCTGAAAAGTTGATAGTTTTAGATAAGCAGTGTAAAATTATCTTTTTTACGAGCAGCACGGATCATATGCTGGAAGGCTATGGTGTTCATGCGCTTGGATATATTTTAAAGCCGTTAAATCAACATCAAAAAGCACTTTATAAGGTTTTAGACTATTTTGTAGATCTATTAGAACTCGATCGAAATGGCGTAATGGTAAAAACAAACTCAGGAGAACAGTTTGTACTTTATAAAAACATCGTTTCAATTGAAAGTTCAGTGAGACATCTCTATTTGTATATGCCAACTGAAACGATTAAGGTTCAAGGAACCTATTTAGAACTGGCTCCGACCTTACTTAAAGATGGACGGTTTTTAGAAACCTATCGAAATCTACTCGTTAACATGGATTATATTGAGAAACCGTTAGAAAAAGATTTTCGTTTGAAGACGGGAGAACTTGTGCCAATTAGTCGTCGCAAGAAATCAGAAGTCTTGGAAAAATACACACAATATTTTATTCGAGGAAGAGGTTTTTAATGGATTTTTTGTTGATTCTCGTAGCTATCACGGTAGTACAGATACCAGGGCTGATTCTGAGATATTTACCCTATTCAAATGTGCTCTCATCGCGTGATAAAAAAAGGTTGTTACAGTGGTATGTTTTAGGACTTATATGCCAAATTATGGTGGTACTGCTTATTACAAAAGGGCATTCAAGTGGCATGACACCGCTTACCTATAAAAGACTCTTATTCATTTTATCGACGATTTATGTTGGAATAAATATTTACATCATCAAGGGATCAGTTTATAAGCACATTTTTATATATGGTATGCAAGGTGGTTATAGTCTTTTTATTCACTCGATTGTGGCTCTCATTGTCCATCATTATAGTGACTATCTTTCGTTATCGCATGAGATCGTCCTTCAAACCACGGGGTACATGCTCTTATTTGGCATCTTTTTTATACCGTTTTGGAAAAAACTAAAAAACTCGATTATATTTAATAGTGCTCTTACGGATTCTTACTACTGGAATACGATTTGGATGATCCCGGCACTTGCAATTTACAGTGATGCAATGGTCACTATGAATCATGAATGGATTAATAGTTTTCCGCAAGTCCTTTCACGCATTATGACTGCAGCTTCTCTCATCATTTCATGGAAATGGATTACGTTAGATTTTCAATCACTTGAAAACATGTTACATCTTAAAAATACCAACCAAGTACTTCACATGCAGACAGAAGCACTTTTATCTCAATCTCGAATTTTAAATGAAGCTGAAAATAAAATGCGAGTCTATAAACACGATATGCGTCATCAACTGGGAATTTTGACTTCTTTACTCGTTCACAACAATCAAGAAAAGGCGTTGCAGTTGATAGAGACATTGAATAACCAGATGATGATGCCACTGCCTGTAGTGTATTGCAGAAATACCATGATTCAATCTGCACTTTCCATTTATCTCGCAAAAGCTCAGGATTATGAGATTCCAGTGAGTGTACAGTTTGATGTTCCAGAATTTCTACCTTGGGAAGAGAGTGATTTAGCCATTTTAATTGCAAATGCTTTTGAAAATGCCATTAACGCCAGTGTCGCGCAGCCTTCTCGAGAGCAAAAAATAGAGCTGAGTGCACGTTATCATGCACAACAGCTCGCGATTGTTGTGAAAAACAAATTTTATGGTGACGTTCAATTTAGTAAAGAGGGTTTTCCAGTTACGGATCGTCCTAATCATGGTACAGGCGTGCATTCTATGTTATCTATTATCAATAAATACAATGGTCACGCGAAGTGTTCGTATAAAGATGATTGGTTTGAATGGACTTTTTTACTTGTTGAGTAATCGTTGGAGTGTTTGGTTAACATTGTGTGGTCAATAAATGCTCATCATAATAAGTTACTTTGTTTCTGCCATTTCGTTTTGAATGATAAAGCGCCTGATCTGCATTGTGGATTAACTTCTGAATGATACTGAAATCATTTGCATCTTCTGGAATGAGGCAATATGCGCCAAAACTTGAAGTAATGCGCAGTTGAGTTTCACCAAAAGTGAACACATGTTTTTCGATGATTTCACGCATTTGACTGGCTTTTTTTATAAGAATTTCCTGACTAGTATGAGACATAAAAATCAAAAATTCTTCTCCGCCATAACGAACAATCCAATCTTGACTGTCCCGAATCAACCCTTTAAGTAGGCGAGAAAAAGCAACGAGGAGTTGATCACCAATGGGATGACCATAAGTATCATTTACATTTTTAAAAAAATCAATGTCTGCCATGATAACGCCCATTGCTGTCTTAGAGGTATAACTTCTCACATATTCATAAGGAAATCTTTCATCCATAAAGCGGCGATTGTAGAGTTGAGTAAGTGGGTCTGTGATTATCTCTCGATTCATCTGATTGATTTTAGCGATGATTTCGTGTTCACTTGTAAGTTCTTTTAACTCTAGAAGATTTTCATGTGTCACATCGCGAATTAGTTCAATTACTTGAGAATCTTGTTGCTCATTGTCCATGGGTACAGCCGTTATCATAAACAATTTATTGTCATTATATTCAAGCTTCATGACAACTTTTTTATCTTGAACTGCGCGCATAGAAATGCAATTTTCACATGTGGATGTCTTTCCCCAAATTGTAAAACATTGATTATCTCCAGCATTACATTGTTTTTTAATGGGGTTAACGATTCTTACGATGTCATAAATTTTCAATAAGATGCTTTCATCAATTGGAAGTCCGTCAATCGTTAGTTTTGAGCTCTTCATACAAGGCCTCTTTCTAAAAGGTTTCTTATACTATATATACACGACATTTGAACGATTACGCAGAAATCCTAGTATACGCAAAAATCATCATCTAAAACAACTAAGAAATCCTATATTTTATAGAACAGAATGGATTGCTTTTGCGAGATTGTCCGCTTGCGCCGGTTGCATGCGAAACATCAGAGTTTGATTGTCTTTGAGTTCAATATGTAGCGAATGTTGCATAAATACAATTTTAAAACTGTTTTTATAAGCTCTTTTAATATGCTCTTTTGGAATGATGAGCATGCCACCCTCTATGTTTTTAATCTTTAAGCCCTTTGTGAATATTTTATTTCCTAAAACATCCATGATGGTATCATCTGTTTGAAAAATGACACCATCGCTGTACACTTTCAAAGTGCCATTGACAATGTTTTGGCTAAGCCCTCTGAATGTTTCGCTCTCTAGCTTAACGACATATTTTTGCTCTAAAATCAATCCTTCTGCATTCATAAAATTCTCCTCTCTCATACCGCTTAAATAGGTTAATACAATATAAGCATCAATCTATTATCGAATCAATCTATTATAGTATCAATCTATCCTAATATCTTTATTATTCTACTTAAAGAGAATTTTGTAAATAGAAAATCGTCCTTTATTTCTTTGCACAAATGGCATCTAATTGAAATAACAACCCATATTCACCCTCTGGATGCGCAAACTCTGTTTGGATGGACTTTCTTGCAGGGTAGTTGCCTTTAAAACGCTCTTTTAGAACTTTTTCCATCACAGGTATATCCCAGATGTTGCGAAAGAGGCAGTCGATTTTTAAAACAGAATCCAGTGTTTGGCCAAGACTATTGAGTCGTTTTTCTAGATGGTCAATCGCACCGTTGATTTGATTTTCTATGGGTTGATCTACATTGCCGACACAATAGCTCATAAATAATAAATCTCCAAACTCCACGATGCCTGCATGTGCCCAATCGTCGTTGATTTCATATCGTTTAATTTCTTTCATAATAGTAACCTGACCTTTCTTAGTTTATTTGTCTTATTTAGAATGATGGATGCTTGAACGTAATAATTCTTTAATCTCATCTTTACTGTTTAAGCAATCATAATCACCTTTTGAGTGATTTTTCTGGTGATATTTGATACCTTTTTCATCATTTGTTTTTAGTGCCTCAATTAATATTTCTATTCCATAGTCTTTAGAAAATTCAACAAATGCACAGACTCTTTGATTTTGAAACATCTGTTGATCACACGGATATTGAATACAAGCAAAACAACCATCTATTTGTTTTTCGTGACAACACTTTTTAATTTTGCATGTCTTTGATTTAGAAGGTATGCACCCTTCACAAGTTTGATCAATTTTTGCGTTACACAGTTCACATGCGAGCCCGCAACTTCCCATCATGAATTCATTTTTCATAATTGACACCTCCTAATAGGAGTATATCAAACCAAACCCGACAACTATGTGTCGGGTTTGTTATAGAGATTCAATATTTTTTTTGAATGGTGTATGATTTCGTCTCTTATTGAAATTGGATATAATACTTCAATACTATCGCCAAAACTTAATACAAAGGCAAACCATTTTCTTTCTGTTTTGATAATTGGAGTAGAAATTGTGAAGGTTTCTTCGTCTTCTGAAATGACGGTATAGGTATTAAAATACTCAGTAAATCCAACAAATGAACTCCTTTGGATTTTTAGTGTCAGTGAAATCATTTCTCTTGTATCATTTTGCATCACCAGTTCAAAATAATCCGTTTGATTGCAATGAACGGTGGAGAAAGAACTGCTTAGCTGATTCAACTCATTTATTCGACAAAGTTTATAGACGCGATATTGTTGTTTTTCACAATGGTAGCCGATTAAGTACCATGAATACCATTTGAATTTAAGTTGAATGGGCTCAATCACGTGATGTTTAACTTCATTTGAAGCATTCGTGTAGGAGAATTCAATGCGTGTCTTTTGTTGAATAGATTGTTCAATGATGGGTAAGTAGGACATCAGTTTTTTATTTTCTTTAACAATACTTAAATCAATTGATGTGGAAATTGAATCTTTTGAATAAACCAGAGAATTTACTTTTTCCAGTGTCTTTTTTGCCATCTCCTGCTCATGAGTAGAATTCCATGCTATAAGTGCACTTTGAAGTATTTTTAGATCGTGATCTGAAGCAGTTTGTTTTGAGAATCGATAATGATCCATGATTTTATACCCGCCATTGCTACCTCTTAAGGAAACAATGGGAATTCCAGCCATATTGATGCTTTCGATATCTCTTTGTATGGTGCGTTCAGATACTTCAAATTTTTCTGCAAGTTCTTTACCGGATAGGACATCTCGGTTTAATAAATAGGTGATAATTCCCAGTAGTCGTTCTAATTTCATGGAACCTCTTTCATTGTAATTTACATAGATGAGAAATGTACTTAATTTGATTTTAATGGTGTATATTGAATCCAGTCGTATGTGGCACTAATTGGCGTCTTACCATCATATTTTCCTAGCCAGTGATCGACACCTGTACCAGGCCAAAGATTGATCATAATGTGGCCTGGAGTTGTTGGAATATCTACGTCTGCGGTGTGAACAGCACGGCCGTCAACATACCAAGTAATGGAATCGGGTTCCCAAAGAAAACCATACTCATGAAAATCCTCAGCAGCATCGAATCCAAGATCATAGAGGGTTTCACCGCTTGGTTTTTTTCCATCCGTATAATAATTAAACTGTACTTTTGTGGTATCTTTTCCTAAAAATTCAATATCAATTTCATCCCAAGGCTCATCTTCACTTGGTCCTATATACGTAAAAAATGAAGAGACAATGCCGATGTTCTTAGCAGGTTTCATACGTACCGTATAAAGTCCATGTCCAAAGGTTTCAATTGTACGGTATTCGCCACCAGAATAGCGAGGTGTGAGAGATAAGGGTTCTTCAAGTAAACTTAGAGTTAATTGACCATCCTCAAATGAGATATTATCTTTTCTCCAAGTACAATCGAAAACGGAACCGTTGGAGTAACCATCTGAGCATTTCCAGGTAGCATCATTATATGTATCTAGTTCATCCATAAAAGATTTTGATGAAGGTTCCTGTGGCGACTTTGAGGATTTACTTCCTGAACATCCAGTTAATGGGATGCATGTAAGTAAAATAAGGATAAATAGTGAAATAAGAATAATTAGTGAAATAAGTAATAATGGTTTCTTCATGTCATACCACCTCCGCAATGACACTATTATAGTGTATTCAGCCGCGAAATTCAAACAACAAAAAATAAACACCCGCTTCTAATGGCGACCATTGAGATACGGGTGAGTCTGATTGAGCTAAACATCCATCAAATCGCGGATGAATTGCTTATATGAAGCGCTAATATGAATTGCTTATATGAAATGTTTATATGAATCGCTTACGAGTCACTAAAATTCAGAACTTTGGCAAGAAAGTTTTGAAATGATGCTGTTTGAGGGGCGTTAAAGATCTCGGGCGTACCATGCTCAATGATGTGCCCCTCTTCCATGTAGATGACATAATCCGCAACGCGCTTCGCAAAGCCAATTTCGTGCGTAACGATGATAAAATCGCGCTCTTCACTGACGAGTTTTTGGATTGCTTCTAGAACTTCATAAGTGAGAACTGGATCAAGTGACGAAGTGGGTTCATCTAAAAACATCAGTGCAGGTTCAATTGCAAGCGCTCTAACAATGGACACCCTTTGAGACTGCCCGCCGCTAATTTGGTGGGGTTTCTTAGATTGGTGTTCCGTCAGACCAAATTTTTCAAGCAGCGCAAGAACGGTTGGAAAAATCTCAGAACGAGAGCGTTTATGCACTTTTTCTAAGATAATGCAGATATTCTCAAGTACAGATAAGTGATTAAAAAGATTGTGATCTTGAAATACAAAACCGACGCTTTTTCGGTAAGCTTCTAAATCCGTATGTGAAAGGTCATGTCCGTTAATGAGTATGCTACCGCTATCATAACTTTCAAGTCCTGCCATTAGTCTTAAAAGGGTTGATTTTCCACTTCCAGACGCACCGATAAGAGCAAGTGTCTTCACATTTTTTATGTCAATGCTGAGATGGTCTAAAATGACTTGATTGTTATAGGTCTTTACGAGTTGATCAATATTGAGATTCATGGCCACCCTCCACTTTGAGTTTGTCTTCTAGATATTTAATGAGATGGATCAGGGGAACCGTGAGAATTAAGTAACCAATTGAGACGACGACAAAACCTTCTGAATACGCAAATGTTGCAGCTTGAACGGTCTTAATAGCATTTAAAAACTCATCTGTTGCCATATAGGAGAGAAGTGCACTGCCTTTAATCGTCAGTGCAAATTGCCCAGTGAGTGGCGGTAAAATCTGCCGAAATACTTGGGGGAATATCACATAGCGATAGGTTTGAAATCTAGTAAATCCAAACATTTTAGCCGTTTGCCATTGATTGGGATGTATGGACTGCACTGCGCCCTTATAGATATCTGAGATATAAGCGCCAATATAGAGCGCAAGGGTCAAAGCGCCAATCCAAAATTTGGATTCGAGTCCAAAAGCGTTGCCGATGTAATAGTACCCAACGATGGCGATCACAAGTAAAGGTGTTCCAAAGATGATATCTTTGTGAATCATCGCCAAGTATTTAAATACATACAGATGGGATTGTTCCATAAAATATAGCGCCATTCCAACCACAAGAGAGAGGACTAACGCGATAAAGCTCACACCAATTGTCGTTAACCAGCCGCGATAGATGACCGTTCGATATTCCCAGTAAGGACTGTAATCTAGAGCTGCGCCAGAGGATTTTGCAAGGACAAAATAGATGAAACCGACGTATATGCCCATTGCTAAAAAAAGGCCAAAGGCCTTCTTTTTTTTGTTTTGGTTCTTTTTTTGATTTGAATGAGAGGGAAGTGTCATCATTAGAAGAAAAACTCCAAGTCGTATTTTTTAAATTCTTCAATTTTATCTTTTAGGTAAGTGTCGCGAATTTTGTCAAAAGTCCCGTCGGTTTTGGCAGTTTCGAGAAAATCGTTGATTTGATTTAGAAGTTCAGTGTTGCCCTTTTGAACGACAATTCCCCACCCTTGTGTATTGGGAAGAGGTTCATAGATAACTCTAGTGGTATCTGGATAGTTTTCTTGATGCCTAATGATCGAAAGAGGATCGTAGATAAAGACATCTGCTTTTCCTTGTGAAACTTCGAGGACTGCGCTTGCTTCTTCGTCGATATTTTTAATTTGTGCATTCGGAGCATTGGCTGCAGCCCATAGAGCGCCGATTGTACCTGTTTTAGAGGCGATGATGATATCGGGACTATTGAGATCTTCATAAGACTGAACCTTAGAATCCTTATAGACGAGCATAAACAGTTGGCTCGTGGTGTATGGGTCGGAAAAATCAACTTTTTTGAGGCGTTCTTCGTTGATGGTCATCGAAGAGATGATCAGGTCGATTTTACCTGTTTCAAGAGCTGGAATTAAGCTTGCATAAGGTGTATCGACGATCTCAATTTCAACGCCTAGAGATTTTCCAAGTTCTTTTGCCATCATGACAGAGACGCCATCTGGCGAGCCATCAGTGGCTTTCGTTTCAAATGGTGGATATTTTAGTTCCATTCCAACTTTTAATGTTTCTTTATTGCCAGTGTCTGTTGATGAGCAGCCTGCAAGTATAAATGTAGCGATCAACAACACGATGATGATTTTTTTCATTTTATGCCTCCTTGAATATTGAATAGAGTGTATGATTACTGTATTCAATTGTTATCCAAAATTTGAGGAGGTAAACAATTTGAATATCATTCAGGACATTTTAATGAGTTTCATTTCAACTTAATAAGTTTCATTTCAACGGATATCCATTAAAAAAGCGGACTCTTATTAGAATTGAGAGTGTTCATGTAAACTAACGGTTGAATATGATGATAAATTCAATAAGTAGATGATTGATATTATATCCATAACTACACTATAATACATAACATAGACAACATTTATTTACATAAAGAAAGGAATCATTTATGGAAAAAATTAACTTCCTGAGAAAGGCATCGTGTTAAACCAATTGTCATTATTTTGGTTCAATTATATCTCCGCTATTCTTCCAAATCATGTTATTTCAACCCATGCAGCTGATTTCCCTACAAGTTTTCAAAGTGAGCATTTCGAATGTCGAAGTATGCTCGTTAGAAAATTAAACATGATCCCAATTGAGTGCATCGTGAGAGGGTATTTATCAGGTTCAAGTTGGAGAAGTTATCTTCAAAGTGGTGAGATATGCGGAATAAAAATATCAGAAGGGATGAAAGAAAGCGAAAAACTATCAACCCCCATATTTACACCTTCAACAAAAGCAAATACTGGAAGTCATGATGAGAACATCACTTTCGAAAAGGTTGTGGAACTTTTAGGACAAGATCTTTCAGAGAAAATAAAGTCTAAGTCGATTGAAATTTATGAAAAATGCGCACAATATGCATTGAGTAAAGGCGTCATTATCGCCGATGCGAAATTTGAATTCGGTTTAGATCGTGATGGTGAACTCTTCATAGCAGATGAAATTCTAACACCAGACTCAAGTCGATTCTGGCTTCTGAGCACATATGAAATAGGCCGTGATCAAGACAGTCTTGACAAGCAGTTTCTTAGAAATTGGTTAAACAAGAATGGGTATCATAGCGTAGTTCCAAATGAGCTTCCACAGTCCATTATAGATCAGACGAGAGAAAATGGGAAAAAGGACATTCCTCTCCAGATATTTCCCTATTGCCCTCATTGGCATCGATTCTTTCTGTTAGTATAGATAAAATCATGGGTTATTCACATAACTTTGATTCGCGATCCTATTATGAAGAAGATTATAATAAAGAAGCTTATTTCTGGGGGATTACGCCGTCGACAATGTGCTTAAAAGTCCTTGAACTCATGCCTCCAATCAAACCTTTAAAACTTCTTGATATTGGCTGTGGAGAAGGAAAAGACGCCGTTTTTTTCGCCAGGTGTGGGTACTCGGTGAGCGCTTTTGATATTTCAGACGCGGGAATCGAGAAGACCAAACGACTAGCAGATCAAGCGAACGTCTATGTAGATGTATTTAAAGCAAATTTATGGGATTTTAGATTAGAGCAAAAATTTGATATTCTCTTTTCTAGTGGCGTACTGCATTATATTAAACCGGAGTTAAAAGAGGAAATTTTTAGTAACTATAAAGAATATACTGAAGTGAATGGTCTTAATGCCATGCACTGCTTGGTGGATAAACCCTTTATTCGACAAGTTCCTGGAAAAAAGAGCCATTCCCAACATTGGAAGTCGGGCCAACTACTGACACTCTATTCGTATTGGTATATTGAAGGAAGTGAAGAATATGTTTTTGATTGTCTATCTGGAGGGATACCACATAGACATGCTGCAAATAGAGTGTTTGCTAAAAAAATGAAATAGATTAAATCTATTTCAAAATCGCTTTTATTTTCGGCTGTTGCTGCGTAACACAGTGTATCATGCCACCATCTTTGTAAAGCTCGCGAACATCAATGCCAACTATTTTACGGGTTGGGTAGAGTTTCTGAATGAGTGCGTTCGCTTTAGTGTCATTTGGATCCTGATAATTAGGGACAAGAACGACATCGTTGGCAACATAATAATTGATATATGATCCTTTATATCCAAGATTTTCTCCGCTTTTTAAAACAACATTTCTTTGAGTGAGTGGTAAATTGATTCGTTTGTATTTTACTTTTGATGCGTTTTTAAGTTCATTTAGGCGATCTATATCCGCATCACTCAATCCCCATTCTTCTAAGTCTTGATCTTGCATGGTAATCAAAGTATGGCCATTTAAGAATTTTACAAACCCATCGATATGAAAGTCCGTTATGTCTTGCCCTTTAACACCATCAAGCCATATGACTTGTTTCACACCATAAATCTTTTTAATATTGGATTCAATTTGCTTTTCGGTCATTTTAGGATTTCGGTTCTTATTGGTAACTGAACTCCTTGTGGTAATGCATGTGCCGCTACCGTCAAATTCTACAGAACCCCCTTCTAAAATGACATGTGTCAAATTAACCCGTGGCAACTCTAATTCTTGACTCAGGTATTTTGGAATTTCAGCACATTTTTTATAAGCGGCCTTTTTTCCCCAGCCATTAAATCCCCAGTTGAGTAGTACGCTTTGACCGTTTTGATCATAAACAAAAATAGGCCCATTATCTCGAATCCAAACATCATCCGTTGGATACACATAAAAATCTACAGCACTTAAATCAACATTTGCTTCCTCTAATGCCATCTCAATTTCCACTTTTTCTTCTTCGTCATAGGCAATGATGTGTACCATTTCGCCTGTTGAGAGTGCTTTGGTCATTTGAACCCATATGGATTCTAAAGCTTCTTTGTACCCTTCGCCATAAGTGAAATTATGTGGCCACTGCAACCATGTGCCTTCATGCTCGGCATCTTCGTGAGGCATCTTATAAGGTGAAGTAGGATGAGGTGAGGGCATGAGTATCATTCCTAAAATCAGTGTAATCAATAGTTTGCTTTTCATAAAGAGTCTCCCTTCGTTTGTTACTCATAGTCTAAAGGTTGACATGATGTCAAAGTCAAGAACATTTTGAAACGCTGATGGAGATTTCCGTAATGTACTCATGTTGATTTTGAGTTAAGGAACGATCGACAAAGTATTTTTCAGAAAAAGGACCAGAAACGATATATCCCTCTTGTTTGATATAGTCAAACAAACGTATATAGGCATTATAAATGTGATCATAACTTCCGTAGTGAAGAGTAGACAAAATACATGTCTCATCACATAGTACCGTCTCAAATCCTTGAATTTTCAATGACTCAGTGATGGGCTGGTAAAATCCGAGATCGTGAAGGTGATTTTCACTAAATGATTCTAAAGCATTCGATTGTTCGAATAGATCTTCATTAAAAAACCTCAAGTAATAGCTACCAAGTAAAGCGCATGGACATTTAGTTTGTACGGATGTGATAGCAGTTTCAATAAATGCGTCTATTGCATCCGCTTGAATAAGACTTCGTTTAGTAAGGGCAAAGTAGGGTTTTCGCATCAGAAATTGTATGTCATATGGATTGGCTATTGGTGCGCTAACTGAACTAAAGTTTGCTTCAATCTCATCTATGAGCACCTCATAATCTTGAACCACTTCTTTTAGAGAACTTAATTTTTGCTTATAAAGCTGTAAATCATTCTCTAAGTGCTTTTCTAAAATCTCTTTAATTTCTTGATAGGAAAAGTGGTATTTTCTAAGTTTGTTAATTTTACAGGCGATTTCAAGCTCGTAATCGGAATAATACCGGTAGCCATTGTCATCAACCGATTTAGGTTTAAGAAGTCCCTCGTGGTCGAGGTACCTTAGCATTCTAGCAGAAATTTTGGTAATGCTTGCAAATTCACTTATTCTATATAACATTTTGCACCTCTTAAATAGTTTTAGACAAAATTTATGGCTGTTTCTCTGTTTTTGCAGGGGGCATCCATTTTGTTTTTGCGAGTGTTCTTTCATAGTTATAATACCTGAGATAGTTTTCAATCGATCCTACAAAGATTCCAAAACTATCTTATTCTTTTTCATATCCAATGTACATCTCATTTTTTTCCTCCCGAAAAAATGTTTCATCATGCAGATAGCATAACAATTTCTCTTATGAGATATTGATTTCATTCATCGAAACAACGTATTTGGGAGAATTATCTGGTATGGAGTCGAACTAGAATGCCGTTCACTCCTTGGATGGAAACGGCAGATGTTGTATTTATCTTGCTCACGAAAATGTTTTAATTGAAACTAGATTGGGTAAAATGAAAATATTCAATTTCACAACTAATTTGCCCTCAAGGTTAAGGAGGTATTATGTTTAAAGAGTCGAGAGAAAATCCATTATTTACTTGGGACTTCATAGGCGATGTGAAAACTGGACGTCCAAACTTAGGGGAGTCCTTGCCTGTAGATGTCTATCGTTTAATGCAGTTCACATTGAGAGACACAATGATTCAATACGTTGGTGTTGAAGTAGCAAATCAGGTTTTTTTCAATGCTGGTAAAGCGGCTGGCATAGAACTTTATAAGAACTAGTTGACGTCTCATGCTACTTTTGGTTATTTTATTAACGAAATTCAAGAGGTCATGAAAACTCTAAAAATAGGCATTTTAAGAGTTGAAGAAGCCAACTTGGATAGAATGCACTTTGTTCTGACGGTGGCTGAAGATCTTGATTGTTCTGGACTTCCCATGATCGATGAACAAATATGTACATATGACGAAGGATTTATCGCTGGTTTATTATACGCTCAGACGGGACAAGAGTTCAGTGTAAAAGAAGTCGACTGTTGGTGTTCTGGAGACCGTGTATGTCGTTTCGAAGTCAATCTACTGAGGGATGTCTATGCTAACGGTTAAGAAAGAACAGCTCGAACAATTGACTGAGGGGCTGTATCGCTTAGGCAAAGGTCTTTCGGTATCTCCTTTAGTTCTCCCAGAAGAACATCCAGATGACGAATTAAGCCAACTTTACCAGTATTTCAATACTTTTCTGGAGAATCAGAATCAAGTAAATGATTTTATTTATGCATTGTCTAAAGGTGATCTGAGCTATCAACCTCCTAAAGGTACAAGTGCCATACTTCAGCCGTTTAAAAACCTCCAGTCGAGTTTAAAACACCTAACATGGGTGACAACTCAAGTTGCAGCAGGGGATTTTAATCATCAGGTCGACTTTATGGGTGAATTTTCTAAAGCTTTTAACGAGATGACCAAACAACTTCAAGACGCTTTTGAAGAAATCAAGGTGGCAAATGAAGTCATTCAAAAGGATAAAAATCGTATAAGAGATTTACTTAGCAACGTTTTGCCTGAAGCAACCATCGCTGAGCTGGAGTCAACTGGCATTAGTGCACCTCAGGCATTTGACGATGTGGTCGTTTTCATGTCCGATATTACTAACTTCACTAAAGCGTCCTCTGAAATCGATCCGGTTATGTTAATTGATGAATTAAATAGCCTTTTTTCGGAATTTGATAATATTACTGCTCATTATTCTGGTGAAAGAATCAAAACCATAGGTGATGCCTACATGGCAGTTTGGGGAATGCACAACAAACTTGACAACCCTGCTGAATTTGCAGTTGATGCCGCCTTAAAAATGATTGACTTCTTGAAAGAACGAAATGCACTTTGGCCACTCAAATGGGAAATGCGTATCGGTATTCATGTTGGAAGCGTCGTTGGAGGTGTCGTAGGGAACACTAAATTTATTTTTGATATCTTCGGGGATACAGTGAATATGGCATCCCGATTAGAATCCCATTCTGATCCGATGAAAATTAATCTCACGACCGAAATGGTCTCATTAATCGACAGAACCCACCATTCAGAATACAGGGGAATCTATGACGTAAAAGGTAAAGGTAAATGTGAAATGTATTTTGTCACTTCCAGAAAGGAGTAAAAATGTTTAATGACATTCATTCCAATGATCGTGCAATCCAACTTGAAACACTACTTGATAAAATCAAACACCTCGGAATATTACTGTCAGCTGAAAAAGACTCTGAAAAGTTGATTCGAATTATTTTAGAAGAAAGTGTTAACATAATTGGTTGTGACGCAGGGAGCATTTATATACTGGATGCGGCTCCTTGTTTAAGATTTAAAGCTTCTGTCAATTTATCAAGAAAAGTCGATTTTGAAGCGTTTAGCATCCCGATTAATCATGACAGCATCTCTGGTTATTGTGCAGAAACAGGTGAAACAGTCATCCTTAATAACCTTCATGATTACAAAAATTCCAAGCAAATGAAACATGATTCATCCTTCGACAAAATCGCAGATTATCATACCGTCAATATGATGGTCATCCCAATGAAAGACATCCACAATGAAGTTTTAGGAGTCCTTCAGTTAATTAACAAAAAACGAAATCCTACCGCATTATTGTATTCAGAAGATGACTTTTCAAATGAAATCATTCCGTTTGATGAAGATGAAGCAAGCTTGATTCTGGCCATATCCTCGCAAGCGGGAATGTTAATCGAACGGAGTAAACTACATAAAAATATTGAAGACCTGTTTTACAATTTTGTACGTAGCATGGTCCTACTTATTGATAAGCGAGATCCTTGCACTGCAGGTCACTCCATACGTGTTGCGGAGATTACCGAAAAATTTATCAAACGAATTTCAGAAACGCCCCAGTTCCCATTTGAAAACATATATTATACTGCAGACCAACAGAAAGAAATCTATTATGCCGCCTTACTTCACGACATCGGTAAGATTGGGGTAAACGAACAACTACTTTCAAAGCGAACTAAACTCGATAAAAATCAAATGGCTTATCTAAAGTTGAGATTTAAATATATAAAAGGGATTATTGAACAAAAAAGGACCTCTGATAGCCATTCAAATGTCGATCAGTTGACAGGTGAAGAAATCGATAAATTATATGCGTTTATTGATGGCGTCAATGAAAAGAATTGTTTGGAAGAAACTGAAATTGAAAGGATTCGTCAATTAGGAAATCACATTATTGAAGATTTTGATGGTGAGCAAATTACGTTGTTAACAGCGGATGAAATTGAAAGTTTATCCATCCGATGTGGAAATTTAACGTACAATGAACGAGAAAAAATGATGTCTCATCCGGTACATACTTTCGAAATATTAAATCAGCTCAATTGGACAAAAGATTTAGAGCGGTTACCATTAATCGCTTCTGCGCATCATGAAAAGATCGATGGCAGTGGTTATCCTCATCATTTAAGTCGCATGGACATTCCTTTTGAGAGCAAAATTCTAGCCATTGCCGATATTTACGAGGCTCTCACTGCTGAGGATCGTCCTTATCGTAGAGGGATGACTCACGATGATGCACTGAAAGTATTAATTCAAGAAGCGACACTTAAACATTTGGATAAGGATTTGGTTGATTTTTTTATAACTGAACGTGTTTATGAAAAGGAGAACACATTTTGATTTTTTCTGGTGTTGGAAACGCATTTAATACTGAAATGGGAAATACGAGTGCTTATTTGAGAAAAATAAACGACTTAATATTAATTGACTGTGGCAGTTCTGTCTTTAAGGCGATGAAAGAGCACAAACTACTCGACAATTTAGAGCGCATGAGCGTAATCATCACACATACACATCCGGATCACATTGGAAGTCTAGGAGATTTAATTTTTTATGCAAATTTTATCTTAAACTTTCAGCCAACCATCATCTACCCAGAAAAATTGATGATGACGGAATATCTTAAAATCATGGGGGTAGAACCTCATCACTACAAATTAATTTCACAAGAGGATGTGCGTCTATCTGAGGGACAATTCGATAATTTTTGTTTTACGTTTTACAAAACACCTCATGTGGACGTGATACCATCATATGGTATTCATTTTAATTATAATGGGGACTCAATCTACTATAGTGGCGACTCTAATACTATCCCAACTGAGATTCGTCGTGCATTTTTAAATAAAACGATCGATAGAATCTATCAGGATATTTCGAGTTCTACAGCAAGTAACAGTGTCCATTTATTGTTAACGCAATTGAACGCCTTTATTCCAATGGCCGAAAGACAACGCGTTTATTGCATGCATTTCGAAAGTGAAGCGGCTACCTTAGAAGTACAACAAAATGGATATCAGATTGTAAGACCATTTAATCCCCTCGATTCAGAAATTTCTTTATAAAAATAGTTGAAATTTAATCACGTGTTTTTTTTATATTCCTTCGGACGAGCCTCCACCAAAAAAAAGAAAGGCCCATGCATAATCATGGACCTTTCTTTTTTTGGTGGAGATGGAGCGTTATTATTTCATTTATATTAATAATAACATCCTGTATTTTTGAATTTGTTAATTTGGCATTCTCTCCATGACCATTGAGCCATTAACCTCTTTGATTATTTTCTCAATATTTCTCATGAATACACACCACCTTTTACTTAGATTATACCGCATCACACTCAATTAATCGTTTATCCGTTCGTGTATGATCTTTGTTTAAAATTGCTCCATCAATAAAAAATCTCTTATATTCATATGCTTGATACCATTTCTGCCTCTATCGATTTCATCCATTGAAACAACATATTTGGGGTAGTTATCTGGTATTGATTCGAGAACTGAAAACTCTCTTTCCACTGTTTCAGCAGAAGCGAGCAAATAAGACACTTGAATATAGACTCTAGAATTTCCCATTAATGCAACAAAGTCCACTTCGTTATTAGCATTTTTCCCTATACGTACATCATAGCCCCTGCCAAGCAATTCCATATAGATGATATTCTCTAGGGTTTGATTGATGTCGCGCATATTGTTACCAAATACCGCTTCGCGAATCCCATGATCCGCTATATATATTTTTTCCTGAAATTGCAGTAACTTTTTCCCCATCAAATCTTCTCTTTGAACCAAATGCAAAAAACAGGCCGCTTTACAATAGTCTATATAATTATAAATGGTTTCTGTTGAAACGCTTCGCAATTCATTTTTTAGATATTTAGATACGTTAGAAGATGAAAATGTATTGCCTATATTGGCTATAAAGAATTGAATCATTCTCTTCAACAGTTCAATGTCTCTTACCTTATTTCGAGTCGCAATATCTTTCAAAATAATTGAATCATAAATATCACTCAAATACTGCATCGCGCTATGATCATCAATAGGAAACTGATAGAGAAATGGCATTCCGCCTCTAGTGAGATAAATTTGAAATATCTCTTGCTTGCTTTTTTGAGGGAAAAAACTGAGTATTTCTTTATATGAAAAAGGATAAATCTTCACTTCTACATATCTGCCTGCCAAATAAGTCGCAAGCTCACCTGATAATAATTTAGCATTAGATCCAGTTATATAAATGTCTGCATCAAAATCAATCATGATTGCATTAATCATTGTTTCCCAACCATCAAGTTCTTGTATCTCGTCAAAAAAAAGATAAACTTTCTGATTTAGTTCATTGGCTTTTGTTTTGATATATTCATAGATTCCTTCAATTGTAATCTCAAATGGATTTTTCTTACTTTCAAGATTGATTGAGATGAATAATTCTTGATTAATGCCTTGCTGAATCAATTCTTTTTGAATAAGCTCTAACATGACGGATTTTCCTGAACGACGTATGCCCGTTAATACTTTGATAATAGGCTGATTCATGAAGGGGCGAATTTTTGACATGTATTGTTCTCTAAAAATCATTTTCGACACATCCTTTCTCATAGTCTTTAAATTCAATCTAACTCATTTATATCGAAAAGTCAATTAAATAAAATGATATTCTTTCGGTATATCGAAAACGTTTTTTAAAACTGAACTCATTTTTTAAATCCATGTTGCCAATTGCAAACTTCGTTTGCTTCGGACGAGTCTACACCAACGCAAGAAAAGCTTCCTAAATTGTCCTAGCACTTACATACGGGAGTCGCTCCGCACGTTCGCTGCCTTCTCGGCGCAGCTCACATGCTATCACGCCAGGGCCTAAAAAATGTCCCCCGGACATTTTTCTTAACGGCCCGTTCGACTCCCTCCATCTCCACCATAAAAAAAATACCACCTTTTAGGGGTGGCATTTTTTTTATGTATACCCCGAACAAGAAAGCTAACGTTTAAAAGTCAGCTTTCTAGCTTGTATCCATAAATGATTTAACACAAGTCAAAAATTATCACTTTTTCTTTTTTCTTTTTTTCTTAGATCCTTTTTTTCGTTGAAATGGTTTAATTGCTAATGGCCTTGTTTCAGTATTAAGAGCTTTTTCTATTTCTTGTCCATATGGATTTTTCGTTAAAATTTGATCAATTATTGCATATGGATAATCATCTTCAAATATTTCAAATACCTTTGGAAAAGCTTCTAAACATTCATTATATGGTGATGTAGTTATTGGATTTTCTAAATACTGTTTGAACTCATTTATAGTTGGAGAGGAGCCTTTCCAGAGTTTTTTTGTATTTAAAACATTTTTGTCATGAACATTCACGACTTTTACTACTGGGTTAACAAAGAATTTTAGAAGGGTAGACTTATCAACAATCCTTATTCCTTCACCGTATATCAAATTAGTGAAATCAAAAATGTTTGTACAGGCCAACTTAACTATTTTATCATCATCAAATGGATCATCTGGTAAGTCAATATTAACTAATGTTTTTATTTTATCCCAGTCCGTCCTCAGTATTCGACATCTTCTTTCGATTTGATCAACTGCTTGTTTAATAGTTTTCTTACATTCTGAATGTCGTTTATCACTATATGGAACAGTCATAGCTTTAAATTCCCATAGTAATAGATGATTATCAAAAGTACCTATAAAATCAAATTCAATGTCTTTTCCATCAGAAGCAACGAAATCAATTTTATTTGTGTTTACTTTTATTTCACTAAAATGTCTCAATACGAACTTAATTTCATTTTCAAAATCAGTTCCAATTTTAGCGATATTAACTTCGTAATTACTTAGTAACATTTCGACAATTCTCTCAATATTCATTTGCTGAATTAAAGCAGCAGAGAAAACTATATGCTCAGGATTTACACAGATTAGTGGCCTAGAGAAAATATCGCTTTCACCTTTAATTCCAGGTTTGAAAGTAAAGTAATTAATAAGTTTTAATGACTCAATCTTACTATATCCATAATATCTTATTAAACAATCAATCAAATAATTAATTGATACAATTGGACACAAATATTTATACCAAGTTTCATCCTCTTGCTTAAAGTTATCATAGATATTTCTAGTATAGCATTCAGCTAATACATATAGCAGCTCTATCACCTTAAAGAGTTGTTCTAATTTCACTCCATCAATAGTTAAATCAAAATAATGTTTATGCATATTAGTTGAATACGCATTTATAAGAGGCTTATAGCTTTCTACAGCCTTGAAATAATCAGATTCATTGATTGAGAACAGCGTTAATATATCATCCTTATTAATCTCTTTAGAAATATGTGAAATCGTTGCATTTTTTTTTAACGCTTCTCCTGAAGTATTCATCTTAAATATTTCAATCATTAATAAGTATTGCCGTCTATTTGATGCGATTATATGTTGTTTATATTCTTTTTGATTCTTTGGCATAAAAACATAAGTTTCCTGTATTTCGTTTTTATCCAAAACTACATTCCATTGTGAATACTTGAATTTTTCCCATGTTTTAATCAAAAGATTTCTCTGTACGGATAGGTGTGTTATTAGCTCTAAAGAAGGAACTTCAATATGTGTAATATCACCATGTTCAGGCTTTGTCACAATTTCAAAGTCTTTTTTCTTTTTAGAATACAGGTATCGAATCAAAATATCAAAGGCTTCTACAATACCTTCAAAATTGTCCTCAAATGAAACTAGCATATTCGGGTTATTATTTGGAGTATTATTTGATACAGCAGATTCCATCCCTGTGAAAAACCCTTGTTTTTTTATATCTTTATCTTTTAAATCTTGCACTAATCTGCTTTGATCTTGTAGAAAGATAAATAACATTCTAATTTGCTCAGACAAAGTAAATTTCATAAATTCACATTTATTGAGTTTTTCTGTATTTCTCATATTATTATGATTAAAAAAAGTAAATGCTAAGTAAAGTTCTTGCAACTCTTTCAGAAAATCCGATGGATAATCTTTTTCTTTTGCTAAGTTAAAAGCTCTCGTGATTATCAAAATGCTGAATTCGTGAATATCCTGATTATACTTATATCCAAGCGGATCAGGAAAACATTCACTCAATAAAACTGCTTTTCTAAAACTGGTTTCATGTTCGTCATAGATTACAAGTAATAACTCACTACATTTAATAGGCTTTCTTTCCAAATAAAATTCTTTGAAAAGTTTTATTGGATCTTTATCATCAATACATAAATCGAAATCTAATGTTTTTAACTCGTTATATTCATATTGGCTGATCTCACCATTTTTTAGCTTTTGATCTAGTATTCTTATTGCTTCATCCAATTTAATCTTTAAATCATCAAACTTGTCTTCCCATTTATTCATTACAATTGACTCCTTCAGTAGCATACCCCATTTTGAAAGCAAAAGAGTGCTGTAGTATAATTCTAGGCTATAGTTATTTATCTACTTTTGTTCATTTCGTAATAATGATAAAAAGCACTATTTACAATCCCCGTAAGTAGCCACAATAATTGTAGTGAAAGTCCCTTGTTCAAATCCTTTGAATTCATAGAGTTCCAGTGCGCTAAATTATTTCTAATATTCTTTCCGATTCTTTCTTTACCATCGTTATGTAAGAAATAACGTAAGCATTGGATATGATTTTCGCCAAGAATATTTGTAAGAACTAAGTTGCTCTTATCAAGTAGTTTACCAAGGGTGACCTGCTCATCACTAATATATTGAAAACTCATATTTTCTTTAATATATATTTCACGCAATAATTTTTCCGAAAACCCACTAGCAAACATTGACAATCCATAGCATACACTCTGTAGTAAAACGATATCTTCTTCCTCAACATTATGAAATACATCTAGGGTGAACTGAAAGAGTATTTTCATATCATCATCAAAACCCTTTTCAATGATATCAATATTTAAAATGTCACAGATATATTTAACGAAGGTCTTAAAGTAACTAAAGTAATCATTAATTTTTCCAGCGTCAAAAATATAGAGTTTGAATTGTTCCATTGCAAATACATTGCAGATACTTAAATCTCTTAATCTAGAAGCTGTCCAGTACTCATTCGTACTAATATTTGTTGATGCAATTATATCCGTCAACCCTGGTACAGAGTTTCTAATTGTGCTCTCAAAGAAATGTTCAAGTTTTTTATGTTCGTGGTTAGTAGAGTGTGTCAGAGACATCATTTTTGCTTCCCATTCAATCTCTGAATTCATCGTTTTTGCGAACTGATCAATTGGGGCTTCATAGCTGAATGAATGTCCATTCTCTAAAAGCCAACTATTAACTAAATCATCAATTTTTCTTAACTCAGCTTCAAATTCATACGCGTGTGGCGATTTAATATCTTTAAAGAAATCTTTTATCACTTTAATTATTGATTGAGATTCAATCGCTTTATTTATATCTGTTCCATTAACGACATCTCGTCCATACTTAAGCACATTATTATGGAACTCTTCGCAAATTCCAGCTAAGTCGTCTATACCAATAATCGACTTAACAATTTTTAAAATATCCACTAAACGATAATCAATGTTCTTGTAAAAAATTTCTTCTGATAACATGAAAGCTAATAAGACTTTTCTTTTCTTAAAAGTTGTCTGAATTTCGTTAAAGCTATCAATAATTAAATGACTTTTGTTTGCTATAAGACAGCTAAAAGTTTCATCTTTAATACCTGACGAAAATTTAGCACAAATTGAGATTGTAGAAGAGACTAATTCGCTATTATTTTCAGTTGTACAAATTGACTCAATACTATTATTAATAAATTCAATTACCGCTTTGTTTGTATATTTACTGAAAATAGTCGTAAAGGTATCTACACTACTCATAAATTCAGCTTGTCTATCTGTAACAATATGGGGAGTGATTTCTGAGTACCTTGAAAGCTTACGAATGAACAAATAGTTAATATACTCATCGATCGAAGATAACGAATTAAACGGCAAACATTTGTAATAATTGCATATCAGTGATGACTTTTCAAAGATCATCGAGATATCTATATTAGTTGCATAATCTCCAATCCCATAATAAGAGAGGTTTGTGCGGATACCTTCATTTGAAAGTTCACTTAAAATATTACTCATTACATATCCTCCCTTTAACGTCATATTACCATTATACACTAATGCTAAATTTTCTCATATTACACAATTACTATCTAACTCCATATAGTCTTTCCATAGCGCTCTTTGTTATCAACCAAACTTTGCCGCTTTTCTTATAGTCTGATCCACTAATAAGGTCAGCACTTGTTACTCGGATCGATACCCCAGACTTCTGCAGCTTCTGAAAAAGTGTAAATTTCAGAAATAGGATTAGTGGAAGGGAGCGTAGTAACCGGCATAATTTCTATATGGTGAATTTTTATATTCGAACTATCAAGTCCATCAAACAACATAACATCTGCAGCTTTAATGTTTGTGACTTTACCAGTCAGATTTCTGCCATTTATGTTTCTGATTGTTATTTTGTCGCCTTTTTGAATAGTTATCTCAATTTGCTTTTGTCTCTTTCCCACCGTTTTTACCTCTCTTCTCGAAAACGTGAATTTATAACTAATTATATCTTCCTAAAATCTAAAAAACCTCTGGGCAAGAGTTCAACTCCCCCCAAAGGTTAAATGTTAGCTCACTTTTGAGCATTATTATTTTGAAAAGAAAAAAGCCAAGAGAGCTTGATTTAACTGGCGCTTGCATGCCTCGGAAGAGTCTACACCAACGCATGAAAAGTTTCCCACATACTTACATACGGGAGTCGCTCCGCACGTTCGCTGCCTTCTCGGCGCAGCTCACATGCTATCACGCCAGGGCCTAAAAAATGTCCCCCGGACATTTTTCTTAACGGCCCGTTCGCCCCCCTCCATCTCCACCATAAAAAAAATACCACCTTTTAGGGGTGGCATTTTTTTTATGGTGGAGATGGAGGGAGTCGAACCCTCGTCCAAAAACAATTTACTTTCACTTTCTCCGAGCGCAGTCGTTAATTAAGGTTTCGCCATGTCTCACGAGTAACGACGCTCAAGCTACATGGCTATTTCTATTGTACCGCTAATTCAGATTAGAAAAGCATCTTTCATAGGGACCTCAGCAGGGGTTGGTCAAGCTCTAGGCGGCTGAGATAAGGCCCAAAGGTGACGCTGCAATTAAGCAGCTAATGCAAAATTTTCGTTTGCGTTTGTGTTTAGTAATCCAGTTCTTTAACGAGTACCCCAGATCAAGAAACTCGGCTCGCTTATAAAAGCTCATCATCCCTGTCGAAACCAGTACATCCCCATGTTAAAAGTGTGTATGGGTGTGGTGTATGGTAGAGTAGAGAAGGGAAGTCCTTTCTACTGATTATACGCTTTGATGGCCTTTTGCATATGCCTTTCAGCATCTTTCTTTGCCATGGTATCGCGCTTGTCATAGAGCTTTTTACCTTTTGCAACAGCCAGCTGCATCTTCATCAAACCACGTTCGTTGATGTAGACCTTTAGAGGAACTAAGGTATAACCTTCGCGCGTTGTGAAGTTCAGTAGCTGAGCGATTTCGCGTTTGTGGAGAAGGAGTTTTCGTACGCGAAGTGGATCTTGATTGTATCGATTGCCAAAATCATAAGGTGTTACATTCATCCCAAGAACAAACACTTCACCGTTTTTTATTTCAGCATAAGATTCTTTGATGCTCACTTTTCCGCCGCGAATGGACTTAACTTCTGTACCAAACAGCTCTAATCCTGCTTCATAAGTCTCTTCAATGAAGTAGTCATGCCAGGCTTTTTTATTTTGTGCAAGTAATTTCATCTCGGCCATAACATGCCTCCTTTCAAATCAACTGTAAGAATTTGTGTTGCTTACCTATTGTAGCATAGTAAAACGAGTGCTTCAACGTCAAACTGTAACTGTAATCTAAATTTAACTGAAAACACGCTACAAGGATAAGTTTTGACAATTGTTTTAACGTCGAATAAAACGCCTCTACAACCCTAAAAGTGAGTCGTAGAGGCGTTATTATTAGATTTTAGTCTGTGAGCTCAGTGACGTTTAAAATATTTTGAATTGCAGCTAATGCTTCTGCATGAGTCAGAGGTGCTTTAAAATCATAAGAGCCATCTGTACGACCGACGAATACTTTCGCATCTAAGACGCTTTGGATAAATGATTTTGCCCATGGCGCAACGGTGGATAAATCAACTTTAATAGGAGTTTTATCAACAGCTTGATATTGTGCCACAGCCAATGCTTTTGCATACATCGTCATTGCTTCTTCACGAGTAAGAGGTGCATCCGGTTTAAATGTGCCATCTGTGTATCCATTGATAATATCCCATTCGTTTGCAATAGAGATTGCAAGTGCGTGCTCAGAAGTTTTTGAAACATCTGAAAATGGAAGTTGAATGGTGTGATCTGCGCGATAAAGTCCAAGTGCTCTTACTAAATACTCAGCCAACTCAGCTCTTGTTATAACCGCATTCGCCTTAAACGAATCTGGTGTCGCGATAATTAAACGAGATGCCAGATTGTTGACGATGGATTCTGCCCAGTGACCTGAGATGCCTTTTACTTTAACGCTGTTATGGATCACAGCATACGCTGAATTTGTAAGGGAGTTGATACGAGCGTACTGTTTACCGTCTTTTGTAAAGACATACGTTGGAACGTGAGAGTAAGTGTGATCACTATTGAACACGATACCTGTGGTGATGTCTGCATTTGCAGGGAGTTCAAATGTTCTTTCAACATATTGAGTAAATGTACCAATAGGAACTTCCTTGACCGTACCGTCTGCAGTTGTTACTTTTGCCAAAACATTGAATTCAGTTGCAGGGAACAAGATTTCGCTATTGTTTGACTGAACGGATCCGGCTAACATATTTTGTTGCGAAGTTGGGAGAAGTTCCATGACAATTTCAAATTGAATGGATTTCATTTGATCTGCTGATATACTCAATTGACTTGCTATTGAGGCGATTGACAATTCTTCTGCTGGGAGGTTGTATGTTGTGTCGCCGCGTTTAATGAGAATATCGAAGTCGTTGTCATTCAATTTTTGGACGATATCGCCAGTTAATGCGACCACAGCTTTTGCAGCAGTGGTATCGACAACAGTGATTTCAACTAAATTCCGCTCAGTTTCACTTCCTGTTTTTATAGCATTTTCAATCATTTGATCAATGGTTCGCGCAATCACCGAAACTTCAACCGTTGTGACACCGTCTTGAACACTTTTTACTTCTATCCCAATGGGTTGTTCTTCACCATTGACTTTGACAATTGTATTTGATTTCGGTTCGGTTGTTTTATCCGGTTCTGGAGTTGGTTCGACAACTGGTGGAGCATTGCCGACGATCACATTGACAGATGCCTTCATATTACTTGGATTGAGGAATGCATTTGAATTTAATGTGCCTGTAATCACGTAGACACCTGGCGAAGTCGCCACATAATCCGGTGTTGGATTTCCCCAAATCACAGGAACTTGTAGTGTTGTAGAATCACTTAAATGGACACCTGCTTGACTAGGTAAAACGATTGTATTATAGGCAGTACCATACGCCACCGAGATGTCAGTTATTGGATCAATGGAGATGACGTGTGGCGTTGTAACCTCAGCAACGACGACATTTACTTGAGCCGTTACATTATTTGGATTGCCAACATTTGCACCGACAGAGAAAGTGCCAGTAAACACATAAGTCCCAGCAACTGAGCCATCATATGGAGGTGTGCCATTATCCCAAGTTACATTGACTGTATCGGATGTAATATTACTTAACTGAATGATTGCGGTACTCGGTAAGTTGAGGTCTGCTAGTAGTGTACCGTTAGCAACGTTAATATTCTCAATTGCTGCAGTGCTTAACACGCGTAAAATATTATTTTTAACGGGAACATTTGAAAAATTCTTGAATTCTGTCGCACTGCCTGAAACGGTTAAATTATTGGTACCTGTCTTCGCATAGTGAACTTTGACAGAACTTTCAAGAGGCGAAATAGGGGCGTCTAGAGAAATGGTGATAACAGCGCCTGAGGTAGTGACTGCGGTAACATTTGGATTCGTAGCGACGCCTGTAATGGAGAAAGCAGCAGGATCAGCGACTGTTCCTGCGATGTCTTTGTTCATTGTGAGTTTAATTGTTGTTTTGTCAAGTGTTTCAGTATAACCCACTAGGCATTTTACAGCTGAACTTGATTCGGTGAAGTAAATATATCCATCGACGTCAACTGCGACGCCCCATGGTGTAAATGTACCTGTGCTATAAGTCGTAACTAGGGTACCATTACTATCCAGTTTTGTAACCAATCGACCAGTTGATACAACATAGAAATAGCCATCATCCGCAAGTGTTATACCTTGAGCGCCGGTGATGTTAGTTGCAAAATCAGTTGTAGTGCCATCAGGTGTTATTTTGATGACTTTATTATTATAGCGATCAGTGGCATATAAATTGTCGTTGGCATCAATTGTGAGGCCAATTAATGAGCTAGTTTGAAGTCCAGATTTTAAGGTCGTAAAATTGGATCCATCTAAATCCATTTTGTAGATGGTTCCAGTACTATAACCAATTGCGAATAATTTATCCGAAGAGTCTTTTACAATGCCAGTTAATATCCCCATTCCTGAGTTTTTAACGACAGTAACAGTCCCATCGGGGGCAATTTTTTTTACAGCAGAACCAGAGTGTTCAGCAACATATAAGTTACCACTAGCATCAAAAGTCATACCAATCGGTTGATTTAACCCAGACGCAAAAGTGGTTTTATTCTGACCGTCTATATCCATTTTAATAATGACATTACCTGAATATTCAGTGACATACAGCTTGCCATCAGGCCCTTTGATGACATTTATTGGAAATTGGTGCCCAGTAGAAATATCCATACCTGAATAGGGCATCGTATCCGCGTATGAAAGTGACATTGGAACTATCGTTAGGCCGAAAACTAACGCAAAAATAAGAAAAATACTCATCGTTCTTTTACTGTTCATTGTAAACTCCTCCTTATGCAACCATTACTCAATGATATCTGAGTTACTTTTACCATTTTTTTTGTGAATCTATCAAATACTTTCTGGTGGAGACTATTTTCTATTCGTGAGTGTCTATGTTTTCAACCACATGTGTCAAATTTGAAAATGTGAAGGATTGGAATATCTAAAAAAAAACACGGCTCCATCCAAAGGAGAATCCGTGTTTTTTTAATAAAGTCTTGTTGCTCAGTTGTTAATTCTTAGGGTTTATAGCCTAAACTTTATAACTTAAACTTCGCAATCGCCGCTTGCATTTCTACAGCCAGTTTCGAAAGTTCTTCAGACGCATTTGCAATTTGCATCATGGAAGCCGTTTGTTCTTGAACCGATGCAGATGCTTCTTCCGTACTTGCAGCATTTTCCTCTGAAATAGCTGAGAGGTTTTCGATGACGCTGATAATTTGTTGACGTTTTTCATCCATATCCGCACTAGAAGCATTGAGTAAATCCACAATTCCTTTTACCGATTCTATAGCATCTGAAATGCCCACGAATTGGTTGCGCGTTTGACCCAAACTATGATATTGCGCCACGCTGACTTCTCTTGACTGATTCATCATGTCTACTGCTTCAGTCGTTTTAACGCTTAATTTATGAATCGTTTTAGTGATGTCTGTCGCAAAATTATTCGACTGCTCTGCGAGTTTTCGAATTTCATCAGCAACGACTGCAAATCCTCTACCAGCTTCACCTGCACGTGCTGCCTCAATGGCTGCATTTAGCGCAAGAAGGTTAGTTTGATCCGCAATACTCATAATCATTTCGCTCGCCCGTGAGATTTCTCCAGCGTTATGGCTCGTTTCGAGAATAATCTGCTGAACCGACTGTGAAGCTGCATCATTTTCTTTCGTCTTTTCTTCTAAATCATTTAGAACGACAAAGCCTTGATTTTTTAACGTGTCAACCACCTCAGCGGATTCATTGAGCGTTTTTAACTGCTGGATCGTGTGCTCGATGAGTTGTCCCAGTACCTCAATTTGGTTGGCTCCGTTTGAAGTTTCGATGGCTTGATCGGTTGCACCTTTTGCAATTTCTTCAATTGTTTTAGACACTTCTTCAGCAGAGTTTGACGCTTGATCACTGGTTGCAGTGAGTTCCTCAGATGACGCGGCCACACTTTGAGCATCCACAGAAATATGAGAAACTAAAGACTTAAGATTGGTTCTCATGGTATCAATGGATTTTGCAATGACACCGACTTCATCTTCCTTGTTCAAGTAGCGTAAACTCGCTTCATCCATTGCGTGATCCGATAGATCAAAATCCGCAATTCGGTTGATGTTTAGTGAAAGCGATTTGATCGGTTTGCTGATAGAGCGACCGAGAAGGTATGCCCAGAGAATCCCCACAACTAAGAATAAGATGGTTAATCCGCCAAGCAAAAATTTCATATCACTCACACCGCTTAAAACTTCATTTTTATTGGCAACTGTCACGAGAATCCAGCTAGTACCGGGAATTTCAGCGTACGCACTATACAGATCATCGCCGTCAAAAGTATACTCTTCAACGCCAGTCTTTTCTTGAATCGCCACTTCGACCATCTTCGCAACAGATTCAAATTTCGTATCTTCTTTCGCTTTTTCAATGATATTCAGCTGTTCCATGACATAATCTCTATTTTTATGAGCGACAACCACACCTTTTGTGTTGATTACATAAGAATACCCGTGCTCTCCGTACTTCAAGTCTTCAATTGCACTGTTGAGCGCATTGCCATCGCGTCTTGCGATTAAAGCCCCTTTTGTAGAACTTCCTGTTCCAATCGGCGTCGCATACATAAGAACTGCATCGTTAACCACTCGGCTGATGAGAACGTCAGATACATTGGCTTCACCTGCAAGTGCTTTTTGAACATAAGCACGGTCGCCAAGTTGAGCCACATCGTCACTCATGACATATTTACTTTCACCATCTGGGGTTACAATTGCCATATCGAGGTAACCTAGTCTTTCGACATTTGCCTTTAATGCATTTTTTTGTTCATCAAAATTCATAGACTGTACACGTGGATCTCTTGCAACTTCTTGCAAAACATCGATGATAGATTGAACTCTAATGTTTACCTGAGTCGCGCCTTGCTTCGTCATGTTGAGTAAAGCTTTTTCTGCTTCAGCTTCAACTGCTTTTGAACCGAATAAGATACTTGCTATTCCCAAACCTAGAGAAACAAATAAAATCGCTAGACCAATTAGAACGGTGACTCTTACAAGTAAACTCTTCTTCATTGAAATGACCTCCATTAGGTATTTTGTCCTATATACATATTATGGATGTAGAACGCTCATTTTATTGTATGTTATTATTTTAACGGGCGAACCAGACTTAAAGCAACAAAAATAATGATTAAATTCAGATATCGCAATATCGTCATTGAAATGTTGAAGAAAACAACAACAAAAGCCAAAGTGAGATTCATTTGATGTGAATTTCACTTTGGCTTTCTTTTTTGTGATTTCTCTATTTACTACATACTGCTTCATACTGAATGATCGTCAACAGTCTGTTTCCGATCAAGATACTGTCCAGCTCTGCTGTATGCGTATAGACAGATCAATGCAATAAACAAGAGTGTACAAAAATGGTGATAATAGTATAAAAATAGAGAATCTCGGAGAAACGCTGAAGACATCAGCATGCGCCTCATATTGAAAAACAGGAAAAATTGAGTCATTAAAAATGGAATTCGGGGCACAATGACCCAATAAACAGCGAGCTGTAGGAGCGTAATCTTATCGCCGAGACGTCTTTTTTTATTAAAATCATACCCATGTTTTTTAAGATAATCCGGATCGATAGAGTCGCTATCGGAGCTGCTTGAAGACTCATATTCGAAGGGAACATATGACTTTGAACCTTCTGAAAGTATCGATGAATCCCCATAAAGCAAATTTTCATCGTCCCAATTAAATGGGAATTCAATTGAACTGTTGTAGGATTCTACCTCAGGCTCCGGATCATCCCAAGTATCATAGCGCTCATCATAAAGTCTTTGCTCTTCTTCTTCGCGTGCAAGTTGTTCGCGATACGCCAATTCAAACTTTGCCATCGACCAAGCGCCACTTGAAAAAACGCTACTGCCGTAAGTGGCTGAAATTTCCTCTTTTTCTTTTTCTGTCATTTCGTCAAAGTCTTTATAGTATAGTTCGCTTCCGATTAAAGGCATGAAATCCTCCTGATGTATAAATGTGATTACAAATGAATAGATGTGATTACAATTAAATAGATGTGATTACAAATAGTGTAGCACAAGATGTTACGATTTTGCCACAATTTCCTTTTTTAATCTTTCTCTTATGTTGTTTTAATTGAAGCAATTGTATTATAAAATAATAATAGACAAAATTTTTGATAGCAGAATGTAACTGATTTACATGTGAAATCGTAGTTAATCATAATAAAGCATATTATTAAGTTGAAAATGCTCCAATAATTAAAGGAAAAACAGAGGTCATATAAATGAAACCTATTAGAATCGCCATCGTAGATGATGAACCCGTCATTTGTGATCTACTGGCACATTATACTCGTCAGTGGTGTGAAGAAAAAAAGATAGAGGCTGTACTCGACTTGTTTACCAGTGCGGAGGCATTTTCATTTGAATGGGAGACGAGTCGCGCGTACGATGTCGTGCTTTTAGATATCCAGATGAAAGGTGCCAGTGGCATTGTGCTTGCAAAACAGATTCGTAAGCTGGATCAGTGGCTGCGCATTATTTTTATTACGGGAATCGCGGATTACGTGTATGAGGGGTATGAAGTGAGCGCTCTAAATTATCTCCTGAAGCCCGTGTCAAAAGACAAACTCTTTGACTGTCTATCGCGCGCTCATGAGGCCATTGGACAGTCTCTTCAAGAAAAAGAAAACGCCGTGTATATTTTTGAGTGTGATGGAAAGACCCATCGCTTGAGCCAAAGTGACATTTTATACGGTGAAGCAAAAAAAAACTATACGCTAATGGTGACGAAGACAAGCGAATTTTTGCTAAAGAAAAGTTTTACAGAAGTGTTCTCTGAGCTGGATGACAGTGAGTTTATCAAGACGCACCGTTCGTATTTTGTCGGGATTCGTCATATTGAGTTTGTGGATCATCAAGAAGTCGTGTTGGACAATCAGGCAAAAGTTCTTTTGAGCCGCAATCAAAGGCAAGCAGTTCAACAGGCGTTTATACGGTATTTTAAAGAGGCCGATCGGCGTTAGATAGAGCCAATTTGGATTTTACTTACATGATTTTTCACTAAAAGGTCATGATACAATGTTCATAAGGTTAAATTTACATCAATTTGTACACAGGGGGAAATGAAGATGTGGGGCATATTTATAAGTGCAGTTGCAGGCGTGATTGCACTTGTTTTTATTTTAAAATGGGCAATCAAAAGGTGGATTGAGTCCTATGTTTCCACCTATCAATCGGAACTTTTAAATCGTCACTACGAAGAAGTTGAGAACATCTATAAGCAGATGAGGGGCTGGAAGCACGACTATCACAACCACATTCAGCTGATGATGGCGTATATCGAGATGAATCGTGTAGATGAGATGTCAGCGCATTTGGCGCAACTTTTAGAGGATATTGTGACAGTCGATCATGTGATCAAGACGGGCAATGTCATGGTGGATGCGATCTTAAACAGCAAAGTCTCCCTGATGATGGCATCGAACATCGAAGTCAATGCAAAGGCCACGGTTCCAGAAAAACACAGTATATCGGATGTGGACTTGTGTGCGATTATTGGAAATGTCCTCGATAATGCACTTGAAGCTGCTCAGAAAGTACCTGAAAATGAACGATTTGTGCGGATCTACATCCGTCCGATGAAGGGGCAACTCTATATTTCTGTTTCGAATGCATCCGCGGTGAAACCTCAGAAGGGCTTTTTAACCACTAAAGCAGAAGGTGGACACGGCTTTGGCATCAGACGTATTGATCAACTCGTGTCCAAATACGGCGGTTACGTGAATCGGCAGGCAGAAGAAGGTGTCTTTGCCTGTGAGATTTCATTGCCTTTTGCTCGAATGACGAGTCGTCAACTCACCGATGACCTTTCGTCCTAAAAAATGAACCATTCGTCCAAATTTTCACTGAGGATGAGGGGATGTTGATATCCTATCCTCAAGCGGTGAACGTAACCGATATTCAGCTAGCAATGACATTCTGCTGAAATTCGGTTTGTGCGCATAGGCAAAGCACTGTGCATCAATCAACTCACCGCAATACATTATCTGATGAGGTCTTATGAAAAAATATACCACAAAAGAAAACATGCTGTATTTAATCAAAAATATGTGGCGATGGGATCGAACTTTGTTCCTTTTATCCACCGTACAAGGTCCAATGATGGTGGTCATTTCATTTATTGGAATCTTTATCCCAAAGATGATTCTCGATGGCATTCAGTCGGGTGCATCATTTGCTGCATTGACTCAAGCACTTCTTCTACCTGTGTTGAGTTTAATCGTCATCAGTGTGGTTAAAATTACGCTTGAGCAGTGGACGTGGGTACGCAAAATCATATTTCGAATGAATTACACCACGAGATTGACTGAGAAAAGCCTTTACACCGATTATGAAAATATCGACGGCGCTATTGGACAGGAGCGATTTAACCTTGCGATGATTGCCACAAACAGCAATGACAGTGCCACTGAAAAAGTCGTACTCGTACTTGTGTCTCTGATCTCTAACATGATCGGGTTCTTACTGTATGCGGGGGTTATCTTTACGCTTCATCCGGCAATCGTCGTATTTGTACTCATATCAGCTGGCATTAATTTGAAAGGTGGCAAACGCGTCAATCGTTATATTGAAAGCAATAAAGAAGAACTCGCCGACCTGAGACGAAAACTGAACTATATCGGTAAAACAGGGGGTGAGTTTAAATCGGCAAAGGATTTGAGACTCTACGGAACAAAACCGTGGTTCGATGACAATTATGAAGAACATCTGAAAAAGCGGATACACGTGGATTTTAAAAATGACCTGCGAAAATGGTATCTTCACTTAACAGATGGTGCGCTCATTGGCATAAGAGATGTTCTGACATACGGCATATTGGCGATTGCAGTCCTTGAAAAAGGCTTGTCCATTGGCGATTTTGCATTTTACTTTGGGGCTGTCGTGGGCATCTCCACTTGGCTTTCTGGAATCGTAAAAGACTTGACGTCATTTGACGGCATGTCGATGGAAACCCAGTATTTAAGGGATTATCTGGAACTACCTGAGTATCAAAAGAGGGATGCTGGGGCGGAACTTCCCAGTCATGAACAGTGGCCTTTTGATATTGAACTCATCGATGTCTGTTTTCGATATCCCGGTGCGGAAAAAGACACCATTTCGCATTTGAATCTACATATTCAAAAAGGAGAAAAATTGGCACTTGTAGGGGTCAATGGCGCTGGAAAGACCACGATTGTCAAGCTCATCTGTGGACTGTACCGCCCAACGAGTGGGGAAATCAAAGTAGATGGCAAATCCAGTTCGGAATTTAATATCTACGACTACTACCGTTTGTTTTCAGTGGTGTTCCAAGATCATTTTGTATTGCCGATGACCATTGAAGAGAACATCGCCTTAAAAAATGAAGCGGAGCTTTCGGATATCGAGAAACAAAAAATCGCGTCGATTCTGAATCAAGTGGGACTTCGCTCAAAAATCGACCGTCTCCCTAAGGGCAGTCAAACGCGACTCGTCAAATCCGTGTATGAAGATGCTGTGGAGTTATCAGGTGGAGAAAATCAGAAATTGATGCTGGCACAAGCACTTTATAAGTCTGCACCGATCATGGTACTAGATGAACCAACGGCTGCGCTGGATCCAATTGCTGAAAATGAGATTTATCAGCAGTACAATCAATTGACGCAGTCCAGTACATCGGTTTTCATTTCTCATAGACTGTCTTCCACGAGATTTTGCGATCGCATTGTCTTTTTAGAGGATGGAAAAATCGTTGAAATGGGCACACATGAAGAACTCATGAAAGACGAAACGCGTTATAAACACATGTTTGACAAACAGAGCCATTATTATAGAGAGGAGTGTGAATTGGGTGCGTAAATCAAACTCGACTATAAAAGAACTCATCAAAGGATTCAAATTCGTCCATTCGCTCTCCAAACGCATTTTGGCTGTCACAGTACTAGATGCTTTTTTAAGCTCTGTGGTACCGTTTATCAATTTAGTGATGTCGACTTATATTATTGACGCTTTAATCCGACGTGCTGAAACAGATGAACTCGTCCGCCTTGTAGGGATGACGGTAGCAGTGAATTTTGTCATCTTTGTCAGTTCGAAGTTTACCTCCCTTTGGAAGCTACGTTGCCAACGGGTGATGTCCTATAACTGCGACATGGCCATCAATTCCAAGATCATGAGCATGGATTATTCAGCTGTTGAAGATCCTAAGACACATGCACTTCGCAAAAAAATCGAAGAATATGAAAACATGAATTCAGGTGGCGCGTATCAGATGATGTACTCATTTTCAAATGCCATGGAAAGCATTTTTTCCATCATCCTTGCATTGGTTATGATGCCAGCATTATTTATCAATAGTGAGCTTAGTGGATGGTTCATTACCGCTGGATTTATCGGGATGATTTTCCTCAGCATGGGCGTGAGTATCTGGATTCAGAGCCTTAACGCGAAAAAACTCTATGGTTTCTTTGGCGAGGTGATGGACGTCAACCGAATTTATGGCTATTACATGGATCACGTATCGGATTATAATTCGGGAAAAGGCATTCGCATCTATCATCAGGAGTCCTTGCTTCTCGGCTGTGTGAGCACATTTGTGAACAAATACATGAAGTCGATTTTTGATAGGCTCGGCAACTCCAGTGCGCTTATGATGGGAATTTCGACGATCTTTTCATCGCTGTCAACGGGACTGATCTTTATCTTCGTGGCACTAAAGGCGACGACGGGTGCAATTGCCGCTTCTGGGGTTCTCAAGTACATCGGCGGGATTATGCAGCTGATGAAGGGGCTCGAAGGGATGGTAAGGTCATTATTTGAAATTATGAACAACTTTCAGTATCTACAGGATTATTATGACTTCTTTGAGATCGAAAGCACCATGTATCGTGGCACGCTTCCCGTGGAAAAACGAGATGATGACGCGTATGAAATTGCTTTTAAAAATGTATCGTTTAAATATCCGGGATCGGATGTCTATTCGCTTAAGAATGTCAACTTGACACTTCAAATCGGCGAACGGATGGCCATTGTAGGGATGAATGGATCTGGGAAAACGACGCTAATCAAGCTGCTTTGTAGACTCTATGATCCGACTGAAGGCGTGATCACGCTCAACGGAATTGACATTAAAAAGTATGATTATGAAGAATATTTAGAGCTGTTTTCAGTCGTGTTTCAAGATTTCAAATTGTTTTCATTTTCACTGGGGCAAAATGTTGGAACGACGACGCAGTATGACACGCAAAAAGTGCATACCGTTTTAGACCAAGTGGGGATGAATGATCGAGTTGAAAAGATGGCAAAAGGGCTGGAAACGTATCTGTATAAGTACTTTGATGTGACGGGAGAAGAGTTGTCGGGAGGAGAAGGGCAAAAAGTGGCATTGGCAAGGGCGATTTATCGTGATGCGCCGATGGTGATCTTAGATGAACCGACCTCAGCGCTGGATCCTATTGCTGAATTTGAGATTTATTCGAAATTCAACGACATCGTCAAGACAAAGACGGCATTTTACATCTCGCATCGATTGAGCTCGTGTCGCTTTTGTGATAGCATCGCAGTGTTTCACGAAGGGGAGCTGGTTCAAAGGGGCCATCATGAAACGCTTCTTGCACAGCAAGACGGAAAATACCGTGAACTTTGGCTTGCACAGGCGCAGTATTATTCTGATGAAGCGTGCTAGTGCCGCTGAGAATGATTAAAATAAGAAAGTTTTTTACGTTTGACATGAAGGGCATCGTATTCTTCACCCAATAAGCGCTTAGCCGCTTTGATCAGATAAGGTGAAGAAGGAACGAGCCCTTTTTCAATGATGTTTAGAAGTTGATGAAGCGTTTGAAGAGATTTGAAATGTGCATGATTTTCATAGTCAAGACGGGTATTCACTACCACGTAATCTCGGTTTGTTGCGAGGATTTTATATGAGCCAATCACTTCAATTACTCTCGACATAACGTCTCCTTAAGCTGTGACTTTTTGTTTGTTTTCCAGTAACACTAAAAGTTCAGAAGGGTGATGAATGATGTGGGTTGCATTCAGTTTTGCCATTTCTGCGCGTTCCATCATGGTCCATCCAACGAGGACGCTATCGACGTTTGCAGCCTTAGCAGCTAAAATATCATTTGAACTATCGCCTATAAAAAGCACCTCATCCATAGTGGCATTTAAGCGAAATAATGCTTGATAAAGTCCTTCTGGTGAGGGCTTTTTTTCTTGGACATCATCACAAGTGAGGATGAGGTCAAAATAGTTCGTTAGATTGAGATGTTTGAGTCCGTGCATAACTGTTTCGCGGCTATTGTTTGAAACGATGGCAAGTTGATAATTTTGATAGTAGAGCACTCGAATCAACGCTTCCATGCCATCGAAAGCAGTTGTTTTGTGATTGTGTTCTTTAAGGTACCAAAGTTTGAAAATTTCAGTCATGGCAAGGTACGCATCTTCATTGATATAGCGCATCTGCTCTTCAAGTGGACGACCGAGCATGAATTTGTGTTCCTCTTTTGTGAGTTCAGACCCTCTATAGGTCTTTGCGAAGACATTGAGGCCTTCTTCTATCAGCTGATTGGTGTTTATAATCGTTCCGTCAAAGTCAAAAATGAGAGTGGTTTTAATCATGGATAACCTCCTGTTGTGTGTACCATAACCTATAAATGGATTGTATTATAAATAGTTGGATGAATAGTTGAATAAATAGTTGAATGAATAGTTGAATAAATAGTTGAATGAATAGTTGAATAAATAGTTGAATGAATAGTGTCATGTAATATCCTTTATGGACAATCTAATCGTAACAGACGGATGTATGATGTGTTTTAAAGACAGATTAGGAATGTGTAAATTTTTGAGTCAATATGGACTGCGCTAAATTAAAAGAAAGAAACAGTTTGATTTGTGTATATTCGGTTATAAATGCATTAATAGTTGAGTATTCGTAATTCGAGGATTGCCACTAGAGGAGGTTTATTTTGGAAGAAAAATTCAAAAAACTCAAACAGTTCAATTTAGTCATGGGAATGGTTCATCTCGTTCAAGCAGTGATTATGCTGATTTTAGCATCTACGGTTATTCAGAAAATCGCTGAATTTCAACCGCAGATTATTCAGTATTACCAAACGTTTAACGTCAGTACACGATCGCTTGAAACTGCCAGTAAGCAACTGTTTCAGTTGCCGTTTGGCGTACTCGTTGCATGTTTTCTATTTATCTCTGCCGGTGCACATTTTATCATTGTCTTAAAGAGCGAATCCTATGTTGAAGGACTTAAGAAAGGGATCAATCGATTCAGATGGTATGAGTATGCGCTGAGTTCTTCTATAATGATCATGCTCATCGCCACACTATTTGGCATCTATGACATCGTGTCATTGATCTTGATTTTTACAGCCAATGCAGCCATGAACATATTCGGTCTGGTCATGGAGGAGATGAATTCTGGGGTTCAGAAGGAAAAGGTGGACTGGAAACCATTTGTATGGGGTTCGGTCGCAGGAATCGCACCATGGATTGCCATTTTGTTTTACATGCTTGGAACGGGCAATTTCGATCAAGTACCTTGGTTTGTATGGGCAATTATCGGAACGTATTTTGTCGCATTTAACACCTTCCCAATCAACATGATCTTGCAGTATCAAAAAGTAGGAAAATGGAAAGATTATTTATACGGCGAACGCGTGTATATCTGGCTCAGTTTAATCGCAAAATCTATCCTCGCATGGCTGGTGCTATTTGGAGCGATGCAGCCATAGATAGGAGACATTGAAATCAATACAGGAATAAGCAGATAAATACACAGATAAACTTAAATAAAATGGGATATTGTTTTTCTATAATATTAGAAAGACAGTATCCCATTTTTATGTGTAAGTCAATTTCATCATGTCAACTGCTAAAATGATACAGCTTAGTAATCCGATCTATGATAAAATTAACAAGACTTATATACTGCTCAATTATACAGATAACACCACATAGCCAGACACTTGAAAGAGGAAAATCATGAAAACTCGTCATAAAAAACATCAAAAATTTATATGGAAAATAATTTTAGTATTGTTAGTCGTAGCGCTACTCATCATAGGAGGACTGGTCCTCTATGGCAATTATCAGATGCGTCAGATTCCTAAATTGTCTTTTAAAGAATGCCTTGAGTATTCACTTGAGGGTGAGGAGAACGCAGTGATTACCGTTGGCATCATACAAGATGGAAAGGCTGAATTTACGGTTTACGGGAAGGATGGTCAAATACTTCCTAGCGAAGAATATACGTATGAAATTGGGTCACTTACAAAGACTTTTACAGCTGCTTTGATTGAAAAAGCGATCTCTGAAGGAAAACTCTCGCTGGATGGAACCGTGGATCAATATCTCAAGCTCACTTCCGATCACACATATCCAACTATTAAAGAGCTGCTCACTCATACTTCAGGTTACAAAGATTATTACTTTGAATGGCCAATGGTGGGAAATTTTTTTAGTGGTCGAAATGATTTTTGTGGCATCACAAAAGAGACTGTACTCGCGAGACTGACGAAACTTTCAATACCGGATCAAGCGTATAAATTTAAGTATTCGAACTTTAATTATGTAGTGCTAGGGCTCATACTTGAGTCTGTCTATGAAGTTGATTATGAAACACTGGTCAATCAGTTTGCTTTGGAAGACCTTGAACTCAGTCACACACACATTTCAACTGGACAAGGCGATTTGAAGGATTACTGGGAATGGAAGAATGCGGATGCGTATCTTTCAGCAGGGGGAATGACTTCCACCATTTCTGATATGATGCGCTATGCACAGTTACAGCTATCGGATGGTGCGCTTTTCTCAACCTGTCATGAGTCGCTTGCAGTAATTGAGGGGACTTCTAAAAATTATCAGATGATGGGCATCCGGATGGATGAAATTGGAGCGGGTTGGATCATTGATCGTGAAAATGAAGTGATATGGCACAATGGAGGAACAGGAAATTTCAACTGTTATGTGGGTTTTCAGCCAAAGACGCAGATGGCAGTTGTCATCTTGTCGAATCAATCCCCTCATAAAAAGATTCCAACAACCGTTATGGGAATCAAATTGTTAGGTGAAATGAATCGGAATGAGAATTAGTTGTTTCGATATAAGTTGTTATGAAACGTTTGATGAATATCATATAAGTAAAGTCTCCAAATTTGGGTATAAACACATAAGATGACGTGCACGGCTAACAGTTACAGTATAAGGGGGTACCAAATGAAACGCAAATTAATGGCAATAATCACCATCTTGGCACTGGTGATTCAACTCATGGGGATGACTGCATATGCGGATAACGCATTGACGCCGATTTCTGGCGCACTGCTCAATGATCAGCTAAGTTTTAAACTGGATGGATCAGCAGTGATTCCAGTGGGAGACGATGGCACTCCTGTATTACCAATTTCTTATAATGGCACAACTTATTTGCCTGTTAAAGCAATTGGGTATTTATTAGGACTTGGAATTGGCTATGATGGTGCGACGAAGACCGTATTGATAACGAGCGTTTCGAATGTACCTATGCCGGCAGTGGTAGCAACACCAAAAACCAATACGCTCATTCCAATTAAGAACGTTTTGCTCAATGGTCAATTGAAGTTTAAATTAAACGGGACATCGGTTATTCCGGTAGGGGATGATGGGACAGCAGTTCTTCCAATCTCGTATAATGGCACGACGTATTTGCCAATTAAAGCGATTGGGTATCTACTTGGTCTCGGAATTGGTTATGACATCCCAACCAAAACAGTGTTAATCACCAAATCTGGATCGACGCAACCAGCGCCACAACCGACGACGCAACCGGCAACACAGCCAACAACAACACCTACAAGTCAAGGTGCTGGGTGGTATTTTGTGAAGTACACTTTAACAGATGGAACTGGTACTTACGGATCGGACAAATCAAGCTTTACAGGCGAGAAAAACAACATGACCATGTCTCATACGCGTTATGACAGCAAAGGCAATGTCGTGGCATCTTCGACGCATCAGACGATTTGGACGGATCCACCAGCATTTTTAAAAGTTGGGGATTTAGTGAGTATTCAATATGAAACAAAGCAAATTAGTTCTGCAACTTGGAACATGGGCAGTGTTGCTCAACAAACGGTTTCTATGGATCAAGGCATGACAGTTTATTTTTCAGCAGCGGATGGTACAAAATACATCACAAAAGCTTTCAATGGTCTCTTAACAGCAGAAAAGCCAATTGAAAAAGGTAAAGCTGGCGCAATTAGAACCATTAAACTCGTCATTGGACGCAATTATTCAGTGATGTATACGTATGAGTGGAAAGATTGATTCACATTTAGCATAAAACAAAAGCCTGTACGAGGATTGATGCGTACAGGCTTTTCATATTTAAAGCAAAATATCCGCCTTTAAAGCAAAATATCCGCCCATTTTTGACTTCTAAAACGGCGATACACAACAGTAGCAACGATGAAAATAGACAGGATTTCAGCTTGCCAAAGTCCCGCAACTCCTTGATCCAGAACGAGTATAAATAGATAACTCAATGGGACGAAGAAAATCCAAAGTCGCATAAGCGTATAAAGCATGAGTCTAAACGTATCGCCCGCTCCACGAAGTGCACCACCCATAATAATCATAAAGTTAAGCCCAGGTTGATTCAATGCGAGGTAAGCCATTACTGGTACACCAAGTGCAATCACTTGGGCTTCTTTTGTGAACACCATCAACAAGAAACTTGGAAGTGTCACGAACAAGATCCCCACAAACAGTCCCCAAACGATTCCTAGTCCTGACGAGACCATTCCCACTAATGAGGCATGCGGAATATCTTTTTCGCCGAGGGATTTACCCACTAAAGTGGCAGCAGCGATGCTGATGCCAACGGCTGGCATAAATGAAAGCGACTCAATCTGAATAAGGATTCGAAAAACAGCCTCGGATGAAGTATCGAGATAGGAAACGAATATTCCCGCTACAACAAAAGACAGTTGCATCAACGCCTGCTCAATCCCACCGGGCAAACTAATTCGGAACAGAGGCGCTAAAATTTCACGGTCAATAAACAAAATAAACTTCAGTTTAATTGGACTTTCTTTGATATACAAGTAGTAGATGAAAATTCCTACAGCAAGTACGCGAGATAAAGTCGTGGAAAGCGCAGCACCTTCAACCCCCATCTCTGGAAAAGGTCCCCAACCTGTGATGAGGACATAATTTCCGATAATGTTAAATCCATTGGCAATCGCGGTAATAACCATAGGCGTTTTCGTATCTCCAGCCCCTCTCATAATGGATGCAAATGCAAACCACATGAACATCGGAACAAATCCCATGAGAATAACCGTAAAATAAGAAAGCGCTTGATCAAAAATATGTGGTTCAATCTCATAAATTTTAAAAATAGACGATTTAAAAGCAAACGCGAGCAGCATGACGAGCAATCCCACTACGACATTGAGTAGAACATTTTGTTCGGCGATGCGCTTTAACCGTGGAAAATCTTTTTCACCATACGATCTGGACACCATGGCCACTGCGCCCGTATTAAACGCTGAAAACGTAAAAATGAGCAAGTACATAATTTGATTGGCAAATCCAATGGAAGCAATGGCATCAGAGTCAATGAGTTGACCAATCATAATCATATCTGCAACACCAAGAAGCGTGTTAAGCGCCATTTCTACAATCGCTGGAGCTGCTAAAAGTAAAATGCTCCATGTGATGCCCTTATATTGTTTCAATTGCTTGAGTGGATTAAATGACTTGAGCTTTTTTAACATATTTCACTCCTTATAGTGGGTCAATGTTTCAGTGTGTCAATTTTAGATCTTTTCTAAAAGATAAGCAGCTTCAGTATCAGAACTCTGACACAGCTGAAATCCAAATTTTTTCAGCAGTTTCACAGATGCGTCGTTTCCCTTTTCCACAGTTGCGTAGATACGCTTAAAATGAAGTTCGCTCCATGCGTATTCCAGACAGGCTTCTATTGCTTCACTTGCATACCCCTTGCCCCAAACAGATGTGTGAAAGTGATACATCAACTCTCCATCGTAATTCATTCCCTTAGGATTGAATCCACAAACACCAATTAATTCATTCGTTGATTGATTCAGGACCGCATAAGGTGCAAATCCATTTTCTTTTTCATAATTCAAATAGAATAAGAGCGATTTTTCTTCACTTTCTCTTGAAGTAGTACCGCCACAGAATTTCATCACAGTGGCATCTCCCCAGATGGTCATAAGTGCCTCAAAATCACTCATTTTTAGCGACCGAAGAATCAGTCGATGGGTTTCAATTCTCATTCTACACCTCAATTTTTATAGTGTTTATGCAGCGTTATAACATGTATGCTGCGAAATTTAACAAAAACATAATAAGTTATGTATCTGCCTCATTTTAGCACATACCAACGTGTTCGGCAAATGAAATTCACTATTTTTTTTGTAAAATCATATTGACAACTCAAAATACATAACATATTATGTAGTTGAAAGCAGAGCAATTCTCATTAAGAATCGCATGAGATTGATTAAAGATTCAAATGTCTAATTTAATCGTGAAAAGATTTGACCATAGGAGTGTGATGATATGAAAACAGTTTTAATCATGGGTGGTACGGCATTTGTTGGAGAAGCAGTTGCCATGCATTTAATTGAACGCGGGTATACCGTGGATATTTTTACTAGGGGCATAAGACCGGTTACATATGACGGTGTCCGCGAGCACCTCAAAGGGGATCGACAGTTGGTGAGCGACGTGGCATTTCAACTCAGAAATAAAGTGTATGATTATGTCGTCGACATTTCAGCTTATCAACCTCAAGATATTGAACCGCTCTATCAAGTACTGGATAAAAGTCAACTTAAGAGATATGTGTTCATCAGTACGGGTGGTGTGTATGTTCATTCTGATGAAATCATCGATGAAAATGCCACACAGGTGACGGATTTAAGCGCAGGCGCGTATTGTTATAACAAAAAGTGTTGTGAAGATCTGATCTTGAGTTATCATCATCAAATTGGTTTCCCATATACGATTTTGCGACCTACCTATATCTATGGAGAAGGGAACAATCAAAAGCGAGAAGGGTTCTATTTTGATAAAATTTTACGCGGAGAGACGCTACAAATTCCATACGGTCGCAATCATCTGGTGAATTTTATCTACATCGACGACTTGGTGAAGTTGATTCACTCGGCGATGACATCTGATAAAGCCCTGAATCAAGCCTATAATGCCACGATGACGCAACCGGTGACTTGGAAACAGTACGTCGTAGCGCTGAGACTGGCAACAGAGCAAAGTTTAGAAGTGGATTATGTATCCTATGAACGCATCCAGTCGGGAGAAAAGTTCTACTTTCCATTTTACGACGAGCACTATGAACTCAGCATGCTCAAGAGTATCGAAGATGGTCTGTACCAACCTGAAATTGATATAGAAGAAGGCCTTAAAATGAGCTATCGCTGGTATTGTGAAAACCAGAATAGGATGGAGCGGTATGAACAGACTCACAAAGACTGAGTAAGGGGGCAATGAAATGAATCATAAAAAAGCAATACATTACTTTTTGTTCCTGACATTTTTATTCAGTATGCCATGCTATTACCTTATAAATGGTGGAGGAGCATCTGCGTCTGGAATGGTGGCGATCTTAATGTGGTGTCCAGGAATTTCAGCTATTATCGTCCAAAAAAAATACTATAAAAATGAGAAAATACTGGGTTTAACTACAGGCAAATTCTCGGATAACTTCCTTGGTTTTGTGATCCCTCTCGCTTATTTAGCGATTTCTTATGCCATTTATTGGCTAACATTCGATCAGTCGCTCAATCAAACCTACGATTTTGATTCGATTATTCTGCTAGTCAGTATGTTTTTATCGTCAATTGTCACAGCGTTAGGGGAAGAAATTGGTTGGAGGGGATTTCTATTACCTCAATTATGTAGACACTACAGCCTTCTAAAAAGCGCGATCATTTCAGGTGCGATTTGGGCAGTTTGGCATTATCCGTTGATGATTGCAGGTAAGTATAATGCAGGAACACCACTCCCTTATCAATTGTCCGTTTTTACAGTTGAAGTCATCTTGATATCCGTGATTCTCGCGATATTGAGAATGAAATCAAATAGTGTTTGGCCAGCAGTGATCTTACATGCAAGTCACAACTTTTTTGATCAAGTGATATTTGAACCTGTAACAAATGGATTGAATAAAGCCTACTTTGTTGGTGAAACTGGCATGATAACACTTGTGTGTATATTAATTGTGATGCTTATGCTGTATGTGACTGTTGAAAAATCCAGTTCATTTCAACAACATAAACTTAAACACAATTACACTGCTTTATTGATGATAGTTTGTACATCCATTGGCACTCTTGCAGCTGTTATTTTAGAGCTTAATCTCGCTTTGTTGGGATTTGCAGGGACGTGTACGGGACTTTTACTCGGTATACTTATAGGAGAACGATAAACAATGGAATTTAAACCACTAAAAAAATGTTATATTGAGCAAGCCGTTGCATTGGCTCAAGAAAATTATGAAAGAGAGCAACAACAGGTAGAGGCTCTAATGAAAAAGGATTATCGTGAGGAGATGACTCAAATCGTTACTGATATTTTCCAAAATGAGCTTGGGTACGTTGCACTTGAAAACAATAAATTAGTAGGATATTTAGCATTTTACAAGAGCTGGAAAGAAACTGAGACGGACACCGTTAGAACCATTTATTCACCTGCATGTGGGTATGCAATCCAAGCAGGATACGACCGAGGCAAGATGATATCGCAACTTTTTCAAAAATCATCGGAGACCTTCATCAAAGAGGGCGTTGGAAACTATCAGATGAAAGTGTATGCACATGATCGTGATGTCATTGAATCCTATGTTTTCAATCAATTTGGACTCTTATGTACAGATGCCATTAAATGGATTCAAACACCATTTTGTGAGTCACTTGAGGCAAGTGTTCAATACAAAGAACTTACAAAACAAGAGATTCGAGTGGATGCGTATCAATTGATTTCGCTTTGGCGGAACTTAGTAAAACACTTACAGTCGAGTCCAACATTTTACTTAGGCGCTGAATTTACTGACGAAGTGTACCTTGATCATATTCAGCAAGAGGATACGCGATTATTTGTGGCAAAAGATGGCGATCGCATCATTGGAATTGTCGATTGTTCAAAAGAAGGAAACCACTTTGCAAATCGAGATGAAAACACTATGAACATTGGAGATCTGTATATTGAAGAAGCTTATCGGGGTAAAAACATTGCTCAAAGTTTACTTCAGTTTGTCAGTGACAAACTCAAAAAAGAGGGCTATACACGTCTTTGGGTTGAACATGGGACCACCAATCCAAATGCTCTCCGCTTTTGGGATCAATATTTTAGCCGTTTCACAATGACCTTAACGCGTTGTATCGATGAACGCGTAGTTAAGCTACATCAATTAAAATAAACGACTTAAATTTAAGGATTCGATTCACTCGAATCAGAAAGGAATTATGATGAATACACAAACTCAAGCATTAAAACAACAACAAATAAAACAGATTGGTCAAATGGTTCAAAATCATGACTATCAAGGCATTTTCGCCGAATATCACGGTGATTTTGAAACATATTGTTATATCAATGGAAAAATCGATCGCGAGACACAAACCCCGATTCAAAAGGACACGCTCTTTGGTATCGCATCAGGAACGAAGTTTTTTACAGCGCTTGCCATCGGACAGCTCATCGACGAAGGCAAATTAACACTCGAGACACGTGCACTTGACGTATTTGACCTTGGAAATCCACTTCTTGATCGGGGGATGACCATCCGTCACTTGCTCAATCATACATCGGGACTTCCAGATTATTTGGACGAATCCATCGCGCCAGAAGCGTGTGAGAGTGCCCTTACAGTGCCGAATCACCTACTGATCACGCCTTATGACTACTTGCCAATGTTTCCTTATAAGGCCAATACTTCCAAACCAGGTGAAGTGTTTAAATACAACAATGGCGCATACATTTTCCTCGCGATCATCATCGAAAAACTCAGCGGAATGACGTATAAAGAGTACATCAACGAGAAATTTTTAAGACCACTTGGATTCAGTCGTTCAGGGGTTTACACAGTGAATAATTTACCTTTCAACGCAGCAAAAGGATATTATCAAGAAGACGGCGTAGAATATGAAAATACAGAAAAAATGCCTTACCAAGCAGGTGGAGATGGCGGCATTTACACGACTTTAATGGAAATGAAAAAACTTTGGGAACTCTTTTTAGATGAGAAAATATTATCGCAGCCATTGGTAGAAGCATATTTAAAACCGGATGTCTGTCCCTATCCAGATCTAGGGATCTATTATGGACTTGGCATGTGGCTTAAAAAAGAAGTCACTGAACTTGGCGAAACATTTATTCCATATCTGACAGGATCGGATATAGGCGTATCGTTTAAAACCAGTTATCATCCAACTTTGAAGCGTTTTATTTGCCACATATCCAACACCTCGGAAGGCGTTTGGGAACTGAACAAACAAGTCAATGCATTTGCATAACAATTAGGAAAGTTGAAAGAACAATTAGATTGATTAAAAATCAATAGGAGAGATTTATATGAATAAAGAAAAAATGAAACAATTAGATGGGTTTTCATTCACATTTGGTGCGCTGATGAACATTACCGTCAAACTGGATACGCAACTGGATAAGGCACTTAAACCCTTTGATTTAACTGCAAAGCAATGGTATTTGCTCATGATACTCGACAGTTTGTTTGAAGCGCCACCGACGCTGAAACAAGCCGCCGAACAAACCGGGAGTTCGTATCAAAACATCAAACAGATGGCATTAAAACTTCAAAGTAAAGGGCTTCTACTTATCGAGAAAGACCCAAGTGATTTTAGAGCATTGAGATTGGTGATGACAGATGAAGCGAAGCAACTTTCACAAAAATTGGCACCGACAGCAGAAACCTTTTTAGCGAAATTCTATGACAATGTGCCATCTGCTGATGTACAAGTGGTCGCAAGAGTGATGTTTCAATTACTCAATAATCTCAATGACATGGAACAAGTGGATTTAATAGAGAAAGAAGGGATATTATGAGACTTGTGATGATGGCATTACTCATCGTCCAGATTCTTTTATATGCAGCCTCAGTCAAGCAACACATGAGTTTAATAGGTGTTGTGGCATTACTTTCGGTGACGCTGTTATTATACTGGCGTCAAAACACGGCCTTTATCTGGATCGGACTGATTGCCGTTCTCATCGCTCAGACTGCTGCGATCCTCAACTGGCAGGAACTCAAGTTTACCACGATCATCAACATCGTGTTGCTCATCGCGGTGGTGCTCAACTATACGAGCTACACATTTGAAAAAACGTATCGAGAGGATGTCAGGGCGAACCTGAAAGACAATCACCTTGAGGCGACTCAGTCAAATGCTGACTCATCATCTAATCCAGAGCATGCTGACTCATCTTCTAATATAGAGCATGCTAATCGCGCGGAGGATGCGCTCATTACCGCAGAGGATCTTGAACACTTACCTGCACCTGTAAAGCGCTATCTAGAATATGTAGGTGTCGTGGGAACACCTCGAGTTGAAAATTTTAAGGTCGTATTTGAAGGAAACATGCGGGATCAAGGAAAAGATTACTTTAGCTTTACCTCAGAGCAACATAATTTTATCCAAAACCCAGCTCGACTCTTTTTTATGAAGGCAGATATGTTTGGGACGACAGTGCCTGGCTATCATCGATATGTCGATCAAAAGGCAAGCATGGACATTCGCCTCTTTGGACTCGCAAGTGTCGTTTCAGAAGACGGCCCAATTATGGATGAAACTGAGACGGTGACGCTCTTCAACGATATGTGCTTACTGGCACCAGCCACTTTGATTGATGCACGCATTCGCTGGGAACTCATCGACGACACACATGTGAAAGCTTATTTTACCAATGGTGATATCACCATATCAGCGACCCTTTTCTTTAACGACAAGGGGCAACTCGTGGACTTCGAGTCCCTAGACCGGACGGCAATTGCTCAGATGGAAAAATTTCCATTTAGAACGCCGATTAAGGACTATAAAAACATCAACGGTTTTAACTTAGCGACATACGGAGAAGCCATTTGGTGCTATCCTGAAGGAGACTTTGTCTACGGACAATTTCATATAAAATCTATAGAATATAATGTGGAGGATGCAGATGTTTGAACAAGATAGTTATATATGTATTGATTTCCCAGCAGAAGCAGCGCAAATGATCATGAAGATTCGCGCTGACCAAAAAGACGACTTTCGTATAAAACTGCCAGCTGAGATCACCGTTGCTGGTTCAAGTGGTGTGGGCGTCATCGCACGAGATGAAAATCCCGAGTTTGTATTTTCAAGATTACAAGAAATTTGTTCCAATGCCAAACCGTTTACGATTCAGTTTAAAGCTGTTGAACGCTTTCCAAACTCAGATATCTTTGTCTTTAAGCTCGTAGATGAAACGCCTCTGAAAGAACTTCACGCGCTCATCGCTCAATCTGGCATTCGCTTTGAACCGGTCAGACACACGGACTATAACCCACACTGCACTTTGAGAAGCCGTTCACCAGTCACAGAAGAGGAAGCCGATGCACTGCTTACACTCGAATATCACGAACCGATCTTTATAGACAAAATTTCCATCTACAAGATGGACAAACTGCCGATGACGCATGTATTTGAGTGTCGATTGGGTGTGTGAAGAAAAATTAAAGGAAAACAGGGCCAATTGTCGAATACTACCAACAGAAAGTGTTGTTAGAATTTTGTCAAAGATAGGACCTTAAGAGATGAGTGAAAAAAATATATTAGAAGAATTAGATCAAATTGGAAAAAAGTTGCAATACAATCCCGCAGAGGCTCAAGTGGAGATTGACGCGATCTTAAAAAAAGAAGTCTCACTGAATCGTGAAAGTTATCTTCGAGCCCTTTACTTTAAGGGCATCGCCAATATGTTTCTAGAGCAGTACGAATCTGTGGTGGATATTGGATTGAAAATGGAGGATTACGCAACGCGATATCAGGATATGGATCATCTCATCCGGTCGAAATGCCTAATCGGTATTGGGAGTTGCTATCTCAATCAATTCTATGAGTCTGTTAAAAGTTTTACAAGGGCTTACGATTTAGCGCTTCAAAATGAAAATTTAATGGCAGTTACCACCATTGCAATGAATTTATCTGAAGTGTTTCTCAACATGGAGAATTATGAACAATCAGAGGAATACGTTTATATAGCAAAACAAAACGCACATCTCATTCACAATCAAAGATTGATTGTGAAGGCACATATTCAAATGGCAGAAATCAAACTCATGAAAAAAGATGTACAGTCAGCACAGATCTTTATTAGTGATCTGAGCGGTATCGTAGACGAGTCCCTTGATGCTTTAGATTGGTTCTACTATCACGTAGTGGCATGTGAAATGTATACTCAAAACGATCAAATTTCTCAAGCATATGATCATTTATCCAAGGCAGAAATTCATCTGAAAACCATCAACTTGCTTCAGCCGCAAATTCAATTTAATCGGGTCGCTGGTGGATATTTTTTTAAAACGAACGATTATGTGTTGGCAGAACGTCACTATAACCACGCGCTGGAGATTGCAAGAAAAATACGCCATTTTGTTTTTGAAAAAGCGATTTTAATGGAATGTGTTAGCTTGTATGAGACGTTAAATCAACCAGAGGATATTATACGCACTTTGAAACAGCTGAGATCCGTGGAGGCGTACTTAAGAGGAAAAACATGTAGTTATACCTTGACGATGCGTGCCATCGATAATGAAGCAAAAGTGGCTCAACTCAGTGAAAAAGAAAAAGAACTTGAAAAAATATCAAGTGATCTGAAACAGTGTATTCAGTTCAATCAAAAGATTCAATATAATCATCATTTAGAGTCTGTTTTGACTGAATTTGATCGACAGATGCAAGTGATTTTTAAAGATGATGTAAGTGATCTGTATCTGATGGATCTGCATCGAAATAGCCTGAAGAATCTTAGAAATGGAGAAGTGAAGCGGTTAAACAGTGTTTCATATTATAAAATTCTGGAGACACATATCCCGCCAGTTCAAACACTGGACCTTCAATCGGTACACAAGTCACATTTTTATCTCGGCAATCAGGATCAATTGGTGTTTGCTTGCATCAATCCACTTAAACAAGGTGTGATGTGCATCGTAAGCAATGAATCGGGACGAAAGTATGCATCAAATCTGGCAACAGAGAAAAAAGAGAATATTTATCATTATCTCAATCACATGTTGCTCTTAACAGGCTGCACGGCATTACCTTGTGATGCCAACCCTATTCATCTAGACACCTCACTTCGCCATATCGATCTGTCGGAGTTGTCTCAGCGAGAGCAAGAAATTTGTCAATTTGTGAATAAAGGGCTTAACAATAACGAAATTGCCGAAGCATTGATGATCTCTAAACATACCGTCAGAAATCACTTATCGAAGATCTTTCAAAAACTTGAGATTAAGACGCGCTTCGAGTTGATTCAAGCCGTTCAAAAATCTCATTATTAGAAAAAATTTAATTAAATGACTCACATTTTAAGCTATTGCCGATTCAATCTAGAAGGCAGTAGCTTTTTATTGTGCCTAAATCGGACTTAAATATGATTTATATAGGACTTAAATAGTACACTTGTACTATGCACACGTGTACAGTTGTTCTATTAACAAAAATATTGCCTGTATATATAATAAAGGGTAGTAAAAGAAGTATTTTGATACGGAATAATGGGATAGGTGGAGGAAGTAGAATGAGAAGTATTAAGAAAAAGACCATTGCGATTATTTTATCACTTGTAATCGTTTCAGCATTAGCAACGGGCGCTTTGGTTTTGTTTAGAAGCAATCAAGTGATGAATCAAGCAGTGGATACGCAGTTCTCTGATATGCTCACAAGTGCAGAACGTATGCTTGAAATACAGATGACTCAAGCTTTTGGCACACTAGAACTTTCTGAAGGCAGTCTAGTGGATTCAAATGGAACATCCATTGAGGGTCAGTATGAATCAATTGATCAGTTATCAGACGCCATGGGGATTAAGGCGACTATATTCAAAAAAGACGGCAATGATTTTATTCGCGTTTTGACGTCAATAAAAGATGAAAAAGGAGAACGTGCAGTTGGAACGCCGCTCGATCAAAAAAGTGAAGCGTTTCAGTCTGTAAAAAGTGGCTCTTCATATATTGGAACAGCAACTATTTTTGGAACGGATTATGCAACAATTTACAAACCCATTTATACAGAAGGTCGTATCATCGGCATTTACTTTGTAGGTGTGCCAAGTCAGTCCATTAAAACCATTATTTTTGAGGGCTTTGTATCGATCATTCAATTTGTCGGCATTGGACTACTCATAATCGTGATAGTTGCTGCAATTGCAAGCTATTATCTTGGAAGCTCCATTGCAAATCCGATCATCGCCATTACAAATGTCCTTTCAAATCTAAGTCAACTAGATTTTCATTTTGATCCAGCCGATCCAGCGGTAAAATACATCGGGCGAAAAGATGAGATTGGAAAGATGATTCGATCCGCTAAAGAGATGCGAGATCGCGTCGCCGAATTTATTGAAGGCGCAACCGCTTCAGCTGAGAATTTAGCGGCGACTTCTCAACAAGTCACAGCAACATCTCAACAATCTGCAAAATCAGCATCAGAAGTGGCTCAGACGGTAAATGAAATAGCAGAAGGTGCAAGTGAACAAGCAGAAAGTACAACGCGCGGTGCCGAAAAATTAAATGCATTGGGCAATTTGATCGATGAAGATCAAAAGAACATCCAAACACTTGTATCCGCTACTAGCCAAGTGGCCAGCAACATTCGCGATGGATTGTCGATTGTTGATGATTTGAGCGATGCAACCAAACGAAATGGCGATGCAGCGGCAGTTGTCTTCCAAAGCATCTTAAAGACCAATGAAAGTTCGAGTAAGATTAGTGATGCTAGTGCATTAATCGCATCCATCGCAGATCAAACCAACCTGTTGGCACTGAATGCAGCGATTGAAGCAGCGAGAGCAGGGGAACACGGCAGAGGATTTGCAGTGGTTGCAGATGAGATCCGAAAACTTGCAGAACAATCCACACAATCGACTAAAAATATCGACTTAATGTTAGTCAACCTCGTCAAAGACGCTGAGACAGCCGTGGCAAAGATGACAGAAGCAGGTGAAATCGTCAAGAATCAAGAAGAAATTGTCGAATTAACACGTGATAAGTTCAATGAAATTGCGAAAGCGATGCGATTGGCTCAAACCATTGTTGAACGCATCGAACAAGCGAGCCAGTTGATGGCGGTTCAAAAGGAACAAGTGCAAGACGTGTTACAAAGTCTTTCAGCTGTGGCACAGGAAAATGCCGCTTCAACTGAAGAAGCCACCGCAGCCATTGAAGAACAAACACATGCAATTGAAGAAATCTCCAGTGCGAGCGAGAATTTAGCAGAACTTGCAGTGACGCTTAGAACCTTGCTATCCAAATTTATTCTCTAACATCCATCGGCATAAAAATTTGGAGGCAAATGTGATGCATTTAAAAAAGAAATTTATCCTGACGACGACGGTGTTTCTACTGGTGATGGCTTTGTTTCTGTTTACCTCGGCGATTGAATATCATCGAAGTTACAACAACCATGATGAAAATGGTCAAGATCAACTCACATATGTGAAAGTGAATCTAGAGAATTTAATCGCCTCGAGGATGCTGTCCATTAACGGCTTAAAAGCACATGTTGAAATCAATCCAGAGTTTAATCAAAATGAGTTTGATTTCTTTGCCAAGGGAATCTATGCATCTTCAGAAAATCTTGTGCAAAGCATGTCGTTTTTAACGGATACAACGCTTACTCATATCTATCCATATGAGCGCTATCGAGATGTCGTGGGAATTGATCTCGGGAAAAATGAAGCGCAAAAAGATTGGATTCTCTATGCTAAAGAGTACAACAAGGCCATCATCACAGCGCCAGTCAATTTGGTGGAAGGTGGAATAGGGGTCATAGTTCGGATGCCTGTGCTGAGACAAAACGAGTATTTTGGGCAAGTATCCATCGTTTTTAATTATGATCAGCTCCTTAAGGATTGTGGTCTTGAAGCACTTGCCGAGGATTATTATATCCAGTTAAGTAAAACAGACGAGTTCGACCATGAAAAAAAGGTCATCTTTAGTAACTTGACTGAGGCTTATGCTCCTGAAAAGATTCAGCACCACGCAACTGTGAACCTTTACGATTCCGAGATGATTCTGGAATCTATTCCAAAAGTAGCGTATCACGGGAAAACCTTATTATTTTATTTAATTTTACTCATCGGTCTGATCGTTGCGATTGTATCGAGTCTCATGACGTATAATCTTCTGAATATGAACGTCGTGCTGATTCAATCAAAATCAGAACTCAAAGCGAATAATGAAGAACTTGCGGCATTGGTGCATCAACTTAAGGCAAATGAAGAGCTTTTATATACTCAATATGACGAAATTTCGAGGCAAAAAGAACAAATAAAATTTTTAGCAGATTGTGATTATTTAACCAATCTGTTTAATCGCAGAAGGTTTACTGAAGATGTCACAGATCACATGAAAAATGGTCAAAGTGGCACCATCCTGCTGTTGGATATTGATAACTTTAAAAATATCAACGATACACAGGGGCACCACTATGGTGATAAAGTGTTGATGCATATCAGTGGGGTGCTCAAAAATGCCTTAGATAGCGATACCACCATCTATCGAATTGGTGGAGATGAGTTTGCCGTTCATTTGCCTGGAATAGTTGAAAATACACGCATTGAAACCATCGTGAAATCACTGTTCAAATCACTCAAAATGAGCAATTTCATCGAACACATCAAAAACCATATCACCGCAAGTGTGGGAATTGTAAAGTACCCACATGACTCAGTACACGTAGATGACCTTTTGATGAAATCGGATATTGCGATGTATGAAGCAAAAAATAGTGGCAAGAATCGCTACTGCTACTTTTCAAAAGTGTTGGTTTCGAGCTTGGATCATCAAGTGAGAATCGAAAAAGAACTTCAAAACGCCATTGAAAATGAACGCTTTAAGCTTCTGTATCAACCGATTATAAATAGTGAAACAGGAGGCGTTGAGTGCTTAGAAGCGTTGATTAGAATTCAAAATACGGCTCTTTCTCCAGTGGAATTTATCCCTATCGCAGAGAGCACTGGACTGATCGTTCCTATGGGACAGTGGGTCATCGAACAAGTTTGTGCGCAGCTAAATCGTTGGCAGATGAATGAGACGATTCTTAAGCCCATCGCCATCAATATATCCGCCAAACAGCTCTATGAGGGTCATCTAATTGAGTGTATTGAACAAGCACTTAATACGCACCAGATACCACCGCATCTCATCGAAATCGAGATTACAGAGAGCGTCTTGATCGACAATTCCACCTATGCAATCGAACAGCTCGACAAACTACGGGCGCTGGGAATTCGGATTTCTCTTGATGACTTTGGAACTGGCTACTCCTCGCTGAGTTATCTGACGTTTATGCCCGTGGACAAAGTGAAGATCGATAAGAGCTTAAAGGATAAATTTTTATTCCTAGATGATTCAGTTGTCATGGAAGGCATCATCTCCATCTGCCATGGATTGCAGCTCAAAGTCGTCACAGAAGGCGTAGAAACGCATGGAGAATTTGAACTACTTAAAAAATACGGATCTGATTTTGTACAAGGCTACTACTTTGAAAAGCCGCTCGATGCCGATCAAGTCGCATCCCGCTTGAGCAAAATCTACGTGGATTCAACTAAATAATAGGTGTATCATGCTTAACCAGTAACCGCATCATGTTTAAAAGTAACCGCATCATGTTAAACAATAGCTAACTCCTAAACGGATTTATATAGATCCCCTCTGTATAAATAACAAAACTCTGAGAAGTCAACGCCTCTCAGAGTTTTTGTATGTTACCCTCACTTCGTATGTCGCCCCACCAAATTAGCCAGACGCATCAAGCGATGTGTTTCCTGTTCTTTTTCAATAAAATAAAATGAAAGGCCGCCAAGTCCCACGTGATTGCCCACAGAGACGCCCATCTGCATCAGGAAGATCTCGCCCTTAAATTCTGTCTCATCCTCAATCATATGAACGAGATTTTCAGCATAGAGCCGATCCGACGTGTAACCCACGATGACAAAATCCGTCTCAGACATCTCCACACGTGCATTGAACTCAGCAATGTAGTGTTCAAGTACTTTTTTACGTCCTCGCTCTTTGTTGACAATAGCGCCTTCGCCATTTTTCATGGTCATAATCGGTTTGACTTTGATGAGTTTTCCGATCAAAGCGCTGCCGTATCTCAGACGACCGCTTCGCACGAGATTATCGAGGTCATCCACCGAAAGAAAGTGTTTCACACGGGTTTTATAAGATTCCACGTAGTCCACGACCTCGTCAAATGACGCTCCGTTCTCACGCATACGTGCGCTTTTAAGAATTAAATAGCCACTTCCGTGACTCATGCACGTACTGTCCACCACGTGAAGTTTGTAGTCCATTCCTTCGTGTTCGCTATCAAAATGCTCTTTGGCGATCACCGCAGATTGATAAGACCCACTGGTCTTGCTCGACATACAGATACAGAGAATCTCTCTGGTTCCAGAAGCAAACGCCTTCTCGAAAAGATCGATAAAAAGCGTCGGAGCAGGTAGCGCCGTCTTAGGTGGCATCTTATATTCCGCAATTCTCGAAAAAAACGTATCCGCATCTATATCTACACGATCCCGAAACACCTTCCCATCAATAATAATGCTCAGTGGTGCTAGATCAATCTCATATTTCTCAAGTATCTCATCGCTCAAATCACACGTCGAATCCGCAATTAACTTAAACATGTTACCTCCCATATAGTCAGTTGATTTATTCTAACAATAACAGACACATCAATCAATATCTATTTATACCCAGCCAGTGAAAATGTATAGAAAAATGATGAAATTTTTCTATATCAGCGCATTTATTTTGAAATATAAAATACGAAATCCTAAATACATATGTTATAATAATAGTGTTTGACGGTAAAATTACAATATGGAAAATATTGGTAAAATATGTGAGGGAAAGTATGAGTCGAGAAAAGAAGAATGATATGGAAGAGGAAAGACACGAGAATGTGAAGGTGAAAGCGAAAGAGATAGTGCAAGAGAATGCGAAAGAGGCTAAAATTATTACAAGTCTGGATGATTTAGAAAACGACTCAATCAACTCTGTACTCGCCAAAATCTTAGAGTTCCGCGATCAACGCGACTGGAAGCAATTTCACACCCCTGAAAATCTCGCCAAATCCATCGCCATCGAATCCGGAGAAATCCTCGAACATTTTCAGTGGGGTGACGCCCTTGACCTAGAAGGTCTCAAAGACGAAATCGCAGATGTTCTCATCTACTCATTCTTACTGGCAGACGCCATCGGAGCCGACATCGAAACCATCATGCTAGACAAACTTAGTCGCAATCAAAAACGCTTCCCAGTGGATGCCGTCAAAGGCAACAGCGGAAAGCGTACGAGGGTGGATTAGGGGCGAGATCACAGTCATAGCTACGACGCCAACTCATTAAGCTGATGAACCACTTTCTCTTGTGATGCTAAGTGCTTAAACAGCGCCTCGATTTTCACAGATAGGGCTTCAATATCTTTAAAGACCGTCGTCGAATAATTTTGAACCAGTGTAAAGTTGTTCGCTTGATCGGCTTTCTGTTTGACCATTGAATCAAGGCTGGCATCGAGGTGAATCATGGTCTCCATAAGAGCATGCATTTCTGATTTATTGCTTTCCACAATGCTTAAAATCTGATGGACAATTTTTGACAGTTCACTGGTATCGTGGCTCATGCGCTCGACATCCTCAACCAGTGTTTTCTGAACTTGAGTGACGGAATTAAGTGCAGTTTCAGTTTGCTCAGAGAGTTTTCGAACCTCTTCCGCAACGACACTAAAGCCTCGACCTTGTTCGCCAGCACGAGCTGCTTCAATAGACGCATTGAGCGCCAGTAGATTGATCTGAGACGAAATCTCAAATATCCCCGTGAGTTCACTGGTGATGTTATTTGAAATATGAACTAAGAGTTCGCCTGATTTAAGCGTCTCTTCAAGTCCATGGCTTAACTGATGATACACAGGTTGATTCTTTTGAATGTCTTTCAGAACCGTCTCTAATTTCAGATGCACCTGTTTGAGATCCGTCGACATCGCATCTGTCAATCGGTTGGTTTCATTGACTCTATGTTTCAGATGCCCCATAATTTGATCGATTTCTTCATTCTGATGTTTAACGTGATTGTCAATGGCTTTGATTTCATTCATATTCGTTCTCGTTTGATGAATGCCATCAAAGAGATGTGAGGCATGAACGGATAATTCTTTCAAAAGTGCAGATTGCTCATTTGAAAGACTTGCAAGACCGCTCTGAACTTCATTGCTTTGTGAAAGTAGCTGTTCATTATGCTGTAATAGCGCAACCGCCTTAGCTTGATTCATACCGCCAACATAAGCAAATAAACCTAAAAAAATAGGCGCTGTATCGATCATAAATAAAAGCTTGTTGTGAATATGCGCATCCACAATCCCGCTCAACGAAAATGAAAAGCCGCTCAAAAACAGCTCAAACGGAATCGCCATCAGCGGAAACATCAACCCAAACACAAACCCAGCCACAAAATATTTCTGTTTTATCGTCATATCGCACCTCGTAATTTTAAGCATATTAGGTATTTTACATAAATTAGTAACGAACATAATTTCTCACAATGATGAAATGTGTATACCCAAATAGGGAGAGGTAAAACTTGGATGAGAGAAGTGAGAATGCAAAATAAAAAGGATGGTATTATACCATGAGCAGAATTAGAAAATTTAAGTTTAATGATAGCTTTTATTATGCCATCATTACTTAAAAGACAGTAGAGTGTTTATTCAGGACATTATCATATGTGAATCAGATTAGTTGAAAACTAGCGAATTGACTGTTATTACAATATGAATTATGATATACTGAACATAAAATACAGAATTCTGTATTTTTGTACAGTATAGTACTTTGTAGCTTTAATTAAGGAGGATATATTGTGAAAGTTAGTTACAAGCCGCTTTGGAAATTGTTAATTGAAAGAGATCTTAAAAAGAGCGATCTAAGGATTGAAGCTGGAATTTCGCCAAGTACATTTGCAAAATTAAGTAGAAATGAGAATGTAACAATGAATACATTGTGTAAAATATGTGATGTTCTTGATTGTGAATTAAGTGATATTGTTGATTCGATCAAGTGATTTTGTATAAAATAGGGAGGATTAAAGTTGTTAAAAGATGGTACTTTAACATATATTAGTTTGTTTTCGTCTGCGGGTGTTGGTTGTTTTGGATTTAAGCAGGCTGGATTCAAGTGTATTGCTACAAATGAACTTGTTGAACGACGATTAAATATTCAAAAAATAAATAATAAATGTGATTTTGATGACGGATATGTTTTGGGAGATATTAAGCAAGAATCAATAAAAGAGAAAATCAATCAAGAAGTTTTACGGTGGAAAAGGTTAGGTAATGATTTCGTTGATGTAATCATTGCAACACCACCATGTCAAGGCATGAGTGTTGCTAATCATAAGAAGACAGATTCAGAAATAGAACGTAATAGTCTTGTTGTAGAAAGTGTGAATTTTGTAAAAGAAAGACAACCAAGATTTTTTGTTTTCGAAAACGTAGCACAGTTTTGGAAAACAGGATGTACCACTAATGATGGAAGTGTAAAAGCAATCGGTGAGTTTATATTAAATGAATTAGCTAGGGATTATGTAATCGTAAATAAAATTATTAATTTTAAAAACTATGGTTCAAAATCATCAAGAACACGTACTCTTGTTATTGGAGTTAGAATGGATTTGTCAGATTATATTTCTCCAATAGAATTATTACCAAACTACACTGAAGAAGTATGCTTAAAAGACGTTATAGGTAAATTTAAATCTCTTAAATGGGGAGAATATGATGAGCTAGATTTTTATCATCATTTTAGAACTTATCCTGACCATATGAGAGCGTGGATTACAGATTTAAAAGAGGGAGAATGTGCTTTTGACAATAGAGACATTCTTAAAAAACCCCACAAAATTATTGATGATAAAATAGTTATTAATCAGCAAAAAAATGCGGATAAATATACAAGACAAGTTTGGGAAAAAGTTGCACCATGTATTCATACAAGAAATGATCAATTGGCAAGTCAAAATACTGTACATCCAACGGATGATCGTGTTTTTTCAATAAGAGAATTAATGGAAATGATGACTATACCTATTGATTTCAAGTGGGTAGATCAATCAATGAAAGAACTTAATCAGTTAAGCTATAATGAAAAAAGAATGATATCGGCTAAGGATGAAATTAATATTAGGCAGAGTATTGGTGAAGCAGTACCGACCGCAATATTTTATCAAATTGCATCAAATATTTCATTTTTTATGAAAAAAGAAGAAATAAAAAAGTCAGAAATAGAGAAAATTATCGTAGACAACAATTTGTATCAAAGAAAAAATTTAGTATCATTTTTGAAACAGAAAAAAAAGCTAATTGGATACGCATCCTTATCAAGTATCGTAGAATTTGCAAATTCTAAAAGAGAGCATCATTCTGCATTTTTCACTAATAAATTTATTATAAATGAAATGGTGAAAACTTTACCTGATTTTAGTGAAAAAAAATCAATTACTATTATTGAACCATCTGTTGGTGCAGGCAATTTTATTCCTTTGTTATTAAAAACATATCAGCATATTGATAATGTAGATTTATATTTATGTGATATTGATGAAGAAGTACTAAATCATTTGAAAATTTTAGTATCATCAATTGATATTCCAAAAAATTTTAAATTGCATTATATCAATGAAGATTATTTGTTATTTAATCACCCCAAAGCGGATTTGATAATTGGTAATCCACCCTTTACCAAAGTAACGGGTTTTAAACGCCAGCAATATGTCAAAATGGGTTATAGTAACTCTTTGACAAACTTAGCAGGGTTTTTTTTGGAAAAAGCTCTTAAGAATAGTGATAGAGTTTGTTTTGTTATGCCTAAAAATTTGTTGAATACTCCTGAATATTCTGAAACAAGAGAGTTGATTTCAAAAATGAAAGTTGATGTCATCAATGATTTTGGAGAAAAAGGTTTTTATGGCGTTCTTGTTGAAACTATAAGCATTCTTATTGACACTAATTCGAAAATTGGTAAAACTCTAATTTATTCTATGACTCTAAATAGAGTGCTATTACAACAACAAAAATATATTATGGACAAGAAATTACCCTATTGGATAATATATAGAAATGATTTTTTTGATCAGGTTTTAAAAAAAATGGAGTTTGACATATTTGAGCCGTTTAGAGATCGACAATTGTCAAATTCCAATACAACAAGTAAAGCTGAAGAGGGTACGATTCGAGTTATTAAGTCAAGAAATATTAATAATACTGGAGATAAAATAATAGATATTGAAACATATGACTCGTTTATTAAACTTTCGAATCTAACGGATAAAGCTGTATTTAAATTTATGGATGAAGACAATGTGTACTTAACGCCAAATATGACATATAAGCCTAGAGTTATGAGAAAAGAGAAAGGTTATGTAGTTAATGGATCGGTTGCAATATTAATACCTAAAAGTGAAATAGTTTTAGATAAGAAACAATTAGAATATTTTTCTAGTGATGAATATAGGGAATTTTACCAAATAGCAAGAAATTACCAAACTAGGTCATTAAATATTGACAAGACAAGTTGTTATTGGTTTGGATTTTATAAGGGAGATTAAGCATGAGACAAATAAGTTTTCAAGAGAAAGTTGATGAGTTCTTGAATAGTTATGATTATGACGTCAGAAAGTCTGGAGATGCTCGCTGGATTGATCAAAAATGTACTTTTGATGTTATTAATATTATTGCTGATTGCATAGTTGAATTTACTGATTTGGATACTTATAAAGAGTTTACAATATCAGATATATGGCATAGTGAATATGCGAGAAATAATGTAATTACAATTTTTTCTAAACCTGACCCAGAATTAAAAGCGGGCAATGAATATGATAAGTACTTTGGACAACCAATAAAATTGTTGGCGTATAGTAATGTTTTAAGTACACGGAAAAGTGGAACTAGATATTTTTATAAAATAGCTAACAAAGAATTGTTAAAGTATATATCAATAAGACCAATGAATGCTTTAGATTTCTTGATTAAATACATCAAAAAAGTCTTATCGGATAGTTTTCTATGGGAAGATTTCAGTGAGTTCTTTAGACTTCAAACTAAACAATCATATTTAGAAGTTAAAGAAAAATTCGAAAATTTTACCATTCAATATACACCTATAAATCAGAAATTAGAATGTGGACGAATATTCACAAAGATTCTGAATCCAATTGCATTTGAGCAAAAAAAATGTGGTTCGGAGTGCGGAAGAATTTCAAAGTACCCTATAAAATTAGAAGAGCTTCAATATAACAGACAAAATTGGCGTGATATATTAGCTAATAAAAATAAATTTGTACCTAGAACTGAGCACGAGGAGCATAAAATCAAACAAGGACATGCTTATGTGAATTATACTATTACTAAAGCTAAGAAAACTGTACGTGTTTTCAATGATTTGTACAGAAATAAGCAATCAGAAGTTAAACAAACTCATATGTTAGATTCTGCAATTCATATGCATCATATATTTCCACAAGCAGAATATCCTGAGATTAGTGCTTATTTAGAAAATTTGATTGCTTTAACTCCGACTCAACATCTAAGCTTTGCGCATCCTAATAATAATACATCATATATAGATATTGACTATCAATATATATGCATATTGTCAAAAGCATGTTCTGTATACAGCAATATTGTTAACAATTTTGAAGAAGAGATTTATGATTTTGAAAATTTGAAATTTGTGCTCAATACGGGACTAAGAACTATTGAATTTAATACTGTTGAATACTTGGATATCCCGAGTTTAATTAATAAAATTGATTTTTTTTATATGGATCACTTGACTAATAAATATTTAGAAATTAAAAAAGAGGCGATAAATAGAACACATAATTATTATTCCAATGTGTTTGAAAATGAGGGCATGGTTGCAGAAAGCCTATGTTAAGACCAGTAAAATTGCTTTGTATTTTCTAATTTAGTGTTTAAATTGATGTGTTTATTCGACATAAGATATATAAATTTTAAATCTACATGAAATTCGTTGTAACTTTAAAGGAAAATACGGACTTTTGTCGAATATAAGCATGTCGGAAATGAATGATTTATGAATTTGTAGGTGTTTATAGCTAGTTTTATTTATCAAGAAATTTATCAAAGCTAATTGACTTAATAAATTGTTTATTGATATAGACTCAAATAATAAATAGGAGGTCAAAATGATTGCAGTAGATATTTTTGATGAACCTGATGAGTTCTTGATACAAAGATGCAAAAACGACCCAGAGGTTATACCTTATATTCTTGAAAAGTATGTTTATTTGGTAAAGTACTGTGCACGGAAAATGTATCTAAATGGTGGAGAATTCGAAGATCTATTTCAAGAAGGATTTTTAGGGCTTTATAAAGCCATTCTTACATTTGACAGTAAAAAATCTAGTTTTAAAACATTTGCAAAATTATGTATTGAAAGAGCAATTATCACCGCAGTAAAATCAGATAATAGAAATAAACACAGTGTGCTTAATTCATCTATCCGTTATGATGCTTTTATGGATAATGAGCATATTAATTTTGAAGAGATGCTAAATTTCAGGTCTTCTCCAAATGATGATCCTTTGCATAAATTAGTAAATTATGAAAGCTATAGCTTCTTGGAAAATCAAATACATGAAAATTTATCAAAGTATGAAAGGAAAGTATACGATTTATATATACGGGGTATGTCATATAAAAATATTTCAGGAGAATTAGGAACTTCTATAAAATCTGTTGATTCAGCAATCACAAGAATCAGGCAAAAAGTTCGGATAGTTGTAGATAGCAGGGAATGATTGTTGAATTGTAATATTTTGTATGACAAATCAGAACGTGTGATTTGAAATTGCTTTGTTTTATAAATTTGTAGTTAAGCATTAAAAACAATTATAATGGATGCTGAAATCGTTAAGAGTTAATTGATGGTTATAAAAATAGATCACTCAACTGTAATTATATGGAAAAATCAAATGGTACAAGCCAAAAAACAACTACAATTATGTTTGGTTTAATTTTTTTATCGGTATGTGAGTTTAGCCAATTCATTTAATGAAAGAATAAAATTAATTATATTTTTAGATATAAGTGATATGTTTGTAATAGGACTCATCACAAGCTTTAATTCCCATCCCCTTATATGACTTGTTTCGTTGGGTTTTACTATTTTTTCATGCTCTGATATGCTCATTCAATTAGATAATTCGCGATCAGACGAAAGTTCTTTTGTTATTCACCAGCTGAATTTGGATCTAATTCGATTATGAAAGTGACATAGTGTCTTTAGATACCGTATTTAATTGCAGTAAATAGTTTGTTTAACGGCTTAGATATTAATAAATAATAGCAAGTTTTAGCTTATATCATCTTAAAAGGCAATAAATAAAGTTATTAAATAGAGTTATAGTGAACTAAAACAAAAATAATTTAAGGAGAATAGTTATGTCAAAATTAATATACGGAAAGAATAATCAAGTTGTGTTTAATAACGAGTTAGAAAAAAAAGAAGCATTCGAGTACCTGATTAACTCGGAAAATGTAGATATTTATGTTCATGAAGACAATCAAAATCAAGGTGCGTGGACATCTGAAGAGCGTATTCATTTCAAGAAAGAAGAAGGTATTCCGGATTGTTTGAAAAGACAAATTACAGCTGGTAGACCAGGTTTGTATGGTAGAATTAACTGCAAAGAGTTATGTGATGAACTTCGTGCTTTAAGGAAAAAGTGAAATAAATTAATAATAATTTTTTTATATTTTACAAACTTACAATTTTTTTTAGTGAAGGCATTGATTATATCCTAAATTTAGGACTATTTACGGATTCTTTATTTCTTAAAAAAAGAGTATGTTCAGTTTCATAAAACTTCTTATTTAGTAGCAGTGTATATGCTGTATTTTAAATCATAATTGTTTATACAATTTATATGAGTTAAACGTACTCGAAGAAATAAGGACTAAGTCTATAGAGAATAGTATAGGTAATTTGATTTCGTCGTATGGATGAAAATGTTTGTTTTTGTCTATTTAACCGTTTATGCAATGAAATAACTGTATTCTTTATAATTATACACAAATAAAAGAAATTTCAGCAAAATCTAAAATTGTACAATGGATTTTCAAGTATATATAGTTATAAAAGTTCTTGCATTCCAACCATTGATTTGGTAAACTTATGATAGTTTAATAACGCTTATCAAGAGTTGTGGTAGAGAGTTAGCTCAGTGACCGCACACCAACCTACAGTATGTAAGGTGGTAATGCTAACATCGATAAGGAGAGATCAGAGCCTCCTTAAGGGCTTTTTTTTATGCCCAATTTTTGATAGAGAAAATTTAATAAATTTAGGAGGAATGTAAAATGAGTAAAGAGTATGATGGAAAGTTTAGAGTTAGAGGTGGTGTAGGTTATGCGAGCGCTATGTTTAGAGTAGGTGCACATCCTGGAACGTATTCTCGTAGTTTGGGTGAAGACGTAATTCAGAAGATGAATTTGTCACAATCGGTTAAAATAGCAGATTTAGAGGAATACTTTATCCTGACAATTGAGGATCGACCAATGATTTTAAAGTCCTATGATTTTGTGGAAGAAAAGCGATGTGAAGATGTGTTCGCCTTTGAAAAATGGTTGGAATCGACCATAACAGATTTGGTACAAGCAATGAATAAATGATATTTTAAGTGTAATAAAAATTAAGCAAAATAGTGAATATTCCTATTCGGTGGAGCCTCAGTTCCGGTGTGGCGTGAGCCACTTGTCCGGAACCATTGAGCCACCAGCGAGTTTTTAGTTATTCGCTTAATCGTTTATCTAGACCATAGACTTCTCGCATGGATAAATCTTTTGTAGGGTCTACACTTTCGATGTTTATCTTGTATGAATCATGTACGATGCGATCTAGTATTGCATCTGCTAAAGGTGAATCATCTCCACCAAGTTGATCATACCAACCTTCGTGTCGGTATTGTGAACAGAAGATTGTAGATGAGTGTTTTCTTCTTCTGTGCAAAAGTTCAAATATGTCTTTTGCTTCCGTAGCTGTAGGTTTTAATAGCAACCATTCATCAATAATCAGCAGCAAAGGATTAGAATATTTTGCCATTACTTTTTTATAGGTACCTTCGTTTCTTGAATGTTCAAGATCAAGAAGTAAGTCAGGAAGTCGCACATATTGTGTTTTAAACTTATGTTTACAGGCTTCCATGCCAAAAGCATTAGCAAGATATGTTTTGCCACTTCCAGTCGCACCTGTTATAAATATATTTCTAAATTCAGCTATATACTCACAAGTTGCAAGACGTTTAATCAAGTCTTTGTTGATTTTTCGACCTGAGGAATAATTAATATCTACGATACTTGCGCCGGGTTGTTCAAACTCTGCATTTTTTATCAAACGATACAGTCGATTATTTTTCCTTCTTGTGTACTCAATATCAACCATCATTCCAATACGATCTTCAAAATCAATATCTTTCATTTGAGGATCGGTAATTTGTTGACGATAAGCATCTGCCATTGCGGTTAATCGCATTTCTATAAGTTTATCAATAGTCGAATTATTTATCATTATTTTTACCTCCATAGTAGTTAGATCCGCGTGTTACACCGAATTTGTTCTTTACGATCTGCTCAGGTATAGGCTTTGGCTTATCAAGTATCCTAGCGGCAAGAATATTTTTGATACTCTTGTAACTTGGACTCGAAGTATAACTCAAAGCTTTTTCACAAGCTGCTTCAAGGCTTTCTTCAGAATGTCTCTCGGCTAGCCTGAGTAATCCCATGCAGCTTTTATAGGTTTGTTGCTCCACGCGACTGGAGGCAAGAATAGCGCTGATAACTTTATGTGTATGTGTGCCAATTTGTTCGGCCCATTTTCTAAAGCGATCGCCATTCCATTCAAGATACTTTTGATGATCTAGAGGCATATGCTCCAAGATGGTACTGTATTGACCCTTGCGTCCATAAAGTCGCTTGTGGGAGGCAATACGGTTATGATTGTAAAAGATTTCGATGACTCTATCTGTTACCCGCACATCTACTTTACGTTTGATATACTCATACGGAACGGAATATAGCATTCCATCCAAAGATATGTGATAATTAAACTGAACGGTGGCTTGTTTCCAGTCTGCCAGTTCGTAAGAGGTAGTGGGTAGTGGGCTTAGGAAAGGCAACTCTTCGTAGTGGAAGAGACTCCACCTGCTGCCTTCTTTCTTTTGGAAATCCTTTGAGTTAAAAATCTCAAGTTTTTCTTTAATCGCAGCATTGAGTTCCACTAAAGTGAAGAACTGTTCATTTCTTAAAGCAGCTGTAATCCAAGTAGAAATGTTACCAACGGTACCCTCGACATTTGCTTTGTCTTTCGGTTTTCTAACCCTTGCTGGAATGATTGCAGTACCATAATGTTCAGCCATTTCATGATACGTGGCATTGAGTTTTGGCGTGTACCAATCTTTGGTGTGAACTACCGCTGTTTTGCAATTATCTGGAACTAGAATCTTAGTAACACCACCAAAGTAGTTGTACATATGAACATGGGCCGTTATCCAAGCACGTTGCTTTTCATTGATGAAGGCTTCAACATACGCGTATTGACTATAAGTCATGACACTAACAAAAAGATATGCATCTATGACTTCGCCGGTATCGGGATCAATTATTTTGGCTGGATCACCAGCCCAATCTACCTCGACTTGTTCTCCAGGTTTTCGACTAATATGCATAGTTGCACGACGCTTTTGTTCATCCTCTTGAAGGTAACGACAAAACTGAGAGTACATGAGTGGTGTTTCACCGCTAAGTCTGCATTCTTCCATGTACTCAGCCCAAAGCAACTTCTTGCTTACACCGTTTTTAAGCAGTTCGCCTCGGATGTACGCATAGTTGGGTTGGCGCTTGCCATGAGGCTCTTTCTGAGCAGGGAAAAGTAATGTTTGCCACTCATGGTTGGTTCTTGTGTTACTCTTTGTCCACTGGACACCTAATTCGGTCGCTTTTTTAACTATTTTTGCGACTGTGTTGCGCGAACAAGAACAGCTGAGCGCAATATTTCGCTCACTAAACCCAAGACTTTTAAGTCTCAGAATTTCATTATAATCGGTCATTAAATGACCTCCTTTACATGTATTTACATCTTTTGGATGTATGATTACAGTATAAAGGTTTTATTTCAAATGGCTCACACAACGGAATGGTGGCTCAATCTAAAACGGAATGATGGCTCAATTATATCGGACAGGTGGATCAATTTAGTGCGGATTATTCAAAATAGCTTGAGGTAGCATTTGTCGTTAAGTGATAGTGCTGTGAAATGTATGATTCAGAAGAAAATTCTGTTTCATACATTTTTTTTGAAGAGAGTATATAAATACGAGTGAGCCCGAAGAGTATTTTATCGATGATGGCAATACGAAGACCTTTGAATTTTGTTGGGTAAAGTATGAAGGAAGCTTTTTCAATAACTTGAATTATCTAATATATGGAAATAAATTGTATATAAGCGTATAATAAAGAGACATAATGTACATATCAATATTTTGAAGACATTGGTAAAATATACATAGGTATTCACAAGATTGATGTTTATCAAAAAAATTATTGAATAGATAAATTCTGAGCTGCAAGCGTTTGTACTCAACGATTGATTAAAGTGATATTGGGGAATCCTAGCAGAAAATTTGATTCGTTGAGGCAACAAAATTTCGAGTGATCAACTATTGTTGAAGTCTAGGATAAGGTGGTTTATATGAAATACTTCAAAAAAGAAAAAATATATCCAAATGAAGCATTTATTCAAGAGGCGATCGAAAACTATTTTGTAGATACCGGTTATCAAATTGAAAAAGATGGACAGATAGATTTAATAGCAGAGAACGAGTCTGAAAAATGGATTATTGAAGCAAAAGGGATGACTTCTCAAACAACTGTTGATTTTAATACTTGTATAGGTCAATTGGCAAAAAGCATGCAATCTAATTTATATAAGTATGGACTAGCATTACCGTGTGAAGATAAATATAAGGCTCAATGCATGAAACTTCCGGATTATTATAGAGAGTTAAATAATTTACATATCATCGTTGTAAATGAGAATCAGGAAGTAAAGATAATTAATCCAAATGAACCGATTGTAGAGATGTGGTAGTTAAAAGATGTTGAGAAAAGAACCAAAATTGTTCAGGAAATAGAAAAATTGTGATAAAACAATTGATTGTTAAGCTTGTATTCACATTAACAGGAGCATTCATATGACATCCGTAACCCAATATAAAGTACTCATCTTAATAAAAGACAAAACCTCAAACAATTTTGTTGATAAAACTCATGAAGTCAGCTCGTACGAGAAAACGCGTACGGGCTATACTTTGATTTTTAGGTCTAATTCTAAGCCTTATCAGTTCAATTTTGAGCGAGTTCTTGTATTGACGAATCCTAAGGTTGTGAATATTGAAGGCGCGTTAGTGTCTGTGAGTTCAAGGAAAATAAACAATATTGAAATCATGATGGATTTTGAGATGTATTATAAAATCTTCTTCAGTAATAAAAAAGCAGAAATACATAGAAAAAATGATGTGAAGATTGAATATTCATGTTTGGTTGAACCTAAAATTCAGGACTTGAAACAGTATCTAGTAGCCATTTCAAATGCTTCTAATCAAAGCGATGATCAAGACTCGTTCTTGTCGAAGCAACTAGATAAGATCAAGTTTATTTCGCGTGAGTCTGTTTTTGCTGATTACTCATTAGGGAAAACAGTTGAACCTATTAAAAATAATGAGGTATTGGTATTTCCATTTGGATTAAACAAGAGTCAGAAGATTGCTGTGGAAAAGGCTATGACAAACAAGATTTCTATTATTCAAGGACCGCCTGGAACGGGTAAAACTCAGACGATCTTAAACATTATAGCCAACATTGTGAATCGGAACATGAATGTGGCGGTAGTGTCTGGAAATAATTCTGCTACACAGAATGTGTACGAAAAACTGCAAAAGTACGGCTATGATTTTTTCGCTGCACCTCTTGGAAACACAGAGAATCAAAAGCATTTTTTTGATGCGCTCAAAAATGAGAAAATCGATTTATCCAAATGGGCACAAAGTGATAACGATGTGGACCAAATCAAAAAAGAGGCGATCAAATCGTTAGTATATTTAAACGAACAACTTGAGCTCATCAACGAGAGAGCGATGATTAAAGAAAAACTGTCAAAGTTGAGACTTGAGCAGAAACATTACAATGTTTCGAGTTCTGAGTTCAATTTAAATGTGAATTTAGATTTTGATGTGAGGAAATTTGTACCTGTTAACAAGTGGAAAAGTGAGACGCTATTAAAGTTTATCGCTACCCTTGAAAGCATGAGTATGGCGTCGGATAAAGCCAGTTTTCTAGATCGATTAAAGTTGTTCTTTGAGTTTAGGTTTACAAAGATCAATCTTGATGAACAGGAGCTAAATTTATTGGTGCTTAAATTGCATCAACTTTATTATGAAAAGGCGATCAGTGAGTGCATTGAACGCCTCAAAGAGATCAAATCAAAGCTTAAATCAAGCAATTTTGAGAAGCTCATGGATGATTATCAAAAGCAATCTGAAATCTTGATGAAAAATGCTCTATATAAGCGATACCATGACATGGAGAGCCAGTCGTTTGATACGGGGACATTTAAAAAAGATTATGATTCATTTCTTAAGCAATTTCCTGTGATACTCAGTACAACGCATTCTATCAGAAGAAACATTCCAGAAGGTAGAAACTTTGATTATTTGATTATTGATGAAGCGTCACAGGTAGATTTGGTGACTGCGACGCTTTCAATGTCGTGCTGCAAGCATCTAGTGATTGTTGGTGACCCAATGCAGTTGCCTCATATAGTCAATGCAAATGTAACGATGCTCAATAGTACCTATATGGATCGATATCACATCGCACCTGAGTACGATTATACGAAGTTTAGCATTATAGAATCTCTAGTGGAGGTTTATGGCGATAGAGTTCCAATGACGATGCTGCAAGAACATTATCGATGTCATCCACAGATTATCCGGTTTTGTAATGAAAAATATTATGATAACCAATTGGTTATTATGACGAATGAACTTGAAGAGGATGAAGTGCTCAGCATTTTTAAAACAGCGCCTGGAAATCACGAACGACCACATCCAGATGGGGGATTTATCAACCTTAGGCAGATGGAAGTCATACGCGATGAAATTTTGCCGACACTTGAATTTGATACAAAAGAAATCGGAATTGTAACACCATATAGACAACAAGCCAATGAGACGAAGGTGTTAATTGGCAAATCAGATATTTTAGTTGAAACGGTTCATAAATTTCAAGGTAGAGAGAAAGATGCAATTATTATCAGTACAGTAAAATCAGAGCCGGATGAGTTTATTGATGATAAAAAGATGATCAATGTGGCTGTGTCTAGATCTGTTAAGAAACTGATCGTGGTAGTAGGAAGTGATTTTAAGGCGCTTCATGGAAGTAATATTGGAGATCTGATCAAGTATATTGAGTATACTGGTGACAGTGAAAATATCAAGCAGAGTTCGAAAGTGTCTATTTTCGATTGCTTGTATTCTGAATATGAAAAATCTTTGATTCCTTTGATGAAGAAAAAGGTTCATGTCTCTGAATTTGATTCGGAGAATCTTATGGCGACTTTGATTGAAAGTGTGTTGAAACTCGAACCGTTTAATGCATTGAAATCAGCGATGCACGTTTCCCTCGGTTATCTGATCAAGGATCACGGTGTATTCGAAGAACACGAAAAACAATTCATCCATCATCCGTTTTCGCATGCAGATTTTGTGATTTTCAATAAACTGAACAAAGAACCTTTGCTGGTTGTGGAAGTGGATGGTTACAAGTACCATCATAAAGGAACAAAGCAATATGAACGCGATAGACTGAAGGATGGGATTTTCGAAAAAGCAGGCATAAAAATGATCCGATTCGCAACGAATGGAAGTACGGAAAAAGAACGATTGATGGAAGGTCTAAGAGCGTGCTTGAGCGAGGAGTGAATGTAGATTTGGGGGATGTCCGGTTTATTGGACACATCCCGTGATATGATGTTATCGTCGGAGGTGACGCGATGCCAAAAAGTTCCAATCAAAAATTAAAACTACTCTATTTACTAAAAATGCTCACTGAAAAGACAGATGAAGAGAATTCTTTAAGGACAAGGAATTTGTGTCAACACTGGTGACACAAATCAGTTGGTCAAATCAACTTGCGATATTATCTTCATCAAAATCATATGAAGAAGGAGAATTCTACATCAAGTTAAGTAAAAAGAATGTTATTTGTACCTGTTTCGAGTATAATTAAAAACAATTTTCTAGACACATATGTTTTTGAATTTTTAAATTTGATAGATAAATTTTCTTAATATGAGTTTTAAAAATCAATTTATGTATAGTATGCTAACGGAACAACCTGATCAGAAATCTATGGACGTTTTACAACGCATTGATAGAAGTTTTTTAAAGAAAAAGAAGTGATCACTATCAACATTCAACAATCCACCGACGAAAGCGAGAAACCTTATGACTAAATTTATATTTGTAAGACATGGTGAACCAGATTATACAAGAGTGACGGAACTAGGATTTAAAGGACATGGTCGAGATTTGGCACAGTTGTCGGATGAAGGTAGAGAACAAGCGCAGAAAGCAGCGAAAGAGGAACTGTTAAAGGGTGCTGATGTGATTGTGTCATCACCCTACACACGTGCACTTCAAACTGCTTCAATCCTATCAAAAGAACTGGATTTAGAGATCGATGTGGTCGCGGATCTTCACGAATGGTTACCAGATTTGACTTTTAATTATGACAGCGCAGAATTTGTAGGAAAGGCAGCTAAGGCTATGTCGCAGCATAAAGGCGAATGTCCAGAGGAGTATTTGCCACCTTATGAAACTTTAAAAAGTGTCTTTGAACGCGTGAAAGAGGCGCTCAAGCCATATTTAGGCTACGACAAAGTCATTGTCGTGTGTCACGGTGTAGTCATGAGACAATTTCAGTATCATGAAAATCTAGCGTATTGCGGCATGTTTGAAGTGGACATGGATGAACATTTTGAGTGGTGTGGGTATGTGGTGCATTGAAGTAAAAAAGAAAGGGCACTTATGATGTATGTGATCATGAGTGCCCTGTTTTGTTAAAATGTAGTTTATCTGAAAAGGCATTTCGCCCCATCCCTAATAAGGTAATTTAACCTCATATTTCGAAAATGGATTTTTTTCGCAAGCGGTCAGATATAAAAATGGGTAGTTGACTTTTAAATGTCTCATATAGCTCACCCATTCCACTGAAAGACTTCTGTATGCGCGTTCGATGTCGACTTTTATATGATCCGCATCCGCTTTGGACATGTCAGATGGCGTTTCAAAGAGTTCTCTCATCGCCAATTCTTCATTTAGATGAAATACGGCTAGAAGCAAATTGCTGAAACTTTCATTTTCTAATAGAGAAGGGTTGGACAATAAGTTGACGAGAAGACTTTTGTGATCACCCAGCTCTTTTTTGAGTTGGATTAAATCCATCTGGCCTAGATCAATTTTACAGACGTGTTCTTTGATGATTTGATTTGCTCGATCAAAGTCTTTAGAGGTTGTTCCAAAGTCAAACTTAAACTCGTCTTTTATCGTATAGCAAGTTTCTACGTCTGCATGCGCAAATTTCATGAGAAGTGAATTGCCAATTTCTGAATAAAATAGTCCGATCAACATATTTAATTTTTCTAAAACGTGTTTTCTTTCCCTGCCTTCAATGACTCGATCAATAACCAAAGACACAATAAAAACTTCAAAAGGAATAAAGGCTAAATCCCCCATGAAATATAATAAAACATGGTGTAAGTCTCTAAATATCAGATAATGTACAACGTGCAAGATAACAGACAGCCCAATTAAAATGACGCCCGCTTTCAATAAACTAAATTTCTTCTTTTGACTCAAAATTGCCTCCATATAATACGTTTAATGTCGATGCTTCACCATTTTAACATTTTTTTCAACGATTTTCATGACAAACGCTTTATTTATTTAATGTCCTAAAAACCCAGACAGGGGTGTGTTACAGGAAAAGATAACTGATATTTTTGTTATCACTCATATAAATCCCTTATTTGAACTTGGTAGGCTTCTTCTAGCGCATGCTTATTTTTACTCATCTGTTTTTCGTTTTCTGAGTAACTTTGTGAAATATCACATAATTCATATTCTGCGAAAAATTGAATAGTCTTGTTTTTATATGTTGTTATTTCTTCAACCTGTACATATTTTACTAAATGAATTTCCATACAATTGAGACATAGCTTTTTTTCTTCATAAATAATATTCATTCATGTACCTCGCTTAACAAGATGATTTATTTTGGAACTGATTTTAGAATGAGTATATCATTCTAAACTTAGAAAGGCGACTGTAATTTCATTAATTATTGTTCGCTTATGTTTTTAATATATTTTCGATAAAAATTCAAACTATTAATAAATGAATTTCTCACTTTCAAAGAGAATATTCTACTTATTCTTGTTATGTAAAAAACCGACGAATTTGAATAGGATATTGTGATCATTATGCGATATAATGGGTATATAGCAAACACGATAACGAGGCAGATGATATGAATAAAAGCGCTGAAAAGTCATTAAAAAAATATCTAGAGAACAAGTTGGATCAATGGATTTCAAAACAAACAGAGCCTTATAAGGTGTCGCCATACAAGATTCGAAAAAAGGCGGAATACACCTTGTTTTCTTATGTCCTCATTGCGATATATGCAGTTTTGGGGATTTTTTTGATGCGTTTCGAACGTGAAATGGGCTATTTGTACACGACCTCTATAGTTGCAATTGTCGCGATCTTGATGGTCGTGTGGTGGGTATTTAAAAAAGGTCATTTGCTGATGTCGCAGTATATTCTGCTAAGTGCAGGGATTTTGGCGACCATTAGCCACTTATATATGCAGCTCAATTTTCATTTTTATGTACAGATTCTATTGGTGCTGATCGTCGGGTATATCGTACATCTCAATCAGCTGCAAATTCGACTGATTGTTTTATCCTTACTGTTGCTCATGATTGGGCGAAGTGCCCATCTGTATCTTCAGTATACTGGGGATCAGGCGCATATGATTTTACTCAAACAAAATGTGTTTATCGTTGCAAGCGTGCTGATGATTATGGTGTTTGTGCATTATTTTAACCGAATCATTGCAAATGAAATTGAAGAAACGCATCAACTTGCTGAGATTTCCAATTTAGATGTTCTCACGGGTTTGTTGTGCCGTAATAAATTTAATCAAGATGTGGAGGCACTGAATCGCAATCATGTGGCGTATTGCTTAGCAGTGATTGATATTGATCTCTTTAAGATAATCAATGACCATTATGGTCATGATGTGGGGGATTAGGTGCTGGTTAAATTGTCGAGAATGATGAAGGAGATGTTTGAAGGCGAAAGTGTCTATCGCTGGGGTGGCGAGGAATTTGTGGTCATCACGACACACGATACGATAAGCGAGTGGTTCCATCAATTAGAAGCTTTTCGAGAAAGCGTCATGAAGAGTCAACTGCTTGAAAATGAGACGATTACCGTCAGTATAGGTGTCTCTCAAAATCATCACCTATTGCACCGAGGATTGGATCCCGTAGCGGATTCCCTCGTGGATCCTGTCGTGGATCCTGTCGAGGATCACGTTGTGGATCAGCGCGATGCGTTTGCGCGTGCAGATCACATGCTTTTAATCGCTAAGAGATCTGGGCGCAACCGGACAGTTCTTGAAAATAGTCAAGGCACACCAAAAAACATGCAACCTGAACTCAAACTAGAACGATCTTCATCCGCTAAAAAGGAGGGAATTGAATGAAACGCTATTTTAAATCCCTCTTGAGTATTTATGAAGACGAGAGTTTTTATGTTCGAAAAAAAGGTGAATATACGTTGCTCATCTTAATTTTTGTGTATCTCTATGCGGATCTGATGTTTGTCATTGACCTCGTTTTGAATGGACAATTTTTAATGATGGGGATTCAGTTCCTCGTCGTGACGATTCTCATGGGGGTGTTTTTTATTTTCTGGAAAAAGAAACGCCTTGAACTCGCTGCGAATTGTACCGTATTATTGGGCTTTGGATTTGCGCTGTATTTGTTCCGAGAGCCGATTTCTTTGAGGTTTTACATTCATCTACTTGTGATTATGTTGGTGGTTGTGGCAGGGTATGTACGTCAATATCAGTTTGTTGCCACCTATTCAATTTTAGGCGTTCTTTTAGTTGCAAAATTTTATACAGAACATCTGTCTTCTCGCGAAAACAATATCGACTGGATTCCATGGGGGGACATGATCTATACACTAGTTGGCATCTCTATCCTGATACTTTGTTTTGAGTTTTTGAAAAGAATTTCTGAAAGGGAACTGCATGCAGCTAACGAACTCAATCTTTTTATGGAGAAAGATGAACTGACAGGGCTTCCAAACCGTAGAAAATTTGATCGAATGGTCCACCAATATGTCGGTAAAAGTGAAATGGATTTTCTTTTGCTGGACATTGATCATTTTAAAGTGATCAACGATACGTATGGTCATCCGCGTGGAGATGAAATATTAGTGAAGTTTTCACAGGTGATTCAATCGCTAATCCGGCCAACAGATGTGGCTTTTAGATGGGGTGGAGAGGAGTTTGTTATATTGCTCATTCATACTGAAAAAGTCAGTGGTCATATGGTTGCACAGCGTATTCTCAATGAGATTGCACATCACGATTTTGGCATAGAAAAACCCATGACTGTAAGCATGGGTCTTGTGCATATTCCGTATGGTGAAGTGAGCGAAAATTTAGGCAGTTATTTTAAAAAAGCGGACGATGCGCTATATTATGCGAAGGAACACGGTAGAAATCAAATTGGGACTTGAGATAAAAGCTTGAGCTGAGTACTTGAATTAAGAACTCGAGTTAAGAGCTGGTCTGAGGATTTTTCTGAGGATTTATTCTGACCGTTTGGTATTTCCCAAATAAGCCATGGCTTCTTTATAGTTTGGACAGTGTTTGCCCACGAGGCGCCAAAATGAACGATCGTGATTGAGGTGGACCAAGTGGCACATCTCATGGATGATGACATAATCGATGATCTCCTGTGGAAGGAGCGCTAATCGCCAATTAAAGGTCAATTCTCTTTTGCTGTTACAGCTGCCCCATCGGACATTTGAGTGTTCGATGACAAACCCTCTGGGTTTGATTTTGAAATCTGGCTGGAGTTCAGCAATTTTTTTTGTCAGATACGCCTTTAAAGACCGTGTGCATTTCGTTTTTAGGGCTTCTAATGCTTGTGCTTCGTCAGAATCTGAAGAGTGTGCTTTATCAGCCTTTTGTGGCTTGATCATTTCTTTTGACATGGTTTTCCTCAAAAAATAAAATGGAGCGGGTGAAGGGAATCGAACCCTCGTAGCTAGCTTGGGAAGCTAGAGCTCTGCCATTGAGCTACACCCGCATCGTAAATGTTCCTACGAAATTATTGTAACTGAAAATAGATGGATTGAAAAGGGAGAATTTTATTTCATGACAGCAAATGAACTTTTAAAAAAGTATTTTGGATATGAGACGTTTAGAGACCGACAAGAGGCGATCATTCAGTCGATCTATTCGCGAGAAGACGTGTTGGTGATCATGCCAACAGGAGGCGGGAAGTCGATGTGTTATCAAATTCCTGCATTGATGTTTGAGGGCGTCACTGTAGTGATCTCGCCGCTTATTGCGCTGATGAAAGATCAAGTGGAGGCACTTGAAGAAAATGGGATCTCAGCGACTTTTTTGAATAGTTCGCTGTCCACGTCTGAGATGAACCAGAGGGTAAAAGCCATTGGAGAAGGCGTGTATAAACTTGTCTACGTTGCACCTGAGGGCCTACAAAGTGAAGCGTTTATTCGTGCGTCAAATAGCATCAACATCTCCTTTGTGGCAGTGGATGAAGCGCATTGTATCAGTCAGTGGGGGCATGATTTTAGACCGAGCTATCAATCGATTGCTTCGTGGGTGAATCGTTTACCTGTACGCCCAGTGATGGCAGCGTTTACAGCGACTGCGACTCAGGCTGTTAAAGAAGATATCATTACTTTATTAAATCTCAGGGAATCTCAGGTCTATGTTTCTGGAGTCGATCGAGATAATTTGAGCTATCGGGTGGTGAAACCGCCTAAAAAATACGTATACTTAGCCAATTGGTTAAAAGAAATCCCTGAGGATGCGACGGGGATTATTTATTGTGCCACGCGAAAAACGGTTGAACAAGTTGCTGCAGCGCTTGTGAAAGATGGCATCGATGCGACCTATTATCACGGGGGGATGGATGTCGAGTCGCGAAATCGCGTGCAGGATGAATTTATGCTGGATCACAAGAAAATCATCGTCGCAACCAATGCGTTTGGGATGGGGATTGATAAGCCCGATGTGAGATTTGTCATCCACTATAACATGCCTCAAAATATGGAAGCGTACTATCAAGAGGCCGGTCGTGCGGGTCGCGATGGACTTGAAAGCGACTGTATATTGATGTATGATTCGTCGGACATTGTGAAACAAAAGATGCTCATCACTCAAAACTGTACCGATCGTCAGCGCTACACCATTCAAATGGAGAATTTACAGAGCTTAATTGATTATTGTAATACCAATACGTGTTTGAGAGGTGAAATTCAACGCTATTTTGGCGAAGCCATCACTTATACGTCTTGCAATAGCTGTAGCAACTGCCTCGATGAATCTGAAGAAATCGACTGTACGGAGGCGGCTCAGAAAATCTTGTCGTGTATTTATCGGATGGATCAGCGATTTGGTATCAATCTAGTGGTGGATGTTCTCAAAGGCGCTAAAACACAGCGGGTAAAAGAACTAAGATTTGATACGCTATCGACGTATGGACTGTTAAAGGATGAATCCACTGCGGTGATTAAGGAGCAAATCATGTTTTTAATCGCAAAAGGATTTATCGGCATGACGGCAGATGAGTATCCAGTGCTCAAACTAAGTCAGAGTTCGCGAAGCGTTTTAAAAGGGGAAGAGCGCATCGTGATGAAGCAAACGCGCCTTGAGGCGTTTGAGAAAAAGGCGACGAAGAAACGTTCCAATACCTATGCGAAACATCCAGAGCTTTATGATGAACTCTCTAGGATAAGGGCGCAAATTGCACAAACTAAGAAAGTGCCGCTTTATGTGGTGTTTGCCAACTCAGTTCTCAGTGACATGGCGACGTATCTACCCACTACAAAAGAAGCCTTTTTAGAGATCAAGGGCATCGGAGATAAGAAGTTTGAGAGTTATGGTGAAGCGTTTATGAATGCGATTGTGGAGTATAAAAATATATTAGACAAAGACCAGTGAGTGTGCTATTCTGATAGCAAAAGAGACCACTGGTCTTTTTAAATGAGAAATGACGATGTTAGTCCATTTTGATTATAGAGTATCGGACATTTAAGATATTAAACATTTTAGAAATTAGATATTAGATATTAGATATTAGATATTAGATAGTACTGAGTGATAGGAGTTCACATGCCAAAACTAAATGATGAAAAATGGTCAAAAAATAGAGAAGAAATCGTCGCTGTAGCGTTTGAATTGTTTGCTCAAAGAGGATATTCTCGGGTGTCCGTCAATGAGATTATCAAAGAAGCGCAAATTAGCAAGGGATGCTTTTATACGTATTTTCAAAGCAAACAAGAGGTGTTCTTTGCAATCGTTGAAAATTCAGACTTAAACAAGTCGACGCTGTCGGGAAAGATTGACTTGTCCTTGTCACCTGTTGAAAGGATTTCGGAGTATATTCGGATTCGATTGAGAAATTTTCTAGATGAAAATAACCGTCAATGGATTAAGTTCGCTTCGGAGTTCTGGGCAACGGCAGATTTCACAGAGGAAATGACAGATCTCAATCAAAGACGGTACCGTGCATTTGAGCAAGATGTTAAAAACATCCTCGTCGCCGGTATGGAGAGTGGGCATTTTAAGAAGACGATTCCTTTAGAGGCGTTTTCTTATATCCTCATTGCACTTATCAATGGCGTGGCAAACTTAGCTGGCGTCATGCAGTTTGAACTGGATGAAAATAAAATAAGCGTTGCAGTAGATATCGTCACGACGTATTTGACGGAGTACACAAGAGAATAGCAAGGAGGGGCATATGATTCAATTATTTCGATGCACAGATGTGGATCAACACTTAATTTATGAGACTTTTACAGAAGGATTTTCAGACTATATGATTTAGATTTCACTAACAGAAGAGGTGTTTTTCGACCATTTCTTTGAAAAGGAAGGCAATCAACTGGAGCATTCGTTTATTGCTATTGAACTGGACGAGGTTTCTAACAGCGGCGATAGGGTAAGTGATCGAGTGAAAAATCAAGCAGATATAATGGCAAATGGCAAGGGTGTAGGTGTTGTTCTAGGCGGCATTCGAATGTTTGACCATCAGAAGACCATGCGCTGTGGTGGCCTCTGTGTCATTCCCAGCAAACGTGGTACGGACCTAGCGAAGCGGCTTATGGCAGAACATAAAAAAGAAGCGGAAGCGATGCAGTGTGATCGGCTATTTTTAGAGGTGATCAACGGCAATGATCGGGCAGTGAAGCTTTATGAGCGGCTTGGATATCAGATTTGCGGAAATTTATGGTACTATCATCTCGATCAACCGGAGGTATTGACGTCGCTAAGGGAGCAGATGATGCAGCCGAAATCGTTCGGCGAGGGGATTGAGATCAAACCGATTTCGTTTGAGACGTTAAAAGCGTATCGTGAATCGCTGCCAAATGTCTATGTGAATTGGCAAAATGAGATGGAGACGATTGAAAAGCGAGCAGGTTCGCAGTACGGTGCCTATGCTAAAGGGCATCTCGTAGGGGCGGTTGCGCATTTTAAATCATCGATTCAGTTTATCGCGATAGATGAAGCGTTTAGGGGAAAAGGAATTGCGCAAAGAATGGTGGGGCACATTTTGCAAATGGAACCTGATTTAACCGGACTACGTTTTAGTTTTCCGGATCATGCGGGTATGGAAAGTTTAATGAAGCGTTTGGGCAGTTCTAAGGATGCGCTGTCACAATATGAGATGGTGATGTCGCTTAAGTAATGAGACGTGATAAATCATTTTGGGGAGGTGTTTGAGATGCATATCATGATGAAACCTTTGTTTTGGATGATGGGGAAGTTAAACCCGAAGATGAAAGTTGTTCCGCTTCAATCCATTCCGATGAGGTCGTTTGAACTCTTAGAGCAATATCGTGGAAAGAGCGATGCGCCAGAAATGAGAGGAAGCATCATCGACCTAGGTGGCGGTGGCGAAGGGGTTATTGGACAAGTGTTAGGACGCAGTGTGACCGCAGTGGATATTCGTCAAGATGAGCTAGAAGAAGCGCCTGATGGACCTTTTAAAGTGGTGGCCGATGCGCGTGCTTTACCGTTTGAAAACGAAAGATTTTACTGTGCGACGGCGTTTTATTTTCTGATGTATTTAAAGCCAGAGGATTATCGAGCGGTGATTGCTGAAGCGAGTCGGGTTTTGAAAACAGGAGGTCGTTTGGTGATTTGGGATACGGTGATTCCAAAAGCAGAGGTAGCGAATGAACAATTGTTTGTCGTACCGGTGCAAATTGAGCTTCCAAAGAAAAAGGATTTTACGGCCTATGGGGCTAAATGGGCGACAAGGGAGCTAAACCCAGACATGTTGTGTCACATAGCTGCGGAGTATGGACTTCGAGTTGAGGCCAACGAAATCAATGGACAAGCATTTAAGTTGGTGCTGATAAAGGATACAAAGTTGATATAGGTTGGAATTATGCCTATAACGAGTTGTGCCAATGGATGTAAATAATCAATGAATGTAAATGATCAATGGATGTAAATAATCAATGAATTTATATAGAGGTAGGGGGGATTAAGATGAATGCTGCACTTTTTTATTATGATGGGTTTGCTCAGTTTGAAGTGTCTTTGATGCTTTTAGAACTTCGAGAGTTGAACTGGCGTCATGTTGCGCTTGAAAATAGACCGTATAAGAGTTTAGAAGGGCAAACGTTTTTAGTAAATTCTGACATTGAGTCGCTCAATCCCAGTGAAATCGATTTGTTCGTGATTCCTGGTGGGGACAGCTTTCCACTATTTGAAGCGTCAGAATTGAAGCAGCTGATTGAAGCCATCTTAGCGCATGGCGGCATAGTGGCGGGCATCTGTGGCGGAGCTGAGCTTCTCGCTGGATTTGGTTTGCTTGAGGGAGTGCGCTGTACAGCTGGTGCGACGGGCATTGCATCGGATGATCCACTTGCGAAGTATTTCGAAAAAACACAGTATGAAGATTCGCCTGTGGTGATTGCGCCGCATTCAGTTGGAACGGTGATTACCGCACAAGGTCAATCTTATGAGTCATTTGCAAAGTGTTTAGTGGAATATATCGAAAAAACAGGTGATGAAATTGATGTGGATAAGACATCTATAACGACACTCAATCAGTTGACAGAACAGCTGTCGGAATCGCTTAAAAGCATAGAGGTCCAATATCGGATTTTGCCGATTGAGATCCTGTCAGAATTAAAACAGGCGATTGAATCCAAACATCATCAAGGCAAAGTCGGCGCGTTTATCTATGAAAACTACATGCATTACGACTTTGAGACTCCAGAGGGGTTTCAATCAATTTTGATTGCATCCTATCCTCAGCCGCATGCAAAAGTGGCTTACGAAACCGAGTCAGGCATCCAATATGCGACGATTCCTTCGGGATATCACCACTCAAAATGGGCGAGTGAAAAACATCAAAAAATTTGTGAGGTGTTTGAATCTGCTGGTCTGAAGCTGAAAGAAGTGCATTTACCTTACAAACTTTTAGGTGCGTGGTCGGGATTGACGAAATACGGCAAAAATAATATCAGTTATGTTGAAACCTATGGCAGTCAGCATCGTCTTGTGGCGTATTATACGGACTTGCGTGTGGATGAAACAATTGAGAAGTCCGGGAGTTATGGGGATTATCGTACTTATGGGCATCATCGCCCGGTTGATGATGCGGAAGGCTTCGAGATGGATATTTGTAACAGTTGTGGGGCTTGTGTTAGTGCCTGTCCATATGGTGCCATTCCTGAAAATGAGTTTCTTCTTGATCCCAATAAATGCGTCTCGTTCTATTTGGACTTAATGGACCCGATTCCAGAGTGGAGCGGATCACACAAAATTGAGTCTTTGATTGGTTGTACTTTGTGTCAAGATTGCTGCCCGATGAATCACTATTTTGATCATCAGCCAGTGGAAGTACTTGCAACGCTTAATCGGTCTGAAGTTGAAGAGATCACCCAACATGATCTGTTTGAAAATCTGCCTTTGAATACTCAAGACGCGCTTAAAGCCTATGGATTTGACGGGTGGTATGATCTGTTTAGACGCAATTTGATGTTGAACCTCAGGTAGTTACTCCCTTCTTTTGATCTGAGTATGACAACTCTATGACAAATTCATGATAATCATATGACAATTTGTATTTGGGATTGTAATTTTAGATGAAACGTGTTTTAATAAGTGAGTAAGCGCGAGTTCAAAGTGCAAGATGATGAAAATCTTGACTTCGCCAGCAAAATATAAGGAGGTCATAAATATGATGAACAAGACACTATTCGCAAATTTAATCAAAGCATGTTTTATGGCCAATGGTGATTGCTAACCGATTTTTCTTATAAATGGTTTTTAGTGAACTTTATTATGAGACTTTTCTATTGAGTTTATCCACAGTCATAAGCTGTGGTTTTTTTGTGCTCAAAATTAGGCTCAATCAAATGAAAACGTCAAGTTTACTGAGACTTTATAAGAAAATGGAGAACAATCGATATGAATACAAATACAATTAAAGATACAATCACAAATACAACTTTAACCTATGAAACATTACCGGAGGCAATCGCAGAGACAACAATTAAGCAATCTAAAAAGATGAACATCGGCATATTAGCCCATGTAGATGCAGGAAAAACAACAATTACAGAGCACATGCTTTACGCATGTGGTGCAATAAAAGAAGTGGGACGCGTGGACAATGGCAATACCATAACAGATGGGATGTCGCTGGAAAAGTCGCGTGGCATTACCATCAGACAAACGACCGTCACAATGAATTATCATGATCATGAAATCAATTTACTCGATACCCCTGGACATGTGGATTTTATCGCAGAAGTCGAGCGGTCACTCAGTGTGCTTGATGCAGCCATACTCGCGATATCGGCGAGAGAAGGGGTTCAAACTCAGACCAAGGTGATTTTTCATGCACTGAAACGTGCGGGAATCCCTGTGGTGCTGATGATCAACAAAGTCGATCGAATGGGCGTGAATTTAGAGTCCGTGATGCACCAAATTCACTCGGAATTATCAGACTGCGTGTATCAAATCAACGGAGTTGAGCATGCGGGCGAGCGATCAGCAGAGCTCAGAGTGATTCACTCAGAGGAAAAACACATGAATCTTGAAACGCTGTCCCTATTAGATGACGCCATGTTTGAAGCGTGGGCTGGCGAAATGGACGTAACCGATGCGCAAATGAACGCGGTGGCAAAGCGATTATTTAATGAATGCAAGCTCATGCCCGTGTTAAATGGCTCAGCTTTACATGGACTGGGTATTTCACCACTTTTATCTCTCATCACAGAGTGGGTGGAACCCCAAACACAAGAGCCCCTTTCCGCTGTAGTTTACAAAGTGGATCGAGATGAACACGGGGCGAGAAGGTGTTTTACGAGACTTTTCGGAGGCGCACTGGTTTTGCGAGAAACCTATCCAATATATGCTGAAGATAGAACGACTAAAATTTTGAAAATGGAAGCATTAAATGGAATCAAAACCATTCGCAAAGATGTTGTCACGGCTGGAGATGTGGTGATTTTATACACGGATGAGTTGGCTGTGGGAAGTATTTTGGGTGAACCCCCAATCCATAAAAAATGGGTCCACATTTCATCACCGACGCTGAAAGCGCAGGTATTAGCAAGCGATTTAGCAGAAAGAAGAAAAATATGCGACGCGCTTGTGGCATTAACGGATGAAGATCCTTTTTTAGAGTTCGAAATCCATCCTGAAACAGAAGAGATTTCGTTGAAACTCTTTGGAATGGTTCAAAGGGAAATCATTGAGCAGCTTCTCAAAGAGAGATTTGACATTGAAACTCAGATTCTTGAACCAGAAATCGTCTACAAAGCGGCCATCAAATCACAGACTGAAGCGTGTTTGTTGATTTACCAAAACGGCAATTTACTCCCAGCGACTGTAGGTGTTGTGATTGAGCCTTTGGAAGCTGGTGCTGGAATTGAGTATGTCACTGAAGTGTCATTTGGAGATCTCAAAAAGACATTTCAAAACGCCGTTCGAGAAGGGAGTCTTCTTGGACTGAAAAAGGGCATCGATGGCATGGAAGTGATGGATGTTCGCATCCGATTTGTATATTCGGAGTATGATAGTGTCAATAGCACGCCATCGGATTATAGAAAAGTATCAGAACTGGCAGTCACAAAAGCGCTTCATGCAGTGGATATCTGCAAAATTGAACCGATTTATCATTTTGATCTGGTGATTCCACAGTTACTCGTCGGAAAAGCCATTTCAGACGTCTTGAAGATGCGTGGAACATTTGAAAATCCCATCATTGAGGGGGATTCTGCAATTCTCAAGGGGATATTGCCGCAAGCGACCAGTCAATATTATCAAACTGAACTCGCGGATTACACCAGTGGAAAAGGCGTTATTTCATATGAGCCTGCTGGGTATCAACCTGTGCCAGAGGCTGTTCACGTTTAGAATAGTTTTTTAACTAAGTCACAGGACAGTAAAATCAATACAAAGAAGCTACTTTCATTATTCCCAATAAGTTATAATGAAAGTAGCTTCTTTTCTTAAGTAAAATCAAACCCCATAAATAAATAGAATCCCAAGATTGCGTTAAATCCTGTTGCAGAAAACACACTAAAGCGTTCAAATATACCGAAGTATGCTTTAGGTACAAGACCTACGCCGATTGCACCAATGAACATCAGCGCTAGGGCAAATAGTGCGTAAATTGCTAATGAATGATATTTCTTTTCTTTAAAACCACCGACGATAATCAATATGAGTGAGACGATAGATAGCAACACGATTGGAAGTGTCACTGCGTATATGTGCATCAAGTCTTGAAACGAATTTGGTGTACCACTTTCAGATAATGGAAACATGGTATATCCAACATTTGATACCCAATTCATTAAGGCAAATAAGTACAAGCCATGGCGAAGCCAAGAATTCAGTTTATTTTGGATAAAAATGCAAACTATAGTAATTGAAACGACACCACAAACACCATAAAGACTTGTCAGTTGATTCCATAGCATTCTAGAAGGTGCATTAACCGCACTAAGATCGCTTACTGCTTGCGACATCCAATTATAACCTGGATAAGCAATTGGTGAAAATACCACTCCCGCAGTATAGGAAATCAAACTAATCACACCCAGTAAACCCATCCATTGAATTAAAGGTCTTTTTCTATGCATCAATGTCATTGTTTATTCTCCTTTCTGCACTCTGTGCATTTGGTCAAAGCTTCTAATATGATTTTCAAGTAATACAAGCGCTTCAGGAATTTTGTGAGGTTGGCCATCGCACATCGACAGCAGTAGTGGAACGGGGGAGTAAAATTGTAAAGCAGCAGTTTCAGGACTTTTCTGTACAAAGCAACCAGAAGACATAAGTCCCATAAATAAAGCACTTTGGTACTTAAGAGGAGCCAAAATGAATTGGTTCACATAGAGTTCTGCTAACTCAGCAGATCTATGGAGTTCCCGAGTCAAGAGTCTTCTAAAAAGGCAACTATACTCATCGTTTAAGTTATGGAGAAAAAGTTCTTTTCCCATCTGAACGAGATGTTCTTCAGAAATCAATTGAAAAGTGGATAAATCATTTTGAGCATTTGTCCCATCAAGATTTAACGATGATATGAGTATTTCATAGCGTTTGTCCATTTCATCGAGAATTGAATCAAATATACTCTGTTTACTTGAGTAGTGTTTATACAGAGAGGGAGCTTTTATGCCTATAGCTGCGGCAATTTCAGCTACGCTAACTGCATCATAGCCTTTTTCGGAAAACAGCTTAAGCGACTCTAGCCTGATACGATCTTTAGTGTTCATTTTACCTCCAACAAAATAGCTAATGTTTATTAGCTACAGTATAAGCTAATAAACATTAGCTTGTCAATCGGATTTTCTAAAATATTGCGACCATTTCGTACAATATCAGGTATATTGTGCTTATGGTTCCGGAGAATGTTCACATTTATGTCGATGACTTTCACCTTTAAATACGATATACTAATTTTCTAGGTTTTTAGAAAACCCTTGTAAATCATATCGTATCGAGGTGTCCATTGAACAACGCCAGTCATAAAGGCCATGAGCCTTCTTATAAAAAATCAACTCAACAAGCTAATTTTAATTCGAATTCACAAATGAATTCACAAACGAGTTCACATAAGCGAATAAAGTACGTCATGCTCTTATGTTTGGGATTGTGTGTACTTGCAGTCGCCATCGGCATTTATTCTGTGAAAATTGAACCCTATTTGATTCAGGTTAAGTCCTATGCACTGACGGGTCAAGTTTCAGAGGTACCCCTAAAGATCGTGCAGCTTTCAGATATTGAGATCAGCCCTGAGTATACCGTGGAAGAGCTTGATAAAATCGTCCTGAAAGTTAATGCGATGGAACCTGATATCGTGGTATTTACAGGGGATTTATTTGAAAGTTATTACTTATATGGTCCTGCACATGAAGTGGTTGAATCGCTTTCGAAGATTCGATCAAAGTATGGAAAATTTGCCATTTGGGGAAATAACGACTATGGTGGAGGCGGTGTAAGAGTCTACGAATCCATCATGACGGATTCCGGATTTGAAGTGCTTAAAAATTCAAGCTGCGTGATTGTGTTGACAGATGACAAGACCATTGCCATCGGCGGATTAGACGATGCTCAAATGGGCGAGCCTGATTACAGCGCGGTTTTTTCCAATAGCATGGTTTTTTCTAATACAACCAACTCACATGTAGTTAATGGACTGTTTGATGTCGATTACCGAATCCTCTTGGCACATGAACCAACTGAAGGTGAAGCATCTGTCAGTTCGAAATTAGCGAATTCCTTTAAACAGAATCAACTGCCCAATGTCGATTTGATCTTATCCGGACATACGCATGGCGGACAGGTTGGCATCGGTTTTGTGAGAGAGCTCATGAACATCGATGAGCCTTATCTTTCAGGGCTCTACACGTTGGATACAGCCAACAAGACGACGTTGATTGTCAGTAACGGTCTGGGAACCTCAAGAATTCATGCACGGTTTTTAGCCCCACCTCAGATTATCGAAGTCAATTTAAAACTGTAGTTGAAGCTATACCAATATTTAAATCCTCATAACCTAGTTGTAGCAACCGATAGACGGCGATACAAATAAGTGATGGGGATTTTTCTTGACATTGTTTGACTACAAGTGTAGACTAACTATAAACAAATGTTGTCTACAGATGTAGTCGTCAATAGTTGTAGTCATACATAATTGGAGGATCATCAGATGAAAGCGGTACAAATATCAGATGCAGAATGGCAAGTAATGCGTATTTTATGGTCGGGTAAAGCGAACACAGCAAGTGACATTATGAGCGCTTTGAAGCAGTCTAGTGATATGAATTGGGAACCCACAACAGTAAAAACACTCTTATCTCGATTGGTTAAAAAAGAAGTGCTTTCTTATGAAGCCAATGGCAGAAAATATACTTATCAAGTGAGATTGACTGAAAGAGAGTGCATTCAAAATGAAATGAAAGGCTTTATTCATAAAATCTATGGCGGGCCTTTACTTTATCAGACGGAACATTTTAATCTATACGGTGGTGGAGATGTTTTATATGCTGCTAAAATAGCAGACACCTTAGAAATGCATTACTTGAGGATTGGATCACATTTACAATGTGATTTTGAGGAACGCAGAATTGTCTACATACACGATTCGCAGGAAAGGTTACATTCAGCGCTAGGTATTGTCAACGGTCCTAAATGGTTGAGGGGTGGACTTACATGGGATGTGATGCATATTGCGCCTGAGCCGTGCTTTGATGATCTTTCAGCGGAAAAGGTAGCGATTCACCTATTGGCACAAGTGATGGTCAGCCAACTCAGCGAGTCACTTCCGTATTGGTTGATGCATGGCGTTTCTGCATATGAGGCACAGTGGTTGGAACGGAATCGCATCACCCATGCGCTTGAACGCTACACCGAACAGATTCATCCGCTAGATTTTGCAACTTTTGAATCGAGTTTTGAAAAGTTTAAAGAGCGTGGGGGTTATGAAATTGCTTATACAGTTGTCGAATACATCATTGAAACATTTGGATATACAACTCTCGTAGAATACATTAAGAAACCTTCTGATTATCAGGTACATTTTCATCAGACTGCTTCTGAGTTTTGGTTATCATGGGTTCAATTTATTCAAACTCAATATGGTGTTAAGCGACTTTTATAGTAAAAGGAGGGAATTAGATGAAATCATCAAGATGGATTTTGGTATTGCTAATCATGAGTTGGAGTGTCATTGCATGTTCGTGTGAAAGTCAGAAGAATTCCGTTTCAAATGACGCATTAACTGTCACCGCAAGTGAAACGAGTGACGAAACGACAGACGAAGCGACTAACGAAGGGATAGTGGGGAGTCGGTTTGAGCTCACTGCGCTGCAAGAAGATTTTGCGACATTTAGGAGATATGTTGAAAACTTTCATCCAATGCTCTATGCCGACAGAGAAGAAGTAACACAACTTTTAGATGCAACCTATGAGCAGATTACAGATGGCATGACGACACTTGAATTTTATCGATTGGTTGCGCCGATCGTCACAACGCTCAGATGTGGGCATACTTACTTAGGGCTATCAGAATCCGATTATAACCAGTTGATTGAACAAGGTAAATTCTTGCCTTTTAGCATTTATTGGCAAGATGAACACGCTTGGTTGAGACAAAATAGTTTGATTCCCGACATTCCAATTGGTGCTGAAATCGTCAGTATAGAGGGGATTCCGATGAAAGACATCATCGCTGGAATCTACGAAAATTTTGCCTCTGATGGGACCAATGAAACCATGAAAGCGCGTGCTGTGAATGCGGGATTTAGATATCATTATGCCATTGATCATCCAAGCCAAGAAACCGTGATGGTGAGTTATCTGCTCCCTGAAACAACACAAGTAAAAGAGATGGAAGTCCCTATGGCGACTAAAACAGCCATTGAAGAAGCGGGCGATGCATTTTGGGATCAAGATATGAATTTAGCAAGAGAAAATAGCATGCTGTTTGAAGAAGACTATGCAGTGCTTCAAATGGCAAGTTTTTACCCCGAAGGGAGCGATTCAGTAGCGAGCTATAATGCTTTTATAGACGATTTTTTCAAGAAAGTGGATGAAAAGCAACTAACGAACATCATCATAGATGTACGAGATGATTTTGGTGGTGATCCCAATGTTGCGTCACACTTATTTTCTTATCTTGAAAAAGAACCAGTTCCTTATTTTGCGAATGATTTTGCGAAGGGTTACCCTTCTCTAAGAAATCCGATTCCAATGGCAGAACAGCCATATACGGGAAACGTGTACGTTCTTATAAATGGAAATTGCTTTTCCACAACAGGACATTTTCTCGCACTCATGAAGTACCATCAGATTGGCACGATGATTGGAGAAGAAAGTGGGGGTTCGTTTGCCTGTACAGACGCATCATCTTCAACGACGTTAGAGCATACACAACTTAGTTTTCGGTATTCAACCAGAATTTATCAAGTAGCTGTTGAAGGGTTGACAGAAGGTCGTGGCATTATGCCGGATTATATGACCTCGCCAAGTTTAGAAGAAGTTATGAATTTAGTCGATGTCGATATGCGAAAGGCCATCGAACTGATTCGAGGAGAATAAAAACAATCACATAGACAAAGCAAATAAACAAATCAAACAAACAAATCAAATAAAAGCGCCTTAAGGGCGCTTTTTGATTGTACGTGCATATGGATTAAGTTGATATTACGGTGTTGCCTTATCTATTTAGTTTCTTTCATCTTTTCAATGATTTCTTCTAAAGTCTCAGCGAGTGACTGTGCTGTCTCAAAATAACTCTCATCAAGCGCTGTTTCAATTTGTACTTCTAAGTCTTTTTTCTTCTGTTCAAGTTCTAAATACTCATGTGTAAAGTGGTTCTCATAAATCATTTTTCTAAACTTGCGAATGCTCATTTTTCGAATGCTATGATCTTCGATAAGAAGCACATAATCCATACAATTGGCGATCATATAGTAATCATGCGAAATCATGAGTAAGGCACCTTTGTAGGATTCAATGGCACGTTCAAGTGCAATTTGTGCATAGGTATCTAAGTGACTAGTTGGTTCATCTAGTAAAAGCAGGTGAGACGGTTTTAGCATCAGCATGGCCATCTGTATGAGATTTTTCTCTCCACCAGAAAGTGCAGAGAGTTTCTGTTTGAGGATATCACTTGGGAACCCAAATTGATTTAAATGGGATCGAATGGCATCTGGTGAAGGCATGCCAAGCTCAAAGAAAGCATCGAGTACGGAAAGGGAATCATATTGAATATCCGATACATTTTGAGATTGATATCCGACTATAACGCCTTCTGTAAGCTGAATAGCAGGATTTTTATTTTCATGAATTGCTTTGAATAATGTCGTTTTACCTGTTCCATTGGCACCGATGAGCGCAACTTTTTCACCGGGCTCTATGGTAAATGAAGCGTGATTGATTAAATCGTGTTCAAAACGAAGCGTTAAATCATCAACCGTTAGAATCGTTGTTTCTACGTCTGGTTGTGCAAGCTCAAATTGAATCTTTGGCTGAGTGATGGCAACAAATGGTGCTTTGATGCGTCTTGCCTCAAGGCGCTCTTTAAATTTGACTCTGGCTTTAAGCGCACGTCCCCTTGAAGCATCGGCATTATAAGAAGCGTGAAATCTCAATTGATCAATAAGTGCTTCGTTTCTTGCAAGCGCTTCATCGTCTTTGAGTGAGAGTTCAAGTTGCTCAATTTTATTTTGTAAAAGTTCGAATTTGTATTCCATGAAATTGCCATCAAATGACTGAATTTCTTGATTTTCCAGGTGAATAATCGCGTTGAAACAATGATTGAGTAGGTAGCGATTATGCGTGATGACAAGCATGGTTCCCTTGTGGGCATTGATGAGATTTTTTAGAGAATTCAGATTCTCAAAATCTAAAAAGACATCGGGTTCGTCCATAATAAGAAGGTGTGGATGAAGCGCCATTTCTTTGATGACTTGAACGAGTTTGAACTCACCACCGCTAATGTTTTCTACCGGTAAATCCTTAAGTTTGCTCAGCTCAGCGAGATTGAGTTTTTTGAGGATATCTGTCTCAAAATCATGACCACCTATCGCTTCAAAGGCATCTAGTGCTGTTTGATAGGCTTCTAATATAGACTCTAAGTCTTCTGCATGTTCCATCTTGGCACAAAGTGCATCGATCTCTGCTTGCAGTGTGTGAAATGGCTCGCACAGATAATCATAGACTGTCTGAGTGGCATGAATGGGTTTTTTATAAAATTGACTCACATGACCTAATCGATACTGTGGATCGATGATGATTTTTCCATCGAACATCAATTTTTCAGGATCCATCATCATTTCTACAAGGGTGGATTTTCCAGAACCGCTTGAGCCGATAAAAGCTGCGTGTTGCCCTTGCTCGATGGTAAATGAGACTTTGTTAAATAAATCTTTTTGAGGAAATCCAAATGAAACCTCTTTTATTTCAATCATGTTTGATTCCTTTCTATTCAATACAACAGTTAAGTTGAAAATTTTCTAATTGCTATAGTCATTTACTATATTAGTGGAAATCCGCTTAAATGTCGAGAAGATTAAGAAGATGTTGAAACCCAATTAAATATAAGCAAAAAAATCAGCAGATTCGTTACAATGACTGCAAAAATCTGCTGGTTATTTATCATATTTTATTACTTAGACGAACGGTTCCTGTATTTATTTAATATAGCCTGGCATCTTAAATTGTGGATCGATATTGTTTTGAATATATGCTTCTGCTGAGCTGATGTCTTGTCTGTTTAAGAAAGTTGTATCTGCAGCAAATTCAATATCCTGAAGGGTTTTAATTGTTTTTTCATTAGATATTTGCTCATAGTTAAACGTTGAAGTAAAAAAGTTTTTAAGTTCGAGCGCAATATCTACTTTTGATGAACTGATGCTAATTCCAGTTTTGTCACTCCATGAAAAACCAATTCCAGTTAAATCAAGATATTTGGAGATTTTTTCATATTCGCTTGCTAAATCTAATTGGTCGAACACGTCTTCATTTTCAAGTGGTACTAGGGCATTGAATGCATTTAAAAATACATCTTTTGTTTCATTTGCAATAGTTGTAAAACTTGAATCGGCCATTGTTAAGCCAAGATTGTCAAGTATGTCAAGGAAAGCAGCATACTGATAATGTGTATTCACCCAGTTGTTAAACATCTGTGTAACCGACAACTCTTTATGCTTACTATAATTATCGCTGATTTCATATAAACCTGATTTATTGCGAGAGCTCGTTATACCAGTTTTTGATTCATAAAGTTTATTGAGTTTTGTTTGAATGCCTTCGTATTTTGAACTGCCAAACCACTCACCTGAAACCCAGAGAATACTAGCAAATTTTATACTTAATACGCCATCTTTTACTTCGTCCTTAAATGCATTGACAATTTCTTTTTTAGATTTTGTGACAGCTCCAATAATGGCGATTTTACCTGCGGATGCAGTCACTGTTTTTCCAAAAATGAGGCATGGAATCAAAGTACCATTCCATTGTTTATAAACTTGCATACTGTCTTTATTCAAAGCCATTATGTAGAGTTTTTTGAGGTTTAGTGCAATTGTTTTATCAGAGACTAAGTTTCCTTTGCTGTCAAAATACACTTCATAATACATATTTTTTTCTGGATTTAATTTTTCGCCATGAATATAAACTGAGTAATTCTTTCCTTGATAAGAAATTTTACCTTTCTTAATCAAATATTTTGCCATCGCTTGTTCTTGACTGATGACTTTTGGAGCCGCAAATGTAAATGACGAGAATGCAGAAGTAAAAATAAGTGTGAGTAAAAGGGACCACAAAGCTATTTTTTTAGTGAAATTCATAATTATTCCTTTCTAACCTTATATAAAGGTTTGATTAAATCTTTCGAAATGTCTGACCATACATAGATGCAATTGGTTATATAATAACATGTATTTTGCGCGTGCTCAATCAAAATTATTTTTTAGTATGATACAATGCTTTTGTCAATGCGAAGGTGTTCATCTTCATTAAAGTTGTCAGAAAACACATCAAATGTTAAAATAAGTTATCATTATGAAATCATTCACAAGTACTAAGAGGGGAATTAAATCTATAAGTTGGGGGAGTATTGAGTGGATAATAAGTCATTGGAATCCATGCTATTTGGATTAAAAGAGGTACTGAATGATTCAGATCGTACAGATGTTAAACGTAAAATTGATTATAAACTTAAAGAGGTTAACACTTTAAAAAATGCCAATGAGAATCAAAGTGAAGTGCTTTTTGTCAAAGAAACTGTGACTTCTCTTTCTGAGTCCTTTCATATGAGGCAAAAGCAACTTTTAACGGATAGTGAAATCGTCAAACAGATCAATACGAAAATTGACCGATTCCGATCAGAACATGAACTCAAAATCCAAGGATTACTAAGTTCATTGATGCAGGATATTGACGAGGCGGTAACGCGCTATTCGGATGAAATTATAAGAAGATTGGATGCGAAGACGATAAAAGAACGTTTTCATAAAAAAGAGGATTTTGAACTGTGGTTAAATACACTCAACGACAGTTATAAACGCGATATGGAGAAGTCGGTCGATCGAAAAACACAAAGTACGATTCGAAGCTATTTAATGGATGTTGAAACTGTTTTTGAAGAGACGACTCAGTATTTAGCGAATCGAGAGGTGGTTCTCGCGACAGAAGATCATTTTTATGGTTCGTTATCCAGTAGCAAACAGCTGATTACGCGGGAAATTCGAAATAACATTCAAGAGATGGTGGTTTACAATAAAAGTCTCTACGAGGCATCAGAAGAACTTTTTAATGGCATTTGGGCAGCAAGAAGAAAGTATGATGCGAAACGATATGCCACAACTACTGCTGCTACAGTTTTAGGAGCTGGTGGAATTTCTGCCGCTGTAACAGCGACAGTCGCATTTAATGTCGCAACCACAGCAGCTGCTTCAGCTGCAGCAGCCACTACGGGAGTCGCTACAGCCGCTGGAGCCGCCGGAGCCGCCGGAGCCGCAACAGTCGGAGCAGCAACAGCCGCAACCACAGCAGGAGCAGCTACTGCAACCACTGTTGGAGGAACGATTATGGCTGGCATTACGGCATCTTCAATGCCGATAATTGCTGGAATTGCAGCGCTTGTAATCAGTGGCATCTTTATTTCAAATGTTGCGTTCAAACTGAGTTCGGCGATGCACTCAGGGAACCTTGAAAAAGAAGTCGCTCGTTGTGTGGAGGAATTCAAATTAGAAATCCAAAATTCTAAGTATGCGATGCAGCGTCATATTACAGAGAGCATCCGCTTGATTTTTGATAATGAATTGAGGTCATTAGATCGCACGTTTTTAGAATTTAGAAAAACAACGTATTTAGATGAAGATAAAATGCCATTATTAGTGGCAAAATTTGAAGCCATTAAAAGTGAGGTAGGATGTCTATGAGTGAATTTCAAAAGCAATTTATGCAAGTAGTAGAATCCTCGAATCAAACCAATTATTTGATTGCAGAGAGATATAAAGAAGATGCCGTTTCAGTGGTAAATGGATTGTTCAAGGAGTTAGATGAACTCAGATATACACGTGCGAGACTTGAAGAATTTAAAGAACCAGGTCGTCTTAATCAGTTCTTCATAGCGGGAGAATCAAGGCTTCAGGCTGGTTTTAGTAAGTATACAACTGATTTTACAAAGGAAGTCAATGAAACGTATAAAGATTATGATAAACGGTTTAAGCGGTTGTTTTTAGAAGCTGGAATTTCTGAAAAGGCATGGTTTACATCGTATGAATCTTTGGATGAGGATGCGGTAATGACTGCCAAAAGTAGTCAACTAAAACTCGAACTCCCGATGCTCAATCAATTCAAAGAAAAAGTGGCATCAAAATCGAGAAAAATCATTCAGTGGTCAAAAGTTAAAAAGTTCGTTCTGGGAATTCTCGTGCCAGTACTGCTTTTAGGGCTGATCACATATGGATTTCTAAAGGACATGGAAGACGCAAAGGAGTCTGTTTCGTCTCAAACAGAGTCTGCGCTTGTTCAGACGGGAATAAGTGAGGACTTTGCAACGCAATTGACAAATCAGATTCAGGAAAAGCTAGAAGGACTCATCAAAATTCCGGAAACTGTTGGAAACTTATCATCCGTACTTTTAATCGCTGTGGTGATCCTCGTCATTGTAGCTGTGTGGATGTTGTATTATATGATGATTGCATTTTTAGCAAAACGTCAAATGCATCGTCAACTTGAAAAGTCAATAGATGGTTTACTACAACGGTTTGCATCTGAGAAAGAGACCATTAAAAGTCATTATGAAACTTTGTTAAAGTCTCATCTAAACGAAATGAATCAAATTCATTTTATGAAATTCAAATCTTTAATAGATCAAGTGAACCAATAATAGAAAAGGTGGTTTGAAGATGGCGATGAATCAGTTTTTAACGAGTGTAAGAAAGAAGCCACTGATTGCTGAAAAGGCAAAAATGTATGAATTTATTGGTATGGAAATCTATGACTTATATGAATCCGGACAACTACAAATTGACGCGATTTTACCTTTTTGTCATAAAATAGCTGGGATCAATCAAGAAATCGCTGCTCTTGAACATACAGAAGCTCAAAGTGTTCTGATTTGTGAATGTGGTGCAAAACTTCACGAAGATATGAACTATTGCATGGCTTGTGGGAAAAAAGTTGCACTTGAAGAGTTGATGGCTCAAGAACCAGAAACAAAAGCGTATACAGAATGTGTTTGTGGAGCTGTTGTTGAGGTTGGAACGCCAATGTGTATGGAATGTGGAAGGCGCATCACAGTTTGAACGTGAAATATGAGAAAATAATCCATTATACAAGGAGCCGATATGTTTTGTTATAATTGTGGAAATTTACTTCAAGAAGACACGAAGTTCTGCACAGAGTGTGGTCAAAAACTAGATGAGGGTTACATCAGCGAGTATAAGAAATTTGTCAGCGATAAAAAATCGAAACAACAGCCTTTATATGAGTTAAGTGAAATTCAAGCAAAAATGAATGAAGAAGGATTCAAAAATATCATTATGACGCATGCGTTTGGTGCTGCATCTGCAGGATTAGCATCGGGATGGATTCCTGGGGCGGGAAGTGCGGTTGCTGTTGCAGCAGGGATGGGGTTTATCGTCTCAATGTATGCGAGAATGTCAAATTATTTAGGGATTGAATTTTCTAAAAATAAACTGAAGGTGCTGGGAACATCTACAATATCGGTACTATCCCTTGCCGCTCTCAACATCGCTGCAGGAACAGCCCTTTCATTTATACCAGGAGTCGGTAGTGTGGCTGCTTCCGCTTTAGCTGCATCTGTTGCTTATGCGAATATCAATGTATCGGCCATGATTTTTAAAACGATGATTGTAAGCCTAGTTGCCACTGGAAAAAATGTTTCAGATTTATCAGAAGAGGAACTTCAAGATGCCATTAAGAATTCTATGAGCAAAGATGAAATTAAGAAGATTTTCAAGGAAGCTCAATCTGAGTTTAAAGTGAAAAAGGATTCTGGTGAGTTTGATCAGGCAGAAAAGGCTTCTATATTAGAGGAGTTTGATGAAACAAATAACTAAAGGAATCAATTGATTTCAATGGGGGGATTCAATGAAAAAATTAAGTAAAAGTGTCATTTCCTTATGTATACTGCTCTTTATGTTGAGTGGTATCAACTATGCAGCATCTTATACAACAGATGTATGGCTTGGATGTAACCCGGTTGTAGACTATGGACCAAAAATAGACGTCTATGTTTATGCAAGAGGCGATTATGATGATTTGAAACTAGAAGTGGTATCGAATAATCAAGTGATCATTCATATGGGACTTATAGAACTGATGAAAATGGACGCTTATGATAATGGTGTGGAGTATATGGGGAAAATTGATACTTCCATTCTTCCGCCTGGAAAGTATACGATTTACTCGAAGTTGTATAAGCAAGGACAAGTGGTAAAACAAAATTCGGGACATGTTTTCTATACTGTGGATGCCAGTAAGCAGCCAAGTAAAATTGAATTGGCAACCCAAAAAATTCAAGTGAGTTCTTTAACTGAATTTACACCGGATAAATTACTCAAAGCAAAAGTGTATTATGAAGGATGTGCTCCTTTTAGCATCAATGCCAAGCAAGGACTGGTTTACCAAAGCAATTCTGAAAGTATGAAACAGGCTTCAACAGAATCAAAATGGATAGCTACACAAGGCGGAACCTATATTTTAACCTGTAGTTATGATGGTGTGTCAGTTGATGTTGAAGTTGTCGTCGATGGAGGAACATCCGTTAATCCAGCGCCACAACCGACACCACAACCAACACAACCTATACAGCCAGCACCACAGCCAGCACCACAGCCAGCACCACAGCCAGCACCACAACCGATATCGGATGATTCCATCCTTAAAATGAGAACTTTTATGATGCAAATCAAAGCGCATTATCCTACTTTATTGACTTACGATTTGGCAATCAACAATGAAAGTGATTCGTACTTTTTAAGTGAAAAAAAGAAATTATTCCAATTGTTTCAAGTGAAAGAAAGCAGTACTGCAAATGATCTGAAAACGCTTGAACAAATGGCTGTGAAATACATCCAGTTGCCAGGTGTTGGCAATAGAATCGTCAGAACGAATCTGGTTAAATTAAATCGAAACAATCCTCACTTATTTCAATACAATTTAGGCATTGATGATACGTTTGACCAATATCTCAACGAATGTATTTTTCAGGCGTATTCACTGTTAAATCCAGCCAGTTCTAATGCATCACTTGAAGAAAAGGAGTACCTCATTCATCAGTATGCAAATGGTTCAAAACCGTTAAAATATGGTTATGAACTTTTATTGTTTGATTCAAATGGCACTGTATTAAAAACTGGGAGTACTGTAAACGGAAATATTCGAGCAGAAAAACAATTAATCATTAACGGGATTAAGCTAGGAAATCCACAAAATATTTCATTTGTAGATCCTGGGAAAATCATGATGAATGTAAATGGTCAAAAAACACTTCCTGATGATTTGGGTGTTTTCAATCTAGCATTTACGAGTCCAACAAGTGCTTACTTTAGTATTTACGATTCTAAAAATAATAATATTCATCAAGGGATTAAGCTCAATTTAGTTCCAACTGTCACATCAAACAACTCTTCGTCAAATGCGCAAGTGAAAGCGACCAATATTTATGAGATAAAAAAAGTCATTGCGACCTACGATGTTAAGAAGTTCAATCTTAAGGGCTTGAATAAAGGTATTTGCTACCTTGGCAATGAATCCTATCGTGCTTACTATGACGGAAAAACAGTGACATTTAAAACCATGCAAGGGAAATCGGTCACAAAAGAAGTTTATAATTCGCTGATTAAAAGTGTCTATTTCTATCAAGTGGATTCAAATGGTAAAGTGAGTTATACAACTTTTGACAAAAAAACAGTAACGAATGCTTCTATTTTACAAAAACTTGCAATTGTCAAGACCGCAGAAGATATGTATCACTCGGGATTGATAAAGGACTCCCAATCTTTTTTAAGCTTGGCGAAAGCCGCAGATGCATCGATTAAAGGTGGGGCGATGATGTCGATTGGTGAATCCCTTTTTTCAGAAGGTATCAACCTAGCGTTTAAAACGCTGACAAATTCTACACCAAAAGGTGTCATCGACGATTATTTAGATGATCTTTATAGTACGATTAGTTTAGAGGAAGAGATTGATGCATCGGACGTCAACGATTTGATTGGTATACTTGACACACTTAATTTTGCCGAAATGTATTTTGAGTATACTCAGTCTAAAAAAGAATTACTTGAGATTGATAAGTACTATGCATTTAAATTTAATTCAAATGGCAAAGCCATCTTTGGCTATCAAGAAGCGAACAAAACAGTCTCTGCTTATAATAAGTTCGCATTTTCCAAACCGGGATATTGCAATATTCTGTCTATGTACAAAAAATTCGAATCCGCTATGTATACGTATGGTTATGGAGAAAAAGGATTTTGGGCTGAGCGTTTGGACCGCTTAAAACAAGCGTTTAGTGCACTAGGATCAATCGCGTTAAATGATGTTCTCAATCTGTCTGAAGATGCTGTCGAGTTGATAAAAGACAGACCTAAAGATGCTGAAAGATTAGTCAAGTTTGGAAATTTGATGAAAATGAACAAGCAAATTAGTTCAATCAATGAATATGTTTCATTGATTTCTAGCTTTGAAGATGTCATGCAAGAGTATACCGTAAGGGGCGTTTATGCGGATATGCTTTCGAATTTTATGAAATCTAAGCTTTCGTATTATTATCGATGATGACAGACCCCCAATAATTATAGCCACTAACATTCATAAAAGTATGAGTGATAGTGGCTATTGATTTTGTTACTTACTTTGATGGATGATCTTACATATATTTTTGTCGAATGCTCTTCATGAGCGCTTCACCATTCAATGCTGTAAATTGAGAATTAAAAATTTGGATGAGTTCGGCGGATTTTTCACCATGAACAAAGCCCATGCAAGTGGGTTCTGCATGACGATCTACGTATTGATACGGAAGTTTTTCAACCGCGAATTGTTTAACGTGATGTTTTAAATAGTAATCCCCTGTATCGACTTCCATGATAATACAATCGATTTGATTGCGTTCTAGTTTTTGAAATAATAGTGCTTCATTGATGCTGGACTCTTTATAAATACGTTGGTTGCGATCGAATGCATCAAAGTAGGTGTAACCTTCTAATGTTCCGACTTTTAGATGGGTCAAATCCTCAAGCTGATGCACTTTCAAATGGCGATTTTTCAAGCTATAAAACGCATACTCGATAGAATTTCGATAAGGCATTGCAAATTTTAAGAACTTCTCTCTTTCTTTCGTCTTGGTGATGGAAGGGAGAATATCTGAAATTTTTTCTTGTGCCATTTTTAGAGACATGTCCCAAGTGACGATTTTAAAGTTAAGGGTATAACCAAGGGGCTCGTAAAGTGCTTTGAGTAAATCAACATCCATACCGCTGACAGTCTCATTTTTTTCAATAATATAAGGTTCATAAGGTGATGTCGCAACAACGATTTGTTTGCCATCGCAGCAGTTCCAAGATTTAAGTGTGCTTTTGATATTGAAATGAATTTGCTCCATCGTCGCGAGTGAAGACGATAAACTATTCACAGCTTCTGACTGAGACGCAACCGCATCATTAATATCCTGAGTAGATTTTGATATTTCTTCAACAGCTGAGTCGATATCTTTCACCATTCCAACTGCCTCTTTAAAGGAATCAAGGGATTCGTCTGCTTGAATGCTTAAAGTAGCACTGGTTTCAGCAATCGATTTTGAGGTGGATTTAATCACTTCAAGTTCATTCATTGCGTCATTTAAAGTTTTTGACTGTTCTAAAATGCCCGTTTGAGTCAGTGTCATATCGTGAATTGCGGCGTTGGCGATTTCGACAATGTCATTTAAGAACGCAGTTGTCTGAGCGGTTACAGACTCTGTTTCATCGGCAAGCTTACGAATTTCTCCAGCGACGACTGCAAATCCTCTTCCGGCTTCACCTGCTCTTGCAGATTCAATGGATGCATTTAAGCTCAGTAAACTAGTTTGACTGGATATGGAAGAAATAACCTTAATAAGTGTTTCGGCTTGATGCGTTTGATCCGAGAGGCGTTTGATACTGTCGCTGGCTTTGTTGACAACTTCGGAGAGGTGCCCAAACTCGATGACAGTTTCTTTCAGCTCCCTAAGTTTGAGATCGACTGATTCATATGACGATTCGCTCAAACTTTTAGAGCGTTTAACTTGTGTGGATAGATCCTCAAAAGTTGAAAGCACCGTTGTTAAAAAGTTTAACAGTGCACTGATAGTAGCCGATTGTTCCTCGGAGTTGCCCGTCATGGTGCTGATTCGATTGACGATATCTTGCATCTCATTGCGCATGGTTTCAACTGCCATGGCAATATGTCCTTCGGTTGCTAATCCTTGATCAGCGAGGTAATCCATAGGTGTAAAATCAATCGAAAGCTGAGGATTTTCGACGGTTTGAGGCTTTCTTTTATAAAAGAGAAGAATGCCTTCAATGATAATGATGACAACAAGTACATAGATAATAGTGTGACTCATGCTTTCCCCCTAATGATAAAAATGATTTTAATTCCATAACAATATTCTGAAAATTCATACAATGCTATTTTATCACTTTTAATGATTATTTGCTCTAATAATTATAAAAAAACATAAAAAAATAAGTCGTTGTATTTCTAATGTAGATTAGAGTTACAATGACTTATTGATAGACCTGTCATAAAGTGAGTTCTTATAATTGTTTTCTAAGGTGAATGAGTTTTGCACCATTGATGATGCTCAGTACGCCAAGTGGAATGGCAACCGCGATAAGTGTCGCACCTACAGCGATGCTAAAGCCTCCAGAAGTGGCGAGTGATTTTTTTGTTTTGCGAATAAGAGCTTCCATAGAGTACCTCCAAGTCGATTGATTAGCCTCAGTATATCACAAATTGCAAAAGAATTACCAGCAACAAAAAACAAATATCCTCTCGTCAGCCTGAACATTCGAGAGGATATTTGCGTGTGTTTGTTTAAAACCAGTTGACAAGTGCATGATAAAGCGCTGTATATCTTTCATGAATCGCTTGATACTTTTTCACAACCTCAGCTCGGGGGAGAAGAGTGTTAGCTGTTGTGATGATTTTTTCACAAGCGTCTTCAACTGTTGGATAGAGTCCACAGCCTACAGAAGCTAGGATTGCTGCACCAAGTGCACCACCTTGATCTGTATTGACTTTACATACTGGAAGATTAAAGACATCTGCCAGCATTTGTTGCCAGAATTGGCTTTTTGCCCCGCCACCGATCATGCGAATTTCAGTTATGGGAACATGATTGGCTTTGAGTATATTCAAAGAATCATTCAAGCCGAAAGAGACGCCTTCGAGAATCGCACGTGTCATAGAACCTCTTGTTGTGGCAGAAGTCATACCGACAAATGTGCCTCTTGCCTTTGCATCGGCATAAGGCGTTCTTTCACCTTGAAGATAAGGAAGAAAAACGACATTTTGTGATCCTTGTGGTGCTTTTTCAGCTTCAGCAAGGAGTGTTTCAAGTGGTGTTTCTGGGTGAATCTGATCGGTCCACCATTTGAGCGAGTTTGCTGCTGAGAGCATAACGCCCATTGAATGATACTTGCCATTTGCATGGCAGAAGGCATGAAGTCTCATAGAGTCATCCACTGCGAACGCATCATGTGCTGCAAAAACAACGCCAGAGGTTCCAAGTGTAACGGATAAAACGCCTTCTTTTACGGTTCCTGTACCAACAGCTCCGGCAGCTTGATCACCAGCACCACCTACGATGAGTACTTCATGATCAAAGCCAAGTTCCTTTGAAATCTCAGGAGAAACTTTACCTGTAACTTCATAAGACTGATAGAGTTTAGGGAGTACAGATGGATCTAAATCTAAAAAGTCACACATTTCTTTCGACCAAGTTTTATTGCGAATATCGAGCAACAGCATGCCTGACGCATCAGAATAATCCGTTGCATAATCGCCACTCAACTTAAAGCGAATATAGTCTTTTGGTAAAAGAACGTGTTTGATTTGTTTATAGATATCACTATAATGATGTTTAATCCACAGGAGTTTTGGTGCAGTAAAGCCAGTAAGCGCTTGATTTGCAACGGTACTTTTAAGTCCTTCGAGGCCAAATACTTCTGTGATGATGCGACATTCATCTTCAGTACGTTGATCGCACCAAAGGAGAGCAGGATGGAGAACATGATTATTTGCATCTAATGACACAAGACCATGCATTTGTCCTGAAAAACCGATACCGCGTACTTGTTTCGGATCCACAGTTGGTAAAGCGAGAAGTTTTTTTAATGCGCTTAATGTGCCTGTCCACCAGTCTTCTGGATTCTGCTCTGCCCAACCTTCACGAGGGTAGGCGATTGGATATTCAGCACCTGCTTCTCCAACAATCTCACTCGCATCGTTCATCGCGATGATTTTAACCGATGACGTGCCTAAATCAATCCCTAAATATAACATAAAGGCTCCTTATCATGTTTAACCGAATCAATGTCTAACTGTTAAATGGAGAATTATACGTTGTAAATAACTTCGTTTACAACCACTTCAAGCCATTCTTGTTTCGCTGATTTATTTACCACTGGACCATTATTAAGTGCGTAATCGCAAAGTTCTTCAAATCCAACTGTACCATTGAGGATTGATTGTCCAATACCTGAGTTGTAGCTTGCATAACGTTCTTTTACAAATGCATCCACACGTCCATCTTCGATCAGTGCTTGTGCAGCGAGTAAACCTTTTGCATATGTGTCCATACCAGCGATGTAGCCAATAAATAAATCTTCAAGTTCAAATGATCCTCTTCTAAGTTTTGCATCAAAGTTAAATCCACCTGGTGCAATACCGTCGTTTTTAAGGACTTCTAACATACAGAAAGTTGCGTTGTAGATGTTCGTAGGGAATTGATCTGTATCCCAACCGAGGTGATCATCACCTTGGTTCGCATCGATACTACCAAGTGCGTTGTTGATTCTCGATACGCAAAGTTCGTGCTCAAATGTATGACCAGCAAGTGTTGCGTGATTTGCTTCAATATTGAGTTTAAAGTGATCTTGGAGGTTGTATTTTCTTAAGAATCCTAATACAGTACCTGCGTCAAAGTCATATTGGTGTTTTGTTGGCTCTTTTGGTTTTGGTTCAATGAGTAATTGACCAGTAAAACCAATTTTTTCTTTATAATCAACAGCCATTTGTAAGAAACGTGCATAATTGTCATTTTCAAGGGCCATATCTGTGTTGAGTAAGCTTTCGTATCCTTCACGACCGCCCCAGAATACATAGTTTTCGCCACCGAGAAGTTTTGTAATGTCCATAGCTTTTTTAACTTGAGCCGCTGCAATTGCATACACATCTGCGTTACATGAAGTTGCAGCGCCGTGTACAAATCTTGGGTGAGAAAATGCATTTGTTGTACCCCAAAGAAGTTTAATGCCAGTTTCTTTCATAAGAACTTGAATATGTGCTACGATTTCATCGAGGTTATCAAATTTTTCTTTGAGTGAGTTGCCTTCTGGTGCAATGTCTAAATCGTGGAAACAGAAGTATTCAATGCCTAATTTTTGCATGAACTCAAATGCAGCGCTGACTCTTGCTTTAGCGAGATCCATACCTGTGAGTGAGTCCCAAGGTCTTTGGTAAGTCGCTTGACCAAACATATCTGCACCACCACCTGTTAAAGTATGCCAATAGCTTAACGCAAATCTAAAATGGTCTTTCATTTTTTTGCCTGCTACCACAGCTTCTGCGTCATAGTATTTAAATGCAAGTGGATTTTTTGAATGTCTTCCTTCAAAAGGGATTTTGTCAACTGAATTAAAATAAGTCATGAAATGCCTCCTATAAATATCTAAATTTTAAATTCCAATCAATTTCTGAACTTGATTTGATTGTACTAAAGATAACGGTGGAATACATTGACAGTTTTGCTCAATAACTATGACGATGTTGCGACATTTTATAAAGATGAACAAGTGGTTGCCTGAAGTGTTATGTGGGCAAGATCCAGATCAAATGGCAAATGAATAGAACCGATTGGGGCTTGAGGCATGGCGTTATTAGATGCCTTCGCTTTTTTACGAAGCGCGCTAGCTGAACAGCCATAGTGATGTTGAACCATTTGATTTAGGTACTTTTGATCGGAAAAACCCGATCTTTCAGAGATCTCTAAAATCGTGTGCTTGGTATTGTATATCAGTTGCACTGCCTTTGTCATACGAACCGTATTGAGATACGTTTGAAAACTAATTCCCAATGTTTGTTTAACCGAGTGTGATAGGTGATATTTGCTAATATGATAATTGCTTGCAAGGACATCGAGTGCGATGGGTTCGTCATAATGCGATTCGACGTATTCAATGAGAGACACAATTCGGCGAAATGCTTCTTCTTTTGTTTTAGATGGCGGAGCATCTTCAATCGAATAAGGACATTTTTCAATAAGTGTTCCGACGATGGTATATAGCATGCCCATGCGTTTGTAGTCAGAAGCGATCGTAGGCTCTAAACCATTAAAGTAGAGAGTTTTCATCATGGGTAGAAGCCAAGGTGTAGCATCTTCTAATAAATTATTATTAAACCGTACTTGTGAAAGGTCAAAAGTATGGGTATTAAAAGATTGTGTGGCAATCTGGATGATGAGGAGTAAATTGGCATCGTTGATATCACCTGCCAAGTCCGTAATACTATGTATTTCAAAAGGGTTAATGAGAAATAGCTCGCCTTCACGAACGTCAGTCTGTTTATTGCCAACATGCATGCGAATACTGCCTTTTACGACGTAAATGATTTCAAGATCGCGATGGAAATGTGGCGTACGTTGGCCTATGCTGACTAAAAAGAGTTTATAAGGTTGTCCGTGTTGATGTTCTATCGTTTCAAATTCCATGATGCCTCCCGTGATGTGATGAGAATATTAACGGCAAATATCGCAAGTTTATCCTAGTTTTATGGATTACATTCTATCATAATTTTACGCGTTTTATTCAAGAAGTTAACAGTTATTATCTAGACATTTTTAACGTGAAGAATGTGCTAATTGAGATTGTCCCAGTTTCAGGTATAATAAAATTAACGATGACGTGATGTAAGGAGGAAAGCAATTGGAATCACAGAAGAAGCAAAAAATCAAACTTAAAGTGATTAAATATCTCATGTTTGTCACTAGCATAATTTTAGTGGTGACCTTTATTATGTCCATCTATTATTCTTCAAAAATTAGTTCGATGAACAAGTCGAGTAAATATAATAAAGAACAAAAAATGCATTATTCCGCTCTATTTATAGGCAATGAAACCAATTTCATCGCAGGGATCAAAGAGGGAATTGAGAATGAAGCAAAGCGCATGAATGTCGACATTGAGTTTCATATGGTAAAAGACGTGGAAGAAGCGACAGCTACGATCAATTTGTTGGTAAGAGCAGGGGTTGATGGTATCATCACTCAAGGGATTAACAATGAGGATTTTTTAGTCGCACTCAAATCAGTTGCAGAAGCGAAAATCCCCATTGTTCTTATGTACACAGATCTATCGACAGCGGAACGTGACGCATTTGTGGGAATCAATCCGTTTAGTATGGGCGCAAAAGCGTCTGAACTCGTATTAAACTCCCATCCGAAACTAGGCAAAATCGTATTTATGACACAAGCATCTGAATTCGTCAACGATAACCCAGCTAGTAAAATGCAAATCTTGGGATTTTTAGATGGACTAGAGGGAGTTTATCCACCTGAAGATATTTTGCTCAAACAAACCCAGGCGACATTATTAAGTGCAGAAGGATTGGCATCAGATATTTTTATCAATGAAAAAGAAGTGGCGACCATTGTTTGTACCAATGAAACGGACACGATTGGCGTTGCACAAGTGGTTGTCGACCTCAATCGCGTTGGAAAAACGACGATCATTGGAACGGGTCTGACAAAAGAAATCATCGAATATATAGAAAAGGGGATTGTCTACGGAACACTGTATCGCAATCCCAAACAAATTGGCATGAAATCCATGGAAACACTTTTGAAGATACCGGAGAGTGAATCATATATTGAAATTCCTGTTGACCTCATCACGAAAGAAAATGTGGCTGCCTTTAAGACACTGATTGAAGGTACACCATGAAGCGCATACTCAGAAAAATCAAACCAAATAGCATTCGCAAAAAAATGCTCCTCTATTTTATTTTATTGACGCTGATGATTGGACTCATCAGTTTGTACGTGTCTCAAAATTCTAGGATGTTATTAAATGAAGTCAGTGAACTGTTTGATTCATCTATTGTACTCAGCAACATCGATAAGCAACTGGAATATACGCATAGCGCCTTGACGAGTTACATTCAAACAAAATCGTCAGACGCACTCAACAGTTTTATTGAAAGTAGTGAAAATTTAGAGCTCAACGCAGAGCAACTCACTTCGAGATATGTGAGTGAAACGGGGATGCTGTCTGTTGAAAACGTCTATAATCTCGTCAAAAAATACAATCAATTTGCAGCCGATGCCGTCGTCGCTAAGCGCGGACGAGATATCGAAGGCAGTCGCACGGATTATGAAGCGGCAGAAGAGATCCTTGAAAATATTCGAGAACTCATAGAAGATCTTAAACTCATTCAACTTGAAAAAAACATCGTGCTCTATGAAAGTTTAGCATCCAACGGAAAAAATGTGCAAATTATCAACATGGTGATGATCATTGACCTCATTATATTGACGATCCTCATTGTACTGAATATAACGATTAAGATGACCACACCGATTATCCAACTGGCCCATTCTGCTAATGAAATTGCCAGCGGCCATTTTGAAGGGGTGGAAGTCATCGTCAGCGATGAAGACGAAATACAGACTATGGCAAAAGCATTTAATAAAATGAGAATTAGTATCCGCCGATACATTTCAGAACTTAAGAAAGCCAATGAAATGGAAGCGAAACTCTACGAGAAAGAACTTCAAACGGTGAAAATGCAGACGCTACTTAATGCCGCAGAATTGCGTTCTCTTCAGTCTCAAATCAACCCACATTTTCTATTTAATTCTCTCAATGCAGGGGTTCAGCTCGCTATGATGGAAGAAGCGAACTTGACACTCGAATTTTTGGAAAATATGGCAGCTATTTTTAGGTACAATATCCGGCCGCTTGATAAAGAAGTAACGGTTAATGACGAAATCAATAACATCCGTGCATACTGCGAGATGATGAAAGTGCGTTTTGGAGATAAACTCATCTATAAGATGGAGATTGATCCAGATGTTCTCGATCTCAATATGATGCCACTTGTGTTACAACCCATTGTTGAAAATGCGTTTATTCATGGAATTGGAAAGAGCGAGTGGGGTGGAAAAGTGGTCATTAAGGCTTGGCTGGATACAGAAGGCATACAGTTTAGCGTAAAAGATACGGGAATTGGTATGACGGAAGAGCAGATTCAGCGAATTTTAGTGAAAGAAAATGCGTTGACTCAAGTTGTTGAACCACCGAAAAAAAGCCACTCTTCAGGAATCGGCGCAGGAAATGTCCTGCAGCGGTTGAGACTCGCTTATGGAGAAGAGGCGAAGATGATTATAAACAGCAAGTTAGATGTTGGCACTGAAATCACCATCACTATTCCAAGCATTCACAAGGAGGGCTAACCGTGTATAGAGTTTTAGTAGTGGATGACGAACAAATTGTCATTGACGCGATTAAGTTCATGATCAATAAACGTGAGGATGAAGTCGTTGTATGTGGAACGGCTTCGAGTGGACGTGAAGCCATAGAAATGGCAAAATCTCTCATACCCGATATCGTTATTATGGATATTCGCATGCCGGGAATCAATGGCATTGAAGCCATCAAGGAGATCAAACACTATTATCCTGAGATTCGTTTCGTGATTATTTCTGCCTATGAGCAATTTGAATTTGCAAAGCAAGCGGTGCAGCTTGGCGTAAAAGAATACCTTCTTAAACCCATCAATCGTGCAAAACTCAACAGTGTGCTCAATCAGATTATCAGTGAACTTGAAAATGAACGGTTTCAAAAAAATCGAGATTTGGAGACCATGGAGCGACTTCAAAATATGATGCCTTTTCTAGAAAACGGCTTTATTTACTCGATTATTTCCAATAGTACGGCATTACGTGAAATGAAAAAAGTCATTCAACTTTTAGATGTAGAATGCGAATTTGGATATCTGATGATTTTACAGTTTCAAATGAATGAACAGGCGAAAACCGAGTCAAAAACAGACGGTCGTCAAACAGCTCAAATTGACGCATTTGACACACATATGAACCTGCATGAAAAAGCGGATCAACTGAGGGAAATTGTTAAATATAAATGCAATGCCATCGTGGGTCCATTGATGATCAATAAAATGGTGATTTTTGTTCCAAGTCGCGAACCAGAAAATGACTATGATGCCAGAGTCGAGGCGACAAGTCTCGCTGAATCTATACAGTCAAAGATTGAAGAGACGTTGAAGATCAATTGTGCCGTTGGAATTAGCAGTGTTGTGAGTCTTTCTGAACTCTATTTTGCCTATGGTCAAGCGAATAAGGCCATCAATAAAACGACAGACAATGAAATTTATCACATTGCCGATTTATATGAAGATGTCGACTCAGGTCGAGAAAAAATGAAATATCAAAGCAAATTAATCGAAGCGCTCACATTGGGAAAACTTGAAAAAGCAGTGAAATACCTCGATTCACTTTTTGAATTGATCGGAGACCAGCAGGATTATATCTTTGAACTCGTCGTTTTGATTTTTAGTATTGCACATGATGAAGATATTGAAGAAAATCAGCTGATCTCCTATAGTACGTATCTGAAAGAAATCACAGAACTCACAGATTCACAGGCGATTTATCACTGGATTACAGCGCGTATGAAGTACATTGCCACTCAAATTCAGACGAAGAAAGATCAAAAGTGTAGTGCCATGATTGAGCGAACGAAGTCGTATCTGGGACATCATTTTACTGAGGAACTTACCTTAGAAGCGGTAGCTAGAATACAAAACGTCAGTCCTCAGTATTTGAGTAAAGTATTTAAGGAAGAAACGCGTTTTACATTTATTGAATACCTGACGCGTCTTCGAGTGGAAATGGCGCAGCGTCTCATGGTAGAGTCCGATAAATCCGTCAAAGAAATCTGTTACGATGTCGGCTATAGCGATCCAAATTATTTTAGTCGACTGTTTAGAAAACAGACTGGGCTGATGCCAACAGAGTACATTGGGCAATTTAGAGTCAGAGAGAATGCCTTAAAATAGGGGGATAACATGAAAAAAATGCTGATGATAGCATCGATTCTAATCATATTAATAGCAGGATTTCTATATCTGGATTTTTTTAAATTTCATGAAAAACCAAAAAAGGACGACGGATTGCAAATTGGTTTGTTGGTGGATTCTTTGGTAATCGAACGTTGGCAAAAGGATCGCGATATTTTTATGGCAAAGGCAAAAGAACTGGGTGCAGAAGTCATTTTAAAGAATGCCAATGAAGATGCAGAACTTCAGATTGAACAAGTGGAAGAGTTGATTGACCTAGGTGTCGATGTCATTGTCATCATTCCCTATGATCGGATCTCCATTGCACCTGTTTTGAGAGAGGCAAAGCGCGAGGGCATCAAAGTCATTGCGTATGATCGACTGGTTCATAATGGAGACGTGGATTTATATCTTTCGTTTGACAACTTTCTCGTAGGGCAACTCATGGGGAGAGGACTTGTTGAGAAAGCCCCTACAGGCAATTATGTCATCATCAATGGATCGCCAAAAGACAATAATTCTTACATGTTTAATGAAGGTTACATGTCTGTACTTCAGCCATATATTGACTCAGGGGATATCAAGATCATCGCAAATGTATGGGCAGATGACTGGAGAGAAGTCGTTGCATACGATACAGTCAACGAACTACTCGATCAAGGGGAAACCATTGACGCCATTATAGGGGCCAATGACAACCTTGCAGAAGGTGCCATTCGAGCTTTACTAGAAAGACAGCTCGCGGGTGAAATCTATGTATCTGGACATGATGGCAATTTATCCGCTTGTCAGCGAATTGTTGAAGGCACTCAGACGTTAACGGTTTACAAGCCCATCCAAAAATTGGCACAAGGTGCTGCTGAAATGGCAGTAGAACTTGCAAAAGGCAATGAAATCAAGGTAAATACCACGATCAACGACGGGGAATACGATGTGCCATTTGTTAAATACGAACCAACACTTGTCAATGTAGACAATATTGTAGAAGTGATTATAGAAGACGGTTTTCATTTAATGGAAGAGGTCTATCGCAATATCCCGGTGGAAGAATGGCCCGTAAAACCATGATCAATAAAACAGAAACCTCGTAAGTTGTATCCAAAGTTATGTTACGTTTGAGTTAACTATATGAATAATACGTGAACAATGTGAACTAGATTTTTTTATTGTTAAAAAAATCTAGTTTTTTTGTAAGGTTTGTGTAAAAAGTTTAATTTTGTCTAGATTATTATAATTGGCTCCATTCATGTTTAAGTTTCAATACAGTAAACTAAGGTTACGATTTAGCGCGTATCCCCTCAATCAAGAGGGAGCAAACGACGCAAATAAAAGTATTGGGAGGAATCACATGAAAAAAGTGGGTTTACTATTTTTAGTTCTTATGTTGATGGCTAGTATGTTTGTTGGCTGTGCAAAAGAAGAAGAAAATCTCATTGGTGTTTCAATGCCAACTAAATCTCTTCAACGTTGGAATCAAGATGGTGCTAACATGAAGGCTGAACTTGAAAAGAAAGGTTACAAAGTTGAATTACTCTATGCAGAAGATTCTGTTGACCAACAAGTAAAAGACCTTGAAAACATGATCACTAAAGGTTGTAAAGTACTTGTAGTTGCATCAATCGATGGCGAAGCATTAAAAGGCGTTTTAGATGAAGCTGGTAAAGCTGGAATCAAAGTAATTGCTTATGACCGTTTAATTAAAGGTAGCGAATATGTTGACTACTATGCAACATTTGATAACTACTTAGTTGGCGTTATCCAAGGCGAATACATTATTGAAAAATTAGGTCTTGCAAATGGCGAAAAAGGTCCATTTACAATGGAAGTATTTGGTGGATCACCAGATGATAACAATGCTTATTTCTTCAATGGCGGCGCAATGGATACATTAGCTCCTTATATTGAAAGTGGCGTTTTAACAATCAAATCAGGTCAAACTGATATGGAACAAATCGCAATTCAAGGTTGGAAATCTGAAGGCGCTCAAGCTAGAATGGATAACCTTTTAACAGCATTCTATGCAGATGAACCAGTAGATGTTGTTTTATCTCCAAATGACAGTTTAGCTCAAGGTATTGTAGCTTCATTAAAAGCTGCTGGTTACGGCTCAGCAAGTATGCCTTTCCCAATCCTTACAGGTCAAGACTGTGATACAACAAACGTTAAAATGTTAATCGCTGGCGAACAATCTATGTCAGTATTTAAAGATACGAGAACATTAGCTACTAAAGTAGTTGAAATGGTTGAAGCGATTATGAAAGGTACTGAACCACCAGTAAATGATACAGAAACTTATGATAACGGCGTTAAAGTTGTGCCTTCATTCCTGTGCGAGCCTGTATTTGCAGATGTGAATAACTACAAAGAACTTCTCATTGACTCAGGTTACTATACAGAAGATCAACTTAAATAAAGTGGATGCATGCTGTGGTAGCTTCGGCTGTCACAGCATGACTTTTGTTAGGAGTGTGCTATGTCAAATCACATATTAGAAATGGTAAATATTACAAAGACTTTTCCAGGTGTAAAAGCTTTGGACACGGTAAATTTAAAAGTTAAAAAAGGTGAAATACACGCTTTAGTAGGCGAAAATGGCGCTGGGAAATCAACACTGATGAGCGTACTTAGTGGCATTTATCCTCATGGTACATATGAGGGCGATATTTTGTTTGAAGGTGAAATATGTGCCTTTAAGAACATCAAAGAAAGTGAACGTAAAGGAATTGTTATTATCCATCAAGAACTTGCACTGAGCCCTTTTATGAGTATTTCAGAAAATATTTTTCTTGGAAATGAACAGGCAAAACGCGGTGTGATTGACTGGAATTTAACCACGCAAAAGGCAAATGAATTGATTCAAATGGTGGGGCTAAAAGAAAATTCGGCAACACTTGTAAAAGATATCGGCGTTGGAAAACAACAACTGGTTGAAATTGCAAAGGCACTTTCAAAAGATGTTAAAGTGCTCATTTTGGATGAACCTACTGCGGCGCTAAACGACGAAGATTCGGATCATCTACTTAATTTACTCATGAAAATCAACAAAGAAAAAGGCATTACGTGTATCATCATTTCTCATAAATTAAATGAAATTACTAAAATTTCCGATCAAATTACTGTTATCAGAGACGGCTCAACTATTGAGACGTTAACCAAAGGACAGCATGATATCACAGAAGATAGAATTATCAAAGGTATGGTAGGAAGAGACCTTGTAGATCGCTATCCGAAACGAAATCCAAAAATCGGTGAAGTGACATTTGAGGTTAAAAACTGGACGGTGTATGACCCTCTGGATGAAACAAGAAAGAAAATTGATGATGTCAATATAAATGTAAAACGCGGTGAAATTCTTGGAATCGCAGGACTTATGGGTTCTGGTAGAACGGAATTTGCCATGAGTTTATTTGGTAGAGCCTATGGCAAAAAAGTTACAGGCGAACTAATCAAAAATGGACAAAAATTGGAACTAAAGAATGTCAAACAAGCTATTGATCACGGTTTGGCTTATGTAACAGAAGATCGTAAACAAGCAGGTTTGATACTAATTGACGATATAAAACGCAATATTTCTTTATCGAATCTTAAAAAAATCAGTCGAAATATGGTCGTTAACGAAAATCAAGAAAAAATCATTTCTGAAGATTTCCGTTCTAAACTGAACATCAAGTCGGCAGGCGTTCATCAAAAAACAGGCAATTTGTCTGGGGGTAACCAACAAAAAGTTGTTTTAAGTAAATGGATTTTTACAGAACCAGATTTATTGATTTTAGATGAACCAACTCGTGGAATTGACGTTGGAGCAAAATATGAAATATATACGATCATACAGCAAATGGCCAATGAAGGAAAATCCGTCATCGTCATTTCTTCTGAATTACCGGAAATTCTGGGAATTGCAGATAGAGTTTACGTCATGAATGAAGGCCGTATTGTTGGTGAAATGGATAGAAAAGATGCAAGTCAAGAGAGCATTATGGCGTGTATTTTGAAATCCTTGCATTAAAGTTGTGGAGGGAAAAAATGGAACGATTAAAAATGGAATTTAAGAATAACATGAAGCAGTATTCCATGTTGATTGCACTTGTTGTAATCATGGCGATGTTTCAAATTTTAACAGGTGGCATCTTATTAAAACCGATCAATGTTTCAAGATTGATCTTTCAAAATAGCTATGTATTAATACTGGCAATTGGGATGCTTTTATGTATCTTAACCGGTGGGAATATCGACTTATCTGTTGGTTCAATTGTCGCATTTGTCAGTGCACTTTCGGCACTTTTTAGCGTGACTTTTGGATTACCAGTTTGGCTTTCAATGGTATTAGGCTTATTAGCAGGTTTGCTTGCTGGTATGTGGCAAGGCTTTTGGATTGCTTACGTCAAAATACCGCCTTTTATCGTAACATTGGCAGGTATGCTCTTATTTAGAGGGGTCAATAACATTATATTAAATGGTAAAACCGTTTTATTACCAGAAATGTATACGAATATCGCTTCAGGCGTTATTCCAGATTTCTTAGGTGGCGGTAGCGGTTTACATGTTACAACGGTTGTCATCGGCGCTATTGGAGTTGTTTTATATATGACACTTTCTCTCATCAGCAGAAAAGACAAAGTGAAATACGGCTTTGAAGTTGCTCCATTCGCTCAGTTTTTAGTTAAACAACTCGTTGTATCATTTGTCATTTTGTTATTTAGCTACTGGTTAGCTTTAGCAAATGGATTGCCAATTATCCTCATTATCTTAGGCGCATTAATTGCAATCTACGCATTTTTAACACAAAAAACCATTGTTGGTCGTCATATTTACGCTATGGGCGGAAATCAAAAAGCAGCAGCGCTTTCAGGCGTTAAAACGAAAAAAATCCTATTTTGGGTGTATGCAAACATGGGATTACTCGCTGCTGTAGCAGGGATCGTGTTCGCAGGTCGTCTCAACTCAGCTTCCCCAACTGCAGGGGACGGCTTCGAACTTGATGCCATTGCAGCTTGCTTTATCGGTGGTGCATCGGCAACAGGTGGCATCGGAACTGTTATGGGAGCAATCACAGGTGGTTTTATCATGGGGATTCTCAATAACGGTATGTCCATTATGGGGATCAGCGTATTCTGGCAACAAATCGTTAAAGGTCTTGTTCTTTTAGCAGCTGTTGCATTTGATGTCTACTCAAAATCTAAACCTAAAACAGTACAGTAAAATAGCGCGATAACTTCATTCTATAATAAAAAAGCCAGCTCATGGGACCTCCGTGGGCTGGTTTTTTTGAAATTCATTGAGACTTCATCATACATTTGACGAATTTAATTTGTTTGATGGATCTAATTCGTTTGACGGAGTGGATGGATGTGTCTGCGCAAGTTTTTTCTTGTCTTGATACATCTTCTCATCTGCCACTTTAAGGATTTCATCAATATTGAGACCTTTTCCTGATATGATTCCAACGGCGATGGTCACTGGTTGAGCAATGAGCTTCATCGTCGCTTGTTCGAGTTCGATGCGAATGCGATTTGCAATATACTCAGCCTCGTTAACAGCGATGTCGGGTAATAAAATGACAAATTCATCCCCGCCATATCTTGCGACCGTGTCATAGTTTCGTATGTGATCGTTGATACACTTTCCAACTAAAATTAAGATTTCGTCGCCTATTTGATGACCATAAGCATCATTTATGGCTTTGAATTTATTGATATCGATAAAAACGAGTGAAAAATCATTTCCATAACGATTGGATTTATTGATGTTTTTTTCGAGTTCTTCAATGAGATAACGTCTGTTATAAACTTTGGTAAGATCATCTGTATTGGCGAGTTGCATCAATTTCTTCTGTACGGACTCATAATGTTTTCGTATGGCATAAACCAGAGCAAAAATAAACAGTGTCACGATGATATAATTGGTCATAATGTTGGTAAATAAGGCTTGTCGACTATTGTAGTGAGAAAAAATATCTGGATTAGCATACTCAAGCCAAATCATAAAGCAAGTTGTCAAAATAAAGAGAAAGGGAATCAATTTTCCCCAAAATTCATTGAGGACATACGTGAGGATGGTGAGGAGGAAAAAAGAGTAAAGAATAATAGATCCTTGAATTCCGTGAGAGAAAAACCACGCTGTGGGAAATACTACGAGGCTGATTAAAACAAACACAATTGTCACAAGTGCCCCATTGTCCATCCATTTGCGTCTAGTTATATAGAGTGCGAGGCAAATACCTGCAATGAGAATGCTTGAAATAGTCATGGGCATTTTTTTATATGAAAATAAATTCGTAAACACATTTGTAACGCTGGCAATAACGCCAATTGTGATGACGAATTTTAATATAATCGATGAAGATTGATTGATTTTAATAGGTTTCATGAGAACCTCCACGTTGATACTATCAATATTTATATCCACATGGATGGAGAATTACACATATTTTCCGATATGAGAGTCACTAATATGATGAAACCTACGACGAAACGGGTATGAATGCCAATATCTTTTTATTGAGTATGGGATGGTATCAATGGTAAAATAATACATAAACAACAAAATTGTAGGATATGAGGATACCTTATGAAGATGATGAGAAAATGCTTTTCTCTATTAATGATGATATTACTTTTAAGTTCGCTGATAGTACCAATGAGCTCCGCTTCAGAAACCAGTGAAGCAACCTTTGAAAAACCTGTAATTTTGGTGGGAGATGACATTAATTATCCTCCATTTAGTTACCTTGATGAAAAAGGTCAGCCTACAGGATATAATATTGATCTCATTCGAGCGGTTGCAAAGGCCATGGGATATGACGTCGTCTTTAAACTAGACGAATGGAGCAAAGTTCGCTGGGCACTTGAAAATGGGGAAATTGATGCGATTTCAGGGATGTTTTATTCTGAAGAACGAAAAGCACAAGTGGATTTTTCTAGTCGACATACATTGGCAAGCGGCGATATCTTCATGAAGGATGGCGCAACATTATCTGATGTTGAAGCACTTCGCGGAAAAACAGTAGTGGTTCAAAAAGGGGATATTGTAGGTGAATATTTAAAATCACTCGATATTGGCATAGAGTTTTACGAAGTATTTACTGTAAAAGAGGCTTTAGCCCTTGTAGAGTCGGGCGAGTACACTTACGCTGGATTATCTAAATTGCCAGGTCTTTATACGATTCAATCCGAGTCGATTGAGTCTATAAAACCGCAAGGATTGAGTCTTACACCAACTGATTATTGTATGGCGGTTAAAAAAGGCAATGAGGACATGCTATTAGTATTAAATAGCGGATTGCAGATCATCAAGGCAACAGGAGAATTCGATGCAATTTATGAAAAATGGCTAGGCGTTTACGAAGAGAAAACATTTGGTCAACTGTTTTATCAGTATCGATGGATTTTGATTGGCATTGGATTGCTGATACTCATTCTTTTGGGAATAAGTTTAATTCTGAATAAAATGGTATCCGTAAGGACGCGGGAATTACGAGATGCGAATGTCAAATTGTATCACGACCAACTAGAACTAGAATCTTTAAATCGTTCGCTTGAGGCAAGTAATGAAGAACTCATGGCGATGGAAGAGGAACTAAGAGATCAATTTACTCATTTACTTGAAAACGAAGCAAAACTAAAGGAGAGCGAAAAACGCAACCGAGGGATCGTCAATGCACTTCCAGATATCGTCTTTACTTTTGATCGAAATCTATGTTTTAAAGACTGTCAGGCATCAAATGAAGATGAGCTTATGATGCCGCGAGAGGTATTTTTGGGTAAAAAAATCTCAGATGTGATGCCAATTGAAATTGCAGATAGAGGAGTTGAATGTATACAGCGCGTTTTTGATACGGGAGAAATACAGCGATTTGAATACGATGTCAAGGTGAAGCAAAACATTGAGCATTTTGAAATGCGCTTTGTGAAGTCGACTGAGAATGAAGTCATTGGCATAAGCCGAAATGTCAGTGTTGAAAGGCGCTATCGAGATAAAATTGAGTATCTGAGTTATCGAGATCAGTTAACAGGTCTTTATAATCGACGATTTTTTGAAGAAGAACTTAAAAGGTTAGATGTTGAGCGCAACTTGCCATTTGGGATCGTCATGGCTGACGTCAATGGATTAAAGCTTATCAACGATTCGTTTGGGCATAAAATGGGCGATAAGCTCCTTGTTAAAGTCGCTGAAGTTTTGACGAGAAGCTGTCGCGAAAATGAGGTGATCTCAAGAATTGGAGGCGATGAATTCGTCATTTTGATGCCTCAGATTACAGAGTCAGAAATTGAGCAAATGATCACACGTGCTCGAGTGATTGCTGAAGTTGAATGTATAGGCTCTATAGAGCTGTCTATTTCATTTGGTTGGGAAATTAAGACCATTGAGCATGAAGATGTACAAGAAATCTTTAAGCGTGCTGAAAATTTCATGTACAAGAACAAGTTGTTCGAAGGTCCAAGTATGAGAAGTAAAACCATTGGGGCGATTATTAACACCCTCAATGAAAAAAACAAACGAGAAGAACAGCATTCACAACGCGTTTCTGAACTTAGCAAAAAGCTTGCTCAGAAACTTGGGTTTACCGAGCAAGCAGTTGAAGAAATCAGGACAGCTGGACTTTTACACGATATCGGTAAGATTGCCATTAATGAGGAAATCCTCAATAAAGTGGGTCGATTAACGGATGATGAATATACAGAAATCAAACGTCACCCTGAAATAGGATACCGAATACTAAGGTCAGTCAATGATATGCTTGAAATTTCTGACATGATCCTTTCACATCATGAAAGATGGGATGGAAACGGATATCCAAAAGGACTTTCTGGAGAAGAAATCCCGTTAGAAGCGAGAATTATCAGCATCGCAGATGCTTATGACGCCATCACAAGTGACCGAACCTATCGCAAAAGCAATACAAAAGATGAAGCAATTAAGGAACTATTGCGTTGTTCAGGAACACAGTTTGATCCAAATTTAGTCGCACCTTTTATCGCTTTGGTGAATGAGGAACCATCATTGTAGGTGTGATTGAATATTGATTATGAATGGTGAGGAATTTTAGAAATTAAAAACTGATTGCAATTTGAAATAAGCTCCTACTCAGCTGTTACAAATTACAATCAGTTTTTTTTATAATTATGATTCATTTTTTAAAAAATTTTTAAAATACCGTGGACACTTGAGTCAAGTGATTCGTTATATAGATGTAACGCACAAATAAGGTGGTCATTATGAAACTTTTTAAAGTGTACGACGCATATCAAACTGAATTAGAAAAATTTGCATTTTCACTGTGCCGGCAGCATGAAGATGCGGAGGATTATGTGCATCAAGCCTATTTAAAGGCATTGGAGCAATATGAGCTCTTTGAGAATATGCATGATCTTCAAATTAAAGGATGGCTTTTCACGACAATTAAGCGCTTATTTGTCGATGTTTATCGCAAACAGAGAAGAGTCATTTATACGGATGATATGGTAGACATCCCATTTCATGCAAATATTGATTCACAGATCATCACCGAAGATCTCATAAAACAATTACCTGAACATTGTCGGGCAGTGGTTTATATGCGATATATTGAAGGCTACAATAGTACTGAGATTAGTCAAATACTCAATATCAACGCTTCAACTGTACGATCAAGGCTGAGTCAAGCTTTAAAAATTTTAAGAGAAGAGTTAACGGGAGGCAATTTATGAAATCATTTAAAAATATTGGTGTACTGGATTTAAGAAAAACAACTGAAGAAGAAATGCGTGAGATTCAAAGTATAAAAAATATTGGAACGGTTGTTGTTCGCGAAGCGCAATTGGGACAAATGGGACATATTAAACAAGTGAATATCGGCGCAATCCTTTCATTGCCAGAAAATGTGTTGTTTGTCGTTCAAAATGGGAGTTTTACACTAACACGTGCAATGCTTGAGTCGATGCAACAACCGACTTTGTATGTAATCAATGGCAAATTTAAACTTGAGCCGATTCAAGATGCTACATTACTCGACAAGATTTATCAATTGATGGTAAATGGAAAGTGTATTGTGCTTGAAACAGATATGGGGATCCTTTCTGGTCGTATTCAAATTAATGGAAAATCGTTGATTTATAGAGCAGATGAGCGAGTAGTGGATGGAACCTATACACTTGAAGACAATGCGCTTTATGGATTATCTGCCAATACCAATTTGTTAGTCGATCGAATGGTGGCATTACAAGCATTTGACGGCGCACTTTTCAATGAATCTATAGCCAGAATTAGAATTAACGATGCATTTATAGTTAGAAAAGACTTTCTAAAAATACTTGCACCTAAAGTTGAAAACTATATAGAAGTTGCGAAAACGGTGGTAGAAGAAGGGTATGCCTACTATGATAAGTTAACGATTGATTCAACAAATTATCAAACGCTTACTAGTGATAAACTGCATGTCGGTGGTAAACTTGTGATAGATGTAACTGTTGAACAATTACAGTCAGTCGTTTCGCGAATTATCTGTAAAACGCTTGAAATTCAAGAGACAGCAGTTGAAGGCATAAAACCTTTAATTGAAAGAGCGGATAAAATTAAAGTCATTGATCCAGACCTTATCGAAAACTACTCAGCACTGAAAATTGACGCTGCTTACTTAGAATCACAAGAAAACATAAAATTAGCAAATTATGGGGCTTTATCTTTTGACGATTCGGTTACTGAAGAGATGGTGTCGTTAAAAATTGATAAAATTGAGAATTATGGCGTTTTAAGTTGTGGTAAAGAAGTTCATGGAGCGATTTTGAAGAAAATAAAAGCAAATTTTGGACTTGTTCAAGCTAAAGGCGCATCTGAATTATCAGAGTCCGTACAAGTTGTTCATGATGACGAATACAATGACGATTGTGATGAGCATGACGAAGATTGCGATGATGATCATGATGACGATTATGATGAGGATCATGTGGATTTAGTTGGAAATTTAGGAAGTTACTCTTATTAGAAGTCTAATACTTCTAATACTTTTAAGAATTCTTAGAATTCGATTTTAGAAAGAGGTAAAATCATATGATGAAATCAGTTTGTTTAGGCGATAAAAAATGCCCTTACGTCCTACCTGTAAGCTATACGTGTTGCGAAAATGCAATTTATTTTTCAGGCTATCCGATGCTCGTTAGAACAGAGGAAGACAAACTCGTATAGATATCATGAAATACATCATTTCTCGCATACTTTCAAGTGACAAAATTCATCTGTGGAAATTGCATAATTACCTGTGGAAATTGCATAATTACCTTTTCGGTGTGAAAATCATGTGTTGATAAAATTAAAATGGCTCAATCACGCCATTTCAAAAATTGAGATTCTCACAAATTAGAACTCGATTCTAATAAATTAGAACTCGATTCTAATAAATTAGAATTATGCAATTTTCTAATCTAAGTGTTAAACTAATAATAGAGATTCGGATGAATCAACGGAAAATGGTGATGAGATACATTTATCAAGGACGCAAAGGAGGATTTATAAATGTTTAGACCCATGAGAAGAGAGAAGCAACTATTGACTTTTGAGGATTCGGTGGCAGTGCTGAATCGATGTACCAACGGTATACTCGCATGTCTTGGTGACGATGGATATCCCTATGCCGTTCCTTTGAGTTATGTGTATGACAATCATCGCATTTATTTTCATTCTGCTAAAAGTGGACATAAAATGGATGCCATTGCAAGTCAGTCGAAAGTTTCTTTTACCGTTGTGGATGAAGATCAAATTGTCAGCAACGAGTACACCACTTATTTTAGAAGTGTCATCGCATTTGGAAATGCGCGAGTTGTGGACGGTGAAGAAAAATTAGAAGCTTTTAAAGCGCTCGTGGAGAAATACTCTGGAGATCAACCCGAAGATCACAAACAAAATGAAATTCAAGGCTGCATGCATGCTGCCATTGTTGCGATTGACATAGAGCATTTGACTGGAAAAGAAGCCAAAGAGTTTGTTCTAGCGAAGCAAATGAGCTCACATCAGGAATAAGCACAACAAGTTGAGAATCAACAAGTTGAAACTCAACTTGTTGAAATTCATTCAATATAATGATTTTAAAAAAGCTCCTGATTAAGAAGGATGTGAACGTCTTCTTAATCAGGAGCTTTAAATTTAACTAGTGCTTGCTACCACTTTCATCGGCGATAAAGCCTTTAATATATGGTAAAAGAGCTTCCATGGTCTTTGTAACATACTCGTCAAATGCAGTACTTTGTGCAAATCCACCTTTTTTAGCAAGGTCTTCCACAAATGGTTTGAGTTTTTCTTCTCCACCAACACCTACTAAGTCTAGACAACCTGCTTTGCAGGCTTCAAAAAGTCCTTTTCTCGTTTTGCCATCATCTTCAAAGTCCCAAGCCCAGTGCCAAATGATTTTGTAAAAGACAAAAGATCCTACCCAAGTTAGTTTGAGTTCAGGTTTTGAGAAGTAATTGTTGTCTATAACGCCACCTAAGATGTCATTTGCCCGTTTATAGATGACATCATAAGCAATATCTCCCCAAGTATCGCTGGCTTTTGTGGTGATAATCTTATCAATTGCGTCTTGTAAAAGCGCTTTGATTTGACCCGCTGCCATTGCACCTATTGGACCGGTAAGTGAATTGACAACCATGCTAAATGCGCGGTCATTTAACCACTGAACCCATTCTGCACAGTAAAGTGCATTGTCATACCATTTAGCAATATCATCATAATCTTCTTTTTGTTTTATCAAAATATAGTAAGCAATTTCCCAACATTCTTTTCTGAACTTTTTAATATCTTCAGTTCCCATGTAGTATTTGCCATTTTCAAGTTCGATTTTTTTCTTCTCTTTGTCAGGAGAAGGTAGCCATTTTTCAATGGTTTTAACGGCGTAATCATATTCTTTTTGCCAATCTGTTTTACCTTCATTCATATAAGCTGGTAGGATTGCAAATGGGATTGTAACGGTATAGTAATCCACGCCATCGTCAATAGTCGCATCGACAGTAAAATGGTAACGTTCACCTTTCTTACCAGGGATAGCCTTTTCCATTGAAACGACAAATTTGCCAGATGGTAAATTAGAAGGACGCGCCCCGTCGTATACAATTGGCGCTTGAATGGTTTCAAATACGCTCTCTGCACGTTCGTCTTGTGGATCTGGATCATCAAAGTAAAAACTGTCGCTTTCAAATACTGAGGTATCGCAGACGAGTTCTCTTTTCTCAGCATTCCATTTCATGTATCGAAGATCGAATACAGTTGTCTTCATTTTACCTTCTTCATCAGTATCCGCTTTGATGAGAAGTTCGCCTGTTTCAGGATCATAATCAAGTGTTTTAATGAGAAAGAGTCCTTCACGCCAAATGTAGACATCACAGTAATCCGTGAGTTCGTATTCTCCAGATGAACCGTGAATGGTAACGCGGCCTTTTGAATAGTGTGCGGCATTATTTGTAGGTGAGGATTCTTCGCTATCGGCTTCTGTGATGACGAGATCCGCCTTTGTACTTAAGTCGTTTTGCGGTTCAAGTGAGACTGTACAAAGATTTTCTGCCCAGTTATCCATTTCGTAGTCGAGTTGCCATGCTTCTGTTCCTGCGTTGGCAACGTTGACTTTAAATGTAAATGATTCGCCAGATTTCGTTAAAAATTGACACTTCTCAGGTTTAATCGTAAGGGCAGGAGGTGCTACGAGTGGCACTGAGTATTTAGCAGAGTAAGTTCTTTTTTGGTAGCGAACTGATGCTTTTATTTGAATTTTGGAAGGAGGTGTTCCGCCTTCTTGATTATCAATTGGGATGATTTCAGCATATTTCCAATCTTCCACCATATTTGTATCTGATATGCGTGCCCATTTTGCCCCTTCACCTGTGATAGAAAATTGAATTTCCAAGGTTGGATCCGCCAAAATCAGTGTTTCTTTTTCAGTTTCTTGAACGAGCCGTGCATATAAATAAACAGGGTCTTTACCTGCCTCTATGCGACCACCCGACGGCATGATAGATTTTTCCATATAAATTGGTGAACCTTTTCCGCCGTCATCGTCACCATCATCACCTCCATCACCGCTGCAATCAAATAGAGCAAGTATTGCCAGTAAACTTTCTAGCAAAGAGCCTCCAAATGATGTACTACTGGAGTTGGTTACAAAATCAGTTCTATATTTCATAGGATACCTCCCATTTGTTTGGTTTTACAAAGTGTTATTTCAGGGATAATTGGACATCCTCCCATACAGTCTGACCACTTGGTACATCCGACGCAAGTGGATTTAAACTGCTGCCTGAATTGATTAAAAGGAGTTGAAAACCAAGCTTCTTCTATTGTTGATTGGTTTAAATCCACTGCCCATGAGAGGGTTTGATCAAAGCTACAAGGCACAATTTGACAATCAGGTGTGATATATGCTGAAAACCTACCAGCTTCGCAAGCATCAAATCCTTGTGGGTCAATTTTGGGTGAAAATTGTAAGACACCAGGTACGGTGCAACTATCATATCCAATTTTATCGATGCCATAACTGGATTCAAACAGTGAAAAAAGGGTCTGGAGCTTTTCACTAATTGGGAGAACTGCTGTATCAGATCCTTCGCCAATTGGTTTGAAAAGCAAGAATATGATTCGGTTGATCTCAGTTGGGATTTTTTGATGTTTTAATAGATCAATGGCTTCATCTAAGGTTTCTTCTGATAGAACAAAATGAATGTTCGTTCTGACACCTGCTTCGACTAACAACTTAATCGCTGAATATGTGTAATCGTTTCGATACCAGCTAACGGCAGCAGCACCACAATATTCTGCAATTAAAGCGGCTTTTTCAGAAGTCATCTGATAACCGGAAGTCGTTAAATTAGGAACGATGTTCTTTGAACGCGTGTATTTTAAGATGGCTTCAAAATCCTCGTGCATATCAGGGTCGCCTCGACCGCCTAATGCGACCTGAAAACATCTACCGGCGCTTTCATCGATGATTTTTTTATAGTGATCCAGCGTCATATTGTTTTGAAACACATAACCACCACTTTGGTAGCATTTGCCACCGCTCATTGAACAGAGTCCGTCAAGTCCATGTGCACAATGTCCCATAATTCCGATATCGAGAAGTTGGGGGTAGCTCGACATGAACGGTTCACCCTCAGGCGCATCCATCCTTAAGTATGCACCACTTTCTGCATCAAAATAGCTTTTAAAGTGAAATAGTGGATCGATATGTGTCGAAAAATTTGAGGGAACTTTATAAATCTGTTGTTTTTCTGGAACGGGAATTTTCTTTTGCGTTTGATTCAATGAGAGGGGGAACGAAGTATTTGTCATACGTGTCATTGGATTATTTTGTGGTTTCATGATTTCCACCTGTTGACTTAAAGACAACCATTAAAACAATGCCAATTACAAAGACAATGGTTCCCATAACCATGCCGACTTTTGAATAGTAACTATTCGCAAGTTGACCTGGAATGAATGCCAATGACAGTCCAAGAGCAAATCCAGCACCTGCGATATATCCAGAGCGCAGAGTTGTAACGGTCTTACTTTGGATGAGTTTTCTAAAATCCTTGATGATTGCAGTTATCATCTGCAAAACAACATTTCCTCGTCCTTTTGAAAGATCATCTATAATTGCCAGTGCGAGCATGAGACACACGAGGTATTTATCAGGTTTATTATTACGGGTTAAGATATTGGATGCAAAAAGTCCGAGTCCAGCAGATGCAACAAGTAAACCGAGAGCGTGCTGTTTGCCATCTTGAATGGATTTCACGATGATGCCAATACCACGAGAGAGTCGTTTTGCAAGCGCTCCGCCACGACCGCTTTTTATGTCTTTTCCCCAAGGGATAAAATTCCGACTAATCGTTGAGAGGTAGACAGCTTTACCGATAAAACCATTATAGGTAGCTGTCAAAAAAATGATGAGAGAACCGAGTTTATGGAGTGCAGGGGGCATTGTATACCATTTCATCATAGGAACGGTCCAAAGAATCATCCAAATGATAAAAAGTGGTCCAATCCAAATAATATTTTTTTTCATCCTTCCAACAAGTGCTTTGTAATTTAACCCGACGACTTCTACCAGTAATGGTAAAAAAGCCATGTTAAATCCTTTGTTGAGTGCGCTACTGGAATCATCATATCCAGATGTTTCGCTTAAGAGCTTTGATTCGTCTGAAATGGTTGTTTCACGTTCGATTTGTCCGGTAGGAATAGGAACAAATTTTTCCGACATAGTGACCTCCTTCGGTTATTGAATACGTATATCCTTACCCGAAAAAAAGCGAAACAATCGACGATTTTATCTTGAATTTCAAATGTCAATGACACCGACAGAGCTTAGTTGATTTTCAAGGTGGACGATCGCTGGAGTCACTTCTTGATAAGCACTTTTTAAGTTGATTTTAGACTGCACGCTTAACTTTCCACCGGTTGAGAAAACAGTGAATAATTGTTCGTGATAATAAGATTGGACACCTGATTGAGCAACTTGATGACCTCGAAATAAAAGATCAAAATCGAAGTGGTCTTTATAAGCAATAAAATGATCTTCGGTAAATTTAAATCGCCCTTGATGCCACCTCATATTTTCAAGTTGCTCGGTTGGGTCTGACCACATCATCTGTTGCCTATTCGAACGGTGTGCAGCGTCAAAAGCATCTTGCTCAGTCATGGCGGCAAGCGTCTTAAAAGATTGATACCAAAGGTGCATTGGTTGCCATAAAGGAGACGACCATTCTTCTGTCTTTAATAGAACCTCCAGTGGGTCGTTTTCCGTTAACGCACGCGTTGTGAGGTTAGGTCTCAAAATACCCCCATGACAGCAAAATGCAACTCGATTAGAAACGGGATGTGTCACAATTGCCCCATAAGCAAGCGATTCAAAAAAGTAAAGATACATCGGTAAAATATCTTCTATAACGGATGGATTCTCGTGTTCGAGCGCGCGAATGAATAGAGGAAAATACCAAAGCGGATGATCTTCTTCAGGTACGCGGTAAGGCGTTATAACCGAACCGTTGTTTTCTATATATCCTCCATCATGGTTGCCACGTAGCAAGAGAATGTGTTCAGAATAGAGAAATTTAAGGGAAAATATCCAATCCAAAATCGCAAGATGTTCTGCGCCACGATCCACATAGTCTCCCATAAAAACAAGTCGAAAAGGGAGGTTATTTTTAGTGCGTTCAAAAAAAGATGTGCGCTGCAACAATGCTTTTAAGCTGTCTATATCTGAGTGAAGATCGCCAATAACATAGGTTTCATCAGATCCATCCACTAAGTAAAGCGCGTGTGCACGTTTTGGCTTTGCAGTTGCTATGGTACATAGATCACGCATATGATGCGTAAGTTTCATTAAATTTGAAAGCTCGAAGTTCGACTCAAGGCGGTGCGTGGTGACGATGGATTGAATGAGTAAGGTATGATCTAGAAACACTTCATTGAGTTCATAGCCAAAGAAGGATTCAGGCGAAGGGATAAAGCTTGGGTCACTTGTTTCGTATATAGCCTGCCAACGGGTATCGATCATCGATTCAAATTGTTCATATGTTGGAAGCTCATCTGAATTTTTCCATTGATTGAGTTGGGTCCATAAAGGGGTATTTGAAGGGTGTGAATGCAACATAAAATAGATCCTTTCTATCTGTGAAATCGTCCTGTGACGTCGTCTAAGTATCCTGTTAAACTCATTATGACATAGGGGGTATGAGGTGTCAAAATCAACCGTCACAAGCAAATGATACGAATCGTTAATATTTGATTAAAAGGTGATGAATCTCATGAGAAACTTAGTAAATTATGATATACTAAAATTATTCTAGTGTTAGACGGAGGCATAGATGAACAGAAAGATTTTGGTCATTATTTTATCATTTGCACTTATTTTTACTGTATCGGGATGTGGCAAAAAAGACAAAGAATCCGATCAGCAAGATGATCCGAAAAAAGTTGAAACAACTGAAGCGTCATCTGTTGAAGATAAAGAAATCGACTCGAACATTCAAAGTGCAATTGAAAGTTTGAAAACGTCGGGGAGTGTAAACGATGTGGAGTTTGATGCATACCATGCAGATCAGTTGATTCAATACTTAGAAGCGAATCAAGATAAAGCGTATAGTCAGATTTCAGCAGAATTTGAAAGAACAGTAAAAATCGTCAAAGCGCTTGCTGAGATGGATATACATGTAAGGGTGGATTCGTTAACCTATTACCAGACACCACAAACACAGAAATTTAGTGTGGAGTTTGTACAAGAAGATGGCACGACCATGACCTGGTTTGATGCATTTGAAGTGATCGATGACGATACACTTGCTTGGTCCGAAGAGTTTATCATCGTTCAAGATGTTTATTCAGAAGATAATTATGTGAAATATGTGGGCAATTCAGGTGAAGAAACTATGGCAGAGTCCGATTTTATTGAGGACTATTTGAGACTTGACGCATATTATGCAAATAGTGAGTATTTAATGGCTTTTTCTGAAGATTCGACTTCGGATAATCAACTCAAAGGGTATATTGGACCTTATTTAGCAGGTGGATTTGATTTTGAATGGACAGGTGGCGCTAAAACGGGATCTGATGGCACGACAACAGAATTTAACATGTCAACTACTGGTCAGCCAAATGTGATGAAAATGCATCGTTTTGGATTTACAATGGATGGTACTGACATGTACTATCTCGTGGCACCTAATATTTCATATGAACGCAATCCAATTACTGTGGAACCGACAAAAGAGAAATCTGGCTCAGATGCGTACTTTTATGATCTATCAGCATATGCGGATGGTTTGATTGAATACGTACACGAAGTAAAAGATGTTAAAAAAGACAGTGTATTTTACGAGCTTATTGCAGTTAAATCAATTGATGGCGCGACGATTTCATTTTATGCCATTGATAAAACCGGTGAAACTGCATGTACTGTGAATATAGAATTTTTGACAAATGGCGTTGCAGTGACTGTTGGTGAGTAAACACTTATGAAAAAAATTTACCTAGATAACAGTGCAACGAGTTTTCCTAAGCCCAAAGAGGTGGGAGCTGCGATGCTAGAATATATGGAGTCTATTGGAACGAATGTCGGTAGAGGTGCTTACCAATCGGCCTATCAAGCAGATAGCCTTGTATTTGAGGCGAGAGAAAGGGTTCAGAAGTTATTTCGAGCAGAAGATTCTAAGAACGTGCTTTTTACCATGAATGTGACCCAAAGTTTAAATCAACTCATTAAGGGGTTACTCAAAGAAGGCGATCACGTCTTGATATCCAGTCTAGAACATAATGCCGTGATGCGACCACTAGAGCAGATGAAAAAACTGGGAGTTACTTACACTCAGATCCCTTGTGATGAAGAGGGAAGAACCGATGTGCCGGCGATTTCTTCGCTCGTATGCCCAAATACAAAAGCCATCATCATGATTCATGCGTCCAATGTCTGTGGCACCATTCAGCCGATAGATGCAGTCGGAGACATCTGTGCTAAAATGGGGCTGATTTTTATCGTCGATGCAGCACAAACTGCAGGATGCGTCGATATTGATATGAAAGCCATGAACATTGATGCATTGGCGTTTACGGGGCATAAAAGTATGATGGGACCACAGGGAATTGGTGGCTTTCTCATCAGCGATGCGCTCGCTTCTCAACTAGATGTATTGGTAAGCGGAGGAACAGGCAGTCTTTCGCATGCACTTGAGATGCCAGAGTTTTTGCCAGATCGCTTTGAAGCCGGAACACCTAACATCCCAGGAATTGTGGGTTTAAGTGCCGCACTCGGATACATTGAAAAAGTGGGTGTTGACAATATTAGACAACAAGAGATGGCGTTAACCATGCAATTTATACAGGGACTCGAATCCATTGAAGGCGTAAAAATAATAGGACCCAAGACGATGATAGACAGAACAGCAGCTGTCTCGATTGTCATTGAGTCCATGGATATGGCTAGTGTCGCGCATCAACTGGATTCGGCTTATGGTATTATGACGCGCGTGGGAATCCATTGTTCACCATGTGCACATCGCGCATTAGGAACGTATCCAGCGGGAACCATTCGGTTTTCATTTGGACATTTTAATACGTCTGATGATGTGGATGCAGCTTTAGAGGCTTTATCAAAGATTCTAAAGCAGTAACAGTATCAAGAAGGTCGTTTTCTCACATGGACTCGACAACACTTCTATAACCTGGAGTATCCGGTAATATACGTTCTTCAGCAAATAATGCGTCAATGATAGCTTCGTAATCGCGAAGCTTTTCGCATTTTTTGATCTTTTTTGAGTATTTCTTATCCTCTGAAAATAGAGGCATCATGTAAAACCAAAGTTCTTTCATTTTAAAAAGGACATTCCGTTCGCCAGACATAATGGTTTGATACTCCGCATATAAGGTATCGTGAAACTTTCTAAAAGTCGCTTGATCGCTCATGGATCCCGTCTTGATCTGTCCCACGAGTCCTGGATTTCCAATAACGCCTCTTCCGAGCATCCATCTGTCAATCTGCGGAAACCTAGCCTTCATTTTTTCAAAATCACCTGTTGAAAAAATATCCCCATTATAGCAAATCGGGCATGAAATCGTATCGAGCGCAGCGCTAAATACTTCGAGGTTTGGCGTGTTTTTATACATGTCTTTTTGAATCCTCGGATGAATAATCAATTCTTCCATGGGATACTGCTTAAAAATTTGAAGTAAATCATAAAACTCATCGTGATCGTACTTACCGTGACGTGTTTTGATGGAGATTTTTGCAGTAGATTTGCTATAAATGGTCTCTAAAAATCGATTGAGATCGTCTTTATGATAGAGAAAACCAGATCCTTTGTTCTTTGCCACGACGGTGTTTGACGGACAGCCTAAATTGAGATTGATTTCATTGTAGCCAAGTGCTTGGATGTATTCTGCCGTTCTAATAAACTCTTCTGCTTTGTTCGTGAGAATTTGAGGAACCGTATATAACCCTTTGTTGTGCTCGGGATTGAGTTCTTTTAATTCTTTTGTGCTGAAACTCAGATGTTGATTGGTCGAGATAAACGGTGTAAAGTATTTATCCATCGGCTCAAAAAATCGATGATACGCATTTCTGTAAAGATAATTGGTAACGCCCTCAAGTGGGGCAAGATAAAATTTCATAGGGACTCCATTTCTATTTTGTTCTGTCTTATATTATAACCTAAAAGCGGTTAGAAAATAGCATAATTCTAATTTGTGAAATTTGCGTTCAAATTGTCATAAAATTGTCATGCAGTTGACATCAAACTGACATGAAAAATGCGCGTTTTGCATTTGACAAACAATTCTAAATAGTGATACGATAAGTGTATCAAATCGAAAGGAGGATGAACATGTTCAAATTATTAAATAATCACGTACAATCTTATATCACTATTAATATGAATCGTAATGTTACATATCTCCGTGCGAAGGAAATGATTGCTTGTTAATGGATGCGTCCATTTAAGCTAAGTCGTAAAGTCGATGGTATATGCCTTATGAGCATATACCATTTTTTTATGCCCTGACACGGAAACGAGTAGCAGTTCAATGGGAGGACTTATGAAAGTCAATTTAGAAAACTTATCTAAACAAATAGATACCGTATGCCAAGAGTGGGAGGTATCAGGTGCCTTTATGGTAACCGAAAAAGGTCAAATTATCCATAGTCAATCTTATGGATATGCAGATCGAGATTTAAAGATTCAGACAAAGCGTGACTCGCGCTATCGAATGATTTTAGAAAATCCTTTTTTTATGGGGCTTTGTAGCTTTATTCTGATGGATCAAGGCCGCTTAAAACTTGATGACAAGTTGTCACAGTTTATCCCTGAATTTCAACATGCAGATAAAATCACTATAGAAGATATATTGCGTTCGCGTTCAGGGATCATGGATTTCTTTTATGAGCATGTCATGGTGGAACTTGAACATGACGAAACCTTAAAAGCAGCTTCAGAAAAAGAAAGACGCATTGCAGAAGAACTCGCTTATATCAAAAATGCTCAGTTTACAACCGTTATGGAGATTATTCGCGATAAAGACTTACAGTACGTTCCTGGTACAATTGGATTGTCTGAATCGCAGACGAATTGGATCTTACTTGCAGAAGTTATTAGACGCATTACCAATCAACCGCTCTTTGAGTTTTTATCAAGGAATGTGTTTGAACCCCTTCAGATGACAAACGTGACACTCGGTCAAGAAGCGGATACCGTAAATTATGTGTACTTTAAAAAGCAAGAGTGGTTAAGAGTGCCTTTAGATCAACTTTATGAAGGGTTGATGACAGTGACTGCAGAGGATATGGAAAAACTGCTCGTAGCGCTTTCCACGGGAAAAGTGTTGTCTAAAAAAATGTGGAAACAAGTGTTTAACTACGATGAAGAGGGCATGGGTCTGGTTTTTGAGGATGCCAATGGCTATCACTGTTCCAACATGGGTTTTATGAATAGTGGATTCTTCTTTTATATCAATCACGAATCTCAAACGGGTTTTGCGAGCTTAGTGAATGAAGAACAAAAAATGGTGAATATCGACAGCCAGTGGTATTATTTCAGACGCGTTTCTCGAGAAATCATCGAATCGGCATTTACGTATCCTGTGAAGCCTAAACTGGTAAAATTAAGCGAAAAAAATTTGTGGGATGCACTGAATTTAACGGTTGAGAAAGAACAATTGAATTATGTGCTTGAAGCAAAATCGTCTGTGGCAATGGCGCTGATGTATCGCTCAAAACAAGGGTATGTGTTAACAGAAGGAACACGCGCAATTGGACTACTTGTTCTTGAGATGGATCATAAAAAAAATCATTATAACATCGATATTATCTTGATCGATAAGAAGTTTCAAGGTCGAGGATATGGAAAAGTCATGCTGAACTGGGCAATTGAACGTCTTAAAAAAGAAGGCGCAAAAGAACTTGAGATTGGTGTGAATCGCTTTAACCATGCGGCTAAAAAAATCTACATGGATGCAGGCTTTACGCCAAAATCAGTCTATGAAGAGGGCATGACACTCCACATGGTACTTGAGTAATTCACGCTGTCAATGACAACCACTGGTATGTCAAAGACAACCTTTGGTATGTCAATGACAACCACTGGTAATCTTTGGTGGTTTTGTATATAATAAATAAATCAGAATCTTATAAAATAAGAAGGGGTTATTTTATGAAAACAAAACGACCATATGTGAAAAAAACCAAGTATCAAGTGATCAGCCTACTGATGTGTCTAATTGTTCTCACGTCGTTCTCAGCTGCTTTTGCAGATCCTTTATCACCTGTGACCGTTCCAAGTACTGGTATGAATTTACCTGTACATAACACGTATCAGGATGGGATGTTTAGAGATGTTGCTGTAAAAGATTGGTTTAAACCTTATGTAGAATCTGTTTACGAATACGGATTGATGAAAGGTAAGTTTGATTCAAAGAAAAATATCACGTATTTTGATCCGAACGGAAAAGTGACGATGGGCGAGGTGATTGCTGCAGCTGTAAACCTTTACAATCTGTATTACACTGGCAATACGGCATATGAAACATTTTATCAAAAACCTTGGTATCATTACTATGTAGAGTTCGCATATCAAAACAAGTTGATTGATACTTACTACTACAATTATGATATGACAAAAGAAGCGACTCGTGGACATGTTGCCAATATCTTTGCAAATATTTTGCCAGAAAAAGAATACGAAGTCATCAATCGCGTGAATGACAATAAAATTCCGGATGTGACCGTAGACATGTTTTATGGACAATCGGTTTATAAACTCTATCGTGCAGGCATCGTCACAGGAAATGATTTAGTGGGAACGTACTACCCAAGCTCCAATATCACCCGTGCAGAAATTGCCGCGATGATTACGAAGATTACAGATGCAAAGCTTCGAGGACGAATCAACTTAGAATAGTAGACTCAAATTAAATCAAATCAACACAAATCAACACAAATCAACACAAATCAACACAAATCAACTCAAATCAACTTGAATCAGAGTTGTTAGATCTGTACAAATTCAATGAAAAAGGTGTTTTAGCAAGTTTGCTAAAACACCTTATTTTTTATTCTGCGTCAGGTTGTGCATTCATTTGTGACATGAACTGCATGGCCATCTCAATCGCTTTATTTATTTCTGTTTCAACTTTTTGCTTGGATTGTTCTTCAGTTCCTTCGGCAACAGTTAAGCGAAAACTCGTCTTTGCCACTTCTAACTTGACGAAATCGCCTTCTAAAGTCTTAACAGCCATATCTTTTAACATTTTTTTAGAGTCTTCTTTCGCAAGATATTCCGAAAAATGATCTTGTATCATTACGACAATTCTTTTTTCATCATCTAAATGGATGGATTTGATAAACATACTTAACATATTTGTCTCCTTATATAATGTATTTAGGTATTAAAGGTTGTTCTGACGCCTATCATTATACACAGTTATGGTAAATGATTCAATCGTTTGAAGCACCTTTTGATGGATAGCCCGCGGCAATCCACTGAAGCGTTTTAACGTCTTGATCCTTGAAATCAATCTTACGGAGAGGTTGAACAAGTTCGGTAAGAGGATCGAGGTCGTCAAAAGGAATCAAACAGGCATGTTTTTTCGCCAAGTTGTTTTTATGATGTTTAATGTGTACCATATACTCTTTTGCTTCATCTAAACTCGCGCTGACAAAACCATCTGCTCGCGTATAAGCATTCCAACGATCGTGTTCAACTCGTTTTTGACGATCCATGTGATCAGGATTTAATAAATATTGAGCATAATCTTTATAATCCGTGCCACCAACACTTCTGATTTTGTATTCTGCATGTAAGGCGGTAGCAATTGAAGCTTTGCGGTTGTACTCGGCTTCATCAAATTCTTTTTCCTTGTAGCCAAGATAGAGGTGAAGTTTTAATGCCTTAGCTTCTAATTCGTTTTGCAGTAGTGCATGGGATTGATAAATGGACTCTTTACTTCCAAATGGAATGATACTAAAAGGTTGATTTTGGCTACTTTTTAAATTCTGAAGCAATCTAGATTTTTCGAAACTTTCAACATGTGTAAGAATCTTTGGCATCGTTCGTCCAAATCGAATTCGTTCAAAATAAGACCTTATGGTTATTGCAGTGCGAGAGTTGAAATCATCTTCTGAAAGTGCAATGACGACATAAGTTGCAGTTTGATGGTCATTAAGAAGATCGTATAACTCAGGTGTTTCAACGTGGATGCACTTGAACTCAATGTTGCATGTATCGACGAGTTCTGGACAGGTTAACTTCAATTTTTCAAATGCGAGTTGATCATAATCAACAAGTGTGATGGAGAGGGTATGATGTTCCATTTGACCGCACCAAGCGGCAGTTTTCACAACTTCCGTCCCAATTGAACCACCTCCGATGACCAACACTTCTATATAACCGTTTTGTGCGGATTCATAAAGTGGATGATTGATGAAAAGATTTTGCACGATGGTTTGAATTTCGCTGATGCGACGGATTTTTAATCCAGACTTTTCCATAGAATCCAATAACATCTCGGATTCAACGCTTTCTGACAAGATGTATAGACCGCCATTTAAAATGGATTGATACCGTTGATTTAACGCAATTCCAAGCTCAAGATTGTTATGCTGATTCTCAGATAGGAGCATAAAATGAACCCGGTGACGTTTTAATTTTTGTAGCCAGTTACTTTCGAGCAGTCCTGAATGTATAAAGAGTGCGCCAAGGGTTTTTGCACGTTCAACTAAGTTAAATTGAATACTTTCACTCTTGTTTTGGTCATCTGTAAAAATGAGTCTCGCCTTCGAATTATGACGAACCAAATCTTCTGCAAGAAGGATAGACTTAATATTGAGCTCCGAAAAAATATAAAAGTCCTTTTTACCAAAGCGGTAAAGTCCAAGTTTTAACTGTGTTGAAACTTCTGCAATATAAGAAAGAATCGATGTCAACAGCAGAATTGGCGCTACGACATAGAGGAGTGAAATATAAAGTCGGATGCGGCCATCTGAAAATGCCTCAAGGACAAAATTCATGTCTTCATTAAATAAAAACACTCTAAATGTGTTGAATAACGAGGCAGTGATGCTGGTGCTAAAATGAAAGCCCTCGACGATTCTATATGAAATGAAAATGAAAAACAACCCCATGCTTGTGCCTGCAAAGAGAGACTTCATGGGTTTTTCGCTAAAATAGGCATGAATGACTAAAATGCCAAATGTTGCCGCGGAGAGTGCCAAAAAAAGAGTTTCCATGTAATACCTCGCTAAATAAGATCTGAAAATGGGATAGGACGTTGTCCGGTGATGATTGCTTCGTGAAGTTCTTTTGGACCAATATGAAGAATTTTGTCTTCTCGAATATTTCGAATATTCGCTGGTGGATAGACTTTAAATCCATACTGTGAAATATCTGGCAACTGAGTGATATAAGGATAATGGCGTGCAAAGAAAATCAACGCTTCCCCTTGATCTTTTTTCAATTTCTGGAGCTCGGAAATGGTGATGAGCGGCCGTTGAATTTCATGTGGGTCGTAATTTCGAGTATTGCCACAAAGACGACTGATTTCTTCTAGTAAATTCAACTCTTTGCTGGCAAGAAACACCCAGTTTTCACAGTTTCCCTTTATGGTTTCAGCATCTGTTCCATAGCGTTTAACCAGTTGATGCATACTTTGAACGACTAGATAGAACCGAATGTTACGGCTTCTCGCAGCTGTAATCATTGCAGGCATATCTGAAATCGGTGGCGTATTGGAAAATTCATCTAGAACAAAATTGACGCGAACAGGTAGTGATTTTGTACTTTCCTTTTGAGCTTCAGCGATGAGCAGTTCGTAACATTGTTTGACAAATGATGTGACGATAAAATGATACGTACTGCGCTCATCTGGAACGATGATGTAGAAAGCTGTTTTTTTACGTCCGATTTGCCTCATATCAAATGTCGTCTCAGAGAGATTGCGAATGAGATCGCTTTGAAGTAAGAAGGGTTTCACAAAAGCAAACAGGGACGACTGCATATCTGCACGTGTTTTTTCGTGTGAGCGGCTGATTGCAAAATAATTAAGCGCAGCGATACTGTCTTGTGGAATCAATTTCATGAGTTCGTCTAAAAAATTGCGCTCCCACTGTTCTTCAGGAATCCCCAACATGTTATTGGTAATCGGGTCTTCTACTTTACCGAACTCAACACACATTCGTGAAAATGTTTTGACATTGATTTCATCATAACTACAGACGTCCATCATGACCAGTAAAACCGCTAGAGCTAGCATACGAGCTGAGTTGACCCAAAAGACATCATTGGCTCTAATAGCGGATTCCATGGAAATTGCATCGACGAAGTCACTGAGCATAGCAGTCGCTTCATCAAACCGACCTTGTTTGTATAACATTGCAGGCTCTTTTAGTGGATTCCACATATCGCCTTTTGATAGGTCACGGTAGTTGAGGACCACCACATCATATCCGAGTTCTTGCGCCTTTCCAGAGGTTGCATCGTAAATTTCACCTTTTGGATCAGTGACTACAAACGATTCACCAGCTTGTATCATCGTATGGATCATCGGCATGCAAAAAAGACGTGTTTTTTTTGAACCTGTTGAACCGATAATCAAGCTATGTGTATCTGAGTTGTCTAGATATAATCGCTTAGAATTGCCTATGAGAGGCAGGCCGCAACCTGAGTAGGCAGCATCATCGAGCATAACTTTTGTAGCGCTACTTTTAATTTCGTCATTGGTTGCCCAACGTGTTTCTTGAAAACCAGTATTATAATGAGCGAGTTTATATTGATCTTGATTCATTGAGCACCTCCGTTTTCAACTTGAAAGCCGATGACTCTTTTTTGCATGTTTTCTTTTAATCGATTGATAAATACGCCATCTTGGGCATATGCGGTCAAATCTCCACTTGTAATAATGCGCGCATCATTTAACGTGTCAGAAGCACAGATTTCAAACACGATGTCTTCACACATCAAAATCAAAGTTTTAAATCCATCGAAATGATCGCTAGAGCGCAAAAACGCAACAGAGTCCTTTAAGAGTGCTTTTGCATCATCCATTAATGAAAAATCATATCTCTGAAGCCATGTTACTATAAATCCCATGAAATCATCTACAGAGGGATAAGGTGTCACGATTTTTTCGATGCGGACATATTGAGCGAGAATGCGTTCAAGTTCAACAGTCGAAGCGTCGGACACGTTTTCAAGGACGAATAGGATACAGAGTTTATTGTCCATGCTAGCTAAGTAGTTCATCAAGCGTTTAAAATGCAAGCTTTCAAAGTGTCCAATCCACTGATTGAGTTCCACAGAAAGAACGCCTTTAAATACCCCGCGATAACTTGTAGCCGCTTCTAGTTCACGCATTAATCTTCTAAGTTCAGAAAAATCTTGTTCATCAGGGCAATAGTCAAGCGAAAACTCTAGACATTTGACGGTGCCGTAAAAGGACATAAGTTTTGCAGCGCTTAAATATTCGGACAATAAATTGATAAAGTGGCTCTTTCCAACACCCGGCTTGGTTAACCATAAGAGATTCGGAAGTACGATGGGAAGTTCATTCGCAGATTTGAGATGTTTTGAGACATTTTGCCACTTTTTGATGACCGTTTTCATGTCATCAAGGCCATATAGCGACATGATTTCGTTGTAATAATACTGTTGTTCCAAGTTGCCCCTCCTTATTTTTCTGACGATGAGGTATCATCGAAGTCATGTATAAATGCCAAATCTTCCGCTTTTTCATGATACATATCCGCTTTTTCTGATTCGTCGATTAGGGTGAAAGCGCGACTAAGTGTTTCAGATGTTTCCCATAATAATCGCCAATGTTCGCGCGATTGCTGGCTATAATCGAGCGCTTCAATTTCATCAATGACGCGTTTTCCCACATCCACCAGTGCATAAAATTGTTCGTTTTGTTCGAGTTGATGGATTATATCGAGATCGTGTTTCCATTTTGGAAGTCCGACTTGTTGAATCGGTGCTAAATTGAGATATGATAAATAGGTAGATCGAATATATTCTGCCGTCTCAAATGTTTGATTGGCTGCATCGTGATGAAATTTTGATTGTTGTATGTCGCCAATTTCGAGCAAGCAATCGAATTGTTCTTTGCGAAGTGCTGTATGTTCGGCTGTTTTGAGTTGATATTCTACCTCGAGCAAAGTTTTATAAAAAATACTCCACGCAGCATTTAAGTGTCCTGCTTCTTTTAAATGTCTACCGTGTTCAATACTAGCGTATTTCATAGCTTTCTCCCAACTACAATTTGTCATTCAGTAAGCGCTCGCCCAGTTCATCTATGCCGTGTGTCATCACGAGCGCGGCTTCGTATTCACTTAGAAATTCATTTTCGTGATCGGATTCAACAAATAGGACTTTCGTACATTTTGACAAAACTGGTTGAGTTTCTACATGAAGGCAATCACATAGAATCAAACAGCGATCATTTTTAGCTAAAATGGCATGTTTCCCACCGGAATAATAGAAGACAGGAGAAGTTGCTTCTCCAGGAACCTTGAAGGTCAGATGGATCAGGACCTCTTGATCATAGTTAATGAGAACATCATAGTTGCCGAGAATTTTTGTTTGACTACGTATTTTTTCATAAGATATTGTATGAATCATAGTGCCTCCTTCTAATTTCTTCTATGCTGGCTAATAGGTTCTGCAATGAGTCCTTCAGCGCGTCTTCGGTATTCCCATGCGAGTGATTCTTCATCTAGTTTAATGTGGACGACATAGAGATTTTTCAAGCATTGTATTAGTTTTTCTTTATAATGACCATTGGAAAAGGTATTGAACAGCGATTCTAAGATGGAAAGTTGCTTGATAAATAGATTTCTCGAGATGCCATAATCATTTATTTTAGCATAATCTTCTGCAAGACATCCTAAGCATAATGCGTAATTGTCATTTGCATGATTTTCCAGTGAATCTGACAACATCACGTGAAGTTGTACGGCTCTACTGGCATATTGAATACAGGGTTCCATGTGATCAAGTTCGTTAAGAAAAGTCCCCATTTGGCGATTCATCTCAGCAATTTGAACGATGGTCTCTGTCTCCACTTGTTCTTGATAGTTCAGATAGTATTCGGCTTGCTCAATAGCAGCGTGTATTCGTGTATAAGCATCGTTAAAACGCTGGTTTTGATAGTAAAAAGTTCCGAGTTTAAAATTGAGTTGATACAGATGTTTTAAGTGATGAAGGTCATATTGATTTTCTAAAAGTTTCTCATAGGTTGAAATAATGCCAAGAGCACATGCCTCATCAAATTGATATTCTAATCGAGCGGCTTTGTATTTTAATAATTCAGAAAGCCACTTGACGTGATTGGTGCGTCGGTATAGATCTTCAAGATGATGAATGAGTTCGCTCAAATGAGATAATTTTTGTTCTTCATTGAACTGAATAACGGGAAATAACTGAGTCACATGTGAAAGAGCAGACACCACTAATTCCAAAGTCTCGACACTTGTGCTTGTACGGTAGAGATCTAAAGCGTGATTTAAACCAATTTGCGAAAATAAGACTGCATTTGGTTCGTTCCCAATATCTAGATGACATTTCGATGCAAGTATATCGAGTGGAATTAATTCTGCAAGTAGTGTACTTGAAAAAGCCTGTGCATTGGCAAATTCGTAGATTTCAAAAGCAGACTCAAGGAGTTCGAGTGCTTTGATTGAATCCTGATTATGATGGTGATAAAAGGCTTCTTTATAACATGCAATGAAGTAATTGCCGATGGTTTGCACCGACATTTTTTGTCGATAGGCTTCATATGCATAATGTGTGCACTTCGCAAGACATTGTGGCGCATGTGGTAAGTTTGATGTCAAATAAAGTCCGGACATGCGATTATAAAACCCTGAAAGCGTAATAGGGCTATTTGAGAGTCGATGAGAAGCGGACAGTTCTAAGCAAATTGACTCAAAAATTGATACGCCAAGTGCCAAATCTTCATCCGTTTGATTGATAAATGGATACAACAAATCGCAGATAAATGCAATGATAACTTCAAGTTCTGTATCGGATTCAATGGACTTGAAAGCAGTTAGAAGTAGCTCGATGCCATGTTGGCGAAGTAACGACATCATTTGACTGGCCACTAATGACCCTTCTTTTACATGCATTCGTGCATCATACATAGCACTCTTAAGTGTTTGAAAATCTTGTCGCTCAAACGTAGTGTAGAGTCCGACCATCTGTCTCAGGCGATCGGTATAATCAAGCGTTAAAATATAGGTGTGTAGTGCACGCAGATAGGTGTCTTTTTCTTCTTCATACAAAGATAAATAATGCTCCCGAATCAGGCGATGTTGAAAATCTATAAATCCCGATTCTTTGTGACAGAGTAGCGTGCGAAGATAATTTGAAAGTCTCGTAAAGTCAAGTGTTGACCACTCTATGTGATTCATGGTTAAAAGAGCCTCTATATCGCGTTCACGAAGCCCATAGGGAGAAATAGCCAGACACATAAAAATGGCATGAGACATCGCAGGTGCAACTTGATGTCCGGCGGCATCTAGAATATAAGTAGATAGTTCAGCTAATGTTGACGGACAGGCGGAAACAAGTTCAACCATTTGACGATTCAGATCTGCAGCAGTCTGTGCTGATTTTAAATCGTGGGAATTCATCATGAGGAGTCTTTGCACGAGAAATTTTAAATAAAGTGGATTGGACCATTGTCCTTGCTCCAACAAAGTATCAAGAACGGATGAATCAATGGATTTGTGATGCATAGAAAGCTCAGTCTCAATCAACTCATGGGCGTGCGTTTTGTCATTTAATCCTGACAAGATCACTTCGTGAACAGTTTCTGGAATAATAGGACAGTTGAAGGCTTGATTTGCAGTGAAAATCCATTTTGCATGTTGAGTGATAGAGTCGGGCAGAAAAGCAAATAAAGGCAATCCTTCAGTGTTGAGTAAATCGATGTCATCTAAGAGAAAGAGGAGCGTTTTTTCAGTATAAGGCGTCAAGAGTTGAGAAAGATAAGATTGAAGCGCGTGTATGCTGACGTCATCTGGAAATGGTTTAGATTCAACTTGCAGTTGACGTTCTGTCCACCAAATGAGTTCGAAAAGTAAATCCCGAATGGTTGTGCTTTTGGCATCTTGAGAAACAAAAAATGGCATAACTTGTACTTGATTTGCAGCGCAAACATCTCCAATTTTACAGAGTAAACTAGATTTGCCCACGCCTGGCTCACCTTTGATTAAAAGGAGGTTGTGATTGTCTTCAAAAATAAGTTCTTGCAAGTTAAGAAGGAGCGTGTGATGCCCACAGAAATTCTGTGCTTTTTCCTTCATTTGTTGTTCAAATGAATGATTTAAGTGTTCTTGCCACGACAGCGCGAGGTGTTGACCCCATTTTGTAGCAAATAGACGTTTAAATCGTTCAATAAGTTGATCTCTCAAAGGTTCAAGTCCGATGAATTGCTGTTTTTCTTCCGACCATGTCGCATCGTAATACAGAATTTGATCGCCAAATTGCGTTTCAAGTTGATATTTTAAAATATCGAGTTTCATTTTCTGTACGTCGCCTTCAACTTCGTATTCTTTTCTGAGTTCAGGTCGCATTAAGCTAAGGTCAATTGGTCGCCGCATACAAACGATACAGTGATCTGCATTTTCGATCCTTGAAAGTAGACCGTATTCAATTTCAAGAGCAGTTACACTTTTAACGGGATCTTTTATTTCAAATGTCTTAGCTGAAATTGCCTTTTGTATGTAATGTGCATCTGGAATCCAGCCATATCGATCGCCGATAAAAATCAACATGTAAGGTTGGCTTTTGTCAATTTCATCAAGGCAAACGTTCAGTACTTTTATAGCGCTTTCGTCTGAATCTAGGTCGTTTGTGTTAACGCCCCATCTTAAGTCGATGAAATGCAAATGATCATGGTGTGCTTCTGCAAGTGCATTTAAAGCAGGAATGACATCTGTGTGCATCATATCGCGTTCTGATTGCATATCTCTAAATGTGCTGGAAATAAAAACAGATTGCATAAAGACCTCCGAGAATAGAATCATATAGATTTATTTTATCATAAAAAAAATCGCCAAACCAGATAAAATCTTTGTCTGACGAAATATTTAACATTCAAAACATCATATATCAGAATTATTTTATTTATGCTTAATAGGAAACGTCATATTAAACTGAGTGCCTGTATTTTCAAATGATTGAACCGATATATTTCCACCTAAAGAATGTGTGATAATCAAAAATACATTGTATAGACCAAGTCCAAGTCGCTCTGAAGAACCACGCTTTGACGCATAAAATGGTTCGAATATATGATGAATGTCTTCATTTGAAATCTCAATGCCATGATCGATAAAATCCAAATGCACATCCTCACCATCTTGTGACAAATGAAGCTCAACGACGCCTTTCGTTTTTCCATATGCATGCACATAAGTATTTTCCATCAAAGCGCTTAGTAGCTGCAATATAATCTGCGATGAAATTTTAGTCATCAGATTTGGCATGATATTAAATTGTAAGTCGCACTGCATATTTTCGTGTTTTGATAAAATCGTTGCGATTTCACGAAGTTCTTCGGATAAATCCAAGTACTCTTCTTCAGAATGAATTTGATAATTGGCAACCGACTGAAAGTCGCGAATGATTTTAGCTGCTTTTTCAATAGACCGAAGCGCCAGTTGATTGGATTCTTTAATCTGCAGAATGAGTTCTGAAGTAGATGCAGTAGAAGCAGTAGATGCAGTAGATGCAGTAGAAGCGTTTAGCAGTTCAGCTAGCTCATCTATCAAGGATTCCATAAAAGACGTCATGGTAAAACTATTGCCTAGTGGTGTATTGATTTCATGCGAAACACCGATGGCTAAACGGCTTAGTGCATTGATTTTTTCTGATTCGATTAACTGTTTTTGCGCTGAGTTCAAAGCGATGAGCTGCCTATTGAGTGTATCATTCGCCTGTGCGAGCTGTTGATCTTTTTTTCGAATGGTCATTAACCAAATAAAAACAAAGACAAATAAAACCGTAATAACCCCAATAACCGTTAAAAATGTAAAAAATAATTTTTTATCAAATGTGGTATATTCTCCGATGCCCAGCCATTTTTTTGCAGACGATTGTTGAATCTCAATCGGCATGCTCTTGAGTGCTTTATCTAAAATGCTGACAAGTATGGCTGTGTCACTACTTGAGGCAAAACTAAGCTGTATTGGAAAGTCAATTTGAAGGCTGTTTGTAATTTGGACATTTGTAATGCCCATTTTTTCGACATAGTAGGTCGCTTGACCAATATCAAGTACGAGGACATCCACTTTTCCTGTTGAAAGGGCTTCAAGTGCCGATTTAACATTTTCAAGCTCTGTTAATTCTTTGGGGCGATATTTGGCACGGATATATTCTTCAACAGCGAAGTCGTTTACAACGCCGACTTTGTAGTTAAATAAGGTGTTTTCTGTTAGTTGGACGTCAAAGTCCTTTCGAATCATGAGAACTGACGGCATATCGCTGTAAGGATCTGTAAAGCTCAGGTATTTATCACGCTCTGGTGTCTTGATTATTCCTGTTTGTAAAAGGACATCGCCATTTTTTAAAGCAATCATGATGTCTGCCCAAGACTCATAGTAAACGAAGTCAAACTGAATCTCGTAAGTCTTAGAAATCCAGTTCAGATAGTCCACAGACAGCCCCTCAAAGTTGCCATCTTCAAAGAACTCAACAGGGGCGTAGTTTGGGTCAGGCGCCACTGAGATAATCGGATGTGCTTCAAGCCATTCGCGTTCTTCTGGTGTAAAGATGCTTCGAGCGCTTTCCGTAGGTTCTGTAAGCTCAAATGCAGGCGAGGCATACTGAATGGTCATCTGAAGAATTATAAGGATTACAAACAGAACTCCAACGGTAAGTATGAATTTATTTCTCATAGACTGCCTCCGTAAATCAATCAACTGGCTCATCGGATTAAACTCGGTAACGATGTAAAAATCAAAAGCGAAACAATGTCTACACAGAAGTATATGTAAACGACTAAATAGCTATTTTTCTATAGATATCCAAATTTCTGCCTTAGAATCAATTTCTCTGATTGAGCATCTGAATTCTTTGTTGATTGAGCCATTTTAAAATTAATAACACATGATTTTGGCACTTAAAAGGTCATGATGCAATTTCCATAACTGTCTAGTGAATGAACACATTGCACAAATACTGAACACTTTTCTGTCAATATAATGGACATGTTCGAAAATGAGAACAGTCCATTTTCGTTTTGCTGCGACAAATATCGGGATAAAAAGTATTGAGACATTGATTTTGGTGCAAAGCAGAAAGATTTTTCGAAAACGTCACATGTTGGCATCGATATTGCATAGATAAGAGTGAAGGCATCTAATAGCAGCTAAAATGAATGACATCAAAGATATAAGCATTCAACAGAAACAAGATATCGTTTAGCTGAAATATAAACAGAAGGGGTGTTAAGTTGAGTACATTTATACAAGTTATCTTACGAAGTCTCGAAACTGGAAGCATCTACGCTTTAGCGGCACTGGGCATTATCATCGTTATGCGAACTTCCAATATCACAAACTTTTCTCAGGGCGTTGTTGCGATGTTTAATACATTTGTTGTAACGTATCTCTTTAGATCGGTAGGCCTGTCTTTACCTCTTGCCATACTAGGCGGAATAGTCAGTGCCATTATCATGGGATTGGTGATCGATTTTGTCATCATCAGACGAACCAAAAAAGTCGCACCAGTTGCCAAGCAAATTATTACGCTGGGATTGGTGATGATCATCTTAGGGATTACGCCTTTGTTATTTGGCGTCGACCCACTTAATTTACCTAAACTCATTCAAGGAAATAACATCGCAGTACTTGGCGCGAGTATTTCTTTAAACGGACTACTTAATATCGTGTTTGGATTTGTGGTCATGCTTGGATTGTTCTACGTCCTACAAAAAACAAAAATTGGATTAGCAGTTCGAGCAACTGCTGAAAATGAAAATATCGCAAGGCTCATGGGCGTATCTACCAGCAAAGTCACACTAGGGGCATGGGCAGTTGCTGGAATCTTAGGTGTTATCTCAGGTGTCATGGCTGCACCGATGACTTCAGTGAGTTTAAATCTGATGGATGAAATACAAGTAAATGCACTTGTAGCAGTTGTATTAGGCGGATTTCAAACTTTTTATGGCCCAGTAATTGCCGCTTATTTAATCGGAATTTTGAGAAATTTACTTTTATTTTACGTCTCTTCCGTTTGGGGCGGTCAAATTCTCTACTTACTCATTCTTGTCTTTTTAGTCTTCAGACCTTATGGATTAATTGGCAAAAAAATCGTTAAGAAAGTATAGGTGAGCAAATGAAGTTTAAGAATCCATATATTCAATTTATTTTGCTTGGATTGGTCCTGTTACTCGTCCCTGTTTTAAGCTCTATGGGATTGATCAAAATTGGATTGATCACAACACTTGGAGGAACATTGATCTTTGCCATAACGGCACTTGGACTCAATATCTTATTGGGGTATTCTGGATTGATTTCTTTGGGAACGGCTGGTTTTATGGGGCTTGCAGCGTATATTTCTGCATACATGACCATGGACATGAACTTGCCATTCGAACTGGCTTTACTGGTATCAATAGCCGTATCGACATTTATAGGCGTTCTGATTGGACTTGTTTCACTTAAAATCGAGGGGATTTATCTCGCTATAGCCACACTTGCAGTGGGTGAGATCCTTAGAAAAACGTTTGAAGAGTTCAACTTTTTTACCAATGGATTTGGTGGTAAGACGGCAAGCTATCCAAAACTATTTGGCTTCTATCAACTCGATCGTACGACCACTTATTATTTGGTCGTTATCGTTCTCATCGGGGTGATGATGATGACGTACAACCTCATGAAAGGGAAACTCGGTCGCGCTCTTAACGCCATGAGAGGCAGCGAGGCAGCATCGCAGGCAATGGGCGTAAATCTCCTGAGACATCGTCTCATTGCGTTTGCACTTGCCACGGCATATGCAAGTATCGCAGGTGTTTTATATGTTCACTTTATTAGATACTCCTATCCTTCAATTTGGAATCTAGGTCTCTCGCTGAACTTTTTAGCGATGATTGTCATCGGCGGATTGCGATCGATATATGGCACGTTATTAGGTGCATTTATCGTCTTTGCGGTTCCGGATATTTTCTTAAAACAAATTCCGTTTTTAAATCAAATGTCCTATGTACTAAACGGACTTCTCATTATCTTAGTGATTATCTTTTATCCAAATGGCCTTGCGTTTGCAGGTCGGGATATTAAAGCTAAACTGACAAAAGTGTTTAAAGGAGGCTCAAAAAGATGAATTCACAAGCAATATTATCCATTGAAAATCTTTCGATAGCCTTTGGCGGACTGAAAGCAGTCGACGACTTGAGCTTTCATATCAACGAAAAAGAAATATACGGCCTCATTGGACCTAACGGTGCTGGAAAAACAACTGTTTTCAACTGCATCACTCAATTTTACAAGGCAGATCACGGCAGTGTATGGTTTGAAAGTATGCATAAAGGTCGCGTGAATCTCATGAACTTTCCAGTACACGAAATCATTGAACTCGGCCTTGTTAGAACCTTTCAGAACGTGGAGCTCATTCAGGAACTGTCGATTCTCGACAATGTGCTCATCGGGGCACACAGTGGCCTGAAAGCCACTTTAATTGAGCAGGCATTTCGACTACCGAGAGCGCGTCACGAAGAAAAACGCATGACAGAAAAAGCCATGTCCATCTTAGAATCACTTGGCATTCATCACCTAAGTACATCGCTTGTTGCTGGTCAACCTTACGGAATCTTGAAAAAAGTCGAGCTTGCAAGAACACTTATAGGCGAACCAAAGCTCATTATTTTAGATGAACCAGCAGCAGGACTTAACGATACGGAAACACTTGAACTGGCAAAGCGTATTCGAATGATTCGAGACACCTATCACTGCACCATTTTGCTCGTTGAACACGATATGCGACTTGTCATGGATGTATGCGACCGAATCTGTGCCATTTCCTTTGGAAAGAAACTCGCAGAAGGCACAAAAGACGTCATCAAAGCACATCCAAAAGTTCAAGAAGCCTATCTAGGAATGGAGGTAGAAGCAGCAGATGAATCAATCGACGAATAAAGCATGTGATCAAACAAGCAGTCCACTGATATTAAGTATAAAAGATTTATGTGTGTCATACGGAGGTGTAGAAGCGCTCAAGGGCATTGATATTGAAGTGCCTGAAGGGTCAATCGTCGCACTGCTTGGTGCCAATGGTGCTGGTAAAACCACCACTTTAAAAACGTTGTCTGGACTTGTTAAACCGACTCAAGGGGAAGTCACATTTCTCAATCAAAACATCCAAAACTCATCACCTGAGAAGATTGCAAAGATGGGGTTGGCGCAATCTCCTGAGGGAAGACAAGTCTTTAAGGGCTTTACCGTTCAAGAAAATCTTGAAATTGGAGCATTTACCTTATCAGACCGAAGAAAAGTGAAAGAATCCATGGAATGGGTATTCGGTTATTTTCCAGTTTTAAAAGAACGTAAAAATCAGATGGCGTCAACATTATCGGGTGGAGAACAGCAAATGCTCGCCATCGGAAGAGCGCTTATGAGCCGTCCGAAAGTCCTTCTTTTAGACGAACCATCACTTGGACTCGCACCACTGATCGTGAAAGACATCTTAAACATTGTCCAAGAAATTAAAAAATCGGGCACCACAGTGGTAATCGTCGAACAAAATGCCGCTCAAACACTGAAAATTGCCGATTACGCCTATGTCTTAGAAGTTGGAAAAATCAAAATGCACGGGGAATCATCGGCGCTATTAAAAGATCCCGCGTTGCTCGAAGCGTATTTAGGAAAAGAGAATGGTTAAATATCAATAGCAGCCTTTTAGATAGTTCGAGATACCGATGTATCTCAATTATAAATTGACTTCGGACTCATGCCGTTGTCAGATCGTCAACAGATGAAACTTAAAATAATTTGGGAGGATTTTTATGAAGAAATTTTTAGCAATTTTATTGACAGTTGTTATGATGGTATCACTTGTTGGATGTGGTACGACAAAAAAAGAAAGCAATGAATGGGCACAAGGGATTACGGATAAAGAAATCATCGTAGCAAACTCGGCAGCGACATCAGGCGCATTTGCACCAGTAGGCGTACCATTTAACGCTGGAATCGAAGCATACTTCAAAAAAATCAACGAAGAAGGCGGGATTCAAGGTAGACAACTCGTGTTCAAACACGTAGACGACGAATTTGACCCAGTTAAAGGAAAAGCGGCACTTTCAAGCTTTGTAGAAGACGAAAAAGTATTTGCAATCGTTGGTCATTTTGGAACACCAGTTGTTGCAGCGACGCTTGAAGATTTAAAATCATACGGAATTCCATCTGTATACTTTGCAACAGGTATTGGTCAACTTTACTCAGAAAATGCAACGGAAGATGCGAGAAATATTTTCCCTGTTCAACCGATCTATCAAACAGAAGGTAAAATCATGGTAGCAAGAGCAGTGGGTGACTTTGGCGCTAAAAAATTAGGCGTGATCTATACCAATGATGATGCGGGCCGCGATCTTTTATGGGGCGCTGAAGCTATGGCAAAAGAACTCAAAGTGGACATCGTGAGTCAACAAGTCGCACCGGGCGCAACAGACGTATCATCTGCAGTTACTGCGATCAAAGCTGAAAATGTAGATTTTATCCTCGGTGCAGCGATCCAAGCAACCATTCCTACAATTATCAAAGAATTGGCAGCACAAAATGTAGGCGTTGATGTCATCACAACTTATGTAAACGTATCTCCAGTTATTGCTCAAGCATTTGTCAATGAAGTCGCTGGACAATTTGACGTATACGGCAATGGTTGGGTATCATTTGAAGGAGAAAGAGCAAAATCATTAGAAGAATTTGTGAAATATACACCAGAATATGCAGACAACGTATTTGCCATGACTGGCTGGATTGCTGCTCACTTCTTTGTAGAAGGCCTCAAACGCGTGGATGGCACAATTACTTGGGATAAGTATATGGATGCACTAGAAGAATCACCTATCAACAACCCATTTGGTGGCGTAATTGACTATGCAGGTGGTAAACGACTTGGTACACAGGAAATGAACCTTTCAAAAGTTGATTTTTCAAATCCAGACGGCGCATGGGTTGAATTCAAACCACTTCAAAGCATCGATTCAATCTTAAATCAAAAATAAGCACTTCTTTAGCGAAAACGATTGAAATTCTGGGAGGTTCTATGGAACACTTTGAACTTAAAAAGATACAAATTGGAGAAGAAATTCTCGCATATAGAGAAGGTGGGAGTGGCGCTCGTACGCTGCTCCTCATCCATGGCAACATGTCATCATCTTTCTTTTTTCTGCCGTTAATGGAAGCGCTCGCAGATCAATTCAAGATTTACGCAGTGGATTTAAGAGGCTTCGGTTTTTCATCTTATCAAAATCGGTTTGATGATTTAAAAGACCTGAGCGAAGATTTAGAACAATTTGTCGAACTGCTCAGATTAAAGGATTTGGAGATTCTCGGTTGGTCTACAGGTGGTGGCATCGCCATGCAGTTTGCCGCAGACAACCCTGAGCTAGTGAAGCGCCTCATTTTATTAGATAGCGTCGGCATTAAGGGGTATCCGATTTTTGAAAAAGATGCAAGTGGACAGCCAATTTTGACGAGCTTATTGCGTACAAAAGAAAGTATTGCAAATGATCCGATACAAGTAGCGCCTGCGCTAAAAGCTATTGAAGAGCAGGACATTAATTTTTATAAAATGCTCTGGAAAATGGCCATTTATACACAGGGCAATCTTCCTGATGGTTCCATTTTCGAAGCACAGATGATGGAAGCGCTCAAACAAAAAAATCTCGTAGATATCGACTATGCGCTCACGCGATTTAATCTTTCGGATGAGTCCAATGGACTTGTAGAAGGCACGGGGGCCGTTCACCGAATTCAGTGTCCTGTGGAGATCATTCAAGGCGAAGGTGACATCGTCGTTCCAATGGATATGGCAACGGGGATTCATGATGCTCTCGGTGAAAAGTCGAGACTTCATATTCTGAAATCTTGTGGTCACAATCCTATGGTAGATGATATGATGAGTGTAGTTCGGATTATCAAGGAGTGATTCAATGCCAAAAGCACATTACATGGATCTACAGATTCATTATGAAAGTTATGGAGAAGGTTCACAGACGCTGGTGATTCTCAACGGAATCATGATGAGTACAGCCAGTTGGAAACCTTTTATGACAGTATTAAGTTCACACTATCAAGTCATTTTAATGGACTTTATCGATCAAGGTCAGTCCTCTCGAATGGACGCGTTTTATTCACAAGATCTTCAGGTAGAGGCTGTTCGAAGTGTAATGGATGCGCTTCATTTGGAAAAATGTGCGATACTCGGCATCTCCTACGGCGGTGAAATCGCCATTCAGTTTTCAGTAAAATACCCAGAACGTGTCAGCCATGCTATTTTAGCCAATACCACTGCCTATACACATGCTCAGTTAAGGGAAGTGGGGGAACAATGGATACAAGCGGCGCAAACACATGATGGCAGCGTTTTTTTCAAAGCGACCATTCCTCCGATTTACTCTTGGATGTTCTATGAACGAGAACTCGAATGGTTAAAAGAACGAGAAAAATTATTTGTTCGAGTTCTGGACACACAGTGGTACGATGCGTTTATCAGGCTTGTGAAAAGTGCCGAATCTTACGATGCAAGAGCACTTTTAAATGCGATTAAATGTCCCGTTATGATTATCGGGTCAGAAGAAGATCTCATTACACCGATTCCAATGCAGCGTCTGCTTCACGAACACATCGAGGGATCCAAAATGTGTATTTTACCAAAATGTGGCCACGCTTCGATGTATGAGCAACCCGAATTGTTCTTTGGAGCGGTTCATGGATTTCTCGCATTTGGCGACAAAACTTTTCAGATTTTATAAGCAGTTCGTTTATGAAGAGAATGCTGTTACCGAATGACTCTGAAAATTGTTGAAGCGTTAAATCTTTTATGATTTAACCGACTTATGTTGAATTTGGACAAGGGTCAAGGTATAATTTTGATAGACGAAATAATTTTAGAGGGCAATTGCATCATATTGCAGTTGCCCTTTTACATAGGCAATTCAGACGCGACTGTTCGCTTGAGTTTTAGCGCATTACATAGACTTTATTAAGGAGGATCCGATGAGCATTTATGAAGGCAAACAAGAAACCTTGATGGATGACGTGTTTATTCAGCGTTTACAGCAAATCTTCGACCCAATTTCCATTCCATTTATCATCGTGAATCGCGCATCTGAAGTCGTGATGATCAACGAATATTTCGCGCAGTATTTGGAAATGCCTAGAGATAAAATTATCGGGCGTCCAGTTGCAGAAATCGACCCAAACACGAGATTTCCTTATGTCATCAAAACAAAAACACCTGAAATTAACTTTAAACATAAATTCTCAAATGGACATACTGCTTTAGTCCACCGGATTCCGGTGTTAGACGACCAAGGTGAAGTCGCTTATGGATTTGGAATGGTCGTCTTTGATGATTTACAAGCACTCAGGGAAGTTGTGGATAAGAACCGCCTTTTAGAGGGACAACTCTCTGTTTTTAAAGATGAACTTAGACATATCCGAGGAGCAAAATACTCGCTTGATACCATCGTGGGGGATTCCGTGCCCATGCAAGATGCCAAGCGCATGGCAGTGAAAGCAGCCAAAACCACATCCAACGTCTTAATCGTAGGAGAAAGTGGAACGGGTAAAGAACTCTTTGCACACGCCATTCACAATGAAAGTGCCGTGGCATATGGTCCATTTGTAAAGATTAACTGTGCTGCCATTCCAAAAGATTTGCTGGAGTCTGAGCTTTTTGGTTACGAAGAAGGGGCATTTACAGGCGCTAAAAAACAGGGCAAAATCGGTAAGTTTGAACTTGCGTCTGGTGGAACAATTTTCTTAGATGAAATAGGCGATATGCCACTTGAGATGCAAGTAAAAATTCTCAGAGTGCTTCAAGAAAAGGAAATTGAACGCATCGGTGGAACGAAGACCATTCAAGTGGATTGTCGAATCATCGCCGCAACCAATCGCGACCTTAAAAAAGCCATTGAAGAGCAACAATTCAGAGAAGATCTTTACTACCGACTCAATGTCATCAATCTTGAAATTCCACCCCTTAGAAAGCGAAAAGACGACATTGAACGATTGACATTTAAACTCATGGACAAACTGTCCAAACAGCTGGGGCGTTATGTGAACACCATTACGGTGGAAGCACTTGAACATCTCAAACACTATCATTGGCCGGGTAATATCAGAGAACTTGAAAACATCATCGAACGCGCCATTAACTTAGCGGATGCGGACAGTATCGAGATTCACCATCTCCCACAGTACATCATCTTACAACAAGTTGAAGATCAAGTGGCAATCCCTGTCTCAGCGCCGATTCTCACGAGCTTGAAAGACGCTGTAGAAGAAGTAGAAAAGACCACGATTATCAAATGCTTAAAAGCCGTTCAGTACAATAAACTTAAAGCAGCCAAAATCCTCGGCATCAGCCGTACCAGCCTATACGAAAAGATCGATAAGTATCATATTATCGACTTGTAAGTATTTTTACGCGAATCTGGTGAGCAGCTATTGAAAATCTATTGAACCTTTATAAATTCATAAAAAGATGCAAGAACAGTGTTGTTTATATTTTGAACACTGTTCTTTTTTTGTACATATAATTGTCGGTTTTTCAGTCACTATTTGTTCAATTTCCAGTTGTATCCGCTGTTTTCATGTTGGCACGAGATTTGCGTAGTATATAGACAAAGATGCAAATTTTGGAGGACAAAGTGGAAAAGAGAATAGTAGGTATAGTAGGAACGGGTATTTATATCCCTAAAACACATATGACAGCAAAAGAAATTTCAAAGGCAACCAATGGGCATTGGAGTGAAGATGCCATTATTCATAAGCTAGGATTTACACAAAAACCAGTTCCAGGTCCACAAGATGGCACGCAAGAAATGGCCGTTTGTGCAGCAAGGGATTGTCTGAATAACACAGGTATTGCACCAGAATCCATCGATGTGATCTTGTGCATGGGGGAAGAATGGAAAGAATATCCGCTCACGACCTCAGCAGTTTATATTCAAGAGCAAATCGGAGCGGTTAACGCATGGGGAATTGACGTTCAAAACCGTTGTTGTACCACGGTTTCAGCCATGAAAATCGCAAAAGACATGTTGGTAGCTGATGAAACCATCGATACGATCCTCATCTGTGGTGGCTATCGCAATGGCGATTTTGTGGATTATGCAGATCCCAATATGAGCATGATGTTCAACTTAGGAGCAGGCGCAGGCGCTATTTTACTCAAAGCCAATCATCCTGAAAATTTACTTCTCGAAACACACATCATGTCAGATGGCAGTATGGCAAGAGATGCAGGCGTTGCAATCGGTGGAATCGCCAATCCGATCACTGCTGACAATGTCGAGGAAGCCTATCGCTCACTACGCCTTATGAATCCTGAGCACATGAAAAATCGTCTCAATGAAGTTTCCATGACGAATTGGATGCACTGTATTGATCGTGCATTTGAAAAATCAAAAGTGGAAAAGTCATCATTAAATTACTTGGCGGTACTGCACTTTAAGTACTCTATGCATAAAAATATGTTGGATTTACTCGGTTTAACGGAATCACAATCAATTTATTTAAGCGAATATGGTCATATTGGACAAGTGGATCAGATCTTATCCATACATCTTGCCAATGAACTCGGATTGCTGAAAGACGGAGATATTGTCTCCATGATTGCCGCTGGAATCGGGTACGTGTGGGCAGCCAATGTCATCAAGTGGGGAAAGGAGGTAAATGAATGAAACCCAATATATCCAATAAAATGATTCGAGTAGAAGAAGCACTCGCCTTAATTCAATCCGGTCAACACGTCGTATCTGGACTGGCAGCTGCTGAGCCACATGCAATCCTCAGTCAATTGCATACACAGGCAAGCAGACTCAAAGACGTCTCGATTATCACGTGCTTACCCATGGGCGTTTACGACTTTTTCAGTGATCCCCATTACAAATCGTCATTTTTAATGGAAGGCTGGTTTTATAGCGGTCCCATGAGGAAGTTACATCCAAATGGCAACCTGTCATTTATCCCTAACCATCTCCATTTAGCCTCATATAAACGCATGGCGTATCAAATGCCTGACGTGTATATCGGCAACTGCAGTGAAGTAGACGAACATGGATACGTGTCACTGGGGATTAGCAATGTCTATGAAAAGGATATCATTGAACGCGCAAAACTCGTGATACTTGAGATGAATCCCAATGTTCCAAGGACATTTGGCGATACACAAGTTCATGTGTCAAAAGTGGACTATTTTATTGAGACAAGTTATGAACTTCCCGTACTTGCAGACGTTCCGTCTAATGAAAAAGATATGAAAATTGGCCGTTACATCGCGGATTATATCGATGACGGTGCGACTTTGCAGCTAGGGATAGGCGGCATTCCAAATGCCGTGGCAAAAGCACTGAAAGACAAAAAAGATATTGGCATCCATACAGAAATGCTCACTGACGGCATGATGGAACTTTATGAGCAAGGCGTCGTAACAGGTGCTCGAAAGAATTTTCATAAAGATAAAATGGTATGCACCTTTGCACTGGGTTCGAAAAAACTTTATGATTTTATCCATAATAATGTGGGTGTTGAGATCTTGAGAGGGCATTATGTCAACGATCCATATATTATTGGGAAAAATGATCATATGATTTCGATTAATACGTCTATCGAGGTGGATTTGACGGGGCAGTGCTGTTCAGAATCGGTAGGAACCAGACAGATTAGTGGAACGGGGGGACAAGCGGATACGGCTATTGGTGCACAACGGTCGAAAAATGGCAAATCGTTTATTGCACTTTACTCAACTGCAGAGGTGAGGGATCCTCTGACAGGTGAAAAAATCATTAAATCGAAAATCGTACCGACACTTGAACCCGGAGCGGCTGTCTCACTTTCTCGAAACGATGTGGATTATGTCGTGACAGAGTATGGCGTAGCTGAATTACGAGGGACGAATATCAGAGAACGCGTCAAACGTCTCATCCAGATTGCACATCCGGAATTTAGAGAATCACTAGAGGCATCTGCCATGAAACTGATGCTGTGGTAAACGGTGAAACATTAAAAATTAAAAACTATCGTCTGAAAAATGAAGCAAAATTGTTAAATCGGAATGATAGTCTGGATCTGAAGTTAAAATATTAAATCGGATACTCTAGTCTGAATCGTAAATTTGAATTGGAATTAGTAATGAAATTGGAATAAGAAATATATTTAAATTTGAACTAGAAAAATATACTAGAAAAAGAACTAGAAAAAGATTCTAGAAAAAGATTCTAGAAAAAGATTCTAGAAAAAGAAACGTAACCTAGAATAGGCTGATAGTATAAGGAGAAAATGATCATGAGAGTAAATGGAAAAGTAGCCATCGTAACAGGTGGATCACAAGGAATTGGAAAGGCTATTGCTACACGACTTGCTGAGGAGGGTGCGCAAGTCATCGTCTTAGATATGAAATTGGATGAGCAGTTTATACCAACTGAAAATCTTCATTTTTATCAAGGGAATGTCATGGATCGAGAGTTTTTAGCAACGTTTGTTCAAGAGGTTGTAGCGCAATTTGGAAAAATTGATATCCTCGTAAACAATGCAGGTGTTACAAGAGATGCATTGATTCAGAATATGACAGAAGACATGTGGGATCTCGTTATCAATATCAATTTAAAGGGCGTTTTCAACTTAACTCAACTCGTCGGTCCTGTAATGATGTCAAATGGATCGGGTTCGATTATCAATATCGCTTCAGTGGTGGGCGAATACGGTAACGTGGGACAGTCCAATTACGCGGCGACGAAAGCTGGCGTCATCGGCATGTCAAAAACATGGGCAAAAGAGTTTGCGAGAAAAGGCGATGCCGTGAGAGTGAATTCAGTGGCTCCAGGCTATGTGAATACGGATATGATGAAGACTGTTCCCGATAAAGTACTCAATCCAATTCGTGAAAAAACCATGCTCGGAAGATTGGGCGAACCTGAAGAGATTGCCAATGCGGTACTATTTTTAGCAAGTGACGAAAGTTCATTTATCACAGGACATAATCTTTCGGTAAACGGAGGATTAAGACTATGAGAAAGGTAGGTATTGCATCAGCTGTTCGAACGCCTATCGGGTCATTTGGAGGACAATTTTCCAGCGTGAGTGCTGTAGAACTTGGCATCATCTCGGCAAAATCTGCCATTGAAAGAGCGGGCATTTCACCAGATGCGATTGATGAAATCTACATTGGCAATGTCCTCAGTGCAGGACTTGGGCAAAATGTCGCGCGTCAAATCGCCATCGGTTCAGGCATTCCAGTTGAAAAACCAGCGATGAGCATCAACATCCTCTGCGGTTCGGGTATGCGTTCGGTGAGTTTGGCATATCAATTAATCGCCTCAGGTGAAGCGGAAATTGTTCTTTGTGGTGGGACTGAAAACATGACAAGAGCGCCTTATTTGAGCGATTTTATGCGGTTTGGTAAGAAAATGGGCGCTGTCGAAATGGAAGATCATTTAATCAAAGATGGTCTAACCGATGCCTTTGGAAAAATGCACATGGGCATCACAGCAGAAAACCTCGCTCGACAATTTCAGCTGTCACGTGACATGCAAGATGCACTTGCGCTTTCAAGTCAACATAAAGCGGAAGCCGCTCAAAAATCAGGACGGTTTGATGCTGAAATCATTCCTGTTCCTATAAAAGTAAAAGGTGAAATTAAATGGATCTCCGAGGATGAATTTATCCGAAAAGGTCTTACGATAGAAGCATTATCCAAACTGAAACCCGCCTTTGAAAAAGACGGTACAGTGACTGCAGGCAATGCATCTGGCATCAACGATGGTGCTTCGATGCTCGTCTTAATGAGTGAAGAAAAGGCGAAATCACTTGGCATCTCATTAAAAGCACAAATCATAGCGCATGGAACAGCAGGTGTCGAACCGTCAATCATGGGATACGGCCCTGTACCAGCGACTGAGATTGCCCTGAAAAAAGCGGGATGGACGGTAGATGAAATCGATCTTATCGAAGCCAATGAAGCATTCGCAGCACAAGCTTTAGCTGTGTCCCGTGCCTTAGGATTTGATGAAAATCGTGTCAATGTCAATGGGGGTGCCATCGCCCTTGGACATCCAATCGGCGCCAGCGGTGCACGCATCATCACCACACTGCTACATGAAATGGAGAAAAGAGACGCCAAAAAAGGCCTTGCAACGCTGTGTATTGGCGGAGGCATGGGAACGACATTGTTGATTCAGAGACCATAGTAGCTGCGGCCTCTCGCACATATGAATATCCGTACGCTTTCACTCGGTCCTCGACTATCGTCTGCGGCCACCTACGCATATGAATATCAGTACTCCCTCTCTTAGTCCTCGACTGCGTCTGCGGAAGCGTTCGCGAGTGCTGATATTCATATGCGTAGGTGGAATGTGGGGAAGAGGCTGTGGAAGCGTTAGAGCATACGGATATTCATATGCGTAGGTGGAATGTGGGGAAGAAGTTGATGGAAGCGTTGAGCGTACTGATATTCATATGTGTAAGTGGAATGTGGTGGATGAAGTTGATGGAAGCGTTCAAGCGTACGGATATTCATATGTGTGAAGTGCTGGATGAATTGTTGGAAGAAAGATAAGAAGTTGTATAACTAGAATAAAAATATAAAGTAAATTATTGAATGATGAGTGTTTTTAATTGGTGATTTGTCCAGAGAATCAATTGAAAGCGCTTTTTTTATGCTTATGTGGTCTTATTTGATTTACTTGTAAAGTCACTTTTTAGAATGAACATAAGGCTGAAAGATATAAATTCAGAGCAAACGATTATATTTTGAATGGATCAATTTTCATCGATGGCCACATTCTTCTCACACATATGAACATCTGAACGCTTGAACGCTTCCATCGCCTGACCCAATACATTCCTCATCACATATGCATCAAAAATACATTTGAACGCTTCCGCAGACAACGTCGAGGACCGAGTGAAAATGTATTATTGTTGCATATGTGATGAGGCTGCAGATATTCAACACAAAATCCTCATGAAATTCCAATGAACTTTGGATATATTTGTGGTAAGCTAGTTTTGATGATTTTAAGTTATTGTAAACGATATGAAGCAATTCAAAATAAGTTATAAAACAAATCAAGATATGTCTAAACTAAAATATAAAAGAGGATTCGATGCAAGAGAAAAAAGTGTTCTTTTGGGTAAATGTTGGGGCAACGCTATACGTACATGTATTAGTTGCGATGGAACTGATAAAAAATAGAGCGTCTGCGCCTATTGCAAATACTGTTTTACTGGCTGTGTTGGTAATGATGGGTGGACTTTATTTTAGTAATTATTGGTTTGGTTATTTGAGAAAATTGCGTACGGAGTGGATCTTGATTGCAGGTCTTATAATGGGTGTTTTGATCTATAAAGGTGGCTACGACGAAGGCCTTTTTTATGCGGGAATCATGATGACGTCGTCATTTTTTGTCAAGAATACCAAACCATTGATCATGCTAGAGTTATTTTCGGTGATGTTACTGGTTAGTCTGCCATTTTCATATACATTGTCACCATTTAAGCTGAATATGGAGCAGTTTGATCTTGTCTCTGTGATCAATATTGGCGTGAACTTCGTTGTTTTTTTAGCGGGATTTTGGTTTTTTACGTATTATCAACGAGTGAATCAAGAGTTGATCGCTGCACAAGCTATGAAAGAAGAAGCGGCTAAAATTGTGGAGCGACAACGCATTGCACAGGAAATTCACGATTCAATTGGGCATTCACTTGTCTCGATGAATATGCATCTTGAATATGGATTGATGCTTGGTGAAAATGAGCATCAGAAGTCATTTGAATTACTCGGCAAACTGAAAAGCATGACAGAAGAGGCTATGCACGAATGCCAGCGTGCGGTGAATATGCTCAAGGAAAATGAAGCACAAGAGGTGTTTTCGCTAAAGAAGTCGCTAGAACAACTTTCAAATCGCGTTAAACTTGCAAATGGATTTCAGATAGAAGGAATCGGTGTTGAAACGGTTTTAGAACTGCCTGAATATGTTCAAAAATTGTATTTTACCACGATTCGAGAGGCCGTTACCAATGCCATTAAATATAGTGGTAGCAATCGATTGACGTACCAATTTACACGTGAAAATGGCTTTTATAAATTATTCATTTGCGATTTTGGCAAAGGTGCAGGCGCATTTACAAAAAGTCATGGAACCACAGGGATATTTGAAAGATTTGAAGCCATTGAAGGAGATGTAGCCATGTACGATGCGGCCGAAAAAGGCTTTTGCATCGAAGTGAAACTGTCAGAGGAGATATTAAATGGATAATATACGCATTTTAATTGTAGACGATCAAAAAATGGTGCGAGAAGGCTTGAAGCTGATCCTTGAAAAATATAATAGATTTGAATTTGTTGGAGAAGCATCTAATGGATTCGAAGCCATTACATTGGCAAAAAAGACGTTACCTGATGTGATTCTAATGGATTTGCGCATGCCAGAGATGAACGGGATCGACGCTACTTATCGCATTAAAAAGCAATATCCGGATATGAAAATTCTGGTTTTAACGACATTTAACGAACAAGATTTGATTCTGAAAGCCCTTCAAAATGGCGCAAATGGGTATGTGCTTAAAGATATTGGCAGCGAGGAAATCGTCAAGGCGATTGATACCGTGCTGACGGGGCATATTATGCTTCAGCCAGAAGTTACCAGTGAACTGGTGAAGAGTATGACCGCTCAAAAGCCCGATGTCAGTGATGAACGACTTGAGCAGATTCAACAACTCACCGCAAAAGAAAGAGAAGTTGCAAGCCTGATCAGTCAAGGCAAGACCAATAAAGAGATTGCTGCACAGCTCGAGATTAAAGAAGGAACGGTTAAAAACCATGTATCGAGTATTCTTTTAAAGTGTGAACTCGGGAATCGAACGGAAATAGCCATGACATTTAAGTCGTTGAAGTTTTAGAAATGTCAGTATCAATTCAATAGCGAAAGATTTCATCATACATGACTAAAGTCATATAAATACTGCTCATTTGGCAGTATTTTTTTTTATTTTTCTATCGAATGACACATGTGGCGAACGCTCAAATTCGTTATGATGATGTCACAGATTAAGAAATGAGAGATGGAGGAAGACAGATGATGAAACCCATTTTAACAGTCAAGAGACTGAATAAAACATATAAACAAAAGTCCATTTTAAAGGATATTCAATTTGAGGTGTTTGCTGGTGAAACGTTGGGGATCATTGGACACAACGGTGCTGGCAAAACGACTCTTTTAAACTGCATTACAAAAGTGCTCAAATGCGACTCTGGGATGATTCAATGGGATTTGGATTCGGCAAACATCTATGAAAAAATTGGCGTCCATAGGCAACTCAATTATTTTGAAGCCAATGCCAAGGTGAAAGATGTCATCAAGCTTTATCAGACCATTGCCAATAGAAAAATAGATCCTCAAAGTTATTTAGAAATCTTTGGACTAAGTGAACACGTTGAGTCTGAAGTGAATAAGCTTTCATTTGGAGAAAAACAGAAATTCACTTTGGCGCTTGCACTGATACACGAGCCAGAAGTATTGATATTAGATGAAATGACGACGGGTGTCGATGTGATGAGCAAGCAAGCGCTCTGGGAGATGATTGAGTCCCTAAAAGCGCGCAAGAAAATAACGGTTCTTTTGGTGACTCATGATCTTGAAGAAATCAATCAGTACGCCGATCGCGTGATGATTCTAAAAAAGGGAGAAATCATGGATTCACGCCCTGTTGCGGCACATGAAAATCTTGAAAAGACCTATATTGAATATCATCAGGCGTGAGTGTGCGCAACAATAAAACCGGTACGGTAGAATTTATTATTTATTATGTTCAGATACAGAATATCACTAGTATTTCAAGAGTAAGTTCATTTTCTATTTGTAAGGTGTCATATGCAAGCATCATCATAAATTAATTGGAGGAGTACAATGAAAAAAAGTTTCGCATTAGCGGTGTATTTATTTAATAATCAAAGGAAAAATCTGAATCACATGTTATTTATGTTCGTGATTCCAATCGCATTATATGTATATAACAGTTATCGTTATGGCGTAACAACAAATATGCTAATTTCATTTGTGGCAATTGCACCGATTCAAATGTTGCTCTACCAATTTGGTGGCACTTTTGTATCACATAAGCAAAGTGGCTCTCTCATTAAGTATCAGCTCATGGGATTTAAACCGCTACAAGTCATGATAGGCATTTGCATCAGCACACTTGTCTTTGAAATTTTATATGTTATGGGACTTATGATTGTATCCATCTATCTTGCACAAAGCGTGTTTTTTCTGTCGAGCATGACGCGCATCTTGGGGGCATTCTTGATTCTCAATTTATTCGAATTTGCGCTCGTAATTTTGCTCACAAGTTATTCAAATAGCTTTGAACAGTACAATACTTTTTCGACCATCGCTTTTTATTCGCAGCTCATGTTACTAATCTCGGTAGGCACAAAGATTCCATTAACTGCAATCGTAATTACAATGCTGTTATGTCTAACGGTTGGGGTTAAGAACTTTAAGTGGCATACGATGTAGAGAGGGGCATTCCTCTCACGCATATGAATATTAGTGTGCTTTCGATTGGTCCTCGACTATCGTCTGCGGCCTCTCACAGCTATGAATATCAGTACTCTTTCACTTAGTCCTCGACTGCGTCTGCGGCCTCTCACACATATGAATATCCGTACGTTCTCACTTAGTCCTCGACTGCGTCTGCGGCCTCTCACAGCTATGAATATCAGTACTCTTTCACTTAGTCCTCGACTGCGTCTGCGGAAGCGTTCAAGAGTTCTGATATTCATAGCTGTGAGAGGAATGTGGGGAGAAGCGGATGGAAGCGTTCGAGCGTATGGATATTCATATGTGTGAGAGGAATGTGAGGAGGAGCGGATGGAAGCGTTCGAGCGTATGGGATATTCATATGTGTGAGAGGAATGTGAGGAGGAGCGGATGGAAGCGTTCGAGCGTATGGGATATTCATATGTGTGAGAGGAATGTGGGGAGAAGCGGATGGAAGCGTTCAAATGTATTTGTTTATCAACATGCCGTGAGACATGTGGAAGACATGAAGTGGAAGCGTTCGAGTATACTGATATTCATATGTGTTAGAGGAATGTGGGGATGATGTGATGTAAAAAAACAAAGTGCTTTTAACTGATTCAGGCTGAGCCAATAGAATCGGTTGATGGCGCTTTTTTTATGCGAATGTAGCTATATTTGTTCTTCGTAGTACGTGAGTATACGCTAATCCGCAACGTCTATTGCCATGCGTAACTAAATGAGCCAAAGTAATGAGAACCTTTGATGAAATTTTATCTGAATTAATAGAATTAAATGATGCTGATATTGTGGGAATGTTAAACTGCAAGTATGAACTCAATGTGGATGATTTAGGAATTATTGAACGAGCTAAAATCCGTCTTTTCAACGCTTCCATCGCTTAATCTCCCACATTCCACCAGCACATATAGATATTAGTACTCACGAACGCTTCCGCAGACGATAGTCGAGGACTAAGTGAGAGAGTACTAATATCCATATGTGCTGGTGGCTGCAGACAATGTCGAGGACCAAGTGAGAACGTATGGATATTCATATGTGTAAATGGAATATTGTAAGTATGATGGAACGGAAAAATGTAAATGGCAACGTTCGGGAAAATTTTAATAAAAATGAGTGGCAAGTAGTGTTTTGTTTGATTTGAGACTATGTCTGTAAAATCATTCAAAGCACTTTTTTATTTGAAAGAGTAAAGCAATTATCAGTGTTAAATAGGGTGAGTAAAAAATTGTCAAAATGCTGTCTTGATAGAAGTATAGAGATAGTAATGTTTGTATAATCTATTGCAAAAATGTAATTATTCAGAATAATATTGAAATTAAGAAAATAGATACGTTTCTGATATAATAATTATAAAATTAATTTTTATAATTAATTTTAATTTTTAAAAAAATAATTATGGAGGAAATTTATGAAACGACGATTCAAAAAGCAGTTTAGTATGATTCTTGTTTTTCTAGTCTTACTCTCATCTTTTCCAGGTGTGGGTTTTACTTCGAATTTAAGTCAATCTTACAAAAATGATCAACAAGATGATTTGTTAAAAGTCATTATTCAGTTTAATGATGAATTCAAAGACATCGATGACATGATAAGAAAGGAGGTTCGTAAAAAGAATGTAATTAGTTATAAACAGTTGGAAAGTAACAATACATACTTAATGGAAGTTACTCAAACTGAATATAATGCTTTGCAAAAGAATCCTAAGATCAAATCAATTGAAATTGACAATGAGTTTAGCATGCTTGAAAATGATGGCAATATTAACAATTTTGATTGCACTTTAAGTAACTCAAATCAAGAGCAAAGTGGTTGGAATTTACTCAGTACAGGAGTGAATGAACTACATGAAATGGGCATTACAGGAAAAGGCATAAAAGTTGCCGTTTTTGATACGGGTATCAATACAAATAGTCATGATATCGACCTAGCTGGCGGTGTTTCATTTGTGGATGGATGCTCTGATTATTCCGATGACAATGGACACGGAACTAAAATGGCAAGTGTATTGGCATCCAATCTCAATAACACCGGACTAGTGGGGTTTGCCCCTGATGTTGAACTGTATTCTGTCAAGGTACTGGACAAAGACGGAGTAGGTAATTACAGTGCTGTTATTAATGGGATTGAATGGGCGATTGATAATAAAATGGATATTATCACCATGAGTTTTGGTAGTGATGAATATTCTGAAAGTATCCATGCTGCAGTGAAAAAAGCTGAGCAAAATGGAATATTAGTGGTGGCATCTGCTGGGAACGCAGGAAAATCATCCGTTTATTATCCAGCAGCTATTCCGTCAGTTGTAGCTGTAGGAGCATGCGATGAAAATAATAAGCTTGCAACATTTTCAAATTATGGAGATGGATTAGATATCCTTGCACCAGGTGTGAATATTGCATCCTATGATTTACAAGGAAATTGCTTTGTGACAGAAGGGACATCAATCGCTGCTCAAGAAGTGGCTGGAGTCGCTGCTTTATTAAAAAGTGCTGACCCAAGGTTAAGCGCAAATCAGTTGAAATCATTGCTATATGGGAGACAATCTGAAGGTAAAGAACTTTCGAAAACTTTAATATTAAACGCCCGTCTCTCTTTTGACAAACTTAATGCACGACAGTTTGGCATGATAGATAACGAGGAATTTTTACCGAATTCCCAAATTCAAAATGGTATTCTGGGTTCTGGGTTAATGAGAGCTCAAGAAATATCTACATCACCGGTTGTCAGAATTGATTCTCCTAAGGAAGGAAAATACGTTAGGAGTTGGATTTATCCTGAAATATACGTACAAGATAATGAAAATGACAAATTAACATGTTCGTATTATATAGATTATAATCGTACACCGGTTGAAACAAAAGAAATAACTGGAACAAGTACCTTTGTAAAATTAAAATTCGACAAAGGGTTTAATACCGTAGGATTATCTGATGGTAAGCATAGATTTAGAGTTGAAGTCTCTGATGGCAAGTCGCTTATGAGTATGGTAACTATGGACTTAAATGTAGATAATACACCACCTAAAATCGAAGGTTATAGTGTGATACCTGGAACTGAATGTTGTCTATTAGAGGTAGAAGCATATGATGATGAATCAGGGTTAAATACCACTCCATATGCATCCTCAATTAATTGTCGAGGGATTGAATATCAATCGATTTGGTATGCGGATAGTTCATATCGAACAAATTACTTACCTATTTCGAATGAAGTAGTAGGAATAACAATAATGGTTAGAGATGTTGCCGGCAATGTTACAAAGATTATTACAAGTGGTTATATTCTACCGGATACGCCACAATTATATGTGACCAACATTGAACCTTTTGGATTTACAATTAATGGTTTAAATCCTACTCTTTGGCATGAAATTAAAGTGGATGATGATTATGTACAATTAGATGGGTCGACCTCTGCGACAATTTCTAGTAATCGATTTGATGAAAGTAATATTAAACTATGGACTCTTTCGCCGTCAACAACATATACACTTAAAGCGAGAGCTAAGCAAGATGCTGCAGAAGAAGAGGGTTTTTCGCCATTCTCTGATGAAATTCAAGTAACTACACTCAATACACCACCGGTTGGATACGCGAGTGTAAGTTTAAATCAAGTAGAACCTGATAAAATTACTTTTTCATGGTCTCAGGTTTCTTATGCGACGGCATATATTATAAATGTGAATGGAGTTGATATTGATTCCAACTATATTGGATATCAGTATACGTTAAAAACAACTCCAAATAGTAACTACTCTATAAAAGTTAAAGCTAAAAATGCTTATGGTACCAATGATTATTCTAGCGTTGTAACTGCGGTATCGACAGATTTAACCAATGTGCGTGCCCGTGCAATTGATAAGCAATTAGATATTGTATGGGATGAAGTTCCAGGTGCAACTTACTATTATATTAATGTTAACGGAACAGACATCTATTATCCAGTTAGTGCAAGCTCAATTATTGAGATTGATTCATTAACGGGTAAGCGAATGTTTCATTATAATTATAATTGTAATGCCAATTATAACAGGAATTATCAAATTAAAGTGAGTGCTATTGTCAATGGTCGTAGTACGGGCTATGGTAAAAGCTTTTCTATATACTCACTACCATCACCTGTGAGTTCTTCAGAAATTCAAGCCACTAATATAACCGTCAACTCGCTAGATTTAATCTGGAATACAAATCCAAACCCTAGCACCGTACAGTATAAAGTGGAAGCATATGAGATTGTCAATCAAGTGAAAAGCACTGTTCCATTTAAAACAACGGATTGGAGCTATTCTAAATCTGCAAGAATTACAGGTTTAAAAGAAAATACAGAATATGCATTTAGAGTAAAGGCTAAAAATAGTCAGAGTGTGGAAGCAAATTCTAACGCTACTCAAGATAAAATAGCCAAAACACTCATTCCAAAACCCGAAAGCCCAATAAACTTAATCTCAACATCAAAAGATTCAAGTATAACGCTCAAATGGGATCCGGTTCGAAATGCCACATCTTATCGAATAACGCGAGATGGAGTAACGATTGCAACGCTAGATAAGACGACCTATGCAGATCAAGGTATTTTGCCAGAATCTCCACTGAAAGCGAATACTGAGTACGCTTATCAAATATATGCAATCAATGAATCTGGTGAAGGAGCGCCTAGCCTTGTTATGAAGAAAAGAACATTGCCAAAAGCGCCAGATAAACCGACGAACATCCTGCCAAGTGCGACTAAAACTTCAGTTAGTCTAACTTGGGACGAACTTAACAACGTCACTGGATACGAAGTTGAGTTTGACGGAAAGATTAGTAATGCAAGTTTAAGCAATCAATTTACCATGAATGGACTTGAACCGGGTTCGTATTACTCGTATAGGGTTCGTGCTAGAAACGAAGGCGGTAAAAGTGAATGGAGCGAACTAAAAACGATACAAACTAAAATGGGAATTCCATCAGTTCCAACCAATTTAGTTCTGATTCCATATGAAAATAAAATTGAAACTAAATGGGATCCTTCAACAAGTGCTACTTCCTATATAGTTGAACTCAATGGTACTGAAGTAGGCACAACGGTTGAAACTTCTTATGAAATTGCAAACTTAACCTCTTCATCCATATATGAAATCCGAGTTAAAGCAACCAATAATTTCGAACAAAGCGATTGGAGTATCAAATCAACCGTTTTAACTTTAAGTGAAGTATCAGGAAGTACAAAAATAAACAGCACAAGTTCTGAGGAAACATCAGTTAACTTAGAATGGCAAGCTATACCAGAGGCAATAGGCTATACGGTGAAACTTGATGACACACTTATTTTTGATAACCTCACGACAACAAGTGTGAAGCTTGAAAATCTAATATCAGGACATTCATACAGCGTTAAAATTGGGACGATTTATGCAGATAACAAGGTCATTTACAATAACCCAACACTCGTCACAACTTTGCCTTCATCTGTAAAAGAGCTTTCATCGCAAGCAAAAAGAATCGGCACATTTGTAAACTGGAAAGATGTTGAAGGTGCGAGCGGATATGAAATTGAAATCAATGGCGAGATAAATGACATAGGAAACACAAATCAATTTTTCTATGAACAATCAAAACTCGACGAAACAAATACTTTTAGAATAAGAGCTTATAATCAAGGTGGCTATAGTGAATGGTCTTCTAATCTTGAAATAAAACCGTTTAACCAAGTAATCGCGACAGTAAGTGATATCAGAGTCGATGCGAATAGCACGAGTGCACTTGTTTCGTGGGAAAATATCCTGAACACAGACGGCAAAAATGTTTTTGGATACGAATACAAATTAAATGGACAAGAGCCAAAATTTACGAATAAACCACTAGTGACAATTGAAAATCTTGTAGAAAACACTTCATACACAATTGAAGTTAGAACCATCTATGACGAAGGAAGAACGATTGTAAGCGATTGGAGCGACGCAATCAACTTTAGTACTGAACCAAAACAACCTCAAACACTTGTCAATATTGCATTTTCAGCATCAAATGACGCAATCTATCTTGCTTGGAATAAAGTGGATGGCGTAACAGGATATGAACTCATGATTGACAATTCAATTGTACCTGTTGGCATGGAGACGCGCTATATCGATGGCGGTCTTGCACCATTATCAGAACATACCTACCAAATACGCGTTATTTGTAATGGAATAAAAGGTGTATGGTCACAGGCGAAGACAGTCTTTACTCAAGAAGGAGTACCGGGGGTACCGCTCAATATCGTGGGAACATCAACAAATTCCAGTGTTAATTTCAAATGGGATCCAATAGACGGAGCAAGCTCATATTTGGTGAAAATTGGTGACTCAGAAGTACCGATTTCAGTAGATATCCCAGAAATAACCATCAATGACCTTGCAGAAGCAACCTTGATATCAATGAGTGTATGTGCAGTAAAAAATGACATTGAAAGTCCATACAGTGGTGTTATTTCATGCTCAACAGGCATTGAGAAACCTACTGATGTCACTTATAGTGTAGAAAATGGAGCTGTCGTTCTAAAATGGAACGCAGTCAATTTAGCAACACAATATGAAATTGAAGTTGATGGCTTTATTGTTGGAACGACAAAAGAATTGACGTATGTACTTGATAAAATCGATCCAGGAATGGCAGCGAATGTCAGAATCAGAGCGAAAAATGATTCAAAAGCCAAAAGTGATTGGACAGAATCCTTAAGAGTACAATCAGCACCATTGGAATTAGCGGTACAAACAGATGAAAATGAAATATTTGATATTTCTTTAAAAGGAAGTGCCGTAACAGACTTCACAAATTACACATTCACAATTGAATATGACAAGGAATCTCTTGAATTAATGGATTGTTATAGTTTAAGTGAAGGAATGGAGTTAAGTGTTGGAAATATTAAAGGAACGGATCTAATCGTATTAAGTATTGAACCGGGGAAAATTGTTTTCAAACTGAAAACAACCATTCAATATGGAAAAGAATGGTCAGGTTTAATAAATGCACTTAAATTTAAAGCCTTAAAAGGTGGTCAGACTCAAATTAAATACAGTGTCCAATAGGGGGATAAATAGATGAATATAACCAAAAAGATATTGGCAGTGGTGCTGATAGTGTCGTTAATCATGACGCAATCACTAGGTGCTGTTCAACATATATCATTTGGCGAGACCAAGACTGGAAGTGGAACAAAGACTTCTGAAGTAAACAGTACAGAAGAAAAAGACACCGAACTGAAACAAGGAAAGAAAAATTCGGATTATGAACTTCGAGGCAATAATGAAATCATCGTTAAGTACAAAGACGAAACGAAGATAAAGCCATCAAGTACGAAATTAAAAGCAGATAACGTGATGTTAACTGCAAGTGCAAGCACAAAATCAAGCACAAAGTCAAGCACTAAGACAAACACAAAGACAAATACAAAATCAAAACAGAAACCTTTGGAATACGAAACAAATCGCGTGTTAACAGAAGATAACATCAGCGTAGTCGAAGTCAAAGAGGGAACAGATGTAAACAAAGTATTAGCTGAACTCAAAAAAGACCCAAATGTTGCTTATGCACAACCTAATTACCCGTTAGAGGTACTCACAGAATACTCGGATGAGAAATTTACTCAACAATGGGGACTATTAAATGAAGGTCAAGAAGTACAAGGTAAAAATCCAAGATCTGGCGTAGATATTAATATTCTTAACGCTTGGAATATTACAAAAGGATCAGAAGAAATCGTCATTGGAGTACTAGATACAGGCATCGACATTACACATCCTGATTTAGTCAACAATATCTATGTAAATTCAGATGAAATCGCTGGTAATGGCATCGATGATGACCAAAATGGTTATATCGATGACGTGAGTGGATGGGACTTTGCAGGTGATAATGCGAAAGTCTATGACTCAGCAGAAGCGGATATTCACGGTACGTATGTCGCTGGTATCATTGCGGCAGCAGAAAATAATTTAGGTGTTGTTGGTGTCGCGCCAAAAGTAAAAATCATGCCACTCAAATTTATAAGTGGTAGCACGGGTTATACTTGCGATGCCATTGAAGCGATTGAATATGCCATGGCAAATGGCGTAACAGTCATCAATTGTAGCTTTGGTGGAACGGATAATAACCAAGCGTTAAAAGACGCTATGGAAAATAGCGGGATTTTATTTATTTCAGCAGCAGGAAATAGAGGCGGTGATGTCAAAGAATTACCCGTATATCCAGCAGCATTTGACTTAGCCAATATTATATCAGTCACCTCACATGATACGATGGGGGTTTTATCAAACTTCTCAAATTATGGTAGTTCTGTAGATATTGCAGCTCCAGGAACAAACGTATTAAGTACAACTCCAGATAAAGGGTATAATTATTTTAATGGAACGTCTGTATCTGCGGCGTTTGTTTCGGGTGTAGCTGCTCTTTTGATGGATCAAAATAAAGACATAACCATAAGTGAAATTAAAAATCGAATCATCAATTTTGCAAGACCGTGTGATGCCTTAACGAGTAAAGTGACCAGTGGCGGTAGACTGGATGCATTCGGGGCATTATCTCAAACCGTGAGTGCTAAAGATGATTACAACGGTCCAAATGCAGGAGATGATACACTGTTAAATAACGGTGAAGGTGAAGGTGATACTTGGTATACTCAAGATCAGCTTGTAAGGTTTAAAGAGAAACTTCACTATGGAGAAGGTGGCATTAATCCAGCATCTGGTAACTTCTCATTTACTGCTACAGATATGAGTATTTCTTCTCCGGGCTTTAAGGTGAACATTAGCCGTACTTATAACTCAAGAGATGAGAAAACATCACTTCTTGGACGGGGCTGGACCTTTGGCTTTGAAGGAAGTTTAACGGGAACCAATCTAATCGAAATCAAACTTCCAACCGGAAGTACACATCGATTTACAAAAGATGGCAGCTATTACAAACCTGAAGATACTCGTGCAAGTTTTGTAAAAAATGCAGATGGAACTTCAGTACTTAAAACGCAAGATCAATACAGTTATATATTTAATGCATCAGGCCATATGACTGCCATGAAAGATAAAGATGGCAACACATTAAGTATATCCGTTGATTCAAATGGAAAAGTACTGAGTGTGACAGATACAGTTGGAAGAACATACACGGTTCAGTACAATGCATCTGGTCTAATTGACAATATCAAAGATCCACAAAATAGAATCATACGATACGAGTACGATTCAAACAAACGATTAATTAAAGTAGTAGATCCAGCCGGATCCGTTATGAATTACGGTTATGATTCAAGCGGTTATTTGAATTCGGTAAAAGATCATTACCTCAACACGATACAAGAATTAACGTATAGCCATGCAGCGGGTGATACACAACATAAAGTCATCAGTGGAAAAGATGCAAATGGCGCAACATGGACATACACGTATAACATGACAGAACGTAAGACGACTGTTACAGATAATGGCGGAAGAAAATGGACGTATTTTTTTGATACGTCGATGTACACAGTGCGTGTCCAAGATCCAGAAGGTTTAAATGAATATACAGAGTACCTGTCGACAAACGGACAAAATGTTTATGGTGATGTTCGTATGCGAAAAGACAAGTACGGCAATGTAACTCTTTATGACGTAGATAGTTCTGGAAATGTCGTGAAAATCATCTATCCTGATTCGACCATTGAGACATTCGCATATGATGATAAAAATAATCTCATCAAAAAAACAAATGGCAACAATATAACCACGTATTATGCTTATGATGCAAATAAAGTCAATCTTTTAAGTGAAACAACCGTTAAAAAGGGTGTGAATTATAATGTTACAACCACACCAAGTTCAGATTATATCCGTTCGACTAAGACGTACTATACAAAAGCAGAAGCATTATCGCTATTTGGTTGTAATGTCGCTGGACTGCTGAAAAGCACCAAAAATCCAATGGACAGCACGGTAACATACACATATGATAAATATGGAAATATCGCATCCATAACAGATGAAGAAGGCAGAAAAACAGCTTATGAATACAATACAATTGGATGGAAAACAGCAGAAATTGCACCAAATAAGAACCGAACTGAGTATACCTATGACTCAAATGGTCTACTTATCAAAACGAAAAATGCAGATGGTGGCATAACCAGAATCGTTTATGACAAAGTAGGTCAAAAGATCAAAGAGATTTCACCAAATGAATACAAAGTAGCATCGGATCTTTCAGCTGATAATTATACGGGCAGTGAAGGCAGAAAATTGTCGTATTATCCAAGCGGTAATCTCGAAAAAATCACGTACCCAAATGGTGGATTTACAGCATTTGAATATGATATTTATGGAAATATAACAAAAGAAATCAAAACAAACGGGTCTGTTTACAGATATGTATACGACTCACTTGATCGAGTTAAAGAAACTTATTATAAAGCAAATGCAAACGCACCAGAAGTCAAATTGAACAGTCATTATTATGGGAAGAAAGATACAGGAGATTGGCAACACTCTGAAACTGTATACCTTAATGACACGGATACTGCTACAACAACAACCGTTTATGATTTTAAAGGACGTGTAGTAGAAGTTCAATATCCCAACGGAGCCAGAGAGAAAATTGAATACAATCCAGATGGGACTGTATCAAACTCAACTGCAAAAAATGGCGCAACAACAAAGTATTTCTATGACGGATTCGGTCGATTAAAAGAAACCTATGAACCGATGGTTGTAGAATACAACGGAACACTCTATAGCTGCACAAAATATGTTTATGACAAAGCAGGAAGAGTTACTGAAAAAAGTATTGGTAAAGGATTAGTTGCTTTAGGTATCGTTCCGAGCACATTTGTAACAGAAACTTACGAATACTACCTTGACGGAAAAGTAAAAAAACAAAGTAAGGGAAATCAAGTCACAACATTTGCATATGATGAAAATGGAAACGTTGGTTCACAAACACAAAAGGTGAACGATACACTCAGCCAAACGACTTCATTCAAATATGACTATGCAGGCAGAAAAACCGAAGAATCATATACCGTTTCAATGGAAGATCTTTTCAAATCGGAAGGATATACCGATGGCGTCATCAAAACGCAATATGTCTATGACTTAAATGGCAACATGATTCAAACCATCAAACCAGATGGCAGTATCATTCAGTACAGCTATGACGTGATGGATCAAACAACAAAAGTAACTCAAGATCAAAAAGATCATAATGGCGTCATAAAAAAAGTAACAGCAACAAAATCATATGACTTATCTGGAAATGTTGTCTCTGAAGTGGATACAGAAGGTCATCAAACGACATTTGTTTATGATGCACAAAATAATCTCATCAAACAAACCGACGCAATGGGTGGAGTTAATCTTTATAGTTACGACAGAGCTGGCAGAAGAACGATTGCCGTCTTGCCTGAAAGCTATAAAGAAGGGCTAGAAATTAGCCAAATGGCACATACTTCCTATACCTATGACGTGATGAATCAAGTCATTGCAGTGACGCATAAATATGAAAAAATGCATTACAACACGTCAAATAGCACGTGGGAACATCAGTGGACAGAATATGTCGCAAAAGCCTATAAATACGACAATGCATCAAGAGTTATTAAAGAGTTAACTGGAGAAGGCTTTTTATCAGGAACAGGAAGCTCAATACAAGATAAAATCACATCTGGATATGGAACTGAAACGACGTATAACCTCGCAGGTTTGGTGACGAGCATTCGCGATGCAGAAACAAAAAAAGCAGCTATCAACGCAACCGTAACCTATACCTACGACGGACTCGGCAGAAAAATTCTTGAAACAAATGCCAAAAAGAATAAACTATCCTATGAATACGACGATGCAAACAACCTGATTTGTACAAAACTCAACGGTACAGTTCAATCAAAAAGCACATACGATCAAATGGGTAGAGTCATAAAAACACAAGATGCCAATGGCAATGCAACTGAGTTTAGATACAATAACATGAATCAAGTCAGTCATGTATTCTATTTAGGGGACAGCTCAATCGCATCCAAAATATCGTCGTACCAATACGATAAACTTGGCAATCTCACAAAAGAAGTAACCGGTAACTTATATGATTTCACAAACTTAGAAATCGATTGTCAGTATGACAAAACCGTGTTAACAGAGTATAATGATCAAAGCAATCCAATTAAAACAACTGTAAAAGACGGCAAAGGCGCAACTGTCCAAGTCACTGAAAAAACCTATGACTTTAACGGCAACGTCTTAACCACAAAAGATCCATCCGGTCATATAACCGTAAACACTTACGACAAACTAGACCGACTCATCGCATCCACCACAGAAATCGGAGGCGCACAAAGAACATCTACCTTCACTTATGACCTAAATAGCAATCAACTCACTGCCACAAACTGGCTCGGAAATCGTCAAACCAACGTATATGACGCACTGAACCGATTGGTGGAAAGAATCGACGCAAACGGCGTAAGTACAGAAAAACTCGAATACAACTTAAACGATGCACAAATCATGTCCATCGACGCCATGAATCAAGTGAAGGTATTCAAATATGATTCAAATGGACGAAAAATCGAAACCATCAACGAAGAAGGAAACAGTGAAAAACTAGAATACGATGTACTAGGAAACATCACTGCAAAAATCGATGGTCTTGGAAATAAAACAAGATACGATTACGACGCATCCAATCGATTGAAATCCGTCTTAAATGCACTTGGCGAGGGCACACTTTACACGTACGATGGAAATGGCAACATCCTATCCCAAACCGATGGCAATGGACGCACAACTGTCTATGAATACAATGCAAGAAATAAAGTAAAACGCACCATCCAGCCGAGCGTATCGTCAGCTGAATCGAACACAATCGCCTATAGCTACGATTACGATGGCAACTTAATCGCAGTAAAAGACCAATTAAATCGCTTAACAAACACACAATACGACACACTTGGTCGCGTCATCAAAAAAGAAGTCGTAACAAACAGTAGCACACCGCTATCCGTGCTAACCAATGCAAACGACGCAATCGAGAACACCTATGACACCATTGGCAATCTCATCACCATGCAAGATGCAGCCGGTCTGACCACGTGGACATACGACGAAGCAGGTAGAGCACTTAGCAAATCCGTACCAGACATCGGCGTTTCAAACTACGCATATGACCTCACCACTGGACTTGAAACGGGTTATTTTGCAGAGAGAACAACCGATCCAAAAGGTGGCGTCACAGAAAAAGTCTACGATAAAGCGAATCGCCTTGTTCGGGTAATCGACTCAGGTAAAACCACTTCTTTTGATTACTATGACAATGGTAACCGAAAAAGTGTAACCTATCCGGATGGTTCAAAAGAACTTTACACGTATAACAAAATTGGTCAAAACACAATGCTCATCAACCTTAGAGCCGATGGCACCCTCATCGATCAGTACAGCTACACCTACGATGCAGCGGGCAATCAAACATCTAAAACTGATGCAAAAGGCACCACAAACTTTATCTACGACAAGCTGAACCGCCTATCAGAAGTTCAGGAACCAACTGGCGTCAAAACAGTCTACACGTACGACAAAGCAGGCAACCGCATCAGAGAACAAAAATACGCAGGCGAAGCATTCGTACAAGACACCCACTACACTTACGATGCCAATAATCGCCTCACCCAAACAGAAACGCGCACAGCCGCAACAGATGATACTGTAAAAACAGTCTATAACTACGACGCCGTAGGCAATATGACCAGTCAATCAAAAACGGCGATCAAAGCAGCAACTGCTGGAAATAAGCCGACATTTGTACTGGAAAAGGGAAAAGCGAGCGAAAACCTCGTCACAGTCTACACTTACAATAGCTTCAATCAACTAAAATCAAGTGACGACGGTGTCAACAAGACCACTTATGGCTACAATGGATTTGGTCTCCGTACAGATAAATCCGTCAAAACGCGCGGCAAGGATGCAGCCACAGTGACGAAATACCTCTACGAAGGCGACAAAATCATCCTCGAACTCGATGGAGCAGGCAACCAAGTAGCAAAAAATACCTTTGGCACCAACCTTCTCTCTAGAGAAATGGCAGAAACTAAGGTATACTACATGTACAATGGTCATGGTGACGTAACTGCTTTACTCAGTGAAACAGGCGACATTGTCGGCAGCTATTACTACGACGTATGGGGCAACACCTTAGAAAAACACGAAAGCGAAGCCATCACCAACCCATACCGCTACGCAGGCTACCAATACGACGAAGAAACCGACCTGTACTACCTCAACGCACGTTACTACGACGCCAAAATCGCAAGATTCTTAACCGAAGACTCAGTAACCGGCGATCGCAAAGACCCATTGTCATTGAATCGATACTCGTATTGTCATAACAATCCGATTGCGTATACAGATCCGACAGGACACGTCGCAACCATGAGTTACATGGCAGATGGTGGTCGAAATGACAAAACCACAACAACAGCGAAGTCAAAATCAGTCACAAGCAAAAGTAACAAAAATGTAACCATCACAAATGACAGTACGCAAAACAAGAAAGATAAAGCGAAAAAAGAACAGATCAAAAAAGATATAAAAGATATTGAGGTATCGAAAGCAAAAAATAAGAGTGGTGGGGCGAGAATTGAAGCCAATAAGAACGCTGTTAAAGCTCAAAATAATGGTTTAAATGCCTTAAAGACATCAATGCAAGATGAGAAAAATTCTAATAATGTGAGTAAAACTAAACCAAACAATTCAACTAATAAATCAACAAATAGTGGTATGATACAACTTGGTAATATAGTAGATGATGCAGAGTTACAGAAGAATTTGGAGTTAGGATTTGCGAATTTAAGTCCTGAATCAAAGACAGCATACTTCAATGCAATGTCTGATTCTATTGAGATGGTTTATAAGGATGCAATACAAAATACTGTGGATATGATTCCAAGTATTGTTAATGAAGCAAATCTTACAAGAGAAAGAGATATGCAAAAGTATCAACTTCAAGCCGCTGTAATGACAATTGGTGCATCAACTGTAATCGGTTTAACTACAATGTATAATGAAACTATCATTACTAATGTTTATGATGACATTGGAGATGATGTATTTAAATCAGTTACGAATAATGTTGATAATACCATTGAATGTGGGGGGAACCTCGCTGCAAAAATTGAAGAGAATGCAGCAAGGCAGCTGGCTAAAATGGAAAATGGAACACCAGGTGCACACTATTTCTCAAGGCATGGCGCAGGTACAACGCTTGAAGAACAATATATTCGTGCTACAACTGGTTTAACTCCTGACGGCTTTGCAGGTAGAGCTGTTGATTCTTCACGTTTTTTGAGTAATCAAGTAGAATTTAATGCTGTACAGCGTGCAGAGACGATTTATCGTCAAACTGGTCAAACAAGTTTTTCGTTCAATTTAGGAAATGTCATTGGTGAAGGCTATGCTAAAGGTGGAGGAGACTTAATTCAAACAACAAATGTCCAAGCAGTGTTTAAGAATGGTGAGCTGCTCACGCTGTATCCTAAATTAACGCCAATAAAATAACAATAAAGCAAATAGGGAGGTTCAATGAAAACAGTAAATCCATATTTTATAGATGTGTTTCTCATTCCAATAGCAGGTCTTGGGGATGATGATGAAGCTGTCTTGCATTATCAGAATGTTGAGTTGATCAATGAGAATCAATATAAACTTTTAATTAGAGAAACTTTGGTAGAACCGTTTAAAAATCTAGGAGAAGTTAAAAAGAAAAAATCAAAGATTGCTCTTAGCTATTATCTCACGAAATCTGAAATTGATTTTCTAAGAATATTTGAGTCATGTCTTCCACCTTTTGATGCACCTGAAAATGCCAGAGACTTTTTCGTTTGGATTTGGGAAGAAATATTCGTAGGTGAGTCGTACTTACTTTCTGATGTAGAATCATTTAAAATAGTGACGGATATACATGAGCCTAATCGATTTTAGCTATAACAATTGGATCTAATGGTGCTGTACTGCTTATTATCTAGAGAATCAACTGGGTTTACCTCTATGTGAACTAGCAAAGGTCGGAATTTGGCAGGGTCTCGGTTTTGCTGACCATCCACTTGACACACAAAGGGTCATTTCGACCCCGTATCAAGAATCTTTGAATCGTCGTAACTGCCGGCGAAAGTCACTGGAAGGTGGTAGCGTGCGACCACCTTCCTTTATCCTACACCAAAATAATATTTGATCAGGAAGTGGTCTTGACCTAAAAGGAGAAGTGGAATGCTAGCCCAATTCGCTCCAAACAGGCGTTTCATATCGTCAGTGGTATCTTTGCTCCACTCGGGATGAGAAAACGGCACACAGTGCGAACGTGTGAGACAGGCGGGCGAATAAACTCAGACGCCACTAACGGCAATGCTTTAGCCGTCACATGGCTGAATGGCTACTCGCGAAACAATCGGTCACTTAGCTCTGAAATCGGCGTTGATTATCCCTAGTGGCATCCTTGCTCGACTGAGGACTAGTAAAGGCGACACAGGCGAACACGTGGCACACAAAGGCAAGATGATCTCTTATCCCATTAGTTCCAATGAGTTATGGAAAAAAACATCGTCTTTCTCAACTACCCTCTCGGTTCATGGTGAACCCCTACTTGATAGCTTTTTTTGGCTTCTGGTAAACTGGGACGCGACAGGGGGGTTAAAGGTGGGGCAACGGTTTCTCGAAAATCCTAGATGGACTGACCAGAACTAAAACCATAATTATCAATCAACAGCAGAGAAGAAAAAGGTTTTAATACTTTTCTTTCTCTGCTGTTATTATTTTTTGAATCATAATGTTTTAACATTTTCCTTAAAGTTAGACTTGTAATCGAGTTGAGTCAGAGTTAATATCACACACACGACTTCGAGATAGTTAAGCCTTTTTCCATAAGTTACCTGTTTCTGATAGAGTATACTCTTGCTACGGAGACTGGTTCACCTAGAGCCAATATTACTTACCCACCCTTGTCCCCTTGGTTATTTTGCAGAGAGAACAACCGATCCAAAAGGTGGCGTCACAGAAAAAGTCTACGACAAAGCGAATCGCCTTGTTCGGGTAATCGACTCAGGTCAAACCACTTCTTTTGATTACTATGACAATGGCAACCGAAAAAGCGTGACCTATCCGGATGGTTCAAAAGAACTTTACACGTATAACAAAATTGGTCAAAATACGGCGCTCATCAACCTTAGAGCCGATGGCACCCTCATCGACCAGTACAGCTACACCTACGATGCAGCGGGCAATCAAACATCTAAAACCGATGCAAAAGGCACCACGAACTTTGTCTACGACAAGCTGAACCGCCTATCAGAAGTTCAAGAACCAACTGGCGTCAAAACAGTCTACACGTACGACAAAGCAGGCAACCGCATCAGAGAACAAAAATACTCAGGCGAAGCATTCGTACAAGACACACACTACACCTACGATGCCAATAATCGCCTCACCCAAACCGAAACGCGCACAGCTGCAACAGATGATACCGTAAAAACAGTCTATAACTACGACGCCGTAGGCAATATGACCAGTCAATCAAAAACGGCCATCAAAGCAGCAACTGCCGGAAATAAGCCGACATTTGTACTGGAAAAGGGAAAAGCGAGCGAAAACCTCGTCACAATCTACACCTATAATAACTTTAACCAGCTAAAATCAAGTGACGACGGAGTCAACAAGACCACTTATGGCTACAATGGATTTGGTCTGCGTACAGATAAATCCGTCAAAACGCGCGGCAAGGATGAAGCCACAGTGACGAAATACCTCTACGAAGGCGACAAAATCATCCTCGAACTCGATGGAGCAGGCAACCAAGTAGCAAAAAATACCTTTGGCACCAACCTTCTCTCTAGAGAAATGGCAGAAACTAAGGTATACTACATGTACAATGGTCATGGTGACGTAACTGCTTTACTCAGCGAAACAGGCGACATTGTCGGCAGCTATTACTACGACGTATGGGGCAACACCTTAGAAAAACACGAAAGCGAAGCCATCACCAACCCATACCGCTACGCAGGCTACCAATACGACGAAGAAACCGACCTGTACTACCTCAATGCACGTTACTACGACGCCAAAATCGCGAGATTCTTAACCGAAGACTCAGTAACCGGCGATCGCAAAGATCCATTGTCGCTGAACCGATACTCGTATTGTCATAACAATCCGATCGCGTATACAGACCCAACAGGGAATGTCGCAACCATGAGTTACATGGCAGATGGTGGTCGAAATGACAAAACCACAACAACGGCGAAGTCAAAATCAGTCACAAGCAAAAGTAACAAGAATGTAACCATCACAAATGACAGTACACAAAACAAGAAAGATAAAGCGAAACAAGAACAGATCAAAAAAGATATAAAAGATATTGAGGTATCGAAAGCAAAAAATAAGAGTGGCGGGGCGAAAATTGAAGCCAATAAGAAAGCTACTCAGGATAAAAATACGCAGTTAATTAAAACAAAAGAACAGATGCAAAATGTAAAAAACTCAAATGAAGTCAAAGAAACGAGTATACTCGGTAAAGTAGGTAAAGTAGCTTATTCAACGTCCGAAGTTGCTGTTGGAGCTGCTACTACGATAGTGTCAGCTTTATATGTGATTAAAACTGGAGGCCTTGGCGCTGCTATAGGTGGAACAGTGGGTGTTGCACATGGTGTAAATTCTGTTGGAAATGGTATAAGTGATTTTGGTCATGTATTTAATGGTGAATGGGAAGAAGTTGGCCAAGAAAATTATTTAAAAGATAATGTTTATAAACCAGTGGGTAAAGCAATTGGTCAAGTTGTAGATCTAGGATTACCTGGTGATGGTTCCAAAGGGGAAAAAATTGGTGAAATAGCTGGTGCTGCAGCTTTTTATGTGGCTGATATTTATTCAAGTGCTAAGGCAATTGCTAAAGCTGTACCAGAACTTATGAAACCGCAGTGGACGCGAGGTTTCTTTGGACCAACAGATACAATATATGCAATGGAACAAATGAACAATTATCACACTAATAAAGAACTTGTTATAAGTATTACCAAAGATGCTGTAGGTTGTTATTATAGTGCAAAGGATGCTATTATAGAATTTGCAAGTAAAATATTTGATTAAAAAAGTGGTTTTAATATTAATTTTGGAGGAAAGATGAAGAAAGATAATTGGGTGCTATTCGTTCCATTAATTTTAGCTACGTTAGCGACAATCTCACTAGCTTTAGTTGGAATGTTTTATGAAACAATAACGGATTATACGATACTATTGCCATTTTTTGGTGGTGTATGTTTTTTACTTATTACTTTTTGCGTTGGAACTAAGTTTGCCATTGAATTTTTTAATGATGTAAAATCTGCAAAGGGTAAAAGCAAGATATTTTTGATATTACTTTTTTTATCTTTAGTTTTAAAGGCATTATATGAAATAAGTATATCTAAATAAGTTTTAACGATGTTAAACGAAAGCCTTGATTTTTTTGTCAGGGCTTTTGTTTTTTACTCAAATGGTTAGTAATCCATTTGAGGTGTGATTATTGTTTGATAAAACACTATTTTTCATAGATTTTTAATGTTTCACTTGAACCTATCTGTTATACTGATAAATGCATTGTCAAAGCGTCTCTGATATGCCGCTTTGACACTTCTATTTTGAGAGGAGACATCATGTTAGAGAAACAGCAAAGTGTTGGAAATCTAAGAAAAGTTACATCGAGTTTATTAAGAGTTTATTTTGTTTTAGTGATATTGCTTGGACTTTATCGAATTTATTATGATAAGGGTGGAAATATGCTCACGATCTTTGAATACATGAAAGGAAATAGAGCGTTTAATGTCAAAACGATGATCTATTCTAGTATTTGGGATGTTGCATTTATAGGATCTGCAATTTTAGGAAGTGTCATCTGCTTAGTATCCCTACATAGAAAACCCAAATTTGAATTGAGAAAAATAGTCGCGATTCATTCCACGACCATTATCTTATATTGTGGAAGGTGGCTTACATTGATTCAAGCGGTACTTCGATTGGTCAATGTGAGCGATTCAGAAATGGAAATTTGGAACTTTCAGTTATTATCAAACGTGTTGTTTACAGATGCTAAATTAGTGATGAAATTTATATTTTTATTATCAGGATTGGGATTGATTATGGTGCATTTAGTTGCAAACAAACTCGCACTGAAAAACGAACAGTCATAGTTTCATTTTTTATCTCATCATAGTGTCTTAATTATTTACAAACGCTCCTCAAATGTATATGATTAAAGAACGAAAAGATGAAGGAGCGTACCAATGATTCGTATAGCAATATGCGACGACGAAAAACAGCAGATTGAACGAGCGAATGATTTGCTGAAACAATATATATTTGAACACCCACAATATCAAATGGAGATACATTGCTTTTCAGCGCCGATCGAACTCCTGACGTACGTGAATAGACACGGTAGATTTGATGTGTTGCTTCTCGATATTTATATGGATGGTATACTTGGAACGGATGTGGCGCGTGAATTGAGAGCGGAAGGCGATGCGTGTCAGATTATTTTTCTGACAACATCACGTGACCATGCGGTGGATGCATTTTCATTAAACGCGGCACATTATCTGGTGAAGCCGTATTCAGAGACGTCATTTTTTTCAGCCATGGATAAGGTGATGAATACTATGAAACATAAAGAAGTTGCCAATATAACGGTCAAATCAAAGGATGGATTTTGCCGAATTGACTTAAATCACTTTGTTTATGCAGAAACGGTTAATCATGACCAAAAGATACATTTATTAGATGGTAGAATCATCAGTGTTCGAAAGTCTTCAACAGAACTATTTGAATTGATTGAAAAAGAATCGCGTTTTTACAAATGCGGGAGTACCTATATTTTAAATATGGACTATATTGTTGAGCTAACATCAAAAAATATTGCTTTTTCAACAGGTACCAGCATTCCCACTCTCAGTAGAAAATACATGGAACTGAAAAAAAAATACATGGATTACAGCTGTAGCTGCTGAAAGGGGTCTTAAATGGGATTGGTACTAGGTGGATTGGTATTTTTGAGATTTTTACAAACAGCAGCTTTTATAGCTCTGTATTTATTTTCACTGATAAAATTTAAGAAGCCAAAAGCCAAACGGATTACGATAACGATTGCATTATATTTGATGATTACAGTGACATATTTCGGTTTTCTATTCCAATATGGTCAAGAAATGGCAGAACGTTTGATTCTTCCGATCGAAATTGGATTGTGTCTCATATTGATTCTCATCTGTTCGGCAGATAAATGGACTGTTTCATTGTTTATTTTGTTTACTCAATTTAACTTGCACATGGGGATTTGTTATCTCGCGTATGTTTGTACCACAGAAGCGTCAGGTCTAATTCACCAGATTCAGTACTTGATATTCAGAACGATTTTTTTTGGTGCACTCTTGTTCTTCAATTTCAAATATTTAAGGCCTCGCTTTCGCAGACTCGTGAATATGTTAAAAGTTGAATGGTATTTAATCACGCTAGCCTCTTTTTTCTTTTGTGTTTTAGAACTTGCGATTTTATATATTCCGCGGATTTATTGGTATGAAGCAGACAGGCGGTGGTATCTCGTCGCAACCTCTTATCTGGTATTTTTAGGGGTCTATTGGTTAATCTATCAGTCCATTAGCGCGATTGTTAAAAAATATGAAAGTCAGGATCGAGAACATATTTTATCGATTCAAAATAAAATGTGGGAAGAGCAGATTGATGCACAGAAACATGCAATCCATGCAGCTCGTAGGGATCGACATGATCTGCGTCATCACTACGATACATTACTGTCTATGTTGGAAAGTGGTAAAGAAAAGGACGCAATCGCTTATCTAAATGCTCAGACGCAAAGAACTGAAAATGATGTTTTAGCAGGCATTTGTGAACATTCAGCTGCAAATGCGATTTTATCAAGATGGGAAGCTCGAGCAAAAGAACACGATATTAAAATAGAAATGGATGCGAATATTCCTGCCAATCTTCCGATGGACGACATCTCGTTAGTTTGTATCCTCGCGAATTCATTTGAAAATGCGGTGGAAGGCTGTTTGAAATGCCCAAGCGATCGAGAAAAATTTATCACCATAAAGATTGCATATACTGTTTACAACGGTGCAGGTAAACTCCACATCGTTGTTGAAAATTCATGTTCGGATTCTATTCATTTTGAAAATGGGTTCCCAAAATCTGAGAAAACAGGTGGCGGAACCGGAACACAAAGTATCTTTTTTGCTGCTGAAAAGTACAATGGCATGGCAGACTTCGCTGCACAAGACGGCATTTTTAGGACGCGTGTATTACTCCATCTAGTGCATCATGCATAAAGTTTCACTCCAATCACGACATTTACGACAAATACGATACAATTACGCCACGGTCAATTTTTGACCGTGGTTTTTTTATATAATCCTTATTGAAAAATGAATTTTGAGGAAGTGATTTTTATGAGAAAACACTGCGACATTATAATCGGTAGAAGCGACTTTTGTGAAGCTTTTGAACAAGATGCTGATCGATTATTTTCTGCACGAGAGTGCTGGTACTGCAAATACGGAGATTTCGGAATCTTAACGGAGCATCCTACTCAAGAGGGTGTATGCAGATATGCTGCGATAAGTATCAATCAGGAGGAAGACCAAAATGATTAAGAGATTATTAACGATTTTACTGACGGTATGCATGATATTGCCGTTGATTCAGCCGATAGCATTGGCAGCCAGTAATCCAAGTACGAACACGTTTGATATTTCAGAGGGTGACATCACCATTACAAATGGAACGACAAATGGAACTGTAAAAGTATCCTATGGTGCGTCGCAAATCAAAGACAATATAAATGCTCAAACCATTTCCATTATAGGGACGACTTCAAGTAACAAAGTAATCGTCAACACTTCAAGCAACATAATCGTGAAAATCACGTTGACAAACGTGGTTATTCAACTCTCAAATGCTTGTGCTTTTGATATACAGAATGTTTCAGTAGTGGAATTAACGTTAATTGGGACAAATATTTTAAAAAGCGGATTGCTCTCAGCTGGATTACAAGTTCAAAATACTGCTTCTGGCATTGCAGAAGTCACAATAGGCGGAAGTGGGTCACTTGATGCGACAGGCGGAGATGAAGATGCTGCAGGTATAGGTGGTAGCGGTGGGTTATTCAGTATGGATTATGAGCATGGAATTAATACCGATGGTGTGAGCTGCGGAAAAGTCACAATTATCAGTGGAACTGTCTATGCAAATGGAAGCCGTAATGGTGCAGGCATAGGGGGTGGTGGTTCCTATAAGTCCTATAAATCTGGCGGTAATGGTGGAACTGTGATTATCACAGGTGGTACTGTAATCGCAAAAGGTGGTAGTTGGCGTGGTGCAGGCATTGGTGGTGGCGGTTCTACTAAAGGAGGCGCCGGTGGATTCACTTTTATTACAGGTGGAGATGTAACTGCTATAGGTGGTGGCAATGCAGCTGGTATAGGTGGTGGTGCGAATGTTGACGGTGGCGCACAATACGCTGGCGCAGCTGGGACGATTAAAATTTCGAATACGGCAAAAGTTGTGGCAGTTGCCAGAGGAACAAAGCCATCCATAGATGACAATGATGGTGTGATACAACCAGATAGTGGCACAGTCGCGAATGTTTTAGTCATTAACTATCAGTCAAATGTCACAAATGCAACAACTACAGATGTGAAAGATGCGAGTCTTTCTTCTGTGACTTCATATAAACCTCAAGGTGAATATAAATCCATTGCATTTACCATGCCGATGGCGAGTTACGTCCTATATGCAAATGATAAAAAACAGATAGGAACGATAAGTGGCACAACGAGTTCTGTATTTTCTGTTTCCCAAGGACTTAACATTTATTCCGATGTAACAAATTCAACCTTTGGTGCAAATGTCATTGTTAAAAAGGACAATCATGCTTGGGCGACGGATACGCCGATCATTAAGTTGTCATCTTCTCCATCTTCACTAACAAACGAAATCAATGGATCGCTTCTAAATGGAGAATATTCTTTTTCCGGTCTTGAAGATGGGACAACGTACTACGTTTGGGAACAAAGTGCGACAACTAGTTATTTAGGTGAATCTGTAACAATCGATTCCCAAACTGCAACGGTCAATTATTATACATTGGCGGTGGCAAATGGTGTAGGAACAAGCGCTTCGAAAGGTAGTGGCATTTACCTAAAAGGTAAAACTATGGCGATTGATACAACTGTCAATGCGGGATATGCATGGAATAAATGGACGAGTAGCAATACAGCAATTTTACCAGATCAAATGTCAAAGTCTGCCAATATTGTGGTGCCAGCAGATGCGATCACGTTTACTGCGACTGCGACGCCGATTTCATATACCATCGAATATACTCTGAACAGTGGTGTGGTATCTCCGATAAATCCAGTTAGTTACACCATTGAAACAGCGAATGTAACGTTGACAATGCCAACTCGATCGGGCTACACATTCTTAGGTTGGACAGGCAGTAATGGCATGTCAGCTCAGAAAAACGTCAGCATTCCAACAGGTAGTACTGGCAATAAATCCTATATTGCCAACTGGAAAGCAAATCAACCGGATTCTGCACTTCATGCATCTGTTGTAACTGCAAAATCCGATGTGAGTATGACCATAGCAACACAAACTGGATATGAATATAGTTTAGATAACGGTGTAACTTGGTACAGTAGTATAACCGGCAGTTATACGTTCACAGGTTTGAAACCCAATACCTCTTATTCTCTTATCTATCGAAATGCACCAATTGAAGCGCCCGGTAGTGTTGCGATAGCAAGTGATGCATCTGCACCACTCACTGTGACGACTAAGACAGTGCAACAGACAGCGCCAGTCGTACCAACTATTGATAGTGGTGTAAATAAACCGACAAGTAGCAGGATCACAATAAATCAAGTAGCAGGAAATGAGTACTATATTTCCACGAGCCCTACTGCTAATTGGAGTGGAACTCCAGATGGCTATTTTAAAGCAACCGAAAATGGCATCCACAATTTTGATGATCTAAAACCAGCGACAAAATATTATGTCCATGTCCGCGTGGCTGAAACAGAGACTTCTATGCCATCGGCTTCCAGTAGCGTTGAACAGTATACGCTACCTGAAACACCACTTCCAAGTGTCATCACGATTCATTATGTCAATGAAACGATAAACTTCGCCAATCTCTATGAGGTCAGCACCAGTGCCGACTTTACAACGCCCCTTATCACAAGCGGAGATGCAATTACGCCGGGAACGACTTACTTCGTTCGAAAAGCTGTAAGTGGTGCAGTTCCAGCAAGTGAAAGTGTGAGTTTGAAGATTGCCTCAAGACCTGAGAAGCCAAATGTCGTAAGCGCTGAAAATATTATTAAGTCTCAATCTTCAATGATCATTACAAATACTGTAGCTGGTCAGGAGTATCAGGTTAATGGCAATTGGTATTCTCCAGTTGACGGAAAAGTTGAGGTTACGGGATTATCTGCAGGGACCGAATATGAGGTTATAACACGTGTAAAGGCAAGTTCAAATACATTTGCAAGTGCACCTAGTAAAGCCTTAATAGTTAAAACAAAGACAGCTCCAGCGGTTGCTCCTACAACACCAACTGTGGGGAATGGTGTAAATAAACCGACAAGTAGCAGGATCACAATAAATCAAGTAGCAGGAAATGAGTACTATATTTCCACGAGCCCTACTGCTAATTGGAGTGGAACGCCAGATGGCTATTTTAAAGCAACCGAAAATGGCATCCACAATTTTGATGATCTAACACCAGCGACAAAATATTATGTCCATGTCCGCGTGGCTGAAACAGAGACTTCTATGCCATCGGCTTCTAGTAGCGTTGCACAGTATACGCTACCTGAAACACCACTTCCAAGTGTCATCACGATTCATTATGTCAATGAAACGATAAACTTTACAAATCTCTATGAGGTCAGCACCAGTGCCGACTTTACAACGCCCCTTATCACAAGTGGGGACGCAATTACGCCGGGAACGACTTACTTCGTTCGAAAAGCTGTAAGTGGTGCAGTTCCAGCAAGTGAAAGTGTGAGCATACTCGTTCCTGAACGGCCTTTAGCGCCTACAGGCATTACTTCCAGTCAAACGAAAAATAAGATTACGATTACGCCAGTTCCTGGTCAAGAATATAAAATTGGAAACGGTGCATGGCAAGATAGCGGCAATTTTACCAATTTATCTGCCGGTACGGATTATGCAGTATATGCTAGAGTGAAAGCCGTGAGTTGCGGAAGTTCTTCATTTGCATCGGAATACTATTTGACCACAATTCAGACAAAATCAGATGGAAACTCAAGTTTTGACTTGCCGACGATTACCATTCTTCCAACCTATAATCCGAGCGCCATGCTAAAAGATATCGTGCTTCCCAATGGGTGGAAATGGATGACACCTGAGATTGTGCCAACGGTGACAAATAGCGGATATGGCATCGTCTATACGCCAACAGATGCAGACGTAGTGGATTATTCAGGTGTTGAGGGTTATAGTATCGATAGTGATGGGAAGGTGACCATTACTCGTAATATCAGTCTCACTGTCAATCGCGCAAATCCTACGGCATTAGATTTTTCTTTTCTAGCTCCAGAAAAGCTTGAATTTGACGGAACTGCCAAAAGTGCAGTGGTCAATGTGAAAGCCGGTATTCCGGGGATGGGTGCGGCTACTGTAAGTTATTTTATGAATGGTGAGAAAACGGTTCCAATCAATGCAGGGACATACACTGTAAAAATAGATGTAGAACAAGGAAATAATTTTGAAGCTATAAGTGGTGTAACAGATAGCAGTTGGCATTTTACCATTGCAAAGGTGGTTCAATCTCAACTTGCGATTACGAATAAACCGTCTCGTGTTACGTATGGTGACATTTTCACGCTTGGAACTCATGGTGGCAGTGGTACAGGTGCTGTTACATGGGCTGTAACAAAAGGTTCTTCGGCAATTGTAAATGAAAACACCGGAGAAGTCACAATTACGGGTATTGGCGAAACGACGATTACTGCCACAAAAGCATCGGATGGAAATTACACAAGTGCAGTGACAGATTCATATACGTTTATTCCAGAAAAGCGATTGCTTTCAGTGGATCTTCCTTCTGCAAAAGGAGGATGGACGAAACGATATGATGGAAAAATCGACTTCAATCAATCTTTGATAACAATGGGTAATCTCTCAAATAAATTGGCTTCTGATGTGGTCAATCTTTCGGTACAAAGTGCAACTTATGATAACTCAAATGTTGGTTCTGCGAATAAGCTGTTGACTCTTACGTATGCGATAGACGGAAAGGACAGCCAATATTACTTGGTACCAAATAATACCGTAATCAGTACGGCAACAATTACAGCAGCCACGCCAAAAATCATCATTAAAAGTAAGAACGAAGTTTATACCCGAGAAAAAATTGAGATGGATCCAGCTACTGTAATCGGCGTAACAGGGGGCTCAACACCAAACGGTGCAATCACCTATGTCTACTACACAGAAGAAACGTGCAAAGAGATAAACAAGACCACTCCACATCAATCAGGTGCTAAAATTGCCGGAGGTGCACCTATAAATGCGGGGACGTATTATGTAAAAGCGACGATTGCTGAAAATGGAAACTATCTGTCAGCAACCAGTGAAATCGCAACCTTGACGATTTACTATCCTTCTAGTGGTGCGAATAAATCTTCTGCGCCAGTTATTGTGGATGGCAAAATAGTTGATATGGGGACAGTTGAGGTTAAAGACAGTGTAACAACGGTTAAAGTCGATCAAAATATGATGAGTGAACAGCTTAGAAATGCAAAAGATAGTGTGGTAATCCCGATCACATCGCAGACTGATACAGCTTCAGCTCAGCTTGTTGTACAAAATATTGAGAAAATGGCTGAACGCAGCATAACACTTACAATTAAGACTGATGGTGTCAGCTATGAAATCCCCACTGGTGCGATTGATACGAGTGCAATTCTTAAATATTTGGGCACATCAGATTCTTCAAAGGTGCCACTAAATGTTACTATTAGTAAACTTTCTAAAAATGCAATCAACATTAAGGATGGGTCACTGTTGATGGCGCCTATTGAATTTACCATTACTGCCAACTACAATGGCAAAAATATTGTTGTGGATAAATTTGAACAATTCGTTCAACGAGTGATTGAGATTCCAAATGAAATAGGTTCCAAAACAATTACCACTGCTGTTGTAATGGAAAAGGATGGCTCACAGCGTCATGTCCCAACAGATGTGTTTTCAAAAAATGGAAAGACATATGTGAAAATTAATTCTATGACAAATTCGACTTATGCACTGATTCAAAATCAAACCATTTTTACAGACACGACTGGAAAATGGTATGAAGACTTTGCTGAAGAGATGGGAAGTCGTAAAATTATTAGTGGCATAAGCAAAAACATTTTTGGAGGAGAGCGAAGTGTAACGAGAGCGGAATTTGCATCGATGCTCATACTTGCACTGGGGTTATCGAGTGATGAAGCAAGTACTTTTAGTGATGTTTCCATAACTGCTTGGTATTCAGGTGCTGTATCGACCGCTGCTCAGTATGGGTTGGTGTCAGGAAAAGGTGGAAATAGATTTGATCCCAATGCGTTCATCACACGACAAGAAGCGATGATGATGCTTCAAAAAGCAGCTAAATTGGCAAATTATACTGGAACAACTGGGAATTTAAACGGCTTTGCAGATGCCAAACGCGTTAGTTCATGGGCAGAAGAGGCAGTTAAGTGGAGCGTTGGCAGTGGTTTAATCGTTGGATCCGGTGGCAACTTGCATCCAAACGATCACATATCCCGCGCTGAAAGCGCAGCTGTCATACTACGACTCCTACAAAAAGCAAGCTTGATAGACATAAGATAAAAGTAAGAAAAATAAGATAAAATGCAAGTATAAGAGCGTCTAATTCTTTTAAATAAGGCGCTCTTACTGCATTTGAATCAACATGTCATTTATTCACTTGCTTATCAAAATAAAAAGTATTATCATTGAGTATCAATGTTTATTTTAAACCTATATTTATTGTATATGAAATACGATATAAATATTCTTAAACACGAAGGAGAGTTTCGATGAAAAAAGTTTTTAGTTTGGTCATTGCATTATTATTGGTATCTCAATTGATGCTTACTACACCACACCTTTCATTTGCTACGTCCACTGCTGTATCTACCGCTAATTATAAAGCTGAAGATGTCACCTGGATGGGAAAGAGTGCGGATTATTCAAAAACGCTTGAATCTGTTTTTGACAAAGGCTTGAGAAGGGTGATGGTTGGAGATCAGTGGGGACTTGTTGATACATCAGGAACATTTGTCGCCCCACCGATCTATGATGAAATTCAAGTGAGATTCACAAAAGATGACTATTATGAAATTCCTCAAACTGAATCCATTTTCGTTGATGGCTACGTTCAAGTGATACGTGATTATAAGATGGGACTAATGAATACACTTGGAGAAGAAGTTGTTCCTTGTAAATATGATGAGGTATGGCTTCCTGTTGAGGGCGTTTGTCGTGTCATCAAAGATAATAAATTAGGATACTATAACGTTGAATCTAATAAAGAAATCGTTGCGCCAAAATATAATATAAGTTCATATGAGTGGCTTGATGAGTCATCTCCACGTACGTATCAAACCATTGTTCGAATTGGCGCAAATGGCAATAAAATTGAAACTCATCCAGCTTGGTTTGACTTTAATGGCGGATACGCCTTAGTTCCAATAAGTGATGCAGGGAAACTTGGTATCAATGGTCAAATTATCGATAAAACGGGGAAAGAAATACTCCCTAAGCCATATCCATTCTTTGTAGAACCTTTATCAGGAATCGATGAAGGTATGCATATACAATCTTATCCACAAAATGGACCCTACTTGGTTTTTCAAAAGTATTCGACAGAACGCTTAACAATCATTTCGGATCAGCATTACAAAGTTGCCGTACCGGCACATTTAAACAGTGGGTTGGTGGGTTCAAAAGGTGAAATCATACCTGCAAAGTACCACGGTTGTATACCAACTCCAGAAAATTTGTCTTCTTTAGGGACGTTTTCTGATAAAGTTCCTAATCCAAAGGGTGATCCAAATGACTATAAATTTGTCAATTATTCACGGATGACGGTATTCCCTGCGTTTTCTATGGTCGTTACTTATGACGCCCCTAAAGATGATAGCCAGAATTTTGAAACTTATGGGAGACTTCATAGCATCGTAAAGTTTGATGGTACTGTGATGAAGAATATCTTGAATGCCCGTTATGACGCTGTAAATGATATCGTCATTGCGAGTGATTTTATGAAAAATGTTACGTATGTGTTTTATAAAAATGGAACCATGAAAACGTATCCGAATTGCGCATATGTAGACCCAATGGCTAAGTCGAGTATGAAAGGTTACATTGCAGTAGACAATCGATTTGCACCGAACGATCCTGAGATCAGTGCGTATCTTGTGTCAATTCCTTCGGGCAAAAAAAGTAATTATAAATTTTCTTTTATTGCAGAAATGATGAGTTCAGCTGGGACATTTTGGGCTGGAAATAATGAAGGAAAATACGGACTTGTTCGCGCGAGTGATGGCAAGCAATTAACTCCGTTTGTGTATGAGTTCGATTATAATGATGTAGACGGGTCTACACATTTTGGTGTTGGTGAAGACCAAACATCGATTGTCAAAAAGGATGAGAAATACGGGATAGTTGATAAAAACGGTAAGCAAATTGTACCTTGTCAATATGAATCCATTTCTTATGAATCGGATATGACTTGTAGTTTTTCAAATAGTTTAGATGAAAGTCCTGGAAGACTTGAGACTGCAACAGGAAAGATTCTTGTACCCAATATGATCGATTCTCCTAATACCTATTTTGGGAATAACGTTCTCATGCTCAAATGCAGTACAAGCCCCATTACTCTCGACGATGTAAGCAAATATAAACTGACTGACTTTGCAGGCAATGCATTGACAGATGAGTATGAAAGAATCAATTCGCCAGAATATGGCATGATCAGTATGGATTTGACTGTTAAAACCGGTGATTTTGATTGCAAAGATTCTCAAGTGGTAAGCTTTGATGGAAAGCCACTTTGTCCTAACGCGCTCGTTAAGGATACCTTAGATTATAAAGTAACCTTCGTAGTAGCTGACGGCAAATTCGGATGCATCAGTGTTTCTAAACTGCCATATTCAGATCAACCGAAAATATTGACTTCTAAAAAGCGTTAAATATTAGCACTGTTAATACAATTACAAAATACATTAGTTATTGGAGGATGAAAGCAAATGAGGTATAAACCTTTAAAGAAAGTAGCTATTTTTTTATTAATTATTTCACTGTTGGTTCAAGTTAATCCATTTATTGAACCAGTATTCGCTGCTGTATGGTCTGGAGCACCCGCTGCAGCATTCGCAGGCGGAGATGGAAGTTCGGGGTCACCCTACCAAATTGCAACCGGAGAGCAACTTGCATTTCTTGCTCAAAAAGTGAACGCAGGTGAGGGCGATTATAAAAGTCAATACTACATTTTAACTGAAAATATTGATTTAGGAAATTTTCCTTGGACACCCATTGGAACTGAAACTAACAGTTTTAGAGGTAATTTTGATGGCAATAATAAGACGATTTCGAATTTATCAGTGGGTAATATTCAATATGCAGGATTATTTGGATATGCTGATAATGCAATCATTAAAAATGTCGGATTACTGAACGTAACGATAAATTCATCATTTGTTGTTGGATACAACGGCGCATTGGCTGGATATATTTTAGAAACAACGGTGGAAAACTGTTATTCCACTGGTCAAGTAAATGGTGGAACTGATTCGTCGGCAGGCGGACTTGTAGGTGCTGCAAATTGTTATTATGTCCCGAGTGTAATTAAGAAAAGTTACTCAAACTGCAACGTCAGCGTTCAACTAAGTGCGGGTACTCAAACCGGTACAGCAGGAGGAGTGGTTGGAGCTTTGAACTATTCAAATGTTGAAAATTCTTTTGCAACTGGAAATGTGAGTGGAAAAGGGATGCTATGCAACGTTGGCGGTTTAGCGGGATATTTTATTGGTGATGGAGCAAATACGTATAAAATAGATAATTGCTATGCGACTGGTAACGTCACTGGTACAGAAGGTGCGAATTCTGGTGGATTCATAGGAATAAACGGTGATGATGCATCTACTAATCCATTTATTAATTGTTATTGGAATAGTGATGCGTCCGTAACATCAAATAACGGGATAGGTGATGGATTAGGAACTGTGTCTTCTAAAACTCTACTACAAATGCAAAGTGCATCATTTGGCGAGTTGCTTGCTGTGAATAGTGGTGGTCTTAGCTGGAAAAATGTAGATGGGGTTAATAATAATTTGCCTATCATTTCTACTTTATTGAGCGGCAAAACCTTAACAGCAGACACCACATCAAACAGTGTAGATAATGATTTAGACATCACATTTGATGCAGATGGTGCCTTTGAAAGTGCCATTACAGGTGTTTCTTATAATGGAAACACATTGGCAGCAAATCAATACACCGTGGGAAGTGGCAAAGTGACCTTACATCCAAGTGTGAATGGAAACGCTTACCTAAGAACCCCTGGAACGGGCAATATCATTATCACAGCAACAGGCTACAGTAATTCAGCCGTTTCTCAAACGATTAACGCAGGTGCTGTCGCAACTTTAGAAGTAACGACGCAACCCGTAGCCGGAGCAGTAAGTGGTAATGCATTTGCACCACAGCCTGTAGTAAAACTTAAAGATCAATACGGCAACTACTGTACAACAGGTGTTTCATCATCAGCAAACGTCGTTGCAACAGCAAAAGCTGGAACTGGCTCATGGTCAATTGGTGGTACAGCTACTCGAGCAGCCGTTTCCGGAACTGCAACCTTTACGAATTTAACCTGTACATTGACAGCGCCTGGAAATGGAGCCATGACTTTTACAACGGGTGCAGTAACAGTGGATAGCGCAACCTTTACGATTCCGCTTAACTCAGGCAAAGCCTTAATTGCTGACACTTCATCAAACAGCGTGGATAACAATTTAGACATCGTATTTGGTGCAGATAGTGCCTTTGAAAGTGCCATTACAGGCGTTTCATATAACGGAAACACATTGGCAGCAAATCAATACACCGTGGGAAGTGGCATAGTGACTTTACACCCAAGTGTGAATGGAAATGCATACCTAAGAACCCCTGGAACAGGCAATATCGTCATCACAGCAACAGGATATGGAAGCTCAACTGTTTCTCAAACGATACAAGCAGGTGCTGTCGCAACTTTAGAATTAACGACGCAACCCGTAGCCGGTGCAGCGAGCGGAGAAGCCTTTTTACCACAGCCTGTAGTAAAACTTAAAGATCAATACGGCAACTACTGTACAACAGGCGTTTCATCATCAGCAAACGTCGTTGCAACAGCAAAAGCTGGAACGGGTTCATGGACAATTGGCGGAATAACTACCAAAGAGGCATCATCTGGAACTGCAATCTTTACAGATTTAACCTGCACATTGACAGCACCAGGAAATGGTGTCATGACCTTTACAATTGGTGCAGTAACAGTGGATAGTTCAACCTTTACGATTCCACAAAATGCAGCAAAAACCTTAACGGCAGACACCACAGCGAACAGTGTAGATAATGATTTAGACATCACATTTGGTGCAGATAGTGCCTTTGAAAGTGCCATTACAGGCGTTTCATATAACGGAAACACATTGGCAGCGAATCAATACACCGTATCAAGTGGCAAAGTGACATTAAAGCCAAGTGCAAATGACAACACTTACCTAAGAACCCCAGCAACAGGAAACGTGATCATCACGGCAACAGGATATGGAAGTTCAATCGTATCTCAAACGATACAAGCAGGTGCTGTCGCGACTTTAGAAGTAACGACGCAACCCGTAGCCGGTGCAGCGAGCGGAGAAGCCTTTTTACCACAGCCTGTAGTAAAACTTAAAGATCAATACGGCAACTACTGTACAACAGGTGTTTCATCATCAGCAAACGTCGTTGCAACAGCAAAAGCTGGAACAGGTTCATGGACAATCGGTGGAACAAGCACCAAAGAGGCATCATCTGGAACCGCAACTTTTACAGATTTAACCTGCACATTGACAGCACCAGGAAATGGTGCCATGACCTTTACAATTGGTGCAGTAACAGTGGATAGTTCAACCTTTACGATTCCACAAAACGCAGCAAAAACCTTAACCGCAGACACCACATCAAACAGTGTGGATCAAGATTTAGACATCACATTTGGTGCAGATAGTGCCTTTGAAAGTGCCATTACAGGTGTTTCATATAACGGAAACACATTGGCAGCAAATCAATACACCGTATCAAGTGGCAAAGTGACATTAAAGCCAAGTGCAAATGACAACACTTACCTAAGAACCCCAGCAACAGGAAACGTGATCATCACAGCAACAGGATATGGAAGTTCAATCGTATCTCAAACGATACAAGCAGGTGCTGTCGCGACTTTAGAAGTAACGACGCAACCCGTAGCCGGTGCAGCGAGCGGAGAAGCCTTTTTACCACAGCCTGTAGTAAAACTTAAAGATCAATACGGCAACTACTGTACAACTGGCGTTTCATCATCAGCAAACGTCGTTGCAACAGCAAAAGCTGGAACAGGTTCATGGACAATTGGCGGAACAAGCACCAAAGAGGCATCATCTGGAACCGCAACTTTTACAGATTTAACCTGCACATTGACAGCACCAGGAAATGGTGCCTTGACCTTTACAATTGGTGCAGTAACAGTGGATAGTGCTACCTTTACGATTCCACAAAACGCAGCAAAAACCTTAACGGCAGACACCACAGCAAACAATGTGGATAACAATTTAGACATCACATTTGGTGCAGATAGTGCCTTTGAAAGTGCCATTACAGGTGTTTCATATAACGGAAACACATTGGCAGCAAATCAATACACCGTATCAAGTGGCAAAGTGACATTACACCCAAGTGTGAATGGAAATGCATACCTAAGAACTCCAGCAACAGGAAACGTGATCATCACGGCAACAGGATATGGAAGTTCAATCGTATCTCAAACGATTAACGCAGGTGCTGTCGCAACTTTAGAAGTAACGACGCAACCCGTAGGTGGTGCAGCGAGCGGAGAAGCCTTTTTACCACAGCCTGTAGTAAAACTTAAAGATCAATACGGCAACTACTGTACAACAGGTGTTTCATCATCAGCAAACGTCGTTGCAACAGCAAAAGCTGGAACAGGTTCATGGACAATTGGCGGAACAACCACCAAAGAGGCATCGTCTGGAATTGCAACCTTTACAGATTTAACCTGCACATTGACAGCACCAGGAAATGGTGCCATGACCTTTACAATTGGTGCAGTAACAGTGGATAGTTCAACCTTTACGATTCCACAAAACGCAGCAAAAACCTTAACGGCAGACACCACAGCAAACAATGTGGATAACGATTTAGACATCACATTTGGCGCAGATAGTGCCTTTGAAAGTGCCATTACAGGTGTTTCATATAACGGAAACACATTGACAGCAAATCAATACACCGTATCAAGTGGCAAAGTGACCTTACACCCAAGTGTGAATGGAAATGCATACCTAAGAACCCCTGGAACAGGCAATATCATCATCACAGCAACGGGATATGACAATTCAATTGTTTCTCAAGCTTTGACACATGGAACTGCAGTTTCAATGGTACTTGTACAAGACCTAAAAGCACCGTTAACTAATGGTGGACAATTTGCACAACAACCAAGCATTGAGTTAAAAGATATATATGGAAATCTTTGTATAATGGATCAAACGACTGTAGTGACAGTCGGTAAAGAAGACACTGGCGTATGGACATTGACTGGAACGCTTAATGCTACTGCAAGTTCTGGGGTTATTAATTTTACAAATCTTGGTGCGACCAATATAGGCGCAGTAAATACAGCACAGCTTAGTTTTGCTTCAGGAACAATGTCGAAAATTACAAGTAGTGTTGTCACTTTACTTGAACAAAAAACTTCAAATGAGGATGCAAGTAATAAGCCAACGCCAAATCCAGTAACCCCTACTCCACCAGTAACACCGATACCGGCTGAACAGCCAATTATCGTCATCGTTAATGGTGAAGAACAAAATGCTGGAAAAGAAACAAAAACTGTTGAAGAGGGAAAAACAGTTGTGACAATAGAAGTCAATCCAGTTGTGATAGACAGTAAAATTGACGAAGCAATTAAAAACAACACATCTGGAGCTGATAATACGATACAAGTAGTTATTTCGGATACTCAATCTGAAACTGCAAAAGTCGTTTTAACAGGTGATATTGTAAAAAAACTAGAAGAAAATACATTTGAAGTATCTGTAAAAAGAGACAATGTAGAATATCTTATTCCAGCAAAAGAGTTTACGATCAGTAAAGTAGCAGAAAGTCTAGGTGTGAAAGCATCAGACTTAATCAACATAGAAGTTGAAGTAAATATCACTAAACTAGACGATAAAGTGATTGAACAGTATAACGCAGTCGCAAAAGCAAATGGCGCTGAACTTGTCTTCTTACCAGTATCATTTGAAGTGGTAGCTAAAACAGTAAGAGCAGACCAATCAACTGACGAAGTACAAATTAATAAATTTAGCAACTATGTTGAAAGAGTGATGGAGATACCCGCAGGTGTTGACGCAAGCAAAATCACTACCGGTATTGTGTTTAATGCAGATGGTACTTATAGCCATGTACCAACAACAGTATTCCAAAAGGATGGAAAATGGTTTGCTAGTTTAAATTCACTTACAAACTCAAACTACTCAGTCATTTGGAATCCAATTTCTGTGAAATCTGTTGAAAAGCATTGGTCAAAAGAAGCAGTTAATGATATGGCATCTAGAATGGTTATTTCAAATCCAGAAAAATTTGAACCAAACAAAGCCATTACGAGAGCGGATTTTGCAGAATATATTGTAAGAGCATTGGGACTCTACCGAGAAGGATCTGTTCATGAGAATCGCTTTAAAGATGTAAATGCAAAAGATGCAAGTGCAATGGCAATCTTAATCGCAAGTGAATACGGAATCGTTACTGGTTACTCAGATGGAACATTTAGACCAGATGCGCTCATTACTCGAGAAGAAGCCATGGCAATGTATCAAAATGCAATGAAAATCACTAAATTAGTGGGTACAGATACAGAGAAATACCAAAGCTACACAGATTTTGCAAAAGTAAGCAACTGGGCATCTAATGCAGTTAAAGACGTATTATCTGCACATGTATTCAATGGTACAAGCGCGAAAAACATTTCACCAAAAGCTCACTTAACTTACGCAGAAGCAGTACAAGCCATTAAGAACCTTTTAGTGGAATCGAAGTTGATTAACAAGTAAAGACAGATAAAAAGTGCTCTTGATTATGAGAGCACTTTTTTTATTGTTTTTAAGGTATAGTATTTTTCTAGCAGAACTTACTTCATCGCATATTGACAAGGAGATGCATTACACTTAATCTGTTAGATGACTACATCTTTATGACAGAGCGGCAAGCGATTGACGAATTATTGAATGAAAGTTTTAATGATGAGCTATATGTAATTTCCTAAAAGGAGAGACTGATGAATTTTATCGGAAATGTTATAAAAGAATATCGTAGTAGCATTGGGATGAGTCGTAAAGAATTATCACAAAATATTTGTTCAGAGAAATATGTTTACTTAATTGAAAAGGGAGAACGCACACCATCGGCTGAAGTAACTAGACAATTTGGGGACGCAATGGGGATTGATTTGTTTAAATATTATGAATATCTTGATTGTATAAACCCAATTGAAGTTGAAATGACTATTAAAAATTTTAATCAATTTAGAATAGAAAATGAAATGGATGCATTGAAAGAGATAACCGAAAAAGCGATGCAGTTACCAGACTTTCAGAGAAAGCCATGGGTGTATGAAATTGAATATAATAGAATTTCATATATGACATTTAAAGAATTCAGGTTTCGTGAAGCAATAAAGGAAATCTTGAATATAGTGCAAAATACTGAACCGAAATACTTAAAAACTATATGTTTTGCTAGATATTATATTCTGCTATCGATTTGTTATCAACTGATTAGGGATTTTGATAATGCACAAATTGCGACATTAGCTGCAACCGAAATTGTTGCCAATAAGCACAATATTGCAAAAAATGCTCAAGTTGTTGTTGCAGTCAAGTTATACAAAATTACATTAAATTATTTTTTAGGCAAATTTGAAGATGTTATTAATGATGGACATGAGCTTAATCAATATCAAATCAAGATGAATACTTATGAACTTGGTCATCATGGATTTTTTTATTTAGCCTATTCATATTATCAAATAGGGTTGGAAGTTGAGGGCATATCATGGTTTTTGAAAGCACTCTATGCAGCACATATTCGTTATAAACCTAGGGATATATACTATTTAACAAAACATGAAATGTTTCAAGTGTTGTGTCGAGATTCTAGAGTACCAAGCGAGTTGGTAAAGCAATTTAAAGCAAAATACGCTATGGAATAGTGAAAGATAAATAATAGTAAAAAAAACATTATTAAAGATACAGACATCTGTAATTGCTAACACAGGTGTCTTTTTTTATTGGATAAGTCAAAAATAATTCGGAACAATTGTTCCGTTTTGTGTATGGCTTTATGTGATATTATTAGATTGCTATGCAAAAGTACGTAAAAAAATCAGTGGGAGTTAATTGAAAATAATGCGATACAAATGAATTTACTCGCGTTAGATGCGCTTATTGAAGCAACAAGAGATGAAATTTGAACAATCTTACAATCGGTATTATTAATAAGGTGAATACTTTTAGACTTTGATTTAGTGTATCGGTAAAAATAAAATCTACCAGTTGTAGGCAGTAATAAATCTAAAAAGAAATAATCATATTAGGAGAATTTAAATGAAGATTAGAGGAAAGATTTTATCAATGGTATTAGGCCCGGCAATTGTAATAGGAGCAACCGCGATAATTATCACTGGAATTGAAGTAAAACAAAACGTTCAGGATCAAATAAAAGCTCAATTAAAAGTTGCAGCTTATGCAGGAGAAGAAGCATACCAGCAAGAAGAAAAAGTTAATGCAGATAACTTAAATAATACTGACGAAGTAACTCGCGTTATTGATACGATTCACGATAACGGCGGCGTTCATATATCCGTTTTTGAAGGTGATGAAAGAATCGCTTCAACTATCAAAGATGAAAATGGTAATCGTGTTATAGGAACCAAAGCACAAGAGGAAGTCGTTAATACAGTGTTAAATCAAGGCAAAGATTTGTTTGTAGAGGTAGTCGTCGGTGGTGAGGATTATTATGCTTATTACATTCCAATAAAAAATGAATCTCAGGAGATAACAGGTATTTTTGTCGCTGCACATACTCAAAAAGAAGTGCAAAATGAATATATCGGTATTATATCTAAGATTTTTATTGGTGTTTTTATAATTGTTGTTATATCGATTCTGCTTGAAAATATGTTCATAAAAAGACTGACAAATGCAATGACTAGAAATGTAGATGTTTTAAAAAGAATATCACTAGGTGAATTAAATATAGAACAAAATGAAAAAGATGTCTTAAGAAAAGATGAAATAGGAGAAATTGCAAACGCAACTTTGAATCTAAAGGAATCTCTTAAAAAGATTATTACAGGGATTAATCAAACAGCTTCGTCACTATTAGCGGCATCAGAAGAATTAGAACAAGTGTCTGAGGAAACTGCGACAACTACAGATGGTATAGAAAAGGCGGTGGAAGATGTGGCTCTTGGCGCGACTTCACAGGCTCAATCAACAGAAGAAGCTTCGAAACAAACGATAATCATGGGTGATAATATTGAGAAAACTTCTAATGCGATATACCAATTACACTTGAATTCAGATAAAATGATGGAAGCAGGTGCTATTGCAATGAATACATTAGAAGAGCTTAATGTTATCAATGAAAAGACAAAGTTAGAAATTGATACAATCTCTAGGCAGACAAATGATACAAATGAATTTGCTTTAAAAATTCAAGAAGCTGCAGACATAATTACTTCAATTGCAAATGAGACTAATTTATTATCGTTGAATGCTTCAATAGAAGCAGCAAGGGCTGGAGATTCAGGTAGAGGATTTGCAGTTGTAGCAGAACATATAAAAAAATTAGCAGAACAGTCAGCTGCATCAGCCAAAGAGATTGGTGATGTTATATACACATTGATTGATAACTCTAACAAAGCGGTAGAGACGATGCATGGCGTTAAAGAAACGATAGAGGTTCAAAATTCTCATTTAAACAAAACAAAGGAAAGTTTTATACAAGTGTACCATGGTATCAATCATTCTACGGATCAAATTAAGGAAATATCAGATATTACAAAGAACTTAAATGAATCTAGAATAACGGTTGTAGATATTATCACTAATTTAAGTGCAATATCAGAAGAGAATGCAGCAAGTACAGAAGAAACATCTGCATCGACAGCACAATTGACAGCTGCAGTGAATGATATTAGTTCAGAGATTACTATTTTAAAAACTTTAGCAGATGAATTAGTGGGGGCAATTAGTCTATTTAAACTATAAAAATAAAGATTGTGATTTGTCTGAGAATAAACCCATCAAAACACCACATTCCTCTCGCACATATGCATATCAGTACTCTTGAACGCTTCCGCAGACGAAGTCGAGGACCAAGAGAAAGAGTACTGATATGCATATGTGTGAGAGGCTGCAGACGCAGTCGAGATTGCCACACGATTGCCACAAATTTTCGTTGAATATCTGAGTCATGTCGGTCGATGGTATTGATGACGACCTGAAATTGAAAGGAGGATACAATGAAAATTGACAGTTTAGGCAGTAGTAGTTCGTATTATTATCAGCTATTGGCGTCACAAAAATCAAACGAAGCCAGTAGTACTGAAGAAACGGAGAGTTTAGCAAGCTTACTGAGCTCAACTCTTGCAACCAATCAACTGAGTGCTGGAGAACAGTTGACAAGTGAAGAAGGTGAATCAAGTGAACTGGATATTGAATCACTTTTAACACAGATGAATGGCGATCAGCAGGCGATGTTTCTGAAAATGAAGATGCATGCACCATCAGAAGAAATGGAAGCGAACCGATTAAAGATGGATGAACTTATGGACTCGGTTGCACAGACGGATTTAACCAGTCTGAGTTTAGATGAAAAGAAGGACATGCTATCTGAAGTTGTGACTCAAATGAGTACGATGCACGGTCAAACAGTAAATGCGGAGCAAATCGACAGTTTGTCTGAATCTGAAGTGACATCGATTTTAACCGATGTTAAAACCAAGTTTGAAGCGCGTCAAACAGAAATGGCACAAGGGGGCGTCAGGCCAAGTGGACCACGGCCTAACGGTCCGAGACCGAGTGGCCCTCCACCGAGCGGAACTGTATCCAATGAGGCATCATCAAGCGTAGATGAAGAGGATGAAATTACGACTTTAGAAGCGTTACTTGAAGCGTTGGCTGCTGATGAAGACGAGGAAACGACTGAGACAGAAGAAAATGAGAAGTTGACACAACTCTTGCAAAATGCCATTGATCAATATCTAAAAAATCAAACATATGGCATAGGGGATTTGGAAGAAACCGCTAGTTTTTCAATCCTCAGTGGTGAAAAATAAGCCAGCAAACAATTCACAACCGAGGAAATTGCATATAGAATGATGCAATTTTCTAACATTAAAAAAGCGAGTTCACATCAAATGTAAACTCGCTTTTTATATTCTGATAATAAATCCAAACCCTCGAATGGTCTCTATTGCAATCGCTGCATGATGGTCGGTTAGTTTTCTTCGAACACGTTTGATGGTGTCGTCAGTTGCACGAGTTTCAATGGATTGGGGGATATGCCAAATATTTCTCAGGAGCTCATCGCGACTGACTGCGTAATTTTTTCTCTCTACAAGATACGAAAGTGTTGAAAACTCGAGTTGCGTGAGTCCTATATTTTTTCCATTAATCTCTGCGCACATTGCATCGTAATTAATGACGAGATTTTCGCATGCTATTTTCATGTTAATGACTCCTAACTTCATTTAAATTCAGCGGAATGATTCTCATTTAGCATACGCCTAACACCTTAAATGAAGCTTAAATTATGCGCTTCAATCAATTAACATCAATCACTTGGCATCAAATTAATTTGAACAAGTGTTGGATCTTGTTCGTCTTCACCCGTAATTGGATTTTTCATGATGATGATGCTAACAGAATACCCTTTATGGGTTCCTGATATTGTGGTGGATCCCATCATGGAAGCAGTTTGATATTCATCATATTGAGATAGTTGTTCTGAGTAATATGAGATGACATCTTCAACAGATTCATTAGAAGTATAGGTGATATCATAGGTTGAAGGTTCATTTTCATCACCAATCTGTGTTTCAGACGTAATCACATCGATGTCTGATTCAACTGTAAGAACATCCTCTGGAAAATCGGCTGGAAGATCTGGTAGATCTGGGATGTACTCTGTTGCGTTTTCTGATTCTTTGGCAAGCGCACTGAATTGAGCAAGTAGCGCCATGTAGTCCGACTCGGTTATCTTTTCGTATTCGCATGAAAAGGTTCCGCTAGGCTTTACAAGTCCACCAGTGGCATCATCCCAATTGCTCTCCTTATAACTATAAGGACGCTCAATACTGATGGTGGACATTCCAGGGATTAATCCGATATCCACGCGCTCGAGAGATTCAGGCGTCGCGAGCATAGGGGGACCCATTTCAGCACCTGAACTTGTAATCGTGACAACCCAATCGTTACGTTCGGTTTGGGGCATTGTATAGACAAGTGTTTTTTTTATGTCCATTCTCACTGGAAGTTTCGTATAATCCAAATAATTTGTGGTCTCCTTGATATGTTGGCCATAAAGTTCAGTTATTTCCCCTTCCATGGAAATCGAGCCACTTTCATTAAAAACACCTTTTCCGTGAGATACTTGCACGATTCCCGCACCAAAATACTGAAGGGTACGCGCAAGGATATAGCAAGTTTGAGTGCGATTGTCATAGAAAATCAGTTCGTTTGAAATCATGGTTGTATCGGTCGTCGTTCTCATGGACACTTGGGCATTTGTCTCAATGGTATTTTTTTCAGTGATGGTGACCGTTCCCTTGTAATAGGCATCTGGTATTGACGGATCATGCAGTGTATTGTCAAGGTTTTCATCTGTTGCATTTGCGTCTGAACTTGATTGAGATTGAGTCGATGAATCGCTAGTATTGGAGTTTGAGTTTGAATTGGATTGGGAATCAGGAGATTGGTTCATCACAATTAATACACCAATGCCAATAACAGCAACGGTTCCAAGCACCACTAACACAGTGGTTGCAGTCTTTCCTAGACCAGTCATGGGATCACCTCTTTTCAGTAGTCTTATTGAATAAGATACCCTTTATTGATGAAAGACGGACAAGATTCTAAGAAGGTTTCATATAACATAAGACTGTGTATCTTAGAGGATTTCGGGTATACTGAAAATAAGAGTAAACATCATTTGATGGATAAGGAGGAAGTACATTATGGCAAGTGTAGCAATTAATCAAATGGCACCTGATTTTCAGTTGTTGGATTTTCAAGGTAACCTTTTTAAACTTTCGGATTTTAAAGCGAAAAAACATGTTTTATTGGTACTCAACAGAGGCTTTGTTTGACCGTTTTGCCAACGGCATATGATGCAGTTGCATCAAGATCAAAGTAAGTTTGAAGAACGTGATACGATTATTGTGACCATTGGTCCGGAAACGGCTAAGAGCTTTTCAAATTATTGGCAGAAAAATCAATTGAGTTTTTATGGTCTTCCAGATCCTGAACATACGGTTTTAAAATTGTATGGTCAGCAGATGAAAATTTTTAAGTTAGGCAGAATGCCTGCTCAGATGATCATCGATAAGCAGGGAATGCTTCGATTTGTGCATTATGGGCATAACATGGAAGATATTCCAGATAATGAAGAATTGTTATTATTAATAGAAAAATTATGAGAGGTAAAAATGAAAAATTCGCAGTGGCAACTTGTCAACTATCTAAAAAAGCAGCTTGAAACTGAAAAAGGCGTTCGTGCACTCTATTTAAAAGGCTCACTTGCGAGAAAAACAGATGATGATTATTCCGATGTGGATTTTTACTGTTTAGTAGAAGAGACAGAGTATCAACGACTATTAGAGCAAAGAATGACGATTTTGTCTGATTATCATGAAATGCTCTATCACTCAGAGGTGAATTTCGGAGAGGCTCAAATCATTGTACTTTACGATGACAACATGCACCTTGATTTTTATGTAACGACAAAAATTCCAACTGAAGGTGTGGACGATGTACTTCCCATTTATGATCCGCAAAATTGTCTTAAAGGCTATCATCGGATCAAAAGAGACGTGAATCCAGACGAACAACTTGAGCAAATAAACGAACTTATTTACACATTGCAAGAATTCTACGCGGCTCAGATGCGCGGAGATGTCCTGTGGAAAATGCGATTACTGAGCCATATGATAACGCATATCAGTTTGTATTACGCAGACCTGTATCATGAAGATCACCCCGTTCTACATATGAAAGGCGTTTATCAACAGTTACCAAGTCATCTTCAGCGAGAAATGGATCAAATCATGGGGCTCATGACACCTGAGCACGCTGTAAATTGCTGCTTAAAAATTGTTGACCATTGCGAAAGTATCATTGCTTCATTATCAGAAGAACGACGACATTTCATTCAATTGGCCTATCTCAATTTCATGAAAGTGCAAATGACTCAATTCATATAGAAAAACAAGCATTTTCATGATAAAATAGGTATCAATAATCGTTTGAATAATTCGACAATTCATCGTCGAAGGATAAGTTATTGTTAGACCATATTGATCATCAAACCCCATCGAGGTGTTTGAGAACGGAGAAGTGTATGAAGGAGTTTGTTTCTGATAATCCAACCGACATCTTTGATCTAGATTTTTTAGCACAAGACCAATCCCCACAAATTTCAGCCGTTCGCGGAAGTTATAAGGTGTTGATTGTCGATGATGAAGAAGATGTTCACGTCATAACAAAGATGATTTTTAAAAATTTCACACTAGATGATATGACTTTAACTTTTATGGATGCTTATGGCGAAGAAGAAGCGAAGCGCATTTTAAAAGAACACGACGATGTTGCGGTGATACTTCTTGATGTGGTGATGGACGCCAACGATTCTGGTTTAAAAGTGGTGGAATATCTTCGTAAGACATTAAAAAACAAAAAATCTCGTATTATTTTGAGAACGGGTCAACCGGGGCAAGCGCCAGAAGAAAGTTTAATAAGAGATTATGATATCAATGATTATAAGTTAAAAACGGAATTAACCAAGCAAAAATTGTATACGACGATGTATTCGTGTTTGCGCTCATATCGTGATATCATGCTCATCAATAAGACCAAAGAAGCTTTTGAAAAAATGGTCAAAATCAGTGAAAGTCTTTTTCAGCAGAGCTCACTTGAAGATTTTTTACATGCGATCTTTGAACAGTTGTTTTTATTTCAGTATCACAATGAAGATGGCTTTTTTGTCAGTGAAGCGCCGGTTAAAAGTTCGGATGGCTTTATTTATAGAAAACAGAGAAGTGCTCATGTGATTGTGGCAGCGACTGGTAAATATAAACCATATGTTGGCTTTGGTCTTGAGTCGGTTCAGGCGCTCGAAGGGTTGGAATCCGATATTTGCAATGTCGAGGGGCATGGTAGAAGCGTTGTTAAATTGCAAAATGGATTTGTATTTTTTAACAAGGGAACCAATGGCATCCGAAATTACGTCTATATTGAGACACATAATGAACTCTATGATTATAATTTAATCGAACTCTTTTTAAATAGTTACTCATTGGCACTGGATAATTTCCATCTCAATCAATTGATGGCAAGTAGTCAAGAATCAATCATGTTTATTTTAAGCGAGACGATAGAAAAGCATTTTGAAGAAAATTCTAACCATGTCAGACGTGTATCTGCCTTGATGCATTTATTAGGGGAAAAATTAGGTCTTTCTCGAATGGAATGTGAAACGGTTCGAGTGGCAAGTGTACTTCATGATATTGGAAAAATTGGTATACCGGATGATATCTTAAAAAAACCTGGTAAACTCACAATTGATGAGTTCGAAGTGATCAAAAGTCACTGTCAAACGGGACATAATATTCTGAAAAATGCACAACAAGAGACCTTTATGGTGGCAGCAGAAATCGCCTATAATCATCATGAAAAATTTGATGGTTCAGGTTATCCACATGGTCTAGCAGGTGAAGAGATTCCTCTATACGCTAGGATGATGGCGATCGTGGACGTGTTCGATGCACTCATTCACAAGCGCTGTTATAAAGAGGCTTTTCCTCTCGAAGAGACTCTGTTCATTATGAAAAAAGATCGAGGAACACATTTTGATCCGAGATTGTTGGATTTGTTTATTGAAAATATTGAGGAAGTGTTGGAAGCAATTCGCGAGTATAACGACTAATGAACTAAGAGCGAGAGGTTCGCATGAAGAATCAGATAAAAAAGTTGAAATTGCATAGCACGCGCAGTAAGTTGTTGGTCGCGTTCATTCTGATGACGTCTTTTTCGTTGATATCGGTTGGCATTTTAAGTTCATTAAATGTCTATAAACAAACGCAGGTAGATTATTTAGAGCGAATTAACCAAAGCACAGCACAGATGGAAGCGTTGATCAATCGATATATTTCTGAAACAGAACAAGATGTTGAGTATTTTACTCAGCTTGACCTGATTCAAGAAGCAGATTCAAGGATAACCACCTATGTCGATCAAAAGGGAACAGACGGGTTGATACAGATGAAACCTCTCGATGGGGATCCTTATCAAACAGAAGTATACCGAATGTTTGAAACTTATTTAAAGACGCATCCGGCTATTTTTACGTGCAGTTTAGGCGTTGAGGAGAATGGTGGTTTTATTCAATATCCAGCACGCGATCGGTATGATGGATACGATGCAAGGACGCGGGATTGGTACAAACAAGCAGTTGCAAATCCGGATCAAGTGACGTTTTCAGATGCGTATGTGACATCCACAGGGCAGTGGGTCATCTATGTGGTGAAAGCAGTCTTTGATGATGCAGGTAAACTTCGAGGTGTTATAACCATCGATATGAATTTAACAGATTTGTCTTCCATGTTATCTGATTTTGCCATTGGCGAAGATGGTTTTATACTTGTAACAGATCATTCTGGTAATATTATCGCCAATACTCACAACATGGAACAAATTGGATATAATATCCAGTCCCTTGGAATTGAAGACCTGAAGAATGTCAATTTTTTAGAGTCTATGGGAGAACTTCAGCTAGAAGCGAAACAAATGACATTAAATGAAGGACAATCCTATTGGGTGAAGGTGACTCCGGCGACAAATGAAGGTATCAAGCTTTATTATATGACGTTTGTCAATCAAGGTTTGTTTCGACAAAGTGGCGATGTTGTGTCAAACATAATTGTTTTTGCGGTGGTTCTATTTACTTTTATCGCAGTGATTATCGCCTTTTATTTATCTGAAAAAATTGCACATCCGATCAATGAAATTACGGAGCATGCACGTAGGATTGCGCAGCTCGATGTGAAGCACGATGTCGATACGAAAATGGTGATGCGAAAAGATGAAGTTGGACTTTTGGCAGAGTCACTACAAAGTATCATCATTAATTTGCGTCATTTTATTCAAAAGGTCAGCGATAACGCAGAAGAGCTTGAAGAGAAAATTGAGCAAAGAACCGGTGAACTTGAGCAGGCGATGAATGCGCTTTTAGAAACTGAAAAATTTGCATTTTTAGGCGAACTTGTTGGAGGCGTGGCGCACGAAATTAATACACCGATTGGTGTAAGTGTAACGACAGCTTCTTATCTTGAAGAACTCAACCGAAAAAATACGCAGTTGCTCATGGATGGGAAAATGTCCAAAGAGGGGCTCAAACACTTCTTTGATGAGTTAGATGAGGGACTTGTGATCCTCAACAACAATTTGCACAGAGCAGTTGAATTGATTACGAGCTTTAAACAGATTGCAGTAGATCAAAGTGTTGAAATTGAGGACCAGTTCAATCTCAAAGAGCATCTACAAATGGTCATTACCAGTCTCAAACATGAATATAAGAACAGTCATCATGAGATTGTAGTGATTTGTCCAGAAGAACTTGTTATCAAGAGTTTTCCAGGTGTATTTTCTCAGATTTTTTCAAATCTTATCATGAATTCCATTATTCATGGCTTTGAAGATCGAACCAATGGAAAAATTGTGATTGAGATTCGTCGAGAACACGATGGACTTTACATCACCTATCGAGATAATGGCAAGGGAATTCCATCAGAATATCTCGCGAAAATTTATGATGCATTTTTTACGACGAATAAACACAACGGTGGAAGTGGGCTGGGAATGAATATCGTCTACAACCTTGTGACACATAAACTGAAGGGAAAAATTACTTGTGAAAGCGAAGTTGGAAAGGGAACACAGTTCTTCATCTATTTGGGAAAGGATTTCTAATAGACGGTCACAAATGATAAGTAAGTTGAAATTCAAAATAAATTCAAATTTGAAATTCAATATAAAATTCAATTTAAAATGGTTTTTTGTCCTCGTAATCATATTAAGTATTCCATTGATTTATTGGGGAAATCATCATATTGATATCACTTATTTTGAGGTAACACATGCTGATATTCCCTTGCAGTTTGAAGGCATGAAAATTCTTCAGATTTCAGACTTACACAATCAGACGTTTGGTAAGGGACAGCAAACGCTTATTGAGAAAATTAAAGCAGAAACACCAGATATCATTGTCATTACAGGGGATATTGTAGATCAAAAAAAATTTGATTTGCAGCCAGTACAGGATTTAGTGTCAAGCATCGTCTCCGTTGCCCCAGTTTATTATGTCAGCGGCAACCACGAGGCGTGGAGCGGGCGATATGAAGAGGTAAAATCCGTTTTAATAAAGGCAGGCGTCGTTGTTTTAGAAAATGAAAGCGTCGCAATTAAACGAATGGATGAATCGATTCGGCTCCTCGGACTACAAGATCCCGCTTTTAATAGTGAAATGTCAATTTCTGTGAATGAACAGGTCATGGAAGGTGATTTTACCATGGTTTTATCCCATCGACCTGAGTTTATGGATGAATATGTCAACAGTGATTACGACTTGGTATTTTGTGGACATGCGCATGGTGGGCAGTTTCGATTGCCTTTTATAGGAGGCGTCATTGCCCCTAATCAGGGATTATTTCCTGAGTATGACGCAGGGGTATTTCATAAAAGTGATACAACCATGATTCTCAGTCGAGGACTTGGAAATAGCATCATACCAGTAAGACTATTTAACCTTCCAGAAATTGTGGTGGTGACGCTAGTTAAAGAATAAAAAAGATGTAAGTGTTTAGCGATGCGCATTTCATGATAGCGCATCGTCAACATTTACATCTTTTATTATTTTTGTAGTGATGACTTACAAATGGTGATAGTTTATAAGTGCTTATGCCTTATAAATGGTTATGATTTATAAACGGATATTTCTCGATTGAGCTGAATGAGCGTGTTCTTTAGTGTATCAATATGCGCGGTAATCTCTTCAACATTTGCACACGATTCTTCTGATGCAGCATTTACTGTTTGAATATGCTCGTTATTAATTGTGGATAGGTGATAAATTTTATCTGTTTCTTTTAATACTGTTTGCTGTTCTTGACTAATTTCACGAATTGAAACACCCATGGCATTGATGGTAGTGAGTATGTTTGAGATGGCTATTTCAGTATGAGTAAATTGGTCAACTGCATTTAATATCGCCTGATTAGAAGCTTCAACAGATTCTTGACTTTCACTTGTGATCTCAGTGTTTTTCTTAATATCGTGAAGAACTTCTTGTACAATGTGTTGAATCTCCGCTACGGATTGAGCAGATTCTTCTGCGAGTTTTCGAATTTCATCTGCAACTACTGCAAATCCACGTCCTTGTTCTCCTGCACGAGCGGCTTCGATGGACGCGTTGAGCGCTAGTAGATTCGTTTGTTCAGCAATGCCTTTAATCGTTCCGACGATACCCAAGATGGCATCGGAACGTTTAGATAAAGTGGTCATATTTTGATAAATTGTTCCAAAGCTGTTGGCAGTTTCCGTAAACTGATGCTTCATGACATGGAGTTGCTGCTTGGAATCATTGGTTAAAGTTTGAACTTCGGCTTGAAGTTCTAGAGTCTCTTTCATCGAGTGATTGATTCCAACCACAGACTGTGCCATGACTTCGTTGCTTTGTTCCAGTTTCTTAGTGGCTTCAGTCTGTTTTTGAATATTTTCACAAGTTTGAGAGAGTTCTGCGGTATTTTCTTCGATCATCGCTGAGATGGTATGACTCGATTCTTGTATATTATCAGCACTATTGAGGACGTTATCAGATAAAGATTTGATTTCATTGATGAGTTTTTTATTATTATCCGTCAAAGTGCGAAGAGCTGTTGCCAGAACATCAAACTCACCACTATAATGTGTTGGAATTTTCACATTGAGATCATAATCTGCGATTTGATGACAAATATTTGCGAGTTGTTTCGCGGGCTTTAAAAGTTGATGAATGATCCACGATAAAGCAACTGAGAGTGTGATCATTGCGATGAGAGAAAAAATCAAGTTTCGAATAAATACTGAGACCATCTCATCGAGTTCTTTTGTCACGTCGAAATCAACACCTAAAACCGCTACTACAGCGCCTTGGTCGTCTACAAGTGGAAAATAATTTGAAAAGAGATATTGATCATTATATTTTTCAAACGCACCGAAGATAGCTTCGCCGTCAGCAAATACCTGATCATAGTTAGGTGCATAGGAAGTTTCAATTAATTCCCCAATTTGAGCATGTTCTTTCTCTTCATCTAAGAATTTGTCGGCAAAATAGACGTATTTTCCGGAGTCGTCTTTTGTCACGATGTGTAGGTAAGAAGCATCTGAAGCTTTTGCAATGACTTGCATGGCGAATCGCGTTTGTATGTATTCGTCTGATTGTGAGTTACCTGCTTTAAGTTGTGCGGTAATATCATCTGCTGATATGGTTTCACCGATTGCCTCCCATGTACTTTTAGCTTCGGTTTCTGCATAGGTCTGCACTTGTTTTCGTAAATGGATGAAATTTGAAGTTGTAATTGCACCGAGCAATAATAGGGTTGAAAGAAGGGTAAAAACAATGATTTTAAAGGAAATTTGTTTTCTTAATTGAACTTTCATAGCGCCTCCCGCGTTAAATTTATGTCAAAGAACAGTTTTATTATAGCACCAGTGAAAGTGAAAAAATTAAAACTTTTTGTGAATTTAGTCCTAGATGATGCACTTATGCATAATTTGATGCTTAAATGAATAATTAATGCGTTAACTCATGAATTTATGCGTTTTTTCATATAGGTAAGGATATTTTTAGAGAGCGCGCGCATAAATGGTTCGCAATCCTTTGTATTTTCCTGACCGTCTAATAAGATCACGACGCTGTATGGATGGTTGTCTAAATAAATGATACCAGCATCTACAAAGCGACCTTCTTCTTCATAGGTTCCCGTTTTATGGGCAACGGGATATTGATAGCCGATTCCCTTAGGAAGGCGTGAATGGTAAATATTGTTTAAAAGCGCTTGATTAATAAGTGTCATCATTGGATCATTTGTAACGACGCCCTTATAGACGTAACGTAACAAGATGCTCAGATCACTAGGGGTAAATCTACTAGGAACCGTTGTTTTATAAACGCTGAGCATGCGCTCCGTCGACCAGATGGCATCACCCCCACCAAGCTCTCCTTTAATAGCGGAATGCTCGACTCCAAGAGAGTTTAGATGCGCATTGGCAGAACTGACGCCGATATATCGTAGGAGTATATTATAATAATCTGTTCTAGAATGCGAGAGCATAAAACGAATGGCATTTTCGAAGGTGTAACTTTTACCGGTGAGCGGATCTTTAAAGGTATTCTGTAACGAGAGTGACTGATTTTCTAGATGTTCAATCATGGCCATGGCAAGTGGAAATTTCACTGCAGATGCAATTGAAAATTTTCCGAGCATGCGTCCAGTTGTAGAATCTTTTTTTAAATCGTCTCCAACGGACCATTTGAGTCCAGTATGGAGTTCTTCAACAGAGATTCCAACTTTTGAGTAATCGAGTGAAAATTGTTTTGCCGTTTCACTGTAAATCTGAGAAAGTGCTTGTTTAAATTGTTTAGAATCGGCGTCTGTAATTGGGTTATATGGCATCCATGCGGACTGCTGAATGCGTTGTGCATAGGCAAGTTGCTCTTCAACACTTTGATAATCAATCAGCTTAAGTGAAGGGTTCACATAGCTTTTGAGAAAATAGCACACGATATCCAGAGCATAACCGCGTGTCAATGGTGACGTCTTACTTATAAAGTGCATTTCTTCTGGCAAAACGCCGAGTTTAATGGCTTGAATGATTGCCTGTTCCTTTGAAGCGACAAGCAGTGGCGCTGTTCCAACATTTGCATGATCATTTTTTTTATCTGCGTATACTGTCAAAAGTAATGAAACAAAAGTCTCCCAGTCTAACGGGTGGTTAGGATTAAAGGTATTGGATGATTCACCAAGGAGCATGTGATGTAGGTATGCAGTTTGAATAGATGTGGAAGCCCAATTAGGAATATCCGTAAAAAAACTGTCCGTTTGAGCAAAGTCTTCCTCGTTGAACTGAAGCTGAATCATGTAATAGTACCCTTCGAGCTTGGTCAAATTTTGCGAAAGCGACTGAGCTTGATAGGTATCTGGAATCCAGTGGAGGGCATTGAGTAGAGATTGACTTGCAATAAAATCTTTATCCGTTGAGAATCCAATGTTTTGAATCATGCTAACTATGAGCAGAAAGAGACATAATGCACGAAAGCTACGTACCATGAATCTTTTATCCGTTTGAGTCATCATTTGATTTTTCATTAGAAAATTCTCCTTATGAGTTTAGAAAAAGTGGTAAAATATAAGTGTTATTATGTTTACCCGAGGATTCAGGAGGTAAACGTCAAGTCGAGTTACTGAGAATAAAAAGGCTATATGCGGAGGTGCTTATGAGAATCGGATATGCGTGTTTATTAGCTGAAAAAGAAAGTCTTAATTACAAAACATGCACGCTTAAAAATGCGTCTGAAGAGCGCTTAAGAGAACTGATTGCGCATAATCTTAATACACTGAGTCAAATGATTGATTACAATATCAAGCACCATATTTTACTGTTTAGAATGACTTCAGATTTAATTCCTTTTGCTTCACATCCTGTGAATACGCTTAAATGGTGGGAAGAATTTCGACATGTTTTTGAATCCATTGGCGAAAAAATCAGATTAAGTGGCATGCGTGTTTCTATGCATCCTGGGCAGTATACTGTGATCAATTCTACGGATGAGGGCGTGATTAAACGTTCGGTTGAAGAACTTTTGTATCATGCGCGTGTACTGGACTGCATGAAGCTCGATTCAACGCATAAGTTGATTCTGCATATTGGAGGTATTTATGGCGATAAAGTATCTGCTATAGATCGCTTTAAGAAATCCTATCGAACATTGCCAAAGATGATTCAAACGCGACTGGTTATTGAAAATGATGACCGTCATTATACGATTTCTGAGGTACTAGAAATTGGATTAAATGAGCAAATTCCTGTGGTATATGACAATTTACATCATTATGTTAATTCATGCAGTCGCATTGAAAATCTTCAAAATTCGCTACCAGATGATGTATATTGGATCTCCATGTGTCAAAAGACTTGGAAAAATCAAGATGGCAGTCAAAAAGTTCATTATTCACAGCAAGCGGTTGATAAACGTATGGGTGCACATTCTGAAACAATTTCGCTAGAATTGTTTAGACGCTATGTGGGCGATTTGTTAAATGCAAACTACGAAAATATAGATATCATGCTAGAGGTTAAGGACAAGAATCGCTCGGCAATCAAGTGTGGTTTGTGTTTTTTGCCGGTTCGAGACCTGTCTGAGACTAATAGAAGAAAAATTCTTGAAAAAGAGTGGGCTCGCTACAAATACCGAGTTCTAGAGACCTCACAAGAAGTGTATAAGCAAGTTAGACGTTTATTTACAAGTGATTTAACAGAAGAAGAACGTGCAGTTCATTTTTATACTCTGATAGAATCTTTAGAAGGTGTCTCAGAACATAGAGGTCAAGCCATCAATGCCTGTCAGCACGTTTGGGGATACTTTAAGAAACACGCATCCATCCGGGAAAAAGAACGTTTTGTTCATTTGATTCAGTTATATGCTTCGGGTGAAGTCTCGCTTTTAGAGATTAAATCGTATCTTCACAAACTCGCTCGAAAATACCAACAAGCGTATTTACTAGATACTTACTATTTTTAAATTTGAATTTACAATTTTCTAACATAAATAGGATCAAAAAGGATTTAATTTTATAGAGGAGATAGGAGAGACATTATGCCATTTCAACTGATTCAAAATGATATTGTCAAGATGAATGTCGATGCAATTGTGAATGCAGCCAATACAGAACTTATGAGAGGTGGAGGTGTTTGTGGCGCGATATTTGAAGCTGCAGGTATCGCAGAATTGGAAGCAGCATGTAGACTGATTGGAGCATGTGCTGTTGGTGATGCAGTTTTAACGCCTGGTTTTAATCTACGAGCTCGATATGTGATTCATACTCCGGGTCCTATTTGGAATGGCGGTCACGCACATGAATCAGAGCTGCTTTATAATTGTTATGCCAATGCGTTGTTATTGGCTGAATCTCATCACATGGAATCCATTGCATTTCCACTCATCTCATCCGGAATCTACGGCTTTCCAAAAACTGAAGCACTGAAAATAGCCACAATTGCCATTTTAGATTTTCTAAAAACCTCTGATATGGATGTGTATTTGGTTTTAATGGATTCAAGTGCTCTAGGTTTTTCTATGGAATTAAAAAATGATTTGGAAGCCTATGTCGAACATCATTATGTTGGAAAGAGATCTGAACCAATATTGGATCAGTCCATGGAATATTCATTAGATAAGGAATCGCACGGTAATAGAAGTGAAACTTCAAAATTATCTAATATAGACGTTCAAAAATCGAGAAATAAAAAGAAAGCTCTTCAGACAACCGTTTTTCATGCAAATCGTCAAAATCAAGACCTTCAAAGTTTACTGACAAATCTAGATGAGTCGTTTTCCCAAAGCCTGTTAAGGCAAATTGATGAGAGCGGCATGACGGATGTCGAAACATATAAACGTGCGAATATTGATCGCAAGTTATTTTCAAAGATTCGCAGTGATATGCATTATAAACCGAGTAAAATGACAGCGCTTGCATTTGCCATCGCTTTAAAATTAAACTTAGAAGAAACCCAAGACTTATTATCACGTGCAGGTCTGTGTTTGTCGAAATGTTCTAAGTGTGATGTCATTATAGAGTACTTTATTAAAACTGCATGTTATGACATCCATCACATCAATCAAGTGCTCTTCTATTATGATCAACCATTGCTAGGAACCTTTTAATCCATTGGAAGTCTTGTATTGAAGTCTTCATTAACAAATTTGTTGCTTAAACAAAATTTGTCGCTTACTGAGCGACCTTTAGTCATCATCAAGTCCGTATACTGAATGTATAAAACAAGCGCAAAGTCAGGCAATTGAACATGGATTATGGAATATTGAATATTGATTATTGATTATAGAACATTGATCATTCATCATTCTTATATTCATGTGACCTGATTAGACCGCGTTAGTATGAGGAGGTTATGATGAAAAAGGATTTGACAGAAATGGTATTGATACTTGATAGAAGTGGTTCCATGGCAGGGCTAGAAAGCGACACCATTGGTGGGTATAATGCCATGATTGAGAAACAAAAAAAAGGTCCCGGTGAAGCACGTGTGACGACTGTACTGTTTGATGATCGCTATGAGCTCCTACATGATCGTGTTCAAATAGAAGCCATGAGCACAATTACTGAAAAGGAGTATTTTGTTCGAGGCTCCACTGCACTGCTCGATGCAATTGGATATTCCATCCAAAAGATGATCAATGTTCAAAAATCAACGCATCCGGATTATCAAGCTGAAAAGGTAATATTTGTCATTACGACAGATGGGATGGAGAATGCAAGTCGTGAGTTTACAAGTGGTCAAATTAAAAAGCTCATTGAACAACAACAACGCGAGTATGGTTGGGAATTTCTCTTTTTAGGTGCAAACATTGACGCGGTTGAAACAGCTTCAACATTTGGCATTTCAAAAAATAAAGCAGTGAGTTATTTTAGTGATGAAGCGGGAACTGCGCTGAATTACAAGGCAATGGGAGCTGCTGTCAGCATGATTAGAGAAGAGAGTGCTTTGGATCCAAGGTGGAAGGAAGACGTTGAAACTTACTATCAAAAGAAATCAAAAAAATGAAGAGCTGCAGCTCGTTAACAGCAGAAAAATCATAAGTCAAAAAACCATAAATCAAAAAACAAAAAGGCCATCACAAAGTGTAATCGATTTGTGATGGCTTTTAAATTTTGAATATTACAATTAAGATGCTATTTCTCTTAGAAACGTCGAGTTTTCTATTTAACCGACCAATAACATCTCTTTGGAGAAGTAATCACTTCTTCATCCTTCATTTTTTTCATGATTTTATCGACTTCTTTTCTGTCTACGCCTGTTTCTTCAGCTATTTTACCTGCATTGACAGGTTCTGTTTGTTTTTTAAAGTATTCGAGAATGACTTGATAATTGTCCATTGTAGCCTCCATGTTATGGTATTTGATTGAATGCTTATTTCAAATTGAGTATATCAGATGTGCAAAGTGAAATCAATACACAATTGAAATTAATACATTTAATTTATGACCTCTTAGTCTTCTGATTTTTAGAACTTAAAATGATTCGTTCGTAAGATCGTGGTTATTTTACCCAAGAAAATCAACCTTACACTTTAAAAAATTTACATGAAATTAAGCTTTTTTTAAGTTTCAGCGATTAAAATGATGCAATAGGAATGCAAAATATCAAATGTTCATGTATAATAGGAGAGTGCGACTTATATGCACATGAAATTATCTCTGATGGACACATTAAGTTGATAATTGTATAAATAAAGGGAAAGGACGAATCAGATGAAAAGAATATTGACGTTAGTATTAGCAATTATGTTAGTAATGGGAACAGTAGTTGGCTGTTCAAGCACAAAAAAAGAGGAGGCTGCCTCTTCAAGCGATTACGCTGTTTACACGGATAATTTTGGTTTTACACAAGGAGAATTTTCTTACTTGTTTAATTATGTGGTAAGTCAACAGAGTTCATATTTAGCACAAATGGGCCTTGATATGGAGAAGTCACTTAAAGAGCAACAGTACACAGAAACAGAAACGTTCTTTGACTTTTTTAAAGATCAAGCACTTGGATATGCAGAAAGCTTTTTAGTATTCTGTGAAGAAGCTAAGGCAAGAGGCATTGAATTGACTGAAGAAGATCAACAAAAAATCACTGAGGACATGGAAGCATTAAAAACAGCTGCAAAAGAAAATAGCTTTGATACCGTTGATAAGTATTTACAATCTATGTACGGTGAAAAAGTCACTGAAAAAGACTACAGATTATTTACTGAAAAAGCAGCTTTAGCAAATAAAATGTACTATGAACTCATCAACTCTTATGAGTATACAGATGAAGAAATTCAAGCATATTTTGATGGTAAAGCAGATGCGTTTACAAATGTTGAATACATGAGTTTCGATTTTAGTGCAAATGAAGAAAGAAAAATTACAGCAGAAATGGTAAAAACAGCTGCAAGTGAGTTAGCTGCTGTTACAAGTCAAACTGCATTTGAAGACTATATTGTCAATTACATCAAAGCACATTCAACAGAAGAAGAACTTGGAACTTTTGATGAAGCGTCATTTAGATCACAGTTAGTGACAAAAGGGACTGTAGATCAAGCAGATGAAGCAGTTAAAACATTAATCGCTGGTGCTGAAAATACGACTTTTGTTTCAGAAGATGCAGAAAGCGGTACGTCAACAGTATACTTTTTAGTGAAAAAACCTTATGTAGATACAACTGCTTCAGTGGATGTTAGACATATTCTTTTAACAACGGATACGTATGAAACAGAAGAAAAAGCACTTGCGAAAGCGGAAGAAGTTTTAAAAACTTGGGAAGATGGAGACGCTACAGCTGAGACTTTTGGACAACTTGCAACTGACTTTAGTGAAGATCCAGGTTCAGCTCAAAATGGCGGATTATATGAAGCGGTTACAAGTGGTATGATGGTTCCAGAATTTGACGCTTGGATTTTTGATGCATCAAGACAAGTTGGAGACACTGGAATTGTAAAAACTTCTTATGGTTACCACATCATGTTCTTTGATGGAAAAGGCTTAGAAGCATGGCAAAACGCTGTTGTAAATACCATGAAATCGGAGTCATACCAAACAGATTATGATGCTCTCGTGGCAAAATATCCAAACAAAACAAATGATAAAGTAATCGACGGTATTGAGAAATAATATTAAATTGCATAATGACATTTGAATCATTTAGTTGACAGTCAAATGGCGTTATGCAATTTTTTTATAAACAATCTTAGGGGGAAAGATGGTTTTAAAATTAGGTTTGGGGTTATATGGAGTTTTGCTCTTAGCATACGTGCTAAAATCAAGGCGAGAAGGATCGTTAAAGTCGCTTAAACTCAAGATGATTTTATCGACGATATTTTGTCTAATTGGCGGTTGGCATATGGTCAATCAAGATTTTTCGACGTTTTCAGTTTTAATTTTTGTAGGGTTATTTTTTTCGCTCATTGGCGATTACTATCTTGCGTACATACACGATGATGAAGACAAATTTATTAGAGGAATTTTAGCTTTTGGTCTAGCGCATGTGTTCTATATCTCTGCGATGATCCATCTAGAAGGCCTTCGTTTACGAGAATTTTTAATAACGATGATCTTTGCTACCTTAGCTTATGCCTTTATTGCGATTAAGAAGCCACCACTGGGTAAAGCAAAATGGCCACTTTGTCTGTATCTTTTATTTGTAACTTTTATGGCTGCCAAAGGGGGGCTTATGGTGTTTTCACACCAGACTCAGCTTGAAGCACAGTGGATCTTCTCTGTTGGGGCTATTATGTTTTTAATCTCGGATACATTACTGGGGATTTGGCGCTATATTTGGCCGAAAAAGATTTTTTCGGATTTACTTTCAATTTTTTATTTTATCGGTCAGGTATTACTGGCATTGGCGTATTGATTTTAATCCGTCAAATGAATAGAAAAGTATATGAAACCTCAGTTGATCATTCGACAATTGGAACGGTTTACGTTTGCTTCAGTGGTTAATTTACTACATGCAAATCTTGATCGATTCACTTGTTTAAATCAGCTGAGTTTTTTTGTGCAAAAAAACTTTTGACAGTTATCGAAAAGAGGTGTAGAATAAAACCAAGATAAACAATAGATTATTAAATAAGCAAATGATTACTTGTAAAATCGTAGAACGATTCAACCAGTATCAAGTAATTAACGAGTTTAAAATAAAAACTCATGCCTAATTACTTGAAGAAAGGAGGACAACTTGACCAATCGTGAAAAGGAAATTTTAGAGTATTTAAGAAAAGAACCCATGATCGCACAAAATGAACTAGCAGATCTTTTGGGAATTACACGATCTTCAGTAGCGGTTCACATTACAAATCTCATGAAAAAAGGTCATATCCTTGGTAAAGGGTACATCGTCAAAGAAGAACCTTATGTATGTGTCATTGGGGGTTCCAATATTGACATTCAAGGATTTCCAAAATCGGATCTAATTTTTAAAGACTCTAATGTTGGAACCGTTCATATCTCACTTGGCGGTGTAGGCCGAAATATCGCTGAAAATTTAACGCGAATGGGCGTTCACACTAGACTCATCAGTGCTATTGGCGATGATGTATACGGGATGAAAATTTTGGATGAAGCGAAGCAAATTGGACTTAATATGCAAGATTCACTGGTGCTTAAAGGAGAATCGACCTCGACGTACTTATCTATTCTAGATCAAAGTATGGACATGGTCTTAGCCATTTCGCATATGGATATCTGTGAGCGAATGACAGTGGATTTTATTAAAACGAAAAGACATCTTATCGAAAATGCGACCCTTTGTGTTCTCGATACCAATCTACCAGAAGAAGTTCTCGAATATATCTTAACGAATTTTACAGAAACCGTATTTTTCTTGGATACCGTTTCAACGACTAAAGCGAAAAAAGTGCTTCATTTAATTGGTTATTTCCACACCATTAAACCCAATCGTATTGAAGCAGAGATGCTGACAGGTGTTAAAATTGAGAATGATGAAGATTTAATCAAAGCTTCAAACATTTTAATTGAAAAAGGCGTTAAACAAGTCTTTATAAGCTTAGGCGAGGCGGGTGTATTTTACAACAACGGTGTAACTAAAGCGCATGTACCGAATCCAAAAGTGGAAATTGTCAATGCTACAGGTGCAGGAGATGCATTTATAGCGGGATTGGCATACGCATATACAAAGAATTTTGAGATTGAACAAGCAGTTAAAGTGGCGCTTTGCGCATCTGCAATTGCCATTAGTCATGAAAATACCATTAATCCAACGATGTCAGAAGACAAGTTGATGAATCAAGTAAAGGAGAGTTAATATGTTAAAACAGTATTTAGAAATTAAACCTGAAGTTGAAGAGGCGTTAAAAGCAGGTAAACCAGTTGTTGCACTTGAATCTACTATTATTTCTCATGGCATGCCATATCCAAAAAACGTTGAAACTGCACTTGCAGTAGAGAAAATCATTCGCGACAATGGTGCAATTCCAGCAACGATTGCAATCCTTGGTGGCAAGTTAAAAGTGGGTTTAACAGAAGACGAAGTGGAATACCTTGGAAAAGCTAAAAATGTCGTTAAGACCTCTAGAAGAGACATTCCGTTTATCGTATCTAAAAAACTCGATGGCGCAACAACTGTAGCATCGACGATGATTCTTGCTGCTCTTGCAGGCATTAAGATCTTTGCAACTGGCGGAATCGGTGGGGTTCATAGAGGCGCACAAGAAACGTTTGATATCTCTGCAGATTTACAAGAACTTGCTCACACCAATGTAGCAGTAGTATGTGCCGGAGCAAAATCCATCTTAGATATCGGTTTGACTTTAGAATACCTTGAAACAAACGGCGTTCCGGTAGTCGGCTTCCAAACAGATGAACTCCCTGCATTCTATACGAGAAAAAGTGGCTATGGCGTTGATTACAGAGTAGACTCAGAGCTTGAACTCGCTGAAGCGCTCAAAGCAAAATGGGATCTTGGTTTAGAAGGCGGCCTGGTGGTGGCAAACCCAATTCCAGAAGCTTTCGAAATGAATTATGACGTGATCACAAATGCTATTGACACTGCAGTAAGCGAAGCAGAAAAACAAGGCGTTAAAGGAAAAGAATCGACACCATTCCTTTTGGCTAAAGTCAAAGAATTAACGGGTGGCGATAGCTTGGATTCAAATATTCAACTGGTATTTAACAATGCTAAAGTTGCGGCTAAATTAGCAGTTGAGTTATCGCGTTTATAAGCGATAAATCTATCTGATTAGTCTAAAAGCTAAATCAATCTTTAGAGAAGGATATATCCACTATAATAGGCCTCATTGATCGATATGATCAGTGAGGTTTTTTTCGTTCATGTATACATAATAATCAAAGAGTTTGTATTGACAGAGCCTCAATTCTATCGTAATCTTTAAATATACAACTGATATATCAGTTGAAAAAATTCACTCAATAATCAAAAGGAGCAGATGTATGATTGAGGTAAGATGGCATGGTCGAGGTGGTCAAGGCAGTTTTACAGTAGCGCGTTTATTAGGACTCGCAGCTTCTGTTTTTGACGGTAAATATGCACAAGCTTTTCCTTCGTTCGGACCAGAACGACGTGGCGCCCCTGTATTAGGATTTACAAGAATAGATGATGAAAAAATTACCGACAGAAGTGAACTCGATGTTTGCGATTATGTCGTCATTTTAGATGAAACCCTCTGGGGACAAGATGTGATGACAGGTCTAAAATCTGAAAGTGTTGTGATTATCAATACGAAAGATATTGCCCTTTATCAAGCGCAGTGTCCTTGTCAAGTCATTGCAATTGATGCAACAGGTCTTGCACTTGAATATTTAGGAATCCCAATTACAAATACTGCGATGTTAGGTGCGCTCGTAGGCGTTACAGGTATTGTACAGGCGCAAAGTTGTCAGTCGGCAATTCGTTCAAGTATGAACCCTAAGTTAGCAGATAAAAATATTGCTTTGTTTGACTATGTTGTTCAAATGATGAAAACTCAAAACGGAGGACAGACGCATGAATAAACCACAACTCAAATCGTTTATAGAGCCGAAAACAGTACGCGATTATCCTCTTGGCGCAACTTGTGAGAGCAACCATATTACGAGTATCAACGCAGGTTGGAGAACGTTTAGACCTGTGATCAATCAAGAAAAATGCGTGAACTGTATGAGATGTTTCTTAGTGTGTCCAGATGGCGTGATTGATAAATCAGGTCCCCAACTCGAAATAGATTATCAATTTTGTAAAGGGTGTGGCGTTTGTGCCTATGAATGCAAATTAAAGGCAATTGTCATGGTAAAGGAGGCTGACATTAATGGCTAGAAAATTTATTAGCGGAAACGATGCAGTGGCAGAAGGCGTCAGATTGGTTCGACCACATGTCATCTCTGCATATCCAATTACACCACAGACGATTGTCGTTGAGAGACTTTCAGAATATGTTGAAGATGGATCACTCAATGCCATTTATATGCATGTTGAGTCAGAACACAGTGCCCTTGCTGCTGCAATGGGAGTGAGTTCAGTAGGCGCAAGAGCATTTACAGCCACTTCGTCACAAGGTCTTTTATATATGGCAGAAAATCTTCCCTATGCGAGTGGCGCAAGAATGCCGATTGTCATGATGAATGCCAATAGAGCTCTTGCAACCCCTTGGAATATCTATGGCGACCAGATGGACTCGATGTTTTTACTCAACTCAGGTTGGATTCAAGTTTATGTGGAAGATGCTCAAGAAGCTTTAGATATGATGATTCAATCCTATAAAATTGCCGAAGATCCAAGAGTTTTAACGCCGTTTATGGTGAATTTAGATGGATTTGTTTTGACGCATACTTATGAAGTCGTAGAAGTGCCAGAACAGGAAAAAGTGGATGCCTACTTACCGCCACTTGGTAAGTACGAAAATATGATGACGCTAGAAAAGCCGCAAAGTTTGTGTATTACTGCGGGGAATAATTTCAATATGGAGTTCAAAATCAAGCAAAATGAAGAAATGATTGCTTCAAAAGAGGTCATTGAAGAGGTGGATCAATCTTTTGCGGACGTATTTGGCAGAAAATATCATGGGTTACTTGAATCGGTTCAGTGTGAAGATGCAGAGGTCATTTTAATCACGACTGGAAGTATCACAGGTACAAGCCGCATGATTTTAGAATCACTGCGCAGTGAAGGAAAAAAAGTAGGTTTAATTAAACTTCGCTATTTGAGACCGTTTCCGACTGAAGCGTTATTGCAAGCCATTGGAAATGCAAAGGTAGTGGGTGTTGTCGATAAAAACATTTCATTTGGATATGAGGGCACTATTTTTACCAATGTGAATTCTGCTATTTTACAGATGGGAAAAATGCCAGTCGTTCTAAATTTCATTTGCGGTCTCGGTGGTCGTGATGTGACGAAAGAGAATGTCCGCGAGATGTTTCACTCGATGTTAAAGTCAGCAAACGGTGAAAAACAAGAGACGGTGCAATACATGAATGTGAGGTGTGATCGCTAATGGAAAAATTAAATGCGAAAAATTTAACCAACGATGAGTTGTTTTACGGACATAAAGCATGTGGCGGTTGCGGAGAAAGTCTTGCGGTGCGTCTTGCGATGAAAATTCTGGGCGAAAGAACTTTTGCAGCTCTACCTGCAGGATGTATGTCAGCAGTTTCATTTATTTATCCTAATATGGCATTTATGACAAATGCAGTCATTACGCCATTTGCATCAACAGGTGCCATGGCATCAGGAATTGCTGCAGGACTAAAGGCACTTGGTATTGAAAATACACATGCAGTTGGTTTTGCAGGTGACGGAGGAACGGCAGATATTGGTCTCCAAGCACTATCAGGTGCAATAGATCGAGGCGATCAAATTATTTATTTTTGCAATGACAATGAAGCCTATATGAATACGGGCATTCAAAAAAGTGGTTTAACACCTTATGGCACAAAAACAACGACGTCACCAGCGGGAGAACATTTACCTGGGTCCATCACAACCAAGAAGAATATGTTTGAGATCGTCGCAGCGCATGATATTGCTTATGCTGCAACTGCAAGTGTTGGATATCTTGAAGATTATATGATGAAAGTTCAAAAGGCAAAATCAGTTAAAGGCACGTCCTATATACACGTTCTTGCGCCATGTCCAACTGGTTGGGGGACGCCAAGTGACATTACGATATCGCTTGCAAAAGAAGCCGTGGATTGTGGTCTATGGTATCTGGCTGAATATGAAAATGGCGAGTTTAAACTCAACAAAAATCCAAAAGAATTTTCGTCTGTATCAGATTACGTGAAAAAGCAGGGGCGTTTTAAACACCTCGGCCAAGAAGACATTCAACATTTGGAAACTGAACGCGATACGAAATGGAGAAAAATACGTAAAAATTGGACAATCGAGTAATTCTGTGCTAATGAGATCTACTTCGAAGGATTATGCATGATAACATGGCTCAAATGTGATATACTGATGAAAAAATGAGGGAGTTATTGTGCCGATGGAACAAAATTATAAGATGACGATTGCCTATGATGGTAAGCGATATATGGGATTTACGACCAAAAAAGACCAAGCCGACAAAAGTATTCAAGGCAAGTTAGAAGCGATTTTAGAAAAATTATGCGCAAAGCCAATTGAAGTGATTGGAGCAGTTAATACCGACGCTGGGGTCCACGCGACCCATCAGGTGGTCAATTTCAAGCTAGAAAGTGCGCTTGAAATCGATGGAAAAGGAGTGACTTGTGAGTCGCTTCGTGCATATTTTGAAAAATACCTCCCTGACGATATCATCACTTTGGATATCGAAGCGGTTGATGAACGATTTCATAGTAGATATCAACTTCAGCAGGCGACTTACGAGTATCGACTTTGGAAACAAAACGCTCAGGTTAGGCCGCTTTTTGAACGTCACTATGTCAACGTGATGAATCAATATGTCGATGTATCCAAAATGAAAGAAGCTGCCATTGATTTTATTGGTGAGTTTGATTTTTCTGCATTTACGACGCACAGTAAGGCGAGAAATACCGTGAAAAAAGTGCAATTTGTTAAAATCAATGAAACTGAGAATGAAATTGTCATTTCTATTACAGCAAATGGATTTTTACTCAACATGGAACGACTTATGGTTGGAACTTTGATACAGATTGGACTTGGACAATTGCCGATGCATGCAGTTGAGCATGCTCTGGATTACCAAGATCCGAAGTTTGTAGGTCACAAAGTAAGTGCAGGTTCACTTTGTCTTGTTAAGCTAGAGTATTAATGATACTGACCAATGCAAGTTAGACTTGGCTAAATAAGTTGATCTTGAATAATCAAGTTAAACTTGACAAATGGAGCAAAATGGTTAAAATGTAAATAACACAATGAGTATCATGCGTAGATCAAAGAATAACTTTTGAGGCGTTAAAGAGAGCTGATGGATGGTGAGAATCAGCACGTTTGATAAAGGATCCGCTTTGGGAGCAATCGGCGAAGAGTCGAAGGGTAAGCCCTTTATAGCAGTTTGAGTTGGCTGTTTAACAGCAATTTGGGTGGCAACGCGGAACTTCCGTCCCATGTGTTATGGGACTGGAAGTTTTTTTATTCCCATAAATAAGTAAATCTACAATAAATTAAAAAGCATGTCAAAGAAATTTTGACGCAAACAGGAGGGTGCAGATGTTAGATATTAAATTATTTAGAACCAATCCAGAGTTGATCAAAGAGAACATTAAAAAGAAATTTCAAGACGCAAAACTTGTTCTAGTGGACGAAGTTGTCGAGATGGATACGGAGTTTAGAGAAGCAAAAACGAGAGGTGATGAACTCAGAGGTATGAGAAATGCCATTAGCAAGGAAATTGGCGGCTACATGGCAAAAGGCATGAAAGAAGAAGCTGAAAAAACAAAAGAAAAAGTGGCTGCAATTGGTAAAGAGCTGGCTGAACTTGAAGTGAAAGAAGCGGAACTTGAAGCGAAAATTCGCGAAAAAATGCTGGTGATTCCAAATATCATTGACGATTCAGTGCCAATTGGTAAAGATGATAGCGAAAATGTTGAAGTGAAAAAATATGGCGAACCTGTGACACCTGCTTATGAAATTCCATACCATGTAGAAATTATGGAAAAATTAAGGGGCATTGATCTCGATAGTGCTCGTAAAACAAGTGGAAATGGATTTTATTATTTAAAAGGGGATATAGCAAGACTCCATTCAGCGATTTTATCTTATGCACGTGACTTTATGATCGATCGAGGGTTTGAATATTACATTCCGCCTTATATGATTCGAAGTGAAGTCGTGACAGGCGTTATGAGTTTTACAGAGATGGAAAACATGATGTACAAAATAGAAGGTGAAGACTTATACTTAATTGGGACTTCTGAGCACTCAATGATTGGTAAATTTATCGATACAATGATTGAAGAAGAAGAGTTGCCACAAGCGATGACGAGCTATTCACCTTGTTTTAGAAAAGAAGTAGGTGCACATGGTATCGAAGAACGTGGCGTCTACAGAATTCATCAGTTTGAAAAACAAGAGATGATCGTCGTTTGTAAACCGGAAGAGAGCCCAGCTTGGTTTGAAAAACTTTACATGAACAGCATTGACTTCTTTAGAAGTCTTGATATTCCAGTGCGTGCATTAGAGTGTTGCTCAGGCGATTTAGCAGATCTCAAGGTGAAGAGCATTGACGTTGAGGCATGGTCACCACGTCAACAAAAGTATTTTGAAGTGGGCAGCTGTTCAAACCTTGGCGATGCACAAGCACGACGCTTGGGAATCCGCGTTAGAAATAAAGAACAGGGCAATTATTTTGCTCATACACTTAACAATACAGTGGTTGCACCACCACGTATGCTTATTGCATTTTTAGAAAATAATTTACAAGAAGATGGTTCTGTAAGAATTCCAAAACCACTTCAAATGTATATGGGTGGTAAAGAGGTCATCAAATAAATAGTATGATAAAAAAAAGAGATGCGTAAGCATCTCTTTTTTTGGATAAATATACAAAAGCAAAAACACCTCGCGTAAATTCCATTAAGATTGCCAGTAGCATATGGTGTGGGAGGGATGGAATGAAAACCTTTACAAGACGATATAATGTTGCTGCAGCAGTGATAATCATTTTGATAACCTTGGTTATGATTACACATTACTCAATACTTGAGATGAATACAAGAAATGGCATTCTAGACAAATCTGTGGATACTCTTAATGACTTATCTGAAGAGGTGTATGGTAGCGTCGTAGCAGCAAAGCAAACCATTGTTGATCTCAGTCGATACATAGCAAATAGCACGAACGCTGAACAGGAATTAGATTATCTAAAACAAGCACATAAAAATAACAATTATTTTAGTTCGATGTTTTTTGTGGATCAATCAGGGGAGATGACAGTTCATGGTGATCGGGGCAATGAAGAGTACAAACTGAGTGAATGGTATCAAAAAGTACTTAAGTATGAGAGTGTCATTTACACAAATGTACATGTCAATGAACATGGAAATGCACTGATTATAACCATTGCAACACCAATCTATGGGTTTAATGGCAGCTTAATAGGAGTCGTTGGAGGTGATATCCCGGTTTCAAATCTTATTAGTCCTGCTATGGAAGCTAAAGTAACAGAGAATAGCGTCATTTTTATTGTAGATCATACGTCGAGAGTTATCGCAAAACAAGGTGAAAGTGCCATTAAGTTTGTTCAAATGCCTAAGATGAATGTGTATTTAGATACTTTAAAGTATGAACAAGTTAAAAATGAACGAACCCCTCAAGAAGTCATTATCAGCGGACAAAATGGATATTTGGCAGTTAGAAGAATTACAAATATTAACTGGCGTATTTTCACATTTATTCCAGGTCAGGATTATTCAAGATGGAGCGAACGCGTGATTATGATGGTTTTATCCATATTGGGGTCGACCATTGTTCTTTTAACAATTCTATCGAAATTACAGAAAAAATTCATCATTAAACCTCTGGTTCAATTGAACGAAGATATCGCTAAGATTTCTTTAGACGATCGATTGGTTTATCGGTTACCTCAATACGAACGAGATCCATTTAGTGGCACGCGCGAGGTCATCAACGAGCTATTAAGTCACTCAAAAGTCTTTTTTGATGACCTAAATGATAAAAATACAGAATTAAAGGAGATCAACGATGCACTTGAAACAAATTTAGTGATGAATCAATTTATCGCTGAAATATCCACAGAAGCACTATCTTTTGACTTATCTCATCTTGATGATCATTTAATTCAGATGTTTAAGCGAATTGCAGAGTATTTCAGTGTGGATGGTTGTTATTTATTTCTTGTAGACCCAGAATTTCACACATTTATCTATCGACTTGGATGGCCGATGGAACCAAAGGATCATAACGAAATTTTTGAAGGCCCTCAAGACTTCAAGTCATACCCGTGGCTAAAAACGCTATTGTTACAGAAAACAATTAATGTCATCTTAGATTCAAATCCATTTGTTCACGATACAATTACTTATAATAATAAAAATAAAGAAATTTCTTTTGTCATACAACCACTTTTAAATTCAAATGAGATAACGGGTTTCATTCGACTGGATTATCGAGATGATTTAAGACAGTTTAACGACATGGACATACATTATATTCAGATTTTAGGTTTTATGGTGACCGATATTTTACAAAAGTCCAAATATGTAAAAGAGTTGATCGAAACAAGGGAAAAAGAGCGTGCTGCCAATCAGTCAAAGAGCCAATTTTTAGCAAATATGTCACATGAAATACGAACGCCGATGAATGGTGTGACTGGATATTTAGAGCTGATAAAACATGCGCAAAGTAAAGATGAAATTGATGCATATGTGAATGAAGCTCAGTTGGCATCTTCAGGACTTTTAAGAATTATTGATGATATTTTGGATTTAGCAAAAATTGAAGCTGGAAAAATGACGCTCATTTATTCAGAAGACGATCTCATTGAAATCACTAGAGAAGCAGTAGAGCTCTATCGATTTAATGCAAATAAAAAAAATGTTCAGTTGTTGTTTGAGCCGGATCCATTGATACAATTTACCGTACTTGTGGATGCCTATCGATATAAACAAATTGTGTATAACCTTGTGAGCAATGCCATCAAATTTACTCAGCAGGGGCAAGTAGTGGTTTCATTGACATTACTCAAGCAAACGCCTCATGAAATGACGATTCAATTAAAAGTCAATGACTCTGGCGTGGGAATTCCAGATGAGCACAAACATAAGATTTTCGAGGCTTTTACGCAAGTTGATGACTCTGATACAAGGGTTTTTGGAGGAACGGGGCTCGGACTAACCATCGTGACTCAGTTGGTGCATCAAATGAATGGAACGATTACCGTTCACGACTCAGTTTTTGGAGGAACAGAGTTCGTCATTGAAATTACTTTTGAAGTCATCAAAGAAATATTAGAACGACAAAACGATTTATCGGATGACAATTGGGTACAATCAATGAAAAATGAAACTGCTCATTTGGATAACCGAGAAAACGTCAATGTTTTAATTGTGGATGACAATTTAGTGAATCAAGTTGTTGTTCAAAAGGTCCTTCAAGCCAATGGAATTGCATGTTCAGTTGCAAGTAGTGGTCAAGAAGCGATTGAAGCCGTTTTAGAACACGATTATGATGTGATATTTATGGATTGCCAAATGCCAATTATGGATGGGTATCAGTGCACAGCGGCCATCCGAGATATGGAAAAAGGCAAGTCCATTAGAATTGTAGCGATGACAGCCAATGCCATGCAAGGGGATCGAGAAAAGTGCATCCGTGCAGGCATGGATGATTATTTATCAAAACCGTTAGATTATGAAAGGATGGTCAATATGATCCGTATAGATCTAGAGAAACCTATCTAGTAAATACAAACATTAGAAAAACAAGACAAATGAGTGAGGAGGGTTACATGAGTATGAATTATGATAATGAACCAATGATAGAAATCTATATATACGAGACGACGTCGTTTTTGGATCAACTTGAACAGATCATCATAAGTAGCGAAAAATCAGAAGTTTTTGATCAAGAAGCCATCAATGAGATCTTTCGATTTATGCACACCATTAAAGGCACTTCGGCTATGATGCTTTTTAATAACATCTCTAAATTGGCACATAAAATCGAAGATGTTTTCTATTTTATTCGTGAAAAAAAACCGGAGAAAATTGATTATTTAACGATATCTGATTTGATTTTAAGCAGTGTTGATTTTATGAAAGTTGAGATTAATAAAATCAAAAATGGCGTTGAAGTTGACGGTGATCCAGAATCACTTGTGACACTTCTAGAAAATTATCTTGAGCAAACGAAGATTGATAATAATGTAAAACCGGACAAAGCTGACAAGAAAAAAAATGTCGATCAGTCACAGCAACAATACTATATACCTCCTGAAAAAAAGAAAAAAGAGACGGAAGGACATTATTATCGAGCATCCATTTTATTTGAAGATGGATGCGAGATGGAAAATATAAGAGCGTATACGGTTATATTTGGATTAACTGAACAGGCGAGTGAACTTTACTATATGCCTCCAGATATAGCAGAAAACGAAGGTTCTTCACTTTGGATTCGGGATAATGGGTTTTATATTTATATGAAGTCCAATATGACGATTGAAGAGTTAACCGCCAAACTCAACGAAACCATCTTTCTAAGAGAACTAAATGTTTCAGAAGCTACCGAAGAAGAATTTGATGATTTTGTAAAAGCACAACAACAGTTACAAGTTCACGAAGTTCAGGAATGTTGTGATGAGGAAGATTTGAGCCATCTGACGATAGTTGAAGATAACACGATTAAGATGCCGCAAACAAGTAGTGAACTCAAGGAAGCCAAAGAAGTTAAAGAGGCCAAAGAGACGACAGCTCCGACACTTCAGACGATGATTAGTGTGAATGTAGATAAGTTAGACGCACTTATGAATATGGTTGGAGAGCTTGTTATCACGGAAGCAATGGTCACTCAAAGTCCTGTCATCGAAACGATTAAATCAGAGTCTTATCAAAAATCGGCTCGACTGTTACATAAAATCACAGGTGAGTTGCAAGATATGGTTATGGCGATACGGATGGTGCCTTTATCGACGACCTTTGTAAAAATGCATAGAATCGTTAGAGATATGTGTAAAAAACTCGATAAGGACGTGAAGTTAGAGTTGTTTGGCGAAGAGACAGAGATGGATAAAAACATCATCGAAAAAATATCGGATCCATTGATGCACTTAATAAGAAATGCCATTGATCACGGTATTGAAAGTGAAACCGAACGGCTAGATGCAGGAAAATCAAAAGTAGGCACGATTATTCTCGGTGCCAAAAATTCTGGAAGTGATGTTCTCATTACGATTCGGGATGATGGTAAGGGACTTAGTAAAGAAAAAATACTCAAAAAGGCATCGGATCAAGGGCTGTTGAAGAAATCAAGAGAAGAGATGTCGGATCGAGAGATTTTTAACTTGATCTTACTTCCTGGTTTTTCAACAAAAGAAAACGTGACGGAGTTTTCTGGCAGAGGCGTTGGTATGGACGTGGTCTGTACGAATATAGAAGCAGTCGGTGGCTCGGTCATCATTGAAAGTGAAGAAGGACTCGGAACACTTGTAACTCTGAAAATCCCGTTGACACTTGCAATTATAGAAGGCATGAACATTAAAGTGGGAGATTCGAGATATACCATTCCAATTACATCGATTCGAGAGTCATTTAGACCAAATCTTAAAGACTGTATACGCGATCCAGATAAGAATGAAATGGTCATGGTTCGAGGAGAATGTTTCCCAATACTCAGACTTCATAATCGCTATCATGTCAAGAACGCCATAACGAGATTTGATGAAGGCATATTGATTATGGTAGAGCATGAAGATCGTGCAATTTGCATATTTGCAGATGAACTTCTTGGGCAGCAGCAAGTCGTCGTTAAAACGATGCCTCAATATATCAATAAACTCAAAAAAGTAGATGGACTTGCAGGATGTACTTTGCTTGGCGATGGGAATATTAGCTTAATATTAGATGTTGCAGGTCTTGCTACAAATTAGGAAAGGAGCATACTCATGACAAATGCAATTGCAAACATTGTTGAAGAAGAACTGATGGAAGAAGATACTCAGAGGGGAAAGTACTTGACTTTTGTTCTTGAGGACGAAACCTACGGGATCGGAATTGAACATGTCACGGAAATCATCGGTATTCTTCCTATCACCGAAGTGCCTGAACTTCCCGAATTTATTAAAGGTATTATCAATTTAAGAGGCCGGATCATTCCAGTGATGGATATGCGTATACGGTTTAAAATGCCTTATGAAGATTATAACGAACGGACGTGTATTGTCGTGGTAGATATGCAAGAACATGCAGTTGGACTGATTGTAGATAGCGTATCAGAAGTGATCAATATTGCAGATCACGATATTGTGGAACAACCAGTTTTGGGGATTGGAAGTGGCAATCAGTACATCAGAGGAATCGGAAAAGTAGGATCTGATGTGAAATTATTATTAGATTGCGATAAACTATTAACTTATAGTGAGATCAGTACATTGGCTGAAGTGGCAAACTAGTGGAGGTTTATATGAAACTTTATAGAAATTTAAAAATTGGGACAAAGATGATTTTAGGGTTCTTAATTGTAGCTTTAATTGCAGGTGGGATTGGTTTAGTTGGCGTGATAAATATCAATCAAATTAGTGAAAGTGATGAATATCTCTATACACATATGACGGAACCACTTGCAGATATGATTTTGATTGCTGAAAGTTTTCAACGCATGAGAGGAAATGTTAAAGACGTTATTTTATCTGAAACACCTGAAGAAATTGCGGATTATGAGGGGAGAATCGTCGAACGAAATGCTGATTTTGCTGAGTATCTAGCAAAATTTGAAGAGAGTTTGTTTACAGAAGAAGGCAAACAACTGGTAGCAAATATTAAAGAAAATAAAACGCAATATGATCAAGTGGCTGCTCAAATTATCACATATGCAAAAGCAGGGCAAAAAGATTTAGCCTTTACATTAATGAAAGGGGAAGGCAATGATCTGAGAACTTTGATAGAAGCAGATTATAGAAGATTGAAAGACATTAAAGTTGAGGCTGCCCTACAAACATCAACAGATAACTTAGAACAATCCAGCTCAGCATCTTTATTGATGATTACTTTACTTGTTTCAGCGATGATTATTTCCATGTTATTGGGTTATTTCATCTCAAGTTCCATTCGAAAACCAATTACAGCGATGGTTGGCGCAGCTCAAAAGATGGCAGATGGCGATTTGGATGTACATATTCAGTCGAATTCAACTGATGAAGTGGGTACACTGGCAAATGCATTTAATCAAATGGCAAACAATATGAATGAAGTCATGAATAATATCAATTCAGCATCTGATCAAGTGACTGCTGGAGCAAGACAAGTGTCTGATTCAAGTATGGCGCTTGCTCAAGGTGCGACAGAACAAGCCAGTGCAGTTCAACAACTTACCGCGTCAGTTGAAGAAATTGCATCCCAAACGAGATTGAATGCAGAAAATGCATCTAAAGCTAATGAACTTGCGGAAAGTGCAAAAGAAAGTGCAGTACTTGGAAATTCAAGAATGAAACTCATGTTAAATTCCATGGCGGATATCAATGATTCGTCAAATAATATCTCCAAAATTATCAAAGTCATCGATGAAATTGCATTCCAAACCAACATTTTAGCACTTAATGCAGCCGTTGAAGCAGCTCGCGCAGGACAACACGGAAAAGGATTCGCAGTAGTAGCGGAAGAAGTTCGAAATCTTGCAGCAAGATCTGCGAATGCAGCAAAAGAGACCACAGCATTAATTGAAGGTTCAATCAACAAAGTAGAAGGTGGAACAAAAATTGCCAATGAAACAGCAAAAGCACTCGAAGAAATCGTTGTCAATGTTGAAAAAGCATCTAGTTTAGTGAGTGATATTGCAGTCGCTTCAAATGAGCAAGCGATTGGCGTTGAGCAAATCAACCAAGGTATCACACAAATTGCTGATGTTGTTCAAACCACTTCTGCGACATCGGAAGAGACCGCTTCAGCAAGTGAAGAGTTATCGGGTCAAGCCGAGATGTTAAAAGAACAAGTTTCACGATTTAGATTAAGAAAGAACCTTTCAGTTGCATACCGAGGACATGAAGAAATAAATCCAGACGTTTTAAGACTTCTGGACTCTATGAGAGATAAAAATAGCACTCAGGGTATGAAAAAAAGTGAGGATGGCCAACGTAAAATCGTGCTAAATGACAGAGATTTTGGGAAGTATTAATTTATTATAAGTTGGGGTTTTGTTTCAAATGATTAGTTGCATGAACCTCAATGTTTTAGCCAATAATTGAACTGTGATAGGAGGTGTGTGTCATGATTCACATTACTGATAAGGAATTTCGTCTCCTCTCTGAGTTTATTCATGTGAATTATGGCATACACATGAAAGAAGAAAAACAGACTCTCTTGATGGGACGACTCAACAAAGTGCTTTATGAGTTAGGATTTAATACGTTTACGGAGTATTATCATTACCTCGTTAATGATAAATCTGGAAAAGCGGTTGAAGTATTGATTGATAAAATCACCACCAATCATACATTTTTCATGAGAGAGTCTGATCATTTTATGTTTTTTAAAGATCATGTATTGCCTTATTTAAAGTCAACGGTGAGAAATAAAGACTTAAGAATTTGGTGTGCGGCGAGTTCCACTGGCGAAGAACCGTATACACTCGCTATGATTATTGCTGACTTTTTCGATGCTGATTATGATTATTGGGACACAAAATTACTGGCGACAGATTTGTCATTGGGTGCGTTAGAAGTAGCAAGAAAGGGAATCTATAGCAAACAAAGATTAGAAGACATTCCACAACACTGGAAAACAAAGTATTTTGATCCTGTAGATACAGAAAATATGATGATTAAGAACCGTTTAAAAGATGAGGTGATTTATCGTCAACTCAATCTCGTAGACCCGATGTTTCCATTCAAAAAAAAGTTTCATGTGATATTTTGTCGGAATGTGATGATTTACTTTGATACAAAAACTAAAGATGAGTTAATAAGAAAAATGTATGACTCTCTTGAAAACGGCGGGTATTTGTTTGTTGGCCATTCAGAGTCCATTAATCGCGATGCAACAGCATTTAAATATATAAGACCTGCTGTTTATCGAAAGATATAGGAGGGGGAGCGCTTGGGTAAAAAAATCAAGGTCCTCATTTTAGAGGATAGTTTAGTGTTTAGTGAAGTGCTATCTAGGGGGCTGTCCACGGATAGTGATATTCAAGTGGTTGCAAAAGTTGGAAATCCTTATGACGCAATTGATAAGATCGAATCCTTTAACCCAGATGTACTGACTTGTGATGTCAATATGCCCAAAATGGATGGAATTGAGTTTGTGAGGCAACTTATGCCTCAACATCCACTTCCAGTGATTATGGTCAGTGCGGTGAGCGATGCTGTTTTTGACGCTATGAATGCGGGGGCAGTTGATTTTGTTACAAAACCCAATATTCAATCTCCGAAAAGTGTCGAAACATTCATTGTGGATTTAATTTATAAAATTAAAGAATGTGCACGTGCAAAAGTTGTGAGTACAGCTGCTGTTGGTATGCCTCAAATTACCGAGAGTAAAATTGACGTCAATCAAAAATTGATTGCTATTGGCGCATCGACAGGAGGAACTGAGGCGATTTATCGCGTGCTTAAAGATTTACCCGAAAAAATACCTGGAATCGTTATTGTACAGCATATTCCACCGCAATTTTCAAAAATGTTTGCTGAAAGACTGAATAACCAGACTCGTTTTACTGTAACTGAAGCCAAAAGTGGGGTATACATAGAACCGAGTCACGTCTATGTTGCGCCTGGTGATCAACATATTCGCGTTTCTCGTGTGGGAGAACGGTATAAAATTGAAGCCTTTGAAGGTGCAAGAGTCAATGGTCATTGTCCTTCTGTAGATGTGCTCTTTGAATCAGTTGCAAAGGCTTGTGGAGCCAATGCAATTGGAGTCATTCTTACCGGTATGGGGTATGATGGCGCAAAGGGCTTATTGGCGATGCGACGAAAAGGGGCTAAAACGATTGGACAAGATGAAAATACTTCAGTGGTTTATGGAATGCCGAAAGTTGCTTTTGAAGTAGGGGCAGTTGAAAAACAATATCCTTTACACCAAATTCCGAACTCGATATACAACTTGCTAAAAACGATGTGATGCAGATGACCGAACTTAAGTATTACAATCTCAGACGATGGAGGAGCAATTATTGTGGCTGATTACATGAATATACTCAATGATTATAATAAGGATTGGCTTATTGCAGTGCTATCAAGTGTTGGCGATGGTGTCATTATTGCAGATTTTACTGGGAAAATTCAATTTGTTAATAAAAAAGCATGTGATCTTTTAGCTGAATCTATGCACAGTATTTTAGGCAAATCTTTTAACGAAGTCTTTCGAATTTTTACAGATGAATCCGATTTACCGATAGATTTTTTAAAAGATGATGAGTTTATTGGAGATATAGATAGAGGTCTCGTCAGAAATTCTTACATTGTATTACCCGATGGTTCAAAAAGATACATTTCAGCACATTTAAATAGTGTGACATCTCCCACAACTCAGATGTCAGGCTATGTGCTCGTTTTTCGTGATATTACAAAATTTATTGAAAGTGAGAGGCGTGTGATACAAGAGCGCGATAATATTACCCAACTGTTTAATGAATTTCCAATTGGGATGATGATTATCAATAAAGATCTCAAAATTCAACAAATCAATCAATATTTCCTAAGAACGTATGTGCTGAAACCTGAAAACATTATTGGAAAAGTATTTGGAAGTACTTTTGGAGGCAATTGGTATTTTGAAAGTGATGATTATAAAGACGATATGACGTGTGAGTATAATTTTGGACATCTTAAAAACAAAGTTGCTCAGTTTGTGGAAGAAGGCAAGGTTGTAAAAAATTATTTATCCGAAATCAAATATATGCATAAAGATCAAGCGAAGTCGATATGGATGAATCTGAGTTTTATGACGATGTATCGAGATGAAGGAACTTATTATGTCTTAACGGTTGAAGATTATACGACTAAGATCAATCACGAACAGCAGTTGATAGCAGCTAAAAAATCGAGTTTATCCATTTTAGATAGTTTGCCAGTCATGATATTTAGGATGAATAGTCGTAAAAAATGTGATTTTATCAACAATACATTTAAAAGTTATCTGCCTATAAATGAACCGGAGTTTTTGGAAACTCTTGAAAAACACATGGCAAAACAATCGTTTGTAAAATTCGATAAAGCAGTCAATAGAAGTTTAGTGGATCAAAGTGCATTTCGCGTAGATGTTGAAATGAGCCGTTCAAAGAATGATTATCGGCACATGCTGTGTGTCTCTAAACCGCTTTATGATCATGATAATAATTTTAACGGACTGATTGGAATTTTCCTAGACGTTCATGACGCTAAAATGGCGGATTTATTATATCGACAGAGCCAAAAGAAATACTATTTGTTATTTCAAAATATGGAAAGTAGTATCGGGTATTATAAGGCGATTTATGATATGGAACACAATGTGGTCGATGCCATTATTTTGGAAGTCAATCAAGCGACTTACGACGTGTTTAAGTTTAAAAAAGAAACTTCTGTTGGGAAAAGGCTGAGTGAATTAAAGGCACTTCCTGATTTAGAAAAGCAAAAAATCATCACTAGGTTTGATCAAGTTCTTAAAACCGGTGAAAGTTACCAAGCTCAGGAATATTATATGTCGAGCATGGATCACTGGATTCAAGTTTCGATTTACTCGCCTGAAAAAGATTGCCTCGCCATGATTATTACTGATATTGATTATAAGAAAAAATCGGAAATCGTTCTTCTGAAAGAGAAAGAGAAATCAGAAGAAGCCAACCGTGTGAAGAGTGAATTTTTAGCAAATATGAGCCATGAAATCAGGACCCCGCTCAACGGAATTGTCGGAATGATTGATTTAACGATGCTAGATCCTTTAAATGATGAGCAAAGTGATAATTTAATTACTGCCAAAGAATGTGTATCTTCACTTATAGATATTATCAATGACGTTTTGGATTTTTCAAAAATTGAGGCGGGTAAGTTGAGTATTGATACGAAATCTTTCGACTTAAGGGAGTGTATTGATACGACAATGAGAACGCATATTGCACACGTTAATGAGAAAAATTTAGAGCTCATATCTGATTTGAGTCGTATGCATCAAAATCGTTTAATGGGTGACGCGAAGCGGATTAAGCAAATTCTCAACAACCTCATCAGTAATGCCATAAAATTTACCGAGAGGGGTGTCATTAAGATTGATGTGTCTCAAGAATATGAGAAAGAAAATCCGTCTTTAATCCATACAACTATTAGTGTGACTGATACCGGTATTGGTATTCCAGAGGGCAAAAAATCGTTGTTGTTTAATAGTTTTACTCAAATTGACGGATCTTATACACGTCAGTATGGTGGTACTGGACTCGGATTAGTCATTTCTAAACAACTCATTGAAATGATGGGGGGAACGATTGGATTTACTACATCAGAAAATATTGGCAGCACGTTCTTTTTTACATTGCCGCTGAAAATTTCAGAACAAAATGAAATGCTTGACTCGGATCAAGATCAAGAGGAAAAGTTACAAATTGACAAGTCTATTCTATTGGTGGAGGACGATCGAGTGAATCAGATTGTTATGAGCAAGATGCTTGCACTCGAAGGTGCAACGGTATTTATCGCAAGTAATGGTCTTGAGGCTATTGAGAAAAGTGATGAGATGCAGTATGATTTAATTCTGATGGACATACAAATGCCTGAAATGGATGGAATTGAAGCAACGCGCTATATTCGAGATAAAAGTCGACATAATAACCATACGCCTATCATTGCACTCACTGCTTTTGCACTTAAAGGTGATGAGGAAATTTTTAGAGCAAGTGGCATGGATGATTATATTTCAAAACCAGTCGATCGGTTAACCTTAAAGGATAAAATGCGCCATCATTTATCTGTAGATTTAGAGATTCAAAAGCACATGATGCGAAAAGAGAGTACCAATCAAAAAATCGAACGTGAGACGATTGATGATTTACTTTCAAAAGTTGAGTCCTTAAAGTCAGAGTTAATGCACGAAAACTATATTGTGATGGAGATCATCGCACATCAAATGAAAGTCAAATTTGAAGATCTCAATGCGGAAGAACTGAAGAACATCGCTTTTAAGATTGAACTTGAAATACGCAAAGAGCACATTGAGACAATTCTTGAGTTAATTGAAAGACTTGAACGCATATTAAAGATGCTTTACGAGGCAAATGATGGAGGTTCAGATGAAAAAAATACTAATTGTTGAAGACGATATGGTAAGTCGCAAGTTCTTAAATCGTTTTTTAAAACAGTATGGAGAATGTGATATGGTCGTTAATGGCCTTGAAGCCATTGATGCCTACTTGTTGTCCATCAAGGAAGAAAATCCCTATCATTTAATCTGTCTAGATATAATGATGCCAAAAGTGGACGGGGTAAAAGTGTTAAAAGCAATACGAGACATGGAAGTTCAAAATAAAGTGGATGTAGAACATCGTGCAAAAATCATCATGACAACAGCACTGGGTGAGACTCAAACAGTGAAGACAGCGTTTGATTATGGCTGCGATGCCTATGCATCTAAGCCAATCGATATTGAAAAATTAAGTGAAGTCCTTGAAAAGCTGGGCTTCAATAAAATTTAATGAGGTGGATATGAGTTATTCAGAGTCGTTTCATCGTGTTGTCAATTCACTTTGCGTCGCAACTGGTTTGGATCGAGAAGCTGCAGAATATGTCATGGAGCTCTTTTTGTCTCAGTCGCAAGAAATTTTAAATACGATTGAGAGCATACTTAAACGTGAATACACAGGTAGAAGTTTGGTAGACGAAGATTTTGTTCAAATGGCCATGCTGTTTCATAAGCTAAAAGGTTCATCTGGAAATGTGCGCGCAGAGGAAGTCATGAATGCGTGTTTAATGGCTGAAGCCGCTTGTAAAAGCCATGAAGTGATTGAAATTAAGCAATATCTGGATAAAATGAGACAAATTTTTAAGGGGTATAGTTTGCCAGTGTTCTTTTAAAATTAAAGACCTCCTATGTCTGTGAAACATCAGAATCAAAAAGGCGCCCATCAGGCGCCTTTGTTAGTTTTTAATGATAAAGGATGTATTTGTATCCAATAAGCAATTGGTGCGAGGATAATTAAGATACTCATAAAGGATAAAAGTGCTTTTAAACTAATTGAGTGAATGGAGAAATACGGACTGAATAGATCCACAGCGATAATAAAAAGTGGATGTGCAAAATAGATCAGTTGCGTTGAACCACTAATATTTACAATTATTTTCTCGGCTTTTTCGGATAAGTTTACTTTAGCGGAGACACCTTCGAAACAAATAGTTAAAGCACCAATCGCAATAAATGCAAAGAGGACATATGCGATGGACACAAAGAGTAGTGAGAGTTCAACGACTTGATTGAGGTCGTTCCAATAGAGAAAGCCGCTGAATGCTCCTACAAGTACAAATACAGCAAAACTGAGTAGTCTATAATGATTCATGCGTTTTATGAGGTCAAATTGTGACTGAACCAACATTCCGAATGTAAAATATGCGAAGTACGTTAAAAAAATGCGATCTTTATAGGGAAAAATCACTAAAATTAGTGATAACTGAATCGCTAGGGTTACAAAAAACAGAGGAAACATTTTAATTTTTAGTCTGATCCAGTGAAGTACGGGAAATAACAAATAGAACTGAATAATAATGACCATAAAATAAAGATGATAAATAAACGTACCTTCCAAAACGCCTTTTATAAAGAACGTTAAATTTAAAGGATAATAGCCAAACCCAGCGTACACGCCATAGTAGAGAATGCACCAAAGAACATACGGAATAATCAGTTTTGGCAATCGCTTTTTATAGTATTCAATAAAATGGAGTGATCGTTGATCGTAGATAAAGTTGAGTAAAAAACCGCTGATAAAAATGAAAATGGGCACTGCTGGTTTTGATAAATGATTGAGAAAAATGAAAAAAATCTGAGCGGGACTATTGAGTGTCAATGAGACCACAGGTGTTGCTGATATGTGAATCATGATGACCATTAAACAAGCCATTATTCTTAAATAATGAATCGACTGTATATTTTTTTTGGGCATAATTTATATAATCTCCTTTAATAGGGCATAATTTATTAAATTATCATTAGTAGGTGTGCGGATTTCTCTGATTTTTATATTGCGTAGACTGATCAATTAATATATCGTAATGACTACTCAATCGTTATACCTGAATGACTACTCAATCGTTATACCTGAATGACTGCTCAATCATTATACTGGAATGACTGCTCAATTATTATATCGTACCTATGAATGAAAAAACACTTTTTTCTGGAGAAATGTGTGTTAAAATATTTACGGCTATGATCATCAAAAAAATTCATACATCAATTTAAAATTGAACTTATAAGACTCAAATTGTTCAGAGGTGAACGAGAACGGTGAATTTTTAGAGGAGTAGACCTTTTGATATGGGGCGGATGAAAATGAACAAATCATTAAAAGGAATGGTTGCAATCGTTGTATTGTTGCTGAGCTTGTTGCTTGTTGCATGTAAAAGCAATTCAGTCGACGATGCGAAGAATGTTGAAAGCACAACAGAAAATCCTTCAACAACAGAGGCAATCGCGCAAAAAACGGAAGAAGAACAAGTACAGATTCTCTCAGAATTTATTCAAATGACAGAAAATCCAGATACTGGAGTAAGCAATTTGATTGCCTATTTGGATCAATCGATTCCTTTTTTATCAGATGAAAATGTCGATGCGATGCTCAATGCATTTGAAGCAGTTCACATCATGCAAACAGGCGAGTTGGATGCTGATTTTATGTCGGAAGAAAGCCAAACACTATTGGCTTCATTTCAAATAGCAGATTTAAAATCTAAACAAGTTACAGATGAAAAAGTCTTAGCACTTCTCAATAAAATTGAAGCAATGGGCTATAAAATTGAACAAGTAGAAGGGTTTATTGGTCCTTTTGTCGATTATGGATTTTACTTAAAATATGCCGATTATGGAACGGAGTCTTGTCAAAAATATTTTTCTCTCATGAAGACAGAATCTGATCTCCCAGCAGTCTTTGATATGGGACTCGTGATTTCATGGGAAGAATTGATTAATCGAGCGGTAGCTGTAGATGAGTTTGTGACACTATATCCTGAATCCATCTTTTGTGATAATGCTAAAATTATGTTGCAGGGATATCTGGACTTGTTCTTTAATGGAACACTTAATGTGACTTCCTTTGATGAATCAACTTTAAAAATGAATGAAAACCTCGTCCAGGCAATAACGCATTATGAGTTTAAGAATCAGAATTTAAAAATCGTTGAAGTTATTCGCATGTATCAAGATCTATTAATGCGTTCAGAGTATACAAAAAATGGCGAAATAGAACAGTTTATTCAAGAAACAATTGAAAATTATAATTAATTCGCCTATAATGGCTTTGTAAGCTTTTTTAAGTAAGGCTTACAATTGCCATGCAGGTATGGTGAAACTGGCAAACGCGCTAGGTTCAGGTCCTAGTGAGAGCAATCTCTTGCAGGTTCGAGTCCTGTTACCTGCACCAAATTTCATAAGAATCATATGAGACAGGAGAACACTCAATACGTAATGGTATTGAGTGTTCTTTTTGTTAAATCGAGTATTTTAAAGGTTTTAGTACACAAAAATAAATTTATATGGTAGAATTCTCTTGTACGAATGTCAATACATAATGGGAGGATGACATGAAATTTACAGAATTAAAATATGAAAGACCAGATGTTGCATCTGTTAAAGTCCAATTTACACAACTTATCGATCAACTTAAAAATGCTCAAAGTGCTCAAGAACAAATTGAAATGATTCAAAAGATTAATACTTTGAGAAGTCACGTGGATACGACATTTCAACTTGCCGCACTCAGACATGTAATCAACACAGAAGATACATTTTATGATCAAGAAAACGACTATATGGATGAAATGTCTCCAGAACTAGAAGAACTTGTCGATTTGTATTATCGCGCTTTAGATGCCTCTCCGTTTAAACAAGAATTAAGAGCGGAGTTTGGCGATCATTTGTTTAATATTATCGAAGTGAAACTTAAAACTTTCCACCCAGATATTATTGAAGATTTGAAACTTGAAAATAGCTTGAACTCAAAGTATACCAAGTTAAGAACTTCAGCGAAGATTTTGTTTGATGGAAAAGAACTGAACTTAGCACAAATGACACCTTACTACGAATCTAAAGATCGAAGTGTTAGAAAAGCAGCACAAGAAGCTGCATCAAACTTCTTCCGTGAAAATGAAGCTGCATTTGACGAGCTTTATCATGAAATGGTTGGCGTAAGACATCGCATCGCGAAAAAACTTGGATTCGAGAATTATATTCCACTTGCGTACATGCGGTTAACGAGAACGGATTATAATCATGAAGATGTAGCAACTTATAGAAAACAAGTATTAGAAGATTTAGTTCCATTAACAGTATCTCTTAAAGAGAGACAACGCAATAGACTTGGACTAGATACTCTGAACTACTATGATGAAAGTATTTCGTTTACAAGTGGTAATGCAGGGCCTAAAGGGGATGCAAACTGGATTTTGGAAAATGGTAAAAAAATGTACCGCGAGTTATCGCCTGAAACTGCTGAGTTTTTTGACTTTATGGTGGATAGTGAACTCATGGACTTAGAAGCAAAAAAAGGTAAAGCAGGTGGTGGATTCTGTACGTTTTTACCTGAACATAAAGCACCTTACATTTTTTCTAACTTTAATGGAACTGCTGATGATATCGGTGTTTTGACACATGAAGCGGGTCATGCATTCCAGGTATATCAAAGTAGAAATTATACCCTTCCAGAATACAACTGGCCAACACTTGAGGCTTGTGAGATTCACTCTATGAGTATGGAATTCTTTACCTACCCTTGGATGGAATCTTTCTTTGAGGAAGGCGTTACAAAATACAAGTTTACGCACTTAAGTGAAGCAATTTTATTTATACCATATGGCGTCTTGGTGGATGAATTCCAACATTTTGTCTACGAAAATCCAGAAGTATCGCCAGAAGTGAGAAAAGCGAAGTGGCGTGAGCTTGAGAAAAAATATTTACCAGCTAGAAATTATGAAGACAATGACTTGCTTGAAAGAGGTGCATATTGGTATAGACAGGGTCATATTTTTACTGATCCATTTTACTACATCGATTACACGCTCGCTCAAGTGTGCGCGTTCCAGTTCTTAGTTAAAGCTAACGACAATAGAGAAAAGGCATGGGCGGATTATTTAGCGCTTTGCAATAAAGGCGGCAGCATGCCATTTACAGAGCTTTTAAAAGTAGCAAAACTCGATAGTCCATTTGAGGCTGGATCTATCAAAAAAATCATCCCTGCACTTCAAAAAATACTTGCAGAAATAGATGATACAAAACTTTAATATTTTTTGTAGTTTTTCATGAAATTTTCCAGAAAAAATCAGTTGAAAATTGACTGCATTTCGCATAAAATGTAGAAGACGAAGGTTTTAAATCACGTCGATACAATATCATACAGTACCAAGTGATGATGATGCGAGATATCTCTTAAAGAGGTAGCCGAAGGAGCAATGGGTTTGTTTGCCGACAACTCAGAATCTCTCAGGCACAAGTAGTATGATCTGATGGAACTCTGGAGAGCCCTTTAAGTAGGCACCGAAGGCGGAAATGTAGACTTAATCACTAGACAATGAAGGATATTCACATGTGACTAGAAGATGAGGACTACATGAAACTCTCAGGTAAAGATACAGAGGTATATAATGGCGCTAGCATTGCTATTCCATTATATACCTCTTTTTTTACACCTATGATAGGGTATCCAGTTAAATTAAACGATGATAGTTACAGGGAGGTTGCATAATGGATTCAGTTAAAAAGACGGCATTATATGATGAACATGTGGCAGCGGGCGGAAAAATTATTGATTTTGCAGGCTGGGCATTACCGGTACAGTACGAAGGAATCATTGAAGAACATGAAGCAGTTAGAAACGCAGCAGGTATGTTTGATGTATCGCACATGGGCGAAGTCGATGTAACGGGAAAAGATGCCTTTGCATTCGTTCAAAATCTTGTGACAAACGATGTAGCAACACTTGAAAACAACCAAATTTTATATGCCATGATGTGTTATGAACATGGTGGCGTTGTAGATGATTTACTCGTTTACAAGTTTGATCAAGAGCATTTTTACCTCGTGATCAATGCAAGCAACGTAGAAAAAGATTATGCTTGGATGCAAGAGCAAGCGAAAGGCTATGAGGTTGTTTTAGAAAATCAGTCTGATAGAATCTCAGAAATTGCCCTTCAAGGACCAGCTGCACAAGACATTTTACAAAAAATTGTCGATGTGGATTTAGCAGATATCAAATTCTTCTATTGCAATCGCAATGTAACCATTGAAGGTTCAAAATGCTTAGTTTCAAGAACTGGATATACAGGGGAAGATGGATTCGAAATCTATACTGAACATGCAAATATCGCAAAAATTTGGAGAAAACTCTTAGAAGTAGGCGCACCAATGGGGTTAAAACCAACTGGACTTGGCTGTAGAGATACCCTTCGATTTGAAGCGACATTACCACTTTACGGACATGAAATTGACCAAACAATTACACCACTTGAAGCAGGTCTTGGCTTCTTTGTAAAATTAGATAAAGAAAACTTCATTGGTAAAGATGCTTTAGTGGCTCAAAAAACCAATGGACTTCCAAGAAAAACAATTGGAATCGAACTTGAAAAAGGCATTCCAAGACAAGGCTATGAAGTGCTTGCTGGCGAAGAAGTGATCGGCGTTATTACCACTGGTTACATGTCTCCAACACTGAAGAAAAACATTGCTCTAGCTCTTATTGACTCTAAGTATGGTGAGATGGGTTCTGAACTCAACGTGAGAATTAGAAAAAATGTATTCCCAGCAAAAGTCATTAGCAAACGTTTTTACCAAAAACAATACAAAAAATAGTCACAAAGTGATTACTAATAGTCACTAAATAGTCATTTTAGAAGTGTGAGCTCAGAAAATGGGGGTAACACTCTGAAATAGAGCGTCAAAAGATTAAAAGCAATGAAACTTAAACAAAATTAAGAAGAAACAAAATTTAGAAGAAACTATAATTTATGAAGATTGAAGATGAATGAGGAGGATTTATTATGAAAATTGTAAGCGGATTATATTATACAAAAGACCACGAGTGGGTTAAAGTTGAAGGTGGCGTTGCTTTAGTGGGAATTACAGACTTTGCACAACACCAATTAGGATCAATCGTATATGTTGAACTTCCTGAAGTTGACGAAGAAGTTGAAGGCGAAGAAAGTTTTGGAACAATTGAATCGGTAAAAGCAGCATCAGATATGTTAATGCCAGTAACTGGTACAATCGTTGAAGTCAATGAAGATCTTGAAAATGATCCATCACTTGTAAATGCAGATCCATATGAAAACTGGATTATGAGAATTAAAATTTCTAATGAAGCAGATTTAGATGAATTAATGAACGCCGAAGAGTACGAAGCATTTTGTAACGAGGAGGCATAGAATGTTTCCATATATTCCAAATACTAAGCAAGACGAACAAAAGATGCTTGAAGTACTTGGGTTAGATTCGATTGATAGATTATTCGATGACATTCCGGCTTCCATCAAACTGGGTAGAAGACTCGATTTAAATGGACCACTTTCTGAGATTGAAGTATCAAAGAGAATTAGAGCACTAGCAAATAAAAATGTGAGCACAAATGACCTCATTTGCTTTAGAGGCGCAGGTGCTTATGATCACTCTATTCCATCAGTTGTGGGACACCTTATTTCGAGATCTGAGTTTTATACAGCTTATACACCGTATCAACCAGAAATTAGCCAAGGAACGCTTCAAGCAATATTTGAGTTCCAAACGATGATTGCAAATTTGACTGGTCTTGAAGTATCAAACGCTTCAATGTATGATGGTGCAACAGCTACAGCGGAAGCAGCAATGCTTGCAGCTGCAAATCAAAAAGGAGATACCATCGTTATCTCTGAAACTGTTCATCCACATACAAGAGAAGTTGTAAAAACGTATATGCGTTTTTACGGTGTAAAAGTGGTTGAAGTACCGTCAAAAGATGGCGTAACAGATGTGAAAGCCTTAGCTGAAATCGTTACTGCAGATACTTTAGGTGTGATCGTTCAAACACCAAACTTCTTTGGAAATGTTGAAGACTGTACAGATGCTGTTGAAATCGCTCATAACAATAAAGCGCTTTTCATCATGAATGTAGATCCTATTTCACTAGGCATGCTAAAAACTCCAGGCGAATATGGTGCTGATTTAGCAGTTGGAGAAGCACAACCACTTGGAAATCCATTAAACTATGGTGGCCCTTATGTTGGCTTTATGGCTGCAAACACAAAACAAATGAGAAAATTACCAGGTCGTATTGTGGGTCAAACTGTTGATTTAGACGGTAAACGTGCATTTACGTTGACACTTCAGGCGCGTGAACAACACATTCGTCGTGAAAAAGCAACATCAAATATTTGCTCGAATCAAGCGCTAAACGCATTAACTGCAACGATTTACCTGAGCACGTTAGGAAAACAAGGCTTATTTGAAGTTGCAGAACAATCGGCTAAAAAAGCATATTATGCATACAATCAACTTATTCAAACTAAAAAGTTTAGACCGGTATTTAACCAACCGTTCTTCAGAGAATTTGTCCTTGAAACAGATGGCGATGTTGAAGTTCTTAATTCAGAACTTGCTAAGAAAGGTTTCTTAGGAGGTTACCACTTAGGAACAGATTATCCAGCGCTTAAAGGTAAAGTGTTATTCTGTGTCACTGAAAAACGTACGTTAGAAGAAATCGATTGTCTCGTTAAAGCAATGGAGGAAATCTCATGGTAAAATACGAAAAACTAATATTTGAAATCTCTACTGAAGGTAGAAGAGGTTATAGACTTCCAGGCTGTAACGTAGAAAACATCAACCTTGAGGATGTTATTCCTGCATCTATGCGCCGTAATCAAGAACTCGTATTGCCAGAAGTGAGTGAGCCTCAAGTGGTGAGACATTATACTTTATTAAGTAATAAGAACTTTGGCGTAGATACTGGATTCTATCCACTTGGATCTTGTACAATGAAATACAATCCGAAGATCAATGACGAAATGGCAAATCTTTGCAAATTTACAACGCTTCATCCACTTGAAGAAGAAACTCATACGCAAGGTTCTTTAGAACTCATGTATGATTTGTCGAGTATGCTATCTGAAATCGGCGGAATGGATCAATTTTCACTTCAACCTGCTGCTGGCGCACATGGTGAATTAGCGGGTCTTATGATCATCAAAGCTTATCATGAAAAACGTGGCGATTTGAAAAGAACAAAAATCATCGTTCCAGATTCAGCGCATGGTACTAACCCTGCAAGTGCAAACGTTGCTGGTTTTGATATCGTTGAGATTAAATCGACACGCGATGGCGCGGTGGATTTAGATAACTTAAAAGCTGCTTTAAACGATGAAATTGCAGGTCTTATGTTAACAAATCCGAGTACACTTGGTTTATTTGAGCAAAATATCGTAGAAATTGCAAAACTCGTTCATGAAGCGGGCGGTCTTTTATACTATGATGGTGCAAATTTAAATGCCATTATGGGACAAACAAGACCTGGAGACATGGGATTTGACGTTGTTCATTATAACTTACACAAAACATTTTCAACACCTCACGGTGGTGGGGGCCCTGGATCAGGTCCTGTTGGAGTAAAATCGCACTTAGTGCCATTTTTACCGACGCCAGTTGTGAGTAAAGCCGAAGATCGTTATTTCCTTGATTACAACAGACCAGATTCAATTGGTAGAATTAAAGGATTTAACGGAAACTTTGGTGTCATGGTAAGAGCATATGCATACATTTTAACAATGGGTGCAGAAGGTTTAAAACGCGCATCTGAGATGGCGGTTTTAAATGCAAACTATGTACAGGCAAAATTAAAAGACTATTATGCACTTCCAGTAGATACGATTTGCAAACACGAATGTGTTTTTGCTGGACTTAAAAATGATTTACATCATTGCAGTACGCTTGACGTAGCGAAGAGATTACTCGATATGGGCTATCATCCACCGACTATCTACTTCCCACTGATCGTTCCAAACGCATTGATGATTGAACCAACTGAAACAGAAAGCTTAGAGACGTTAGATGCCTTTATCGATGTGATGATTCAGATCAGTAAAGAAGCAGACGAGCAACCTGAGCTACTTAAAAACGCGCCTACAACAACTCAAATTAGAAGAGTTGACGAAGTATTGGCAGCTAGAACCCCAGTGCTTAAATGGGAAAAATAATCTTTTAGGAGGCGCTCATGCAAAAAAAAATAGTTGTAATTGGTGGCGGTCCAGGTGGCTATGTAGCTGCGATTAGAGGTGCTCAACTTGGAGCTCAGGTTACTTTAATTGAACGACATAAAATTGGTGGAACATGCCTCAACTATGGCTGTATACCTACAAAAACACTGTATAAAAATGCTGAAATATTGAATACATTGAATCACATTGATGACTTTGGAATTTCGATTGATCAGTATCAAATTGACATGAAAAAAATTCAAGCTCGAAAAGACGATGTGGTGAAAACTTTAGTAGGTGGCATTGAGCAACTTGTAAAAGCAAATGGCATTGAACTGATTGAAGGCTCTGCAAGTTTTGTAGATACAAAAACACTCAAAGTCATTAAAAATGATGGTGAAACAATTGAAGTCAGTGGTGATGAGTTTATCATCGCCACTGGCTCAACAAGTACGATACCACCATTTGAAGGGGTTAACCTTCCAGGTGTTGTAACCAGCAAAGGGCTATTAGAAATTGAAACTGTACCAGAAAAACTTGTGATCATCGGTGGTGGTGTCATCAGTTTTGAATTTGCAGGCATTTTCGCGGCTTTAGGCTCGGAAGTATCGGTACTTATTCGTGGAGATAAGTTCTTAAGAGAAGTTGACTCAGAGATTACTAAACGATTTGGTGCGACACTCAAGAAAAAAGGCATCAACTTGTATAAATCCATTGAAGATATGGTGATTGTTCAGACTGAAGATGGACTTAAAGTAACTGGAAATACAACTAAAGGTCCTGTGGAATTCCCTGCAACAAATGTACTTTTATCAACAGGCAGAAGCCCATACTATAAGGATCTAAATGTTGAAGCTGCTGGTATTGAATGTAGCCGTAAAGGCATTACGGTGGATCCTCATACATTTAAAACGTCAGTGGATCACATCTACGCAATCGGTGATGTCAATGGCATTCTCATGCTTGCTCATGCTGCATCACACCAAGGTATCGCTGCAGTTGAACATATCATGGGAATTGACCATAAAGGCAATCACGATGCAGTGCCAAATTGTATCTTTGTATTCCCTGAAATCGCAACGGTTGGAATCAGCGAAGATGAAGCGATTGAAAAAGGCATTGAAATCAAGAAGAGCAAGTTTATGTTTGGTGCGAATGGAAAAGCGTTATCAATTGGTGAAACAGAAGGCTTTATTAAAGTGATTGCAGATATGAATGACGTGGTTATTGGGGTTCATATTATGGGGCCTCATGCTTCGGACTTAATTGCAGAAGGAACTCTTGCAGTTGCGAATAAAATGACAGTCGATCAAATTGCCAATACAGTTCATGCGCATCCAACACTTGCAGAATCATTTGCAGAAGCAACTTTAGGTGTTCGTAATGAAGCCATTCACATGGCGCCGATGAAAGTCAAAAAATAAAATTATCAAGTGTTCCATACAGAGTATGTGAATTAAATATTTCGTGAATGAAAAAGTACATGAATGAATCGTTCATGAATGAATCGTTCATGGCTGAATCATTCATGGCTGAATCGTTCATGGCTGAATCGTTCATGATGTTTCATGAAGTGTATGTTATGGTAATAGCTTAAGAATGACAAATTGAGGAGAATAAGTGATGAATTTAGATTTGATTAAAAAGAACGATCCGGAGCTTTATGAATCAATGGAGCTTGAGCTTAAAAGACAATCGAGCAATATCGAACTTATTGCATCTGAAAACTTTACAAGTTTAACAGTAATGGAAGCAATGGGCTCGCATTTAACAAACAAATACGCTGAAGGGTATCCAAATAAACGCTACTACGGTGGTTGTGAGTATGTGGATATTACTGAAGATTTAGCAAGAAATAGAATGAAAGAATTATTTGGTGCAGATCACGCAAACGTTCAGCCGCATTCAGGATCACAAGCAAATATGGGTGTTTATATGGCGGTTTTAACACCAGGAGATAAAATTCTTGGAATGAACTTATCAGATGGTGGTCACTTAACTCATGGAAGCCCAGTGAACTTCTCAGGAAAGCTCTATAACTTTGTTTCTTACGGCGTAGACGAAAATGGCTTTATTGATTATGATGCACTTAGATTGATGGCAATTGCTGAAAAACCAAAGATGATCGTAGCAGGTGCAAGTGCTTACTCTAGAACGATTGATTTCCCTAGAATCAGAGAAATCTGTGACGAAGTTGGCGCATACATGATGGTAGATATGGCTCATATCGCAGGCCTTATTGCTACAGGATTACATCCAAGTCCAGTGCCTTATGCTGATTTTGTAACGACGACGACTCATAAGACTTTACGTGGTCCAAGAGGTGGCGCAATTCTTTGTAAGGAACAATACGCTAAAGATATTGACAAGACGATCTTCCCTGGTATTCAAGGCGGACCGCTTATGCATATTATCGCTGCTAAAGCAGTTTGTTTTAAAGAAGCGATGTCGGAAGAGTTTAAATCATATCAAACACGTGTTGTTGAAAATGCAAAGACACTTTCAGAAGCACTTATGTCAAAAGGATTCAAAATTGTATCGGGCGGTACTGATAACCACTTGATGCTTGTTGACCTTAGAAATAAAGATATCACAGGTAAAGCTGCAGAGAAGTTACTTGATGAAATCGGCATTACGACGAATAAAAACACTGTGCCAAATGAAACAGCAAGCCCATTTGTAACGAGTGGTATCCGTATAGGTACACCAGCTTCAACAACAAGAGGGTTCGGTAAAGAAGAAATGTTAGAAATCGCAGATATCATTAGCTGGACGATTGATAACCGCGATGCAGACCTCGAACCTGCACGTGCAAGAGTAAAAGCGCTTTGTGATCGTTTCCCATTATATAGAGAGTAATCCGTATATCGGGAATAATCAATAGCTTGTCGAGCACAACCTCGGCATTCCAACCCCACAAGAAAGGTGGCTCTCGATGAAAATCAAGAGCCATTTTTCTTTGCAGAATCCTACTAAAATTGATGATGTCAGGTTTAGAAAATTGCAATATTCACAGATTAATAATCTATTAAGAGATTTTTAATAAGTCTAGGATATCATTAAACATAGATACACTGTTTTCTGTGTTAATATGGGAGGTTAGAAGTGAGAGTTTTTTCATATTTTATGTTCGCCTGTAACTTAATGACATTTTTGATTTTGCTAGGAGCCAATTATGGAATGGCGAAACCATCTCGTGGTAGATTATTTGGAGTGTATATACCAAATGAGCGACTGAATGATGATGCCATCACAGAAGTCATCACACAGTATAGACGAAATAATCGAATATGGATTATAATGTCCATTATAACCAACTTTCTTATGTTAATAGATACACCTTACATGTCAATTGTGCTGTTGTTTTTATTCATTTGGCTAGGATTTGTAATAGGTGGAAAACTTTATATTATCGGTAAAGCAAGTGAACAACTTAAGATCATTAAACGACAAAGAGGTTGGTACGACTCAGTTCGCGATGATGAAGAGAATTACTGGAAATGGGCATTGTTTTATAACAATCCAAACAATCCCAAAATGCTAGTATTTAATCATATGGGCAGCTCTAACGTGAATCTCGGCACTAAGGGTGGCAAAATCTTCATGTTATTCACGATTGTCATATTGGTGCTATGTTGTGTCATGTTACCAATCGCATTATTGATGGATGATTTTATTGCGCCCAAAGTAACAATTACTGATGATAGTATCACAATAAAAAGTACGATGGAAAAGGCAACAATATCATTTGATACAATAGAAACCATCTATATGACTGAGGATGTGAGAATAGGAACGAAAGTTGTTGGATCAGCAACGCCTTTGTATCGTAGAGGTATTTTTTATGTATCAGAATTTGGTAACTGCGAAGTATCAGTATTTAATGAAAACAAGTCGGTTATTGTGATCGTCCCAAAAAAATATATACAGTCAAAAGAAAATCACAAAGAAGTTAAACCCGTCATTTTTAACATGAAAAATTTAAGTGAAACTGAAGAAATGTTCAGAAAATTAGTAGATAATTTATAAATGCTATCCCGCTTTACAAAAAATTGCCCAATTTACACATTTTTTTGAAATCCATCAAACAATTCAATTGTGTCAACCGATTAAAAGTACTATAATTATGAATCAAGAGGAGTCGTTTAGGATTTACTCTTGATTTTTTATTTGTAGAATATTTATAAAAAAATTGCGAACATCAATAAGTTAATATAAAATCTCTCTGTGGGGTATATATTTTTTGCTTGATATTGATTAAGATGTTCAAATAGGAGGCGTTATGGAGTACAGACAAGTTGCTTCATCTGGTGAGAAACTTTCTATTTTAGGATATGGTGGCATGAGATTTCCTACGAATAATGGAAGAATTGATGAAAAGAAAGCGTTGAAGCAATTAAGATCAGCCATTGATCAGGGTGTGAATTATGTAGATACAGCTTATTTTTATCATGGTGGTCAAAGCGAAACTTTTATCGGACGTGCTCTGAAAGATGGGTATCGTGAGAAAGTGAATATTGCGACCAAAATGCCTCCGTGGCTCGTCCATAATTCAAGTGATTTTGATGTCATATTCAATGAACAACTCAATCGATTACAAGTTGAGGTTATCGATTACTATTTGTTACATGCCTTAAATGAAGAAAATTGGGAAAAGTTTTTAAAACTCAATATTTTTGAATTTTTGGATAAGGTTAAACGTACTGGAAAAGTGCGTCATGTGGGATTTTCCTTTCATGGAGATCGCACGCTATTTAAGTCGGTTATCGACGCGTATCCATGGGATTTTTGTCAGATTCAATACAATATTTTAGATGAGTATAATCAAGCGGGTAAAGAAGGTTTGGAGTATGCTGCTTCGAAAAATATTGCAGTGTTTGTCATGGAACCCTTACGCGGAGGGACTTTAGCGAACAAGTTGCCTGAAAAGGTGCGTCTGCGTTATCAAGAGACTCAGCCTGAATGGACACCAGCGGAATGGGCACTTAAATGGATTTGGAACCATAAAGAAGTGACCATGGTTTTATCTGGAATGACGGAGGATGCTCATATCGAGCAGAATATACGTTATGCAAATGGTATGATGCCTGAAAGTCTTTCGAATGAAGAACTTGAAGCTTTGAGTGAAGCGAGACGTATCTACTTAGAACTTCAAAAAGTGCCGTGTACAGGTTGCCAGTATTGCTTACCGTGTCCTTTTGGCGTTGATATTCCTAGATGTTTTGATTTATATAACTCTAAGTATTTATTGAATCAAAAAGTAGGAACGTTTTATTGGATGCAAATGGGAGGCATGAATGGTAAAGCGAGCTACGCTTCGCTATGTAAACGTTGTGGCAAGTGTTTAGAACATTGTCCACAGTCCATTGATATTCCTAATCGATTAAATGAAGTCGCAAAAGATATGGAAAAACCGTACATGAAACCTTTAATTCGCATTGCTTCAAATGGAATTAAAATATATACCACTGTGAAGAGAAAATTCAGAGGAGTACGTAAATAATGAGATTTTTGTTTGATAAGATCAAATTGAGCCGACAAGCGATGCTTTTTGATTCGTATTTATACGTGTTGAAAGGGTTTTTAAGCGTTTTTACCGCGTACATATTGTTTCATAATCATCCGATTATGGGAAAAGATATGATATCGCTATTGTTTGGTATGATGTTGACGCTGGAACCTGTAAATATTATCGGGATCAAGGCTGGATTTGACCAGATTAAGTTTTCAATCTTAGGTGGAGTAGTGACAGCGGCACTTGTTGCTTTATTTGGCGTCAATGTGATTACAATTCCTCTAGGCGTAGCAGCAACGATGTATTTTGCACTTAAACATAATTGGAGATTTGTATCGCCTGTTGCAATTTTTACAGCAATTTATATGACTCAATATATTCAATTAGATGCCCTTGGCAATCCGAGTATGTGGATTACGCTTAGATTGAGATTGTTAGCGCTAGGTTCAGGTATTGGTGTTGCTATTTTATATAATTATTTATTTTCACTTATATTTCATAATCGCATGTTGAGAAAACGTGTTATTTATATTGTAGAAAGTCTTGACCAAAATTTGGATACGTACTTACGAGAAGAAAAAAGTGGAGATTTAGTTGCATTAAAGAGCAATATTACCAGTTTATTTGGTGATATTGATCAAATTACGAGTTATGTAACTGAAATTAAGCGTGTTAAAAAGAATGATGGATCTTATGAACGATATAAGTGCATGCTTTCTGAATTAAGAGATTTTACACATTATTTTTTAGATGTGATTATGTATCGTATGAGACATGATGTAGGGATGGCTGATTTAGAGATGTTAAAAGCATTTAGAAATTTACTCAAAACCCTTCAAAAGACACTTGAGAATAACTGTGACAATTGTGAAGAACTCAAAGCACAATATGAAGCTGTAATGGCCCTTAATATCACTGAAAATAGCTATTTGGAAACTATGCATAGCACTGTGACAAGCGCTGCTAAATGCTATTTAACGGTGAATCGCAATTTGTAGGAGATTATGTAGTAAACAGTTAAATTAGTATTTCACACTATAATATTTCAAACTTTAACATAAAGAATGAAAAAAGCCATCTTATAGTCGTAAGATGGCTTCATTTCTTTTTTGAGTGAGTTCTTGGATGGTACTTTGACATTCAACTAATAATACTTCTAACTTTTCAAGCAGTCTCTCAGCTTTTTCAAGATTAAGATGAATATTATCGCTTGCCTTAGCAATTTGAGATTGGACAGATAAATCTGAGAAGATATTATCAAAAAAAGTATCAAATGCAACTGTAAGTGAGTCTAAATCCAAAAGATCAAAATCAAAATAGTAGTTTAAGTCTGAAAGTTCTTGAGTCAGCGCGTTTGCTTTATCTTGTGAATCTTTGATAAGTTGTGAAGCTCGATTGAGATGATCGTGTTTTACGAGGCTAGTCAACATGCCTCCTCCAAAGATATCCCACGTTCCCCAACCTTTTGAAGTTGAGAGCTCTTCTGCGGTGCTTCTTAAGACTGAAATGAGCTTTTTAGATGCTTGTATGGCTTCTTCAATTTCCTTTTTCTTACTTTCGCAATTGCGTATCTTTTGATCGAAATCCATAATTTCTTGATTTCCTTGCTGATTGACCCAAGCAATTTTTGCATTTAATAAGGTTGTGTACTCTTGTTCAAGATATTCTGTCTTTTTTAAGGCATCTGTAATACCTTTGATTTCTACTTGATATTGTGTGAGCGTTTCGAGCAAATTATCGTACTTATATTGTGCCATTTTCATTTCTCTAAACTCTCGATCCAGCATTTCTTCGTAATGATTTGAAAACAGTGCGATGAGTTTTTTTATGGAAAGTTTCTCCATAGCATGATAGTCTTCGGTCTCTTTTTTTAGGCTAGATTGCAAACGAATTTCTTCTTGAGAAAGCTTCGCAAGCTCGTCTACCAATTTTTTTCTTTTGTTGATCATGTAAGCTCTATTTGCCATAATCTTGGACAGTTCGTCCAAGCGACTAAAATCTTCCATCGCTTTCTCCTTAATTCACTTCTAAATATGACAGTCGCAAAATACGTATGTCAACTTTTGCTTGTACTTTTATTAGTATACCCCAATGAAATGAAAAATGAACATAAAATTTATTAATAAAGAATTAAATCTATTGTTATGAATCAACTGTTATGAATCAACTGTTATGAATCAACTGTTGTGAATCAACTGTTATGGATCAACTGTTGTGAATCTGTTGCTTTGAATGCGAAAATGAACAAATAATAAATTGGAGTGAAGCATTGTTTCTTTCTATCGTATTATGTTATGATGGTGATATAAATGATTGAAATTGTAAAGCTTAAATTTGTTAACTTAAATATGTTAAACTTGAATTGTTCAGTTACCGTTAGTTCAAAATGTGTAGAATCCTGTAGGAGGTTGTTTTGACGATATATTTGATGTCCTTGGTCACTTTATTTGGCATGATTATAGGGTCCTTTTTAAATGTTTGTATTTATCGAATTCCAGTAGGTTTAAGTATCGTAAAACCAAGGTCTCGATGTGGAAGCTGTGGTAAAGTATTAACAGCAATTGATATGATCCCTTTATTTAGCTGGATTTTTTTGCGTGGCAAATGCAGAACCTGCCAATCAAAGATTTCATTTCGATATCCATTTGTGGAATTACTAGAAGGTCTATTGTTTTTAGCGATTTACATCAAGTTTGGTTTGAGTTATGACACGTTGATTTTGTGGATTTTTATTGCGTTGTTGACGGTTATATTTTTTATAGATTATGATCATAAGATGATTCCAAATTCTATTGTCATCTTTGGGTTAATTGTAGGGACGATTCCAGTTGTTATGAGCTATATCCATTTGTACTCAATCTATCATGTGACAAGTTGGTTAACGCCGCTTTTAGCAGCACTTGTACCGGTTGGCGTCATGATACTTATTGCACTGTTGTCATTTGTCATTGCAAAGCGTTCTGGAATTGGAATGGGGGATATCAAAGTGTTTGCACCCATAGGTCTTTTTCTAGGTTGGAAGTTTGCTCTTATGGTCATATGGTTATCTTTTGTATTGGGTGGATTTTTTGGAATTTATTGGCTGATTGGTTTGAAGAAAGACAAAATGGAGACAATTCCGTTTGCTCCTTTCATTGTTGTTTCGTGCTTAATCACAATTTTATATGGTACAGAGTTGCTAGCAATTGTAACTGGATAATTTACATGAATTAAACGTTTACAATTTCACGAAATACATGTATAATGTTGATAGATTTATAATGAAAATATCGGCAAACTGTATGAAAATACAGGACGCAAAGTTAGAAGTCTAAGGCATAATGCTATGATCGTTCAACTGCAGTTTTTTTAAACTGCAGTTTTTTTATTTTATTTGGGTATATTGTCAATGACAAGCCATTTAAAGGCTTGAGCAGATGCCTAGTATAAGTGTATAATAAATATTGAGAAAACGTAATAATTTCGAAGTAAGAATAGGAGTACATTCGATGGCAGCTCAAAAAATGCGTCTTGGTGACATTTTAGTGAAAAATGGTGTCATCGATGAAGATAAATTATTTAAAGCGTTAGATTTGCAAAAATCAACTGGTCAAAAGCTAGGTGTTACACTGATTACACAAGGTTGGATTACTGAAGATCAATTGTTTAAGGTGTTGGAGGAACAGTATCAAATCCCCTATGTAGACATTAACAATATTTATATAGATCCGAAAGTGCCTAAATTAATTAGTGAAAGTCTAGCACGTAAGCACATGGTCATTCCGATTCGATTAGAAAATAATGTGATTACCATTGCCATGGTTGATCCACTTGATATGATTGCAAAGGACGATATTCGCTTGATTACTGCGATGGATATTAATCCTGTAATCTGTTCACAATCGGATATTGCAAAAGCCATTAATCGCTATTACGATGCCTCTGAAAAAGCAGAAAAGGCAGTTGAAGACTTTAAATCACAAATTGGATTTACTGAAGAAGATGAAGAAACTGAAGACGCGGATGTTACCAATTCACCGATGGTTCGATTGGTGAATACAATCATTTCGCAAGCGGTTAAGAGCAAAGCAAGTGATATTCATATTGAACCTTATGAGAGAACAGTCCGTATTCGGTATCGTATAGATGGTGAGCTTCGAGAAATGATGACTCCTGCTAAAGCGACACACTCTGCAATTGTAACGAGAATCAAAATATTAGGAAAAATGAATATCTCTGAAAAGAGAATTCCTCAAGACGGGCGTGTAGAAACGATTATCGAAGGCATTCCAATTGATATGCGGATCTCAATTTTACCAACTGTGTATGGTGAGAAAATCGTTATTCGTTTACTTGATCGTAATAGTTTAGTGGTTCAAAAAGAAGATCTCGGTTTTACAGATCATAATTTAGACATGCTTGAAAAAATCATGAAAGTTCCTGAGGGAATTATCTTGGTAACAGGTCCAACTGGAAGCGGAAAGACCACAACCTTGTATTCACTTTTAAAAGAGCTAAATAAAGAAACTAAAAACATCATTACGGTTGAAGACCCTGTTGAATATCGATTAGAAGGCATTAATCAAGTGCAAGTAAACGTGAAAGCAGGTCTCACTTTTGCAAGTGGATTAAGATCCATATTACGACAAGATCCAGATATTATCATGGTAGGAGAAATTCGTGATGCAGAAACTGCTGAAATTGCAGTAAGAGCCGCTATAACAGGACATATTGTACTGTCCACTATCCATACAAATGATACGGTTAGCACCATTTCAAGACTTGAGGATATGGGCATTGAAAACTACTTGGTGAGTTCGTCTGTGGTGGGCATTATCGCTCAGCGTCTTGTAAAGAAGGTATGTAATAAATGTAAAGTGGGGCATTTAGCAAGCTATGACGAGTTGGATTTGTTAAGTTTGCCACATGATACAGAACTAGAGATATTTGTAGGAACAGGCTGTAATTCGTGTAATCATACCGGATATTCTGGAAGAACTGCGATACATGAAGTGCTTGTAGTGGACAGAGAAATTAGAAATCTCATCAGTACAAGTCAAAGTATTGACGACATCAAAAAAAGAGCGGTTGAAAAAGGACTGACAACCTTAAACGCAACTTGTAGAGAACTTGTGAAAAAGGGCGTTACGACTCTTGATGAGATGAACAGAATGACATTTAGCTTTGATGAATAATGAGAATATGTGACTAAACTGCATCATAGTTGAAATCTATCAACACTTGAAATCTATTAATAATTGTTGAGTCCAATTAAAATGGAGGGTGTATGGAATTACACAAATATCTTGAAATCGCCATAGAGCATAAAGCATCTGACGTTCATATCACAGTTGCATCGCCTCCAATTATGCGGGTTAACGGAAGCTTAATTCGCATGACAGAGCAAAGGTTGATGCCGGACGATACGTACCGGATTGTTCGAGAAATATTGACTGCAGAACAAGCCGATGATTTAGAAAAAAGAGGCGAACTCGATTTTTCTTATTCATATCCAAGTTTGGGTCGTTTTAGGGTCAATGCTTATAAACAACGTGGTAGTTACAGTATTGCTCTTCGTGTTGTCGCATTGAGTATTCCAACTATGGAACAATTGAAATTACCGCAAGTACTTAAAGAACTTGCAGGAAAACAGCGTGGTCTAATTCTGGTGACTGGACCAACAGGTAGCGGTAAATCCACGACGTTAGCCTCTATGATTGACTATATGAATCATGAAAGAAATGAACATATCATGACCATTGAAGATCCCATTGAGTATCTTCATAAACATGATAAGAGCATCATCAATCAACGTGAGATCGGAAATGATTCAAGGACGTTTGCAAATGCATTAAGGGCGGCTTTGAGACAAGATCCTGACATTATACTCGTTGGAGAGATGCGAGACTTAGAAACGATATCCACAGCGATTACTGCTGCAGAAACAGGTCACTTAGTATTGTCAACACTCCATACGATCGGTGCAGCTAAAACCATTGACCGCGTGATCGATGTATTTCCACCTCATCAACAGCAACAAGTGCGTATTCAATTGGCATCTGTACTCGAAGCGGTTATATCGCAGCAAATATTACCAAAGGCAGATGGCACGGGACGTGTCGTTGCTTTTGAGATCATGGTTGCCAATACCGCGATTCGAAATCTGATCCGCGAAGGCAAAACGCATCAAATGCAAACAGTGATACAAACAGGTATAAATCAGGGGATGATTACAATGGATGCCTCATTGATTGACTTATACAAAAAACATCAAATTGATCAACAAACATTGCGTAAGTACGCAGTAGACTTAGATATGGTCATGAAACAAATTGGCTATATGTAAATTGGGGGGCTAACATGGTACATGTTTATAGATGTAAAGAAATAGATTTGAAGGGACATGTCATTGAAACCGTCTATCGTTCAGAATCTCGCGATGAAACTATGCGTATGATTCGAGCAAAGGGTCATCGACCGGTGTCGATTACGATTGAAGAAGAAAAAGGACAGGATATTTCACAACTTGAAATCTTTCAGAAACGCGTAAAAGTCAATGATATCGCTATGTTCTGTAAACAGCTTCATACCATGCTCAATGCAGGGATGCCGCTACTAACGTGTCTGGATGTTTTGAGTGCACAGACAGATAATAAACGGCTTGCAGGGGTAATCAAAAAAATGGCCACTCAAGTACAAAAAGGAGATATTCTCTCTGTAGCCATGAGGCAACATCCTAAAATATTTCCTTCACTGCTTGTAAACATGGTCGAAGCAGGGGAGTTAACAGGTAATTTGGACAATGTTCTCATGAAAATGTCAGAACATTACACGAAAGAAAATAAAATCAATAGTAAAATCAAAGGGGCGATGATGTACCCGATGATTTTAAGTATATTAGTTGTAGGTGTTGTTATTTTTATGTTGACGTTTATCTTGCCAAGATTTACTGAGATGTTTACAGCTTCTGGGACCGAATTACCTGGTCCAACTCGATTTTTAATGGGACTCAGTGATGCGATAAAAGTGTATTGGTATTTATTTTTAGCAGGTATCATCGCCATTATTATGGGTATAAAGCAAGTTAAGCGTACAGTTGGTGGGAGACGATTTTTCGACAGAGTGAAACTCAGCATACCCGTCATGAAAGTGCAAATTGCCAAAATTGCAACATCTCGATTTACACGAACCATGTCGACACTATTGGCAAGTGGAATCCCTATCATCCAAGCGCTTGAAACCTCTGGAAATGTCACGGGTAATCAAGTGGTAATCGATGGCATTGCAGTAGTTACTGAAGATATGAAAAAAGGGATAGCGCTCAGTTCGCTTCTAAAAAAAGTAGGCGTCTTTCCGCCGATGGTGATTTCCATGGTAAGCATCGGTGAAGAATCTGGTTCGCTTGAGGAAATGCTTGATAAGACGGCAGACTATTACGATGAAGAGCTGGATGCAGCGATTTCAAAGATGATCAGTATGCTGGAGCCATTGATGATCATCGTCATGGCGGTAGTGGTTGGTTTTATTGTTATTTCTATGCTGTTGCCAATGTTTGACATGCTCAAAACAGTGAAATAGTAAAGAAATAGCATTAAACATATAGGGCGAAAGCCTAATAAAACATAAATGTTAAGGAGGAAGAAACACATGATGAAAGCATTGAAAAAGAAAAGAGCAGGCGGATTTACTCTTATCGAGTTAATCGTAGTTATCGTAATCTTAGGTATTTTAGCTGCAATCGCTATTCCAAGATTGGGTGGATTTACAGATAATGCTAATGAAAAAGCTGCATTAGCAGAAGCTAAAACTATTTACACATCATTAGTAGCATTACAAGCAAGTAATGGATCTGTTTCAGGAATTGGTTTGACATCTACATCTTTACTTGATTTAACAGGTCCTTTAAACGGAACTGCTTTAACAGTAACAGACGCAGATAGTTTTGTGTATACTGTTAAAGGATATACTGTAACCTACACAAATGGAACAGCAGCAGCAGTTAAAAACTAATTAATCGTATTCTATTAATGATAACAACAGACTATTATTAATGATCCAAGGATTGCATGTATTAAGTACTTGCAATCCTTTTATCTGTCGTTGTGTTGAAAGGTGATTATGAAAAAAATTAATGAGCAAAATGCAAAAGAAATAATTTACATCATGCCACTAATATTATTAATCGCGGTTGTTCCACTTATTTTGAGATTTCGCGTAATTATACTAGAGGGAGAGTGGTTTGAATGTTGGACGGGTGCATATATTGAAAATGATTATTTTTCGTATTACAAATCATTATTTATCATAACACTCTCTGTTGTTGGTACCATTTTACTTTTGCTAAGAGTTGTTTTTGATCGGTTTCATTTAGTTTGGGATTCTGCGCTGATATGGGTTGTGTTGGTTGGCTTAACAATGATTGTTTCTAGCCTGTTATCTGATTATTCGTTTATTTCATTGCATGGATATGTTCACCATGGCGAAGGTATTCTTGTTCTTATATCCTATTTGATTATGTTTGTTTTAGCCTATCAGCAAGTGACTTCTGAAAAAGCGATTAAAATCATTATAGGATCTTTATTGATTTCAGCCTTTATGATCTGTTTACTTGGATTTTTTCAGTTTTTTGGTAAAGATTATTTAAATACATGGATTGGCAGACGATTAATTTATCCTTTTCAATATCATTATATTGCTGATTCAAAAACCATTGTTAATGTGGGAAAAGAAATTATTGCAACCATGGGCAATTCGAATTATGTTGGAAGCTATATGGCGATGGTATTTCCTCTAGCGACAGCATTATACTTCGGGATAAAAAGCCGCTTAAAAACAGGATTATTTTCTGTTCTGTTGTTGTTGTTTTTTGCTGTGTGGATTGGATGCAAATCTAGAGCGGGGATGCTAGGTGGCATGATTGCGTTGTTAATTATAATTCTATTCATGAGAAAACAAATTTGTCGTGACAAATTTAAAATATTCATTATTATTCCAATGATTTGTATCGCATTGATGATGAACACGTTTTCAGATGGTTCATTATTCGGAAAAATCAAGAGTTTCAACCCTGACATTGAAAAGACAAGTGATGATCGTTTAATGGTTAAGTCATTTGAATTAAATGATAATTTCGGTAAAATAAAAACCAATCACTATACAATTGCTTTTTCAGTCAATAAGGGATATGTTCATTTTTACAACGATAATAATGTGCAATATGCGAAAGAACACATCAACGAGGATTCGTATTTAATTCATATTGATGATACTGAAACCCTAAAAGTACAAGAAATTGTTTCGTCAAAAAAAACAATTCTTATTACTACTTTGGATAACATAAAACTCAATTGGTATATTAAAGAGGATGTTATACAATTAGGTGGAAAATTAGGCGAATTTCATACAAGTGTATATGAACCTGAAAAATGGGGATTTGAAGGTAGAGAAACTTTTGCGTCGGGTCGTGGGTATATATGGTCGAGATCATTTCCGCTAATTAAGAATAACCTTTGGTTAGGTACAGGACCAGACACGTTTGGAATGTACTTTCCTCAAGAAGATTTTGTGGGGAAAGCCAATTATTTTAGAACCCTTAGTATGGTTGTAGATAAGCCACATAGCTATTACTTACAGTTACTTATTAATACGGGATTAATTTCGCTGATCACTATGTTGATTTTGTTTTTATCTTATATTTTAAAAACGTTTATGCAATTATACACATGTAATTTTACTCAACGTTGTCAGTCCAATATGAATGATTTCTATGCATATGTAGTGGGAATCTTTGCCGCTGTAATTGGTTATCTTATCGCTGCAATATTTAATGATAGTGTTGTTTCTGTAGCTCCGATATTTTGGATCTTATTAGGAATTGGATTTGCATCTCATAGATTAATGAAGTGTAAATGTCTTTAAAATTGCAAAATATGAAAATAAGAACAGCTTGAAATGAGAACATGTAGACAATTTTACACGGATACGATATAATAATGAATATATAAACAATTTAAAAAGGCTTACAATATCAGCCTATTCAACACTATATATTTGGCAAACTATTTGAAAAAATAGGACGCAAAGTTTGAAGTCTAAGGAGTTATCTATGACGGTTCGGCTGCAGTTTGTAAACTGCGGCCTTTTTTATTTTGGATTGTCAATGACAATTCAAGCAAAGTCTGCGTAAGTATTGATTATTTGGATATAATAATGAGTAATAATGTAGTGAAAATTTCACGTTAGAAAGATTTCACCCATGTAAGTTCATATTCACGAGATATGATTGAACACAAATATTCGGGAGGTCCTTTTGAATCGTATGTTAAGCAAGTATAAGAGGATTCAAATATTTTTAAACGAGTCTAAAGGCGGTACTTTAGTATTTATTTTGATGATTTTAATGGTAGTCGGAATATTACTTGCTGCTATTCAAGCTGTTTTTGTCGGCAACTTAAATCAAGCAAAGTCGCAAGAAGAAGATGTTGAAACGTACTATTTAGCATATTCAGGCGCTGAGATGGCATATGCTGCTTTAATTAATAATTCGTTTGAATTAATGAATCGTTTAAAAAACAATACAGTTTCATCTTATACAGAGAACGATATCGCTTTAGGCAATGGTACAATTGATGTGAGTGCTATAAAATCAACTGATTCCGGATTTGTCGATTGGATAAAAATCACTTCAATTGCTACAATGAACGATACAGGAGAAACATATACTCGAATCATGTATTTTGATCCTGCAGATGTGAGCAAGAAAGTTTGGAAAAATAATTAGGAGTGATTTAAATGACAAGAATAAAAGGATTTACTTTAATTGAATTGATTGTTGTTATCGCACTAATTGGAACTGTATTAGCCGTGGGGTTTAACATGTTCATTTTTGCAAATAAAAGCCATGAAATGGTAATTGTTGAAGCAGATATACAGCATAATGTAAGAATTGTAAGCAAAACAATTAATAACATCATTAGAGATTCATCGGGTGTTTTTGTATTGGCGAAAGATTATCCAACGCCTTCAACAAACATAGCAGACTATTTTTCGGATGAATGGAACTACTTAATGATCAATTCCAATAAAACTCAACTTGTTGAGTGGGTTTGGGATGGTACGCAACATGTTCAAAGAGTGCTTGCAACAGCTGAACCAGGAGTAACTTTTGATTTAACTTTTGATAAAGATAATGCGCCGGACGTTGATCGACTGTTGAAGTTTTCATTAGCCGTAAATGTCAATGGCAAAACAAGAACTGTTAGTTCCGAACTTGAAAGTGTCAATACCCTACAGGTCATTGATCGTTCATACGGAAATGTGGCAAATACGCTTGCATATCGTTCAGATCCAAGACTCACTGACGTTGCAGTTGCACAAGCCTCAGTTTCATTTGTCATCGACCGTTCAGGTAGTATGGATTACTCTTTAGGAGCAAGTACGAGACTCAACGTATTAAAGCAGGAAGCTACAAAAATGGTCCAAGGATTAGCGGATAATGAAAACATTTTTTTAAGTGTATCGCCATTTTCGTATAATGCGAACAGTACACTTGGAGATAATAAGAATGTAATGATTAAATTGCAACCTAATGTAAATACATTTATTGGAACGAGTGGCATCATCACAAACTTGACAGCTAATGGTGGTACGAATACAGGTGATGGCATGAGACGCGGATTACGTTCGATTGAAGCATTTAATAACGATCCAACAAATGCCAGCAAAATAACAAAGAATTTTATGATTATACTGGTAGATGGAGACACCAATGTAGAAAGTATTCATCAGTATATTAGTTTTAGAAACTATACGTTTAATGCACCGTTGGCACACACTTATACAAGTGGAACAAATACGTATACGTATAATCGTTGGGACTGGATATGGAATAGTGGGTGGCGTGTAAGATTTACTTATTATGATCAAACGGGTGCAGTGCATTATAAATGGGATAATCCATATGCGCATAATTCAACTTATGATGGTTTAGCAGTTAGATATACAGGCTGGAACAACTATAATAATTTTTATTATACGTATGATGGAGATTTGGGAAAAACATATGTTACCAATGATCAAAACATTGGCAGTTATTATTCATCCGGATACTCTAACGCATATTATTCAGGTGGAATAGCCATTGGTGCTAGCAACGACGATTACATTCAGACGGTTGTAAATCAATTCAACGGGTCGTTAAAATATCCAGGTACAGGCAATACCGAGACTTTTCCCGATTACAAAGTTCGCACTTTTGTTATCGGATTTACGAGTGGTGCAAGTTCTTCTGGACTTCAAGCCATTGCAAATGCAACAAAAGCTACAGATGGAACAAATGGAACTGGCGCTTATAAGTATTACGTAGCAGATACAGGTGCGGCACTAAATGCAGTTTTGGAAGAAATTAAATTTCAAATAAGTGATGCCTTATGGCATATCGGTGGACCAAACTAAAGGAGGTAAAACATGAAAGTGAATAAACATACACAAAGTGGATTTACCTTAGTTGAAATAATTGTTTCAATCGCAATTTTCGGTATTATTGCAGCAATATTTATTCCTGCAATGGCGTTTACTTTTCGACACTTAGTTGACTCTGAGAAATTTGTCATAGATTCATATGCATCTCAACAGGATGTAGAGAAAATTCTTGAACAAAAGAGAAGTGAACCAACAGGTGTTGGAAGTCAAACAATTCAAGTCTTTGGTGTTAGTGTCACCGGCCATTTAATAACTGAGAATATTTCAGGACATGGTCAAATCACAGTATTTCAACCGCCTGAAACAACCCCCTATGATGTTCCTGAAATTATTGCAAATGGACATGCTGGAAATCCAGATGTCCTAATGACTGTTGTAGGGACATCACCGACTCCTGCAGAAATAAATATGTTTGATGGATCAGGCAATTTAAACCCAGCTGTTTTTTATGTAGATTATCGCAAATACAAAGTGGATGATCCGCTTATTCATCTGATGAGTGTCTATAAGTGGTTTGTCTCATCAGAACAAAATATTACAAGTATAGCGACTTTAGATAATTATGCCGTTATAAAAGAGTGGAATGCTGCAAGAGGGTTGGTATCATATGCTGAATCAGAAACCTTGCATATAACACCAAATAATCAAACAGATACTACCCTTGGAACGGACTATGAACGGTTTAAATTTAGTGAAGTAGTAACGGGGTTGTCGTTGTCAAATGAAGCGCTTATTAATCGCTTCGGAAATCGCTACTTGTATTATTCTGTAACACCCTATGCGATTAGTGGTCGTATAGGTAAAGAAGATCTAAGTAATGCAGTTTATATTAGAGCACCTAGAATTGAGATTGACCGAGCTTATTTTGGTACTAACAACAAACAAGTTGAAGTCGTATTTAAATCAAATATTTCACAGACTATGAACAAAGATTTAATTCAAACAAATGCTTCTTTAGGGAACTTAGTAAGTGCAACACGTTCAACAACGGACTCGAAAATCATGATTTTGGAATTCGAAAATCCGATTAGCAGTACGTCTTCAATTAGTGGAAATGAACTGATTAAGGGTGCTATAGCATCTGAAACATATGGTTATATCAGTATTTGGAGTAATGATCATCCAAAAGGAACCTTTACAATTGATACAGTTGATACAGTGTACGCAACAAGCCTAACGTTGACGCCGGAGACAGCTTCACTTTATGTGGGTCAAACACAATCATTATCTGCGGCTGTTCTACCGGCTAATGTGACACATACGACTGTTAGTTGGGAAAGCAATCGACCAGATATCGCTACCGTAGATGCTAACGGTTTGGTTACTGCAATCTCTGTAGGCAGTGCGACCATTACTGCAACATCAGGAGATGGTAGAAAGTCAGATACGTGTTTGATTACAGTTACAGCGTTACCTCCGGCTATTCAACCGTATTTATGGCCAAGTGATATGGTGGCAAAATTAGACGCTTCAATAGGTCTCGAGTATTCAAGTGGTATTTGGATCAATCGATGGAATGATCAAAGTGGACACAATAATCATTTTTATCAAACAAATAGCTCCAATCAACCAGGTAGAAACGATGTGGGACTAAATGGATTTCCGACAATTACCTTTAATCCAAATTCTGATGAGTATTTAACATTAAACAACGATGCGTTTTTATTGAATGGTATTGATAAGGAGAATCTACTGTGCGGCAGTTCCAATCAGTTTTCGATGTTCATCGTTGGAAAAGCTTCAACTAGAAGTACTGAATATTCAACCTTTATCAGTAAATCTAACGGTTGGACTACTAGTGCAACGTATAATTTTGGATTAGGGAATACGACTCTATTCACACATACAATTAGAGGTAATTCTACTAATAGAAGTACTGGGAATAATAATTTCAACATACATTCTTCAACTTGGACTGGTACGATGCATCAGTATTGGTTGAATGGGGTTGAAAAAACTGCACACAATAATATCGGTAATGCAGGTGTACAAAACAGAGCTGTTGTTATTGGAGCTTCAGCTGAAGGGAGTAATGATCACCTGAGTGGCGATATCGCAGAAGTAATTGTATTTGACAGAGCACTTATAGATACAGAAAGAGCTGTTGTTGAACAGTATATGAATAAAAAATGGTTCACGGCACCAGTTAAAACTTGGAATTTTAATTCGAGTACAGAAAGTTGGACAAGTGGTGGAAATGTGTCTGGATTTGGTGCTTCATCTGGATTTATAACGGGTACATTATCAGGGAATGATCCATTTGTGACCTCGCCAATCTTTTCACAAAACGTAGATGCCAATAAGTATATATTGCTTAGACTTAGAAATAACACCACTTCAACAAAGGCACAGATTTATTTCACAACTACACAATCAACTGGCTGGAATGAAGCTAAGCATGTTGATTTTGAGATTAAGCCTAATAGTGGCTATACTGATTATCTCATTTTAATGGGTTCAAATGTGTATTGGACGGGTACATTAACACAACTCCGTATTGATCCAACTACAGATGTTAATAGCGGCTCGTTCGGAATTGATTATGTGCGAATTTTGCCATAAATAAGCGTGTTTAATCATTTCAAAATTAAATAGTACCAAGCAAAAGAAGCATGTTTTGAGCATATAGGGTAATTATGTAATGTTCACAGAACTTGAACTAAACGACAGGTTTTATCAAGATAGAAAATTGAGGTATCGATATGACGATGACAGAAATATTGGTTTCAGCAGCCCAACTAGGCGCATCTGATGTCCATTTGGCAGTGGGGAATCCTCCAATTGCAAGGATTGACGGTGAACTGCAGCCACTTGACAAACGCGTATTAACTGAAAATGATAATCTGAGTTATGCAAAAGAAATCCTATCCGATGAACAATATGCAGTGCTTATGAATTTTGGGCAAGTGGATATGGCGTATCGAATTCCTCAGAAAAATGTGTATCGAATCAATGTTTTTAGATATAGCGATAAAATTGGTCTGGCATGTCGAATCATTAGTGAGCATATTCCAACAGCTAAAGAGCTGGATTTACCAGAAAACATTGAAAAGGTATCCGAGTATAATTCAGGTCTTGTACTAGTAACAGGTCCTACGGGGTGTGGAAAGTCAACGACGATTGCGACGATTATTGATTCAATTAACAAAAAGAAGAATTGTCATATCCTTACAATTGAAGATCCAATTGAGTATATTCACAAAAATGATAAAAGTATCATTACACAACGTGAAGTAGGTCGCGATTGCAACAATTTTGCAGATGCACTTAGAGCGGGTTTAAGACAAGACCCAGATGTTATCATGGTAGGGGAGATGCGCGATCTTGAAACTATCACAACTGCTCTCACGGCAGCAGAAACCGGACATCTTGTATTGGCGACGCTTCATACTCGCAACGCGCATCAAACCATAGAAAGAATCATCGATGTTTTTCCAGGGTCACATCAACAACAGATACGAATTCAGCTAGCCAATACTCTTATGGCTGTGTTTTCTCAGAGATTGCTCCCGAGGAAGCGTGGATTTGGAAGAATTGCAGCTCTTGAAAGTCTAGTAGTAACGCCTGCTATTCGTAATTTAGTTCGTGAAAACAAGATCCATCAACTGTATAGTTTTATGCAAACTGGACAAAAAAGTGGGATGCATACTATGGATGACTATTTAGTTGGATTATATAAGAATGGCTTTATAGAAAGAGAAATTCTAAATGAAAACGTCACTGATAAAGATTCGGTGTTCAAATTTATTGGGTAAGGGGGAAGCTCATGAAAAAGAAACGTGGTGTTGTTAATACCAATTTGCTGTCCATTGATATCGGGAGTTATAGTGTCAAAATTGCTGCTGGGCAAAAAACAGGAGATCGGATTAAATTAACTGCTTTAGCCAAAAAAGAATTGCCTGAAGGCGTGTATGAAAATGGACGCATCCAGGATCCATTGACACTTAAAACGATTATTCAAGGGTTGATTAGAGATCATCATATTAAACAAAAAGACGTTGCTATTACCTATGAAGGACATGATATTATCAAGAGGGATTTGGTAGTACCCAAAGTGGATAATCAAGACCAGCTAGAGCTCATTACTTATGAAGTCAGTCAGTATCTTCCTATAGACATTGAAAATTACATTTTGCAGTATAAGGAAATTGAAGAGATTGAAGAAGATAATGCCATTAAACTCAAGATTTTATTAGGAGCTATACCAAAAGATGTGGTTAAAACATTGTTTGATTTTATTACAGACTGTGGATTAAATCCAGTCTACATGGACGTACACAGCAACTCACTTGAAAAATTCGTTGAATTTGGACTTGATTCAATTGCAAGCACTAAGACAATTGCATTTGTTGAAATTGGACATAGACTGATTGACATTTCTATCTTTGAAAAAGGTCAATATAAGTTTAATCGTCTTCTTAAGATGGGCGCAGCTGATTTTGATCGCATTATGATGAATCATTTAAACTTACCAAATGAAGAAATTTTTCACAAAAAGACAATGACGAGATTGTCTGCTTTGAAAGAGATGAGTCATTCAGATGGAAATCAGCAAAATTTAGAATTAGCAACAGAAATTTTAGGTTGTCTAGATGACTGTTTAAATGAAGTAGATAAAGTGTTTAAGTACTATACATCAAGAGGGCCTGAGCATTTTATCGACACGATTTATTTGACAGGTGGGGGCGCACAGCTTAAAGATTTAAGTATGATATTTAGAGAAAAATTTGAGATAGATACGCAAATCGTTAGTAGTTATAGCGGCATAGAAATTGCAACAAAAAAATTAGTCGATGAGTTGCCAATTTACGTAAATGCTGTTGGCGCATTGATTCGCAAGTAGGGGGGAAGAACTTGAGAGATTTTAACTTTTTTGATCCGTATCTGAAAATACAAACAAAACCAAAATCGAATCTGGTTTTATTCATCATACTTGGAGTGATTGTAATTGCACTAGTAGCAACTTATCAAATCATTTTAATCTCTAAGACCAATGAATTAGAAGCAGATATTGAAGACATTGATGATTATTTGAATTCAAGCAAAACACTTCAAAAAGTAGCGGATGTTGAGAATAAGCAAATAATCCTTGAAGGCTTGCAGGCAACATTAACAAGTCTCGTAAATGTCACAGCTGAAATTGAAAGTTCAGATTTACTTGATGATATGTTATTTGAGCAAGTGAATGCACAACTTCCAGAAAACTCATTCTTGTCTGAAGTGAGTATGTTGGGGTCCACAATGACAGTGAAAGGCTATTCGACAGAGTACGCCAACATTGCGCAATTTGCCTTTAATCTTAATCAAAGTGGTGGTTTAGATAATATACTCATTCCAAATATTTCTGAAGTGGATGGCAATTATTTATTCACTGTCACAGCAATCGTAACGAAGGAGGCAAGCAATGAAAATTAGCAGAAAAGACAAAATTTTGTTAGCCTTTCTTTTAGTCGTAATGTTACTCGCAGCGTTCTATTTTTTCGTTATGGTTCCTCAAGAAAAGAAAATTAAAGAACTTGAAACCACATTAGTTGAAAAAGAAGCGATTCAAACGACCATTCAAATGAAAATTGCTTCAGAAAAGAATTTAGATCGTAATATTGAAGATCTAGAAGCAGTCATATCAGAAACTGCTGGCAGATATTATTCCGAAATCAGTCAGGAAGATATGTTAGCAACGATTACTCAATACACAGAAGGTCTTTCAATCAGTTTTGATACAATGAATTTTTCGGATAATTTGAGTCAAATACCAGATTCAATTAAATACACAGCAAATGTCGAGTATTCAGGTGATTATGATTCGCTTTTAGCCTATATTCGAAATGTTCGAAATAACACTCGAAAGATATTAATTCGAGAAGTGGTCGTGACGAATAATATAAAGGGAACTGGAGGCGCAGGTGGAGAAGTAGTAGATGAATCTGAAATTTATCCATTACAAGGTCATCTATTACTTGAGTTTAATGCAATTCCTTCAACAGCAGCATATGCGTCACCAGCTAACAAATTAGTAACTGCACAAGTAAACTCAAGAGATTTACTTTCAGGTCCATTTGTTCCTTTCATTGGATTTGAGTTAACAACTGAAGTCGCTACTGAAATGACGGATACTTTCCCAGAGTTTCCTTATGAAGAAACAACTGAAGTAGATTATGAGAATTATCGACCTAAAACACAAATTTACGGTTTTGAAGACGGTAGCAACTTCTTTGTTGCGAATAATTCGGATATTTCAGGGATGCTTAGCAGAAGTAAAACAAAAGTCGCTGGTGGATATTCTGCAGAACTCACAATTGACTTCGCAGCAGGCAGAGATTATAGTGAAGCCAATATCGTATTTGATTCAACTCCAATTATGATCAACAAGCAAGCAGATTTTATCGGACTTTGGGTATATGCATATGAAGCTTCAAATCACGGTGTTGGAATTGTTGTCATCGATTCAAAAGGTAAAGAGTTTAAAGTACCTCTAGCAAAAAGTATTGATTGGACACAATGGAAAGAACTTGAAGCAGCAATGCCTGTTGAAATCACTTATCCATGTATGATACAGAGAGTATATGTTGAAGGCATTGGCTATGAGCAAAAATTAACTGGTAAATATCTATTTGACCAGTTACAAGTGTCATATCCAGTAAACTAGGGGGGAATCATGAGAAAACTTAAATTATTATTGGTTTGGGCGTTAATCCTTGTGATGATTTCGCCAACATTTACATTTGCAGCAACACCAGATGAAGAAGCAAAGGCATTGGGGACAACACACGGCGAGCTCGCTGGAAGAATGGATGGTACTGAAGCTGGAAAAGCAGATCAAGCTGCAAACAAAGTGGAAGATTATTTAAAAGTGTTACCTGCTGATAGTGTGATTGCAAATCGTATTTCTAAGGTCTCTTCTTACACATATCGAAATGCATATATAACTTCATACAAATTAGCATTTCAGTTAGCTTATAGCTCAGCGTTTAGAGAAGCGAATATGCAAGTTTATATTAAACCAATTGAAAACGCATCGACGCACGGAACAACTGCCGGTAATGTTCAAGGTCAGGTCTCTGCAATGATTGATATTACTAAGGGTGTTTCCGATGACTGGAACCGTGCGTTTAATGCCTATATCTCAGAAGGCAGTTTAGACGCGCGCTATTTCTTGACAAGAGAAAACACAACCTATCGTGAAATGTTTAAATCAGCTTTTAGGGATGCGTTTATGGACAGTTATATTGACACCTACCAAAATAGAAATTTAGATCTTGAAATACGAAATAAAAATGCAAAATTAATCTCTAAGAATGAAGCGGTAATTGACTTTAGTGAAGAATACATCAATTTTACATTGGGATCAATGGCGGCAGAAATCAGAACACCTATGACGCTCACCGTACCAAAAGCAGCAATTTATGAACCCACTTATATTGCTGTGTTTGAAATTCAAAATAGCTTCAATGCAAATAATTATGAGTATCAACCTGTAAGCGGAAAATATACTGTTGCAGTTTGGAATGATCGTCACTCTATTGAGCTATTAAAACCGTTAGTGTTAACATTCGAATATTATGGTTCAGAGAGAGCCGGCGTTTATCAATGGCAGAATAATAAGTGGGTGTATCAGTATACCACCCAGACTGACAATAGTCTTTCAATCGAGATTCCCGCTGGTGTATTTAAAGGTGGGGAGTACGCAATTTTTATTGATAACAATTATAAATTGGTGAAGGATATCAATTTTAATTGGGCATACAAAGAAATTTATTCTTTAATTCGAAGAAATGTAATTTCTGATGATCAGTTATTCTCTCCAAATTCAAAAATTACACGTGCTCAATTGGCTCAAATGGTGTATAACATGAGAAGTTCTGCGGATCCGCTAAACTCCGCAGTGCCTTATATTTCAGATAGTGCGAGTTTTGGAAGTTATAAACCAGCTATTGAGTACATGGTTGGAAAAGGTTACATGAAGCTGGACTCAAAAGCTGCTTTTAACATGAAGTCAAATGTGACATATACGCAATTTGAATCGATGTTGAGTATGATGTTCACTAGAACTTTTAGCTGGGATGAAATTGCAAACAAGATGAAGACTGAGAAATATAAAGAATCAGAAGGGTTAACAAAGAAATCTGCTTTAATGACAAAGGCAGAAGTAGCGTATGCATTATATACGCTTTTTAAGTAAATAATAAATTTGAGGTGTCTAGATCTTTGCTTAGGCACCTCACTTGATTTTGGAGTAATACATGACAGTTGCCTTAAAGTGGTTAATATATGGAATCGCAAGTTTCTTGTTAATGGTTGCATCAACTTATGTAACGCAATTGCTGATAGAACAAAAATTGAATAAGAAAGTCCACTTGATTTTATTTATATTATATTTCATAATGCTTGTTACAGCAGAAATATACTCTGATTTTTTTATACCTCAAGTATTATTTGGCGTTTTTATTATCATAACAGGTGTTATTGATCAATTGACTCATAGCATTTTTGTTTGGATCACCATTATTTTAGGTATGATATCCATAGTGGCATTGGGATTCTATCATCACCCCATAACTGCAATGATTATTGGTGGTGCACTTGGGTTTGGAGCCTATCTCATTATATATTTACTTGCAAAAGTCATATATAAAAGAGAGGCATTTGGATTTGGTGATGTTATATTTATGGGGTTAATCGGCGCATTTATCGGCGGTTATGATAGCTTGATAGCTGCACTTTTGACTTTTTATATTGCAGTAGTCGGAATTCTAATTCAGCTAGTTTTCAAAAAAAAATTAAACAGAAAAATGGAAGTTGCATTTGCACCTTTTATGTCAATCTCAGCCTGGATTGTATCGCTCTTTAGTATGGAGTTAATAAAATTATATGCTGAACTCTTTATGTCAGTGTAAAATTTTGTTACAATAGGAGTATCATTTTAACGGAGGCCCCATTTGAGACTTAAAAGCTTAGAACGCGTAGAAGTAGGTGATGTGTTAGCAAAACCTGTATACGACAATAAGTGCCAATTATTGCTTAGTAAAGACACTTTGCTGACTCAAAAATATATTGATCGATTAATTCATTCAGATATTCAATGTGTTTATATTGAAGATGATTTGTCTGAAGGTCTTGAAGCGAAATCCATTGTTTCCGATGAATTAAAGATCAAATCGGTTTCGGTAGTAAAGAACGCCTTTAAAGATTTAGCGGTGAGAAAAAATTCAAATTATATTATAAAGAGTGTTGAGCAAATAACGGACATCATTGATGAAATGCTAGCAGTTATTTATGATAATCATGGCACTCTTTATTGTATGGCTGAGCTTATGGGAACTGACATGTACACCTATAATCACTGCGCAGAAGTTGCAATTTTATCGATGCTTGTCGCAAAAAATATGAATTTTAATGAAAAATTCATCAAAAAAATTGGAATGGGAGCAATTTTACATGATATTGGTAAAATGGCCATTTCAGGGGACTTGCTTAATAAACCTGATCCGCTCTCACTAGAAGAAATAGTGACTCTAAGAGAACACGTTCGAACTGGATATGAGCTGTTAAAAGATAATTCAGCTATTTCACCTATTTCACGTCAAATCGTACATTTGCATCACGAAAAACTCAATGGTGCTGGGTACCCGTATCAAATGAAAGGCGATCAAATACCTATACACGTTAGAATCGTGACACTTTGCGATATTTTTAATGCGATATCGTCTAATCGTGCCTACCGAGCACGCGTGAATGCGGATGAAGCCCTTGAAATTATTCGTGCTGAAGCAGTTTATGAACTTGATCGCAACATCTATTATCATCTTTTAAGAGTGATTAACATTTATCCTCCTGGCACCTTGGTACAATTATCCAACGGAGAAGTAGCAATTGTCATTAAAGAAAACCCTGAAGCACAGACGCGACCACTTGTTCAGGTTGTTAGGCAGAAAAAACTGTGTGAAAAGATTGACCTCATGGATTATTTGACATTATTTATTGAAAAAACCATTGAAATTTGAGGTGAATATGGCAACGATCTTTTTTTATATCAAATTCGTATTAGCGGTTATTGTTTTTGTTAAATTAATTAAGCTCACCATCGTTTATAAATATGAAAAGAATTTATTGTTGCTGTTTGCAGTATCCTTTATACTGCTAGTTGATTTGAATAGAATGATTGAAAATTCACTACCCAAGAACACAGTCTGTCAACTTTCTGTGTTCTTTTTATTGCTCTATTTGTTGCTTGATATTTCCATTGATAAAAAGTCTACCAAAGGACTTTTAAGTATGACAAAAGCAAAGGATTTATTCGACTCAGACGTCATCAATAATCTTAAAGAAGGCGTTGCGCTTGTTAGATTAGATACGTATAAAGTAGAGCTCATGAATTCTGCTTATCGAGAGATTTTGGGAGATCAAAAATCCTTTGTAACTGCGAAAGACATTGCTCAATCCATTTTAGATATGAATGAAGACAAAGTAATTGAAGTTATTGATTTCAACAATGAAAAGAGAATTATCAGATGTCGTGCGAATTCAATTGGGAAAAAATATGGACTTATCAATATTTTTGACGTAACAGAAAGTGAGTTGGCACTTGAAAAGAATAAAACAGGCAATATGGAACTGTTAAAAAATTGGGAAAATGCACCGAACCTTGTTATGCTGAGGCATTTGGATGGTAGAATTTCTTTTGTTAATGAGGCATTCGCATCTTTTTTTCATAAGAATCGTCATAATTTACTAGGGCGACAGTTTCAAAATGTATATAATACCACCATTGAAGCAGATCACCATATGGAAATTCATAAACAGCTCATTTCATCTGAAGTTGAAATACAAAAAGGCATATTGAAGTTCACATATCCATTAGGTTCGTGTGGGTATTTTTCCTATGAGGAACTTCTGTTCTCATTTGAAGGGAATCGTCAAATTTTAACGACTGCTGTGGATGTCACTGAAAATTATCATGTAGAACTTATGAAAAACGCATATGCATGTATTCATAATTCAGACACAGCGCATCAACATTCACATTACATTGTTGCAGACTTAATTCATTATGATTTTTTATTTAAAGAACAAATAGTGGGATATATTAAAAGTAATTTATCTTCAATTTCTGTTTTTGTAAATGGACTTGATTATGAAGACCGATTGTATTTCATGGATATGCTTGAACAGAACAGAACGTTTTATCCTAAAACCATTACTTTCAAGGAACATTATCAATTCTATGTAGAAAAACCCATTTTAGCAACAACAGGACATTGGATTGGAATTCTCATTAAGTTTTTAAATCCGGATAAATCATTGGTTAATTCCAATGTCATTGGCTCAACGATTATGCCTCACATTAAAGAAGGCATTCTCATCATCGACCGTGAAGGTAAAATTCAATTTGCAAATGATATGATTTGTAGAATATTGGGGTATTCTATAGATGAAATGCTTGCGCTTAATATCAGTTCTATTAGCAGTGGACTTACGCGAGATATGATCGTGAGAAATTTAGAAATGATAGACGAGCATCAGTCATTACATTTCGAAAGAATCTATGAAGCGAAAGACAAAATGAAAATCTCATGTGAAGTAATTGCAATGAATCTAGGAAGTGTTCACGCGGGACTCTATGTTCTCTTGGTAACAGACACGTCGGATCGATTTGCGTATAAGCAACGTAAAATGGAGTCGAAATCACGATATGCTCAGATTTTTGATTCGATACAAGAAAGCATTTTGGAGATTCAACTACCGGATAAATTAGTGAGCGTATTTAAAGAATTTGATTTAGAGAAGGGACTTATTGGTTATGAGAAGAGCTTTTTACAGTGGCTCAATGAAATCCACGATCAAGATCGATCCATTGTTTACGAAGCAATTGATGTCATAACAGCTGAAAAAAGAACGAACTATGCGTTTGAATATCGATTCTTCAAAGACGGAAAATGGCAATGGTACAGTGCTTTTGGCAAATATGTTGCTTCAGATGAAGGCGCCTCTATTTTCATCATCAATCAAAATATTAGTGAAATTAAACAAATCAGTAATCGTTTAGATGAACATATGATGATTTTAAATGAATCTGAGAGAATTGCAAATATGGCACACTGGAAGTATTATGTTGCTAAAAATGTATTCAGTGTTTCAAAAACTTTTGGTCCACTCTTTTTAAATTCAAATGAAATGACTGAAATCTACTATCAAAATTTTGTTGAAAACATTTTTCCTGTGGATTTCACGTATTTCGAAGAGAAGTTTAATCGATTTATTTGGCAGAATGAATCGTTAGATTTAATTTTTAGAATGCATAATAAAGGGAAAGTTAAGTTTGTCAACTTAATTGGTCAAGTATACCGAGATGATGAAAATGTTCCGATTTATGCGATTGGAAGTATTGCAGATGTAACTGAACGTATGTTATCTCGAAAACGAATTGAAGAATCCAGGACATTACTAGAGCATGTCGTCGAACAAGTACCACTCGGGATTGTCGTAATTACAAGTGATCATCGAATTGAAAAAATCAATCAAGTGGCATTACAACATTTAGAAATCTTAGAAAATAGCATTCTAAATGTCGAAGATTTGAAACAGCACTTAATGTCCAAAATCGACGACTTTGACGTTGAAAAATTTGATGAACTGACAATTGGAAAACTGACAAAAAAATTACAAAAATCTCTTAGTATGGTTGTTCGATTGAATCAGTACTCACTCAAGTTCACTGCAAACATGATGCAAGATGCAGATAAACATAGTCTCGGAAGAATACTCAACATTGAAGTTGATTATGAATCCGTACCAGTAGACAGCAAAGAAAATTTATTATTAATGTTATAAAAAATGGGTTATTGCTCTATCAATGATAGATGACAATAACCCATTTTTTTATTCGGTGGATCTTATGTGTTTTGTTGACATCCACAAGAAAGCAAAACATCCCACAAACCTCAAACCACCTGTAATCATTAAAGAAATGTCTAAATTTGTAATTTCCATTACGTAAACACCTACAATCGGCGCAATTGTCGCTGAAAGTGCAATTAATGTATTGTATATTGAAATAATGGTTGTTCTATTGGTTGCAGGTGTAGTCTCCAGCAATAAATTAAACAATACTAAAACTGTACCAGTAATGGAAAAACCAATTAGCAAATTGAAAAGAACTAAAACAAATAAAGAATCGCTTAAAACATATAAAAACGGTGTGATACTCATTCCGAATGTCGCAATAAAAGCGGTTAATGTATTGCCTCTTTTATCTGCAAATTTAGCCCAATGTGTAGCGGTTAAAATGGATGCAATTCCACCTGCAATAGAGATGATAGACAACCACATCTCATTTGCGCCAAGTTTGTTAATCGTATAGATATTGAAAAGTGGCCATCCCATTTGCCAACCAAAGTAGAAGAGCAAAGAAGCAAATAGAAAACGTTTAAATGAAGAATCTTTTACAATAAACTTTAGGCTATCGGTAAATGCATGAATAATTCGTTTAAATTGATCGGAAGCTCTGTCTGAAACTGTAGTTTCAACAGTAAATTTTGAGAAGGTATGCACTTCCCATAAGCCAATGAAAAATGAAACAATAAACAAGATTTGATAAAGCAAAATTACATCGTGCTCAGTTTTAGGCAAAGAAAGCAATAATCCAGAAATAAAAGTAATCAAGAGCCTAATTAAATCTGAATATTTGTTTCTTAAGCTCATGGCAAGACCGCGTTCTGAAGGCTTAAAAATATCACCGATACTCGATTGATACCCCATAGAATAAACCGATCCAGGTAAATTCATCAGAGCGATTAAGATAACAAATAACCATGGTTTTGAGACAAAATGAATGAAAGGTACAAACGCGATGATTAAATAGAAAAACTTATTGATCAACATAATCCATTTAGTCGTATTGAGTTTATTTCCCAAAACATCAATCAAAATCGCACCTGGTATCAGTGCAAACAAACTGATGAATGCTGGCAATGAATTTAAATAAGCAATTTGATAATCCGTAGCGCCCAATCTTTCGGCAAATTTTGCGAAATATGGGTTCACAAGATTCGTAGAAATTGCGAGTGCAATGCCATTAAAAATATTGACATTGACATTCGATTCCATCGTGAAAAACTCTCTAAGTTTATTTGAAATATGGGAGTGTCGTCGATGATTTTTTTTATGCCCAGAACTCTTTGGTTTAATTTGAGTCTGTAATATCTCATCTTCATTAGATAGGTGCTCTGGCATGGTTCCTCCTATTCATTTCGCCATTCGAAATACATTTTTATTATAAACGATTTAAGTGTAAATACAAGAAAAATCACAGGATAAATAATTAAGAAAAGTGCATAATTCTAATTTGTAAAAATCTCCAATTTTGTAATGGCGTAATTGAGTCATTTTAAATTTAATAGTACATGATTTCCGCATTAAAAAAGTAATGATGCAAATTTCACAATTAATCAATTGACAAAATGGAAAAATATGGATATTATCAAAATATGGTAAATAATTCCAAATTTAGGAGGGTTATATGAATCAAGTAAGTTTAGTGGGAAGAGTTGTCCAAACACCGGAACTAAAAGAACTTCAAGACGGCAATTGTGTGACAAAATTTAATATTGCGATTGATCGCTATTTAGCACAGGCGCAAAAAGAAGAAAAGAAGAATGAGGGTAAAGCTACAGCGGATTTTCCTCGAATTACCGTTTGGGGAAAACAAGCAGAGAATTGTTGTAAATACCTCGTGAAAGGTGCAATGGTAAGTGTTTCAGGAAGAGTATTAACTGCGACGTTTGAGAATGCCGATGGAGAAAATGTTTATTTAACAGAAATTGTAGGCGAGAAAATTCGGTTCTTAGAACCCTCTGGCTCTGAACATCGAAAAATTGAATCAAAAGATATAGAAGCATAATTCAAGTTCAAACCAAGGAACGAAGTAATGTTAAAATTGAAACTATATAGGTTAATAGTCTCATATTCTGAAAATTCAACATTTCAAAGCAGAATTTGCTGGAATTTTCATAGTGTAGAGATTATAATATGAGTAAGAAAATGACTTATAGGTGACTAAATGCCAAGATTATATTTAAATGACGTTCAGATTGGAATGATATTAACAGATGATGTTTTCGATGAAAATGGCATTTTACTCGTTTCTGGGGGAACTGAACTAACGCAATATCATATTGATTTTATAAAGCGATATGATATATTTGAAATTACCGTTGAAGACCAGGTTCAACAAGACAGAAAACCGCCTGTTTTTGATCGGTCACATCTTGAGACGGACGTTGAAGAGAAATACAACAATACGATCAATCGATTTAAAAACATATACACCGAATTCAAACTTGGCAAAGTACCAGTATATCAAGAAATTGAAGATGCCATTGATCCAATGTATGAGTCGATCCTAGGAGATGACCAGTTTACAAGAAAAATGTGGCAAATTCATGCTTATGATGATTATACGTTTGACCATTCTGTACGCGTATCAATGATAAGTGGATTAATTGCTAAATGGTGTAAATTATCAAAAGATAAAATTAAAGAAGCTGCATTAGCTGGACTTTTGCACGATATTGGAAAATGTAACATTCCGGATCAAATACTAAATAAGCCTGATAAGTTAACAGTAGAAGAGTTTAAAGTAATGAAGACACATGCTGTTTTGGGATACATTTTAGTCAAAGATATCAAAAACTTGACAACAGATGTTTTGATGGGTGTCTTACAACATCATGAACGTTTAGATGGAACTGGTTATCCAGAAGGACTCTTAGGAGACAATATCAATTATATTGCAAAAGTAGTTGCTGTTGCAGATGTGTATTGTGCGATGACACAAGATCGCGTTTATAAGAAAGCCATGCACCCATTTGAAGCGATGAGTTTTATTTTAGAGAAATGCCATAGTGCATTAGATTTTTCAATTTCAAAGACATTTTTAGGGAATGTTTCCCATTTTTACATCGGAAGTAAAGTTCAACTTAGCAACGATCTGATTGGAGAAATTATTTTAACCTATAAAGATGACCCAGCAAGACCATTAGTAAGAGTTGGAGAAGAGTACTACGATTTAAGACGACATATGGATATTGAGATTGTGTCGATGACAGAATGCGATTAAGTTTAAAGTAAACACATATTACAAATTTTAAAAGCCTGTACACTCTATATCAGATGTGCAGGCTTTTTCGCAAAGAACATTTGTTCTGCTTAAAAGACTTGCAATGCGTTAAGACTATTGATATGATAAGGATTGATAGTAAAAGTATAGAGGTGACAAATGAGTAAGCATACTTATAATAATGAAAGTATAACATCGCTAAAAGGTGCAGATCGAGTGAGAAAAAGACCATCTGTTATTTTTGGTTCAGACGGGTTAGAAGGATGTCAACATTCATTCTTTGAAATTCTTTCAAACTCAATTGATGAAGCGCGAGGCGGTTACGGTAAGGAAATTACTGTAATCAGACATAGTGACCTCTCAATTTCAGTTGTTGACGAAGCAAGAGGCATTCCCGTGGATTATAATCCCAAAGAGGAACGCTATAATTGGGAACTGATTTTTACAGAATTATACGCAGGCGGAAAGTATAATAATAATGATTCTAATGTTTATGAATACAGCTTAGGCTTAAATGGTTTGGGTTTGTGTGCTACGCAGTATAGTTCAGAATATATGAATGTCAAAATAATCCGTGATGGATTTGAGTACACATTGAGCTTTAAAAAGGGAGAAATCGCTCCAGATGGTTATCAGAGAGTAGAAACAAAATCCAAAAAGACAGGTACATCCATTAGATGGAGGCCAGATCTTGAAGTATTTAAAGAAATTGATATACCATTATCATTTTTCCAAGATGTCATGAGAAAACAGTCAATTGTCAATCCAGGAATTAATTTTATATTAAAAGATGAATCACTTGATTTAGTATTTGAATATAAGTACGAAAATGGTATTTTGGACTATGTCAACGAAATTTCTGAAGATAAGAGCTTTACAGACGTTGTTTATTTTGAAGACGAAGGAAGAGGTAAAGATCGAGAAGACATGCCAGAGTATAAAGTAAAGGCACAAATAGCCTTTACTTTTAACAATGAAATAAATATTCTGGAGTATTTTCATAATTCAAGTTTTCTAGAGCACGGAGGTTCACCTGATAAAGCAGTTAGAAATGCATTTGTAAATGAATTAGATAAGTTTATTAAACAACTTAATAAATACACTAAAAATGAAAAGAAAATCTCATTCGTAGATGTTCAAGACAGTTTAATCTTAGTTTCAACAAGTTTTTCAACAATAACAAGTTATGAAAATCAAACTAAAAAATCAATAACCAATAAGTTCGTACAAGATTTTATGACAGAGATGATTCGCAAAAATCTTGAAATTTACTTCATTGAAAATAAAGAGTTTGCAGAAAAAATAGTCGATCAAGTTCTCATCAATAAGCGTTCAAGAGAAAAAGCTGAGACAACGCGTTTGAACTTAAAGAAGACGTTAGGTTCAAAAATGGATGTCACAAATCGCGTTAAAAAATTCGTTGATTGCCGAACGAAGGATACCAAAAGACGTGAAGTTTATATCTTAGAAGGAGATTCGGCACTCGGTTCATGTAAACTTGCTAGAGATAGTGAATTTCAAGCACTGATGCCTATTAGAGGCAAAATTTTAAATTGTTTAAAAGCGGATTATGAGAAAATTTTTCAATCAGAAATTATTATAGATTTAATTAAAGTCTTAGGGTGTGGCGTAGAGATTAAAACAAGGCATAACAAAGACTTAGACACGTTCAGTTATGAAAATTTAAAATGGGATAAAATCATCATTTGTACAGATGCTGACGTAGATGGCTATCACATTAGAACGATGGTATTAACCATGCTTTATCGATTGATCCCAACATTAATCGACGAAGGAAATGTCTATATTGCAGAATCACCATTGTTTGAAATTACCACATCCGATCAAAAAAGTTATTTTGCATATACAGAGCGCGAAAAAAATGACTATGTCAAAAAGTTAGGAAGTAAAAAACATACTATACAGCGATCGAAAGGATTAGGTGAAAATGATCCTGATATGATGTGGCATACGACAATGTGTCCTGATACAAGAAGACTTATTCGTGTCAAACCAGATGATGTATTTGAAACTCAAAGGATGTTTGAAATCCTTCTTGGTGATGACTTAGATGGTCGTAAAGAATTCATTGAAGATAATGGTGAACGTTATTTAGAATTATTGGACTTAAGTTAGTTTACCAAAAAATTCATGGGGTGAAAAATGGAAAAACAATTATTTATAGATGAACCGATAACCGAGACGCTTGAAAAGAATTTTATGCCTTACGCTATGAGCGTAATCGTATCACGTGCAATTCCAGAAATTGACGGATTTAAGCCATCTCATCGAAAAATATTATATACAATGTACAAAATGAAGTTGCTTAAAGGAACAAAAACAAAATCAGCCAATGTTGTTGGTCAAACGATGAAATTGAATCCACATGGAGATCAGGCGATATATGCGACAATGGTAAGACTTGCTAGAGGAAACGAAGCTTTACTATTACCTTATGTTGACTCAAAAGGAAACTTTGGTAAAATCACATCAAGAGACATGAAATTTGCAGCTCCGAGATATACTGAAGTCAAATTAGAAGATGTTTGCGAAGAAATCTTCAAAGATATTGATAAAAATACCGTTGATTTTGTAGATAATTATGACGGTACAATGCTTGAACCAACTCTGCTACCCACAACATTTCCCAATATTCTTGCAAACCCAAATAAAGGAATTGCTGTTGGAATGGCAAGTAATTTTCCAAGTTTTAATTTGAAGGAACTGTGTGATGCAACCATCGCATTTATTGAAAATCCAGGAGTAGATTTGATAAAAATTATGCCTGCTCCAGATTTCCCTACAGGAGGAGAGATCCTTTACAATGAGTTTGACATGCAGAAAATATATGATTCTGGGGTAGGCTCATTTCGAGTGCGTGGTAAAATAGACTATAACAAGTCTGAAAATATGCTTGAAATTACTGAAATTCCCTATACAACAACAGTTGAACAAATCATAGAAAAAATTGTAGAACTCATCAAAGCAGGAAGAATTAAAGAAATCAATGATGTTCGTGATGAAACGGATTTAAAAGGCTTAAAAATTGCAATTGACTTAAAACGTGGTACAGAACCAGATAAATTGATTGCTAAACTCTTTAAATTTACAACCCTAGAAGATAGCTTTCCGTGTAATATGAATTTACTTATTAATGGAAGACCTCGCGTTCTAGGTGTCAAAGCAATTCTTCAAGAATGGCTCATGTTCCGTCGAAACTGTATCAAGAGAAGTACGTTATTTGATATTGATAAATTGCAAGAAAAACTACATCTATTATACGGTTTACAAAAGGTTTTATTAGATATTGATTTAGCAATTCGAATCATTCGAGAAACAGAACGCGACAAAGATGTTATACCAAATTTATCCTCTGCATTCTCAATCGATGAAATTCAATCAAATTATGTTGCTGATATTCGTTTAAGAAATATCAATAAAGAATACATTTTGAATAGAGTGAATGAAATTGAGTCATTGGAAAATGAACTAAAAAAATTGAATGAACTTCTAAATAATGATAAAAAAATTGACAAAGTAATTGTAAAAGAACTCACAAATATATCCAAGCATTATGGGCAGGACAGAAAGACAAGAATTGTTGCTCCAGCGGATGTTATTCAACATGTTACTGAAGAACATATTGAAGACTATAACTTGAAAATTTTCTTTACGGCTCACAATTATTTAAAGAAAATTTCCTTAGTCTCGTTGCGTGCAAGTGGAGATCATAAAATTAAAGAAGAAGACGAAATTTTACAAGAAATAGACGGTAGCAATAAAGATGAAATCATATTTTTTACAAACAAAAGCAACGCTTATAAATTAAGACTACATGAAATTGATGATCACAAAGCAAGTAGTTTGGGTGTTTATTTACCAAACATCCTCGAACTTGAATTGAATGAAGAAGTATTATATTGTGTTGTTACAAATGATTTTAAAGGGTATATGATATTTGGATTTGAAAATGGTAAAGTTGCCAAAGTACCTCTTGAAGCATACAGAACTAAGACGAACAGGAAAAAATTGGTTAAAGCATACTCTGATGAGGCCAAACTCATAGGGATTCATTACTTTGAAACTGATGGCGATTTGACCGCAATTAGAGATTCAAGTAAAGAAACTAGAGCAATTGTATTTAATACAAGCTTAATCAATGAAAAAATAACCAAAAATACGCGAGGCGTGCAAGTTTTCAGAATGAAAAAAGGAAGCGTAATGACAGTTGTCTTTAAAACTGACATGCATCCGTTTAGAGATAATGAAAAATATCGTATTACAGATGTTCCAAAATCAGGTGAAGAATTAGATCCTTTTGAAAATTTGACTAGAAGTCAATGGAATCCATTGTAATTATAACAGCAATAACAACTTAAATTACTTGAATACTGTGTTTCGTCGTTTTACTATTTTATAAGAAAGGATGCTTTATCTAAAGCAAAGGTGAATTTTTATGTGCTGTGATAACAAGAATTCGGAAAAATGTTTGTTTCAAAACAGCGGTGTAGTAAAGAAGTTAATCAAGTTGACCATCATATTACTTACTCTATTAGCAATTATTAAAGTAAGTTATGAACTTAAATGGTTGGATGTTCTTAGTGGAATTCTCAAATTAGAAACGAGCAAAAATAAGAAAATCCAAAATATTTCGATGAAGACTTTATCGTTTATTGGCTATTCGGGTTCTGAACCAGAATTTATGGAAAAAATGACACAGATGAATTGGAATTTTGTTAAACATTACGGAAGAGGGATGATCTTCGAAAAAGAAGGATACGAGGTTTTAATTACAAAACGGAATTACTTTAATCGATATTTGTTTTTTGAAGTCACAACAAGAGAAATTTTTGACGTAATATAAGCAAATTGATTAAATAGTCGGACTGGATTTTTTAAACGAAAGTGTTTTCATGCCATAATTAAGGATGTAATAAATGTAATTAATCAGAAACCTTCTATATTGGATGTCGTGAGTATTAGGCGTATATTCAGGCATATATATAGAAGGTTTTTTTTAGACATACTTATCTGAAAATTAAGAATTGATTTTCTTTTAGATTTTTAAAAAAAACTATTTAAAACGTATTGACAGTAGAGGTTTATTAGTGGTATTATTAGCAAGTCCTTTCGAGATATTGTTGAATAAAAGTAGTATTTCGGATGACTCAACAGAAACGAACATTTGTTGATAAATAAATATGTTTTAAAAAAAACAAAATTGGTATTGACAAGTAAAAATGAGTTTGATATAATCAAATAGCTGTCACACAAGACGATTAACAAGTAATTGTAGAGTGTGCGGTCATCAACCAGGACCTTGAAAATTGAATAGCGCAAATGAAAAAAACCAAAAACGCAATTCTTTTGAAGAGTCGAGTTAAAGCAATTTAATGAGACGCTCCAAAGAAAAGTATAAAAACAACTAAACAGTTGTTTCCGGATAAACTTTGCAAAAAGTTTATACAAAAAAGCAAGTTAGCTCATTTATGAGATAACAGGCAAACTTTAAAATTAATTTTAAGAGTTTGATCCTGGCTCAGGATGAACGCTGGCGGCGTGCCTAACACATGCAAGTCGAGCGAGATTAAGTGGAGTGAGGACTTCGGTCCAAGTGAAGCTTATGAAAGCGGCGGACGGGTGAGTAACGCGTGGGCAACCTGCCCCATACAAAAGGGATAGCCACTGGAAACGGTGATTAATACCTTATAAGTCGGTAGCATCGCATGATGCAGTCGACAAAGATTTATCGGTATGGGATGGGCCCGCGTCTGATTAGCTAGTTGGTGAGGTAACGGCTCACCAAGGCGACGATCAGTAGCCGACCTGAGAGGGTGATCGGCCACACTGGAACTGAGACACGGTCCAGACTCCTACGGGAGGCAGCAGTGGGGAATATTGCACAATGGGCGCAAGCCTGATGCAGCAACGCCGCGTGAGTGAAGAAGGCCTTCGGGTTGTAAAACTCTGTCCTATGGGAAGAAACAAATGACGGTACCATAGGAGGAAGCCCCGGCTAACTACGTGCCAGCAGCCGCGGTAATACGTAGGGGGCAAGCGTTATCCGGAATCACTGGGCGTAAAGGGTGCGTAGGTGGCTTATCAAGCCAGAGGTGAAAGGCATTGGCTCAACCAATGTAAGCCTTTGGAACTGATTAGCTTGAGTGCAGGAGAGGTAAGTGGAATTCCTAGTGTAGAGGTGAAATTCGTAGATATTAGGAGGAACACCAGTGGCGAAGGCGACTTACTGGACTGTAACTGACACTGAGGCACGAAAGCGTGGGTAGCGAACAGGATTAGATACCCTGGTAGTCCACGCCGTAAACGATGAATACTAGGTGTCGGGTGTCAAAGCTCGGTGCCGCAGCAAACGCATTAAGTATTCCGCCTGGGGAGTACGCACGCAAGTGTGAAACTCAAAGGAATTGACGGGGACCCGCACAAGCAGCGGAGCATGTGGTTTAATTCGAAGCAACGCGAAGAACCTTACCAGATCTTGACATCTCTCTGACCGATCCTTAGCCGGATCTTTCCTTCGGGACAGAGAAGACAGGTGGTGCATGGTTGTCGTCAGCTCGTGTCGTGAGATGTTGGGTTAAGTCCCGCAACGAGCGCAACCCTTGTGTTTAGTTGCAAACAGGTTAAGCTGTGCACTCTAAACAGACTGCCGTGGATAACACGGAGGAAGGTGGGGATGACGTCAAATCATCATGCCCCTTATGATCTGGGCTACACACGTGCTACAATGGTCGGTACAACGGGCAGCGAAAGAGCAATCTGGAGCGAATCCTAAAAAGCCGATCCCAGTTCGGATTGTGGGCTGAAACTCGCCCACATGAAGTTGGAGTTGCTAGTAATCGCGAATCAGAATGTCGCGGTGAATGCGTTCCCGGGTCTTGTACACACCGCCCGTCACACCATGGAAGTTGGGGGCGCCCGAAGCCAGTGGTCCAACCCGTAAGGGAGGAAGCTGTCGAAGGTGAAATCAATGACTGGGGTGAAGTCGTAACAAGGTAGCCGTATCGGAAGGTGCGGCTGGATCACCTCCTTTCTAAGGAGAAATAGACATTTGCGCTGTTCAATTTTGAGGGTCTTGTAGAGATACAGGAACTTCAAAAGAAGAAAGCAAAGTAAGTAACTGCTAGATGGAAACATCAAGCAAGTAACCGCCCGAATTTTCCTTGAAAATTCGTTCGTTACAAGTTACGGCGATTTCATCGCTAAAAGCTTCGCTTTTTAAAACTTAACTTCGTTAAGTTTAATCGTACCTTGAAAATTGCATATAGAGAAGACATGAAAAAAGTGTAAAAAAAAGATCGAATGATGACACAGTAAGTCACAACGCTCTAGAAACTAACGTTTCTCACGAGCGCATGATGACACTACGTGCCACATGTAGGTCAAGTTAATAAGAGCATAGGGCGAATGCCTTGGCACTAGGAGCCGAAGAAGGACGTGGTAAGCTGCGAAAAGCTACGGGGAGCTGCAAGCAAGTGTAGATCCGTAGATGTCCGAATGGGGAAACCCGGCTGGAGTAATGTCCAGTCATCCATAGCTGAATACATAGGCTATAGGAAGGGAACTCGGGGAACTGAAACATCTAAGTACCCGAAGGAAGAGAAAACAAAAGTGATTTCCAGAGTAGTGGCGAGCGAAATGGAAAGAGCCCAAACCTGAGTCTTCGGACGAAGGGGTGTGGACAGTCAATAAAGCAAAGCTGTATCTTAGCAGAACTACTTGGGAAAGTAGGCCGAAGAGTGTGAGAGCCACGTAAGCGAAAAGAGAAGGTATGCGAGACTGATCCGGAGTACCACGAAACACGAGAAATTTTGTGGGAAGCAGGCAGGACCATCTGCCAAGGCTAAATACTACCTAGTGACCGATAGAGAATAGTACCGTGAGGGAAAGGTGAAAAGAACCCCGAGAGGGGAGTGAAAAGAACCTGAAACCTTATGTTTACAAGCAATGGAAGTTCGTTAAAGAACGACCATGTACTTTTTGTAGAACGGGCCAACGAGTTACGTTATGCAGCAAGGTTAAGTTCTTCAGGAACGGAGCCGCAGCGAAAGCGAGTCTGAAAAGGGCGAAATAGTTGTATGGCGTAGACCCGAAACCGGGTGACCTATCCATGTGCAGGGTGAAGCGAGGGTAAAACCTCTTGGAGGCCCGAACCCATATCTGTTGAAAAAGGTTGGGATGACATGTGGATAGCGGAGAAATTCCAATCGAACCCGGAGATAGCTGGTTCTCCTCGAAATAGCTTTAGGGCTAGCCTTGAGGTAAAGAGATACGGGGGTAGAGCACTGAATGACCTAGGGGCTTTCACCGGCTACCGAAGTCTATCAAACTCCGAATACCGATATCTTATACTCAGGAGTCAGACTGTGTGTGATAAGATTCATAGTCAAAAGGGAAACAGCCCAGACCATCAGCTAAGGTCCCAAAATGTAAGTTAAGTGGAAAAGGATGTGGAATTGCACAGACAACTAGGATGTTGGCTTAGAAGCAGCCATACATTTAAAGAGTGCGTAATAGCTCACTAGTCGAGTGATTCTGCGCCGAAGATTACCGGGGCTAAAACTTACTACCGAAGCTATGGAATTGCTTAGGCAATTGGTAGAGGAGCATTGTATATGGGGCGAAGCAAGATCGTAAGGACTTGTGGACTGTATAGAAGAGAGAATGTTGGCATGAGTAACGAGAGACGGGTGAGAATCCCGTCCGCCGAAAACCCAAGGTTTCCTGAGGAAGGTTCGTCCGCTCAGGGTAAGTCAGGGCCTAAGCCGAGGACGAAAGTCGTAGGCGATGGACAACAGGTAAAGATTCCTGTACCACCGAGAACCGTTTGAGAGAGGGAATGACACAGGAGGTTATGCTAAGCGCACGATTGGTTGAGTGCGTCCAAGCAACGAGTCTGAGAGGTAGGCAAATCCGCCTCTTGTAAGGGTGAGTTGTGATGGGGAGTGAAAATAGTAGCGAAGTAGCAGATATCACACTGTCAAGAAAAGTTTCTATCGAGGGAGCAGGTGCCTGTACCGTAAACCGACACAGGTGGGAGAGTAGAAAATACTAAGGCGAGCGAGAAAACTATTGTTAAGGAACTCGGCAAAATGACCCCGTAACTTCGGGAGAAGGGGTGCCGACTCAGGTTCAGAGCTAGAGTCGGCCGCAGAGGATAGGTCCAAGCGACTGTTTACCAAAAACACAGGTCTCTGCTAAATCGAAAGATGATGTATAGGGGCTGACGCCTGCCCGGTGCTGGAAGGTTAAGGGGAAGTGTTAGAGCAATCGAAGCACAGAACTGAAGCCCCAGTAAACGGCGGCCGTAACTATAACGGTCCTAAGGTAGCGAAATTCCTTGTCGGGTAAGTTCCGACCCGCACGAAAGGCGTAACGATTTGGACGCTGTCTCAACAATAGACTCGGTGAAATTGTAGTACCGGTAAAGATGCCGGTTACCCGCAGCTAGACGGAAAGACCCCGTGGAGCTTTACTGCAGCTTGGCACTGGATAATGGTATATCATGTACAGGATAGGTGGGAGACTGAGAAGTTAGGACGCTAGTCTTAGCGGAGTCGCCGTTGGGATACCACTCTTGATATAACGTTATTCTAACTATGACCAGTTACCCTGGTTTAGGACAATGTCAGGTGGGCAGTTTGACTGGGGCGGTCGCCTCCTAAAGAGTAACGGAGGCGCCTAAAGGTTCCCTCAGCGCGGTTGGAAATCGCGCGAAGAGTGTAAAGGCAAAAGGGAGCTTGACTGCGAGAGAGACATTTCGAGCAGGTACGAAAGTAGAGCTTAGTGATCCGGTGGCACCGCATGGAAGGGCCATCGCTCAACGGATAAAAGCTACCCCGGGGATAACAGGCTTATCTCCCCCAAGAGTCCACATCGACGGGGAGGTTTGGCACCTCGATGTCGGCTCGTCTCATCCTGGGGCTGAAGTAGGTCCCAAGGGTTGGGCTGTTCGCCCATTAAAGAGGCACGCGAGCTGGGTTCAGAACGTCGTGAGACAGTTCGGTCCCTATCTGCTGTGGGCGTAGGAAATTTGAGAGGAGCTGTCCTTAGTACGAGAGGACCGGGATGGACGAACCGCTGGTGGATCAGTTGTCATGCCAATGGCACAGCTGAGTAGCTAAGTTCGGACGGGATAAGCGCTGAAGGCATCTAAGCGCGAAGCCCCCCTCAAGATGAGATTTCCCATCCAGAAATGGAGTAAGATCCCATGAAGATAATGTGGTAATAGGCCTGAGGTGTAAGTGCAGTAATGCATTCAGCTGACAGGTACTAATAGATCGAGGACTTGACCTAACGATCCAAACACTTTTGAATGAACCTCTATATGTGATTTTCAGGGTCTGATGACCTAGGGTATAATAACCTTGTGCCTAGTCAGTTTTTATACGAAAAACCGACCTACGGCAAATTTTACTACGTGCCTAGTCAATTTGCTTCGCAAACCGACCTACGGCTGAAATTGTAAACAATTTCATATCTAGTGATGATGGCGGAGGGGAAACACCTGTTCCCATACCGAACACAGAAGTAAAGTCCTCCAGCGTCGATGGTACTTGGCGGGTAGCTGCCTGGGAGAGTAGAACGTCGCTAGTTTGTTCTTTAAGAACTAAAAAGTATTCCAAGGTAGCTCAACAATCATGGAGCAAAGCGAAATGTGATGTTTATAAGTGATTGTTACACCAAAGAATATGCAATGCTTTTAAAAGTATTCCAAGGTAGCTCAACGGTGGAGCACTCGGCTGTTAACCGATAGGCTGAGGGTTCGAATCCCTCCCTTGGAGCCATTTTAAACGTGCCGTGGTGGCGGAACTGGCAGACGCACAGGACTTAAAATCCTGCGGTGGCGACACCGTACCGGTTCGATTCCGGTCCTCGGCACCAATTTTATATTTATTATCGCGGAGTGGAGCAGTGGCAGCTCGTTGGGCTCATAACCCAAAGGCCGTAGGTTCGAATCCTGCCTCCGCAACCATGTTATTTTGCATGGCCCCTTGGTCAAGCGGTCAAGACACCGCCCTTTCACGGCGGTAACAGGGGTTCGATTCCCCTAGGGGTCACCATTTATGTTTTACGAAGTAAAACAGTCGACGTTAAATTCGAAGAATTTTAGGAGACTAACGAAGTAAAACAGTCAATGTTCCGTTGACAATTTGAAGAAAACGAAAGTTTTTTTCACATGGAAGTTTAGCTCAGCTGGGAGAGCATCTGCCTTACAAGCAGAGGGTCATAGGTTCGATCCCTATAACTTCCACCATTTTCAGTTTTGTATTTCAAAACTGCCCGACGTATGCAACTTAGTTGCTAGAAGGGAATTTGTACATCAAATGATGTGCGAGTAATCATTATTGCGGTCCAGTAGTTCAGTTGGTTAGAACGCTAGCCTGTCACGCTAGAGGTCGAGGGTTCGAGTCCCTTCTGGATCGCCATTTATGCCGGTGTAGCTCAATTGGTAGAGCAACTGACTTGTAATCAGTAGGTCGCGGGTTCGAGTCCCATCACCGGCTCCATTTTATGACTGGAGGGGTTCCCGAGTGGCCAAAGGGGGCGGACTGTAAATCCGTTATCGACGATTTCGAAGGTTCGAATCCTTCTCCCTCCACCATTTAATTATATGATTTGTTATGAATCATTCAACTGGTGTTACACAATTTGTGAATAGAGTAAAAAAGCTGTTGATACTTGTGTGGAATAAGGCTTGAGTTGATAAGAATTTCTTTCCAGTATCGTGCGGGTGTAGCTCAATGGTAGAGCCCCAGCCTTCCAAGCTGGTTGTGAGAGTTCGATTCTCTTCACCCGCTCCAATTTTCATTGGGGATTCGCCAAGCGGTAAGGCAACGGACTTTGACTCCGTCATTCACAGGTTCAAATCCTGTATCCCCAGCCAATTTTCATGGTCCATTAGCTCAGTCGGTAGAGCACCTGACTTTTAATCAGGGTGTCCCGCGTTCGAATCGCGGATGGATCACCATTTTAATTAACAAATTTGGAGAGGTACCGAAGCGGTCATAACGGGGCGGTCTTGAAAACCGTTAGGGTGCAAGCCCACGTGGGTTCGAATCCCACCCTCTCCGCCATTTTAAAATTGGAGAAGTACTCAAGTGGCTGAAGAGGCTCCCCTGCTAAGGGAGTAGGTCTCGACAAGGGGCGCGAGGGTTCAAATCCCTCCTTCTCCGCCAATTTTAAATGTATTGGGCCATTAGCTCAGTTGGTTAGAGCACCCGGCTCATAACCGGATGGTCCGGGGTTCGAGTCCCTGATGGCCCACCAAATATATAGGGGTGTAGCTCAGCTGGTAGAGCAGCGGTCTCCAAAACCGCGTGTCGTGGGTTCGAAGCCTGTCACCCCTGCCATTTCTTTTCAATTTAATATTTTTTATCGGGGTGTAGCGCAGTTTGGTAGCGCATCTGGTTTGGGACCAGAGGGCCGCGGGTTCAAATCCTGCCACCCCGACCATTAAATCATGGGCGTATAGCTCAGCTGGTTAGAGCGCACGCCTGATAAGCGTGAGGTCGGTGGTTCGAGTCCACTTATGCCCACCATGATTACTAAGAAGGTAACTTCTTATTTGCCCAGATAGCTCAGTCGGTAGAGCAGGGGACTGAAAATCCCCGTGTCGGTGGTTCGATTCCGCCTCTGGGCACCATTTTTTTATATTGCAAAAGCAAGTGGGGAATATTAATCCCCACTTTTTTTTATAGAAATTCAAAATTTCTTCGCAAAAGAAAATTGATTAGAATATGAACCAGAATATTGATCATTAAATCAATCAAAAATCTAATTTGAGTAAAGTTGATTATGAAATAGGATAAAAAAAATGATACTACTATATGAGTACCATTTTTAGAAATTCATGGATTATCTGATTAATATTTTCATAAATTACTGTATCATTGAATCGAATGAGCAATGATTCTTTTTTTGAATCTTCTAACTCATATATTTCTCCAAGATTTATAACTTTAGGGTTAATAAATACATATTGAGACTGATTTGAGTCTTTAAAGTGGACAAGATCCATGTTAATTTCGCCTTGTTGGTTACTTAAGTGAAATGAACAATAGTTTGTATGTTTAGTGATTTCGTTGTGTAAACGTGGTATAGAGAGATAGATAGTTGCTTTTAGAGTTTCATTATTAATTTGAGTTTGTAAAATGTAAATTTTTTTGTCATCAATTTTAATGATACTTGGAAATGAATAATTCGTAAGCGTTAGTAACTTAGTTAAGGGAATCATATTTAGAATATCATCGTAGTTGTGTAGTAAAATGATTTGCTTGAGTTTTTGATCCTTTGATTCTAAATATGCTTGATAGAGTACGATGCTGTCTTTTCCACTAATTGTGTCAGTTCTGTTAATTCCTAAGCTTTGTTCTATGGTCTTTAACTTATAATTATCAAGGGGATACCTATCTTTATTTTTTTTTGCAATCCGCAGTAAATCTATGTTAATCAATTTTGGAATTAAATAATGGATGTGGTGGTGCTGAAACCTAGCATTAATAAATGGAAAATCAAAAGAATCACCATTGAAACTGATAAAGTAATCAATTTCATGTTCTTCAATAATTTTTTTTAGTTCTATTAAAAGATCATATTCAGAGTGATAATCGTCATTGAATAATTGAATGACTGTAGGCATTTGATTGGGAATCAAAATTATCAAACCAATGATTACAATCGTATTTTTATGACTTAAGCCGTCTGTTTCTATGTCTATTACAAGTATGTTGTTATTTTTGAAAAGATCATTTATTTGAAGTGAAGTTGTATTTTTTACTATTTCCATGGTGTCCTCCGAAATACAAATGTGAGTCTGTTAAATATTTAGATATTGTAGAGCGATAAGGGGAATCTATATTTCTAAGTTTAATGATTAATATGACCTACGTCAATTGATATTGTGACTTAATTCTAAAGAAGTCAAATCTGTAGAAGATTAAGTAGGTTAATTCGTCAAGATGAAATTCTTGTATTTTAGTTGAATCAAATTGACAAATGTGATGTTTCGGTATGTATCTGATTTATAGTTGTACTACATTAAGTAGATTAACAAAACGGAATAATCACTAGCTAATCTTATGAATTTATGTTAATATATAAGCGATAATATTTCGAATATAGAATGGTAGGATTAAATGATTACATTAGATACGTTCAAGCGTGGTATGGTAAATGGACTAAAAACATTGTGGATCTTATCTAGAGTTTTAATACCTGTTTATTTAATTGTTACTGTGATAAGAATGACACCGTTAATTGATGGAATAGCAGTTGTTTTCAAGCCATTAATGATTTGGTTTGGATTACCCGGCGAAGCAGCTATTGTTTTAGTTTTAGGGAATGTTTTGAATCTATATGCAGCTTTAGGTGCGATTGCATCGCTAACGCTTTCTGTGAAACAGATTACCATACTTGCTGTGATGCTAGCCTTTTCACATTCATTAATTGTTGAAACGGCAATATTTAACAAATTAAAAGTAAATACAGTATTCGTTGTATTGTTGCGTTTGAGTTTGTCAATAATCAGTGGTATTTTGCTAAATGTCTTTTTATAAAGAGGAAATTATGAGTTATCTAATCGAGTTTTATGAAATTGGAATCATAGGCAGTATTAAATCTATTTATGGGATTGCTGTTATTGTTATCCCACTCATGATTTTTATGGAAATTGCGAAAGATTTAAAAATTCTTGATGGGGTTTCGAAATTATTTTCACCCATTTCGAAATTTTTAGGAATGAGTAACAGGTCAGCTTTTCCGTTAGCGGTAGGATTGTTCTTTGGTATTTCATATGGAGCAGGTGTTTTAATACAATCCATGAATGAAGATGAGTTAGATACAAAAAGTGTGCTTCTTGTATCTATATTTTTAGCTGCTTGTCATGCAATTGTAGAGGATACATTACTGTTTGTTGCCGTTGGAGCGAGTGGAATCATTATTGTATCGGTTAGACTTATAAGTGCATTTTTTCTTACTTATTTCTCATCATTATACATGACTAAGAAGAAAATGTAATTTTTTGGATTAAGGATTAAATGATAGTTTAATTTAACAATAATCGAATGAAGTAACAGCCAAATGAAGTAACTGTCAAATGATGTAACTGTCAAATGATGTAACTGTCAAATGAAGAAACAGTTAAGTTAAATGAAAATCAGATCTAGCGTTAATCCGATTTAACTTTAATATATAAATAAAGCATGATGAGATAATTTGTTAAGATAGGGGGATCGTAATGAAGGAGATTTCAATAGATGATTTGCAAATTGGCATGAGATTGTCTAAAGATATTTATAATGATTTGGGGAATATTATATTATCTCAAGGGACTGAATTTCAATCACGACATGTAGATTATTTTAAAAATCATAATATTACTCACGTTTTTGTTTCAGAAGATGGTCAAGACGAAAAATCTTTCGCTTATAAAAATATTTCTTTAGAAACTAAGTACCGTGAAATTAATAATAATTATGCAGTTGTTCTTGATCGTTTTAAGAAAATCTATTATCAAGTTCAAAATAAAGATTTTGATTTTGATGTTAAGACAGTAGAGGATGATATCAAACCTTTAATTGACACGCTATTGGCTGATAATGATGTGCTTGGTACAATGCGTTTACTTTCGTTTAGAGAAAGCTATAATTTCACTCATGCTGTAAATGTATCCATGCTTGGAGCCATGTTAGGAAAATGGTTAGGACTTGGCAAAAGTAGTATTTACATGATTGGTATGGCTGGTTTGTTACATGATTTGGGAAAGACAGCCGTTCCGCAAGAACTGTTGTTAAAAATGGGGACTTTGAGTGAAATTGAGAAAGGCGCATTGCAAGATCATTCTAGACTCGGATATGAACTTTTAAAAAATAATTTATCCATACCTAAAGAAGTATTAGCTGCAATTTTATTTCATCATGAACGAAGCGATGGTACTGGATATCCAAGCGGACTTAAAGAAGAGCAGACTCCGTATTTAGCTCGAATTATAGGCGTTGTGGATGTTTTTGACGCTATTACGTCTGATCGTGTTTATAAAAAGGGAATTTCATCCTTTCAGGCATTTAATATTATGAAAGATGAAAGTTTCAGAGGGTTAGATCCTGTGATTACGGACGTTTTCATGACCAACATTGCTAAATATTTTATTAATAATAAAGTGAAATTAAATGATGGTCGAGTGGGCGAAGTTATTTATATTAATAAGTTTGCGTTGAACAGACCACTTATTAAAACTGGAAATGAGTACGTAGATTTATCAAGTGATTATTCGCTTGATATTGAGGAAGTATTACTTCATCATATGTAATGAAGTGGTTTGCTTATTATGATAATTCATCTTTTAGTCAATAGATTACTGGGTGGTTATTTGAGGATAAGTTGAATAATAATTAATTAAGGCTATAATATTTAAACATATTATAGCCTTACTATTTGTAGTTTATCTTATGATGCACTCATTTTATTTACTTGCTGTAAACACCCATTTCAAAAATAGCTTTTATGTCTTGATAGTCTTGTGTTTTGCCTAATGCAAGCATTAGTTTAATACGTGCTTTTTGACCATTAAGATTACCACCAAATATTGCGCCATGATTTCGAATATCCTTACCACCTCCGGTGTATCCATAGGAGTCTAAAACTCGTCCCATCGGACAACGTGTAACGATGACAACAGGAATGTTGAGTGATATTGCGCGTTTAATGCCATCAATCATGCCTGGTGGAACGTTGCCTCGCCCCATTGCTTCTATTACAAATCCCTTCGTACCATTGTCAATGGCGAAATTCATGTACTTAGAATCATAACCAACGCATGCTTTAATGAGTTCTACTTCTTTTTCGTATCGTGTGGTTTCAATGTGATCATGCTTTATGATGTTTCGATAAAAAATAACTTCATCATTGTCTACAATTCCTAGTGGGCCAAATTCCAAAGATTTGAAAGTATCTAGGGAGAGTGTATGGGATTTAGTCGTTTCACGAGCTGAATTGACTTCATTGTTGAGAACGATGAGCACACCTCTGTTCTGTGCATCATCAGAAGTTGCAGTACAAATCGCTGCTGATAGATTGCTTGGACCATCGTAGCCAAGCTCAGATCCATTTCGCATTGCAGCCACAAATACGATTGGTTTTTGGCAATTGATATTTAAGTCTAAGAAGTAAGCAGTCTCTTCGAGCGAATCCGTTCCGTGAGTAATTACGACACCATCAATATCTGCACGTGAAATTGTTTCTTTCACAAGAGTTGATAACGACCAAATTAGATCTGGTGTCATGTGTGGGCCAGGATAACTGCCAAATGTAATAATTTCAATATCTGCAATTCGATCAATATTGGTTACCATTGACATGATTTCTTCGCTTGAGAGTGCAGGTATAGCAGCTGCTAATCTTTCGTCAACTTTCATTGAAATTGTTCCGCCAGTGAAAATTACAGCGATTCGTTTTTTCATAGAATCCTCCGATGAAGTAAAATTTTACAAATAAATTTTATTTAATCCAAAATTATTATATAATAATGTGATAGATATTAAAAGAAGCATTACGGAAATGTAAAGGAGATATATTCATGTACTTAGATTATGCAGCGACTTCACCGATTTCAATATCTGTCAAGGAAGTCGTTGATCAGATGATAGAATGTTATGGTAATCCTTCTTCACTTCATACGTTAGGTGTTGCATCGGAACGTAAACTGAAGTGTGCAAGAAAAACGATATGTGATCATTTGAAGGTTGGCGAAAGGGAATTGATTTTCACTTCTGGGGGTACGGAATCCAATAATTTAGCCATTTTGGGATCGGTTGATCATAGAAGTTCTGGTCGATTTATAACAAGTTGCATTGAACATCCATCTGTTTATAATACGATGGAACATTTATCAAAACGTGGATTTGAGACGGTTGTTTTACCAGTTGATAAAGACGGACTTGTGCGTGTTGAGGATCTAAATAACGCTTTAACGACGAATACGGTTCTAGTTAGCATTATGCACGTTAATAACGAAGTTGGATCAATACAGCCGGTACAGGCGATAGGAGAATGTATTCATCAATTCAATAAGGAACATCGAACTTCAATTCGATTTCATGTAGATGCAGTTCAATCATTTGGGAAAATGAAAATAGACGTCAAACGCTCTCACATTGATCTTATGAGCATAAGTTCTCATAAAATTAATGGTTTAAAAGGTGTAGGTGCACTGTATGTTCGTTCTGGACTTCACATGAAGCCACTTTTTTATGGTGGTCAGCAAGAAGGTGGAGCAAGACCTGGAACCGAGAATTTATTAGGCATTTTAGCATTTGAACAAGCCGTGAAGGATTGCACAGATCGTTATCAGCAATTAGATCAGGTATTGAAAATTAAGAACGCATTTTTACTGGGATTGCTATCTTATTATTTTGATAATTTGAATTTTGAGCAGCAACCAATGGATCAATTGGACCATGATCATGCGGAAGATTGGATTAACACTCATATAAAACATATTGAGAATTACGTGAGTGTAAATGGCAGTTTAGTCAATCAGGTTTCACCTTATATCCTGAATTTAAGTTTTATTGGCGTTAAAGGGGAAGTATTGCTTCACACTCTTGAGTCAAAAGATATTTATATTTCTACAGGGTCAGCTTGTTCATCCAAGAAAAAAGCATACTCCCATGTCATTCAGGCGTTGACAAGTGATGAGAATCGTCTGGAGGGGAGTGTCAGATTAAGTTTTCATCCGGATTTAGACACTGAAGAAGTTTATGAAACTGGTAAAATTGTAGCGCGGGCGGCTGATGAACTAAGACGTATTATGTTTAAGCCAAAAAAGAAAAAATAGTGTTGTTTATATGTTAATTAATTTGAGGTGAATATGAGAGAACTACTACTTGTAAGATATGGTGAAATTGGTTTGAAAGGAAAGAATATCCGCACTTTTGAGAAAAAGTTTGTGACCAATATCAAAAAGGCATTAGCCAAATTTCCAGAAACGGTTGTGCTAGATAAACATGGACGTGTTATTGTTGAGTACAATGAAGAATACATGGACGAAATTATTGAGGCTGTTACGAACGTTTTTGGAGTGGTATCGGTAAGTCCAGCAACGAGGGTTGTAAAGGACATTGAAGTCATTAAAAAGACCTGCTTAGAGCTTGCGCTCAAGTTGAGTCAAGAAATGCCGATAAAGACGTTTAAAATTGAAACAAATAGAGCTGATAAGGGGTTTCCGCTAAATACGCCTGAAATTAATCGCACGGTGGGAGCGCATTTGTTAATAAATACAGACCATTTAAAAGTAGATGTGCATCATCCGGATTTACTTTTAACTGTTGAGATTCGAGATCAGGTGTATATATTTAGTAAGAGATATCCAGGTGTAGGAGGTATGCCTTATGGAAGCGCTGGAAAAGGATTACTTTTACTTTCAGGTGGAATTGATAGTCCTGTGGCTGGATATATGATGGCGAAGCGTGGACTTGAGCTTGAAGCAATTCATTTTCATTCATACCCATTCACAAGTGAAAGAGCATTAGAAAAGGTCGTTGATTTAGCTGCAAAACTGACGAAATATACAAGAAATCTCAAAATTCATAGTATCAATATTCTAGAGATTCAAAAGGCAATTAATGAAAAATGTCCGTCTGAAGAAATGACTATTTTATCAAGATGTTTCATGATGAAATTGGCTGAGCAAATTGCAAATCAATTTGAATGTAAGGGCTTAATAACAGGCGAAAATCTTGGACAAGTAGCAAGTCAGACAATTGAAGGTATGACGGTGACCAATAGCATGGTAGAGCTTCCAGTTTTTAGACCTCTTATCGCATATGATAAAGTACAGATCATAGAAGTTGCAAAGCGAATTGATACTTTTGAAACGTCTATCTTACCGTTTGAAGATTGCTGTACAGTTTTCTTGCCAGATCGTGTAGTGACAAAGCCACGGTTAGATAAAATACAACAGTCATTGAGTTTGTTAGATGTAGATGCGCTCGTCAAAGAGGCGATTTCCAATAAAGAAACGATTATTGTCGTTGAAGGAAAAAGAAGACAATAGATAAAAGGTACAAGTGACTAGATAAATCACTTGTACCTTTTTGTGTTTGTTCATTCTGAATGGTTTGTTTTAATGAATCGCTTCGGACATCATGGGTAGAGAATATCCAGTTCTTCTTTTGTATAGTTTGGAATCATCTTAATATCAGTTGCTGCAATTGTCGATCCATCTTCATAAAGAATGGAGTTATCAGGCAAGATTTTTGTTCCTTTTGGAAGGAGTATAATTCTGCCATCAGTGAGTTCAATAGGATATGATCTTTGAATCATGATGGAACCATCTGCCATCGTAACCAGCGGTTCGATTCCTAAATTAGAATCTTCAGTTGGTGTTTCTGTTGTTGGCTGAGTTGTGCTTTCAGTATGCACATCGCAAGTATCGAGTGGCAAGTCATAAGCGGAGTCTCTTAGGATAATTGGGTTGCCTTTATCGTCTAAATGATCTGCTGGAATGTACGGTTCTGGTCGCTTGACAAAAACACGAGATTCAATAAGTGTCGTTGGACAATTTGGACCAGCCAATTTACCACTTTCAGTACAGATATCGGCAGTAACATGGATATCATCTACTTCTGTTGGAACGGTTCCTTTTAAGAAAATTTCCGTGCGAATGGTTCCGCGTGGATCTTTGGCGGACAAATCACTAGGTAGTTTTCCTGAAATGATATCAACTTGAGCTGTTTCAATACCGGATGGTACTTCAAATTGCTTTGGTTCCAAATCAACATGAATATCTGCCATGACAGTTTTCCAAAATTGAGCTGCGATTCGAGAGCCTTGATCTAACGGAATATTATAGTCATTTCCGAACCAAACACCGCCTACATAGTATGGTGTATAGCCAACAAACCAAGCGTCAATATTGCTCGAAGTTGTACCAGTTTTACCTGAAACTTGCATGATGTCGTTGTTAGGAGACAATTTAGCAGCTGTTGCAACACCTGAGTCAACGCTTGTTTTCATTAAGTCTTGTACAATATATGCGACATTTTCGTCCACAATATACGTTTGTTTTGTTTCATTTTTTAGTAATATGTCACCTTTAGAATTTTTTACAGTTTTATAGGTCGTTACGCTATTACGCACACCTTTGTTTGCAATAGCGCCATATGCAGAAGTCAGATCGAGTGGGGTAATGCCCTTTGTCATACCACCGAGCGCAACTGCAGCTATATTGGCATCATTCGTTTCGCCTTCTTTAACGAGGGTGCTGATGCCAAATTTATCTAAATAATCGAGGCAAGTTTGAACCCCTAACTCTTTTGCTAAAAGTGCTGCAGTAACGTTGATGGATTGTTGTACGGATTCTCTTATAGTGACAAGACCCCAATGTTTAGCATAATTGCTGTAAGCTTCGTACCAATTGAGTGGCCAACGTGTTTCATCTCCCATAAGGTATACAGGGCGGTCATCGAGGACAGAAGCAGTCGTGAACTTCTTGCTATCAATAGCAGGTGTAAACACTGAAATTGGTTTTATTGCTGATCCCGGTTGTCTTGGATTTGTTGCACGATTGTATACGCGTTGTCCTGAAATGTTTCGTCCACCAACGATGGCTTTGAGTTCGCCGTTGTGATAATCAATGATAACCATCGCAGATTGTGGTTGAATCGTACCAGCTTCGTTAATGACATAATTAGCGTGGGCAACACGAAGATTTTGTTCGCTATCAATCGCGAAGAAATCAGAATGTTCCACTAAAAACTTTTTGTCAATGACCACGTTGTTATTTTCATCAAATGATTTATATTCATTTGGAATCAATACATCTTTTCCTTCGTGTGTGTAGAGTTCTGAAAGATTGTATTTTCCTCCTGCGAGTTTTTCGTTTTCTTCACTATTTTCATTGTAAGTGAACGTTTCTTTTACAACTACTTGAATACTCACAAGTTTATCGTCCTGATAATGTGGATAAAAATAAAGTCGCTTTCCTTTTAATAAAACAAGATTGCCATCTGCATCAAACGTGTAATCGCTTGATGGAATGACTAAGTTTTTATTTTCATCAATCAAGTTAGATTGTTTATAAATGATGATTTTTTTACTTTCTTCACTGATGATATTTCCATTTCCATCGAGAATGACGGTTACTTTAGGGAAATTTTCGTTGTTAATCAGATATCCCAAATCAAATAATGTCTTCTTCAACAAAATGACTTCTTCATTATTAGAGCCTTTTTTATAGACTTCTTGCGTAAATGTTGAAGTATCCATGCCAGTTAGTTCGCCAATTTTTGCAATGGTATTTTTACCACAAACACCATCTACAGTGAGTCCATTGTTTTTTTGGAACGTGCGGACAGCTACAGCAGTGGATTCACCATAATATGTTGTGAAATTTTCTTTAGCATAGTGACTTTCTAAAGTCTTTTGCATATCAAAATCAATAGTGGACTCAATAACTAGGCCACCAGTGTATAGCAAATTATTTGCTTCTGCTGTAGTGTAACCATACTCAGCTTTTAAGTCTTTAATGACATCGTCTTTTACCATATCAGCAAAGAACGATGAAATCTCTGATTGAGATGTTTTTCCAGGTTTGATAACCGTTTTTAGATCAACTGTCTTAGCATACTCATATTCTGCATCGGTAATTTTATTGTTTTCATGCATTAAGTAAATAGAAGTTAAATAGCGGTCAACGCAGTTTGGATTAAACACGAGTGTATAAAGTGGATCGCTATCTTCTAATACAAAATCTTCAGGTGTCACATCCACTTTCTTTTTCGTAATCATTGGCGTATAATACGATGGTGATTTTACAATACCTGCGAGTAACGCTGATTCAATATAGTCCAGTTCAGAAGCGCTTTTAGAAAAGTAAGTTTTTGCAGCTGCTTCTACACCATTGGTATTGGCACCTAGATAGACTAAATTGAGATAGCCTTCAATGATTTGTTCTTTTGTCAAATATTTTTCAAGTTCAATTGCATAATAAGCTTCTTTAATTTTACGGTCTAAATCCCTCTTACTTTTCGTTTCATATAAGTAGACATTACGCGCAAGCTGTTGAGTGATGGTACTTGTACCACCAAGTCGTTTGCCTGTCACGAGTGTATCTTTTACAGCACCAAACAAGCGAATAAAGTTGAATCCATTGTGCGTGAAAAAGGTCTTATCTTCAACCGCTACAAACGCGTTAATTAAATCTTTGCTCATATCGTCATAATGAATAACGGTTCGGAGTCCTTCATTTTGGATATGCTCCAAAACGCGACCTTCACTATCTACGATAACAGAGTTTTCAGAAAGTGCTGCCGAAATTTGGTCTGGATCAATCGGTTCGATGCCTTTCAGAACAACCATCACGTATAGGTATACAACAGTCACACCTGTGATACCGAGAATAATCATGGCAATCAATGCTATTTTGAGTATATTCATAAGTGATTTTTTAGGTTTTTTTGTTTTTTGACTCGGCTTTCCCGGTGGTGTACTTTTGTGGTTGGGAGTTGCTTTTCTTGTGCTTTCCATTTAAACCTCCTGAGGCTGATTTATCGCATGGATGCGATAGTATTGACACAAAAAATGTTACAACGTATTATATCATAAATAAATAACCTGAGTCCCAATTTTTAAAGTATTATAATGAATTCTTAATATTTTTATCAGGGACTCTTTTGATTTTGAGTGTGATTATAGATAAGGATGTAGTATAATTGGATGTATATGAGGCGTGTACGGAGGGTAAAATGGCTGAAAAAGACGTGAATTTAATAGAATCGGTTAGTGATAAAAAGCAGAAAGCTGTTTTAGTGGGATTATTTCAAGGCCTAAAAAATGAGTTTTGCATTGAAGATTCAATGAATGAGTTAGCTGAACTCGCGATGGCTGCAGATGCGGAAGTTGTGGATATAATTATACAAAATAAGTCAAAAATTGAAGCGCCAACTTATATTGGATCTGGAAAAGTTGAAGAAGTTAAAATGTCTGTAATGGACACAGAAGCAGATATCGTTATTTTCAATGATGAATTGTCGGGAGCTCAAATGAGGAATTTAGAAGAACTCATTGGCGTGACAGTAGTGGACCGTACAGCACTAATTTTGGACATTTTTGCATTACGAGCACAGACAAAGATTGCAAAACTTCAGGTCGAGTTAGCGCAGTTAAAATATCGTTTACCAAGGTTGATAGGCATCAATGCAAATTTGTCTAGAACGGGTGGCGGAATTGGAACTAGAGGACCTGGAGAGCAAAAACTCGAATTAGATCGTCGTAAAATTCAAGATCGAATTGATGAAATTAAGAGACAAATTCAAGAAGCAGATAAAAATAGAATTGTACAAAGACAACTTCGTGAAAAGAACGAAGTTCCAGTTGTAGCTCTAGTGGGATATACAAATGCAGGAAAATCATCATTAATGAATTGTCTCATCGGTCAATCAACTGAATTAGATGTAGAAAGACATGTATTTGAAAAAGATATGCTTTTTGCCACACTCGACACGTATAATAGAAGGATTGTGTTGGAGGACAAAAAAGAGTTCATTTTGACGGATACAGTAGGGTTTGTTTCAAAGCTCCCTCACAGTTTAGTCAGTGCATTTAAGGCAACATTAGAAGAAACTTTGAATGCCGATTTATTGTTGCATGTTGTCGATGCAAACAATGATAGTTATGCCATGCAAATGGAAGTAACTCATCAAGTTTTGGAAGAGCTTAAAGCACAGTCTATCCCAATGATTACGGTATATAATAAAATAGATAAAGGTCATTCTGTTGCTAATTTCGATCAAGACGCCGTATTTATTTCTGCAAAAACAGGGGAAAATATTGAGCTGTTAGTATCGAAAATTAAACAAATGATTTTTAAAGACCACAAGCTCGCAAAGTTTTTAATTCCTTATACAGAAGGAACCATCTCATCTTATCTTTGTGAAACCTATAAAGTGATTGAACTTGAATACCAAGAAGAAGGAACGATGATTTGTGCAGAAGTGTCCATTGCAGACTTTAATCGTTATCAAAAATATGCCCTATGAGAAATCATCGTACAATTTATAAAGATGCATCCGTAGAACATATCATCAGTAAATCTAGATTTATTGGGTATGCTTGTCCAGTACAAACAGAGAATGAAGCAATCCTATTTATCGAGAAAATCAAAAAAAAGCATTGGGATGCCACTCATAACGTACCGGTATATGTTCTCGGGGAGACTTTTTCAGTGCAAAGGTATTCGGATGATGGTGAACTTTCTGGTACTGCAGGTGTTCCAATCCTTGATATGTTAAAAAAAGAAGGGATTACCAATGCCTGTGTAGTTGTCACACGTTATTTTGGTGGTGTCAAATTAGGAACGGGTGGACTTGTAAGAGCATATACTGAAACTGCAAAATTAGCACTTGAAGAGGCTTGGATTGTCGAGCGTCAATTAGTATGTGAAGTTGAGCTCAGTTTTGAGTATCATCATCATGGAAAAATTCAAAATTACTTGCTCCATCATGAAGGAATCATCATTCGAGATACGCAGTTTTCGGATACAGTTTCAATCTCGATTTATTACGAACCAAGTATAGAAATAGAAGTTTTAAATCAGTTGATTGAAATGACTGCAAATCAAATAGAGATTCATAAAAAAGAGGATTGTTATATCACCGTTAAAGATGGCAAGGTGTTAGAAACCAATTTCTATGACTCACCTACAAATTTAGATATGAAGTATTGAATGAATTATTACAAGATAAAAATCATAAAGAGAGGCTTTCAAATGAACAAAACAATGGAAGAAAAAATTGAACTTACAGTTGAATGGATTAGAGAACAAGTTCGTGATTCTAAAACAAATGGTGTTATTGTTGGATTATCAGGTGGTATTGATTCAGCGGTCGTTGCATGTTTATTAAAAAAAGCATTCCCAGATCAATCGATGGGTGTGATCTTACCCTGCAAAAGTAGCCCAAAAGATGAATTAGATGCAACTGAACTTGCAAAGGCAATTGACATCCCTTTTGTAAAAATTGATTTATCAGATGCTCATGGTTTTATTTATGAAAAAGTGGAAGAACAATTATCAGGGTATGATGTAAAAAATGCAAGATTGGCAGATGCAAATTTGAGAGCGAGATTAAGAATGTCGTCAATCTATGCAATTGCAAATTCTTTGGGATATTTAGTAGCAGGAACGGACAATGCAGCTGAAATCTTAACGGGATATTTTACTAAATATGGTGACGGTGGTGTCGATATCGTACCAATTGGAAATTTATTAAAACGTGAAGTGTTTCAATGGGCAAAAGCACTAGGCGTCCCACAAAGTATATTGGAACGACAACCTTCTGCAGGTCTTTGGGAAGGGCAAACAGATGAAAGTGAAATGGGAACTACCTACGATTACATTGATGACTATCTGCTAGGAAAGAGCATACCTGAAAAAGATCGACTCATAATAGAAAAATTAAATCGCTCGACAGAACATAAAAGAAAGCTAGCACCAGTGCCGCCAAAATTCTAGTCACTGGTTAGGTTGTATGTTATAATAGTGAAGCAAATTAAAGTATAAGAACAGGAGTGAAAAACCCGTGGGAAGAATAGGTACAATCATCCAAAGAAAAGGCAAGCAAGATGCAAAAAAAGCAAAAGAATTTACAAAATTAGGTAGATATATTATGGTTGCTGCACGCGAAGGTGGCGCTGATCCAGCTTATAATGCAGCTCTAATGAGTGCCATTGAAAAAGCAAAAGCAGCGAACATGCCAAATGATAACATTGATCGTGCAATTAAAAAAGGTGCTGGCGAAAATGACGGCGCGATTTTTACTGAGTTGACATACGAAGGATACGGACCAGGTGGCGTCGCTGTTTTAGTTGAGTGTTTAACGGATAACACAAATAGAACAGCAGCTGATGTGAGAAGTTATTTTGTAAAAGGCAAAGGGAATCTAGGAACAAATGGCTGCGTAAGTTTTATGTTTGACAGAAAAGGTGTTCTCGTTATTGATAAAATAGATAAAATGAACGATGAAGAAGTTGAAATGGCTGTTATTGAAGCTGGAGCTGAAGATTTTTCAATTGAAGAAGATCATTATGAAGTCTATACAGATATATCTGATTTTGCAGGTGTTCGTGATGCACTATCTGCTCAAGGATATGAGTTTTCAATGGCTGAACTTCGCTATTTACCACAAACGATGACGAAACTTTCTGATGAAGAAGACATCAAATATATGCAAAAACTCATAGATTTATTGGAAGACAACGACGATATTCAAACTGTTTACCATAACTGGGAAGAATAATTAAAAGCCTCCAAGCTTGATGAGCGCCTGGAGGCTTCAATTTTATGAACTAAGGTAATTTACTGACTAAGGCATCGTGATTTCAACTACATTACCTGGAATTTTTTTGTCGTGATAGAGAGCCGTTACGCTAATATAGTACTTTTGGCCACTGACAAATTTTCCACCTAAGTCACCATTATTGTAGTAAGTAGAATTCGAAATTTCAAATGTGGTTGTGCTATCATCGGTGATATAAGCAGCATAACCATCAGCAGGATATGCTGGTTTGCTATTTTTAATAGATGCGACCACTTTGTAACCTTCAAAAGTTGAAGCTGAAATTTTATTCCAAGAAACGATGATTTTACCATTCTCTACTTTTGCAGTAACAACTGGAACAACATAAGTTGCCGTAGAAGGACTTGTCGATTTTTTTGAATCGTCATCGCCTTTTTTGTCATCATCTTCATCGTCTTTGTAAGGAATGCCTAACGTTGAATCACCATGTGTGATTGTAATGGTATTCTTCTCAGGTACCCAATCAACGGTTGCATTTAAGGCTTTAGCAAGGGATTTAATCGGCAAATAAGTTCTTCCGTCATAAATAATAGGTTTTAACTCTTTTCCATTTTCATCATACGTAACAAATGGTTGACCGTTTAAGACGATTTTTAAGTCTTCGTTGAAAGCGGCAATGATTTGTGTGATGACCGTAGTACCTGATGAAATGCTGTAAAAAGCCAAAATCAGAATTAACAATACCAGTAATAAAAATTTCTTTTGCATAATGACCTCCTATTTTTAAATGTTTGACGCGATTATTCAAAGGAAAAACGACACTATTTCAGAATATTCAGATTATTCTGCTCTCCTTAATTATATCATATTTTGATTTGAGGATATGTTACAATGAAAAGACAATTTACCAAAGTACTCATTATTTTATTGGCTGTTTTGATGTTTACATCAGGCTTCAAAGCAATTCAGATTAATAGTGATCAGAAATCTCAATTAGCCGAGTATGAAGAAATGATTCGAATACAGAATGATAAAATTCAGTATTTGAGTCAATATGAAAAAGAAATTAAAGATCGAGATCTTTTGATAGAAGAAAAAATTCAATTAATAGAAGAGTTAAACTGCGATGTAGATCGCTTAAATGCACAGTATGAAGCTGTGAAGGCTCAGAACCAAAAATTAACGGACAAAGTCGTTTACTTAACTTTTGATGATGGACCTTCTAAAAAAGCAACAACTGAAATCTTGAATATTTTAGATCAATATGGCATAAAGGCAACATTTTTTGTTCAAGGTCGTAATGTATCAAAGTATCCAGATATCTTAAAAAAAATAGTCAAGTCTGGACATGCAATTGGCAATCATTCATATTCACATAGTTACAATGGCATTTATGCCTCAAGTGAAGCATTTTGGAATGATTTTGATAGCTGCCAAGAAGTTGTATTTAATACAATTGGCATTTACCCTGAACTATTTAGATTCCCTGGTGGTTCTAATACCGCTGTTAATTTAAATGGTCAAAAATTTGTCGACGACATTAATGCTCAGTTGATTGAACGGCATATTCAGTATATTGATTGGAATGTGGATTCTGGGGATGCTAAAAGCAATGGCGCATCGTCTGAAAGTATTCAAAATACAGTTGCGAATCAGTTACAAAAGAAAAAGAAAGTCGTCGTTTTATTTCATGATACGGATGCAAAAATGACGACAGTTAAAGCTTTACCAGGTGTAATTGAATATTACTTGGCAAAAGGATATCGATTTGATAAATTGGATGCCTCTGGTTTTTCGATACAATTTTAGTATTTATAGAAGTCTGTTAAAAATCGAGGAGTTATTGTGATGCAAATTCCAAAGTATTTACAACATTTCAAATGCATTGGCGGGCAATGTGAAGACAATTGCTGTATTGGCTGGGATGTAGATGTCGATAAAAAAACTTATAAAAAGTATCAGCAAGTAAAAAATCCACGGATGAAGAATGAACTCATCAAGTATTGCAAGAAAAATGAGTATGTAGACAACGAGGATATCAACTATGCTTTTATTACATTGACGGAAGAAAAGAGATGTTCATTTTTAAATGCGGATGGTTTTTGTATGATACAAAAGCACCTTGGAGAAGACTATCTTTCAAATGTTTGCTCAGATCATCCGCGTATGACTCATAAAATTGATGGAATATATGAACGTTCTGCAACGCCATCTTGTCCTGAAATTGCACGATTGTTATTTGAAAATGAACATGCGATGGATCTCGTGACCATCAAAACGCCTGAAGCTATTAAACTATTAACGTACTCAGTAAATACTCAGGATAAAAAAAATTCAGATCCTTTGGTCCGTGATTTAACGAATATTCGCAATCAGTGTATGTCCTATTTTCAAAATGATCAGCAGTTTGAGTATCAATTGATGCAGATGGCAGCTTTTATACATGAAAAAATGCACAAGCAAACTCTTGATGTGTCAAAATTACTCAATCGTAATAGCATAAACTCCGTAAGTGATGAGTTCAAAGAATTCTCCAAGTGGGTTTTAGACAACTTGGTGGATTTGGGAATAAATGATTCCACACGATTTGTCCAGTTCCATGAAACCCTCTATTTGACACAGATTGAACTTGGTTATAGCAAGTATTTGACGTTTCAAAACACCTATCCATATATTTTAAGAAACTGGGCACTCAATCATATCTATAAGAATTTATTTCCATTTTCAGAAGGCGATTCAATAGAAGAAGCACTTTGGCTCATGTTATGTCGTTTTGTTGTTGTTAAAAGGCATTTAATGGCTTTAGCTGTAAATGAAATTGAGCTTAGTAAACACATTGTGATTCAGTATTTACAATCGTTTTCTAAAGTAATTGAACATCATAAATACTTTGAAACACATATTGTTGCACTATTAAAACAGAAAAAATATAAAACTAAAAATATAATAGAAGCGATATTATAGAAATTTTTTAGGATGATGTATTTTGGGTATATTCAATGACAGTTGTAAGTGATGGTTCATTTGCGGAGGGTTGTATGAAAATATTAATAGTGGAAGATAGTAAAATTAATCAGTTAATTGCAAGAGATACGCTCATTAAGTACAGCATTGCAGATGTGATTGAATTTGCCATGGATGGAGAAGAAGCGCTTGAACATATCTATACTCATACTGTTGATTTGGTCTTACTAGATATTATTATGCCTAGGATGACAGGACTTCAGGTACTTGAACAACTCTACCAAGCAAAATTTGAAAATCCACCTAAGATCATTATGTTAACGACCATTAGCGATACCAATACATTAAAAGCGTGTTTTGATTATGGTGCATCCGATTATATTAAGAAACCATTTGAAGAAATGGACTTTGTTGCTCGTGTGAAAACGACGATACGCGATATCGAAAATGAACAAATTTTGAAACAAAAAGCGATTTTGATTGAAGCTCAAAATAATCAATTGATAGCAGTGAATGAATCCCTTAAGCAAGCACAGTTTCATTTGGTTCAAAAGGAAAAGTTAGTGGCGATTGGCGAGCTAGCAGCAGGAATTGCTCATGAAATTAACAATCCGTTAGCGTTTGTGATTAGCAACTTTACAAATATAAAACAGTACGTGAGCAATGTTCAAACTTTTATCAATTCGTGCATTCAAAAGATGAATACGGATGGTACAACTTTGGATGAATTAAAGCAATATGTTCAATTTGAATGGACTGAACGGGATATGGAATTTGTTTTTGACGATTTTCCAGAGTTAATTAAAGACTCTCAAAAAGGTTTGGATCGCGTGGCTAAAATCGTGAGTAGTATGAGAAATTTTGCTAGGTTATCTGATGAGAATTACTTTGAATATGTTAATATTGGTGAGCTCATCGAAGAAGTTCTTGTAGTTGTAAATAATGAAGTGAAGTACATCGCAAATGTTGAACTAAACTTGTTGCCATGTCCTCAGGTAATGTGCAATAAAGGACAAATTGAACAAGTACTAGTCAATTTAATTGTCAACGCTGCACAAGCTATTAAGGGCGCTAATGACACGATTCAAGGCTGTATTAAGATAGAAACCATTCCAGAAAAAGATTATTGTATCATTAAAATTGAAGACAATGGCCCCGGTATCAATGACGAAAATAAAAGTAAGATATTTGATCCGTTTTTTACAACCAAACCTGTGGGTCAAGGAACGGGTTTAGGATTAAGTATTTCACACAATATAATTGTCGATAAACATAGAGGAAAAATTGATGTAGATAGTCATATGGGAAATGGAACGACATTTACGTTATCGTTGCCGTATGAGCATGAAGAAAATGAATAATTAGGAGGCAAAATGTTAAGAACAATTGTATGGTTTCTCTTTTTCTGGATTAAATTAGTCCTATATATTCCAGCCTATTTTAAAGCAAAAAAAATTACCAATTTAGAGGAAAGAAGCATTTACGCTGATCAAAAAGCGAGAGAATGGATGGGAGCATTATTAAAACTTGCTGGGTGTAAAACCACTGTGATTGGTGCGGATAAAATACCTAAAGATCGTGCGGTTTTATATGTGTGTAACCACCAAAGTAATTTTGATATTCCACTGATGATTACTCAACTTCCCGGTAAAAAAGGATTTGTCGCTAAAATTGAGACTTTAAAACTTCCGATGATTCGTGATTGGATGCGTTATATGAATTGTGTTTTTATGGATCGCGATGATATCAGACAACAAGTAAAAACCATTACAGAAGGTGTCAATATTTTAAAATCAGGACATTCCATGGTAATCTTTCCCGAAGGTACACGAAGTCACGATGGATCGTTAGGAGAGTTCAAACCAGGTGGGATGAAGCTCGCAACGAAATCAGGTGCAATGATTGTGCCTGTTACAATCAATCGCTCAATGGATTTAATGAAAAAAGGCTCGTTTAAAATTAAACCAGCCCATGTCACCATTATTGTTTCAGATCCAATTGAAATAACCGATGAGATGAATCGTGAAACCGTTAAACTTTCTGAAGAGGTAAAAGCGATTATTCAGCAATCTTTGGATATTTAATTTGTAATTGTTCAAGAATATTCAAATAATGTTGCGAAGTTACAGCTTCATGTTCATATTGGATAAAAGCGGTTTCAATAGATTGAAGAGTTTCTTGACTAAAGTGTTTTTCTGCAAAAGGATAGACTACACGATCTTCTTTATCAATATGACGTTGTAAAAGATGTGTATATCCAATTGCGTGGGCAATAATATCCAGCTTAGATGACTCATGACCTTCACAAAACCGCCTGATACTTTCTTCTAAATTTTGAATAAAAAGTCTTCCAAGATCATGTTCAACGAGCATGCCATGTGTGACGAGCTTCTCGGCAGCAGGTCCTAATTCATCTACCATTCGATTAAAAAAGAGGTGTTCTTCTTTGCCATGGTGATGTGCATCTGCATATTGACGTACGAAATCAATCATAAGTTTAAAATCTTCTGGAACAAAGAGTTGATTTATCATAAGTTGATAACATGCTGAGCGCATTACGTTCAGCATGTTTTTTATATGTCGATGTTCCTCTACCATTAAATCGATACTGATCATAATGAGCTCCTTAAAAATGAATAAGTCGTTGGATTGACAGCCTTATATTCAAAAGAACCAGAATGAGTCGCAAATGCATGAAGCCAATGGTGGCGTAGGTGATAGAATATGTGGATGTCTGCATTAACTGCATCCCATAAAGGCTGATGAACACATTGGTTACGCTGCCATGTCACAGCACTATCGTCGGATTCTAAAAGAGCGTTCACGCGATCACAAGGCATACCATCTAAGAGATAATCATTCATCGTCTTAAATAAATCTGAAGGCGAATGGATCTGAGTGGCAACAGCTGTAATCGCTTGTTTGCCATTTTCATAATAAAGTGCTTCTAATGATTGAAGATGAGTCCAATTGTTGACTAATCCTTGATTAATTGTTGAAGCGATTCTTTTTTCGAGACTTTCTATTTTCATTTGTAACCACCCATGAATATTGGTTAGTTCTACAATTTCTTCAAGTGGGTTTGTTTCTGGCGCACCATATAGTTGATTGAGCTCAGTTGTGAATGTTACTTTTTCGCTTTCACTGATATTAAAAGATTGAACGATTTGTTCGAGAAGTGTCTCGTGCCAAAGCACTTTGTTGTATAACCAATGGTGGATAGGGCCTAAAAATGCACTCATTTGAGTCCTCCTTAAATGTTTTGGTTTAATGTGTCAATTAATTCGTCTAAATTGAGACCGTGTACGTGAGCCGCTTCCTCTAAACTTTCTGCTTGTGCAGATGGACAGCCAACGCATCCCATTCCAAATTGATATAGAATTTCAACCGATTTAGGATAAGTTCTAACAATTTCGCCTATTTTCATTTCTTTTAAGATTGCCATATTCATTCTCCTTATGTTTTGTATTTTATAAACTGAGTTTACCAGATGAATCCGGTTGATTCCGTAACATGTGTAACAAAAATTGCGCATACGAAGGTTGATTTCACATTTGCAATTAAAGTATAATGAAAGATAAGCAAATAATTGAATCGATATCATATAAATGGAGATAAATGACTGAATGAGGAGTGGGGATTTAAGATGAGACTATTAATTTCAAATGTCAATATCCTGACCATGAGAAGTATTGAAGAAGGCGTTTTTAAAGGTTCGATATGTATTGAAGATGATCGAATTTTTGCCTTGGGAGAGGTTCCTGAGAATTTTGTCGCTGATCAAATCATAGATGGATCGAATCATTTAGCGATGCCAGGATTGATTAATGCACACACGCATATGGGAATGTCTTTATTCAGAAATTATGCGGATGATATGCCATTGATGGAATGGTTAAACAATAAAATTTGGCCAATTGAAGCCAATTTAACCGCTGAGGATGTTTATTATGGGTCACTCTTAAGTATGATTGAACTTATCAGGTCTGGATGTACGACGTTTAGAGATATGTATTTCTTTATGGAAGACGTAGCCAGAGCAACTGAATTAAGTGGATTGCGTGCAAATCTTGGTCTTGGAATGGTTGGTGTAGCAGATCCAGATGAAAAACGATTTGGTGAAGTCAGAGCGTTATATGACAAGTGGCACAATCAATCTAACGGACGTATTCGAATTGAAGTGGCACCACATGCACCTTATACGTGTTCAGATGATTATTTAGTAAAGTCAACTGCACTTGCTAAAGAATTGAATACACCTCTTCATATTCACTTATCAGAAAGTATATTTGAAGTGAATCAGTCATTGGAACAGCATGGTGAAACGCCAATTGAACATATGAATGCATTGGGCGTCTTGGATGCACAGGTAAGCGGCGCACATTGCGTGCATTTGAAATCCTGCGATTTTCCGATCCTCAAGGAAAAACAAGTTAGTGTATTGTATAATCCGTCGAGTAATTTAAAGCTTGGAAATGGATTTGCACCCATTACAAGATTAGTTGCAGAAGGCATCAACGTTGCATTGGGAACAGATGGCGCATCGTCCAATAATAATGTGAATATGTTGGAAGAACTTCATTTGGGCGCACTAGTGAACAAGGGAGTTGAAGCGAATCCTACGGTTTTACCTGCGTATAAGATGTTGGAAATTGCGACGATTAATGGCGCTAAAGCATTGGGGATTGATGCTTATACTGGAACGATAGAGACGGGTAAAAAGGCGGATATCATTCTATTTGATTTAAATAAACCTCATCTTACACCTGTTCATGATTTAGTGGCAATGGTCGTGTATTCTGCGAGTGCTTCAGATGTGAGTCATGTCATCTGTAATGGTGAAATTCTGATGGAGTCATATCAAATCAAAACCATTCCCGAACGAGAAATCCTTCAAAAAGTACAGATGTTATCTTCAAAATTAATAGAAAGAACGCAAAAATAATAGAGAGAACGCAAAAATAAATTAAAGTGGGGAAACTTAAATGAGTTCGTTTAAAGCAGTTGAATATGTAAATGGGGCACTCGTATTAATTGATCAAAGAATTTTACTAAATGAAAAAGCATATGTAACTTGTCAGACGCTTGATGATGTGATATTTGCAATAAAAGATATGATTGTTAGAGGCGCGCCAGCAATTGGTGCAACTGCCGGTTATGGCATGCTTATTGCTGCAAATGAGTTAGGAGCGAATTTAACCCTTGAAGCAATGAAAGAAGTCAAAAGAAAATTGGATGCAAGTAGACCCACTGCTGTCAATTTAATGTGGGCGACAGAAAGAATTGTTTGTGCCGTAGCTTTATTAGAGAGTGCGGATTCTGAAGCAATGAGAACTTGTATTGAATGTGAAGCACATGCTATTTTCGAGGAAGATGCCATTAGTTGCAAAGCAATGGCAGAGCATGGAAATACACTGATTATGTATGGCGATACTATTTTAACGCATTGTAATACGGGGGCATTGGCAACAGTTGCATATGGAACGGCACTGGGAGTTATTCGAGAAGCTCATGCTTCAGGTAAAAATATAAAAGTGTATGCAGATGAAACAAGACCAAGACTTCAAGGCGCAAAACTGACTGCGTGGGAACTCAAAGAAGAAGGGATTCCAGCGACACTTATTCCAGATAGCGTTGCAGCCACTTTGATTCGAGATGGAAAAATCAATCGCATTATAGTGGGTGCAGATCGAATCGCTAGTAATGGTGATACAGCTAATAAAATTGGAACGTTTATGTTATCTGCTCTTGCAAAAGTGTATCAAGTACCATTTTATATCGCTGCACCGACGACGACTATTGATTTTAATATGGCAACGGGTGCTGAAATTGAGATTGAAGAACGCGATGCTGAGGAAGTGACTCATATAAATGGTATTCGTATCGCGCCTGAGGGAATGCCAGTATATAATCCTGCCTTTGATGTGACGCCAAATGAAAATATCACGGCGATTATCACTGAAAAGGGCGTAGTATTTCCCCCTTATTGCGAAAATATTCCGAAGCTAAAAATCTAGTATCTTATGAGCGACTAATATCTTACGATGAATAAAAACAAATTTGGAGCGGAAGTATGAGAAAGGCAATTATTGGAGGAACAGGCGTTTATAGCGCTTTTGAACATGCGAGACGCGAAGTGATTGAAACTGAATATGGCAAAGTGGCAGTTGATCTTGTGGAAATTCAAGGTGTTGATTTTGTGTTCCTTGCACGTCATGGAAGCGCTCATCAAACGCCCCCGCATAAGATTAATTATCGAGCAAATATGAAGGCGTTACAAATTTTAGGTGTTGATGAAATATATGCCACCTGTGCTGTTGGTTCGTTAAATGACCAATTTGAGCCAGGACAGGTTGTATTAATACACGATTTTTTAGATTTTACTAAAGGGAGAGTTCAGACGTATTATGAAGGAGACGATGGACAGGTTGCGCATGTTGAAATGACATCTCCTTACTGCAATAAACTACGTAATTATTTTCTCAATGCGGTGTGCAATTATAAAATTGATTATCGCGGATCAGGTGTTTATGTATGTACTGAAGGACCTAGATTTGAAACTGCAGCTGAAATTAAATTTTATCAAATGATTGGTGGCGATGTCGTTGGGATGACCAATGTTCCTGAATGTGTACTTGCAAAAGAATTGGGGATGTGTTATTCTGCCATAGGTGTCATTACCAATTGGTGTACAGGCATCGAAGGAAAGGCCATTACAGGCCACCAAATTAGTGAGGCAATGGAGTTGAACAAATCGGAGTTAACCAAAATGTTTGTGGATATATTTATCCAGAATGCCAAAGCATCCACAGACATGAATGCGTCAAACTGCAATTGTCAAAACGCACTGCTGAGATTATAGTCATTTGTTCGAGAGTATTCGAACAACATATGGAGGAAATTATGTCATTAAAACATCAAATGGCGCGTAAAGAAATTATTGATGCAGGCGTGATGATTTTGAAATCCGCGTTGGTTATTGGCACATGGGGAAACATCAGTGTACGAATTCCAGGTGAAGATTTAGTAGCGATTACGCCATCTGGAGTAGATTATGAAAAATTATTACCAGAAAATATTCCAATTGTAGATTTAGAGGGGAACTTAATCGATGGAAATATGAAACCATCTATTGAGTTACCACTGCATCTTGAAATTTATAAAAATAGAGACGATATTCATGCAATTGTCCATACGCATTCAGTACATTGCACTGCGCTTGCAATTGCAAGAAAACCAATTCCAGCGACATGCGAAGATATGGTTCAAATCGTCGGAGGAAATGTTCGCGTTTCAGATTATCGTTTACCGGGTTCAGTTGATTTGGGTAAAGTGGTTGTTGACGCGTTGAGAGATCGTTATGCGGTTTTAATGGCAAATCACGGGATGCTTGCAGCAGGTCCGACGCTAAAAGAAACGATGAAAATCGCGTTTATCTGTGAAAAATCCGCTCAAGCGACTCTGCTTGCAGCAAATGTGGGTGGCGCAGTTGAATTGAGTCCAGAAGATTGTGCTGTTATGAGGGATTTCTACCTCAATAAATACGGTCAAAAATAGTCGAAAAATTCATTTTGTATTACAATTAGATGACAAGTGTAAAAAAAAGTTGACCATACTGGTTGAATAGAGTATTCTGTTTTTAGGCAATACTTCGATTATCGAAGTTCACACTATTTTTAAGAAAAGGAGGTTATAAACATGAGCAAAGTTAGAGTATTTGGTTTACAATTCGCATCAGTCAACGCACAAGTGAACGCTATCGCTGTGTCTAATTTTAAGTTTATAGCCTGCGGAAATCATTTTAATTAGTTTGATACACATCAATTAATCAATTTGACCACAGGCAAATGTCTGTGGTTTTTTATTTTTATCAGGGGAATAGACTCTCGGAGTCTGACGTCCATCCATCTGAAAAAAACCACGCTTGCGTGGTTTTTTTATTTAGAAAAACACAGACGATTTTAAAGGAGGTAGTTTTAGAAATGAAGAGTATATTTAAGTATTTGAAGGGATATCGATTGGCTTTTTCACTCGCGATTCTTTCAATCATCATCGCAACTGCTGCACAACTCGCTACGCCAATTTTAATTAAATTCGCTGTGGATTCTGTTGTTGGTGAAGAACCAGCTGGTAGTTTACAATTTATTATTGACTTATTTGGTAAAAATTTACTAAGTGTCGTTTGGATCATCGTTGCAATTAGTTTTATTAGAGGGTTATTTCTATTTTTTAAAGGCGTACTTTCCAGTTATGCTGCAGAAAACATCGCACAAAATATCAGAAATTCACTGTATAAGCAGATTCAATATATGACGTATGAGCAACACACTAAAAAAGAAACCGGTGACATGATTCAGCGTTGTACATCAGATGTTGAAACGGTTCGAAGATTTCTCGGCGTGCAAATTGTCGACTTAGGACGCATTATCTTTATGATTGTTTTATCTGTAGGAATTATGTTGTCTTTAAATGCGAAATTGACGCTATATGCAGTTGTATTAATTCCTGTTCTGTTCTTCTTTTCGTATATATTTTTTACGAAAGTTCAATCAACTTTTACTAAAGTGGATGAAGCAGAAGGCAAGTTAACAACAGTGCTTCAAGAAAATTTATCAGGTGTTCGTGTGGTAAGAGCTTTTGGTAGAGAAAAATACGAGATTGATAAATTTGAAGAAGTTAACAGTGGTCATAGCAATAAAAATTATAGATTGATTGAAATTCTCGCCACTTTTTGGTCTTCGTCAGATTTACTGACACTGTTTCAAAGTGGAATTGTGTTGGTGGTTGGTTCAAGAATGGTCATTACCGGCGAAGTAACCATTGGTACTTTGATGGCGTTTATCACTTATGAATCGATGCTCCTATGGCCAGTTAAGCAGTCCGGAAGACTTCTGAGTGAGTTTGGTAAGACAACGGTTGCAATCGGTAGGATCAATGAAATTATGAATGAAATCATAGAAGAAGAGTTACCAGATGAAATTGAACCTGACATTCAAGGTGCAATTAAATTCGAACATGTTAACTTCGCTTATCCAGATGGAAAAGTTGCCCTTAAGGATATTAGCTTTACACTTGAAAAAGGTAAAACTTTGGGGATTTTAGGATCGACAGGTTCTGGTAAATCGACGATGGTGCATTTGTTACAAAGACTTTATGAGTACGAAGGTAGCATTCAAATTGATGGGCATGAACTTAAAACCATTAAAAAGTCTTGGATTAGACGTAAAATTGGTTTGATTCTACAAGAACCGTATTTGTATGCAAAAACAGTCAAAGAAAATATCGGAATTATCGATAGAAAGTATGATGAACAAGATATTATAGGTGCAGCACGTATGGCATCGATTCATGATAACATTATTGAGTTTAAAGATGGGTATGAAACCATTATTGGCGAAAAAGGTGTGTCATTATCAGGTGGTCAAAAACAACGTGTTGCAATATCAAGAACTATTATTGATGCGGACAAGCGCATTTTGGTATTTGATGATTCTTTAAGTGCGGTGGATACTGAAACCGATATGAGAATTCGACGTGCACTAAAAAAACGTAGCAAAGATATTACAACATTAATTATTAGCCATAGAATTACAACTTTGGCAGAAGCAGATTTGATTTTAGTTATGGATGAGGGAAAAATCATTCAAATTGGGACACATGACGAATTGCACAAACAAGAAGGCTTATATAAACGAATTTGGGATTTACAAAAAATGGTTATATAAAACTCTAAAGTTTGAATCGTTCAAATTTAAGGAGGGATTTTCGTGGAAAATACAAAAGAAATGAAATTGAAATACGATAAGACCATTTGGAAACAGATGTTTGTGTATTTCAGAAGTTTTAAGAAAGATTTTTTAATTTTATGTACGTATATGATTTCACTTGCAGCACTGGATGTTCTATTTCCACTTGTGACACAGTATGCGATTGATCATTACGTTGAACCAAGAAACTTAGATGGACTTTGGTTTGTAGGCGTTGCGTATTTCATTTTGACATGTTTACTTGGATTAGATGTTTTCTTATTTATACGTCACGCAGGTAAAATTGAGATGAAAATGCTCTATAAAATGCGCAAAGACAGTTTTGAAAAATTACAGAAGTTGTCATTTAGTTATTATGATAAAAATGCAGTAGGTTGGATGATCGCAAGGACGACATCTGATTCAACCAAAATCTCTGAAACTCTTGCATGGGGGCTTGTTGACCTCGTTTGGGGAATTGCCATGATGGCAGGTGTTTCAGTGGTAATGTTAGTTGTTAACTGGAAACTGGCAGTTGTGACATTAGTAACATTGCCGCTCCTTGCATTTATCAGCGTGTTCTTTGAGAAGAAAATGCTCGTTTCTTACCGAAATGTTCGCAAAATCAACTCAAAGATTACAGGGTTATACAATGATGGCATCGTAGGCGCAAAAACGACGAAGACGCTTGTAAGAGAAGAACTCAATCGCGAAGAGTTTGGAGAGGTTACTCGAGATATGAAACGTACTTCTGTCAGAGCGGGTACACTTTCTGCAGGGTACATGCCAATGGCGTTATTTATTTCGGCGATTGGGACTGTACTGACATTATACTTTGGAAGTAAGTTTGTCATGAATTCAGTGATTACTTATGGGACATTGATGCTCTTCATTACCTATGCACGTCAATTCTTTGATCCAGTTTTAGAACTATCTAGAATTTATACAGAGATGATCAGCGCACAAGCAGCAGCGGAAAGAGTGATGTCGCTCATCAACGAGCCAGAAGAGATTACGGAAAGTGATTTTGTACAAAAAATTTATGGGGATCATTACCATTTAAAGACTGAAAACTGGGAATCTATCTATGGTGAAGTAGAGTTTAAAAATGTCGACTTCTGGTATAAAGAAGGCGAGTATATTTTAAAAGACTTTAACTTAAAAGTAAGAAAAGGTCAAACCGTTGCTTTAGTTGGAGAGACGGGCTCGGGTAAGAGTACTATTGTCAATTTGGCGTGTCGTTTCTATGAGCCGACAGCTGGCCAAATCCTCATTGATGGAAAAGATTATAAAGAACGTTCGCAAAGCTGGTTGCATTCTAATATAGGTTACGTACTACAAGCGCCACATCTATTTAGTGGAACCATTCGCGAGAACATTCGATACGGTAAACTGGATGCAACAGATGATGAAATTGTTGAAGCAGCGATTACAGTCAATGCACATGATTTTATTATGAAACTTGAAAAAGGATATGATACTGAAGTTGGTGAAAGTGGAGCAATGTTATCAACTGGTGAGAAACAACTGATTTCATTCGCAAGAGCAATTATTGCGAAACCGAGTTTATTCTTCCTCGATGAAGCAACTTCATCCATTGATACGGAAACTGAAGCAAAAATTCAACATGCTATTGATCGCGTACTTTCGAATCGAACGAGCTTTATCATTGCACACCGTCTGTCGACAATTCGCAATGCGGATGTTATCTTAGTCATTGAAAAAGGTCAGGTAATCGAAAAAGGCAATCACGCAGAACTGATGAATAGACGTGGGCATTACTATGAACTCTACTCGAATCAGTTTATTGAAGAAGGTGAAATGGAAATTCTCAATAAAAAAGAATCTTCTAAATCCTCTAGTGAACGTGTAAGTGCATAAAAAATTTAGTTGAAGGTATTGCATCTTAAAAAAAATTGTGCTAACATATCAACAATCGTTCTAGTGAATGATACAATACAATTGAATAAATTCCTTATCCAGAGAGGCCGAGAGACCAGGCTCCATGACGCCCAGCAACCTGCATCCCATTTGATGCAAGGTGCCAATTCCTGCATTTCGTAAGAAATGAAAGATGAGAGAGTGAAAGATCTTATAAACGTCGCTTTCCCAAGCGACGTTTTTTTGAACGTTAAATTCGCTCTTTGGAAAGGTAAATCATTCAAAAAAGGAGTACTTGATGAAAATTAGCCATTTATTTGGTCAAAGCCGACCGGTTCTATCTTTTGAAATTTTTCCGCCCAAGCGCGAAGGTGATGTGAAAAGTCTGTATCGGACGATCGATGAACTCGCACTCTTAAGTCCAGATTATATCAGTGTGACATATGGCGCAGCTGGAACTGAACGCCAGATGAATACAGTGGAAATTGCTGCGAAGATTAAAAACGATTATCAAATCGAAGCACTTGCGCATCTAACCAGTGTAAATGCTTCAAAATCAGATATTCAAGCTATTTTAAAACAGTTTGAAGCTAAAAACCTCGAGAATATTTTAGCATTGCGAGGAGATATTCAACCAGAACTCAATGCATCTAAAGGTGATTTTTTATATGCATCCGATTTGATTGCGTATATCAAAAGTATTGGGGATTTTGGCATTGGAGCAGCTTGTTATCCAGAAGGGCATATTGAAGCGAGAAGCCTTACAACTGACTTGATTCACTTAAAAGAAAAAGTGACATGTGGTGTGGATTTTTTGGTGACGCAATTATTTTTTGACAACTCAAAGTACACGTCTTTCGAACATGAAGCGAGAAGTTTGGACATCAATGTGCCGATAACGGTGGGAATCATGCCGGCTCTAAACAAAGTTCAAATTGAGCGAATGGTTCAGCTAAGTGGTGCGACATTACCGGATAAATTTAAACGCATTTTAAACAAGTACGAAAATCATCCTGAAGCATTAAAGGATGCGGGAATCTCATATGCATGTGATCAAATCGTGGAACTGCTTTCAAATGGTGTTGATGGGATTCACTTATATGTGATGAATAAGCCTGAAGTTGCAAAGAGGATTGTCCAAAATTTAGGTTCCATTTTAAAATTAACGACATCTGATACGTGCCAATTGGTACAAAAATAGATCGATTGTGGCGGTGAATATGAGAACGATTCAATTGAATGCTCATGAATCTATCAAAGAGATGATTCAACCTTATATTTCCAGTGAAACGATTCTAAGGTACCTTCATTTTAAAGGGGATTCTGCAAATGAAGAACAACTGGCGTTTATTCAAACAGGTGTACGTGAATGCTTAAAGCGTGCAAATTTTAAACACCAGATCGTTAAATGTGATATATCAATCAAAGAGGATGAACTTACACTACTAAGTTCAGAAGGAGTGGCGGTAGATTCTATTGTTTCCAGTGATTTAGCGAGGACAATTACTCCATCAGATAGCCTTTACATGGTCGCAGTTACGATTGGAAAAGACATTTCACAGTGGATACAAGCACAAATGCATTTGTCGCCATCTGTTGGCGTTGTTGCAGATGCATGCGCATCCGTTATTGTAGATGCCTATTGTGATTGGTGTCAAGATCAAATTGCGACTGTCTCACGTGAAAATGGACGTTATACAAGTCAAAGATATAGTCCCGGGTATGGAGATTTGAAGTTATCCGCTCAAAAGATCCTTGGGGAATATTTAGGACTGGAAAAAAGTATGGGTGTCTTCATAACGAATGCTTATCAGCTCGTTCCTGAAAAATCTGTGATATTTGTCATGGGAGAATCAGAGGTTCCAATCAACAGCGTTGTCAGAACTTGTGGCAATGACTGTAGTCAGTGTCTATTAAAAACATGTCATTATCGGAGGATTCATCATGAATAGAGAATATTTTCAATCCATCATTACGAAACAAAATCTAGTATTTGACGGTGCAATGGGGACGGCGCTACAGGAACAACATTTGCCACCTGGAGTCGCTCCTGAAACATATAATCACACACATCCTGAGGTGATACAAAAGATTCATCTCAATTATTTAATGTCGGGTTGTGATGTGATCACGACCAATACATTTGGTGCAAATGCTCTGAAAGTAAGCAATGTTTCTGAAACCATAGAACAAGCGATAAACATTGCAAAAAGTGCAAGAAAGATGTACTACGAACGCTTTGGAGAGGTGCAACCGAGATATATTGCACTAGATATTGGTCCCTTAGGTGCCTTGTTAAAACCTTCAGGGTCGTTGTCGTTTGACGATGCGTATGAACTGTTTAAAGAACAGGTCATCGCAGGCGTTGAAGCCGGATGTGATTTTATTTTAATTGAAACGATTACTGATCTTTACGAAGCAAAATGTGCCGTTTTAGCTGCAGTTGAGCATTCAAATGTCCCCGTTCTGTGTACCATGAGTTTCGAATCGTCTGGGCGAACATTTCTTGGGACGGATGTCATCAGCATGGTGACGACTCTTGAAGGTTTGGGTGTAAGTGCCATTGGATTTAATTGCTCTTTTGGAGCGCAGGAAATGATTCCTTTAATTGAAGTTGCTGTCAAGGAAACGCGTCTGCCTTTAATGGTTCAGCCCAATGCAGGACTTCCGCAGTTGATTCATTCGGTGACTGTTTTTGACAAAAATTATGAAAAGTTTGAATCAGCAGTTCAAACGTATTTGACACTTGGCGTTTCCTTACTAGGTGGATGTTGCGGAACTGATGCGGAACATATAAAACTCATTCGCAAGCTAGTGGAAACATTTGATGTTGAAAAACGCGTGAAGCAATTTAAGCCGAAAACGAGAATCTGCTCATATGCACAAACCGTTACGATTGGTGAAGACATTACGGTTATTGGTGAGCGTCTCAATCCAACTGGAAAAAAACTCCTCAAAGAGGCGTTACTCAACGAAAATGATGACTATGTGATTAGAGAAGCATTGATTCAAGTGGAACAAGGCGCTGCAATTTTAGATCTCAATGTGGGCGTTCCGGGAATTAACGAAGCTGAAGTGATGACGCGCTTGATGCAATCCATTCAAAGTATTTCTTCTGTTCCTCTTCAATTGGATTCTTCAAGTGTGACGTGTTTAGAACAAGCAGTCAGGTATTACAATGGAAAACCCTTGATAAATTCAGTCAATGGAAAAAGAGAGTCGCTAGAGGCCATCTTGCCAATTGCAAAGAAATACGGTGCTTGTGTGTTAGGACTGACGCTTGATGATGATGGCATTCCACCTACCGCAGAAGGGCGTGTTCAAATCGCAAGACGCATTATTGACGATGCAGAAAAATTGGGAATTCCAAGAGAAAATATTCTCATTGATTGTTTGGCTTTGACTGCGAGCGCGCAACAGGCTGAAGTTTTCGAATCATTAAAGGCCATAGAACGCGTGACGAAAGAACTCGGTGTTCAGACGGTGCTTGGCGTTAGTAATGTATCCTTCGGTCTTCCACAACGTTCTATTATCAATTTAGCGTATTTAACTATGGCTTTGTATGCAGGGTTAAAAGCACCTATTATCAATCCTGACAATAGTGAAATGATGGCTGCAATAGCGGCTTACGAAGTGTTGAGTTATCAAGATGTCAATGCGACAAAGTATATTGAAAAATATGCAATAAATGATAAAAAAACTGTAAATGCAGATCAATCGATTCAAACCGGTCAAACTCTTCAAACCAGTCAAACTCTTCAAATCGGTCAAACAGCATCAGATACTCTTTTAACACAACTTGAAACTGCAATTGAAAAAGGGTTAAAAATGGAAGCCGTGACTTTGACGCGTGAAGCATTATCGCAAATTGAACCCCTTGAAATTGTGGAAAAAATCATTATTCCGAGTTTAAATAAAGTCGGTCTCCAATATGAGGCTGGACGTTTGTTTTTACCTCAATTGATACAGTCGGCAGAAACTGTTCAAAATATGTTTGTTATTATTAAAGAAGCGATGAGTCAATCTGGACAAGCGACCTTAAATCGGGGGAAAATCCTATTGGCAACGGTTAAAAACGACATTCATGACATCGGAAAAAATATCGTTAAAGTCGTATTAGAGAATTATGGATATCAAATATATGATTTGGGAAAAGACGTTGCACCTGAACGTATTTTAGAGGTTTGTCAAAAAAATGATATTCATTTGGTCGGATTGAGTGCGCTTATGACGACGACAGTTGTTTCCATGCAAGAAACTGTTGAATTACTGAAATCCAGTTTAGATCGAGTGACGGTTGTTGTAGGAGGTGCTGTATTATCTGAAGAAGTTTGCCAGTCAATCGGCGCAGATGCATATGCCAAAGATGCAAGTGATATGATTCGTATAGCAGAAACATTTTTTGCTAAAGAGTGAATATCGATAGGCGAATCAAAAGTTAGGATATGATTAGAATCGGTTTAGAATCCGCTAGAATACTTGATTTGTTCTTCTAGTTGTCCTATATTGAATATATAGAGCGGTTATGCAAATTAGGAGGAACGATAGATGAAAAAATTATGTAAAATCGAAAAAGAAGGAAAGATTTCTGGTGTATGTGCAGGTTTAGCGAGATATTTTAATATAGACGTTACACTGATTCGTATCATCTGGTTGTTGGCGGTGTTTTTAGGAATTGGCTCACCTATATTAATTTACATCATTATGGCGATTGTGATGCCAGAATATGATCCTAACGAAGTGGATTTTGAAGAAGTCGATGAAAGAGACGAATATGACACAGAAGATCGATACAAATAAGTAAATAAGAATAAGTAAATGAAATTCAATTACGCACCTATGTTTTGAAAAACAGAACATAGGTGCGTTTTTTTGTCATTTGGGGTATAATAATTGGAGACCATCATTTTGGGAGGGACAATGAAACAGCAAGACTTAACACAGGGAAACATTTATGGAAATTTAGTTTATATGGCACTTCCAACGATGCTTGGCTTTTTTGCTCAAACGCTATTTAATGTCGTTGATATGATTTTTGTCGGAATGATTTCACCAGAAGCAGTAGCTGGGGTGACGATTTATAGCACGATTTCGGTTATTTTGTATGTTTTTAATGACATTATTGGCACGAGTTCCATATCGATGATTTCACAAAGTTATGGTCAGGGTGATTTGGATAAAACGGCCAAAGTCATTGAACAGACAATTACATTTAAAGGGCTTATCGCACTTTTAGCAGGTGCCTTTATGTTGATTTTTCTAAAGCCGTTGGTTGGTTTTTTTACCGAAGATGCAGTGACATTTCAGGCAGCTATGGACTATGGCTATATTCGAACGTTTTTCTTACCCATTATGTTTTCTTCTTATACGGTCAATACGGCAATGCGCTGTATTGGAGATTCAAAAAAGCCACTTTATTTGATGATCGTCGTGGCAATATTAAATATTGTACTCGATCCACTCTTTATGTTTGATACGATTCCGTATATCACTTTTTTTGGTCATCCGATAAAAGGCTTTGGAATGGGTGTTTTTGGCGCAGCACTTGCAACAGTTGTAAGTTCTTTAGTGGCATTTCTAATTGCCTTTTGGATGTTGTTATCAGGTAGAACCTATATCAAAATTAGTTTGAAGCGTCTATTTGTTTTAGATAAGGAAATTGATAAAAAACTCATTACGATTGGACTTCCAAGTGGCGCAGAAGGCTTTAATCGCAACATCGCCAATTTTATTTTGTTTAAGATGATTGCATTTTATGGCACGTCATATGTCGCTGCTTACGGAATTGTCATACGGCTAATTGATTTGTGTTTTATGCCTTTGCTGGGATTAAATATGGGTGGAAGTACCATTGTCGGACAGAATTTAGGCGCGAATAAAATGGATCGCGTGTTTAAAACCATTCATGCAACAGCAATATTAGGCGTTATCGTGTTAGTGTTGGTAACAGGGCTGTCATATGTGTTTGCAGAGCCAATGGTCAGACTGTTTACGAAAGATCCAGAAGTGATTCGAATTGGAACCATCATTATTAAATGGTTGGTACCTTCGATGCTATTTTTATCCGTGATGTTTGGGTACGGAACTGCATTTTCTGGGTCGGGATACAACACCCCATTTCTAACGGCGAGTATGATTTCCCGATGGCTTGTTCTCATTCCAATTGGCCTTGCGGCAACTTATGGACTTCGCGCTGGTTTTACAGGGCTCTTAATTGCGTCGGTGCTCAGCGAATTCGTCGATATGCTAATTGTTCTAATCTATTACAAAAAAGGCAAATGGATGACGATTCGGTATTGACATGGTATTGTAATGGTAATTTGAATTTGAAAGTTTTATAATAAGCTATAAGTAAATGGAGGCTTTATGATTGATTATATAAAAGGAAAACTCGTGCATGCGGGTTTAGATACAGTCGTTATAGAAAATCAAGGAATTGGATATAAAATTGCGACTTCGTCTGGGTCAGTGAGTGATTTTTCAACTCCTGGAGAAGAAGTTGTTGTCTATACAGAGATGATTGTACGTGAAGATGCGATTTCGCTTGTGGGATTTTCAACTCGAGAGGAACTCGATATGTTCCACTTATTGACGTCTGTTAGTGGCGTAGGTACCAAAGTGGGAATTGGTATTTTATCATCTATTCCTTATGGAACAGTGGCGCTTTTAATTGCATCAGAAGACGTAAAAGCGTTGACCGCTGCACAAGGAGTGGGGAAAAAAACTGCTGAGAGAATTGTTCTAGAGTTAAAGGACAAAGTACCTCAGACGATGACGTTGAGTGCGCGTGATACAAAACATGTTGTGAATGATGCAACACACAACGATGCACTCGATGCACTTTTATCCCTTGGATATACAAGGGGGGAAGCTCAAGGTGTATTAAAACAAATTGTAACTGATAACCTGACAGTTGAAGAAATCATTAAAGCATCCCTTAAAAAATTGATGTTTTAGAAGTGACTATTAAAAACATATATAATAGACAAATATGATGGCAATATATAATAAATGGATGTTATCGTCGTGTATTATAAATATATACTTTACACATATGCTAAAATAGACGAGTCATAGCCTTATTTGGAGGATAAATGGAAAGATTTGTAACACCTAAATTAACCGAAGAAGATCATCACAGTGAGCATACCATTCGTCCTAGACTTATCAATGAATATGTTGGACAAGAGAAGACTAAGGAAAAATTGAATATATTTATGAAGGCAGCCAAGATGCGTGATGAATCATTGGATCACGTACTACTTTATGGACCTCCTGGACTTGGAAAAACGACCTTATCCCATATCATCGCAGAAGAGATGCAAGTGGATATTAAAGTGACTTCAGGTCCTGCGATAGAAAGACCGGGAGATTTGGCAGCTATTTTAACGAGTTTAAAAGAGCGAGATATTTTGTTTATAGATGAGATCCATAGGCTAAGTCGCCAAGTAGAAGAGGTGTTATATCCGGCCATGGAGGACTTTGCAATCGATATTGTTATCGGAAAAGGACCTGGTGCGCGTTCTGTTAGGTTAGAACTCCCGCATTTTACCTTAGTTGGTGCGACCACTCGAGCAGGGCAATTGACAGCGCCATTAAGAGACCGCTTTGGCGTTATTTGTAAACTAGATCTTTATAATACTGAAGAACTTTCGGATATCATCAGACGATCAGCAATGGTTTTAAACGTGCCAATGGCAGATGAAGCCGTGGTAGAGATGGCCATGAGAAGTCGAGGAACGCCTCGAATTGTCAACAGACTTTTAAAACGCGTAAGAGATTATGCCATGGTAAAAGGCGATGGGTATGTGACAGCTGAAATTGCTAAAAATGCACTAGATTTACTCGAAATAGATGCCTTGGGACTTGATGCAGTCGATCGAAAGGTCTTATCTTGTATAGTAGAAAATTTTGACGGAGGGCCAGTTGGCTTAGAGACGCTTGCTGCATCAACGGGTGAAGAAGCAACGACCATTGAAGACGTTTATGAGCCCTATCTGATGCAAATTGGATTTATCAGTCGAACACCAAGGGGACGCGTCATTACAAACAAGGGGAGAATGCATTTAGGGTATGATTGCGTACTCAATGCAGATCAAATTTATTTTGAAGGTTTTGGTAATGAAGAAGAGGAGTAAAGAGATGAAACAGAGACGTTTAAACAAAAGCATAATTTTAACAGCTTTGGTAATGTTTTTTGCTGTTTATCTTGGAAATGCAAACTTTGCACAGGAAATTAAACGCGTGAATATCGGTTTAATCTTTGGTGGTAATACGGAAAAACCCATCACAGTTTCAAGCGAAACTGGCTTTGTATTTGGTCAAGAGATTGAAGGAAGCTGGATGCCAATATTAGATTTGTCCATTTATCCGACATTGACCTTTTATAAAGATGGATTTTATGATAAGGCAGGGAATCAACTCTCTACAGGCGCTATGAGTTTCTACCTCAATGGCAATGTAAAAGGTCCATTCCATATTCAGGTGGGAGATTTTTACGCGACTTATCCTGAAGCGTTTGCAAAATATATGGAAATATCCCCTAGTATACCAGGCACATTTTTAGTCTATGACAATGGCTGGCGAGTTTTTACGGGGAGTTACAATGATTCGGTAGAATCAAATGTCGCTTTAGAGTCAATGAAATTACAATTTCCTGCTCAAATATTCACACTGGCTGAAGTGAACTACGGACGCGTGATTGTTGCATCGGGTGATCAACTTATTTTTGCTTATGACAGTGGCGAGCCAAATTTATTTTTTAAAACCAATCTTTTTGAACTCAATAAAATCAAATATCGAGATTCTTTCATTGTCAAAAGAAATCCTAATAGCGATTTGACTTTTATCAATCGACTTGGTTTAGATGAATATCTTTATGGTGTAGTGCCAAAAGAAATGAGCGGTGGCTGGCCAATTGAGGCATTAAAGGCTCAGGCAATTGCAGCTAAAAATTTTGTTTTAACGGCGAGCAAACGATATGCTTCATTTGGATTTGATGTGTGCAACACCACAGTCAGTCAAGTCTATGGTGGATATAGTGCGGAGCATCCTAATAGCAATCAAGCAGTGAATGAAGTGTCTGGAATGGCGCTTTCATATAATGGTGCGATGATCCCTCTTTATTATCATTCTCATAGTGGCGGGATGACGAATAATTCTGAAAACGTTTGGACAGAATCGCTTCCTTACATCAAACAAACATTTGACCCTTATTCGTTTGGATATCCCAATACCGACTGGACGATTTCAGTGAGCAAAGCAGAAATTATTCAGCGGTTATCGGTAAGTGGTTATGCAATTGGAGACTTATTGCAGCTCAAAATTCTCGAACGCACAGAGGGTGGACATGTACTTTCTATGGAGTTTGTAGGTACGAGCGGAAATGTGACGCTTAAAAAAGATAAAATTCGCCTTGTATTAGGTGGATCAATTATCAAAAGTTTATTATTTAGTTTTGATCCTTCAACGGCCGTGACCAATAAAGAGGCAATTCTTCAGGCTGCAGCAGGAACAAATGCCACGCCAAGTGTACAAAATCAAGAAACCAATCCACTGATGGTACCAAGTGTCGTTCGAACCAATGCAGGCGCTAGTGCAGAGTTTATTGATACCAACCGACTTCGTGTTGTGATCAACGGCATTGAACAAATCGTCACGATGGATAAGTCTGCTCTTTTATCTGCAACGGATATTTACTCTACAAGTTTGACATCATTTAAACCCTATCTGTATAATAATACTGAAATATTTGACACGACCGGTGGAAGTGTGGTATTTTATGGACACGGGTATGGACACGGTCTTGGGATGAGTCAGTTTGGAGCAAAAGCAATGGCTGAACAAGGAAAGTCCTTTGTTGAAATACTTTCTTTCTATTATAAAGACACAGCTTTGATACAGTATTAATCTACAGTGAATTCATGTGAATTCTAATTATAAATTTATAAAAGTGAAAGGTGCACAATGAAAACAAGTGATTTTTATTTTGATTTACCTGAATCTCTTATTGCTCAAACCCCTTTAGAGGATCGTTCGAGTTCGCGGTTAATGGTGATTAACCGTGACACTCATCAAATTGAGCATAAGAGATTTTATGATGTTATAGACAGATTGCATTCAGGCGATTGTCTCGTTTTAAACAATACAAAAGTGATTCCAGCGAGGTTATTTGGTACAAAAGATACAGGCGCAGTCGTTGAGTTTTTGCTTTTAAAGCGCTTAAGCGCCAACCAATGGGAAACGCTCGTAAAACCTGGAAAAAAAGCGAAAGTCGGTACACAGTTCAGCTTTGGTGATGGCAAGCTGACTTGTGAAGTCATTGCAGTAGGTGATGAAGGTTCGAGAATTATAGAATTTTCATATGAAGGTGTTTTTGAAGCAATCCTAGATGAGCTTGGTTCAATGCCATTGCCGCCATATATTACAGCTAAACTAGAAGATGCGAAGCGATATAACACTGTATTTGCAAAACACGATGGTTCAGCAGCTGCACCTACAGCGGGATTACATTTTACCGAAGAACTCTTACAAAAGGCAATCGATAAAGGCGTTAAAATTGCCTATGTTACATTGCATGTAGGATTGGGTACATTTAGACCAGTAAAAGTAGATGATGTGAACCATCATAAAATGCATTCTGAATACTATATGCTCGATGAAGAAAATGCAAAGATCATCAACGACTGTAAAGCGGCAGGTGGTCGCGTAATTTCAGTGGGTACAACGTCTACGCGAACCATTGAAACGATAGCCGATTCAAACGGTTTACTAAGAGCACAAAGTGGATGGACGGAGATTTTTATCTATCCTGGTTACCAATTTAAAGTGGTCGATGGACTCATTACAAATTTTCATTTACCAGAGTCGACACTGATCATGTTAGTGAGTGCATTAGTTGATCGAGAAACCATTTTAGATGCTTATAAAATCGCAGTGGAAGATTCGTATCGCTTCTTTAGTTTTGGCGATGCGATGATGATTGATTAGAAGGGAGCTCACCATGGCAATAAGATATGAACTGATAAAAGAATGTAAACAAACTGGAGCGAGATTAGGTCGTCTTCACACACCTCATGGTGTCATTGAGACGCCGATTTTTATGCCAGTGGGCACACAGGCAACTGTAAAGGCGATGACGCCAGAAGAGTTAAAAGAAATGAATGCACAAATTATCTTATCCAACACATACCACTTATATTTACGTCCGGGTCACGAACTCGTTAAAGAAGCAGGTGGACTTCATAAATTCATGAATTGGGATCGACCAATTCTAACGGATAGTGGGGGATTTCAAGTGTTCAGCTTAGGAGATCTCAGAAAAATTACAGAGGAAGGTGTTGAATTTCAATCGCATCTCGATGGAAGCAAACACTTTTTATCTCCTGAAAAGGTCATGGAAATTGAAAATGCACTTGGCGCGGATATCATCATGTGTTTTGATGAATGTGCACCGTATCCAGCAGATTATCAATACGTTAAAAATTCACTTGATCGAACCATTCGCTGGGCAGCACGCTGCAAAACAGCTCATACAAATACTGAAAATCAAGCGCTGTTTGGCATTATTCAAGGTGGGGTTTACAGAGATCTCAGAGAGCATAGCGTTAAAGAAATGGTAGAGATGGACTTTCCAGGTTATTCAATTGGTGGTTTGAGCGTGGGTGAACCTAAAGACATCATGTATGAAGTCCTTGATTATACGACGCCACTCCTACCAAAAGACAAACCGAGATATTTAATGGGTGTCGGTAGTCCAGATGCGTTAATAGAAGGGACGATTAGAGGCATCGACATGTTCGACTGCGTACTTCCTACTCGAATTGCACGCAATGGCACTGCGATGACGTCTGAAGGAAAAGTCGCGATTAAAAATGCTAAATACATCCATGATTTTACGCCACTCGATCCAAATTGTGATTGTTATTGTTGTAGAAATTATACGCGTGCTTATTTAAGACATCTCTATAAAGCGGATGAAATTTTATCGGCGAGATTGATGTCGACGCACAATTTACACTTTTTACTCAATTTGATGAAACAAGTCCGTGAAGCGATTATGGAAGACCGATTGATGGATTTTAGAAACGAATTTTTTGCAAAATATTATGGTGAGTAATTTTCAATTTGTATTGACCTAAAAATCTGATATAATGAGAGAGTAAGCCGTAAGGCAAATTTTCTTTGAGGAGAATACGAATGGGTAATAGCGCAGTTGGTTTAATTCTTTATATGGCATTTTTCTTTGCTTTGATGTATTTTCTCATCATCAGACCACAAAAGAAAAAAAGCAAACAAGCAGCTGATCTTAGAAACAGCGTGCGTGCAGGCGATTATGTAACCACAATTGGTGGTATTGTAGGTAAAGTGACAAAAGTAAAAGAAGAAGAATTCACTCTTGAAGTGGGCTCTGCTAAAACAAAATTACAGTTTAAAAAATGGGCAATTTCAACTGTCGATAAAGCAAGTAATTCAGCTGTTGAGGTTGAATACGAGGATGCAGCTGACGAAGAGTAATTGGCTAAAATGAAGTGAATTCAACGATGACTGTTGACTTCACTTTTTTATTTGACGGAATTAAGTCTTTTCATGGCTATTATATCGTGATATAATAGCTTGTATTTAATTTTATAAGGAGGCATCTCATATGAAACACATAAAAACATTAAATAAAGGAACTTTAAAAAGCTCAGCAGCACATGGTGGCTGTGGTGAGTGTCAAACTTCTTGCCAATCTGCTTGCAAAACATCTTGTACAGTAGGAAATCAAGAGTGCGAAAGAGAAAAAAAATAAAAAGCTTCAGATTGAATATGAATAGTTTTACACATTAGAGCAGCCTTTAGCTGCTTTTCTTCTTGCAATGAAATTAGGAGGTTTCAATGATTCACAAGTTTAAACAAGGTGATATGTTTTTCGTGCTTGATGTGAACAGTGGCGCAGTACATGTCATCGATGAAATTGTTTTTGATGTACTTGAATTCTACCCACAACAAAATGCCATTACTGTCATAAGAGAACTCATGGGAAAATATGCGGAAGACAGCATAAAAGAAACCATTGATGAAATTGATTATTTAATTGAAAATGACATGTTATTTACAGATGATCAATACATCAGTTCTGCAGAATTCAATAATCGTGCGCCAGTGGTGAAAGCCATGTGCTTACATGTAGCTCATGATTGCAATATTCGCTGTGCGTATTGTTTCGCATCACAAGGAGATTTTAAGGGTGATCGTTCACTGATGTCATATGAAGTTGGTAAGAAGGCTCTCGACATGCTCGTGATGAATTCAGGTAATAGAAGAAATTTAGAAGTGGATTTCTTTGGTGGGGAACCCCTCATGAATTTTGAAGTCGTTAAACAATTGGTAGACTATGGACGTAGTTTGGAACCGATTTATAATAAGAATTTCAGATTCACCATTACCACAAATGGCGTTCTTTTAAATGACGAAAATATGGACTACATCAACGAAAACATGTCCAATGTTGTTTTAAGTATCGATGGACGTAAGGAAGTCAACGACCGCATGAGATATACAATATCTGGAGGCGGAACTTATGATATTATCGTAGAAAAATTTAAGAAGATGGTCGAGAAGCGCGACGGAAAATCTTACTATGTAAGAGGAACGTTCACCAAAAATAACCTTGATTTTTCAAAAGACGTTATTCATCTAGCGGATTTAGGATTTGAAAGTACGTCGGTAGAACCAGTCGTAGCAAAACCAACGGATAGTTATGCCATTACTGAAGCAGATCTTGATGTCCTAAAAGCGGAATATGAGCGTCTTGCAGAAGAGATTGTTTTACGAAATGGAACGGATAAAGCTTTCAAGTTTTTCCATTTTGCAATAGATATGAATCAAGGCCCATGCGTTGTGAAACGTCTTTCAGGATGTGGTGCGGGTTCTGAATACCTTGCCATTACACCTGAAGGAGATGTGTACCCATGTCACCAGTTTGTTGGAGATGAGCATTTTAAAATGGGAAATGTTATGGCGGGGATATTGGATTTTGGTCTCTCCAATCAATTTAAAAATGCGCATGTCTATAATAAAGAAAAATGCCGTTCGTGTTGGGCAAAATTCTATTGTAGTGGTGGTTGCCATGCCAATGCGTACAACTTCAATCACGACATTTTTGTCCCTTATGAAATTGGTTGTGAACTCGAAAGAAAGAGAATTGAAAGTTCCATTTATATTTATGGTAAATTAAACCATCAAGATAAATAGGAGGGATTATGGTTTCTCAAGTGAAAGGGTTTCATCCCAAAATTGACGATGAGTCATTTATCGCTGATACCGCACAAGTGATCGGACAAGTTATTGTAGAACGAAATGCGAACATTTGGTATAATACAATAGTTAGGGGTGACGTAGAACCTATACAAATTGGTGAAAACACGAATATTCAAGACTTATCAATGATTCATACAAGTCACGGATATCCAGCTGTCATTGGAAATAACGTAACCGTTGGACATCGTGCAATCTGCCATGGCTGTCAAATCGAAGACAATGTTTTGATTGGCATGGGATCGATTCTTTTAGATGGCGTTTATATTGAATCCAATGTCATCATAGGAGCAGGCTCTTTAGTACCACCTAATAAAAGAATTCCATCCAACTCTTTGGTGATGGGCTCGCCGGCAAAAGTCGTACGGTCCCTGACAGATGAAGAGATTGAGCATATTATGCAATCTGCAAGAGGATATGTGGAATTATCAAAGCACTATAAATCAAAATAGGAGGCATTCGAAATGAAAGGAAAAAACACATTTTTGTTTTTCCTGATAGTCGCACTTATTGCAGGGGCTGCATTTGTAGCAATTAACGGATTAACAATCGGTAAATTTTCCATTTCACCTGTCAAAGCTCAATTAAAACTTGGTCTTGATATTGAAGGTGGTGTAGTCGTTGTATATGAAGCTGATACAGATGAAAAAGGTGACGACTTAACGAGAACAATGGAACAAACAAAGCAAATTATCGGCAAAAGAATCAACGAACTTGGTTTAACTGAGCCAGTTATTACCTTACAAGGTGATAAAAGACTAAGAATTGAACTTCCAGGGGTTTCAAATGCTGAAGAAGCAATTGAGACAATTGGTAAAACTGCGATGTTAGAATTTGTTTTAGTGACAGGTGATGTGAAAGCTGAAACTGGCATGAAAGCAACTGATTTTCAATATGAATCCATCTTAACAGGTATGAATATTAAAGATGCTTTTGTATCTAAGAATGAGTATAATCAACCTGTAGTTGCATTGAGTTTTGACGCAACAGGAACTGACTTATTTAGAGAAGGGACTAAAAAATCCGCTGCAATGCCATCTGGCGCAGGACAAATTGCCATCTTATTAGATAGCGAAGTGATTTCAGCACCTACTGCAGATCAAGAAATTACCGATGGATCTGCTATTATTCAAGGTAATTTTACTTATGATACAGCGAATGAACTTGCAATGCTCATTCGTGGTGGTGCACTTCCAGTTAAACTGATTGAACAACAAACAAGTGTTGTTGGTCCGACACTTGGACTTAACTCATTTAACTCTGCTGTAAAGGCTGCTCTTGTGGGTATTTTGTTGGTTATGGCATTTATGATTGTGTTCTACCGTATTCCGGGCATTATCTCTGCAATTGCTTTAGTGTTATATGCAATTATTGTTGTATCTATCATGATCGGATTTAATGCAACTTTAACACTTCCAGGTATTGCAGGTATCGTTATTTCCCTTGGTATGGCCGTTGACGCAAATGTTATTATCTTTGAAAGATTAAAAGAAGAGATGAAAGCAGGCAAATCACTTAGAGCATCTATCGATAGTGGTTTCCATAGAGCGATGAGCACCATTATTGATTCAAACGTAACGACGATGATTGCTGCAATTGTGCTATTTGCATTTGGTGAAGGCCCAATCAAAGGTTTTGCAGTGACTTTAATGATCGGTATCTTGTCAAGTATGTTTACTGCAGTTGTTGTAACAAAATCGCTGCTTAAATTATCTCTTGGTTTTACAGATCGTAAAAAACTATACGGATCAAGGGGGTAAGGAAGATGAGAGACATTAAAGTTATGAAAAACTACAAGTTCTTCTTTGCTTTTTCAGGAATTGTCATCATTGCAGGGATTGTAATGATGCTATTTAATGGTTTGAATCTTGGTATCGATTTTACTGGTGGAACCATGATGCAAATTGAAATTGGAAAAACAGTATCGGTAAATGATATTAAAGATGCAATCAGCGAGTTTAAATTGAATGCTGATATCGTTCACACGGGTGAAGATAAAACAGGTGTCGTAATTAAAACGAAAGAATCCCTTAATAACGAAAATCGTCAATTGGTATTCGATAAATTACAAGCGACTTTTTCAATCTCAGAGGAGAACATGAAAAATGCGAGTTCAGAGCAATTTGGTCCAGCGATGGGTAAAGAAATTAGTCAAAAAGCATTGATTTCTGTTTTAATTGCTTCAGCTGCAATGCTTGTTTATATTGCATTTAGATTTGAGCTTGTATTTGGTGTAGCTGCAATCACAGCTCTTGCGCATGACGTGTTATTTGTTATTTCAATTTACGCGATCTTTGGCATTACAGTGAACTCATCGTTTATTGCTGCAATTTTGACGATTGTCGGTTATTCGATCAACGATACCATCGTAGTATTCGACCGTGTTCGTGAAAATGTTAAACGTGAAAAAACAAAGGATCACGCTGCGATAATTGATACTTCAATTACACAGACGCTCACAAGAACACTGAACACGTCATTGACGACGTTATTGGTAATTGGTGCATTAATTGCATTTGGTGCAACTTCTATCAAAGAATTTGCATTCCCATTATTTGTGGGTATAGCTGTTGGTACGTATTCGTCAATGTTCATTGCAAGTCCAGTTTGGGCAATTGCAAGAAATTATATTGGCAAAAAAGGTGCTTACGGTAATAAATAATTGATTTTTAAAATAAAAAGAGTAATTTCAATTGAGCTGAAAAGGTCTTAGACTTTTTCAGCTCTCATATTCTATACAAATGTGCACAAATTTTCCTTTTCAAATTAGGCAAAGCTCCATCAATCACCAGATACATAGAATTAAGATTTTTGATCCATAGATAAATGACAACCAATGATTACAACACGAACAAGAGAACGTATTACAACAAGAACAACAGAATGTATTATCTCACGAACAATAACACTTATTTCAACACGAACAGCAATACTTATTTCAACACGAACAGCAATACTTAATACATAATGAAGAGAATAAATTCGACAGAGAATGAAGAATAGACTATAATAGACTATGTTCCTTTAATCAAAGTAGCAAGGAGGTTTTCATGAAACTTAGTATTATTTTGGGTTTGATTTTTGCGATTTTAGTGACCATTTTCACGATTTTTAACGCAGCACCAGTGAAGGTCAATTTATTTGTGACAGATTTAGAAATTTCATTAGCTTTGATTATTATTGTATCCATGTTAATTGGCGCAATGATGATTGCGGTCATTGATACTGTTCGAAAGTATAAAAATGCGAAAGACTTTAAAGCTGCAAATAGAAAAATTGAAGACCTAGAAAAACAGATGAAAATCAAAGAAGAAGCTTTGAAACAAAGAGACATGACGATTTTACAAAAAGATGAAATGATTCGAAATCTAAAGAAATCCACAGAAACTGAATCTCCAAACGCATAGAGGTAGAGAGCTGTGTATATAATATGATAGTTAAGGTGAATAAATGATATTTCAAAATGCAGTATGGAAATTTTCAGATCAAAATCAAGAACAGATCGAGCATTACAGTCGATTATTTAAGCAAGATCCTCTCATAACAAAATTACTTCTCGACCGAGGGTTTACCACAGTCGAGGAAGTGGAGGCATTTTTAAATCCTGATATTTCAAGACTTCGAGATCCATTTTTATTAGATGATATGGATCAAGCAGTGACGCGTATTCGCAAAGCAATTGATAATAAGGAAAGTATTTGGATTTATGGTGATTACGACGTAGATGGCATTACCAGCATATCAATTTTATCAAAGTATTTTCAATCTATCGGTGTTGAAACGCATTTTTATATACCGGATCGTCATGATGAAGGCTATGGGATTAGTTTTGTCGGTGTAGATTCGATTATTGAACAAGGCGCAAAGCTTCTAATTACAGTAGACTGTGGAATCACAGCCATTGAACAGGTGCAATATGCACAAGATCATGGCTTAGATGTTATTGTGACTGATCATCATGAGTTTGAAGGTGAACTACCAAATGCGGTTGCAGTGATTAATCCTAAGAGGGGAAATTATCCTTTTAAATTCCTTGCAGGGTGTGGTGTGGCGTTAAAGTTGGTTCAAGCGATTTCTGGTGAACAGTTTAGTGAATGTGTGAACGATTTAATTGATTTAGCGGCTCTAGGAACTGTAGCCGATATCGTGCCATTAATTGATGAAAATAGAATTATTACGAGTGTAGGTTTGAAACAGATGGAACAAACCAATAATCTCGGAATTCGAGCACTTCTTTCAGAAGCACAATTGATTGGTAAAGAAATCAATCCTGGACATATTGGATTTGTTATTGCACCGAGAATTAATGCATCTGGAAGAATTGGAAATCCTTCAATTTCGGTTAAAATGCTCTTGGAATCAAATGAAAGTAACGCGCAAACCACTGCTCGAGATTTGAGTCAACTCAATGCGGATCGGCAATCGCAAGAAAAAGAAATTATGGAATCGGCTGAAGCCTATATTGATCAGCAGGTGGATTTAGCAAAAGAGAAAATCTTATTAGTCGTAGGCAATAATTGGCATACGGGCATTATTGGAATTGTTGCATCTAAATTGTCCGATAAATACAGACGGCCGACTGTGATTTTAAATAGTGATGGCGTTCATGCAAAAGGTTCTGCTCGTAGCGTTGATGGCATAAGTATCTATGAGGTATTGAGTCATTTTAAGCATCTATACGAGAAATTTGGTGGACATGAACAAGCAGCTGGTTTGAGTTTGCCTGCTGAAAATATTCCGCTCTTAAAGCAAGGTTTAATGGCATATAGCAAAGAACATATTCGTCAATATATGCTGATATCTAAAGAACGCGCAGATGGAATGCTAAAACCAAGTAGTGTAACACATGAGCTTGTAGAGCGGATTGAGCAACTGAAACCATTTGGTATTGGCAATCCCAAGCCACAGTTTGTCTTCACCGATTTATTTGTCGAAGATTGTAAAGTCATCGGAAAAATTCAAAATCACTTTAAACTTGTGGTAAATGATGGAAGCCGTGTTTATGATGCACTCGCTTTCAATCATGCTGAATATGCGAAGTTTGTGCGAAAAAATGAAAAGGTGAATTTACTCATTACACTTGAAAAAAACAATTTCATGGGCGTTGAAACCGTACAGTTTATGATTAAAGACATGATTAAAGAGAGAATGCCACTTTCAAACACAGTGGATGATGCAATTCAGAATGCGATTTATCAGTATTTGATTCAATCAAAACCACTCGATGAAAATGTTAAATTTACAAATAGTGACTCCTTTGATATAATATTTTCTGTTCCTCAGAAGAATCTACTGTTAATTTTTAGTTTGTCGGATTTGATGAAGTTTAGAGATTATGTGTTAGCAATGAATATCACGCACTACACAGTTCATTATAATCAAATCAATCCTCTTGAAAGTCGTCAAGGGTATGTAGATGTTATTTTCATGCCGATTGATTTTGATGGTGATAGGGCATATACAGTCGGTCAAACGACTTCAAAAATCGAGTTAAAAGAGTATATTCCCGATCGAAACGACTTGGCATATTACTATAAACTCATTCAAAATAAAAGCCAACTCAATCGAAGTGAATGCACATTAAAAGGTCAATTTAGTCTTGCAAAATCTAAAATTTGTTTAAGGTTGTTGAGTGATATGAACTTGTGCCAATACGAAGAATGTTGTGGAAAAATTCTTTTAACTTGGCTTCCAAAACCAGACCAAAAGGTAGATTTAGATCAAATTGATTTTTATAAGAATATGACAACCAATTGGAAATAAGATGTAGAAAGTCAAATAAGTATGAAAAAAGTCAATAAGTATGAAAAAAGTCAATAAGTATGAAGAAAGTCAATAAGTGTGAAAAAAGTAAATAAGACGAATCGTCTTTGATATGGAGGTTAGTATGGATTTAAAATCGAAAATTAGAGTAGTAGAAGATTTTCCTAAAAAAGGAATCAGTTTTAAAGATGTAACGACATTATTAGCAGATGGAGAAGCTTATCATCAAGCCATTTCTGAGTGCATTGAATTATTAAAAGACGTGGAATACGATGTAGTTGTCGGACCTGAAGCAAGAGGATTTTTGATTGGTGCGCCACTGGCTGTCATTGAAAAAAAAGGATTTGTTCCGATTCGTAAGCCTGGAAAATTACCATATGAAACGATTCAACACGAGTATGAATTAGAATATGGTACAGATGTACTTGAAGTGCATAAAGATGCAATCAAACCTGGCATGCGCGTTCTTGTTGCAGATGATTTACTTGCAACAGGTGGTACCGCAAAAGCAGTATGTAAATTAATAGAAAAACTTGGTGGAACGGTTGCAGGACTTGTATTCTTGATGGAACTCGACTTCTTAGATGGAAGAGAAGTTCTTGGTGAATATGATGTGTACACAGCCATTCGTTACGAGTCTTAAAAAAGAGTTGTAAAACACTCAATATATCTGTAAAATATAAGAGAAATAGTTCGTTCAAGACATTGACCGGACTATTCTTAATAATTACAGATTTTTTTTATATCAAAATATGTACTTCAGATGGTGAGGCTATGAACTTAGAGGGATATTTAGGCAAAATTAAGCACTATGCGCCCTATCTTAATATAGAGCGTATTGAGGCTGCATATACATTTGGCGAAAAGGCACATAGCGGTCAACTGAGAAAAGATGGGACGGCTTTTTTTAATCATCCAGTAAGTGTTTCACTTATATTAGCGGAACTCGAAATGGATGAAGACACCATTATTGCGGCGCTCTTACATGATACTGTAGAAGATACAGACGTGACTTTGGCAGAAGTTGAAAAACTCTTTGGCAAAGATGTTGCTGCGCTTGTAGATGGTGTGACGAAACTGGCGGTCATTAACTATGAAACCAAACAAGAACGACAAGTTGAAAATTTACGAAAGATGTTTCTGGCTATGTCGAGTGATATTCGTGTCATTCTGATTAAATTAGCAGATCGTCTACATAATATTCGTACCCTTGCAGCCATGACCCCAGAAAAACAAAGAGAGAAAGCTGAAGAGACAATCGATATTTTTGCGCCGATTGCTCATCGCCTTGGTATCTTTAAAATCAAATGGGAACTCGAAGACTTAAGCCTTAAATATCTGGATCCAGAAGGATATAAAGATCTTGTACGCAAAGTGGATAAAAAACGTACGGAGAGAGAGTCTATTATTAATGACTATATCCACCAAATTTCAAAAGCTTTAACAGACTTAGGTGTTCCTTTTGAAATTTACGGAAGACCTAAGAATTTTTACAGTATATATAAAAAAATGAAGTATCAGCATAAAGAATTTGATGAAATATACGATTTAACAGCCATTCGAATTATCTGCGAAGATGTGAAGGACTGTTATAGTGCTTTAGGTGCGGTACATACGCTTTGGAAGCCAATTCCTGGGCGTTTTAAAGATTACATTGCAATGCCTAAACCCAATCTATACCAATCGCTTCATACGACTTTGATGGGAAATGGAGAACCATTTGAGATTCAAATTCGTACGAGAGAAATGCACGATATTGCTGAAGTGGGTATTGCGGCACACTGGAAATATAAAGAAGGTGCTCGCTCAACTTCGGATGCCATGGAAGATAAAATTCAGTGGTTTAGACAAATGATGGAATGGCAAAGCGACTTAAAAGATCCAAGTGAATTTATGAATTCATTGCGTCTCGATTTGTTTAATACAGAAGTTTTTGTTTTTACACCAAATGGGCAAGTGGTTGATTTACCAGTTGGCAGTACACCGGTGGACTTTGCTTATAAAATTCACTCAGAAGTTGGAAATAAATGTATCGGTGCAAAAGTTAACGGAAGAATTGTTCCGCTTAATTATCAACTTCAAAATGGACAGCGCATTGAAATCATGACCACCAAAACGGCACAGGGCCCTTCTAGGGACTGGCTTAAATTTGTAAAAAGCACACAAGCAAAACAAAGAATTAAGCAGTGGTTTAAGAAAGAACGTCGTGATGAGAATGTTGAAAAAGGCCAAGAGATGTTGGTTGCTGAACTTAAACGTCAAAATGTTCCGACCAAGGTCGTTTTAAACGAAGAATACCTTGAGGCAATTTTAAAACGATTAAGTTTAAAATCTATGGAAGACATGTATAACGCCATAGGATATGGGGGGATTTTAACCAGTCAGGTTGTTCCAAGAATTAAAGAAAAGTATTACAAAGAACAAAAAGAAGAACAATCAAAAGCGCGTTATGAGACAGATAAGTTTGAAGAAGTTAATAAGAAAAAAGAAATTAAAAAGAATGACACGGGAATTGTCGTGAAGGGAATTGACGATATTCTGGTTCGTTTTGCAAAGTGCTGTATGCCAGTTCCGGGCGATGATATCATCGGATATATTACACGAGGCAGAGGTGTTACTATTCATAGAAGTGATTGTGAAAACTTTGAGAAAACGGATGACAGTGAAAACCGATTTATAGAGGTTGCATGGGCGAATACCATGTCGACTTCCTATTCGGCGAGTATTCAAGTGGTTTCTTTGGATCGTAAAGGTTTATTATCAGAGATTACGATGATGATGCATGAACAGGACATGATTATGTCGGGTATCAATGCGAAAATTGATAAAAATGGCATTGCTATTGTAAATATTTCACTTGAAATATCTGATATTGAAGAACTCAATAAACTGATGCGAAAGTTACGCAACTTAGATGAAGTGATTGAAGTTAAGAGAATTAGTTCGTAGGAACTGGGTTTGTAGAAAACAGGAACCAGTTTCTTCTAAACGGAGCAGATTTGTATAGAATAAGCATGTTTAAAAAAGGATTTATGGAGGCTAAGTGAGAGCAGTTGTTCAGAGAGTTAATTTTTCCTCAGTGGTGGTAGATCAAGAAGTTGTAGGGAAAATTGATAAAGGTTTAAACGTCCTTTTAGGCGTTGAAGAAGGCGATACGTTATCTGATGTTGAATACATGGCGGATAAAATTGCCAATTTAAGAATATTTGAAGATCAAGATCAAAAGATGAACTTATCTCTTATGGATATAGGTGGCGAAATGTTATGTATTTCACAATTTACCTTAATGGGAGATTGCCGAAAAGGAAGACGCCCCAATTTTATGAGTGCAGCGAAACCAGACATTGCCAATACACTCTATGAGCAGTTTGTTGAAAAAGTTAAATTATTAGGAGTGCCAGTCAAAACAGGCGTCTTTCAAGCTGAAATGATGGTAGATATACAAAATGATGGGCCAGTAACGCTCATGATTGACAGTAAAAAAAATTTCTAGGTATTTTGCAGTATGCAGAAGCTTAGATTTTTTTATTGATTCTAATTCATGTAAATTTATAAATGTAAATTAACGATGGAACCGAATCGTGCAACGAATTCAATAAATTGATAGATGTCATAAAACCACGGAGGATACTATGCATGTAGAACGCATAATTGTAGGAAAGCTAGCGGTAAATTGTTTTATTGTCGCAGATAATGACGCGAAGAAAGCCATTGTGATTGATCCGGGGAGCGATGCCAATGCAATTCTCAAAAGAATAGAATTTTTAGAGTATAAAGTGGAAAAGATTGTCTTGACTCATGGACATTTTGATCATATTGGAGCGGCTGAAGCATTGAAAAAAGCAACAGGCGCACCTATTTTAGTACATCATTTGGACGAAGAAATGATTTTGAATCCTGAATTAAATCACTCAATAGACATGGTTGCAGGGGGCTTTCACGTCACACCAGATCTAACCATTGGAGATCGAGATATAATTGAAGTTGGACAATATAAAGCTCAAGTCCTTCATACACCAGGCCATACACAAGGTGGCATTTGTCTTTACTTTAAAGAAGCAGGAGAAATATTTGTTGGAGACACTTTATTTTATCAATCTGTCGGTCGAACGGATTTACCCGGTGGGAATACCAAGCAGCTCATTCAATCCATCCAGACAAAAATAATGGTTCTAGATGATGATGTCGCTGTACACTGTGGTCATGGTTCTGGTACGACCATTGGTTTTGAGAGAAGGAAAAATCCATTTTTACAAGGATAATTTTATGAATGAAAGAATATGGATACGGCATGAAAATCTCAGTTCCTTTCATGAATTAGAATATATTTATGAACTCTTTTTTATGAAAAACAATATTCACTTTGTCGAACGGCAAGCAGATTTTTATGAGCAAATGGAACAAGGCGAAACAGGACTGGAAGTGATCCAGGGTATAGATGAGGTCGTGATACAGTATTATTATCGAAACGAGATGAGTCCGTATACGGCAATCAATCAAAAGGTACCTGTAAAAAAAGTCGTCTATGAAATCTTAAGTCAGCAGTTTAGATCGCATTCAAAATGGGGGATTTTAGTGGGCATTCGCCCTGTTAAAATCGTTCATGAGATGTTAGATGAGTGGATGACTGAAGATTTAATTCGTATGAATTTAAAAGAGGTCTATCATATACATCCGGAAAAAATTGATCTTATGATGGATGTTGCGTATAGAGAACGGCCCTATCTCGTACCAAACGATCCCGACGCCATCTCTCTGTACATCTGTATTCCTTTTTGCCCAACGCGATGTCTCTATTGTTCGTTTCCTTCAAATGATTTAAAGAGCAAGGGAAAATTGCTTCAAACCTACTTGGATAAGTTAAATATTGAGATTGAAACGGCAATTGATCATATTCATAGTTTGAAAAAACGCGTAGATTGCATCTATATTGGTGGCGGAACGCCTACTAGTATGAATGAAAAACAACTCGAACAGCTTCTCATAACCATTTCTAACAAACTAGACATGACACTGCTACGTGAGTTTACTATTGAGGCGGGCAGACCTGATACCATTACAGAGCAGAAGTTGAAAGTGATGAAATCTTATGGTGTTGATCGAATTTGCATCAATCCACAGTCAATGAATCAAGAAACGCTTGTCAAAATTGGGCGTCATCATCAGACTGAAGAGATCATCACCGTCATGAAAATGGCTCGTGATATTGGATTTCGCAGCATTAACATGGATGTGATTTTGGGACTTCCAGGAGAAACAACAACAGATGCAGAGCGTACAATCAAGCAAATAGTTGAGCTAAAGCCTGAAAATATCACGGTTCATACACTGGCAGTAAAGAGAGCCTCCAAGCTACATGAGGAAATTGAACGGCATGAGTTGACCCATGATGCAATTGTTGAAGAGATGCTTGAAGATACCAACGTCGTTTTACGAGAACATAAATATCAACCTTATTATATGTATCGACAGAAGAAAATGATTGGACATCTTGAAAATGTCGGATATGCTCTTGAAGGATACGAGTCTTTGTATAATATGCGCATCATGGAAGAAAAACATTCTATCGTTGCTTGCGGTGCAGGAGCGGTATCGAAGATTTGTGAAGCCTCTGAGAATCGTTTTGAACGCGTTGCCAATTTTAAAGGTTTAGAGGATTATCTCAATCGATTTGATGAAATTCTTGAGAAAAAGACTTTGCTCAAGTAAAGTGAGTTGAACTAACGGATTTGGATAAGCGGATTTGAACATGGGGATTTTGAATAAATGAAGCAACAAGATCGAATTAAATGCAAGAGACTAATGCATTCTTCGTTAAACGATGATAAAATAAAGCAATAGGAATAATAGGAGGCGCCATATGGGTGAAGCATTAAACGGATTAAAAAGATCACAGTATTGTGGTGAATTAAGAGAAGCGAATATTGATGAAACAGTAACCTTGATGGGATGGGTTCAAAAAAGACGAAACTTAGGAAGCTTAATCTTTGTAGATTTAAGAGATAGAACGGGAATTTGTCAAATCGTATTTGACAGTGCAGTATCGGAAGCCGCATTTGAAAAAGCAAACACGATTCGAAATGAGTATGTCATCGCAATTACGGGCTCAGTAAGAAAGAGGGAGTCTGTTAACAACAATATTGCAACTGGTCAAATTGAAGTATTTGCAGATAGCTTAAAAATTCTTTGTGAAGCTGATGTGCCGCCAATTCACGTCGATGACAATGATGATGCAAATGAAAGATTGAGACTTAAATATCGTTACTTAGATTTAAGAAAACCTAAAATGCAAAATTTCTTATTTACAAGACATCGCATTGCGTCTGCAACGAGACGTTTCTTTGATGCGCACGGATTTGTCGATGTTGAAACTCCAATGCTGACGAAACCAACACCAGAAGGTGCAAGAGATTATCTCGTACCAAGCCGTGTTAATTTAAATAAATTCTATGCACTCCCGCAGTCACCTCAGTTGTTTAAACAATTATTAATGGTATCTGGTTTTGATCGTTATTATCAAATCACAAAATGTTTTAGAGATGAAGACTTAAGAGCAGATCGTCAACCAGAGTTTACTCAAATCGATGTGGAGATGTCATTTGTTGACGAGGAGGACGTTCGCGCAATTAACGAACAATTGCTCAAACATATTTTTAAAGAAGTTGCAGATGTGGATGTTGAATTACCACTTTTAAAACTTCCTTATAATGAAGCCATGACGCGTTTTGGTTCTGATAAACCAGATATTCGTTTTGGATTTGAACTCAAGAGTCTAAACGAAGTATTTAAAGACACAGAATTTAAAGTGTTTAGCGATGCGCTTGCATCAGGTGGAGATATCCGAGGCATTAATATCAATGGATTTGGAGATCGTTTTTCTAGAAAGGACATCACAAAACTAGAAGAGTTCGCAAAAACATATGGTGCTAAAGGACTTGCTTGGATTAAATTTAATCAAGGTGAAGTTCAATCCTCTATTACTAAGTTTTTGAATGAAACTTCAATTGAAACATTGAAATCTATTTTTTATGCAAAAGATGGCGATATGATTCTCATTGTATCGGATAAACCTTCAGTTGTATTTGATTCATTAGGCGCTTTAAGATGTGAAATTGCGAAACAACTTGGCATCTTAGATCCAAAAGATTACAAATTCTTATGGGTAACGGATTTCCCATTATTTGAATACGATGAAGAAGATCATCGATACGTTGCAAAACACCATCCATTTACATCACCAAAAGATGAAGATATCGACAAATTAGAGTCAGACCCAGCAAACTGCCGGGCAAAAGCTTATGACATCGTTCTTAATGGATATGAAATTGGTGGTGGATCGATTCGAATTCACGATTCAGCAGTTCAAGAGCGTATGTTTAAAGCACTTGGTTTTTCAGAAGAAGAAGCAAGAGAAAAATTTGGCTTCTTCATCGACGCATTTAAGTTTGGCGCACCTCCTCATGGTGGAATTGCTTATGGACTTGACCGCGTAACAATGCTGATTACAGGTACGGATAATATTCGAGATGTCATTGCATTCCCTAAAACTCAAGATGCGAAATGTCTGTTAACCAATGCGCCTGGAGAAGCTGAACAAAAACAATTAAACGAACTGTACTTAAGTTTGATTCCAGCAGATAAATAGTCAAAACACATTCAGTGGCGCATGTCTTGTTGGCATGCGCCATTATCAGATGAGAGGTAAAAAATGGATAGAAATGGTATCGTAATTGAAGAAATGGGCTCATATTTAAAACTTAGACTTATGAGACATACAGCCTGTGGAAGTTGTGGTGCTTGCCATTTGGGGGATGAACAAAAAGACATAACACTCATCGCTAAAAATGATGCAAATGCACATAAAGGCGATTTAGTTGAGGTTGAAATGGCAACAAATGGCGTTTTAAGTGCAGCCTTTATTATGTATGTGATTCCTTTAGTTGGACTGTTAACTGGACTGCTTGCAGGAAATAGCTTGTTTGGTGGCAATGATTTGATAACAGCATTTTCAGGACTTGTTGTGATGAGCATCGCTTTTTTAATCATCAAACTCAACGACAAAAAATTTCTTAAAAATGATAAATATATTGCTCATGTCATTCGCATTATACAAAAGGATTGTGAAAATATCATCCCTTTAGAATAAGATGAAAAAGGTGATGCAGACGTAAAAATAGAGGTGATGGCTAATGACTCTTTTGGATATTTTAAATTTCGCAAGTAAAGACATCTTTAATTCAATCGAAGAGGGGATTCATATTGTTGACCAATCGGGCAAGACAATCCTATATAACCGCGCTATTGAAGAAATTGAAGGATTGTCACAAAAGCAAGTCATTGGAAAGCATTTGCTGGATTTGTTTCCAGACTGGACAAAGGAAAATAGTACCTTATTGACGGTTCTATCTTCTGGTAAGCCCATCGTCAATCGAGAACAAAGTTATCTAAATTTCAAAGGAAAGAATATTAAAACAATTAATACGACCCTGCCAATATTTGACGGAGACACATTAGTGGGTGCTGTGGAAATTTCTAAAAATATTACCACAGTAAATGACATGTCCGAACAGATTATCGAGTTACAGCAAAAATTGATTAAACCTTTGAAAAAAGAAACGGGCATACGCCAATATCATTTTGATCAATTGATTGGGAAGAATACCAAGTATCTAGAAGCCATAAAAATTGCAAAACGTGCCGCGAAGTCGATTTCAAGTGTATTGATTTATGGGGATACGGGAACGGGTAAAGAATTATTTGCGCAAAGTATTCATTTTGGAAGTGATCGAAAAGATCATCCATTTATCGCTCAAAACTGTGCTGCGATACCTGAAACGCTGCTTGAAAGTTTACTTTTTGGAACTTCTAAAGGCTCATTTACAGGCGCACAAGATCGACCAGGATTGTTTGAACAGGCAGATGGTGGGACTTTATTTTTAGATGAAGTCAACAGTATGAGTTCACCACTACAAGCTAAAATTCTGAGGGTGTTACAAGAAAACTATGTGAGACGTGTCGGTGGGAACAGAGACATTCCAGTGAATGTAAGGATTATTGCTGCGACAAATGAAGATCCAATGCACTTAATTGAGACAGGACAGTTTAGAAAGGATTTGTATTATCGGCTCAATGTCATCAATCTTAAAATACCGAGTTTAAATGAACGTGCAGATGATATCCCTCTATTAGTGGATTATTTTATAAGAGAATATAATGAACTATTAAATAAAGATGTTTGGATGGTTTCAAGTGAAATTTTAGAGGCGTTTAAAAATTATAACTGGGCTGGAAACATACGGGAATTGAAAAATTTTATTGAATCTGCTATGAATCTTGTCACAGATGAACATGTCATTGGAAAAGAGCATATGCCATCGCATGTTTCCGAAGTTTTGATGAAGAAGAAAGAATATATGCAACCCGAAAAAACGGACATTCTAGATTTGAACGCACATCTGTTACACATTGAAAAAACCATTATTGAAGACACGATGAAACTTTATCAAAATAATATCAGCAAAGCTGCTAAGCACTTGAATATTTCTAGACAAAACTTGCAGTATAAAATTAAAATATTTTCTGAATGAGATCAGATGAATGCACCTATTAAATAGTGTGCATTCTTTATTTTTTGATAAGTGAGGGCATGATGGCAAAAGATGTGCAAAAAAATTTGCTCTTATGACGCAAATGCAAAATATTTTGCGTGTAAATATGCAAAATATTTTGCATATTGTGAATTTAAGAGATGCTTTTGAAAGAAAGAACCGATGTAATATCTGAAAAATTCTGTTTATTCATTGGATGAATATTAAAACAGTGGCTTTTTACAATGCTTTCAAAGGTTTAGTGACGAGGTTTATACATTTTGGCACGACTTTTGCGTATACTTACAGTATAAGCCAAAAGGCAAATTATTCGGAGGTGTCAATATGAGATCAGAAAATATTAAAGTTGCAATATGGGGATTTGGAGCAATGGGTAGCGGTATGGCAGAGATGCTATTATCAAAAACAGGCGTTGAAATTGTAGGCGTTTGCGACAGAAATCCACAAAGAGTTGGAAAGAGTATTTTTGAAATTCTAGGCATTGAAAGAGGCAATCGTGCAGATGTTATCGTAAATGAAAACATCGACGAAGTGATTAGCGAAAAATCTTGCGATATCTGTTTATGTGCAACAGATTCATTTACATCAAAAGCATTCCCAAGATTAAAACACGTTCTTGAGAAAAAAATCAACGTTATTTCAACAGCTGAAGAAATGGCTTATCCAAAAGCACAAAGCCCAGAACTTGCAGCTGAATTAGATAGAATTGCAAAAGAAAATGGCGTTTCAATTTTAGGTACAGGAATCAACCCAGGTTTAATCATGGACTTATTAGTTGTAGTTTTAACAGGTTGTATGACAAATGTAACTGACATTGAAGCAAAACGCGTAAACAGCTTATCACCATTTGGTAAGGCTGTAATGGAAGAGCAAGGCGTAGGCATCACTGTAGATGAGTTTAATGCAGGCGTTGCAGATGGCTCTTTAGCGGGTCACGTTGGATTTGCTGAATCAATCAACATGATTGCAGATGCAATTGGCTGGGATGTCGATAAAATTGAAACACAAATGAAACCAATCGTGACAACTGTAGATAGAAAATCACCTCATGGATTTGCAGCTGCTGGAAATGTAGCAGGCGTTAATATGACTGGTCAAGGTTTTGTTGATGGTCAAGTAAAAATCAATATGATTCACCCACAACAAATTGAACCTGAAATGGAAGGCACATTCACAGGAGATTACATTACATTAAAAGGATCACCAGAAGTGAATATGAACATTAAGCCTGAAGTTGAAGGTGGTCTTGGAACGATTGCTATGTGCGTTAACATGATTCCTCAAGTTATCAATGCAGATCCAGGTTTAAAAACAATGTTAGATTTACCAGTGCCAAGAGCAATCATGGGAGATATGAGAAAATTTGTAAAGTAGTGGAAAGAGGTGTTTTTTAGTGGAAGTTAAAAAAGGAGACTGGGTAAAAATACATCGTGTTATTTTTACTCCAGAACAAAGAGCGCCACAAGTACCTGATGATACGAAAAAAGTGCCTTTAGAGATGTGGGTAAAGGGATTTTGTGAAAGCGATGCTCAACTTGGTGATGAGGTTGAAGTGATTACTATGACTGGCAGAAAAGAACGAGGTACCATCGTTGAAACAGATCCAACATTTTCACATTCATTTGGACAATTTGTTCCTGAGATTTTACAAATCGGCATACAACTAAAGGACATACTCTTTGGAGGTGATGGCGATGAAAGATAATTCGTACTCTGCTGTAATGAGTCGGAAAAATGAAATTATGAAAAGTGCTATTGGCATCGATTATCAAGCGTTTGAAGGGGAAGGGATTGCATTTGACTACGAAAGAATGATGCGCGAAACTGGATATACACTTGAAGAAATGCAAACCATTCAAGGAAGCACAGGCGTAGGTAATACGCCCCTTCTTGAACTTAAAAATATGACGGCACTCGCTCGAAAAATGGCCGCTCCAGGCAAAGGTGCCCGCATCTTTATTAAGGATGAAGCCAGCAACCCTTCTGGAAGTTTTAAAGCAAGACGTGCAGCAAATGCTGTCTATCATGCGAAAAAACTCGGTTATAAAGGCGTTATCGCAGCGACGAGTGGCAATTATGGTGCTGCAGTTGCTTCACAGGCAGCGATGCAGGGGCTTAAATGTATCATCGTTCAAGAAACGTATGATTCAAATGGAGTCGGTCAACCTGAAATCGTTGAAAAGGCCAGAAAATGTGAAGCATATGGCGCAGAAGTGATTCAACTTTCGGTTGGACCAGAGTTATTCTACGAATTCTTGCTTTTACTTGAAGAAACGGGATATTTTAATGCATCACTTTATACACCATTTGGAATAGCAGGCGTTGAAACACTTGGTTATGAACTTTCTATGCAATGTAGAGAGCGTTACGGCAAGGATCCCGATGTAGTGGTCTGCACCAATGCAGGTGGTGGGAATCTGACTGGAACAGCAAGAGGCCTCAATAAAGCAGGCGCATTTGATACGAAAATTATCGGCGCTTCAGTAGATTTGTCGGGACTTCATATGGCAAGTGATCAACAGTTTAACAAAAAATCATTTACCACAGGTCACACAGGGTTCGGTGTACCGTTCTCAACAGTTCCTGACCGTTCGGATGTTCCGCGTTCTGCTGCGCGTCCAATGCGTTACATGGATCGTTATGTAACTGTGACTCAAGGTGAAGTTTTTTATATGACTGAAGCACTTGCACAACTTGAAGGTCTTGAAAAAGGACCAGCTGGGAATACTGCACTTGCAGCTGCTTTCAGCATCGCTCAAGAATTGGATCAAGATCAAATCTTAGTGGTACAAGAAACTGAGTATACTGGTGCTGGAAAGCATATTCAACCACAGTTGTCATTTGCAAGAAGCAATGGAATTGAGATATTCTTTGGCAACCCAGTGGATCAAGTACCAGGAAAAAATATCATTTTACCAAAACATCCAAGTTTACTAAAAGCAGTGGATTTAGATATGGAAAAACTCAGAAAATCACTGATTAAAAACGCAGTTTCTGCTAAAACGGCTGAAAAACTCAGTCAAGAAGATCTTGAATTTTTAGTCATGGAGACAAAAACGGATCTTTCGTTTGTCAAATCGACGTTAGACGAGTTAGAAGTAGCGTATTAAATATCATACAATTGGATGGAGACAATCTATATCAGAATAGGTGGACACATTTTTACGATAGATGGACACATTCAAACAATAGATGCGGAATAAAAAATAAGGAGGATCATTAGATGAAAGGTTTTGTTAAAAGAGAAGATGATTATCTAGCTAGACATGAACATTTAGCCGGTCTAACAGATGAGCAGCTTAAAGAAAGATTTTGGAGTTTGGTGGAGCAAATTGTAGATCCACTGTTAGACTTAGCAAAAAACAATACATCACCAGCAGTTGAGCGTTCGGTTCTTTTGAGAATGGGATTCTCAAGTTTAGAAGCGAAACCGCTAGTAGATCAAGCAATTGACAGAGGTTTAATTGGACATGGCGTTGGTCATGTGGTTTATAAAATTGCAAAAGAGAAAAACTTAGACATTAGAACAGCTGGCCTTGAACTCATCGAAGGAAAACACTGGGATGATGCGGTTCAAATCTTCAAAGGAGGTAACAAATAATGACTCAATTAGATATCAACAAAAAAATTGACGTAAAAGAAATTTTACAAGATCTTAAGAGCTATACTCCTAAAAGAAGAGGTTGGACTTGGAGAGAAAGAAGTGAAAAGCAAGTTTATGGACCATTTGAGTATCAAGACATGTCAACACCACTTAAAAACTACATTGGTGGACCAGCTGCTCGTTATTTTAACAACATCGATCCACAACCATACAACACGATTACAACTGAAATCGCATCAGGTAGATTTGAAGACGATATTCGTCGTATGAGAATGGCTGCATGGCATGGCGCTGACCATATCATGGTTATTCGTACAGCGGGTCAATCACACTTTGATGGCCTCATCGAAGGTACACCACAAGGTATTGGTGGGGTTCCAATTTCAAGAAAACAAGTTAGAGCTCACAGAAAAGCGCTTGACTTAATTGAAGAAGAAGTAGGTAGACCAATTAACTACCATTCATACGTATCAGGTGTTGCTGGTCCAGACGTTGCAGTTATGCTTGCTGAAGAAGGCGTAAATGGCGCACATCAAGATCCACAGTACAACGTACTTTACAGAAACATCAATATGGTTCGTTCGTTTGTCGATGCAGCGGAATCTAAAAAAGTGATGACTTGGGCAAAAATGGCTCAAATCGACGGTGCACATAATGCCAATGCTACTGCTAGAGATGCATGGAAAGTTATGCCTGAACTCATGGTACAACATGCAATCAATGCACTTTATTCTGCAAAAGTAGGCATGCCTAAAGAAAATATTTGTCTTTCGACAGTGCCTCCAACATCGGCACCTGCTCCATGTTTGAAATTTGACTTACCTTATGCAGTTGCGCTTCGTGAATTCTTTACTGAATATAAAATGCGTGCGCAAATGAATACAAAATATATCACATCATCTTCTAGAGAAGCAACTGTAACGCATGTTATGAACATGATGATTTCAAGATTGACATCAGCAGATATCCAATCGACGATTACACCAGATGAAGGTAGAAATGTTCCTTGGCATATGTACAACATTGAAGCTTGTGATACTGCTAAACAAACATTTGCAGGTCTTGATGGACTTATGGAAATGGTTGAACTTAAATCAGAAGGTTTCTTAAGAGAAAAAGTAAGAGAACTTCAAGAACGCGCAGTGATGTATGTAGAAGAAATTATCCAAGCGGGTGGTTACTTCAATGCAGTTGAAGAAGGATTCTTCGTTGACTCAGGTATGTATCCTGAAAGAAATGGCGATGGTATCGGCCGTAAAATAGACGGTGGTGTTGGTGCAGGAACTGTTTTTGAAAGAGCAGCTGACTATTTAGCACCTGTTACAGCTCACTACGGTTACAATAACGTTGCTCAATATGATCCGTCTGCAGTAAATAATCCAGCAGCTTTAATTGATGGTTGTACATTTGAAAATCCAGAGAAAATCATCTTTGTAGATGAACTTGATGAAAATGACAACGTAAATGTTCGTATGGCTGAAACTGAAAAATATAGAGGCGAACACGGAGAATCAAACTATATCAAACCAGAAGTTCAATGGTTGGGTGATGGCGTGGTTCAAGTGGAAATTTTACTTCCAACGTCTCTTAGAACAGCTCAATTTGCAGCAATCGAATTTGCTAAGAAAATGAATTTGAAAGATGTTGAAGTGATTCATATTGAACAAATGCATCCAGTTGAAGGCACTCGAGTTCAACTTAAAGGTGTTCTTGACTTTGATCTTGATGTAACTCAATTAGTCATTCCACCAGAACCAGAAGTCATGAGCGACGATGAAATCAGAGGCGAGTTTGATATTCACCCTGTTAAAATCGTTGCAGGTACTGTTGGCGAAGATGAACACTCAGTTGGTTTGAGAGAAGTTATCGACATCAAACACGGCGGTATTGAGAAATTCGGTTGTGAAGTTGAATATCTTGGAACATCAGTACCAATTGAAAAATTAGTAGATGCTGCAATTGAGATCAATGCAGATGTTATCTTAGCATCCACAATTATTTCTCATGATGATGTACACTACAAAAATATGAAACGCATCCACGAATATGCAGTAGAAAAAGGCGTTAGAGATCGCTTTATCATCTGCGCAGGCGGAACGCAAGTTACACCTGAAATCGCACGTGAAAACGGCATGGATGAAGGTTTCGGAAGATATGATAGAGGGGTTAATGTCGCAACCTTTATCGTTAAAAAACGCAGAGAGTTACGTGGAGAATAATCTGCTAAATTAAATCATGCGTGAGCATAAGCTTAGCGTGTTAAGATGCTCTATATCTTTTCGCGCTAAGTTTTTATTTTAGGAGGGTGAAATGAAAGTTGATCTATTGGTCGCAGAGATTGGCAGCACAACAACGGTCGTAAATGCTTTTTCTGGAATAGATACATCAAATCCCGAGTTTATTGGTCAAGGACAAGCACCAACGAGTATTTCGAAAGGGAGCGTTACCATAGGATTACACGAAGCGATTGATGATCTCAGACAGCAAATGAAATGGGATGATGTTTTATATGAAAAGCTTTTAGCGACCAGTAGTGCAGCTGGTGGGCTTAAAATGACAGTTCATGGCCTCGTTTATGATATGACTGCAAAAGCTGCAAAAGAAGCAGCTTTAGGTGCGGGTGCCAATATTCACATGGTGACTGCTGGAAAACTCAGAAGAACAGACATCAAAAAGATTGAAGAAATCCGTCCGAACATCATTATGATTGCAGGCGGCGTTGATTATGGTGAAATAGATACAGCACTTTATAATGCTGAAATCATCGCGAAATTACCATTTGACGTACCCGTTCTCTATGCTGGAAATATTCAAAACCAAGAGGAAATTCGCTTGATCTTTGAAGAAGCAGGGAAAGCAAAATTTTTATATCTTGTTGAGAATGTGTATCCCAAAATAGATCTTTTAAATGTGGAACCAGCTCGAAAAGTCATTCAGGATATCTTTGAAGAACATATCATTCATGCACCAGGTATGGAACACATCCGTGAAATGGTATCTGGAACGATTATTCCGACGCCAGGCGCTGTTATGGAAGCATCTAAACTTTTGAAAAAAGAACTTGGCGACCTTATGACGGTGGATGTTGGCGGAGCAACGACGGATATACACTCTGTTACTGAGGGAAGCGAAGAAGTATCCCGCGTACTAATAAGTCCAGAACCCGTTGCTAAAAGGACAGTTGAAGGCGATTTAGGCGTCTATGTCAATATGCGAAATATTGTAGAACTGATAGGAACTGATGTGCTACAAAAAGACCTTCAAGTAGATGAAGTGACATTAAATAGCATGATTGAAAATCACATCCCTATTCCTCAGACCGAATTGCAATTTAAGTTCGTTGAAAGATTGACGAAAGAAGCCATTGTTGTATCGGCGCATCGTCATGCAGGTGGATTTAGAACGCTCTTTGGTGGTGGCGGTAAAAAGACCTATGCTGAAGGTAAGGATTTGACGAGTGTTAAGTATATCATTGGAACAGGTGGCGCATGTACACGTCTACCGAATCGACTTGCACTATTAAGAGAAATCACCTACAATTTACTTGGAGACAAACTTTTACCGAACAATGAAGCAAAAATTCTCATCGACAATGATTATATTATGGCTTCATTGGGGGTTTTATCAAAAGAACACGAAGAATCCGCTTTATTGCTACTCAAAAAATCATTAAAAATTGAATAGGAGGTCACTATGTATCCACGTCTCGTCATTGATAAGAATAAACTTTTTGAAAATACGAAAAAAATCGTAGAGTTGGCTAAGCCTTATGGAATTGATGTACATGTCGTTACAAAAGTTCATTCTGGAGACTTAGAGTGTGCAAAGGTCAGCTTAAGTGCAGGCGCACATGGAATCGCAGACTCTCGTATTGAGAATCTCATCAAACTGAAAGACCTGCCTTGTGAAAAAATCCTTTTAAGACTTCCTATGCATTCGGAAGTAGCTGAAGTGGTGAAATATGCGGATATCAGCTTTAACTCTGAGCTAAGTACCATTCGTCTTCTCGATGCAGAAGCAGCCAAATTAGGACGTAAACATCGAATTGTCGTGATGTTTGACCTTGGCGACTTAAGAGAAGGATTTTTACCAGAAGAGGTCGATCAAGTGATGCCTCAAATTTTAGAACTTAAACATATCCAAATTGAGGGAATTGGTGTAAATTTAACTTGCTATGGCGGTGTGATTCCAACTCCAGATAACTTAGGAGAACTCGTTCGATTGGCAAAACACATTGAAAGTATTTACCCACTGAAATTAAAATGGATTTCTGGCGGCAATTCAAGCAGTATTTATCTCCTGCAAAATGGCACAATCCCGCAAGGAATCAACAATTTACGAGTGGGAGAGGCAATCGTTCTCGGTAGAGAATCCGCTTATGGCGAGCAAATTGAAGGTACTTACGACGATGCTTTTATTTTAGAAGCACAAATCGTTGAATACAAAACGAAGAATTCACTGCCTAAAGGGCTTATTGGAATGGATGCATTTGGAAACAAACCTGTTTTTACCGATAAGGGCATTATGAAAAGAGGCATAGTGGGCATAGGTCGACAAGACGTGGACCATACTGCACTATTTCCAGTAGATAGCAGACTTGAAATACTCGGTGCGTCTAGCGACCATATGATTCTCGATTTTACTGCAGCAGAAAATGAATATCAGATGGGTGATATTGTTCGATTCAAAATGGAGTACGGCGCCATGTTAAAACTCTTTACATCAGAATATGTTAACAAAATGTATCTTTAGGTAGAAACAATTTTTCTGAGTTGTTAAATATAATTTGAATCATAATTTATTAACGAAGAGAGAAGAAAATAGATTCTCTCTTCGTTTTTTATGATTGCTGTTATTTGGTTTACTCCGTGGGTATAATAGCAAAGAAATTATATCATAATCTGTAAAAGTGAGGCAACTTATGAGAACAATTCTATTTGTAGATGATGAAAGCAACATATTAAGAGCTTTAAATAGAGCCTTTAGAAACTTGGAATACGACTGTTATTATGCCAATGGCATTAAAGAAGCAATCGAAATATTCATGAAAATGGATAGTTTAGATATGCTCGTGACGGATATCAAGATGCCGTATTTTGATGGTATTCGACTTCTAAAGCTATTTAAAGAAGCGAGTCCAGATACCATAAGGGTTGCATTAACAGGTTATGCTTCGGCTTCGAGCATTACGGAAGCAGTTAGCAAGAATTTAGCAAAACAGTATTTTTATAAACCTTGGAACAATGATGAATTTATCGATGGCATCAATAAGATGTTTGCCCTAGAAGATAAACTAAAAGATTCTCATCTTTTTGAAGCAGTACAGCAATTCGATAGCATCAAAACGCTTCCAAAAATGTTTAATGAGTTGAATTATGCAATCCAAAGGGATAAGAGTATTGAGGATATTACTGGTATCATCGAGCAAGATCCAGCGATTACATCCAATATATTAAGAATTGCCAATTCTGCATTCTATGCAGCAAAAACAGGCAATATTCAGCAAGCAATTATGTATATCGGTCTGAATAATCTCAAGCAGATTGTCTTATCCTATGAAATCTCTCAGATGAAAGTGCAAGTAAGCGATAAATGTGAATTTATTTGGACGCATTCTAATCGAACCAATCTCATTTTTCAAGATATATATACCAAGTACTTTAATGCAAAAGTACCGCCCATTATTAGTGCTGCTGGAATCGTACACGATATTGGTAAGATCATTATGCTACAAATTTATGGCGATCAATATTTCAAAGATGTGTTAGCAAATCCGTATAAAGATGATATGCTGTTAGAAAGAGAACGAGAATTATTTGGACTTGATCATGCACTAATTGGAGGCTATTTCTTAAATTGGTGGGCATTTCCAATGGATTTGATTGAAGTGACATTATTTCACCATACGCCAGAGGATCCGTTTATTTCAAATAAAAAACTAGTTGCCATGATGTGTATAGCATCACAAATTGAGAGCAAAGAGCATGAATTGTTAAACCCAAATTATCAACATTCCCTTGGAATACTAAATATTGAAGTAGACTTTTTAAAAGATATTGTAGAAAAATATAAACTCACTTAGGAGCTGTTTTATGGGTGATCATTTAGATAAGGACTATTCAAGACATAAAGTCTTAATTGTGGATGATGAAATTGAAATACTGAAAGCATTAAAAAGAGGTCTTTACAAGGAGTCATACAGTACTTATTTTGCTTCTAGTGGCAAACAAGCGCTTGAGTATTTTGAAGAAGAAGGCTCATTTAGTGTCATTATCACAGACATGAGAATGCCTGGTATGACGGGACTTGAACTATTAAAATCCGTCGACGAGATTAGTCCCAATACAGTTAAAATTGTATTGACAGGCTATACGCAATTGCCGCAGATTTTAACAACAGTCAATACAGTGGATATTTTTAAGTTTATTACAAAACCTTGGGATTTAGAATCGGAACTTAAGGTGTATATAAAAGAGGCGTTAGATCAGTATGAATCCCTTACGGATGCCTCCACGCATGTGGTGACAGTTGAAAAGAAAAATTATTTATATAATAAAATGTTAGTCGATAGTTATGAAAAAGTGGACTATTTATTTAGATTGTACGAGGAACTTATAAAAGCAATTAATCAACACCATCTCTTCACCGTGCAGGCGCTTAAGGATGTGGATGATGTGAGCGAGCTTGGTCAAGTGATTCATTTGATGAATGATCGCGTCCATTATCTAAACAAAGTGTTTGAGATGAGTCGATATACACTTAAATTGTTTGATATGCAGGAGTTTAAGGAGAGTTTAGAGAGAAAACTCGATAAAATCGGCGCGCATAGCATAAAGGTTAAAACGAACCTCAAAGATCCAACAACGATCTATCATGATAATTATAAGATGTTTTTGAATATGCTGGTGGACTTGATGGAGCTTATACAATTCAATGGACCTGGAATTGATGCAGTTGAGATGGCGTGTTATGAGACAAAATCCATCGATGTCGATTTGCTTCAGGTTAAAATACACAGTCGCTTAACTAAAAAATTAGAAGAGACGTTGTCAAACCATTATCGATTTGTTGAAATGATCGTACAAATTGTCGGTGGTAAATTAAAGCGTACAGAGGAGGCTGGGCAAATCATCGTTGAGTTGGACCTTCAAGTGATTAAGAAAAGTGAAAAAATCGATACAACAATAGGGAGCTGAAATAGGCTCTTTTTTCTTTGTCTTTATTCTAAGTCAAATTCATGTTAATATGATGATAATAGTAGGTTTATGTTGAGAGGTGAATGATATGTATCAAAAAATGTTGTTGTCAGAAAAAGTTGCTGAAAGTATCATTCAAGCAATTCATAGTGGATTTTATAAAATGGGCGATCAAATGCCCAATGAAATGCAGTTAGCAGAAGAACTTAAGGTATCGCGAGCAACCTTGAGAGAGGCGATTAAAATACTTGTCAGTCAAAATATATTGGAAGTGAGAAGAGGAATTGGGACGTTTGTATCTCAGTCACCTGGGTTTTCAACGAAAAATAGATCGTTTGAAATGATGAACCTTCAAACACAAAGTCATGAAATATTGGAGCTTCTTTGGATGTTAGATCGAGATGAACTTCTGTCTTTTGAGCACCTCAATCAACCGATGAAGCAAAAGCTACTTGAAGGGTTGATGGTTGAAACATCTAACTGGAAACTTCAACTAGATGCACTATTTTCCATGGTAGAGTCGATTGCGCTTTACAAGCAGTCGACGTTTAAACATCAATTGATTTGTATGACCCACGAAGCTTTTAAGCAGATTTTGTCGAACGATCCGAATCTTATCTGGACGGAAGACTTTATTCAGCTTGTGGAGGCGTTAAAAAAGAACGAGTCAATTGATCAGTATCCGGATTTACTTAAAAAACTACTGCTTTCATAAGGAGGTACTCGTGGATTTATTTGATTTGATGTCTCAACAAAATAAGTTTTCTACCATGCCTCTTGCAGAACGAATGAAACCTGAAACTCTAGATGATTTTATCGGTCAAGAATCGATTATGGGAGAAGGCAAGTTACTTCCCGTGTTAATTAAGAGCGATCGCTTGACTTCAATTATTTTATATGGCCCACCGGGAAGTGGAAAAACATCCTTGGCAAAAGTCATTGCAAAAACAACCGAGTCCCATTTTATTAGCATGAATGCAGTGACTTCAGGTGTCAAAGATATTAGAGAAGCTGTAGAGATCGCGAAAGAAAATGCATCATTGTATCAACGGAAAAGCGTGTTGTTTATCGATGAAATTCATCGCTTTAATAAAAGTCAACAAGATGCCCTTCTGCCTTATGTAGAAGATGGTACATTTGTATTAGTTGGTGCAACGACTGAAAATCCCTATTTTGAAGTAAATAGCGCTTTGATTTCTAGATCGACAGTGTATCGTCTCGTGAAACTTACCAGTGCACATATTGTAGAAATTTTAAATCGTGCATTAAAGGATCAAAAACGTGGCCTAGGAATGTACCCGATCCAGATTGAACCAAGTATTTTGAATTATATCGCAGATATTTCTGCAGGTGATGCGAGACGCGCGCTGAATATCATCGAATTAGCAGTGAATATTAAAAATGACCTATCTGACGAAATCATCATTACACTTGAGGACATTGAAAATTGTATTCAGATGAAAGCACTGGATTATGATAAAAATGGTGACAATCATTATGACATCGTTTCAGCATTTATTAAAAGTATGCGAGGTTCAGATCCGGATGCCGCATTATACTATTTAGGAAAGATGATCTTAGGTGGGGAAGATCCAAGATTTATCGCGAGACGCATTGTCATTTGCGCCTGTGAAGATGTTGGAAATGCAGATCCAATGGCACTTGTCGTTGCCAACAATGCGGCACAAGCGGTGGATTTCATAGGCATGCCTGAGGGGCGAATTATTTTGGCCCAAGCGGTAACGTATATTGCAAGTGCTCCTAAATCCAATGCATCTTATATGGGCATTAATCAAGTTCTTTATGACTTAGAAAATGAAGATACGGGTAGTATTCCATATTATTTGAAAGACGGGACTTCTCTTGCAATAGAAAGGAAATATGCAAAATCAGAAACAGGAGGTAAATATCAATATCCGCATGATTTTGAAGGACATTATGTCAAACAACAGTATTTACCTTCTGAAATTAAAGGCAAACGATATTATCAACCAACGGATTTGGGCTATGAAAAGCAGATATCAGAATATTTAAGGAGAACAAAATTTAAAGAATAATGATATGGTGAAATAAATAATTGCATAAGTTTAAAATTCGCAATTTTGGGTATAACTAATTTAAGTTTAATGATAAGGTGGATTCATTATGAGTGAAAAGAAAATCACAAAAGTGCTATCTTCTGCAGAACTGTCAGTTTTTTGTTATCAGTTTTCTATCGTCTTTAAAGCGGGACTTCCCTATCTTGAAGGCCTTAGACTTCTAGCAGAGGATGTTTTTGAAAAGAATTTAAAAGGGATTGCACAAGAGATTGTTTCTTCAGCTGAAAAAGGCAGTTTGTTGTGTGAAGCATTCGAAAAACAAGGGAGTTTTCCTGAATATATGGTATCCATGTTGAGAATCGCAGAAAATACCGGGAAACTCGGAGAAGTCTTTGAACAGTTGTCAGCATATTATGATCATCAAGATCAGTTGAGACAAAAAATAAAAAATGCATTGACCTATCCGTTTGTTCTCATTGGATTAATGGCTGTTGTTCTGGTGATGCTCATCGTAAAAGTGCTTCCTATTTTCCATGAGATATTATTATCTGTCGGAGGCAGTGTTCCTTCTGCAACACAGTTTGTTTTAGAGTTTAGTCAAGTGTTACAAAGTATTTTACTTGTCATTATCGGGTTCATTGTTTTAAGTATTTTCTATTTTGTCATTGTATTTAAAACGCACATATTTAAAGGGCATAGAGAACATTTTCTTTTAAATTTTCCAGTGGTCAACAAACTCTACAAAAAGATGATTTTAGTTAAATTTGCACGTGCATTTGCCATCTTGATTAAGAGTGGTTTATCCATTCAGACGAGTTTAGATATGGTACAGCCGATGTTAGATAATCGCATGGTTAAACTGAAATTAGAAAGTGCGATTCAACAAATTGAATCTGGTGAATCACTTGAAAATGCGCTTAGATCAACAAAATTGTTCCCAGAGTTGTTTATTAAAATGCTGGCATTGGGGAATAAAACAGGTGATCTGGACACAACTTTAGAGAAGATTTCTTCAATTTATGACCAGGAACTCAATCGATCATTAAATCGTTTGACTGTATCCATTGAACCCACACTTGTCATTGTGCTTTCGTTAGTCGTGGGCGCTATTTTACTACTTGTGATGATGCCGCTCATTAACATTATGGCATCTATTGGATAAATAATAGGAAAGTTTCCCTAGTAAAAAGGTGAGTATATGAGAAAATGGGTGAAAAAACCATCCTTAGTTTTATTAATAATCTTGATTGCGTTTTTATGGTTGTCCAATGAAGGTCTTGGCAATTTTTCAGCATCTGCAGAATTTGAACGGGTGAAAACGGTTGAAGACGCGATTCAAAAGGCTGCGATACAATGTTATGCCATTGAAGGAAGCTATCCACCTTTTGACTATTTAGTGGAGCATTATGGTTTAATCGTCAACTTGGATGCTTATTATTATCACTATGAGTTCATTGCATCGAATATTAAACCAGTCATTGCAGTTTATAAGAAATGGTAGGGACGTGATGAGAAAATTACATTCTGAACAAGGGTATAGTCTTATTGAAACGGCAATTGTTATGATGCTTTTGTTGTTGTTTAGTTTAGGCATATTTTTATTGGCATCGACAACTTCAACTACGTATGAAAGACTCGTTGATGAGAAGACAGATACTGAAGACGTCCGTATCGCAACGTCATATCTCGTCACAAAATTTAGACAAAATGATCGAGCAGATGCAATTACAGTTGATTATCGAACGATAGAAGAAAGTGATGCAATCGTGATTTGCGAAGAACTGCTTGGCGATACGTATCAAACGTGGATTTATCTTTCGGATGGTTCGTTGAGAGAGTTGACGATCCTTGAAGGTGAGACCATAGAGTTTGATCGAAGCTTCGAGATCGTCAAACTGGATTCATTTAAAATTTCTGTCAATGAGAAAACGGTAAAAATGTCGCTTGTCAAAGGCGATTCAGATGCCTCTGATGTCGTTGTAACTCTCAAATCTAATGTTGGACTGGTAAAATAATGAAAAGGATGAATGTTCGTATGCTGCGTAAAGCGAAAGGTGTTTCTTTGGTTGAAATGATTTTATCGATTGCCGTGCTATCGATATTATGTATATATGTCATTCAGATGTTTATTAAATCAGATGATCTCAATACGAAAGCCAAAGATTTAGATCAAAGTATAATCATTAGCGAGAGTGTATTTGAGATGATTCAAGAGGATCGTTCATTGACATCCGTCTTTAATTCCACATTGTTTAAATTCGCCGAAATTAGTAAAAACAAAAGTGACGTTGAATGCCGTGTACTTTTAGATGAAAATTGGAAACCTGTTAATGATGAAAATCTAACTGCCTATGTGTTGTTGCTCATGGCTGACGATTTAGAAACCAAGCCATATAAAAGTGTCAAATACACTGTTACGATAGAACGATTACTTGAAAATAGTGAGATGGAGATTATATATGAAATTCAAATGGACGACTACTATTAAATCCATAGATATTCGAGATGAAAGAGGCAGTTCTTCTGTATTGGTCATTATGATTATGTTGCTTTTAATCTCTTTTGGTGTTCTCACGATGATGTCATCTTATTCCAATTTGAAAATGGCGAGAAAAAATGCAGAGTGGACGAAAGATTTTTATGCACTGGAAAGTTTAGCCCAAAAATCCGTTGCAGAGTTTTCCGCGATTTTTAAACAAGCGAATGGAGAGTATGATGCAGCTAAGTCAAGTAACATTGAAAATCAGGATGTAAAATCCAGTGAAATGATGTTGCTAAAACTCTTTGATTTGTGTCAGCAAAACGAAGTGATCAATCCTCAAATTGAGAGTTGCAATTTTAAATCACAAGATGAGATTTTACTTTCAAGTGAAACCTATATTCCAACACTTCAGTTGACGATACAAGATCAAAGGACCAATCGACAATTCTCTTGTATCATTCAAATGGATAAAAATCATGGCTACTCAATTATTGAGTGGCGAGAGATACCCGTTGTTTTTGAAGAAGAAGGCGAATTAAACTTTCAAGATCCGGAGGGATTATAAATGTTTACATTAGAAGAGTTGTTAGAACGAGCGATTCAACAGGATGCTTCGGATCTTTTTATAACAGTAGGCGTTGCACCGACACTGAAAATACATGGTCAATTGATCCCAATTGGAGAAGAGCGACTGAAACCTGACGATACGGAAGTGTTGGTAAAACAGTTATTTAAAAAGCACGAGCATTATATGGAATTTTTAGAAAATGGGGAAAAAGACTTTTCCTACTCTTTGAGCAATGTGGGACGCTTTAGAGTGGATGCTTATACACAACGTGGTTCACATGCTGCTGCAATACGAGTGCTTAAATTTGATAAGCTCGATATTGATCAATTGCGAATTCCGGATTCAGTTTTAGAACTTAGAAAAAAAACAAAGGGTCTGGTACTCATTACAGGACCGACGGGAAGCGGAAAATCGACGACCTTATCATGTTTGATTGATTTGATTAACAAAGAGCGTTCTTGTCATATCTTAACACTTGAAGATCCAATTGAATACATTCACAAGCATGATAAGAGCATCGTCGATCAACGTGAAATAGGGGTTGATACCAAAAGTTATGCCGATGGCCTACGCTCCGCGCTAAGACAAGCACCAGATGTTATTTTAATTGGTGAGATGAGAGACTATGAAACCATTTCTATCGCTTTGACAGCTGCTGAAACGGGACATCTTGTACTTTCGACGCTACATACAATCGGTGCAGCTAAGACAATCGACCGTATCATCGATGTATTTCCGCCAAATCAACAACAACAAGTACGCATTCAGTTATCAACGGTATTACAAGGTGTGGTTTCTCAACAGCTAATTCATTCTGAAACGCTTGGAAGGGTACCGGCATTTGAGATTATGTCCATGAACCATGCAATTCGTAATATGATTCGAGATGGTAAAATTCCACAAATTGAAGCGGCAATACATTCTGGAAAAAGCGTGGGGATGCTCAGTATGGATTCGAGTTTAGCTGATCTATTTAATGAGGGACATATTAGTAAAGAGGATGCCGTTTTACATTGCATCAATTATGATACGATCAAGCGTTATTTAGGCGAAGTTGAGTAAAGGAGGGAGCGTCATGAGACAAATTTATTGGATAGGCGTGATAGGACTGATACTCCTAGTTGCGTTCAATTCTATCGGATTTGCTGCAAATGAAGAGGTTATAAATACGGATCTTCTATCAAAGGGGATTGTGACGTTAACATACAAATCAGATGATGCAGTCAAATATAAAGTTCTCATTACAAAAGGGGATCAAAAAATATCGTATCCGTTTTTCGCCAATGGTCAAGCGGCGAGTTTTCCTTTACAGCTTGGAAATGGTCAATACAGTGTTGGACTATTGAAAAATGTATCTGGTACAAAGTATGTATATGTGACTCAAAAAACTGTCACACTATCACTTTCAGATCCGAATATTGTCTATTTAAATTCTGTGCAAAATGTTTATTATACTGAAGATATGAAGGCAATCGAATATGGAAAAACACTATTATCGAAAGAAAAAACTACCGATGCAAAGGTGAAAGCGCTTTATAATCAACTAGTAAAAAATATGTCCTATGATTACGACAAGATTTCAAAATTGACTTCGGATTATGTGCCAAGTGTTGAGCAAACCTATCAGGATATGAAAGGAATTTGCTATGATTATTCTGCCCTATTTGCTAGTATTCAAAGATATCACGGAATACCAACAAGGCTTGTAAAAGGCTATTCAAAATATGTAGATGGCTATCATGCTTGGAATGAAGTTTTTATTGATGGAAAATGGGTAATTATTGATAATACTGTGGACAACACTTGGAAAGGTTCAAAATCAGGGTTGACAATGTTTAAGAGCTCGAAAGATTACACGAAAGTCAATGATTATTAGGAGGCAATTATGGTTTATGTTTTTCTTGCAGATGGATTTGAAGAAATTGAAGCTCTAACCATAGTCGATGTTTTAAGACGCGCCGATGTCCGCACACAGATGGTGGGCGTATCGAGTAAAACAGTAACAGGGGCGCATGGGATTACCGTACAGTGCGATATTGTGATCAATGAAATTCATTCGCTCGTGGATACGAGAATGCTTGTATTACCTGGTGGAATGCCGGGGACAAAACACTTGGCAGAAAGTAATGCCCTTAAGAATCTTTTGACTGAAGCGTATGATACGGAAATTTATCTCGCAGCAATATGTGCGGCTCCAACGGTTCTCTCGCAGCACAATCTCATTAAAGGACGCCACATAACTTGTTATCCAGGTTTTGAAAAAGAAATGAAAGATATGGTGTATGATCATTTGCCAGTCGTTCAAGATGGGAAGTTAATCACTGCAAATGGACCAGGAACAGCGATGGCTTTTTCACTTAAACTTGTTGAAATTTTAAAAGGTCATAAGGTAAGTGAACATTTGGGGATGGCAATGCAATTTTATAAAGCCACCTTATAACAAAGGCATATGAATAAGTGCAATTAACCACTGACGATTAGATCAATGGCTAATTGCACTTTTTTTATTTGGAAATTTTTATATGTTTTGATAATACCCATACGTATCGTTGAAGTCTTGATCGGACTCAATTTGACTGAGACAGATTTTAAGTTCTTCGACGAAATCTTGTATTTCCTCAGTAGAGTACCCAATGACAGGTTTGTTTTTTAGTAATTTTCGGTATTTTAATGCCGTTACGTTGAAGCGCCTGCGCATCATTTGATTGAGGTACTTCACATCGCTAAATCCCGAAATTTTGGCGATTTCAATAATCGGGAGATCCGTTTCTTTAAGAAGTTTGAGCGCATACTCAAATCGCGTATTCTGGAGGAATTCACTAAATGAAATTCCAAGTGACTCTTTGATAAAATGAGATAGACGAAACGTAGAAAGATGAACTGTTTCAGCAAGCATTTCCAAAGAGATTTTTTCATGTGCATGTTGATAGATGGTTTCGATTAAAACATGTACGCGAACGAGGTAAAGGTCATAATTTCGTTTCTTAACATCTAAATATTTTTCTTTAAGCATCATATTGTAAAGTTCATAAAGAAATAGATTATAATAGCCAATAATTTTATAGCGAATCATCGGTGGTGGTGTCTGTGAAATCAGTAACTTTTGTATTTGAGCAATCATCAGAGGTACTTGATGATAGATATGACTCAGTTCTTTAAATGTATAAACCTTATGAACAAATGGAATCGTTTCGAACAATAGATTATTCTGCTTAAGATGTTCTTTTTTAAAACGGTAAGAGATTAACATTGAGCCTTCAGAAGTTTTTATCGAGTGTTTTCGAAACATGAAAATCATAAAAACACTTTGATCGGTTAGAAAAAATTCTTTCCCCTCACATTGAATGATCGCATTGCCTCTAATGAGCCAAATGAGTTCCATCTCCTCATGAATTTCATTTGGATGGTCAATGCAGGTTGCAAAATAAGTTTTAAACGGTAATTCATATGCTTGAAAAACATCGATGAAATCGTTGTTCATGGTGTGCTCCCTTGTAAGGTCTTTGTTAACATTATAACATACTGTGTGCATTATAACATACCGTGAAGATGAAGAGACTACATTTTATCAATATATGACAATCTTGCTACAAACATTTCGAAAAAGACATAATATATGACAACCTTGCTACACAAAAACAGTCTGAAACCATTGTATTTATCCTTAAAAATGAGTACGCTCAAGGTAGTACAATATGAAGGAGGCAGGTATGTCAATTTTAAGTTATGTCGTATCCATGTTAGTGTATACGCTATTTCTAGTGCTTTTTCTAGAAATGACTCGCGAAAAACAAAAGTTCTACAAATGGTTCTTTATTTTCGCACTCTTTAGTATACCGTTGTGGTTTATTAATTTACATTCATGGTTCAGATGGGCAAAAACCATTAGTGTATTAATACCAATTTGTTTTGTTTCGTTTGTTCGTATTGCCAATGACGGCAAACACGAAAAAGTGATGGGATTTTTAAGGAAAAAATGGCCGATGTGGGTCCTTTATTTCGTTTTCTTGTTAAACATCGCCGAAGCAACACTTACAGATTTTAGAGCAGGAAATATGTTCAATGCATGGAGTGGCGTCATTCTCTGTATTACCACGCCACTACCTATTAAGCATTGGAGAATTGGTAAAAATGATGGCAAAAATACCTTTGCAGAACTGATAGCAGACTTTCCGCTCGTATGGTGTCTTCTGTATGTTACATGGAATGCTGCGTTTGTTTATGGGGAAAATCCAACGTTCTTCGCGTCTAGTCTTTGTATCTTGATCGCGCCAGAAATTTGGATGCTCGTGCGAAAACGAACAGATTTGTGGTTAATGGGTCGAATTTATACACTTGCGATTCATATTTTAATTCGCGCATCTTATGATATTTTTACGCCTGTCATGGATTCCACTGCGTGGTTTAGTCCAGTCGCATTAAAAACTTGGGGAATGATTAATTTAGGAATGCACATTGCATACTTAGGAGTATGGATGTTTAAGTATCGAGGGAAGGACTATCAAATTAAGCACTCGGAAGCATCATATGGGTTTTAATATAAGTGAGTTCAAATTAAGCAATAAATGGGGGAACGTATGACAAAACAAGTCAAACTATTGGAGTTTGTCAATAAAGTATCAATGACGAAGATGGGCAGTAAAAAAGGGATCCTCGAAGATGATCCGAGATTTATGTTGCTCGAAAAAATCGTCACTGAAGAAATGGCTGAAGTCGCGCTTGCACTTGAATACAGAAAACATCAAACCGTTGAAGAAATTGCAGCAATTTGTAAAAAGCCAGTGAAAGAAACCTACGATTTATTGTGGGCACTCACCATGGCGGGTGTCTCAACGGTGAAAAATGAGATGGGCGTCGATAAATTTTGGTATGAAACATGGGTTCCAGGCATTTTTGAAATGGTTGTGAACCATAAAGAAAATGTTGCAAAATATCCGCAAATTGCGAAAGCGTTTGATGATTATGGATTGCTGAGAAATCCAGTTGCAGCTGGCAATATTCCTATTGGAAAAGGACTCATGCGCGTTATTCCGATTCAATCAGCTTTAGATGGCGACTCAAGAGCAGCATCTTCAGAAGAAGTATTTGGATATATTGAAAAATCAAATCGTCTATCTGTTTCGAACTGTTCTTGTAGAACGTCACGTGAAGAAATGGGTCAAGGCTGCGGACACTTAAAAGAAGATATGTGTATTCAACTTGATGATGCAGCAGAGTATTACATTCGAACAGGTCGTGGACGAGAAATCGACAAAGAAGAGGCTTATGACATCATTAGACGTGCTGAACGCGATGGATTGATGCATCAGATTCCAAACACAGAAGGTGATGGTCATACGCATGCAATCTGTAATTGCTGTGGATGCTCCTGTTATGCAATGCGTGCTGCTGGTATGTATAATAATCCGGATATGGTACGCTCCAATTTCACATCGACAGTGGATCCAGAAAAATGTGTTGGATGTGGAGAATGTGTGGAAGTTTGTCCGACGAATGCCATTCGTTTAGGTCAAAAATTGTGCGGATCTGTCGAAGAGCAAAAACCGATTCATACGGATGTACCGTTTAATTCTGAGTGGGGACCGGATAAATGGAACGTCGATTATAGAATCAACAGAAAAGAAACGCTTGATACAGGAACATCACCTTGTAAGTCTAACTGCCCAGCACATATTTCGATTCCGGGTTATATCAAGTTGGCATCTCAAGGGCGATATCGTGAAGCCTTACAAATGATCAAAAAAGAAAATCCATTTCCTGCAGTTTGTGGCAGAATTTGCCCTGCACTATGTGAGAACGATTGTACACGTGGTGAGTTAGATGATGCAATTGCTATTGATGACATTAAAAAGTTCATTGCTGAAATGGATTTAAATGACAAAGAGCGTTATATTCCAGAAATTAAGCATCGTTATACACAAAAAATAGCTGTAATAGGTGCTGGACCTTCTGGGTTATCGTGTGCATACTATCTTGCTGAAGAGGGATATTCCGTCACTGTATATGAAAAACAACCTATTTTAGGCGGCATGTTGCAATTTGGCATTCCAGCATTTAGACTTCAAAAAGATGTCATTCAAGCTGAAATTGATGTGCTAAAAGCAATGGGTGTACAATTTGTTCTAGGGGTAGAAGTCGGTAAAGATGTCTCAATTGAGTCATTGAGAAAAGAGGGCTATAAGGCATTTTACATTGCAATAGGTGCTCAAAATGGAAGAAAACTCGGACTTGAAAATGAAACTGCTGATAACGTGCAGACTGGAGTAGAGTTCTTAAGAAAGAGCGCGCTTGGTCAACAGCCTCAATTGCAGGGACGAACAGTTGTAATAGGCGGTGGAAATGTTGCCATTGACGTCGCAAGAACTGCAATAAGAATGGGTAGTGATCATGTAGAAATGGTTTGCCTCGAATCTAGAGAGAAGATGCCTGCGTTAGAAGATGAAATTCATGAAGCATTAGAAGAAAAAATTCAAATTACCAATGGCTATGGTCCATTTGAATTGGTTGTTGAAGATGGTCGCGTGAAAGCTGTGCGATTTAAAAAATGTATCTCTACTTTGGATGCAAATGGGCGGTTTAATCCACGATTTGATGAGTCAGACACTTATGAGGTTCAAGTGGAACATGTTTTAATCGCAGTAGGACAATCGATCAATTGGGGCGGTTTAATGGGAGATATGAAGGCTGAACTTCGCCCTAATAACACGTTAAAAGTGGATGAAATCACGCTTCAAACGTCAGTAAGTGATATTTTTGCTGGTGGGGATGTTGTTACTGGGCCGCGTTATGCTATTGACGCGATTGCAGCTGGAAAAGAGGCTTCTATTTCGATTCATCGATTTGTACAACGTGGTCAAAGCTTGATATATGGTAGAAAAAGACACGCATATGTTATCTTTGATAAACATCAAGTGGCGTTTACAGGCTACGATCAAATTAAGCGAGAACGCTCAAATGTGCGACATTTAGAAGCTTTAGTTGGAGATTTTACAGATCCAAGAGGCATTTTGACTGAAGAACAAGTTAAAAAGGAAACCTCTCGTTGCTTAAGCTGTGGTATTTCAGTAGTGGATGAATTTATGTGTGTCGGTTGTGGCGCATGTACAACACGATGTAAATTCGACGCCATTAAACTGGTAAAAACACGTGATGAAAAAGGTGTAGATTTTCCTGATCTTAAGCCAATTGTCGTGAAACATGTGGTTAAGAGAAAAGTCCGCATCGCAGCTAGAAAAGTTCGAAAAAGTTTATTTAAACAGTAAAACTCAATTAAAAAACGCATCAGTCTGTATAAGCGCTGATGCGTTTTTATTTGTTTATCATGTGTAGTGAAATAACGATTGAAAAATTAAGTTATTCAGTTCTCCAATAAATACTGCTTGCCCCTTTTTTTAGCGTGCCTTTAGCGACGATATCTTCCGCTTTAGTTGAGGTTCCAGCAGTGATGACAAGATCATAATAGTCATATAATTCTCCAAGATATTCTTCATCGGGAGATTTGAGCTCTTTATAGGTTGCTGATGCCGCTCCAGCCAATGCTTCAACATAAAGTTCGGCAAGTTCTTCTGCACGATTTTTATCAGTTCCGGGAGCTATGATAATGGCAATACCGAGTGTTAATTCTTGCGGTATAATATCCGCATCGATGACGTCGGTATTTTTCAGTAAAGAAGAGGTCGCGATTTGGATCATATCATCTGTAATTGGAAATTCCATTTCCGGTTCTTCTTCAGATTCTCTAAAGATGTTATCGCCATTTTCGATGGATCCCTTTCCTTCTAAATTGACATTGAGGTCAGAAAATGGCGTTGTGTAATGAAGAATCAGATACCCGATAAGTACGAAAATCGCGAGGAAAATGAGATGATATTTATTGAGTTTAAAGCCCTTTTTCGTTTGTTCATCCACTGGATTGAGTTCGAGAATCTTTTTTTCTAATCTTGAATGTGTCGTTTCAAATTTATCAACGGTACCTGATATTTCATTTGCTTTTAATAGTTCAATAGCTTTATCGCAAATATTGAGTGCTTCCTGAAAACGTTGTCTTTTTTCCAATAATCGGATGGCGCTTTCATACGTTTTAGAGATCTTTGGGGTATAGTTTTCAAAAATTTCCAAATAAATGCCAAGTGCAATTTCTTCGTTTATAAGCTCCATTTTTCGGGCTTTTTGAGTCAATGTAAAAAGTTCGTTCATTCTTTCAGACATTTTCCACCTCATCTATGATCTTTACATTCATTATATCGGTATTATACACAAAATCGTTAACAAAATCTTCATAATAAAAGTCGGGATTAAAGTTGACGTATTTAATCGGATATATTATAATGAGGATGATTCCATAGTAATTAACTAGGGATTGAAAAGGAGTGTGTGATTTTGAAATTATCAACACGTGGAAGATACGGACTTAAAGCCATGTTTGATTTGGCTTTATATTATGGTGATGGCCCCATTTCTCTAACAAGTATAGCAGAAAGACAGGCGATATCAGTCAATTATTTAGAACAATTGATCTCACCGCTTAGAAAAGCAAATTTAGTCAAGAGCGTTCGTGGCGCACAAGGTGGATATATGTTGGCTAAGAATCCGAGCGAAATCACCGTTGGTGTTATATTGACCACTCTTGAAGGTCCATTGGCACCTACTGATTGTGTGTTGATCGATGCGGGAGACGAACCGTGTGATCACAACAAGTATTGTGTGACGAAAGTTATTTATGAAAAGATTTACGACAGCATTTTAAGTGTTGTCAATTCAATTACGCTTCAACATATGATTGATGATTTTGAAAAAAATCAAAAAAGCACTGTCATTAGCAGTATATGTGAATGCAAGTAATGTTTGTTAGTAATGGTTGTGTAACGATTGAAATATAAGGCGTCATTGAGCGTTTGATAATAATGGAGGTATCAGTTGAAAAGAATCTATTTAGATTATTCGGCAACAACACCTGTAAAACAAGAAGTTGTAAATGAAATGCTACCTTATTTTACAGAGCATTTTGGAAATGCATCCAGCATCCATAGTTATGGACAAGAGGCGAAAAAATTTTTAGAGTCAGCAAGAGAGCGTGTGGCGAAAACGCTGAATACCACTCCGGACACTGTTTATTTTACAGCAGGCGGATCTGAAGCGGATAACTGGGCGTTAAAAGGCATTATGCACGCATATAAAGAAAAAGGAAAACATCTTATCACGAGTAAAATTGAGCATCACGCTATTTTGCACACTTGTGAAGCACTAGAAAAAGAAGGCTATGAAGTGACATACTTAGATGTGGACTCACAAGGCCTTATTAGTTTGGATGAGCTTGAAAAAGCAATTAGACCGGATACGGTTCTCATATCAATTATGTTTATTAACAATGAAATTGGTACCATGCAGTCCATTGAAGCAATATCAAAAATTGCACACGACCACAAGGTACTGTTTCATACAGATGCTGTTCAAGCCTATGGCAATGTGAAAATTGATGTGAAAGAGCTTGGCATTGACTTAATGAGTATTTCAAGCCATAAGATTTATGGACCAAAAGGTGTTGGTGCCTTATACGCAAGAAAAGGTTTGAGAATGGAAAATCTCATTGAAGGCGGCGCGCAAGAAAGAAAAAGAAGAGCTGGTACTGAAAATATACCAGGTATTATAGGATTTGCAAAAGCGGCTGAGCTCGCGGATCAAAATTTGCAGGCACATACAGAACATTTGGTGGCATTAAGAGATCGTTTGGTGAAGGGGATTTTATCCTCAATTGACTATGTTCGATATAATGGTCATCCAACACAAAGGCATCCGGGTAATGTCAATGTGTGTTTTGAGTTCATCGAAGGCGAAGCACTTTTACTCAGTTTAAATGCGAAGGGAATTTCAGGTTCAAGTGGATCGGCATGTACCTCTGGTTCTTTAGATCCATCACATGTTTTATTGGCCATTGGACTTCCTCATGAAATTGCACATGGATCACTTAGGTTGACTATTGGCGATTTTACAACGGAAGAAGATGTTGATTACACAGTTGAAGCACTTAAAGAAGTCGTTCAAAAATTGAGAATGATGTCACCATTGTATGACAGAGTAAAGGGAGGACAAAATTAATGTATACTGAGAAAGTAATGGATCATTTTATGAATCCTAGAAACGTTGGCGAGATTGAGAATGCAGATGGAATGGGTGAAGTTGGCAATGTTAAATGCGGCGACATCATGAGAATCTATATCAAAGTCAATGGCGAAGTGATTGAAGATATCAAGTTTAAAACATTTGGTTGTGGTTCGGCAATTGCTGCATCTTCTATGGCAACTGAGTTAATTAAAGGTTTAACTGTTGAAGAAGCGCTTAAAGTGACAAATAAGCAAGTGGTGGATGCTTTAGGTGGACTCCCACCGGTTAAAGTACACTGCTCTGTATTGGCTGAGCAAGCTTTAAAGGCGGCAATTTATGATTATGCCACTAAAAATAACAAAGTTTATGAGGGTTTAGAGGGATTTGATCCAAATGATGATCATGATCATCACGATGTTGTGGACATTGAATTCTAAAAAGAATTAAAAAAGTCTTTTTAGTTGATAAATTTTGTGTTAGAATACTTTAAGAATATTTATATCGGCTGAGAAAAAGAGGAGTAGATCGCACCTTTAGAGAGCGTCCGTTGGTGAAAGCGACGCAAGTGATTGAAGCAGCTTTTGAGCCCATGTTCTGAATTGAGTAAGAATATGCGTTTTGCAAACGTTAGACTGCATAACCTTCAAAGTGATCGGATGATTCCGATAAGCAGGGTGGTACCGCGATAAGTCGTCCCTGCAGTTCTTTGAAGGTTTTTTTGTATATAAAAATATGAAGGAGGCCATTCATGAAAAAGATGGGGTTAAACGAAATTAGAAAAGCATTTTTAGAGTTTTATGAATCGAAAGGTCATTATGTAACATCGAGTTATTCATTAGTGCCTATGAATGATAAAAGTTTGTTGGTGGTAAATGCCGGAATGCAGCCACTTAAAAATTATTTTACAGGAGTGGAAGTTCCTCCAAATTCAACGATGGCAACTTGTCAAAAATGTATTCGTACAGGCGACATCGACAATGTTGGAAAGACTGCAAGACATGCGACTTTTTTTGAGATGTTAGGCAATTTCTCGTTTGGGGATTATTTTAAAGAAGGTTCTATAAAATATGGATGGGAGTTTATCACAGAAGTACTTGAACTTCCAGTAGAGAAGCTATGGCCATCTGTGTATCTTGAAGATGATGAGGCATTTAACATTTGGAGAGATGTGATCGGTATCCCAGAAGAGAAAATTACACGACTTGGAAAAGCGGATAATTTTTGGGAAATAGGTACAGGACCATGTGGACCGTGTTCGGAGATTTACTTTGACCGTGGAGAAGCGTATGGCTGTGGGGATCCAAACTGTCGTCCAGGATGTGAATGCGAGCGTTTCTTAGAGTTTTGGAATCATGTTTTTACTCAATATGATCGAGATGAACAAGGCAATTACAACGAACTTGAAAAGAAAAATATCGATACGGGAATGGGACTTGAACGCATCGCTTGCATCATGCAAGATGTAGACACTATTTTTGAAGTAGATACGATTCGAATGATCAGAGATGCGGTTATTTCAATGTCTGGCGTAACTTATGGCGTGGATAAATCAACAGATATTTCTGTTCGCATCGTGACAGATCACGTGAAGGCAGTGACTTTTATGGTAGGCGATGGAATCATGCCAAACAATGAAGGTCGTGGATATGTTTTAAGAAGACTTTTACGTCGTGCTGCTCGTCATGCGAAAAAACTTGGAATGACAGGTAATGTATTAACTGAACTAGTGGATGTTGTCATCTCTGCTTATGGTGAAAATTATACCAACTTAGTTGAAAGACAAGAGTATATTAAACGCATCATTTCCATTGAAGAAGAGCGTTTTCAAGCGACGATTGATCAAGGTCTAAGTATTTTAAATGACTATATTGATCAGTTAATTGCTTCAAATCAAACTGAACTTTCAGGAGAAAATGCATTTAAATTGTATGATACGTATGGATTTCCAATTGAGCTTACCATGGAAATTCTCGAAGAAAAACATCTACATGTCAATGAAGAAGATTTCAAAAAACAAATGGAAGCGCAAAAAGAACGTGCGAGAACGGCTAGAGGCAGTGGCGATGAATTAGGCTGGGCAAGCGAAGCCGTGTCACAATTACCTAAAGAGATCGTATCGACGTTTAATGGCTATCATGCGCTCAGTCAAACGGCTAAACTCGTGGCAGTTGTAAGTGATGAAGTCTTAGAAGAAGCATTTGAAGGCATGGAAGTGACTCTTGTATTAGATGAAACACCATTTTATCCTGAAGGTGGTGGACAAGTAGGCGATATTGGTCATATTCACACTGAGACTTTTATGGCTGAAGTTATTGAAACAAAGAAAAGTGTGGGAAGAATCATCAGCCATCACGTGAAAGTGACAAAAGGTCACATTAAGGTAGGGGCTTCAGTTACTGCAAGTGTCAATGTAGAAAATCGTATGGCGACTGCTCGTAACCACTCTGCAACACACTTGTTACACAAAGTCCTCAGAACCGTTATTGGTACACATGTTGAGCAAGCGGGATCCATGGTAAATCCTGAAAGACTGCGATTTGACTTTTCTCACTTTGAAGCGATTTCAGCAGAAGATTTATTGTTAATAGAGAAAAAAGTGAATGAGCAGATTTTAGCAGCTTTATCGATTCAAACAGAAGAGATGGAGATTGCAAAAGCGAAAGAAAAAGGTGCAATGGCACTGTTTGGTGAAAAATACGGCGACAAAGTTCGCGTAGTGACTATGGGTGACTTTAGTATCGAATTATGCGGTGGTACACATCTGAAAAACACTTCTGAAATTGGATTGTTTAAAATTGTAAGTGAAACAGGTGTTGCAGCTGGTGTCAGACGTATTGAAGCGATTACAGGGGAAAATGTTTATAGATATTTACTAATAAACGAACAAAAATTGCATAAAGTTGCAGAAGTTCTTAAATCAAGCACGCACGATGTCGAGTACAAAGCGGAACAAGTTTTAGCGGATTTAAAAAATCTACAAAGAGAAAATGAAGCGCTTAAAAACAAACTGGCAAAAGGTGCTCTATCGGAAATACTATCACAAATGCAAGAAGTGAATGGCTATCAAGTTGTTACAGCAAGATTTGATGATGTCGATATGAATACGATGAGAAATCTTGGGGATCAAATTAAAGATAGATTCGAAAATAGCGTGGTGGTAATGGCGAATGTTTCTGGCGATAAAGTTGAACTTTTAGCGATGGCATCAGAAGCAGCGATTAAAAAAGGAGCACACGCTGGTAATATTATCAGAGAAGTTGCTAAAATCGCTGGCGGTGGTGGCGGTGGAAAACCTAATATGGCTCAAGCAGGTGGAAAAAACCCAGAAAAAGTTCAAGAAGCTTTACAAAAAGTTTATGCTTTATTAGGCTAAAAAGGGTATAATGTCATTAAGGTGTTTTTATAAAGATGAGGGGGGATTACGATGAAAAACACAATGAAGTTCAGTGTAGAAGAATATTTAGAAAATGCAGAAAACAAGGATGTACTACTTTATGTATACAATGCGCTTGAAGAAAAGGGCTATAACCCAGTGAATCAACTCGTTGGGTACTTAATCTCAGGTGATCCAACCTATATTACAACTTACAATGACGCTAGAACCATGATTAAAAAAGTAGAGCGCGATGATATTTTAGAGATGCTCATTAATCACTACGTAGAAAGTATTAAAAAATGATTTATCAATCTTTAGGAAATACTGGTATAAAAGTTTCAAAATTATGTTTTGGTAGTTTAACAATGGGGCCGCTTCAACGCAATTTGAGCGCTTTTGAAGGGGCCTCTTTAATTGAGTATGCCTATCAACAAGGCGTCAATTTCTTAGATACCGCTGAACTATATGAGAATTATGCTCACATTAGAGAAGCGATGAAACGCATTCCTCGTGAGAAGTATGTGATTGCGAGTAAATGCTATGCGTATTCAACCGAAACTGCTCAGGCAAGTCTTGAAAAAGCCTTAAGAGAAATGGATACCGATTATGTGGACGTGTTTATGCTACACGAACAAGTGGATATTAACACCGTAAGAGGACATTATGAAGCCATTGAGTATTTTCTGAAAATGAAGGAGCAAGGCAAGATACGAGCATTTGGCATCTCGACACATTATGTTTCAGGTGTAAAGGCAGCACTTAAGTATCCTGAAATTGAAGTGGTTCATCCAATTTTAAATATCAGTGGGTTGGGTATTCAGGACGGCACGCGAGACGAAATGGAGCATGCGCTCAAAGCTTTTAAAGCAAATGGCGGTGGCATATTTGGCATGAAACCACTCGGTGGTGGCAATTTGCTCCACAGTGTTGAAGCCTGTTTTGATTACATCTTGAATCAAGAGTATTTAGACTCAATTGCATTTGGACTACAATCGACAGATGAAATTGATTTCAATGTCAAACGTATAATGGGGCTTCCCATTTCAGAAGAGTTACGTCAAAGAGTTTCAAAAAACGATAAAAAATTACAAATTGCAGATTGGTGTATGGGGTGTGGCGCTTGTGTCAACAAGTGTGATCATCATGCATTAAAAATAGAGAATGGAAAAGCAACTGTAGATCGAGCACGATGTGTTTTATGTGGTTATTGCGCAGCGGTATGTCCTGAATTCTGTATTAAAGTATATTGATTATTGTATAATTTCTTTAAATGGAGTATACTGGAGGATATGATAAAATGAGAATTATGGGACTAGATGTAGGCGATAGAACCATTGGTGTTGCTATCAGCGATGCATTGTTAATTACAGCACAAGGAAAAGAAACCATCTTTAGACAATCGCTTAAGCAAGATATTGATCGATTGGTGGATTTAATCAATGAGTATGAAGTTACAAAAATTGTCGCTGGAATGCCTTACAATATGAACGGATCGTTAGGTCCACAAGGCGAAAAAACACAGCAATTTATGGATAAACTTGAAAAGAAACTGACTTATTCTGATCGTATTAAAGGAAAAATTGAAATTGAGTTTTGGGATGAGCGATTGACAACATTAAGCGCGACGCGTTTATTAATCGAAGCAGATGTACGCAGAGAGAAGCGAAAAGATGTAGTCGACAAGCTTGCTGCAACACTTATTTTACAAGGTTACTTAGATAAAAACAGAACGGTTTAAATAAAAAAAATAACGAGGTGAACAGTATGAAAAAAGAAGATCAATTATTTGATGTATTAGAAAACGAACACGATCACGACCATTCAGATGTTGTTGAATTATTAGATGAGAATGGCGAAAAAACACTCTTTAATATTATTGCGACATTGGAACTTGATGAGCAAGAGTATGCAATTCTTTCAAACGTAGAAGATGAAGAAGAAGTCCTAATCTTCAAAGTAACTGAAGAAAACGAAGAGTTTGTTTTTGAGACAATTGAAGATGAAGATGAGTTAAATGCGGTTATTGACGCATACAATGAATTACTTGAAGAAGAAGACGAAGCTTAAGCGTTAGTCAATTACACTAACGATTAGATAACAACAAAATATAAGTGTTGAGGTGTATGATGAGTTCGGAAAAAGATGGATATAGAAAAAAGTTAAAGGAAGCGGGTTATAAATTAACACCACAGAGAATAGCTATATTGGATGCCATTGAGATGAATAAGGGCAAACACCTGAATACTGAAGAAATTTATGATTTGGTACGTCAAAGAAACCCTGAAATGGGATTAGCTACGGTTTATAGAACGCTACAATTATTAGAAGAATTAGAAGTTGTGTCATCATTAAATTTAGAAGATGGCTGCGTCCGTTACGAATTATACGATAACGGTCATCACAATCACCACCACTTAATCTGCTCAAATTGCGGATCTGTTATAGAGGTGGAGGGCGATTTACTTGATTCGCTTGAGATGAAAATTGAAAAGGAATATGATTTTAAAATACTGGATCATAAACTTAAATTCTATGGTATATGTAGTAAATGTAAAAACCTTGTTTAGTACAGGGTTTTTTTCTTGAACAAGCGTTTCTTTGTCGTAAAATCACAGCAATAGCAGTCTGGTCGGAAAAGACTGTGTTTAGAAAATGAGGTGAAATATGACAAACAATACAAATAACACAAAAGCAACGAATGATGTTGCTCAAAAAGATAAAGCTCCAACTATGGTGGATTCGGTAAAAAATAATAAAAAACCACAAGACAAGTCAAAAAATAAACAAAATAGTAATCAAAACAGTAATCAAAACAGCAATCAAAATAACAATCAAAATAACAATCAAAATCAAGATAAAGGTCAACAGCAAGAGAAAACAAATAAAAATAAACCTGCAAATAATGCAGCTCAAACACTTAAAATTATTCCTTTGGGCGGTTTAGAAGAAATCGGAAAAAACATGACGGTCTATCAATATGAAGATGATATCATCATTGTAGATTGCGGGATGGCGTTTCCGGAAGATGAACTTTTAGGAATTGATGTCGTGATTCCTGATATTACGTATCTTAAAAAAAATGCAAGTAAAATCAAGGCGATGTTCATTACACATGGTCACGAAGATCATATTGGCGCGTTACCATATTTTTTAAGAGAACTTGAAGTGCCTATTTATGGAACGAGATTGACTCTTGGTTTAATTGAAAACAAATTAAAGGAACATAAACTCAATCCAAAACTGATTACAATCGTTCCTGGTCAACTCATTAAGGTTGGAGTCTTTACAGTTGAACCAATTCGCGTATGCCATAGTATTGCAGATTCAGTGGCATTTGCCATTGAAACGCCTCTTGGTGTAGTGGTTCAGACGGGTGATTTTAAAATTGACTTTACGCCGATTGACGGACAAAAAACGGATTTACATCGATTTGCTCAACTGGGTTCACAAGGTGTATTAGCGCTCTTATCCGATAGTACAAATGTCGTAAGAGAAGGTTATACAATGTCTGAAAGCTCTGTGGGTGATACGTTTGAAGAGATTTTTAGACATGCGACGACGAGAATTATTGTGGCATCATTTGCTTCCAATGTACACCGCGTGCAACAAATCATCAATGCAGCGTACTCATATGATCGTAAAGTTGCATTTTCAGGAAGAAGTATGGTAAATGTATCCAATGTTGCTCTGGAATTAGGATACTTGAAGTTACCTGATCCAGATATGGTCATTGATATAAAAGATATTGATCGATATCCTGAAAATGAACTCGTAGTCATTACTACAGGATCTCAAGGTGAACCATTAAGCGCGCTTGCTCGTATGGCAAATTCTGAACATAGAAACATGGAAATCACACCGGGAGATTTGGTGATTTTTTCTTCATCACCAATTCCTGGCAACGAGAAATCTGTATACAAAATCATCAATCAGTTGATTAAAAAAGGTGCACAAGTTATTTACGAATCACTTGCAGACGTTCATGTTTCTGGTCATGCGAAACAAGAAGAATTAAAGCTCATGCAAGCACTCGTAAAACCGAAATACTTTATTCCTGTCCATGGCGAGCAAGTTCACTTGGATACGCATAAGCAACTTGCAATGTCCATGGGTATGCACGACAAGAACATTTTCATTCTCAATAATGGCAGTGTGCTTGAATTCAATGCTGAAGGTGCAAAACTTGGTAAACCAGTTCAAGCGGGTCGCGTGTTTATAGACGGTCTAGGAGTGGGGGATGTTGGAAATATCGTCCTTAGAGATCGAAAACATCTTTCAGAAGACGGATTGATTATCATCGTAGCTGCGATTTCTAGTGCAACAGGTGAAATGGTTAGTGGACCTGATCTCATTTCTAGAGGTTTTGTATACGTGAGAGAGTCAGAAGTGCTGATGGATGGCGCTAAAGCAGTAGTCGAAGAAGAACTTAAAAAATGTTACGCTAAGAATATTAAAGACTGGGCAACTTTGAAAACGGCAGTAAGAGATGCTTTAAGTCAATATATTTACCAAAGCACAAAACGTTCTCCTATGATATTGCCAGTATTTATGGAAGTATAATCAATCATCGACTTAATGGAGGCAGATATGAAAAAACAAGTACTCTTAGTAGGACTTTTATTACTGATTGTACTCCTAACAGGATGTGCTCAATTTTTAGAAAAATACAATACACCAGTTGATCCAGAAAGTACAGAAGAAGTGTTATTCACTGTACCTTCTGGAGCGACAACTTCAAGTATTGGTAAATCACTTGAAGAAAGTGGTCTCATTCAAAACGCAAATGCGTTTAAATCAAAGGCAAAAGAAATAGAAGCAGATGGTCTGATGAAAGCTGGTGACTATATGTTGTCAAAGTCTATGTCTACTGAGGACATTATCAACAAAATGGTGAATGGCGAAACCTATGTTGAAACGTTTACTTTTACAATCCCCGAGGGATATGAAGTCAGACAAATTGTGGATACATTAGAGTCGGAAGGCCTTATTGATCGAGAAACATTTTTAGACGTTCTACAAAATCATCCTTTTGATTATGATTTTCTCGAAGGTGTTGATAGAAGTTATTTGCTTGAAGGGTATCTATTTCCAGATACGTATACTCTGAAAGCGGGTTCAGATGAAGTGGCAATAGTCGAAAGAATGCTTCAGAGATTTGATGAAGTATTTACCGATGAATATGAAAAAAGAGCGAATGAGCTTGGAATGACGACGGATCAAGTGGTGACGCTCGCGTCAATTATTGAACGTGAAGCAAAACTTGAAGAAGAATTTCCAATTGTCTCAAGTGTTTTTCACAATCGTCTTGCAATTGATATGAAACTACAGTCATGCGCGACAGTTCAGTTTATTTTAAAAGAGCGAAAAGAAGTTTTGCTGTATGCGGATATCGAAATAGACAACCCGTATAATACGTACATTTACAGTGGATTAACACCATCGCCAATTGCATCACCTGGAGCGCTTGCAATTCAATCTGCACTTTACCCAGAGGATACGAACTATCTTTACTTTGTAACGACTGAAAAAGGTGATGGATCGCATTATTTTAATGAAACACTTCAGGGTCACGAAGAATCCATTAAGAAAGGTAAGTAGTATGGAAAGCAAAATTGTCGATCCCTATGTAGAAGCTTATATCAAAAAGTTGCTATGCCAAAATAACGCACATTTATCGGCACTTGAAGTCTATGCAGATGAACATCATGTACCGATTATTCAACCTGAGATTGCACAATATCTGAAAGTCCTTTTTTCCATTCATCAACCTAAAGCAATTCTAGAAATTGGAACGGCTATTGGATACTCAGGTTCATTGTTCGCCTTTGAGATGAAAAGTGGTACCATTGATACCGTTGAATTAAATGAAGCGATGTATGAATATGCTCAAACAACATTTGAAAATCTCAGACAATATGTTCCAGATGTTCAAGTTACGCAGCATCTTGGGGATGCAATGGAAGTCATTCAAAATTTAGACAAGCAGTTTGATCTGATTTTTATTGATGCCGCAAAAGGGCATTATAAGGCATTTTTTGATTTGTGTTATCCAAAATTAAAAGAAGGCGGTATTATTGTGTCGGATAATGTCTTATATAAAGGCATGATTGCAACCGATGAGTATGCCGTCAAACGCAAGGTAACTATTATTCGTCGCATGCGTGATTATTTAGATTATATTGCACACCATCCGGAGCTAGAAACAACGATAGTACCCATGGGAGATGGACTTGCAATTAGTTATAAAAAAGGAGGAAACGCATGAAGCGTGTTGAATTGCTAGCGCCTGCTGGCGATTTAGAGAAGTTAAAATACGCCATTATATATGGTGCGGATGCAGTGTATATAGGCGGTCAGGTTTTTGGTTTAAGAGCGGCAGCAAAGAATTTTTCTCTTGAAGATATGAAAGAGGGCATTCGATTTGCACACGAACGTGGAAAACGCGTTTTTTTAACATTAAATATTATTCCGCATAATGAAGATATTCACTATTTGGAGCAGTACATTGATGATATTAAAGAAATTGGTTTAGATGCTGTGATTTTATCAGATCCGGGAACTTTTATGTTTGTGAAGCAACATGCACCAAATTTAGAAGTTCATTTAAGTACACAAGCGAATAATACCAATTATATGAGTGCTCGATTTTGGCATGAACAAGGGGTTAAGCGCGTCATCTTGGCAAGAGAATTGTCTTTCGATGAAATCTCAGAAATTAGACAAAAAACACCTATGACGCTTGAAATTGAGTCGTTTGTACATGGTGCAATGTGTATTTCCTATTCGGGAAGATGCCTCCTCAGCAACTACATGGCAGGGCGAGATGCCAATAGAGGTGCATGTGCTCAACCCTGTCGATGGGAGTACAATTTAGTCGAAAGTACACGACCGGGAGAGTATTTTCCAGTGGAAGAAACCGAAGAGGGGACGTTCTTCTTTAATTCAAAAGACCTTTGTATGATACATGCAATTCCAGAACTCATTCAGTCTGGTTTGGATAGCTTGAAAATAGAAGGTCGTATGAAGACGATTTATTATGTGGCCTCGATTGTAAGAGCCTATCGTCAAGCGATTGATACGTATTATAAAGATCCAGAGCATTTTGTGTATCATCCAGAATGGTATAGCGAACTTCAAAAAGTATCTCACAGAGAATTTACAACGGGTTTTTACGATAAGAAGCCAACAAGTGACGATCAACTCTATACGACGAGTTCCTATGTTAGAAATTATGATTTTCTGGGTGTCGTGCTTTCTTACGACGAAATAACGCAAATGGCGACGATTGAACAGAGAAATCATATGAAAATAGGGGATAAAATTGAAATTATTGGACCTGATTATTTTTACTGTGAGCATGTAATCGACGTGATGTATAATGAACAAGGCGAGTCGATTGAAACAGCGCCACATGCGAAACAAATCGTCAAAATGCCAATAAAGACTAAGCTAGAACCTTATTATATGCTCAGAGTTGAGCTGGATGAAAATGAAAAATAGAGGCATCTAAAGATAGAGGAGGAGCAATATGAACAAGCCCGTAGTAATCGGTGTATGCGGTGGAACAGGATCGGGGAAGAGTACCGTGGCAAAGGCAATTTTTAAATCATTGCCTGCGGAAAATATTTTGATTATCGAGCAAGATGCTTACTATAGAGACCAAAGTACCATGTCGTATGAAGAACGTGTTAAGACAAATTATGATCACCCACTCGCATTTGATACGGATTTGTTAATTAAGCATATCGGGATGCTTTGCGAAGGAAAAACCATTGAAAAACCAGTTTACAATTTTTCTATTCACAATAGAGAAGAAAGAACGATTACCGTTGAGTCCAGAGATATTATCATCATTGAAGGTATTATGATTCTAGAAGATGAACGTTTGAGAAATCTTATGGATATTAAGATTTTTGTCGATACAGATGCTGATGTTAGAATTATCCGCAGAATCACACGCGATATCAATGAGCGTGGAAGAACGTTAGATTCTGTGATTGATCAGTATTTAACAACTGTTAAACCTGCACATGAACAGTTTATTGAACCGATGAAGAAGTATGCGGACATTATTATTCCAGAAGGCGGCTACAATAAAGTTGCCATCGATTTAATGTCAACTAAAGTGATGGCTATTATCAAAGAAAAACAATAAAAAGGAAATTTACCAAATACCATTTGGTAACACTTCAAATCATTTTGAAATGATTTTCAGATAAGGGGAAAATATGAAACACGAAATTATAGATATAATTGAAACTGAACCAACAAAGCGTATTGCGCTTGTTGCTCATGATTCAAGAAAAAATGATATGATTGAATGGTGTGGTGAGCATAAAGAACAGCTGAATAAGCACTTTTTATTTGGTACGGGCACTACGGCAAAATTGATTTCTGAAGCTTTATCGCTTCCAGTAAAAGGTTTGAAAAGTGGCCCATTAGGAGGCGATCAACAAATTGGAAGTATGATAGTTGAGGGGCATATTGATTTTATGATCTTTTTTTGGGATCCAATGAGCATGCATCCACATGATCCAGATGTAAAAGCACTTTTGAGAATTGCAACTTTATACAATATTCCAATAGCCATGAATCGTTCAACAGCAGACTTTTTATTAACAAGCCCTTATATGGATCATACGTATCAACGTGCCATTATCAATTTTGATAATTATTTAAAGAGAGATATTTAAAGCCTAAGGTAAAGAGGTGACGAAGTATGAGACATCGCGAACTGATTGAATTAGCAATTGATAAAAATGCATCTGATGTTCACATTGCACCTTATGCAAAACCAATGTTGCGCATTAATGGCCAACTAGTCCCTTTTTCAGACAGTCCGGTTTTAACCAACGATGAAGTTTATCAAGACGTTAAACAACTGTGTACTCAAGAACAACTGTCACATTTAGAGGAATTTGGGGAGGTCAATTTTAGTTTTTCTATTGCTGAACATGGCCGCTTTCGAGTGAACATTATTAAACAACGAGGAACCTATAGCATTTCAGTTCGTCTGTTTAAGCGAAATATTCCATCTTGGGATTCACTTGGATTACCTGAATCACTCTTTGATTTGGTGGCGCTTAAAAGGGGACTTATTTTAATCAGTGGCGTATCGAGTTCAGGACGATCAACGACAATTGCTGCGCTGATTCAATATTTGAATGAACGCAAAGCACTCAACATTGTGACCGTTGAGTCGCCAATTGAGTATCTGTTTAAACACGGAGAATCATTGGTGCTTCAACGTGATGTGGGGACTGATTGTCCATCGCTTATTGAAGGCATTAAAAGTGCCATGGTACACGATCCAGATGTCGTAATGATTTCGAATGTCAATGACGATGCGTCCTTGGAGCTGGCACTACAAATTGCAGAATCGGGCAAACTCGTCCTTGCAGGATATTCTTCTCTAAATTCAATTTCGACGATTGAATCCATTATTGCGTCAGCAGGTGTAGAACGTGCAGATAATCGAAAGTTGAAGTTGGCGTCTAACTTAATTGCGATCTTATCACAACAGTTAGTTCCGGGAATTTCTGAAACCAACCGCGTGCTTGTATATGAAATGCTTTTGTCCAATGCGACGACTCGGTCACAAATACAGCAAAAGTTATTTGATGAGTTGAGAAATACGCTTAACTCAGGAAAAAAACAAGGTATGATGAGCATGGATATGCATTTGTTTGAACGCTATCAAGCGGGAGATATTTCAAAAGAAACTTTACATCAATATTGTCAAGACATTGAGTTTGTAAAGCGTCTTGCGAAATAGAATCGAGGATATGGATGAAAAATATCATTTTAATCGGAATGATGGGAAGTGGCAAAACCACCATTGGCAAAGTATTAGCTGATAAAATGCATTATAAACATTTGGATACAGACGATTTAATTGTCTCGATGAATGGGTTTTCAATTAATGATATTTTTAAAACAGCTGGGGAAACGAAGTTTAGAGAACTTGAAAGTTTAGTGATTGATAAGATCATCTCTTTAAATTCGGTTGTCATATCAACAGGCGGCGGAATTATTTTAAATCCTGAAAATGTTCGAAAGTTAAAATCAATGGGAAAAATTGTCTATTTAAAAGGCTCAGTTGAACAACTGGAAAAAAACCTACAAGGCAGTGAAGATACTCGACCATTGCTTAAGACACATTCACTTGATGCCATTTTAATGGTGCGAAATAGCCTGTATGAACAGGCTGCGGATTGGACAATTGACATTGATCAAAAATCTGTCGAAGAGATCGTGACAAGTGTATTAAAAAAATGTGATGAGTTTTAAGAAAATGCTGATTCAAAGACGTTGCACTCTTAAGTTTTATTTGATAAAATCATAAAGTGGACTTTTGTTGACATTTTATGGGTAATTTAGTTATAATAAATGTTGGTCTGAAATTGAATTTATTTTTGGAGGTTATATCATGATAGCTGCAAGTGATTTTAGAAAAGGTGTTACATTTGAAATAAACAATGAACCTTTTGTTATAGTGGATTTTCAACACGTTAAGCCAGGAAAAGGCGCTGCGTTTGTTAGAACTAAATACAAAAGCTTACTGAATGGCGCAATCAGAGAGCAAGCATTTAATCCATCTGAAAAATTCCCAAGAGCGCACATTGAGACAAAAGAAATGCAATACTTATATCAAGAAGGCGATTTATACTACTTCATGGATAATGAATCGTATGATCAAATTCCTTTATCAGCTGAACAAGTTGAAGATGCAATTCTTTATATCAAAGAAAACGATAATGCAACGCTTAAATTCTACAAAGGAAAATGTTTCTTAGTGGAACCACCTAACTTTGTTGTACTTGAAGTTGTTGAAGCAGAACCAGGTGTAAAAGGCGATACTGCTACAAACTCAACTAAAAAAGCAAAAGTTGAAACTGGCGCAGAGATTCAAGTTCCAGGTTTTGTAAATGAAGGCGATAAAATTAAAATCGATACACGTACTGGTGAATATTTATCAAGAGCATAATCAGATATAAACAGTGTAACTGTTTATTATAAAACCCACTAAAGGAGGGATTCAAATGAGCTATATGCATGAAAAAGTGGCTTATCTTCAAGGATTAGCAGAAGGTATGGAGATTGACAAGGAAAGCAAAGAAGGCAAATTATTACTTCAAATTATCGAAGTTTTAGAGGATTTTGCTGACGAAGTAGACGGTGTTTACGATGAACTTGACGATCTAAATGATGCAATTATTGAAATCGATGATTACATCGAGACGATTGATGAAGATCTTGCAGATTTAGAAGATGATTATTATGAACTCGATGAAGATGATGATGATTTTGAAGAAATTGAATGTCCTGATTGTGGAGAATCATTCTTTGTAGACGGCAACTTATTAGATAAAGGTGAAGACATTGAGTGCCCAAGCTGTGGTGTGATCATTGAATTGACTGATGAATGTGATTGCTGTTGCGATGATGACTGTGATTGTGAAGAAGATTCAACTTGTGGTTGCGGTTGTGACTGCAAATAATTCTGGCAACAGATAAGTTAAGGAGTATCTCAAACATACTGGGGTACTCCTTTTTATGTGAGTCAGATCACCTGAAATACGTTTTATTTGTATTGATATGTCTTATTTGCTATAATAGATTATAGCTTTAATTATTTAGGAGGCGTAACATGGCTGAAAATGTAACGATTGATGCATATAAACACGGAAAAGTAAATATTGCAGATGATGTCATTGGTGTCATTGGTTCTATTGCTGCTGCTGAAATAGAAGGTATTAAATCTTTAAGTGGCACATTTTCTGAAGAAATGATGGCAATGGTCGGTAAGAAAAGTTTTAATAAAGGCATTAAAGTTGAAATCATTGAAGACGCTGTAACGGTTGAACTCAGTGTAATCGTCGACTATGGTGCAAAAATCCACGAAGTTGCAGTGAAAGTACAAGAAAATGTAAAACTCGCTATTGAATCCATGACAGGATTTAAGGTAACTGCAGTAAATGTTTTAGTGGAAGGAATCAACACAAAAGTAATTTCTTAATGAGTAAAGACGCGTTAGAAAAGACTGGCTTCGATGAAGTTAGTCATTTTCATGTTAGGAGGGCGCATGAATCGTATTAGAAGTCGCGAAGTCGCGATGGAAGTCATGTATCAAATGGAAATCCATAAAGAATATGACGCAGACAAGTTTTTGAGTTTTTATGAAGAAACATTAGATGATTCGTATATTCGACAAATTATCGAACTGTGGATTGAACATAAGGATGACATAGAAGCAAAAATCACAGAACACCTTAAAGGATGGAAACTCGACCGTATTGCTAAGATTGACTTGGCGATTTTGAGATTGGGAATTACGGAGATTTTATATGATGAATCTATACCGGTTAAAGTGAGTATAAACGAAGCAGTGAATATCGCTAAAAAATACGTAGACGACAAGTCGGGTAAATTTATCAATGGTGTATTGAGTCATTTCGCAGATAAGGAATAATTATGTTACTGGCAGTTGATACGAGTTGTTACACGACATCCATGTGTGTGATCGATGTCGTTTCTGGAAAAATAGTGACAGAGCTGAATAAAAATCTTAAAGTAAAGCCAGGAGAGCGTGGACTGCGTCAATCCGATGGCTTTTTTCAACATGTAAATCAATTAACTGAAATATATCAATGGATCAGCGATCAGATTGACCCGCTTAAAATACAGGCCGTATCTGTATCGACTCAACCACGACCGATAGAGAATTCATATATGCCAGTGTTTCATGCTGGTCTTTTGTTTTGTAAAAATCTAGCGAACACATTAAAAGTTCCATTGTTTACAACGTCTCATCAAGAAGGACACTTGATGGCGGCGTTAAAAACCTCAGAAGTGTCTCAAATTCCTGAAACTTTCATCGGAATGCACTTATCTGGAGGCACCACAGAACTGTTAAATGTATGTGCTTTAAGAACGGGATTTGATATCGAAATAATTGGTGGAACTTTAGATTTGAATTTTGGTCAATTGATTGATCGGATCGGCGTCATGATGGGACTTTCCTTTCCATGCGGAAAAGAAATGGACCAAATGGCTCAAACTGTCAGTCATGATGAATATTTTAAAGTCAAAATCAACAATTCATTGTCGTTTAACTTGTCTGGTCTTGAAAATCAATATGCGAAACTAGTAGGAACAATGCCTGAGGCTGTCATTTGTCGTCATGTATTTAATACGATCGCATATGTACTAGAACAAATTATGATGCAGTTAAATCCGGATAAACCCGTTGTATTATCAGGTGGTGTAGCGTCAAATTCAATTGTCAAACAAGCGCTTAAAAAACGACTTAAACATAGATCACTCTATTTTGCTATGCCGGAGTATTCGAGAGATAATGCTTATGGTGTTGCAGAAATAGGTCGATTAAAATTCATTGAGGTGACACAGCATGCTTAAAATGAAAGCGTTTAGCGTAACTGAGATCAATCGATACATTAAAAGAATGCTTTCTACAGATCCAATATTAAACCAAGTTGTCATCGTTGGAGAAATCTCTAATTTTGTTCGTCACTCAAGTGGACATGCGTATTTTACATTGAAGGATGAACAAAGTAAATTGACCTGCGTCATGTTTTCTCAGTATATTGAGCTGTTAGCGGCACTTCCTAGAAATGGTGACCGCGTACAAGTTAGAGGTCAAATTTCAGTATATGAGCGAGATGGCAAGTATCAATTGACTGCAGTTTCGCTTGAAAATATTGGACTTGGGGATTTGCATCTCCAATTCGAAAAGTTAAAAAATCAATTAAGAGAACAAGGGTTATTTGACCCTTCACATAAAAAAGCACTCCCAAAATTACCAGAAAATGTCGGGGTGATTACGTCGCCGACAGGCGCTGCAATACAGGATATTATCTCAGTTGCATCAAGACGATCTAATTTTAGTCAACTTCATATTTACCCTGTTCGAGTACAAGGTGAGTTTGCAAAAAATGAAATTATATCCGCAATCGAGTATTTTAACAAGCACCATCATGTGGATTTGATCATCCTTGCTCGTGGAGGCGGATCTATTGAAGAACTGTGGGCTTTTAACGAAGAAGTCGTTGCACGAGCCATCTATCAATCAGAAATTCCCATCATCACGGGTATTGGTCATGAAACAGATTTTACCATTAGTGATTTTGTAGCGGATTATCGAGCTGCAACCCCTTCGGCAGCAGCTGAAATAGCCATTAAATCAAAAACCGAACTCATATTAGAATTGAATCAGTCCTTACAAAAGTTATCTTTAACTGTCAAACGAAGAATTGAACGTGAATCGACGCATTTGATGCGTTATACACCCGAAATGTTTGAAAGCCGGATCAAGAAATTCCTTTCTCAATCGAAACAACATCTGAATTATCAACAAAGAATTTTTCGAGATCAAGCACGTTCGCTCGTTGCAAAAGAGTTTAAAAATTTAAATGTATATGGTGCAAAACTTGAATCATTAAGCCCGCTTGCCGTATTAAATCGTGGATATTCGGTCGCTAAAAAGGATGGACAATGGGTGACATCTATTACCCAAGTACATGTGGGAGATGCACTAAATATACAATTCAAAGATGGTCATTTGGATGTGAACGTCCATGCAGTCAATCCTGAAACTTGATTTTATGGAAAGGCCATCATTTTGATAATCATTATGAGATGAACTTAAACGGAGGATAAAATGGCAAGTAAATCAACTTTTGAAAAAAAGATGGAACGATTAGATGAAATAACCCAAATTCTTGAAAAAGGTGAAGTGCCTTTAGAGATGCTTTTAAAAGTCTATGAAGAAGGCATCAAGCTATACCGAGAGTGTCATCAGATTCTCAGCGAAACAGAGTCAAAGATAGAAACAATCCTCGTAGAGGAGGCAGATAAAAATGAAACGTTCTAGCCAAGTTGAAATGAAGATCAAAGAAATTGAAATGGGCTTCTCTTTGGCAATCGAACAATGCGTCAATCCATTTCATAGAGAAACTCCAGCAGTTCAACTTATGAAAGATGCTGTACTTTATAGTTTAAACGCTGGTGGCAAACGTATCAGGCCAACGCTTGTTTATGAGATGGCACAAGCGTATGGTGCTGATTTGGATTGTGCGCAACCATTTGCACTTGCCATCGAGATGATTCATACCTATTCGCTGATTCACGATGATCTGCCTTGTATGGATGATGATGATTTAAGACGTGGAAAACCAACCAATCATATGGTTTATGGTGAGGATATTGCAACGCTTGCAGGTGATGCTCTACTCAACTGTGCAGCAGAGATTATGACAAATGCTTGTATAACACATCCTGATACAAAACGCTCACTATGTGCCATGCGTGAAATATTGAATGGATCGGGTGCAAGTGGTATGATATTAGGACAAGTGGCGGATATTAAATATCACGAGCACATGTCATTTCGTTCAAAAGGTGAAGCGCTTGAAGCGCTCGATTATATTAATGAGCATAAAACTGGAAAACTTTTAACTGCAGCATTATTGGCAGGCGCGTATTTGGGCAACGCGACAGATTCTGAAATCGAGAAATTGAGAGAAGTAGGCAAAAACATCGGGTATTTATTTCAAATTGTCGATGATTTATTGGATGTTGTTGGAGATGTTCAAAAAATTGGAAAACGCACACAAATTGATGAGAAAAACAACAAGTTGACATACCCTGCTATATTGGGTGTTGATGACACTCGAGTTGTGATCGAATCCATTAAAAATAAATTGATGAATCAAATTGAAGAATTGTCTATTGAGCCGACATTTTTGAACGGGTTAATACAGTTTTTAGCGGAGAGAGAATATTAATGAAGTGTTAATAGGGCTTCTCTAAAACGAAAGGAAACATGTATGTACAAACTGCTAAAAGGCATTCAATCGCCTGAAGATGTAAAACGATTAACACATGATGAAAAAATGGTGTTAGCATATGAAATTAGAAGCTTTTTAATTGAATCAATTTCTAAGACTGGCGGACATCTTGCGTCAAATCTTGGAGTTGTGGAATTAACGATTGCTCTTCACAGCGTTTTTAATAGTCCCAAAGATAAAATGATTTGGGATGTTGGACATCAAGTGTATGTTCATAAACTTCTCACGGGAAGGATGCATGAATTTGCTGGATTGAGACAATTTGGAGGATTAAGTGGATTCCCAAAACGCCATGAATCTGAACACGACCATTTTGATACGGGACACAGTAGCACGTCTATTTCTGCTGGCGTTGGAATGGCACTTGCAAGGGATATTCAGAAAGAAAACTTCGATGTCATCTCAATTATTGGAGATGGTGCACTTACGGGTGGAATGGCATTTGAAGCACTGAATTATTTAGGACATTGTAAAACCAATATGAAAGTCATTTTAAATGACAATGAAATGTCAATTTCACCTAATGTCGGTGGTGTATCAATCGCATTAAATGAACTTAGAACGGCGAAACCTTATAATGCCCTTAAAAATAAAACGAAAAGTAAATTGTCAAAAGTGCCTTCTTTAGGACAACCCATGATTGACATGATCAGTAAAATGAAAGAGAGTTTCAAGTATTTCATCGTCGATGGTGGTGTATTCTTTGAAGAAATTGGATTGACTTATATCGGACCCATTAACGGTCACGATATGAAGAGTTTGATGAAACACATGGAAATGATGAAGCAAGTGGATGGCCCAGTCGTACTACATGTTATGACGCAAAAAGGGAGAGGTTATAAATTTGCAGAAGATGCGCCAAACAAGTATCATGGCGTAGGGAAGTTTGATTTACTTGAACCTATTGCGGATTCATCTAAGATTGATTATTCAAAAGTCTTTGGTGAGCATCTCACTAAACTGGGGAGAACCCATCCAAACGTTGTAGCCATCAGTGCTGCGATGATTGAAGGAACAGGACTCTCAAGATTTTCTTGTGAATATCCAGAACGAACTTTTGATGTTGCAATTGCTGAACAACATGCTGTTACAATGGCGGCTGCAATGTCGCTGCAAGGTATTAAGCCATTTGTGGCGATTTACTCAACTTTTTTACAGCGTGCGTATGATCAAATTGTACACGATGTTTGTATACAGAAATGTCCCGTTGTTTTTTGTATTGATCGGGCAGGTCTCGTCGGCAACGATGGGGAAACACATCACGGTATTTTTGATATTTCATTTTTATCCCATATTCCCAATATGACGATACTATCGCCCAAAGATGCAAATGATCTTGAATTTATGATGACGTACGCTGCAAATGACACCTCTGGTCCGATTGCGATTCGCTATCCTAGAGGAAATGCCGAAAGATTGGTATCGACAAAACCGAACTCACTTCTACCAGAAGTTTTAACTGAGGGAAACGAAGTGGTTATTGTGGCAACTGGAAAAATGGTAAAAGTAGCTCTTGATGCAGCAGAGCGATTTGAATCAGAGGAAATTGGCGTTGTAAACTTAAGACGAATTAAGCCAATTGACGAGAAGGAACTACTTGAAAATATCATTTCATATCAAACCATCTTGACTTTAGAAGATCATGCTATTGCAGGTGGCATGGGCGAAATGGTTCTGAGAACATTGGTTAAACATGGAATCAAAAGAGACGTGATTCACATGGGAATCGAAGGCTTTGTAGAGCAAGGGGATACCGAAGTTTTGATGAAGTCTATTGGATTGGATTGTGAAGGCGTTGTAAGAAAAATTAAAGAGGTGTTGAATGGCCAAAGAGAGAATTGATATTCTTTTAGTGGAGAAAAATTTAAGTGAATCGAGAGAACGGGCACAAAAAACCATTATGGCAGGTCTTGTTTTTGTCAATGGAGAAAGAATTGATAAACCTGGGACTAAAATAGACGTTGAATCGGAAATTGTAGTTAAAGGCAATCCAATTCCCTACGTAAGTCGAGGGGGACTGAAACTTGAGAAAGCGATTAAAACACTTAATTTAGATTTAACAGGAAAACGGTGTATGGATATTGGCGCGTCTACAGGTGGATTTACGGATTGTATGCTTCAACATGGAGCAAGTCATGTTCACGCCGTGGATGTTGGATATGGGCAGCTGGATTGGAAGTTAAGAAATGATGAACGTGTAACGAACATGGAACGAACGAACATCCGATATGTGACGCTTGAGCAAATTGGAGATCCTATTGATTTATTAAGTATTGATGTTTCTTTTATTTCTTTAAAACTCGTATTGCCAGTTGCTTATCAACTTTTAAGCGAAACGGGAAGTTTGATCTTCTTAATCAAACCACAATTTGAAGCGGGTAGAGAACAGGTTAAAAAAAGTGGTGTCATTCGAGATGCGAAAGTGCATATACAGGTGCTTGAGTCCATATTGCCTTTTGCTGAGCAATTAGGTTTTGATATTTCTTATGTCACATACTCGCCGATTAAAGGGCCGAAAGGAAATATCGAATTTTTGGCATATGCCTCTAAAAGCATTAATCAATCTGAAGCGTTCCAAGAGATTGCCTCAGAAAATGAAAATTTAACTTCCTCAACCGAAAAAAATCACGGACAGACGCACTTGAAATATGATATTGTTACAATAGTGACAGAAGCGCATCAATCATTAATCGAAGAATAAATGAGGTCATCAAAATGGAATCTTTTAAAAAACTCATTCATCTATTTGTCGCTTTCTTTAAAGTGGGCTTATTTACAATAGGTGGTGGGTATGCAATGCTGCCAATAATCGAACAAGAACTAGTTAAATCAACGAACATGCTTTCTATGGAAGAAGTCGTAGAGAATTACACATTGGCTCAAACGTTACCAGGTGTCATTGCATCTAATGCAGCTGCGCTAATAGGCTATAAATTGGGACGATTAAAAGGCGCGATTGCTGCAGTTTTAGGTGTCATTACACCTTCGATTATCATCATTATTTTCATCGCTGCAATCTTTAAAAAAATTGAGCATTTAGAAATTGTTCAAAGTGCTTTTAAAGGGATTCGAATTGTCGTACTCGCTTTACTCTTTGATTCGTTGACGCGACTTGTAAAAGTGGCTATTTTCGATAAAAAAACCCTTGTGATTGCCATTATTTCATTTGTATTGGTACTATTTAGTTTGGTCAATCCCATTTTTGTTATTTTTGGGGGTGCATTACTTGGCTCGTACATTTATAGAGAGCGGGTGAAATCATGATCCGCATGCTTATAGAGTTCTTTAAGATTGGTTTATTTACCTATGGTGGCGGACTTGCGATGATTCCGCTATTAAGAGACATCGCCGTAAATCATCACTGGTTGACAGATTTGCAATTTGCAGATTTAATCGCAATTTCACAATCAACGCCAGGTCCAATTGCCATTAATATGGCAACTTACATTGGATATCGTGAGTATGGTGTTTTAGGTTCTATTATGGCTTCGTTTGTTTTGATTTTACCTGCATTTTTAATGGCTGTCATATTATCGGAACTTTTAAACAAACATAAAAAAAATCCCTATGTTGTGGCAGCATTTGTTGGCCTAAAGGCTACAATCATCGGTCTGATTGCCACATCTATAGTACAAGTAGCACTCGTGTCGCTTTATGGAGAAAACATCGGCCAAATTCAAGCGTTTTGGAGGGGTGTTGATATCAAATCACTGTTTCTATTAGTAGGTTCGTATCTTTTGATTCGAAAAACCCAAAAACATCCAATTATTTACATTTTAGGTTTTGGAATATTAAGTATTTTCATCTGGTAACAAATAATGTTTTACATATTTTTAACAATAGGTTAAAATATTTCTATTGGGGGAATAATTATGAAATATTCTAGGCACTCAAAAATATTAGAAATCATCGAAAATAATGACATTGAAACTCAAGACGAATTGGCGTATGAGCTTAGAAATGCAGGTTTTCAGGTGACTCAAGCAACAGTTTCGCGAGATATTAAAGAAATGAGACTTATCAAAGTTCTTACAAAGGATGGTCGGTATAAGTATGCATCTATTCGCGAAAAAGAAGGCGTCGTAAATGATCGTTTTTTGAAAATATTTAGAAATTCTGTTACCGGACTGGATTTTGCCGGCAATATCATCGTTATCAAAACGCTTGTGGGATCGGCTAGTGCTGCAGCGGTATCGATTGATGCTCTTAACTTAAAACAAATTGTCGGATGTATTGCCGGAGATGATACGATTTTCTTGTTGGTAAAAGAAGAATCTGCCGTACAAGAACTCCTGAGACAATTTCGAGAGTTGTTAATTTAACCATAGCGGACATAAGCTTTCGTCATAGGTGAATAATCTTCCATCGGAGGTCATATGATATTTGAACTAAGCATAAAAGATTTTATACTAATCAAAGAAGTGAACATTCAATTTGATGAGGGATTTAATGTTTTAACGGGTGAAACAGGCGCTGGTAAATCCATGATTTTAGGTGCTGTGAATATGATTCTCGGGGGACAAGCGAATAAAGAAAGTGTCAGATTAGGCGCAGAAAAAGCATTTATTCGAGGAAGCTTTTTCACATCGGAGACCGTCAATGCGTGTTTGATGCGATACGATCTACCTGTTGATGCTGAAATTATTGTCATTTCACGTGAAATTCAGGCAAAGGGAAAAAGCTTTTCAAGAATTAACGGGCAGATAGTCACATTGGGTCAATTAAAGGAAATTACGGATTTACTCATTAGTATACATGGGCAAAACGAACATCAAAAATTGCTTGAGACAGACCATCAACTGCTATTGCTAGATGCATATGGTGGCGAACCTGTGAATCGCGTTAAAGAGCTGGTTAAAGAACGATTTCAAGCGATACAGAGCGTAAAAAAAGAACTGGCATCTCTACAAGAAAAAAGCGTTTCACGAAACAAACAGTTAGATTTTCTCACTTACCAGATTGATGAAATTGAGCGAATCAAACCAGTGATTGGAGAAGATACTGAGCTTGAAAAGTCTTTTGAGTATTTTTCACACTTAACTCAAATTAAAAATACATTGTCTAGTGTAACCGAATGGTTCTCTGGTGATTATGAAAGTGGATCTCTTTCTGTTGTTTCACATTTGAATACGCAGCTTAAGAAAATAGAAGGATTTGAGAATCGTCTCGATCAGTTATCAGAAAAAATGAAAGAGCTCTACTTTTTTATGGAAGATCTTTCAAAAGAGTCGCATCATTTATATGAAAAATTAGAGGCGGATCCAGAAAAATTAAACCAGTTGGAAGTTCGGCTAGATGAGATTAACACCTTAAAGTTAAAGTACGGTCAAAGCATTGAAGAGATTCTCCTTCAACTTGAGCGAATGAAAACTGAAAGAGATGAACTTGAACATATTGAAGCCTTACTGGCGCAGAAATCAAATGAGTTTGAGTTAAAGCAAAAATCCTACCTTGAATCTGCCGAAGAGTTGACAGATTTAAGACATCATGCGGCTGAGTCATTTGAAAAAGTATTACAACAAGAACTAACAGAACTCAATATGAGAACGGCTCAGTTTAAAGTGTCGATTGAGCCTGCACAGCATTGGTTTGTAACGGGTAAAGATGCAGTTGAATTTGTGATTTCTACAAATGTTGGGCAACCTTTTAAACCACTTAAAAAGGTGGTTTCTGGCGGTGAATTATCCAGAATCATGTTGGGTGTCAAGGTGGTCTTAGGGCAATTAGATGAAGTGCCGACACTTGTATTTGATGAAGTAGATGCTGGAATTAGTGGTGTTACAGCGAATATTGTGGGAGAAAAACTCAAGCGGTTGTCAGAAAACTGTCAAATACTTTGTATCACACATCTACCGCAGATTGCTGTATTTGCAGACCATCACTTTTTAATTGAAAAGACCGAAATGGATGATAGCACTCAGACTGAAATATTTAAGCTAAAGGATGTTGACATCGAAAGGGAAATTAGCCGCTTAGTGGGCGGCGTAACTATGACAGATTCCACGATTCAACACGCAAGAGAGATGTTAAAAGAAGCAAAGAATATGAAATAATATAGGATAATGTTATGGATTTACTTTTGAGATTTTTATTTAGCCTTGTGAGTGCCTCTTTAGATTGTTTGATTTTGATGAGGCTGATTCCTAAATTGAAAAAAGAAAATAGAAATAAGCACTTTGTATTGGTGGGAATTATCAGCATTTATATGACGCTGTATAATATCACCAGTATTTGGCATACGCTTTTATTCTATTTGGTCATCATTTTATACTTGAAAGTCGTCTATAATATCAGTTCGTTTGTAGCGTCGATGTCAACGGTGTTTATGTATATCATCACACTTCTTGCCTCGATGATTTCAGCAAATATCAGTGTTATTTTACTGAGTTCAAAAATTGATTATCGAGCAATATTTGCCTCTGGTAATTTTAATGCGAATTTAGTGTACTTTTTCATGATCTTTGCATTACTTAAGTATTATCAATTTATCGTTAAACTTTTCAAAAAGACAGCAGGTTCTTCCGCAAAAGTAGATATGGTGATGGTGCTTGCGAATATTATACTGTTCACGCTGGTGATCTCGTATCAAAGATTGACCTTTTCAAATATGATTGAGTTTTCTAGTCAGGGATTACTTCGTTCATTGGGAACGGGAGCAAATGCCTATACGAGTTACTTTCTATTAACGTATTCGTTTATATCGCTGATGTCTTTAGTCCTTATTATTTTGATCAATCGCATCTTTATTGTCGATAAGAGTCTAGAGCGTTATAAAATAAAAGCAGAAACGGATGTCATGACGGGGGTTCTCAGCCGAGAGGCGGGTCTAACACATTTAAAATCTGAAATGTCACGCGCGGTTGCATACAAAACTGATTTAACGATTGCGTATGTAGATGTCAATGATCTTAAGTTGGTCAATGACCGTTGGGGGCATAAGGAAGGCGATAAACTGATCAAGGGGATTTCAGATATTATTCAGTCAACACTCCGTGAATTCGATATCGTTGCACGACTCGGTGGAGATGAATTTTTAATCGTTTTTACGCGATGCAATAAAGCACAAGCCCAACGCGTTTGGAGAAGAATAACAGATGAATTTTTAAGGGTGAACATGGAAGGTCACTATCAATTCAAAATAAGTGCAAGTGCTGGAATCACACAATTTAACTCTTTGAAACATACAAATTTAATGAGTTTTGTTCATGAAGCGGACGGGGAAATGTATCTTCAGAAAAAGTCAATTAAAGCTGCAAGATTGTAGTGTTTATACAAAAGATGATAAATTAGCTTTCAAAAAATTGCATTTTCGATAAAATAGGGGTATATATGGATAAAATGAATGGGTATATAAACGAATACGAGACATTCTTAAGAGAGCATAAGAAATTAAGTGACAATACGTTACAATCTTATAAACGTGATTTAAAATACTTTGGACTTTATTTGGAGTCGATTGGGATTTTAAATTTTTTGGATGTTTCACATGTCGATATCATGACGTATATCATTCATTTAAAGAAGAGCGGTAAAGCAAATGCTTCTATTTCAAGAAGTATTGCATCAATTCGTACGTACTATTCTTATTTACAACAAAATGGTTATGTAAAAATGAACCCTTCCATTGAAGTTGAAACGCCAAAAACTGAGCGGAAAATGCCTCGTATTTTGACATTAAATGAAGTGGAGAGTTTGCTAGCAAAACCTGATTTAAGAACTGCAATAGGCAAACGGGATAAAGCTATGATTGAGCTACTCTATGCCACTGGAATTCGCGTCTCTGAACTGGTATCTCTAACGTTATCTGATGTCAATACAACGATGGGCTATATAAAATGCAAGAGTAGTCACAAAAATAGAGTGATTCCTCTAGGGACTATGGCTTCAAAAGCAATTGACAGTTATTTAAAAGACGGTAGAAACTACCTTGTAAATAGTGACGAAGAAGCTTTATTTGTAAATTATTATGGAAAACAATTGACACGTCAAGGTTTCTGGAAGGTTATGAAGCGTTATTCGGAAGAAATTGGTATTGAAAAATCCATTACGCCACATACACTTAGACATTCATTTGCATTTCATTTAGTTCAAAATGGAGCGGATATAAAAGCTGTTCAAGAGATGATGGGACATTCTGATGTCGCATCTACCCAAATCTATCTTGACATGTCGAATTCCAAGCTGAGAGATATCTATGAAAAGACACATCCTAGAGCCTAATTAGGCTCTAATTTTTTTTAATGAATTCAATATGATTTTAGGAGGTTGTTATGGTAAACAGAGTGATTTTATTCGTACTCGATAGTGTTGGCATTGGCGCATTACCAGATTCAGAAAAATTTGGTGATATTGGCGTAAATACTCTAGGAAATATTGCGAAATCTACAACAAATTTTAAAATTCCAAATTTAGTAAAACTTGGATTGGGTCACATCGATGGCATTGATTACATTGAAAAAGCAGAAAATCCAATTGGTGCTTTTGGTCGTTCTCTTGAGGCATCAAATGGAAAAGATACGACAACTGGTCACTGGGAAATTGCAGGACTATATATTGAACAGCCATTTAAAACCTATCCGGATGGATTCCCAAAACACATCATTGATGAATTTGAAGCGAAAACAGGAAGAAAAGTACTCTGTAATAAGCCAGCATCTGGAACGGTTGTTTTAGATGAACTTGGAGAAGAACATGTCAAAACAGGCAATCCAATTGTCTATACATCCGCTGATAGTGTGTTCCAAATAGCAGCTCATGAAGATGTGATTCCTCTTGATGAACTTTACAGAATGTGTCAAATTGCAAGAGACATGCTCATGGGAGAAGATCAAGTAGCGAGGGTTATTGCAAGACCGTTCAAAGGCGAAGTTGGCAATTTCCAAAGAACTTCAAACAGAAGAGATTATAGTATTAAACCTTATGATAAAACAGTCTTAGATTATGCGAAAGAAGCTGGACTTAAAGTTAAAGCAGTTGGCAAAATCGTTGACATCTATGATGGCGAAGGCATTACAGACGACGTTCATACTAAAGACAATATGGATGGCGTGGATCAAACGATTCATTATTTACAAGAGGACTTCAAAGGCATTTTATTTACAAATTTAGTGGATTTTGATGCGAAATTTGGACATAGACGCGATGTCGATGGTTATAGACAAGCAATTGAAGAAGTCGATGCGAGATTACCAGAAATTATGGCGGCGATGAAACCAACAGATATGCTCGTATTGTTGGCCGATCATGGAAACGACCCTGCTTATATAGGTTCTGACCATACGCGTGAGTACATTCCAATTGTAATTTATGGAGAAGGTGTAAAACCAGGCGTGAATATTGGTACGAGAAAAACATTTGCTGATATTGCGGCGACAGTTTCGGATATCTTAGAAATTCCGTCTACACCATATGGAACTAGCTTTAAAGGTGAGATTTTAAATAAATAATGAATGAGAATGCGTGGAGGATGTATGACAAATTTAATGAGTAAAATCAACGAAGCAAAGCAATTTATTGAGTCAAAATTGGATGTAGTACCACAAATCGGTTTGATCCTTGGATCTGGATTAGGTGTTTTAGCAGATGAAATCGAAAACGCTGTTAAAATCAAATATAGTGATATTCCACATTTCCCAATTTCAACAGTTGAAGGGCATGAAGGTCAATTTGTTGTTGGATCACTTCAAGGTAAAACAGTGATTGCAATGCAAGGGCGTTTTCACTATTACGAAGGGTATTCAATGCAAGAAATCACATTCCCAGTAAGAGTTTTAAAAGCAATTGGTGTGGAACATATTATTTTAACGAATGCTGCTGGTGGTGTAAATGAGTCATTTACAGGTGGTACATTAATGCTCATCACAGATCATATCAATATTATGGGAGTAAGCCCATTGATTGGTAAAAACGAAGAAGAATTAGGACCTAGATTCCCAGATGCTTCTAGCATTTATTGTCCTGAATTTAATACACAAATTTTAAGCGAAGCAAATCAAATGAATATTGATTTAAAACAAGGCGTTTATTTCTATTTCACAGGTCCTTCATATGAAACACCTGCTGAAATCAGATTGGTTAAAACCCTTGGTGGCGATGCTGTCGGTATGTCAACTGCTCCTGAAGCATTAGTTGCAGCTCACATGGGCATGAAAGTAACGGGTATTTCATGTATTACAAATATGGCTGCAGGTATTCAAAAAACGGCTTTAAATCATCAAGAAGTTGTTGAAACTGCAAATCGAGTTCAAAGTACTTTTATCAAATTAGTAAACAGAATTATCGAAATTGCATAAGCATATTAGGAGGATTTCATGCGTATAGTTGACTTAATCAATAAAAAGAAACACGGAGAAAGCTTAACAAAAGAAGAGATTGACTTTTTTATTGAAGGATATACAAAAGGAGAATTGCCAGATTATCAAGTATCTGCATTATTGATGGCAATCTACTTTAAAGGAATGGAAGCAAGAGAAATCGCAGATTTGACCAATGCAATGGTACATTCTGGAGATACTGTTGATTTAAGCCGAATCGAAGGCATTAAAGTGGACAAGCATTCAACAGGTGGTGTAGGTGATAAAATCAGTTTAATCGTCATTCCATTAGTAGCTTCTGTTGGCGTTCCTGTTGCAAAGATGTCTGGTAGAGGTCTTGGTCATACGGGTGGAACTATTGACAAACTCGAATCGATTGAAGGCTTTAAAGTTGAATTATCAAATGATGATTTCATCGAAAATGTCAATAAATACAAAATGGCAATTGTTGGTCAATCGGGTAATTTAACACCAGCAGATAAAAAATTATACGCATTGAGAGATGTTACTGGAACAATTGATAGCATTCCACTCATTGCAAGTTCTATCATGAGTAAAAAAATAGCAGCTGGTACGGATGCCATCGTTTTAGATGTTAAAGTGGGCTCTGGCGCATTTATGAAATCACTTGACGATGCACGCGAACTTGCGAAAACAATGGTTGAAATCGGTAATTCACTCAACAGACGCACTGTTGCGGTTATTACAAATATGGATCAACCTTTAGGTCATGAAGTAGGGAATGCAAATGAAATTAGAGAAGCCATTGAAGTTTTAAGTGGCCACGGCGCTGAAGATGAAACAGAAGTTGCATTGACGATTTCTTCTTATATGGCAGTTTTAGGCGGTGCATTTAAGACGATTGAAGAAGCACGTGCACATTTCGAAAAAATGATTGCTTCTGGTGAAGCGATTGAAATTCTTAAAAAGTTTGTTGAGATTCAAGGCGGAAATCCTGATGTTATTGCACATCCAGAGAAGTTGCCACAAGCTCAATACCACATTGAAGTTAAATCTGATATGGAAGGTTACATTTCGGGATTTGATTCTGAAAAAGTGGGAATTTCTGCGATGATGCTTGGTGCAGGAAGACGAAAGAAAGAAGACAGCATTGATTACTCAGCAGGTATTACCCTCAAGAAAAAATTGGGAGATCATGTCAATATGGGTGACGTATTGTGTGTACTCCATACAAACTTAGAAAAAACAGATGATGCAGAAAAAGTCGTGAGATCGGCATTCTTTGTAGGTGCTAAGCAACCTGAAGAAGTTAAATATATTTATGAGATTATTGAATAATCCCAATCCCCTATAATTTAAGAGCTATCTCGGTTAATAGAATGAAACATTTCTGGACTGAGATAGCTTTTTTACATACGAAGTGCATTCAAACTGGCAAATGTTGTAATCTGCAATGTCAAAAGGTATAATAGAAAGGAAAATGAACAGGAGACGGATCGGGTATGGATAAAACGCGTGTTATGAGCGTATTAAATAAATTAATAGAAGCTCAATCTGCTCTTTCAATTCAACTTTATTTTGTGGGCGGATGTGTCAGAAATTATTTTTGGAATCAGCTTAGTTTTGATTTTGATTTGTCTCTCGACGGCGATTTAGATGAGCTGTTTACATACTGCCTAGAACATATACCTGAATTTTCGTTCAAGCGTTCGTCGTTAGGATCTTTAAAGCTTGATCTGGGGGAGTATTCAATAGATATCGTCCCATTTAGACGAGAACTGTATCAATCGAATAATGGACTTCCTAGCGTGACAAAAGGAGATCTTCAATCCGATTTGATGCGTCGAGATTTTACTGTTAATACTGGGTATGCGACTTTAACCGAGCAGACGGTTATCGCGATGTTTGATGTCACTCATCGAGATTCTTTACAGCTTTTTGCACACCATGCCCTTTTTTATGAAGATTTAAAGGCTAGAAGATTGCGCGTGCTGCACGAACAGTCATTTAGTGATGATGCATCGAGAATTTTGCGGGGAATTTATTATTCTGTGACGCATGAGATGCATTTTGAAGAAAATACAGATAAGTATATGAATTTGGCTATTCAAAATGGAAGTTTAGGTAGATATTCAGAAGTCAGATTTAAACACTTGTTTCTTCAATATGTTTATAGTGACAATGGATGGGAGTTTCTTAGACTGTTTAGAGAACGATTGACAGAAGCGGACAATTTGATAAAAGAAGAGGGATTCACTCTGTTTGAAACGTCCAACTTGTTACCAAGAGCGTTGCGAATGACTGAACAATCAGAATCGATATTAGAGGATCTAAAACATACTGCACAGAAATTAGAATCATTAGTTATATTAGAAACATTAGATATATTCGATACATTAGATATACGATTAATGGCAATCTTGCTCCTCTACGAAGAATCATTGGAGTTATGGACGACGGATTTGGGCACTGAGAAGGGGAAAGAACTTGCACATTATGCAAGAAGGATGATTTTTTTACAAAACCAATTGAATCATCTTTTCGAAAATTCACGTGATTATGGCGTTTATCCAGATAAATCTAACTTTCAAGATTCGAAGTTGGCATGTGCCTGCAATCGAAATGGTGGTGAAGACGCCCAGCTAAACGACTGGATCCTCTATAGCACAATTGGCGAACTCGATGATGTCGAACGATTGCTCATCCAATATATGAATGGATTTACCGAAAAAACTAAAAAATTGATAGAAAATTATCATAAAAATCAAATATATAGAACGCTTCACATCACAGGAAAAGATTTGTTGTCACTGGGAATTGCGGAAGGCAGGATCATAGGTGAGTTATTGAAACGTTTGTTACAACATAAGATAAATCATCAATTAATCTGGGAAAAAGAAGACGAAATAAAATGGATTGAGAGTGTTAAAGATGAGTATAGAGATTAAACTAGAAGCATTTGAAGGACCTTTAGATTTACTATTGCATCTGATTTCAAAAGATGAAGTGGATATTTATGATATTCCAATTGTCAGTATTACACATCAATACCTTGAAATTATCAAAGATATTGATCAAATGGATATGGATTTTGCCACAGAGTTCATCTTGATGGCTGCGACGCTTTTAGAGATCAAGTCTAAAATGTTGTTACCTGAAAAACAAGAAATGGATCAGTTCGATTATGTGGTTGACGACCCAAGACAAGAACTGGTTAAGCGCCTTGTGGAATACAAAAAGTTCAAAGATATGGCCAATTTGCTGAGAGAAAAAGAGGGAATACTAGACGAAGTCATTTTTAGAGAACAGGATGATTTGAGTGTTTATGTGCGAAATGTTCCAACGGAAATACTCAATCAGTCAATGGATCAAAGCCTATTGATTGAGGCGATGAAGCGTCTTGTTCAAAAAATGAATCGATTTGATGAAGCCAGACAAAAGTATTTTAAAGGCATTAAGAGAGATCTATTTACAGTTGAAGATAAAATTTCTCGCGTGAGAGGTCGACTAGAGTTTGAAGATTCTTTTGAATTTAATATGCTCTTTGATGAATATATTACAAAAGAAGAAGTTGTCGTGACTTTCTTAGCGCTTTTAGAGCTATTAAAGTTAAAGGAGATCAATATCACTCAAGAAGCTTTATTTGGTGAAATATATATTCAAAAAAGACATTATGTAGAGCCTGAAGTAGAGCCTGAAGAAGAATCTGAAGTAGAATTTGAAGAAGAACTTTTATGATGGTGAAATTTAAAACAATCAAAATACAGACCACTGAGAAAAGGGGAATTACAAATGAATGAACACATGAGCCAAGTTGACGAGACTCGTGCTAAACATAAATCAATTATTGAATCCTTGTTATTTGCATGGGCAGAGCCACTTAGTCTTTATAAAATTGCCAAAATACTCAATCTCAAGCCCAATATTGTAGAAGAAATGATCGAAGAAATGCATCATGATTATCGACAAAACCATCGAGGGATTCAGATCATTGAAGCAAATAAACACTATCAATTAAGCACATTGAAGGACAATTATATCTATGTGGAACAATTGTGTGCAACTGCAAAAAGTAAAGGTCTTTCAAATTCGGCTTTAGAAGTTCTAGCGGTCATTGCTTATAAACAACCAATCACTAAACTGGATATTGAGCAAATCAGAGGCGTCAGCTCAGAAGGCCCGTTACAAAGTTTAATAGATAGAGAACTCGTTGAAGTCAAAGGAAAACTCGAGAAGATTGGGCGACCGCAAATATATGGAACAACCGACGTATTTTTAAAAAGTTTTGGATTTAAATCCATTGAGGAACTCCCGCAAATAGATGAATTTTCAACCATCATGATGTCAAAATTATCTGCTCAGGAAGAAGAATCTGTGCAAGAAGAATCAGAGGCACAAGAATCAGAGACACAAGAATCAGAGACACAAGAATCAGAGACACAAGAATCAGAGACACAAGAATCAGAGACACAAGAATCAGAGACACAAGAATCGGAGGCACAAAATGATTCATTTTAGACCATACAATCAACAAAAAGATGTGCCAATGATGAACATATTGACAGAATTAGGGATAGAGAATTTTGTCAATTTAAATGAAGAAACAAAGTGTTTTTTAGTTGAGGATGGTGGACAAATCATTGGCGCGTGTGTGTATGATTGGCTTGAACCACATATAGCCTGTATTCAAGCGATTTATTTAAATGAATCTGAACGCAAGTACAAGTTAGGGGATGGGCTGTTTCGTGCAACACTTAACAGCATTGAACTAAATGGTGGAAGTCATGTGATATGTTGTGGATGTGAAAATGAAATTGCATTTTACCTTCATGAAGGGTTAGATCTGATATCAAAGAGATCCACTCGAGTATCAGAGGGCATTTGGGATAAGGGAATTTGTTCTAAACAGGATCAATTTGCCTTTTTAGAATCTATTCAAGCCTTTTTTAGCAAACCATGCAAAGGACATAAAGCGTAATTGTATACAGTGATACTAAAAGTCAATCATACAGTTTGAATGAAAAATTGCAAAAAATCACATTTTGTTCAAAAAATGAAATAATACTTGCAAAATAGTGTCGCTATGTTATGATTGATATGAGAGTAAAAGGAGGATTTTCAATGGCTGATCAGAAGGAAAATTTAACAATTCATATTAATGAAGCATGGTGTAAAGGTTGCGGTATTTGTATCGCATTTTGTCCTAAAAAAGTTCTTGGTTTCAATGAAAATGGTAAAGTTTCAATGTTAGACAGAGAGAATTGTATCAAATGTGGCATGTGCCAAATGAGATGCCCAGATTTTGCAATTTTTTTAGGAGGTAAGGAATAATGGCGAGAAAAGTTAAATTTCTTCAAGGCAATGAAGCGATAGTTGAAGGCGCTTTAATGGCAGGGATGACATTCTATTCGGGTTATCCAATAACTCCATCAACAGAAATTGCGGAATTATCTGCAGAAAAGCTCCCACGTATTGGTGGTAAATTTATTCAAATGGAAGATGAAATCGCTGGTATTGCAGCGGCAATTGGTGCTTCGTTAACGGGTGCAAAATCCATGACGGCAACTTCTGGTCCGGGATTTTCACTAAAACAAGAAAATATAGGCTATGCAGCTTTAACTGAAATTCCGCTCGTTATTGTTAATGTACAACGTGGTGGTCCAAGTACAGGACTTCCAACAGCGCCTGGACAAGGGGATTTGATGCAAGCTATGTGGGGAACACATGGGGATCATCCAGTGATTTGCTTAACTCCAGATTCTGTAAAAGAGACATTTGATTTAACGATTCGTGCATTTAATTTAGCTGAAAAATATAGAACACCTGTCATTTTGTTAACCGATGAAATTACAGGCCATATGAGAGAAAAAATCGAGATTCCAGATGCATCTGAAATCGAAGTGATTGATAGAGTTAAACCACAAGTAGGTGAAACATACAAAGCCTACAAAGTGTGTGAAGGGGATATCGTACCTAAAATGGCTGATTTTGGTTCTGGTTTTAGATACCATGTAACTGGACTGATGCATGACGAAACAGGTTTCCCTAGCAATAGCACAAAAAATGCAGGCGTTTTGATGGATCGTTTAATGGCGAAAGTAGAAGATCATAAAGATGACATTATCGATTTTGAAGAACTTGAAGTAGAAGATGCGGAGTATTTAATTGTGTCTTACGGCGGAACTGCTAGAACGGCAAAAGCGGCAATTAAAACACTTAGAGCTGAAGGTATAAAAGTAGGTTTGTTTAGACCGATAACTGTTTGGCCATTTCCTGAAGAGAGAATGTTGGAATTAAGTAAAAAAGTGAAAGACATTATAGTGGCTGAATTAAACTATGGACAAATGAAACTCGAAGTTGAACGCGTGACAAAAGGCAATTGCCCAATTAGATTTTGTGGTAAAGCTAATGGTGAAGTGTTAACGCCTGAGGAATTGATCCAAAAATTTAAGGAGGTATTATAATGAATCATCCTTTAGTTGAATCGGCATTTAGAATGGAAAAATTTCCACATATTTGGTGTCCAGGCTGCGGTCATGGAATCATCATGGCTTCCATTGCACGCGCAATTGAAAAATGTGGATTAGATAAAGATAAAGTATGTATCGTATCGGGAATTGGTTGTTCTTCTAGAGCACCAGGGTATATGGATTATAATACGCTTCATACGACACACGGTAGAGCACTTGCATTTGCTACGGGTGTAAAATTAGCAAACCCTGAACTTGAAGTAATTGTAATTGCAGGAGACGGCGATTTATCAGCCATTGGAGGAAATCATTTAATTCACTCAGCTAGAAGAAATATCGGCATTACCACTATTTGTTTTAATAACAATATTTATGGTATGACTGGTGGACAATATTCTCCAACGACGCCTACAGCTGAAAAAGGAACAACGGCACCGTATGGTAACATTGATAAACCTTTTGATATCACACAACTCGCAATTGGAGCAGGTGCGACGTATGCAGCAAAAACAACTGTTTTCCATGTACAACAAATGGATAAACTGATCGAATCTGCAATTCGCCATAAAGGATTCTCGCTAGTTGAAGCGATTTCAATTTGCCCAACTTATTATGGTCGAAAAAATAAAAAAGGCACAGTTGTCGACATGATGAACTGGCTTAAAGATAGTTTTGTCGATATTAAAGTAGCTGAAAAGTTACCAGAAGACAAAAAAGCAGGTAAATACCTCATGGGAGAATTTTATAATATTTCTGCTCCTGAATACACTGAAGAATACGACAAAATCATCGAGCGTTTAAAAAAATAGACCGGAGGCGTATGTGATATGAGTAAACAATTAGAGTTGAGATTATCCGGTTCAGGTGGACAAGGTTTGATCACGGCCGGAATTATTTTAGCAGAAGCAGCAATTAAAGATAACAAGAATGCCATTCAAACGCAAAGTTATGGTCCAGAAGCGCGCGGGGGTGCAAGTAAAGCAGAAGTCATCATAAGTGAAGCTGCAATTGATTTCCCAAAAGTAACGATGCCAAATATGACAGTTGCGTTGACTCAAATTGCAAGTGATAAATATATTTCGGATATTTCAGAAGACGGTACTGTAATTATTGATGAATCGATCGTATTGCCTGAAGGCATGAAAGCGCAACACATTTATCGTGTACCGATCATCAAAACTGCCATCAATGAAGTGGGTAAAGAAATCGTTGCAAATATTGTTCTTTTAGGCTTAATTGTTGGTTTAACTGAGATTGTAACAAGAGAAAGCCTTGAAGCCGCTATTATGTTGAGAATTCCTAAGGGAACCGAAGATTTAAATCGATTAGCGCTAGAAAAAGGGTATGAACTTGCAAAAAAATTATAATAGTTGTATGATTTAAACTGATGATTAATTTTTTGGAGTGATTAAATGGGTAGCACGGATTTATTAAGTAGAATCAGACAACAATATTTGTTTTTAAGCAAAAGCCATAAAAGAATAGCAGATTATATATTATCAAATTATGACAAGGTTGCCTTTATGACAGCTTCCACTCTAGGGAAAAATGTCAATATTAGCGAGTCAACCGTTGTGCGTTTTGCGGGTTCTATTGGATACGAGGGCTATCCTGAATTACAAAAAGAACTTCAAGAAACCATCAAGACAAAATTAACGACAGTTCAGCGATTTGAAATGTCAAAAGATCATTCTGAAACGGAATACTTAACGAAGATTATGTTGAGTGATATCGATAGTATTCGCCAATCAATTGATCAGATGGATATGATGATTCTTGAGCAGTTTATCAACGAAATAATCAAGGCAAAAAAAGTATATATTTTAGGTTTGAGAAGTTCGTCTGTCCTTGCAAATTATTTAGGGTTCTATTTAAACTTTATTTTACCAGATATTCACATCATTCAAGAGACTGCTCAAGATGTCTATGATCAGCTTTTAAACCTCTCAGATCAGGATGCGATGATTGTTCTGTCTTTCCCGAGATATTCAAAAAGGACGTATGATTGCGTTGATTATGCGATTAAAAATCATACGACAATATTGGGGATTACCGATGGTCTTAATTCGCCTCTTTTTGAAAAGGCTAAATTTTGCTTAACAGCTAAATACAGCATGAACACATTTATTGATAGCTTCGTCGCACCGATGAGTTTGATCAATGCCATCATTGTAGGTGTGAGTCATAAAAAAGAAGGCGTAGAAAAGAATCTAGAGAAACTCGAAAAAATTTGGGATGAATACGGGATTTACGGAATAAAATAAAGTTTTCTTGTTTGATTAAAGCATAAAATTAAGTTATAATTGAGATGACACCACCGATAAGGTGGTGTTTATTTTTAACTTGAGAGGTAAAATATGCATAATATTCAAATTGCAGTAGATGGACCAGCAGGTTCTGGAAAAAGTACAGTGGCGAAAGAAATCGCTAAACGTTTAAATATTACTTATTTAGATACTGGCGCAATGTATCGAGCTGTCACATATGCTGCACTGAAAAGTAATACATCATTAGAAGACGCATTACAGCTGAAAGCGCTTGTTGATACTATGAACCTCGATATTACGCCGGAATCCATTTTTCTAGATGGCGTTGATATTTCAGAAGCCATTCGAACACCTGAAGTTACACGCAATGTCTCAGTAATTTCCATGGATGCATATGTACGCGCTCAAATGGTAACGATGCAAAGGCGTATTGCAGGTGATAAATCGGTCATTATGGATGGCCGCGACATTGGGACAGTAGTTTTGCCGCATGCGACATACAAATTTTTCTTAATTGCCGATCCAGTAGAACGTGCGAAGCGTAGACTTGTTGATTTAAAAGCAAAAGGATTTGAAACAACGGTTGAAGCTTTAGCAAAAGAAATCATCGAAAGAGATCAATTGGATTCAAATAGAGCAGTTTCGCCGCTTAAAAAAGCAGAAGATGCAATTGAAATTGATACCACATCGCTTACCATTGAAGAAGTGATTCAAAAAATTATTTCGACAGTCAATACGATATCCTAAATAAAAGGTGGTCCATATGAACTGGCTTTACAGATTTTGCCGACGAGGCGCTATGATTTATTATCATCTATTTTATAAAATGGAGATTGAAGGTCGAGAGTCCATTGATTTTTCTCAGAATTATTTAATTTGTGCAAATCATATTAACTGGCAGGATCCTGTTGTGCTAAGTGGTGCCTTACCTGTTGGTTCTAAGTTTATGGCGAAAAAAGAATTGTTTAAGTATCGAATTGTTGCAGCTTTTTTGAAGAAAATTGGAGCTTTTCCAGTGGATCGATCAGCAAATGATTTAAAAGCCATCAAATTGTCTCTAACCTATTTGAAAAATCATGAAAATTTGTTGATATTCCCAGAAGGAACGCGAAACAAAGGTGTCATACCACTTGAGGTGAAACCCGGAACTGTCATGCTTGCTTATAAAACGAACACACCTATTTTACCGATTACGATTGACACAAACTATAAAATTGGTAAACATCTTCGAGTTGTCTTCCATGCGCCTGTCGTTGTTGAAAATAAAGAAGATCTACCAGATTCAGTTGTGTATGAACAAGTATCTACAGAAATTATGAAACAAATTTATGCTCAAATGAAATACAGAAAGTAGCAAAGTTTTGTTCATATTAGTGAGATAGACTTTCTATTAAGTATGTGATATAATGACGAGGTTTGTATGAAGATTCAAATTGCAGAGCATTCTGGATATTGTTATGGTGTCAAACGCGCGATTCAAATTTTAGAGAGTCTCATAGACGAAGAAAAGATGATCTATACATTAGGTCCCATTATCCATAATCAGCAAGTGACTGACTTTTATGGAGAAAAAGGGGTAATTGTGATTGATGATTTATCTGATATAATAGAACGTGAGAGTGTTTTGGTGATTCGTTCGCATGGCGCGCCAAAGTCAATTTATAAAATGGCTGAGGAAAAACACATCAAAATTCATGATGCAACATGCCCTTATGTAAAAAAAATTCAAAATACAGTTTCAAGTTATGCCTCAAAAGGGTATAATATAATCATTGTAGGAAATAAGGCGCATCCTGAAGTCGTCGGTATTAATGGCTGGTGTGATAATAAAGCCTTTATTGTGGATACCTTACAACAGGTTGAAGAGCTTGAAAATGATGGTAAACCTGTCTGTGTTGTCGCGCAAACGACTTTTAATATCTCCTTGTGGGAAGACATCACAGAGGCATTTAAGCAAAAATATCAAGACCTTGTAATTTTCAATACAATCTGTCTAGCAACTGAAGAACGACAGAAAGCGAGTATTGAACTTGCAAAAAAAGTGGACTATATGATTGTCATAGGAGGCAAACATAGTTCCAACACGATTAAATTGGCACAACTTTGTAGCCAGATCGTGAGTACCATACACATTGAAACTAAGGATGACTTTGAGGTTGCTGCGCTAAGTAATGCTGAAACAATTGGGATTACTGCGGGTGCATCAACACCTGATTGGATAGTGCAATCGGTCATTCTTAAAATAGAAAACGAAGGCGAGGTAATTTTTTAATGGATAATCACAATTCAATGGCTGAAATGATGGAGCAAATCGAAGAATCATTGAAAATTCCAAGAAGAGGGTCAATTGTTAAAGGAAGCATAATTCAAGTTAATGCTAATGTTATCATAGTTAACATTGGCTATAAATCTGACGGTGTAATCCCTAGAAATGAAGTTTCTGCAGATCCAAACTTTGATTTGCAAAAAAACTTTAAAGAAGGCGATCAATTGGATGTTTTTGTTGTTAGTCATGACAACGGAGAGGGTAATATCTTATTATCACTACGTAAAGTAAATGCTGACAAAGACTGGGAAGAATTAGAAGCTATTCACGAAAAAGACGAACCAATTTTGGTAAAAGTGTCTGAAGCGGTAAATGGTGGATTAATTGCATTCTTCAAAGAAATCAGAGGATTTGTGCCTGCATCGCAGTTATCAGATCGCTTTGTTAAAAACTTAAAACCATTTATTGGTCAAGAGTTAAAAGTAAGAGTAATTGAAATCAACAAACAAAAAAGAAGAGCAGTATTCTCTCATAAAGAATTTGCAATGATTGAAAAAGAAGCAGCTAAAGAAAGCTTCTGGTCAAATATCAAAGTGGGTCAAGTGGTTAAAGGTGAAGTGAAAAGAATCACTAACTTCGGCGCATTCGTTGATATCGGCGGTATGGATGGACTTGTTCACGTAACAGAAATGAGCTGGGGAAGAATTAAACCAGCAAATGAGTTCGTGACAGTTGGTCAAATGGTAGATGTGAAAATTATTGATGCAAATAAAGATGAAAACAAAATCTCTTTAAGTATCAAACAATTATCTGAAGAACCATGGGCAAAATTCGATCAAAAATACGAAGTGAACGGCATTTACAATGGTAAAGTTGTAAACTTAACGGATTTTGGTGCGTTTGTTGAACTTGAACCAGGTATTGAAGGTTTAGTACACGTATCACACATCGCTAAAGAGCACGTTGAAAAACCTGCTGACGTATTGAGAGTGAACCAAACAGTCGAAGTGAGAATTCTTGAATACGTTCCAGAAGAGAAAAAAGTAAAACTTTCTATGAAAGCGGTACACGAGCCAGTTGTTGAAGAAGCTGTTGTGGAAGCAACAGAGACTGAAGCATAAGATGATAATAAAAGCCGATTATATCGGCTTTTTTATTACAACGATTAAATGAATATGATGAAAAAATCTGTCATATTGGGGGTATTCGATGGAAGGATATGAACGATTTAAGGAAAAGGTCTTTGCAAAAACGAAATTAGATTTGTCTCTATATAAAGAGAGACAGATGAAACGCCGTATTGAATCACTGATTACACGCCACGGATTGTCAGATTTTGAAGGTTATTTTAAACTACTAGATACCAACAAAGATGTATTTGATGAATTTATCAATTATTTAACCATTAACGTATCTGAGTTTTATCGCAATCCTGCTCAATGGGATTCGTTACGAGAAGATATCATACCGGCAATTTTAAAAGTCAATAAGAAACCGAAAATTTGGTCTGCAGCATGTTCAACGGGAGAAGAACCTTATTCCCTTGTGATGTGTTTAAGCGAATTTTTGCCACTTAAGGACATTAAAATTACAGCGGTTGATTTTGACTCTGAGGCACTTAATAAAGCGAAAATTGGGATGTACTCTGATAAAAGTATTAAAAATGTGCCACCTCAATATGTTGCTAAATATTTTGAGCCAATCGGTAAAGGATTTAAGATTAAAGATGAGGTTAAAAACTGCGTTGAATTTAAAAAGATGAACCTCTTATTGGATGAATATCCAAAGGGCTTTGACTTAATCGTTTGTCGCAATGTCATGATTTACTTCACTGAAGAAGCAAAAGATGAAATGTACAAAAAGTTCTATGCATCATTAAATAATGGTGGTTATTTTTTTGTTGGTAGCACTGAGCAAATTATTCAACCGCAAAGATACAATTTCGAATCAAGTAAGACGTTTTTCTATCACAAAAAATAAGATTGTCAGATAAATAAGTATATCAAATTTCAGTTTATCAATTGAATCAGTTAATCAATTGAATTAGATTCTTAAATAAATAAAGTGCAGTTGCTCGTCAATCATTTGACAAACAACTGCACTTTTTTCGTATTTATAAATCATTTAAAAATAAACTCAAAATCAGTCGTTCAATTGAAATAAGCTTTCAAGTTCATTAATCAATTCTCCGACATAAGCAACAGCGCTTTCGATAGGTTTTGCTGTTGAAATGTCAAGTCCAGACAATTGGAGCAATCCTTCTGGCGGCAATGTACCACCTGCTTTTAGCGTTTTAATCCACTGATCAATTGCAGGTTGTCCTTCTGTAAATATTTTTTTTGCGATTGCAGTGGACGCAGTAAGACCAGCAGAGTAGGTATAAGGATACAAGCCCATGTAATAATGCGGTTGTCTCATCCAAGTTAATCCCGCATCTTCATCGACCTCAACGTCATCACCCCAGAACGTTTTAATCACATCGAGTTTGAACGAACAGAGCGTTTTCGCTGTTAATGAACCACCTTTTTCAGCGTGTGCATATACGCGACGTTGGAATTCTGCTTCCAATAGGTGAGTGACAAAGTTGTGGTAGTATGTTCCAAGTAATTGAAGAATGACCCATCTTTTCATTCTTGGATTAGAGTCTTTTTCCATGAGATGATGCGCCAATAAAATCTCATTCATGGTTGAAGGTGCTTCAACAAAAAAAGTTGAAGGGCGCGTATCAAAGATGCGTTGATTTGCGTTTGCGTACGTAAAATGTCCTGCGTGACCTAATTCGTGAGCTAAAGTAAACGCAGATCGCATAGAGTCTTGATAGCTAATTAAAATATAAGAGTGTGATCCATATGGCGAAGCGCAAAATGCGCCAGTTGCTTTACCCGCATTATTGGCATAATCAATCCAACGCTCATCAAACGCCCGTTTCATAATATGTGCGTACTCATCTCCAAGTATAGAAGTTGCGTCAATAATGGTCTGTTTGATTTCATGATACGAAGCTGGCGGATTGAATTCAAAATCAAGGGGTGCTTTTAAATCAAAATAAGAGATTGTTTCAAGTCCCAACTGTTCTTTCTTGATTCGCGCGAGTTTACGCATATGAGGTGCCAATTGTTGATAAATAATATCAATTTGACGATGATACATCTCTTCGCTTACTTTATGTGGTTCTAGAAGCATATCAGTTACAGAGTGGTAATGTCTAACTTGACTGAGTGCCACTTGCTTTTTTACCTCAGCAGCATAAATGGAAGCAAAGATATTTTTATATTGATTAAGGGTTTTGTTGAAACTTTTATAAGCTTCCTTACGAATTTCGTGATTCGGGTGATACTCATATTTGGTCTCGTAAAGTCCAAATGAGTTGGGATGACGTGTTCCGTCTTCCAGAGTAAAATCTTCAAATTTCATATCTGCAGCTTTTGCGACATTATAAGTTCTATATGGAGAATCACTCAACTCACCTAAACTTGCGAGAGCGATTTCTGTTTCAATAGAGAGTTTATGTGGTTTTTCGTTATAAATGTCATCTAAGAACAATTTGTAGATGGATAAATCAGGGAAAAGAGCATCATAGGCATCTTTTGTTAAATCGGTGATTTCTGATTGAATAAATGCAAGCTTTGTCTCTACTTGAGTTGCAATGGCACCAAAATACATACTGTCTTCTTGACTTGTGGGATTTGACCCATCTTCCGATTGCTTCAAACTAACATATGTACCGAGTTTTACAAGTTCTTCATAAGCTTTTTCGTATTTTTGTAAACATTCGAATAGGGATGGTGCATGATTTAAACGACCTTGATATTGAACGAGTTCGTTCATTTGGTTTTCTACTTGAGTTAATTGTTCACGCCATTGTTCGCGGCTCATATACAGATCATCTAAGTTCCATGTTGTTTCAATAGAAACTTCTGAACGTAATAAGATATTTTGATTCATAATTGCCTCCTCTTAATGTTTCGTTACCCTTAATATTATACCATATTGCACAGAAAAGTGTACAAGAATCCATATAAAAAAAATTATACGGAGTATAATCATACCCAATCACACAAATTCACATGCATATGATAGAATATTGAGGTGGGACATTGAACCATTTGTTGTTCTACAAGTAATAATGAGAATCCTTGACTCTACAAATATTTATCAACATATGGGGGCACAATGAAAAAAGAACTGAAAATCTACTTCGTCATTATTGCTTTAACGGCATTTGCACTAGGTTTGACGAATAATATTATTTCAAACTTCTTTAAAGATGCTTATGAAGTAACAGCATATGAAAGAGGTGTTTTAGAATTTCCTAGGGAACTACCTGGAATTTTTAGCGTACTCGTTATAGCGGCATTTTCATTTTTAAGTGATATTCGAATCTCGGTAATTGCACAGCTATTGAGTGTGGTAGGTATTACCGTTTTGGGATTTAGTACACCAAGTTTTAACGTGATGGTCATCTTTATTTTTATTAATTCACTAGGGATGCATATGTTTTTTCCTTTACAAGACAGTATTGGATTAGATTTGGCTGAGAAAAACAATATTGGAAAGCGCTTAGGACAGTTTAAAGGGTTCTTTACCGGCGTTCAAATGGTCGCATCAATTGTGGTTTTCATCGGATTTAAAACGGGTGTCATGTCTTTTGAACAACCAATTAAGACGCCTTTCATATTAGCTGGAGCGATGTTTATTGTCATAGCAATTCTTCTCGTATCTCTCGACAGAATGGTCCGAGTGAATCGTCCGCATATTAAGCAAAAAAGTTTTGTTTTTAGAAAAGATTATAAATACTATTATACACTTGTCATTCTGTTTGGTGTTCAAAAACAAATTATGATGGTATATGGACCTTGGGTTTTGATTGATTTGCTGAGTAAAAAAGCGGATACCATCTCTATGTTGACGGTGATTGGATCTTTCATTGGGATTTTCTTTATTCCTGCAGTTGGAAAACTTATGGATAAATACGGCGTTAAAAAAATGCTTTACTTTGACGCACTGTCTTTTATCGGGGTTTATTTTATTTATGGATTACTCAGCATGGGATATGTAGATGGCTCACTCAAAACAGTAGGTTTTGGCGCTTTGTTAGCATATATTATCTTCATTATTGATCGTATGTCCACTCAGATGGGAATCGTGAGAACTGTTTACTTAAGAAAAATTGCTGTTGTTCCAGAAGATGTGACACCTACTTTAACTTTAGGGCAAAGCATGGATCATTTTGTTTCCATCATTTGCGCGTATCTAGGTGGGATTGTCTGGACGGTATGGGGACCTCAATATATCTTTTTCCTCGCAGCGGGTCTGTCATTTATAAATTTATATGTTGCTTTTAAAGTGGATATTGAATAAAATATAATCATTATAATAAGTGTGAATATTTTAAGTTGAGATAGGCTATTTATGAATAGACTATCTCTTTTTTATCTGATTCAGACCATTTCAGGTTGCATTTTACCCGTATGATTCGTCTATTATTAAATAGTGTGACTTGAAAAGTGTAAAAAATATAGAAAAGTAAGCATTTAGGCATTATAGGGAGGTCGTATAAGTATGAATAGGCGAATAGGTATTTTGATCGTTTTATTATTATGTTGCTCCTTTTTACAACCATTGGCGTATGGGAGTACCAGTAAAATCGCTTCAATCAAGGATTTAGTTGTGACTGTTTATGTGGATCAATCGTATCAATTACCAGCAAAAGTAGATGCCGTTATGACGGATAAAACGACACAAAAAGTAGCTGTTAAATGGAATCCAGCAAGCGTAAGTACAAAAAAAGTCGGTACATTTACATATAAAGGAAGTGTGATAGGGTATTCAAAAATTGTCAATTTAAAACTTACAGTTATCGCATTGCCATCTGAAGTCAAAAGTGCAATTTCATATGGTTTTGTGCCGAAAGAGTTACAGAATAACTTGACTTCAACCATCACTTACGCTCAATACTCTAATTTATTAAAGCAGATGATTCAAAAATATCAGCCATCTGCATTGAATAATTGGAATCAGAAGGTTTCTTTGGCTCAGAAATCCAATACACTCATGAAGCGAGATGATGGGATGCTCTTAACATATGTAGCAGCGCTTGCATTAGGATTTGGAACGAGTGAAGAAGAGTTTACAAATGGAAACTGGCAGTATCTACATCAGCTTTGTGGTGAAAAGGCATGGAATCAATTCTCTTGGAAGTATCCACTTATTCCAAAATGGGATCAAAATACGAAACTTTTCAATGGAAATTTGGTCACAAATGCGTATTTCTTCTGTATGGGTCAATACTCAAATGTTAGTGGAAAAATATTATTTGATTACGATGAAAAAAATTATACGATGAATATCAATAAGCCGTTTACAAGAGAAGCTGCCATCTGTGCTGCAGCTCGGTTATATGAAAGTACGACTAAATTTGTACCAGTCGAAAGAATTCCGTCTACTTGGGATGCGCTTTTTATGAATGAGTATAAGGCGCAGTTAAGTCGCATCATGACGTATTCTTCAGACATACAAAAAAGCGATCAAATGATTCCAGGCAAAACTTATACTGGAACGGCATATTATATTTCAAATGATGGAAATGACAATAATGACGGAAAATCACCTGAACAAGCGTGGGCTAACATTTCGCGGTTGTCCAATCATTTACAAAAAGGAGATGCCGTCTTCTTCAAATGTGGTGATATTTGGAGAGAAGAGCTGCAATGTGAAGAAGGCGTGACCTATTCATCCTTTGGTGTTGGTGATAAACCGAGATTTTATGGATCGCAGGAAAATGGTGCAGATGCACAAAAATGGACATTGTGGTTTGAAGATCCAACTGGCAAAAAAATCTGGAAATATCACAAAGATATTTATGATTGTGGTGGCATCGTGTTTAATGACGGTAAGTCGCATGCAAATAGAGTGTTTTCATATTGGAATGGAAAAATGTACACATATACAGATAATCACAGTCAACTCTTTAACCCTGTTGATGGGTTAAAGTACGATTTACAATTTTATTCAACTTTTGATGTTCAAAATAGAACCTTACCAATCTATGTATATAATGAAGATTCAACAGGACCGCTTTATCTCCGCTGCGATGCTGGAAATCCGGGAACGATTTTTCAATCGATTGAATTTCAAACGGCGCCTAAAAAAGAAGCAGGATATGCTGGGATTATTAAAGCTGCAAATGACTGTGTAATTGATAACTTAAGCGTAAGATATGGTGTAAGTAGAGGGATTGCGACACATGAAGCTTCGCATGTGCTTATTCAAAATTGTGAAGTGGCTTGGATTGGTGGCGGGACACATGAAATCAACTTAAGTGGGTATATCCCAGTGTCTGGTGAGGGAATTGGTATTGAGGGGAGTTATAACACCGCTCAAAATTGTTATGTTCATGACTGCTTTGATGGGGGAATTATCAGTGAGTTGCGAGTAGATTTCCCATATTATGTAAGTCATCAAGTGATCCAAGACAATATTATCGAGCGCTGTATGTCAGGAGTTTTAATTGTAAGTCATGACGAGAATCGTCAAAAACCTGCCGGTTTTGGAGATGTTCTCGTTGCACGAAACTTGATTTTGTATAGCGGTTATGGTTGGAGTTGCGACCCGCATTATGATTTTACTTGGGGTGATGAAAATTATCTAGGTAATGCCATTACATTTTGGGATAAACCTAACATAAATAATGGCGTTCAAATAATAGATAATACATTATACTTAGCAAAAAGCGCACTCATTCATTTGTCTATGGATGCAAGTGAATGGCCAGATTTTCAGGGCAATCAATTGATTCAAAATAAGTACGGTAAATTATGTGTACTGGGAAATAAAATCGCAACGGCTTCGAATGATGCCGTTGTTCAGGAATTTATTCGCCTTATTTTAGGGGATAAAACTGGGAAGTATATTCAGCCAAATCCATGAGGATAATCCATAATAGGTCATAAAAATAGATCGTTGTGGAAATTGCATAATTACCTTTTCGGTGTGAAAATCAAGTGTTGATAAAATTAAAATGGCTCAATCACGCCATTTCAAAAATTGAGATTCTAATAAATCAGAACTCGATTCTAATAAATTAGAACTCGATTCTCACAAATAAGAATTATGCAAATTTTTAATTTAAATTTAGAAAGATTCACTCGAATGAATCAAAACACAAAGGGGGAGCTATATGCAACTTAAACTTGGAAAAGACAGTCAAGGAAATTACCATGGACCGATGCTGAATATGATGAATCGCCATGGAATCATTACCGGTGCTACAGGTACAGGTAAAACTGTTACTTTGAAATTGTGGGTAGAACAATTAAGCGAGCAAGGTGTTCCGACTTTTCTAGTCGATATCAAGGGCGATTTAAATGGATTTGAACGAAATGGTGCTGAAAGTGAGAAGCTCGCTCAACGTATGGAAAAAATGAGAGAGACACTGCCGGATTTTCAATCATTTCCTGTGCATTATTGGGATTTGTTTGGTGAAAATGGATTGCCTATTAGAACGACAATCTCGGATATGGGGCCTTTGCTCATCTCAAGACTTTTAGATTTGAATGAAACACAGACGGGCATCATGCACACCGTGTTTAAATTTGCAGATGATCAGGGTCTACTGCTACTAGATTTTAAGGATTTTCGAGCTGTACTTGAGACCATTTATGAAAACTTAAGTGATTTGCCATCGGAATATGCCGGAATGAATAAAAATTCCCTTGGGGCAATCCTCAGACAAGTGACTACGTTTGAACAACAAAGAGCAGACCTTATTTTCGGAGAAAGAGCTTTAGATGTAAAAGATTTTTGTATGGTGGAAGGATCAAAAGGTGTCATCAATTTACTGAGTGCCACAAAACTCTATTCAAGTCCAAAACTCTATTCGACTTTTTTACTTTGGCTGCTGTCAGAACTTTATGAGCAGTTCGAAGAAGTTGGAGATTGTGATCAACCTAAAATGGTCTTTTTCTTTGATGAAGCACATCTGATTTTCGACAAAATTCCCGCTGTTCTATTGGACCAAATTGAACAAGTCGTGAGACTCATTCGATCAAAGGGTATTGGCATATACTTCATTACGCAAACCCCAAATGATTTACCAGATTCTGTACTTAGTCAACTAGGCAATCGCATACAACATGCACTTCGCGCTTATACAGCGAAAGAGATTAAATCACTCAAACTAGCGGTTCAAGGATTTCGGTTAAACCCTAAACTTGATCTTGAACAAGTGATTTTGTCGCTAGGGGTAGGTGAAGCCGTGGTTTCTTTTTTAGATGCTGAAGGGACGCCAGGCATCAGTGAAAAAGTGGATATTTTATGTCCGAAAAGTCAGTTTGGACATGTAGAGGATATTCAAGTATTGAATCACGATGGACTTACACAGAAATATCAAACGGCACTTGATCGCGAATCCGCATTTGAATTGCTTAGTCAGAAAGCGTTGATATTTGAACCGGAAAAAACTAAAATGACGAGTCAACATAGTCAGTCAAAAGACGTGATTGTTCAGCCTCCTAAGAAAAAAGGGCGACCAGCTGATAGTCCACTTGAGAAAGTTGGAAAATCATTTATGTCATCAATTGCAAGATCCCTTGGCTCGAGTTTGGCACGTGGTTTGATGGGCGTTTTGAAAAAAATGTCATAGTCTGCATAAAAAGTGCAAAAAAATTAATAATTATATAAAAAAAGTTGCATTTTTACTGAAATTGGAATAAAGTATAGCATATATAGTGCCGAAAATATATACAAATGGTCAAAATATACTATATGGTGAGAAGATGCAGAAACTATTCATTGGGGGAATTATTCCAGGCTCGATTATTGCCCGTGATGTCTATGATTCTGATGGGATACTACTAATTAAGAAAGGTAGTGTCTTTCGGGAACATTACATTTCTAGGTTTGTCGATGCTGGCGTACAAGAAATATTTATAGAAGATGACGGCAGTTTATCACCCGAATCTGTCAACCAAATTCGACAATCTTTAAATATCCAAGATGTCATTCATGACAAAACTCGAACACATGCGCAAAGTCAGATTAAGAAAACCATCGAAAAGTTTAAGACGGTGAGTAATTCTGATATTCAGAAGATTTCGCAATTAGTGGAAGAGATGATTGAGCAAATCTTGGAGAAAAAAGATTTTGTTTTTGCGCTTTCTCAGCTGAGGTCTGTTGATGATTACACCTACCAGCATTCAGTGAATGTGGGCGTGTTAGCGTTGATTATTGGACTCGATTTAGGCATCAATAGAGAGTCTTTGTTAACGTTAGGGACAGGTGCGATGCTTCATGATATTGGTAAAATTATGATTTCTGAAGATATTTTAAAGAAGCCTGCCAAGTTAACAAGTGAAGAATTTACAGAAGTTAAAAAGCATACGGAGTATGGTTATGATATTTTAAAGCAGACAAATATTTCTGAAGAGGCAGCTCTCATCGCCTTGCATCATCATGAAAAATATGATGGATCTGGATATAATGGCAATTTACTGGGAACTCAAATTCCACTATTTGCACGAATTGTCGCTGTAGCTGACGTCTATGATGCGATGTCAAATGACCGCGTGTATCAGCGTAAATCAAAACCTGACAAGGTTTTCAGGGAAATCACGCACTTAGGAAATCGACATTTCGATCGTGAAATCATGGAGACATTTGCCAAGCACATCAATTTGTATCCAACGGGAACTGGTGTGATCTTAAACTCTGGCCACAGAGGAATTGTACTTGAACAAAATAGGCTATATCCTGAAAGTCCTATTGTTCGAATATTCATTCCGAAAGAGCAAAGATCAAAGTTTAAATATGTTGACTTAGATCTTTCAGATAGTCGAAAGTGGTATATTACGGATACTTTCTAAAGAATACGATAGGTGAAATAGACCTCTAATTGCAATGGTTATATGCACACATAAATGAATGATTAAGATAAGGGGATTGCTAATCGCATCGTAGGATGTGCCATTAGAGAATCCCTTTCTTTTCGGAGGAAAAATGCTCAATCTATATATCGTCAGACATGGTCAAACTGAATGGAATGTTGAAAGAAGATTTCAAGGCTGGCTCAATTCGCCTTTGACAGAACAAGGGGTACAAAGCGCTAAGGAGCTCGCCCCAATACTGAAAAAGATTAACTTACATCGAAAGTACGTTTCACCAAGCGATCGCGCTGTTCAAACGATGACTTACGCACTTGAAGGCGACACTCATGATGTTGTTTTGGACGAACGAATCAGAGAAATCGGATTGGGTCCGTGGCAAGGGCTGAAACATGAACAAGTAGAAGCACTCTACCCAGAACAGGTGGAAGCTTTTTATAATCAACCAGAGAGTTTTGAGTTGCAAGATGCAGAAACATACTATGACATTGAAAATCGCGTAAAGGCATTTTTAAAAGATTTAGTAGAAGATTATATGCATCAAGAAATGGTAGACGACTATAACGTTCTCATAGTGACACATGGCGTGACATTGATGATGTTTCAGTTGATTTTCGATCAAATGCCAATTTCAGAGATCAGTCGATATTCGGTTTCAAAGAATACTCAGCTTCATCATTATGTATATGAAGAAGGTGTATATACAAAATGTATATGAAGAAGGTGTATACACAAAAGTTAATGATTTTAACTGAATTGAGTATATACTTTATTTTGATAAGTAAAATTTGGAAAAGTATTGATTTAATTTCTACATTTTTTTCAGCTTTCTTGCTATACTATTAGCAATGAAGAAAATGATTATTGGAGGATCACATGAAACCATTATCGAGAAAAAACTTAGGTATTGAAGAATCAATGACTTTAGCGATTACTGCTAAAGCGAAACAACTAAAAGAAAGTGGCGTGAATATCGTTAGTTTTGGGGCAGGAGAGCCCGATTTCAATACACCTAAATATATTAGAGATTGCGCAGTTGCAAGAATCGAAAAAGGCGGTAATGGCTACACAGCAGCATCAGGACTTATTGAACTTAAAACGGCAATCTGTGAAAAATTGAAACACGACAATCATTTAGAGTATCAACCTAAACAAATCGTCGTATCATCTGGTGCAAAGCATAGTTTATTCAATGCATTACAAGCGATTTGTAATCCTGGCGATGAAGTGATCATTCCTTCTCCATATTGGGTAAGTTACTATGAGCTCACAAAAATGGCAGATGCTGAACCAATCCTTGTACTCGCAGAAGCAAGTAATTCTTTTAAAGTGACACTTGAGCAACTTGAAGCTGCTGTCACTTCAAATACAAAGGCGATATTAATCAACAGCCCAAATAATCCAACTGGCGCAGTTTATACAGAACAAGAGCTCAGACAAATAGGTGAGTTTGCCGTTAAACATGACCTCTATATTATTTCAGATGAAATCTATGAAAAACTTATTTATGGAGAAAAACACGTTAGCATTGCGAGTCTTTCTAAGGAAATCTACGACCGTACGATTGTTGTCAATGGATTAAGTAAAGCCTATGCAATGACAGGATGGAGAATTGGCTATACAGCAAGTTCGCTTGAAATCGCAAAAATTATGAGCAATATTCAATCGCATGCGACATCTAATCCAAATACCATCGCACAATATGCCGGAATCGAAGCTTTAATGGGAGATCAATCTCCAATTGAAGAGATGCGCGTTGCATTTGAAGAAAGAAAAGATTATATGGTAAAAACCATTCAACAAATGCCTCATATTAGTTGTGTTGAACCAAAAGGTGCATTTTACGTGATGGTAGATATATCTTATTTCAAAGGTAAAACAATTAATGGCGTGACAATTGAAGGATCATTGGATTTGGCAGCAGTTCTCATCGACGCTGCGAATATCGCTGTAATTCCGGGCATTGCATTTGGCGTAGATGATTATATTCGATTGTCGTATGCAACGAGCATGGCCAATATTGAAGAAGGCTTAAGAAGACTCCATCAATTCTGCGAACAAAACTAAAAAGAAGAACTAAAAAACAGAACTAGTGGACAAAAATAGAGATTAATATGAATAAATAAAAGCACAATTCGATTCAACCGAGTTGTGCTTTTTTTTTTCATCAGTCCTCACTTAAAAAGTCAAACAGAATCTGATATAATAGATGGGATAAGCACAAGGAGGAAAACATGTCAAAAAGAGAAGTATTACATTTAGATGCAAATCATGCAGAATCAGTCGATACGATTTTAAATAGAAATGATGAAATGATTAGAAGCATTAAAACCATTACGGATCAAACATTTATGGAAACGGGACACCGCAAGAAGGCGATTGTGCTGACTTATGGTTGTCAGATGAATGAACATGACTCTGAAAAATTAAGTTCCATGATCGTCGATATGGGATATGAATTCACAAAAAAAATAGCGGACGCAGACCTCGTTATCTTTAATACGTGTTGTGTAAGAGAAAATGCAGAATTCAAAGTATACGGCAACTTAGGACATGTCAAAAAAGTGAAGGAAACAAAACCTGATTTGATATTGGCTGTATGTGGCTGTATGATGCAGCAACCGACCGTTGTTGAAGAAATCAAGAAAAAATATCGCTATGTCGATTTAGTATTTGGGACGCATAATCTTCATAACTTCCCCGTATTATTAAACGAAGCGCTCACTTCTAATCAACAGATTATTCAGGTGTGGGATTCTGAAGGCGAAGTCATTGAAGGACTTGCGAGCATGCGCAAGAAGACGATAAAAGCCTATGTCAACATTACATTTGGTTGTGACAATTTTTGCTCCTACTGCATCGTACCGTATACGCGTGGGCGAGAAAGAAGTCGTGAACCGAAGGATATTATCGATGAAATCAAAATGCTCGTCCAAAATGGCACGAAAGAAGTCATGTTGTTAGGACAAAATGTCAACTCCTACGGTAAAAATCTTGAACAACAAGTTGAATTTGCCGAGCTCATGAAAATGGTGAATGAAATTGAGGGATTAGAACGTATTCGTTTTATGACATCACACCCTAAAGATATTTCTCCAAAACTATTAGAAGTCATGGCAGAAGGGGAAAAGATTTGTGAGTATCTACATCTGCCAATTCAATCGGGAAGTAATGCGATTTTAAAGCGCATGAACCGAAAATATACGAGAGAGCAATATCTTGAGACGATTGAATATGCTAAAAAGTTGATGCCTGAAGTGGGACTTTCAACAGATATTATCTTAGGTTTTCCAGGAGAAACCGAAAGTGATTTTATGGAGACGCTTGATATTCTTAAAACAGTTCAATATGATAGTGCATTTACGTATCTGTATTCCATCCGAACAGGAACACCTGCTGCAAAATATGAAGAACAAGTGGATGAAGAGGTAAAACACGAACGCATGACGCGACTTCTTGAAGTACTTAATCCTGGAATCGAACAAAAATTGACTCAGCACTTAGGTAAGGTATATGAAGTGTTGGTTGAAGACGTTTCAAAAGGTTCAAATCAAGTGATGATGGGACGTACTCGCAACAACTTGACCGTGACGTTTGAAGGGGACGAAAGTCTTATCGGAAAACTCGTCAATGTAACGATTACTCAGACGAAGCGATTTTCGCTACATGGTGAAGTGACTCAGATCATTCGATAAGATTCGCAGCATTTGATAGAATTAAATCCAAACATAAGGAATGTGAACAACATGATGGCAATAGATCAATCCAAATTAACGCCGATGATGAAGCAGTATTTTGAAATTAAAGAAAATTATATGGATTACATTTTGTTTTATCGTTTAGGCGATTTTTATGAGATGTTTTTTGACGATGCCATAACTGCATCAAGGGAATTAGAAATCACTTTGACCGCACGAAATTGTGGTCTTGAAGAAAAGGCGCCCCTTTGTGGTGTACCGTATCATGCTGTAGAAGGCTATATTAAAAAGCTTGTGGATAAGGGCATCAAAATCGCCATTTGTGAGCAGACGGAAGATCCTGCACTTGCCAAAGGTCTTGTAAAAAGAGAAGTTGTTCGAATCATTACACCAGGAACGATTACAGATCCTGAGATGCTTGATGAAGGCAATTACAATTATATTGCGTCTCTTATCTTAGACGGTTCAACTTATGCGATTGCCTATTGTGATATAACGACAGGTGTGCTTAAGACGACAAGGCTAGAATCTGATGAGCATGTCATGGATGAGATTCTTAAAATTGAGCCAAGCGAATTGATCATCTCAGATAAAACGGAACTTAAACCAAATATGATTAAAGCTTTCGAGGAAATGGGGATTGTCATCACACCATTTTTAGAGCATGCCTTTCAAGAACATGCAGCAAAAAAAATCATCGAACGCGTGTTAAATGTATTTTCTGTTGAAAGTCTTGGATTTTCAGAATCTACACATATGTTGATCGCAACTGGCGCGTTAATCGCATATGTTGAAGAGACGGCAAAAGTTCCTTTAAATCACTTTTCTACTGTGGAAATTTATCATCATTCTAAATACATGGTACTCGATAAATTTACAAGACGAAACCTAGAACTTGTGGAAACCATGAGAACAAAAGATAAAAAAGGGAGTCTTCTATGGGTCTTAGACAAAACATGCACAGCGATGGGAGCCCGTCGTATAAAAGCATGGATTGAAGAGCCATTGCTGGATATTGAGGAAATTCAAAAAAGACTTAATACAGTGGAAGTTTTAGTGGACGATCTGCTTTTAAGAAGTGACTTAAGAACTCATTTGAGACAGATCTATGATTTGGAACGACTGACATCTAAACTCGTGTATGGAAGTATTCATCCTAGAGATTTGATAGCACTTAAGCAGTCGTTATTTGTCTTACCAGAAATTAAAGCGTGTATTCAAGGCCTGGATGAAGGGGCATTTCAAACGCTTGATGCAGATATAGACGAACTGAAAGATATTTATCAGCTCATTGATGAAACCATCATTGAAGAGCCACCGATTTCGATTAAAGACGGTGGCGTGATAAAGACAGAATGTCATCCGGATTTAAGTCAGTATAGAGATGCCATTTCAAATGGTAAAACGTGGATTCTAGACGTCGAACAGCGTGAAAGAGAATCCACGGGAATTAAAACGCTAAAAGTAGGGTTCAATAAAGTCTTTGGGTATTATATTGAAATTTCTAAAGGAAGTGCAAAAAGCGCACCCGAGTATTACATCAGGAAGCAAACCCTTGCAAATGCAGAGCGTTTTATCACTCCTGAACTGAAAACTTTAGAGGAAACGATTCTTGGTGCTGAGGAGAAGAGTATTCGACTGGAGCAAGAACTGTATAATGAGCTCAAGCAAAAAATAATGGTTCACGTAGCCAGAATTCAATCGACTGCAGTGGCGATATCGTCTTTAGATGCACTTTTATCGTTTGCAGATTGTAGTTATCGCTATGGGTATACAAAACCTAAGATTACAAATAAAGAGAGTGTGTCCATAAAAAATGGACGTCATCCAGTAATTGAGAGAATTTTTAATGAAACACCATTTGTGCCAAATGATACTTTGCTGGATCAAAAATCGCATAAATTCTACATTATTACTGGGCCGAATATGGCGGGTAAATCTACCTATTTAAGACAAGTCGCGCTCATCACACTGATTGCTCAAATCGGGTGTTTTGTTCCTGCAGAAAAGGCTGAAGTAGGCATTGTCGATCGAATCTTTACTCGGGTGGGTGCCTCGGATGATTTGTCACAGGGACAAAGTACGTTTATGGTTGAGATGAACGAACTCGCGAATATTCTAAACAACGCAACCCCTAAATCGCTGATTATTCTTGATGAAATTGGAAGAGGAACCAGTACGTATGATGGACTGAGCATCGCGTGGAGCGTCGTTGAATACCTAAGTCAGACATCTGGAATTCACCCGAAAACGCTATTTGCGACACATTATCACGAATTAACTGAACTCGAAGGTAAGATTGACGGGGTATGCAACTTTAGAATATCCGTAAAAGAGACGAAAGATGATATTGTGTTCTTGCGTAAAATTGAACGCGGTGGTGCGAATCAGAGTTTTGGTATTCAAGTAGCCAAACTCGCTGGCGTGCCGCAAGCGGTCATCGACCGTGCAAAAGTCATTTTGTCGAGACTTGAAATCAATGATATTAACAACAACATTCAAAATTTACAGTCACTTCAAAGTCCTGATGATTCTCGCGTAGATGCTCGAAACACTCTTGGCAATGCTGAGGAAGGCTATCAGCATATGAAATCCGAGTATAATATATCGGAAGGTTTATATGCCTATTTAGATAAAATTGAAGTCGAACAAATGACGCCAATTGAGAGCATGAACGCTCTGTTTACTATTGTCAATCAGTTCAACGAATGGAAAAATAAGGGGTCTAGATGATGACACAAAGAATTCTAAAACTAGATGAGCGAACAGCCAGCAAAATTGCTGCAGGTGAAGTCGTTGAACGTCCTGCCATGGTGGTTAAAGAGTTAGTTGAAAATGCAATTGATGCAGGTGCAACTGAGATTACGGTGGAAATTGACAAGGGTGGCAAGCAGATGATTCGCGTTTCAGATAATGGATCGGGGATTCATTATGAAGATATTCCACTTGTGTTTGAACGTCATGCCACAAGTAAAATTAGAAGTATTGAAGACCTTTATAATACACACTCTCTAGGATTTAGAGGAGAGGCACTTGCCAGTATTTGTGCCGTTTCAAATGTCGAGTTGATTACCATGCGGGAAACTGAAAAGAATGGGAAGAAAGTCATCGCTGCAGGCGGTAAGATTCAAAAAATCACCGACATTGGCACGGTAGTCGGCACAACGATTATCGTAAAGGATCTGTTTTTTAATACACCAGCGCGTCTGAAATTCTTAAAATCCGATCAGACAGAAGGACGCTCCATCTCTGAGTTAATGGGGTATTTGGCTTTATCACATCCAGAAGTCTCCATTAAATATCTAAATGATGGAAAATCTATTTTTCATACGCAAGGCAAGGGTAGTTTAAAAAATGCTATATTTTCAGTTTTTGAAAGTAGTATGCTCAAAGGACTTTATGAAATCAGCGATGCACAAGCCAATATTCGCATTAGTGGATTTATTTCAAAATTTGACTACACAAAAGGAACGCGTGCATATCAGCTCGTCTTTATCAACGGAAGATATGTAAAAAGTGATTTAATTAAAGAAGCCATTCAAATGGCGTACCGCCCTTACATGATGAATAATCGCTATCCTGTCTGTATTTTATTTCTTGAGATTCCACCAAATGAAATTGATGTGAATATCCATCCTGCTAAAACAGAGGTGAAGTTTCACGATGATGGTCTTGTGAAGCAGTTCGTGTATAGCGCTTTAAAAAAGGCATTTAACTTATATGATCAAGTTCCACAGGTTACTTTTACCGAGAAAGAAGTTTTCTCAGTGAATACAGTGGTGAAGTCTGACGAAAAAGCAGCCTATTTAGAACGCGAAGTACCAGTCGCTGAAACGGTCGTTAAGGAAACTTTTGTAAAAACGCCTCAAATGAACTCCAAAGAGCAATCCGCGTCTGATAGACCTGTGGTACGGGATGAACATAGTCATCATACAGAAACTAGTAACGATGATGATCATCGTCATCGCGAAGAATCTACAGATTCCAATGAACAACGTCCTAAGCGCCTAGAAAATAATACACATTTGTATAGGCCTGAAACGCCAAAAATGGATTTTTCAAGTATAGATTTTACACCGCTTACTGAGTTCGCAAAAGAAACTTTAACACCGATGGAAGGGACGATATATGACGATCTTCAGTTCATTGGTGCATTTAATAAAACCTATCTAATTTATGAGAAAAATCAAGAACTGTATTTGGTTGACCAACATGCTGCACATGAAAAAGTCCTTTATGAGGCTTTTATGGAAGCCTATCAACAACATGCGATTCAGTCTCAACTTTTGTTAATTCCAGAAGTGATTGAACTTGAGAGTAAAGAAGTTGAACAGTTTCAAGAGTTTGAATTGTTGTTTCAAGAACTTGGTTTTCAGGTGGAGCTCTTTGGCGAGAGAAGTGTGGTGGTTCGAGAAATTCCAAGTATGCTGAGTTTGTCAGCTGCTAAGGAGTTGGTGACATCTGTTATGGAAGAATCACATCATCTCATTGAAGAAAAACTCCATCATCAAATTGCTGAAAAAGCATGTAAAGCAGCTATTAAAGCACATGATGCGATGGATTTTCGGGAGCAATTATCACTTGTAGATCAGTTGAAACGTTTAAAATCTCCTTATACTTGTCCCCATGGTCGTCCGATTATCATTCGTTTTTCATTAAGTGAAATCGAAAAGAAGTTTAAACGCATCCTCTAGTGACGGTTGATTTTGAGCATCAACAACTGAAATACAATAAAAAATTGAAATACAATCAAAAATTGAAATAAATCAAGTGATGATTGAGTCAATCAAACCAATTTGACAAAATATATGATGAAAGAAGTAGATGATGGTTATGAATAAAATTATCGTAATTGCCGGACCAACGGCAGTGGGAAAAACAGATTTGTCCATTGAACTCGCAAAAGTACTCCACACAGAAATTATATCTGCGGATTCAGTGCAAATTTATCAACAGCTAAATATCGGATCTGCAAAACCTACTGTTGATGAAATGCAGGGAATTCCCCATCACTTACTGGATTTTGTCGATCCTAAAGATGCATTTTCTGTGAGTGATTTTGAAAAAATGGCGAAAGAAAAAATTCACGAACTTCATGGTAAAGACAAAATTCCCATTATTTCAGGTGGAACAGGGTTGTATATCAATAGTTTAATTTATGATATGAATTTTGGTACTTCGCAAGTGGACGAGGTATTTCGAAGTGAAATGGAAAGACTTGCAAGTGAAAAGGGCAATCTTTCAGTGTATGAAAAACTCCAAGAAATCGATCCAAAAGCGGCACAAAGAATTCATCCGAACAATGTAAGACGTGTCATTCGCGCTTTGGAGATCAATCAAATAACTGGCAAGTCAGCTGAGGATTTTTCAGTAGATCCGAAAAAAAATTCGGAGTACGAGGTCATTTTAATTGGTTTGACAAGACCACGCGATATCCTCTATGATAGAATTAATAAACGCGTGGAAATTATGCTCAATAATGGTTTGCTAGAAGAAGTAAAAAAATTAAAAAAATCTGGTTTAGATGATAGTTATCAGTCAATGCAGGGTATAGGTTACAAGGAAGTTCTCGAGTATTTAGATGGAAAAGTCACATATGAAACCATGGTAGACGAGATCCAAAAGGGAAGCCGTCATTATGCAAAGCGACAATTGACTTGGTTCAAACGCTATCCAGATATGTATTGGCTCGATCTTCAAGAAAAAACGACACAAATGGCACTAGATGAAATTCTGTCAATCTTATAAGAAATTTCAATAAAAATAGAGAGTTAGGAGGGGGACACATGAAAACTACGATGAATCTTCAAGACGTATTTTTGAATCAATGTAGAAAAGATCAAACACCTATTACTATTTTTTTAGTGAGTGGCTATCAGATTAGAGGTTTGGTAAGAGGTTTTGATAGTTATACAATCGTCTTGGATAGTGAAGGCAAACAACAAATGATTTATAAGCATGCAATTTCGACGATTATTCCTGCAAAAACAGTGAATTTTCAAGGCTAGTTAGTAGAAAAGAGACGACGAAATAAATAGGGACCTTAGTAATGCTTGAGATTATTAATGGTGCCTATTTTTTTGTGCAAACTTACAAATATTGCATCAAAATGTTGTTATTCAAACCAGTAATCGCTATAATGAAATAGTATACTTTGCTATAAAGGCAATTTGCCTCAAAATAAGAAAGGTTGGTTATAAGATGGAACAAAGAGCAATTAATACGATCAGATTGTTATCTGCTGAAGCAATTCAGAAAGCAAATTCAGGTCACCCGGGTTTACCTTTAGGTGCTGCACCTATGGCTTATACGCTTTGGGCAAAAGAAATGAAACACAATCCACACAATCCTGAGTGGGATAACAGAGATCGATTTGTATTATCAGCAGGACATGGTTCGATGCTTATCTATTCGTTGTTACATTTGTTTGAATATGGATTATCAATGGATGAGATTAAAAACTTTAGACAATTTGACAGCAGAACACCAGGTCATCCAGAGTATGGTCACACAAAAGGTGTTGAAATTTCAACTGGTCCATTAGGACAAGGGATTGCAAATGCCGTTGGTTTTGCTATGGCAGAAAAACACTTGGCAGCTAAATTTAATCGTCCTGGATTCCCAGTTGTGGATCACTATACGTATGCAGTTTCTGGCGATGGCTGTTTGATGGAAGGTATTTCATACGAAGCAGCTTCATTGGCAGGTACTTTAAAACTTGGAAAACTCGTTTTACTTTATGACTCAAATAAGATTACAATCGAAGGCGACACTTCAATAGCATTCACTGAAGATGTTCAGGCGAGATTTGAAGCGATGCACTGGCAAGTTCTTACTGTAGAAGATGGAAATGATGTCGCTGCAATTCAAGCAGCTATCCAATCTGCAAAAGCAGAAACTGAAAAGCCGTCTTTAATCGTCGTTAAAACAATCATCGGATATGGATGTCCTTCTAAACAAGGATCACACAAAGTTCATGGTTCACCACTTGGACAAGATGGCATCGCTGAAATGGCAGAATTCTTAGGACTTCAAGATCGTGCACAGTTTGAAGTCACTTCAGATGTAAAAGCACATATGAATACTGTTGTATCTGGATTGGCATCAGCTGAAACTGAGTGGAAAGCAAACTTTGAAGCGTATGCAAAAGCATTCCCAGAACTTGCTGCTGAATATACTGCTTGGTTCTCTGGAAATGCACCAATGAACTATTTAGAATCAGATGAATTCTGGAATTACTCAGAAACAACAGCTTCAAGAAGTTCATCTGGAAAAGTGTTAAATAATATTGCTGAGCAAATTCCAAACTTATTTGGCGGTTCGGCAGATTTAGCACCTTCGAATAACTCTGATATGAAAAAGAGAGCTTATTTTTCAAGTGAAGAACCAACGGGCTCAAATGTTCATTTTGGTATTCGTGAGCATGCAATGGGCGCAATCTTAAATGGTCTTCAGGCACATGGCGGATTAAAAGCATACGGAGCAACTTTCTTTGTATTCTCTGATTATATGAAACCGGCGATGCGTTTAGCTGCTCTTATGAATTTACCTGTGACGTATATTTTAACGCACGATAGTATTGGTGTAGGCGAAGATGGTCCAACACATCAACCAATTGATCAATTGGCGATGTTACGTGCTATTCCAAATTTAAACGTGATTCGTCCTGCAGATGCAAGAGAAGTAAGTGCAGCTTGGTATACTGCCATGACATCTACTAAAACGCCTACAGCGCTCGTGTTGTCTCGTCAAAACTTACCAGAGCTTGCAGGATCTTCAAAAGAAGCTTTAAAAGGCGCTTATGTTGTTTCAAAAGAATCTGCAAAAGCTGATGTGGTATTAATTGCAACTGGTTCAGAAGTTTCATTGGCAATTGAAGCTCAAACTGCTTTAAAAGCACAAGGTGTAGATGCACGTGTTGTTTCGATGCCATGTCAAGAATTATTCAATGGTCAGTCAGATGCATATAAAGCAGAAGTGCTTGGCAATGTTCCAAGATTAGCAATTGAAGCAGGTTCAACATTCGGATGGCATAAATATGCATGTGACGTAATTGGACATGACGATTTTGGTTTATCTGCACCAGCAGAAAGATTGTTTGAAGCATTTGGATTTACCGTTGAAAATGTTGTAAATCGTGCAAATAAATTATTAAATAAGTAATAGGGATTTAATCATCAATCGTGTACCATCAAGCGTATACCATAAAGCATCCATCATTTTTGCGGGAGATCGTTTTCTTCTCTTTGAATAGAGGTGTATTTGTGATATGATGTTTGTAACTTAATAAAAGTCGACTCAAAACTGGCGGAAAAGTGGAGATTACCACGAGGGATTGAGAATCAGACATTCAGCCGACCGCCTGGGCAATCAATTTTGCCTAGGACGTGTCGGCTTTTATATTTTTTGCCCGACCGACTAGGACGATCAGGAGGAGCAAAAATGAAATTTACGATGAAAGAACAACCCAAAAAGCACACAGAGAATCAACTAGAGAATCAATCAAAATATCAATCAGAGAAGCAATTAGATCTGAGATCAAATCTGAAATCTGTAAATCCATGGAGAGGTTTTAATGGCACTCAGTGGCAAGAACATGTAGACGTGCGCAGATTTATTATGGACAATTGGAAGCCATATATTGGAGACGATGCCTTTTTGTGCGAAGCAACTAAGCGAACACAGCAATTGATGAAACAAGTAGATACCTTATTGCAAGAAGAATATGAGCGTGGAGGTGTACATGATATTGATACCGAACGTGTTTCGTCATTGCTTTCATATGAACCTGGTTATGTGGATGCATCCCTTGAAATCATCAAGGGGCTTCAAACCGATCAGCCACTAAAAAGAGGTGTCAATCCTTTTGGTGGAATTAGGATGGCAAGACAAGCGTGCGAAGCCTATGGATATCAGTTATCAGATACAGTTGAAAATCATTTTCAGTATAAAACCACTCACAATGAAGGGGTCTTTCGAGCTTACTCAGAGGATATGAAAAAGCTTCGATCTGCAGGCATTTTAACAGGATTACCCGATGCCTATGGCAGAGGACGAATTATAGGTGACTATCGTCGTGTGGCGCTTTATGGGATCGATTTTCTTATGCATCAAAAGAAACAAGATCAAGAGCATCTGTTTAGTCAAACGATGACAGCCGAGACCATTCAACTGATTGAAGAAGTCTCTAGACAAATGGATTTCTTAAATCAACTAAAAGTCATGGCAAAAAGTTATGGGGATGACATTTCAAAACCTGCAACATCTGCACGAGAAGCAATTCAGTGGCTTTACTATGGGTATTTAGGTGCAATCAAAGAACAAAATGGTGCGGCTATGTCACTTGGAAGAGTCAGTACGTTTATAGACATCTATATTGAAAGAGACCTCATGGAAGGCACCCTCGACGAAACGCTTGCGCAAGAATTGATAGATGATTTCGTCATCAAATTACGACTTGCAAGACAACTGAGAACCCCAGAATATAATCAACTCTTTGCTGGTGACCCCATGTGGATTACAGAAAGCATTGGCGGTATGAGTGACGACGGAAGAACGCTTACAACTAAAACGAGCTATCGCTTTCTAAATACATTAATCCATTTGGGCTCATCTCCTGAACCCAATATGACGGTTTTATGGTCAGATAAGTTACCAGAGTCTTTTAAGCGATACTGCTCTAAATTATCCATATTAACAGATTCCATCCAGTATGAAAACGATGATGTGATGAGACCGATCTATGGCGATGACTATGCCATTGCTTGTTGTGTTTCAGCCATGAAACTCGGAAAAGAAATGCAGTTTTTTGGCGCGCGATGCAATCTTGCAAAAACACTTCTACTTGCATTAAATGAGGGGCATGATGAATTAACCGGTGATCGTATCGTTCCGAATAATGTGTTGTACAATGCTCTAGATAGGCAAACTCAACATCAAAATCAGATACTTCAGTTTGGCGCGCGACTCAATTACGATGAAGTGATGTTAAAATTTGACACCGTGCTGGATTGGATTTGTGAGCAATATGTTCATACCATGAATGTGATTCATTTTATGCACGATAAATACGCATACGAAAAAACTCAAATGGCTCTTCATGATACGCATGTACACCGTTATATGGCCTTTGGAATTGCCGGATTAAGTGTTATCGCGGATTCCCTTTCTGCGATTAAATATGCATCTGTCACTCCGATTCGCAACGAACATGGAATCACCACCGCTTTTCAGATTTCAGGGGACTATCCTAAATATGGAAATGACGATGATCGAGTGGACCAACTCGCAGTGGAAATCGTGGCGAAATTTAGTGAAAAGTTGAAAAAACACGACACGTACAGGCAAGCGGAACATACACTTTCGGTATTAACCATTACATCCAATGTCGTATATGGAAAGAAAACTGGGGCAACACCAGATGGTCGAAATGCAGGTGAACCCTTTGCGCCTGGCGCGAATCCCATGCATCACCGTGAAGAAAATGGCGCTTTAGCTGCCCTCAATTCAGTTGCGAAAATACCGTATAGTCATTGTAAAGACGGGATATCAAATACATTTTCAGTGGTGCCTCAGATGCTTGGAAAAGTTGAAGAGAATCAAATTGATGCCTTAAAACATCTGTTAAACGGCTATTTCAAGCAAAGTGGCCATCATCTCAATGTGAATGTAATCAGTCGAGAGTGCCTGCGCGATGCGATGGACTGCCCTGAAAAATATCCGAATTTGACCATTAGAGTTTCTGGTTATGCCGTGAATTTTCATCGGCTTAGCAGAGAACAACAAGAGGAAATTCTTCAGAGAACCTATCATGAGGTACTATAAATGGGAAAAAATCTTCGCATCCATAAAATTGAAAGTTTTAGTACTTTAGATGGTCCAGGCGTTAGAATGGTGATATTTCTTCAAGGATGTCACATGCGCTGTGGGTATTGTCATAATGCAGACACTTGGGATCTTGAAGGCGGATTTGAAGTTTCTATCGAGACACTCTATCATCAAATCATGCGCTATAAAGTCTATTTTGGTGAATGTGGTGGTGTGACATTTTCAGGAGGTGAACCTTTATTGCAATCACAGGAATTGACGACTTTATGTCAAATGCTCCAAGAAGCATTCATTCACGTCGCGATTGAAACTTCTGGATATCCATTTGCCGAAACTGAAATGAAACTGTTTCAGTCTGTAGATCTTGTGATACTGGATGTAAAATCATTTTTTATCGATGACTCCGATGTAAGTGGTGCGAAACAGCAAGAGTGCCTCTTGTACTTGAAAGAACATACAATTCCGTATTGGATTCGGCAGGTGATTTTAAAAGATATCAATGATACAGACAGGCAAATTCGCTCGTTGCTTAATCAGACGTATGCTAAGAGTCGAGAGAAGGTTGAACTACTCCAGTACCATACACTGGGGGAAGAAAAATGGACTTGTGAGAATGAACAGTATCATATAAATTATCAGCCACCTGATTCAGCGACGATGTTGAGGCTAGTTGAGATGATTGAAAATGATCAAAATGAATAAGATAAAAATGAATAAAATAAAAATGAAAAAAAGTATTGACTGTATTTGTGTAGTGGTGTACTGTGTATATAGTACAGTAACGCAATCGTATTAGAGTGAGGTGACTTATGGAGTTTATAAACGATTTACCAATTTACCTGCAAATCATGGACATGATAAAAGCAGATATCGCAACTGGCAAAATTAAAAAAGGAGATCAGTTGCCATCGACGAGAGAACTTGCAATGGAGTTACAAGTGAATCCGAACACGATCCAAAGAGTGTATCGAGAACTTGAGATGGAACAAGTGTGTTTTACAAAGCGTGGAACGGGAACTTTCGTCACAGAATCAGATGATACTGTGAAGAAAATGAGAGAAGACTTAGCTCAGTTCCATATCGGAAGGTTTGTCAGTCAAATGGATAAATTAGAGTTCACCATTGCTGATATAATTGAGAGATTACGAATGATTGAGGAGGGAAAACAATGAGTACATTAATTAGTTGTGTGAACTTGCACAAGAATTATATGAGCAAAAAAGCATTAAGAAATATCAATTTAAAGTTTGAAGAAGGCAAAATTTACGGCATTCTTGGACCTAATGGGAGCGGTAAAACGACATTGATGAAGATCATTGCCGATTTACATAAAGAGAGTGCTGGAGAAATACTCGTTTGTGGTGAGAAACCGTCGCATAAAACCAGATCTTTTGTGGCATATATGCCAACTGAAAATTTTGTGTATGGTTGGATGAAAGTTAGCCAAGCGATCGAGTTTTATCGTGATATGTATGCCGATTTTGATTATGAAAAAGCCGTTCGTTTGATGCATTTTATGGAACTGGATCCAAAACAAAAAGTATCGAGTCTTTCAACAGGACAAAGAGAGCGTCTCAAAATCACACTTGTGATCTCAAGAAAAGCAAAAATTTACATGTTAGATGAACCTTTAAATGGACTGGATCCTATTTCGAGAAATAAGATTAAGGACTGTATTATTGAACAATATCAGCAAGAAGGCGTAATGTTAATTTCAACACATCTCGTTAACGAAATAGAGCAAATACTCGATGAAGTAATCTTTATCGGTAATGGCGAAGTGGTGCTTCAAGGGGAAACGGAAGCGCTTCGTATTCAAAAGGGGAAATCATTAGAAGAAATCTACAGGGAGGTATACGGCAATGTTGAAACTCATTAAATTTGAATTTTCAAGAAAGAAAACAATGTATCTCATTTCATTGGTATTATTGGTAATTGCAGAAGCGTTTGCATTGTTTAAATATTTTGAACTAGGCGGAAATGTAAGAGACTTTATTGGCGATGATATCTTTGGAATCTATTCGGGTATCTTACTAGTATCATTTTCATTATTGTATCTCATCGATATTATTTTTCTTTTTAGAGAAGACTTGTTTAAGCAAGAAGGATACATGCTTTTTATGACGCCGAATAGTGGTTATAAATTGCTTAGCTCAAAACTTTTATTTGCGCTTCTTGAAGGTATTATGATTTTTGGAATTTACTTTGTTGTGTTGCTCGTTAATATAAAAATTATGGATATTGGTAGCATAAATTTTATCGTAGATCAGTTTACAATGAAAGAAACTTGGGTTGTGATTAAAATGTTAATGACCATCATGTTTGGACTCATGCAATTTGCTCTTATCGTGTATTTGTCATTTGCACTTTTCAAAAGTCTATTCTCAAATCAAAGATTTAAAGGACTCATTACTTTTGGTATTTTTCTTGTGATTAACTATGGTATCGTAAAGATTCAACAGGTGATTTTAAAAATATTACCATTTGAATCGGAAATGAAGACGATTTTCAATGAAAACTCAACGATAGATGCAGTAAGCATTGCATTAAATAACGGTCTATTGATGGGCGCTATTTCAGTAGTTCTACTGTTTATCGGGACTGGGTATTTATTAGAAAATAAAATAAATTTATAATTTTAGTATGATTTTCAAAAAACAGTGTCATTAATTAAGTTTCGTGGGTATAATAAAGATGAGAATTCATTGGGAGGCCATTATGAACTCATCTAAAGAGACGATACGAGATTTAGTTGAAAAATGTGAGGCGGTATTGTTCAGCGACTACGAAGAAGCGAGTTGTTTAGCAGAACACCTCCTTTTTTTGTCTATAAAACATAAAGATACCTATGGTTTATATAAATCACATAACTTACTTGGAATCATTCAATCGGATCAAGGCAATACCAATGAAGCCATGGAGCATTTTCTCATTGCGATGTCTTATACGGATTCAGAGAAAACTAAGTATGAAAAACCCGTACTGCTCAACAATATCGGGACCTTATTACTCGTGACACGTGATTATAATGAAGCCATTGAAAATTTCAATTCGGCACTAGCGATGATTTTTGAAACGCATAAAAAAGAGAGCTTATTGTCGTCGCTTTATCTCAATATAGCAGATGCTTATTTGAGTATTCATCAGCCTGCAGAAGCGATGGAAGTACTCGAAAAAGCAAAGGCACATCTCCCCGAAGATAACGATGAGGATCGCGCGGTTTATTATGGCTCTTTATCACAAACTTTACTTGAGCTCAATCAGTTTGAAAAAGCTTATGAGGCGATTTTACTTTGTGAAGAGTATGCGGTTAAATCCAAGTATCTTGTGATTGTGAACATGATTCATTATTATAAAGCGAAGTATTTTGAACTGACTCAAAATTATTATGATGCGCAGTTGTTTTATGAACGCGCTTTGGCACTTCAAACAGAAGAGCAGAGCCTCTATTATTTTAGACAAATTTCGCTGGATTATATTCAATTTCTGCTTAAGAGAAATAAATATGAGCTGGCAATTCCACATATAATGGATGCGCTGAAAAAAGCAGAAATTCATCAGTGGCATAAAGAAGTCAGTGATTACTATCGATTGCTCTCAAAATGTTATGTTGCGCTCCGTATGTGGGATGAAGCAACTCAAGCGATGAATCGATATTTTGAAATTGAAGAAGACAATAAGAAAGTACGGGAAAAACAAAATCACAATGTCATGAAGATTCAAGAAAAAGTTTTACAGGTCCGCGTAGAAAATCAGATGCTATCGGATTCCGTGCTTAAACTCAAAACGGTAAATTATATTTTAAGGCAGATCAATATATCAGATGATATGGTATCACTGATTCGCATTTTATATGATGCCCTCAACGCACTTTTCAAAATAGATACGTTTGGAATTGCTTTGTATAATGATGCAGAGCATAAGATCGATTATGTGTCGAGATATGAAAATGGCGTATCGCTAGGCCCTAAGAGTGTAGGATACGATCAAGATAAGTCGTTAAGTGTATGGGTTTATGAAAATAAAAAACCTTTGATTATTAAAAATTCTGAGGATTTAAATGCAATCAATTCCGAATATAATTATGTAAAAAACTCAGTTGATGATTATATACAGATCGGAAATGCGTCAAAGTCACTTGTGATTTGGCCTTTGCTCATTGAAAGTAGAAATATTGGACTCATTAATTTACAAGCAATGGACGCAGATGCCTATTCGACATTTGATTATGAGTTGATTGAAATGATTGCTGCTCACATGGCCATCGCCATTGAAAACTATCGCCAAAAGGCAGAACTCAGCGATGCAGTTGAAAGGTTGAATCGTCTATCGTATATTGATAGTTTGACGAATATCTACAACCGTCAAGCACTTAATGAGTATTTGCCACAACTCTATGAACAAGCCATTGAAATGAAATCACATATGGTATTTGCCATGATCGATCTCGATAATTTTAAAAATTTAAATGATCAGTTTGGGCATCAAAAAGGCGATGAATGTTTGGCTACTTTTGCAAATTTACTCAAGGCGATTATTGGAGATTTGGGGCATATTTATCGCTATGGTGGAGATGAGTTTAGCATTTTATTTGTTGGAATAGATTTAGATGTCGTGGAAAGACTTTTATATGAAATCATCGAAAAATCGGCTAATTTCTATACGATGAGTCCTACATTGATTATTACAGCGTCCATAGGCGCGATTTTCGTTGAAAATGGCGATTGTAAGGACATTTCATTAAATAGTTTCATCAACTATGCAGATAACGCTTTGTATATCTCAAAAAATGAAGGGAAAAATACGTACCGAAAAGTAGTTTTATAAAAATCTTTTTTATAAAGGCTGTTTCGATTATAATAGAACCGTATAGGATATTATAAAGCGGAGGAAGTCATGTTTAAGATTAGAACATCTGGTGTGTGCTCAAGTGAAATTATCTTTGAAGTAGAAAATGGTATTTTAAAAAGTGTTGAATTTGTGGGTGGTTGCCCTGGAAATGCCATCGGACTTAGCCGAATGGTGGAAGGCGTTCCAGTTAAAGAAGTCGTTGAGAAATTACGAGATGTTAAATGTGGGTTTAAGGATACATCTTGTCCAGCTCAGCTTGCAATGGCATTAGAAGCACATTTGTAAGAATCCATTTTAATACTACATTGCAATAATACATGATTTTTGCACTTAAAAGGTAATGATGTAATTTCCACAGGTGTCTCATGAAAGACACCTTTTTTATTCGGAATACGTGTAGGATTTGTAAAATTAAACAGTAGGGAGGCTACTATGGAACTCGATATAATTCATTGGATACAAAGTTTTCACACGCCTTTATTAGACCAGTTATTTATCTTGATCACGATGCTAGGTGAAGAAACTTTTTATATTTTAGTTTTAGGATTCTTTTATTGGTGCGTCGATAAGCATACCGTTCGCTATTTCGTCTTACTGATGACCTTCTCTGGCGTTCTAAACGCTGCACTAAAAGAAATCGTAAATAGCTCAAGACCTTTTATGGTGGAAAATGTACGAGCACTTCGAACTGAAACAGCTGGAGGGAGCTCTTTTCCAAGTGGTCATACGCAGACTGTAACTGTATTTTATGGTGCACTCGCTCATAAGATTAATAAATTGTGGGGATGGATATTAGCAGTCGTTATCATCTTATCTGTGGGGATTTCGCGCGTTTATTTGGGCGTTCATTGGCCGAAAGATGTTGTTGGAGGTATTCTATTAGGCATATTATCTATCGTTTTTATGTATCAACTATCTAAAATTTCGAATATGGATCTGGTTCATAAGATTTATCTCACCTTGGTCGCGATGGCGCTAGCAAGTTTGACTGTGCTACATTCTGAAACCTATCTAAAAGCGGTAGGTGCATTTACTGGCTTTATGATGGGGTATTTTATCGAGAGTTTGTGGATTCAATTTAATACAAAAGGCAGCTGGAAGCAGCAAGTACTTAAATTTATTGTAGCAATTGTAATTACGCTTGGAGTATTTGAAGGCTTGAAAATTGGATTGCCAGCGGGAAGCGGATTCAAAATGCTTCGGTATTTCGTGACACTGCTACTTGTAACAGCAGGTGTGCCATGGTTATTTCAACGACTTAAATTATCTGGGAAAGAAGAAGTGAATAAGTAGTGGAGAAAAATAAAAAAATGACTTTAAAACAAGCAATTAACCATTTAGAGGTGATACAAAAGACGCCGTCCTTATCGGCAGTCTATCATAAAGTACCGTCTGGTTCGTGTAGTGGATGTACCAATTGTTGCTCCGAATCTGTCAATGTCAGTTTTTTAGAATTTGCTCATATCATGAAAAATGGTGTTGAGTTGCTGACAGATGAAGAAAAAAATAACCTAGACCAACGAATGATGGCTTTTTATATGCTCCAGTGGGTGAAGCCGATGAAATGTCCATTTCTAGATGGCAATAATCGGTGCCTCATTTATGCTGTAAGACCGCTTCCGTGCCGACTGTTTGGTACTTTGAAACAAAAGGATTATGAAGCAAATTATACGCTCATACAAAAACAAAATGGTGGCGTCGCAGCAAGTATTCAAACGCATTATGGCTTTAAAATGCCAAGAGCAGTCGTCAGAAGAAAAATCGATTTTTGTGAATCGTTTATTCCAGAAAAATTTTTGACTGAAAATAAAGTGGGTGCGCTTTATAGTCAATTGATTCATTTAGATAGTCAGTTATATTTTAAGGGAATTATGGATGAAAACTGGTTAAATGGAGATTTAGTGGATTTTTATCTAACCGTGTTACTAGATGGACATCCGCATATTAATAAAGACATGCTCTTTGATTTAAAAGTAGCATGTCTCAAGTCAGTTCAAAAGTAGTTATTCTTTTTCCATTTCTCTGGATTTATCCGCAGCTGCACGCATCGCACGAATAATGGACGACCTAAAGCCATCTTCTTCTAAAACGGCAATAGCAGCGATGGTATTGCCTCCTGGCGATGTCACTTGATCTTTTAATTGTGCTGGGTGTAATCCGGATTCTAAAACCATCTGAGCTGCGCCTAATAAGCTTTGAGCAGCCATTAAATAGGCTTTATCACGAGGCATACCATCGAGAACTGCGGCATCTGCCATGGCTTCTATCATGATAAAGGCATATGCAGGTGAGGAACCGTGAACCGCAATGGCAGCGTGCATGAGATTTTCTGGAATCCAAGCAGTTTTTCCAATGCTTTCAAAGATCATGGTGGCAGTAGTGCAGGCAGCGTCTGAGGCGTCAAGATGTGATGAAAGTGACGTCATTCCCATATTGACTGCAGCTGGAGTATTGGGCATTGCGCGAATCACTTTTTGATTTGGCATCTGCTGAGTCAGTTGATGAAGTGTGATGCCAGAAGCAATTGATATGACCACTTGTCGTTCTGTCAGGTGGTTTTTTATTTCATCAAGTACCTTTGAGATCATATAAGGCTTCACTGCCAAAATCACGACATCACTTGTTTGTACAATATCGAGATTTGAAGTGGTTGAATGAATTTGAAATTGTGAAGTGAGTCGATTCACACTTTTTTCCGATGAAGCACTTGCAATGATTTCAGAAGGTTGATAAACAGATTTAGCAATTAGACCTTTAATGATTGCACTTGCCATGTTTCCGCCACCGATAAACCCGATTTTATGTCGCATATAGTCCTCCTAGGGGTAATTGATTCAAATGATGCTGAGAATATTGTAACATAAATTTGATTTGAAAAAACGATGAATATGCTATACGATAGTGGAGGAATTTGTTAAAAGTTTAAAAGAGAGAAGGCATAAAATGACAATAAAGCAGATGTTAAAAAACACAACACATGAAGCAGTTTTGGACGAACTATTGCTCGCCTATCCAGAATGCTTAGGGGATAAAAGAAGTTATGAGGAAGTCTTAAAGTTTATCGATGAGACACCAGAAAAATCATTTGATGAGTTTGTGATTATGGTGGGAATCATTGATCCTTCAGAAGATGAGATGTATGAGGAAGATATTGACGAAGAAGCCTATTTGAGTATCTCTGGATATTCTATGAAGGAAGATTTGCATTTTGCGTTAGGGTTTACTAGATGGGAAGAATGGTCCAATGCGCAATTTGTCATTCAAGAAGATCTTGAAATCAATCCAGATGAGCTGATTGCCATTTGTCTGTATGAAATGACTTTTTATGGATTTGATCAAGATGAAATTGCAAAAGAGTTTGATGAATTTGAAAAAGGCGTTATGCTTCACTAGAAGCTAACGCCTTCTTTTTTTATTAATTCATGATTTGATCAAGTAATAACTGTGTCGCCTCAGGATCGTGGTAGAAGTAACTTAATCCGTCTTTACCGGTGCCTGTGCCAGCAGATGGGATGGTTTGGATATTCACATCTTTCATATCCGTACCGAGCATTGCAGTAGCAAGAATAAGCGCTTTGTGCATAGGCATATCGGTTTCTACATAAGAGAGTCCTCTTGCAACGATATAGGGAAGTTTAATTTGCATAGCAGATTTAGCTGCGCTTTTCATGAACTCTTGTTGACGTTCCATGCGTTTAACATCTCCGCCGCTATGTGACCCATCATTGTTTTTTCTAAAGCGTAAATAAGCCATTGCTTGATCGCCATTGATGATTTGTTCGCCTGGTTGGAAATCAATATGAAGCGGTGGTTTTGAGTAGGGATCGTCATATTTCATAGCAAAAGGGACATTTACTTTTACGCCGCCAATTAAATCGACAATTTCTTTTACCGCTTTGTAATCGACTTGTACGTAATAATCCACAGGTACATTTAAGAGTTCTGATATCGCATTTTTGACGCCTTCAGGACCGCCAATTTCTCTAAATCCGTATACGGCGTTGAGTTTAGCTTGACCTTGACCTGTCTTTCCAGGGGTTGGATGATAGGTATCTCTTGGAATTGAGATTGCATCCACTTTATTTGTTTTCGTGTCAATCGACATGAAAATCATGGTATCTGTTCGAGTGCCTTCAACTCCCATTAAGACGATGTTGACGCGTTCATTTGAAAAATAGCCAATTGCAAAGACGCCGATAATCGAAATGATGAGTAATAATACAATAAACTTAAGTAATCCCCGAAGTTTCGACTTCTTCAAAGGAATGTCATTTTCGAAATTTTCCATAGATAACCTTCCATTTCTCACTATTAGATGCATAATTTTATGTTCCTAAGTCATTATAAAACCTACAGAGGACAAGTCAAGTTAAAATAGTGAAATATGCTATATGTATTTAACATAAGTTGAATCATTTGAAGGGTTTTCATAACATTTTACCTATGGAAAGAAAATATAAAAATGATATAATAGGGGTACTTTAAAAACTGGGTATATATGAGGTGGTATCAGCAATGAAAAATCGGTCTGAAATGAGGAAGTTCGAGATGAAAGATAAGGGAAAAATGAAAAAGGTCAAAGATATTTTTTATGTATTGTTGGGATCGGTGATTTTAGCAGTGGCAATTTCATCGATATTAAAGCCAAATGGTATTATCACTGGTGGCATCACGGGTTTATCCCTTGTGCTTGAACGCGTCATCAAAATTGACTATACAATTTTGTATTATATTCTGTCCATTGTTGTGTTGGGAATGACTTGGTTGACTTTAGGAAAAAAAGAAGCGAAGAAAATTGTCGTATTTTCACTATTTTTTCCGTTGATTCTCATGGTATTTAGTCGATTTAGTTTTAATATGACGCAGAACGACTTATTTCTTGCTTCCATCTATTATGGCGTAATGGCAGGCGTTGCAACAGGACTCATTTTGAAAGGCGGATTTTCTTCTGGTGGGACAGACACCATAGCAAAAATTATCAATCGCAAACTCTTTAGATTTATGAGTTTATCTGCGATCATCGCAGTACTCGATATGATGATTATTGCTTGTGCGGCATTTGTCTTTGATACGAGAATTGCGCTTTATGCACTTTTAACACAAATTGTGGTGATGAAATCCGTCGATACGGTTCTATATGGTTTTTCATCAAAAGTGGTTAAACTCGAGATAATCAGTGAAAAAGAATCAGATATTGAACAATATATTTTGAAGGACTTAGGAAGAGGCATTACAAAATATAATATTCTAGGTGGCTACACCAATCTCAATCGAACAAAACTCGTCGTTCTATGCTCGCCTAGAGAGTCTATTCTCATTCGTGATAAAATTGCATCAGTGGATCACAAAGCATTTGTTTCAGTTTTACCAGTCAATACCGTATGGGGCGAGGGGACCGGGTTCAGTCGACTCGTGGATGAAGATTGATCCATTTATTTAGATGAGAAATTAATAAAGGTGCAAACAAATCTACAGAAATAGATTTGTTTGCAGCTTTTAAATTGATTAAACCTTTAATTTCCATAATATTGAGCCATTAACTTAAAATAGCGCCAAGATACAATTGGTATACATTTATATTTGCTGATATTAATGCAAATTGGAAAAGTATTCTTTTAATGTATCCACATTATCTGGAAATAAGAACATGAGCTCTTTCTCTTCCTTTTGATCATTGACAAAAACAATCCTAATTTTATTTTCATGATCTTCTCTTCTATGATATCTGAATCCATCGTTATGAAATTTTGCGATGTTTTCTTTAGCTAAGGATAGTTCGTGTTCATGTTCTTTTTTTTCATTTAGAAAATGATCTCTGGAACCGCTTTTGATGGTGCCTCTACTTTTGTCGTGAACCACTTGACGTTTAGAATTTGTTCCTCTATAAGGCATTCTATCACACTCCTTTGTAAGAATAAAACTTATTGACTACATACCCAATAAAAGTGTGAATAACCGTTGCATAATGTATACATATCTAGTTTAATCGACCAAGTGTGACAAGGTAGATATAGAATGATCGAACACCTATATACCATTTTTCATCCTCGGCGTAAATGGCATTGAGTCATTTAAAAGGGGATGCCTCTAGAGGCTTGTAACTCAGCCTATTTTCAATGGTATGAATGGCAATTTGAGTACTATCCTCAAGGGTGGTATTAAACTCTTGCCAGCTGTGAAACACATTAAATGGATTGTTGATCATCTGATTCATGCTTGAAGAATCTTTGGGAACAAAGGCCTGTTCTTGCCCAATAATCGCGAAAAGGAGCAGAGGATCGATATCGTTTGCATAGGCTTTTTGAATAATTAAATTAAACTGTTCAGGTGAACCGATCGCACCATTTCTTGTATTCAATATATAATTTTTAACTGCAAAATAATCAAAGGGTGCATAGTAAAAGTGTGTAATTTTATCAAAGTAAGTGTAGTCATAATGCCGATCAGGTGTGTTATCGATAACGGGAATGTTTAAATTCGTATGTCCAAAGACTTGTTCAAATGGATAAGCCTCAAGGTAGTGGCGATCCACGAAATCGGTTTGTATCAAGTCAGAACTTGGTGAAGTTTTTGGATAAAATGAATGGTACACTCTCGATGTAAATGAGAGGATGATCAAAATAAGTAATCCAGTTGCAAGCTTTAAAAAATGTCGAGCAAAAAACGTATTTAACTTTGCATAATAATGCGCATCTTGATGCTCATATGTTAAAGGTTCAACTGGCAGATTCCAATAAGTATTGTCATAGGTGATGTCTTTTGAATCGTTCTCTGATGTACTTGTCTGAAAGAGTGGGGGTTCGATTGCTTCAGATAATGCTGTGCTAAAGGCAAATTCACTTAAAAAATAAGTTTCAAGAGCATCTCTATTGACAGTGATTTGAGTGGACTCGCGTAACCATGAATCGGCTAAATTGAGTTTTAAAGTAGGTTCGAGATCTAAACTATAAATGGCTTCGAATACATCGTTTTTTGTAATGGTATATTGATGACGCGCTAAGGTGCTTTCGATTAATTGAATTTTTATGAGGGATTTATTGGCATCATCAACACCATTGAGATGTTTATCAAAGTGCAAATGAATTGCCTTAGAAAGCAGATTGGCTCTATCAAGTTCACTCAAATGCATAAATCGATTAGAAATCGTATTTTTAATATTTTGAATATCCAATGCAGATAAGATGATATATCTTTTTAATGTCTCAATTAACGTGCTAAGTTCGTTCATATATTCCCCAAATCGTATAGTCATCTATGGAAGTTTCTTTATCACCAATTGGTATTCATCTATCAGTTACCAGTAATTATTTATTTCCTAATCTATATATTAGCATAGTGAAGTCTAGTTCGCATTCAAAAAAATTTTAAAAAAACTATTTACAAGTGAATCAAGAGGTGGTATATTAATATCAAGATATGAAATTGATAATCATTCTCAACAAGAGATGGCATAATGAACGTTTCATACTTAGTATACTCCTTATACTCATAAGCATAATTGTCTTCTTTATTACCCATGAAGAAGCAGATACTCCAAAACGCAAGCTTAATTGATACCTCTATGAAAGAAGGATACCTCGCCAGTATCCTTTTTTTCTTTTTTGTTTATGCTTTAAAGCATGAGTTTTAACTGTATTTCGTCATTGGATATGCTATAATAGTTGGGTATTTGTTAGAAAGGACTGTCAAATGTTAAATAAAAATAAAGTAGTTGTCGGAATGAGTGGCGGAGTGGATAGCACCGTAGCGGCATATAAATTAAAGCAAATGGGATATGAAGTTATTGGTGTTAACATGCGGCTTTGGAAAGATGATAAGTCGTCTGTTGCCCGTAATAACTCTGCTGAAGAAGATGCGCGTCGCGTCTGTGAACAACTAGGAATCCCTTTTCATGTCGTGGATTTTGAATCCTTATTTAGAGAGACGGTGGTAGATGATTTTATCACTTGCTATAAAAATGGAGAAACGCCCAATCCATGTGTTGTATGTAATCGGTTGATTAAGTTTGGTGCATTATTAGATAAAGCACATGAACTGGGTGCCTATTACATTGCAACGGGCCATTACTCGTCTGTTTACTATGATGAAGCGATTAAGCGATATGTGATTGAGATGGCCAGTGCTAGAGAAAAAGATCAAACATATGCGATTTATACGCTCAAACAAGAACAGTTACAACATGTTCTTATGCCGTTATCTGATTTTCAATCAAAGGAAGAAGTCCGGAAAATTATTTCTGAAGTGGATGTTCGGATGTCTTCAAAATCGGATAGTCAAGAAATCTGTTTTATACCAGATGATCAATATATTCCATTTTTAGAGCGTTATGGGAATTTAAAAGATACCACTGGAGCATTTTATGACATTGATGGACAGGTACTTGGAAAGCATAAAGGCATCATTCACTATACAGTAGGTCAAAGAAAAGGACTTGGGCTCACTTTTGGTAAACCGATGTATGTCGTTGATATCAATCCAACATCAAATGGTGTTGTTTTAGGGGATAATCAATCGGTGTTTAAAAAATCATTATGGGCAAGAGATGTGAATTTTATTTTATTTGATAAGCTTGAAGGACCGATGAAATGTGAAGCGAAAATTCGATATAGTGCAAAACCAGCAACATGCACCATTGAATCAATTGGCGATGAGTTGTACGTAGAATTTGACGAACCTCAGCGCGCAATTACACCGGGTCAATCCGTTGTGTTTTATCAAGGAAATCGACTTGTGGGCGGCGGCATTATCATGAGAAAATAATTAGATCATTCAAAGCAATGGATTATGCAAGAAGCAATGGATTATGCAAGAATAACTGTATCATCTAAAAAAGAAATGGATCATGTAAGGAGTTTTCATGTTTAAGCAGTTTATCAGTACCAATCGTGAAATATATTTAAATAAAGGAGTCGACAAAAACATGGCAATAGTAATTGATGGCATCATAGGAGCAGGAAAAAGCACCATTGGAAAATTTATCAGCGATTCTTTAAATGTTCCTCTATTTGAAGAATTAAAGGATGATGGAAAAGATTCATTAGCGCAACGCATGTTAGACTTATTTTATGCGGATCAAACAAGATGGAGCGCAATCATACAAGTCATGTTTTTAAACGACCGTTTTAAGGATTTAAAAAGAATTGAAGCAGATGGAAACAATGCAGTTTTAGACCGATCGATTTATGGAGATGAGATTTTTGCCAAAACGATTCACGAACGTGGACAAATGACTGCAGATGAGTTCAAAATTTATAGAGATTTACTCCACAATATGTTAGAACACATTCAACCGCCTCAAGTTTTGGTCTATATCGATGTAACGGTTGATACGGCTATGGAAAGAATCAATCGTCGCGCACGCTCAACTGAAGGTGACTTAATTCCAAGAGATTATATGGAAGATTTGAAACGCAATTATGAACTTTGGTATGAGTCTTTTAACTTATGTCCAAAAGTAAGAATCGATCTAAACGATTCTGCTTTAGATGAAAATGGTTGTGTAAAAGAGTCGGTTAAAAATGAAATTTTGGATCAAATTCGTCCATTTATTCATTGCGAATCATAATGAATCTGAACAAACTAATTAACCTGAACAAACTAATTAACCTGAACAAACTAATTAACCTGAACAAACTCATTAATCGGATTAATCTGAACAACTAGTAAAAAATAAGCCTATTTAGAACGGTTCACTTATATTAAGTGACAGGTTACTAAATAGGCTTTTATTTTTTGAGAGTAGATGCTATGGCTCTAATTGATAATGAGTCTCTTTAGTGAGTGCTTCGTGATACCAAAAATAGCCAGGTTCTAAATTAATGTTGTAGTAAGAAATCATAAAATGTAAGTGCGGACCAGTTGAAAAACCTGTAGAACCTACAGTTCCAATAGTTTGACCTCGCTTAACGAGTTCACCAAGTGTAACAGTAAGGGAGTTCATGTGTTCATATACGGTAAAAATACCTTCACCGTGATCGAGAATCACAGTATTTCCAGTCAAGACAAGATGATAGGCTAATACGACTTTTCCTGCATTTGAAGCAAAGACAGGGGTTCCTTGTTTTGCCCCAATATCGATTCCTTGGTGTCGATAAGAAGTAGGCGCTCCATTAATCGTGCGTTTTTCTCCAAGTTCTGTATTCAGGTGACCACTTGCAATTGGCAAAATAAAAGGTTCTGTGTAATAACGTTCATCATGACTTGTTCTTCTAGCTGGATTGAATACTTGTCGATATTCAGCATAAGCATCATCCGTTTGAGTGTCTTCTTCAATGGAGGTGTCCACTACGAGCCTTTGTACTTTGAAGTCGCGAGGGAGAACTTCAACGGTAAAATGTTGGCTTTCTCCTGTGGATGGGTGTGTAATCTCGATATTGCGTAATCCGGGATCCGTTATATAGCTAGTGGGCAAATAAGCTCGATAATTTGGATAATCGCCGTACCATTTAAAAAAGGGATTGAGATCTTGAACGACTTCATAAGAATCGACAGAATCAATATAAAAGGCACTTAAATAAATGAGTTCGCCTTGATAAACAGTTGTTTTACTGATGGTAAATCCCGCAGGGATAGCGATCTCAACGTCAAATCGGTAAACCGCAGCTCCTTTGTATCCTTCTGTTTCAGCATTCCAATTGAGTGATAACTCATATTCAAACGAACCATTTTCATTCCATATTGGGAGTTGAGCGGACGTTATATCATTTTCCCAAACTGTATTTCCAGTATCTTTTGAGCGAATGATTAAAGAAGCGGTTTGGATGGATTTATCTGCGAGCCATTCAATCGTATCATGATTAGATGAGACTTTATATGTAGATGGTTTCGCGAGTGTTTGTGACGATGCTTCCCAGTCGTACCAATTGCGATCCCATTTTCGAATTTGCCAGTTGATCGATTCACTCGGAAGTAATGACTGAGCACCGTTTTGCTTGAGTTGAACCATTGGAGGCGAAAGTGGGTGATAGATGGCATCAAAAAAAGAATACGTCGCAAAAAAATGAGGTTCCTCAACTACGTAATAGTGGTAATCTTGCAAATTATTTATGATGATTTTTCCTGAGTTTAAATAGAGAACTTCGTATTTTACGGTGTGTTGCCAAAAATTTTTAACGGTTAACTGATACGTTTTAAGGATTTCTTCAGAAGGCTGAGCGATTTGCTTTTTTGAGTGAAGTTCTTCTAAAAAAATCGATTTCTCATCGCTATTTAAGGATAACTGAGTCCACGTTTGCTCGCTATCCGATTGAATTGAAATCTCTATCACGCTTAATTGGTTAAAACTTTGTGAGGTCAAATGATAAAATGCGAAGATCATCATAGATAGTACAGTAAATATCATGATCAATCGCTTGATCAGATTCATGAGTTCTCACCAGATAATCGCTTGTTTCTAAAATACAGGAGTGTATCCGTAGATACCATACATAAATTCAAAATATACAGATAAATCACACCATCATAGTGGTAAAAGAGCTTGTTTAATATCCCAGAAACGTATCCAACCATCAAAATAACGAGAAATAACACGCTTTTTCCCTGAGTAGACTGAGATTTCCAAGACTTGTAAATTGAAAAGGGCCATGCGGCACCAAAGCATAATAACATGATAATTTCAAAAATACTCATTTAATTCCTCCTGATTGTTTGTCTCTATTTATTTTACCTTATTTATGGATTATGCGTCTAGTTTATTGATGGTTTAATGGATGTTTTATCTATAATTAATAACTGTGGAAATTGCATAATTACCTTTTCGGTGTGAAAATCATGTGTTGAAAAATTAAAATGGCTCAATCACGCCATTTCAAAAATTGAGATTCTCACAAATAAGAATTATGCAATTTTCTAAACTTTTTAATACAAAAATAGGAATAAATCCGTATACTAAAATTAAGATAGAAACTTTCGCAAAGTAAACTTAAAATGCTGAAAATCAAATATAGGAGGTCGTGATGCAATTACAATTAGTAGAAAAACTAAAACTAGTCGAGAATCATTATCATATATTACAAAAAGCCTTTAAGTGGGAACAGGGATTATATCATCATTTCATTGCGCTCGTAGCCATGCAAAAAAATCGATCCATTGATGTTGAAAGAATTAAACAAGCTCAACAAGTCATTAAAAATGAAACGGGTGTTTTTTCAGAAATGCGAGCACACAATTATATTCTAAGTGCGTTGATTTCTCTAGAATCGAATACAGTTGAATCCGTTTTTCACGAAATTCAAAGATGTGAAGGCGTCCTTAAGGCGGCAGGATTTAAAAATAGCCAAAATTTGATATTTGCATCATTTGCGCTATATAGATGCAGTGAACATGCAGATATTGTAGAACTCTCTCAAAAGGCATTTCGTCTGTATAAGGAAATGCAAACCAATCATCCATGGCTGACGAATACAGATGATTACTCCATGTCAATTATGATTGCGTATTCTAATATTCCGTTAGAAAAATGCGAAACCATTTATCAACAATTGACCCAAGTCGGTTTTTCAAAATCAAACGAACTTCAAGCATTATCACATATTTTATCTTTTAGCGATCGAACCATGTACGAAGTTGTCAACCGATGTTTAGCACTTAAAGAAGCCGTTAAAGCCAATAAATTGAACACATATTCTGGTAAGTATTCTGTATATGGAATTGTATCGCTGATTTCACTAGAAGATCCTTCAATTGAAAACAAGTGGATTGAGGCGATTCAAATGATGAAGGGACAAAAGATCTACAAATGGATTGACCGTGATTTCGTCATGCTGTTGGCATCCTTTTTAGTTAGTGATATATGGTTACAAGACGATCATTTAAATGCAGTGGTTGCAACCACCGCTATTGAATCTATCATAGCTGCACAAATGGCTGCGATCATGATGGCCACTACGACAGCAGTGGTAATTTCAACGACGACAACTTGATTCATTTTTTAATAAATCGATTATAAATCGATTATAAAGCGATTATAAACCGATCATAAACTGATAAAAGCGACTCGATTTTTGCACAATTTGTGTGAATGATGAGTCGCTTTTTTTGATCAATGATCTGTTATCGGAATGTTATCGGGGGAAGATTCATATAAAATTTACTATATGGTTATTTTTATAAAATCTTTCAATTTGTAAATAATATTCAAAATATATGGATGCAGCATCTCGAATTATGCATATCACTACAATCTTGTTGTAAGGTTTCAACTATATAACGAAGTTATGTTAATCAAAACACCGAAATGTTTCGACATTTTAATTATTCAGAAAAAAAGGAATATTCAAACAAATGTAGAATTATCTCATTCAAGGACAAAAGTCCTTAACAAAACTTAAGGGGGATCATTCAATGAAAAAGTTATTTGCATTTTTGATGATTATGATCATGATTTTTCCAGTGACTGGCTGTGGAAAAAAAGCAGATCTTGGAACATCAGGAATCGATCTAGGATTCAAAGTAGGCGTAGTAACAGGTACTGTTTCACAAGGTGAAGAAGAGTACAGAGCTGCTGAAGCAGTAAAAGCTAAATACGGCGATCAAGTTATTTTACAAACTTATCCTGATAAATTTATGGATGAGCAAGAAACAACAATTTCGAATATTTTAAGTATCGCAAATGACGCTGACGTAAAAGTTATCGTGATTTGTCAAGCTGTTCCTGGTACATCAGCAGCTATCGATAAAGTAAGAGAAATCAGAGATGATATTCTTATTATCGCAGCTGTTCCTGGCGAAGCTCCTGATACAATCTCACCTAAAGCAGACCTTGTAATGCAAGGCGATGAATTAGGTATGGGTTATACAATTATCGAGCAAGCTAAAAAAATGGGTGCTAAAACATTTGTTCATTACTCATTCCCAAGACATATGTCATATCCTCTTTTAGCTGCTAGAAGAGACATCTTTAAAGAACAATGTGAAGCAAATGGTATTGAGTTTGTAGATGCAACTGCACCAGATCCAACTGGAGATGCAGGCGTACCAGGCGCTCAACAATTTATTCTTGAAGATATTCCAAGAAAAATCGAAGAATATGGCAAAGATACTTGCTTCTTCTCAACAAACTGCGCAATGCAAGAGCCATTGATCAAGACTTCTCTTGAACAAGGTGGTATTGTTGCTCAACAATGTTGTCCATCTCCTTACCATGGATATCCAGGAGCACTTGGAATCGATGTACCTGAAGATAAACAAGGTGATGTTGCATACATCGTTGAACAGATTACAGCAAAAGTGGCTGAAAAAGGTGGTACTGGTAGATTTGCAACTTGGCCAGTTCCAGTTAATATGATGTTCGTTGAATCAGGCGTTGAGTACGGTATCGCTTGGGCACAAGGCAAAACTGAAGGTAAAGTAGATAAAGCTTATTTAGAAAAAGTATTCTCAGATTTTGCAAAAACAGAAGTTAAGTTAAACGTTCTTGAAGAAGGCGGAACTACTTATGATAACTTCTTACTTCTTTTATCAGATTATATAACGTTCTAGTGAGATAACGTTCTAATACAACCAAAGTTTGAAAAGGTTGTTCGATATCATTTCGGACAACCTTTTTATAAGAAATGAGGGGTGAATATCTTGAGTAACGCACTTTTAGAACTTAAAGAAATCTCCAAATCCTATGGGGAAAATCAAGTGCTGAATAACGTAAGTTTCTCGCTCGAAAAAGGTGAAATTCTATGTTTATTAGGTGAAAATGGTGCTGGAAAATCGACTTTAATGAATATTTTATTTGGTATGCCAGTGATCCACACGACAGGTGGATTTTCTGGTCAAGTGCTTTTAGAAGGCAATCCTTTGGTAATTGATACACCTGAAAAAGCGATGGAAGCGGGTATCGGCATGGTGCATCAAGAATTTATGTTGATTCCTGGTTACACAGTAGCAGAAAATATTAAATTAAATAGGGAAATAACAAAGCAAAATCCCGTAAGCATGCTCTTTGGTAAAGATTATCGTACACTTGATACGAAGAAAATGAACGAGGATGCGAGAAAAGCACTTGATACTTTAGAGATTGGAATTGATGAATACGCTAAAGTTGAAGGTCTTCCAGTAGGCTATATGCAATTCATTGAAATTGCTCGTGAAATAGATAAAAAGAACATCAAAATGCTCGTTTTTGATGAACCAACTGCAGTATTAACAGAAAGCGAAGCAGATAATCTTATCAAAGCCATGAAATCACTCGCTGCTAAGGGGATAGGAATTATCTTTATCACTCACAGGCTAGACGAAGTAATTGCATGTTCAAATCATGTGGTCATCTTAAGAGATGGTGGTTTAGTATCCTATAAACCGACTAAAAATACCAATGCAATTGAACTTGCAGAATTGATGGTAGGAAGAAAAATTGAAAAGATGGTTCCTCAGGAAGATCATCGAAATCTGAGTGATCAAGATATTATTTTGTCTTTGAAAAATTTTAAAGTCGGTATGCCTGGCGAAATGGTTAAAGGAATGGATTTGCAGGTGCGTCGTGGTGAAATAATTGGAATTGGCGGACTTGCAGGACAAGGAAAAATCGGTATTGCAAATGGATTGATGGGTCTTTATCCAGCGAAAGGTGAAGTGCTTTTTAACGGTGAACCACTGATTCTCAATAATCCGATGGCCTCATTAAAACGTAAATTGGCATTTGTATCAGAAGATCGCAAAGGCGTGGGACTATTGCTCAATGAGCCAATCGACGTCAATATTGCCATTACTGCTATGCAAGTAAACAATAATTTCTTAAAGAAATATGGTTTGTTTTCTCAAGTGGATACGGCTAAAATGACCAAACATGCGTCTGAGATGGTAAGACTCTTTGATATTCGCTGCACAGGAATTAACCAAAGAACACAAAGGTTAAGTGGCGGAAACCAGCAGAAAGTATGTCTCGCGAGAGCAATTACGCTAGAACCTGAAATATTGTTGGTATCAGAACCGACGAGAGGAATCGATATCGGAGCGAAAAAACTTGTTTTAGATACACTCATTGATTTAAATCGAAATAAAAAAATGACCATTATCATGACTTCGAGTGAGTTAGGTGAATTGCGTTCAATCTGTGACCGAATTGCGATTATCTCTGAGGGAAAATTGGTTGGCGTTCTAAATCCAGAAGACTCTGATGCGAAGTTTGGTCTTTTTATGTCAGGAAAAACAGATATTCCAGGGGAGGTCCAATAATGAAAGCAAAATTCATGCATATTCTTAAAACTATTGGCATTCCAAGATTAACGATTATTGCACTTTTGATTATTGTCTACATTGCCGCGTATGTGTTGGATTTAAATGTGCCATCTTTATTCTCAGATAACTTAGTAAGAATGGGAATGAATGGTATTTTAGTACTTGCAATGGTTCCGGGAATTTTATCTGGAACAGGGCTCAACTTTGGTTTGCCACTTGGTATTATTTGTGGTATTTTGGGTGGACTCATTAGTATTGAACTTCAGCTAACGGGATTGTTTGGATTGTTTGTAGCGATGATCATCTCCATTCCACTTGCAATTTTAGCAGGTTATTTTTATGGTCTCTTGCTGAATAGAGTGAAAGGGTCAGAGATGATGGTAGGGACCTATGTGGGCTTTTCTGTAGTATCGCTGATGTGTATTGCTTGGCTCGTCCTTCCATTTACTTCAGACTCGATTAGATGGCCAATTGGAGATGGATTAAGAACGACGATAGCCTTAACAGATTACTATGATAAAGTGCTGAATAAACTTCTCGCTTTTAAAGTGTTAGGTGTAAAAGTACCTACGGGGTTACTCTTATTCTTCTTTGCAATGTGTTTCTTAGTTTGGCTGTTTTTCAAAAGCAAGACAGGCTTGGCGATGATTGCAGTAGGTAGTAACAATAAATTTGCTAAAGCATCTGGAATCAACGTCGACAAAAGTCGCTTAATTTCAACTGTTATTTCGACGATGCTCGGTGCAATCGGTATCTTAGTATATGCACAAAGTTATGGATTCTTCCAGCTTTATACTGCACCACTCATGATGGGATTTGCAGCTGTAGCGGCTATTTTACTTGGTGGCGCATCGGCGCATTCGGCTCGGATTGTTCATGTTATCTTTGGGGTATTTATCTTCCAAGGTCTTTTGCTTGCAGCATTACCGGTAGCTAACGTGATTTTCCCAGAAGGAAATTTATCTGAAGTTATGCGCGTAGTTGTACAGTATGGCATTATCTTATATGCATTAACTAAAGCAGGGGGTGGACACTAATGAATAGAAAAATTAAAGACCTGCTGATCAAAAATATCGTTACCATTGTATTTACTATTTTATGTATTTTAGGAATATGGGCATCTCAGCAACCGCTACCTTTTATTGCAAAAGAGTTGATTACACGCGTTGGTAGAAATTCATTCTTAGTATTAGCATTAATTATTCCTGTTATTGCCGGTATGGGACTTAACTTTGGTATCACTATAGGCGCAATGGCCGCTCAAATCGTCATGATTTTTGCCATCAGTTATGGTGCTACTGGTTTTGGTGGCGTTATGCTCTGTATTGCACTTTCTACACCAATTGCAGCACTTTTTGGATATTTAACAGGGGTTGTTCTCAATAAAACAATGGGTCAAGAGATGATTACCTCTATGATTCTTGGATTCTTTGCAAATGGTTTGTATCAGCTGCTATTCTTATTTATGGTAGGAACGATGTTGCCAATTGGGAATAAAGATTTCTTAATTCCTGGAGGCATTGGAATCGTCAATACCATCGACTTAAAAGGCAATTTAATGTATGCAGTAGATGGACTTTTCTCGATGAAACTTCCATTGACGTTGATTTTGTTCGGCACTACTTTTGCGATTATTTTGTCCATTCTTCACTTTAGAAGCAAAAAAATCTTTACGAAAGTACAAAATAATCATTTTTACATGAGATTGGGAATGTGCTTAGCATTTGTCGCAATGGGATTGATTATCCAATTTACTAACAACTTATACAAAAATTTTGACATTCCTGTTATAACAGCGTTCTTTATTACTTTAATTGCGGTGTTTAATGTACTCATTTTTAAAACTAAGATGGGACACGATTTTAGGACGGTTGGCCAAGATATGCATATTGCCCATGTATCCGGAATCAATGTTGAAAAGAGACGTATCCTCTCGATTGTAATCTCAACTGTACTCGCAGCATGGGGTCAAATCATCTTCTTACAAAATCTTGGAACGCTCAACACCTATGGCTCTCACGTTCAAATCAGTACATTTGCCATTGCTGCTATTTTGATCGGTGGTGCTTCTGTTACGCGTGCAACGGTGGGGCAAGCTTTAGTCGGTGTCGTGCTCTTTCATACACTGTTCATCGTTTCTCCAATGGCAGGGAAAAACCTGTTTGGTAATGCACAAGTAGGGGAGTATTTTAGAACGTTTATCGCGTATGGCGTCATCGGCTTATCATTAGGCTTACACGCGTGGAAAACATTTGCAGCAAAACAAAGCAAAGATAAAATTGATTTAGATGAATAAATAACTGTATAATAAAAGGGAGCATTCGATAGAATGCCCCTTTTTTAATACGGAGGCAAGTGATGAATACACCTTTAAAGAGAAGTACCTCGGTAATATTTGTAATATTTGCAGCAATGCTTTGGAGTACAGCTGGCTTGCTGATTAAAATGATCGACTGGAATCCGATAGCAATTGCAGGCATACGAAGTGGCATTACCAGCATCGTTTTATATGTTTTTATTCTGCTTTTAGAAAAAAAACAGCCGAAAAAACCTGATAAATACGTAGTCGTAGCGTCAATCAATTATGTTGTTTTGGTCTTTTTATTTGTGAGTGCAAATAAGTTAACCACTGCAGCAAATGCAATCCTCTTGCAGTTCACTTCTCCTGCATGGATCTTAATTGTGGGTGTGCTCTTTTTTAAAGAAAAATTTTACCGAAAAGATTTAATTGCAGTCATTGTTGTATTTTTAGGGATGGCACTTTTCTTCATGGGAGATATCGAAGCGGGTGGCATGTTTGGAAATATCTTGTCGATTTTAAGTGGATTGGGCATGGCGCTTTTGGTATTTTCTTTAAAACGCGTTAAAAATCATTCTCCTCTTGAAATTGTTTTTTGGGGAAATTTAGTGACGTTTTTTGTTTCCATACCTTCGTATGGTGGCATTGTGTGGACATCGTCCAGCATCATCGGCATTGTTCTTCTAGGCGTTTTTCAATTGGGTTTTTCATATGTATTTTTCACAAAGGGAATTGCAGGTGTCACTGCACTAGAAGCCATTTTACTGCCAGTGTTTGAACCACTTTTAAATCCGGTTTGGGTATATCTTGGGACAGGAGAACTTCCTACGATGTACGCATTGATTGGAGGGGCTGTTGTTTTAGTCGCGGTCATTGCCCATAGTCAGATGTCTACAGGAGCTGCAGAAATAGATCAGTAAGTATTAAACATAGTAAGGTCAAATATCTTCTTTGAATCCACATAACCCATAATAAAAAGCTACATGAGTGTACACGTATCGTTGGTGGTGTACAAACTCATGTAGCTTTATTTATTGTGACTGTTTACACGTTGAATCTAAAATGGATCACATCGCCATCTTGAATAACGTATTCTTTCCCTTCAAGACGAACTTTCCCGTTATCCTTAGCGGCAGCCATTGAACCGTATGTCACTAAATCATTAAATGCAATGGTTTCTGCACGAATAAAGCCACGTTCAATGTCTGAGTGAATTTTTCCACCAGCTTGAGGCGCTTTTGTTCCTCTGCGAATGTCCCAAGCTCTTACTTCTTGTGGACCTGCTGTTAAAAAGCTGATGAGGTCAAGTAAATGGTAGCTTGAACGAATTAATTGATCAAGACCAGATTCTTTTAACCCGAGCTCTTCTAAAAAGGCTTGTCTGTCTTCATCTTCAAGTTCGGCAATTTCTTGCTCAACTTTACCGCAAATGACCACAACTTCCGCATTTTCAGATTCAGCGAATTTTTTAACTGCTTTCACATGATCATTTTCAATGCCTGCAACGACATCTTCCTCAGAAACATTTGCACAATAGATGATCGGTTTAAATGAAAGAAGGTTCAATGACTTGACAAAATCGCGTTCATCTTCAGTTAAATCCATCGTTCTTACTGAGAGACCATCGTCTAGAACTTTTTTTACGCGCTCTAACATTTCAATTTCTGAGCCTAAAGTTTTATCGCCTTTAGCTTGTTTAGATGTTTTCGCAATGCGTCTTTCTAAGATCTCAGAATCTGATAAAATAAGTTCTAAATTAATGGTTTCAATATCGTTTAATGGCCCGATTTTTCCTTCTACGTGTACGACGTTTTCATCTTCAAAACATCTTACGACGTGAACAATGGCAGCAACTTCGCGAATGTGGCTTAAAAACTGGTTTCCAAGACCTTCTCCCTTTGATGCACCTCTTACAAGTCCTGCAATGTCATAAAACTCAATTGCTGTATTGACGATTTTTTTTGAATCATACATGTCTCTTAACACTTCTAAACGTTTATCTGGAACAGATACAACGCCGACATTTGGTTCGATTGTGCAAAATGGATAGTTTGCACTTTCAGCACCCGCTTTTGTAATTGCGTTGAAAAGTGTACTTTTTCCAACATTTGGCAAGCCAACGATTCCTAATTTCATTTTTTACCATCCTTATATTTAATCTTACGATTGATTTACAGTGTCGTCACATCAAAATATTATAACGTATTAACAAGGGGTTGTAAATAAGTTATAATGTCCTTATACTGTGTCAAACACAACAAGATGGGAGACAATATGATTAATCATACAACGAAGGAAACCATTGCAGAGGGCATTAAGCTGCATATGGTGCATTCAAAAAAATTTAAGACCATCCTTTTTGGTCTCTATATTAAACGACCACTTCGCACTGAAGAGGTGGCTCTCAATGCGCTTTTATCAAGAGTCATCGATCAGTCAACGGCTCATTATCAAGATTCTCAGGCGATTAGTCAAGCTTTAGAGATGAATTTTGGTACGCTCATTGTGTCGGATGTTCATAAGTATGGAGAAAAACAGATGATTCAAATAAAAGCACAGATTCCTGGTATGGAGTATGTAGAAGATCCTCTAGTGTATCGAAATGTATTTCAGCTTTTGAATGATATGATCAATCATCCGCGTATGATTGAAAATGGATTTGATCCAGATTTATTTAGACGTGAACAAGAAGCGTTGATAGCTGAAATAAAGCAACGTAAAGATCAAAAAAATAGCTGGGTCATGACGCGTTGTATTGAAGCGATGTTTGAGGGAGAACCTTACGCCATTCATGAACTTGGAACGGTGGAGATGGTGGAGGCAATTAATCCTAAACAGCTGATGGAACACCTTCTTAAAGTTTGGACTGAGTCAGAAATTGATATATGCGTCATCGGAGATTTTGGCGATGAGAAGATGCGTGGCGATATTTTAGAATCATTTGAATTTAAAAGAGGTCAAATCGAGGCAATTCAGAGAGAAAAGGTCATGGTAAATCCTTTAAAAGTACGTCGAATTGACGAACCTCACGACATCGCTCAAGGAAAAATTTGCATGGGGTATCGCCTGAATGTTCCTTATGAATCACCTTTATATATTGCCGCAGTTGTAGGGAATATTGTGTTGGGTGGTGGAGGAAGCTCAAAGCTATTTAAAAATATACGGGAAAAAGAGAGTCTATGCTACAGTATTTATTCGCATATAGAGAAACATGTTTCCGTTTTGATGGTTAATGCAGGTGTAGATTTTGATAAGTTTGATCGAGTGGAAGTATTAGTGACCGAACAAGTGGATGCGATTCGGAGAGGCATGTTTGATTCAGATGAACTGGAGTCTGCCAAAAAAATATTTATCTCGAATCTCCAGTCGTTATCGGATTATCCAAATTCGTATATGAATTTTTATTACAACATGATGATCACTGAAGGGGAAGTGGATGTGGAGCAGTATATTAAACGTATTGAAGCGGTAACGAGTGATATGGTTTGCAAAGCATTTGAGGAGATTCAATTAGATTCAGTGGTTCGATTAACACAGGAGGTTTCATGACACCTATAGTCCATTCTTTTTTTGGAGAGAACGTTCACGTTAGACAACTCAAATGCGGTTTAACCGTTTATTTGATGAGTAAGCCGTATTTTTCAAAAAAATATGCATTTCTAAGTACACAGTTTGGAGGGTTTTATCACCAATATGAATACGATGGTGAGAGATTTGAAGCGTCTAAAGGTGTTGCGCACTTTTTGGAACATCAAATTTTTGAATCACAAGGAAAAAGTCACTTTGAAAAATTTGAAGCACTTGGAGCAAGTTTAAATGCCTATACAAGCTCTACGTCTACTGTTTATCACTTTGACACTACTGAAAATTATGAAACTTGCCTAAAAATGCTTGTGGATATGGTTTTTAATATTCATATTACGGATGAAAGTGTTGAAAAAGAGAGAGGCATTATCATCCAAGAAATCAAAATGTACATGGATGAGCCAGAATGGGATCTAAATACCAATCTCATGAATGGACTCTATCAACAACATCCAATTAAAGAAGATATCGCAGGAACCGTTGAATCTGTTCAAAATACCACAAAAGATGAAATTATCAGATGTTATGAGCATTTTTACCAACCATCCAATATGTCGCTCTTTTTGTATGGTGATTTTGACCTGGAGCAGATATATGCATTAACTGAAAAGCTTTTCGAACATGAATTTTCATGCGTGCAATGTGTAAAACAAGTGAAGCCAACATTGATATTGCCCGAAGAGACATCTCAAATAGGGTATCTTGAAAAAACTATGGTCAAAGATGTATCCTTGGGAATGGTGATGGTAGGCTTTAAGGGAAATGTTTCATATTTTAATGAGAATCGTTACAGAAAGTTAGGAGCGCTTAAAATTGCAAACGATCTGATGTTTGGAAGAAGTAGTCATTTTTTTAAAACATCATACGATGCTGGGATTGTTTTTGAAGGATTTGATTTTGATATCCAGGTTGGAGACGGATATGCCATGGCTGTTATTGGCAATGAAACCGACCATCAACAACAAATTGTTGAAGGCATTCTAGATACGATTTCTTATTATCAGAAGAATGGATTTGAAGAAGCTGATTTTGTTCGAATGAAAAGAAAAATTATGGGAAGAACAGTGGCGTCTTTTAATTCACTTCAATCTATTGCAAACAACTACACGCATTTAATCATGCGAAATAGCAATTTATTTGAACAACTTGAAAGTTATAAAGACATTTCGCTGGATGAAGTCAATCAATGCGTGAAAGCATTTTATGATCTAAGCAAGGTTTCGGTTTCGAAAATTGTCAAAAAAGACGAGTAAGATGATAAAATAATAATTAAGATGATAAATTACAAGATCAATCTAATATAGGAATATGGGAGATTATATGGACAAGGTAGCTTTTGAGATTTTTGGTATATCAGTAGCTTGGTACGGCATTATCATTGCCAGTGCAATGCTTATTGGCGTGATGCTTCTATTGAAAGTGGGAAAAAAATACGGTTACAAAGAGGATGATCTAATCGATTTGGCAATTGTTGTCTTGCCAATGGCGATTATTTTTGCTCGAATTTATTATGTCGCTTTTGAATGGGATTATTATCGCGCCAACCCCGATATGATTCTTGCTTTTAGAAATGGAGGTTTAGCGATCCATGGTGGAATTATCGGAGGGCTTTTGGGTGGCTTTATCGTATGTAAAGTTAAGAAATTAAATTTTGGAGACTTAGCGGATTTAGTGTCCCTTCCATTGATTTTAGGACAAGCCATTGGACGTTGGGGGAATTATATCAATCAAGAAGCGCATGGCGGGCCAACAGACTTGCCATGGGGCATTATGATTGATGGCGTAAAATATCATCCAACATTTTTATATGAGTCTATCTGGAATTTAGGCGTTTTCGCTGTTTTAATTTGGACATTTAAAAAGAGAAAGTTTTACGGAGAGAATTTTATCAAGTATTTAGTGCTTTATTCGATAGGCAGATTTTTTATTGAAGGGCTTAGAACGGATAGTTTGATGTTAGGACCTTTACGAATCGCTCAAGTCTTTAGTTTAGTAGCGATTATCCTTGGAACTGCCTTTATTGTAATTGCGCGTAAAAAAGGTTGGTGGAGCATAAATAAAATGAGTCATGATGAAGAAGTCAATCATGACGAAAACTAGAAAAATCAAAATCTATAAGATTCTAAACAATTAAAAAATAAAAGGAAAAAACTTTTGAAAAAAGAAAGTTTTTTCCTTTTTTTTATTGCAATTTCTTAGAAAAAATATTAAAATTAAGTTAATCAGTGGTATAAAGTGTTAAAAAGTGGGTAGAAAGACCATAATTATTTCGAAAATGAGTGTGAGGGATATGTTTACTGGTGAATACAAGCATGTAGTTGATGCCAAAAATAGGTTGAGTATTCCCTCAAAATTTAGGGATAAACTTGGTGAAACCTTTTATATTACCAAAGGATTAGATCATTGTCTTTTCATTTTTTCTTTAGAAGAATGGGCTGATTTTGAATCGAAACTCAAAGCACTCCCGCTTTCTAATAAAAATGCTAGAGCATTTGCTCGATCGTTTTTTGCAGGTGCAAGCGAATGTGAAGTTGATAAACAGGGAAGAATTCTGATACCACAAACACTGAAACAACACGCGAATATCGAAAAAGAGGTTTATGTCAATGGCGCAGGTTCCAGAATAGAAGTTTGGGATGCTGCTACTTGGGAATCATACAACGACTTTATGACATCGAATATGGATGATCTTGCAGAAGATATGGAAGCGTTAGGTATTCGATTCTAAAAGGAGAAATTATGAGTTTTAATCATGTGAGTGTATTGTTAAATGAGTGTATTGAAGGACTTAACATCAAATCAAATGGCATCTATGTAGATGGAACTTTGGGTGGTGGTGGTCATTCTTTCAAAATTTTGCAGCTGTTAGATAAAGGCAGATTGATCGGTGTTGATCAAGATACAGACGCTTTAAACGCTGCAACGGCACGCTTAAAGATTTTCGAAAATAAATTCACTCCATTTCATAGTAATTTTTCGAATATAAAGGATGTATTGGATCAACTTGAAATAGAAAAAATTGACGGTTTGCTATTAGATTTGGGTGTTTCATCATTTCAACTTGATGAAGCTGAACGTGGTTTTTCATATATGAATGATGGAAAGCTCGATATGAGAATGAATCAAAGTGATACATTCACAGCCTATGACGTAGTAAACACCTATGACGAAAGAAAACTGACGGAGATGATTTCCGAGTATGGTGAAGAAAACTGGGCGAATCGCATTGCTAAATTTATTGTAGAGGAACGAAAGACGAAACCAATTGAAACGACGTTTGAACTGGTGGATGTGATAAAAAAAGCTATTCCTGCAAGTGCGAGAAAAGACGGACCACATCCAGCGAAGCGCACATTTCAAGCGATACGAATAGAAGTGAATAACGAACTCCATATTATTGAAAAAACAATAAACGATGCGGTTGAACGAATGAACAAAGGTGGCAGGATCGCCATTATAGCCTTTCATTCGTTGGAAGATCGAATCGTCAAGAATGCATATAAAAAGTTGGCGCAAGGATGCACATGTCCACCTGAATTTCCAGTCTGCGTATGCGGTGGAAAAGCAAAAGTGAAGATTATTACCAAAAAACCTGTGTTGCCATCTGATGAAGAAATCGAAAACAATCCTAGAGCGCGAAGTGCAAAATTAAGAGTCGCAGAAAAGAAGTAAGTGAGGGGTAACGATGACAGCTCAGTATTTAATGGAAGAAGAGGAAATAAAAGCATTTAATCATTCGCAAAGTGCAAAAATTATCAATATTCGACAAAAAAGACTCGAAAAAGAAAAGGCAAAAAAATTAGCGTTTGAAAGTTTTAAAAACGCATTGTTTTCAATTGCCTTAGTTTTATTCGTTGCTGGTCTATTTAGTCTCTATATTTATAAAAATTCTCTTGTGAATGAAGCTAAATATGAAATTTATAACCTTAAGGAAACCATTAAGTCTGCAAATGCTGAGAGAGAAGAATTAACTGCTAAAATTGAGAGTCAAACAGAACTGAAGAATATTGAAAAGCTCGCTGTTGAAACGCTTGGGATGCAATATCCAGTTTCGGGACAAATTGTATATGTAACGCCTAAGTATGAATTTGCATTGTCAGGAGATTCGGGTAAAACTGCGATTTCAGTACAAGCAGTCAACACGGTCGTAAGTGCAAACGGCGAGTCGGAATCAGAAAACGGAAATGATTAACAATTTACAATTATCTAAATAAATAGAATGAACCCTAGTTGAAGTGAATCTAACAGAACTAGGGTTTTCTTTTTTAATTGATTTGTATTTTAATTGAATAATTTCATGCTTGGGTTATAATAGAAATAGCGACTTATTGGAGGCGTTAATGACTTTATTTAGAAGAAGAATTTTATATGTCTATATCATTCTGAGTATTTTGGCAGGTGCTTTGATTGGTCGATTAATTTATATTCATACCATTTGGAATGACGAACTAACAATTGAAGCAAAAAAAGTGCAAGATAAAAGCATTGTCATACCTGCAAAGCGTGGCATCATTATGGATCGAAATGGCGAAAAATTAGCCTTCAGCATTAAGACGTATTCTGTTTGGGCTGAAGCTAAAACGATTAAAAAGCCCAATGAGACAGCTGATTTGATTGCAACTGCTCTGGATATTGATTCAAAACCAATTGTGGATAAACTTTTATCGGCGAAGTCCACATTTGTCAAAGTAGTCAGCAACATATCAAAAAGTGAATCTGATCTCATTCGTGGGATGGGGATATCGGGAATTTCTATAACGGAAGATACAGAACGTATGTATCCATATAACAATCTGGCTTCTCATCTAATTGGAAATGTGAATATGGATGGAGATGGTTTTTTAGGTGTTGAGCTCTATTTTAATGATTTGTTAAAGGGGCAATCGGGGTTATATGATGTAACAACCGATGTTTATGGCAGACAACTTGCGTATGGCGAGAGCAATTTACAAGCGCCAATTGACGGTCAAAATATCATGTTAACCATCGACAATAGCATTCAATATTTTGTTGAAGATCGACTTGAAGAAGCGATGATTAAACATCAACCCAAATCAATATCTGCTATTGTCATGAATCCCAAAAATGGGGAAATAATTGCTATGGCATCAAAACCCGATTTTGACCTCAATAATCCAAGAACCCATGTTGGAGTTGAAGACGCCGTTTGGGATAAAATGACAGATGAAGAAAAAATGAATTACTGGAGTGAAATGTGGAAAAATAGGGTGATTACAAACACGTATGAACCTGGTTCTACTTTTAAATCGGTGGTAGCTGCTGCCGCTCTTGAAGAGAAAATAATCAGCTTGGATAGCACGTTTAAATGCGTTGGATTTAAAGAAGTCAGCGGTGTTATTTTACATTGCGTCAGCTTTCCAGTAGGACATGGAGTTGAAACCTTTGTACAAGCCTTTGTCAATTCCTGTAATCCGACGTTTATAGAAGTTGGACAAAAACTTGGTGTAAATCGATTATATGATTACATGGAAAAGTTTGGTTTGTTTCAAAAGACTGGAATTCAATTGCCTGCGGAAGCTAGCTCGATTTCTCTGCCAGAAGAAAAAATTGGGCCTGTGGAACTTGCAACGTTGTCTTATGGTCATAGTGTGAATTTAACGATGATGCAGATGGCAAGAGCTGTATCTGCGCTCGTAAATGGAGGCTACTTAATAACACCTCAAATCGTAAAAGCTTCTACTGATGAATTTGGAAATGTCCTTGAAAACTTTCAAACACCTGTTGCAGAACAAATCATTTCAAAAGCGACATCGGATCAATTGCGATTTTTATTTCAATCAGCAGTAGAACATGGCGGTGGTAAAATTGCCTACATTGAAGGGATCAAGGTAGGGGGTAAATCTGGAACCAGTCAAAAAATGACTGAAAACGGATACGATAGTAGTGTTGTTGCCGTTTCGTTTGTTGGGATTGCACCGATGGATGATCCAGAGTATCTGGTTTTTGTCATGGTTGATGAACCCAAAGATGAGTTCCTAGGAAGTCTTGTAGCAGCGCCAATTGTTAAAGATATTATGTTAGATATCTTTAGATATAAAAATATTGTGCCAGACGTAAAAGCAAGCAAAACCATAACGATCCCAGAATTAAAAGGTAAAACTTTAAAAGAAGCACAAGATATCTTAATCGGTTTAGGCATTGAATCGACAACGACACCTTTAGAAGTAGAAGATACGACTTTGATCGTAAACAATCAATATCCAGCAGCAGGAACTCAAGTGGATAGCAATGCAATTGTTATTTTGTCTGTTGAAGATTAATAAAATGCATAATGAACAGAATGCGTTATGAATAAAAATGCGAATTGAACTAAATGCGTAAGATGAAGCAGAATGAAAACTTTACACAAGGAGAATAATCATGTACGAGAGTTTAATGAATGAAACGCACCTAAATGGAATTGTATTTTTTGCCATTGCACTTATATCGGGGCTTGCGCTAGGTCCTATTGTGATTCCGCGCCTTAAAAAACTTAAATTTGGTCAGGCGATTAGAGAAGAAGGCCCACAGTCGCATTTGCAAAAAACGGGAACACCGACCATGGGGGGATTTATTTTTCTCATTGCATTTATGATTCCAATCGCTTTGACTTTGATATTTGAACAGTTAGAAGTTGCTTTTGTGATTTTAGCAACTTTTGGTTTTGGAGCAATAGGCTTTATTGATGATTATTTGAAAGTGGTTAAAAAACATAATGAAGGCCTTAAATCGAAGCAGAAATTTGTTTTACAACTCTCTTTAAGTATTTGTTTTGCGTTCTTTGCTATGAAATTTGGAACAGATACACATGTTCCGTTTTTAAGTCAAACAGTTGAATTAGGATGGTTCTTCTTCCCGTTGATGTTGATTATGTTTGTCGCAGTGGACAATGCCGTTAATTTAACCGATGGTTTAGATGGATTGTCAGGGTCCGTTACTTTGGTAGTATCGTTATTCTTTCTAATGATGGGATTTAAGCAACAAAATCCAATTGTCATTAGTCTTTCAGCAGCAATGAGTGGTGGGTTGTTGGCATATTTAAAATACAATTGGTATCCAGCAAAAGTATTTATGGGGGATACGGGGTCGTTGGCACTCGGTGGATATGTAGGTGCAATGGCTATTTTGTTAAAAATGCCTTTATTTATCCCGATTTTTGGACTTATCTATTTTATTGAGACACTTTCTGTTATGATTCAAGTCGGCGTGTATAAAAAAACAAAAAAACGTGTTTTTAAAATGGCGCCAATCCATCATCATTTTGAAGCGCTTGGGTGGAAAGAAGTAAAAATTGTTGCAGTTTTCTCTACTATTACTTTAATCACGTGCATCGTGAGCTATTTCATCGTTTAAAAAAAGTAAGTATTTATACCTGGAGGTTTCAATGAATTTTAATAATCAAAAAATAATCGTTGTTGGATTAGCAAAATCCGGTGTTTCAGTGATTAAAGTATTAAACTCGTTAGGTGCTCGTGTAACTGTAACTGACATGAAAACCGAACAACAGTTAGAAGATATTTTATGTGAAATTAAGCCCTATATTGATTTGCATTATCTTGGAAATCATCCTGTGAATTTATCTGAGTACGAACTGGCAGTTATTAGCCCAGGAGTCCCTTTGTACGCGCCTTTTGTGAAACAAATCGTTAGTGCTGGAATTCCATTAATTGGTGAAATCGAGTTGGCTTACTTACTATGCAAAGGAAACTTTTTAGGTATTACTGGCACAAATGGTAAAACAACAACGACTGCTCTAATTGGCGCTATTTTTGAAATGGCACAACGACCAAACTTTGTAGTTGGAAATATTGGTGTCCCTGCTGTATCCAAGGCATTAGAAGCGACTGAAGATACAACGATGATTACTGAGTTAAGTAGCTTTCAACTTGAAACGATTCGTACATTTAGAGCCAAAATTGCCATTATTATGAATTTAACCCCTGATCATCTTGATCGACACGGAGATATGGAGGGGTATAAAGCTGCAAAGGCAAGAATTTTTGAAAATCAGTTAGAAAATGATGATTTAATCTTAAATTATGACGATATATTGGTGAGAGATCTCGCTCAATCAGCCAAGGGAAATGTCCATTATTTTAGTCAAAAAGAAGTAAATAAGCAGAGTGCTTACTTAAAAGACGGCGCGATTTGGACGCGAGTAGGTGGCCTAGAATCTATGGTTTGCATGGTTGATGAAATGAAGATTTTTGGAAGACACAATGTTGAAAACGCACTTGCTGCCACTTTGGCGTGTCAATTAGCTGGAATCTCACCAGAGGTAATTGGTAAAGCATTAGTGGCGTTTAAAGGCGTTGAACACCGAATTGAGTTTGTCGATGAGATTCATGGACGAAAATTTTACAATGATTCAAAGGGGACGAATCCCGATTCGACAGTTTGCGCGATTCAATCTATGGTACAACCAACTCATTTAATTGCAGGAGGATATGATAAAAAAATCGATTTATCTCCTATTTTTGATGTGTTTGAAAATAAGATCAAGCAGCTGTATCTCATGGGGGCAACCGCTCCTCAGCTTGTGGATATTGCAAATTCAAGACAGTTTAATCACTATGAATTGGTCGAAGATATGGAAACGGCTGTTAATCAAGCTTATGCAAATTCTGAACCAGGTGATGTTATATTGCTTTCTCCAGCTTGCGCAAGTTGGGGGATGTACGATAATTTTGAACAAAGAGGACATCATTTCAAATCGTGTGTAGCTCAATTAAAATCGAAGATGACTGAAAGGTGATCAGTGATAAAATCATGGGGGAACGATGAATCAAAAAAAAATTGATTATCCTTTGCTTATTACGACTCTTATACTCATTTGTTTTGGACTCTTGATGGTATTTAGTTCGAGTTATTACTATGCGATGGATAAGATGCAAGATAAAACGCTATTTTTTATCAAAGATTTAAAATGGAATGTGCTCGGCGTATTCGTCATGTTGTTTGCATCCATGGTAAATTATAAGGTTTATAAAAAAATTGCCATTCCGCTTGCAATTGCTGGCGTTATATTATTGGTCTACGTTTTGTTTGCAGGAAAGGTCGTAAACAATGCGAGACGCTGGATCTATTTTGGCAGCTTTGGTTTTCAACCAGCAGAAGTAGCGAAGATTGGATTAATCATGTTCTTTGCTCTTAGCATAGAGAGAAATCATCAACATTTAAATCGAATAAAAGTATTAAGTGTTTATCTTGTTATCATGATTGTGACAGTTTTTCTCATCATGAAACAGCCCAATATGAGTACTGCTGTTATCATTGCAGGCGTTCTTTCGATTATGCTCTTCTCAGCGGGATTGTACTGGCGTTATGTTCTTTTAGGAGGAGCAGGTGCAGTCGCTGTCGGAATTGCCCTCATATTAAAAGCCTCTTATCGATTGGATCGATTGCTTGCATTTTTAGATCCAATCAAATATAAAAATGATGAATCATGGCAAGTTGTCAATGCACTCTATGCACTTGGCACAGGCGGCATCTCTGGTGTTGGGTTAGGAATGAGTACTCAAAATAAATTATATATCCCAGAACCTCAAAATGACTTTATTCTTGCGACTATTGGCGAAGAATTAGGTTTATTAGGTACTGCAGGACTTCTAATATTATTTTTGATATTACTATACCGATGTGTTAAAATTGCTATGAATGCACCCGATATCTTTTCGACGATGCTCGCAACAGGAATATCGGCGATGCTAGGACTTCAATTTTTAATGAACTATGCAGTTGCTACATCGTCCATGCCGGCGACAGGGGTGACATTGCCATTTATTAGTTACGGTGGAACAAGTACTTTAATTATGCTAGGGTGTATTGGCATTATGCTCAATATTTCAAGACATACGATGAAACGTGCCAATGATACAGAATCCGGAGATGACTTATGAAAATATTAGTAACAGGCGGTGGCACTGGTGGACACATTTATCCAGCGCTTGCAATTGCAGAACGATTAAAACGGGAATTTAGACCAATTGAGATTATCTATGTTGGTTCAAAAGATGGTATGGAAAACGACATTGTTCCAAAGCGTGGTTTTCAATTCATCGGAATAGATGCAGCACCTCTTAACAAAAAGTTTTCTTGGAAAACGATTAAAGCAGTTGGGACACTGTTTAAAAGCCTTTGGCAATCCAATCGACTGATTAAGCGATTCAAGCCGGACATTATTATTGGTACTGGTGGTTATGTTGCTGGATCGCTTGTTTTCATGGGAGCACTACGTGGAGTTCCAACCGCGATACACGAACAAAATGCTTATCCTGGGATGACCAATCGATGGTTAAGTCGATTCGTCGATGCCATTATGGTGTCTTTTGAAGATTCAAAAATACATTTTAAGCATAAAGAACGCATTATATATACTGGGATGCCAATTCTTGAATCGTACTTTCAGACAACGCGAGAAGCCGCTCGCCAAAAACTAGGATTATCACCGGATGAAATGATGGTATTAACAGTAGGTGGCAGTAATGGTGCGATGAAACTCAATCATATGATGTTGTCGTGTTATCATCAATTTGCGGATGTCCCTAATATTCGTTTTATCCATCAATCGGGCAATCGCTATTATCCATACGTCATGGAAGATATCGAAAAAGGTATTTACGAAGTTGGTGAAAATGTAACGATATTAGGTTATTTAAAAGATATGCCAAATTATTTAGCAGCGGCTGATTTAGTCGTCTCTCGTGCTGGGGCATCTACGATCAACGAAATAATTGCATCAAAGGCACCATCTGTTATTATTCCATCTCCAAATGTTGCCAATGACCATCAGCTCTTAAATGCGCAGTTAATGGATAAGTATGGCATGGGTGTCGTGATGAAAGAAATAGATCTCAATGAAGAACTAATAACGCACACGATAATGGATTTTTACAAAGACAGAACAAAACTGGATATTATGAGAAGCAACTGTGAAAAAATGGATTTGAGTAAAACGATGGAATCTATTGTTGCGGTAGTTAGAAAACTAACGAGTTAACGGAGAGTTGATCTTGAGAAAATTCTTTAAGCGATTGTTTATTTTTTTGTTTATAATAGGTTTAATCGGCGGAGGGGTGTATCTCTATTTTTATACAGATCTCGTCCATATCACGCATTTTGAATTTAATAAAAATGAACATGTGGATTTATATGATATTCAAAGGTATTCAGGTGTTAAAATTGGAACGCCTTATTTTGAAGTAAACTTAGATAAAGTAGAAGAGAGTCTCATGGCGCATCCGTATATTAAAAGCGTGAATGCTTCTAAAAAATTCCCTAATACCCTTCAGTTGAAGATTGAGTATCGAGAACATTGTTTCAACATAAAATATTCGGATATGGTACTGTCGTTAGATGACCAACTACATGTTTTGGAAGTGTTGGCAGTTGAAAATGACGGATTTACTGTTGAAGGCTTTGCGTTTGATAGCTTTTCCACTGGAAGTATCATCGATGTTCATCAGCTCTATGTTCTTGAAAACATTGTGGATTTAATTGATTTGATTCAGCAAAGTCAGTTTAATATCTCAACACTCATACGATTTGAATCTCGACATATTGTGATGACAATTGATGAAATCCAAGTCAAATTTGGTGTTGGCGAACGTATTGTTGATAAGTTTAATGCATTTGCAAATATTTATGAAACGCTAAAATCTCAAGGGATTACAACAGGTGTTATCGATGTGAGTTCAGATGGATTGCCTGTTTATAGACCATTTGGAGAGTAGGAGACCTATGAAAAAAGATAGTATTTGGATTGGGATGGCATGTATCATTTTAGGTGTATTTATTGCCTTTCAGATGAAATTCATACAAGGAACTTATCTAAATGGATCAAGTCCAACTCAAAAGACGACTGAAATTTTGAATGAGTTAAATGCTGTGAAATCTGAAAAGGAATCACTTGTTGAAGAAATTGAACGATTAGAAAAGCAACTGGATGAAATTCAAGATTCTGCTTCCAATGAGAGCGCCATTGTAAAGAACTTGACAGATGAACTTAATCGATATAAGGCGTTTGCAGGTATGACTAAGGTCGATGGAACTGGGATTATCATTACCATTGACAATCCGCCGAGCGATATCAATAATAGTACTGAAAAAAATATTGCCTATGACTATAAGTTGATTCTTGAATTGATTAACGAACTCAATTCAGCGGGTGCAGAAGCAATTTCCATTAATGAGCAACGTATGGTCAACAATACCGAAGTTCGATTGGCGGGAAATCAGGTGAATGTAAACACGATTCCAATTAGTCCGCCATATGTTATTAAGGCAATTGGAAATTCAAGTACATTAGACAGCGCGCTTAATCAACGATTTGGAATTGTGCAAAATATTCAAGAAACCGGTTATTATGTAGAAGTTAGAAAAGTCGATACCATTGAAATTGGTGCATATAATGGTAGTATCAAGTTTAGATATGCAAATACGGTGAAGTAGATGAAATGGCAAACGAAGAAAAAGGAAATCTTTTTTCTCATGCTATTATTGGGGACATTTGTAGCTTTACAATTCAGAACGTTAGAATCTGGAGTGAAATACTTGTCAATTAAAGAAATGTACACACAAAGTATTGAGCTTGAAAGTCAAAAGTCAGAAATTGTGATTCTAAATGACAAAGTTGAAGAATTGAAAGCAGAAATATCAGCTTATAAGTCCGCTAAAGAGGATGAAGAAATTGATTATGAGCAATTTTTGAAAAACGAAATTCTCAATATTAAGATGATTTCAGGTCTGACAAAAGTTGAAGGTCCCGGAGTTGTCATTCTGGTATCTGATGCAACAAGAGAGTTGATTGAGGATGAAAATCCAAATAATTTGCTTGTTCACGATTTGGATATACGTGCAATGGTGGATGATTTAAGAAACGCTGGTGCAGAGGCAATCGCTATAAACGGACAGCGCGTTGTATTTAATAAATCCAACATTCAATGTACTGGGCCAACAATTAAGATCAATGATCAAGTATTTGCACCACCTTATGTAATTGAAGCTATAGGTGATCGTAAATTTCTTGAATCTGCCATAAACGCGCCTGGAAGTTTTAGTGAAGATTTAAGAAGTTTTGGTGTTTTTGTGGAAGTTAATACTTCTATCAGTGTCACCATTCCAGCGTATGAAGGATTTGTCGATTATGAGTATGTCAATTAGGGGCCGTTCGTCGGATTACCTTGAGCACAATAGATCCATGAGAAAGGTGTAGAGTTATGATTATAGCGATTTTTGGTATTTTAATAGGTGTTCTTGTGGGGTTGTATATCCCGTTTGAGTTTTCGACAATCTCTTCATTGTACATCTCTGTTGGCATTTTGGCGGCAATTGACTCAATCGTTGGTGCGCTTCGTGCCAGCATTGAAGGGAAATTTGATGGAGTCATTTTTATAAGTGGTTTTTTTGTAAACGCAATCTTAGCTGTCGCACTGTCCTTTTTAGGAGATAAATTAGGTGTTCCAATCTATTATGCGGCAATTTTTGTATTTGGAACGAGACTTTTTAACAATATTGGTATTATTCGAAGACATACCATTGACCGATATAGAGGAAAATAGGCATAAAGCACTAATCTCGTTGAAATTAGTGTCATTTTAACAAATTTTGAAAAAAAAATATTCCAAAAAATTTAAAAACAGTATATACTATATGTAGTGGAAAACTAGGTTGTTTTGGCAATATATGTTGCGAATGAAAACCTGTTTTTATAGAGTTTCAGGGGAGAGTTATAATAAACAATAATTTCGTAAAAGTTATAGTATTTTGTTTAAATAGACTAGAGTTTATAAACACCTGAGAATTATTACTTTGCGGGATAAGGAGGATTTTCATGTTAGAATTTGATGTTGCTGTTGAAGAATTTGCCCAGCTTAAAGTAATTGGTGTTGGTGGCGGGGGAAATAACGCTGTTAACAGAATGATTAAGTCAAACTTGAAAGGCGTACAATTTATAGCGATTAATACAGACAAACAAGCGCTTTATAGTTCGGCGGCTGAATATAAGTTGCAAATTGGGGAAAAATTAACACGTGGACTAGGTGCCGGTGCAAATCCTGAAGTTGGTAAGAAAGCGGCTGAAGAAAGCCGTGATGATATTTTCCAAGCTCTTCAAGGTGCGGATATGGTATTTATCACTGCTGGTATGGGCGGTGGAACAGGAACAGGTGCTGCGCCAATTGTTGCTGAAATCGCGAAAGAAATGGGAATTTTAACTGTAGGCGTTGTAACAAAGCCATTTTCTTTTGAAGGCAAAAGAAGAATGAAACACGCTGAAGAAGGAATTGAAGAACTCAAGAAAAGAGTCGATACTTTGATTACGATTCCAAATGATCGCTTACTAGAAATCGTTGAAAAAAGAACGTCTATTTTAGATGCATTTACTATTGCCGATGACGTGTTACGTCAAGGGGTACAAGGTATTTCAAATACAATTACAGAAACGGGTCTTATCAATGTTGACTTCGCTGACGTTAAAACAATTATGTACGAGCAAGGTTTAGCACATATGGGAATCGGTTCTTCAAGTGGTGACGATCGTGCGATAGATGCGACAAATCAGGCGATTCATAGTCCACTTTTGGAAACTTCTATTAAAGGCTCAAAAGGAATTCTATTAAACATTCGTGGTGGCAAGTCATTGGGGATGATGGAGATTCAACAAGCTGCAGATTTAGTCTATAAAGAAGCGGATCCTGAAGCAAACATCATCATGGGTGCTGTGATTGATGAATCGTTAAAAGATGAGATTACTGTTACTGTGATTGCAACTGGTTTTGAAACTTATAAACCAGAGGTAAAACCAGAACCTAAGGTAACGATACCAACTAAAAATGAAACTGTTCGAGTTCAACCTACAGAAGCGGATTCGGCAGATGAAGATACTTTTGACATCCCGACGTTTTTAAGAAAGAAAAGATAACCTTGCTTCTAGCAAGGTTTTTTTTACAAAGTGTTCGAATATCAAATGACTTGGGTTGAGGTGAATTTATGAAGTGTCCTTTTTGTAGTAGTTTAGAATCTAAAGTAATTGATTCACGTCCAACAGACGATGGACATGTGATTCGTAGAAGACGAGAATGTATCAATTGCACGCAAAGATTTACAACATATGAAAAAATTGAAGAAATTCCAATTATAATTGTCAAAAAAGACGGCACTAGAGAATCCTATAACAGAATGAAAGTCCTTAATGGCATTATTCGAGCTTGTGAAAAACGTCCGGTTTCTATGGAACAGATGGAACATTTAATTGATGCAATTGAGACGAGAATGCATAGTTCAATGGAGAAGGAAATTCCTTCTGAACTCATAGGTGAACTTGTAATGTCTGGACTCAAAGATTTAGATGAGGTTGCTTACGTTAGATTTGCTTCTGTTTATAGACAGTTTAAAGATATTAACACGTTCATAAATGAATTAACTAAATTACTACGTGAAAAATCTAATTCATAAAGCAGTGTAAACTGCTTTTTTGCATATTACGAAGGAGTCGTCAGCTATGATAGAGAGATTTTCTAATATTTCTGCGCATCATGGATTTACTACTCGGCATGGCGGAGTGAGTTTAGGTGTATACAGCACCATGAATACGAGTTTTTTTGGTGACGATGAACGTCATGCTGTTTTTAAAAATATTAAGAGGGTGTTAGATGCCATAAAATGTGATGCAAAGATTATTATTGCTACACAACAGGTACATTCAAACACCATTTGTATCATTGATGAAATGACACGATTTGACCCATTTATTTCCGTTGACTTGAGCGGAACAGCTCTTGAAGACTATCAGCTTTATATTGTTAAAGAAACGGATGGACTCATCACGAAACGATCAGACGTTGTCTTAATGACCTTCTACGCTGATTGTGTACCGCTTTTATTTCACGATCCTCTTAACGGGTGGGTAGGAACTGTTCACAGCGGGTGGAAGGGAACTGCCAATTTCATGGCAACAGAAGCGATTCGAACATTCGCTGAAGTAGGTGCTGAAATCAATCATTTAAAAATTGCCATTGGTCCTTGTGCCAGTGTATGTTGTTATGAAGTGGATCAAAAAGTGTATGATGCATTCGATGAACAATACACCCAAGCAGAAATGGAACAGATATTTAACCGAAAGGATAAAAATCACTATTGGTTAGATTTGAAACTAGCGAATAAAATCCAGTTGATAAATCTCAATATACGTGAAGATTCAATTGAGATTCACAAAGATTGTACGATCTGTCAACCGGATAAGTATCATTCACATAGACGAACGGGGTATCCTCGAGGTTCGTTAAGTGCTTTTATTCAAACACCTTAAAACGTTCATGACAAAATTGTAGGTTGAATTTGTGTGCATGGTATATTAAAATTATATGTCGAGTTATTTTAATAATGGGACAAATGCGCCATTTTTGTCGAGTTAGAAAGGGTTTATAATGAATAATATAAAAGCTATAGAACCGGGTTCTATTGCAGAAGAATTGGAAATTGAAGTTGGAGACCAGTTGATTAACATTAATGGGCAACCTGTAGTGGATATCATTGATTATATGTTTCTGACGAATGACGAAGAAATTGAAGTTGAAATTGAAAAAGCAGATGGTGAACGTTGGGTTTTAGAAATTGAAAAAGACTATGACGAACCACTTGGGATAGAATTTGAGAATCCAATTATTGACGATGCAAAACGTTGCTCAAATAAGTGTTTGTTTTGTTTTATCGATCAATTGCCAAAAAACATGAGATCTTCTTTGTATTTTAAAGACGATGACTCTAGATTGTCTTTTTTACAAGGAAATTTTGTGACACTTACCAATTTAAAGGATACAGATATTGATCGAATTATTCGCTATCGAATTAGTCCGATTAATGTTTCTGTGCACACAACAAATCCAGAACTCCGCGTAAAAATGCTCGGTAATCGATTCGCTGGACACATAATGGAACGATTAAAAAGGCTGACAGAAGGTGGCATTACTGTCAATGCTCAAATTGTTCTATGTCCTGGTTATAATGATGGAGAAGAACTTAAAAGAACATTGATGGATTTAATGAGTTTGTCTCCACAGCTTAATAGCGTGGCGATTGTACCGATTGGTTTAACGAAACATAGAGAACACCTTATTGAGATGAAAGGGTTTGATGCCCAATCGGCAAAATCGACGATTGATCTTGTACATGAATTTCAACGCCAAGCTTTAAAAAAACTCAAAACTCGATTTGCGTTTTTAGCAGATGAATTTTATATTTTGGCACAAGAGGAGTTTCCCACTGATGCGGAATATGAAAATTACATTCAACATGAAGATGGTGTTGGCATGATTCGTAAATTGATGACAGAAGTGAATAAAGCGCTTCTTCAAGATAACTATCAGTCGGAGGTTCCAAGAAAAGTTGTGCTTGTAACAGGTGTCGCTGCTGCTCCATATTTAGAGCAAATTGCACAGATGATTCAGTCACATGATCCGAAGATTCAAATAGGAGTTCTTAAGATTGACAATAGATTCTTTGGAGAAAAGATAACGGTAGCAGGTCTTGTGACGGGAAAAGACATTATGGAACAATCTGTTGAACAAGCACATATTTTAGATGCTTCCGATGTAATTTTGATGCCTGAAGCCATGTTTAGAGCCCAAGATGATGTGTTACTTGATGATGTAAGCATTGAAAATTTAAGACAATTTTTTAGTAGACCGGTACTGCGTGTAAACAATACGGGAGAAGCGTTATTGTGGCACATATTTTATGGAGGTAAGTAATGTTTAGAAAACCGATTGTTGCTGTAGTTGGAAGGCCTAATGTAGGTAAATCAACGTTTTTTAATAGAATAGCGGGTTCGAGAATCTCGATTGTGGAAGATACTCCGGGCGTAACGCGTGATCGAGTATATGCAGATTGCGAATGGCTCACGCATAAATTCGTAATGATTGATACTGGGGGAATTGAACCCTCATCAAACGATGTTATTTTATCACAAATGAGAGATCAAGCTCAAATTGCCATTGATACAGCGGATGTCATTGTCTTTGTATGTGATGGAAAACACACGTATACCACAGCAGATGAAGAAATTGCTCAAATGCTCAGAAAATCAAAAAAACCTGTCGTGCTGGTTTTAAATAAGATAGATCAATATAAAAAACCGGATCACTTTTATGATTATTATACATTGGGACTTGGCGAACCAGTTATGATATCTTCTGTAAATGCAATGGGATTGGGCGATCTTTTAGATGAAATCGTCGCATTATTTCCACCAAGTGAAGCACTTGAAGAAGAAGATGCCATCAAAATTTGCTTTATTGGAAAACCAAATGTAGGGAAATCCTCTATGATTAATAAAATCATTGGTGAGAAACGTGTTATTGTATCTGATATTGCGGGAACGACTCGTGATGCAATTGATACGCCGTTTACTTATAATGAACAGAAATTTGTTCTGATTGATACAGCTGGAATTAGACGTAAGTCCAAAATAAATGAATCCATTGAAAAGTACAGTGTCATTCGGACATTGACAGCCATTGAGCGTTCAGATGTTTGCTTTATTATGATCGATGCAGCAGAAGGTATTACGGATCAGGATAAAAAAGTAGCTGGATATGCGCATGAAGCAGGAAAAGCATCTATTTTTGTCGTGAACAAGTGGGACCTAATTCAAAAGGACAACGATACCTTTAATGAGTTTAAAAAACGCATCCGCGAAGAGTTTCCATTTATGTCATACGCTCCAGTGATGTTTGTTTCAGCTGTCACAGGTCAAAGAGTGATGCAATTAATTGATCAAGCCGTTTATGTGTCAAACAATCACGCGCTTAGAATTTCAACAGGTGTTCTAAATGATATCATCAATGAAGCGATTGCATTAAATCAAGTACCTTCTGATAAGGGGAAACGTTTAAAAATTTATTATGCGACACAAATTTCGGTTAAACCTCCGACGTTTGTATTGTTCGTCAATGTGACTGAACTTGCGCATTTTTCGTATGTAAGATATTTAGAAAACCAAATCCGTAAGAATTTTAATTATGAGGGTACGCCAATCGTCTTTAAAGTAAAAGCTAGAGGCGATGAATAATTTTGTGACGGAGGCCATATGAAAATTGAAATTGGAAGAGATCCAGGGGAAGATGATCCATTTGATGACAACATCGACAAAGAAATTGAAGATGACTATGACGACGATGACGATGATGATTTCTATGATGATGACGATTTTTTAGATGATGATGACGATGATTTTAATGACGACAGCGAAGAAAATGATGAAGAAGATGACGACGATGACGATGATGAGGGTGACTTCAAAAGCGAGTTAGACGAGTTGTTGAATCCGTTGTTGCTTTTTTAAGCAAGAGTGAAGACATCCAATTATCTTTGACATAACCCATTAAATCGATATAAGTATATGGTAGGAGGCGTTTGAACTTGAAAGTTACTGTAATAGCAGCTGGAAGCTGGGGAACTGCATTAGCAATGGTTTTAAATGAAAATGGACATACTGTAAAAGTATGGGCGCGCGGTCAAGAACAAATTGATGAGATTAATCGCACGAGAAAAAATGCGAAGTATCTTCCAGAAGTTACAATTCCCGATGGAATTGAATTTACTTCTGATAAAAAATATGCCATTGAAAACGCTGAGATTTTATTATTTTCTGCTCCTTCACAGCAATACCGTCATGTATTAACAGATTTTGCTGCTTGTGATTATTTTCCTAAAGAGGCAATTTTGGTGAATGTTTCTAAGGGAATTGATATGGATACACTCGAGACCATTTCACAAATCACAACTCGAATTGTGCCAAATTCAACATTTGTCGTATTGTCTGGACCCTCTCATGCAGAAGAGGTTGCTCTTAAACTCCCTACTGCACTTGTGTCTGCATCTAAATCACGAAAAGCTGCAGAATTGATACAAGAAATGTTTTCAAATGACTACATGAGAGTTTATACAAATCCAGATGTCGTTGGAGTAGAGATTAGCGGCGCATTAAAGAATATTATTGCGTTAGGCGCAGGTGTTAGTGATGGACTCGGTTATGGTGACAATGCAAAAGCTGCATTGATTACGCGAGGTATTAAAGAAATTGCATCGTTGGGATTGGCAATGGGCTGTAATCCTGAAACTTTTAAAGGGTTAGCAGGTGTTGGTGATTTGATCGTTACTTGTACGAGTATGCATAGCCGAAATAGACGCTGTGGTATTTTGTTAGGTCAGGGTCATACACTTGAAGATGCAATTCGAGAAATTGGAATGGTAGTAGAAGGTGCTTATACCATTAAATCTGCTTATGAGCTAAAGAAAAAGTATGATATGGATATGCCAATCACAACAGAATTATACAGAGTACTATATGAAAATAAAAATGCTAAAGAAGCAGTGGGTCATTTAATGACTAGACAGAAAAAGAATGAATTAGATGATTACGCGACTAATCTTGAGAATTGGCAGTAAAACAGTTATAGTCGAAGACTTGCTTACATTCATTGTATTCGACAAGCGATCACTCTTAGAAAGGGATTCCTATGGCGAAGACTAGTCGAAAAAAGAAAAGACCAAAGTATGGACGCATCATCATGAGCTTCGCTTTTTTAGGATTGATCATCTATATGATTGTCAACCTGGGCATTGAGCTCTTTTATAAAGAACAACTCACGTATCTCGTTTCAGTTGGTAATCTCAATATTGAGAATCAGTATGAAGCGCTTGTTCTGAGAAACGAATTGATCGTTGACACAAACCTCAATGGTAAAATCACGTATTTTGCAAGCGAAGGAGAAGTTGTCGAAAAGAACAGTCAAATTGCTGAAATATTCAATGATGGCACCCAGACAGCACAAGAAACGGAAGATGAGAAAGAACTCAATCGTAAAAAGATCGAGTACGATTATAATTTACTTGAGTATGATATCACCACGATTAAAAATGAAATTTTGTTTAATATGTCCAATGGCAATTACGAGTTGATTCCTGCGTTAAAGGAGCAACTTGACAATAACTTGGAAAGATTAAGTAAGCTACAAGGCGATAATAAGTTTTTGTCCAATCGAACGGCTTCGTACAGTGAAAAGACCATTGGGGAAGGCAATTTGATGGAAGGACAAAAACAAGCGATATACGCACCTGTTTCAGGGGTTATTACGTATAAAAGCGATGGTTATGAAGAGTTTTTAACCATTGATAATGTCTACAACATCAATTTTGATGAAATCAAAACACAAGTTTTTCAAGAGACATCGTTTATTAAAGATGTCGTATCACCCAAAGATAAGTTGTTTAAAATAGTAGATCATGCGAATTACTATATTGCTGCGATTGTGACGAATGATGAAATTCAAACTTATAAAAATGTCAAACAATTGTCAGTTAACATCGATGGGAAGAAATATGTTGGAGAAGTCTTTGACGTATTTACAAATAAACAAAATGCTGTGGCAATTATACAGCTAAGAGAAGGATTTGACAGCTTTTTTAATAGGCGTCTCATTCAATGTAGCATTACTTGCGAAAATTATCGCGGTCTAAAAGTATATATGGACTCTATTACAAATGTCGATGATAAAATTGGCGTTTATGTCGTGGATAAAGAAAGAAAATTACGATTTGTTCCAGTGAAAACCATTGCTTATGACGATGAATTTGCAATCGTCTACAATGAACAGTTTTACGACGGTGAAAATCTTGTGAGAAGCATTAAACTCAATCAAGAAATTGTAAGGAATGCAAGCCGTTATAAAGAGGGCGACAGGATCGATTAATTTTAGGAGGATTTATGTCCTATTTGTATTTAAAAACGCAAATTGATGAAGTGAAATCGGATATCAAACAGTTAACGGATCAAATGGGTCTTTCGGATGATGCAGTGACACTTTTAGGTGTAACAAAGACTTATGAAGCAGATATAATCAATGCATCTATTGATTATGGAATCACAGATATTGCTGAAAATCGCGTTCAAGAAATTATTCGAAAGTACGATGATGTCAAAAAAGATGTACGTTGGCACTTGATTGGTCATTTACAAACGAATAAGGTTAAATATATAATTGATAAAGTAGAATTGATACATTCTGTAGATAGTTTAAAATTAGCTGAGGAAATTTCATTACGAGCTTCTAAAATAAACAAAGTGCAGAATATTTTAATTCAAGTGAATGTCGCTGATGAAAGTCAAAAGTATGGAGTTTCTGTTGACGAAGCGCCGAAACTCATTGCTGACATATCAAAATTATCCAATATCAAGATTTGTGGACTAATGAATATTGCACCTTTAGTGGATAATGTTGAGTGTTTGAGAGAGGATTTTAAAACGATGAAACGGTTGTTTGACTCAGTACAAAGTCAACAGCTTGATAACGTGGAAATGATTTATCTTTCAATGGGCATGTCAAATGATTACAAAGTTGCTATCGAAGAAGGTTCTAACATGATTAGGATCGGAACGAAAATATATGGCAAGAGAAATTAAATCCTTAAAGGAGGTCACATATCATGGGTGATAGATTTATTGACAGAATTAAGTTTTTTTGGGGAGTAGATTCTCAAGAAGAAGAAACAGATCGTACAGAAGACTTTTATGAAGATATGAAGCGTACAGATTTGGAAACTGAGGATAATTATATGATGCCTTCTAGTAACAATGGTGCTGATTTAAATCAGAAACCGTCAAGTACCATCAAAACGTCGAATAAAATACTCAATATTCATTCAAATGCTAATATGAACGTGGTTTTATTCAGTCCGAAAAACTTCGATGAAACAACTCACATTGTAGATACTTTAAAAAATAGAAAACCTGTTGTTATGAACATCTCGGAACTTGATAAAGATTTGGGTAGAAAGATTTTTGATTTTTGCTCAGGTGCTTTATATGCGCTTGATGGACACATCCAACAAGTTTCAAAAGGCATTTTCATTTTAGCGCCACAAAATGTGGATATCACTGGTGATGTTATGGCTAAAAGTGAATCGACATTGAATACATGGCTTCGCGAGTAGTTAAAATATAGAGAGATTAGAGCCAGAATTTAGACGTGCTCTTCATGAGATTGTGAGGCAAGTATGATATTTTTAAGACAAGTAATGATTTTATTTTTCGATGTATTATCCTGGTTAATTATTGTGCGTGCATTGTTGACTTGGTTTATTAGGGATGAGCGCAATCCGATTATGCATATTATGCTCATGTTGACAGAACCTATTTTATCGCCAATTCGAAAACTTCTTTACAGATTTAATATCGGTGGAAATATGGTCGATTTCAGTCCGTTGGTGGCGATATTGCTGATACAAATGTTGATGCAATTGGTAGTAGTAGGCTTGTTATAAATGATTGATAAACCGTATCTGTTAAAACGATATGAACAGTTTATTGATGAAGAAGGCTTGTTGATTAAGTCACTAGATCAGTTAATACACGCAGAAAAACACTTTGATATTCAAGTGACCGAATTCTTAACACCGGATCTAATCTTTGTACTTTGCGAAATTGTCAATCTGTATACAGATTTGAAATGGATGACGATTGGTGTTTTTAAAGACGCTGAGCGGCAAAAATGCCTATTTTATCAAGGCTATGAGACAGTGATTCCAGAGGATTATGTGTCTTTGATCGAAGTCAAATACAATCAAAAATTTGTGGAGCTCTCCCATCGTGATGCTTTAGGAGCACTTATGTCACTTGGGATTAAGAGAAGCAAATTAGGAGATATATGCGTATTTGATGGTGGTTTTCAAATAGCCGTTGATAAAAGTTTATTAGAGTATTTCTTGTTTCAAATTGAAAAAATTGGTCGATCAGGGGTTGTTTTAAGTGAAATTCCACTTGATCATGCAAGAAATCATGATATTCTTAAAAAAACTGTTTCTGGTACAGTAAAATCCATTCGGTTAGATAGTATTCTTGCATTGGCTTTTTCAATATCAAGAGCAACTGCTCAAGATTTAATACGCGCAGAACGCGTTAAATTGAATTACAGTGTCAAGGATCAAGTTGACATTGAACCAAAAGAAAATGATTTAATTTCTGTAAGAGGATATGGTCGATTTACACTTGATGAAGTTATAGGTCTGACAAAAAAAGATCGGTTGAGAGTAAAACTCTCTATAATCGGTGGCTAAGGAGGAAAGAATGCTCACACCATTAGATATACAAAATAAGCATTTTACCAAAAGCATACGCGGATTTAATGAAGTTGAAGTGGAGGAATTTCTTGCATTAATCGTTAGAAGTATGGAAGATTTAATTCAAATCAACATCGACACGACTGCTAAATTGAGTGACTGTGAAAAGCAATTAGAACGCTATAAGGCCATGGAAAAGACCATTAACGAAGCGATGATTCTTGCACAAAGAACATCAGAAGATATGATTCGCAATGCTTCAGATAAAGCGACTTTTATCGTTGAGAAAGCAGAAGAACAGGCAAAATCTATCATTAGTGGTGCAAACGCTGAAGTTTTATCGGTTTTAAAGAAGCATGAAGAGGCTAAACATGCACTCCAGACATTTAATATGAAGTTCAAGTCCTTAGTGGAGACGCAGTTAAAAACGTTAGATGAAGCAATCCGACAAGAGTAGAATTAAAAGTTCATCAAAAATGAATCGATTGCAATTGACGACAGCAACAACATCCGCTATAATGAAATGAATCATATATAAAAACTTTGATTGGGACGAGTAGACATGCTATCGTACAGAGAGTCGATGGTTGGTGCAAATCGATACGTGACTGTATGTTGAATATCACCCATAGTTATTTTTTCGAAATGTTTATGCAGAGTAGTTAAAATCGGTTCGAACCCGTTAAAATGGAAGAGTGATATACGATTGTGTATATAATTTGGGTGGTACCACGGTTAATTCGTCCCATAGCATTGCTATGGGGCTTTTATTTTTTTGAATCATGAATGAAAGGATGGAGAAAATGGGATATAAAGAACTTGAAAAAAATGCAGTGTCTCTAAATGAAAAAGAAGTGAGAGATTATTGGGAAAATATTGATTTATTAAAATTGAGCCTTGACTCAAGAGAAGGCGATCCAGCGTTTATTTTTTATGAAGGACCACCAACTGCCAATGGTCGACCAGGAATTCATCACGTATTAGCGCGTGCATTGAAAGACTCAGTTTGCCGTATCAAGACAATGCAGGGATATCAGGTAAAAAGAAAAGCAGGTTGGGATACACATGGTTTACCTGTTGAAATTGAAGTTGAAAAGCGCCTCAATTTAAATGATAAATCCGCAATCGAAGCTTTTGGTATTGAAAATTTCAACAAACAATGTCGCGATTCAGTCTTTGAATATGAAGATGCATGGAGAGAAATGACCAAAAAAATGGCTTATTTGATCGACTTAGACCATCCATACATCACACTTGAAAATGATTATATCGAAACGGAATGGTGGATTTTAGATAAGTTTTTTAAAGAAGGTTATATCTATGAAGGCCATAAAATTTTACCATATTGTCCAAGATGTGGAACAGGACTCGCTTCACATGAGGTTGCACAAGGCTACCAAGAAATCAAAACAGTCACTGTCTACGTGAAATTTAAGAGAAAAGACCATGATGAATATTTCTTAGTGTGGACGACAACTCCGTGGACGTTAGCTTCTAACGTTGCTTTAACAGTCAATCCAAATGAAACATATGTAAAAGTTAGATTTAACAATGAAGTCTTGTTTGTTGAAAAAAATCTAGCGCCGAAAGTACTGGATGGAGAATTTGAAGTTCTTGAAGAGTACAAAGGTAAAGATTTAGAGTTCATGGAATATGAACAAATTATGCCATTTATTAAGACGGATAAAAAGGCGTTCTTTGTTACCTGTGCGGATTACGTTACTGTTGAAGACGGAACTGGAATCGTTCATACAGCACCAGCTTTTGGTGAGGACGACTACCAAACAGGTGCTAGATATGGATTACCTGTAATTCAACCTGTAAATGAAGAAGGAAAATATACAGAAACCCCTTGGGTCGGTCAATTTGTAATGGATGCGGATCCTGAAATTGTCAATTGGTTAGCAGAAAATGGCAAATTATTTAAAAAGCAAAGAATGGATCATAACTATCCGCATTGTTGGAGATGTAGAACACCACTCTTATACTATGCAAAACCAAGCTGGTATATCGAAATGACAAAACTGAAAGATCAACTGATCGAAAACAATCAATCGGTGAACTGGTACCCAGATTATGTCGGTGAAAAGCGTTTTGGCAATTGGCTTGAAAACCTCAACGACTGGGCAATTTCAAGAAGTCGTTATTGGGGAACACCACTCAATATTTGGAGATGCGACTGTGGTCATTTGACATCGGTTGGTTCGAGACAAGAATTAGCAGACCGTGCGATGGAGGACATTGATGCGTCAATTGAACTTCATCGACCATACGTAGATGATGTTCATATCAAATGTGATCATTGTGGTGGCACAATGAACCGTGTACCTGATGTTATCGATTGCTGGTTTGATAGTGGATCTATGCCTTTTGCACAGCATCATTATCCATTTGAAAATAAAGAAATCTTCGATAGCTTATTTCCTGCAGATTTCATCTGTGAGGGGATTGATCAAACGAGAGGTTGGTTCTATTCACTCATTGCAATCAGTACATTTGTTATGGGAAAAGCGCCTTACAAAAATGTCCTTGTAAACGATCTTGTACTCGATAAATTCGGCAAAAAAATGTCGAAGTCTAGAGGCAATGGCGTTGATGCGTTTGAACTTTTAGAAAAATACGGCGCAGATGTTGTAAGATGGTATTTGTACTATGTGTCACCAGCATGGACTCCGACGAAGTTTGACGAAGAAGGCCTCATTGAAGTCAATTCAAAATTCTTTGGAACGATTAAAAACGTTTATAATTTCTTTACCTTGTATGCAAATACGGATAAAATTGACGTCAATAGCTTCTATGTGAAACCTGAAAATCGTCCTGAACTTGATCGCTGGATTTTATCGAAGTTAAACTCATTAATTCAATCTGTAACTGAAGACATAACTGTATTTGATATGACAAAAGCAGTTCGTAAAATTCAAGAGTTTGTTAGTGAAGATTTATCAAATTGGTATATTAGACGTTCACGTCGTCGATTCTGGGGTTCTGAACTGACAGAGGATAAGATGTCTGTGTACAATACTACCAATGAAGTTTTAATTGCAGTATGTCAACTCGCTGCACCATTTGCACCGTTTTTAACGGAAGAAATTTATCGCAATTTAACAGGCGAAGTTTCAGTACACGTAAGCAAATATCCTACAGTACAAGAATCTTTAATTGATAAACGCGTTGAAGAGAGAATGGACTTGGTTAGAGAGCTTGTAACGCTTGGTAGAGCAGCTAGAGAGTCTGTTAAGATCAAAGTGCGTCAACCAATTCAAGAAGTCATTGTAGATGGTAAGTACGAAGCTTTAATCGGAGATTTAGTGCCACTTATCATGGAAGAGTTAAATGTTAAACACGTTGAATTTACACATAATTTGCCAGATTATATGAACTTCCAACTCAAACCAAACTTCAAAGTATTGGGTCCAGTAGTGGGCAAAAGCATGGGTGAGTTTTCAAAAGCACTCGCTGAGCTCGATCCACAGGTTTATGCAATGAAGTTCGAAGCAGGTGAAAGTGTTCGTTTAGAGTATGCGGATCAAGTTCTTGAGACGACATCTGAACATGTACTTATCAATATCAATGCCAAAGAAGGTTTTACTGTTAAAATGGAAAACAATCGTTTTATCATTTTAGATACACACTTATCGGATGATCTGATTAATGAAGGCTATGCAAGAGAGCTTATTTCAAGAGTTCAACAGATGAGAAAAGCCAACGACTACGATATGATGGATCAAATTGTGATTTATTACACTGCTCCAGTTGAGTTTTCTAGTGCTGTTCAAATGCACTTAGAGTATATCAAGTCTGAAACGCTTGCAGTTGAAATCATAGAAAATCAAGAAAAACCTTATGAAGAACATCAATTAAATGGTCATAATGTCGGTTTATTCCTTGAAAGAAAATAGTATAACTCAAAAACTCGGTGGTGAAATCTACCGAGTTTTTTTAGGATAATGTTCCATTTTATGAAATAGTTGATTTATCTTGAGTTTTGAGGTTATATATACATTAAAGTCGCAGTCATGAGTGTGAAGGGGGAATAAGTATGCAAATAAGGAGTAATGTTCTAGCGAATCAAGCAGATATGATTCACGATTTGATTGAACTCATTAAAATTCCAAGTGTCCTTGATGAAACATACGAAGAAAGACCGTTTGGAAATCAGATTGACAAGGCATTGATAAAAGCACTTGAGATATGCGAGAAACTGGGTTTTAGGACTTTTTATGATCCGAAAGGATATTATGGATATGCTGAAGTGGGACAAGGTGACACGATGATTGCTATTTTGGGTCATTTAGATGTTGTTCCAGAAGGCGATGCTGAAAATTGGAAATTTCATCCTTATGAAGGACACTTATCAGGAGGAAAACTCTATGGTAGAGGAACGATAGACGATAAAGGTCCATTAATTGCTGCAATTTATGGCGTTAAAGCCTTAATGGATGCAGGGGTTGTTTTGAATAAACGGATTCGCATCATTTTTGGAACGGATGAAGAAAACAGTTGGCGTGGGATCTGTCGATATGTAAAAGAGCAGGAACTTCCATCCATGGGATTTACACCTGATTCAAGTTTTCCACTCGTTTATGCAGAAAAGGGACTATTGCAGTTTCGTTTAAAATCAGATAAAAAATGTGATGTCAGAGTGAAAGGGGGAACAGCGCTTAATGCCGTTCCAGAGTCTACTGTATATCATGGCGATCATATGTATAAATTAGAAAAACAACTGAAACGACTCGGATTTGATCATGATCTTGAAAATGAAGAAGTCTATGTCATTGGAAAAAGTGCACATGCTGCAAAACCACAAGCTGGAATCAATTCCATCGTGCGAATGGCGGAAGCACTTCGTCAGATTGGTGTTGAAACGCCTGTAATTCGATTTATCACTGAAAAAATCGGATTTACCCATCATGGCGAACTGATATATGGAAGCTGCAGCGATGAGCCGTCTGGAGAATTGACAATGTCTGTTAATCAAATTGATTTAAGTACTTATGGAGAGTCTATTGGAATCGATATGCGTTATCCGGTAACTTTTGATAAAAAATTTCTCGTCAATGCGATTAAGCGCGTCGCTGAAAAATACGGATTAAAATACGAAGAAATTGATTCTATGAAACCATTATACATTGACAAACAATCCCCTTTAATTCAAGTATTGACATCTGTTTATGAAGAGGAGACTGGGCTTGATTCAGAACCAATCGCGACGGGCGGTGCAACATACGCACGTTCAATGCCAAATATAGTCGCATTTGGGCCACTTTTTCCAGGACAAGAGAAAGTCGCACATCAAACGGATGAATATATTGAAATCAACTCGCTAGTAAAATGCACACAGATTTATGCAAAGGCCGTTGAGCAGCTGTTGAAACTAGAATAAGTACCGTACAGAAATAAAAACAGTTTATTTTCAATACAAGGCGTATTGACGATAAACTGTTTTTTTATTTAAAGTCTGTTGAAAGTCTTATTTGCATTTGGTTAAAAGCATTTAGAAGAATGCCACAATTTTATCTGCAAAGATATTGAGTTCATCAAAAATCATATTGTATTTCATGTTGTTGGCATTGTCGATAAATGTTGAGTTTTTTTGATAGACATTTTTTAAGTGAATTAAGCATGATGCACCTTCAGAAGCCACATCACATTTAGATGAAAGGTATTTCGTAGAGGCAAACCAGTTATCTGAAACAATCTCGATACTATCTTTTAAAACGATTAACCAACCTATTCCTTCTACTAGTAGTTCAACATATGAATTCTGTGTATTGTTAAAATAATCTAAAAAAGCAGTCGTTTTTTCATTTTTAATTGCGTTAGACATTTTACCCTCCTCAAAGATTTGTTATAATAGTATTGTAACCGTATCTCAACAAAATGAACAGATGAATTTTAAAAAATGTGAAATTTGTTGAAATGGACATGTGATGATAGAGAAAGATAATAAAATCACAAATTTCAAAGGGACATAGGAGGCTTGAAATGAAAAGACTAGAAGGAAAAGTAGCAGTTGTTACAGGCGGTGCGCAAGGTATTGGAAGATGTATCTGTGAAACATTTGCAAGAGAAGGTGCACAAGTTATTGCAGTGGATATGTCAGACATGAGCTATACTTGCGAAAATGTTACAGGATACAAGTTAAACGTGACAAAGAGAGTTGAAATTGAAGGTTTTGTTCAAGATGCAATTGAAAAATATGGCCATATTGATATTTTAGTAAATAATGCAGGAATCACAAGAGATGCACTTATTCAAAAAATGACGGAAGAAATGTGGGATTTGGTTATCGATGTAAATTTGAAAGGCGTATTTAATTTGACTCAAGCAATTGCACCACTCATGATTGAACAGAAGAAAGGTTCTATCATCAATATATCTTCAGTTGTTGGCGAATATGGTAATATTGGTCAATCGAATTACGCTGCAACTAAAGCAGGGGTTATTGCACTTGCTAAAACATGGGCGAAAGAATTCTCTAGAAAAGGAGAAGCTGTTCGTGTTAATGCTGTGGCACCGGGTTATGTTAATACGGATATGATGAAAACAGTTCCAGATAAAGTGCTTGATCCAATTCGTGAAAAAACGATGTTAGGAAGATTAGGCGAACCTCAAGAAATTGCAAATGCAGTATTGTTCTTAGCAAGTGATGAATCATCATTTATTACAGGACATACACTTTCAGTAAATGGTGGTTTAAGATTATAGGAGGACATCATGCTTAGAACAATGGATACCATTAAAATGGGAGATTTTGCTACATTTAGTAAGACGATTTCAGAATCAGATGTTTATATGTATGCAGGAATTAGCGGAGATTTTAATCCAGCACATGTCAATGCTGTAGAAGCCGAAAAAGGGATGTTTAAAGAACGCATCGCTCACGGCATGCTAACTGCAAGTTTGATCTCAACTGTTCTAGGAACACAGTTACCAGGTCCTGGAACCATCTATTTATCACAAGAATTGAGCTTTAAGAAACCGGTTAAATTTGGCGATACCATAGAAGCAAAAGTTGAAGTCATTGAAAGAATTGAAGAAAAAAATCGTTTAATATTAAGAACGACATGCACGAATCAACATGGCGAAATCGTCATTGACGGAAAAGCGATGGTCATGCCTCCAAAATAATAGTTTGATTAATAATAATTAGAAAAAGCGTTCTTTGCGAGTTATGCCGCAAGGAGCGCTTTTTAGATTCCAATTTATAAATGCATATTTTAATGCATATTTTATTACATAATTTTTACATATTTTATTAAAGATGGAAAACTTTTTCAATGGTTGGTCGTATGATGCGAACAAATGTCGTCGCCATGACGATGCCACAAGCGATGGAGATAGCAATAAATAATGATTCGGTACCGGATGTCATGGCACCTTCAAAATCCATCTCAACTAAGTGAAACATCGTGTAGTAGATCCCGTATCCTGGAACAAAAGGGATAATTCCCGGGATTGTAAAAATCGTCGCTGGGTGTTTCATAAAAACGGCAAACACTTCTCCAACGATTCCAACGGCAATCGATCCAAGAAAAGCAGGGATGATAAAATTTGTGGATGGATCTTGAACTGCAAGATATATGAGCCAGCCAATCATGCCTGAGATACTTGCGGGTATGATGAGCTTTCGCGGTAAATTAAATAAAATAGAAAAACCAACAACACTTAAAAATGAAAAAATTGCTTGTGTTAAAATCGTCATATCAACCTCACTCTGGAATATTATAAAAATTTCATACTAAACTGAAGGACTATACCGACACCAAATGCCAGTGCAATTGCAATGAAAAGTGCTTCCATTATTTTTGCACTTCCCGCAATTAATTCGCCGGATATCAAGTCGCGAATGCCATTTGTCAGAGAAACGCCTGGAACAAGTGTCATTAGAGGTCCGATGATGACGGTGTTGATTGAGGCTTGCATTCCAAACTGTCGAATCATCAGTACGAAGACGACACCAAACAGTGCGGATAAAAATCCACCGATGATATTTTTGATAAAAAAATTAAAATGCTTTGATTCTAATGAATCTGTTAAATAAACAGTCAACGCCGAGGCAATGTATGCAAGCAAGAATTCGTAAAAAGTACCATTGAAGAGAAGGACGAAAAAACCGCCGCCCATTCCACTTCCCAAGATCCGTATAATCTTTGAAAATTTTGGCGGATTTTGAAGTTGTTTAACCTGTATTTCTGATTCTTCTAGGGAGAGTTTGCCAAGTGTAAAACTTCTAGAAAATTCATTTGCACGATCAATACTTTCTAGATCGATACTTTGAGAATTTACTCGCTCAAGTATGGTGATGGTTTCACCCTCGTGGGTTGCACTAAATAAGATGCCCGTAGTAATGACAAACACGTTGACGTCTTCTAATCCCCGAGATTCAGCCATACGCTGTACAGTATCTTCAACTCGATAGGTTTCTGCTCCGTTACTGAGCATAATTTTTCCAGTTTGTGTCGCTATTTTAATGATGCGCTTTATTTCAGTTTTATTCATTGAGCCTCCTAAATTTTTGCATGAAATGATCGTTCTATCGGTGTGTGAACCGTTATGATGAACGATCGTGAACTGTTATCATGAAAGATTGCGTACTGTTATCATGTAAATGGATGTGATTATATAAAGTGTATTTTATATCGAAAACGGATTTGATGCAAATTTCACAGATTATTATATCAAATTTACAGGAAAGTGCATGGATAAATTTGCCTAAATGATTTAGAATCGTTATAATATAAAGACGAATACGTGTCGGATTAGATTTTTAAGGGAGATAAGTGATTAAATGAGCGAGACCAAAGTAGGAAATCATAGCATTCAATTGATATGCGAACAAGAAAATATTCGAGTGGATCAATATTTAAGTCAAGAAATGGATGACTTATCTCGTAATTATATACAAAAATTGATAGCCAATGGACATGTTAAAATAAACAAAGTCCAAACGACATCAAAAAAAATTCTTTTAAAAGTTGAAGATGAAATTGAGATTGATATCCCAGACCCAGAAATTCTGAGTATCGTTGCAGAGAACATACCGCTAGATATCGTCTACGAAGATGGGGATGTGATAATTATTAACAAACCCCAAGGGATGGTTGTCCATCCAGCTCCGGGAAATTACTCGGGAACACTTGTAAATGCGCTGATGTATTTGGCAGAAAGGTTATCTTCCATCAACGGTGTCATTCGGCCTGGCATCGTGCACCGCATTGATAAAGATACTTCAGGGTTATTAATGATCGCGAAAAACGATGCTGCTCACGAAAGTTTAGCAGCGCAGCTAAAAGACAAAACCACGATTCGAGAATACGTAGCGATTGTAAATGGCGTGATTTCAAAAGACAATGGAACCATAGATGCACCACTTGGTAGACATCCGCAAGATCGAAAGAAAATGGCGATTCTGTCAACCGGTCGACATGCAGTTACGCATTATGAAGTAATCGAACGGTATAAATATCACACACTCGTTCGATTGAAGCTCGAAACAGGAAGAACGCACCAGATACGTGTGCATATGACATCCATTGGATATCCAATTTTAGGCGATCCAGTCTATGGTAATAAAAGTGAAAAAGTGAAGCACCATGGTCAAGCGTTACACGCTAAAAAATTAGGTTTTATGCATCCAACGACAGGTGAACTCATGATTTTCGAATCAGATTATCCAGAGTATTTTTTAGAACTGATTAAAAAATGTAAAGGACTTAATTAGGAGGAAGCAATGGAATTTAAAGCAAAATTATTAGATGACAAGATGATTGATCGCTCTATGACCAGACTTGCACATGAAATTATTGAAAAAAATCGTGGTGTTGACAATGTTGTTCTAGTTGGAATTAAATCCCGAGGTGTGCCTTTGGCTTATCGATTAGCAGATAAAATCAGCCAAATTGAAGGTAAATCTATTCCTGTCGGCAAATTGGATATCACACTTTATCGCGATGATTTATCTCTTAAAAGTTATGAACCAGATGTTAAAGGTCTTGATGTGGATTTTCAAATTGACGGTAAAATTGTCATTTTAGTGGATGATGTTATTTATACAGGTAGAACTGTGCGTGCAGCAATGGATGCTGTGATTGATTTTGGAAGACCTAGTGCAATTCAACTTGCGGTATTGGTGGATCGTGGACATAGAGAATTGCCAATTCGTCCAGATTACGTTGGAAAAAATATTCCAACATCCAGCAAGGAAATCGTCAAGGTGAAACTCGAAGAAGTTGACGACGCAAGCGAAGTTGTCATTTTTCAAAGATAATAAAAAAGCGATTTATGAATCTGATGTTTCAAGCTAGAAAATCAGATTTATAAATCGCTTTTATCTATTTTGATACTATTCGACATCTTTAAAATCAATTTCCTCAATCTCATCATCGTCAATATTGATATAGACTCTTGATGATTTGGTTTGATGAGATGCATGATATTGAGGTGGGGTTGTATGTGCATGCGACATCATTGTAAATGAAAAGAATGGTCGTGTACTTGTTGCACCTACTGCGAATATCACTATTCCTAAAATCACAACCATGATTCCCATAATAAGAACAATTGTTGAAAGCGCCGCTTCCGAATTGATTATGGCAAAGACGCCTAACAAAATAAAAATAATGGAGGTAATTAAATTGCGTTCAGTCGACTCTTTGAATTTTGAAAGGGTCAAAACAACTCCATTTAACCCACTAAATAAACAGCTTATTCCGATCAGTATCAACACATACTCGGGATTAATGAAGGCGTATAAGCTTACACCGACAATAATCATGCTGATAATTGTTGAAATTCGACTTTTTATAAATGCAGAAAAAATCAATGAATAAAAACTTAAGACAACAAATAAAAAGGTGATAATTTTTATCGCTGCGATTCCTATAACCGTTGGAAATCCAATGAAGAATAATCCGAGAATCGATATGATTAACCCAGTTATTTGTATGGGATTTAATTTTTTTATTAATTTCATGTGTTCACCAACCTATTTCAATCGTTAAAAATAACTTAATTTTGATATTCTGAGTATAACGTATAAATATGAATAAAGTATAAACAAATAGCATATAAACTTATCTAAATCAGTGAACAAGTTCTTCTTGATGAACTAAATCCTCATAATAGTATCGAGTATTGAGTTTATCAAGATTAAATAGATAGGTCATGGCATTCATCAACTGATCTGTATTGGGCGCAGATAAATCCTCTTTAAGTGATTCGTTGATCGCTTGTAACAAAGGATAATCATTTTCAAAATCGAAGTCCTGCCAGTATTTAGTTAGAATAAGAAGTTCTTCTGTGTATCCTAAAAAACTCAACTTCTCTACGATTCTATGATTTTTTTTATCGTAGAGTGCTTCGGGAATTACGAGATGGGTAATTTGGGCATCGTTAAGCGCTCGTAAACCATCGTGAGGATCTGAAAAATCTTTTGTTGTATGACCGGGTGTCATGTTTGATATTAACAGTGAACTCATGTGTTCATCGATCAATCCAATTTTAGGCATTTCAATAAGTTCAGTCGTGTTCAACGTCACTAAAAAGTAATCATTAGGTACTCCTAAAATGGCTCGATCCCCCTCGGTGGAAGCAAAATTTTCTATGAAAGTAAAAGAATTCATGGTATAAGCGTCGAGTTGATCCGACCTCAAATTTTTTATGAGATCTGCCTCAGATGGATAAATGATTAGCTTTACGGGAATGCCAACAACTTCTTCAATTGCGTCATTATTGCGAAATTGAAGAGAAGTCGTAGAGGTGATGCCAATTTTAAATATATTTTTCTCTTGAAGAGCAAATAGAAAATTGAGTATTAATGCAAATGCGGTGCAAATTATTATGACGATTCCTAAAATCACAACTTGTTTTTTCATAAAGCGTTCCTCTTAATTTTTTTCCAATTGTTGAATGAATGCATAATCAGGTGTCACATATAGCGTCTTTTGTTGTACATATATGACCATTCCCGGTTTAGCGCCGCTGGGTTTAGAAACATTTTTCACATGAGTATAATCGACAGGAACATTACTCGAATCCTTTGCTTTCGAGTAGTAAGCTGCGATCATAGCAGCTTCATAAAGGGCTGTTTCAGAGGGCACTTCACCTTTTGTTCGAATAATGACATGTGAACCCGGAATATCTTTTGTATGCAACCATATATCTTTGTTGGAAGCAATTTTTGTGGTTAATTGATCATTTTGCAAACTACTTTTACCAACGAGAATTTCATAACCGTCACTTGAGAGAAATTGCTTAAAAGTTGGTTTTGATTGCTTTGCCGTTTTTTTCTTAAGCTTTCCTTTTATATAACCTTGAATGACTAACTCTTCTCGAATTTCGTCGATAATTTTCGTGTCTTCACTGTTATTTAAATAGGTTAAAACATTTTCTAGATAGAGAATATCTGCTTTCGTCTCTACAATATGCAATTGAAGTTCTGACACTGCTTTTTTGAGTTTGTTATATTTTCTAAAATGAACTTGTGCGTTTTCAATAGGTTCTAATCGTGTATCCAATAGAATTTCTCTCATTACTGGGGGATCAACGTAGTAATCTAGCACCTCCACGCGGTTCATGCCTTTTTCAATAAGATAATTATTTGCGGTGATAAGCTCACCGATTTTACGAGATTCATCGGCATTTTCGGCATCAATAAGTTCAAGTTCTTGTTTTTTGAGTTTACTTGTATATCGTTCAATTCGCTGTGAAAGATTCTTTTTTAAAGCTGTGGTTCTTTGATGCATTTTGAGATCTTTATTGCTTTTAGTATAAAATTCTTCAATCATTTTAATTAAAGATGAATAAGACTTTTGTTCAAGTGTCTGATCGAGAGTTTCCAGAAAATAGGCAATTTGTGGATGGTTTTGTGCGTCCATATAGATGGTTCCAAGTGTGGTAGTTCTCTTGATTTTGTCAAATAAAGTCTCAAGATGTAACTGTTGATTGGGTTGAAGTTCAGAAATAAGTGCGTCTTTAGATATCTGAAGTTCTCTACAAATCCATGACGATATCAGTGGACTAAATCCTTGAATATTGCCATATAATCCTTTAAACAAGGATTGTTCTGTTGCGCGACTTAGAAGTTCCGATACAACTTGGGCGGAACTCAGATTAAAGTCTATTTTGTCAGTAGGTAAAAATTCGTATTTAAGTCCAGGAAGTAAAGTTCGCACACGGCTCATATCAGGCGTTATACGTTTGATACTATCGATAATAATATCATTTTCCTTTGTTAAAATGATGTTAGAATGTTTTCCCATGATTTCGATCATCAGTTTTTTTGATTCCAAGTCGCCAAAATCGTTTTTAGATTCAATTTCAATCACGACAACTCTTTCAAATCCAACTTGCTTCATGGATAAAATTTTACCTCCAGTGAGGTGCTTTCTTAAAAGCATGCAAAACATTGGCGGTTCTTGAGGATTTTCTTTTTTCTCAGAAATTAAAGTGAAGTAAGGCATAGATGCATCTGCTGAAATAAATAAATGGTAATTTTGATTTAAACCTCGAATTCCAAGCGATAACTCATCGCGTTCAGGTTGAAAGACTTTATCAATTCGACCGCCAATGATTAGCGGAGAGATTTCGTGAATAATATGGTGCATGAACAATCCATCAAATGACATGTTAAGCTCCTTGTGTTAGTTTTTTAGCTTCATATTTCAAAGTATAGCATTAAATGATAGATTCATCAATTCGCTTGAATACCACGCTAAGAATATGTTATAATCTAATGATGTAAAGTAATGGAGGTAGACATGGTTTATAGTATGACGGGCTTCGGAAGAGGCGAGTTTAATAATGAGTCATTCAATGTAACACTTGAAATCAAATCAGTTAATAACAGGTATTGTGATATCATTATTAAGATGCCAAAAAAGCTAAATGCTTTTGAAGATCGCATTAAAAATAAAATTAAAGCTAAATTATCACGTGGTAGAATCGATGTCTACATTAATTTGGATGAAAGCGAATACGACAATTATGAAGTCACACCTAACTTTGATATTTTAGATAAATATGTGAAAGTTTATAAAGATATTCAAGCTCGATATGGTATGAGAGATGAACTGAACTTATCGATGCTCACACGTATTCAAGAGGGAATTGATGTGTCTTATCTTGAACGAGGAGAGGAAGAATATTGGAAGGCGCTTGAACCTGCTCTTGACATTGCACTTGAGAGAATTGAACAGATGAGAGCTCAAGAAGGCCAACAACTTAAAAATGATATATTGTCAAAAGTGGCCAATATTCGTTCAACTTTATCGCAAATTGAAGTATATGCACCTAAAATCGTCGAAAATTATCGCTTAAAAACGCGTGATCGTATTGCAGATCTTTTAGCGGATATGAATGCAGAAATCGACGAAATTCGATTGGCAAATGAAATTGCAATCTATGCAGACAAAACGAATATTAACGAAGAAATCGTTAGAATTTACTCACACTTAGAGCAAATTGGACAAATTTTAGAAGCAGCTGAACCCGTGGGAAGAAAACTGGACTTCCTCGTACAAGAATTAAATCGTGAAATCAATACAATCGGCTCTAAATCACCAGATATTGATATTTCTAATCTTGTTATAGGTCTCAAAAGCGATATTGAACAAATTCGCGAACAAATTCAGAATATTGAGTAGAAGGTGCATACATGATTCAAAAGGGATTATTGATTATCGTTTCTGGCCCATCAGGTGCAGGAAAAGGAACTATTTGTAAAGAGCTAATCAACAGGGATAAGAGTATTGAAGTTTCAGTATCCGCTACAACTCGAAAACCACGTGAAGGCGAAGTGGATGGCATTAGTTATCATTTTATGGAGAGAGAAGATTTTAAATCTCTTATCGAACAAAATGGATTTTTAGAACATGCTTGTGTATATGATAACTATTATGGTACACCAAAGGATTTTGTTCTTGAAAAAATTTCTCAAGGCCGAAATGTCTTGTTAGAAATAGATATACAAGGCGCACTTCAAGTGAGAAAGAAGTATCCTGAAGGTATTTTTGTTTTTGTGCTCCCACCGTCTATGACGGAACTAAGAGAACGTATAGTGGGAAGAGGTTCAGAAACACCTGAAAGTTTAGAAAAACGAATGTCTTCTGCTTTTGGAGAAATAGAACTCATTAAGAACTATGATTATTTTATAATCAATGATACCGTATGTCACGCAACGGACGTATTACAGTCTATTATCACTGCTGAAAAATGTAGAGTAAATGCCGATATCGCTGATATCGTGCGTAAATTTAAGGAGGAAAAATAAATGTTAAAACCATCAATAGACGAGTTGATTGAAAAAGTAGGAAACCGATATGCGCTTTGTATCGTAGCAGCAAAACGTGCACGTTATATTATTAATGGCGATGACGATTCAATTGATTTTGATATCGAAAAACCATTATCAATTGCGATTCAAGAAATCATGGATGGCGAAGTTACTGTTGAGATTCCTGAACCTCCACAAGATAGAATTTAGTTAAGTGATTAAGACGAAGTGAAGAGGAAGACCTATGATAACGGACAGAAGATTGGACAATAAAAATATAGTTTTAGGAGTTACTGGTGGCATTGCAGCTTATAAAGCGGCGGATATCGTGAGCCGACTCAAAAAATTAGGCGCTCAGGTTTATGTGATTATGACTGAAAGTAGCACACAGTTTATTCAGCCTTTGACGTTTCAATCTCTGTCACAAAATTACGTCGTGACTGATATGTTCGAAGATCCTAAAACATGGGATGTTGAACATATTGCACTGGCGAAAAGGGCCGATTTATTTCTCGTTGCACCTGCAACTGCTAATATTGTCGGCAAAGTTGCACACGGTATTGCAGACGATATGTTATCGACCACTATCATGGCAACGGTTGCGCCTGTTTATTTTGCACTTGCAATGAACACAAAAATGTATGAAAATCCGATTTTGCAAAATAATGTCAAACTATTAGAATCATATGGATATCAATTTATTTTGCCTGATTCCGGAAGACTTGCTTGTGGTGATATTGGCTCTGGGAAACTTGCGGATCCCGAGCGCATCGTTGAATGCGTTCTTGACTATTTTCATCAGGAAAAAAGATTGAGTGGTAAACGCGTGCTCATTACGGCGGGTCCTACACGTGAAGCCATTGACCCTGTTCGATATATGACCAATCAGTCCAGTGGAAAAATGGGGTATGCAATCGCAGAACAGGCAATTTGTGAAGGTGCGGAAGTCATTTTAGTAACGGGACCAACGCAACTTACACCTCCAAAGGGCGCAAGTGTGATACAAGTTGAATCCACTGAAGAGATGTATCAAGCAGTGATGTCTCATTTAGATGTGGATATCGTTATAAAAGCAGCTGCACCGGCTGATTATAAACCGATTCAATATTCTAAAGAAAAAATCAAAAAGAACGATGAAACAATGACCATTGAATTCAGTAAAAATCCAGATATATTAAAAAAAGTTGGCGAATTAAAAACGGATCAAATTTTAGTCGGCTTTGCTGCTGAAACTCAGAATTTAGAGAGCTATGCGATGAAAAAACTCAAGGAAAAGAACTTGGATTTAATTGTGGCTAACGATGTATCGGCAGAAGGCGCTGGCTTTAATATTGATACAAACATCATCACGATTTTTGATAAAAATGGACAAAAATATTCTTATGAATGTATGAAAAAAACTGAAGTTGCAAAAGTGATATTAGATCGGATTGTTGAACTGTTATAGCAGATTCGCCTCAGACTGTATAAAGTGATGACAGTATGAGGCTTTATTTTTAGGAGCTCAAATGTTTGCAGAAGTTGTAGTACTTAGAAACGCTCAAAATATTGATCGATTATTTACGTATTCGGTACCAGAAAACTTTGGAAATCGTGTTGAAATCGGTTCGAGAGTTCTGGTACCTTTTGGTGCGTCTGGATATCTTGAGGCGGTAATTGTATCGTTATTATCTGAGACGTCTTTAGAATCGGAAATTAAAATAAAGGCCATACATTACGTATTTAATGATGGCATCTATTTAACGTCAAAAGACGTCCTTTGTGCGCTAAAAATTAAAGAGGATACACTCTGTTCTTATAGCGAAGCAGTGCAGCTATTTTTGCCGTTTAATACAATGATTAAGCAAATTAAGACGTATCAGCTGAATCCTTCGGCAGCTATAGAAGTGTCAAATGTAAAAAAAAATGAAGCGAATGTTCTGAAAGCCTTGTCAGAAGGGGCGCTTAAATATGAAGAACTCTGTATAGATTTAAAAGATAGTGTTAAAAATATTGCGATTAATCGTTTACTTGCATTGGGGTATATTGATTTAACTTATTCCTATGAGCAAAATGTAAAAGATCGGACAGTCACATGGGTTCATGTTATTGGAGACCTTTTGACTTATCGAGAGACAATTCCAAAACGAAATACAGCAGAATTAAAACTTTTAGATTTTCTTATTGAAAACCCTGTACATAAACGTTTGAGTATACAAGAACAACTTAAGATTTCTAAGTCTTTAATCGATCGACTCGTCGAGCGACAATTAATTGAAATCGTCGAAAAAGATGAATTGAGAATGCCAATTTTCATGAAGAGTCATGAAGATAAAAGCCAAGTTGTCTTAAATGATGAACAGCAAATCGTATTTTCAGATATCATCAGACAATATGAATCCGGTGAAGGTCGAGATTTTTTAGTTCATGGAATTACTGGAAGTGGAAAAACGGAATTATATGCTGAACTCATTCAGTATGTCATAAAAAAAGGTAAGAAAGCGGTTCTTGTCGTACCAGAAATTTCTTTGACACCTCAAATTACAGCGCGTTTTGCGAGTCGATTTGGAGATGAAAAAATTGCACTGATTCATTCTAAAATCAGCCAAGGTGAGCGATATGATCAGTGGAAAGGCATCCGCCGAGGCGATTATGACATCATTATTGGTGCTCGCTCTGCGGTATTTGCACCAAGTGATGATATTGGAATCATTATTATTGATGAATGTCATGAGAATTCCTATCGTTCTGAAAAACGCCCTAAGTATCAAACCTATGATGTTGCAAAGCTCAGAATGAATTTACTAGAGGGACTATTGATTTCCGGTTCAGCCACACCTAATATTACAGATTACTATGAAACTCAAACGGGAAAACGCAAGCTATATAAACTCCAAAAACGACACAACTTAATGCAACTACCTGAAGTTCAAATAGTGGATATGCGTCAAGAATTGATCAACGGCAATAAATCTATTTTGAGTCATGCGTTGTATCAAGGAATTGTCGAGCGACTTGAAAAGAAAGAGCAGGTAATCGTTTTTCTCAATAGAAAAGGGCATTCGACATTTGTCTCGTGTCGTTCTTGCGGATTTACTTTAGCGTGTCCAAACTGCGATGTGACTTTGACCTATTTTAAAGGGGAAAAATCCGTTAAATGCAATTATTGTCAATATGAAACCTACGTTCCGAAAAAATGTCCTAAGTGTGAAAGTCAATATTTTAAGTATTTTGGAGTGGGAACTGAAAAAGTTGAAGAAGAGCTGGGGCGGTTGTTTCCTACCGCTAGAATTGCAAGGATGGATAAGACCACGACATCAAAAAAAGGAAGTATTGAACAAATTATTTCTGAGGTTGAGGCTGAAGAAATTGACATCTTGATTGGGACACAAATGGTTGCAAAAGGGTTGGATTTTAAACATGTTACGTTGATTGGAATTTTGTCTGCTGACTTGATTTTAAATTTACCACAATACCAAGCTTCAGAACGCGCATATCAATTGTTTACGCAAGTAGCAGGACGTGCTGGTCGTGGTAGCGTTTCAGGTGAAGTCATTCTTCAGACATATAATCCGGATCATTATGCCATTAATCAACCAAATTTTGAACAATTTTATCAAAATGAAATTCGATATCGACAAGCTCTGAAATATCCACCTTTTTATAGGTTGATTAATCTTGTTTTTACCGCACAAACATCTGAAGTTGCGGGAAAATATGCACAAAAAAGTTTTGATTTTTTGCGCAACAATCTATTAAAAAAAGATTTACAAAATTTGGTGGAAATCTATCCTGCAAATCCGGCATTATTAAAGAAGTTAGATAATCAATATAGATGGCAAATCATCATTAAGTGCAAACCAGAAGCTTACGAACCACTAAAAGATCTTATTCGAGATCTTGAAAGCAAATTTACTGAAATTAAAACTTGTAAAATAAATATAGATTTAGACGCAACAAATGTATTATAATATAATGAGTTTATGAGTGTAATGAGGAGGCAATATGGCTATAAGAACAATTAGAGTAGATGAAGATCCTATTCTTAGAAAAAAATCGAAAGAAGTTACGGTATTTGATGATAAATTGCAATTACTAGTGGACGATATGATAGAAACCATGCATGATGCTGATGGTGTTGGTCTTGCAGCTCCTCAAATAGGCGTATTAAAGCGCGTTGTTGTTGTGGATATTTATGATGGTGAAGGCCCGATTGCGCTGATAAATCCCGTTATGATTGAACAAAATGGCGTTCAAATTGGAGAAGAAGGCTGTTTAAGTTTACCGGGAAAACATGGAACTGTGAAAAGACCGCTATCTGTAAAAGTTCAATTTCAAGATGTCGATGGTACAACTTATGAAATTGAAGGTGAAGAACTTTTAGCTCGTGCACTTTGTCACGAACTCGATCATTTGGAAGGGATTTTATATATCGATCGTCAAATGACAGGTGAATCTGAGTTAGGATAGATGTATCGTTCAAATTCAACAGAGATCATCAAAATTTAACTGAGATTATCAAAAAGAAACGAGGCATACATGAAAATAATTTTTATGGGAACACCTGAATTTGCAGTAAAAACACTTGAAAAATGTATTGAACATCACGACGTGATAGGCGTCTTCACGCAACCGGATAAACCAAAGGGGAGAGGGAATAAACTCACGCCTTCTGAAGTGAAAGTAGTTGCGCTGAATCACGATATTCCCGTTTATCAACCTGAAAAAATTCGAAAAGATACATGGCCAGACCAAATTCGCGCGATGAAACCCGATGTGATTGTCGTCGTGGCATATGGACAGATTCTTTCGCAAGAGATATTGGATATTCCCCAATATGGTTGTATCAATGTCCACGCCTCGTTGCTTCCTAAGTATAGAGGTGCAGCTCCCATTAATTGGGCCATAGCAAATGGAGAAACAGTTTCTGGAGTAACGACTATGCAAATGGATAAAGGACTTGATACAGGCGATATGCTATTAACATGTGAGGTTCCCATTGACAATCAGATGACTGCACAAGAGTTACATGATATTTTAGCTAGTGAAGGTGCAGCGTTGTTAACAGAAACCCTTAGGAAAATTGAAGATGGAACCATCGTCAAAACAAAACAAGATGACGCGAGTTCTTGTTATGCTTCTATGCTTTCCAAAGAGAGTTCGCGAATTGATTGGAATTTAAGCGCAGTTGAAATTCATAACCGTGTGAGAGGATTTAATCCTTGGCCAATTGCCCATACAACTTATGATCAGCAAATGCTCAAAATATATCGATCAACCCCGTTTGTAGTAGATGACCTCTCGTTTAATTTTAATGCTGAAGAATTTACAGCTGGATGTGTTGTATTTATTGATAAGAGTGGCATCTATGTTTTAACTGGAAAGGGTATCCTGAGAATTGACGAATTACAACTAGGGAGCAACAAAAGAATGCTTTCACAAGCTTTTCTACTGGGAAATACGATTTCAATAGGGACAAAATTATTATAAGGAGGTAATGAGAATGAGTTATGCAATGAGTTACGTAATTTTAATTGTTTTATTTTTATTAGCATCTGTAGCAAGTTTACATGTTAAATCAACGTTTAAGAAATATCATAGAGTTCGAAATACACGAAATATGACCGGAGCGCAAGCAGCAGAATGGATGCTTAGAGCAAATGGCATTACCGATGTTACAGTAGAGCGTGTTAGAGGATTTTTATCGGATCATTACGATCCACGTGCTAAGGTCATTCGACTTTCTGAACCGGTATACGACAATCCATCCATTGCATCTGTCAGTGTTGCATGCCATGAAGCGGGCCATGCAGTTCAACATGCAAAAGGATATGCACCGCTACAATTTAGAACGACTTTGTTTCCACTTGCTCAAATCGGATCTCAAGCTTTGTGGCCAATGTTCTTTTTAGGTATTATTTTATCGATGCCTTCACTGATTAATGTTGGAATTATCTTCTTCTCATTTTCAGTGTTATTTCAAGTGATTACATTGCCAGTAGAGTTCAATGCAAGTTCTCGAGCAATTGAAATGATGGAAGCTGGTGATATTTTAAGCGCTGAAGAAAATCAATATGCACGAAAAGTATTAGGCGCTGCTGCTTTAACTTATGTTGCTGCTGCAGCAATCGCAATCGCGCAATTATTAAGAATGTTATTAATCAGAGGAAATGACTAAGGAATCTAATTACATGTCAGTAATCGATGATGAGATGCTGCGGACACTTCAAATGCACTATTGAGATTGAAGTGTCAGCGGCATTTATTATGTTTAGTTAAAAAAATGTGTTATTTAGTGGATTTCGCTTAAAATGAGACGTTAAATTTGATATAATAGTTCAGATAACAAGGAGATTAATTGAATGAAAATAAATGCTAGAAAACTTGCGTTACGTATTTTAGACGAAATCGAAAACACCCACGAATTTTCACATATACTACTAAATCAGACTTTTCAACGATATGAAATCGAATCATCCGATAGACGATTTATTTCACATATTGTATTAGGTGTTTTAGAAAATAAACTTTTACTAGATTTCTATATTCGAAAACTGTCTGCAGAAAGATTCTCAAGAATTCATCCGTCGACTGTTAACCTTTTGAGAATGGGGCTTTATCAAATTCTCTTTATGACTAAAGTACCTGAATCAGCGGCAGTTGATGAATCAGTTGAACTCGCTAAACTTATTTCGCTAAAAGACAGCAAGTTTGTCAACGGTGTTTTAAGAAGTTTTATCAGGCAAGGCAAGCAAATTGAGTTGCCAGATCGTAAGCGTCACCCGGTGACACATTTGAGTGTCCGATATTCATTTCCTGAGTGGCTTGTGAAGATGTGGATTGAGGATTACGGAATTCCATTTACAGAAGACCTTTTAGCAGCGAGCAATTCGACTCCAAAACTCTCTTTGAGAGTGAACACAAATAGAATTTCGGTGGAGGCGTTTGAAAAACTGCTAACAGACAATGGGTTAGTTGTGACGCGATCAAAACTTGTGCCAATAGGCGTGATTATAGAAGAAATGAATCGCTTTTCATTGACGTCATTGCCTGGGTATGACGAAGGCTATTTTGCTGTTCAAGATATTAGTTCTATGTGTGTAGGTCATTATTCAGACGTTAAAAAAGATCAAATCGTCATTGATTTATGTGCAGCTCCTGGTGGAAAAGCCACTCATGTTGCTCAACTTCTAGAGGGAACTGGAAAAGTGTACGCTTATGATAACCAAGTATCTAAACTGCCATTGATTGAAGAAAATGTTAAACGCTTAAGACTTGAAAATGTGGAAGTTTTACAAGGGGATGCACTGATTTATAATGAAGAACTGGATGCTAAAGCAGATCTTGTATTAGTCGATGCACCTTGTTCTGGACTTGGTATTATTCGAAGAAAGCCTGATATTAAGTATAATAAATCTGAAGAAAGTTTAATGTCACTGACTGAAATTCAAAAATCCATTTTGAAAAATGCAGCTCGATACGTAAAACCAGGTGGGACATTAATGTATAGCACTTGCACCATCAATCATGCTGAAAATCAAGCAGCTGTCGATTGGCTTTTAGAATGTGAAACGGATTTTGAACAAGTTTTCATCAATGAGTCGCAATCGATACAGCTATTTCCAAATAAGCATCAAACTGACGGATTTTTTATTGCAAAATTAATAAGAAGACGATAAGAGGTATTCAAATGAGAGCTGTTGCACTAACAGATGTAGGGATTAAAAGAGAAAACAATGAAGATTTTTACTTGTTTAATGAACAACAAAAGGTGTTTATAGTAACCGATGGTATGGGTGGATATCAAGCTGGAGAAATTGCAGCTGAAATTGCGGCTCGCTCTATCATGCAACAATTTGAAGAAAAGAGACTTGTTCATTTCGATGCGGAAATAAGATCATTACTAAAAAACGCCAATGAATCGATTCAACAACATGTTCAATCTAATCCTGACTGCAAGGGGATGGGAACAACTGCAATCGTTGTGATGATTGACGATACGACTATTTGGGTTTCAAATGTGGGTGATAGTCGTTGTTACGGATATAAAGGTGGAGAAGTGACTCAACTTTCTGAAGATCATTCACTCGTTGCAGAACTGGTAAAAATGGGGAGTATAAGTGCTGAAGAGGCTGAAACACACCCAGATCGAAATATCGTGACCAGTGCATTAGGCGTTGATCGTGAATTTGATATTTACATCAATCAATATGATAAAAATCAATTTAGTCACATTATATTATGTTCTGATGGGCTTTCAAGTATGATTAGTTCGAAAGAACTTGCACACACAATTCAAGAGGTGTCGTTTGAACAAATTCCAAAGGCTTTAGTCGATTTAGCAAATGAGCATGGTGGTAGAGACAATATCACTGTGATTTGCATAGAACTATAAGGAGGCACTGATGACACATTTAATTGGAAGTACGTTAGGCAATCGATATGAAATCATTGAGATAATTGGAACAGGCGGAATGGCTGTTGTATACAAAGGAAAAGATACCGTTCTTAACCGTTTAGTTGCGATAAAAGTCTTAAAGCATGAATTTAATTCAGATGAAGATTTTGTTAAAAAATTTCAAAAAGAATCACAAGCTGCAGCAAGTTTATCACATCCAAATATCGTCAATGTTTTTGATGTTGGTTATAGTGATAATGTCCATTACATCGTAATGGAACTCGTAAGTGGGAATACTTTAAAAGATTTTATCAATAATATGATGGGCTTTATGAAAGAAGAAGCCATCATTAATATCGGCTTACAAATTGCTTCAGCGCTTTCACAAGCGCATCAAAATGATATTGTACATCGCGACATAAAATCACAGAACATATTGATCAATGAACAAGGGAGTGTAAAAGTTGCGGATTTTGGAATCGCAAGAGCTGCAACATCAACGACTCTTGTCAATACGAAGGAAGTCATGGGCTCAGTACACTATACTTCGCCTGAGCAAGCAAGGGGTGGATTTGTCGATGCAAGAAGCGATATATATTCATTGGGTATTTTGTTGTTTGAGCTTGCAACAAAAACGCTACCATTTGAAGGGGATTCACCGGTAACAATCGCTTTAAAGCATATTAAAGATGAAATGCCAAATCCAAAGCGTTTTAATCCTGAATTATCAGATGGTCTCGCTTCAATTATCCATAAATGTACTGAAAAATCTCCAAATGAACGCTATCAAACGATCGTTGAGCTCATTGAAGACTTGAAAAGACTTAGAACAGATAAACATTTTATCGTTGAAAATCAGGCTTTTCTTGGTCAAGAAACGACGATTATACCTAAACTTACAGAGGATGAAATCATGGCACATCAAACTCAAAAAAGAGACAAAGTGAACGAAATGGGCACTCGAGAAGGAGTTTCAAAACAAACGGTTAATAAAGAACTCAAAACTTCAAATAAAAATAAATTGAACATGACTTTGGCAATTTTATTGGCATTTGTCTTAGCAGCTGTCATTTTTGGTGCGATTATTTTAACGCGTCCAAATGGGACATTATCAATTGCTACAGTTGAAGTTCCAAGTGTTGAAGGCATGTCATCTGATGAAGCGGTAAGAACTTTGTCTGATTTAGGATTAGTGGCAGATATTACAGAACAGAGAATGCATAATGATATTGAAGCTGGCTATATCATTTCTCAATCCATAGAAGAAGGACAAAAAGTGAAAGAAGGATACACAATTAAGCTTGTCGTAAGCAGTGGTGGTGTTGAATCTATTATTCCAAATGTGTTACAACAAATGGAATCAGAAGCTATTATTATGATAGAAAACAGTGGTTTTGAAGTAGGAGAAATCACTTATGAAGACAATGACTTACCTGAAGGGATGGTTATTACGCAATCTCCTAAAGGTGGTAAGAAAATGGATCAAGGAACAAAAGTGGATCTTGTCATCAGTCAAGCAGGTGAGTCGGATATGGTTCTAGTACCATCGCTTGTAACAAAGAGCATCAAAGAAGCGGAAGAAACATTGTTTTTAATTGGACTAAAACTTGGCGATGTAACATATGAATCAAGCGAAGAAGTCACAGAGGGTCAAGTTATCAGTAATAGTAAAGTCGGTAAAGAAGTTGAAAAAGGTAGTTTTGTTGATATTGTTGTTAGCAAAGGAAATGAACCAACGACTGAATCGACACAAGCTAGTGGCGAAGAGGTTACAAGCGAACAACAATTAACGGTCACAATTGATACAACTTTGTTTACACAAGATACAGAAACCATTCGTATTGAAATGGTTCAAAATGGTGTAAGAACGACTGTATATGAAAAAGTTCATTCAAAATCAGAGGGAAATGAAGTCATCATTCAAAGTAAAATTAAAGGATCTGGAACTGCAAAAATACTCGTATATTATGGTGAGATAGTTAGATTAGAACACGATGTCCAGTTTTAAGGAGCGTTTTTGATGACAGATGGAATTATATTCAAAGGGATTGGCGGCTTTTACTATGTTAAGAGCGGCCAAACGCTTTATGAATGCAAAGCAAGAGGTAAATTTAAGAACGATAAAGTAACTCCAATGGTGGGAGATTACGTCGAAATTTCTATTTATGATGAAGCCAATAAATTGGGTGTCATAGAAGCAATAAAAGAACGAAAAACGATGTTGATTCGACCTGCTGTTGCCAATATCGATCAGGCGATCATTGTATTTTCAATCAAGAATCCAATGCCGAACATGTTACTTTTAGATAAAATGATTGTATTGGCAGAGCATTCAGGATTAGATGTGGTGATTTGTTTTAATAAATCCGATCTAGATGTTGCTTTTGATTTTCAAACGTATCAAAAAATATATTCTGAGGCCAATTATAAGGTATTAAATACCTGCGCGTTAACGGGTGAAGGTGTAGATGCTTTAGTTGATTTGCTAAAAGACAAGATCAACGTATTTTCGGGACCCTCTGGAGTTGGAAAATCTTCATTGTTAAATGCAATTGAAGATTTTGCAGTGGAAACGGGAGAGCTCAGTGAAAAAATTAAGCGTGGAAAACATACCACACGTCATTCGGAATTATTTGAAATTAGCAACGGCGGAGTGATCGTGGATACACCAGGTTTTACTTCTTTATCTGTGAGTGATATTGAAGGCGATAGACTTGGAGCATACTTTGCAGAGTTCAGAGAGCCTTCTAATGCGTGTCGTTTTGACAATTGTCTCCATATCAACGAACCTGAGTGCGGTGTTAAAACTGCATTAGCAGATGGCAAAATAACAAAAGTAAGATATGATGCGTATTTGTATTTGTATAATGAAATAGTTGAACAGAGGAGGAAAAACAAAAAATGGTAAAATTAGCACCGTCAATTCTCTCGGCAGATTTTGCTCGATTATTAGAACACGTTAAAGAAGTTGAAGCGGCAGGCGTTGAATATTTACATGTGGATGTAATGGATGGTCATTTTGTTCCAAATATTTCATTTGGAGCACCCATTTTAAAATCTCTAAAAGGAAAGACCAATCTTTTTATGGATGTTCATTTGATGATTGAAAATCCGGACAATTATATTGGTGATTTTGTTGATGCTGGTGCGGATTTGATTAATGTTCATATTGAAGCGACACGCCACGTTCATAGAACCATACAATTAATTAAAAGTTATGGCGTAAAAGCGGCAGTAACATTAAACCCAGGAACACCATTATCGACAATTGAAGAAATTTTACCTGAACTCGATATGGTACTTTTGATGTCTGTTAATCCGGGATTTGGTGGTCAAAGTTATATTGGAAGCTCAACGGATAAAATAAAGAGATTAAAAGAAATGATAGATCAAAGAGGCTTAAGCTGTGATATTGAAGTGGATGGCGGAATCAATTTAAAGAATGTAAAAGAAGTTGTTGACGCAGGCGCTAATGTCATTGTTGCGGGGTCCGCGATCTTTAATACGGACGACATTTCTAGAACAGTGGCTTCTTTTAGAGAACTGATATGAAAACGGGCTTAATTTCACTTAACGGATCATTTTTCGATGTGAATCAAATTAGAAACCATCTCCAAGTAGTTATGGGAAATGATCCATTTGATTACATTATGGGAGTTGATGGCGGTTGTAAGTTGCTCATGAGAATGGATATCGCACCGGATATTCTCATAGGTGATTTTGATTCGATTGAAAATTTGCAACATTATCAATCGTTGTGGAAAGAAGCAAAAGTTCAAACATTTCCTTCTGAAAAAGATTTTACAGATGCTGAAATTGCATTTGAAGAGATTTATAAAGTGAAGGAACTAGACAGAATCATTGTAATAGGTGGATTAGGTGGCAGAGCAGATCATATGATGAGCATTTTACATTTGGCCTCTAGATACAAAAATGTGATTCTTATAGATGAGCAAAATATCATTGAAACGATTGAATGCCCATATTATAAGACTCTTGAACGGTTTAAAGAACCTTTAAAATATATGTCACTTATTCCTTTTCCAGATGCGTTAACTAACATTACTTTAACTGGATTCAAATACCCGTTAAATCATGCGGTTATAAAACTTTCTCAGACAATCGGGATTAGTAATGAGATTATTGAAGACCACGCGGTTATATCCATAGAGTCGGGAAGAGGATTTTTAGTGCGTAGTAGTGATATAAAAAAAACTGACAAAAATCATGATTAAATATGGTTTTTGTCAGTTTTTTTGCGCTTTATTGAAAAATTATTAGTTTTCCTATTATTAGTTTTTTTTAATGTGGGTATAATTAGTGAAAGAAGTATTTTAGGAGGCAATATGAGGCCGATAACAAGTCGATATGTGGTACTGTTTGTTGTATTTACTCTGTTAGCGACAGTAACGGCTAGTGGTATTTCATATGTTTATAGCTCACACCAGTTTAAAAATACCACAGAAAGACAGCTCACTGAAAGCGCTATATCTTATGGATTTGAGCTCAATGAAATCATTTTTGGGATTGAAACAGCTGTTAATACAGTAACTGAAAACCTTGAAGTTGTTATTGATCCAACGCGTATTGAAAGTCCAGCCTATTATAATGAAATTCAAATGATGTTAGAGGGTATTGCAACAAAATTTGATGATAATGTTATTAATGCCACTTCGTTTTACATTAGATTTGATCCAAAACGATCATCTGGAACAGCGGGTGTGTTTCATGCTGATATAAATGGTGATAATCTTTTAGAATTTCAACCACCTACAGATATTTCGATGTACAGTCCTTCTGATCGTGAACACGTTGGATGGTTTTACGAACCGATGACATTTACCAAGGGAGATTGGATGAAACCTTACTATAATGCAAATATTCGAACTTACATGGTTTCATATGTTGCCCCTATAATTATTGATAACGTGACAATAGGAATTGTTGGCATGGATGTTGATTTTGTCACGCTAAAAAAAATTGCAGACGCTCATAAAGGGGCCGGAAAAGTTGTGCTCATTGACCGCGATCATGCTTTTATGGTGCATCCGCAGTATACGTTAAATGATCGATTGGACACGATTGATGAAGGTGCATTGTATGAAATAAGTGAAATGATGTTTGAACGCAAGAACGGAACAGTACACTATCAATTAGAAGGTGTTCAAAAAGTTTTAGGATTCATGAGGCTCAGGAATGATTGGACCGTGATTGTTACGTTAACTGAGGAAGAGGCATTTTTGAGCTTTAACGAAACCACATCGACACTTTTGAAAATTAATTTGATGGTTTCTACAGTTATAACGGGACTCGCATTTTTGTTTAGCAACTATGTATATAGGCTGATTATGAGAACAACTTCGTTAGAAAAATTAGTGGAAGAGCGTACTCAACAGTTAACCGACACAAATAGTTATCTTGAAGAAACCGTAGCGGAACTTGAGAACAAGCAGGCAGAATTATTGGTGTTGAATAATCAACTGGAAGAGTCTATTCAAATACAAAATGAGATGCAAGATAGATTAATTGAAACCGAAAAATTAGCTTCTCTTGGCGAGTTGGTTGCTGGCATTTCTCACGAACTCAATACACCTGTTGGGAACGCAATTTTACTTAATAGTTATGCGAAAGAGCAACTAGATGAAATTAAGTTACAAGCGGAACAACCAAATTTAAAATCCAGTGATTTAATCGAATTTATTACACGCCTTACTGAAGCCTTTGAACTCTCTCAAAAGACTCTAATTAAAATATCAGATTTAGTACAACATTTTAAGCTGATGACGCAACCGGAGCAACTAATTGATATTCAAAAGTTTGTATTGATTGATTATTTAAGAACTCTTGCAAAAAACTATGAAGAAGTTCTTTCTGTGTCCAATCATCAAATAAAAATTGAAGGCGATGAGCGATTAACAGTTATTTCATCACCAGCAATCATAGGTCATGTGATCAATCAACTCATTGATAACAGTTTAAATCATGGTTTTGAAGGATTACGCGATAGAGAAATTATCATTCAAGTTACCGCACATCGTGGATTGATTCGAATGATCTATACAGATAATGGAAAGGGGTTAGCAAAGGAAATCATTGGAAAAGTGTTTAATCCATTTGTAAGTACTAAAAAGAACAAAGGATATGTTGGGCTTGGACTTCATATGGTATTTAATTTGATCACTCAAACGCTTCATGGTTCGATCAAAATGAACCCTAGCGTTGAGACTGGATTTAGCGTGATTATTGAGTTTGAAGAGTTTAAGAACCTATCTGAGTCGTAATTTGATTAAAACTGAATTCGTGAAAGAAGTAAATCTCCACGAAAAAAGAGGGTAATCTCATTGAGACTCCCTCTTGTTTTTTTCGTTAATAGTTCATGAATTATAAAGCTCTTTCAACCTTACCTGAACGTAAGCATCTGCTACAAACTTTAATTCTCTTAGTACCACCGTTTACAGAAGCTTTAACACTTCTTAAGTTTGGCGACCAAGTTGTTCTATTATGGTTGTTAGCGTGGCTGACATTGTTTCCTGTAATTTTACCTTTGCCACAAATTTCGCACGATCTACCCATTTATTACACCTCCTTCGAGTGATTACTCGTAACATAACATACTTATTTTAACAGAGAAGGACTGGTATTTCAAGCAAAAAAAAGTATCAGATGTATTTTTTTTGTAATTATCGCTCGAATCTCTCTTAATAACTTGATATTGGACGAATATTCTATTAAAATGGAATGTAGCATGATAGAATCTTTCACTGAAGGAGGTAAAAATGTCCATTAAGATAAATAATGAATTGGGAGAAATTACAATTAAAAATGAAGTTGTTGCGACGATTGCAGCAGTTTCAGCTATGGAATGTTATGGTCTTGTTGGTATGACCTATAAATCGGCTAAAAATGGCCTTGCTAAACTTTTAAAAGGTGAGCACTTATCAAAAGGTGTTGAAGTGACAACCGATGAAGAAACTGGTGGAATTCACATCGACTTATACGTTATCGTTCAATTTGGAACAAAATTGTCAGTCGTTGCAGAAAACATCATTGAAAAAGTTAAATACTCAGTTGAAATGCAAACTGGCCTAAATGTAATGGATGTCAATTTGAACATCGAAGGCGTAAAAGTGAGAGAGTAACAAGGAGGATAATAAAAGTGGAATTAAAAACCATTAATGCTGAGTTGCTCTCTAAAATGTTTAGAAGAGGAACAACTGAGCTTAACAATAATAAAGTCGAAGTGGATGCACTCAATGTGTTTCCAGTTCCAGATGGCGATACGGGTACAAACATGTCTTTAACGATGAATTCTGCAACCGAAATTTTGAGAAATCAGACATTTGATACGGTTGACGATGTTGCTAAAGCGGTATCTAAAGGCTCTTTAATGGGCGCACGTGGTAATTCGGGAGTTATTTTGTCCCAGATTTTCAGAGGCTTTGCTAAAAGTTGTAAAGGCAAAACTGAAATGACTTCAAAAGACTTATGCTTAGCGTTTAAAGAGGCATCGGATACAGCGTATAGTGCGGTACTTAAGCCTGTTGAAGGAACCATTCTTACGGTTATTCGATCAATTGGTGAAAAATGTACAGAATATATGAGTGAAGAACTTGATTTATTAGAACTCATGCACGTGCTTATTAAACGTGGAGATGAGACGCTACTAAAAACACCTGAATATTTACCTGTTTTAAAACAAGCAGGTGTTGTTGATGCAGGCGGCAAAGGCTTGATGCATATATTAAATGGATTCTTTGATGCAATGCAAGGGAAAGAACTTGAAATGGAAGTGGATTCTATCAAACACGGTAGTGAACATTCGGTTGCTCAAAGCGTTATGAATACAGAAGACATTATTTTTGCATATTGTACAGAATTTATCATTGAGGGTCAATCTATTGATGGACATCAATTAAAAAGCTTTATTGAAACATTAGGCGACAGTATGGTATTTGTGCAAGACGAAGAACTCGTAAAAGTGCATATCCATACCAATAACCCTGGCGTTGCACTTGAAGAAGCACTTAAGTATGGCGAACTCAAAAAAGTTAAAATCGAAAATATGAGAGAACAGCATAGTAATATTGTAGATGGTGCAAATGAAACTTCTGTAGCGACTTCATATCAAGAACCTGTTGTTGAAGAAGAATCACCTTATGAATCTGATTATGGATTTATTGGTGTAGCAATGGGCGATGGATTCGTCAATATTTTTAAAGACTTAGGGATTTATGGAAATATCGTAGGTGGTCAAACCATGAATCCAAGTACAGAAGATTTTATGAATGAAATAGAGAAGTGCCCATCGGATTGCATCTTTTTATTTCCGAATAATAGCAATATCATCATGGCTGCTAATCAAGCAAAAGAGTTAAGTGATAAAAATGTGTTTGTCATTCCAACTAAAACAATGCCACAGTGTATCACTGCTATGTTGAAATTTGACCGTGATCAATCGCCTGAAGAGAATTTTGAAGCGATGAAAGCAAGTTTAAGCACCGTTAAAACAATTCAAATCACTTATTCTGTGCGTAATACAACATTTAATGATTTAGAAATAGAAAAAGATGACTATTTAGCGGTTTCAGATGGAGAAATAAAAGGCGTAGGTAAAGAAATTGAGTCAGTTATTTTAGAATCCATTCGAAATACTATGAATGAGGATTCGGAAATTGTGACGATGTATTATGGTGCTGATGTGACTGAAGAGGCAGCAACTGAAATCATAGAAAAAATTCAAGCAGAATATCCTTCCCTTGAAATCGATATGTATTCAGGCGGACAGCCAATTTATTACTACGTTTTTTCTATTGAATAAACTATTTGAAACAAGGCAAACACATGATGTCTGCCTTGTTTTTTATTATAAGAGGTAGATAAGAACATGTAATTTGTATCTTAATGTTTTTGTGATTTGAATGAATTATATGAATTATATGAATTATATGAATTATATGATTTATATTACTTATATTACTTATATTACTTATATTACTTATATTACTTATATTACTTATGAGGTGAATGCGTGTATAATCAACCTTTGACAATATTAAAGGGAATTGGGGAAAAAAAAGCAGAAAAATTTAAAAAAATTGGATTGTCTACTTTTGAAGACGTACTCTATCAATTTCCTTTTCGATATGTTGATAGAAGGATGATCAAGCACGTCGCAGATATTGAAACCAATGATTATGGTGTTATTCAAGCAAAGGTAGTGAGAAAACGGACTAAATATATAAGTAAGACAAAAAAAGAAATGTTGATTCTTGAAGTAAGTGAAGGATATTATACAGGTGAAGTTGTCTTTTTTTCTAGTAAATACTTAGTAGATCGTTTCTTTGAGGGAAAACAGTATTTCTTTTATGGAAAACTTGAAAAGAATGGACCTACATTTAAAATGATTCAACCAGAGTTTGATGATATCGGGAATAAAAACTTTCTCGGAATTATTCCTGTCTATAGCGCGACTTTAGGGTTGTCTCAATTAGAACTAATTTCTGTTCATAAACAAGTTCTTCAATATTTAAATGGTCAAATTGAAGAAACACTCCCGCCATCAATTGTCGCACTTTCAAATGTCATGCCATTATCAGAATCGTTAAAAGAAATTCATTTTCCGACCTCTAAAGAGCGATATTTAAAAGCAAAACAGCGTCTCGTATACGATGAGTTATTTTTCTTGCAGTTGAGACTCATTTTATTAAAAAATAATTATCATAAGCCCAATGCCATTGCATTTAGCAATACGAGTTGGTTAGAAAGTGAAATTGAAAAATTGCCATTTAATTTGACGGACTCTCAGAGGAATGTTTTAGATGACATTATTCGTGATATGAAAAGCGGTTACAGCATGAACCGATTGGTACAGGGAGATGTGGGGTCCGGTAAAACAATTATCGCGTTTTTAACGTTACTACATGCAGTCAATAATAGTATGCAAGGTATTTTATTAGCACCTACAACTTTGTTAGCGGAGCAGCACTATGAGAATTTTGTTAAAATGTATCCCTCAATTCCCTGTGCGTTGCTGACTTCAAATCAATCTGCATCTGAAAAGAAGAAGATTAAAGAGCAACTACAAACTTCAGGCATTCAAATACTGATTGGTACGCATGCTATTTTACAAGATGATGTTGTTTTCCAAAAGTTAGGCGTCGTCATAACAGACGAACAGCACCGATTTGGAATCCGACAAAGGCTCGCAGCACTCCAAAAATCTGAAAAACCACATGCGCTCATTATGTCTGCAACGCCAATTCCAAGAACACTCTCTCTCATACTTTATGGAGATATGGACATTTCAGTAATTTCACAGATGCCTATAGGAAGAAAACCCATTAAAACGCACTTTGTCAATACGAAAAAAGTATCCGAAATGCATGACTTTATCAAAGAAAAATTGACGGAAGGTCGACAGGTTTACGTCGTATGTCCTTTAATTGAGGCTTCAGAAGTGAATGACTTACATGATGTAGAAACTGTTTTTGTCGATTTAACAAAACGTTATCATCCGTTTAAAGTTGGTTTGATTCATGGTAAAATGAAGGCAGATGATAAAGATATCATTATGAAAGCGTTTAAGTCAGGTGAAATATCCGTACTTGTTTCAACAACCGTGATCGAAGTGGGAATTCATGTTGCCAATGCTTCCACGATGGTTATTATGAATACTGAAAGATTTGGATTATCTCAGCTTCATCAGTTGCGCGGCCGAGTTGGTAGAGGCGAAGAACAGTCGTATTGTTTTTTATTAAGCGACAAATTATCTGCAACAGCGAAGCAAAGAATAGAGACAATGGTAAATTCTAGTGATGGATTCGTAGTTGCAGAAAAAGATCTTGAGCTGAGAGGCCCCGGTGAAGTATTTGGTCTAAGACAGCACGGTATTCCTGAACTTCGCTTGGCAAATTTATCTAAACATAAAGATATTTTGGAGCAAGTTCAAAAGCATATTAAAATGATGTTAGATGAATACCGAATGGATAATAGGGAATTTGTTGAGTTTATAAACAAACAAAATATTAATATCGAGAAATGGTTTACATTGTAAGTTTATTTCATAGGAGTTCTAGATGAGAATCATATCAGGAAGTGCAAGAGGCATTAAATTGGATACGCTTGAAGGCTTGGAAACTCGTCCTACAACTGATAAAGTAAAAGGTGCGATTTTTAGTATGATACAGAACGACATTTACCAATCTAACGCATTGGATTTGTTTTCTGGTTCCGGTGCTTTGGGAATTGAGCTTTTAAGCAGAGGCGCGAGTCAAGTGACGTTTGTTGAAAGCAATCGCGCACTCAAGTCCATTATTGAAGGGAATTTAAAAAGGGCGAATTTGGAAAAACAAGCAAAACTTTACACAAGTGATGTTTACCAGACTTTAAATCAGTTAAAAGGAAATCAATTTCAGATTATTATCATGGATCCGCCCTATCTGAAAGGGCATGTAAAGAAATGCTTAGATTGTGTTGAATCGCTTCAGTTGTTATCAGAGAATGGATTGATGGTGATTGAACACGATATTACAGACACTGAAATTTTGTCGCACTCAGAATATTTTGAGTCGTTAAAAACAAAAAAATATGGTAAAATTGGTGTGACAGTGTTTAGGAGGCAGATATGAAAGTTGCTGTATATCCAGGAAGTTTTGATCCAGTTACTTTAGGTCATTTAGATATCATTGAACGGTCATGTGAAATATTCGATCAAGTCATTGTAACGGTGATGTATAATAAAAGTAAAAGTCCGATGTTTACAGTCGAAGAAAGAGTGCAGTTAATTAAGGATGCCACAAAGCATTTGAAAAATGTCGTTGTAGATTGTCACGAAGGATTACTAATTGATTATTTAAAAAGCAAAGAAGTGTTTATTATTGTAAAAGGTCTTCGTGCAATATCAGATTTTGAAGCTGAATTTCAAATGGCAAGTGTGAATCAGAAGTTATGTCATAAAATTGAAACGGTATTTATCATGACTCGTACGGAATACATGTATTTGAGTTCGAGCATTGTCAAAGAAGTGGCAAGTTTTAATGGCGATATATCCAATTTTGTAACAGAAAATGTCCAATTGGCAATCGCATCAAAAATGGGAGGAAATAATGAGTAATAATAAGAAACAAGAGTTAGAATTACGCGTATTAGAGTTGCTTGAAGAGTTTGAAGATAAGCTTGAGGGTGCATCAACTGTCCCTTTAACAGGTAAAATTTTAGTGGATCGCCAAGAATTTTTAAGCATCATCAAAGACATTCAAATTATGCTCCCAGAAGAATATCAACAAGTTCGATTTATCAAGGCTCAAAAAGATTCGATTCTAGAAGAAGCGAACAGTATCGCAGATGAACTTGTAAAAAATGCGCGCCATGAAGAACTTAGAATCATTGAAAATGCTAAGGCGAAAGAAGCGGAGATTTTAATTAGTGCTTCAAATCGTGCAAAGGAACTCATTAATGAACATGAAGTTGTTCGTCATGCACAAAATAAAGCACAGGAAATTATGCGAGATGCAGAAGAAAAGGCTGAAGGCATTCGTCAAGGTTCGTATGAGTATGCAGAAGACGTTATGAAACGAGTAGAGTTAAACATGTCCAAAATTCTTCATACCGTGAAAGAGAATATTGAAGAATTAGAGGAGTTCAAGTAGTTTTAGTTAATTTAGCAGAGCAAGCAGATTAAATAGTAAATATTTAATAGATGACAAGTGAATGAATTTGATTTAGAGTTGCTCTTGTTTGGAAATAAATAACGAGTCGATCACTTTGGAAGAAGATGATGAGACTCGTTTTATTTTGTTTTTGCTTAAGATGTTCCCCTTAAAGTTTAAAGTGAAAGGGTTTTTCTAAAAAATCACGTCCACCTTGGCGATGTGAAGCAGGAAATCCCAGTTGATATAAATCACTTGCTTTGATGTCTAAAAGTAGCAACTCGTTATTTGAATAAAAGTCTTTAAATTTATTGAGATTGGTAATGATGGGAATCGAGGATTCCTTTTTCATTTTTCGAATAATCTTTTGACCGATTTCATCAAATGCAAGTACGCGGATGTATCCATTTGTGCGGATGTCATAAGCTTTTGAGTCGGCTTTGATTTCGAGTAAAATATTTAGTAGAATGCGGTTGATGCGAGTCAAAGCGTAACGTTTTGATTTTAATTGATTCACCAGTTGATCATAATCTGTCGATTCGATTGCGGCGCGATATATTTTATTTTCCAGTCCTTCTGAGACATCTCTATAATGTGAGAGTCCTTCAGGTCTTGATTTTCGAATTTGATAAAGAAGTGCAGTTTCAAACTGAGTCATCGTCATCGCGGGATATGGATGTTGGCGGATTCGATCTAAACTTCCAAGAGGAAGATGTTCTGGTTCTTTTAAGGTTTCATCGCTCGTAAGAATCGCTTTTCTAATGGCAGTTGCACTTGCATATGTCTGGCTTAACTCCGATTCATGATAATCATTGCCGATCCTTTTGACGATATAGGGCTCAATTTTGCTTTCGATTGCTTTGAGCGCTTTTAAGTATTCAATTCCTAGGATGATATTGCTTTGATTGAGGTTGATACTTGAGTTAAGGTGTGGAAGCTCATTTAAAAGAGCGTGAGAACGTGCTGCGGGAAAAGAAAGCCCTTGGTCCAGACCATAGCGTAGGTGTTCTTGAAACTTTGCACTTGGACTTAACAATACGGAAGCAATTTCATCGAGTAAATTTAACTGATTGGACTCTGAACCAAATGACAAATGGCTAATAACGCCTGTAGCATCTAGCAGTTCAATGGCGCCCCTTGCAAAAGACTCAGCGCTTGCTGTTGCATAGTAAGTGGGAAGTTCAATGACTAAATTCGCTCCTGATCGAACAGCTAATTCTGCGCGAAACCATTTATCATAGATGGCTGGGAAACCACGTTGAACAAAATTTCCACTCATGATTGCCACTACACCATCGGCGGCTAAGTTTTTTTTAGATGTTTCGATTTGATAGGCATGTCCACTGTGAAATGGATTATATTCTGATACAATGCCAATAATTTTCATTAATATCCTCCAATGGTATTGAAAATTCATCTATTTACATTATAATATATATGTATGATTTAAAGCACCATTAATTTCGTATCTTTATTTGAGATATATCGAGGAGGGCATCTAATGAATATTTTAGTAATCAATTGCGGGAGTTCTTCATTAAAGTATCAACTATTTGATATGACTGATGAACGCGTATTAGCAAAGGGACTTGTAGAGAGAATTGGTATCGAAGGTTCTAGATTAAAGCACGAAGTAGAAGGAAAGGACAAAAAAACGATTGAAGTTCCTATGAAAGACCATAAGGACGCACTCGCACAAGTACTTGATGCAATCGTGCACGCTGAACATGGAGCAATTGCTTCACTTAAAGAAATTAATGCCGTAGGTCACCGTGTTGTACATGCTGGTGAAAAATATAGCGCATCGGTTGTTGTTGATGATTCTGTCATGGTAGCACTTGAAGAATGTATTGAACTTGCTCCACTTCACAACCCACCAAATATCATCGGTATCAAAGCAATGGAAGACTTACTTCCTGGTATCAAAAATGTGGCTGTATTTGACACGGCGTTCCACCAAACAATGCCTAAAACGTCATATGTCTATGCATTGCCATATGAGTATTATGAAAGAGATCACGTGAGAAGATATGGATTCCACGGAACAAGCCATAGATATGTTTCTCAAAGAACTGCAGAAATGCTCGGCAAACCACTTTCTGAAACAAAAATCATCACATGCCACTTAGGAAATGGCGCATCACTTGCTGCTATTGATGGAGGCAAATCAATCGACACTTCTATGGGATTTACGCCACTTGAAGGTCTTGTAATGGGAACGAGATGTGGCGATATCGATCCACAAATCGTGACTTACATTATGGGTAAAGAAAAATTAACCCTTGAGCAAATGAATGATATTATGAATAAAAAATCAGGTGTACTTGGTATTTCTGGTGTGAGCAGCGATTTTAGAGATGTTGAAAACGCAGCTGCTGATGGCAATGAAAGAGCGATTCTTGCTCTTGATATTTACCATACAAATGTTCGAAAATATATTGCTGCATACGCTGCTGTTTTAGGTAGAGTGGATGCAATCGTATTTACAGCAGGTTTAGGTGAAAACGGTTCTGAAAGTAGAGAAGAGATTTGTAAAAATCTTGAATTTATGGGTGCTGAGTTAGATCCTGAAAGAAATAGAGTAAGAGGTAAAGAAGCATTTGTCAATACTGACAATTCAAAAGTAAAAATCATGGTAGTTCCTACAAATGAGGAGTTAATGATTGCTAGAGATACTTTAGAATTAGTTAAGTAGTTTTACTTGACAAACCTCGTTGTAATATTTATAATATTAATGTTGCATTGAAGAGGTGATTAATATGAACCTTGATTTATCAAAGGTTGTAAAAGGACTTCAAAATCAAGCAGATTTTGAATTTGATCTTGCATTGGAAAAGTCTTTTTTAGAGTCAATTGAGTGTGTGAAAGCATCGGATATCAAGCTTTTTGGCACTGTCAAAAAGATGGGTAGACGCTATGAATTAACCCTCTCTTATTCTGGAGATTTAATTTTCGAATGCCACAGGTGCTTAAAAGAAGTTACCATAAGCCTCAAGAATACAGTAGAACGCGTTTTAATTACAACTTTAGAAGAAGAAGTAGATGAAGAATGGATTCTTCTGGAAGATGGTGTTCTTAAGTTAGCAACTGTGTTAGAAGAAGATATAACATTGAATTTACCACTACAAATACTGTGTCATGAAGATTGTAAGGGACTTTGTCCTCAATGTGGAAAAGATCTTAACAATGGTATGTGTGAGTGTAATGAAACGAAAATTGACCCGAGACTTGAGGCACTTAAGAATTTATTCACTTAGATTAAGGAGGTGTTAAGATATGGCAGTACCTAAGCGTAAAATAGGTAAAGCGAGAAGAGATAAAAGAAGAGCGGCTAACATCAAAATGACTGCTCCAAACATTATCGAATGTCCAAAATGTAAAGCGGCAAATGTATCACACAGAGAATGTGCTGAGTGTGGCTATTACCACAGCAGAGACGCTAAATAATTAGGAGAAGACTCCTACCAAAAAGGCAATAGTCAATCGACTATTGCCTTTTATATTGTTTTTACGTATGATAATAAGTGAAATATAAGAAATAAAATATAAAGATGAGTAATTTCATATGAGTAATAACAGATGAACATCTTATAGTGAGGTCAAGATGAAAATTGGATTTGATGGAATGGGCGGAGATCACGGCCCAATAGAGACCGTAAAAGGTGCAGTTGAAGCATTAACTCTGATTCAAGGAAGCATCGTCATCTACGGAGACGAAAAACAGCTGAAAAGCGAGTTGTCAAAGTATTCCTATGACACAGCACGAATCAGTATTGTCGCTACAACTGAAGTGATTGAAAATGATGATAAACCAGTTAAAGCGATTAAAACAAAAAGTGACTCATCCATGGTAGTCGGGTTAAAAGCATTGAGAAAAGGCGATATCGATGCATTTGTCTCAGCGGGAAATACAGGGGCATTACTTGCTGGAGGTCTATTAAAAGTTGGCAGAATTAAAGGCATCAATCGACCTGCATTATGCACGATTTATCCAACGATGCATGGAGCGTCAGTACTTGTAGATGCAGGCGCAAATGCAGAATGTAAATCTCGAAACTTGCTTGAATTTGCATATATGGGAAGTTTGTATGCGGAAAAAGTAGTTGGAATTCAAAACCCTAAAGTGGGTCTTGTGAACATTGGAGCTGAAGAGACAAAAGGAACGCCGCTTTATATTGAATCGCATCAGCTTTTAAAAGAAACGGATCTCAATTTTATTGGAAATGTTGAAGCGAGAGATATCCCAAGTGGTAAAGTAGATGTCATCGTAGCCGATGGTTTTACTGGAAATATCATTTTAAAATTGACGGAGGGCGTTGCCATTCAATTGGTTGGTGGACTTAAAAAGCAAATTGTTAAAAATACCATTGGAAAAATTGGAGGATTATTAGTTAAAAAAAATCTTTCGGACTTTAAAAAAGTACTTGATTATACGGAATATGGTGGTGCGCCGCTTCTTGGAGTCAATGGACTTGTGGTTAAAGGGCATGGTTCTTCCAATTCAAAGGCGTTTAAAAATGCAATCAAATATGCTGAAGTTGCTGCTAAATCAGGATTGGTCGATGAAATCAAACAAAAAGTGTCCAGTTTTCCAAAATTAGTGAATGAAACGGAAACGGCAGAAGAAACCGATGAAGCATAAAGAAATCATGAGATGAGACGTTGATTCAAACGTCTCATTTTTTAATATAAGCATTGTGTTTTAGCTCCTAAAACTATAAAATAGAATGTGTGCCCAATAAAAGGTCGTTTAAATATATTATGACTTAACAGTGGAATTTCAGTTGTAATAGTATATTTAAGTGTCCTTTCTAGAAAGAGAGGAATCAATATGCATGGATCACTAAGCAATTTAGAAACTACCATGGGATATCGGTACAAAGATTCACAACTTTTGTTAAGAGCGTTAACCCATAGTTCGTATTCAAATGAAAACAAGAAAGAAAAATTAAAAAACAATGAGCGATTAGAATTTTTAGGAGATTCAGTTTTAGGGCTAATTATCAGCGAATATCTCTTTAGCCATTATACGACGTTAGAAGAAGGTCAGTTGACCAAAATTCGTGCAAAAATTGTGTGTGAATCTTCGCTTTGTGGAGCGGCGAAAGCGCTAAAATTAGGGGAATTTATGCTGTTTGGCAGAGGTGAGGAGCTCACTGGCGGACGAGAAAGAACTTCTATTTTATCAGATGCATTTGAAGCTGTCATTGCCTCTATTTTTCTAGATGGTGGCATGGAGGTGGCAAGAGATTTTGTTCTTAAACAACTTCAACCTGTCATCGCAGATGCTGTTCAGGGAAAACTGTTTGTCGATTATAAGACGCGTTTACAAGAAGTGATCCAAGTGCATAAAAACAATCGAATTAAGTATGAAATCGTGCGTGAAGAAGGACCCGATCATGCAAAATTGTTTTTTACTGAAGTAAAATTAAACGACGAACTCATTGGAGTTGGTTCGGGTAGAAGTAAAAAAGAATCTGAACAAGAGGCAGCGCGAGAAGGATTAAAGAGGCTTGAGCATGCTGAAAAATAGTGTAGGTATTATTCCTATTTTTGTATCGCATATGGGATGCCCTAACGACTGTATATTTTGTAATCAAAGGAAAATTAATGGTTCTACAGAAGCTCTTAAGCCAAATGAAATATATGACTATGTGGCAGAATATCTAGCAACAATGAAGCGAGATCAAGTCGAGCTCGCTTTTTTCGGTGGAAGCTTTACTGGAATTGATGTTTCCTTGCAAGAAGCCTATCTATCAGTGGCATATGCACTTAAACGACAGGGAAAAATTCATAAAATTAGACTCTCAACCAGGCCTGATTATATAGATGCATCCGTGGTGGAAAGACTCAAAAAGTACTCTGTTGATTTAGTTGAACTGGGATGTCAGTCGTTTGATGATGACGTGTTATCTTTGTCAAAGCGAGGCCATAGTAGAGCAGCGATTTTTGAAGCGGTAAAACGCCTTAAAGAAAACAAAATTCCCTTTGGGATTCAATTGATGCTTGGTTTGCCCGGGGATACTTATGAGTGTTTTATGGATTCAGTTGAACAAACAAGGCGACTTCGACCTACATGCATTCGGCTATATCCAGCACTTGTGATAAAGGAAACGGAGTTAAACGAATCTTTTCATGCCGGAAAGTTCAAGCCAATCAGTCTACAAACGGCAGTCGAGTGGTGCGCAGATGCATATGGTATTTTTGAACGCAATGAAATGAATGTCATTCGAATGGGGCTACAAAAAACAGATCTGATTGATTTTGATGGAGAAGTAGTAGCTGGACCGTTTCATCCTGCATTTGGGGAGTTGGTTCAGTCAGAATTATTTAAACGCGCCATCTGTCACAGCTTAAATCAACTGTTGTCCATTCAAAAAATAAAACGGTCCATACAGGTTTATGTGAATCCAAAACAGATCTCCATGGCAATTGGCCAAAAACAGATTAACTTAATCAAGTTTCAAGAAATTGTCCGTGAGACGGATGATTTGTGTCATTTAACCATTCAGCCACATGTTGAGGTTGAGTATAATATGATACAAATCACATGTGAAGACATGACGATAAAGCAATCTATCCTATATTTTGAGGTGTAAAAGTGTATTTAAAACAAGTTGAAATGAGGGGATTTAAATCCTTTGCAGATAGAACGGTTGTTGAATTTAAAGATGGCGTGACATGTGTTGTCGGTCCTAATGGCAGCGGGAAAAGTAATATAACGGACGCAGTTAGATGGGTTCTTGGTGAGCAACGTGTGAAGACGTTACGCGGAAACAAAATGGAAGATGTTATATTCAACGGTACAAAGCATAGAAAGGCATTGGGGTTAGCAGAGGTAAAACTCACTTTTGACAATACAGACCATTTTTTTCCGCTGGAGTATGATGAAATTTCAGTAGTAAGACGTGTACATCGTTCAGGGGATAGTGAGTACTTAATTAATCAGATGCCTTGTAGGTTAAAAGATGTTCGTGAACTATTTATGGATACTGGGATTGGGCGAGAAGGATATTCTATCATTGGACAAGGTCGAATTGATGAAATTTTGAGTAATAACAAAGAAGAAAGACGTCTTTTGTTTGAAGAGGCTGCTGGAATCTTAAAATATAAAACTCGAAAAATCGAATCTGAGAAAAAATTGCAAACGACATCTGATAATCTTTTGAGAATCCAAGACATTATTTCTGAGATTGAAGATCGCGTTGAACCCTTAAGACTTGAAAGTGAACGCGCTAAGCAGTATATCGACTTGACTGAAGCGCTGAAGAATATTGAATTAAATTACTTTTCTAAACGATATATGGAAATTGAACAAAGTTTACTGGATGTTCTGAGTCAAATGCGTGAATTTGAAGATCAAATTAAAGCCATTGATGAACGTCATTTAGATTTAAAGCGAGAGTATTCCACTCAAGATGAGCAAATGATTCAGATTAACCGTGACATTCGAGCGCTTGAAGCTCAATACCACGAACTGCAAAATTATGAAAGCAAGACAATTGGCGAGCGAGATTTATTAACAGAAAAAAAAGCGAATACGTCATTGAATATCAAACGAGTAGAAACTGAGCTTAATGAAATTGAAAATGAGCGCAAGTCTCTAAGCCAACAATATGATGGTCTCGTTGAAGAAAAAACCAAACTCCACGAAGAATGGCAACAACTTGAAGCGCTTTTACTGGAACTTTCTGAAAAACTCGATGCCGAAAGAGAACGATTAGGTGACGCGAAACACTATAATGAAACCAGTAAAAAAGATGTGATTGATCAGCTCAATCAAATTGAAATGAAGAAACAGGAAATTGAAACGCTCAGCAGATTAAGCGTTTCTTTGAATGAAAAATTAAATCAAATTGAACAACAAGTTGCTCAGCAAACTGCAGCGATTCAGCAATCTCATCAAGATAAAGAGCTCGTAGAAACGCAATTGAAAGCGCATCAAGCAAATCGAGATGCATTGAACTCAAAGCTAGCTCAAGCCATTCAGTTTACTGAATTCAACAAAAAGAAACTATCCGAGTCAAGCAAAGAATTAGAAAGTATGACGTCTGACAAGGCGAAATGTCAAACGGAATGCAAATTACTAAAAACACTTGAAGAAGAATATGACGGATATGATAAAGGTGTCAAAGATATTCTCATGAGTCTCGAAGATCAATCGGGGATTATCGGGATTGTTGCATCGATTATTGAGGTACCCAAAAAATATGAAGTCGCTATAGAAGTTGCTCTTGGAAAGGCAATTCAAAACATCGTATGTGAAAAAATATCGGATGCAAAGCGGTCGATTGAATTTTTACGTAGACGCGATTTAGGTCGAGTGACATTCTTGCCTCTTGAAAACTTAGAAGATAAAGGTCATCAGTCAGAGCCTCTAGAACAAGCAAAAAATGAAAAAGGATTTGTTGGCATTGCCAGTGATTTGATTTCCATTGAATCAAAATATCAAAAACTTGGAGAATTCTTACTCGGTAGGATTATCATTGCAGAAGATTTTGATACGGCAAGTCGAATGATCAAGATTAAGAACTTAAAATACAAAGTTATAACGCTAGAAGGCGATATTTTGGTACCGGGTGGTGCGATTACAGGTGGTTCATTTAAGTCAAAAGTTTCCAATATTTTGAGCAGAAAGAGAATTATTAGTGAACTTGAAGCCAAGATTAAGTCGCTCGAAACCTCGTGCGAAGTGAAAAAAACGGAAGTAGAACAGTTTTCTATGACACTGACGGAGCAAGATTCAGTGATTAAGCAACTAAGATCTGAACTCGATGCATTGAGATTAGAGATTGTTCGGTTAGAGAATACACTTGAAAACCATTTAGTTACAGTGGGAAATTCAAGTGAAGTACTGGCAAAATATCAATCGGATTATCAAACGTTAAAAACAGAATATGAAGAAACGGTTCAAAGAATAGATTTAAATCAGACAGATATCTTATCGACAAAAGAACTCGTCGATAAGATTGAACAAGAGTTAAATCAGGCAAATTCTGAAATTGAAAAGATGGATGAAGTCGTTCAGAAAATCAATGACGAGTATACAGCTGTCAAGATCAAACTCGCGTCATTTGAACAGATGGTAGCCTTTAAAGAACGCGAAGTATTGCGCGCGCAAGACGATTTAGATATTTTGAGTCAAAAATGTGAAATGCGCAAAAAACAAATGGTTGATTTTAGCGATCATACAGAAATTTTTGACGATCAACTTCAACTGCTCAATGATAAAATTGAACAAATCAAACAAGATGCTATAGCATGCAAAAAAGATATTGATTCAAAGACGCTGATTAAGCAAGAAGCGTATCGTTCTCTAAATGGTATGACATCTGAAATTGAACAGTTAAATGCAAAACATGATGCGGCTAAAGAAAACATTCACAAACTTGAAGTGAAGAAAGTTAAACTTGAAGTTGAAAAAGATACAGTTACCACTGAACTTTGGGAAAAATACGAGATGAGTATTGCAGAAGCGCTACAAGTTGAAGAAGTGCCTTATCAAAAATCGGAGATGAAGCAACTTCGATACGAACTTAAACTACTCGGAACGGTGAATGTCAATGCCATAAAAGAGTATGAAGAGGTTTCTACAAGATATACATTTTTATCGGAACAGAAGAAGGATTTGCTAGATGCCATTCATCAACTTGAGAAAATTATTTCTGAGCTTGAGAAGAAAATGATTGAGATGTTCAAAGAAAATTTTGAAGTGATTAATTCTCACTTTAAAGGCACATTTAAATCGTTATTTAACGGCGGAGATGCGGAACTCTTGCTATCCGATTATGATAATATTTTGGATTGCGATGTGGAAATCATTGCACAACCACCCGGTAAAAAACTGCAGAGCATTAACCTGTTATCAGGTGGTGAGAAAGCATTGACAGCAATTGCATTATTGTTTGCTATTTTATCGACAAAACCGACACCGTTTTGTATATTAGATGAGATCGAAGCAGCACTTGACGATGTAAATGTTTACCGCTTTGCAGATTTTATTAAAGAATATGCAAGTAATTCGCAATTTGTGGTGATTACGCATCGTAAAGGCACGATGGAAGTTGCAGATACACTATATGGTGTGACCATGGAAGAGTACGGAATTTCAAAAGTGCTCAGTGTCAAACTTGAAGATATTGCGGCACAGCTGGATTAATGTGTTTGTGAAATATAAAATGTGATATTTTAACAAGGCATGATATCGCATCAGACAATATATAAGAAGATCAGTATAGAGGAGGCAATATGGCATTTGGATTTTTTAATAAGTTAAAAGAAGGTTTGGACAAAACGAGAAAAGGCATCACAGATAAATTGGATGACCTATTTAACAATTACGGTGAAATTGATGACGAATTATTCGATGAGCTTGAGGAAATATTAATTATCGCAGATGTTGGAATTCCAACGACACATAAATTAATTGAACGCTTAAGAGCTGAATTGAAGTTGAGAAAAGTGAAAGACGCAAGTGAAGTGAAAGGCGTCTTTAAAGAGGTTGTAGAGATGATGCTTAGAGAGAACAACAGTGTACCATTTGATGCTGGAGATGTACCGACCATCATTATGGTAATTGGCGTTAATGGTGTTGGTAAAACGACTTCAATTGGCAAAATTGCACATCACTTAAAATCTCAAGGGAAATCTGTTCTAATCGCTGCTGCAGATACGTTTAGAGCTGCTGCAATTGATCAATTAAAAGTTTGGGGCGATCGCGTAGGCGTTAATGTGATTCATCAGTCTGAAGGCTCAGACCCTGCTGCTGTAGTGTTTGATGCTGTTCAATCCGCTAAAGCGAAAAAAGTCGATGTATTGATTTGTGATACGGCAGGTAGATTGCATAACAAAGTGAATCTGATGAACGAGCTTGCAAAAGTGTTTAGGGTGATTGAACGAGAATATCCTGACGCAAAACGAGAAGTTCTACTTGTACTTGACGCGACAACCGGTCAAAATGCAATACAGCAAGCTAAAGTGTTTAACGAAGCGGCTCAAATATCGGGTATTGTTTTGACAAAACTCGATGGTACTGCAAAAGGCGGAGTTGTAATGGCCATTAATTCAGAACTCAATATACCGGTGAAATTAATTGGTGTAGGTGAAGGCATCGATGACTTACAAAACTTTGATCCACATGACTTTGTAGAAGCACTTTTTAATTAATTTTAGATGTAAAGTGAAAATGCTTGACACCCTATGTGATTTGAATTATAATTTGTGAGGATGCTATGTTTGAAAAAAAAGTGAGACTAGATGATTTGTACGAGTTTTATGGAAAAATGCTGACAGAAAAGCAAAATGAGATTATGAGTTTATATTGTGAAATGGATTATTCACTTGGCGAAATCTCAGAGATCTGTGGCATCAGTCGACAAGCAGTTCACGATACCATTAAGCGGACTGAAAAAACACTTGAAAACTACGAAAGTCAGTTAAAGCTATATGATAAATTTCAAGAAAAACAAACTGCATTTGAACGTATTTTAGACATTTCAAATCAGATAGAAACATTGAAGAATGAAAATGCAATGGATCTTATCAACGAAATAAAAATAATCGCAACACGTGAATTAGAATAGATGAACGGCTCGTATAGGAGGGCACACGGTGGCATTTGAAGGCTTAGCAGATAAACTACAAAACGCCTTTAACCAACTTAGAGGCAAAGGTAAGTTAAACGAGAAAGATGTCAAAGAAGCAATGAGAGAAGTAAAACTTGCATTGCTCGAGGCGGACGTTAACTTTAAAGTCGTAAAAGATTTTATTAATACAGTAACTGAACGCGCTATCGGTGAGTCGGTTATGCAAAGTCTTACACCGGGACAACAAGTCATTAAAATTGTGAATGAAGAATTGACGAATTTGATGGGTAAGACACAAAGTAAACTTGAATATTCATCACAACCACCAACCGTGATTATGATGGCAGGTCTACAAGGTGCTGGTAAAACAACCACTTGTGGAAAACTCGGTAGTTTACTCAAAAAACAAGGCAAACGACCTTTGTTGGTCGCTTGTGATATCTATCGACCAGCTGCCATTCAACAATTAAAAGTAGTTGGTGAGAAAGTCGGCGTTCCAGTTTTTGAAATGGGGAATCAAGTAAATCCTGTTGAAATTGCAAAAGCTGGGGTTGCACATGCGATTCATTTTAACAACGATGTGGTGATCCTAGATACAGCAGGTCGATTGCACATTGATGAGAATCTCATGCAAGAGCTGATTAAAATCAAAGAAACCGTTTCACCTAAAGAAATCTTATTGGTTCTGGATTCTATGACGGGTCAAGATGCTGTCAATGTCGCAGAACATTTCAATAGTCAACTCGAAATCAATGGTGTCATTTTAACCAAACTAGATGGCGATACCCGTGGTGGTGCAGCACTTTCTGTAAGAGCTGTTACTGGAAAGCCAATTAAATTTGCTTGTATTGGTGAAAAATTAACGGATATTGAAGAGTTTTATCCAGATCGAATGGCCTCTAGAATTCTAGGTATGGGCGATGTTCTTTCTTTAATTGAGAAAGCACAAGAAAACTTCGATGAAGAAAAAGCAAAAAAACTTGAAAAGAAAATGAAAACTGCATCATTTGACCTTGAAGACTTCTTAGATCAATTAGAACAACTTCAAAATATGGGACCAATTGGCGACATTATGAAGATGCTTCCAGGTATGAATAATAAAGCACTTAAAGGCATTGAGGTCAATGATAAGGATTTAGTTCGTACGAAGGCGATTATTCAATCTATGACGCCGAAAGAGAGACAAGATCCAGATATTATCAATGGTTCAAGAAAAAAACGTATCGCTGCAGGTTGTGGTGTTCATGTTTCCGAAGTCAATCGACTGCTCAAACAGTTTGATCAAACGAAGAAAATGATGAAACAATTTGGTGGTATGGAGAAAAAAATGAAAAAAGGTGGGGGATTTAAATTTCCTTTCTTTTAATAAATGCTTTTCATAATTAAATTAATGATAAGATAAAACAAATAAGGAGGTGAAAAAATGGCAGTTAAAATCAGATTGACAAGAATGGGTTCTAATAAAAAACCTTTCTATAGAGTTGTTGTTGCAGATTCTAGATCACCTAGAGATGGTAAATTCATCGATCAAATCGGTTACTTCAATCCATTATTAGAAGGTGAGCAAGTTAAATTAGATACTGAAAAAGCAAGACACTGGTTAAGCACTGGTGCACAACCTACAGATACTGTAAAAGCTCTTTTCAAGAAAAACGGCGTTTACGAAGCGAAGTAATAGTATACGAGGTGAGTGAATGAGCGAATTGGTAAGAATCATTGCAGCATCATTAGTTGATTATCCTGAGCAAGTAGAAGTGAAAGAGGTTGAAGGATCTCAATCTATTATCATCGAGCTCAAAGTTGCTCCAGAAGATATGGGCAAAGTAATCGGCAAACAAGGCAGAATTGCAAAAGCAATCCGTACGGTTGTTAAAGCAGCTGCAACAAAAGAAAATAAAAGAGTTGTTGTTGAAATTATTCAATAATGTAGAGGTAGCTATTTCTGTGTAAAAACTTGAAATAGCTATTTTCATAACTGAAAGGCAAATGGAGGCTTTATGGAAGGCTGTTTTAATATGGGGAAAATCGTCAATACACATGGTGTAAGAGGCGAGATGAAACTTTACCCGTATACAGATGATTTGGATAAATTTGAAGAGTTTGAGTACTTATATGTAGAAGGTTATGGAAAGAAAAAGTTCCGAATTGAATCCACTCGTGTGCACAAAAATATGGTTTTATTGACATTCGAAGGATATCAAGATATTAATAAAGTCTTAGAATTTATCAATAAGAACGTTTACATTGAAAGATCAGACGCCGATGATGGAAGTGAAGGTCATTATATAGTCGATTTGGTTGGATGTGATATTTATGACGATCAAGGAGAGTATTTAGGAAAATTGATGGATGTTTTGCAAAATACAGCACAAGATTTATATGAAATCAAACGTGCTGTAGATGGCAAACTCTTCTACTTGCCTGTTGTTGACGAATTTGTTAAACATATAGATATTCATGCAAAAAAAATCGTGGTTCATTTGATTGAAGGGATGATAGAATGAAGTTTCGAGTTCTAACACTTTTTCCAGAGCAATTTGAAGGCTTTGTCAACACGAGTATTATTGGTAGAGCGGTTGAAAGAGAGCACATCAAAATTGAAGTCGATCAAATTCGAGAGTATTCAACCGATAAACATAAAAAAGTGGACGATGCACCTTTTGGTGGCGGCGCAGGAATGGTGATGAGTGTTCAGCCATTAAGAGATGCACTCTTGTCAAAACCACGTCTGGATAATTGTAAAGTCCTCTATCTATCGCCGCGTGGTACGACATTAACGCATGAAAAAGTTGTAGAATTGTCTTCGTTTGATGAGTTGGTGTTGGTTTGCGGTCATTATGAAGGTGTGGATCAACGTTTCATCGATCAGTATGTAGATGAAGAAATTTCAATCGGTGATTACGTATTAACCGGTGGAGAACTGGCTGCGATGGTCGTGATGGATAGCGTCAGTCGAATGGTGGAATCTGTTTTAAAGAACCAAGCATCCGCTGAAGAAGAAAGCTTTTCTAATGGATTGCTTGAATATCCGCATTATACACGACCACCAGTAGTTGATGGTTTAAATGTTCCTGAGGTTCTATTATCTGGCAATCACGCAGAAATCGCCAAATGGCGATTGGAGATGTCACTTAAAATCACAAAGGAAAGACGACCAGAACTATTTGATCAATTTATCAAGCAAACTCATGATAAAAAAACGATTCAGATAATTAAAAAAATATTGTAATTCAGCTGCAACGATGATATAATACATCTTGTTGTAATACGGATGGTCCTCTGGTAAACTGGCCAAGAACATCTACGAGGGAAGGAGGTAGTTATATGAACCAAAATATCATTAAAACTATCGAGAATGAACAGTTAAGAACAGATTTACCACAACTTAACGTTGGTGATTCAGTAAAAGTTCACTTGAAAGTTAAAGAGGGTAAAAGAGAAAGAATTCAGATTTTCGAAGGCGTAATTCTTAAAAAGCAAAATGGTGGTGTTTCTGAAACTTTCACAGTAAGAAAAATTTCTTACGGTGTTGGTGTTGAAAAAACTTTACCAGTACATTCTCCACTTATCGATAAAATCGAGATCGTTAGAGAAGGTAGCGTAAGAAGAGCTAAATTAAATTACTTAAGAGACAGATTGGGTAAATCTGCTAAAGTAAAAGAAAAGAAAAAATTCTAATAGCGAATGCTAAAGTCAAAGGGACCTGTTACAGGTCCCTTTAGATTTATATAAGCAAAGTTAATTTTGTGGTAAAATAGAATCATAGATGAAAAAACTAAAATAGTTGAGTAAAGTAGGAGTGTACATGAGTATAAATTGGTACCCTGGTCATATGAAAAAAACAAAGGATTTAATTGAAGCAAATCTAAAGCTGGTTGATGTGGTGATAGAGTTGCTTGATGCCAGAATCCCTATTAGTAGCCGAAATCCACAATTTGATCAACTTGTTGGTCGAAAAAAGAGAATAGTCGCGCTTAATAAATACGATTTAGCGGATCCGAGTCGCACACGTGCATGGATACAGTACTATGCTAAAAAAAATATCAAAGCCATCCCCATTAACTCATTAAATGGAGACGGTATCCAAGATTTGATTAATGAAGTGAAAGCATCTGCAACAGACGTTTTTGAAAAAGCACAGCGCCAAGGACGTTTGGTTCGACCGATTCGAGCGATGATTGTGGGAATTCCCAATGTTGGCAAATCTTCACTCATTAACAAATTAGCGGGTAAAACAGCTGCAAAAACCGGAAACAAGCCGGGTGTTACAAAAGGAAAGCAATGGATTCGATTAAACAGTGAAATAGAACTGTTTGATACACCGGGTATATTATGGCCTAAAATTGAAGAAGATTTAATGGGGATAAAACTTGCTTGTTCTGGAGCAATCAAGGATGAAGTCCTAAATATAGAAGATATTGCATTTCAATTAATAAAACTCCTTCTTAAGGACTATAAAACGCTCTTTTTTGAACGTTATAAACTTGAAGAATCAGATATTCTAACGGCAATTGAAGAATACGGTGATTATCAAGCTGGTGATTTAAACAATGACCGAGAAAATTGTGATGAGTTTGACGAATCAAATGAATCAAATGAATTTGATCAACATAATAGTACGAACTCGTTAGATATCACACTGGATGTCATTGAAGATCCAATGTTCACTTCTGAATATATTGTTGAAATTATGAATCAAGTGGGCAGAAAACGCGGATGTCTCATTAAAGGCAATGAAGTAGACTTAGAAAAATCAAGTCGATTAATCGTAGATGATTTTAGAAAGGGATTAATTGGTAAGATTACACTTGAAGTTCCAGTGGTTGGAGGCTTGTAATGATTCAGAAATTTGATACAACTATTCTGAGGTCTTTTTTGGATAAATATAGTGAAGGAAAATCGTCCAAATTAAGTATGAAAGAAATCACTGCGGACTTTTCTTCAATTTTTGACGATACTTTGCAGTATACACAAACAGACTTCGAAATGATCAGCAACCTGTTGTCAGAACTCAAATCGGACAGTAGAGTCGCTTGTCAAAATATCGCAACGCGTATGGAGAAAAAAATTCAAAATTATCATAAAGAGTCTGAGCGCATGTTTAAGATGTTTGAGTTTGAACGTGAGGCAAATTCAGACCAATATGTGTTTGTTGCTGGTCTTGATGAAGCTGGAAGAGGACCTTTAGTAGGACCTGTAGTAGCAGCAGCCGTTATTTTAGATTCAAATTATCCATGGCGAAATATCAACGATTCAAAAAAATTAACAGCACAGCAGCGTGATCAACTTTATGAAGAAATTATAGCAAATTCAATCGCCTATGGTGTTGGAATCGCATCTCATGAAGAAATTGATGCAATCAATATTTTAAATGCAACAAAACTAGCTATGAAACGCGCGATTGAATCCATGCACTGTTCACCGGATTACTTATTAATTGATGCGGTAAAATTAAATGAAATGGAAATTGTACAAAAAAGTATCATAAAAGGCGATCAAAAAAGCGCTTCCATTGCAGCCGCTTCAATTTTAGCCAAAGTCACAAGAGACCGATTGATAGATGAATTGCACGAAGTTTATCCTCAATATGGATTTGATCAACACAAAGGTTATGGAACACCTAAACACTATGAGGCGATTAAACAATACGGTATTTTAAACGAACACAGAAGAAGCTTTTTGAAAAATTTTTCATTTGAATCCTAAATAGAGAGTGTGCGAAACTCAAAATAAAATGGAGCATCATAATTGGCGACATGTATGCAAAAAATGACATGAGAAGAGGTGATTACTATGAGAATAACTCAAAATGTTCTATCCAATCAAATGATTCAATCCCTCCATACACAAAGTGATTTAAAAGCGCTTGTTGGTAAGGTGTTGACAGGACAAATTGTAGATATTCAAAGTAATCAAACAGCGACTTTATTGACGGCTAAAGGTCAACTAACTGTCGATATCAGTGGTGCCAATTTACAAAATAATCAATGGATTGATTTAAAAGTCTTAGAAGTTAAAGATGGCACACTTTTGACAAAAATGATGCCTCAAACTAACGGGACATCAGCTCTTGATGCCATTTTTTCAAAGCTTGGAATGACGGATACCACAGAAAATATTGCGATACTAGAAGCGCTTAAAAAGGCTGATTTACCGATTCAACAAGATACGATTAAAGCGATGAAACAAGCCATGAGTGAAGTTAAAATATTAATCAGTGAAATGTCGGCTTCATCATTAGAGGGAAATCCAACCCTATTTGATGGGGAAATTGATTTACCCCTTAAATCGCTTGCCATTAAATGGATCCAGCAGACTCAATCTTCTCAAACTCAAGGCTCACCATCTCAGCCACAAGTCGTGTCACCTCAGTCACAAAGCGTACTATCTCAGATTCAAAATGCTCAGTTTCAGCAACAAATCATATCAGCATCTAGTTCAACACTAGAGCAGAATCCGTCTATGATGACGCCTTTAGACGCTGACGACACTTTGTTAACGAGTTCACATACTGTCACCCCTTTGGATGATTTACAAAATCCGATCATATCCACGAAGCAAGCGGAAACAGATAGAATGAGTCAACCAGGTGAAACACAGACAAAAATCAATGGATCTATTTTGAAGGCGATACAAGAAGCATTTAGTGGAAGCCATTTGGAAGCAGTTCAATCATTACTAGAGAATTTCAATTATCAAAATGGAAGTTTAATTCTTAAAAACGCTTTACCGATGTCGATTAAAAACATCTTTTTGGCTTATGATGCTCTAAATGAAAATTCAGGTATTTCACAAAGATTTATTCAGCTCATTCAACAACTTGAAAGCGCTGAGATATCACCAGAGCTGACGAAAGATATATTAAAACACCTTCAATCTGAAGGAGATTCGACCGAAAAGCTATCAAAAATTTACGAGGCGATAGAACGTGAATTGCCTGAATCCGTTACAAAATCAAACATTGAAAAAGAATTGGCAGTTATTAAAGAAAGTGTTGTTCTAAACAAATCTCTAAATGATCAAATGATGTATATGCAATTACCATTGCCAATCAATCAGCAATTAGAATCTGTCGCACTGTATTACAAGAAGAAGGGAAAAAAGCCCAATCCAGATGATTTAACATTATTGGTAGCGCTAAATACACACCATTTTGGCGAAGTTCGATGTGTGGTTCATAAACTCGAGAATCAATATAACTTAAGTTTCAGATTTAAAGATGATGCAACGATGGCATATTTTGAAACCTATAAGCATGAGTTGATTGAACGACTTGAACAACAACCTGACAAAATATTTGTCGTACAATTTAGCGTCAGCCAATCAGAGGATTTTGACAATTTAAATGACCCTTCACACATGCAGTCCGTGCATTCGATGGGATTAGATTTAAAAGTGTAACCAGATTAAATCTTTCATGAGGTGAAATATGCGTTCAAATGACCTATTAAAAGAAGCTTCTCAGTCAAACGGTGAACATGATTCCAAAAGTTCAAATTCAGAGACTGTGAAAATCGCCAATGCTTTGAGATTCAACCCTGAAGTAGATGCAGCGCCACAACTCATTGCCAAAGGGATGGGACTTGTCGCGGATAATATTATTAAAAAGGCAAAAGAGCATGATATTCCAGTTTATGTGGATGAAAAATTGTCCAATCAACTCAAGCAATTGGAAATAGGAGATCAAATTCCCTATGAACTCTACGAAGTCGTAGCTGAAGTGCTTATTTTTATAGGTGGTGTCGATCAAACTAAGAAATAGTATGTTCAGGAGCATCAGGGATGTTCATCTTAGAAATCAAGTTGAAGTCGTTGTGGACTGTAGAAAGTAGGAAAATGATGAATAAACGTGACGTTGGTAAGCAATATGAAACCCTTGCACGAGAGTATTTGAGTCGATTAAATTATGAGTTTGTCGCTCAAAATGTTTACACTCCATATGGCGAAATAGACCTCATTGTAAATAGAGATAAGACACTTTATTTTGTCGAAATCAAGTATAGAGGTTCTACCTCATATGGAACACCTAGAGATGCGATTACACCTACAAAATTGAGACATATGAAAGCATCCGCTCTGTATTATATCAAGAGTATGAATGGTTATCAGTCATTTAATTTAGCATTTGTTGGGATTGTTAAGACAGATCATCACTTTGAGTTTGATTTTATCGAGAATATTTTAAGTTAAAGTGCTTTTTATTTTTTTGACAAATTACCAAATATTGGATAATATATAAATAAAATCCAATTGAGGTGTATATGTACAGTAAAATTAGAACAGCCGTAAACTGGGGAATTGATGGATATGCTGTTGAAATCGAAACGAATATACTTAGAGGCTTACCAAATCATATTATTGTAGGTTTACCAAGTACAATTATCAAAGAATCCAAGGAACGCGTAAAGTCAGCACTCAAATCTATAAACTTCAAGTTTCCCGATGATAGAATTATACAAAATCTGTATCCTGCCAATATTAAGAAAGAAGGATCACAGTTAGATTTGCCCATTGCAATGGGGATTGTGTGCTGTCTAAATGAAACGTTAAATGAACGGATGGCTGAGTATGGTTTTCTAGGTGAACTTTCGTTAGATGGCAAAATTCAGGCAGTGAGTGGGATTTTAAGTTTAATAGATGGAATGGCAAGAGAGGGGATACATAAAATCATCATTCCAAGAGGGAATTTCGATGAAGCGAAATATCTAGAATCAGTGGAGATTTTTCCGTATGATCATATGAATCAACTGTTATGTGACTTTGAACAACTCACTCTTGTGCGTGGACTTGAGAATGATGAAAAGCAGAATGGTGCGTACGATTTCAATGTGGATTTTAATGTGGATTTTAGCGAAGTTATAGGACAGCATGATGCAATTCGAGCAATTGAGATTGCTGTCGCGGGCTTTCATAATGTTTTAATCATTGGTCCACCTGGATGTGGTAAGAGCATGATTGCTGAAAGACTTGTGACAATTCTACCGGAAATGACTTTAAAAGAAAAAATAGATGTTACAAAAATATATAGTATTAGTGAAGGAGAACGGCTAAATGGACTCATTCATCAGCGGCCAATTCGTTCACCTCATCATACCATTAGTCGAATTGGCCTCGTAGGTGGGGGCACGCATATATTGCCTGGTGAAATATCAAAAGCCCATAATGGCATTTTATATCTTGATGAAATTGGAGAGTTTAAAACAGATGCCATTGAGTCACTTCGTGAACCCTTATCGTCAAAATCAATTCATTTAACAAAATCGGGAAAATCACTCATTTACCCTGCCGATTTCATGCTAGTTGCAACGATGAACCCGTGTCCTTGTGGCAATTATTTGTCAAAACAAGAACAATGTACTTGCTCACATCAAGAAATTAAACGATATATGGGAAAACTTTCTTGGCCAATCTTAGATCGAATGGATATGACGCTGTACATGGAACGCGTAGAAGACTTAGAATCCATTGTGAACTATGGTAAAAATGTCATCTCATCATGCGTGCTGAGAGAAAAAATTCAAAAAACACATCGATTCAGACAACAACGTGAACATCAAGCTGGTTTAAAAGTAAATCGTGAGACGGTTTCAAAAACTCACATCAATCATCACGCTCATAATATAGATGCTTCTATCTCTGAAGATGCACAAAAAACCTTCGCAAAATTATATGATAAATATCGCATGTCCATGCGTTCATTTGGGAAGCTAAAGGCGATATCGCGTACGATTGCAGATTTAGACGAACATTTATTGGTTGAAAAACACCATGTGCTAGAAGCATTTAAATATCACACAGCAACACAAATTAAACGGTTTTATGAATAGGGGATTGCTCATGGAAAATGGACTTAAAAACTATATATTATTGGAAAAAATTTATCCTTTGGAAGCACAATCAAAAAAAATGATACTATCACAATTTAACACATATGAACAAATCAACTGGAAGTATATTCATGATAATAAAGCTTTTTTTAAAATAGATTTATCCACTAATTTAGAGCGTAGCTATGAAATCAATGAGAAATGTCAGACAATTCTCAATCAATTACATCGTGAGCAGGTTGAAACAATTTTTGATACAAGCATTTATTATCCTGAGACGCTTCAAAATTATAAACCGGCAGTTAAGGCATTATTTGCAAAAGGAAATCGTCAACTTCTCAGTCGGGAACACCACCGAGTTTCAATTGTAGGGAGTCGAAAACCAACTGCATATGGCAGAAAAATTGCGTATGATTTAGCTTATTATCTAGCATCCCATGGGATTTGTATTGTCAGTGGGATGGCACTCGGAATCGATGCACTTGCACATAAGGGCGCTCTAGACGCGAATGGGAAGACGATTGCAGTCTTAGCATCAGGAGTCAATTACATTTATCCAAATACCAACGAAAAACTCTACACACATATAATTGAAGAAAATGGTTTGATTTTATCCGAACAATTTTTAGATGAAGCACCTGCAAAATATCATTTTCCTCTTCGCAATAGAATCATCAGCGCATTGTCAGATGTTGTGATTATCATTGAAGCTGGAGAGAAAAGCGGTTCTTTGATTACTGCGATGCATGCATTAGATCAAGGCAAAACAGTGTTTTCTTTACCAGGGAGTATTTTATCGCCTCAATCAAGTGGCTCTAATCGACTTATTTATGATGGTGCAACTCCATTGATACATTTTTCACATGTGCTAGAATGCTTTGGTATGAATTTTACTAATAGCGAAAGTTCAATAAAAAAATTACCTCCGTTAACAGACTTAGCTTCAAAATTTTATCAATGTTTATGCCAAGAAAAACAGTTGGATTTTAACGAGATACAGCTTAGGTTCAATTGTGAATATTCTGAAATTAATATTGCGGTAGGCGAATTGATTTTAGAGGATTTGTGTGAATATATGAGTTTAAACGAAATTCGTTTGTTATAAAAAAGTCTTGACAAGAGGTTTTTTTATATATAAATTTATTAAGTACACTTTAGGGTACGTGCAAAATGAATTGGAGTGTTTAAATGTCAAATATTTTAGTAATAGTTGAATCGCCTGCAAAAGCGAAAACAATAGAAAAATTTTTGGGAAAAAACTACAAAGTAGTTGCCTCTATTGGTCATATTAGAGATTTGCCAAAAAGCACAATGGGTGTCGATGTCGAAAACGATTTCGAACCTAAATACATCAATATTCGTGGTAAAGGTGATTTGATTAAGGCCCTTAAATCACAAGCTAAAAAGGCGGACAAAGTTTACCTTGCAACTGACCCTGACCGAGAAGGCGAAGCAATTGCTTGGCATTTAGCTCATATTTTAGGCATTGATGCCACATCTGAGTGTCGAGTAACGTTTCATGAAATTACCAAAGATGCAATAAAATCAGCTGTTAAATCACCACGACCGATTGATCTTAATTTAGTAGATGCTCAACAGGCACGACGCGTATTAGATAGACTAGTTGGATATTCAATTAGTCCTATTTTATGGAGAAAAGTCAAAAAAGGCTTAAGTGCGGGACGTGTACAATCGGTTGCAACAAAATTAATTTGTGATCGTGAACGTGAAATTATTTCATTTGAGCCAAAAGAGTATTGGACAATTGACGCACATGCAAAAGTAGAAAACCAAGCTGAGCTTACAATGGAACTCAATAGTGATGCGAATGGAAAGATTGCAATTGATTCGAAAGAACAAGTGGATCAAATCTTAAAAGCATTGTCAGGTTTAACTGCAAAAGTGGCATCAGTTGAGAAAAAGAAAAAAATGCGTAATCCAAATCCACCCTTTATTACGAGTTCACTTCAGCAAGAAGCTTCTAATAAGTTTGGATTCACAACGAAGAAAACGATGATGATCGCACAACAACTCTATGAGGGAATTGCGATAAAAGGCCAAGGTACTATCGGTCTTATCACTTATATGAGAACGGATTCAACGCGAATTTCTGATTCAGCAAAAGAGATGTGTAGATTGTTCATTAACCAAATGTACGGTGAACAGTATCTTTCAAAAGACGAAAAAAAGCAAAAAGCATCAAAAAATGCACAAGATGCACATGAGGCAATTCGACCTACAACGATTGAATTTTCTCCAAGCGAAATAGAAGATTCCTTGACAAAAGAACAATATAAGCTCTACGATTTGATTTGGTCTAGATTTATTGCCAGTCAGATGGCACCAGCTGAATACGAATCACACGGAATGGATGTTGTTGTCGGCGATTATATTTTTAGAGCGACAGGAAGTAGAATGATCTTTGATGGTTTTACAAAAGTTTACCAGTCCGCTCAACAATCAGATCGCTTGATTCCAGATCTCAAAGAAGGCTATACTTTTGAAGTTGAGCAATACGCTCCTGAGCAGCATTTTACACAACCACCTGCACGATTTACTGAAGCCTCTTTAGTAAAAGAGATGGAAGAAAAGGGAATTGGTAGACCGAGTACTTACGCACCAACGATTACGACGATTTTGAGTCGTGGATACGTTGAAAAAGAAAAGAAGAGTCTTAAACCAACTGAACTTGGCTTTATTATTGATGAAATTATGTCAGATTATTTTTCTACCATTGTTGAAGTGGATTTTACAGCGGATATGGAAACTCGATTTGATAAGATTGAAGCAGGTGAAGAAGTCTGGAAAGCCATTATTCGCAGTTTTTACCAACCATTTGTCGAACTGATTTCAAAAGCAGATTCTGAAATCGAAAAAGTAGATTTGACAGAAGAAACAGATATTGATTGTGAGAAATGTGGCAAAAAAATGTTGATTCGACAAGGGCGATACGGCAAATTTTTAGCATGTTCTGATTATCCAAATTGTGATAATACAAAGCCGATATTGAAAAAGTTAGGTATTAAGTGTCCACTGTGTGAAACTGGTGAAATTATTGAACGAAAGTCTAAAAAACTGAAAGTTTTTTATGGTTGTTCAGAGTTTCCTAAATGTAATTTTGTCTCATGGGATCAACCGATAGGAAGAACATGTCCAGAATGCGGAGATATGTTAGTGCTAAAGAAAACAAAAAAACAAGAGCTGATTAAGTGTCATAGTTCAACGTGTAAATACGTTGAGCAAAATTAGGAGGAAATTTTGGAAAGCAATATTTTGTTAAAAATGAGAAATTTGAATTCAATTCTACAAACATCGGGTGCAACACATTTATCATTTAAAGATCTTTGTTCAACAATGATGAACATACTAGACTCAAATGTGTATGTTGTCAGCAAAAAAGGAAAAATTTTGGGCGTTAGTTTATATGATTCAGAAGATAGCGCAGTTGTATTAACGGATAGTGGCGAGCATTTTTTCTCACCAGAAGAACAAGAAAAATTGATGAAAATTAATGAAACGCTTTTCAATTTAACAGAAGATAAATTACTTGAAGTTTTTAAAAATGATGTAAGTAGTTACTCGAAATTTGTAACAATCGTTCCAGTTATTGGTAATGCAACACGCCTAGGTACATTTATTATCGCGAGAAGAGATAAAAACTATCTAGAAGAAGATTTGATTTTAGCTGAATATGCTGCAACGATTATTGGACTTGAAATCATTCGTGCAAAAAGTGATGAACAAGAAGAAGTAAGTCGTAAGAAAGCGGTTGTACAAATGGCAATTAGCACACTCTCTTATTCTGAATTTGAAGCAGTAATCAATATATTTGAGGAATTAAATGGCGAAGAAGGTCTTCTTGTTGCTAGTAAAATTGCAGATAAGGCCGGTATTACGAGATCGGTAATCGTTAATGCACTTAGAAAATTTGAAAGTGCAGCTGTCATTGAGACGCGTTCATTAGGAATGAAAGGAACTTATATTAAAGTTCTCAACGAACACCTTATTGACGAACTCAACAAAATGAAAAATTAATGAAATTTCTCTCGAATAACTTATAGAATACAAAAGACTACCTTGTAAAATAGTATTATTTTACAAGGTTTTTTTATATTTATATAGGAAAAAGCGATCATAATGTCACAAATGCAAAACAAACAAGGAAAAAGTCTTTATTTTCTACAATATATAGTTTAAAATATAGTGTAGAAAAGTATATGTAGTATGTTGAATTTTATATAGATTAGAAAGTTGCAAATTTAAAGTTATAAACATCTCCATCGTTAAAATGGCGTGTTTAAGCTATTTTAAATTGTGAGACAAATGATTTTGATGCTTAGGGTAATTATGCAATTTCTAAAGATGAACAATCAAAAAATAATGCGATAATGCCGATATGTATTTTATGAAACTGAAATTGGAGGCGATTTCCATGTTAAAGAGTTCTTTTAAAAATATAGATTTAATGCAAACCGCACTAGGTGGCGCTTGGCTTAAAAACAGCGCGATTTCTAACAACATTGCAAATGTCAACACGCCAGGTTATAAAAGACAAGTTGTGAATTTTGAAAGTGTCCTTCAAGAAAAAGTGGGACTTTCTGGATCTGTTTCAATGAAAGTAACAAATTCAAAACACATTGCAACTGCAGGCGTGACAGAGCCTCAAGTCGAGATGCAGTCCGACACGAGCTATCGAGTAGACGACAACAATGTCGATGTCGATGTAGAAAATGCAGAAATGGCAAAAAATACGATTTACTATAATACTTTGGTAAATGAAGTTAACGGTCAGTTCGCACGTTTAAAAGCGACGTTTAAGATTAACAAGTAATGAGAGATGAGGTGAAATGATGAGTTTTTTTAATTCTATTAATGTAAGTGCATCTGGTTTAACAGCAGAAAGATTAAGAATGGATTTAATTTCAGAAAACATTGCCAACGCAAATGTAACTAGAACACCGAGTGGAACACCTTATCGCCGCAAGGTCGCTGTTTTTAGAGAACAACAAGGGAATTCGTTTGAACAAATCTTGAATGCTGCTACAGGCATTAAATCAACTGGAAATGGCGTGGAAGTCGCAGGCATTATAGAAGATCAATCACCATTTAAAAAGGAATACAATCCAAACCATCCTGACGCTGATTCCGAAGGCTATGTAAGTTTACCAAATGTCGAGGTGGTTAATGAGATGATTAACTTAATTTCAGCATCTAGAGCGTATGAAGCTAATATTACGGTTGTAAATACCACTAAAACTATGGCGATGAAAGCACTTGAAATAGGAAAATAGTCTGCTGGTTATTTATTATAAATCCGGTATAATAACATAAGTATATAAGTGACATTTTATTCAAGTATTCATGCGCTTATCTCAAATGTTAAGTTGCAATATGAGGAGTTTCTATGAAAATAGATCAATTACAAAATTCAATGCTCGTAAAAGACACCAAATTAGCGGATCTCAACAAAGCATCCAAAACTGAGGGCGTTAATTTTTCTGAGCTTTTAGAGCAATCATTAAAGAAAGTAAATGACGATCAGCTTTATGCAGAAAAAATGGACACCTTGTTTTCGATAGGTGCTATTGATAATGTTTCAGATGTTACAATTGCTGCTATGAAAGCGGATTTATCCATTAATTTAGCTGTTGAAGTGACCAATAAATTATTATCAGCTTATACTGAAATCATGAGACTTCAACTATAATAAAAGAGTTTTTCAATCAATTAAGAGGTGTAATAGATGGGGGATTTTATCAACAAAATTCGCGAACAAGTGACCAATTTTTTTAGTGGTCTTAGTAGAAATAAAAGAATCATGTTAATCGGTGGCGTGGCGACAGGTATTCTCGTTCTAACCATTGTCATTTTACAATTAACAAAAACAGAATATGTTGTCATCGCCCAAGGACTTACACCGGCTGATGCCCAAGTTATCACAACTAAATTAGATGAACTTGGTATTGAATGGAAAGATAGCAACGATACATCTCAAATTTCTGTGGCTGAATCAGATGTTTCAAAAGCAAGAATGGAGCTGGCTGTTTCATTGGATACAGGGTCGATTAGTTGGGAAGACGTTCTAAATAACGAATCGATCACGATGACGTCTCAAACAAGAGAGCAAATGATTATTCAAGCGAAGGCTGCTGAAGTCGAAGAGTCTATCGAAACAATTGATGCTGTTGAAGATGCAACGGTGATTTTGCAGCTACCAAAAGAAAGCAATTACTTTATTAAAGATGAAATAGAATCTAAAGCTTCAATCGTTTTACAGTTAAAAAAGGGTCGCACATTAAACGAAGAACAGGTAAATGGAATTGTCAATCTGATAGCAAGTTCTGTCGATAAATTAGAACCTGCAAATATTACTGTTTTAGATACTTCGGGACTTCAGTTAAATGACCCTGATAATAGCAATGCACTCAGTGCAAATACACAATTTGACTTACAACAACGTGTTCAAAATCAACTTCAAGAGGACTTAACGACATTTTTAGAAACCGTTTACGGAATCAATAATGTGGAAATTAAGCCCAACATTGTTATGGACTTTAATCAAGAATCTGAAACACAGAAAATTTTTAGCCCTCCAATTGAAGGTGAAATTAATGGTATGGTCAGAAGTGCAACGACCATTACTGAAGACGTTGTCAATGGTGGGGCTACTGGCGTTCCAGGTACGGATTCCAATACTGGAGAAACGACATCTGTTGTTGAATCGGATACAGAAAATGCATCATACAAAAAAGCTAGCGAGACCTTAAATTATGAACTCAACGAAATCTATCGTGAAATTGTAAAATCGCAAGGGGATATTAAATCCATGAGCATAGGTGTTTTATTAAATTCAAAAGCACTTGTGGATGGAGAATTAACTGAAGAGCATAAGACAGAACTCGTCAATTTGATTGCTATGTCAGCAGGAACTGACAAAGCCAATATTCAAGTTTTTGTTCAAGAATTTCCTGATCCTATGGAGTACTATGATACTTATACAGGTCAAGAAGCGGGTGCAACTTTATTTGGAATTCCAGTTTTTGTTATCATAATTGTTGTATTGCTCACAGTCGTAGCGGTTGTCGTTGTCATGTTGATTATGACGAACAAAAAGAAAAAACGTGAAGAAGCAGAAAAAATGGCTCAAATTGAAGAAGAGCATGAAAAACAATTACTGGAAGAAATCGAAGCACGTGATGATACGGGTAGTCCGAAATACCATATCGAAAAATTTGTTGATCAAAACCCAGAAGCTGCAGCTGCACTTTTAAGGGCTTGGTTGAATGATAATTAGGAGGCACAATGGCAGCTAAAAAAGGGAAAATGTCCGGCAAGACGAAGGCAGCTATTCTTTTAATTGCATTAGGACCAGAGCGCTCAGCATCGTTATTTAGTCATATGCATGACGATGAGATAGAAGAGTTAACGCTTGAAATTGCCAATGTGAGTCGAATTTCTCCAGAAGAGCGCGAAAGCGTTTTGGAGGAGTTTTATCAAGTATGTCTCGCTCAAGAATTTATTTCTGAAGGTGGTATTAACTACGCGAAAGAAGTTCTTGAAAAAGCTATGGGATCACAAAAAGCACTTGAAATTATTAATAAATTGACGTCTTCATTGCAGGTTAAGCCATTTGACTTCGTTAAGAAAACGGATGCGAATCAATTGCTTAACTTTATACAAAATGAGCATCCTCAGACCCTAGCATTAATATTATCTTATTTGAATCCAAATCAATCTGCGCAAGTATTATCTGCTTTGCCGCAAGAGAAACAAGCAGACGTTGCTCAGAGAATCGCGACGATGGGAAGTACATCTCCTGAAATTATTAAAGAGGTCGAATTGGTTCTTGAAAGAAAATTATCATCTATGGTTACGCAGGATTACTCTGCAACTGGCGGTATTCAGTGTATTGTTGATATCTTGAACTCTGTCGATCGAGGAACTGAAAAATACATTCTTGAAACACTTGAAATTCAAAATGCAGAACTTGTTGAAGAAATTCGTAAGAAAATGTTTGTATTTGAAGATATCGTCAATCTCGACAGCGTGGGTATTCAAAGATTTATTCGTGAAGTGGATAATAGTGACTTAGCTGTTGCATTGAAAGGTGCTACTGAGGAAGTTAAAGAGATGATATTTGCCAATATGTCAAAACGTATGGCAGAGATGCTCAGAGAAGATATGGATTTTATGGGACCTGTCAGATTGCGTGATGTTGAAGAAGCACAGCAAAAAATTGTTAATATCATAAGAAAACTTGAAGAAGCAAATGAAATTATCATTGCTAGAGGCGGAGGAGATGAGTTAATTGTCTAAGGTTTTTAAATCTTCAAGAATCATATTGGATGACAAAGCATTTGTTCTTTCTACAAAATTACATGATACAATGCAATCAGAGTTAATTGAAGAGGCTGTCATAGAAGGCATATCACCTTCTGAGGCAGCCCATCAAATAATAGAATCTGCTAGGCTAGAAGCTGATAAAATTCTTGAGTCAGCTGACAGAGAGTATGAAAAGAAATTATTAGATGCTCAAAATAGCAGCGACTCCATTATTGCAGATGCATATGATCAAGCAAAAGGAATTTTAGAACAAGCAAAAGCTGAAGGTTATCAAGATGGTTATAATAGAGCGCTCATAGACAGTCAAACTGAAGCAAGTCAAATCATTGAGCAAGCTCTAGAAATTAAAATGGAAAACATTAAAAATAAAGAAAAATTATTATATGAATCTGAGGCGGAAATGATTCAACTCGTTATTGAATCAATTGAAAAAGTTTTGGAGTACAAGATAGAGACTGATCAAACTTTGATTGAATCCTTAATTAGACAAGGAATTAGTCGGGTTACAAAATCACATCAAGTCTCTATTCGCGTTTCTAACGATGATTATAATCATGCACTTTCAATAAAACCAATGATTTTGGCGACGAGCGAAAAAATTGAGGATATTGAAATAAGAAGAGATCCGACTCTTGATAATGGATCCTGTATGATAGATACAGATGCAGGGAGTATTGATAGTAGCATAAGCGTTCAACTCGATCAAATAAAAGCAGTGTTTGACGCATTGCTAAAAGGTGATTAAAATGCTTGAAAAATACCGTGAAGCATTACGCGAAACCTCAACACTTAAATACAGTGGGAGAGTCTCTAAAATTATTGGATTAATGATTGAATCCATAGGCCCCGCTGTTGAAATAGGTGAAGTGTGTGATATTTATCCAATTAAGAAAAATCATCCTTTAAAAGGTGAAGTTGTAGGGTTTAATCAAGATAAAGTTTTGATTATGCCTCTTGGTGATATGTCTGGAATTGGACCAGGCAGTCGCGTTATTGCAACTGGACACGCTTTACAAGTAGATGTTTCAGAAGAACTTCTTGGCAGAATTTTAGATGGACTTGGAAATCCAATTGATGAGTTGGGAAAACCAAGTGTTGACAAGCGATATCCAGCCAACAATGATCCGCCGAATCCTTTGTTTAGAGATAAAATTGAAGAACCCATCCCACTAGGCATACGAACTTTGGATGCCTTGTTGACGTGTGGAAGAGGGCAACGTATAGGTATCTTTGCTGGATCTGGCGTCGGAAAAAGTACTTTGTTAGGAATGATTGCCAAATATACAAAAGCAGATGTCAACGTGATAGCGCTCGTTGGAGAAAGAGGGCGTGAGGTCAGAGAGTTTATAGAAAACGATTTAGGCGAAGAAGGCTTGAAGCGCTCTGTAGTGGTTGTTGCGACATCGGACAAACCTGCACTAGTAAGGGTTAAAGCTGCTTTGATTGCAACGTCTATCGCTGAATATTTTCGAGATAAAGGAAAAAATGTCATTCTCATGATGGATTCGGTGACTCGTTTTTCCATGGCACAAAGAGAAATAGGACTAGCAATAGGAGAACCGCCTGTTACGAGAGGATATACGCCTTCTGTTTTTGCCGTTTTACCAAGACTGCTAGAACGAGCAGGCAACTCATCTAAAGGTTCGATTACAGGACTATATACAGTATTGGTTGACGGGGACGATTTTAATGAACCGATTTCAGATGCCGTAAGAGGTATTTTAGATGGACATATTATTCTGACTCGGAAACTTGCTGCGTTGGGCCATTATCCGGCGATTGATGTGCTTGATAGCGCAAGCCGTGTCATGCCAAATATCATCGACGAAGAACATCTACTCGCTGCGATTCGTTTCAAAGAGATTTTAGCAACTTATAAAAATTCGGAAGATTTAATCAATATTGGGGCATATGCAAAAGGCACGAATCCACATATTGATTTGGCCATTTCAAAGATAGATCATTTTAACGCTTTCTTAAAACAAAGAACGAATGATAGTACTGAGTTCGATTCTGCAATTCACCAGTTAAAGGATTTGGTTAGATGAAGAAATTTAAGTTTCGATATGAGAGCGTCTTGAAGATGCGTATGGATTACGAAGATAAAATTAAAAATGAGTTAGCTAAGTTGATTGCAAAAAGACAAAGTTTTCTTGATCAACTTGAAGACCTCGAACTTCGTTCATTGCAGTATGATGCTCATATTGAATCCGTTTTACTTGAGGGAGATGTTATGTGCGAGAGGCAGTCATTTACTCAAGGGAAAAAATACTATAAAGATCACCGTGACATTTTAAAAATGAAAATACAGACTGTTGAAAAGGACATTCAGGCGGTTCAAACGAAGCTCGTTGAGGCTATGAAAGAACGAAAGATTATGGACAAATTAAAGGAAAAAGCTTTCCAAGAGTTTGTTGAAGCCATTAATGTTGCAGATGAGAAATTAATTGAAGAAGTCGTCAATTATTCAAACAATAAGAAGAATGGAGAGTAGACATGGCCGCAGAAAAAGCTGTAGATGCTGGTAAAACAAATGAAAACGAGAAAAAGTCTAAAGGCAAAAGCGGTTGCCTAATCGTTTTGCTCATTCTTTTTTTGACGCCTCTATTAGTGTTAGGCGGTATTTACTTGTTAAATAAAGATTTTAAAATGAGTGTGAATAGCATCATGACCAACGTACCAGGACCATTAGGTGAGTATTTTGGGAAATTTCCGACGCGAGAAGAAGAAAAACAAAAAATACGCACCGTTTCAGATTTTATTTTGAGTTTGGATGAAGCGAGGGCGGTAGACAAGTTATTGATACTACAAAAAGACGATTCTGATGCCTATGATGAAGTCATTAAAGATATGCTACGAGTGAACCCGAATAAGACAAAGAGCATCCTCGATGCATTGAGATTGGCAACAGTTAATAAAGATGCGCTCAGTAATACTGTCGCAGGCATTACAGAAGAAGAAAAATCCGTGCTGAAAGAAAAAGCAGATTATCTGATGGGATTACCTGTAGATGTTGCAGTTGAAGAAGTCAATACGATGATCAACGAAAGTATCAATGGATATAAAAATACAGCAGCTGTATTCGAATATATTGAAGATCGAATCGCAGTATCTATTTTATATCAATTAGATAAACTCGATCGTGAGCGAATCTTAGAACAAATGACTGAGAAAAAAGCTTCGAGTATTCGTACGATGTATAATAATCAGCAAAGAAGAATTTCGGATCTTGAGCAAATTTCAGATGTTTATAGCTCTGAGGATCCAGATAAGCTGATAGAAATAATTGGAAACGTGACAACGTATTCAATGGAAGACCTAGCCATTATTTATAAAAATCTCGGTGCAAAAAAAGCAGGACAAGTATTAGCGAAATCAGATGATGAAACATTTGTCTTTGATTTAGTAGCAAAATTAAAAGCCAATGAAACGTTAGAAGGAAAAGAAGATTTATTGACACCAGATGTTTTAAAATCACTAAAGATATATCGAGAGTTTGACGATAATGTTAGTGAGTTGATTGAGGTGTACTCCAATATGGATACTTCAAAAGTCATCCAGATTGTCAAGAACATGTTGTTAAATGCATCACCATCACAAGTTTATGATCTTGATAATGGAGAAATGATTACGATATCAGATGAAGATTTGATTTTACAAATTTTGAAAAGTTTCCCACAAGATAAAATTGCTACAATCTTATCTTCGCTGGATCAAACATTATCCTCTGAATTAACTCGGAAATTAGCATTGCCTAAAAACTAACAGGAGGTGTGTATGGAAGTTAGAGATTTACAAGGAATTGTGAATTCTCTCTCCCCGAGTTTAAAAGCTAAGAAAAATACGCAATATATTGCGTGGGATGGATTTACAGAGTTATTTAGTCAAAAATCAAATGAAGCTTCAAAAGGAAATTCAACCCCAAATACGACTTCATTCAATAAGACTTCAAACTCAGATGAAATCCTGAAATCACCAGATTATGCAAGTCAATTTTCAACAAAAAATCCTATGTTAACGAAAGTAGTTGTCGCTGAGTCAAACCGTGATGACCAGCAGCTGAAAATCGAAACCGCAAAACCAAGTAGTTATGACTCACCTGTTAAAACGGATCAAGTGAATGAGAAAGCCAAAGATGCAGTTGAAACTAAAGAACCATCTGAAGCATCTCAAAAAACAGATGAAGTGAGCGAATCATCAGAAACAAAAAAAGATTCTATACAAAATGAGACCGTTGATGAGTTAAAAGATAAACTCAAAAAAGCCCTTAAAATAGGCGATGAAGAACTTGAAAAACTCATGGCAATGATGAATGTATCTCTGCAAGATTTGAAACAGATCGTTGAAAATCCAGATATGTTGGTAAGTGCTCTTAAAGAGATTAGTCAAATTTTGCAGACGCTTGAAATTGACATGGCTCTTGAACAAAAAATGAGCAAATCAGACGTTGAAGCTATAACAAAATCACTTGAAAAAATTGTACAAAAGCTAGAAAATGCAATAAATTTCAATGAAAAAAGTTCTAATGTTGCACTTGAAAAAGGAATGGCATTCGAAGCAAAACTCGCAGAAGCATTAAAACCAGTGATTTCTTTACTTCAAAACGAAACTGCAGAACTTCAAAATCCTGCTGATGTGATGAAAGTCATTAAAAGCATTTTAACAAACGAGACAGCTAGCAATCCTTTGCTGACAAAAACTTTAGATACGAACGCTGGAGAGACGCAATCAAATCAAAGTTCTATGGGTGTTGAATCTGCTAAAACGATTGAAGTTCAAACGAATGGTTCTGATATGAGTAAATCAAGTTCGCAAAATTTAGCTCAACAGTCAGAAACTCCCGTTCAACAAACGCTCACAACGGATTCAAAAAATATCGAAGTTGAAGTAGATCCTGATGTAAAAATGAATGTGGTCTTTCATCAAACGGCGATGAAACAGTCAAATTCAGTTGTAATGCAAAATACCATCCAGAATTCGCAGATGAAACAAGAAATTATGACTCAGTTTTTAGATGCGATTAAAGGTCAAATGAAGTTAGTGGATCACGGAAGTTCGCTAATTGTTAAACTACAACCAGAACAACTAGGAAATGTTGAATTAAAACTTAATATTCAAAAAGGTGTTGTCTTAGCTGAAATTAAGGTAGAGAACGAAATCGTTAAAGCAGCGATTGAATCAAATTTAGATGATTTAAAACAATCATTGAGTAACAAAGGCTATTCAGTAGATCAAATTAATGTCAATGTGGATAGTGGGAAAAAAGAACGACAAGAAGCCTTTGAATTTAATCAAAATCGTCAACGTAATGAAAATAAAAAAGAAACTGAAGCTGTAGAAGAAATTTCTTCGATTGAATCATCTGTTAAATATCGATACGATGATGAAGTTGAAGGATCTGTAATTAATTACTACGGATAAGGAGGTGTACAATGGCATTTTCAGTAAGTGGATCGTTTACCGAAGATCAAATTAAAAAATTGAATGCAATTTCAAATGATGCTGCAAATGAGACGAGAAAAAAAAGTCAGGTATTAGATAAAGACGCTTTTTTAAAACTCATGATGGTGCAATTACAAAATCAAAATCCCTTAAATCCAACAGATAATACAGAATATATGAATCAAATGGCTCAATTTTCTTCTGTTGAACAATTATCCAATATTGCAAAGTCACAAGAGTCAAATAATCAAATGAGTGCATTGATATCTAAGCAAATTGAAGAACTTAACACAATGTTGAAAAAGTCAACAAGTTCAACGACATCTGATGAGGTAGTCAAGACTCAAAAGGAAATCATTGAACAGAATTCAAAAGTTTTAGCAGAACTTGTTAAAATGAACGCTTTACTTTCAAGCTATGTTGGTAGTAACTCAAATACAAATAAAGTCACTAATGAAGATGTTTATTCAGCTTTAGGTTTATAGTGAGTTGGTGATCACATGAATAACATGAAAAATATGAATAACGATTATGTCATTCGTCGTTCACAGGTCAATTCACAAGTTAATACACCAACACCTCCACAAGAAAATTTAAATCACCCGACCTTTGGAGATATTTTAAGTAAGATCAAATCCAGTGAAGGTATAAAATTTTCAAAACATGCACTTGATCGATTAAATTCAAGAAACATTGAACTAACAGATCAAGAGATGAACCGCATTAATTCAGGCATGGATAAAGCAAAAAATAAAGGTGTTCGTGAAGCTTTGATTATGATGGATAACAAAGTCTTTATCGCAAGTGTGTCAAACAAGACCATTATTACAGCGGCAATAGACGAACAGTTAAAGGAAAGTGTTTTTACTAATATAGATGGCGCAGTAATCGTATAGCTGGACCTAACAGGAGGCTATAGAATCACATCCGATTGATGGGATTCGCTGCAACTAGGAGGTTATTTTTATGATGAGATCAATGTTTTCTGGCGTGTCTTCACTTAAAGCACACCAGTTAAGAATGGATGTTATTGGTAATAACATCGCAAATGTCAACACTGTTGGATTTAAAGCATCTAATGTTACATTTGCAGAAATGTATAGTCAAACTCTTGCAGGCGCAAGTTCTTCAACACCATCGCGTGGTGGTACCAATCCAATGCAAGTAGGACTTGGAACAAACACTTCGTCAATTTCTGTTAATCACTCAAAAGGTTCCATTCAAAGAACCGATGTTGCAACAGATTTAATGATTGATGGTTCGGGATTTTTTATCGTCACAAATGACGAGAATGCTCAAAATAAGTTTTATACACGTGCAGGAAACTTTTCAATGGACGAACTTGGATTTTTAGTTACAACTGAGGGTTTAAAAGTACTCGATAAAAATTTTAAACCGATTCAAGTCAATATGTCAGATACAAAAAACGCAACTGCTACTGACAAACTTGTCATCAATGGAAATATCAATGTAACAGCTGGCGATTATACGACAACTGTCGACTTATATGATTCTCTTGGAGACATTCATACCATTAACTTTAACTTTAAAGGCACCCCTTTAATGACGACTACAAAGAAAACGGTAGATCCGCTTGATCCTAAATATGATCCAGCAAATACAGGGGCAACTTACAATTATAGCTACAAAGAATTTAATATTACGGATAGTACTGGTACTCAAGTGGTTCCAGCTGCCGGAACTCATTGGTATGCAAAATTCAATGAATCAGGTGAAATTGTGAATATTGTGACTCTAGCAACTCCAGGGGATGCAAATTCAGCTGATACACCATTGGCAGGTGGACAGTTAGTCATGACGGTTCCTGGCGCAGCAGATATTAAATTACCAATTGATCGCTCAATTTTCTTCTCAAATGGCGATACTGCTGGTGAGAGAGTATTCACACAAGTATCGAAAGCATCAGATGCGAAAGGCGTTCAATTACACGGTAATTCCGCGGGTTCTATTGATACCTTTAACATTTCTTCAAAAGGTGAAATAATTGGGATTTATACAAATGGAGAAAGAAAAGTATTACAAACTCTTGGCCTTGTAGATTTTGATAATCCAGCTGGTCTTGAAAAAATTGGGAGTAACTTATTCCAAAATACACCGAACTCAGGAACACCAAAGTATGGTTCACCATCAACTGGAAGTTTTGGTGCAATAACTCCTGGTGCACTTGAGATGAGTAATGTGGATTTAGCAGCTCAATTCACTGACATGATTACGACTCAAAGAGGTTTTCAAGCAAACTCGCGTGTTATTACAACAAGCGATGAAATTTTACAAGAACTTGTTAATCTGAAAAGATAATAATTTTAACTACCCATAGCCTAGCTATGGGTAGTTTTGGTGACTAAAATGAGAAAGGATGCTCAATATGATAAAAGTAACCAGATTAAATGGCGAGCCAATTTATCTAAATTCTGCACTGATTGAATTTATTGAAGCAACACCAGATACCATTATCACATTGACAACTGGAAAAAAGGTGATTATTATTGAAAATATTGAGTATGTTATAGATAAAATTATTGAATTTAATGCTAAAATAAATAGTAGGAAAGAAAATTCTAATTAACATAGTCAAAGATTAAATATTTTAAGCTAAAGAGGTGTTGGATTTGGATATAATGACGATTCTAGGGGTTGTTTTAGGTGCTGGCTTTATCATTTGGTCTATTTTATTGGGTGGACAACTTGGTTGGTATTTCGATGCACCATCTGTCGTTGTAGTAGTTGGGGGTACATTTGCAAGTTTTCTTATTTCGTTTCAATTAAAAGAAGTTTTGAAGTTTGGAAAAATCTTTGGTAAAACGATTAAAAATAGTGAGTTTGATGTAGAACAAATTATTACTAAAATTATCGAGCTTGCCAATGTCGCGAGAAGAGAAGGCCTTTTAGCACTTGAAGAAGCTGTATCTGAAATTAAAGATGAGTTTTTGCAAAAAGGAGTCATGCTTATCGTGGATGGTACAGATCCAGAACTAGTAAAAAACATACTAGAAACAGAAATTGATAATTTGTCAGAGAGACATAACAAAGGTAAGTCTATGTTTGAAACATGGGCATCTATGGGACCTGCGTGGGGGATGATTGGTACACTCATCGGATTAATTGCCATGCTTCAAAAATTAGATGACCCATCTTCTATCGGTCCAGCGATGGGAATCGCTTTAATCACGACATTTTATGGTTCTGTAATGGCAAACTTAATATTTGCACCAATGGCTGCTAAGTTAGGACTTAAGAGCTCAGAAGAGGTGCTCATTCGAAATGTTATGATAGAAGGGTTGTTGTCCATTCAAGCTGGTGAAAATCCAAGAATTATTGAAGAAAAGTTAAAAGTATTCCTTTCTCCTACGGATCGTAAAAAAGTAGGAACTCAGGAGGCGAAATCAGACAATGGCTAAAGATAAGTGTCCAGAATGTAAAAAAGGTGCCCCTGAATGGATGAACACATATGGGGACTTAGTTACCCTGTTGATGTGCTTTTTCGTTTTATTATTTGCGTTCTCGAGCATTGATGCTCAAAAATTTGAAGCTGTTATGCAATCCTTTCAAGGTTCGGCAGGAATCTTAACAGGTGGTACCGCTTTATCTGAAGCACCTTATGTGTTTGATGGTATGCCTGAAGATCAAACTTCGACTGAACAAACGGTTGAAATGGATAAACTTGAAAAGTTAAAGCAAGAAGTTGAGGAATACCTTGAAGAAAACAATATGGAAAGTGTAGTTGAAATTGAGCTTGAAGCGAAGGGTCTTGTTATTCGATTTAAAGATAACGTCTTATTTGATTCGGGAAGCGCAACAATAAAAACGACTTCATATGATATTTTGAATTTTTTAAGTGGTCTATTAACCTCTGAGGAATTGATTAATGAACAAATCCGAGTTGAGGGTCATACAGATAACGTTCCAAACATCTCAAAGATATATCCAACGAACTGGGAGTTATCTACTGCGAGGGCAACAAACGTCGTAAAGTACTTTATAGAGAATAGAGGCTTTGTGCCACTTAGACTTTCTGCTGCAGGATATAGTGAATACCATCCTATAGCCTCAAATGATACTGCAGAAGGTCGTTCTGCGAATCGACGAGTGGATATTGTTGTAATCAAAGACCCAGCCAATGCAACACCTGATTCTACAGAAGAAACAACAGAAGAAAATTCTGAATCTGGAGGTAATTAAAGTGAACAAAAAAATATTAATCATCATATTAGCTGTTGTATTAGTGGTCATAATTGGCGCAGTAGTTGCAGTTTTTCTATTAACTCGACCACCTAAAGAAGAACCTATTGTCTATTATGAATTCATTTTTGATGAAGAATATTCAAACTTAGCGGATTCTGATAGTCAAAAAATTGTGAAATATAAAGTGACCGTTGAATATACTGACGAAGCAATGTTAGAAATTCTTACGACAAATAAAACAAAAATTAGCAATAACATCGATGAAATCATGCGTGCAACAACTTCAGAAGAAATTGAAAAGACAAATGGTAAACAAAGACTTCGCGACCGTATCAAGGATATGGTAATTGAGACACTCGAATCGGATGAAGAAGTGATAACCAATATTTATTTACAACCTTTCGTAATTCAGGGTTAAGTAAATACGCTATATAGCCGATATACTTTGTAGTTATATGCAATATAGAGTGTATATTTTCAAGATAAGGGGGTGAAATCGTGCCTGATGTATTGTCCCAAAACGAGATAGACGAACTACTTGCAGCCCTTAGTACAGGAGAGGTAGACGTCAGCGATATAGAAGAAGAGAAAAAGGAAAAGAAAGTTCGAAAATACGACTTTAGTCGTCCGGATAAATTTGCAAAAGATCAACTCAGAACTTTGGAAATTATTCATGAGAACTTTTCAAGACTATTAAATAACTTTTTGTCTGGTTATTTAAGAACCTATATCGAAGTGGATGTTATTTCTGTTCAAAGTTTAATTTATACAGAGTTTAGTAACTCTATTTCGAATCCAGCTATTTTAGGTATTGTCGATTTTGCTCCATTTGACGGACAAATTATTATAGATATGTCATCAGATATTGCCAATGCAATGATCGAACGCGTACTTGGCGGTACTGGGAAATCAGGTTCTGCCACTAAAGAAAATCGGACACTCACTGAAATTGAGATGACATTACTCCGAAATATTTTTATTAAATTTATCAACTTATTAAAAGAACCGTGGGGGAATATTGTTGAACTTAGACCAAAACTTGAAACGATTGAAACAAATGGTCAGTTTGCTCAAATTGTATCTCCCTCTGAATCAGTCGCTTTAATTACTTTCAATTTACACATAGGTGACAATGAAGGTATGGTAAACATCTGTATTCCTCACTTTGTTATTGAACCAATTTTGCCGAGCTTAAGCTCTAGGCTCTGGTTTGCAACAAGCAACAAACGCGAAGTGACTGATGAAGAACGCGGTGCACTTGAATCTGGTATTAGTCAATCGAAAATTAACATGACCACAATTGTAGGTGGATCGACTATTACGGTATCTGAACTTATGAACTTACAACGCGGAGATATCATTTTATTAAACAAGTCAGTTGATGATTCACTTGACATTTACGTAGAAGATAAATTGAAATTCAAAGGAAAACCGGGAATTAAAAAGAAAAATGTAGCAGTAATGATTACTGAAGTCATAGAGGAAGGGGATGAAATGGATGAGTGATATGCTTTCTCAAGAAGAAATAGACGCATTACTAGGTGGTGGCGATTCTTCAAAATCCGCATCAGGTGGTCCAGGCTTAACACCAGAAGAAGCAGACGCAATTGGTGAAATCGGGAATATAAGCATGGGAACAGCTGCAACGACACTATTTACCTTGCTCAATAAAAAAGTAACCATAACAACTCCAAAAGTATCAGAAACAACCATGGAGAATCTGGCTGAAGAGTTTAGAGATCCTTCAGTACTTATTAATATTACTTATAGAGTTGGTATTGAAGGTGTCAATTTTCTAATACTACATGAAGATGATGTTAAAATTATAACTGATTTAATGATGGGTGGAGATGGTACAAATATATCAAGCGAGTTAAATGATTTGCATTTAAGCGCAATAAGTGAAGCAATGAATCAAATGATTGGTTCATCGTCAACTTCTCTCTCTGAGATGCTTGGTAATAAAATAGACATTTCGCCTCCTGAAGCATATCATGATCGCATAAGCGAACTGGATTATACACAATTTGGTGTTTCAAGACAAGACCAGGTAGTTAAGATTGCTTTTAGGATGACGGTTGGTGATTTAATTGACAGTGAGATCATGCAAGTATTGCCTTTAGCAGTAGCAAAACAAATGGTTTCGACGATGATTAATCCCAAACAGTCTGCGGCTGCTCCGGCACCTGCTGCAAATAAATCTGCAGCTCCAGCGCCGGCGGATGAGAAAGTGGCTAAAAAGGCAGAAACACAAAAAAATCAATATTATTATGAAGAAGAAAAGGGGACTTCGAACCTTTCTAATGAAAAAGTTAGCGCGGTTCCGTTACAATTTGAAAATTTTGATAGTAATTCTTCTCAAATGTATTATAATAATGATATAGATTTAATCAGAGATGTGCCACTAGAAATCACAGTTGAATTAGGAAAAACTGGAAAGAAAATTAATGAAATACTCGATTTTGGTGTAGGTACAGTTATTGAGCTTAATCGACTAGTTGGAGAACCGCTTGACGTACTAGCAAATGGCAAACGTATTGCCAAGGGTGAAGTAGTGGTAGTTGATGAAAATTACGGTATCAGAATAACAGATATTATCATACCGAGAAGAGTCGTTGAATAATTTTAAGGAGGAATACTATGGCTAATACAATTTTAGTAGTCGATGACGCAGCATTTATGAGGATGATGATCAAAGATGTTTTGACAAAAAACGGCTATGACGTTGTTGGTGAGGCTGAAAATGGTCAAAAAGCAATTGAAAAATATAAAGAGTTAAAACCAGAGCTTGTTATTATGGATATTACAATGCCTGAAGTAGATGGAATTCAAGCAGTTAAGGAAATTAAGTCGTTTGATCCAAGCGCTAAGGTTGTTATGTGTTCAGCAATGGGTCAGCAAGCAATGGTTATTGAATCGATTCAAGCTGGAGCGAGAGATTTTATCGTAAAACCTTTCCAAGCTGATCGTGTTATTGAAGCTGTCAAAAAAGTATTAGGATAGGTGATTATGTGATGAACATATTCACCTCTTTTATCCAAGCTTCAATTAAATATAATGATACAAATAACACTTTGTTCACAATTAAATATATAATTGTGGCCACGGTGTTTTTGTTATTATTATGGTGGTTATCAAAATGGGTGACCAAACAACATGGTGTGATAAAAAGAAATACGAATATCAAAGTTGTTGAACGTATTGCAATTTCGAATGACAAATTTATCTATTTAGTTGAATTGGATCAAATCTTTTATTTAATTGGAAGCGATAAAAGTGGGATGACTGTTATCGACAAGCGGGAGCATCTTAATATTGAGACTTCAAAATCAATTGAACCTCAAACAGGTGCTTTTTTTGAGCAACTCAAGTCATCCATTATAAAGAGAGAAAATAAGGCACAAGAAGCGCCTGAAAAAAAAACTAAGGAAAATATCAATGAATAAATTCGGGGGAATTAAAAAAGTTATATTAGTGATGGTGATTGCCATTTTGATGCTTGCTGCGATGCAAGTAAGTTTTGCCGGTACTGAAATACAGCTACCTGACATCAATGTGTCAATAAACAGCGAAGATGGGGATGTTCCCGTTGCCAATGGAATACAGATAATCATCTTGCTGACTATTCTTTCGTTAGCGCCTTCAATTCTCATTATGATGACGTCATTCACACGTTTTATCATCGTATTGGGTTTTGTTCGTCGTGCGCTGTCTCTTCAAGCAACGCCACCAAATCAAACTTTGATTGGAATGGCGCTTTTCTTGACTTTTTTTGTGATGTCTCCCGTTTTTACAGAAGTTTATGAAACTGCATATGTACCACTTCAAGAGGGCACTGTGACCTTAGAAGAAGCGGTTGATTTAGCATCAGATCCATTTAAAGAATTTATGCTAGAACAAGTGCGTTCTAAGGATTTAGCGCTTTTTTTGAATATTGCAAATGTTGAAGAAGTCAATACAAATGATGATATTCCAATGACTGTCATTATCCCTGCTTTTATACTCAGCGAACTAAAACTGAGTTTTGAAATCGGATTTTTGATATTTATGCCTTTCATCGTTGTAGATATGATTGTCGCCTCAACATTAATGGCATTAGGGATGATGATGCTTCCGCCTGTTATGATATCTTTACCAATAAAAATTCTATTATTCATTATGGTGGATGGATGGCATCTTATTATTGAAAAATTAATCCTGAGCATCAGGTAGGAGGAAGAAATGACAGAGCAAATGATCATCGACCTCTTTACTGAGTCTGTAAAAATGATACTGATATTATCCGCACCGATGCTAATTAGTGGACTACTGATCGGTTTGTTAATTGCGATATTTCAGGCAACCACTCAAATTCAAGAAGCAACACTCGCTTTTGTCCCTAAGATAATTGTCGTTTTTTTAGTGATGTTAATGACTGGATCATGGTTGATCAATTCTTTAGTTGAGTATACAACCTATGTGTTGAATCTCATTGACGTCTTAATACAGTAGGTGACCTATGGCGATTTCAATACCGTTATTGGATATTTTACTGGTTGCAGGTCGAATGGCAGGATTGATCTTTACAGCCCCTATTTTGGGAAGTAGAAATTACCCGATACCGATAAAAATTGGATTTGTTTTTTTTACAACACTTCTTATTTATCCATATGTCAATTCAACTGTCACTTACGATGTGTCGTCGTTTTGGGCATTTGCATTATTATTGATGAATGAGTTGATCATCGGTATATTTATTGGGTTATTGATATCTGTATTTTTTAACTTCATGTATTTTGCAGGTGATATTATTGACCATCAACTCGGCTTTTCAATGGTATCTGTCATCAATCCACTTGATGAATCGCAGATACCAATTACATCGAATATTTTTTATGTATTGTCAACTTTGATTTTTTTGAATTTGAATTTACACCATGAACTGATTACCGCTCTTGTCGTTTCATTTTCAAAGATAGAACTTGGTTCATTTATGAAAGCGGCAGAGTCATTAAATGTTTTTATTGACGTTGTGAATCAATCGTTCATTATCGGATTACAAATCGCAGCGCCATTTATGATTACCATTTTAATTGCGGATATCGTTTTAGGGCTCTTGTCAAAAGCTATGCCAGGAATGAACATCTTTGTACTGGGGATGCCATTTAAAATTTTCTTTGGCTTACTTTTGTTTATTATTCTTATACCGTATTTATTTGAAGTGTTTTCTGAGATTTTAGATTCAGTGTTTTATTATGTAAAAGAGTATATCAATTATTACTAGTTTAAATCTTCAAGTTATGATGTGTTCTATTAACTTACATTTTAATGGCTGATTTTAAAATAGAGAACGGTAAAAATCGCCAAATGAGGGCATCTTATGTTGAATTACTTTGACTTACAACTTTTTTCGGAAGAGAAAACAGAACAGCCTACCGCGAAAAAAATGTATGATGCCAGACGAAAAGGACAAGTCGTTCAATCGAAAGATTTAAGTAGTGCAGTATCATTACTCTTAGTCTTTGTGGGATTATCAGCTTTTAGCGGCTTTTTAATTGATGAAATGATTGGCTATTATCACTTTGTGATGAATCTGACGGTGGATACTGCCTCACTTTTCACCACGAATGGAATCAATCAATTTATTAGTGAAACATTATTGTTTATACTCAAGCTTTCATTACCATTACTTGTTGTTGCTTTAGTAAGTGGCGTTTTTATGATTTATGTACAAGTCGGTTTTTTATTTACAACGGAAACACTTAAACCTAAACTTGAGAAGATTAATCCTATCAAGGGAATGAAAAATCTTTTTTCATCACGAGCAGTAGTTGAGTTATTAAAATCAATTTTAAAAGCAGTACTGATTCTTTATATATCATTTACATATATTCAGGATCATATGTCTGATATATTAAAAACACTTGTACTGGACTTTAACTCTATCATGAAAATCATGTGGGATATCACATTTGGCGTTGTTTTAAGATGCTCGATTGTACTATTTGTTCTTGCAGTATTTGATTACGCATATAAGCGCTGGAAGAATCGCAAAGAACTCATGATGTCAAAACAAGAAGTAAAAGATGAATACAAGCAGAGTGAAGGTGATCCGCAGTTAAAGGCAAAAATCAAAGAAAAACAACGATCACTTGCAATTAGCCGAATGATGCAAGAAGTTCCAAAAGCAGATGTCATCATAACAAATCCTACGCATTTTGCAGTTGCTCTAAAATATGATACAAATGCTGGTGACGCACCTCTTGTTGTGGCAAAGGGGCAAGATTTGGTTGCGCAAAATATTAAGAGAATTGGGACGGAAAATAATGTTCCTATTGTTGAGAACAAGCCATTAGCACAAACTTTATATAAGACGGTACAGATAGGAAATTTTATTCCTCCAGACTTATATGAAGCAGTTGCAGAAGTTCTGGCATATGTCTATTCGTTAAAAAATACTAAATAGGAGGAAAATATATGCGCTTTAGTGATATAATTGTCGCGCTCTTAGTCGTAACAATTATCGTACTGATGATTGTACCAGTGCCATTGGGTTTGCTGGATTTTTTCTTAGCGCTAAATATTTCTCTATCTATGACAATTTTAATATTGTCTATGTTTGTTAAAGAACCGCTTGAATTTAGCGTGTTTCCATCAATCCTTCTGGTCACGACGCTCTTTCGACTCGCACTTAATATTCGGACGACAATGGCTATCTTGTCAACTGGCGATGCGGGCGAAGTCATTGCATCGTTTGGATCGTTTGTAATCGGTGGAAATGCAGTGGTTGGTTTTATTATATTCTTAATCATTGTATTAATTCAGTTTTTAGTTATTACAAAGGGTTCTGAAAGGGTTTCTGAGGTTGCAGCTCGATTTACATTAGATGCAATGCCAGGAAAGCAAATGGCCATTGATGCCGATCTAAACTCGGGTTTAATTACAGAAACAGACGCTAAAGTTAGAAGAAAAAAGATTCAACGTGAAGCAGATTTTTATGGCGCGATGGATGGTGCGAGTAAATTCGTAAAAGGCGATGCCATTGCGGGGATTATCATTACAGTGATTAATATTCTAGCAGGGTTTGCATTAGGAGCTCTTACAATGGGGTTAACCATTCAAGAGTCTTTATCAAAGTTCACTTTATTAACTGTTGGAGATGGTCTTGTAAGCCAGTTACCAGCTCTTATGATTTCAGTTGGCACAGGTATCATCGTAACGCGTGCCGCGTCTGAATCAAATTTGGGTACGGATGTCGTAACTCAACTCTTTGCACAAAGCAAAGTCCTTTTTATTGTAGGTGTAGTTGTTATTTTACTCGGTGCAGTGACACCTTTACCAAACTTTCCGTTTCTTTCAATTGGTGCACTCGTCTTGTTAGCAGGATACTATTCAATGCAAAATAAAAAGAAAGAGTCGCAAGTGTTAGAAGCTGAAGAAGAGGTACAGGATACTTCTAAAGATGAGCTTAGAAGACCGGAAAATATCATGCCACTCTTACAAGTCGATCCAATTGAACTTGAATTTGGATATGGCATTATTCCATTAGCAGATCCGAATCAAGGGGGCGATTTATTTGATCGCTTGGTAATGATCCGTAGGCAAATTGCACTTGAATTAGGATTAATTGTCCCAATTATTCGATTAAGAGATAACATACAGTTAGATTCCAATCAATATTTGATTAAAATAAAGGGAAATGATACGGCGAAGGGGAATATTGTATTTGATCATTATTTGGCAATGAGTCCTGGATCTGTAGAAGGTGAAATTGAGGGAATTGACACGATTGAACCAGCTTTTGGATTACCGGCAAAATGGATTCGATCTGATCTTCGAGAAAAAGCTGAGCTCCTTGGATATACTGTTGTAGATCCATCATCAGTCATCTCTACTCACTTGACTGAGGTGATTAAGAAGTTTAGCTTTGAGTTATTAAGTCGTGAAGATGTGAAACAATTGATCGAAAATGTAAGAGAAAACAATCCGTCTCTTATTGAAGAGCTTGTTCCAAGTATGATGGGAATTGGAGATATTCAGAAAGTTTTAGCGAATCTACTAAGTGAAAACGTTTCGATTCGAAACCTAGTCTCTATACTTGAAGCGTTAGCAGATCATGCTAGAAGTACACGAGATATCAATATTTTAACTGAGTATGCACGACAAAAACTTTCAAAGCAACTGTCAAAGGCGTATTTTCCTTTTGGTCAAGCAAAAGTGGTTACGTTAGACCAAAGTCTTGAAAATATGTTGATGGAAGCAATCGATCAAAATGAGAATGGAACTTATTTAGCAATCGATCCAATGCAAACTCAAAGCATACTAGCAAGCCTAGCAAGTGAAGTTAGAAAATTGATGCAAATGGGTGAGCTCCCAATCGTAGTAACAGCTCCGATCGTTAGACTATACTTTAAAAGGATATCTTTACAGGCGATACCAGATTTAATCGTTTTATCTTATAATGAAATTGAATCTGATATTGATATACAGTCTGCAGGGATGGTGACTATTTAATGAAAGTTAAAAGATATATTGTTGAAGATATGAATGAGGCGATGATTAAAATTAAAAACGAGTTAGGCATTGATGCCGTGATTCTCAACACACGTCGCCTCAAAAAGAGTGGTTTTTTCAATTTTTTCAAAAAGCCTTTGATTGAAGTTGTTGCAGCTGTGGACGATCAACCCTCTCAGCAAGAAACACTAAAAAGAGCAACAAGAGCAGTTGAAAATGAAAAAGTAGCCTCAACTGAGAAAAAATATGAAGAAAATGCAGTTTTATCAGTTGAGTCACGTGCATCAGCTGCATCAACTTCTACACCATTTCATTCTGATAAAAATGATTTCGTAAAAAATGATTCCACAACAAATGATTCCATGAAAAATGAATCTTTAAAAACGATGACTGAACAGGTCTCTAATCCTAATGGTGAGTTGGCAGAGCTGAAAAAAATGATGAGCCATTTAATGGCAAAAGTAGATTCGTTTGAACACATGATTCCTCAACAAGAAATTAAAACTGAGGATAAGTACATTGAGTTATTAAAAAATTTAGGAATTCAAGAATCCATTTCCAAAAAAATCATTGAAATTCTTCAAAGACAAATTAATATTAATGATCAGAATCACGATGCAGTGATGAACGCAATTAAAGTAATTGCAAGAGAGTATTTAGGTGATGTAAAGACCATCGACACTGATCCCAAAAAAGGTCCTAATATTTATATGTTTTTAGGACCAACAGGTGTTGGAAAAACCACCACACTTGCAAAAATTGCTGCTAGATTGTCATTAGTAGAAAATAAGAAAGTGGGTTTAATCACTGCAGATACGTATAGAATTGCTGCAGTAGAGCAATTAAAGACGTATAGTGAAATTTTAGGCATTCCACTTGAAGTTATTTATGAAGCAAATGAACTAAAGGAAGCACTTGAGCACTTTAAAGACAAAGATTATGTTTTAATTGATACAGCAGGCCGGAGCCACAAAAGTAAAGAACTCAAGTCCGATTATGATGAAATCGTATCGTTTTTAGATGACGTAAAAGTGTATCTGGTTTTAAGTATGACCACTAGTTTGAAAGATTTAAAAAGCATTATTGAGTCTTATAGCTTTTTAAGTGAGTATCGATTGTTGTTCACAAAACTTGATGAAGCAACATCTTATGGAAATATACTCAATATGAAAGTATTAACAGGGAAATCTTTATCCTATTTTACAATGGGTCAAAGTGTTCCCGATGATATCGAAGTGGCTGATAAAGAAAAAATACTTAAGTATATTTTTGATCAGAACATCTAATGGGGGAGAAAATGGACCAAGCGCAAAAGTTAAGGGACATTATTAACGATACAGTTTCTGATGTAGATATGAATGAAACCATGGATTCAAAGATTATCACCATCGCCAGTGGAAAAGGTGGTGTTGGAAAAACAAATTTTACTGTAAATCTTGGTATTGCACTAGCAAAATTGGGTAAAAGAGTGACTATAATAGATGCAGATTTAGGTCTTGCTAATGTAGATGTCTTATTTGGAATTGTGACAAAGTACAATTTGTCAAATGTTTTAAAAGATGAAGTGCCTGTTCAAGAGATTATTGTGAAGGGACCTTATAATATTAACATCATTTCTGGTGGTTCTGGAATTATGGATTTAATTGATTTGAGCTCAGATCAACTAGACAAATTAATTGGAATCTTGAGCCATTTCAATTCCATCTCAGATTATATTCTCATTGATACAGGTGCAGGCATTAGCAAATCCGTACTTTCATTTGTCGATGCCGCTTCAGATGTTATGCTTGTCATAACACCAGATCCAACATCTATTACAGATGCTTATGCTCTTATAAAAAATATCGTTAAAGATGAAACGAAAGCAATTAAGTTAATCATTAATCGAATTGAATCAAATGAAGAAGGCGATGAGGTCTTTGGAAAATTACAACAAGCTGTGAATCGATTTTTAAATCGTGAAGTTGAAAATATGGGGTATATCTTTGAAGATAGCAACATTAAACGATCTGTACGGAAACAAGTTCCTTTATTAGAAGCATATCCAAGAGCAATTGCAAGTAAAGGAATTGAGAATATCGCATATAATTTGCTTAATAACCAAAAGTATTTAAAGACAGATAATAGTTTTAAATCGTTTATCAGTCGACTTATGAAAAAGATTTAAATTGGATCAGGTTATTAAATTTGACAAGTGAAGGTGAGCTATGGAAGGATTCCTAAAATATCTTAATATCGCAGATACGGTAGATATTATGATTTTTAAGAACAATAATCAATCGATTACGCTAAATGCAAGTGTATACGATATAATTGACAATGAACTGATGATATTATCAAATCCTATTTCAGAGGGTATCTTATATCCTATGGAAAGACAATATACGTATTATTTTCGATTTTATATTGAAAATAACGGCATGTATTTGTTTAAAGGAATCGTATTAGAACGCTTTTCTTACGATAATTTACCAAGTGTTAAAGTGCGGCTTGAATCTGATATAAAGAGAGTCCAGCGTAGAAAATTCTATCGCGTGTCATTTTTTACAAAAGGAAATTTTTTATTTAAGAGAGAAATGACTCAAGAAGAAAAATTTAAAGCGATTAAGACAAAGGGAACAAAACTAACGAACAGTTTAGATATTTTGGATAACGATTATGTACTTGAAAGAAAACCATTTGATACTAAAAATTTAAGTGGCGGTGGTTTGAGTGTAGAGTCCTCAACAGAGTTTGAATTAGGCGAAACTGTAATGGGTGAATTTCCAATTAATCATTTTATGATAAAATTTAAAGGAGAAATCACTCGAATAGAGAAAAAAGATGATAAACGCTTTGAAGTGGGTATTAAATTTGTAGAACTAGATTCAAATATGCAATCTAAGATAGTTGCTTATGTTTTTGAGATTGAAAGAAATCTAATTAAAAAGGGTCTGATGTAGATGAAAATCAAAGTACTAGTTGTGGATGATTCCGCTTTTATGCGAAAAGTGATTGCAGACATGATTTCCAGTGACGAAACCCTGGAAGTTGTAGGTGTTGCAAAAAATGGAGAAGAAGCATTACAAATGATTGTTAAATTCAAACCTGATGTTGTCACGATGGATGTTGAGATGCCTAAAATGGATGGACTGACGGCGCTTAAACAGATCATGGAAGTCAATCCAATGCCAGTGATTATGTTAAGCAGTTTAACAACTAATGGCGCAGTAGAAACATTAAAGGCATTGGACTATGGTGCGTTTGATTTTATCACGAAGCCAACTTCTCTGATTAAAGTTTCAACTCCTGAGATTCGAGATGAATTAATCAACATGATTAAAATTGCGAGTCGAACTAAGGTAAAAACACCTTCACAAAGTGTGGTAAAACCTAGACCATCGATACCAATAACACCTCGAACGGAAAAAACAGAGGCACCTACTGGAAAGACAAAGTTTAAGAAAATAATCGCTATAGGAACTTCAACTGGTGGACCGAGGGCGTTACAAGATGTTGTTCCTTTTATACCAAAGGACATTGATGCGGGTATCTTAATTGTGCAGCACATGCCTCCGGGGTTTACCAAATCGCTCGCAGAACGTTTGGACCACATGAGTCAAATCACGGTGAAAGAAGCAGAAGATGGTGACATCATGAGAGCTGGATGTGCATATTTAGCACCTGGTGATAGCCATATAAAAGTTACTAAACAATCAGGTCAATATGTGATAAAATTAGATAATGGCGAGCGCGTTAGTGGACATAAACCTTCTGTGGATGCAATGATGTATTCAATCGCAAATTTAAATGAATCAAATGTAATCGGTGTCATTATGACGGGCATGGGTGCAGATGGCGCTGAAGGACTTAAAAAAGTGAAAGAAGCAAAAGGATATGTCATTGCTCAAGATGAAGAAAGTTGCGTGGTGTTTGGAATGCCAAAATCAACCATAAAGCTCGGTGTTGTAGATAAGGTTGTGAGCCTTACGCATATAGCAAGTGAAATAGTAAAAGCCATGGAGGTGTAGCGCATATGGATATGAGTCAATATTTAGAAATATTTATCGATGAATCAAAAGAACATCTGCAAACGATGAATGAGATACTACTTGTTTTGGAAGGTGATGTTGAAAATTTAGCGCACTTAGGAGAAATTTTCAGAATTGCACATACCTTAAAAGGTATGTCTGGAACAATGGGTTTCACAAAAGTAGCAGACTTAACACACAAAATGGAAAACGTTTTGGATTTAGTGCGTAATGGTGTGTTGAAAGTAAACAGCTCTATTGTTGATATATTATTTGAGTGTTTTGATGCACTTGAAGAATATATTGAGAACTTAGAAAAAACGGGTAAAGAAGGCGATTTAGACTCGTCTGAACTCGTCAAAAAACTTATTCAAATTGCAGAAACAAAAAGTATGTCGGGTTCAAATAAATCTCCTAAAGGCGCATTTAAAACAGAGTCAAAATCTGAAGCTGCTCCTGAATCTAAATCAGAAGCTCCAGCGAAGAACGACACTGTTGAAACCGAGTTTCATATTTCATTAAACGATATTGATAGCATTATTCAAAAAGCGGTTGAACTTGGAGTAAAACCATATTTGATTAAAGTAACATTAGATGCAGGCTGTATGCTAAAAGCCGCTAGAGCTTTTATTGTGTTTAATACATTAGAACGATTCGGTGAGATTTTAAAATCTTATCCACTTGCAGAAGAAATTGAAGATGAAAGATTCGAAGAGTCATTTGAAATTTTATATTTCTCTAAGTTAGATGAAACTTACACAAAGACGGAATTGCTTAGAATTTCTGAAATAGCAGAGGTTCATATCCAATCACTTGCAGACGTACAAGTTCCTACTGAAGAAAAGAAACCTGACGTTGAAGTGGATTTAGAAAAAGTAGAAGTCAAAGAAGCTGATAGTAAATCAAAAGAAGATTCACAAGGTAAAGGCGATAAAGGTAAAACATCTAAAACAGTTCGTGTTGAAATTGGAAGATTAGATAATTTAATGAACCTTGTAAGTGAGTTAATCATCATTAAAACAAGACTTGAGGATTTTGAAACAACACAATCTAAAGTGACGGATCAGTCAAATAAAAGCAACATGAACGAAGCTATTGAATATCTTGAAAGAATTACAACAAGCTTACATGACGCTGTAATGAAAGTAAGAATGGTTCCAGTTGAGAGAACATTTAATCGTTTCCCACGTTTAGTACGTGATTTATCTAGAGATTTAGGTAAAAATATCAAATTGTTTATGTCTGGTGAAGAAACTGAAGTGGATAGAACTGTTATTGATGAAATTGGCGATCCGCTCATTCACTTAATTCGTAACTCACTTGATCATGGCATTGAATCTCCAGAAGAGAGAATTAAAGCTGGCAAAGATGAAACTGGTTTTGTTGCATTGAGAGCATATCCTGATGGCAATACAGTTGTTATTGAAGTTGAGGACGATGGTAAAGGTATTAATCCTGACGTGATTAAACGTAAGGCGATTGAAAAAGGTATTATTTCACGAGATGAAGGCGAATTAATGCCTGATAAAGAAATTATCAATCTTCTTTTCAGAGCTGGTTTTAGTACAGCGGATAAAGTAACGGACTTATCTGGAAGAGGTGTCGGTCTAGATGTTGTAAAATCTAAAATTGAAGCAATTAATGGAACTGTTGAAGTGATCTCAACTTTAGGTCAAGGTAGCAAATTTGTAATCCGTTTACCATTGACACTTGCAATTATTCAAGCATTAATGGTTAATCTTAATGAAGAAAAATTTGCGATTCCTCTTAACAATATTAAAGAAATTACAACGATTGAAACAAGTAAAATTACAATGGTTCAAGATCAAGAAGTTGTACTATATAGAAACAAAACGCTTCCAATTATTAGAATGAAAGAAGTATTAGATATTGAGCATGAACCACAAGACATAAGTGAGTTAATTGTTGTTATTGTTAAAAAAGGCGATATTGAAGCAGGTCTTGTTGTGGATAGTTTAATCGGACAACAAGAAATAGTAATCAAATCCCTTGGCAAGTACTTGACTGGAATTAAAGCAATTGCGGGTGCAACAATACTTGGTAATGGTAGTGTCGCATTAATTGTTGATCCAAATCAACTATTTTAGTGAGGGGTGAGAGTTATGAGTGAAATTAGAGAATTTGTAACGTTTAGACTTAACGAAGAATATTATGGTATTAATATTCAAAACGTTGAAAATATTGAAAAAGTACTACCAATCACTAGAATTCCACACACGATGAATTATATTAAAGGCGTAGTGAATCTGAGAGGAATTATCGTTCCGGTTGTGGATTTAAGAGCTCGATTTGGGCTTGATAAAAAGCCTTATACAGATGATTCTCGTATTATCATCGTCAATTTAGAAGAGAATAAAATAGGACTTTTAGTTGATTCTTCATCTGAAGTTCTTCAAATTTCATCAGATGACATTGATGCATCTCCCAATATTAGAAGAGAGAATAACAATGAATTTATTAAAAATATTGGCAAGAAAAACGGTAGAATTATTATGTTGATAGATTTACACAAAGTGCTTAATATCGAGCATATTGAATAGGAGTCGTAAATGAGCTTTCAATTTGATAATATGAACAATGGCATCGTATTGGACGTATTAAGAGAAATCGGGAACATTGGTGCTGGAAATGCAGCTACATCATTAGCTAAAATGATTGACAAAAAAATAGATATGAAAGTACCCATTGTCAAATTACTTGACTTTTCACAGGTACCTGAACTTCTTGGCGGTCCAGAAAATGTTGTTTGTGGCATTTTCTTCAAGATTGAAGGGGATATGACAGGCAGTATTATGTTTGTCCTTGATCAGAAATCTGCTGTTAATTTGGTTGATTTATTGATGCCAAGAGAGAACGTAGAGTTTGACGAGTTTACAGCATCTGCATTAAAGGAAATCGGCAACATACTTGCAGGATCTTATATTGCCTCATTATCGGGATTAACAAATTTAAAAATCAAAATCTCTATTCCTGCACTTGCAATTGATATGGCTGGAGCAATTTTAAGTGTTCCAGCAATCCATTTTGGTCAAATGAGTGATAGTGTATTAATTATTCAAAATGAATTTATAGAAATTATGGAAGCTAAAAGTGTCGATGGATACTTTTTCCTCATCCCTGATATGGATTCATACGAAATTTTATTAGGAAGCTTGGGAGTGACACTATGAGCACCATGGTAAAAGTTGGCATGGCAGATTTAAAAGTTGTCACGTATCCTGATGCTCTTACTACGTTGGGATTAGGGTCATGCGTGGGAATTTGCCTTTATGATTCAACAACAAAAATTACTGGGATGGCACATATAATGCTGCCATCCAGTAAAGCAATTCGCAAAAATGAAAATATTGCGAAGTTTGCCGACACTGCAATTGATGAACTAATTTTACAAATGGAAAAACTTGGTGCAAGAAAATCACGCTTCATTGCGAAAATCGCTGGAGGCGCGCAGATGTTTGCCTTTTCCTCTCAAAGTGATACGATGAAAATCGGCGAGAGAAATGCGGATGCCGTTAGAGAAATTTTAGCTCATTACGGTATTCCAATTCGATCGGATGATACAGGCGGTAACTTTGGTCGGACAATTGAGTTTTTCAGTGAAGATGGAAAATTAATCATAAAAACAGCAGGAAAGGGTATTAAGGAAGTCTAATTGTGAAGGTGTTTGAATGACTGAGCAACTTTGGATAAGTTATAAAGAACAGAATAACAAAGAAGCGAAAGATGCGCTGATCGTCCATTATGTTGCATTGGTTAAGATTATTGCTGGGAGATTGTATTCAAGTTATAATGCACATGTTGAGTTTGACGATTTGCTTGGTTATGGGATTATTGGCTTAATTGATGCGATTGAAAAATTTGATTATAAAAAGCAGATTAAGTTTGAAACTTATGCAAATATCCGAATTCGTGGTGCAATCATTGATCAGATAAGACATATGGACTGGATTCCAAGAAGCACAAGACAAAAGTACAAGAAAATCGAAGAAGCAATTGCTAAACTACAAAAAATACATGGCAATGATTTGTCTGATGAACATATAGCAGCTGAGTTGGAAATGACCTTAGAAGAGTATGCGAAATTAGTGGGTGAAGTTACGACATATTCAATTGTGTCTTTAGAAGAAAAACTAGAGGACAATTCTAATTTTGATATCGCCTCAAGTTCAATTGATTTTCAACCAGAAGATCGTTTTGCAGAACGCGAAGTTAAACGAATCTTAGCAGATACAATTGATGCTTTACCAGAAAAAGAGAAAAAAGTGATGCAGCTTTATTATTATTCAGAGTTAACTTATAAAGAGATTGCTGAAGTGCTCTCAATCTCTGAATCACGTGTGTCTCAGATTCACACGAAGGCAATCGCTAAACTTAAAATAGCACTAGAAGAACTCTATAATTAGTTGTTTTTTATGAATCACAGAGACGATTTTGAATCTGTGATTTTGTTATGTAAAATAATATGTTATAATGAGTAAAAATAAGTAATAAACATGCCGATAATCATTTAAGTAGGTAGTGTACATTTAATTATAGTTTAGGGGGATTTAAATGGGCGAGGATAAGAAATTTGATATTGCAGTTAGAATATCCGATGATTATTATAAGGCTTTTTTATCAATTGAATTTAATTCGAAAGAGGTTGTAATCAAACCCGAAGAACTCGTCAAAATACTTAAAGACAAAAACATTATTTTTGGACTTAAGTACAATGTTATTGAAGACATTTGTAAAAAGGTCGAGACTGTATTTAATGAAGTTGTTGCCGAGGGGATTCCTCACGAAAATGGAACAGATGCCACTATTGAATATTCGTTTAGTAAAGAACATAAAGCAAAGCCACAGATTTTAGAAGATGGTCGTGTTGATTTTAAAAACATGGGCTTTGTTGAATCGGTGAAAGCGGGCGATGTATTAGCGAGAAAAATTCCAGCAACAGTAGGAAAAAATGGTACAACTGTTACTGGTAAAATAATTAGAGCGAAGAACGGAAAAGAGGTTGTCTTTAAAATTGGAAAAAATGTCAAAATTTTGCCCGATGGATTAACTGCGGTTTCTGAAGTGGATGGAACGATTGTTTCTGAAAATGATAAAATTTCAGTTATTCAAATGTTAGAAATTAAAGGCGATGTTGGCGTTGAAACAGGTAATATTGACTTCAGCGGACAAGTTATCGTACATGGCAATGTCACAAGTGGATATTCTGTAAGTTGTGATGGCGATTTAGTGATTAATGGCGTCGTTGAAGGTGCTCAAATTAAATCTAATGCAAACATCGTCATATCTAGAGGCGTTCAAGGTCACGATAGTGCTAATATTTATTGTGGCGGACAATTAACTAGTAACTTTATAAATAGCGCAACTGTTTATTGTAAAGGGGATATTGAAACTGGCGCTATTATGAATAGTAATGTAAAGTCAGACGGTAAAATTACTGTTAAAGGTAAAAAAGGACTAATTGTTGGTGGTGAAGTCACCAGTAAAAGTGATATAGAAGCTATTGTTGTTGGTTCTGAAATGGGTATTATTACATCTATAAAAATTGGAGTGGACATCGAAATTATTGATGAACTGAAAGCTTTATCTGCTGAAGTTAAGGAACTTTTAGAGAATCATGACAAGTTGGATAAATCAATCAAAGTACTTAAAATTAAAGTTGAGCAGAATCCCGAAGATGAGCGTTCAAAGTTCATGTTAGGTAAATACTCAACTACCTTCAAAGAAATGACAGAAAAACTTGAAGAAAAAAGACTCAGACTTAAGATGTTAAATGAACTTGTGAATAACATTCGAGGAGCTAAACTCAAGGCTAGAACTATATATCCAGGGACAAGAGTAAAAATTGGAAGTACAAGTTACTACGTTAAAAACGAATTAATTCACACGATCATTACAAAAGATAGAGGCGAGATTGTAGCAATTGGTTATTAATTTGTGAGGTGATTTAGATGTCGATTAGGCCTGTTGATATGCAACTTGTAGTTCAGAAAAATCAAGATATACATCCGGCAAAACAAACCGTTGTGAGCAAATTGGATAATGAATTAGTGCAGGCTCAAAAGGAAAATAAAGACATCTCATTAAAAAAACAACAAACAGTTAATCAAACTGAACGCTCAGAACTTAAACGTGTAAAGAACGACGATGAAGATGAACGACAAAGAAATAAAAAACGTCAGAAAAAGCAAGAAAATGATGACTCAACCAAAAAAGAAGCGTCATCAGGAAAATCAATTAAGGGTAAACAATCCGATGCAAAGGCGTCAAGACGAAATGTAAGCTCAATTGGATCACGATTTGATATGAAGGTGTAAAAATGTATTTAGTAAGCATAACTTTAGGGCTGATTATTATAATCAGTTCCCTTTTTTTAATAAGGAAAGAATTTAATCGAGCAGTCAGATCTCAAAGCATGTTGTTAGAACAAGCAGCATTTTACAAGAAAGATGACTTATTTGACATTCTTGAAACCTTACAAACATCGATAGATAGTATGAATCAAGCATTTTATGAAATTTCTGGTGATCTAGAAGGAAAATATAGCGTTCATGAAAAAGAACTTCAGCTTTTACAAGCGCAAGTACTGGATCTCATCAAAAAAAATAATGCGCTGACAAAACTGCCAAATTCAAACACTGAAACATCCTATATAAAAGTGGGCGAAACGAATCAACAAAGTGCGGATACAACTCAGAATATTACAGATCATCTTAAACGAATGACACAGTCAAAGGAAATGTACAAGAAAAATGATGAGATTGTTCAAACTGCAACAACTAATCAAGCAAGCGTTCAGTCACGGGATGAAAGTGCGCTGATTGAGAAAATTACCACTATGAGAAGCCAAGGCCTATCACTCAATCAAATCGCAAAGGAACTTGGAATTGGAATGGGAGAAGTTCAATTGTTAATTCAATTAAAAAAGTAAAATTATATTGTGAAATGAGATTCATTGTGCTATAATATCAAAGGTAATTATAAATCACACTTGCTTCAATACAACTAGAGTTGCTGAAAAGTCCTAGAGGTAGATGAAAAGCAAGGAGGTAAACAAACGAGGAGGATTAATATGTCTGTAATTTCAATGAAAGAATTACTAGAAGCTGGTGTACACTTTGGTCACCAAACAAGAAGATGGAACCCTAAAATGGCTGAATACATCTTCACAGAAAGAAATGGTATTTACATTATTGACTTACAAAAAACTGTTGGTAAAGTTGAAGATGCTTATGCATTTATCAAAAGCATCGTTGATGACAATGGTACAGTTTTATTTGTAGGTACTAAAAAACAAGCTCAAGAAGCAATTGAATCTGAAGCAAGAAGATCAGGTATGTACTTCGTTAACCAAAGATGGTTAGGTGGTATGTTAACTAACTATAAAACAATCAAGAAAAGAATTGATTTATTATTCAAACTTGAAAAAATGGAATCTGATGGTACTTTCGAAGCGCTTCCTAAAAAAGAAGTTATCAAATTAAGAGCTGAAAAAGAAAAATTAGAAAAATTCTTAGGCGGAATTAAAGATATGAATAAAATCCCTAGCGCTTTATTCGTTGTAGACCCTAAGAAAGAAAGAATTGCAATTAAAGAAGCTAAGACATTAGGTATCCCAGTTGTTGCTATCGTTGATACAAACTGTGATCCAGATGAAGTTGATTATGTAATTCCTGGTAATGACGATGCAATTCGTGCAGTTAAATTAATTGCTGGTAAAATGGCAGATGCAATTATCGAAGCTAGACAAGGCGAAGAATTTGTAAGTGCATCAGAAGTTACAACTGAAGAATAATCAAATATAGAGGTAAGAGTCAGACTCTTACCTTTTTTTAAGAACTTTATTAGAAATTATAAGTAAATAAGGAGGAACACTATGGAAATTACTGCTTCAATGGTAAAAGAATTGAGAGAAACTACAGGTGCTGGCATGATGGATTGCAAAAAAGCACTTATTGAAGTGAATGGAAATATTGAAGAAGCTGTAAAATACTTAAGAGAAAAAGGTATTGCTAAAGCTGCTAAAAAAATGGATCGTATCGCATCTGAAGGTATCATTTCTTCTTATATTCACGGTGGAAGAATTGGTGTTATCGTTGAAATAAACAGTGAAACAGACTTCGTTGCTAAAAATGCTGATTTCCAAGAATTCGGAAAAGACATTGCAATGCAAGTTGCTGCTGCAAATCCTTTATACGTTAGAATTGAAGACGTTCCAACTGAAGCGATTGATAAAGAAAGAGAAATCTTAAGAAATCAAGCGCTTAACGAAGGTAAACCAGCACAAATCGTTGATAAAATGGTAGAAGGCAGAATTGCTAAATACTACAAAGAAGTTTGTTTACTTGAGCAACCATTTATCAAAGACCCAGACAAAACAGTTGATCAATTATTAAAAGAAAAAATCGCTGTTATTGGTGAAAACCTTTCAATCAGAAGATTCGCTCGTTTTGAAGTGGGTGAAGGTTTAGAGAAAAAACAAGAAAACTTTGCTGAAGAAGTGGCAAAACAACTTCAAGGTTAATCATTATCAAATGATGAAGAGAACACAGCTTGTGTTCTCTTTTTTAAGGTTTTTTTATTGAATGAAAAATCATAATAAGATAAAATAGATTTGAATGGAGGATGCTTAAATGAACATAAAGTACAAAAGAGTAATTTTAAAATTAAGCGGAGAAGTATTAGCGGGACAAAAAGGATTCGGAGTAGATGATGATGTTGTTGCTGAAATTGCCGGTTACATTAAAAAATTAGTTGATGCAAGTGTTCAAGTAGGCATCGTAATTGGAGCGGGCAATTTTTGGCGAGGAAGAAGTAATAAAAGAATGGAACGAGCTACCGCTGATTATATGGGGATGATGGGAACGGTTATGAACTCACTTGCTATGGGAGACGCACTCAAGTATTTAGGCGTTAAAAATCATGTGATGAGTGCAATTTCTATGACTCAGCTATCTGAAAATTATAACCGAGAAGCAGCTTTGAACTATTTAGATCAAGGTGACGTTGTTATTTTTTCTGCGGGGACAGGTAGTCCATTCTTTTCAACAGATACAGCTGCAGCACTACGAGCTGCAGAAATAGACGCAGAACTGATATTGCTTGCGAAAAGAATAGACGGTGTATACGATAGTGACCCAGCTATTAATCCAAATGCAAAGAAATATTCGACACTTTCATATAGTGAAGTGCTTGCTCAAAAACTAGGTGTAATGGATTTTACCGCAATTACACTTTGTATGGACAATCAAATTCCAATTGCAGTATTTGACTTAAGAGATCCTGAAAATATTATGAGAGCCTGTGAAGGGATTAATACAGGAACCATTGTATCGGGTAATTAATGAAAAAGGTTCATTTTGCATTTAAAATCAAGAATAACGAAATTTGATCATTGTAGGAGGTTATTATGAGAAATCATATCCACGAAGCATTAGGACAGAAAATGGAGAAGACGTTCAATGTTCTTAAAGAAGAATTAAATCACATTCGAGCTGGAAGAGCAAATCCATTAATTTTAGATAAAGTGCGCATTGAATACTATGGAACAGATACACCAATTAAACAACTTGCAAGTATCTCAGTACCAGAACCAAGAATTTTACAAATTCAACCTTATGATGCATCTGTTTTAAGAGAAATAGAAAAAGCCATTCAAATTGCAGATTTAGGAATAAATCCAACAAACGATGGTAAAGTAATTCGCATGGTCATTCCGATGCTAACAGAAGAAAGAAGAAAAGACTTACAAAAAACAATCAAAAAACTTGGAGAAGATGCAAAAGTTGCTCTTAGAAATGAACGACGTGATGCAATCGACCATCTGAAAAAAATGGAAAAAGCAAAAGAAATTTCAGAAGATGATTTAGCAACTGCTGAAAAAGAAGTTCAAAAGATGATTGACGAACAAGTGACTTTAATCGATCAAGTCGTTAACAAAAAAAGTGAAGAAATCATGGAAGTATAGAAAAGTGCCCTCCTTTATGGAGGGTAACTATTTGGTTGGAACATTCGCTCTTAATGAGGTCTAATATAAAGAGGTAGTATATGTTTTTTAAACGGGTTAAAACAGAAGTTGACCTAAATAATATTCCACGTCATGTTGCGTTTATTATGGATGGCAACGGAAGATGGGCTAAAAAACGTGGTATGCCGAGGCTAGTTGGTCATAATGCCGGCACAGAAACTTTGAAAAAAATCGTTAAAGAAAGTCAGCGATTAGGTGTAGAATATATTACGTTTTACGCTTTCTCAACTGAAAACTGGAAACGACCAAGTGAAGAAGTTAACGGTCTTATGGACATTCTAGTGAAATTTCTGAAGTCTGAAATTGACGAAATTCATGAAAATCAAGTTAAGATCAGTATTTTAGGTGATATTTCGCGTCTGCCAAATTATGCAAGAACACAAGTAGAATATGCACTAGATAAGACAAAAGACAATCAAGGGATGCATTTTAATATTGCACTTAATTATGGAAGTCGAGATGAAATTGTAAGGGCGACTAAGCGTATCGCTGAAAATATACAAAATGGTAGCCTTTCCATTGAGGATATCAATGAAAATATCATTAGTAAAAATCTCTATACGGCCGATATGCCAGATCCGGATTTGCTCATTAGAACAAGTGGTGAAATTCGTCTAAGTAACTTTATGTTATGGCAGCTAGCTTATTCAGAAATGAAGTTTCTAGATATTTTTTGGCCAGACTTTAATGAAGAAATCTACAGAAAAGCATTGGCAGACTATCAAACTAGGAATCGCCGTTACGGTGCGGTTTAGGAGAAAAATATGAAAACAAGAATATTGTCGGCAATTGTTGCATTGCCAATTTTGATCGTTCTTATGATAAAAGGTGGTTTACCCCTTCAATTAGCAACACTTTTGATCAGTTTAATCGGTTTATTTGAATTCTATAGAGCTTTTTCAAAAAAATACTCAAGTGTTAAATGGGTAGGGTATTCAGCAACAGTGATGCTGTTCTTAGGCGTTATTGCTCAATTTCCAAAAGACTACTTTTCATTATTAGTAACTATTGTGATGTTTGTACTTTTATCTTTGGTGGTCTTTACAAAACTATCCATTGAAAGCGCAATGGTGACATTTTTAGGATTTTTCTATGTGTCATTTTCACTGTCACATCTTGTCATGATTTCAGACAAAGATAGCAACTTTTTTATCTGGTACCCATTTATCATAGCATTTTCAACGGATACATTTGCTTATTTTACAGGGAAATTAATGGGTAAAACAAAGCTTATTCCTAATGTGAGTCCAAATAAAACAGTTGAAGGCTCTTTGGGTGGGATCATCATGTGCTTAGTCTTTTCATTTGCATATGCGCATTTTTTTATGCCTGAGTTTGAATTTTATGCAATTTTATTAGGTCTTATCGGCAGTATTTTATCACAAGTGGGCGACTTAATTGCGTCTAAAATCAAGCGCATATTTGATATTAAAGACTTTGGTAAAATTATGCCTGGGCATGGTGGTGTATTAGATAGATTTGACAGTTTGATTATAACTTTACCACTTGTTTACTATTTTATGGTATTATTTTATTATGTAAGTGATAAAATAAACTAGGATCAACATTCATAAAGATGAAAAAATAAGCATAGAAATATGCTTATTTTTATATGGAGAATAAGTAAATGATTGAAAATACGAATACAAAACAACCATGGATTACGATATTGGGCTCAACTGGATCCATAGGAACTCAGGCGTTGAGCATAATTGAAGAAAGTCAGCGGTATCAAATTTTTGCATTAACGTGTAATAGCCAATGGGAGCTCATCGCTGAACAGGCAAAGAAATTTTTACCCAAATATGTTGTCATTTATGATGAACAACACGTCCAATCTTTAGTAGATGCTTTAAAGGAGATTAAAACGACTGTCTTAACTGGGATGGAGGGTCTCTTGAGAGTGAGCTCGGATTCTCAAGTTGATATTGTACTGACATCAGTCGTTGGCAACATTGGGCTTGAGCCAACCGTAGCAGCTATTAAAGCAGGGAAAACAATTGCACTGGCAAATAAAGAAACGCTGGTGACAGCTGGTGAACTTATTATGCCAATGGCAAAAAAATATGGCAGTACGATTTTACCTGTTGACTCAGAACATAGTGCAATTTTTCAGTGTCTAAATGGCGAAAACACACAATCGATCGATAAAATTTTATTGACTGCATCAGGTGGCGCATTTCGAAACTTATCCAAAGATGAAATCGCTGTGCAAAAGGCAAGTAGTGCTTTAAAACACCCTAATTGGTCAATGGGAAGAAAAATTACCATTGATTCAGCGACATTGATGAATAAGGGACTCGAGTTCATTGAAGCAAAATGGTTGTTTGATGTGTCCATTAATCAAATTGAAGTGGTGGTGCATCCTCAAAGCATTATTCATTCAATGGTTCAATTTACAGATCATAGCATTATGGCACAACTTGGTGTGCCAGATATGCGCGTTCCCATCATTTATGCATTAGATTATCCAAACAGATATCCTAACAACGTGAAACCACTTGATTTGTTCGAAGTAGCTGAATTGAGTTTTATGCGTCCGGATTTAGAAAGATTTCCATGCTTACGATTAGCGATTGAAGCATTAAAAAGAGGTGGATTGACCCCGACGATTATGAATGCTGCAAATGAAGTCCTTGTCGCTGCATATTTAAATGATGAAATTGGATTTTACGACATATCAAGCTATATTGAAAAAGCCATGGATATTTTACAAACCGACAGAGAACTCAGTATTGAGAATATTCTCAAGGTGGATCAAGAAACGAGACAGTATATTAGAGAACTACTGAAAGAGAGGCAGTCAGCATGTTAACAGCAATCAGTTTTATATTTGTATTTGGACTCATCGTATTTGTACATGAATTAGGTCACTTTGTTACGGCAAAGATGAGTGGTGTTCATATTCATGAATTTTCATTAGGCATGGGCCCAGCAATTTTCAAAAAGCAAAAGGGTGAAACCTTATATGCTCTTCGTGCTTTTCCAATAGGCGGATATGTAAAAATGGAAGGCGAAGATGGGGAGTCTGAGGACCCAAGAAGTTTTTCTAGAAAAAAACCGTGGCAGCGTTTGATTATTCTAGCTGCAGGGGCATTGATGAACTTTGTGTTAGCATACATTTTACTTATTATCGTGATGTTTTCATTGGGGGCACCTTCCACGACGCTTGAAAGCGTTGTGATGGATAAACCAGCTGCGTTAGCAGGTATTATGGCGAATGATCAAATCATTGTGATTAATGGCGAACCTGTAAGTGAATGGGAATACGTGACAGCTAAAATTGGCAATAGTCAAGGTGAACAGCTTACAATCATTGTAAAACGCGGTACTGAGACATTATCTTTCGATGTGATACCTGTTTTGTCAGAAGCTAAAACTTACCAACTAGGAATACAAACTAAGATGATGAAAGATGTCGATCAAGCTTTTGTTCATGCAACTCAAAGATTTGGGATGTTTTTTACAGATATATTTAAGTTCTTTTCAACTTTAGGAAGTAAGACAGAAGAAGCTCAAATCGTTGGCCCCGTTGGACTTGTCAAAGTCATTGGCGATGCTTCACAACAAGGGATTTTAAATTTATTATTCTTAGCTGCCTATATATCGATTAATTTAGGCATTATTAATCTATTGCCATTTCCAGCATTAGATGGTGGTAGAATCATCTTTGTTCTGATTGAGATGATTATGGGACGCCCTGTCAATAGAGAAAAAGAAGGCTTTGTGCATTTTATCGGATTTGCAATTTTGATGGGATTGATGGTGTACTTGGTATTTAATGATATCTCCAATTTAAGATAGGAGTCTTTTATGAGAGAAAAAGTAGTAAAAATTGGCAACACATATATAGGCGGTGGATTCCCGATTGCGATTCAGTCTATGTGTAATACGAAAACTGAAAATGTTGAAGCGACTGTGAAACAAATACTGGATCTTGAGGCTGCAGGGTGTGAAATCGTCCGTGTAGCGGTTCCAACAATGGAAGCTGCAGAGGCGATTAAAGCGATTAAATCACAGATTCACATCCCATTAGTTGCTGATATACACTTTGACTATCGTCTAGCCATCGAATCGATGAAGAATGGTGTTGATAAGATTCGATTGAATCCTGGTAATATTGGCAATCAAGAACGTGTTAAACAGGTAGTTGAGATTGCAAAGGATCGTGGTATTCCAATACGAATAGGCGTGAATGGCGGTTCATTAGATAAAGAGATGTACCTTAAACATGGGGGCGTGACGTCACAAGCTCTTGTTGAGAGTGCGTTGATGCATGCTTCGATTTTAGATCAATTAAATTTTTCAGATATCATCATTTCACTGAAAGCTTCTGATATACGACTCACCGTAGAGTCCTACCGTTTGTTGAGTCAGCAAGTAGATTATCCGTTGCATCTTGGGATTACCGAAGCTGGAACGCTGTATACCGGAACGATAAAATCTGCAATTGGTCTAGGAATTTTACTTTATGATGGAATTGGAAGTACAATACGTGTATCCTTGACAGATGATCCGATTAAAGAAATTGAAGCAGCAAGAAAAATTCTTGAAGTAATGGAATTACGTCATTTTGGCATCAAACTCATTTCATGTCCGACGTGTGGTCGAACAGAAGTGGATTTGGTACAAATCGCTAAAATACTTGAAGAAAAAACAAAAAATATTCCCAAAAACCTGACACTAGCTGTCATGGGATGTGCGGTAAATGGTCCTGGTGAAGCAAAAGAAGCGGATTTAGGCATTGCTGGTGGGAAAAATGAATTTCTTTTGTTTAAAAAAGGTGAAATTATCAAGAAGATAAAACAAGACGAAGTTGTTCAAGCTGTCCTTGATGAAATTGAAAAAATGGAGTAAGAAAGGTGATTAAGTGGAAAATAAACCTTTTAATCAATTGATTAATGACATCCTCAAAATTGATGATGTTGAAATAAAGAAAATTGAATATGTGAAAGAAGCGGATGTTCTCAATATTCTTTTGGCTTCTTTAAGTGAGATTCCTAAAGATCGAATCGACCATTTGCATCATACTTTAAAACAAAAGTTGAGCTTTATTGCAACGTTTGATATACAAGTTGAGGAGAATCGTTTATTTGAGAAAGTGGCGTCTATTTCGAGCGCACCTGTTCAAGAAAATGCGGAGTCTGAGTGCCAGTTGATTGAATCAGAAAGCAGGTTGATCGAGTCTGATCTCCAATTGATTGAATCTGAAAGTAAGTTGAGTGAAACTGAAAGTAAGTTGAGTGAAACTGAAAGTAAGTTGAGTGAAACTGAAAGTAAGTTGATTGAATCTGACGCTAATTTGGAAGATCAACCAGATAAAGCTAAAATAAATACCACAGCAAATATCGACAATGAAGAGATGAACAAGCATCTTATTCAGGAGAATTGGCCTAAGATTTTAGGTGTTGTCAAGCGTAACAATCCAGCTGTTGCGAGTATTTTAAGACGTTCAGAGATTCAATTTAACCATGGTAAAATCCATATTGTTTTTGATGACAAAGGACTTGAAAATACATTTTTCCGATTTAAAACGGATGAAATGATTGAAAAAATTTGCCATCAGAATTTAAACTGTACGTATCAAATTACAACTGAGGCGATAAAAGACGAGATTGAAGGTCTTGAAGAGTTTGAAAAAGAACAAAGTCAAGCTATTGAATCCATTGTTGCAGCTTCTACCAACGGATTTAGTGAAGAGGCAATCCGTCAAGCAGCGAGCGCTAAGACGCAATCTGCTAAGCCCGATGGCGAAAAATCTTTTTATCGAAACGGATCAGGTAAAAGTAACGATCCGATGAAATCGGTAAAATCAGATGCACCTGAAGTCATCTACCGCAATAAAATCAGAAGAAATCTCACTAAGATTATTGATATTAACACAGAAGAAGAGACATATGCAATTGAAGGTAAGTTGATCAATTATGAAACAAGAGAATTAAAGAACGGCAAATCGTTAATTAAGTTGTTTTTATCTGATTTATCAAATGCCATTGCATGTAAGCAATTCTTAAAAAAGGAAGAAGTTGAAAAGCTAGAACCTTGTTTAAAAAAAGGAAAATGGTATATCGTCGAAGGTGTCAATCGATATGATCAATTTGATAAAGAAAAAGTATTGACATTCAGTGCCATTAACGAAGGAAAAGTTGAAATTCCTAGAGTTGATCAGGCGGACGAAAAACGAGTTGAGCTCCATTTGCATACCAATATGAGCGAAATGGACGGCATGACACCTGTTAAAAAAGTGATTCAAACGGCTATTGAATGGGGACATCCAGCAATTGCAATTACGGATCATGGCGTTTTACAAGCTTTCCCGGATGCCGCTCATGCTGCAGGCGATAAAATCAAAGTCATTTATGGCCTTGAAGGGTATTTGATTGATGATGAAATTGATCTGATTCAAAATGCAACGGATTATTCACTTGATGACACGTATGTCGTATTTGATATAGAAACGACGGGTTTTTCATATAGTAAAGATACGATTATTGAAATAGGTGCTGTTAAAATTTCTAAAGGGGCTGTTATTGAACAGTTTAGTCAACTCATTCATCCTAAACGATCTATTCCAGCACACATTACAGAGCTTACTGGAATTAGCGATGAAATGGTTGCGGACCAGCCTTCACTTGATGAAGTTTTACCTAAATTCATGGCTTTTGTCGGCGATGCGCCAGTTGTGGCACATAACGCGACGTTTGACTGTTCATTTTTAAGGTATTATTGCCAGCAATATCAGTTACCGTTTAACAATCTAATTATTGATACTTTGGCTTTGAGCCGCTTACTATTAACGACGATTAAAAAACACAATCTAAAAGCCATCACAAAGCATTTGAAAATCGTATTAAATGACCATCATAGAGCGGTTGCGGATGCTGAAGCGACTGGGCGTGTATTTACACACTTTATTGAACTGTTAAAAGAAAAAGAAGTTTTTACCCTTAGAGAGGTCAATCGATATGCCGTTGCAAATTATGATTATTCGCAGCTAGAAACTTACCATGTCATTATTTTAACGAAAACTCAAGCAGGGCTAAAAAATCTTTATGAATTGGTATCTCATTCAAATCTAAATACGTATTATAGACGTCCGAGAATTCCGAAGAGCCTTCTTAGAAGTAAAAGAGAAGGACTGCTTATTGGTAGTGCATGTGAAGCGGGAGAACTTTATAGAGGGTTTATGAATAACCTTCCAAAAAGTAGAATCTTGGAAATAGCCGATTTTTATGACTATCTTGAGATTCAACCTGTGGACAATAATGCTTTTATGCTGGATTCAGGAAAAATTAAAAATATAGAAGAAATTCGAAGTGTCAATCGAGAAATTCTTAAACTTGGCGATCAACTAGGTAAATTAACCGTTGCAACTGGAGATGTTCACTTTTTAAATCCAGAGGACGAGATTTATCGAAGAATTTTGATGGCGGGGAATGGTTTTTCAGATGCGGATAATCAAGCACCACTGTATTTCAGAACAACTAACGAAATGTTAGAAGAATTTTCGTACTTGAGTGAGCGTGCAAAAGAAGTTGTTATTGACAATCCAAGACGGATTACAGATAGTTGTGAAAATGTTTTACCTGTTCCAAATGGAACGTTTCCACCTGTAATCGATGGCGCAGATGATGAATTTAGAACGATGTGTATGGAAAAAGCCGAAAGAATTTATGGAAATCCTCTTCCTGAAATTGTGGAAAAGAGAATTCTTAGAGAACTGAATTCAATCATAGGAAATGGATATGCAGTTATGTATATCATTGCGCAAAAATTGGTAAAAAAATCTTTGGATGATGGATTCTTAGTTGGCTCAAGAGGTTCTGTTGGATCTTCATTTGCAGCTACGATGAGTGATATTACAGAGGTTAATCCACTTCCACCTCATTATATTTGTAAGAACTGCAAACATTCGGAGTTTATCACGGATGGCTCATATAGTGCAGGGGTGGATATGCCGGATAAAATCTGTCCTAATTGTGGAACAAAGTATTTTAAGGATGGATTTGACATTCCTTTTGAGACGTTCTTAGGATTTGATGGCGATAAAGAGCCCGATATCGATTTGAACTTCGCTGGTATTTATCAAGCGAATGCACACAAGTATTGTGAAGTTTTATTTGGTAAAGGAAAGACGTTTAAAGCAGGAACCATTGGTACGATTGCAGATAAGACGGCATATGGGTATGTAAAAAAATACTTTGAAGAACGAGAGCTGGACATTCATCGATATGAAATTGAACGTTTATCTCAAGGATTAACAGGTGTTAAAAGGACATCTGGACAACATCCAGGCGGGATTATGGTTGTGCCAGCAGATCGTGATATTCACGAATTTTGCCCAATTCAATATCCCGCAAATGATACATCATCTGATGTCATCACCACACACTTTGATTATCATTCTATTAGTGGGCGTTTGCTAAAACTTGATATCCTTGGACACGACGTTCCGACCATTATTAAGTACTTAGAAGAGTTAACAGGATTAAATGTCTTTGATATTCCACTGGATGATGCAGCGACGATGAGCATCTTTACATCGGCTCAGGCACTTGGAATTAAGGATTCTTCTTATAGTCTTGATATTGGTAGTTTGGGTATTCCAGAGTTTGGTACAAAATTCGTCCGTCAAATGTTACGGGATACAAATCCGCAAACATTTTCGGATTTAGTCCGTATTTCAGGCCTTTCACACGGGACTGATGTATGGGTCAACAACGCACAGGATTTGGTTCGAAACAATACAGTGACGATTAAAGAAGTTATTGCAACACGTGATGACATCATGAACTACCTATTGCAAATGAAACTTGAGCCGCTTCAAGCATTTAAAACGATGGAAAATGTACGTAAAGGTAAGGGGTTAACAGATAAAGAAATCGAAATTATGAAATCTCACGATGTTCCGGATTGGTATATCAGTTCGTGTCAGACGATTCAGTACATGTTTCCAAAAGCACATGCTGTTGCATATGTCATGATGTCTGTGAGAATTGCTTATTTTAAAGTCCATCAACCACTTGCGTTTTATGCAACTTATTTTTCCACAAAAGTAGATGACTTTGACGCAGAACTGATTTGTAAAGGCATTGATGCGGTTCGAGCAAAAGCAAAAGAAATAGAAGGGTTAGAAAAACCTTCAAAAAAAGAACAAGATTTACAATCTATCTTAGAAATTGTCGATGAAATGTACAGTCGAGGATTTGGATTTATGAAGGTAAACCTGATGTTATCTGATGCAGAGCAGTTTAAAATAGTAGATGGTAAGATTTTACCGCCATTTTTAGCGTTACAAGGCGTTGGTGCGACAGCAGCTATAAGCATTGCACAAGCAAGGAACGAACATGGAGAATTTATGTCGATAGAAGATTTTCAGTCTATTACGAAGGTTTCGAAGACCGTGATTGAAGCAATGAAAGTTCATGGGTGCTTTGACGATATGCCTGAAGATAACCAATTGTCGTTATTCTCATTTGCACTATAGAAATTTTTATGATATAATTAACGAGTAAATAGACGTTTGACAGCAAGAGTGGGATTTCCCACTCTTTGTTATTGAGTGGGATAAGTTTCTCACAAAAATGAGCTTTAAGTGAATCGGCACTTGGTATAAATAGATAAGGTAGGTGTATTATGAAAAAGAAAAGAGTGGTAGATGTCGTTGAGGAGATATTAACGCCATTTATGCAGACAAATGCAATGGAAATCGTCGATATTGAGTTTGTAAAAGAAGGTCCATATCGTTACTTACGAGTAATAATCGACAAGGAAGAACCTGTAACATTAGATGATTGTCAATTAGTGAGCCAATTTTTAAATGGAAAATTGGATTCGCTTGATCCAATAGAGGAACAATATTTCTTAGAGGTGTCTTCACCTGGAGTTGAACGCGTTTTGAAAAAAGATAAGGAGTTTGAAAAATTTGCAGGACATTTAGTTCAATTAAAATTATTTCAACCTTATGAAGGTCAAAAAGTGATTAACGGCACATTGGTAGGTTTAATCAACGACTGTATCGTAGTTGAAACTGAACAAATGGGTAAAGTTGAAATGCCTAAGAGCAAAGTATCTTTGACGAAATTAGTCGTTGAATTTGAATAGGAGGGGATAACGTGAAAACAGAATTATTACTTGCACTTGAACAATTGGAAAAAGAAAAAGGTCTTGAACTGAATATGCTATTTGACGTAATTGAAGATGCTATGGTGAAAGCGTATAAAAATAATTTTGGCGCAACACACAACGTAGAAGTTCAATTAAACAGAGAAACGGGAGAAATTGTCGTTTACTCAGTGAGAATTGTAGCAGATGAAGTGATTGATGAAATTACTCAAATTTCAATTGATGAAGCAAGAAAAATTAACCCTCAATTTGAAAGCGGTGACATCGTTCGAGAAAAAGTTACCCCTCGTGATTTTGGCAGAATTGCAGCACAATCTGCTAAGCAAGTTGTTGTACAAAAAATCAGAGAAGCTGAACGCGGCGTTATTTATGATGAATATGCTTCACGTGAGACAGAAATTGTAAATGGCGTTATTCATAGAGTTTCAAAAGGCATCGTATATATCAATTTAGGTCGAACTGAAGCAACTATGCAACCAAATGAACAAATTGCTTCGGAAGACTATATTCAAGGTGCTCATATTCGTACAGTCATTACAGAAGTTAAAAATTCGACAAAAGGTCCTCAAATTTTCGTTTCAAGAACACATCCTGCTCTTGTGAAACGACTTTTTGAAATTGAAGTACCTGAGATTCATGATGGTGAGGTTGAAATTAAAAACATTTCGCGCGAACCAGGATCACGAACTAAGATTGCAGTTTATTCACCGAATCCAGATTTAGATCCAGTGGGTGCATGTGTTGGTCAAAAAGGTCATCGTGTACAGAACATTGTGGATGAACTTCAAGGTGAAAAAATCGATGTAATTGAATGGAATGAGAATCCAGCAATTTTAATTTCCAATGCATTAAGTCCATCTAAAGTCATGAGAGTTGAAGTAGATGAAGATGATAATACGGCATTAGTTGTCGTACCAGATTATCAATTATCACTTGCCATTGGTAAAGAAGGCCAAAATGCAAGATTGGCTGCAAAATTAACTGGATGGAAAATCGATATTAAAAGCGAAACACAATATAAAGCATATTTACGTGAAATTGGTGAGTATGACGAAGTTTATGGAGATGAAGAATAGTTATGAAAAAGATACCCATGAGAAAATGTATAGCCTGTGGTGAGCAAAAACCAAAGAAAGAATTGATCAGGGTGGTAAAGAATAACGAAAATGTCGTTGATGTAGATTTCACAGGTAAAGCAAATGGCAGAGGGGCTTACATCTGCAATGATGTGAAATGCTTTGAACTTGCAATCAAGAAAAATGCCTTTAATCGCGCATTAGAAACAAAGATAGATGATGAAGTTTATGAGAAGTTAAAGGAAAGGTTAGTAAAAAATGAATAATGTTTTATCACTGATAGGATTTGCAAGGAAAGCAGGACATTTAGTACCTGGTGAAACGCTTTGCGAACAAGGAATAAAAAGCAAAAAAATCTCTTTACTCATCATAGCAGAAGATATGAACGAGTCGACAAGAAATAAAATGGTGAGATTATGTGAATCCGAAGGTGTAACATATAGAATTTATTCAAATAAATTAGAATTGTCATCCGCAATTGGCAAGGATAATTATGGATTGTTCGGCGTAACAAACAAAAAATTTTCAAGAGCAATAATTGAAAAAATTGACGCTCAAATACCGGAGGTGAAGCAATGTCAAAAACCCGAATCCATGAATTAGCAAAAGAATTAAACATAACAACAAAGGATTTGATCGATTCAGCACATTCTTTAGGATATGACGTGAAAAATCACATGAGCACACTTGAAGAAGGTGAAATTAGCAAACTCAAAGGGAGATTTATGAAGAAAGCTTCAGATACAGTTGAAACAAAACCTGCTGAAAAAAATTCAGCACAAACACCAAAAGTTGAAAACAAACCTGCAGAGGTAAAGTCTTCTGAAGTGTCAGAAGTAAAACCTGCTGGGGAAAAACCTGCTGGTGAGAAACATCATAAAATCATTTATGATCGTACAAAAGAAATTCGTGAAGAAGAGAACAGACGTGCACAGAATAGATCTTCACACGATAATAAGAATTACAACAGAAATAACGATAATAGAAGTTATGATAATCGTAATGCTGGATCGGATAACAGACAAAGCGGTGAAAGAAAACCTTATAATCCTAATTATCAAAAAAATGATTATAAAAAACCTTATGAGTCGAAGACTGAGGATACAAGAATTGTAAATAAAGAAGGTTCAACAACTGATACGAGAAGACCTTCGGATAGACCGCAATCAGACAGACCGCAATCAGACAGACCACAATCAGATAGACCATATGAAAAAAGACCTTATGATCCAAACCGACAACAATCGGATAGACCATATGAAAAAAGACCTTATGATCCAAATAGACCGCAGTCAGATAGACCATATGAAAAAAGACCGTATGATCCTAATAGACCACAGTCAGATAGACCATATGAAAAAAGACCATATGATCCAAATAGACCACAGTCAGACAGACCATATGAAAAAAGACCGTATGATCCAAATAGACCACAGTCAGACAGACCATATGAAAAAAGACCATATGATCCAAATAGACCAAAACCTGATAGACCATATGAAAAAAGACCATATGATCCAAATAGACCACAGTCAGATAGACCATATGAAAAAAGACCATATGATCCAAATAGACCACAGTCAGATAGACCATATGAAAAAAGACCGTATGATCCAAATAGACCAAAGCCAGCAGGCGGTTACAATAAACCAAGTGGCGGATTTGGCTCAGGCGGATTTAACAAAGATAAGGACAAAGATTATTCTGGTCCAAGTAGAAAATCGGATTCTTCTTCAAAAAATGCTTTCCCAGCAAGTGAAATAGCTGAAAAAAATCCTAAGAAGAAAAAACAGAAAAAAGATAAAATCGTTGTAACCTTTGATACAGACCGCTTAGAAACTAAGTCAAAGAAAGCAAAAAAATTGCTCAAAGAAGAAATTATTGTGAGCGAAGTAGATCCAAGAAGAGAGTTTGACTTTGGAAAGAAAGTAAAACAAAAAAGTGGTAAATACAAAGAAAAACGCGATGAGGAAAGATCAGATAAACTCAATGAAATCTTAACAAAAGAAAAAGTATTTGTTCCAGCTGAAATGACAGTGAAAGAATATGCTGAAGTTATTAATAAACCTGTGAACGATATTATTCTTAAGTTAATTGCTATGGGCAATATGGCAACACTTAATAAAATTTTAGACTTTGAAACTGCAGCAATGATCGCAATTGATTATGATATCGAACTCGAAGTTGAAGAAGTGCAAGAAGTGAACCAATTCCAAGCATTTGATTTGAATTTTGAAGATGATCCAAAAGATCTTAAGAAAAGAGCACCAGTAGTAACTGTAATGGGTCACGTTGACCATGGTAAAACATCTCTTCTAGATGCAATTCGTAATACAGGTGTTGCAAGTGGAGAAGCAGGTGGAATCACTCAGCATATCGGCGCTTCAGAAGTTATGCATAATGGTGAGAAAATCTTATTTTTAGATACACCTGGTCATGAGGCATTTACCTCTTTAAGAGCACGTGGTGCTAAGGTTACAGACATTGCGATCTTAGTCGTAGCTGCAGATGATGGTGTGATGCCACAAACGATTGAAGCTATTGACCATAGTAAAGCTGCAAAAGTTCCAATTATTGTTGCAATCAATAAAATGGATAAACCAAATGCAAATCCAGATAGAGTTAAACAAGAATTATCAGATCGTGGTTTGATTATTGAAGAGTGGGGTGGCGATGTAATTGCCGTTCCTGTATCTGCAAAAACAGGCGAAGGTTTAGATAAACTTCTTGAGATGGTTTTACTCGTATCAGAAGTGTTAGAGCTTAAAGCAAATCCAAATCGTCCAGGAATCGGTACAGTTATCGAAGCAAAAGTTGTTAAAGGTAGAGGTACTGTTGCAAGCATTATCCTTGAAAAGGGTACAATGTCAGTTGGTGATCCAATTGTTGCTGGAACAGCTTTTGGTAAAGTTAAAGCGATGTATAACAATAAAGAGAAAAAAGTAAAACAAATTGGACCATCGACTACTGTTGAAATTGATGGACTCAATGAAGTCCCTCAAGCAGGTGAAAAAATATATGTAACTCCAGATGAAAAAGTGGCGAGAACAATTGCGGAAAGACACGCGGTAACTCTTCGTGAGAAAACACTTAATAAAAATCCAGGTGTTACACTTGAGGATATCTTCTCAAGAATTAAAGATGGCGCAATGAAAGAGCTTAATATCATTGTTAAAGCAGATGTTCATGGATCGGTTGAAGCAATTAAGCAATCACTTCAAAAAATATCCAATGACGAAGTACGCGTTAGTGTAATTCGAGCAGATGTTGGAGCTATCTCTGAATCAGATGTAATTCTTGCGTCTGCATCCAGTGCAATCATCATCGGATTCAATGTTAGACCGTCAGCCAATGTATCCATGATAGCTGAACAAGAAGGCGTTGATATCAGAACTTACCAAATTATTTACAATGCAATTAATGATGTTGAGACTGCTATGAAGGGGATGCTTGATCCACTCTATAAAGAAGTTATACTTGGTAGAGCTCAAGTTAGACAAACCTTTAAAATACCTTCAGGTGTTATTGCAGGTGCATATATCACGTCAGGAAAAGTTCAGAGAAATGCACAAGTGCGTGTTATTCGAGAAGGCATCGTAATCTTTGAAGGAAAATTAAATTCACTTAAACGATTTAAAGACGACGTAAAAGAAGTCGCTCAAGGATACGAGTGTGGTCTTGGTGTTGAGAAATTCAACGACTTAAAAGAAGATGATGAGATTGAAGCATTCTTCATGGAAGAAGTAAAACGCTAAGCGTAATAACTAGTGGAATAGTAACATGGTTAAATAAACAAGTGGGCGCTAAATATTATGTTTAGCGCTATTCACTTATAAAGAAAGGTGGTGCAGTTATGTCAGCAGCGAGAAATAGAAAAATCTCAGAAGAGATTAAAAAGATTGTTAGCCATCTTATGCTATTTGAAATTAAAGATCCAAGAGTTTCAAATTTATCATCAGTCACACATGTTGAAGTGACAAATGATTTGAGATATGCAACAATTTACATTAGTGTATTTGATCCAAAACACAATGTAGAAACACATATTGAAGGTTTAAATAGTGCAAAGGGATTTGTTCGTAAAGAAATTGGAAAAAAACTCAAGTTGCATTATACACCAGAACCTATTTTTAAACCGGATCATTCAATTGAGCACGGGATGCATATTAACGAAATCCTCAGTACACTTGACATTAAACATGATGAAGTCGATGAGCCTTCTTCTGAACATGATGATGAAGATAAGAATTTAGACGATGAAGATCAGGATTTCGATAGCAATGATGAGTCTGAAGATGAATAGTCTAATGAAAGATCGTGTCTATCTGTAACTGTGATAAAAAATGAAAAGTAATGAGAGGCAATATTATGGAATCTCTGAAACAACTTAAAGATATACTGTCGGATGTTTCAAATGAGAACATTTTAATTATTCCTCATAATATGCCAGATGGCGACACATTAGGGTCGTGTTTGGCTGTGTATCATTTAACTAAATATTATCAAAAAAAGGGGTATATCGTCTTAGATGACGTTATACCTTCAAATTTATTATTCCTATTTGAATCGGTTAAATGCTATAAAAAGGAAGAAGTTCAAAATGTTACATTTGATGTTGCGATTGCCGTTGATTGCGGTGAAGTAAAGCTTTTTGAAGATCGATTTGATCTTTATAATCGAGCCAAATATCGTATAAATATCGATCATCATAAAACAAATTCATTTTATGGAGATCTGAATATAGTAGATGCACAGGCATCATCGACAGGAGAACTTGTTTATACCATCTTCGATAATCTTCGTGCACCTATTAATAGCAAGATAGGTGAAGCATTATATGCAGCCATTGTAACCGATACAGGAAGCTTTAGATATTCAAATACTAGACCTTTGACCTTTAGTATTTGTAAAACATTACAAGAAACTGGTTTTGATTTCAATCGTCTTAACGTTGAAATATTTCAAAATAAGACGTATGAGAAATTGTTATTATTAAATAAAGTTTTTGATACTTTAAAGATTCACGCTAATGGCAAATTCGGTGTTGTGAAGATGTCGCAAGAATTAATTGAAAATCTGAATCTCTCTGAATATGATACCGATGGAATCGTTGAATTTGTACGCGACATTAAGGGAATTGAAATCGTTGCTTTTATAAGATATATCGGTGGAGGCGCGCACAAGGTTTCAATGCGTGCGAAGCATAATGCAGATGTCAGTGTGATTGCTCAAAAGTTTAATGGCGGCGGACATACGAAGGCAGCTGGTTTTAAAACGACTCTGTCTATAGATGAAATTGAAGCTCAGCTAATCGGAGAAGTTGAATATTTTTTTAACCAAGCGTCCGAATTGAATGTCGTTCCAGAGATTAATGGAGTGATTGTGATTCATAAACCACAACATATGACATCGCATGATGTGGTTGCAATTCTACGAAAAAAATTGCGGACGCGAAAAATTGGTCATACAGGTACTTTAGATCCAATGGCGACAGGCGTACTCCCAATATGTATTGGAAAATCGACTAAAATTGTAGATTTTCTAATGGGGTGTAAAAAAACTTATCGCTGTGAAATGAAACTTGGAAGTGCCACAGATACACAGGATTGCTGGGGGAGTGTCGTTGAAACAAAAGAGTGCCTTGATATTTCTGACATCGAAATCATGAGAATCATTCAAAGTTTTATTGGAGATATTGATCAAATACCACCGATGTATAGTGCCTTAAAAATTAATGGCGAAAAACTCGTTGATCTTGCACGACAAGGAATTGAAATTGAGCGAGAATCAAGGGTAAGAACCATATATTCAATCGACAATATAGATATCAGACATCATACAATTTCATTTGATGTGACATGTTCTAAAGGAACTTATATAAGAACTTTATGTCACGATATTGGATTGAAACTTGGATGCTTTGCGCATATGACATCGCTTGTAAGGTTGAGTTCTGAACCTTTTTCAATTGAACAAGCAGTAACTATTGAGGAGATTTCGCTTGATAACATTCATCAGCATCTCATTTCTACAGAAAGCGCTTTGGATTTCATGGAGTCTGTTGTCATACAAGTGGATGAAAAAATGGAAAAGCTCATTGAAAATGGCGTTAAAGTCGATTTGAGACGGTTTGTAAAAAAACATGAGTATTCGGAAGGTTTTTATCGAATGTATATTAATAATCTATTTTGGGGAATTGCAGAAATGTGTCCAGAAGGGTTTTTGATGAGAAAAATCATGAAAGATTAGTGGTAAATATTATGAAGATTTTTTTTGATTTAGATGAAATTGATTGCTCAATTGAACCAACAGCAGTAGCGCTTGGAACTTTTGATGGTCTTCACATTGGTCATGTTGAAGTTCTGAATTATACTAAAAAAGCAGCTGAGGAGAAGGGGCTAAAGACATTTGTATATACCTTTTCAAATCATCCAAAAGAGTTTTTAACTCCTGATCAAGTACCACCCAAAATCATGGATATCGACGAAAAAGTACAGATTTTTACAAAGCTAAGTATTGATTATCTGGCCATGGTTAAGTTTGATGAAACACAGATTCAATTTGAACCGGAAGTATTTGTTAAAGAAGTTTTAATTGAACGTTTGAATATGAAGCATTTAACAGTTGGGTATGACTATAGATTTGGAAAAAATGCGACAGGAAATGTCGCTTTACTTCAAGCTTTGTCTGAAGTTTATGGATATACATGTGAAATTATTCCGCCAATCATGAAAAATGAAGTCAGAGTTTCTTCTTCGCTCATTCGAAGTTTATTGTTAGAAGGTAAAATTGAAGAGGCAAATTTCTATCTTGGTCGACATCATTTTGTGAAAGGCTTCGTCGTAAAAGGGAAAGGACTTGGTCATCAGCTGGGATTTGCTACTGCAAATTTGAGGATTAAAGAGCACATTAGTACGATTAAACCGGGAGTGTATATCACTGAAACTGTTCTTAAAGGTGTCGTATATCCAAGTGTGACGAATGTTGGGTTTAATCCTTCATTTGAAAATACAGGGATTCATTTGGAAACTCATATATTGGGTGTTCATCAAGAACTTTATGGAGAAGTGATTGAAGTTCATTTTATCAAAAGAATTCGCGATGAAATTAAGTTTGAGAATCTTGATGCACTCGTCGAACAAATGAACCACGATTTAGAACTAACGAAACTGTATTTTAAACTTTGATTTTACTTTACAATGCATACTTTTGATGGTATAATTCTCGTATTGCTTACCATTGCTTTGTCTATCGAGTCTCCAACGATTTACTAGGCATATGGCGTATATAATTAAATTTTAGGAGGAAACACATGATTAGTAAAGAAAGAAAAACGGAAGTTATCGAGAAATTTAAAACACATCCAACGGATACTGGTTCTCCAGAAGTTCAAATCGCATTATTAACATTCAGAATCAACGAATTGAACGAGCACTTATTAGCTCACAAAAAAGATCACCACTCAAGAAGAGGTCTTTTAAAAATGGTTGGTAAAAGAAGAAACTTACTTAACTACTTAAGAGATAATAACCTTGAGAAATACAGAGCATTAGTTGCTGAGTTAGGATTAAGAAAATAATATCACGATAATGAAAGCTTCAAAGATTCGTCTTTGGAGCTTTTTTTTCATTAAACGTCTATTAAGAATGATTTCATAATAAAAAAACACAGAATCCTTTAATAAACGCAAGACGATGGTAAAATAGTCTTTATATTCAAGCGTAAATTTAGTATAATAAAAGGGATTAAACAATTGCACTTTTGCGGAATTTATCTTAATATCCTACTTATTTGAAGTGAGTGTGTTTTAAGTTGATGAACTTGATGCTGACTTGAAATAAGTAGGATAAATTCCCTAAGGCGTATTGATAAAAATAGGAGGCCTTATGAGTCAACAATCTGGTTGCCAATTATTGGGTGGCGACACATTAAAAGAAGTAAAAGTATTTGAAACGACAATAGCAGGTAGACCGTTCAAAGTAGAAGTAGGTAAGTTAGCTAATCTTGCAAATGGTTCTGCTGTGATTTCTTATGGAGAAACTGTCGTATTAGTAACGGCAGTAGCAACTAGAAAACCAAAACCAGGTATTGATTTTTTCCCATTAACAGTTGAATTTGAAGAAAAATTATACTCAGTTGGTAAAATTCCAGGTGGATTTATCAAAAGAGAAGGTAGACCTTCTGAAAGAGCAATATTAACATCTCGTTTAATTGATAGACCAATTCGTCCACTTTTCCCAGACGGAATGAAAAACGAAGTTCAAGTTGTAGCAACTGTTTTGTCAGTGGATCAAGATTGTACACCTGATACAGTTGCAATGAATGGTGCTTCAATAGCACTTGGAATTTCGGATATTCCTTTTAACGGCCCAGCTGGCGCTGTAACAGTTGGATATATTGATGGAAAATATATCTTAAATCCAACGGTTGCTGAAAAAGAGCTATCAAAATTGAATTTAGTTGTAGCAGGTACTGATGAAGCTGTCGTTATGGTTGAAGCTGGAGCCGATATTCTTCCAGAAGATGTAGTTCTTGGCGCTATTATGTTTGGACATGATGCAATTAAAGAAATCTGTGCATTTATCAACTCGATTTCAGCTGAAATTGGCAAACAAAAATTTGAAATCATTTTACCAGAAGTGGATGCAGCATTTGATGCAGCAATTAAAAATTTCTTATCAGATAAAATGAATCAAATCGTACGCATCACAGGAAAACACGAAAGAAATGAAGCTCTTGAAGATCTTGAAACTGAGATGATGGAACATTTCTTAGTTGAATATCCAAATAGTGCAGATTATTTAAAAGGTCAGTTTAAATCGATTGAACGTACAATGATGAGACAAATGATTATTCATGAAGGCGTTCGACCTGATGGACGTACTGCAACAGAAATCCGTCCGATTTCTTGTGAAGTTAGTTTATTGCCTAGAACGCATGGTTCAGGGTTATTTACAAGAGGATTAACTCAAGCTTTGACGATTACGACTTTAGGTGCGCTCGGTGAGTCACAAAGAATCGATGGCTTAGATTTAGAAGATACAAAACGATATATGCATCATTATAACTTCCCACCATTTTCTGTTGGCGAAGTTGGGATGAGTAGAGTGAATAGACGTGCAGTTGGTCACGGTGCTTTAGGTGAACGTGCCCTTGTTCCGGTTATTCCATCAGAAACTGAGTTTCCATATACAATCCGTTTGGTTTCAGAAGTTGTGACTTGTAATGGATCAAGTTCACAAGCGAGTATTTGCGGTAGCACATTGAGTCTTTTAGATGCAGGTGTACCAATCAAAGATTCAGTTGCAGGTATTGCGATGGGACTTATCCAAGAAGATGGCAAAATTGAAATCTTAAGTGATATTCAAGGTATGGAAGATGCTTTAGGAGATATGGACTTTAAAGTTGCTGGTACAAAAGACGGTATCACGGCACTTCAAATGGATATTAAAGTAGATGGACTTGATAAAGCACTATTAGAAAGAGCTTTAGAGCAAGCTAAAATAGGCAGATTACACATTTTAGGTAAAATGAATGAAGTCATCAGCGCTCCAAGAGCTGAAATGTCACCATATGCACCAAGAGTGTTCCAAATTAAGATCAATCCTGATAAAATCAGAGACGTCATTGGACCAGGTGGAAAAGTCATCACAAGAATTACTGCTGCATACAACGTTAAGATTGATATTTCTGACGATGGATCGGTATTAATTACTGCGAATGATGGCATTGGCGGTGAAAAAGCCCTTGCTGAAATTCAAGGAATTGTAAAAGTTCCTGAAGTAGGTCAAGTTTATACGGGTAAAGTAACGCGTATTCTCAAATTTGGTGCGTTTGTTGAATTGGGACATGGAAAAGAAGGTCTTTGCCATATTTCTCAATTAGATGCGAAGAGAATTGCCAAAGTTGAAGATGTTGTCAATATAGGCGATGAAATCACTGTTAAGATTATTGAAATTGATGATCAAGGAAGAATCAACGTTTCAAGAAAAGTGATGATGGAAGAGAACAAATAGATGAATGAATAAATACATGGATAACCCTAGGTTTTTTGCTTATCGCTAATTGCCTGGGGTTTGATGTGTCTTGTCATTAACATAGAGGTGAAAGTTTGCATAAAAAAATGCAGTTGAAAAATGGATTAACAGTCGTATATCAAAAGTTGGAAGGTTATAAATCTGTTTCGATCGGTATTTGGGTTAAGACCGGATCTGCTTATGAAACACACGAGAATAACGGAATTTCTCATTTTATTGAACACATGCTCTTTAAAGGAACTCTCCGACGTACTGCGAAGGAAATCGCCAGTGTCATAGATGGAATCGGTGGTGAGATCAATGCATATACCGCGAAAGAATGTACGTGCTTTTATACCAAAACACTCAGTTTAGATTTTGATGTCGCTCTAGATATTTTATCTGATATGGTCAAATGTCCTACTTTTTTAGACGAGCATATTGAAGTTGAGAAGACTGTTATACTTGATGAAATTATCATGTATGAGGATTCTGCTGAGGAAATGGTGATTGACGTTTTGAACGAAATTACTTTTAAAGGACATCCATTAGCACTCCCAATTTTAGGCACAAAAGATTCCGTTACAAGTATTACTCGCGACAAAATTCTTTCTTATTTTGATACCTACTATTGTGCGGAAAATATGGTGTTATCAATTGCTGGTGATTTTGATGAAGCGGTACTCATCGATCGTGTTTCTCATTATTTTCAAGACATCAGACAAGGTGAAAAAGTTGAGTGTTTGGCGATTACGCCACCGGTTTGTAATTGGGGATTCGATTCTCGAAAAAAAGATTTTGAGCAAATACAAGTGGCTATTAGTTTTCCGGGGATTCGTTTTGACCATGAGCTAAGTTATGAGATGATGGTGATGAGCAATATCTTAGGTGGTACCAATAGTTCAAGGTTATTTCAAAGCATTCGAGAAGATCGAGGATTGGTATATTCTGTATTTTCAGAACCTAATTTTTACGATGCACTTGGAACTTTATGTATATCGTTTGGCGTTTCTAGAGAAAATTTGGAAGAAACATTGAGTTTGGTTACGGATGAAATTAACTTAATGCGCGAACACCTCATTACTCAGGAAGCACTTGATCATGCTAAAAATCATCTAAGAGGCAGTTTTTTCTTAAATCTCGAAGGCAGTGACAATTTTATGGACATGATTGGACGAATTGAACTCTTTGCACATCGAGAAAAAAATGTCGATGATATGCTTGATAAAATCAACAATATTCAGCTCGAAGGTGTGACTCAATTGATCGATGCATGTTTTAGTCCAAATCAGGTTGCAATGGCGATAGTAGGCGATATTGATCTAAAAGAAACACAAGAAATATACCATCAATTTTGCGATCAATTAAAAAAATAATAAGTATACGCTAAAATTAAACATCGAAGGGGAATATATGAAAATAAAAATCGTAAATCAATCATCCAATCCACTTCCAGAGTATAAGACACTTGGCGCTTCTGGTATGGATTTACTCGCTAATAACGATACACCTATTGTAATAAGACCGATGGAAAGAACGCTCGTTCCAACTGGCCTTTTTGTAGAAATCCCGTTGGGTTATGAAGGACAAGTTCGAGCGAGAAGTGGACTTTCAATTAAAAATGGTATTACACTTGTAAATTGTGTTGGAACTATTGATAGTGATTATAGAGGAGAACTTAAAATTCCTGTCATTAATTTAAGTGATGAGGCATTTGAAATAAACAAAGGTGATAGAATCGCTCAGTTGATTATCTCAAGATATGAAAGAATTGACTGGGAGACCGTAGATTCCGTTGAAGAAACAGATCGTGGTATAGGTGGGTTTGGTTCAACAGGTGTATAAGAGGTGAAATTTGGCGAAGTCAAGTACAAGCAAAAAAAATACGCGTTCAACTACAAAATCGACACCTGCTGTGAAAAAGTCGTCATCTCCAAAAGGCAAAGGAACAAGTAAGACGTCTAACAACAGAACAGTTAATCGTCAAGATGTTGAACGGAATTATAAAATTAAATATGAGCTTAAGTTAATCGCCTTGATTGCAATAACTGTGTTTATTATGCTGAGCCTATATACAAAAGCGGTTGGGAATGTAGGACACTTTATTTCAAATGTCTTTCTCGGAACCTTTTCATATGTTGGCTATTTGATACCAGTGTTGGCATTTGTCTTATTTTTTGTATATTTGAATCCCAATTTTAAACCAGCCAAGGGAAGAATCGCGATTGCATTAGTATTTATATTAATAGGGGCATTGTGTCTTTCTACCTTGATTGCCTATGATGGCATAGAGCGACAAAAATTAGCCCTTCGAGATCATTATTTGAGCATAAAACAGATTCAATTATCGTATGAATCAGGAAAGTCTTTGCTTGGTGGTGGCGTCTTTGGAGATATTATAACGATATCTTCTGTTAAGCTAATTGGCATAATTGGAACTTATATACTGATTATTGTCACGTTTATTGCCGGATTTATAATCTTTACTAAAATTTCGATTCAAGATCTTTGGGATTATAAGAAAAAACACTCGGAAGAAAGAAGAGCGATCAGACAGCAGGAGCGCGCAATTGAATCAGAAATTGAAGCCGAAATCATTCAAAATAAGCTTCAAAATCAGACTAAAAAAATTCAACTGAACAAGCCTAAAGATACATTTGATTCTTCTGAAATGGGATTATTAGATGAGTTTGATTTGATGAGAAGAGCCTCTAAAAAGAAAGATTTAAAGGTGTTTGATTCTGATTATTATGAAATGGATGATGTGGATAAATCAACTTCTGATATTTCAAACCTTAACATCCAAAGTGCTGAGATTTCTCAAGAATGTCAAGAGTCTATTACGGTACAATCTGACGATGTTCACGAGTATGAGATGAATATCGAACTCGTAAACGAAGGAAAAACGAAATCAGTTAGCGAGCGAGATGACGGCAAGAATAAGGTTGTGAAAACAAAGAATTCTATTGAAAAAATTGCAATTAGCAAAGCACCTAAGAGTATAAACGAGAGCGAACCTTCAAAAGAAAGTTCTGCTTCAATTGATTTTCACGATCATGCAGCAGTTGTTCCCTCTCAGCCAGATAAAATTAAAGCGTCAGATATTGACGCTCAGACGCGTCAGCACGTGAATGATGAAATTCGAATCGGTACGACTAAAGTTATTGAAGATTATCGATTACCGCCAATCGAATTATTAAACGAAGATCAATCTGCTCAAGTGGTTGAAGATAAATCAGAGTATATCGAAATGGCAAAATTGTTAGAAGAAACATTGAATAATTTTAATGTGGATGCTAAAGTTGTATCTGTTAAAAGAGGCCCTTCAATCACGATGTTTGAAGTTCAACCTAGTCCAGGGGTTAAAGTAAGTAAAATTGTCGGATTGAGTGAAGATATTTCTCTCAATTTAGCAACCACTCAGGTAAGAATTGCACCAATTCCCGGAAAGGCAGCAATTGGAATAGAGGTTCCAAATAAAACAACTTCAATGGTAACGATTAGAGAAGTTATTTCTTCACCTGATTTTAAAAAGCAAAAATCAAAACTGACAATAGGTCTAGGTAAGGATATTTCCGGGAATCCAATTATTGGCGACTTGGCAAATATGCCGCATTTACTTATTGCAGGTGCTACTGGTTCAGGTAAATCTGTCTGTGTAAATACCATTATCTCAAGTATTTTATTTAATGCGAAACCAGATGAAGTTAAATTTTTAATGATAGATCCAAAGGTTGTTGAATTAAGTAACTACAATGGTATTCCGCATTTGATTTTGCCTGTTGTTACGGATGCTAAGAAAGCATCTATTGCTCTGAACTGGGCAGTGAATGAAATGACAAGACGTTACAAATTATTTGCCGAACAAGTTGTAAGAGACATGAAGAGTTATAATAAAAAAGCAGAGCTTGCTGGATTAGAAATTTTACCACAAATCGTGGTCATCATCGATGAACTAGCAGATTTGATGATGGTTGCACCAAATGTTGTAGAAGATGCGATTTGTCGTTTAGCTCAAATGGCACGTGCTGCAGGAATCCATTTGATTGTTGCAACACAAAGACCATCAGTAGACGTTATTACGGGATTAATTAAAGCGAATATTCCTTCACGAATTGCATTTTCTGTGTCATCTTCAATTGATTCGCGTACCATCATCGACATGGGCGGCGCTGAAAAGCTATTGGGAAGAGGCGATATGCTTTATTATCCGGTGGGTGCTTCTAAACCAAAACGTGCTCAAGGTGCATTCATGTCGGATGAAGAAGTTGAAGCTCTAGTAAACTACATTAAGAATCAAAATCACGAAGTGACATATAATGAAGAAATTTTAGATGATGTTCAGAGTGTCAATATGAACAGTGATGATGTGGATGAATATTTAGAAGATGCTATTGCATTTGTAATTGACACAGGACAAGCATCAGCCTCTTTGATGCAACGTAGATTTCGCGTAGGGTATAATCGAGCAGCGCGATTGATAGATTCTATGGAAGAAAGAGGGATTATTGGACCAAATCGTGGCAGCAAACCGCGAGAAGTGTTGATATCGTCTGACGAATATAAATCATTAGTCGCTTCTAATGATTTGGATGATACACAGATAGAATCGACAGATTATGATCACTATGACACATCTTTTAACAGTGAAGATGAGTATCAAGACGAGGTATAAATGAGTTTTAGAAATGGTGAGGTAAGATGAAAAAAGTATATATAGAGACACTAGGGTGCTCTAAAAACCTGACGGATAGTGAAATCATGTTGGGAATATTGGATGACGAACAGTATCATCTTTGCGATGAATTATCTGAAGCAGAAATTATTGTTTTAAACACGTGTTCGTTTATTCATGACGCAAGAGAAGAATCTATTCAAATGATACTGGATTTAGCCAAGCAAAAAGAAGATGGAAATTGTGAAAAACTCATTGTAACGGGATGTTTATCACAAAGATATCCAGAAACGCTTATAGAAGAAATTCCAGAAATTGATGCCATCATTGGAACAAGCAACTTTTATGAGATTGATCAAGTCATCAAAACGCTCTATTCAGAGCAAGCTCAAAATCAGAAAATCTTTATGAAGTCGGTAGATTTAGAAATTCCAGAAAATTTACCGAGAATTTTAACAACACCTGCCCACTATGCATACCTTAAGATATCAGAAGGTTGTGATAATCGCTGTACGTACTGCATTATTCCGAAATTGAGAGGTAAGTATCGCTCGAGAAAAATTGAAGATATTGTTGCAGAAGCAAGTGATTTAGCTGATATGGGCGTTAGTGAATTCATGATAATCGCGCAAGATACTACGCGATATGGCATGGATTTGTATGGTGAGACGAAGTTAGATGTTCTGCTTGATGAGTTATCTAAAATCGAAAAAATCAAATGGATTCGCGTACATTATTCTTATCCAGATGTGCTAGATGATCGATTGTTAGATGCATTTTTCAGAAATGATAAAGTGGTCAATTATTTTGATATTCCAATTCAACATGCCAGTGACAAAATTCTAAAACTCATGAACCGTAAGACGAGTCAAAGTGATATTGAAGGGATTGTTACCAAGATTCGACAAAAAGATCCTCTAGCGGTAATAAGAACAACTGTCATCATTGGTTTTCCAGGCGAAACAGAAGAGGATTTTGAAACGCTTTTAGATTTTATTCAAAGAATGAAATTTGATAGATTAGGTGCATTTGTCTATTCGGATGAAGAAGATACACCAGCAATGAAATTACCAAATAAAGTAGCTGAGGAAATCGCGTTAGAACGAAAGAACATTTTAATGGAAAAACAAATGTATATTTCAGAAGCGTTATCTTACTCAAAAATTGGAAGAACATATGAAGTTGTCATTGAGGAAATTGCAGACTCTGGAAAAATTCTCGTAGGTAGAACTGCTTTTGACGCTCCAGAAATTGATGGCGTCGTATATGTTCATACAGATCAAGATATTGATTTTGGAACATTCATTCAGGTTAAAATTACGGATGCTTTAGAATATGACTTAATAGGAGTAATTGTATGAGTAAAATGAATATTGCAAATAAGTTAACGATTTTAAGAATTGCTATGATTCCAGTGTTTATCTATTTACTTTTAGAAGGATATTCTGTTTGGGCACTTATAATGTTTGCAGTTGCTTCATCGACAGATTTTTTAGATGGATATTTAGCAAGAAAATACAATTTAGTCACGAATTTTGGTAAATTTATGGATCCTTTGGCTGATAAATTATTGGTTACTTCTGCATTGGTATGTTTTGTTCAACTTGGCATGCTGAACGCATGGGTGGTAATCATCATTTTATCACGTGAATTTATTGTGAGTATATTTAGAGCCATTGCTGCTGCTGAAGGCATTGTCATTGCAGCAAGTTGGTGGGGAAAGTCAAAGACAATTAGTCAAATGATCATGGTAATTGTTTTATTGCTTAATAACTACCCATTTGAACTGATACATTTACCAGTTGACCAGGTCCTCATTTATCTGGCTACCATTTTAACGGTTGTTTCTGGATATGATTATATCGTAAAAAATAAGCAAGTTTTGAAAGACTAACTCGGATGGTTGACGTAATAATATTATGTCAACCATTTTGTATTTGTATGAAAAACGACATCTGGAGGTAAGAATGAAAGCGGGAATATTAGCAATTGGTACAGAACTTCTCATGGGACAAACCGTGAACACGAACGCAAGTTATTTAAGTAAAAAATTATCTGAGATTGGAATTGGCGTGTACTATCAGTATACCGTGGGAGATAATGCAGAACGCATTAAAAAAGCACTTAATGACTTAATTGAAAGTTGTGATATTATCTTCACAACTGGCGGGTTAGGCCCAACCTTAGACGATATTACGAAAGAAGTGATAGCAGATGCTTTAGGGCTTGAAATGATCATGGACACAAGAAGTCTTACCCTTATAAAGGAGCGATTTCATTCATTTAATAGATCTATGCCAGAAAATAATATTCGACAAGCGTATTTTCCGGATGGAGCGATTATATTAGATAATGAGCAAGGAACTGCGCCTGCTTGTATCTTAGAAATTCAAGAAACAAACAAGGCTATAGTGGTATTGCCAGGACCACCTCGAGAGCTTCATTATCTCTACGATAAATATATTAAATCCTACTTGGAAAATAAAAATGAAATTAAAATGATTTCGAAATATTTAAGTATTTATGATCTAGGAGAATCTGCTGTTGAAGAAGTTCTAATGGATTTAATTGAAATGCAAACAAACCCAACACTTGCGACTTATGCGGGTGATGGAAAAGTACTCCTTAGAATTACTGCATCTGGCGTAAATCAAAGCGAAAACGAGCAGTTGGTTCAACAAATGGTTGAAATCATAAAATCTCGAATTGGAAAATTCATCGTATCTGATAAAGGTGAAGATATTGAATCTGTTATTATGCAAATGCTAAAGGAAAAAATGCTGAAAATTGCCTTTGCAGAGTCCTGTACAGGCGGTAAATTAGCAAGCACATTTATTAAATATGGTGGTGCATCTGATGTTGTTGATTCAGGTATAATTACGTACTCAAATCGATCAAAGATCAATGAATTATCAGTAAAACCAGAGACGCTTCAGCTTTACGGCGCAGTGAGTCATCAAACGTGCTATGAAATGGCAAAAGGGATTGTTGATCAAACCGGCGCTGATATTGGAATCAGCATCACTGGAATTGCTGGCCCTACTGGCGGCACCGATGAAAAACCAGTTGGACTTGTCTATATAGGCATCAACATTAACAATGAGATTTATACATTCGAAAACAGATTTATTGGCTCAAGAGAAGTCATTCAAAATCGTGCAGTCATTAAGTCATTAAAGCTTTTATATGATTTGCTTCAATAAACCTAGTTGCTTCTTAATCATTTTTGATTACTTTTATTAATTGAGCTACTTTTTAACAACTGCAGCGAAATTACAACAATTTCCTCGATTGGAAAATATTGACAAATTCAAAATAAATATTTATACTTTTTATATAATAGGTGTTTGCATCTTATGAATGCTATGTTATAATAAAACAGAACAAACGTTCTAATAATGAAAGTGAGAGTGCATGTATGAGTGAGAGACAAAAGGCTTTAGATCATGTCCTTGGACAAATAGAAAAACAATACGGAAAAGGTTCCATTATGAAATTAGGGGACGAATCAGCGAGAATGAACGTTGAAAGTATTCCAACAGGTTCAATTGATTTAGATATTGCATTAGGTATAGGCGGTATTCCAAAAGGACGTATTATTGAGATATATGGACCTGAGTCATCAGGTAAAACCACAGTAACACTTCACATGATTGCAGAAGTTCAAAAAAGAGGTGGAACAGCAGCCTTTATTGATGCTGAACATGCATTGGATCCAGTCTATGCAAAGGCAATTGGTGTAGATATTGATCAATTGGTTGTTTCACAGCCAGATACAGGCGAACAAGCACTTGAGATTGTAGATGCGCTTGTACGTAGTGGCGCTGTAGATATTGTCGTTGTAGACTCAGTTGCAGCTTTGGTTCCAAAGGCAGAGATTACAGGTGAAATGGGAGACTCACACATGGGTTTACAAGCTCGTTTGATGTCTCAAGCTTTGAGAAAACTCACAGCAATCATTAATAAATCCAATTGTTCTGTTATTTTTATCAATCAATTACGTATGAAGATTGGTGTTATGTTTGGAAATCCTGAAACGACAACCGGAGGAAACGCGCTTAAGTTTTATGCTTCTGTTCGTTTAGATGTTCGAAAAATTGATTCGATTAAAAAAGATGCAGATGTCGTTGGAAATAGAACGCGTGTTAAGGTTGTAAAGAATAAAGTAGCTCCACCATTTAAACAAGCTGAGTTTGATATTATGTATGGTGAAGGCATTTCCAAAGAAGGTAGTATTTTAGACTGTGCAAGTGAAGCCGATATTATTAAAAAATCAGGATCTTGGTATAGCTATGAAGGCAATAAAATTGGACAGGGTAGAGAAAATGCTAAAGAGTATTTAATTCAAAATCCTGAACTTTGTAATGAGATTGAGATGAGTGTTAGAAGACATTTTAATTTGTTGAATAATCCTGAAACCAAAGCTTAAATAGTTAAATAGATAAACGGAACTTTTTTTGTTGATTGATAATAAATAAAACTCTCGACTATGCGTAGAAAAGTGAATCATTTATATTTCTAGAAGATATATTTTTATTAAGAGCCTCATCTCCTTGTTGTAAAGCGCTCGATTCAAGGTGATGAGGCTTGACAATTTTATATAAAAATTATACAATTAAGTGTATGATTGTATTTTAGAATATACATGACTATAAGACCAGGGATACTGGTCTTAAAATTTACGTAAGGGGGTGAATGACATAGACTTGCCTATTATTGTACAGATATTAATTTTACTAGCATTTGCAGGGATCACATTTGTCGTAGGATATTTTGTGAGAAAGAGCATTGCTGAAAAAGAAATCCTAAGCGCAGAATTTAAAGCAAAAGAAATTATTGCTGAAGCTGCTAAAGCTGCGGAGTCTGTTAAAAAAGAAAAAGTATTAGAAGCTAAAGAAGAAGCTTTGCAAATTCGTAAAGAAATTGACAGAGAAACAAAAGATCGAAGAGCAGAACTTCAAAAATTAGAAAGAAGATACTTACAAAAAGAAGAAGCTCTTGATAAAAAAGTATTAACACTTGAGACTAAAGAAGAAAAATTGGCTCAAAAGTTAAAACAAGTTGAAGAGAAAGAGCAAGAAGCGAACGACCTTTACTCGCAACAAATTAAAGAACTCGAACGCATCTCAGAATTGACAATTGAAGAGGCTAAAAACCAACTGCTTGCAGATGTTGAAAAAGACGTAAAACACGATACTGTTTTATTGATTAAGGACATTGAAGGCAAAGCAAAAGAAGAAGCAAATAAGAAAGCGAAAGATATTTTGGCTTATGCAATCCAAAAATGTGCCGCTGATTATGTTGCTGAAAGTACTGTATCACTAGTAAATTTACCGAACGATGAAATGAAAGGTAGAATTATTGGTAGAGAAGGTAGAAACATTAGAGCACTTGAAACTCTAACAGGTGTAGATTTAATTATTGATGATACACCGGAAGCGGTTATTCTTTCATCTTTTGATCCAATAAGAAGAGAAATAGCTAGAATGGCGCTTGAAAAATTGATTATCGACGGTAGAATTCATCCAGCTCGTATTGAAGAGATGGTTGAAAAATCTAAAAAAGAAGTTGATCAAATTATCAAGACAGAAGGTGAAAACGCTACTTTTGAGGTAGGTATTCACAATTTACATCCTGAACTTATTAAGTTAGTGGGCAGATTAAAATACAGAACGAGTTATGGTCAAAATGTTTTAAAACATTCGATCGAAGTAGCTCACCTTGCTGGTTTAATGGCTGCTGAAATTGGTGCAGATGTAAAAGTTGCAAAACGTGCAGGTTTATTACACGATATTGGTAAAGCGGTTGATCATGATCAAGAAGGTACACATATCGAATTAGGTATGCAAATACTTCGTAAATATCGCGAATCAAAAGCAGTTATTCATGCTATGAGTACTCATCATGGTGATTATGAACCTGAATCTATTGAAGCAATTTTAGTTACAGCAGCAGATGCATTGTCTGCAGCACGTCCTGGTGCAAGAAGAGAAACTCTTGACACATATATCAAGCGTTTAGAAGCTTTAGAAAGCATTGCTAACGGTTATGATGGTGTTGAAAAATCATTTGCAATTCAGGCGGGTAGAGAAGTTCGTGTCGTAGTGATCCCTGAGAAAATCAGCGATGATGATATGTTCTTACTTGCAAGAGAAATAAGCAAGAAAATTGAGTCAGATTTAGATTATCCTGGTCAAATCAAAGTTAATGTGATTAGAGAATCTAGGGTAACTGATTTCGCAAAATAATAAAATAGAGCTATTAAGAAGATTAGAAGAATTCAGAAATGAATTCTTCTTTTTAATTGAGTACATATTAGAATTCGCTAATCAATAATCTGCTAATCAATAATCTGCTAAATCCACTATTCATTAAATCCTTAAATTAATAATTCATTGCTTCAATACTAATTTAAATTTAATACATATGTGTTAATCGAGTTGGTATTCTTCATTCTTTAATTTATGAGGATGTAAATAATCTGTTTAAGCTTTTTTGTATCGGGTATATCTTTATCAAATACTCTCTAAAACAAATGTAGTAAGGGGGACCATAAAGATGGAAGTTTTAAAAGTAGCAACGAGTTCAAATCCGAATTCAGTAGCAGGTGCACTAGCAGGAATCGTAAGAGAGCATGGGCATGCTGAAATTCAGGCCGTAGGAGCAGGTGCATTAAATCAATCAATAAAAGCAATAGCAATCGCAAGAGGTTTTTTAGCACCAGGTGGAGTTGATTTGTATTTTATTCCAGCGTTCACAGAAGTAAATATTAATGGAGAGACCCGCACAGCAATTAAGTTAATTGTACAAAAGTTTTAAAATTGAATGGAGGACTCAATATGGAAATTTTAAAAGTATCTTCAAAATCAAACCCTAATTCTGTAGCAGGCGCTTTAGCTGGTGTTATAAGAGAACATGGAAGCGCTGAAATCCAAGCCGTTGGAGCAGGTGCAATTAATCAATCGATTAAGGCCGTTGCAATTGCAAGAGGCTTTGTATCACCTTCTGGGATTGATTTAGTATGTATTCCAGCATTTTCTGATATCGTTATTGATGGCGAAGAAAGAACAGCAATTAAATTAATTGTTCAACCTAGGTAAGATCAATAAAGATCACTGAGATTTACATGTTGATTTTAGAATATGGTAACAGTTTACAGTGTTAATTTAAATAGTAATGATAATTATGGAACCTTAATGTATATAATTGACTGTGTTATGTTTACATGGAAAATTACGGTACATTAAGGTTTTTTAATGCTTGATGTTTGCTTTTTAATTGTACTTAAGTAAAAAATAGTTTATAATAAATATGGATATTTTGAAAAATTGCGCAATTAATGTTCGTGATTGTTGGTGTCTATTTTGCGTGAAATTCACTTTTAGTCTTTAAAAACACAATTCAGGAGGCAAAAATGCATACATTGTATCAAAACCCTTTGATCGAAAGATATTCCAGCTCTGAAATGCTTCAGATATTTTCTCCAATCAATAAATTTTCAAACTGGAGAAAATTATGGATAGCACTAGCTGAGTCTGAAAGAGATCTTGGTCTAAATATTACAACTGTTCAAATTGAAGAAATGAAAGCGCATATCTATGATATTGATTTTGAAAGAGCGGCACAAATTGAAAAAGAAGTAAGACATGATGTCATGGCACATGTTCATGCTTTCGGCGAACAATGTCCTTTAGCAAAACCGATCATTCATTTAGGTGCTACTAGTGCCTATGTTGGCGACAACACAGATTTAATTGTTATGCGAGAAGGCTTGCAACTGATACAAGAAAAAATGGCGATTTTAATTGATAAATTAGCTAAATTTGCAAATGATACAAAACATATTGCAACGCTTGGATATACACATTTTCAACCAGCGCAGCTTACAACTGTTGGAAAGCGAGCAACACTTTGGTTGATGGACCTCGTTATGGATTTTGAAGATATCGATGTGATGTTATCGCAACTAAAGATGCGCGGAGTAAAGGGAACCACTGGAACACAAGCATCATTTTTAAGTTTGTTCGATGGAGATCACAATAAAGTTGAAGCTCTAGATCAAATGGTTGCACAAAAAATGGGTTTTGAGAAATCACTTCCTGTTACGGGTCAAACGTATACGCGAAAAATAGATGCGAAAGTTCTTAATGTAATAAATGGAATTGCATTATCTCTTCATAAGATGACGAATGATTTAAGAATGCTTCAGTCTTTGAAAGAATTGGAAGAACCGTTTGAATCAAAACAAATTGGTTCATCTGCTATGGCTTATAAACGAAATCCAATGAGAAGCGAGCGAATTTCTTCACTATGTAAATATGTGATGTCGTTAAATTTAAGTCCTCAGTTAGTTGCATCGACTCAATGGTTTGAAAGAACGTTAGATGACAGTGCAAATAAACGACTCGCTGTGTCGGAGGCGTTTTTAGCAATTGATGCATGTCTTGACATTGCTAATAACGTTGCGTCTGGAATTGTTGTATATGAAAAAGTGATAGAAAAGCATGTACAATCAGAATTGCCTTTTATGGCAACCGAAAATATCATAATGGAAGCGGTTAAAAAGGGTGGAGATCGCCAAGAATTACACGAAGCCATTCGAGTACATTCTATGGAAGCGGGAAAACAGGTTAAAATCGAAGGAAAAGAGAATGATTTGCTTGATAGAATACAAAATGATCCCATATTCAATCTGTCACAAGATGATATTCAACAACTATTAAACGCACAAGATTATATTGGTAGAAGCCCAGAACAAGTTGTGTCGTTTATTGAATCAGAAGTTGAGCCTATTCGTATGCGTTTTTCTCAAATATTAGGGAAAGAAGTAACCTTAAAAGTATAATGTTAGAATTGATTTATTTAGAGCCATCAGTGTTTATTTTGTACTGATGGCTCTTATAATTCATTGTATTTTAATTATATAAATGATTATTTAAAGTAATTAAGGTTATAATATTCATAAGAATGAATATGGAGGTATTAAATGAAAAGAGTTCACAGCATAAGTTTTGATAGCGCATCAAATTATATCCTCAACAATGCACGTCAATTAGAAAAGTATCTATTTGAAAATACATTTATCAAACCATGTGAAGATAAGATAATAAGAACATTGGCATTGTATCAAAATGATGACGGAGGGTATGGAAATGCATTAGAACCTGATTTTAGATTGCCAACTTCTACCGCTCAAGCAACACTGTATGCGTTGAGAATACTCGACAAACTCAACGCTTCTGAATCTACGCAAGAGCAGATGGTAAAGGCACTTCACTATTTAAAAGACTCATACCAAGAAACTCTAAAAGGGTGGGAGAGTGTAACAAAAGAAGTTGATATGTATCCTCACGCATCATGGTGGTCTTACAAAGTGAATCCTGTGAAATATAATGGTAATCCATCTATTGAATTAATTGGATATATTATGAAGTATTGCGAAAATGACTGGATAGCAGAATTTGAAACAATTGCACTAGAATATATTGATGTTTTTTGCAATAAAGATGAAATTGAATTTCATGAAATGCTAAATTACATGCAGTTTTATCAATCAATGAACGAAAAATCGCTCAAAAAGAAATGTCCTAACATGACAGACATCATACAAAAAGATTTTAAAGCCAAATTACTTGTACTATATGAGAAAACGGTTAACTTAAACATAGAGCAATGGAATCAATATGTTCCATATCCTGTAAAATTCATTGAGTACATTGATGACAATATACTTGCTATATCTGATGAGTAAATTCATTTAAATCTTGATTATTTAGTGGATCAGTTTAACGAAAATGGATGTCACTTGCCAAGTTGGAACTGGGGGGATGAACAGGCCGAATCATGGCAATCTGCAAAACATGAATGGACTGGAATTCTAACTTATCAAACTCTAAAAGTATTTAAAAAATTCGGAAGACTACCAAAAGATAAGAAATAATTTGATGGTTGTAGATTATTTACAAAGAATGATATTTCATTTTACATTCCAAATGGATATGTTATAATGATTGAGGTCGATAAAGTGTTTCCTTGGAACCCACTAAAAAAATCAAGGGGTATGAAAGTCTATAATTCATTCGTAAACATATTATATAGTAATTGATCAAAATCTATTGATCACAAGCTAAGAACTTTGTTTTGGAAAGAAAATTGTAGTTACCCCAAGAGTTTGATTCTTTTGGGGTTTTTTATTGGAAATATTTATGTTGGAGTGATGACAGTTCGTAACCATCCTGTCAAAAAACAAAACTATGGAGGATAAGATGATTAAAAATGAAAAAAAATCAGTAGACAAAGTTCAGTTTTTAGTGAAAGCAAGTTTAATTGCAGCGATTTATGTGGTATTAGTGGTTCTATTTGCACCTATTAGTTTCAGCGTATTTCAGGTGAGAATTGCCGAAGCACTTACTATTTTACCTTTTTTTACCCCAGCAGCTATACCAGGAGTTTTTATTGGCTGTTTATTGGGCAATATAATTGGTGGTGCCGTGATATGGGATATTGTTTTTGGAAGTCTAGCAACTTTAATTGCTGCATTTTTGTCTTATAAATTGAGACGTAAATCATGGTTAGTACCAATTCCACCAATTGTAATGAATACAGTTGTTGTTGGTATCTTACTACAATATGCTTATGGTTTAGAAGGTGGATTGTTATTTTTAATGGGAACAGTATTTGTTGGTGAAGTAATCGCAGTATATGGAATTGGTATGATTCTATTAAACGCATTAAAACCATTCAAAAAATATATTGCAGATTAAAGTAAAATTGAAATCAAATCAAAAGTTAAACCTGAAATTTAATAAGAAATCAAACCTAAATTCAAACAAGAATTAGAACCTAATAATTTATAATTTAAAGCACAGCTAGATCATTATGATTAAATGAGAAAAAGCAAACAGATAGACGATAGATGTTTGCTTTTTTTATTTTTTGAAATTTCATGATGTACGTTTAAGACTAAAACAAAATAATCGTAACTGGATCGCGCTTTGAAATAATCATTAAAAAGTACAGTCACACTATAAGAAAACGGTGGATAACAGCTCGGATATATGGTATATTAAAGATATAAAACTATTCCTCAAATGTATATTTAGGGAATAGTTGGAATAGGAGATTTAAATATGGCTAAATCAAAACTTACAAATCAAGTTGCTACAAAAAAACGGATCATTCATAATAAATCCGATGTGCCCCTGAATATTATTGAAAAACAAAATGAAACGATTGTATTGTGCCAAGAAATTGAAAAACAACTACCTGAGTTTATGTATGATTATTTTTTATATCTTAAAAATGCAATATCATTAAATTCACGTTTAGCCTATTTGAGAGACATCTTGTTTTTTTGTAACTATCTCGTCAATGAACTAAACTTTAGTCATGCCAATACACCTAAAGAAATATTAGAATCAGATTTCATGAACTTAACTGCAAAAGATATCAATATTTTTCTTGCGGATTATTGTACACGATACATTGTAGAAACTGAAAATGCAGACTATATTATGGAAAATCATTCGAGATCTCTTGCGAGAAAACGCTCCTCGTTAAGTGTTATGTTTAAGTTCTTCTATCGTGATGAGAAGATGTCTAAAAATATAACGGAGGGATTTAATCCAATTAAATTGCCCAAACCACAACCTGATGCTATAAAAAGACTTGAAATTGAGGAAGTTTCAGATATGATTCACTGTGTTGAAACTGGTGCTGGTTTAACTGAAAAAGAAAAACAGTATTGGGAAAAAACAAAACTTCGTGATAAAGCTATGTTGATTCTATTCACGACTTATGGACTGCGTGTCAGTGAAATTCAACAATTGAATTTGAGTTCAATCAATTATAATCGTGAAGAGTTTAAAATTTACAGAAAACGTGGCAAAGAAGTAAATATGCCTCTTAATAGATCTGCAATTACTGTGCTAAATGATTATATAAATTTAGAAAGGCCCAATTGCTTGGATAGCGATGATCCATTGTTCATTTCACTTCAAGGAACGCGAATGACAGTAAGAACCATTCGCGAATTGGTAAAAAAATATACTTCAATCGCAATGAAAACTTCTCGTGATAAGGGATATAGCCCACATAAATTGAGAGCAACAGCTGCTTCTTCACTGATACAATATGGCTTTTCGATTTATGATGTTCAAAATTTATTAGATCATGATAATGTCACGACTACACAACTCTACTCTGCTCATCGTAAAAATGCTAAACGCGAAGTCATTAATCAATATGAGTTACTTGATGAGCATCAGAAGGCTCATAAAATGAATCGTAAGTTGTAAAAAAATGCAAATCAAATTAATGTTTATAAGAAACTGGAATAATCAGTGAATCTCCAACGATCAAACTACTACTTTCTAAGTGATTTACTTTTTTAATTCTATAAATAACATCTCGTATATCTTCATCGTAATAATTATATTGCCCTGCTAGTTGCCATAATGTGTCGCCAGGCGCAATTACAATTTGAATTTCATCGAACTGTGTTGTCGCTTCCGACATAAATATACCAGATAAATATGAAATAAATGTAGTGAGTAGAATCAAAGTTAATAGACTCATTAATATGAAACGTGTTCGATTAACAATGTATAGTCTTTTTCTTTTTTTTATAGCTGGACGTCTACGAGAATCGATGGCAACTTGGTTAGATAACTCTTTCATATAAAATACTCCCCTTTCAAATACTAAATGGTACGTTTGAAGAAACGTATGTTCTATATTAAGATTATAACCGAACGCGTGTTCTTTGTAAAGAAAAAAATAGAACTAATGTTTGATTTTTTGTGATGTATATGTTATAATCGCTGTAAAGATTGAAAAATAAGGCTTAGGGGGTTGTTATGGGAAACTCTATTTCTAAAAAACAACAAATGATATTAGATTTTTTAAAAGAAGAAGTTGCAAAAAAAGGATATCCGCCTTCAGTAAGAGAAATATGTTTAGCTGTTGGACTTAAGTCTACATCTACTGTACATACACATTTGACGCGATTAGAAGAACTTGGTATGATTCGAAGAGATCCGACAAAGCCTAGAGCAATTGAAATTTATGATATGGAGCATGAACCTGTTCAAAATGTAGTTCATTTAGCAAGAGATACTAAGTTTATACCGATTATTGGAGAGATTACTGCTGGACAACCTATTTTGGCAGTTGAATCAATTGAAGAAACGTTCCCTATTCCGTCTGATTTTGTGGACGAAGGTATTTATTTTATGTTAAAAGTTAAAGGTGATAGCATGATTGAAGCTGGTATTTTTAACAAAGATTTAGTTCTAGTACGCAAACAAGAAAATGCAAAAAATGGTGATATTGTCGTTGCCTTAATAGACGATAGTGCTACAGTAAAAACTTTTTATAAAGAAAATTCTAGAATTCGATTACAACCAGAAAATTCATCTATGTCACCTATTTATGTTGATGACGTGCAAATATTAGGTCAAGTAAAGGGTGTTTATCGAAAGATGTAATCTATTTCATAAAAAAAACTCGCTATCTTTAAGATGAGCGAGTTTTTTATGTGTTAAAAGAACAAAGGAAAAATGTCTCTTCATTTGTACTAGTATGGATTTCCTTCAATGTAAGTATGCATTTTCATCAATATTTGATTACATTTTTTTCAATAGTAATCAAATGAGTTTTGAAACACCTGAACTAATTGCAGCGTCATAAACCGCTTTTGAAACCTTTTCTCCAATCATGCGATTCAATGCTGAAGGAATGATATATCCTTCATGCAACTCGTCTGACGAAACCATATTTGCGATAGCATAGACAGCTGCCACTTTCATTGCTTCGTTAATATCGGACGCTTTGGCATCAAGAGCGCCTCTGAAAATTCCTGGAAAAGCGAGCACATTATTGATTTGGTTTGGGAAGTCTGATCTACCCGTTCCAACAATTCTAGCGCCAGCATCTAAAGCATCTTGAGGCATGATTTCTGGGTCTGGATTTGCCATGGCAAAAACAATTGCGTCAGAATTCATAGATTTTATCATATCTTGATTGACAGCGTCTTTTGATGAAACCCCAATAAAAACATCTGCATGAACCATTGCGTCAGCGAGTGTCCCTTCTTTACAATTAGGATTTGTGATTAGGGCAATTTCATCTTGAACCCAGTTTTTTTGAGGTGTATTGCGACTTATGATTCCTTTTCGATCACATGATAAAATATTTTTTGCACCTAAATCGACGAGCATTCTCGCAATTGCATTACCTGCGGATCCAGCTCCGTTGATGACAATGGTGATTGTATCCATATTTTTCTGAACTATTTTTAGCGCATTTGTTAAAGCTGCACACACGACAATGGCTGTTCCGTGTTGATCGTCATGAAATACCGGAATGTCTAAACGTTTTTTTAGTGCACGTTCCACTTCGACACATCTTGGCGATGAGATATCTTCTAAATTAATGCCTCCAAAAACAGGTGCAATTTGACAAACTGTTTCAACGATACAATCAACTTCTTGTGACTCGATACAGATTGGAAATGCATCGACATTTGCGAACTCTTTAAACAGAATTGACTTACCTTCCATAACTGGAATTGCTGCTTTTGCGCCAATATTTCCAAGTCCTAATACAGCAGATCCATCCGAAACAACAGCGACTAAATTTCCCTTTGCAGTGTATTTATAGACATCATCAGGATTTTGTGCAATCTTGCGACATGGTTCGGCTACACCAGGAGTATAAGCAGTCGATAAATCGTCGCGAGATTCTAGATGGACTTTGCTAGTTACCTCAATTTTTCCTTTAAATGTTTCGTGTAGTTCAAGTGCTTTTTTGTTGTAATCCATTGTCACAGCCTCCTCTTGAATCATTTATTTAAGTGAATTAATTGTTTTTCAATCAATGTATTTAATGATTTAATGACACCAAATTTAGAGTGCTCATATGTCAGTCCACCTTGGAAGTATGCGATATAAGGCGGTCTAAGTGGTGCATCTGCACTTAATTCAATAGAAGATCCCTGTACAAATGCGCCTGCAGCCATGATCACATCGCTAGAGTAACCAGGCATTGCCCAAGGTACAGGCGTTACAAAACTATCAATAGGTGATGCGGATTGAATGCCTTGACAAAATGCGATGACTTTGTCTGCATCTAAAAATTCAATTGCTTGGATAATATCACTTCTATGGTCATTGCTTGACGGATTAACGCGATAGCCTAGCGACGAATATACTTCAGAACATAAAATGGCACCTTTAAGCGCGCCAGAAACTACTTTTGGTGCGTTAAATAACCCTTGCAAGATTGGTCGAGTTTGTCCAAATGTGAGACCGCATTCTTTACCTATTCCGGGAGATGTCATACGTCCGGCTATTTGATCAATTAGATATTCTTTACCGACGATATACCCACCGCTTAATGCCAATCCGCCGCCAGGATTTTTTATTAAACTTCCCGCCATTAAATCAGCGCCGACATCTGTGGGTTCGAGGTATTCTAAAAATTCACCATAGCAGTTATCCACCATAACGACGATATTGGCATCAATTGATTTGACTAGTTGTATGACGTCTTTCATCTCTTTAATTGTCATACCACGTCTCCACGAATAACCTGCAGAACGTTGAATATAGACCACGTGCGTTTTCTCTTGTAAAGCTTGTTTAATTGCAAGTTGATCAAAAGATCCATCGGGTTTTAAATGGATTTCATCATATTGAACCCCGATATCAATTAAGCTCAATGCATTGGATTTTGATAGACCTATGACTTTTTCAAGGGTATCATATGGTCTTCCTGTGATGCTGAGCATTCTTTGATTCGGTCTTAGAATTCCCGTCAACATTAAAGTGAGTGCATGTGTTCCAGAAACTATAATTGGACGAACAATAGCATCTTCCGTATTAAATATGGTCTTATAGACATTTTCAACGGCTTCCCTACCAATGTCATCATATCCATACCCCGTATTCCAATTGAAATGGATATCTGAAAGTTTATTGATCTGCATAGCGTGTAATACCTTTAATTGATTATACTCCGCTATGTCATCAATCGCTTTAAATTGATTGGTTATTTGATTTTCACAATCTTCTACGTAATTAAGGACATTTAAATTCACACCTAATCGTTCGTAGTAATTTTGCTTGTTTAACATGTATCCTCCTAAAGTGCGCATTTTAAGCGATTATTTAATGATGTTGATAGCTTGAATCACCATAGGAATGATTTGTTTTTTTCTCGATACAATAGAGTGAACAAACGATCCTTGTGTAATTGTTTTGTTAAATGCAATATTTAACAGCGTTTCTTGTTTAGACTCATAGTAAATGTAAGACCCCTCTTTTACGATATCAGTGACAACCATCAAGGTCAAGTAATGGTCTTTTGATTCATGAATATGATGTATTAGATTGAGATATTGACTTTCTTTTTTAGCAATTTCATCATAATCAAGCGTAAAGACTTGTGATATTCCGAGTTTATAGCCTTCTATCACAAACTCTTTAAAATCCGTATAGAAGACATCCGTATCGCTTTTGCCTTCTAATGAAGTGCCGTTTTTAAACATTTCATGTGCGTATTGAGTGATATCAACTTCAGCGATTTTTTTAAGTACTTCAATAGCATGTTCATCAAAATAGGTTGTTGTTGGTGATTTCAGAAGTAACGTATCAGAGACAATGCCCGAAAGCATTAATCCTGCAATTTCTTTTGGAATTTCAATTCCATTTTCTTTATAGAGTTGAAAAATAATCGTATTGGTACTTCCTACAGGCATATTTCGAAATGATATCGGTAAAGCTGTGTTGATATCTCCAAGTTTATGATGATCGATTATTTCTAACACTTCAGCTTCAAGCAGTCCGTCTGCAGATTGTGAATACTCATTATGATCCACCAAAATTACATTCTTTTTACTTGGGTTTAAAAAATGTGTACGACCAATGATGCCAAGATACCGACCTTCTGAATCAACAATTGGGAATTTCGAGTGTTTTGAGGTTTGGATGATTTCTTTGCAATTTTCCAAATACTCATCAACATGAAATTTCATGAGTCGATCGGTATTCATAATGGTACTAACGTAGTTGGTCTGAGTAATAAGTTTTGATGTAGAGTAAGTATCGTAGTGTGTCCTTAAGATGTTGACACCAGATACTTTTGCTTTGTTGGTAAGAATTTCAGGTATTTGTAAATCTCCTGTGATAATAATGAGTTGTACTTTATTTGAAATTGCATGTTCAATGATATCAAATCGATCGCCTGTGATGACGATTGAAGAAGGTTCAATGCGATGTTGTTTAATGATTGTTGAATCGTGAAATGCAGTGATGATTACGCGTCCATTGATTTCGCTATGAGCGTAATTTAGAATATCGGCATTTAAATCTTGCCGTACATTATCAAATGTTGTATTGAGCTGATGATAATCTCCATTAATTGCATTCATCGCAATATCTTTCATTGTCACGATACCAATCAGTTTTCCTGCATCATCGACAATTGGCAGTGTTCTAATTTTATAGAAATTCATATGTGTATAGGCTTTTAATATTGAATTAGATGGTTCAAGAGGCATAATTTTATCATAATCTAAATCTTTAAGTTGAATTTTTACATTATCAATTAAAGTCGGTTTATCAAATTTAAAGTAATTTAAGACAAACTCAGTTTCTTTTGTAATTTCACCTAAAATACATGGCTGAGTATGATAGCCTAGTTGATTTTTTAAATGGGATAATGCAATTGCCGATGTAACGCTGTCTGTATCAGGATTTTTATGACCAAAAATCAGTATTTTGTCGTCTGCTTTTGCTTCTCTTCTCTCTTCCATAGTCTCTCCACCCCAAAATTTCTTCATCTCACATTATAACATAAAAAAGGATGCCGAAGCATCCTCAATCGTTGAAATATTTGATTTCTTTATTTTGAAACGGTATCTAAAACAAGTTTGATCATCTCGCCAAATGTTTTTTCACGCTCTTCTGCAGTTGTTTCTTCTTGAGTGACTAAAGAATCACTTACTGTCAGAACACATAAAGCTTTTGCTTGATGTTTAGCTGCTAATGTATATAATTCGGCTGCTTCCATTTCAACGGCTAAAATATTGTAATCCACTAATCTTGCATTTCTATTGCTGTTGTAGTCTTCATAGAAACTATCTTCAGATAGAATATTTCCTACATGCACTTTTATGCCATTTTCAAGGGCAGTCATGTATGTGTTGTGTAAAAGTTCGAAATCTGAAATTGGCGCAAAGTTGATGCCAGGAAATCTTCTGTTGTTCATGTTCGTTGTATTTGTTGCTGCCTGAGCTAAAATGACATCTCTGATTTTAACGTTTTCTTGCATAGCGCCACATGATCCAACTCGAATTAATGTTTTAACGCCGTAAAAACGTAACAATTCGTTGACATAAATGGATAATGATGGCATGCCCATACCTGTTCCTTGAACAGAAACTCGAACACCTTTATAAGTTCCAGTAAATCCGTACATCCCTCTTACTTGGTTGTAACATACGGGATTCTCTAAGAAAGTTTCAGCAATATATTTTGCTCTTAATGGATCTCCTGGTAATAATACGATTTCAGCAATATCACCTAAATTTGCGTTAATATGTGTGCTCAATGTGTACACCTCCGTTAGTTTTCATGTATATTATATCAGATGACTATTAGAAATGCCATGTTATCTTAACACAGACACACTAGCATCTGATATGGATTATACCCAAGTAAAATTATAAAAATCTCCTATAAGTAAGGAGATTTTTCATTTGGACATTATGCTTCGACGATCTTTTCATGTGCAGAAGATAACATCAACTTAATACGGTTAATTTGATTGACTTCACTAGCACCAGGATCATAATCGATGGCCACAATGTTAGACGCTGGATAGGTCGATTTTAATTCTTTGATCATGCCTTTTCCAGTGATGTGATTTGGTAAACATGCAAATGGCTGCATACACACAATATTGTCGACACCACTATGGATAAGTTCAATCATTTCAGCAGTTAAGAACCAGCCTTCTCCCGTCTGATTACATAATGAAAGATGAGGTTCTGCGAGTTTGCCAAGTTCTTTGATGTGTTTTGGTGCCTCAAAACGCTTGCTTTGGTTGAGAGCTTTAACCATTGGCTTGCGATAAAATTCTAAAAATTCAACCACCATTTCACTAATAACTCTGGACTTAACTGAGCCTGCAAGATATTTGTGTTTAATGACGCTATTATATGCAGTATACGTAAAGAAATCGGTTAAATCCGGCATTACAGCTTCAGCGCCTTCATTTTCAAGCAGTTCAACTACATTGTTGTTTGCAGTTGGGTGGAACTTTACCAAAATCTCACCGACGAGTCCTACTTTCGGTTTTTTGATGTCTTTTAATTCAAGCGTATCAAAGGATTCTACGATGCCTTTGCAATTATCTTTAAAAGATTTTCGATCGCCAACGATGAGCGATTTTTTACACGTTTCAACCCATGATTCATACAGTTGATTCGCAGAACCAACAACTGCTTCGTACGGTCTTGTTTTGTAAAGAACTCTCATGAGTAAATCACCATACAATAAACCTTGAATCATTTTTTCTACAAGTTTACGAGTGAGTTTAAAACCGGGATTGGATTCAAGGCCAAGGGCATTGAGACTGATAACCGGAATATGCTCTAATTTGGCACTTTTTAAGGCCTGTCTGATAAATGCGATGTAATTCGTTGCTCGACATCCACCGCCTGTTTGGCTGATAATGAGTGCGGTTTTATTCAAATCATATTTACCTGAATTCAATGCTTTCATCATTTGTCCAACAACTAAGATAGATGGATAACATGCATCATTATTGACATATTTTAATCCTTCGTCAATTGCGTCAGAATCAATGGATGGCAATACTTCTACGTGGTAACCTTCTGATTTCAATGTGGACTCTACAAATTGAAAATGAATCGGAGACATCTGTGGTGCCAAAATCGTGTAGTCTTTTCTCATTTCTTCAGTAAAAACAATACGTTCAGCTGGCGGTGTAAACGCATCCGGTACAAAGCAACGTTTATCTCGCTCGTTGATGGCTGCAATGAGTGAACGAACTCGAATTCGAACAGCGCCTAAATTGTTAATTTCATCTATTTTAATCAGTGTGCTAATTTTACCAGTATTCTCTAGTAATTCTCGAACTTGATCGGAAGTTACAGCATCAAGTCCGCATCCAAACGAATTGAGTTGTACGAGTTCAAGATTTTTTTGACCACTCACATAGGATGCTGCTGAATAGAGTCTTGTATGGTACATCCACTGATCGACAACACGAATGGGTCTAACAACCTTTGAAAGGTGTGCGATTGCATCTTCAGAGATCAATGCATAACCGTAGGAATTAATCAGTTCGGGAATTCCGTGATGAATTTCAGGATCGACATGATAAGGACGACCCGCTAATACGATTCCCTTGATTCCCTTTTCCTCAATGTATTTTAATGCACGTTCACCTTCTTGTCTGACATAAGACTTATATTGTTCTAAGGCTTGATAGGCTAAATCTGCTGCTCGGTTAATTTCATTTTTTGATAGTCCCCATGATCCAATGGTTTCAAAAAGTCTCTTTTTCATATGATCCGGGGAAAAAATAGGTAAAAATGGGTGATAATACTGAACAGCACGATTTTTGATATGATCTATATTGACATTGATAGTTTCAGGATAAGATGTGACAACTGGACAATTATAGTGATTGTTCGCTTGATCATCTTCTTTGATATTATAAGGGATACATGGATAAAAAATCTTATCCACTTTTCGATTGATTAAGTCTTCTATGTGCCCATGGACAAGTTTTGCTGGATAACAAACACTTTCAGAAGGAATTGTCTCCATACCGAGCTCATATATTTTACGTGAAGAACGCGTAGATAATTCGACGCGGTATCCCAGTTCTGTAAAAAATGTCGCCCAAAATGGATAATCTTCATAAATATTGAGCACACGTGGAATTCCAATAGTGCCTCTTTTCGCATCTTTACGGCTAAGTACTGGATAATCAAAAACACGTTTATATTTATAAGCGTATAGATTTGGAATTTCCGTATTGGTGATTTCGACTCCTGCACCGCGTTCGCAACGATTCCCTGTGACATAATGGCGATTGTCCGGAAAATAATTAATGGTCAATTGACAATGGTTACCACATAACGTACATCTTTTTGTTTCGGTATGGCTGTTAAATGCGTCTATGTCATTAGCACTCAACATGGAGGATTTTTCACCAGACATAAACCGTTCTTTTGAAATAATTGCAGATCCAAATGCACCCATAATCCCAGCAATATCAGGTCTGACAACTTCTCTTCCCGAAATAAGTTCAAGCGCTCTTAAAACGGCGTTGTTATAAAAAGTTCCACCTTGTACGACAATTTTTTCTCCTAAATCTTCAATTGAGCGCATACGAATCACTTTGAAAAGGGCATTTTTGATAACAGAAATAGAAATTCCAGCAGAGATATCTCCCACTGTTGCCCCTTCTTTTTGGGCTTGCTTCACACGAGAATTCATAAAAACTGTACATCGAGTTCCTAAATCAACTGGCTTTTCAGCCATTAGACCGAGTTTTGAAAAATCTTGAACCGTGTGGTTCACAGAATTTGCAAATGTTTCAATAAAAGAACCGCAACCCGAAGAACACGCTTCATTTAACATAATGGAGTTGATAACACCATCTTGAATTTTAAGGCTTTTCATGTCTTGACCGCCAATGTCGATGATTGAATCAACACCAGGGAGAAAATAATCAGCACCTTTGTAGTGCGCGACAGTTTCAATTTCACCATGATCAATCATTAAAGCTGCTTTGATTAAACTTTCTCCATATCCAGTAACCGTACTATATGCAATTCGAGCATTTGGATGCATTTCTGCTAATAATTTTTTTAAAGCGCTTATTGTGGTGTTAAGAGGACTGCCTTCATTTGATCCATAATGTGAAAACACCAGTCGATTTTCTTCGTCAATAACGGCTATTTTTGTTGTGGTTGAGCCAGCGTCTATTCCTAAAAATAAATTACCTTGAGCTGAGTGAATGTCCCCTTTTTTGACTGAATGCAAGCTATGTCTGTGTATAAATGCTTCATAATCCGCATCAGATTCAAACAGTTGATTGAGATTTAAGTCGGATTCTTTGTTTTCGCAATAAATAGTTGGCATACGGTCGTATATACAATGAGGTTCTAATGATTCAACATGATTTGATGAGATTGCAGCACCAATTGCAACAAAGTATTGAGTATTTTCCAGCTTTACCTTGTCATGCTCTTGCAAATTGAGTGTTTGCTCAAATCGAAATCTGAGTTCTGGTAAAAAAGTTAAAGGTCCTCCAAGAAAAGCAACTTTACCTCGTATTGGTTTTCCACATGCAAGGCCACTAATCGTTTGATTGACCACTGCTTGGAGAACGGATGCAGCAATATCTTCTTTTAAGGCACCTTCATTTAGAAGAGGCTGAATGTCTGTTTTTGCAAATACACCGCAACGAGAAGCAATTGGATAAATTTCTTTGTAGTTCTGGGCTAACCTATTGAGACCATCTGCATCTGTTTTTAAAAGTGAGGACATCTGATCGATAAATGAACCGGTACCACCTGCACACGTTCCATTCATTCTTTGTTCCACAGTCGTTCCAAAATACATGATTTTGGCATCTTCTCCACCTAATTCAATCGCGACATCTGTTTGAGGCGCATATTTTTTTATGGCTTTAGAACATGCGACCACCTCTTGAACAAAATCAACGCCAAGGCTTTCAGCAAGACTAAGACCAGCTGAACCTGTGATCATCATTTTTATTTTTGCAGTAGTTAAGATACTTTTAGCATCTTCAAACAATGTATTGACTGTATTTTTTACATCTGAAAAATGTCGTCTATAATCTTTAAAAACGATATGTTCATTTTCATCTAAAATTACCATTTTAACGGTAGTTGAACCGACGTCAACACCAACGTTGTAAGTTTTCATTTTGAATACCTCTTCTGATTGTATCGCGATCATTCACGAAAAAATTAGTCAATTCTATAAACCTTGAATCACAAACTAATATATATTATATTCTTTTTTTAAAATTAATAAATAGAAAAATTATGAACATTTCATAGGATTCTGATATGACAAAACCTATGGTTGTTTCACCATAGGTTCATCTTCAAAGTCTTTTTTCAATTTTATGTGTTAAAACTTCAATTGCACTTTGCTTTGGATCAATCTCATGAGGCAAATTGACGAATTCAATTTCGTATGCAAAATCATCAATGGATCTCTCTTCAAAAAAATGTTTACAAAAAGCTCTATAATAATCATGTACAATGGGTTTTGTTTGAAGAGATTTACGGTTGAGAACTAACAAGAATCCATTATTCCCAAATGGAATCACTTCATCTTCATGTGCTAAATCGCTTTGCAATTCCGTATGAAACATTTTTAACAAGGTGATATCTCGAATATTAGATGAAGACTGTGTGGGGTTTTTCTTGTTGTATACCAAGATTAAGCCTATCAGTAGTTCATAATTTTCACGTACTGCTTTTTTAATTGAGACATAAAGTGAAGCGTCAGCGCTATGATGTGTAGAGTTTGGTATGGATTTTGACTGCTCAATCAGTTTGAGGTGTGTCATGAGTTTTAATTTCAAATAGTCATCTTCGTAAGGTTTTAAAATATAATCGATAACGCCTGCTCGAATTGCTTTTATAAAAGATTTACGCGTATTAATGCTCGTCATGATGATCGTGACTATATTGGGAATGGTATCTTTAATTTTTGTAATGAGCTCAAAACCATCTTCTGATCCAAGATTTATATCCACGATGACGATATCCAAATCATCTTGCATGCTATTGACTTTATTAATTGCCTCCATAAAAGTCGATGCGCCATAGACTTCTACGGCCATGTGTTCTAATAATTTCTTGATTCGATAAACGGTTGTTGCATTAATATCAATCACCAAAATATTTGTCATAGTTGCCTCCTCAGCATCAATTGAGGTATTATTTATGGCGCATAAATTTCTGAGTCTTCTTTACTTTAATGTGGTTGATTTCAAAATTCTCATAGCCTTTACCGTTGAGTTTTCGTTCTACATCTTCTTCAATTAGGGTCTTGATAAGCACACAGGCTGGTACACCTAAAAACATACCAAGAACACCAAAAGTTGCTCCTCCCACAGTAACTGCAGTGATAATCCAAAATGCGGATACACCAACTGAGTCTCCAAGAATGAAAGGACCAATAACGAGACCATCTAATTGTTGAATAGCTAAGATTAATAATAAAATATAAACGACTTGTATCGGTTGGTCTGGATTTGCAATTAAAGTAATTATTGCAGCGGGTATAGAACCGATAAACGGACCAAAATATGGAATCATATTAGTAATACCCACAAATAGAGCAATTATCACAGCATACTCAAATGAAAATAATAATAATAGAAAATATGTTAAAAAACCAATGATTGTACTATCAATCAATTTGCCAATGACAAAGTCTCTAAAAAGTTTATCAGACAGTTGTAAGACATAATAAAGTTTTTTTGCTTGTGTATCAGTTAAATATGCATAAACCAATCGCTTCGCACGTGCGAGAAGGTCCATTTTTTCTACGAGGATATAGATTGCTATCACAAAGGAAATCATGAATGAAATAAGGCCGGAAGTGATTTTTTGAATACCTCCGACTAAAAAAAGGACAGCTGTTCCTGTGAAATTCGTCAATTTTTGCAGTATTGGCGTGATGGTATTAATCAATGATTCTTGAATTTGTTTTAGCGCAACATTTTCAAAATTAATGTGTTCAATGAAGTCAAAGTTAAACTTCAGATTTACTGAGCTAATAGTCACGATAAGAGACGTCACGGTGCTGATTATTTTTGGCACAATGACTACGCCAAGTATACCAATCAGTGTAAGGAATAAAATCACGGATATAAAAATTGAAAATCCCCTACTCAGTTTTAACCTTAATTCAAATAATCTAACGGAATAATCTAAAATATAAGCGACAACAAATGCAACAATCATGGGCATCAATCCAGATTTCAAATAGCTCCAAATAGGTGTTTTGGTTAATATCAAAATCAATAAGGTGCTGACAAAGATTATTTTTGCTAATGTCGATATGCGAAGCTCTTTGAGATTCATGACGTCCTCCTGATTTAATGATTTCATCTGTGATATTTTTATTATAATAGACTTTCTTCAAATAATATAGTCAGAAAAATGTGACAAATTTTCTTAAAAATAAAACTGGTAGACATAAATAAATTATGTCTACCAGTACATGAAATTTTGAACAATCATAATCAATCATGATCAATCTAACTTAAATCTTTTTAACTTAAATCTATATAATTCTTTTAATTTTAATAATCTGAATTACTTGTATTTGATTTTAATGCGATATCAATGGATGAGGATGCACCTATTCTAGTTGCTCCCGCTTCAATGACTTTCATTGCTGTTTCATAATCACGAACGCCGCCTGATGCTTTCACTTCTAGAGCATCACCAACAGTATCTTTCATTAATTTTACATCTTCAGGAGTAGCCCCACCAGTACTAAATCCAGTAGATGTTTTTACGAATTGTGCGCCTGCTTCTTTAGAAAGTTCACATGCTTTTACAATTTCGTCTTTAGTTAGTAAGCAAGTTTCAAGAATGACTTTTAAAATTGCTTTTCCACGAATAGCGTCTACAACTGCTGCAATATCTTCGCGAACAAAATCATATTTTTTATCTTTTAATGCGGATACATTAATCACCATGTCGATTTCATTAGCGCCATCTTCTACAGCTTTTTTTGCTTCAGCAGCTTTAATAAAAGTTGTACTTGCTCCTAAAGGAAAGCCAATAACAGATGTTACTTTTACATCTGAACCTTTTAGTTGATCTGCTACGAGTTTAACAAAATACGGATTTACACACACTGAGAAAAAACCATATTCTTTAGCTTCATCACAAACTTTAATGACATCTGCATCGGTTACATTTGGTTTTAAGATCGTATGATCGATCATTTTAGCTACATTCATATTTTCACCTCATATCAATATTTTCGTTGCAAAATTTAATCAACTCAATCATATATGATAGATACCCATACGTCAAATATGTTAGCAAGTTTTTATAAATATTTTACAATAAGATTTTTTGAGAATTTGACTATTTCTGGTATACAGATTCTTTCAGTGTTGCGATATATGGTAAATTTCTATAACGTTCGGCATAATCAATTCCATAACCGACAATAAATTCATCTGGTATCTCAAATCCTCGATATTTTACAGACAATGAAGCGATTCTTCGCTCCGGTTTATCTAAAAGCGTACAAATCTCTAGACTTCTTGGACCTCTAGATTTAAAATTTTCAATTAAGTATTTTAAAGTGAGTCCAGTGTCTATAATGTCTTCAACGATAATGACATCTTTACCTTCGATACTATAATCAAGATCTTTCAAAATTTTAACGACACCTGAACTTTCAGTTGAATGGCCATAACTTGATGCAGCAATAAAATCAATTTGAATTGGAAACGTGATTCGCCTCATCAAGTCACACATGAACACATTCGCACCTTTAAGAACGCCAATCAATAGAAGATCCTTGCCTTCGTAATCGTGCGTGATTTGATCAGCGAGTTCAATCACTTTATTCTGTAATTCTTGTTCAGAATATAGAACAGATTTTATATCATTTTTCATTTCATTCTCCTTGTGGCATTATTTTACTTAAATATAATATCATAAAATCTAGCGAACAAAAATGAAATGTTTGTTACCTATTTGTATATTATCACCATTTGACAGTATCGTTTCACACTCTATTTTGTAGTTATTCAACAAAATGCCATTGGTTGAATGGCAATCTGATAGAAAAATTTGATGGTTGCGTTTGACTAAAATAGCGTGTTTTTTGCTGATCGATATATCGCTTACGACAATCGTAGAGGTCTCATCGCGACCAATGATCGTGGTATCGTAATAAAGTTTGTAATGCTGTGTTGGGTTGAGCTTATCGATGAGCATCGGGTATTGACCGATTTGATGTGTTTTTCTTAACTCGTGTGCTAATTTCTCAAGTGAATGACTATTTGTTTTTTGCGGTTTAGATTTAGAGGATTTATGACGATTGAAAAGATGACGCAACCACGTTTTTTTAATATCTGGAGATTTCAGAGCACTGTTTTGAATCGGTGTAATGCTCAAGTCATTTAGAAAAATTTCCAATCGATTCTCAATATTCACCATGCTCTCAAGTGTTAATGATTTGTTTAATGAGGATTCGATAAACATCCTATTGAGGAGATCACCCAGACTAAAAAATAATATAACCTTTGTTGAAGGCACATAACGCCATTTTAACCTGAGTGAAATCTCATCAAAATAAATGTTACTTGGATGGAAATCTACTTTATCAAAATCAAGCAAATGTTCGTCGCAATAATCCCTTAATTGAATGAATTGACTCATAAATTGCTTGATTTTGTTCAGTGACAAGGGTTCTAATAATAACACATCTTGCAAAGATTTGCATGATATAGGCACAAAATAATTCAACTCGCTAAACGGACTGTTCTCTATTTCATTGATTGTAAGAGGATAAAAAAAATCGTTATGAGAATGAGAGATCATGTTATATTCAAACTGTTGAACGGTATGGGAGCCAATAATGAGTGGATTCATATCGGTTAGACACTACTTAAATAAATCATCAATTTTATTGTTGTCCTTGATGCCCTTTGTTAATTCACTAAAAAAGTCTGTGACAAAAGTTCTAAATAAAAATGCCAATCCAATTAAAACAGCAATGATGATGACGATTTCAATAGTACCCATACCCTCTTCGTTTTTAGTAAATTTTCGATATTGCGCATTCATCCAAAGCATAAAATATTGTAGTCTCATAGATTACCTTCCTTATAAAATGTATTTTTTTGTTTATAATATCATCATAACTGGAGCAATTACGACGATAATGACGCTAATTAGGGAAAACATCAGTAAGAATGTCAATTGTACTGAAATTTTTTCGGATTTTTTCTTAGCACGAGAAAGTTTAGAATGCCAAAGTTCATCATGAAAACGTTCGAGCGCTTCTAACGAGCTTTTACTCCCCGAGTAATGAAGCTGATTAATCAATCTCACAAAACGCCACACTTCTTTTCGTTCCACCAGTACAGCAAACCGATTAAAAGCTTCCACTGCATTTTGACACACAGATAATTCTTTCAGTAAAATGGCATCTTTTGTCCTCGTCTTTCTAAGTGCTTTTTCTAGTGGCATACCAGATCCATGATTGAGCAAAAATTCTTGTATATAATCCCCCATATGGCTTTCAAAATAAGGAACAATTTTCTTGGGCCGAATGAGTTTTTTTGCATAGAGCCAATTTTCTAATTTTTGGTTAAGTTCATCCAATTGCTTCAAAGAGAAATCCTCCATTAGATTTTTAATTGTACGATGTGTTCCGACACAACTTTCATAACAGCGATTAACATAAATGAAATAGACATCCAAATCGTACCAAATACTGTTTGATACATAGCATCCAAGTATTTTGGTGATGAAAGTTTAATAAATAAGATGATAAACATAGGTGCAAGACAAAGGATGGATTGTTCAAGTTTTTTCTGATATAAAATCGTCTCGATTTCATCGTTTATTTTAAATTTTAGGTATAATTTATCAATGGTAATGCCTGTAATTTCAGATGGGCTTGCTCCGGTCTCTTTGCTGGATTGCATCATATTACAAAACAAAATTGCTTCAGAAATTGGGAAAAGGTCTTGAATTTTATTGAATAGCTCTGACGATTTGATTCCCATCTTAATCGCATTGTTGAGTTGATGAATAGCTTGAGAGGAATAACTGGTATCTGCGTTTAAGAGTGCTGCAGATGTTGTGATAGATGCATCAAACCCCATTCCAATGCACAAATTTGAATTAATCTGATTTAAAAAATCGACAAAATGATTGAGGTAAAATCTCTCTAAACTCTTATGATAACGATTTGTTTTACCTGCTAATAGAAGGACAAAACCCATTAAAATCAATGAAACGAATAGATTTGAATAAAAGCACACACCAGATAATGCCATAAACGTCATATCTGAGAGAAATTTAAGCCAATCGATTTTTGAACTATAAGTTTTTATAAAAGATAAATTGAAATTCGAACACTTCGCAAAAACGTTGTTTTTAACAAATTTCATACTTGATACCGCCTTAATTTTGATTGATTATGAATCTTTTTTTTCATATCGTCTAGACGATATTGAATGGCATCATCCCATGAAAACAGTGTATTGAGTTGATAATCCATTGTCTGTTTAATCACCTCGACGATTTGAGTGACTTTTCTACTCCCATCGCTTAACTTTTCAACAAAGATTAAAAAATCAATTGCGGATATGATTTGCTTTCGAATGAGCAAATGATTGATTTCGCTATAGCTACTAGCGATGACTTCTAGTCGGGTCAACATATCAAGTGCGGAATTACTATGACCTGTTGATAAAGAACCATCGTGTCCCGTATTCATGGCTTGAAGCATATCGATGACTTCTTCTCCCCGAACTTCTCCTACAATGATCCGATCTGGTCGCATTCGAAGTGCGTTCTTTATGAGCATACTCATATTGATTTCATTGGTACTTTGATGCGATTTTCGTGTTTCTAGTGAAACGATGTTCTCATGTGACGCTAATGATATTTCAGCAGCATCTTCAATCGTGATAATTCGTTCATTTTTAGGAATATAGGAAGAAAGACAATTGAGTAAAGTTGTTTTGCCAGACCCTGTACTGCCACAGATGAATAAGTTGAATTTTGAGTGTATCAGAAGTTCAAATAACTGATTAATTTCTGATGAAAACATACCGTGTTCCATCAAATCTTGTGTACGAATGAGGGCTTTTTTGAATTTACGTATGGTAATCATCGGTCCATTGAGTGCAATTGGATCTAGCAATATATTGACGCGTGAACCGTCTGATAATCTGGCATCAAGTAGCGGTGAACCTAGATTAACCTCCCTTCCAATTTCAGCACATATTTTGTGTATCAGTTGCATGAGCTGATCTTTACTTTCATATGTAATCTCAGATCGTATTAATTGCCCTTTCTTTTCCACAAAAATCGTATCTGGTCCATTGATCATAATCTCAGTGATTTCTGCATCGTTTAGTAGTGGCTGGATAATTCCGTATCCAAAAATAGCATCACAACTTTGTGAGAATAGCGCTTTTTTTTCAAGTGTTCCATATGAAGATAAATTTGAAATATAGTCAATGAGTCTATTTTTTATAATTGTTTCATCAAAGACGTCGATTTGTTGTAAGATCTCTTTACGAATTGCTTCAATGTCGTTGTAAGTTATCATATTCACTCCATGCAGTTAATGGTTTCGTATATTAGCCAATGATAGTGTTGTTTGAGTGCTTCAAGGAAAATCGAATTTTCTTGAAAGTTTTCAGATGCAATAACGACGCGATGACATTTTTGGAGTACCTTAAGGTCAAACGCATGTTTTATGTTTGAAATGATAATGGCGAGTGACCCTTTCAGCTGTAAACTGTGTATCATCTGCAAAATATCATTTTCAGGTGGATTCAAGTAGTCATTTATATTAGTAATGATTGCGTTTACTTTTCGTTTTTCAAACACAACCTCAGAATTAGATGAAGTAAGTGTGTGTTGTTCAGCATATTGAAAGAGCGTAAATTTTGATTGCGGTTCAAAATCTAAAGAAAGTAGATAGTCGAATGAATAAATGCGTTGAAACTCACTGATCGTTGATTCTTTTAGCTGCGTTTGCGATCCATTTGTCAATAAGATGATTTCGTGATTTTCGTTTAGTAATAGTGACTGAATCTGTTTGTAACTTTGATATTTGTGTATGGTTTCAACTTGAAGATCGTCTCTGCTGTCTATGTGATCTGAATAAAATAAAAACAATCTATGAAAGCGATTTTGATTTTTTATGATACAACTCGTGAGCATTTCAAACGTTTTATCGTGACTCATTTCAATAAGCAGACAATCACTTTCTGAATGAATGGGTGTCAGATTTAACGCTTCTGTGTATATATCAATAAATTGATACTGAATCCCTTTTAATTTAGGTATTAGCTTTTTAAAATATTCCGTTTCTTGTACGTAAAACATTGAACCCCTTCTCTACTATCAGATTTATTAATTAAATCACAATTGAATAGTGTTTAGTTACTAGCAATTACCAAATTATGGTAATTGAATTATACTCCCAAAATATGGAAATGTAAATACAAAAATGTAAATATATACCAACGGCGGACATAAAAATAGCTAATGCCTTTAATTTTCAAGCATTAGCTAATTTGATTTAATCGATTAATTTGAAGTACAACTTACTTTTTTGTCGCTTTTTTACCATATGGATATTTATTTCTGTAAATTTTCTCATTTTTCTTCCACAAACTTCTTCCATAAAAGATGCCGAATACACAGAAAAAGACAAGTGCAAACGAAGCCTGAATTAAATCGTATTTCATGCCCGACTTAACAAATAAATTCAGAATGAGCATAATAACTGAATATAGAACAAATGTCGGCAATCCCCAAGTCAGTAAGCCAAATCGCAAAGCATACTTATTTTTTCCCATATTGCTGTTATCAGCCCAACCTTCAGTGATGGCTCTTTCATTTTCAAGTGCAGCTAATCGTTTGAGTTCTTTTTTCTCTTCTGCTGTCAATTTTACTTTTTTTTGCATTCATTCCTCCGGTATATCATTATACTGGATGTGTTTTCTCCTCTTTATTAACTAAATCAGAATCCACTTTATATTTTTGAGCTTGTCTAAATTTAAAGTAATCCTCTGCAACATTAGGGAATAATATATATGAGAGCACATCTTCTTCTTCTTCAATATACTCTTTTATCTTGTCTCTTTCAAGTGCTAATTGTGGTGTAAGGAGGTCAGCTGGACGACATGTAATCACTTCTTGAGTTCCAATGACCTTTTCAATAATTTCAGGTTTAATCGGTGCAGGTGATTTTCCGTACATGCCTTTTACATATTCTTTGATCTCTTTTGGAATCATTTTATATCGCTCGCCCATGACAACATTGAGTACAGCTTGTGTTCCGACAATTTGGCTTGTTGGCGTTACAAGTGGCGGAAAACCAAGATCTTCACGCACTCGTGGAACTTCTTTTAAAACTTCTTCGTATTTATCAAGAGCATTTTGTGCTTTGAGTTGTGAGACTAAATTTGAAAGCATGCCACCAGGAACTTGATAGACCAACGTATTGATATCGACTCCAAGCATTTTAACATCTAATAATCCAGACTCAATGGCTTTTTCTCTAATTGGAGCAAAGTACTCAGTGATTTTGTCGAGTTCTCTTAAGTTAATTCCCGTGCTATATTCTGTATTTTCAAGTGCAGCAACCATTGGCTCCGTTGCAGGTTGAGAAGTTCCGAGTGCAAATGGAGAAATGGCAGTGTCAATGATATCAATTCCAGCTTCAATCGCTTTTAAATAGGACATACTTGCTAAACCACTTGTATAATGTGAGTGAATTTCAAGTGGTACTTTAACATTAGATTTTAATGCTTTAACGAGTTTCTCTGTTTCATAAGGCGTTAGTAATCCTGACATATCTTTAATACAGATCGAATCTGCTCCCATGGATTCCATATCTTTTGCGAGTTTTACATAGTTTTCAATCGTATGGACTGGACTAATCGTGTATGAAATGGCAGCTTGCGCATGTGCGCCTTCTTTTTTTGTCGCTTTAATAGCAGTTTCAATGTTTCGAATGTCATTGAGTGCATCAAAAATTCGAATGATATCGATGCCGTTTCCAATGGAACGTTTGATAAATTCTTCTACGACATCATCTGGATAATGCTTGTAACCCAACAAATTCTGTCCTCTTAAGAGCATTTGAAGTTTTGTATTTTTAACATTTTTACGAATGGTACGTAATCTTTCCCAAGGATTTTCACTTAAATAGCGAAGGGATGAATCAAAAGTTGCACCGCCCCAACACTCTAGTGCGTGATACCCTACAGAATCTAAAGTTTCTAATATAGGAACCATCTCTTCAGTTTTCATACGAGTTGCAATTAATGATTGATGAGCATCTCTTAATATTGTTTCAGTAATTTTAATAGCGGACATCGCTAACCTCCTACTGTCTATTCGTTCACACAAATTCTAACATTTGTACATATTTCTGTACAGAACGATGCAAAAGTGATACACTAACCTTAGTTAATTAAATAAATATATTTTCCAAATTACTTTATTTTATTAGGGAGATTTTATGGACATTACAGATATTAGAATACTAAAAATTTTACAGCAAGAAGCGAGAATTTCGATGAAAGAACTAGGTGCTCGAGTTAACTTAACGTCACCTGCTGTTTCTGAACGGATTAAACGCCTTGAAGAAAGTGGCGTTATTGAAGGTTACACTGCCGTGATAAATCCTAAAAAACTGAATTTACATGTCGAAGCGATTGTACATGTCGCAATGAAAGTAAGTGCACATAAACGTTTTAAAAAAATGGCAGCTGAAGAACGAGAAATTATTGAATGTTATCACGTTACGGGTGAAGATTGTATGACTGTAAAAGTGGTCTGCGAGACAACTCACCGATTGGAAGAGATTCTAGATAAAATTCAAGCTATTGGAGATACGAGAACAGCCATTATACTCTCCACGCCACTTAAACGAAAACCAATTGTTCCACCAAACGCTGAAGATATCTAAAAAAAAACCTCTAGCTATACTAGAGGAAATAGGGGGGAAATATAATAGACTATGAAGAAATCGACTTCCCAAGTCTATTGATAATATACCCTTGCTTTTTAATTTTACACACATTAATTTGTAAATAAATTAAAAATTTCTTGAAATAATTCTTGAAAAATTTCTTATGTGACGTGCAGTTTATATTTCAATTTATATTTCAACATGAAACCCAGTAAAAGTGTAAATTACTTTTTCTGGGTATTTTATTTTCATGCGCATATAGCCATCAATTCCTGTACAATGACTGACGTACAACTGCTTGATGCCAAAGCACATAAACTGTTTGAGATAATCATCAATGTGGCTCAATAGTTCGCCACTAAAATGCATGCCTCCAAATACGTATTGAATGGGTTTTTGTTGATTTTTTTCATATGCTGTTTTTAGGATGTTGATGATGCCTTTGTGCGCGCACCCAGTAAAAAGAAATCTTTGATTGCCCTCTTGTATCGATAAAAACAATTCATCTGCAAACGGATCTTGAAGCTGTCGATTCCCCTCTTCCATTACAAACGAACACGTCTGATTGATGGGACTTGTAAACGTTTGAATCTCTGCGTGAATTGTGATTCCAGGGACAATTTCGATATCGTCTTCGACAAACACCACTGGATTATTGTAGTTTTCGATAAAACTGTGTTCCATACGTAGTGCCATGGGTTTAAAATAGAGGGTTGCAGTTGGATTTAATTCTAAAAATGCGATTAACCCTCTATTGTGTGAATCAATTTTATGACTTAATATCACGCAATCAACGTCGAATAACTCTTCGCCTAAATATTCAGCATTTGACAAAAAGGCGTTGGTCTGACCAATGTCGAACAGTATTTTTTTTCCATGACTTTTGATTAAATAACAAGAACTGTGTTCCCCTAAAAGTCCTTCTCCATATACGACATTATCGATTAATGTGATGATTTCCATATCTGCTCTCCTATAACTGCATTTGTTGATGATTTTTTTGCTCATAAATAGATTTATTCATTGAAAAATGCATCTACAGTCCATTTTATTTCCTGATCTTGATCGAACTCATATGAGAGTAATGCATGCCCCATTATGTGTCCATCTTCATAACTACAAAAGACAAATCGATTGTTTAATACAACGGCAGTATTTTCAATCCAATACATGGTACCACCCAATATGCCCTTTTTAGGAATGAGTTCACTCTGCTTCAATAAATCCTCTATCAATTTCTGAGGTGAAGAAGCATGCGCGCTTAAAAAATCGAGTGTATATTCTGAAAGCATGTAACTAGAATCCACTTGTTTTTGTTGCTCTTTAATGATGGCGTCTTTTTCTTGAATTTGCAAATCATATGAAGCAATCGTTTTAGCTTTATCGGCCACTAAAACTTCTTTTTCTTGAATGAGTCGATTGACTTCTTCTTGTTTAAGCGTAATTGCCTGCATTTGATTGAGTTTTGTCGCTTTGAGTTCTTGGATCAGATTGTTTTGATAATACATATAACCAGATACGACTATGATCGAAATGATTAGGATGCAAATCGAGATGACGGTTGTTTTTTTATCTTTAAAAAGCCACATATGACTCACTCCTTTTACCTTAAATATGTTTAACAAGCATACAATTCGAAAGAATGTTGTTTAGGACACTTTCAGTGTAACATATAAAAATGGTAAAGAATAAATCGTCAAAATGATTTAACATAGATGTAACACTATTTTCCCTCACCTTTTGGGTCTAGGGCGTCTCTGAGTCCTTCTCCAAGCAAGTTAATACTGATAATGGTAATCGATATAAAGCTTACAGGATAAAACCATAACCAGTAATTACCCGATGATACCATATTGTCGCCTCGAATATTTGGAATTAAGTTTCCCCAGGTTGGCGTAGGTGGTTGAAATCCCATACCAACAAACGATAAAGTAAGTTCTAGCAAAATGGCATTTGCAATAATAGAAGCTGACGATGCGATGATCACACCGATTAAGTTGGGGATAATGTGTTTGAAAATTTGAGCACGTTTAGAAATTCCAAGTAAACTTGCAGCTTTCATGTATTCGGCTTCTCTAAGTGATAATACTTCGCCTCTTACCATTCGAGCTAAAACTGGAAAGCTCAAGATTCCAAAAATAACCATAGTATAGGTCATTCTGACGATATCTGAGTATCTAAATGCAAAGGCAGCTGAAAACGCTATTATCATTGGAAGCAAAGGCAAGATATAGATAAATTCAGCAATTCGCATTAAGAAACGATCTGTTTTTCCACCGTAATATCCTGCTACGGCACCAATGATTGTCCCCATCACAATTGTAACAACTGCAGAAAGTGCAGATAATGCAATTGAAATTTGTCCACCTAACATCAAACGGGTCATTAAATCTTGTCCTAACATATCCGTTCCAAATGGGTGTGAAAATGAAGGTTCGCTAAATCTCAGCTTGACATCAATGGTGTTAATTTCATGTGGCGAAAGAAATGGACCAATATAAGTAAATGCAACAATAAAAAGGAGTACAATTCCCCCGATGACTGCAATTTTATTCTTAATTAAACGCCTAAACGCCAATTTCCAGGGCCCTTCAGATTGGTTGCTTAATTGCTTTTGATTTTCAGTTGCCATGTTAGTCATTAATTTTTTCCGAATCATCTGAGACCTCCTTATTCTACTTTTATTCTCGGATCTGCTATACCGTACAGAATATCTGCAAGCAAGTTGCCGAGAATTGAAGCAATTGAGAAAAAGAGTATGATGATTTGAAGCATCGCCTTATCTCGTCTAAAAACAGCATATAAAAATTCTAAGCCAATACCTGGCCATACAAAAATAGCCTCAATAAAGATATTTCCAACGAATAAAGTTGGGATCGTCACGCCTACTAATGATATGATGGGAATCCATGCATTTCTAAATGCGTGTTTATAAACGACTACACGTTCTTTTAAGCCTTTCGATCGAGCGGTTCTAATGTAATCTTGGTTAATCACTTCTATTACGGCATTTCGAACATAGCGTGAGACGCTACCGACTCCGACAAGTGTCAATGTCATCACAGGAAGAATCATGTGTAAAGCGACATCTTTTATTTCATCTGTTTTAGAGGCATATCCCTTTACTAACGAAATGACGGAATGCATACCCGTAGCTGGTAAAAGTCCTAATTTCACAGAAAATAATTTCATTAAATACAGTCCAACGAAAAATGATGGCAGTGAAATCAAAATAAGCGTTGCAGTAGAAACTGTTTTATCAAAAAATCCATTTTTCTTGGCAGCGGAATGAACCCCTATTGGAATTGCAAGTAAAAAAGTAAAAAACATCGCGATGCCATTGATCAGAAATGTACGCCAAATTAAGATGTTGACTACTTCAATCGCAGGTTTTCTATATTCCAATGAGTTACCAAAATCGCCTCGAATTGCCTTTGAGAGCCATTCAAAATAGCGAACGTGGAACGGTTGATCAAGTCCTAAGTTTTTGCGCATTTGTTCTATTTGAACGGGTGTCGGTTTTGGTGTTCCCTCGGGAATTGAACTTAGATAAGCGGTAAGTTCATCTCCTTGCATGGCATCTAATAAGAAAAATACCACGAGTGTTACTGCAATAATGAGTGGAATGGCATGTAGAATCCGTTTGATGATAAATTTTAGCATATTACCCCCCGATAATGATGTGCTATTTTTCTTGATGAGATGGTTCTCTGGATGTGATGGTCGTATCATGTATTCATTATATCAATTCAATTCATTTCAGATCTGTTCTGTTCATTGTTTGGGTTGCTTGCTTTTAATCTTCATGAGATCTTTGATAACTTCGCCTGCAATGATAAGACCTGCAACTGAAGGCACAAAAGAGATACTACCTGGAGTCTGGCGTTTTCTAATACGAACTGGAGGAACTTGTTCACTTAGTTGAGAGTGTGTTTCCGCCTCTTCTTGATTATCCATCTGTTGAAATTCTTCTTCGCTAGGCTTTATGACTTGTTCTTTCGAGTATAGGACTTTTAAATGTACAATTCCCCGATTCTTAAGTTCCTTTCTCATGACCTTTGCCAGCGGACAAACTGAAGTTTTAGAAATATCTGAAATTTCGAATTGAGTCGGATCAAGTTTATTCCCAGTTCCCATACTGCTAATAATGGGGATATTTAATGATTGTGCAGTGACAACGAGTAATAGTTTCGAGGTAACTGTATCAATAGCGTCCACAATATAGTCAAATGTTTGAAATAAGTCCATATCAACGGTTTTTTCATCAAAAAATATGGGATGTACTATGACGTCTGCGTCTGGATTGATATCCAGTATGCGCTCTTTCATAACGTCAACTTTGTAACGTCCAAGCGTACTGTGTAAGGCGATAATTTGGCGATTGATGTTGGATTCTACGATGGTATCGTGATCAAACAGATGAATTTTTTCGACACCAGCGCGCGCAAGTGCTTCTGTGACAAATGATCCAACTCCACCAATTCCAAAAATAGCGACACACGAACCTTGTAACGCGTCAATTCCTTCGCTACCAATAATCATTTTTGTTCTAGATAATCGATTGCTCAATGTTGCCTCCTAAAAAAAGAATCCTCTGCGCGAGGATTCTTAATGTTTATCATTATATATTTTATGTGTGAATACGAAGTTTTTCGATTCGGTTACGATCGACTTCTTCAACGACAAATTTAATTCCGTGGTATTCAATGACTTCGTTGACTTCGGGGATATGCCCAAACTCACCGACGATAAATCCACCAATGGTGTCAAAATCTTCTGATTCGATATTAACGCCAATTAAATCATTGAGTTCATCAATACGCGTTGCGCCTTCTACGATGTATTCATCTTCTTTTACGACTTCAATATCTTTTTCGTGATCATCGTATTCATCGCGAATATCTCCGACGATTTCTTCGATCAAGTCTTCAATAGTAACGATACCTGCAGTACCACCGTATTCATCTAATACGACTGCCATTGGTACACGTTTAGCTCTTAGTTCTTTAAATAATTCGGTCGTTTTCTTGAACTCAAAAGTGAAATATGGTTCACGAATGTAATCGTGAATGTCAAAGAGCTCATTTGCTGAAGCTTTAAAAATTAAATCTTTAATATAGAGTACACCTACAATGGTATCAGGTGTTTCTTGATAAATAGGAATTCTTGAAAACTGCTCTGATTTAAAAGTTTCGAGTATCTTTTCATATGTGACGCCAATTTCTAGCGCAATCATATCCGTACGAGGTGTCATGACATCTTTTACTTGTGTATCGCCAAATTCAAATACATTGTAAATCATCTGTTTTTCTTCACCTTCGAGAACACCTTCTTCATGACTCACGGAAACCATGGTTTTCAGTTCATCTTCCGTAATAAACGGCTGAGCGATTCCTGATTTTCCACCGAATAGTTTAATGAAAAAGTTCGTTACGATCAGTAACAATGATACGATTGGATTTAAAATATAAACGAAAAAACTAATAATCCTTGCAATTCTCAAAGAAATAAACTCTGAATGCTGCGCTGCAAGTGATTTTGGTGTAATTTCACCAAATATGAGAACTAACAATGTCATAATACCAGTTGAAATACCAACGCCTGCATCTCCAAAATGTTGAATTGCCAGAGACGTTGCTAGTGCAGAAGCACCAATATTTACGACGTTATTTCCCACTAATATAGATCCCAATAACTTGTTTGGATTTTCAACAAGTTTTTGAACGATCTCGGCACGGCGAACTTTTTCATCAACCAAATGCCTAATCCTGATTTTACTGAGTGACATTAATGCTGTTTCTGATGCTGAGAAGAATGCGGACATCCCAATCAATAAGAATAGTATCAAGATCTGCCAACTCGCGCCTGCTTCCAAAAAAAACCACACTCCTAATAATTTAAAATAGTATTCATCTGATTAATTAATTGATAGATTTTAATCAGACGTTTGTAATATACGATACAATTATATCATAATTATTCTCATCTCTGCAATAGAATCCGTAACAACTAGAGCTTAAATAAGATCCACTTACAATGATCGAGTTCGTATTTGATGACAATTGTTTTTGAAAGACCTTGAAACACGCATTGACACGTAAACACATACATGCGGTTGCCAGCGAGCCGTTCGTACTCTCGAGTGATTACTTTTTCAATTTTTACGACCAAATGCATACCAAATTCGTCTTCCATTCTAAAACGAATGGGATTTGGATAGCCATTTTGATCAAACCAGCAAAGTACATCAATGTCCTTTCTGACTACTTTCATACCACCACAACCTTCTTTTAAACACTAAACCGATATAATTAACAATCAAACAACATAAACATAGCATATAAACAGCATATAAACAGCCTTCGATTCTTCTATAACAGACTACTCATCAACGGAAACTCCTCTTCACTATCCCCTACGCCGCCAGTGAGTGGTTTGATCCCACTATTGACAAAACACCCTCTCATAATAATGGTTGGCTCAAATCGATCTCTCAAAGTATCAATTACGACATCGAGTTTATGATTTTTTTCATCGTTTGCAGTGTTGAGCAAATGAAGCTGTATAAAATCATTTTCACAAAATTCACTCACACGGACGCCCAGATGACGAATGGGATTCTCATTCCAAAGTTCATCAAAAAGTGTTTTGGCAACGTCATATATCTCAAGTGTGCTATCAGTAGGCATTTCAAATTTTCTCTGATGACTAAAGGATTCAAAATCACTGTTTTTATAGCTAATAGAAACCAATCGAGCAAGATACTCACTGTCTCTTAATCGTGATGCCACCATCTCTGTGAGACTAAGGAGCATCAGATGTGCTTCGGAACGCGACACGATATCAAAAGCAATTGTCGATGAATTTCCAATACTTTTGACAATCAAGCGATTGCTTTTTTTGACGTCAGAAGTTTCTATTCCATTGGCGTAATTCCAGATGAGTTGTCCGTGCGATTTGAGAATTTCGCGTAAAATTTGAACATCATATTGTGCCAAATCACCTATCGTTTCAATCCCTAGAAGGCCTAATTTTGAAACGGTGGCGCGCCCTGCCATAAAAAGATCACCTATGGGTAAGGGCCACATTTTAAGGGGGATTTCATCGGGGAATAACGTGGTGATGGCGTCGGGTTTTTTGATATCACTGGCAATCTTCGCAAGTAATTTATTATTTGAAATGCCAATGCTTACGGTGAATCCCAGTTCTTTTTTGACACGTTCCTTAATGCAGGTGGCGATTGTCATGGGATCTCCAAACAATTGAACGGATTCCGTACAATCCACAAAGCACTCATCGATGCTATACCGCTGAATATGAGGTGAATAGTCGCTAATGAGATCCATAAGTGCGTTACTTGATTTTAAGTAAAGTTCATAATGCGGTGGAACCACTGTCAAATGGGGACATTTTTGATAAGCCGCCATAAGACTTTCGCCAGTTTGAATTTTATAGGCTTTTGCTGGAATACTCTTTGCGAGGATAATACCATGTCGTTTGATTGGATCCCCGCCTACAGCGGAAGGAATATCCCTTAAATCAAGTGTATCCCCTCTTTGCAAACGATATACTGCTTCCCAAGATAAATAAGCACTATTGACATCTATGTGAAAAATAATTTTATCCATGACATCCCCTCAATCCAATTTACAATAAAAAGAACACATGTTCTAATTATATTATATAGAACATGTGTTCGAGTGTAAATAGAAATTATTCGAAAAAAACCGCTACGTGGATAACGTAACGGTTTTAGTGAGTTCTATTTTTTTATTTTTTCTTATCTGCTGTAAACATTCTCATACCTGACTGTGGTTGGTTTTGAGAAGATTCTGTGGCTTTTTGTTGTTCTTTCTTTAATCGACAGCGGTCGCAATATTTTCCAAAGCCGATTTTGGTTCCACAGCTTAAGCAGTGGTTTCCTTCTTTGACTGTATTCAAAACAAGACGGCCTTCATCGACATACTTCATAATTTCTCTCAAAGTAATTTCAACGCCCATTTCAGCGAGAATCTCGATAATGCCTTGTGGTGAAATATCTGGATTATCATAAACCAAATCGCGTGTTAAGACAAATTTATCTCTTTCTGCATCTCCAGAACTTTTAAATGTTTTAGTTGATAAGCGACATGAGGAGCATAAGGTATACTGATCACCATCTCCAAAAAAACGACCGCATTGTTCACATTTTTTAAGCATGTGTCCCTCCAATAATTGTACATCTTTACTACATTATACAAAATAAATTAAACTTTGTGAACCTTATAACTTAGAGAGATCGTTTCTTTTCATATTCTATCAATGTCAAAACATCGTCTAAGACATTGATTCCATTGCGTTTATACCCGATACTCTCATAAAAATGCTGATTTCTAAAATTTTTGTAAGGTGTATCTAAAGTCCATGTAACAGCCTCTGGATAGAGTGACTCCAAATGATTTAGAACGATTTTTCCAATTTTTAAATTTTGATACCTCGGATCGATATAAATTCTCGCAAGACGGCATGTTTGTTCTGCTTCGTTATATCGAATATCCGCTCCGCCAATGAGTTTTGAATTTTCGTATATTCCATAATATTCATACTGTTCGATTTTAGTCATGAGTCGTTCAAGCGATTCATTTGCTGGACAATCGGCGCGGTTGCCATATCTTTCGATATCTTCTGCAAATGCACGCTCTTGAATATATTGTAGTGCCGATGCTTGCGATTTGTCTATTTGCTTAATATCAAGTGTGATTCGATTTATATGATTTGGAAATTTGAGCCATTCAGAACGCAAAAGTCCATAAAATCCAATATCATGATATGTATCGTCCTTGTAGATCGACTCTTTCAAAATACCTTCAAACTTCATGCCACATTTTTCCATGATTCTTCCAGATGCGGGATTGACACAGAAATATCGACCAATGAGTTTGTTGATTTTTAGAAAATCAAAGGCATAATCCATGGCAATTTTAGTAGCGTGCGTTCCGTATCCATTCCCCCAATACGCTTTTCCAATCCAATAGCCCACTTCAGCTGTTTTATGTTTAAGATTTTGACTGAGTGAAAAACACCCTACAAGGGTATCATCGCTTGGTCGAACAATTGCCCATGTATAAAAACCATGTTCCATAACATAGGCAGGATGTGCTTGAATCCAATCAACAGCATCGTTAAAAGTATAAGGATGTGGTAAGTTGAGTGTTGTGCGATAAAGTGCGTAATCGCTTGCCATTTCTGTGACTTGGTGCGCGTCAGATTGTTTAAATGGCCTTAATAGAATCTGTTCGTTCTTTAGTATAGGTATCATAGTGTCTCTCCTTCTCAGTCAGTGAATAATTATGTCCACTCTTTCCAAACATCTGGTACAAATCCAATCGTTGCTTGTCTTCCATTTCGGACAACCGGTGTTTTTATGAGTGATGGATTTTCAAGTAATATTTCTTGAATCAAGTTGGGTGTCGAAATTCGATCTAAGTTTTTCGATTGGTATAGTGGATGATTGGTATCAATTAAATTTTTAAGTCCAACTGCCCTTGCAACATTTTCAAATTCGCCTTTGCTCATTCCCTTGCTAAGGAGATCAATCGATTGAAACGAAATGCGACGCTCTTTAAAATAACGTTCTGCCTTTTGAGTTTCAAAGCACTTTTTCTTTCCAAAGATTTGAATATTCATCAGATTCTCCCTTCTGCGGACGCTGTCATCAGTTGATTGTGAATTAAAACTACTTAGGATTAATCATAAAATATTATGGTGATAAAATCAAATAAAACTTACATTTGTACAAAGAAATGCGCCAAGAGATACTATCATTGATTTTTATTTTTTATAGGGATTAAATGTAACTTATGTTACGATTAAATAAGAAGAGTTGAGTTAAAATTATAACAGAATAGAAAGTTGTGAAATGATTTAAAAAAACAAGAGTTTGAGGAGGCGTTATGAACCCAATGATTAAAAATATTGAATTTGAAAAACCCTTAGAATTAGAGCAATTAGTTTCATATCAAGCTGGACAAGTTGTAAGCCGCACTTTGGCACAAAACAAACACATGAATATGACGGTGTTTGCTTTTGATCAAAACGAAGAAATTAGTTCACATGCATCTTCAGGTGATGCGATGGTCACTATTTTAGACGGAACTGCTCAAATTACCGTTGGCGAGAATGTTTACACCGTTGTAAAAGGTGAAACAATTGTTATGCCTGCCAATATTCCACACGCATTACTTGCTAAAGAACCTTTTAAAATGATCTTAATTGTTGTATTTAAACCTGCAGAAGTGGTAAACTTCTAATAATGCACATTTGTTAATAGGGTTATTTTTTATGAGAGCACTACGAATTTAAGGCGCAGTATTTGAAGTAAAAATGAAAAAGGGTCGTTACATATCATAATTTCGATGCGTAACGATCCTTTTTATGCGTAACGATCCATTTTATTTGTGGAAATTTAATTATGGGACTATCGATTGCTTATTTCAATTCAAATTCAATTCCCCAACTGATTCCATACTGATCTTTGAGACTTCCATAAACGGAATTCCAAAAGGTTCTCTCTGCAGGCATCAGTATTTCACCGCCAGCAGATAGTTTTTCAACAAAATCATAGACATCTTTTTCAGAATTTACCACTAAGTGAATGGTTGCATAATCACCGTGTTTTACAGGTGCATTTTCCCATGTGTCGCTAAAATAAAGGACATTTCCATCTTCAAAAGTTAATGCGCTGTGCATGATTTTTTCAAGCATGGAATCATTCATAGGCATATTATCTACTGCAGGCATGTCTTTAAATTTGATATTAGTGATGGTTCCGCCTAAAATAGATTGATAAAAAAGAACAGCTTCTTCACAAGTACCATTAAACGAAAGATACGGTATGACTTTCATGTAGACCTCCTTAATTGATTGTAAATGAGAACACATTTCAATTATACCCTATTTAAGAAAATAAACTCGTATAAATAAACTCGTTTAAATAAAATAACGCTACACAAACAAAAAACCCGCTAATCTAAAAAAGATAGCGGGTTCTTTATTGAGTAAATCTATAAGCCGGGTTCTGTATTAGACGATCATCTATCTAGGCGGACCGTTACCGGAACGCTCAAGCGACCTACCACTGGGAGAGACGAGCAGCCTCTTTTTACACCCTACTTGGTCTTGCTCCAGATGGGGTTTACAGAGCCACATAGTCACCTATGCGCTGGTGGGCTCTTACCCCACCTTTCCATCCTTACCTCTTGCGAGGCGGTCTATTTCTGTTGCACTTTCCTTGGAGTCACCTCCACTGGGGATTACCCAGCACCCTGCTCTATGGAGCCCGGACTTTCCTCGTGCCGAGGCACGCGATCATCTGATTTACTCTCAACTAGTATAAGTGAAAAGTATTAAAATGTAAACCATTGATTTATTACAATTATAAGTACATGTCACTTAAAACGTCTTTAGAGGCATTGATCATTGCCTGAATATCGTCAAGTGTGTGTGCTGTTGATAAAAAGAGACCTTCAAACTGTGCAGGTGGTAACAAAAATCCTCTGTCGAGCATGCCTTTAAAATATCGAGCATATGATTCAGTGTCACAATATTTGACATCGTCATAGCTGAAATTCAATCCTTCTTTAAAGAACAAACAGGGCATAGACTTAAATCTCTGAACTACTAATGGCAATTGATACGTGTGAAAAAAATGATTGAGCGTCGTCTCAATTAATTTTGCATAGGACTCTAATTGTGCATATATTTCAGGATGCTGTTCTAAATAGTTCAGCATTTGAATACCAAAATGCATAGCAAGTGGATTGCCAGATAATGTTCCCGCTTGATAGACGCCGCCTAGTGGCGAAACGATGGACATGATTTCTTTTTTTCCACCATAAGCCCCAACGGGTAAACCACCACCGATAATTTTGCCAAAACAAACCATATCAGGTGTTACTTGGTAGAGCTCTGCGGCGCCGCCATAGGCGAGTCGAAAACCAGAAATTACTTCATCGAAGATGAGTACTGCGCCGTAAAGGTCACAACAATCTCTTAAACACTTGATAAATTCAGGTGTTGAAGGTACTACACCCATATTTCCAGCCACTGGCTCTATTATGACACATGCGATTTCATGTCCGTTTTGTTGAAAGATTTCAGTTACTTGATTCACGTCGTTATATCGACTGACCAAAGTATCTTTTACCACCTCTTCTGCCACACCAAGCGAGGTAGGAACACCATAGGTCAATGTACCTGAGCCAGATTTTACCAACAATGCATCTGAATGTCCGTGATAACAACCCTCAAATTTTAAAATTTTATTTTTTCCGGTATACCCTCGTGCAACTCGAATGGCACTCATCGTCGCTTCTGTTCCCGAGTTAACCATTCGAACCATATCTAGACCATTATACGCATTGACTAATTTTTCGGCCATTTCGACTTCTAGCTTACCTGGAACACCGTAACTGACGCCACGACTAAAAATTTCTTGGATATTTTCAGTGAGAAAAGGAGGCGTATGACCGAGAATCATAGGGCCCCATGAACCGATAAAGTCGATATAAGTATTGCCATCGACATCTGTCAATCGAGCACCTTGCGCACTTTCGATGAAAATCGGGGTCATTCCAACAGATTTAAACGCCCGAACCGGACTGTTTACGCCCCCGGGAATAACCTCAATAGCACGAGAGTACAGTGCATTTGATCGCGCCCTATTATGATTGGTATGATTGAGATCTTTCGATGGATTATTTTGAGCTGATTTATTTGACGTGTTCATGTGAATTGCCCCTCTCCAATTGTTGTAATTGCCTTGCAAGAACCTTAGAAAAATACGTAATAATGAGTTTAGCGCCTGCGCGTTTAAACCCAATCATGGTTTCGTACAGAATATGATCGGAGACGAATCCACTTTTAATCCCTTGATCTAATAATGCGTATTCCCCACTGACTTGATAGACGACAACTGGTTTGGCAATGTGATCACTTACAGATTTAACGATATCTAAATACATCATGGCAGGTTTTACCATAATTAAATCGGCCCCTTGTTGAATATCCGTCTGTGCAATATGGATGGCTTCTTTTGAATTGTGATAATCCATTTGATAGCTATTTCTAGAACCGAATTTTGGGCTCGAATCAGCAATTGCTCTAAAAGGACCATAGTAATTTGAGCAGTATTTGAGAGAATAAGCTAAAATAGGTGTGTACTCATAACCATTTTCGTCTAAAATTTGTCGAATTCCAGCGATTCTTCCATCCATCATATCCGAAGGCGCAACCATATCGGCTCCAGCTTGAACGTGACTAAGGGCGATTTTGGATAACAATGAGACGGTTTGATCGTTTAATAGAGTGCCAGAATCGTCTAAAATACCACAATGACCGTGATCGGTATATTGACATAAACAGACATCCGTTATCACATAAAAATCGGAATCATAGGATTTGATGAATTTCACAGCTTTTTGAACAATACCATGGGGATCATACGCTTGCGTGCCCATAGAATCCTTTTGACTAGGAACACCAAATAAAATGATTTGTTTTAAACCAAGAGAGGCTAGCTCATCCAATTCTTCGTGTAATCGATCCAATGAGTAGGTATAAAAGTCAGGCATTGCTTTTGTGTTGGTTTTGACGTCCAATCCTTCTGTAACAAAAATAGGTGTTATAAAATCGTCCAATTGTAATGTAAATTCACTTACCATACGACGAATGCGATCGTTTGATCTTAATCTTCTAAATCTTTCCACTAAACGAATACCTCCTAAACAACTAATGCTTTGCCATGCTCAATGACTGCATGGATGATGCCTTCTATCGTGTGAGTAGACGCAGTTATATCGGGCGATAACCCCACTTCTTCTAACGCTTGAGAAGTAATGGGTCCAATTGAAACACACTTAACAGAACCTGGTAGTACGAGTGATTTTTCTTTGAGTATTTTTGAGAAATTGTAAGCTGAAGATGCACTTGTAAAGGTGATAAAATCAGCTTTTTCAATCAATTCATCAATGTGATTGGAGTTATCGGTTGAAAGAACTGTTTGATAAAGTATCTCACTTGTGACGCGACATATTTTTGATATTTCTTCTTTTAAATAGACTCTAGCATCTTCTGCAGATGGAATGAGCACGTAATCATTCGCGGATAAGTGTTGCTTAATGAGCGTTACGATGCCTTCTTGTGTAAATTCTTTTGGTTCAAAATCTGGAACAATTCCATACGTCTTGAGTGATTTTGTCGTCATTGAACCAATTGAAAGGATTTTTAAGTGTCCAAGTGACCTGGTATCTAAATGATGCAGCTGAAGCTTACTAAAAAATAATTTGACGGCATGCTCACTCGTAAACCATAAATGTGTATACTGACGAAGTTTTTCGGGAAACTCAACATCGTAGATCATCGGTTTATCAACTCTTTCAATTGATGGAACTTCTAGAGGAATTGCACCTAGTTGTCTTAGTTTTTGAGAAAAAGTACTGCTTTGGTGTTTGGTGCGTGTGACAATAATCCGTTTTCCAAATAAAGGAAGTTCTTCATACCAATTGAGTTCAGGTCTTAATTTAAGTACTTCGCCTACTGCAAGAAATGCAGGAGAAGGGACATTTTCTAATTCGTGAATTGTTTCAAGTGTAGCTGTTTTAATGACTTGTTGTCCTGTTGTGGCATTAGAGATCAGGGCAACTGGTGTCTGAGCGGATTTTCCATGCTGCATTAACTGAAAACAAATGTCTTTGTAACTTGAAAGACTCATTAAGAAGACCATTGTTCCTTCTAATTTTGACAGCGTCTTGAAATCAAGTTGGTGTTCATCTGATTGGTGATGTCCAGTGAAGACGTGAAATGATGAAGCAATACCTCGATGCGTTATGGGAATGCCTGCATAGGCAAGGCCTGCAATTGATGAGGTGATACCTGGAATGATTTCAAACGGAATTTGGTGTTCTTTGAGAACCAATGCTTCTTCCCCGCCACGACCAAAAACATAAGGATCTCCGCCTTTTAACCGGACAATTCTGCGATGCTTTCTGCTGAGCTTAACTAGCGTTGCATGAATGTCTTCTTGTGACATTGCATGATTACTTGCAGCTTTTCCCACATATATTTTTTGAGCATGTTCAGGAACTTCCTTTAATAATGCAGGAGATGCTAATCGATCATAAACGATGACATCGCAATTTCTAATGCGCTCCATGGCTTTTATAGTGATGAGATCAGGATCGCCAGGTCCAGCACCCACCAGCGAAACCAAGGTATCTTGATATTGATTTTGAATTGTTGCATTTGCAGCCTTTTCACCTAGTTGCTCTGGGGAGGATGCATCACCAACAAGGTGTTGACGATAGAGTTTGTGGCCATTTTCATCTCCAAAAACGGATCTCAGCGTCAGGGTATCGTTTTCTATAGAAGCATGGCACCCTATTGGGATATGACAACTGCCTTCAATGTGTTTTAAAAAGCTTCGTTCAGCACGTACACAAATATCAGACTTTTCATCCTTGATAGAGGATAGAAGTTCCTTTATATGAATATCATCAGTTCGATATTGAAGCGCAAGTGCACCTTGAGCAGGCGCAGGTATCATCTGATCAATTGGCAGATAGATACTAATTTGATCCTTTAAATCAAGCCGATGAAGTCCAGCTGCTGCCAAGATAACACCATCAAGATTTTCAGAGTAAATTTTTTCAATGCGCGTTTCAACATTCCCGCGAATAGGTATTGCAATAATATCAGGGCGCAACTCTTGTAGCTGAAATAGTCGTCTTTTACTACCTGTTCCAATCCTAGCACCATATGGTAAGTCATCGAGAATGTTTATTTTATTTTTTAAAATAAGAACATCACGTGGATCTTCTCTCTTGGGTACTACTGACAGTGAAAAACAGCAATCCATCTCACTTGGTAAATCTTTTAAGCTGTGCACGGCAAAATCGATGACACCTTCTTTAAGTTGAGACTCAATTTCACGTGTAAAAAGCCCTTTGTCACCAATTTTATCGAGTGAGACATCTGTTACAAGATCGCCCTTTGTCTTAATTATGACGCTCTCAAATGTGAGGTTTGGATGTTTGGTAGACAGTTCATGGATGATCCAGTTGGTTTGTGTTAATGCCAATCGACTGCCACGAGTTCCTACCTTGATTATAGTATTCATATATCTACTTTCTCCGATTCGTTATTAGTTCTTGAATATGAAATCCATCAATGGGTGTTTGCATCTGAATGCTGTTTAATACATAAGGGCCAATTTGCGGTGAAAGCCCTCCACTTCCAACTGCTAGATAATACATATCTTCATAAGCCACTGCTAAGTCATGAAAAAGACTATTTTCACTTTTATCTGTACGATTAAAAAGTTTATAGTGTGCAGAACAGTGTGTTTCTATCACTTCGTTTACAGAAGATTGTTCAGTGGCAATGATAATTAAATGTTGTTTGATAAAAATATCCAAGTGTTTGCGAATAAATTCATCAAATGTCATTTTATAAGTTGCATTTGCTTCTAGTTTTGGGTCGACAGAAACCACATTTGCTCCAGTACCTATATACATCGCGTATTTCTTTTTTCCTATAGAACCATACCCAACAATTAAAACATTTACCTTCGGGCCACAAATTGCAATGGGCTTAAACTGAGTCATGAAGTTACTCATAGTTATAAAGCTCCTTCAGGATTTTGACATACAAATCTCGCTCAGCTTTATCTTGAATGGATTTTAAGTTGACTAATGGCGGCTTGATCATTTTTTTAAGTACGCTTTCAAAGACGAGTGCCCATTTTTCATTTTGGTCTGGGTGGCTGATGAGCCTTTTGTTTTCAGCGATATTCAGGCCTTCTTGAACCAAATTTTGAATGGATAACTGCCAGTGTTTTAATAAGTCGTCGACTTCAATTGCTTCTAACCATCTTTGATAAGAGGCAATATTTTCTGCCATCATGTCCTTGATAAGTTCCATTAACTCAACTCTTCTTTTATTGTTGGCATTTGATATATCTTTGAAGTAATCAATTGGCCAAATTTGAACCGAACAGTTTGTTTCGATGTTTGTGTCAATATCCCTTGGCATGGATAAGTCAATCCATAGAGAATTTTCTCGGTAGCCTTGCAAATTTTCATGTCTTAAAACCGAGTGAGGTGCAGATGTAGACGAGATAATCACATCGCTATCCGCAATACATTGATATCGATCTTCAAAAGAAGCGATGCGCACTTTTGGATGATCCAAGATATGTTGAGGTAATTTTTCAGGCGAACGAACTGCAATTTTAACAACTTGAATGGGTTGTTCAAGTATATATTGAATGGCAAGCATTCCCATTTTTCCTAGTCCTACCATCGTGACAATGGCATCTTTCTTTAAATAACCTGATTCAATGGCTTTTTTAATAGCAATATAGCTCAATGAAAGTGGGTTTTCAGAGATTTTAAATTCTGTTTTAGCCGATTTTGCAAAGGAAATAGCTTCTCTAAATAATTTATTTAAAATTTTACCGCTTATCTTTTCACTTTGAGCTTCACTGATGCAATTTTTGACTTGCCCAAGTATTTGATCTTCGCCTATGATCAGCGAGTTCAGTCCACAAGTCACACTATACAAATGCTCTACGGCATTTATACCATCGAAATGATAAAGAAGCGTATCCTCATTGCTCAATAATTGTTCGTGCAAAATAGTCAATATTTGATTTTTAGCTTGATGATAAAGCACTTTATGAGCAACAAAATATATTTCATAACGATTGCATGTAGATAAAACAGTCGCCTCTTCTATGCCCTGATCTTCTGCTAACCATACTTTAAGTACAGGAATCACATCGAAGGTTGCAAGACGCTCTCTTTGTGAAATGTTGGCTGTTTCGTGATTTAATCCAATGACACCTAATATCATATCTCTAAGCAAGTAGTCCACATTATAAGTTAATTGTACTGCTTGCGACCCTCCTTATCTTTTAATAGCCTGTTTGTGAAAAATGATGATTCATAAGTTCCAATTCAATGCCGAACTTTTGAGAAATCTGTAAAATGATTGGCACTTGCAAGTGTGCGCGCTGCATGGTTTCAGCATCATTCATGACATTGCTTGGATGCCCTTCGGCGAGAACGCGCCCTTCATGAAACACGTAAACGTAGTCGCACAAATGATGGATTAAATCCATATTGTGGCTGGAAATAATGATAATTTTCCCTTCTTGAGATAACTGCTGAATTAAACGAACGAGTTCATTTCTCATTTTAGGATCCAATCCAGTTTCAGGTTCATCCATTAAAATGATTTCGCAATTTAGAGCTAGAATACCTGCAATGGCAACTCTTTTCTTTTGCCCAAAGCTTAAATATTGAATAGGAACTTCTTTGAAAGACTGTGCGTCAACGGCTTCAATACATCGAGCAGTTATTTGATTGATTTTTTCGCTATTTAGACCTAGATTTTTAGGGCCCATTGCGACTTCTTCAGCAACAGTATTATAGAAAATCTGTCTCTCGGGATCTTGGAGTACCATGTTAATATGCTTTCGAACTTCAACTAATGACTTTTTAGAATAATCCATTGGTTGATTTTTGAAATAGATTGAACCTTCTGTAGGTTTAAGTAAACCTAAAAGACATCTAAACAAGGTGGATTTTCCAGCACCATTTTCGCCAATAACACCAATGATTTGCCCTTTATCTGTTGAAAAATTCACATCACAAATGCCTTTATCACTGTGATTATAACTATATGTGAGATTATGACACGTCAACATAACGCCTCCTCTTGTTAAATTAATCTTCGTCAAAACATCTTAATTTCAGCGCGACGTCCATATCGTTCATTTTATCAAAGGTCGTCATAAATAAAGCTTTGCTTATAGCAATCACTGTTTTAAAGGAACGTATTGGAGACAAAAAACCAAATCTCAATGTTTGTGACGTTGAAAGTTCTTGTGCAGATTCATAAACAATAAATATCATGCGATAGCTCATGGTAAATAGCTGAACAAATGATTTTGGAAGGCGCAACCAATTCATCCATTGAATTACTTGTGCCATAGGGATGGTCAAACTGATTGAAAACACTTGAAGAATTGTTGAAACTGAGCGAATGAATACTTCCAAAGCAAGAGATAAAGAGTCTTTTGTGAGTGCAATAAAAACAGTTGAAAATTTTATTTGAAAAAGAGCATTCGGAGTATCTTTAAATGAAAATGTAATGGCAATTAACACACATGAAAGCCAAACAAATAGCAGTGGCACCCGCATAATTTTCATGAGGGTGCCTAGTTTTTGCCTGGATGTAGTTAAAATATATAGCAGTGATATCACAAACAAAATGAGATATACCACTGGATTGTTCAGTAGGACACTTCCAATCAGACAAGCCAGTATAAATGTGATTCTTTCTTTTGTATATATTTGTGAATATCTGCTCTGACAGGCAATTGCATCAATGTGTATCACGCTTTTTTACCTTTAAGAGTTCCAAGATAAAAGCCAATAATTGACGCGCCTGTTACTGCAAGTAAAGTAAACATTAAACTTTCGATTTCTCCACTTGGTGGTTCCCATAATGGCTCAAACCATGGTTCATAAGTTGGTTGAATTTTATTGATCATCGCTTCTGCGTTTCCATCTGAACCGCCGTATTCAGCAGAAGGATTGAGGACAAGCGGCACAATAACCAGTAATGCAAAGATCACGATTAAGATGAGATTTTGTTTTTTCATTATTTTTTACCTCCAACAAGAACTGGGAATTGATTGGATTGACTCAATAAATTGTAAACGACAACGGTTAATAACCCTTCAGCGATGGAGATTGGCAATTGCGTGAACATAAACACACCTAAAAATTTAGCAGCAGATAACAAGAAATTTCCATTTGCAAATGCTAAACCTAATTGAAGACTGGTGATAAAGTAAGTACTTAAACTGCCAATAGTAGCTGCTAAGAAGACCGTTAATTTTTTGTTCACATTCATTTTTTTAAGAATCGTATAAATTCCAAATGAAACGAATGGTCCTACAACTGCCATGGAGAAGGCATTTGCACCTAAAGTAGTAATGCCGCCATGAGCGATTAAAAGCGCTTGAAGCAATAACACGATGGTTCCTACTGCTACCATCGGAAGAGGTCCAAGTAATATCGCACCTAACCCCATTCCCGTAGGATGCGAGCAGCTTCCTACAATTGAAGGAATTTTAAGTGATGAAAGTGTAAAAGCAAATGCAGCCATTAGTGAAAATAATAACTTGTTTGAGGATTCTTCTTTAAAGAGAACCGTGAGTTTTTTGATACTTAGAATCAGTAAAGGTGTAAATAGAACAAACCAAACTAAAGACCACTGTTTTGGTAAAAAGCCTTCTGCGATATGCATGGCATATGTGAAGCGACTTCCACTTAATAAATTTTGAATCATTTTTTGACCTCCTCATTATTGAAATTTTTTATTGCAAGGCATAGTGCCTCAACATCATGATAAAAATATTCGAAATCTGATGGTTCAATTTGGGGGGATTTAAGAACGAATCCTCTTATATGAGTCCCTTTAAGAGAATCTAAATTGTTATTAAAACCACTCCCAGCTCCACTCGCTTTAAAAATAAAGTGTGTGATTTCATAAGCCGAAAATAAAGCTTGATTGAGTGCAACAGAACACGGTGCTTTAATTCCGATGATATGAGATAGTGGTACTTCCCATTTTTCACATTGCTCGATTGAAAAGAGACTCGGCATTACACGAAAGTAACAATTAGATTTTGAAAAATGCTGATAAAATAATCCGATATGTTTTGTACCTGTGATGAATAAATTGCCAATGGTCGTTTCCTTTTTTAATGCGAATACCAATTCTTCCATGGATTCAAAATATGAAACATCATTGGTGATTTGTTTAAAGTTGATATCGAGTTGACGTGAATATCTCCAGCATGGAATGTTACATTTTTCACATGCTGAATTCGCGACTTTTTTTATCTCAAGAGCATGCGGATGAGTTGTGTCTATTACGAGTTGAATGGCATGCTGTTGGATGAAATCAACAAGTGACAGGACATCAAATTTACAAACGTGAACCTCACATTGTAAGTCTGAATACGTTTTTTTACCAAGCGAAGTCGTCACCGTTAAAAAGTACTGAATATTGGCTTTTGAAAGTGCTTCTGCAACTTCTCTTCCCTCGTGGGTACCACCCAATATCAAAATCATAATTGGTAGCCTCTTGGTGTGATTAGTTTGTTCCCTTTTAAGTAGGTACTTCGATTTCCTACAACGACAAGCGTCGTCATGTCCACGAGGTCAAAGTTCACTTGTGATATGGGCATAATATGAGTTATTTCATCAATTCGTCCAATATCCTTGGCAAGTCCGACCCATATATCCTGACCTTGAATATTCATAATCTGTTCAAGGGCCTGTTTTAAATAATCCGGTCGACTGTGACTTCGAGGATTATACAAACAAATTACAAAATTTGCTTGTGCAGCAGCTTGAATTCGATGAAAGATCACCTCTATTGGTGTGAGTAAATCACTTAAACTAACATGGCAATAATCATGCATCAACGGCGCTCCTAATAAAGCGGCACCTGCAGTCGAAGCCGTTATACCAGGGATGACTTTGACAGAATCCACATCATCCACAAGTTCGTAGATCAATCCTGCCATGCCATACACACCTGAATCCCCACTGCTGATAACAGCAACAGATTTGCCTTTATTTGACCAATCAACGGCTTGTTGGCATCTATCGATTTCACCTCTCATACCGTTGGTTATAATGGTCTTTCCTTCAATCATCGTTTTGATGAGATCAATATAGGTTTTATAACCGATGATAATTTCTGACTGAATCAAAGCTTCTCGAGCTTCAAAGGTCATTAATTTTTCACTTCCAGGACCAATGCCAATGACATATATCATCTTAACAACCTCCCTATGGAAAACGTGCATCCTGTTTTTTTAAAGACAGTGAGTGCGTTTGAGTCTTGAGTTATTTGATACGCACAAGGACCTGCAACCGCTCCGATGCCAACTTGATTCATGACAAAATCCGAGGGCTCATATAACGTAACAACTGATTTTAGTTGTTCAGTGTCCAGAAAAATAAGGTCTGTTTGATACCATTTTGCAGCGTGTTGAATACACGTTTCATTTTTTTTGAGTGTGATGCTACTGATTGTGCGTAGTGAATCTGACATAAAGTTTTGAGATTCAAGTAGAATTTTTATCATTTTCAGATAGTTTTCTGCAGGTAAATCTCTTTTACATCCCGTCCCTAAGACTAAAGATTTGCTTACAAATAGGTAATCAAAGGCTATATCAGATGAAGCTTCTCGCCAGTATTTTGGATCACGTAAACAAATTGCGACATGAAGGGATCGTTCATCTGTATCGGCATATGATCGTATGACCTCTGATTCAGTATGATGACGACCGAGCAAAGGATCTACTTCAAGATGGATGGTTCCGCCCTCAGCAATATGCTGATTGAGCCGTTTGATTGCATCTCTCACAGGCTGCAATGGGATCATATAATTTTGAAGAATAGTTTCAAAACCTTCTAACCCTCTACTATCTGTCGCGGTGGTAATAACGGGTATTGCAGTATATTGGTGATCCATCAATAAAAGAGAAATCTCTTTAGCGATGTGATTGGCACCACCAAGATGACCTGATAACAAACTGATAACAAATTGCCCCATGTCATCAATGACGATAACGGCTGGATCTGTGAGTTTGTCCTTAATATACGGGGCGATAAGTCTAACCGCGATGCCTGTTGCCCCAACGATAATGATGCAAGGCTGAGTGAGTGTCAATTGAGAATCGACACGGACTTGATTCTGACAAAATGAATTCTGAATAAATATATCCTGAATAAATGCCTGAAGTGAATCATTCGTGTTTTTGTCATATATTTTGATAGAATGTGTTGGACTTAGATGGCATGCTAAGGTTTCGATGATTGTATGACCCGATTTTGTAAATGCAATTAAATAAAAACACCTATTCATATTAAAACCTAAATTCATGTGAAAAAGCCTTATCATATAATTTTGAATGGTTAAATGATTCTCCCAAACACTTTCCAACAATGATCAATGCTGTTTTGTGGATGTTCTCTTGAGCAGCTAAAGTAGCAATGTTATCGAGTGATCCTCTTATTATTTTTTCATCTGGCCAAGTTGCTTTGTATACGATTGCAACTGGCGTTTCTGGTGGATACCCCCCCTCAACTAAGTCTTTAGCGACGCCATCGATCATGCCTGATGATAGAAAAATAGCCATGGATGTTTGATGTGCGGCAAAGTGTTTTAAATCTTCGAGTTCAGGGACCGGTGTCCGTCCTTCTTTTCGGGTAATAATCAGGCTTTGAGAAATTTCAGGCACAGTGTATTCGATTTGAAGAGAAGATGCTGCACCTAAAAAACTACTCACGCCTGGAATGAGTTCATAGGGATGTCCAATAGCAGAAAGGGCTTCTATTTGCTCCCTCAATGACCCGTAGATCGAAAAATCACCAGTGTGCAGTCGAACGACATTTTGTCCATGTTGAACGCCTTCGTCACATACGGTTATAATTTCTTCAAGTGTCATGTAAGCACTGTCATAAATCTTACATTCAGGTTGACAATAATCTAATAATGCTGGATTCACAAGTGATCCTGCATAAATGACGATATCAGCATTTGCGAGTGCTTTATACCCTTTTAACGTAATCAGTTCAGGATCACCAGGCCCTGCCCCTACGAATTTGATTGACATGATATCCCCCTTTTATTGATAAGAATCGTAGTAAAATAACTTATTTGATCTTTATTTACGTGGTGAATGTCTTTGTAATGGATTTCATTTTCCTTGCCATAATCAGAGACGATTAAAGAATATGGTTCTAAATTGTGTTTGATGATAATCTCTTTAATCTTTTCGAAAGACTTATAGACCTTCATCAATACGATGCTGTCGTAAGATTGTATCGTTTGTTCGATTGCCTCAAAATGATCCACACAAGGATAGATGACAAGTGGCGTATCTCCTTCAACGAGCACGTGATTATAACCTGAAGCAATTGAAGCGTATGCTGAAACACCGGGAACTGTAATGACGTGAATTTGATGATATAAGCGCTTAATCAAGTATCCATATGTGCTATATAGCATGGGATCGCCAAGGGTTATAAAACCAACATTTTTACCATTGCGAACTAAGACGCAAATTTCATCAGAGATAGTATCCCAGATGACTGACTTCTTGTCTTGATCATACGTCATTGGAAAATGCCTATGAAATATTTGAATATTTTGTGGAAGATGATTTTTAACAATGTTGAGTGCTTCGCTATCTCCATTTTTGTTACCAGCGGGAACAATGAGAATATCTAGATTTTGTAGAGTTGCCACGGCTTTAATTGTGAGTAAATCAGGATCGCCTGGGCCAACGCCAATGCCATAAAAATTAGCCATTTATGCCTCCGTAAATACATTTAATGACCATACAAGGATTGAGTGGTTTGAAATAATGATAATCTGATAATCGTTCTAATCGACTTGCTTGTATCAGACTCGCTTCAACCTCAGTATATGAATGGGCTGGATTATTAAGATAATTGAAAATTTCTTGTTGACTCTCTATGGTAATGGCCGAAAAGACAATGATTGCGGATGTTTTCAAATGACGCGTTTCTAACCAGTTCATGATTTCTTTTAATTGATGTCCTGTACCACCGACATAAACTCGATCAAATTTCACATGTGGATCAAACGTATAATCAGGTGCTTGATTGTGAATGATATGAATATCTAATTTGTGAAGTTGCGCATTTTCATCAATTAATGTACATCCGGATTCTGTCTTTTCGAGAGCATATGCTTCAATATTTGGACATGTTTTTTTAGCCTGAATGATTACCGAGCCCGTCCCTGCTCCAATATCCAATATGTTTTGTCCGTCTTTAAGATCTAAATAACTGATAATGGTATTTCTAATTTCCATTTTAGTCATGGGATTTGATCCCCTTACAAAAGCTTCATCTCTCATTTTCAATCACCACAACACTCATTTTATAGTTTTTATCAGGTAAGTCGCTTGCTCGACAACTAGTGATACACTCATCTGCATAGGTTAGGTTTTCACCAATATGGAACATCGGATTAAGACCCATGGCGAGATATTTTTCTGCAATCTTGTTTGGGGACCATGCAGAGTCGGTCAGCATGCATATTTTTTCAAGGTGTTTCATCAAATCCCAATTAGGATCACGTCCGTGAACGCTTGTAAAAAACACATCGTGCATTGGCATTTTCAGCGCATTGAACAGAGCTTGAGCACTGGATATTCCCATAAGACTTTTTAGTGGCGTTTGAGAAAATGAGCGTTTAACCCACTCAGTGATCCCGTAAAAACTGGGGTCTCCAGAAGCTAAAATGCCCACTTCGCCATATACATCAAGCGATTGTCGGATGTACTCAAAAAGGACTTCGAGTTTACCATTATAAATCTGACGATCTGCTTGAGTTGGGATCTGCTGTACCGTTTGAAGTTGTCGTTCTGTTCCAATGAGACATTTACATGAAGTAATAAAATCGATGACTTCGCTCGTGAGCAAGCTGGCATTTCCTGGACCAATACCGATCACAACAATCATGATTCCTCCTGTGGTTTAAGTTTGGTATTGCACAAACAACGGCCTTTCATATCGTACATCAATATATCAACAGCACATTTCCCTAAAATGTAGTCAGTGCAATAGGTTTTTGCAGCGTTTGCTATGTCTTGAAATATTCCCTCATCGCCCCACTGGTGCACTCTGTCCGATATTTCATCTGTTGTATTTGCTAGAAAAATCTCTTTCATCTTCCAAGTAGGTGCGCCAGTCATTGCAAAATAAGTAATAATGATATGTGATTTTGCATCGGCAACTTTGCTATGTGTGTTAAAGATACCGCCAGCAAGTTTGACATATTTTCCAATATGACCGACTAAATAGATGGAATGAAACCCTAATTCCTGTGCTGCGGATAATCCAAATCCTACAAAATTTCCAACGTGTACAATCTGATGAATCGAAATATGTTGATGTTCAATAGCATATTTTTCTCCATGTTGGCCAGGAACCAGAACAACATCGAGAACACCTAGTGATTTTTTTTGTGACAATTCTGTGTAAATAGTGCTTTTAAACGCATCTTCACTCATTGGACGAACAATTCCTGTTGTGCCAATAATTGAGATGCCTCCTTCTATTCCTAAACGAGGATTAAATGTTTTTAACGCTATTTCTTCCCCTTTTGGCACACAGATAGTCACGCGAACTCTTTGCTTACCATCGAGCAATGGGCGTAAGTTATGTCGAATCATCTTCAGCGGAATTGGATTGATTGCCGCATGACCAATAGGTATTTGTAGCCCTGATTTTGTAACAATTCCGACACCTTTACCGCCACGAATATCAATATCGCCCATTGTGTGTGTCCATTCCACTATGGCCTCTATTTCAAGTTGATTGGTGACATCGTGATCATCACCGGCATCTTTAACAATCGTACATGTGACTGAACCATCATCATTGCGCGTAATCTTTGCAACCGGTACAGTAAGTTTGGATGCGTCTGGGAGCTCGATATCAATCGCATCAATTGTAGACACCTTTGTTTGGCTTAACATGATGAGAGCCGCTTTCGATGCCGCAGTCGCGCAGCTTCCAGTTGTGAAACCCTTTCGCAATTTAACCGCTTGGTCAGATAATTCATATAAATTTAGAGATTGATTATGCTTTTGATTGACTTCTTGTATTGTGTTTTGTTTTGCCACTTCAGATGCACCTCGATATCTTCGATGAAATTAATGGATTATAACATAAGTTTATCTACCAACTGCATCGTATAATATAGCGTTAACAATGGCTGCTGCAACATTGCTACCACCTTTTCTACCAAGTGCTACAATCGAAGGTAGCGTACTTTCGTACAGTGCCTGTTTTGATTCAGCAGCACCAACAAAACCAACCGGAACACCTATGACTCCGATGACATCAAATTTTGATAAATTTGAGTGTTCGAGTAGTTGAAAAATAGCAGTAGGCGCATTTCCAATGACAAATACTTTCTTTCCTGGTTCAGTTAAAGCCATTTCAATCGCAGCCATTGATCTTGTAATGCCTTTGCTAGAGGCAATCACTTGGGCTTCCTCCGATGAAACAAAGCATTTGACCTGCCAATTTGATTTGTTTAGGGCTTTTTTATTGATACCTGATAAAGCCATTTGTGTATCGGTGTAAAGTGTCACAGTTTCACCCGTGAGTGCTATGAGCTGCTCGACAAATGATGAATCTACTTTTAAATTCTCTAGGTAATCAAAATCAGCAGAAGTATGGATGACTCTTTTGTATATATGATGATGTGAATTAGGATATGTCCATGCATGATCTTTCATAATGTTTTCAATGATTTCAAAGCTAGTGGACTCTATTTTCATCGGATCTTTGATATAACTCATATCAAACCAACTCTTGTAGCAATGAGTTTCACAATTGTTTCATCAAACCCTATATTTGATAGAAATTGGATGCTCAAATCTGGATATTTAAGTTTTTCACTTTCAATGACTGACGGAATATCTTCAAGAATATGGTTCCCTTGAAATAAAAAGAAAGGAAAAATGGTTAGTTGGCGGACGCCATTTTGATATAACGTTTCAATAGCTGTCTCCATGGAAGGTTCCATTAATTGAAGGTAGGCTTTTTCAAGTAAAACTTCTCCGGAATATTTTTTTAAAGCATCCATGTATTGTTCCATGGTTTCATTTGTTTTTTCAACTTTACTTCCGTGTGCGAGTATTAAAATTGCGGATGGATTCATCGTTCACCTCATTAATGAATTATTTTGTTGTTTAAAAATAATGGCATAAAAAAAACACAACCTGATGGTTGTGTTTAGTTATATACTTATCATATTTTACATACTTGAAAAATATATCTTACATTAAACCTCCCACCGAAGTTTGTTTGTTGCAAAAATTATGGCAGGTCTCCTGGCTTAGATATCATCCTACTCTCTCGCCTTCCCAATAATCAGTGGCATGTGAGATTTCGTTCTTCTTTACAGTAGCGGGGGCTGCTGAGGTTTTTCACCTCATTCCCTATTAACCTTTCGTATGATCGAAAGGACCGATAATCTGATATTCAATTAAAAGTATCATATCATAATGAATTTATTTTGAAAAGTCTCTTTTCTGAAAGTTTTTTCAAAGTTTTTTCAAAGTTGATCAATTTTTATTAACCAAGGCGGAGTTTTACTCGAAAGCCAAGGATAATTTTTTGATTTTAGCCAAATGCAGAGTCGCAATCTCTACTTCACTAAACTCCTGACGTTTTCAGCACGCTCAGGGAAATCTGTGATGATGCCGTCTATGTTATATCGCATCACTTCGTTGAGACCAACGACTGTATTCACAGTCCATACCCATACTTTTCGGTCAAGCGAATGTGCTCGCTTGACAAAATCCGTCGTGAGCATGTTTGCACGAATGGTGTAAAAATCCACATCGAGAGCAGCTAAATTCCCCGAAAAATAATAGAGAATTTGTCCGATTTTGATGTTGGGATTGATGGAGCGAATCATCACAAGTATTTTTGTATTAAACGACTGAACGTAGACTTCGTTTTCCATATCGAGAGCATCAATGAGAAATATCAGTTTGGGTATGAGAATATTGAGTCGATCTTCTGCTTTTATGTCGATGATTACTTTAATTTGTCCTTTGCATGCTTTTAAAACATCTTCGAGTTTTGGAATATTTTCACCGGTAAACTTTTTCGAAAAATGTGATCCAACATCATAGGATGAAATAACACTATAAGGAAAATCTGATATCGCGATATTGGCACCTGCAGTTCGACTTAATGTTTTATCGTGGTGCAACACGAGTGTTCCATCCTCTGTGAGCATAATATCGATTTCAACGTAGTCTATTTGCTTGGCAATAGCCGATTGAACACTCGATAAAGTATTTTCTGGTGCGTCACTTGAATTCCCTCTGTGAGCGGCAATTTTTACATCGGATTTTTTAAAGGATTCAATCCATAAATAATTGATTCCAAAAGTCACAATAATCGTGATTGTCAAAATAAGGCCTGTAATTTTATGAAGTGCATGAACCCATTTTGGCCATTTGACTTTTCTCGAACGAAATTGGAATACGGGAATTTCTTCGCGGTCTTTTTCCATAACGGCTCTAAATAAAAACATCAAATACGTAATGATAAAAGGAAAACTGAGGAGTAGTATACTATAGGCGATAATACTGAGCAAATAGATGACTAATTTTTTGAGTGCGACAAAACGAATGAGTACATTCATCCATTCTGCAATCGTCTGCATCCATATGCCTAAAAAAAGCCAAACAAGTAAGACGATCAATAGCACTGGAACCCAATGAATGAGTGTTTTTAACTGATGTCTTCGAATCATTTTAAAGCTTCTTTTGAAAGCTTCTCGCGTTGAAAGTTGATGAATGAGCATGTAGTACATTAAGTAAAGAGAATGGATGTGGATATAGAGCCATAGAATCAGGAGTATGATCCAATATGAATCGAGCTTACCTATTTTTTGAAACCATTCGATAAATGTAATGGGAATATTCATCAAGGTCAATTGAGTGGTACTAAATACGAAAGGTACAAAGACAATACCCATCGTAACAATTTGAATAAATCCTGGAAAAATGAGGCGTTTTAAATTTTTAAGCGTAATCCAAAAACTACCGCCTATTGTAACTGGACGGTTTTGAATGTTGGATTCGATTAAGACCATTAGAACCAAATATTGGATCAAGAGTAAAATGGCAAATACCATAATTCCAAGTAGAGTCATCCAAAATCGGACTGAAAAAAGCTCTGGTTGAATAAGCGATACGTTAAGAACATAAGGTGTTCCAGCCTGAATCATGGCCCAGTTATAAAATCTCAGTATTTGAGGCATAATGAAACTTGAAGAAAGCGCCATGACAATCGCTTCTAAGATAAAATATTGAGTAAAATTATTTTTAAGATGTTGAACGGTTTGTCTAAAAACTTTCATGAATTATGCCAACCTTTATAGGAGTATTATACTCATATGATACCACTATATGTTGGAATTTGAAACCATTGATGATTGAGTGGGCCGTTTCCCTTTCCGATATTAAGTCCTGACAAAAGTGCACCGGTGACATACGACTTTGCTTCCTTGATGGCATCTGTAAGCTCTAAATTTTGTGCGAGTCCACAAGCAATAGCACTTGAGAGCGTACATCCTGTTCCGTGTGTATTTGTCGTTTCAATACGTGCGTGCGAATACCAATAACTCCTATCGCGATAAAATAAAAGATCATCGCAGCATTGAGTTAAATGCCCGCCTTTTATGAGGATATATCCAGAGTATGCGTGTGAAATGCTCTTTGCAGCACGAATCATGTCGTCTTTTGTGTGAATGTTCATACCTGATAAAATCTCAGCTTCTGGAATATTCGGTGTAATGATAGTCGCGAGTGGCATCAAGGTATGTTTTAGCATATTAACCGCTTCGGATTTCAAAAGTGCGTTGCCACTTGTCGAGACCATTACGGGGTCCAACACGATATGTGTATCCGCTGAGACGTGTTTTGATAAAAACGAAGCGATGACTTCAATGATTTCGGGATTGGAAACCATGCCTATTTTAATGGCATTTGGTTGTATGTCCGAAAATACCGCATGGAGTTGTTCTTGAACAAATTCTGGAGACGATTCAAAGATGCCCGTGACTTCGCATGTATTTTGAGCAGTTAGTGCAGTGATTACACTCATTCCATAGAGTCCATATGCTGAGATGGTCTTCAAATCTGCTTGAATACCTGCACCTCCACTAGAATCCGATCCTGCAATCGTCAGAACTTTTGGAATCTCTAAGGTGTAATTTTGAAAGGTCATAGAAGCCTTTTTAAATAACGCTTGAGTTGCTTCTCTAATATGAGGTTTAGAAAAAATAGCTGAAACCACAGCGATGCCACTTAATCCCGTATTTTGTAGTTGTTCGACATTAGACATGTCAATTCCACCGATACCCACTACTGGGATCGTCACGATACGTGTAATTTGTTTGAGTATCGTAAAATCTGTTGGTTGTGCATCGAGTTTGGTATGGGTCGGAAACAATGCGCCGACACCGATATAATCTGCTCCACATTTTTGTGCATGAATGGCTTCTTGAACTGTATGTGCAGAAACTCCGATGATGGCATCTTTCCCAAGAATCTGTCTCGCCTGTTCAATCGAAAGGTCATCTTGTCCAAGATGAACCCCAGAAGCGTTAACGACTCTAGCTACTTCAACATAATCATTGATAATGAGCGGAATATTATGAGCATCCGTAATCGGTTTGATCCTGCGCGCGACTTTGATGAGCGCTTCTTGTGATAACGTTTTGTCCCGAAGTTGTAAAATCGTGATACCTCCTAAAATCGCTTCAGTCACTTTTGATTCAAGCGTTTCATCTGAAGTATCTGTAATTCCGTAAAGCGTGAATTGATAGTTTTGAATTTTTTTAGTAAATTGCATACGACTGTCTCCCTTCTATTGATGTCTTTTCATTGATGTGATTCATTAAAGTATATGTTCAAACTCTGGTTTAAAGGCATGAACTTTAGCACGTTGTTCGAGGATTTCAGGCGTCATTTGACTGATGGCATCGTGAATAAAAACGCGAAGAGAACCTGTTCCTAATTGAGCGCTTTGACATGTCTCAAACGCTATTTCACCAGCAACTCCCATCATAACAGTTGCCATGAGTGCCGCTTCAAGTTGCTGATTTGCCATAGCGCTAAAAGCGCCCATTAAACTTGAAAGCATGCAACCTGTTCCAGTTACTGAATTCATTGATTTGTGACCATTATAGACAAGATAAGTTATCTTTTCGGTTGAGACTAAATCGACACTTCCTGTAGCGACGATCACAGTCCCATCAAAGTACGTGGAAAGTTCGCGGACAATTTTAATGTAATGTTTTTGTGTTGTATCCGTGATACAGTCAGATTCCAGAGCATCGACACCTCTAGATGATGACTCGTGAATGTTGGTTTGTTTGGATAATTCTGAACCATTTGAGTGTGCCTGATCACTTGTGTTTTCTATCGGTTTGGGACACATAAGCGCATGCAATGCTTTGATTTCAGTTAAATTGCCTTTAATAATGGTTGGTTTTAGTTTGCGAATCAATTCGAGAGCCGTGTGCGTTCTCAATTTTGAAACGCTTATGCCGACTGGATCGAGTAATATAGGAAGTTTCAGCTGATTGGCGGTGTTTCCCGCAAGATGCATAGATTCAATGGTGCGATGATTGAGTGTACCTATGTTGATGACGAGGGCGTTGCACAAAGCTGTAATTTCTTCTACTTCTGTGATGTCATCTGCCATGATGGGTGATGCCCCTACTCCAAGTAAAATATTGGCACAATCATTGGCAGTTACATAGTTGGTAATGTTGTGAATCAGCGGCTTTGTCGCTTTAATTTTTGACAGTAACTCAATATTCAAGTGTGTCATAATTGGTCTCCTTTTGCGCAATAAAAAAAGGTTGCCGAGAGCAACCTTCATTCATATGGTCATTCCCTACGTTGGCATTATCCAAATCAGGTACGGTCGAAACTCACAGTTTCCTCTCAGCCCATATATGAGCTCCCGATAGTATTTAATTGTAATGAACGAATATCATATGTTGAGTATATCACACACATATGAATCTTCATAGAGTGAATTGAACTCTTATAGAGGCATTTGAAGGGTCACATCGTATTTTTCCACGAGATGATGTGGATGATAGGACTGTTTCGCTTTTCGGATGCCTTCGATGCCCATGTCTTGTTCTCGATTTAAAAATTCATATTGAGTGCTTGCACTTTCAGCCATAGATTGATTGATCATCGCATATGCGCCTTGATAATCTGAGTCTGCCTTTTCAATGTGAACGAGATAAGTCGTTTTATTGAGTGGTTCACCGATACTAAAAGAGATGGGTTTTTCGTCGATGGTTAGAACAATTCCCTCTACGCCTCTTCTCGAAAATAAATCCCATTGCGTAAAGAGTTCTTTGATGCCGTTAAACTCGTGACATAAATCCATCGAATCTTTGCAACCATTTGCAATACACCAGTTTTTTGCAGCTTTGAGAGCTTCCAGTGCATTAACCGGTGTTATGGATTCACTCTTCATTGCATGTGCATAATTTTTTTTGAACTGATTAACATGATTTTTCTTTTTATGGTATCGATTTCCGGAGAGTTGAGCGAGATTCTGTGATTCATATAGGTAGTCAAAGTCCGCTTCGATTGCCTCGGATTCTATAATAAAGCCGTTATTCTCTAAGAAATTTTGAAAAAATGTACCAATATGTCTCAGTTTTAAAGGAAAGTGATGCGTATGTGCATAATGAATCCACGCTTTAGTCGATTCGAGGAGTGCTTGTGTATTGGAGTAATCTCCTACTGGTTCTGAAAAACTTATTTCACTTGATTCTGTCGAGTGGTATTGATACCAAACGTACCCTTTAATTTCAATATAGTGCAGGCGATGTTTATGTCGCCAAATTGTTAAATTGGTTAAATTAAGATCGTGAATTTCACTTAGATAGTTTTCGTAGTAAGGTTTTAGACTATCATAACTTTCAATTGTAAATGGTTTAAGTCCATCTAATGGGTTCATAATAAGCTCCTTAAAAATATGTCGTCCCGTTTGGAAACGTATTTTGCCATGTATTTATCACTAGAATTGCTGTCAATAAGCATGATTGCCGATTCTACTGGTACCCATAAGACATCATACATGTCTGATGCCTCTGTGCTTTCGCTTTCCACAAGTTTAAACTCTATCCCGCATGTCATCTGGACTTCATCCAATGCATCTCGATATTCCATGATATTTCCCACGACGCGCTGAAGCAGCGTTCGAAAATGAAATTGTTGGTATAAAGATGATTCAATCGCTTGAATATTTGTATCATACGGAATGCCAGGCAGTTTATAGTAATGGTCTTTTTTTATATAAAGGAGTGCAATTTCGTCAGCGGAATTGCGAATAATCGCTCGGATTGCGTGCAATATCTCCCGATCACTTTCTTCAGCAATGCAAGGTAATCCAAAGTCACTTGAGCGTATTTCGCTTAAAACTGGTCCATTTGTAATTTCAATAGGCTTCAGTGTCATTAATAGCTCGTAAAAATTAGCTTCTGAATTGTCGCCTTTACTAAGCGTTACAAAATGATATTTCCTAAATAGCGCTTCTATAGCGTGACACATCTCTAATGAATGCAAATACAATCGTACGGTGATTACCTCTGTAGGATCCAGTAGCGATAATGCTTTTTCAACGAGTGCCGTTGCAACACCTAACTTTCTAAAATTCGGGTAGATGCCTAGCCAGGAAATCCGATTTTCTTTTTTTGAAAATGCAAGAAAGCCCATGCACGTATTGATGACCATGTCGTATGACACAAGTGCTTCTCCATTTTCAATTTTATGCGTCATATAAGGCAACATGATCTCTGCATTCGAATCTTGTTGGTCGTCCGTTAACTTATTGATCATATTTTGCCATGTGCTTAAATCGTTTGTGGTAGCATATCGAACGAGCATACTGCCTCCAATTGATGCTTAAATATGCAAATCTCTTCTAGGATATACTATAAATGTACCAACAATTCCCATAATGAAAACAATTAATGTAAGTATTACGTATTTAATTTCAAGATGACCTAGATGAAGGTAGGAATTGGCTTCAAAATACTTAAATGGCGTGATGTACTTAAAAAAGTCAATTTTATCTGAAAGTGACACGAGAATGCTGATAAAATATAACACCATAATCACTACAGCGGATATTTTTCCCGAACTCTTATAGCGTTTAAGAATACTAGCTAAAAACATGCCGATGGCCAAAAAATAGATGGATATGAGAAATAATGAGCAGGACATCAGTTTTACAAATGACACAAACGATCCGGTAATTTCAAAAGGGATCATACAAGCAAAAACAGAAATTGTAAATACCGCAAGAAGCAAAACGATGAGAATGAGTGACGTCGCGAATTTCGCTGCAAGGATCTTTTCTCTCGAAACGGGCATAGTCATGAGATATTCAGCGGTTTTATCTCGTTCTTCTTTGGAAATGATCGCGCTGCCGAGTAAGACAGAAAATAGTCCAAACATCAATCCAAAATAAACTGACGCGATGCTCATATACCCTTCAGGTGTGGTCAAGTTCGCGTTATTCATTGAAAAAGCATTCAATAAGGGTTCTGGCATCAACTCCATAACATCGAGCATCTCAGGATTGTTATAATACGCTGAAAACTCAGAGGTCATCATAGCTAAAAATACGATAAAGATCAACGACCAAATTATAAGTGATTTTAATTGTGCTTTAAACTCCCATTTCATGATGTGTATCATATAAACCTCCTAAAGGGAGTCGATATCGCGTTTGGTATAGAGACTATACGTCACGAGAATCGAACCTATAATAACTGCAACTGGTATCATAGCAAGCGGAAATTGGTAGTGAGCGTGTTCGAGGATATAGTTGGGTTCTAAATGATAAAAAGGAGTCAATATTCCGAGAATTTCCCCTCCTACTATGGCGCGAATGGTATTGAGAATATACATGCCAAAAGAAAGACCTAAAGAAAATGAAAGGACATTACGAACGCGTTTAACAAGAACGGAAATCACCATTCCCAGTGTTAGAAAAAATAGCTGAAACAGCACGATGCTCGAGAGCAAAATCAAAATGGGTTTAAGTTCATAAGAATGCCCATCTTTAAAAAGTTCAATGGCACTAAATGATGCTGCCCATGTCACCATATTGCAAATCGTCAGAGAGAAAAATGCCGCTAAAAATTTAGCAGTCACAATGCGCGTTCGTGAAACTGGTTTTGACATCAGAAAGTCGGCTGTAAACTCTCTTTCCTCAATTGAAAGGATTGAAAATCCATAGTTTGAAGCTTGTATAGCGAGCATTAACTGTAAGAAAGTGAAAATGAATGCAAAATACCCCAGAACATCTGCGAGCGATAAACTTCCTGCCATTCCAAATGCTTTTAGTAATTCTTTTGGGTAATTTTCCATCATCTTATCTAGAAGCGTCATATCACTACTGAATGCTGGATAGAAAACCATTAGCATAAAAGTCACACAAATCAATGCAATCGACCAAATTAAAATGGATTTTATGTTCATCTTAAACTCGTATTTAAAAATATTTAACATAAGGTCCCCCACTTATTTGTAATAATGCATAAAGACTTCTTCTAATGTAGGTTCTTCAATTAGAACGTCCTTTAATGCATGGCTAGAGAGAATCTTCAACATCTGATTAATATCCCCTTTATAAAAGAATCTCATTTCATCATCTCCATTTGAAAGGTTGGTCACTCCTGGAATATTAAATAGATCTGAGTGAATTCCAGCCGCTTTAACGGTAAGTTTTTTGTAATTATCTTCACGCATGGATTTGATATCATCAACTTTAATGATATGACCATCTTTAATAATGGCAACTCGATTACAGAGTGCTTGGACTTCAGATAGAATATGAGAAGAAAAGAAAATGGTTGCCCCTTTTTTATTTTCCCCTTCGATAATATCAAAAAATTTCTTTTGCATCAGAGGGTCAAGACCACTGGTTGGTTCGTCTAAGACAATGAGCTTAGGAGAGTGCAATAATCCTTGAACAATCCCTACTTTCTTTTTGTTACCATAGGACAAATCTTCGATTCTCTTGTTGAGATTAAGTTCCATAAGTTCAGCAAGTTCAAGCATCCTACTATTGCAGTCTTTTTTATAAAACCCAGCTGAATAATTGAGCAAATCGATGACTTTCATTTTATCATAGTAAAATACTTCAGAAGGCAAATAACCGATGGATTCTCTTATACTTGGCCCTTCTTTGACACAATTCTTACCAAAGATTTTTGCTTCTCCACTTGTTGGAAAAATCAGCCCCATCATCGTTCGAATGGTAGTGGATTTTCCAGCGCCATTTGGTCCTATAAATCCAAATATTTCCCCTTCGTTTACTGTAAGTGTTACATCCTCAATCCCTCTTGCTTTGCCATAAAATTTAGTCAAATGTGATAATTCAATAACTGGATTCATAAGAACCTCCCCTTTAACAACGTTTTATCAAAAAAAAAGCGAATGTCATAAAATGTATGCATTCGCTTAATCATGTACGGGTTTCAAGTTAATGGTAACTATTTGATATTAAATAAATATTCAACAATTATTAAAGATTCATTAAATCGTGTGGCAGCAAATTTTGCATAGTAGCCATCAAGACGTTTAACAATTGGTGTTAAAAGGATATTTTCGCGTCTAGGGTTGTTAAAATAGTCTTTGTATGGTGGATAAATATCAAATAGATTCAATCCGAGGCTTCCTTTTTCAGTGGATTGAGTGATAATACCTTGTGAATTGAGGGTTTGGAAGTTCGTTATGTGGTTTTCTTTTGCAAAAACCTCATAATTTAACCCTATTGGTGTATCTTTAAGTGCTTTTACTAAAATTTGAACTTGGTTTTTCAAGATGGTATCAATACTTTTTTCTGATATTGTACGATAGAATTTTTCGTTAATCGTACGCATGAAGTCAGTTGAAGATTTGAGAGATCGAATATCCTTGCCAAGTTCTTGTGTAACGGATGTCGTCATCTGTACGTATTGATTGTTTTCCGCGGTATTATCAGAAAGTGAATCCATTTGATGATGAACGTGATGAATAGCAGATTCAAGTTTTTGGATGGCTCTAAATGCATCCTCTACTTTTGACTCTGTCAAACTTGAATCCTTCGCTATGCTGTGATAGATTTCACTTGATTTTAAAACTTGAGTCTTCATCTCGTGACTGATTTCAACATTTTCATCCGTAGCGATATTGGCTTCGCTCAGTGCATGCATAATGGATTTTGCACTTGTGACGATGAGTTCAAGTGATTCTGAAGTGCTTTGTGATAATTTTCTAATTTCATCTGCAACAACTGCAAATCCTCTTCCCGCCTCACCTGCTCTTGCCGCTTCAATACTTGCATTTAATGCGAGTAAATTCGTATTTTCTGCAATTTTTTCAATCGTGGTTGAAAATGTTTCAATTGAACTGGCAGTGACAATGAGTTCATCAATACTTTCTTTAAAATGAGTTGTTTTTGATTCCATTTCGTCGACAATTCGGATGGTATGACCAATTTCACTATTAGAGGCAGTGGATAACTCATGAGATTTTTTAGAGGCTTCCTTAGCTCCAATAATCGATTGATTCATTTCTTGAATAAAATGAACCATCTCTTGAACTTGATCTTCTGTCGTATTGATGGAATGGACATATTTATTTGAGTTATCCGATAAAACGTGGATATTGCGTATGATGTCTTCCATTCTTTGACTATTGGTAGTCATAAATTGATCCAGTTGTTCAGAGAGTTCGTTGGTTTGAAGGGATGTTATCACAAGTTCTTCGAAAGTTGCTTCATAATAGGCACATAGTGATTCGAGTAAAGACTTAGTTTCACTTAATAAGCCTGATTGGATGTCAACTACGACGCGATAATCACCTTGTGAAAGTGATTTTAAAGCATGATTGAGTTGTTGAATTCGCTTTTTTGCCTTCAAACTAGAAATAAACGTTCCAATTGTATACCCTATCAATAGGCTAATTAAAATAAAAACAATCGTTTGTAACATAAAATCCTCCTAATTATGAATCATTTTTACCAAATATATGGCACGAGTTTATATTTCGTTTTTTGGGAATAATCGTAATATCCCTTAAAGTGTCGCATGAGCATTTGATCTTCAATATATGTTCGTAATAAATACCCCAAAATCCATAAAATACAAAGTGGAATTGTAAATAGTGATTTTGTGATGAACGGGATACTAGAAATGGAGATGATAGAGGCTAAATATCCTGGATGCCTGATCCAAGTATAAGGACCATTATTAATAACGGTATGTCCAAGTTCATATTGTAGTGACATCGTCATGACATAATACGGGTTTGATGCTAAGACCCAAAGATACAATGAAGCGCCAATGAATAATAGTGATTTTCCTAAAAGTGAGTAGTAAGAAATTAGAGCGGCATTACTTGTGGTATTATGTTCAATTATTAGGATAAAACAAACACATAAAGGCGCTATATATTTGATCATAAAGGTAAATAAATGTTCTTTATTGTGAATGATGGGACGCCATTTTATTCGAGTTTTAAAAAGTTGTTTGTCCATTAGTGTGAAAGTTGAAAGCCAATACGAAATGATCATTAATAACGTGAGTACTTTATGTGGTTGATTCGTGAGCAGAACGTATAATGTGATAAGCCCACTTTCATATAGCATTTTGCATCCCCCTTTCATAATTTTACATGTAAAATTATAACATATAAGTAGATTTTACGAAATTGAAATAACCTATAATTTACCATGTAAAATGCACGTAAATTCTGTTGAATTTTGGAGATTAATCACATTAGAAATCAGGTTGTGTATTTTTGTCAGGATTGGGTAAACAAAACTAACATGAAAATTACATCAACTTTACATGGATTTAACAATGTAAAGTCTTTTTTCTGTTAGAATTAACAAGGATTTAATATAAGATTTCATCAAAAAGAATAATAAGTATTTAGGAGGCATTTGATGTCGATAGCAATTGGCATATTGGGTGGTTTAGGTCTTTTCCTTTATGGTATGCAGCTAATGGGAAATGGACTACAAAAAGCTGCAGGTAAAAAACTAGAAAGAATTATTGAAGTTTTAACGACAAATCGCTTTATGGGGGTTTTAGTCGGAGTGGTTGTTACGGGGATTATTCAGAGCTCTAGTGCAACAACTGTCATGGTAGTAGGCTTTGTAAATGCCGGCATCATGAAATTATCACAAGCTGTGGGGGTCATTTTCGGTGCGAACATCGGTACCACTGTTACGGGACAGATAGTTTCGCTTTCAATTGGCGAGATCGCTCCAATTGCGGTTGGTATTGGTGTAATTTTATGGATGACGATGAAAAAGGATAGCTATAAAAATCTAGCAGAAATTTTAATTGGTTTAGGTATTCTCTTTATTGGTATGGAATTTTTAGGAGATGCATTAAAACCACTTCGAGGTATGCAAGCGTTTAATGATTTAATGTTATCACTTAGTCACAATCCTTTGTTGGGTGTATTGGTTGGTTTTGGTTTGACCTTTATAGTTCAAAGTTCTTCTGCGTCAATTGCCATGCTTATCGCATTGGCAGCAAAAGGAGCACTTCCGCTTGAAGCAGCACTCCCTATTTTATATGGAGATAACATTGGAACTTGTACAACAGCACTCATTTCGAGTATTGGTGCAAGTAAAAATGCGAAACGCGCTGCAATTATTCACTTAGCATTTAATACCGTGGGTACAATTTTATTCGTTGTGTTATTGACAAATCCGATTACAAGAATTGTCACTCAATTAGATCCAACGGATGTTGGTCGTCAAATTGCAAATGCACATACGATTTTCAATATTACAAACGTGATTCTTCAATTCCCATTTGCATTCTTCCTAATTAAAATTGCGATGTGGGTTATTCCAGAAGGCGAAGATGAAAAAGAAGTTAAATTGACAAAATACATTGACGAACGTTTACTTGAAACTCCTACAATTGCAGTTAGAAGCGTTATTAATGAAACAATCAATATGAGCGAAGTGGCTTATGACAGTATGAAAAATGCCCTTGATGGATTTTTTGAAGATCAAATGGATAAAGTTAAAAAGACCTTTGTGCTTGAAAAAGATATTAATCAACTTGAAAAGCTCATAACCGATTATCTTGTGAAACTTTCAAACTGTGACATCATGGATTCCGATAGACGTTATATTGACGGACTATTCAATAGCATCAATGACATTGAGAGAATTGGCGATCATGCAGATAATATCGCTGAGTTGATCATCACTTTAAATGATAATAAAATTGTCTTCTCTCCTAATTCAAAAAATGCGCTTATGGTGATGTACAATAAGACGCGTGCTACTTATGAAAAAGCCATTAGCGTGTTAAAAGAGCCAAATCGTGCATTGATTGACGAAGTTATTGCGCTTGAAAAAGAAATGGATGATTTACAGAAAAAAGCGAGAATCGATCACTTTGAACGTTTGAATAGTCACGAATGTAGCACAGAGTCTGGCGTTTACTACCTTGAGATCGTCAATAATTTAGAAAGAATCTCTGATTTATCGACTAACTTAGTAAGAGCTGTTGCAGATACGGTAGTGATTGCTTAATGATATACATCCAGACGAATCGGTAATGATATCGATTTACGCGTGATTATGAACAGTGTAACTTAATGAATTTATGCCACAATCATGATTTGATTGTGGCATTTTTTTTAATTTTTTTAAAGTTTTTTTGAGTTGTGATAATTTTGAAAACTATTAATTTACAAGTGTTTTCACATCCTATAAAATGGAAGTGTGTATTCATTTGATTTGAAGGCATATATTCATACTTTTGGAGGTTAACTTGATTAGAGAAATTAATTTTACAGATATTTCAAAGTCATTAAAAACGGGTGACTTGATATTGTTTCATGGTGCAGAACCCTCTTCACTTGCAATCGAAGTAATTGAATGGTCGTTTTGGTCTCATATTGGTATGGTTGTGATGCCAGTCGATATGGGCCTTGAAGGATCGGAACCTTTATTTTGGGAATCTACTTCTTCTTCAGATGGGATTATCGATGTGCTGTTGAATCAACCTAAAGCTGATGGGCCAATGCTCGTCGCACTTAAAGATCGCATAAAAGTAGATGTTGATAATCATTATGATACACATTTCAAAGTGAAGTACCTGAGTCAACCCATGGATTCTGAAACAAAGAAACTCCTCAAAGAGACGATTCAGCAACTACATTCAAAATCATTTCCATCGGATAAAGAAATGTTAAAATGGTTCACAGAAGGAAAAATTCACAACACCCCTTCTACAGATCCCACAAAAGTATTTTGTAGCCAATTAACTGCAGAGACGCTAATGGCATTAGGCTACTTGGCAACAACTTATGTTTCAAATGGCTATTGCCCGAAAGATTTTGATGAAACAACAAACTTACCTTATACGAGAGCTTTTTTCTATTACGATGGTGCTAGATTTAAGTGAAAGGATTCTTATGAAGACTAAAAATTGGATTGGCATATCACTCATTTTAGCATTTGTGTGCATGCTCATCTTTTCTGGAATTTATTCAGATCACAAAACGAATACTTCCCCACAACCAGTCAATGGATACTTAGACTTAAGCGAGTGGTCTTTTGAAAACGATGGTCCGGTTGACCTTTCTGGCGAATGGAAGTTTTATTTCAATGAGTTTATCGATCCTGAGAAATTTGCTGAGAACGAAGTGAATAACGCAAGTCAAATTCAAATACCGAGTACCAATGATAGCATGAATCTTGTTAAGCCATTTGAAAGTGACAAGTACTATGGAACTTTATATTTGAGAGTAAAACTCCCTTCAAATAGCGAAAATTATGGACTCACAACCGATATTGTTTTAAGTTCCTATAAATTATTTATCAATGGTAAATTTTTTGAGGAAGTTGGTCATGTTGGAACTTCAAGTGAAACTTCTGATCCGTATTACAAACTCGTTAACAGTTATTTTAGTGCGGATTCGGCGATTGTCGATATTGTGATTCACACATCTGATTTTCACTATGAAGATTCAGCGATTACCACTCCTAAAATTGGTTTAGCAAGTCAAATTGCGTCATCATCGACGATGAAGCTCAGTAGAGATTTCTTTCTATTTGGAATGCTCGTGATCATGGGAATTTATCATATTGGTCTATTCGTTATGCGAACAAAGGATCGAACCTCACTCTATTTTGGGATATTCAATCTTATGTTTGCATTTAGAATGCTCATTGTAGGCGCACGTTTTTTACCATCGCATTACGAGATGAATTTTGAGATTTATGGACGTCTCTCCTATTTAACTGTTTATTTTGGGTTTACAGGACTTTGTGGGTACTTGTATTATTCTTTCAAAGAGTTGCTCAGTGACATGTTTTTTAAACTGAGTATTGGATCTGGAATCATCATTACATTAATTACTTTGGTGAGTCCTTTTAAAATTATCGACACAACGATTTTTTACTATATTGTATTTGGATTTATTTTACTTTTTTATGCATTAATTATGATCTTTAAAGGATTTATTAAGGGCGTTCCCTATACTGGAGAAGTTATAGTTGGTTTTATTTGTTTAATATTAGGTTTTGCAAATGATTACTACTATGAGTTGACGATATCCAATACGCCTTCGATGATTCCGTTTGCACTCTCTATTTTCGTGTTGACTCAAGCGTATATGCTGGCATCAAAGTTTTCTTTAGCATTTTCAAGTATTGAAAATCTTTCAAATGAAAATTCTCAGATTCTTGAAGATTTAAAACACGTCAATAGCAATCTTGAGTTTTTAGTGGACGAGCGAACTGCAGACTTAAAAAAGGCTCTGGATGAGTTAGATCACCTTTCAAAGACAGATTACTTGACAAAATTGCCGAATAGACGTCATACCATTGAGACGATTAATGAAATAATTGCCAATAGAAAACCTTTTTTTGTTGGAATCGTCGACATTGATCATTTTAAAACGGTAAATGATACGTATGGTCATGATTGTGGTGATATGATTCTGAAAGAACTTTCAGATCTGTTAGTCGCTGAAATTAAAGATGAAGGATTTGTTGGACGTTGGGGTGGCGAAGAATTTTTGATATTGCTTTACTATGATCATCAGGATATCGCGCTTAAACGAATTGATGCTTTAAGAGCGAGACTAGCAAGTCATAAATATTCATGTATTATGTTCCCTATCACGGTCACTGTAGGTCTATGTAAGTATACGGATAAGATGACCGTTGATATGTGTATTGATTATGCGGACAAAGCGCTCTATCGAGGTAAAGAGAACGGAAGAAATAAAAGCTGTATGTATGAGAGGCTTCCCTAGCACTTCCAAAAATAAGACAGATAAAAAATAAGACAATCAATAAGTAAAACACATAAAAGAAACAAAAAAGGCTCTATGGATTTCCATAGAGCTTTTTTTGGGAATAGTTACTTTATAAGTGAGAGGAAAAATTGGTGAATGCGAGTGTCTTCGGTCAGTTCAGGATGGAAAGCGGTCATAATGATATTGTCTTGACGTGCTGCTACGATTTTATCATCATGTGTTGCAAGAATTTCCACATTTCCACTGATACTTTCGATATATGGTGCTCTGATAAAAACCATCGGAATATTCCCAATGCCCTTAAAATAGCCATTGATTGAAAAACTCCCAAGCTGCCTACCATATGCATTTCGTTTGACGAGTGTGTCTGTTACTCCAAGATGTACAGTGGATTCGCCGATGATTCTTTTAGACAGGAGTATCATACCCGCACAAGTTCCTAATGCAGGCGTTCCAGATAAAATGAGCGACTTAATTTCTTGAAATAAATCTAAGTCATGCATAATCTTGCTCATTGCAGTGCTTTCACCACCTGGAAGCACCAATCCATCTAGTGGGCATTTTTTTAAATCGGATTTGTTTCTTATTTCTACACAGTGAACATCCAATTGATTAAGCATGTTGATATGTTCAATAAAAGCGCCTTGAACGGCTAATACGCCGATATTCTTTTTCATTAATTCCCTCTTTGTGCCATAATGAGTTCAATTTCTTGCTCGTTGATGCCGACCATAGCTTCTCCTAAATCTGCTGATAATTCAGCAATCAGTTTTGCGTCATGGAAGTTCGTACACGCTTTAACAATAGCTTGCGCCCTTTTCTCAGGATCCCCAGATTTAAAAATCCCCGACCCTACAAAAAGACCTTCTGCTCCAAGTTGCATCATTAGAGCAGCATCTGCTGGTGTCGCAATTCCGCCTGCTGCAAAATTGACAACCGGTAATTTGCCATTGAGATGAACAAACTGTACCAGTTCATAACTGACTCTGAGCTCTTTTGCTGCATGATAAAGTTCATCAATTCTCAATGATTGAATATGCCTAATTTGCTGCTGAATCATTCGCATATGTCGAACTGCTTGAACGACATCACCTGTACCCGGCTCTCCTTTTGTCCGAATCATTGAAGCGCCTTCCTCAATTCTTCTAAGTGCTTCCCCTAAATCCTTTGCACCACAGACAAATGGAACTTTAAAATCGCGTTTATGAATGTGGTATGTATCATCCGCAGGAGATAAAACTTCACTTTCATCAATAAAGTCAATTTCGATTGCTTCAAGTATTTGAGCTTCTGCAAAATGACCTATTCGGACTTTAGCCATTACCGGAATTGACACGGCGTCTTGAATACTTTTAATCATTTTTGGATCGCTCATTCTGGATACTCCACCTGCTGTGCGAATATCAGCGGGAATACGTTCGAGTGCCATGACTGCACATGCACCTGCCTTCTCTGCAATTCTGGCTTGTTCTGGCGTGGTTACATCCATGATTACGCCGCCTTTTAACATTTGTGCTAAGTTTTTATTTAATCCATATTGTTTGCTCATATTCATCTCCTAGTCTGTTTTGTCTAAAAATAACCTCGTACTGACCATGTACAGGTGCTTTGTCTATCGTTACTATAAAAGAGAACTGTCCCGATTAAAAGAATCAGTTTATGACAAAACAATGGTACCAGATTGAAATGAAAGAGGTAGATCGATGAATTTTTGCGCATTTTCTCCAAACAATCAAGTGGATCAAGCAATCTATTTGCAGTTATATGAGTATTTGAAGCATGAAATACTCAGTGGAAATATCTCGGTGGGTACAAAACTTCCATCAAAGCGTGGATTGGCCGATTATTGTGGTTTGAGTGTCAATACTGTTCAAAATGCATATGCACAACTCGAGTGCGAGGGATATATTGAATCTGCTGAAAGAAAGGGTTTTTTTGTTGCAGATACTCAAAATATAATCAAAATTCATGTTTCAAAAGAAAATCAGAGTACGATTCATGAGCGCATCCTTTATCGTTTCACCTATCAAGGTGTCGATGTCGGTTCTTTTCCTTTTAAGCAATGGCGAAAACTTTACCAAGATGCACTCGATGAATATGATATTTCTTTGTTATTACCCGGTGAGTATAAAGGCAATATGGAATTAAGAGAAAGTATTGCGCATTATATATATGCTTCACGAGGCGTTAAATGCACGCCAGATCAAATTGTTGTAAGTGCTGGGACTGAGTATCTTATGCAAATTCTCATTCAGCTTTTGGGAAGTCATGCGCATTATGGTATAGAAAATCCGGGGTTTGAAAAATTAAATGAAGTATTAAAAAACAATTCCTGTAGATACAGTTATTTAGATGTTGACGATGAAGGCGTTGTATTAGAATCCGTTAAAAATCAGAATGTGAGTATTGTCTGCGTGACACCTGCACATCAGTTTCCTACAGGTGCTGTAATGGGATTAAAAAGGCGTGAGCAATTGCTGAATTGGGCACTTGAGAATGATGAAAGATACTTAATTGAAGATGACTATGATGGTGAGTTTAGATATACAGGTTCATATTTACCTGCGTTAAAAGGAATGGGAAATAGTGAGAAAGTCATTTATATGGGGTCATTTTCGAAATCACTCTCCCCTGCACTTCGAGTAAGTTACATGATTTTACCACTCCACCTTATGAATCGATTTGAAAAGCAGCTATCGTATATAAAGTGTCCAGTGCCAGTTCTAGAACAAAAAGTCTTGGCGAGATTTATACATATAGGTGGATTTGAACGACATTTGAATCGAATGAGGCGATTGTACAAAGCCAAACTTGATGTACTCATTCGGAGTTTATCGCCTTTTAGAGAATGGATGCGCATCTTAGGAGCTGATGCGGGTCTACATATTTTGGTTGAGGTTGATACCGAGTTCGATGAAACTGAACTGATTTCTAGGGCAATGAGTGCTGGTGTTGAAATACAAGGAATTTCGAGATTTTATTTTGATGAAAAAAAACCGAGTCGCCCAATCGTGCTACTCGGTTATGCATCCGTTGAAATCAATCAGATTCCAACTGGAATCAACCAGCTGGCGAAAAGTTGGAATCTAATAAAATAATGAATCATTAATTATTTAGTTTGTGCGACGATTGTAAACGTTTTAGGAATACCTTTGTCATATTGATCTGACGAAAGGTTGGGTTCTTCGTCTAAAACGTTTATATATAAACCTTCAGAGGCCATCTGTGTGATGATTTCACCTAAAGTCCATAAACGTAAATAGACTTTTTGCGACGCTTCTTTTTCAGTTCCATTCTCAGTATATTTAGAATATGCGACGTCTTTTTCGACTAGTTCTTTAGAAAAATAGTCCCCTGTAACTTTATGTTTACGCACGTTGGCGGTACTGCCACGCGAACTAATGAGTTTTGTGGAGATTGGATGAAAATCCCGTATAATGACGATGCCTCCTGGTGATAAGTGGCGATAGATCATATTGAAAAAAGGTCTTAAGTCCGTAAAATAATGTAAAATGCCCATTTCAGCAAATATAATGTCATAAGTTTCATCTAATTTTAGCTGCATAACATCTTGTAAATAGTAACGAATGGATACATTCAGCGATTGAGCCAATTCTAATGCATATCTTTGATTATCCTCTGAAAAATCTACTACGGTGACATCTGCACCTAAAACTGCTAATGCAGCTGCTTTCATGCCGTTTGATCCCATTAAGTTGAGGATCTTTTTGTTTTTGACGCAGCCCATATATTGATAGATATGCGAAACGGATTTCTCCGGAAATTCTTTGACGCGTTTTGCGGCGATTTCAGGCGTGCCAAAGCGATTGATCCATGCTTCATATGCATTGGTATTCCAGGCCTTTTCGTTAGCGTTATTCGGTTCGTTTCGATGTAATTCTGATTGCATCTGTACCTCCATGTCAACAAGCATTATACAGAAACTCTAAGAAATTGTCAACGCATCAACCATTTGGATTTAAGATGCGAATTTGACTGTTTTCAGATAAAACGATGTGTTTGTTGATGAGTAATAATTCAACGATAGGATTAAAAGACTCGTCATAACCAGATACGATTCCAGGGCCTACATTTAATGCGAGGGTTTCACCAATCTCGTAAGGAATGATTATTTTTTCAAGTAATTGTAACCATTCAACTGGATAGGATTCATCTGTCTGAGCTTTTAAAATATGATAAGCTTCTGAAAGTTGATAGGCATCTCGCTGACTTCTATCACTAATTAATGCATCAAATGCATCTGCTACTGAAAGTAATTGTGCCAACGGGTGAATTTGTTTCCCTTTTAATCTTTTCGGATAGCCGGCCCCATCATATTTTTCATGATGCTGCTGAGTAATGACTTTTACCATTACGTTTAAGTGTTGACAGTCTGAAAAATATTGATGACAGAATTGAGTATGTTCTTTCAGAATATCAAATTCTTCGGATGTAAGCGGGCCATTTTTATTCAAGATTTCTTTTGGTACAATGACATTGCTTAATTCAATCATAATACCTGCAATGAATAAAGCTCTTAACTCATTCATCGCGAGTCCCCGCTTTATCCCCATTAAAACAGATAACATCGAAGTTTGGATGGCATGTTGAATGGGATATAAATGCATCGACTTTGATTCGAGCAGTTTATAAGTTGAAACTTTGTTTTTTATTAGGTGAATGATGATGTCATCAGCAATTCGATTAAGTTGAAAGAGCATCGTATCTCGGTACACAATGAATTTTTTATAGTTCGCGATAAAATTAGAGTTTTTACTGTGTTTTATATAAATTTCAAACTCCTTTTGTGTTTTTTTTATGAGTTTAATGAGTGCGTGCATAGTTTCTAGTGGTATGGCATACTCAACCGTTTCAAGCTGTGCTTGATCATGGATATAGACGGATTTGTAACCATAAAATTGAATTGACTCTATTAATTTTAAATTGAGTGGCGTCCCCTTATTGACAAGAAGTGTGTAATGCTGATCGTAAATCGGTTGATTGATGATCATGCCGGGCTTTAGTTCATCTATGGAATAGCGCTTCATACATCCTCCTTGGTATAACAATCTAGAGCAATATTATTGTTCTTGCTCTGCACTCACCCGTTCATATTCAAAATGAGCTCTATTTTTCTTTAAAAATGTATTAGTTTCTTTAAACATTTCAAAAGCTTTCCATGTTTCATCATCAAAATAAGAAATTTTAAGATTCGTCTTGATAAGCGAATGATTTTGATCGAGGTCAGTTTGAGGACTCATGTTAAATAAATGGTTCCACGAAATGACTTCAAATCCCATATTGATGTGATGATCCGCACGAACCCATTCATGTGAAACACTAAAGGCCGTCTCATCATATGACTTAGCCGTTTCATATTGGCACTGAATGACAGTTCCATTAGGATTAATCGCGATTTCAATGACTTCAATATCCCCTTTACCAAACATCATCTTTTGTAAACTTAATCCACCGGTATAAATCATCCGATTCAACCACGGGTAGAAACCATCATTAGGATTTTGTTCACTATCCCAGAAGATGTGATAGGCAATATGTACGTTTCCATCGTTATCTTTGGCTGCTCTATAACGAATTTCAGTTGGTAAACCATATGCTTCATCAGCGTAAATCTGAGGCTGATATTTTATCGCTAATGCATCGTCTTGAATCGGTTGCCACCCCTCAATAACGGTATCAAAATGTGAAACTGGATAAAACCGTGCAATTAGAAAGAGCACGACGATCAAAAGTATTAAAATGAGTCCGATTTTTTTCCAAAGTGTTCGTTTCATACAATCCCCTAAATTATATAAAAATTATTTTTAATCTAATAAAAAAATGTGAATACTTGCTTTTTCAACGAATTGAGCCAGTTGACTTTTCTATTTTACCACTAAAAGCTCACAATTTTCAATCAGAATATTTTGAAAATAGTCCTGTAGTTGAAAATGTGGGTGTTTTGATGAAAGTCTAAACAAAAAAAAGCCTCATGAATGAGGCTTTAAATGGGGCTAATTGAATTACAGTGTATCTTTGAGAATCTGAAGTCTTGGGGATAGTGTCAAGGAGTCTAAATGATGAAGTGCACGTGTCATTGCAACATATAAAAGTTTAATGTCCAGTGGATGTTCGTGATAATCTTCATCAATTGTGACAATGAGAACGGCATCAAATTCAAGTCCTTTTGCAAAATATGAGGGTACGATGATAAGACCTGCTTCATAATGATCTTCTTTATCATCAAGAATTTTAGCGTGTTGTTGATATTTGATATCCAGTATCTTTTTGATTTTTTTGCATTCTTGGAGTGTTTTACCGATGATGGCAATGGATTTATACCCTTTGCCTTTTAATGTTTCTATGCGCTTATGCAGTGTATTAAATAGCTCTTCTTCATGTTCAAACCATGTATTTTGTGGCAATTCACCATGTCTTATAACAGGTTTTGCTAGTACCGTATTTGGATCGCCTAATCGCTCAAGGACAGCGTTGGCTTGATTCATAATTTCCACTGTTGTTCGATAGCTTTGTACGAGGTTCATATATTGGGGTTCGTCCCCTTCAAATACACCCTCTAGCACTTCATTCCAATGATCGATACCTCTGTATGCGTGAATTCCTTGAGACGTATCACCAAGTATGGTAAATCGCGTCGTTTTAAGGACTTGCTTAAGCACGTAGAATTGAAATGGACTGAAGTCTTGAGCTTCGTCGATTACTAATGTAGATACTTCAGGGGCTTCATCAAATCCGTGCACTTTGTATTTGATATATAATAGCGCTGCTAAATCCTCAAGTTCGTATTGTCCTGTATGAACAATCGTGTTCGCATGTGATAAAAAATAGCTTATTTGAGATGCTGATAGGTGTTCTTGCCAGTACTTTGAAATCAATTCTTGTGAACGAATGAGTTCTTGATAAATCGTTTCAAAATGGTATTTTGGAAAGAGACTCATATAATTTTTTACCGCATGAAGTTGTTCGTGTTTGAGTTTTACAAGTCGCGCATCGCGTTCGTCCATTAAAGTGACGACTTTTGTCCTGCGCTCATCCCCTGCTTCTTCACGCGCAAGAATGGAATCGATTTTTGCGTTATAACGTTCTGTCGTCTGCTCCAGTTTTGCCTTATAGGTGATTTTTAAACGATGCGTTAATATTTTTTTGATTTCATTGACGCGTTTTTGATAGGGCAAATAATGATAGTTCTCTAAAAATAGAGATCGAATTTCCCCACGTTTTGCTAAGATTTCATCATCAAAAGTAAAATGTTCGTTTGGCGTAAAGTGCTTTTCAATTGTTTTAAGATGCTGCTCTATACCAAGTGCATAGTTCATTGAACCTTTGAATTTTGCATGCCAGATGATGGATTTTTTTGTATCTTCAGAAGGATTGGATAAAATATCAATGAGTTTTTTATTTTTATCCATGAGTTTAATTTTCTTACCTAAGAGTTCTTCTATAAAGTCGATATATGTCGTCTGTTTAACGCGCTCTACTCCGAGTTCTGGTAGTACAGAAGAAATATAATTAATAAAGAGTCGATTGGGTGCCAAAATCATAAAATTTTCAGGCTTAAAGCTTTTTTCGTAGGTGTAGATAAAATAGGCAATTCTGTGAAGTGCGATTGTCGTCTTACCACTTCCCGCAACACCTTGAACAATGAGCGGCTTTCTCATGCTCGCTCGAATAACTCGATTTTGTTCCGCTTGAATCGTGGATGCGATGTCCTTTAAGCGTTCATCCGCACTTGCTTCAAGTGAAGCTTGTAAAAACGCATCAGTTGTAGTGATATCTACATCAATATAATCGATTAATTTACCGTCTTCAATGTTAATTTGCCTTTTTAAACTCAGTTCGCCTTCATAAAAATCCCCTTCGGATTCATATGTATTCTCTCCTAATCGACCCTCATAATAGAGTGTCGCTATGGGGGCACGCCAGTCAATCACAAGTGGTGTAAATTCGCCATCACGTAATATTGAAGTCTTACCGATATAGAGTTTCTCAATTTCGTCTTTGTCTTTTTGTCTAAAATCAATTCGCGCAAAATAGGGTTTTTTATGGGCTCTCACCATCTGATCATAATTTTTTTCTGCGATTTCGACAAATTGTGTGTTGATCATTGCATCGATATAATTGGATGAACTTTCTTGTGTATCTAAGTTACTCATGGCTTCTTTAATGTTAGAACTGAATTTTTTACGATAATTCTCTACGGCACGAATGGTGTGTTCAATGTGTGTTTTCGTCTCGTCGAGTCGTTTGGATTCAATTTCATAATCTGGTTGTCTCATCAGTACCTCCACAAATAAAAAAAGGATAGCATTTTCAACTATCCTCTGAGAAAAAAGGAACTTACTCATAATATCAAATTATGATGGAGGATTCAAGTTACAATCAGGTTAAAAAATACATGAGCACCTTGATTTAGGAAATGGATAAAGTAAGGCTAAACTGTTTCTCAAACCGTTCCATAAATTTTTGAGCAGAAGCGATTTCTAGGCTGACATTTTCGGTGGTAATCGTTTCAATTTCAACCTTTTGATCGGTAATTTTAACTTGCAAATCGAGAATAGATGCATTTTCTGAGCGATCTAATTGTTCCGCAATATTGAGTAGTACGACTAGACGACCTAGACGCTGCATCTCTGACTTTGATAACAAAGATTCGTAATGATCCATACGGCTTTTAATGCTCTCTTCCCTATGACTGCCAACTAGATATGCAACAGCCATTCGCTCTTGATTGGAAAGACCGTTGATACGACCGTATAAAATGAGATAAAATCCGTGAATATGATGATCATAATATTCAATGTGCATTCCTATGTCGTGTAACAATGCAGCAGTATGAATGAGTTTACGATCATTTTCTGTGAAGTTCCCCGTTTTTTTTAACGCATCAAACAACTTAAGCGTGAGTCTTTCAACATGTTGAGCGTGTGGAATATTGACATTGAATCTCTTGAGCATGTTCTCAACACTGTGTTCTAAAACATCTTCCACAATTGAAGGCAACTGGGAATCTTGAAACAATGCTTCGTAAAAATAACCTTCTCTTAAGCCGTTTCCACTGATAAAAATTTGCTCGGATTGAATACGGTCAAATAGACATTTAAACGGCAAGATGCCAAGTGTAATAATATCGAGTCTTTTTTTACTGAGTCCAGGGATTTTATCAAGATCTTTCTCGTCAGAATTCAGAATCATTTTGCAGATGCGTTCAACTTCTTGTTCATGCATTCTATAATGATGCATATTTTCAAGTGGATAGCCATTGAGTGCGCGATCGATTTTACCTAGTGTCCGGATCACACCACCAAGCCCAATAATCGGTAGTCCTTTGGCTTTATCCAGCCATGGGATATGATCAAAAAGCGACTGAATTGATTTTGAAGCCTCATCAATGCGCTTTTGTTTGGATTTAATAGAGCTAAACTTTTCAGTTAGCGTAACCGAGCCAATCGGTAAGCTGATGGCATATGCAAAGGTTCTATTTTGCATTAAGATGAGTTCTGTGCTGCCACCCCCAATATCCATGAGAAGTGCATTTTCATGAGGCATTGAATTGACCACTCCAAGAAAATCATAATACGCTTCTTCTTGGCCTGTTAAAACTCTGAAATCAATGAAAGTTTCATCTTTAACTCTTTTTAAAAAGCTCTTTTGATTTGTAGACATCCTGACCGCAGCTGTTGCAAGTGCATAGGTTGTATTGACTTCATTGACTTGCATGAGCTTGTTAAAGTAATGCAGAGCTTGTATAGTGCGCTCAATCGGTTTTTCTTTTAAAGTTAAACCATCATTCATCCCTTCACTTAATCGAACCATTTCACTTGCCTGTTCGATTACACTGTAGCCACCGCGTGCATTGACTTTGAAAATATTCATACGGATGGAGTTTGAGCCTAAATCAATAATGGCTATAGATTTTTTTGCTTTTTTAAAGACATCCATTCTATCACTTACCTTCCACGATTGGTCTGAGTTTGTCATTAAACTCTTTATTTGAAGTGTACTCAAGTTCTTTCAATGTATCTTGAGCACGAATTTTTTTAGATTTCGGTTCCCTTTTCGTTTTTTCATATGAACCATCGCAGTTTAGCTGCCATGATTTTTCATTATCTAATGAGTAGAGTTTTAGAATAAGACGAATGCGTTCCGCTATCACTGGATCTTCAACTGGAAATAAGAGTTCTACTCTTCTGTTGAGATTACGCGTCATCCAATCTGCACTTGAAAGATAAACTTCGGATTTGCGATGATTTTCAAAGTAAAAAATACGACTATGCTCCAAAAATTCGCCAATCACACTTGTGACTTTGATTGTTTCGCTTAACCCTTTTACTCCAGGAACAAGTACGCAAATGCCGCGAATAATCAAATGGATTTGAACACCGGCTTGTGATGCTTCATAGAGCTTATTGACGATATCTACATCCACTAAAGCATTCATTTTAGCTATAATAAGTCCTTCATGACCGGCTTTAACATGTGCGATTTCACGATCAATTAATTCGATAAATTTTTTTCTGAGTTTAAAAGGCGCAATACTCATGATATTCGTATTTACAGAAGTTGCATATCCAGAAACCATGTTAAAAAATATGGAAGCGTCTGATCCGAAATGTTCTTTACAAGTGAGAAGTCCCATATCTGTATAGAGTTTAGACGTCTGATCGTTATAATTTCCAGTGCTTAAGTGAATATATCGCTTAATTTTGTTCTTTTCCTTTCTTACAACGAGTGTGATTTTTGAATGCGTCTTCAATCCAGCCATTCCATAGATGACATGAACGCCTCTTTGTTCGAGTTTTTTTGCCCATTGAATGTTATTCTCTTCATCGAATCGGGCTTTCAATTCAACAAGTACTGTGACTTGTTTTCCCTTATCGGCTGCATCTGAAAGTGCTTTAATGATCTGTGAATCGCCACTGACACGATAGAGTGTCTGCTTGATAGCAAGGACATGTGGATCTTTACTCGCTTGTTTGATAAATTCTATTACAGTATCAAACGACTCATACGGATGATGTAAAAAAACATCGCCCTCTCGAATGGTTTTAAATATATTTTTCTTATCAATCATTGGAAAACGCTTTGGTTTATAGGAAGTTCGAGAGAGTTTACTAGCATCTTTAGGCGTCTTGATGCGCGATAAAAATGTTAAATCCATCTTACCTTCGATAAAGTTCATCTCATCCGTTGAAAGATTGAGTGCATCTTGTAGGATTTTTAAAAGCCATTGATCAACAGATGCTGAAATTTCCAAACGAACAGTTGCCCCCCATTTTCGTTGTTTGACAGCTTCTTCTATGACTGAAAGCAGATCCTCTGCCTCGTCTTCTATAATGGTTAAGTCACCGTTTCGAGTTGCTCGAAATTGACAAGTGGATAATATTTCATGTCCAACAAAAAGCTTGTCGATAAAAAGTTCTATGATATCTTCCAATAAAACATATTTAGTTTTTTCAGGTGTAGATTCAACACAAATTAGTCGGTCCAAAACACTCGGCACTTGTACTATTGCAAGTTTAGATTCTGTCCCAATTAGTAATTTAACTGCAATGTAAATTTGTTTATTTGCAATTAATGGAAAACGGCGTGTAAAATCTACAGCCATTGGTGTTAAAACCGGATAAATCTCAGAACTGAATTTTGTTGCGAGGAGCTTGATATGCGAGGGTTGTAACTCGGTTTTATCCAATATCACAATCCCTTCACGCTTTAATTGTAACAACGTTTTCTCTGTCAAATCATATTGCAATTTGACGAGTTCACTAACTTTTAAGTTGATTAGACGATATTTTTCTGTTACGGATAAACCTGAAGGATCAAGAGCATCATACCCAGAACTGAGTTGATTTTTTATTGCGGCAACACGAATCATAAAAAATTCATCTAGATTGGATGAAAAGATTGAGCTAAATTTTAATTTTTCCATGAGTGGCACGGTTTCATCAACCATTTCCATCAGTACGCGTTTATTAAATTCTAACCAGCTAAGTTCTCGATTAAGTAACATGAAATGCTCCTATTCTATTTTAAGTAGTGGGATGATTCCGAATGTATTTGAAAATTGATTTTGATTCAATTCAAATTGCCATTCTTCTAGTATAATATCTTCTTTTGTTTGAATGGTGATTACTAAACTTTCATCAGTGACATCTACATCCACGATATCAACTTTTTGTTTTTTACTGATATCAAGGGATTTTGCGAGCCGAAGTATGGCGCTGATTTTATTTACACGAACTTGTGAAACGTTAGCTGTACAACTAAAATTTACATTCGACGGCGCTAAATCATCACATTTGACCACTTTGCAGATTTCCTTAATAAATTGAAGGTGCTCGTCGTCCACTCCAAACAATTTATTAGGAGGATCAATTTCATGAAGAATAGCCCCTAGTTTTAATAGCAATTGATCCTGTTCATCAAATGAATACAGCTCAGATAATGCTTGATAGATCTTTAGTGAAGTTTGACTGACCCATTTGATGTGATTTTCATTTACGTGTTCCCTGCGAATCAATTCGAAAGCCAATGAATCGATATCGTGATTAAAATGATTATAGCGGTTAACTTTATAATCTTGTTCAATGAGTTCAGTCAAAAGACCATCACGTAAAGAAATATTCGGTATAATGATTTCATCAGTTTTCATTTGATCTGTGAGAACATCATACACAATCATGGTCGCTAAGAATTCATAATAATTAAGGTCCGACTCCTCTACTTTTTTCCTGATAGCATAATCATTTTGAAGTGCTTTTGAGCACATCTTTTTAAACTCATTGTATGAAATAATTTCATCAAAGTTAAAAAGTATATCGCGGATGCGTTTGATTTCTCCACCAAAAGCGAGAAAATAACGTGTTTTTTTCAAATCATTTTGTAAGTTTAATCGAGCAATTTTTGTTTCGATAAACTCTTTCAAAATATTGGGAAATAAAACAGATTTATCTTCTAAATCATAAAGTATTTGCTTAAGAATTTTAGTTCCAAGTGCGATTTCATCATTTCGAATGAGTTTATTTTGATGATACAGACTGATGTCAAAACTTCCAGATGTGACCTCTATCAGCAAAGACGATTTACGAATGTCTTTGTAATTCGGAAGATAATCTCGAATAGATTTATAGGTTAAAAACTTCTCAACCGCATCATCGATAACGTCTACGACGAAACCCGTACGCATTCGAATGATTTCGATGACATTTTTTGCATTTTCAGCCTTTCTTAAAGCAGCAGTAGCTACAGCTTTGTATTTAACAACGCTGTAGCTATCCATAACTTTTTTATAATACAATAAAATATCCAGTGTTTCTCGAATGGTTTCTAGCTTAATCGAATGATTGAAGAAGACATCATCCCCCAATGAAATATTGGTTGAAATATCTTCGATCTGCTCTATATGTTCTTTTGTAACTTGTATGATTTTTATTTTTATTGCGTTTGATCCAATATCGATGGCAGCATAGATTGAACTCATTGTTATTTCCTTTCCATTTTCTTTGGCTTACAAAGTGCATCTTTATCATTTGCAGCTCTACCACATTTTTTACATACAAATTTTGATTTATCAATCATTTCAATATATTCGTCAATATGTTTTTCTAAATAATCGTCTTTCACTAATTTACAAAGTACTTTTGCCATGGTTCCTCCTAATTGTCTGTTTATTTATAATCATCACTAGGTAACCTTACAGTTACAGAACCTTTATACCCATTTAGTAGGAAAAAAACACGGAATTTCAAATTAATATATCAAAATATTGTAAAGAACATTATAGAAACCGTTATAAAAAACATTATAAAAAAACAGCTTAATTTACATTAAACTGTCTAATCAATTATCAATTATCGATTATCAATCATCTATAACTAAAAATCGGACGTTCCGACTTTGCAATTTGAATTGATAAATTGCGTTGAATCAACTCAAAGTCTTGTTCTATTACAGATTTTAAGTAAGGAAGATAAATGTGTTCACTTTCATAATGTCCTATATCCATTAACATAAGTGAAGTATTTAGAACAGTTTGAGCTTCATGATATTTGAGATCTCCCATAATATAGACATCTGCTTGTGCCCGTAGCGCATCTTGGATAAAATCAGATGATGCGCCACTACAGATTGCAACTTTTGAAATCAATGATTCTTCAGGTTGTATATTGGCGATTTTAACATGATCTACGTGAAAGACAGTCTTCACGAGGTCAACAAAATGAGTACAGTGCATAGGGCTAGGTAACGCCCCAACGATTCCAAAACCATGTTTGTCTGATAAAGGCAAAACGGTTTTAAGAGATAAAAGCTGACCTAGAAAATGATTAATTCCATGCGCCTGCGATTGATCAATATTGGTATGAGCTGATATCACCGAGATATTATGACGAATTAACTTAAGAATCGAATCTCCAACAGGTTGTGACTCAATAATCGATTTGAGCGGAGAAAATATCATAGGATGATGAGATAAAATAACATCTACTTGATTTTCAATTGCTTCATCGATGACTTCACTTGTGATATCCAGCGCAAGCATGAGTTTGTTGACGGATTGACTTGGACTTCCAATGAGCAAGCCCACGTTATCCCAACTTTCAGCACTTTGAAAAGGTGCAAATTTTTGAACACTATCGAGAATCATCTGAACGGTTACCATATGAGCCTCCTAAATATGAAGTGAATTCTGTATTTGATGAATGATATCCAGTTTTCTTTGACACCAAGTGGCTTTTTCGCTTTGAATGACTTCATTTTTTAAATGATCTAAAATCGTTTGATATTTATTCTGTTTATACATCAAGAAATTTCGATAATCCATTAATTGATCTTTTAAAATGGTATGACCAAATTCTAAATCATCAAATGGTATTTTAAGTCGTTTTTCGTCGAGATTTGTATCGACTATATGATGCTGATGAGAAGAAACGACGAGAATTTCATAATGTTTACCACTGTCTTCAATAAAGTGATCCCATAAGATGATGAACTCATGATCCAGTAACCATTGTCTCAGTTTTTCTTGTTCCGTCATAGGTTGAAGGATATAGTATGAAAATGATTTTGTTTTATTTAGATCAACGGAAAGAATGTCTTTAATGAGATTTCCGCCCATTCCATTGATAAAAACTAAATCCGCTTCATTTAAGTGAACAGGATCGATACCAGAACCCAGTCGAAACTCAACAAATTGTTCATATGGACTATGTTCAAATGTTGATTTTGCATGATTAAGTGGTCCTTCGTTGATATCACATAAAATTCCCTTTGTTAAACGTTTATTTTCGAACATCCAATAGGGTAAATACCCATGATCTGTTCCAATGTCAGCGATGACTTCAAATGATTGATTAATTAATCTGGCTTGTTCCGCCAATATTTCAATTCTTTTTGATGTTTTAAATGATTGCATATGAGCCTCTTATAAAAATAGAATTTGCAGCTAATTGCTGCAAATTCTATAGATGTTATTTTACTCTAAATAGTCTTTTAATTTTTTACTTCTGCTTGGGTGTTTGAGTTTACGAAGTGCTTTCGCTTCGATTTGACGAATACGTTCACGTGTTACATCAAACTCTTTTCCTACTTCTTCAAGAGTTCGCGCTCGACCGTCTTCAAGACCAAATCTTAATTTCAACACTTTTTGTTCTCTTAATGTAAGTGTTTCAAGGACTTCCATTAATTGTTCTTTAAGCATTGAAAATGCAGCAGCATCCGCTGGCGCTGGAGCATCATTATCTGGAATAAAATCGCCAAGATGTGAATCGTCTTCTTCACCAATTGGTGTTTCGAGAGAAACTGGTTCTTGTGCAATTTTTAATATTTCTCGCACTTTCTCAACGGTCATATCCATCTCTTTTGCAATTTCATCTGGGGATGGTTCTCTACCTAAATCTTGCAAGAGTTGTCTTTGAACGCGAATGAGCTTATTAATCGTCTCAACCATATGAACTGGAATACGAATGGTTCTTGCTTGATCGGCAATTGCTCGAGTGATTGCTTGTCGAATCCACCAAGTTGCATAGGTTGAAAATTTAAAGCCTTTTGTCCAGTCAAATTTTTCAACAGCTTTGATTAAACCGAGATTACCTTCTTGGATTAAATCCAAGAAAAGCATTCCTCTGCCAACATATTTTTTTGCAATGCTGACAACTAAACGCAAGTTGGCTTCACAAAGTTTCTTCTTCGCATCTTCATCGCCAGTCGCCATACGCTTAGCCAGTTCAACTTCTTCGTCACCTGAAAGGAGTGCAACTTCGCCGATTTCTTTTAAGTACATTCTCACGGGGTCATCAATGTTGATGCCTTTAGGAATAGAAATATCAATCGACTTTTCTTCATCCTCTTCATCTTCTAATGATGGCTCTAATTCGTGCATTCTATCTAAGTTATCTATGTCAGTGATATCATCAATGTCATCAATATCGTCAATATCATCGAGGTCGTCTAAATCGTTGAGATCTTCAAGATCTTCTAAATCTTCAAGATCAATGTCTTCTAGGTCTTCCATTTCAATATCCTCTGGATCTAAAATATCTTCGGATTCATTTTCTGCATGTTCTTCAGAGATGACTTCGATATTCATCGCAGAAAAGGATTCAAAAATCTCTTCCATCTGATCTTTGTTTAAATCCATTACGGACAACTTATCTTGAATTTCTGTATAAGTCAGTGTTCCGCTTTTTTTACCTTTTGTAATTAATGATTTTACAACTGCTTTGTGTTTGGCATTCAATTTTTCACTCAATTGAACTGCCTCCTTTCAATTATTAATTTCGCGTTCTTACTTTAATCGTAAGTGCTTGTTTTTCCTTGATTTTATCTAGGATATTTTGCTGAATTAAAACAGGTTGATCAGATGTTTTTAACAAGGATTTTAAATTTTCAATTTCCTCATCTAAGCTGAGTAACTTTAAGTTATTCATAACATGTTCAATATCAATGGATTGAACCGCTTCAGAAAAGCTTTGAATCATTTCAACCAGACGTGTGGAGACTTCTAAATCTGCGCTTTCAATAATTTCTTGTAATCGAAACTCGTTATGCTGACTTAAATAATGAAGAATATAATGACTCATGTCTGCTATATCTTCTGAAAAATGAAATGTGTGAATCATAGATAGAATTTCAGAAGGCAGTGTTTCAAAATGATGAATGTAATATGTGAGCAATTGTTTTTCTAAATATTTTTTCTTGTCACTGGTTACACGCGGGATTATTTCTGTCGGTTTGTTTTTAGCCTTAAAGCCATACCGCACCTTCTCATCATAATTGTCTTTAAAAACTTCCTTTGCAATCAACTCACGACTGACATCTAGGAGATTTGACAAATGATCAATGTAAAGATTTTTTTCAAACGAGTTTGTTAATTCTGAAATAATTAGGCTCGCCTTTGACAAAAACTCAATTTTGTCTTGATCGTTGTTGAGATTATACGCTTGCATGAGATGGTTCAATCGATATTCAGTAGCTGTGATTGCTGTTTCAATTTTCTCTTTAAATTTTTCTGGCCCATATTTTTTTAGGTATTCATCAGGGTCTAAATTTTCACCTAAAACGATGACTTTTATCTTTTCGATAATCCCCTGTAATACATCTAAACTTCTAAGTGTTGCTTTTTGGCCAGCAAAATCAGAATCATAACAAATAATAATTTCATCTGCATATCGGCGCATTAATCTTCCATGTTCAGCTGTTAAAGCTGTACCAAGTGTTGCGACGGCATTATCAAATCCAAAAGTATGAAGGGCAATGACATCCATGTATCCTTCAGCTATAATGAGCTGTTTTTTCTCATTATGACTATTTTTGGCTAAATTTAAACCGTACAATGTTTGACTTTTGTTAAAAACTTCAGTTTCAGGTGAATTGAGATATTTGGGTAAGGAATCATCCATGACACGCCCACCGAAGCCGATAACTTTACCCTTTGGATTGATGATGGGAAAAATAATCCTGTTTCGAAAGCGATCATAATGTCGTGTGTTATCCTTATTTGGTATTGCTAATCCAACACTTTCAAGTTCCTGAACTGTATACTTTTTTGACAACGAAAGTAGCAAATCGGACCATGCATCACTCGCAAAACCAATACCAAATTGTTTCATAACATCCAAATGAATGCCTCGTTTTTCTAAATAAGCCATCGCTTCTGGATGCGCTCTTAAGTTTTTATAAAAAAAGATAGCAGCATCTTTTAATATATCATAAAAACGAGCATATTGGTGTGTATTTTTTATATTGGATCCCTTGCTAAATTCTGAAATGTCAATATTATATCTGTCAGCCAGCATTTCTACGGCATCTATACTGTCTAAATTTTCATATTGAGTAATAAAGTTAATCGCATTTCCAGCCGCGCCACACCCAAAGCAATGAAAAAGTTGCTTTTCTTCAGAAATGATAAACGAAGCTGTCTTTTCATTATGAAATGGGCAAAGTGCTTTACAGTTTTTACCAGAGCGTTCAACCGGTATATACCCAGAAATAACATCGATTATATTGACTCTTTCTAGAATATACTCAAAAATATTCCCCTCAAATTGTTTGCTCATTTCCTCACCTTTCTTTTTTTGTCGCGTATTACGCAACACTAACTAATTCGACATTTGAATATAAATTCCTTCTTTGTTAACAAAAGTTTATAAATGTGCCGTCAAATGTCTAGTAAAGCCAGAATTTAGGAATAAAGAGTTCTTTGTATAAATTGACAGCATATCGGTCTGACATACTTGCAACATAATCTTTTACAGCTTCAATGCCATCCCCTTCTTCGTAATCTTCAAATCGTTCAGATGGCATTTGTTGAGGATATTTATTGAAGTATTCGTACAAGGTTTCAACGATGGATTCAGCTCTTTCTTCTTCCTTTTTCGCTTCTTTATTGTAATAGACACTATCAAACATAAAGTGGCGAAGTGCGTTAAATGCACTTTCAACAGGCGCGCTCATAGAAATCTTCGTGCCGTTGCAGCTGTTCGTGATAATGTCCATAATCATTGTATTGATTCGTTCACCGTGCGTTTGGCCTAAGATAGATGCAATCGCTGTTGGTATGTTGCTTTGTATCAGCACATTCGCACGAATTGCATCGTCAATATCGTGATTGAGATAAGCGATTCGATCACTTAAACTCACGACTTGACCTTCAAGGGTACTCGCATGACCTTTTGAACCATGATTTAATATGCCGTCTCGAACTTCTTCTGTTAAATTGAGACCAAGTTTACTGTTTTTGCGTCTTTCAAGGTAATCCACTACACGAAGACTTTGTTCATTGTGTTTAAATCCTGAAGGATGAATTAGATTGAGCCGCTCCTCTCCGCAATGACCAAAAGGCGTATGCCCCAAATCATGGCCTAGAGCGATGGCTTCGGTAAGATCTTCATTGAGTCTTAAAGCTCTTGCGATTGTTCGAGAAATCTGTGATACTTCAAGTGTATGTGTTAGACGTGTTCTATAATGATCGCCTTCTGGTGATAAAAAAACTTGAGTTTTATGTTTTAGGCGTCTAAACGATTTCGAATGTAAAATTCGATCGCGATCCCTTTGATATTCCGTTCTGAGTGGACAGGGTTCTTCATAAAGACGTCTTCCACCTGTTTCTGAAACTTTTCTAGCAAATTGACTTAAAGTATCTTGTTCGATTTTTTCTTGTATTTCACGATAAATGATCATTAAGGCACCTTCTTTCATTCCAAATTATGTAAAATATGAGCACTTTCATTCTAATTATAAATAATAGAAAAATCAACCATTTAAGGTAAATTCATAAAAAACCCTGTAGTATTCAGTGAGGAGCACCTACTTATTTTGCAAAATAAAAGGGTGACTTCACAGCTACAGGGTTTTTATTAATTGTCTTTAACGTGATTATTTTTTAGCTTTTATAACAGCGTGTGCAGCTGCTAATCTTGCAATTGGTACACGATATGGTGAACAAGATACATAGTTCAATCCTTCAGAGTGACAGAATTCTATGGATTTTGGGTCACCGCCATGTTCGCCGCAAATACCAAGTTTGATTGTTGGATTTGTTTGACGGCCAAGTGTACATGACATATGAACGAGTTTTCCAACGCCATTTTGATCAAGTGTTTCAAATGGATCTTTCTCAAATACATTTTTCTTGAGGTATTCAGGTAAGAATTTACCTGCATCATCTCTTGAAAAACCAAGAGTCATTTGAGTTAAGTCATTTGTACCAAATGAGAAGAATTCTGCTTCTGTTGCGATCTCGTCAGCAATAAGTGCTGCTCTAGGTACTTCGATCATAGTACCAACCTTGTATTCAAGCTCAATATCACTTTCAGCTATGATCTTATCCGCTACGTTTTTAACGAGTTTTTTAAGATCCGTAAATTCTTTCATATGACCAACTAATGGAATCATAATTTCTGGTTTGACATCGATTTTAAGCTCTTTTTTACAGTGAATTGCAGCTTCGATAATTGCAATTGTTTGCATTTCATAGATTTCTGGATACGTCATAGCAAGTCGGCATCCTCTATGACCGAGCATTGGATTGATTTCCATCAAACCATCGATTTTATATTTAACAAATTCATAAGTTTGTTCTAAATCTTTAGCAAGAATGCGAATATCTTCTTCTTTATGAGGAACAAACTCGTGTAATGGCGGATCGAGTAATCTGACTGTAACAGGTCGTTCACCCATTGCAGTAAAAATGCCAACAAAGTCTTCTCTTTGATATGGAAGTAATAATTTAAGGGCTTCTAATCGTTCTTGTAAAGTTCCTGCTAAAATCATTCTTCTTACATTGAGAATTCTTTCTTCACTAAAGAACATATGCTCAGTACGACATAAGCCGATGCCTTCAGCGCCAAATTTTACAGCTGTTTCAGCATCTCTTGGTGTATCTGCATTCGTACGAATGTTAAGCGAACGAATTTCATCTGCCCATGAAAGGAGTAAAGCAAAATCACCTGTTAATGCAACTTCCATTGTTTCGAGCTTACCTTCGTAAACATCGCCTTTGTTTCCATCTAAAGAAATCCAATCGCCCTCTTTAAATGTTTTATCGCCGATAGTAAAGTACTTGTTTTCTTCATCTACGAAGATCTCACTACAGCCTGCAACACAGCATTTACCCATGCCTCTAGCTACTACAGCCGCATGCGACGTCATACCGCCTCTAGCCGTAAGAATACCGTTTGCAGCAACCATTCCTTCGATATCTTCTGGAGAAGTTTCAGTTCTTACTAATATACACTCAACGCCATTTTCAAATTGATGTGCAACATCTTCAGAATGGAAATAAACTTTTCCTGAAGCAGCTCCAGGTGATGCTGGAAGACCTCTTGTTAGAGGTGTAGCTGATTTAAGTGCATCTGTACTGAACATTGGATGCAATAATTGATCCAACTGTGATGGCTGTACTCTTAAAAGCGCTTCTTCTTTTGATAATACGCCATCTTTTTCCATATCAACAGCTACTTTAACAGCTGCAAATGCTGTACGTTTACCGTTTCTAGTTTGTAAGATATAAAGTTTATTTCTTTCAATTGTAAACTCGATATCTTGCATGTCTTTATAGTGTTCTTCTAATTTAAGTGAAATATCTACAAATTGTTGATATGCATCAGGCATGACTTCTTTAAGTTCATCGATTTTTTGAGGAGTTCGAATTCCTGCAACTACGTCTTCGCCTTGTGCATTCATTAAAAATTCGCCAAATAGAGCGTTCTCGCCGGTAGATGGGTTTCTAGTAAAGGCTACGCCAGTTCCAGATGTATTTCCCATATTTCCAAATACCATCGACTGAATATTTACAGCTGTACCTAAATCATGCGGAATATCGTTTAAGTTTCTGTAGACTCTTGCACGATCGTTATTCCATGAGTTAAATACCGCTTCTATTGACATCATCATTTGTTCAACTGGGTTCATTGGGAATTCAAACCCTTTATCTCGTTTCACTATTTCTTTGTACGATTGAATAATTGTCTGTAAGTCTTCAGCAGTTAATTGTGTATCCAATGTGAATCCATTTGCTTCTTTCTGTCCATCTAAAACGCGATCAAATTTGTATTTAGGTATTTCCAAAACAACATCACTAAACATTTGAATAAAGCGACGGTAACAGTCAAGAGCAAATCGTCTGTTTTCTGTTAAATTTGCCAATCCTTCTACTGACTGATCGTTCAAACCTAAGTTGAGGACGGTATCCATCATACCAGGCATTGATACGAATGCACCTGAACGTACAGATACCAATAGTGGATCTGCTATATCGCCAAGTTTTTTACCAGTTCTGTTTTCAAGATCTTTCAAATGTTCGAGGATTTCGTTTCGGATTTCATCTGTGATTTTTTTACCATCCACATAGTATTGGTTACATGCTTCTGTTGTAATGGTAAATCCATCTGGTACAGGCAAACCGATTTTTTTCATCTCGGCTAGATTAGCGCCTTTACCTCCTAATAACGCTTTCATTTCCTTGCAACCTTCTTCAAAGTCATAAACATACTTTTTCATCATAAAAACCTTCCCTCACAAAGAATTTTTATAAAAAACCCATAGCGATCGCTAAATAACTATGGGTCAATTACCGAAAGATTACGCGGTACATTTTAAGCCTACTTTAATTTGATGTTAAGTCCTGTGATTTCCAAAATAATGCTCGCAGTTTCTTCAATTGCTTTGTTCGCCACGTTGATAACAGGACAACCGAGTTGTTTATACACTTTTTCGGCGTAGTCAAGCTCGTGCAAAATTCGATCAAAATTTGCATATTCTACATCAGAAGATAAGCCAAGAGCTCTCAATCTTTCAACGCGAATTTCATTGAGCTTTTCAGGTGAATTGGTGAGTCCGATTAATTTGTTTTTTGGAACTTGAAAAATTTCTTTTGCAACTTGAATTTCTGGAACGAGTGGAACATTGGCAACTTTTACATTTTTATGTGATAAATACATACTTAAAGGTGTTTTCGAAGTCCTTGAGATACCGAGTAGAACAACATCGGCATACTTGAGTCCCCTCAAATCTTTCCCATCGTCGTATTTAACTGCGAATTCAATAGCAGCAACACGTTCAAAGTAATCGTCGTCTAATTTATACATAGTCCCTGGCTTACGAACTGGTTTATCCCCGAAAAAGTTGGTAAACTGGCTGAGGACAGGAGACAATATGTCGTGACAAATAACATTGTGGTCTGCGCATAACTTGACAATTGTATTGGTGAGTTCATCAAGCACAGTAGTAAACAAAATCATAGATTTATGCTTTGAGGCTTCGATGACAATTTCTTCCACCGCTTCAGCATCCCTTACGTAGTTATATTTTTTGACCACATAATCTTTATTGAGAAATTGATTCATTGCTGCTCTAGCAACATGGGATGCAGTCTCACCTAATGAATCTGAAAGAATAAAGATGTAATATCGATTATCCATTGAAACCTCCTTCAAAAATTTGAGACCTCAGTTACGATAACAGAACTAGAATCTGAGTTTCTCCTGTATATAACTTACTAAATCCTCAATTTTTACACGTTCTTGTTCCATTGAATCTCTATGACGAATGGTAACGCTTTGATCTTCATCAGACTCAAAATCATAAGTGATACAGAATGGTGTACCAATTTCGTCGTGACGTCTATAACGTTTTCCGATACTACCAGAATCATCAAAATCAACATTGAAATGCTCAGAAAGTGTTTCGAAAACTTTTTCAGCAGATTCGTTTAATTTTTTAGATAACGGGAAAATTGCAGCTTTAAATGGCGCAAGTGCTGGATGGAATCTAAGTACAATTCGACTTGTTCCGTCTTCAAGTGCTTCTTCATCATATGCATCCACTAAGAAAGCTAATGTAACTCGATCGGCTCCCAAAGAAGGTTCGATACAATATGGAACGTATTTTTCATTGGTAACAGGATCTTGATATGATAAATCCACTTTTGCATGGTTCATGTGAGCTTTCAAGTCGAAATCAGTTCGGTCTGCGATTCCCCAAAGCTCTCCCCAACCAAATGGGAATTTGTATTCAATATCTGTTGTTACGTTTGAGTAATGTGATAACTCTTCTGCATCGTGATCTCTAAATTTAACATGCTCAGGATTCATTCCGAGTTTGTGAAGCCAACTCATACAGAATTCTTTCCAGTAAGCAAACCATTTTAAATCTTCACCTGGTTCACAGAAAAACTCTAACTCCATTTGTTCAAATTCACGTGTTCTAAATGTGAAGTTACCTGGTGTTATTTCATTTCTAAAAGATTTACCAATTTGACCAATTCCGAATGGAACTTTCTTTCTTGCTGCACGTTGAATAGATTTGAAATTAACAAAAATACCTTGTGCAGTTTCAGGTCTTAAGAAAATCTCAGTACTTGAATCCTCTACAACACCTTGAAACGTCTTAAACATGAGATTGAACTGACGAATATTTGTAAAATTATGTGCACCACAATTGCTACATTTTATGCCTTCAGAAGCGATGTAAGCTTCCATTTTTTCATTGCCCCAAGCGTCAATTGCATCAGGTGTTTCGCCTTTTGACTGCATATGTGCTTCAATTAATTGGTCTGCTCTATATCGCGTCTTACAGGATTTACAATCCATCAATGGATCGTTGAAGCCGCCCACATGGCCTGACGCAACCCACACTTCTGGGTTCATCAAAATTGCACTGTCAATACCAACGTTGTATGGCGAGCTTTGTACGAATTTTTTCCACCATGCTTGTTTCACATTGTTTTTTAGCTCAACGCCTAAAGGACCATAATCCCATGTATTTGCTAAACCACCGTAAATATCCGATCCTGGAAAAATAAAGCCCCTTGATTTTGAAAGTGATACGACTTTATCCATTGTTACTTGTTCCATAATGCCTCCTAAATAATGTTCCTATAATCTTTAATAATAAATATAAAAAAATCTTCCATCCCTAGCAAAAGGGACGAAAGATTATTCCGCGGTTCCACCCTAGTTGGCCTCAGCCCACTCGAATTAGCATAGCTCAAAAGTGCCTTCGTATTTTGATCCGTTAACTTCCACCAACCGTTAACTCTCTAGAGAATCTTACATACTACTATTCTTCGTCATCGCTGCTCTATTTTTATTGATTTTAACACAAATAAAATCTTGTGTCTAGTGAATTCCTTAAATTTGTTGAAATGTTATCAAAATATTTCAAATTTTAAAACTAATCAGACAATTCGATTGTGTTTATTGACTATTTTTCAGAGTCATCTTCGAATAAATCGTCAAAATTCTCTTCTTCTTGAACAGTAGAATTTTGTTCTGCTACATCTGCACTCGATGCATGTTCTGCACTCGATGCATAGTCTGCACTCGATGCATAGTCTGCACTCGATGCATGTTCTGCAGAGTTTTTTTGATTTTTGTTCATTTTTCCCATAAACTCATCAAATTTATCTTGAGTGATTTCATTGATATTGAACTGTACACCATCTTGCTTAACAATCTTAATTTCACATCCAGTAGCGATTGCTGCTATGATCCCTGCTACAGTAGGTACTGTAAAGATAATCGCGCTAATAGCACCTGCCATAATTGGTATATCGATTATCGTCTTGCCATTTCTTTCTATTAAAATTTGACTCACCATTCCGCTGTTGACGAGTGCTTTTAACTTGTCAATTATTTCATTGGCATTCACTTTTTTAGAACCTTTATTTTTCTCTTTTTCTTCTAAATACACGAGTGTTTTAAGAACATCACCATCATTTAGCTCAAGTGCCTCTTTGGCTTCTTTGTAGCTTATATTGGTTCTTACAATTACTTCATCAACCATTTCAAGAGTTATTTTCATAAGCGGCTCCTTTTTTTTAATTTCTTATTATCATATTATATTATATCACTTTAAAATGATATGTGTAAATTATTCGAATTCGCAAAGACTCATTTGTAAACGAACATGGCTTGAACCAAACTACAAGGCAATTCTTGCAGAGTGTGTTCAAGCCATAAGTTATTGAATCGAATCAATATGTGGTTGGGAATTAGATTTTAAAAATACTAATATTTTCTTCAAGTTTTAATGCAAGTGATCGGAGACGATCAGCAGCATATGAAACTTCTTCGACGATAGCCGTTTGTTCTTGCATAGAAGCGCTCACCTCTTCAGATGCAGCAGCAGCTTCTTCAGATATACTTGCAATACTTGAGATGCTGTCAAGAATTTCAACTTTGCTTTCGTCTAAGATTTCGATGTCTTTTGAAACGTTTTCAATGACAACTTGAATGCTTCTAATTGCGTCAAAAATGGACTTGAATGATTCTTCAACTTTAACAACAGCCATATTTTGGTCATCTGAGCGCGATTTAACTTCTTGCATAATATTTACGGTGTTTTTACTTCCTGCTTGAATTGAATTTACAATATTTTTAATTTCATCGGCCGCTTTACTGGATTCTTCAGCGAGTTTTCGGATTTCATCTGCTACGACAGCAAATCCTCTACCGTGTTCGCCTGCACGAGCAGCTTCAATGGATGCGTTCAATGCAAGTAAGTTCGTTTGCTCTGCAATGGTACTGATTGCTTGTACAATGCTTCCAATTGCTTGTGATTGTTTTGCTAGTTCTAAGATTGCTGATTCTGTTTTGTGTGTTGCGTCATTATTTTCGATATTTTTCAGTCTAAGAACATTAACAGCTTCTTCACTGCTTTCGTTAATAACACCTGTTTTATTGGTATGATCAATCATCAATAAAATATTTTCAGTGAGTGTTTTGATATTATTTCCCATTTGTGTAGCTACTTTGCTGCTAGTTTCGCTGTCTGCAGCTTGTTTTGATGCGCCGAGTGCAACTTCTTCAACCGCATTGGCAACTTCTTTTGCAGCCACAGAGGAGCGCTCTGATAGACCAACTAAATCCTTAGAAGAATCTAGGACATCGTTTGTCGCCTTGTGAATATTCGTCATAAGTCCTGAGATACTGTCCATCATGTTATTTAAATCATGAGCAAGTTTTCCGATTTCATCTCGAGTATGAATTTCAATTCGTGTTGATAAATCACCACTACTTACAATGGTCATGTAATCACTAATGCGTTTAATATTTTTTAAGATGACATTAGAGATTATAATTGCAACGATAATTGCAAGTAATAATAAAAATGAACCAAATGCTATAAGCGTGATCAAAAGCGTACGAGATTGTTCAGCAATTTCACTTTCATCGACAATTGCAAGTACTTTCCAACCTAAATGATCAATACTTGAAACAAACGCAATCTTATTACTTCCATCAAATGTATATTCTATTTCACCTGAAGCATTTTTCTCAACATACGACTTGAGTTCAGGTATTGGTATTTCTTTACCTATTAACTTTGGATTTGGATGAGTAAACGGCATATTTTTTGAATCTAACAAAATAATATACCCACTTTTACCAATTTTTATGGTATTAGCTGTTTCAGCAATTTTTGAAATATTCAGGTCAATTGCTAAAACGCCTTCAAACTGGCCTGAACTGTTGTTGACTGCTTTTGCACCAGAGATAACGACAGTATTTGGATCAGATGCGTCTACATATGGAATGGTCCAAATAAATCCATCCGTTTTTTCTGCTTCTGTATACCAGATTCGGCCTGTAGGATCATAGCCATCTGGAAGAGAGACTTCTGGCCAAATATGAAACGCTTTATCTTTATATCCAACATAGACATTCTTTACTTCTGAATATTCATTGATATAGGATTTAAATGTTTCCATCATCCAAGGAATATTCTCAGGAGTCGTTCTAGCGCCTTTTACGTTAGGATCATTAGACAATAAAGATGCTGATCTTTCATAAATCGTCATATAATTGGTTAGATTGCTAATGATTTGATTAGATACTTCTTCAGTCGATGCCTTCATGTTCTCGTAATATGAGTTTGTTGTGGTAGCATAAATAAAAATACTGAGTGCGATCATTGGTATTGTGATTACGAGCACAAATGCGATGATTAATTTTGCTTTTAAACTAAAACCCTTCTTCATACTCTACCTCCTAAACCATGTTTATAGAGGATAAATACCCACAATGAAAAAAAAACAACATTGTATGAAAATTTATTTATAAAGTTATTAAACTTGTTCGTCAAAGGATTTTTATTTGTTAACAATGCACTTTTTTGTTATAAATAAACTTATAATTCATCTAAAAATTTTTTTGATTTAATTTCATAAATGGAATTGTGATGTTGAATATATGGGTCAAAAATGGACAATAACAACTTGGTATAGTTTTCATGTATTTTTGTTTTCATGATGATCCGAATGTCTTTTTTCATTAAATATTCAATTAAATTGATTGAGTTTTGATTGAGTTTTATCGTATTTGGTGATGAAATTGAACATTTTTCACATATAAGACCGCCGTCTCCAATTGAAAAAAATGGGTGCGGAATAGATGCCCCGCATTTTATACAGGGATTGACTAAATTAGGCGCATGCCCTGTGAGTTTTGAAAGTTTAATTAAATATGCCAACCTTAATAGTTCATAATCGATGTTTTCGTCATTAGAATTAGCTTTTGATAAACAAGAAATCATTTCAACGATGAGCTGATAATGCTCTTGATCAGGTACATTTGGTGTGCTTGTTAATTGGCAAAGTTCCAAAAAATAATTCCCGTATGCAAGGTTTTCCAATTTGTCTGCGATTCTAAAATGTGAATCAATGATTTCACAAGAAACAACCTTAATGATTTTTGAATGGGTATTCAATGTAAAAGTGCCAAATACAAATGGTTTTGAAGCTGCTGCTAAATGAGATTTCGAACTCTTTGCACCATTTGAAACAACATCTATCTTACCAGCTTTTTTTGTCAATAAAGTTAGAAAAATGTCGTTGTTTAATGACTTGGTACTTTTGAGTACAATTGCATCCGTTTCAAAAAACATGTGACTGCCCCCTCAAGTTGAGAATGATATTTATAAATGCGTCAAAAGAATCGTTGCTAAAGAAAAGTAAATACTTAAACCTGTCAAATCGATAGTAGTTGTAATAAAGGGTGCTGATGCGACTGCAGGATCAATTCCAATTTTTTTAAAGAACAAAGGGACAATTGTTCCAATCGTTGCTGCTGTTGTCATATTTGCCCACATTGCAATCCCAACTATAAATGCAATGTGGTATTCAGCATTCATAATTACTGCAAATAGTCCAACCAATGCAGAACAGACTAATCCAACTAAGAGTCCTACAGAAATCTCGTGAATAAGCGTTTTAAAAATTTGAGACCCCTTAATATCGTGTGTTGCTATGTTCCGAACGGTTATCGTGGAAGATTGAGTACCGACATTTCCGCCCATTCCGGTTAATAGAGGCATAAACATGGCAAGCGTTGCATTTGCACTGATTTGTCCTTGATAATGACTTAACACATTTGCAGACAGGAGCCCACCAAATATCGTAATAATGAGCCATGGTAGACGTGATTTAACAGAATTTCGGACTCTCTTGATCAAACTCGTATCCGTTTCATAAACCTCTGTTTCAGAAGTACCTGCAAACTTAAAGATATCTTCAGTTGCCTCTTCTTCAACAACATCTAACACATCATCTACGGTAATAATTCCATGAAGTCTATTTAAATCATCCACCACTGGAACTGCTAATAAACTATATTTTGAAACTACTTTTGCAACGTGTTCTTGGTCATCATGAACATTCACTGAAATAATGGTTTCTTTCATAATTTGTTCAATTAATTTGTGGGTCGGGGCAATAATTAATTCTCTCAAGGAAACAACACCAACGAGTCGTTCATTGTCGTCAACTACGTAGATATAATAAATAGTTTCTGCATCAGGTGCGGTTGAACGAAGTGTTTCAATTGCATAGTAAACAGTATGTTTCTTTTTTATTGCGACAAATTCAGACGTCATCAAACGACCAGCTGTTCCATCTTCGTAGATTAGCTGCTGTTTAACATCATTAACATCTTCAGAGTCAAGAATCGAAAATATTTCTTGTTGCTCATTTTCGTTCAATTCGCTTAACTTATCGACGATTTCATCTTGAGACATATTTTCGAGCAATGAAACACGCCTTTCAATTGTGAGATCTCGTAAAATAGATGTGAATTGTTCAGAATTTAGCTCTTCTAGTACTTCAGAAGCTTTCTCATCACATAGTAATTTAAAAACAAGCAATTGTTCAGCCTCTTCTAGATTATCTATTACTTCAGCAATATCTGCTGCATGCATATCATAGAGAATATTCTTTAAGGCGTCCATTTCGTTATTTTCAATAAATGTTTCGACTTGTGATAGATATTCATAAAATTTTAGTAAACTCATAGACCCTCCTCATCAAATAAATATAGGGTAAGTTTTCACTTACCCTAGTTAGTAATTTTATATGAGTTGTAGACAAAAATCTACTCTTTGTAACCTAAATTCTTTAAAAAATTAGAATTATCTCTCCAACCTTCTCGAACTTTTACAAATAATTGTAGATTTACTTTTGTTTGTAAGAGTTTTTCAATATCTTGTCGAGCTGCTTTTCCAATTCCTTTAAGTTTTCGACCTTCTTTTCCGATAATAATGCCTTTATGGGATTGCTTTTCACAAATAACATCTACTTCAATATCATATAACTCTTCAGAAGCTTTGTTCAAGCGATGTTTCATACTTTGAACTTCAACTGCTACTCCATGTGGAATTTCGTCATCAATGTACATAAGAACTTTTTCTCGTACAATCTCCCCCACAATGGTTCTCTCAGTCTGATCGGTCATGTGGTCAACAGGATAAAATGCAGGTCCTTCAGGCAATTGACCTTTGATTGTTTTAATCAAATCACCTACACCTAAATCTTGAGAAGCGGATATACCATGTATTTGTTTAATGAATGGATATTTAGAATAATTATCATAAATGGATTTGAAAGCTTCCGGTGATAATAAATCAACTTTATTAATCACGAGAATGACATCTACGTTTGCAGCTTCAATGAATTCAATAAGATACTCATCTCCAGGTCCAATTTTTAATGATTGATCAACCATAAAAATCACGACATCAACATCGCTAATAGCAGTTTTCGCGCTATTTACCATATAGTCTCCTAATTTGTTCTTAGGTTTATGGATTCCTGGCGTATCGACGAATATAATCTGACTTTCCTCATCATTATAAACACCTGTAATTCGATGACGCGTCGTCTGAGGTTTACTGGACATAATCGCGATTTTTTCACCGATTATTGCGTTTAATAAAGTTGATTTACCAACGTTAGGTCGACCAATGATGGTAACAAAGCCCGATTTGAATTGCATGCATGCCTCCTATTTTAAATCTTTATCAGTAAATGATTTTGGAAGTAATTCGTCTATTGTATAGACTTCATAATCATATCCTTTTGCAACAATGATGTCAATGTCCTTAGCAAATTCAACAATTACTTGTCTACAAATGCCACATGGAAATGTCAAATCATTACTTGATGATACCACTGCGATTGCCTTGTAGTTCATCTCGCCTTCAGAAATCGCTTTAAAAATAGCCGTTCTTTCAGCACAGTTTGTTGCACCAAAAGACACTACCTCAACGTTACATCCAGTGTAAACTTTACCACTTTCGGTTAATAATGCTGCGCCAACTTTAAAGTGTGAATACGGTGAGTATGAAAATTCCATTGCTTCATATGCCTTTTTTACCAATTCATCATAAGTCATAATGACACCTCTCTATTTAATAGATTCCTTATTACCGGTTTTCATAATTTGAAACCATGTTACGCCAGGATTGAGCTTAATTGGAGAGCCACTTGCATCAAAAAATTCAGTGATGGCTTGAGCGGATTTTTTACTCCAAGTGACATCAATCATTTTGCCACCGGTATAGTATGTACCCTTTCCCGATGTGACTAAATCAACATCTAACCGACCTTCATTATCTAAAACGCGAATATCAGCATATTGGACCAAAATATTGGTACAGGTTAACTGCGTCTGAGTATTTTCATCCAAATGGGGGGTTCCATTAGTATATCTAAAATAGAGTTTCTTTTCATCGTTATATTTATACGAAGTATAATAACCAACAGGGTCATTTTTCACAGGTTCTTTGTAAACAAATGTAATTTCAACTGCATCTTGACCTGTGAGTGGCGTAAAGACTGGATTAAAAGGTAAAAAAGTGACCGGTTTTGATACGTCATACTTCAAACGTATTGCATCCGCTATCAGGACTTCGGAAGACGTATACATATTATGAGGTGCTTTTTTATGCGTTTCACGCCAAAATGCACTGCTACTTAAGCCATCAATATCTGCAATTTCATACGCCTTGATATCACTTAGCGCCTGCATTGATCCACCAACGTGTACATAGTATGGGTCAAATTCCATGGCCTTCTCAACAAAGTAAGGTCGACTGCTTCTTACCGGACCGACGTGTTCCGGCATATTACCGTAAAAAATCGCCATATAGCGTGTGATGAGACCTTCCGCCAAGATTTCATAAACTACATCTGCCTCAGAAAGCGCTGCTTGAGGTCTTGCGTTATATTGATTGTCGAGCATAATCGCGATGGGACGTCTTTCTGTCATGTTTTCTTCTGTGCTAAGTCCTGTCAAAGGATTAATAAAATTTTCGTTTACATTGTCTTGAGAAGATTCGGAAGTGGTGCTTGTTTCGTCTTTTATTGCATCAATTATATTATCTCTATTTTGACTTGATTTTTGAGAAGAATTCATCCCATTTATTGAGATAAAAAGAAACACTGATAGAATGATGCCTGCAATCACTGCGCCCAAGACAAGTTTTTTATTCATTATCCCTCCTGAATGATTTCGCCTTTAAAAATTCTAAGTGATTTTAGTACGACTTTTTCTTTATTACGCATTTCAAGTTTATCCGCTTCGTTCATATGATCATAACCAAGCAAATGCAAGATACTATGAACTGTCAGATAAATGATTTCACGTTCAAGCGAATGACCAAAATCGTCAGCCTGACGAATGGCTTGGTCCATACAGATCACAACATCACCTAAATAAATAAACGGTTCATTGATGCCATCCTCTTTTATAGAATCGTATTGAGGAAATGAAAGAACATCTGTCACAGCATTTTTTTGTCTAAAATCTTGATTCAAAGATTGAATACGTTCATCCGTAACAAATAGAACACTTACTTCGCCATCCACATCAATGCCTTCATATTCAAGTACTTTATCTGTCGCTTTTATAATAAGTTCTTCAATATTTTCGGGTAACGTTATTTCAGTTTCATTCGTGATTTCTACTAGCATATTAGTTCTCCTTTTTTCCTGAAATTCCGTCAAATGCTTCTTTAGAAATTTGATCGAGATTAATCTCAGGATAAGCAATTCTTTCGTGGAAAATACCACTCAATACATTTAAAAATGATCGTTTAATGGCTTCTAATTCTTTAAAGGTTATTTCTGCATTTGTAAATTGATTCTCGGCCATTTTTTGTTGAATGATTTTGTCAATTAAGAGTGTAATTGAATTTTGAGTTGGATCTTCTTCGCTTCTAACAGCAGCTTCAATACTATCTGCAAGCATGAGGATTACAGCTTCTTTCGAAGTCGGTTTTGGTCCAGGATATAAGAATTTACTGATATCAACATCTGGGTTATTTATTTGCTCTCGATGATAAAAATACTTGATGAGGGATGTGCCATGATGTGCTTTTATAATTTCGATAATTTCTTGTGGTAGCTTGTTTTTTTCAAGTAAATCAACACCATATGTCATATGACTGCGAATGAAATTTGCACTGACTTGTGGCGGAAGTTTATCATGTGGATTATCATGACCGACTTGATTTTCTTTATAGTAATAAGGGCGTTCTAATTTTCCAACATCGTGGTAAAATGCTGCAACACGTGTTAAAAGACTATTTGCTCCAATATCATGAGCTGCTGTTTCAGCCAAATTACCTACCATAATACTATGATGATAGGTACCAGGTGCTTCAATCAGCAAACGTTTTAATAATGGTCGATTTGGATTTGTAAGTTCCAAGATTTTAAATGGCGTGAGAATGCCAAATAAACCTTCGAAAAGTGGCATGATACCAATACTCAAAACTGCACATAACACTCCATTTGCAATAGAAAATGACAAAGCGTAAGGGAGCGATTCTAGTTCTTGTTTATTGATCATCGCCTGCATAATTGTAAAGACTGATAAAATAATGGATACATAAGCACCGATCGTTACAACTTGCGAACGCTGTTTAATATTACGAACAGTGGCTCGTGTTACTAAAATCGTCAGTAGATATGCGATCATCATATAAGTTCCCAAATTTGTCCACATCGCTGTAAGGATTAACAATACAATGCTAAAAAATAAAGCCAGTGATGGAGACAACATGATGCCCGCCAAAATTGAAAACGTTGGTACCGGCAAAAAGTAAGGAGATAATTCATTGAAGAAACTTGAAGTTAAAAAGAATGTCATGAATAAAGTCATTAAAATTGCATATGATTTGTTTGACATCAAAACATCTTTTTCAAAGATTACAAGGTATAAATACATAATTGCCCAAATAACCAGTAAAAATCCAAATAATCCAATCATCATGACGATATTATCCATAGGAGTTTCAACAATAACCCCACCACTTTTTAATAAATCATAATTTTCTTTTGTTAGCACTTCTCCTTCTTTTAAAAATAAAGTGCCCTTTTTATAAGTGATATCATCTATTTTACTGATGGCATTGTCTATTTTTTCATTTGTTTTTTGAGTATCGACAAACTTGTTCGTTACCATCGCACCTGTTATGAATTTTGTCAAAACAGTCTTATCAAATTTTGTTAGATCCGTTAACGACGCAATATAGGTATTAATATTTCCAATCGCAACACTTTTATCTTCATCAGTTAATCCAACGGTCATATTTTCTATGGCAATATCAACTGCATAATTATTAAGTAGATTAATTTTACTTGTTGAAAGGACAATTAAGTTAGATAATTCTTCTTCTGTAAGTGCATAGATATTTTTGCGTTCAATTCCAGAAAAAATCTTTTTCATCACTTCAGTGTCATTGGCATATTCAGTTTTAATTTCAAGAAGTCGTGTAAAGAAATCTGTTAGATTTTTCTTAGATTCCACTTGTTTTGAGAAATCGATATACATAACAGGTTCTATTTCAGCTGCTTTTAATTGCTTTAACTTCTGCGTTTCAGCTATGTCGACGATATCTGTTTGTAGATATAAATCCTCTTTTATGACGCTATTGGCTTTGTAATTATATATCCCAAAAAAATTGGCATTGTTGAGTGTAAAGAAAACAACTATTAAACAAACGAGCATAATGAAATAATTCAAATAAAGAGGTTTTCTTTTATGAAATAATTTGCTTCGAATTTTTAATCTCGTATTTCCCTTATTCTTTTTTTTATTTTTTGAAGTGTTCATTTTTTTTCGCAGTATGAATCGAGCCATTTTTCACATCCTTATGTTCTTTTTCATAGCGATCATAGCTAGAAATAATTTTTTTAACGAGTTCATGACGAACGACATCTCTTTCAGAAAAATTAATAAAATCAATTTCTTCCACGTTTTTTAATACTTCTATTGCATTCACTAAACCTGAGCGTTTCCCTTGAGGTAAATCAATCTGTGAAATATCTCCGTTTACAACGACCTTAGAATTAAATCCAAAGCGTGTTAAAAACATTTTCATTTGCTCTTTTGTCGTATTTTGTGCCTCGTCCAAAATGATGAACGCATTGTCGAGTGTACGTCCTCTCATATATGCAAGTGGCGCAATTTCTATAAGTCCTCGTTCTCTATAGGAGTTAAAGGTTTCTGGCCCTAGAATGTCATACATCGCATCATAAATTGGACGTAAATATGGATCAACTTTCATCTGTAAATCTCCAGGTAAAAAACCTAAGCTTTCGCCGGCTTCAACAGCTGGACGTGTAATGATGATCCTGCCAATTTCGTTGTTTTTAAATGCACGAATGGCCATTGCCACTGCTAAATATGTTTTACCAGTTCCAGCAGGGCCAACGCCAAAAACAACATCTTTTTTCTGAATGGCTTTGATATATTTATTTTGACCAATTGTTTTGGGCTTAATATATTTGCCTCTGGACGTGACGCAAATAAATGATTTACTGAGGTCTTCAAGCTCATTCTTTTCACCGATATCAACGGATTGAATGATATAATGAATTTTTTGTTTATCAATGACTTCACCTGATTGGATATTTCGAATCAGAACGTGTATGACTTCTTCGACCTTATCAACGTCTATCGAGTCTCCTTTGATGATAATTTCACCATCACGTGAAGTAATCGTGACCTTAAAAGCTTTTTCTAATAAAATGATATTTTCATCTAAATTTCCAAATAATAAATGGAAAGCACTAAAATCGTCTAGTACCATCTTTTTCACTATAGTTGATGTCATAAAACCTCCTAGATACACGGTTTATTTTAACATAATTTAACAAATAAATCTATCAAATGGCAATATTCATGCTACTGTAAAATTTGATGCAAAAAAAATTAATGGCACATCCTAAGACGTGCCATTTAACTTATTATTCACTTTCATGCATTATGAAGATAAACCTTTTTTAACAAGATCTGCAACGAGCTTGCTATCTGCTTTACCTTTTGTAGCATTCGTGACGATTCCCATCACTTTGCCCATATCTTTCATTGAAGCTGCTCCAGTTTCCTGAATCGCATTTGAAACGATTGCTCGAATCTCATCTTCAGAAAGTTGCTCAGGCATGTAAGCCATAAGAATCTCTATTTCTTTTTCTGTCAAGTCTACTAAATCTTGACGTTCACCATTCTTGAAATCAACAATGGCATTGTTTTTCTGTTTGATTTGTTTTGCTATAATATCAATAATTGCTTCATCATCAAGTTCAATTCTTTGATCGACTTCCACTTGCTTTACAGCAGCGCGTAACATCGTAATAACTGACTTTCGAACAGCATCTTTATCTCTCATAGCTACTTTTAAATCATCCATGAGCAAATCTTTTAGTGACATATTTATTCACCTCTCACTAAAACTGCTTTTTCTTTTTCTTTCTAGCTGCTTCAGATTTCTTTTTACGCTTCACACTAGGCTTCTCGTAATGTCTTCTTTTCTTAATCTCAGCCATTACGCCAGCTTTAGATGTTTCTCTTTTAAATCTTTTTAAAGCACTATCAATACTTTCATTTTCTCCAACTTTGATGCCAGACATTCACATTCCCTCCCTCCGTGAATAGATTCTTTAATAGTACAGAGGAATGTACCTAGAACATACTTTGTTATTATACACTACTCATACGTAAAAATCAATAAATTCTCAAATGTTTTTTACATTTTTTAACCAGGTGGCCATTGTAACTGTCGCCCACCGAGTAGATGATAATGCAGATGCTCAACTGTTTGTCCTCCGTGTTTACCTATATTTGTAAGCAAACGGTAACCGGAGTCTTGAATTCCGAAATCCTCCGCAATTCTTTGTGCAACTGAATGAATATGTCCTATTAAAACATGATGAGATGGATCAATCTTAGCAATCGATTCAATGTGTACTTTGGGTACTATTAAAACATGAATGGGCGCTTCAGGATTGATGTCTTTAAAAGCATAGACTAAGTCGTCTTCAAATACTTTTTGTGACGGAATATCACCGTTTATAATCTTACAAAATATACAATCCATTTTATTACACCTCCTTCCATGTGTTAAAAGTCCAAATACATTATATCAATAACCTGTTGACAACGGAATAGAAATTACATAAATTGTCCGAAAATTTTATTATTTTCTATTTTGACAATTTTAACGCGATAAATATCATTTTGCCTAATGACTTTTGCAGGGTTTTCTTGTTCGTTTGAAGATTCTACATATATTTTTAAATAATTGGGCGTATGGCCGATTTGATAGGTATCTTGTGTCTCTTCAAATAGAACATCGACGCATTGATTTAAAAAAGACTCATTGTAAATTTGATTTTGTTTCGTTACAAGTTCTATCAGTTGCTCGCTGCGTTGTTTTTTTATCTGAGGTGATACTTGATTTTCCATCGTCGCAGCTGGCGTACCTTCTCTGATAGAAAATGGAAAAACATGGACCTCGCTGAACTGAATTTTTTTGACAAAATGAAGCGTCTCAAGATATTCTGCTTCTGTCTCTCCTGGGAATCCAACGATGATATCTGTTGTAATTGCAGGATTTGTGTAAATAGATCTCAATTTTTCAACTGCATGTTGATATTCTGTAGATGTATATTTTCGATTCATGCGTTTGAGAACCGAGTCGGAACCACTTTGAAGTGAAAGGTGAAAATGATCACAAATTTTAGTGAGAACATTCATTCTTCTGATAAAATCATCCGTAATAATTCGAGGCTCAATACTTCCAATGCGAATGCGTTTAACTGTGGAAATTTGGTCAATCTTTTCTAATAAATCTATTAAGGATACATTTTGAAGATCCACTCCATAGGAACCAATATGAATGCCTGTTAAGACAAACTCCGTATATCCTGATTGAGATAATTTTGTAATTTCATCAAGAATCGAATCCATTGGTCGACTTCTTACAAGTCCTCTTGCATAAGGAATAATACAATAAGAACAAAATTGATTACACCCTTCTTGAATCTTGATGAACGCACGTGTATGTGTGGTTATATGCTCGAGCTTCATTTCTTCAAACTGTTGTACTTTCATGATGTCTTCGATGATTACATACGGTTTTGATGTTAAATTCTGGCTGTATGCGTCAATATAAGACAAGATTTGATGACGTGCATTGGTGCCAATGATAATGTCCACACCTTCGATTTGTGATACCTCATCTGGTGAAATTTGTGCATAACATCCCATGACGATGACAATACTTTCGGGATTGTTTTTTTTCGCACGACGAATCATTTGTCGCGACTTTTTATCACTAACATGTGTTACCGTACACGTATTAATGATATAAATATCTGAAAAATCGTCAAAATCAACGATTTCATATCTGTTTTTATAAAAAATATCCATTAAAGCTTCTGACTCATATTGGTTTGTCTTACACCCTAGAGTCATGATCGCTACTTTATTCATTCAAGTTCTCCTAATTCATATTGCGCACAAGTCACAGCTACAAAACCCGCAGTTTCTGTTCTGAGTATGCGTTTTCCAAGCGTCGTCACTAAAGCGCCACTTGATTCTAGTAGATCAATTTCTTGAGGTTCGAGGCCGCCTTCTGGACCGATGAAAATTGCGATTTTCTTTCCAGTAAAGTCCTTTAAAATAGATTTCAGCCCCCTAGAATGCTCATTTTCATACAAGACGATAAATGCATCATATTCGCTGATATAAGATCCCATTTTTTTTATTGGAATCAGTCCAAACAATTCTGGAATTCGGTCTCTTTTGGATTGTTTGGCAGCTTCTTTTATAATTTTTTCGTATCGCTCTAGTTTTTTTGGAATTTCTTTATCTTTCCATTCGACGATACAACGATTTGAATCAATCAGATAGAATGAATGCACGCCTAACTCGACATTTTTTTGTAAAATGAGTTCAAGTTTTTGACCTTTAGGCATACATTGAAATAAATCAATTTGAACCGAGGATTCATGCGTATGAGCTGTTTTCAGACAAATCTCTAAGATGATTTGATCTGAATTTAATTCTTTTGTTTCTGTGATGTAAAGTGAATCTTCTGTTACGATTTCAATTTGCTCACCTAGTTTCACTCTTAATACACGCATGATATGGTTGATGGAATCTTTGTTTTTAATGAAGACCTGATTTGTATTCACTGAATCTTCACTTTCTAGAAAAAAACGATGCATGTCGACCTCAAATAATTTATTATTTTACAAGTTGTGTTCATGTAGTTGCGTTTGAATTAGATTCGTTTTTTTGAAACAACTACAGCCCATTCGCCCTTTTTCATCACTTCAATAATTTCAAAATTTCTTTTTTCTAATTCTTCTACGACCCAATCTGCTTTGTTAAGTATAATTCCTGAGCTTATGAAAATAGCATCTTGTTTGAGGATTTGGTCGATATCATCTGACAATTTGACGATGATGTCTGCAATAATATTTGCTACGACTAAATCTGCTTTTTCTGGGATGACTTCAAGTAAATTTCCACAACGCACATCTGTAACATGGGATAATCCATTTAACCGAATATTTTCTTTTGCAGTTTCAACAGCAGATGGATCAATATCAGCAGCAATGATATGGTTTGAACCTAATTTTCCGGCAGATATGGCAAGTATGCCACTTCCGCATCCTACATCAACAACTGTATCTGATGGATTCATGTATTTTTCAATCATCTCAATACACATAGAAGTCGTCTCATGAGTCCCCGATCCAAATGCATTTCCTGGATCTATTTCTATGATGATATCCGTATCTAGTGCTTCATACATTTCCCAAGATGGCTTAATAACAATATTTTGACCAATTCGCGTTGGTTTAAAATATTTTTTCCATTCATTTTCCCAATCCTTTGGGAACACTTCGTTAAAAGTAATTTCAGCAAGTCCAATTGGGATATTAAAATCTTTCAAATTTTCAAGCATTTCTTTTACTTCTAATGATACGGAGTCTGGATCAATTTCTTCAAAGTATCCCGTTAATAGAGCACCATCAAAATCTAATTTGCAGTTTTGAGGATCAAAATAATCCCATTGTCCGACGTCTTGATTGAGTAAATCCTCGTCTTCTGGATTGTTGACAAGTACACCCGTTGCACCTACTACATAAAGAATATTCGTCACTGCGTCAATTGCTTCAATAGCAGTTTTTATGTGAATTTCATAATATTTCATAACATATCCTCGCTTTCATTCATTTCTTGTAAAATGTCGAATCACTTGATTCTATTTTTCTTATTCCTATTAGATTAGTATGAATTTGTTTCAATCTATAATATATCATAGTTCTATGCTGTCGTCTATCGTTGAAACGCAATAAAAGGTTGAGCATCGCCCAACCTCTTTTTTAATGATCATATCTTGTTTTTATGTGAGTGTTATGTGAGTGAATCCTTGAGTTTATCAAAAAACTTTTTATCATTGCCTTTTTTTGAAGCTTTCGATCCTTCTTGTGTTTGAGACGAAGAAGATGGTTTTTTACCGTTCATTTCATCATCGAACTGTTGTAAGGCTTCTTTTTGCTTTTTATTCAAATTAACAGGGATCTCAATATTTACTTTCACATATTGATCGCCTCGACCATATCCATTGAGTACTGGAACGCCTTTACCTTTTAATTTAAAGGATTTTCCACTTGGAGTACCTTCAGGTATTGTGAACTTCGCTTTGCCATCCAACGTTGGCACCATGACTTCAGCACCTAGAACAGCTTGCGCATAGGAAATCCATAAATCGTAGTAAATGTCATTGCCATCACGACTAAAGAATTTATGTGGTTTAACTCGAATGACAACTATCACATCGCCACGAGGTCCACCATTTTGTCCTAAATCGCCTTCTGCACGTAATTGCATGTTTGCACCATGAAAAACGCCTGCTGGAATGTCGATTTCTTTTGAGATACGTTTCTTGATGATGCCATGTCCTTTACATTGATGACAAGCTTGATCATAGGTTTCGCCTTTACCTTTACATGTTGGACATTGTTTGACGCTAATGGATTCGCCAAATAAAGACCTTTGAGAATATCGCACTTCACCAGTACCGTTACAAGCGGTACATTTGTGTGTAGCTGTGCCGGGTTCGTTGCCCGCACCATGACACACGTCACAATCTTCAGTCCGCAAAAATTCAATGGTTTGTTTTTTTCCAAAAGCTGCTTCTTCAAACTCAAGGGTGATATCCACTCGAATATCTTTCCCTTTTCTAGCAGAAGTTCGACCTCTTGATCCACCAAATCCGCCAAATCCACCGCCAAACATTTCGTTGATTATATCTTCAAAACCACCAAAACCTTCAAAACCTGAAAATCCACCAGCGCCTGAATTTTGATTGACGCCTGCATGACCAAATTGATCGTAGAGTCGTCTTTTTTCAGTATCACTTAACACTTCGTAAGCTTCATTTATTTCTTTAAACTTAGCCTCAGCTTCTTTGTTATCAGGATTTCGGTCAGGATGGTATTTCATTGCCAGTTTTCTGTAAGCTTTTTTGAGTTCGTTTTCATCTGCGTTTCTTTCAACGCCGAGCAACTCATAATAATCAGCTTTGTTACTCACGTAGTATACCGCCTTTCCTATTTATGAAGGGCATCCTAAGATGCCCTCATTTAAAACTCATAGTCTAAAATTTAGTCTACCACTTCATAATCTGCTTCGTCAACTGGTTCTTGATCATTGCCTGGAGTTTGTCCAGCAGATGCTTGCTCTTTTGCGTAGATTTTTTGAGCAATTGGTTGGAACGCATTTGTAAGTGCTTCAAAGTCTTTTTTCATAGTTTCAATATCTTCAGTCGCCATAGATGTTCTCAATGCTGCGATTTTTGCATTTACTTCTTCTTTTTCAGAATCAGAAATTTGTTCGCCTAAATCAGACATTGATTTTTCAACTTCATAGATCATGTTGTCTGCTTTATTGCGTTCTTCGATCAATTCTTTACGTTTTTTATCTTCTTCAGCATGTAATTCAGCTTCTTTTACTTTTCTTTCAATTTCAGCTTCTGAGAGGTTTGTAGAAGATGTGATAGTAATGTGTTGTGATTTTCCAGTTCCTAAATCTTTTGCACTTACATTTACAATACCATTTGCATCGATATCAAATGTCACTTCAACTTGTGGTACGCCTCTTCTTGCTGGTGGAATACCGTCAAGTTGGAATCTTCCCATGCTTGTATTGTCGTTTGCCATTTGACGCTCACCTTGCAATACGTGAATATCAACAGCTGTTTGATTATCAGCAGCAGTCGAGAATACTTGACTTTTCTTAGTTGGAATTGTTGTATTTCTTTCAATTAATTTTGTAAATACGCCACCAAGTGTTTCGATACCAAGTGAAAGTGGTGTAACGTCAAGTAAAAGAACATCTTTTACATCTCCAGATAACACACCACCTTGAATAGCTGCACCTAAGGCAACACATTCATCAGGGTTAACGCCTTTATGTGGTTCTTTTCCTACAAATTTCTTAACAGCATCTTGAACTGCAGGGATACGCGTAGAACCACCAACTAAAATGACTTGTTCGATTTCAGATGGATCTAAACCAGCATCTTTTAATGCTTTTTTAGTAGGTTCCATCGTTGCATCTACTAATGATTTAGTCAATTGATCAAATTTTGCACGTGTTACATCGATATTTAAATGAAGTGGACCTTCAGCTGTTGCTGTGATGAATGGTAAATTTACATTTGTTGATTGCGTTGAAGACAGTTCTTTTTTCGCTTTTTCAGCTGCTTCTTTTAATCTTTGAAGCGCCATTCTATCTTGTCTTAAATCAACGCCGTGCTCGCTTTTAAATGTATCTGCTAAGTGATCCATAACGATTTTATCAAAGTCATCTCCACCTAAATGGTTGTTTCCGTTTGTTGCTAATACTTCGAAAACACCATCGCCAATTTCAAGAATTGATACGTCAAATGTACCACCACCAAGGTCAAATACCATGATTTTATGTTGTTTGTCAGTTTTGTCTAATCCATAAGATAACGATGCAGCAGTTGGTTCATTGATGATACGTTTTACTTCTAAACCAGCAATTTTACCAGCGTCTTTTGTCGCTTGTCTTTGAGCATCTGTAAAGTATGCAGGAACTGTAATAACTGCTTCTGTTACAGTTTCACCTAAATAACTTTCAGCATCTGCTTTTAATTTTTGTAAAATCATCGCTGAAATTTCTTGAGGAGAATATGATTTCTCATCAATTTTCACCTTGTGATCTGTACCCATTTCTCTTTTAATAGAACTAATTGTTCTATCTGGATTTGTAATTGCTTGTCTTTTTGCCGTTTCACCAACAAGTCTTTCGCCATTTTTTGTAAATGCAACGATTGATGGTGTGGTTCTGTTACCTTCTGCATTTGGAATTACTACAGCTTCTCCACCTTCTAATACAGAAACACATGAGTTTGTTGTTCCTAAGTCAATACCAATTATTTTTGCCATTTTAATAGCCTCCTTATCTCAACCTATAATTAATTTGCAACTTTGACCATACTTGGTCTGATTACTTTGTCATTTAACACATAACCGTCTTGAAACACTTCAATGACAACTTCACTTTGTCCCTCTTCAGCTTCCACTGTCATAACTGCGTGGTGCTTAACTGGATCAAATGGTTGATTGACTGCTTCGATTTTTTTAATGCCATTTCTTTCGAAAAATTCATCAAGATTTTTCTTAATCATCTTAATACCATCTAAAACTTTGCTATCTGAATTTTCAATATCACTAACAGCCAAAGCTCTTTCAAAGTTATCCATGACAGGTAATAACTCCGATAGAATTTTTTCGTTACCAAATTTGAAAATATCACTTTTTTCTTTTTCAACGCGTTTTCTATAGTTTTGGTATTCTGCGTTAATTCTCAAATACTTATCATTTAAAGCTTCGATTTCTTGTTTGAGAGATAACACTGGATCTGCGTCCACTTCTGGATTTGCAGAAGATTCAGTAGTTTCATCACCTACTGCAGTTTCTTTTGTTTCGTTTTCAGAAGGGATTTCTTCTGTGATGTGTTTTTTCTTAGTCATCTTATCCTCATTTTTTTTCGCTGAATTTGTTTTTTTAACACTCAACAATATCGCTCCTTTCAATTACAAGCATCACTATTATAAGTAAATGCCAGAAAATACATCGGATAATGTATTGCTAATGTAATTCACTGTAGATACAACAGTTCCATAATCCATCCGTTTAGGGCCGATTATCAGAATTCGTCCAGCGCTGTTGCCGTCTACTTTATATGAAGAGGCGACGATGCTACAATCTTCTAGCATTTCGACACCAATTTCATTTCCAATTTTAATGGTTAATTTGTTTTCTGGAATGGATTCAACAAGCGTTTCAATGGCTTGCTGATTATTGAGATAATCAAATATACCTCTTGCTTTTTCTGTTTCCGAAAACTCATATGTGGATAGTAAATGTGAAATTCCATCCATGTAATATTCACTTCCATTTAAGCTCTTTAATGCATCTCGAAGTATAGGAATTAAGTAATCTACGATGTTTCCAAATGCACTTAATTTTTCTTTAATCTTTAATATTGATCTTACGTCAATATTTTCAATAGTTTCACCCATCAAATGATCTAACATCGTATCCGAAATTTTATCTAATATAAATTGTTCGGTGTTTGATAGACCTAACTGAATATTTTTAACAATGCCAGTATCTGTGACTAAAATTAATAAAACTCGAGAATCTGAAACTTTAATTAATTTTAAGTTTGCAAGCTTACACTTGTTAAAACGTGGAATAGAAACCACCGCTACTAATTTTGTAAAATCTGATAGCAATTTTACGGCTTGTTTTGCAAGATCACTCGCTTCAATAATTTTGTTCAATAATAAAGATTGAATGATTTCTTTATCCCTAGAAGGGATGCTATTGTCTCGAATAAGTGAATCGACGTATAGTCTATACCCTAAATCCGAAGGTACCCTACCAGCTGATGTATGTGGTTGCATAAGATATCCTAATTCTTCTAAATCCGCCATTTCATTGCGAATTGTCGCAGAGCTGATACCTAATGGATATTTCTTGGAGATTGTTCTTGAACCTACTGGTTGGGCTGTATCAATAAAGTCGCTAATAATTGCTTCCAATATCTTAAGCTGTCTATCAGATATCATATGATTCACCTTCTTTGTTAGCACTCATTAATATCGAGTGCTAATTCTATTAATAATATACTTCTAGGCCATTCGTTTGTCAAGTTTGAATTTGAATGTTAATACTCTATTTACATTTTTTTAAAATTCTGGAATGAAACAGCCTATTTATGATTTCAATTTAAATCATGAATTCTAGAAAGACCTGATTTGCAACATCACGTCCATATGGCGTCAGGTGAATGGTGCCGTTATCGATTCGTATCAAGGACTGCGTTAAGCATTTTTTTAGCGCTTCATCAAAGAAAGTACGAAATTGAATTCCGTATTGTTTTTCGATTGCTTCTATGGAGATGCCTTTATTTAAACGAAGACCCAACATAATGGTTTCAAACAAATCTTCATGTGAATCGATGACCTCTTTTTCATCAACTGGAAATTGTTTGGATTCAATTTGAGTGAGATATTCAGTCAAATTACGTGTATTTCCAAACCGTACACAGTTCAATTTTGAGTGTGCAGATACACCAATACCAAGGTAGGGTTTGTTTTGCCAATAGATTAAATTATGTCTAGATTCAAATTGAGGTTTTGAAAAATTTGAAAGTTCATACTGAAAGATTCCAATTCGTTGTAATCCCTTGATCATTTCATGATACAGCTTTCTTTCAAGCGTTTCATCTAGTGCCTCAAAGTCTTTGGCGATTGATTTTTTATATAAAGGTGTCCCCTCTTCAATTTTCAAGCTATACGCCGAAACATGTGGCGGGTTTATGCGTTTTACCAATTGAATGGTTTCTTTAATGTCCTTAACAGTTTGTCCAGGTAGTCCAAACATGAGGTCAATACTGATATTCTCTATGCCTTTATCACGAATCATTTGATACGTATTCAGAAAATCCTCAACAGTATGAATTCTTCCAATATCTTTTAGTATTGTATTATTAGTTGACTGCAATCCCATACTGAATCGATTGATTCCTGCAGCAATGTAGTCGTCAAGTTTTTCTTCAGTTAGTGTGCCAGGATTTACCTCTATCGTAATTTCTGCATCTGATTGAATGTCACAATGTTTGCGTAGCGACAGTAAGAAATCGCAAATAAATCGACTATCAACAGAACTCGGTGTTCCGCCGCCAAAATATATCGTCTTAATTTCTCTTGATTTTAATATTGGATGATACAGTTTAACTTCATTATTTAATGCATCAAAATATCGTTTGATCAAATCGTTTGATTGTTGCTTACCTATTTGAACCGATATAAAATCGCAATAATCACATTTACTCACACAAAATGGCACGTGAATATATAATCCGATTTCGTTCGATTCGTCGTGTGCTGAACTATTAAGTAGTTGAATCATAGCTCCTCCTGAAATGATATTTAAATTTAGAAAAAGTAAATTGAATTCCAACTGGACTAAAAAATTCTGGAGTCAATCTCTCAAACCCAATTCCTCATTCTAAATGAAAGAAAAGGCTGTTTCAAGGGCATTCAATGTGAATCCTATAGAATCACAATGGTATGTCGCATTGATACAGCCATTATTGTTAATTTTCTTCGAATTTAAGGACTGTTAAAAATGCTTGTTGAGGAACTTCAACATTACCTAACTGGCGCATTTTCTTCTTACCTTCTTTTTGTTTTTCTAATAATTTTTTCTTACGTGAAATATCGCCGCCATAACATTTTGCAAGTACATCTTTTCTAAGGGCGCTAATAGTTTCACGAGCGACTACTTTTGACCCAATTGCAGCTTGAATTGGAATGACAAACATTTGACGTGGAATAACATCTTTTAGACGTTCGCAAATCACACGACCTCTTGATTCCGCTTTGGATTTATGAACAATCATAGAAAATGCATCGATCAATTCTTTATTTAATAATATATCCATTTTTACTAAATCTGATTGGCGATATTCTAAGAATTCATAATCAAGCGATCCATAACCTCGTGTTTTTGATTTAAGTGCATCAAAGAAGTCATAAATCACCTCATTTAGTGGGAGTTCATAATGTAAAACTACACGTTTTGGATCTAAATAATCCATGTGAATCATATCGCCTCTTCTCGATTGGCAAAGTTCCATGATGTTCCCCACATACTCATTTGGTACGATGATATTGGCTTTTACGATAGGTTCTTCCATCATTTGAATCTCAGTAACCGGAGGCAAGTTCGTTGGATTCTGAATCATCAAGACTTCACCATCATTTTTCGTCACGCGATAAATAACGCTTGGTGCAGTTGCAATAATATCCAAATCAAATTCTCGATCAATTCTCTGCTCAATGATTTCAAGATGAAGGAGTCCTAAGAAACCACATCTAAATCCGAACCCTAAAGCAACAGATGTTTCAGGTTCAAACGATAAAGCAGCGTCGTTGAGTTGTAATTTTTCAAGTGCATCTCGAATTTCATCATAGCTTTGACCTTCTGCAGGATAGATTCCGCAATAAACCATAGGTGTCGCTTTTTTATAACCTGGTAATGCTTCAGAAGTCGGTACAATACTTGAAGTTACCGTATCGCCCACTCGACAATCCTTCACATTTTTTATGCTAGCAGTAATGTATCCAACATCACCTGCGCGTAATTCATCAACTGGAAAAGGTCCTGGAACACTGATTCCCACTTCAACAACGTCAAATTTCTTCCCTGTTGCCATCATCAGAATCTTATCACCCTTTTTAACAGAACCTTCTACGATTCTTACATAGGCAACTGCACCTTTGTAACTATCATAGTATGAATCGAAAATAAGAGCTTTTAAAGGCGCATCTTCGTCTCCCGTTGGAGGCGGAACATCTGCTACAATTTTTTCAAGAACATCTTCTATGTTTAAACCTTCTTTTGCAGATATACGAGGCGCATCTTCAGCGAGTATACCGATTACATCTTCAATTTCAGCGATGACTTCTTCCGGTCTAGAACTTGGTAAGTCTATTTTATTGAGCACAGGGACTATGGCAAGTCCTTGCTCATCCGCTAAATGCACATTCGCTAATGTTTGTGCTTCAACGCCTTGAGTTGCATCTACAACGAGTAATGCGCCTTCGCAGGCAGCAAGTGATCTCGAAACTTCGTAAGTGAAGTCGACGTGACCAGGGGTGTCAATCAGATTCAGCAAATACTCATGTCCGTCTTTAGCTTTGTAAACAAGTCGCGTTGAATTCAGTTTAATGGTAATGCCACGTTCTCTTTCAAGATCCATACTATCTAAGATCTGATCTTTCATTTCTCTCTGAGTTAACAAGCCTGTTTTTTCTATGAGTCTATCCGCTAACGTGGACTTTCCGTGATCGATGTGTGCAATGATTGAAAAATTTCTAATGTACTTTTGACGTTCACTAGACATTTGAATGCCTCCTCTATTTTCGGGTTATCTATTGATTAATATACAAATATATGATATTTTTGAACGTATCAACTATAAGCTATTTTACTAACCTATCAATTATAACATATGAGAGTACGTATCTCAAATAATTAATATTGGTTTCGTGATAAAAAAACTTGCACTATCAAGTCTCACGTGATAAAATAATCCTGTTGAAAAACTTCGGGGAGGTGAAAACACATGGCAAATATCAAATCAGCAAAAAAGAGAATCAGTGTCATCAACAAGAAAACTGCTCTTAACAAATCTAGAAAATCAGCAATCAAAACTGCTGAAAAAAGATTTTTAGAAGCTTTAGAAACTGGTGATTTAAATGCAGCTACAGAAAAATTCAATTACTATGAAAAAAGAATGGCTCAAAGCGCTGCAAGTGGTTTATATCACAAAAACGCTGCATCAAGAAAAATTTCAAGATTAAGAAAAAGATTAAACGCTGCGGCTGAATAATCGTTTAACTATTTCTGATTGAGAAATCCCCGATAAATGACCGTGTTAATTTAATATTTGATCAAATATTAAAAAAGCGTACAAGTTAAGTACGCTTTCGTCCTTTTTTGGAACCTGTTCTATTTGGGCACTATACTAATTTGGTATAGTGCCTTTTCTATTAAAACAAGTGCATCAACCCCACTCGATTTCATTAATAAATCTGTTTGTTCTAATATATCCAAAATCGCTAAGAGCTGTTTTTCACTGAATTGTGTAGAAAAACTCCCCGCTTTCTTTGCTACAAATGGATGTATATCTAGTTTGGCTGCGATAGTTTGACTCGTATGCCCTTCATTTAATAAGATTTTACACTTATACATATTTCTAAACTGTTGGCTAATTAAAAAGAATATTTTAATCTCAGGCTCGCCATTTGAAACAAAATAGTTCAGTATTTTGATGGCTTCAAGCATCTGTCTAGAACTAATGGCATCCATCATTTTAAAAATATTGTGCTCAATGGGAACTTCAATATATTGATTGATTAATTTTTCATCTATTGCAATCGAATTCCCCGCAAGCATTCTAATCGCATTGTCAACATCATATAGATTTTTATTGGCTTCAGGTTCTAAATAGTTGAGCATCTCAATGAGATAATTAAGCGCATGTTGGGAAATTTCTTTTTGATACGATGCAAATTTCTTGAGAATCCACTTGTTGAGTTCTGGTCTCGTTAATCGTTCTACCACCACTTGTTCCGCTTCTTTGCTCAAGTATTTATAGAGTTTTTTGCGTTTATCCACATCATTTTCATAAAAAATAAGGGTCGTATATTCTGGAATATTTTTGAGAAACTGTAAAAGTTTCTCTTCTTGTTCCTCTTTAGCAGATTTTAAAAATCCAGTTTTGTTAAAGATGATGAGCCGTCTAGAATCAAAAAACGGCAATGTGATTCCTGTTTGAAGCACTTGATCCATATCCGTGTTTGATTCAACAAAGGTTAAATTAAAATCTGAATAGGCAGGCATCAAAAAGTTTTCAGTAATGTATTTAATGAGATTATCTATGAGATAAATTTCATCTCCACTAATAAGTGTCAATGCACTTAATTTTCCATCTGTCAGTTGTTTGTAAAATGATTTAAAATCCATTGATTTCCTCCAAATATGTGTTGGTTATAATGCGATTGTTTCCGTATGTTAACTTAATTTCACCATCTTCATAGGTGGTATAGTACTGGATGTTCTCTTCAATTAATAAGTTTTCAAATTGTATATTGGGCATATGAAATTTAGTTCCACATGGAATCATAACCTTTGCTGACTTATTTTGCAAATAAAACTGTTTTGAAAACCCAGTTTTTGAACCATGATGAGACGCTTTAATAAAATCAAAAGAATTCTCCGGATTATTAGAAATATGAGTTTGATAGTAAACAAAGCACGCATCCACCATTTCATGACTCATATCCGCTAAAAAGATACCGGATAAAGATTGATAGTTTAAATAACAGGCGATGGCATCTTCATTTGGATCATCTAAATAATTTTCACCTTGCATGGGCGATACGTAAAAGGAAAATTCAGTATTTTTATAAACATAAGCAGTATCAATAACCGTTAGTAACGGTTTTACTTCAGGATGCTCTGTAATTAAAGCCGAAGCTGTAGACGGATTAACAAGCGTTTTTTTTATAGGCATTTGAGCTATTAAATCATAATATCCCCCAATATGATCTGCATGAGCATGTGTCAATACAAGCAAGTCAATTGAATGGATTCCCCTGCTCCGCAGCAAGTCGTTAACAGATAGCTTGCCGTCTCCTGTGTCAATTAAGATCACCATGTTTTCAAATTGAATCAAGTTTAAATCACCATGTTTAACATCAATAAATGATATTTCAAGTTGTTGTTTCGTGCCAATCATACAAACGATCAGCACTGAAGATAGAATCAATTTAAAAAATGCTCGTCTATTTTGATATAACCTCCAAAAAATCATCTGACATCCCATTAGAACCAAAGCGATGATTAGAACAATAAAATGTTTTGATTTAAACCATTCAAAATAGGCAATATCCAGCGGTAAAATCCCACTCAACCAATTAAAGGTATCAATAAATCCAGTGATGACGCCCTTTATTAAAGTTGGAATAAACGGAATCGAACTCAACTGTACAAGTAAAAGTAAAAACGACAATGGCAACAACATTCCAATTAAGGGCACTATCAATAAGTTTGCAATAAACCCATACGCATTGGTTTTACTAAAATAATAAAGCGCTGAAGGCAATAAAAGCACCTGAATGACAAATGAAAATCGAAGAGACTCTAAAATAGATACTTTGAGTGGCGTTTTAAATAGTTTTTTATATAGAATACTGACGCAAATATAAGCATAATACGATAATTGCATGCTTGTTGATAGAACCGCGTATGGCTGTGTTAACAAAATAAGGAGCAACGAGACTGAAATGTTTGTATAACTATCCCCTTTTCGCCTTAATAGAAGGCAAACTTCGGAATAGACAATCATGTAAAAAGCGCGTTGTGCTGAATATGCGCCTCCTACAATGAGCAGTAAAAATCCCATTAGACAGACTATGATTGCTGCGCGGATTTTTTCATTATGAATTGGGATGATTTTTCTTGTTATTTGGTACAAAATACCAAAATGTAAGCCTGAGATTGCAAAAATATGCGCAAGCCCAAGGTTTTTTAGATCGTTATAACGATCGTACTCTGACTTATCGCCTAAAATCAACGCCTTTAAAAAATAGGCTGAATTTTCATCAAAATGATACGTAAGTGTTTGTGCAATCCACTGCCTTGTTTGTAATTTTAATGTGTTTAAAATATCTTTTGATTGACTCTGGTTAAACACTTCAATAACAGAATATTGACCCGTTATACCTTTTGAATAGAGATACTCATCATAATCAAAACTCATTTTGTTTTTATTTGAAATATATTGATATTGGTTTCGATAGACGGTAAACTCAATCTCATATGTTTCTGAACGAATGATTTGATCTAATAAATCTTCCTGGTTAAATTTGATTTGCCAAGTTGCTTTTTTCGCTTCTCCCTGTATGGCGTGTATTTTTACGGTCGCTGTTTGATTGGATAAATTGTAATCTGTAATCGTTCCAATCACAGTGCAATATTCTTTTGGATAGGTCACATTTGATTTTAAATGAGCTTTAGTCTTTGAAACAAGTGATATATAGTGAGCATTCATCACGACATATAAAGCGATGGCCGTAATAAGACAAACAAAAAAGCATTTTCTGCGCATAAAACCTCCCAATTTATTCCATTATACATAAATTGGTAATATATGGCAAATTGTATTGGGAAGTGTGTCTTTACTATTCTTTACGGATTTTAAATTGAATGAACATCAAATGCGATGTTTAATTCATCGTTGACTGCGTTTTGTATCTCGGAAATTAACTGATCATCATATGTTCCGGTAAAAAGTGAATCTACTAAATGCTCCAGTTTTTCAATCTGATATTTTGTAAAATTTGGGAGTGGAATGGATTTTAAAGGCGTTGCATATAATTCAAACAGAGGACCTTTTCTCTTACCTATATGCTTAAGCCAAGTAAAATACAAGGGTGCATTCAGAATAAACGTTAGGAGTTTTAACGAATAAGGCGAGTCGTCTTTCTTCGTGATATAGTAGACGTCCGCTGAAGCATAAAAAGATTCATTGCTATATGCAAATTTATTGTGAGTTGCTCTTTGTGGGGAAACGATTTTTTCTCCCATAAAAATATTTTCGTCTCGTGGCCAAGTAAGCATATACCATTTTCTGCGATTTTTTTGAACCTCACGTCTTGTTTCTAAATGAGACCGATGGGATTGTAAAAAATCTTCCAGCGACTCGAGAGCATGTGGATTTGTCAAAATATTAGAATGAATATATAACAATAATCGATTGTTGCCTTTTTTGATAGAGTAATCATCGATATCACTATTTTTATAAAATGGAACTAAATAAGACTGTAAATTTTCAGGTATGGTTTGAGCATCTAAGTAACTGTATACAAAAGCACGATCATAACCGCTGACAATTCCCTGATTGACAGAATATACCTCTCCAAGTGTCAATCCCTTATTTTGATTCATACGAGCAATAACATGTTGATCATTTTCGTGCTCAATAAATGCAATCGTCCCCGCTTCGGTATAAATATCGTGTTGTTCAAATGTTTGAAGGCATTGAAATTCTGGTCCATAGTAGGCTACCATAGGATGTGGCGTGCTATTATGCGGTTCGTTTTTTTGAAGAACATATGCACAGGCATGTAACTTTTTCTCTGGAAATATCGCTTCATTTTGATAGTCGACAAAGCTCATGAACCTAAAGTTATTTTTTAGAAAGTGTCTTAATTTCACCGCGCCATCCGCAGTTAAAAAATAATGACTCGACAGATAGCACAGCAAACCACCTTCCTTTAAGCACAAATGCGCTTTATAAATAAAAAAATAAAAGTAATCCATTTTACCTTCATATGCGAGCTTTCCCAGCTCAGAAGTTTTAATAGGTTTGAAGCATTCTAAATTGTTTTTTTCACCAATATATGGTGGATTTCCTATGATAAGGTCGAATTTCATCTCATCGATTGGAGAAGATTCAATCAAACTATTTCCAACATAAAAACGATAGGAACAATCATAGATTTGAAACTCCGCTAAGTTTGCGTCTAACAGTTCTGTAAGCGCACGAATTGCTTCAGGGTCGATATCAATTCCGCATATACATTCTTGAATAAATTGCTTGATATCTGATCTCATCTTTGAATCCATTTCGCCCGTGCAAGTAAACAAGTATTCAACAAATTCAATATATGCCAATAAAAGATTCCCACTCCCACAGGCTAAATCCAAAACTTTAAGTGGCAGGATATATTTCAACAACTCAGCTGCAAGCAACGCATCAATTGGGATCTGATTGATATAGGCATCGTTAAATACCGAACGAAAATGAACGCCTTCCATAGGGAAAGCGTTCGCTTGATTATTGGATTTTAAACGAGACTCTAAAAGATAAAATACCATCTGATTTGAAATATTTCTAGGTGTATAGACAGTCCCTTTGGCAACGTCTTTTCCTATTGCTTTTTCATGCGCATATAGCGATTTAAGTTGTTCATATGTCATCGACGTATTGCCTCCACTTGTAATGAACTCTTATAATAAATCTTCTAAAGTGAAAATTTCTGTTTTCAAAAATGCAATGTCCTCGCCCGGGATCGGTTCCATTACAGACATCATTTTTCGTAAATGGGATTCGTTATTGCAAAGAATATGAAATACTTTTTCTTCAATTTCAATTTCAGCGATGATCACATCTTCTTCAATGACGCGTAGTATGGGTTCTTCATCTTCATCCGCTAGAATCACAACCGGTAAATCTAACAACCGGTCATATAGCATGTCATGTGAACATATAAATCCGTACGTAGCTTGATGAAGCGTCAATTCTTCTTCGAAGGCATTTTCTTCATCAACGCGAGTTACAATCGTCAACACTTTATAAAGCAAGTGTGCTTGAGATTCTAAAAATAATTCCATTGAAATCAGCCCGTTCTGAACTGTGTAATGATTATATTGCTCTAATACATACTTTTTAATGGCATCTTTATACGTGAGTTCAAGTTCAAACATATCGCCAACAATAAAATGTTGATGATGAAATGTCACGATTCGTACCGAAACCACCTGGTCTTCTTTCAAAATACAATTTTCAATGCGATAATCCTGTTGTGTAAATAGATCTTTCAAAATCATTTGGTTATGCTCAATGGCCACTGTAAAATAACTTCTAAATGAAGCTTTAACTGCTCTTAATAGGTCATCCTGTTCAGAATCCGTATACTGATCAATAAGACGCAAGCTATTTTCTTCTTCTCTAAAATTAAAAATGAACCATTCAGTGAATCCATCAATATCACTTTTATCATCTGCTAGTACAAATTGCATTTCTGCTTTTATAATTTGTTTTTCAAATTTATGAGACGCTGCATATTCATACAAATGATTATACAGTGATTCTAATTGTTCAATATCCATAAGAATTCTCCTCTTTAATTGATGTCAAATCTATTATATACTAAATAAGTAAATTATTCAGCTGTTTTATCAGGAGGAAACGATGACGATTAAAGCCTTTTTACAGGATGCCTATACACATATATTTCAAGCGAAAATTATGGAATTGACAACATATCAAGGTAAGAATGCAATTGTATTAGACGCTACTTATTTTTATCCCGAAGGAGGCGGTCAACCTACCGATATGGGAACAATTGAAAATTGTTTTATTTGTGATGTTCAGATTCATGAAAATGTGATCTATCATCTTACTGATGATTCGATTGAAGGATTACAAATGAACCAATCCGTTGAATGTGTAATGGATTTCAATAGACGGTTTGCACTTATGCAGCAGCATTCAGGACAACATATTTTATCAGCCTGTTTTCAAAATTTACTCGACATCAATACAATTGGGTTTCACATTGGCGACAATTACATCACCATAGATTTAGATCGAAAGATATCAAATGATGAATTATTAAGAGTAGAACAATTAGCAAACCAAGTGGTATTTGAAGATGTGGAAATTCGAGCACTCTACCCTACAAATGAAGAACTTTGTCAGATGAAGTTGAGAAAAGCACCCAAGTACACAGAGAATATACGCGTAATTGAAGTGCTTGGATATGATTTTTCTCCATGCGGAGGAACACATGTTAGACGCACAGGGGAAATTGGCCTTATAAAAATCAAACGTACAGAGCCTTATAAAAATGGTGTTCGAATTGAGTTTGGTTGTGGAAGTTTCGCGCTCGATTTCATCAATAAACGCAATGATACCATCAATCAATTAATGAAGTTGTTTTCTGTTAAAGATCATGAAATTCTTGATTTTGCTACTCAATTAATTGATACGCTAAAAGAAGAAAAGAACCAAATTCAAAAAATGAAAGAACTTCTCTACCGAAGTGAAGTTGAAAAACTCATGACATTTGATTCAGATGATATTGCTGAGGATATTAAAGTGATTACATTAAATGAAATGGATCTCAGTATGGTGGATTTAAGGTTGAAAGTCAGCATGATTTGTGAATATCCTCAAGTCATTGTCATTGGATCATCACAAGATAATGACAAAACGCATTTTGTATTGGCTAAATCTAAAGATCTCACTTCTGATTTTGACATGAGTGTTCTTTTTAAAACCTACTTGTCCCCTCTTGAAATAAACGGGGGCGGCAATGCTTTTGTTGCGCAAGGTGGAACTACTAAAGCTATCGATATTGTGGGAATATTTGAGACCATTCAAAATGAATTGCAAAAAATAATAGAAGCATAAAGCTTCTATTATTAAGATGATATCATTGTTCATTTAGATAGAAATCTATTCTGAAATGTTAAGTGCTTATAAAGGTTAATTTACGAGAGTTGACGATCAAAAAAGTCGAGGACATCTTTATACACTTCTTCTTTATTGATTTCATTTAACATTTCATGTCGGCCACCTGCATATAACTTATGGGATACTTTGAAACCGATTTTTTCATATGCCTGTGCAGATTTTATAACACCTGCTCCATAACTGCCAACAGGATCTTGATCACCTGAAAGCAAGAACATTGGTAAATTCTTTTTAAGATTTTTATAGTTTGGATGGTATAACTGTACTAAAAGTCCTTCAAAGAAATCTCTGAAAAATGAACTTGGGTGCATGTTACCACTTAATGGATCTTGTATATATTTATTCACTTGCTCATCATCTCTACTCAACCAATCGAAAGTTGTTTTTGGATGATCAATTTTTTTCGTATACGTACCAAATGCGATGTTATCAATCTTTTTCGATAAATGCTTATTGCCGAATTTTTTAACATCACGTGATGAAATCCATTTGCCAGCTTGAATGAGCAGTTTAGGCGCAAATCCGGTTCCCGATAAAATAACTGCATCAATTAATGATGAATAATCAATTAAGAAATTTCTAGTCACAAAGCTTCCCATACTATGACCGAAGATAAATAGTGGCCTATTTGGATTTTCAGATTTTGCAAGTTCAACAACTTGTTTTAAATCTTCTTTCATTTTAGTCCATCCATTTTCGCCTAAATATCCTTGCATTTCTGCATGTGGACCATGACCGCGTTGGTTGATTGCATAAATACAGTATCCATGATCTGCTAAGTAGTTGGCAAATGCATCATATCTTTCAATGTGCTCTGCCATACCGTGAACGAGGACAATCGTTCCTTTAAGTTCTGAATCTGACACGTTTTTCCAAGTATGACCGTATAGATCAAGTTCTTGAAATGAATTGATTTTAAAATCAGTTCTCATATCGTACACTCCTTATGATAGATTATTGAGTATATTATATCACTAAATAAAGTAAGATTATCATTAAATAAATCATTCGTTATAAAATTATTATTTTCAGGAGGCATTCATGATTTATCTATTAGCTATTTTGTCCTATTTTGTAGGTAGCATTCCATTTTCATACCTGATTCCCAAACTTATCAGTAACATAGATATCCGCAAAGAAGGAAGTGGCAATACTGGAACGACTAATGTACTGCGTATTTTAGGGTTAAAAGTAGGCGTTTTTGCATTTGTAGGTGACTTTTTAAAAGGCATTGTTCCAACCGCTATAGGTCTACTCTACTTTGGAGAATTGGGTGGCGTCATTGCAGCTGCATCCTCTGTCATTGGGCATTGTTACTCCGTTTGGTTAAAATTTAAAGGTGGAAAAGGTGTTGCAACATCCGCAGGAGCTATGCTGATCTTGACTCCTGATGTATTTATAACATTATTTGTCATTCAGTTTTTAGTGATCTTCTTAACGAAATATATGTCGTTGGCTTCAATTTTAAGTGCAGCACTCTTCCCTTTATTTTGTTTTGTATATTCTAAGAGTATCACTGTTCAAATCTTTGCATTATTTATGGGATTATTTGTTATCTATCGACATAGAGAAAATGTAAAACGTTTAATAAAAGGGACTGAAAACAAACTGAAAATTGCACAAAAAAAGAAATGATCGCTCATTTCTTTTGACAAAAAGGTTAACTCATGATATAAATTTATACAGCACTTTAAAATATGTGAGTGCTTTATGGGGGTAGCGGGGTGCTGGTGTGCCTACTGATCTTCAAAATCAGCGCAGGGGATTAAGAGTCACCTGGGTGGGTTCGATTCCCACATGCCCTCGCCATTTAAATTACTTTACTTCATAAATACATTGATATCTCTGTCCTGTAGCATCGTTATAGGGCAGTTTTTTTATGGAAAAACCATAGCCTTTATAAAAAGAGACAGCGTCATCATCTGTTTCTGCTTCAACAACATCTACTCTTTCACGTTCGATGATAAAATCAAGCATGGTCGATGCAATTTTTTGACGCTTAAATGTACTTGAAACGGCAATGTGTTTGATAATGAGCTTATCATTATCAATTTTAGAAAGTCCAATGACACCTACTAATACACTTTCTATATAGCAGGCATAGAAACGACCTTGAGTTTTAGCATAAATGCTTTGTGCAACGTTTTGGATTTTTCCAAAAGTTGGATTGAACATGGCGGTTCCTAATAAATCAGCAATATCTTTGTTTAAATATATTTCATTAAAATCCGTTACTTGAGTAATATTCATATGCCTCCTAAAAATTTGTTTGTATTTGTTTCCATAAATTTAAGTCATTAAGATCTAAATCTGGAATGATGCCTAATCGCCAAACAGATATCCCACCAATTCTAAAATATTTTCCTAAATCAATTTTAGCTTGAATGCTTTTGACATCTTCATACCATACGACATTATCTGTTTCATCCTCAGGATCATAATATGTCAAATATGGACTTTCAAGACTTTTGCTATACTGCGGTTGAACACCTGACTCAATTCGCTTTTTGATTGCTGCATAGGTCGGATGATAAGGTTGTTTATTCACAACTGTATCATTTTGAATTTTCCACTGAACAGAATCCATCGAAAGCTGAAGGATAACTTTTGAAGGGTCTTCAACCCCTGTTTTTGAATCTGTTATTTTGGAAAGTGCATAATAAACTTCATTGATGGGTGTTAATGGTGTAAGTGTTTGTTTTAGTTTCATCTCTGAGTCAGTTAATGATTTAGGATAATAATCATGTGCCATTAAGATTAAATAATCGGCATATTTAGATAGGGTTCGATAGTCATAACCATCAAAATAGGTTGTCACACTTCTTCTTTGTGGATGAACAACGACCGATAATGTCATCTCTACTTCGTCTAAATAAGTCGCCAATTCTCTGATAAATATATTGAGCTGTTCCGCTTGTTCTTTTCCTTTGAGCCCTTCAAAGTCAATTAAAACACCTGAGTACTGAATGGCGTAACTGTTTGTGGTAACCGCTGCTTTTATCGATTCTAGAGCTGCATTTTTCAATTTTTCATTTGCAAGAATTGCACTGGTTAAAGACTGATTCAATGCTGTTTGGTAAAGTTCATCTTTCACAAAGATCATAAGAGGGATCTTAGCTTGGACATCATTAGCAGATCGAGTGACCTCTGTATATCCAGTAGGAACTTTATATTCATTTGAATTTGAACTTGTAGAATTTAATACAACAGATGATTTATCTCTATTGAGTTCCAATCGACTCCACCCTAAGTAAAGAGTATCTAGAGCTTGAATATATTTAATTTGATTGTAAGAGTTGATTGCATAATAACTTTGTAGTTCTTTTAACTTATAAGAATCACCTTTATGAACGTTATACAATATAGCAATGAACTCTTCTTTTTTAATCAAGTCATTTGGTCTAAATAATTGAGTGTTATTAACTGTAATCCACTTCAAATCCACGGCAACTCGATACATTGCAGATTCGTCTGACGTGTCGGTAAACGGAGATGTTAAAGTTTTATTTTGTAGATAAAGCGATTCATATTCTAATAAACTGAAAAGTGATTTTAGTGCGCTGTGACGTGTTAAGTTTTTAGTTTTGTCATACGTTTTATCAAAGGATTTATTTGGATACATGACCTTCAAATAATTGACTATGTCATTTTCGGTTAAACCAGACCCTAATTTAAATGTTTTTTCAGTCTCAATTTTATTTGCATTTTTTAGTTCTACAATGAGAGGGTAAATCCAATGCGTTGTAGGAACATCTGTAAATCCTTCAACAGATGGTGCGGAATATCCCATTTTAATAGGTAGAGTGCTATATCCAATAAGTAGTATGGTTACCAAAATGAGTATAAATACTGTTTTTTTCATCTCTCTCACTCCATTTCTATCAAATGATGATCTAACTTATCATCTAACTTATAATCTCATCCAATACTTGTCTATCTTTATTATAACGTTGAATTGAGTGTTCGAGTTATTACAGTTACATTAAATACATGCGTCAATCTAACTGTCCATCTATTCCGATTCGATAAACATTCTCCTCAGTATAAACCTTAAATTTACTGTGTTTTTTTAGACTTAAACCATCTGCTTCATAATCTTTGATATAATTCACAACAACCTCTGTATAATTGACATAGCCAAAAGAATATGAAGTACCGAGTTCATACTCATTAAACTTTTTCTTATAAGCATTTGCGTATCGCACAAAGGTACTATAATCTAATGTCTGCATGGTTTCTTTTGTCAGCAAACTATAAGCTAAATCATATCGCATTGTGTTCATATAAGTAATAAAATCAATGACGATATCCGTTGGTGTGACTTGTTTTTGATAGACTAGACTTTCTCTTTTGACAAGTGGTTTGTTTAAGTTAAATCCATTTAACGCTTTATCAATATACTTGCCATCCACAAGGAACTGGACGGATTTTATTTGATTTGTGTCCGTAACACTGTTTACAATAGACCAAATATAAAGCGACAACTGATTGTCATCTAACAACCGCCCAAGTGCATCATTTTTTACAAAGTTTATATAGCAAGTTTCACCAATTAAATCCACTGACTCAAATTCAATCGGATAAATAAAAATAGATGAATATAGCTTATTTTCAGCACCTAACTGGATTGCGTCTAAAATTGCAGCTCCATAATTATCGTTATCTACTTGGATCATTTTGTTTTCAACTCTAAGTTCATTTTCAAATACAAAATATAAATTTGTATTCATCTTAATGCTACCATGTTCAGGTGATATATAATGTGTGGTTTCAAGAACTTCATAATGAATATTGACATTTGAATACAAAAAACCTACAAGTCCGACTATTATTAAGATCGCAATAATCATATATGGAAATTTCATGCTTTACTCCAATCCTCTACTTTTTAGGGAGTGTTATTGTCACTTGAGTCCCTTCACCTAACTGACTTGTAACTGAAATCGATCCCTGATGCAATTGAATAATTTGCTGAGCGATGGCTAACCCAAGTCCAGTTCCGCCTGTTTTTCGCGCTCTCGCTTCATCAACGCGGTAAAAACGATCGAAAATAAATGGGAGATCTTTTTCAGGTATTCCAATGCCAGTATCATTGACACGAATAATAATATCTTCACGGTTTTCTTCTAAATCTACCGAAACTGAACCGTTTTCAGGTGTATATTTAACCGCATTACCAATAATATTTAAAAGACATTGTTGCATTTTTTCTTGATCCAGTTGAATCTGAATTTTATTTGTCGCATTGAGAGATAAATGGATGTCTTTTTTAAGAGCAATTGGATTGAGTGTTTTTATAACCCATTCAATTAAATAATTTACGTAAGTCGTACTGTAATCCAATTCAAGCTCATCTTTTTCTACGCGTACGAGGTAAAGTAAACTATCAATAATTTTATTGAGACGGTCAATTTCTGTGTTAATGTCTTGCATAAATTCTCGATAAACAGGCTCTTCCCAACTTGGAGAAGATAACAATGTATCCGAGACAATTTTCATAGATGTCATGGGCGTTCTAAGTTCATGAGATACGTTTGAAACAAATTTTTTACGCCTCTCTTCAACTTGATAGAGTTTAGTGGTCATCATATTGAATGCTTTTCCAAGCTCTCCAATTTCATCGATGCCTTCAATTTCCACTTTTGTATCGTATTTCCCTAACGTAATCGTTTTAACGGAATCTGTTAATCGTTCAATTGGTTTTGAAATAATATCTGCAAATAAAATACTAATAAAAATTGAGATTAAGATTGCCATCGAGAATATGATGTATAGCTTATCCATAAATTTACTGATTTCATCGAAAATATAGTTTGCTTCTACAGAAACGAATACAGTTCCAACTACGATATCTCGATCAATAATTGGCACAGCAGAATAAAGCAAATAATCCCCTTTATATGAATATATATCAGAGGATGCATTGCCTTTTAAAGCATTTGCTATTTCATTATTTTTAATCGTATCCTGTTTTAATTCATCAAAAGAATCAACGATGACAACACCCGCCTGATCCACAACGATTGCTCTGGATTTATACTCAACGCTACTTTGCTTAACAATATCCTCTATATATTTTAAGGTATACTCATTATCAACATTATTGATAAATGGTGAAATCTGAGTTGCAAGAAAAGCCGTATGATTTAGCGTACTGTCTTTTGCTTCTTCTACATTTGTCTTTATCATAGAGTCTCTTACAAAAAACGTGGTGAGAAGCATGACAAAGGTTATCAATATTAAATAGGTGGAAACAAGTTTCCACCTAATACTTTTAAAGAACTCTTTTCTTTTTATTTTTGAAATAATACCCAACGCCCCATTTCGTTAAAATGTAATCCGGTTGTGAAGAGTTAGATTCAATTTTTTCTCTAAGTCTTCTAATGTGCACGTCAACTGTACGAACATCACCAAAATACTCATAGCCCCAAATTGTTTCAAGCAACTCTTCTCTTGAATAAACTTTTTCTTCGTTTAATATGAGCAATAAAAGTAAATCAAACTCTTTTGCAGTTAAATTTACTTGCTGTCCATTAATGGTTACCTTGCGGCCTAAAGTATTGATATTGAAATCTCCAATATTCAATACGTTTGATGACATCGTTTGATCGTTCACTTGTACACGTCTTAAAATCGCTTTAATTCTGGCTTTAAGCTCAAGCATATTAAACGGTTTTGTAATGTAATCATCTGCACCATACTCAAGTCCAAGCACTTTACTTGAATCGTCATCTTTAGCAGTTAGCATTAAAATAGGAACCATTAATTTTTCGCGAACTTTTTTACAGACCTCAAGTCCGTCCATACCAGGCAACATTAAATCTAAAATAACAGCATCATAAGAATTTTGAAGAATTTTATCATATGCTTCTTTGCCATCCACTGCTGTCTCTACTTCATATCCTTCTTGTTCAAGGCTAAATCTTAAACCTTTTAATAAGATAGGTTCATCATCAACCACTAAAATTTTTTCAGCCATGTGTACACTCCAATCATTTTTTAATCAGGGTTCTGGTATTATCATCACGTAATGTAAGTTGAATTGTGTCGAAATGTTCCAGCAACATCACTGTCGATTTTCTAGAGATATTTAAAAGATCTCGATACTCACTAACTGTAATGTGACCATTCTTATTAAGATAATCCAAAAGCAAGTTTTTATATTCTAAATATAATTCATAACGTATAATACTCTCATCATTAATTTTAACAAGATTTTGAATATTAATCAAATGATATAATATCTCTTTAAGAAGATTTTTATTAAATTCAAGTGAAAATACGTCTTTTATAGGCACTATTTTTTGTGAATGGGCACTCATTAAGTCACTGATCGCTTGAATTGCTTGTAACTGTTCTTTTGTATAGATAATTTTTGTATCTTTTAATGTGAAGCGATGATTCATTTCAAGAATTTCATTTGACTGAATCATACGGTCTAAAATAGAAGAAAATACGGCTTTATCAAATACATATGGCGAAAAATGTTGCGATAATTTCGAGCGTAATGTTTCTTTTAATAGTCCCGTGCTAAGTGGATGCTGTTTGAATTCTTTTTCAATTTCAAATACAATGGCTTGAGATATTTCATTCCAATTATTTGAGGTCATCCAATCGTTAGAATTTAATTGAATTAACTCCCTTTCGTCTTTTAATGTACAAAATTGCTCCTGCAGTTCTTCTTGAGACAAAGACAACTTAGCAGCGAAATTATGTGAATATTGAAATACCAACGGTTCTCTTCTAATAAAAGACAATAATTCGGATTCAATCAAATCAAGTTGTTTGCCTCGTTTCTTAGCATGTGTCGTCAGAATTTTACCGCCACCTAAAGTCGTTACAGGTGAATATGAGCGCAATATAATCGCATCATTTGCTTTGCAGTAAATGGGTGTTTCAAGCCTTAATTGAACAATATAAGTGTGATTGGGCTGTAAGGGTTCACTTTTTTCAGTCACAAGCCTACAAAGAATTTCTTTAGTCCCATGATATAGTTTTAAACGTTGCCAATGATGCACTGGAGACTCTATATCATCCACTTCAAAAGTAACGTCAATGATATAACTTGGATCGTACGAAGTAATGGATGTAACTAAATCCCCTCGATGAATTTCATCGTACTCTAATGAAATATTCAGAGCTGTTCTTTGACCAAATTCAGCAATTTCCACAGATTTCCCATAAACTTGAACGTCTTTAACCCTTAATTTTTTCTCAGAAGGATACACCTGTAACGAATCGCCTTTTTTAATCTGACCTTCGATGAGGGTACCCGTGATAATGGTTCCAAATCCTTTTGAAGTAAATTTGCGATCCACAAAAAGTCGCGTGGCACTTGATGACTTATTTTCAATGGGTTCTAATAGTATTTCCGTGATCCGCTTGATGATATTTTTGTGCGTTTCAGGTTGATAAACGGAGAAATGTTCAATAGAAAACTGTTCAAGGGGCGAATCCATTATGAGCGTATTTACTGAAGCTGTTACTCGCTGAAGTTGCTGATCATCCACTAAATCGCACTTTGTCAAAAGCACAAATCCTCGATTCAAATTTAAATGTTTTGCGATATTAAAATGTTCAATAGTTTGGGGTTTGATGCCTTCATCAGCGGCTATAACAAGAATAATGGCATCCATTCCCATAGCGCCTGCAATCATAGCTTTCACAAATTTTTCATGTCCAGGTACATCTATAAAGCCAACAGTCTGCCCATTCGGTAAGTCGAGATGAGCATAACCGTTTTCGATTGTTATACCGCGAATTTTCTCATCTTTAAGTCGATCCGTCTCAATGCCTGTGAGTGCTCTGACAAATGAGGTCTTACCGTGATCGACATGCCCTGCAGTACCAAAAACAAAATGACTATTCATAGCGTTCACCAATAATAGCAAACTCTAGCGCATCCATAAGGGCTTCAAAATCATCATCAAAAATCGTTCTAAAGTCAAATACAAGAGCGTCTTCTTGAATCTTGCCTACAACTGGAATTTCATGCATTCTTAGCAAATACTGAACGGTATTCAGATTTAAATCCCCTCTTAAACAAAGACCATATGAAGGTAATATTTCACCAGGTAAAGCCCCTCCACCGACGGTTGATTGAACCGATTCAATGGTATAACGCATTCCAAGAAGGTCAAGGCGATTCTGATTGCATTTTATGAAATGATTGACTTTTTCTAATATATCATCTGCCTGTAATGACAACATATTGAGCGTTGGAATATGTTCAATGGCGCGTTCTTCAGACAAATATAACATGAGCGTATCTTCTAGTACTGCTAAAGATAGTTTATCTACTCTTAAAGCACGAAGTAGTTGATTTTTTTTAAGTGCATCTATATACTTTTTCTTTCCAACGATAATGCCAGCTTGACTTGCTCCTAAAAGTTTATCACCAGAAAATGAAAGTAAATCTACGCCTGAATTTAAGCATTCGATAATAGACGGTTCACGTTTTATGCCGAATGGACTCAAATCTAATAATTCACCACTCCCTAAATCCTCATAAAATATGATGTCATGCTCTTGGCATAACTCTGAAAGTTCAGTTCTTTCAACCGTATGAGTAAATCCTATAATTTCATAATTACTCGTGTGTACCTTTAAAATCATCCCCGTATCATTGGAGATGGCATCTTGAAAGTCTTTTAAATGAGTTTTATTGGTAGAGCCTACTTCGATGAGTTTAGCGCCACTCGCTTTCATCACTTCGGGTATTCTAAAAGACCCCCCGATCTCAACGAGTTCACCTCTGGAAATAATAACCTCTTTTTCTTTTGCAAATGTGCTCAATATGAGCATCACGGCAGCTGCATTATTATTGACAACAAGTGCAGATTCAGCATGCGTTAATTGACATAAAAGGGATTCGATATGAGCATATCGAGATCCTCTACGTCCTTTGTCTAGATCGAATTCTAGATTATTATAGTGCATCATGGTATCCACCAAATGACGAATAGATGTTTTAGAAAGTACAGACCGTCCTAAGTTCGTATGAATCACAATACCGGTTCCGTTAATGACGCGTTTCATTCTATGTTGTTGGGTCTGCTTAATTTGAGTCACTATAATGGCAATTAGCTGTTCTGTGTCCACAGTTTGAGCTTCTCCTGAGATCAAATCCTTTCGTAGTTGAGACAGTGCATGTTGAATCATATCTTTTACAAAATCACCATCAAGATCATACTGAAATTCTTTTTGTATTGTTTCTAAAAGTACATCTACTTTAGGGATTTGTCTAAGTCGTTCATTAAGTGTTTGCACTGTCTACCTCCTATTTTATCTCAATATAAATCCTTGTATCCTCTTGCAAATGTGACTCTAAATTCGATTTTGTTTCAAACTGTTGTACAACTTGACCAATAACAGCACATGGCAGTTGATATTTTAAAGATAATTCATTTAAAAATGATGCTGCTTCTCCCATAGGAATTGAAAATAATAACCCCCCTGAAGTTTGGGGATCATAACAAATATCTATTAAGGCTTCACGAATTGATGCGTCAAAATGAATATATTTTTCCGCATGATATCGATTGGTATAGGCACCAGCCGGAATGATTCCCATCTCAGCAAACTCAAAAGCTCGTTCTATCACAGGAATAGATGTACTTTCAACTTCTAGTTTTACGCCACTTCCTTTTGCCATTTCGAGCAAATGTCCCAAAAATCCAAACCCTGTAACATCGGTACATGCATGCACGCTGTATTTTTCGCGTGCAATTTCAACTGGAATTTTATTGAGTGTAGACATATATTGGGTTACTTCTTGAATATCAGAAGTGTTTAGTAAATCTTCTTTTAATGCAGTGGTTAAAATGCCCATTCCGAGTGGTTTTGTCAATATAAGGACATCCCCTACTTGTAATCCAACATTTCTCCATATTTTTTCAGGATGAACAATGCCCATAACAGATAATCCATACTTAGGTTCATCGTCTTGTATGGAATGTCCACCAACCAGTAATGCATTTGCTTCTTTTACTTTATCCGCACCACCGCGCATAATTTCCTTTAAAATACTGACATCTAAACAATTGGGAAACCCAACAATATTCATCGCTACAGTTGGCTGTCCTCCCATCGCATAAACATCACTTAAAGCATTTGCAGCTGCAATCATGCCAAAATCATAAGGATCATTTACAATGGGTGTGAAAAAATCAAGTGTCTGTATAATGGCTTGTTCTTCATTTAATTGATAAACAGCTGCGTCATCGGATGTTTCAAACCCTACGAGAAGGTGTTCGCTGTTAAATTGAGGTAAATCACACAAAACTTGTGCGAGTGTCTCAGGACCAATTTTAGCCGCTCAACCAGCTGTTTTTGAATAGGATGTTAATTTGACCATGATTTACCTCCTTCATAATGTTATATAAGTATTATACCAAGTGATGATAAAAACACAAATTTTCTTTATGGATTCATCAGTTTAAAAAGTTTTTTTTCACCGATACCTTTTACTTCCAATAACTCATCAAAACTTGATAGAGTTCCTTTTTGTTGAATAAATGTGTAAATTGCTTGAGCTGTGACTTCACCCACTCCAGAAAATGTCATAAATTCCTCTACACTCAACTTAGAAAATGCTTCAATTGTATAATATTTACCCGTTTCTTTACTAAAGGCCATCCGTGTTTCAGGTTTAGGTTCTGCAGTAGAATCTGCAGTAGATTCAGTAGGAATTTCTGTAGGAATTTCTGTAGTAGGTTCCGTAGAAATCATTGTGGTTTTTTCAATTGATTTCGTTTCAATAGCTCCAGATGCTTCTTCATTTGTACTTGAACTCTGTATAGCTTGTGGTGAGGTTGCTATCATCATGTCGTTTTGCTGACTCATTGAAGTGATTCTTGAGACAATAAATATGATGACAATTACAAAAAGGACGATGTTCATAGGATCTTGACGTTTTAATGCTCCAAAAACAGACTTAGCTAGTTGTTTTATATCGATTTTTTTCATTCTTCCCTCCAAAATGGAAATATATTCCATTTTATCATAATATTATGATTTTAAAAAGTGTCATTATCCCTTATAATAGGAATATACATTTTTAGGAGGCATTTTTAATGTTTTTAACAAAGAACCACCGTCATATAACTTTAAAACTCAAACAATTCATCGTAGTATTTTTTATATTTACACTTATTTCATCGACACAAGTGGTATTTGCATCAGAATATGACATTCAAGGTAGTGATTTGGTCGGTGAGTCTGCCGTTTTAATCAATCAAGACACTGGTCAGGTTCTCTTTGATAAAAATGCAAATCAGCCGATGTTTCCTGCTAGTACTACAAAAATACTGACAGCTATCATCTTGCTTGAAGACAAATCCATTGATGAAATCGTTACGATAGATGATCATTCTCCATATGCAGGTGGGAGTGCCATTGCATTGGTACCAGGTGAACAACTGACTGTATTTCAACTTCTCAATGCTTTGCTTATCACGAGTGCAAATGATGCGGCAGAAGCTTTAGCGATTTATCATTCGGGATCAATTGAAGCATTCGCAAATGTTATGAATACAAGAGCTGCTGAAATGGGCGCAATCAATTCAAATTTTGTCAATCCACACGGGATGCCTGACCCGAATCACGTCACTACTGCTTATGACCTGTCAATGATTGCAAAGTATGCCATGAAAAATGAAACATTTAGACAAATTGTTAAAACAACTCGTTTTGAAATACCGCCTACAAACTTAAAGTCAGAAACACGTTATCTCAATGGAACTAACAGTTTTTATCAAGGTTTAGAAGGCAGTAATGAAAAAATCACTGTACGTGGTAAGAAAGTTCCAATTGCCTATGAATACGTCACTGGAATTAAGCGTGGTTACACGGATGAAGCGCAAAGTTGTCTTGTAAGTTCTGCAACGATCGACAATCGCTCGTATATTTCAGTCGTTCTAAAATCAAATGGCAATCTAATGTATCAAGATACGCGATTATTGCTGGATTTAGGGTTATTTGGAGTCAAATCAACGCAGTTATTTGATTCAAACACAGTTATTGATACCGTCTCTTTAAATGACAGTAAAAAAACACAAATTCCATTAATTTCTGAAATCCCCATCGTAGTCGACTTATCTGAAAGTATTGATCCAAGTACATTAATTAAAAAGATTAATATACAATCCGATATCGACTTACCAGTGAAAGCTGGTGAAAAGCTTGGTACAATCTCAGTTTATAATGGAGATACCCTTTTATTATCCACCCCACTCGTTTCTCAAAATGATTTCTCAGCTGGTGATCTTTTAAATAATAAAACAACTTTTTTCAGCACGCAAGATCGTCCGTTATTTTCACTTAAGTGGTTTCTTTTTATTTTTACGAGAGTTTTCATTGCTTTAATTCTTTGGAGAACCATCATGACGTTTATTCGTTTAAGAAAATTGAAAAGAAAGAAAAAACAAAAAAAGACGACTCAGCCTAAACTACAAAATACATCGAAATAAATATTGCTTAAATTCTTTATTAATGCTTCATTTAAATAAAAAAAAGCTCAAAAAAAATCCAGTCAATATGAAAGTGATTACAGCAGTTGCTTAACTGTATAGATCAAATCATATTACTGGATTTATTTTTATTTTATCACTAACATTAAGTGTTCTAACATCGAGTGCTTTAAAAGTTTATCGACAGCATTCTATTTTGTTATCCTTTATATGCGATCATTTCAATTTCAACATCTGCAAGCAAAGGAAGATTTGCAACTTCGTAAGCGGCTCTGGCAGGTTTATGATCAGCAAAATATTCAGCATAAACAGAATTCATGTCTGCAAATTCTTTAATATCATTCATTAAAACAGTTACTTTAACCACTTGATTCAGCGAACTACCAGCTGCTTCTAAAATTGCTTTTGCATTTTCAAGCGATTGACGCGTCGCAGCCTTAATATCACCTTTTACGAGCTCTTTTGATTCTGGGTTAATTGGTAATTGACCAGATACATAAACAAATGAACCTGCTTCAATTGCCTGTGAATAAGGTCCTACAGCAGCTGGTGCCTTATCCGTTGAAATCACTTTTAACATGTTGAATACCTCCCAAGATTTACTTTTGTTCTCTGATGCCATCTAAATAATTGTAAATAGTATATCTCGAAACTTGAAGTGCATTTGCGACATAATCAATCGCACCTTTAATCAGGAAAACGCCCTTATCTTCAAGGTCCTTAACAATGTTAACTTTTTCATCTTTTGTTAAATAAATAACAGGACGCCCAAATTTATGAATGGTTCCTTCAACAATATCATAAAGGACATCATTGACTTTGTTAATTTCACCAATCACTTCGACTTCTTTTTCATCTACTTTGCAAAGTTCATTCATGATGTTACGCGCACTCAGCATATCTGTAATATCAAAATTGATGCACATACATCCTATGATCGCTTGATTTTCATCTTTAATAAATGTCGTTGTGGATTTCAACTCACGACCTAATGTGCTTTTTCCTGTATAATTGTAAACGTCATGGCCTTCTTGATGTTTATTAATTTTTTTAAGAATTGAATCTGTCATCTGAGTTTCAATTGTTCTACCAGTAACATGTCCATTAAATATTGCAACAATTGAATGGTCAATATTGTTGAAATCGTGTATAACAACTTCGCAATTTGAACCAAATGTTTCAGCGACTCCTTTAGCAATTGGGATAATTGCTTCTAACATGGGATGAATTGTTTTTTCCATAAAAACTCCTTGTAATAGTCTGATTTTTCATTTTATTGGACTATTTTATAACAAATCAGAAATAAAATCAAACTCTAACTGCATCATTCCAAATTCTTTCAATGGAATAATAATCACGCATTTCTTCGTTAAAAATATGAACGACGATATCTCTATAATCAAGTAATATCCATCCACCTTGTGATGTACCTTCTCTGTGTTTCATGGGTACATTTTCAACTTGCATCGTCTTTTCAACATAATCTGACAACGCACCAATATGTGTTGAAGAAGTTCCAGTTGCGATGATAAAATAGTCTGCTAAAGGGCTAATTCCCTTGACACATAATACAGATAAATCTCGCGCTTTTTTATCATCTAGTATAGTGTGAATCTTTTGTGATAGCTCTAAAATTTGATCCATTTATGTCTCCATTCTGCTCTTCATGATGGTTTGAATCATTTGTTCCGTATTGCTATGACGTAATTGTTCATATTTTTGATCACGGCTTAGTTGATTATATGCCAAAATGGCATGATCAATATCTTGAAATGCCAAATATCGGAGATAATTGACACCTTCAAAAGTTCGTGTAGGTTCAATTGTATCTGAAATATAAATGATTTTGCTCAATAAACTCATATCCTTATATCCGTATGTATGCCATTTGATTGCATCTAAAATGTCATCATCGGTCATTCCAAAGTCATCTTTAAGGACAATTGCGCCCACTTCTCCATGAGCGAGATTTGGATTATTTTGGATACAGGGATCCAGAAAAATTTGATTATTTGAAATATATCGTAGCATTCGATCGTTCGAATATTCCTTTGCAATGTCATGACATAGGCCAGCCATTTCTGCTTTCATGCTGTCGCAACCATATATCAATGCAAGTTTATATGCAAAGTGTGCAGTTTCAACAGAATGTTTATATCGATGGGATGATAAATGATCATGTAAATACGCATTTAAGCGTGCAAAATCCGGATGATGTTCCCGATAAATAAACGTTTGATGAATGTATTTTTCGACTTTTGAGGGCAATAAATAATCAATACTCAGCCCATTTGCAATTCTATTTCTTATATCCGTAGAACTAATTGCCAATGCAGGAATCTTACAAATTTTGATACTCGCTTGATACTTGGCCTTAAGCTCTTCAATTTTTAGCTCTAAATCTGTTTCATTGATTCCAGGTCTGGTTGCACCAATAAAAGTCACCATTTGCATGAGTGACTCAAAATCTTTCCACGTTTCAAGTAAGATAATCGCATCTGCTCCAGTAATAAAAAAGAGTTCATCATGCTCGCTTAAGGTTTCTCTAATCTTGCGAACCGTATCAATTGTATAAGTGGTACATTCTTGACAGACTTCAATGTCAGAAACCATAAAATTTGGATGAGAATGTGTCGCCAATCGAACCATTTCAAGTCGATGAAATTTGTCCGCTGAGCCAGCAGTTTTTTTGTGTGGTGCCTGCCCAACGGGAATAAACAAAATATAATCAAGTTGGAAACTCGTTCTAATTTGTTCTGCTAACATTAAGTGCCCGTAATGTATTGGATCAAAAGTGCCACCCATTAAACCAATTCTTTTTCCATATACATTCGTTTTTACTAGCATGATTATTGTCCTCTTTTACCAGTTTTTTCAGTTGTGACTTTTTTAAAGCTTGGTTTAAAAAATGCTTTAATCTTTGCTTTTTCTTCTGCTTCTTTTTCAGCTTTTCTCGCTTTAATTGCAGAACGTTTTCCATGGAGAGGTCTTGATACCTTACCACCTTTTTTAGTCACTCGAACTTCGCCTTTTCCTGCAGCTGCTTTACGTTGTAAGTTCATTTTTACTCGTGAATTATCAGCTCCTGGAATTTCTAACATTGGATCAATTCTCGATTGGCGATAGATGACAAATTTATTTCCAATCGCTTGAACAAACTCTGCATTTAATGCATTTGCAACTTCAATTGCAGCATGTTCTGCAGATTCCATACTATTATCTAACACATTAATTTTAATTAACTCATGTTGATCTAACAATACACTCACTTGATCTAAAAATGCATCTGAAATACCATCTTTTCCAAGTTGCGTTAATGGTTTTAAATTATGTGCTAATCCTTTTAAATAACTTCTTTGTTTTCCTGTTAACATAATATCTCCTATCTAGCGCATCAATCGTAGAATTCAAATTCTAAATCAAATATTCTTACTGTATCGCCGTCAACAATGCCCATTTCTCTTAAATGATCAAATACGCCACTCATTTTTAGCGCATTTTGGAATCTTCTTAAAGACTCAATATCTTCAAGATTTGTGGAGTATAATAATCGATCAATGTAATCGCCTTCAACACAGTAAACCTCTTCATCCATGAAATATCGAATATCTTTTTCATTTGATAGGTCTATTTGTTCTACATAGTAATCATCTTCATCAATGAGCGGTTCATCTGCTATGGTTTCAAGTAAAGTTGTAACGCGATTTAATATGGCATCTACCCCTTCACCAGTTGCTGCTGACATTGGAAACACTTCATATCCATCACTTTCAAGTTTGTTTTTAAACTGCGTATAAACTTCATCATCATATAATAAATCCATTTTATTGGCAGCGACAACTTGTTTTCGATGTGATAGTTTTGAGTTAAAACCAAATACTTCGGCATTAATTTTATGGAAATCTTCGTATGGATCTCGCCCTTCAAGTCCAGAAATATCAACGATATGAATAAGAACTCTCGTTCTTTCCACATGACGTAAGAAATCAAGACCTAGACCGATACCGTCCTTTGCACCTTCAATTAAACCAGGAATATCCGCAATTACGAAACTCTTGCCTTTAATGGCTTCTACGACACCAAGATTTGGTTGTAAAGTCGTAAAGTGATAATTTGCAATTTTAGGCTTAGCTTTCGTTGTAGCAGCTAAGAATGTTGATTTTCCAACATTTGGATATCCTAAAAGACCAACATCCGCTAACATTTTAAGTTCTAATGAAACTTGTCTTTCTCCGCCAGTAGTCCCTTTTTCTGCAAATGTAGGTGCTTGTCTCGTTGCAGTTGCAAAGTGTTGATTGCCTCTACCACCACGTCCACCTTGTGCGAGAATGACTTTTTGACCTAAGTCTTTTAAATCCGCTATAACTTTTCCAGTTTGAAGATCGCGAATAATCGTACCCTGTGGTACCTCGATGATGAGATCTTCAGCAGATTTACCGCTCATATTTTTCTTACCGCCATCTTCACCGGGTTCTGCAACATATTTTGTTTTATATCTGAAGTCCATTAACGTACGCATACTTTCGTTTACAACAGCAATCACGCTTCCGCCTCGACCACCATCACCACCATTAGGACCACCATCTGGTGCATATTTTTCTCTTCTAAAACTGACACGACCATTACCGCCATTGCCAGCTTTAATCGATATTTTCGCTACATCTACAAACATATTTCACCTCTTTTACGCTCTATATACACTATAAATCTTTTAAATAAAAATGTCCATCAAAGATGATGGACATTGGTTGGATTAAGCTTCATAAACGCTTACTTGTTTTTTATCTCTACCTTTGCGTTCGAATTTAACGACGCCGTCTACTTTAGCGAATAAAGTATCGTCTCCGCCAATACCAACGTTGTTACCAGGGTGAACCTTAGTGCCTCTTTGTCTTACTAAGATACTGCCTGCGCTAACAAGTTGACCATCAGCTCTTTTAACGCCAAGTCTTTTAGCCGCTGATTCACGACCATTTTTAGAAGAACCAACACCTTTTTTACTTGCAAATAATTGTAAGTTAAAAGTTCTTAACATCTCCCTGCACCTCCTTGATCTTAAGTTTAACGTACTTAGCATAAGTACGTTCAATACCTTCTATACCGACTCTAAACGTCCTAAATATAATATCTAGAACATCATTCAAATCACAATCTCTAACTTTTAATTCAAAATGACCACTTTCAATTTTAAGAAATAGTTTCTTTTCAGAAATGCCTCCGACAATTTCAACAGCATCAGCTAACGTAAGCGCTAGTGTCGATACTGCTGCACATACCAAATCTCTTCCGGGTTCTGCAGAGTAAGCATGTCCTGTGATTTTTACAGAAGCATAATGATCATTCTTAAGAGTTAACTCAACTTTAATCATGTTAATTATAAGCTGATTGATTCGATTTTAACTTTTGTATATGGTTGTCTGTGGCCTTGCTTTTTTCTGTAATCTTTTTTAGATTTGTATTTGAAAATGATTACTTTTGGAGCTTTGCCATTTTTAACTACAGAAGCTGTAACTTTAGCATTTGCTACTGCTTCGCCAAGTTGTAATCCATCTTCAGTAGAAACAGCCAATACAGATGTAAAATCAACTTTATCGCCTTCATTTACATTTAATTTTTCAACGAAGATTTCGTCTCCTTGTTGAACAGTGTATTGTTTTCCACCAGTTTGAATAATTGCGTACATATCGCACCTCCTCTATCCTTACTCGCCAATGTTGGTACACCTATAATCGATGTTTAAAGACCAACTATCGTGCGGCTACCCGAATAATATTATCACACCTCATATGCAATGTCAATCTTTGTACGTTCGAATTTTATATTTTTTAACTGATTCTGACGATTTTTTCAATTTAATCTTTAAATCAATGGATTGCAAAAAGTCATTTTGACGCATAAAAACATATAAATCTTCCTGCAGTTCTATTTCAACAGTAGAAGTATTTGTATGTTTCTTCAGTAATTTCAATGAACACAACAGCTCATAAAGTTCTAAATACATGTAATCAAACTCTTCGTAATTCTGACTTAACAACGCTTTTAACGACTCTTGTTCTCTTTTTCGCGTCATTTCAAGAATCCCTAACTTTGTAAAGCCTTCTAATGTAATTTGATTCTTTTTATTGTATCCATACTCAAGTAAATACTGTATGAAAGATTGTTTTTGTTCAAGTGTCATATCGACAAAATCCATTAAAATAACACCTGATACTTTATGAATCTGAAGCCAACCTAAAAATGCTTTTGCTGAAAGAGAGTTCACCTTGAACACGTAATCTGCCTTGTTTGTATTCATTGCATATTTTGCGGAGTTGACATCGACGATTGTAAACGCTTCAAGTTCATTGATCGTCAGTGAAATGCCTTCAGATGTCATAACCTTACTTTGTTTAACGACTTTTGAAAAATCCAAATTATGTTCATGTAATAATAGACTTGAATTTGTCTTAAGAAGTATTTTATTTTTTGCAACACCTGTCTCTAACATCCATTTTTGATCTTCCGTCGTATGAAGAATCACCTGATCTATTTCAAATTGTTGAATGATATCAGAAACATTAGAATTGAAAGTATTTGCTTTCCATAAACAGCGAGATGTATTGTGAAGAGGTACATCTTTGGTGATTGAATGCCATAGTTCTAATAAAATCTCAAGTTCACTTAATATATCGTCATCACTCACCAACAGATTCATCGCCGCGCTTCTGACAATTACACCTTGCCCAGCATCTAGTTTTACTGTGATTTCCTTCATTAAATCATCTAAAGGTCTACCATTTTGACTTTTTTTAGAAACTTTAATACCCGGGCTAAACGGCATAAATACAACATACTTGCCCGGTATGGAAATGTCATATGAAAGTTGAGCACCTTTAGATTGATATGGCAATTTGCTCACCTGCGTAAGAATGAGTTGTCCTTTTTTCACGAGTTGATCGAGCGGAATATGTTCATTTTTTTTAAGTGGAATTCCAAGTGACTTCAACAAATCTTTTCGCTGGATAAATGCATTTTCAGGTAATCGAATATCCACAAATGCACCACCTAAGTGTTCAGCTATTGTCACGACTTTCCCTAAATAAACGTCATTTAATAAGTTGGGTTTAAAGTGATTATCAACTTCTAGCGCTAAAACTTCTTTGGAATTTGTTTCAAATAAACAAGCGATGTCAACTATGGGGGTTCTTTCAATTATGAGTGTTTTCATGTAATCTCCACTATTATTTTACGCAAATTAATGTTTCGTATCTGTGAAAATTGCATAATTACCTTTTCAGTGTGAAAATCAGGTGTTGATAAAATTAAAATGGCTCAATCACGCCATTTCAAAAATTGAGATTCTCACAAATAAGAATTATGCAATTTTCTAATCTATTATTCAGCTAAGAACAAAGATTTTAATTGTGATTCTTCTTCATAATATAGACCCATTTTTTCAACTCGAATCGTCTGAATACTTTGAGGTATTTGTAGGTTATGACACATGACTTCAATCAATGTTTCAGGGTTAAGACTCCCTTGACTGCTTGATTGCAGCATTGCTCGAATGATCAATTCATTATCTTGCGAATACACAAAATGAATTGAATGAATATATTCAATAATGTTGAGTGTTCTCATTTTTCCATTTTTTGCTTTTTTTTCAAAGAGAATCTCACTTTGTGTCGCAAATCGCTCTAGCCATTCCTGAAAAGGTAATTGTGCAATTGGACCGGAAAAATCAACTTTTATTAGAAATTCAGAGTGTGTCACGGTTGCCATGAGAGATTTTTTGGATTCTATATATTTTGCATCAAGAACTTCAATTCCGTCCGGAAATTTCAATGCTTTAATTGAATCCAGAGGAACTTCTTTTTCGAGTTGAACTTCCATGATTTCACCCTTGCTTGAGTAACCAACGGATAACGGTGATGCAAATGTCATTTTTGGAATAGGATTAAAGCCTTCAGAATATTTAAGCGGAAGTTGATTAAATCTAAAAACGCGTTCAAATAACTTCATGAGCTCTAAATGACCCAAAAATGCCATATATTTTTCTTTTGTATATAGAATTCTTAAAGTAACCATTAACATTCACCACCAATTAAATTGACATTTACACCACAACCTGTACATCCCAAACGACAATCCGGTGTATTCTCTGCATTTAAAGCTTTTTTGTATTCACTTAACAAATATTGTTTGTCTACACCGCAATCAATCATATCCCAAGGTAAGAATTCATCAAAACTTCTTTCGCGCGTTGTATAAAAATCTGGATCTACTCCTGTTTCCTCAAATGCTTGCATCCAAGTTTTATTTGAAAAATACTCCGCCCAACCATCAAACTTGCATCCTAAGGCGTACGCTTTGTACAATACCTTATTTAATCGACGGTCACCTCTCGCAAAAACACCTTCTAAAACACTTGTAGATGGGTCGTGATAATTGTAAACAACCTTTTTATTAATTAATTTTGATTTGAGATGATCTATTTTTGAGTAAAACTCACTCACAGTGTTCTGTTTCATCCACTGAAATGGCGTAAATGGTTTTGGAACAAAGCACGAAGTACTTACCGTCACTTGTACGGATTTTTTCATATATTCAGGCTTCACTTGTTTAAACGTATATGTTCCAAGATTTGCAATTTCATTGATTCCATCGAGATCTTCTGTTGTTTCTGTCGGTAAACCGATCATAAAGTAAAGCTTAACACGATGCCAGCCAAGTTCAAAAATACTCTTATAAGTTTCTAAAATATTTTCATGGGAGACACCTTTATTGATAACGTCTCTTAAACGTTGTGTTCCTGCTTCTGGTGCAAAAGTTAAACCCGTTTTCTTGATTTTTTGAATTTCTTTCACGACATCCACAGAAAAACTGTCTAGTCGCAATGATGGCAATGAAACGCCAATGTTATCCTTTTCATATTTTGAAACGAGATTAAACACGATATCTTTAATTTGCGAATGATCTAGCGTACTTAATGAAGTGAGTGAAATTTCTTCGAAACCTGTACTTGACAAAATACTGTCAGCAAGGCGTTCGATTGTTTCTGCACTTCGTTCACGAATCGGTCGATACAGCATGCCAGCTTGACAAAAACGACATCCTTTCGTACAGCCTCTGAACAATTCGATCATTGCACGGTCATGTACAACATCTGCAAGTGGAACAATCATCGTTTCTAGCATAAATCCCGAATTAAAATCCTGAACGATTCTTTTTTGAATTTTTTCTGGTACCTCTTCAAGTCGATTATAACCAACAAGTGTGAGATCTGGCGCATAAATTGGCTCGTAAAACTTCGGAACATAAATTCCAGGAATATTGGCTGCGTTTAATAAAAATTCATTTTTACTTATCAGCCCAGCTTTATAGGGTTCAAATGCATCCATTAACTCAAGTAAAACCTCTTCGCCTTCACCTATTACAAACAAATCAATAAACTCGGCAATTGGTTCAGGATTATAAGCACACGGTCCACCTGCAATGATGATTGGATCCTTATCATGACGATCTTTTGAATAGAGTTCAATCCCAGAAAGGTTAAGCATGTTGAGTATATTGGTATAACTTAATTCGTATTGTAACGTAAATCCAATCATATCCATATCGGATAACGGTGATTTTTTCTCTAGTGTAAATAATTTGATATTTTCTTCGCGCATTTTGCGTTCCATATCTGGCCATGGTGCAAATGCACGTTCACAATAAACATTTTCCTTTTGATTCAACAGATTATAGATAATTTGTAATCCTAAATGACTCATACCAACTTCATAAACGTCAGGAAACGCAAAACAAAAACGGATTGTATGATCGAATATTTCCTTATCAAATGTATTCATTTCGCCACCAATATAGCGAGATGGTTTTTCTACTTCATGAAGCAAAGCTTCTAAATTCATGATGCCTCCTAATATTTACTAAACTTACTAATAGCTAAAAAACGTACTTTTTTTACGTCGAATATAAATGGACTCAGCAATTCCAACTGCAATCATGCTGGACATGATGGATGTAGATCCATAACTAAAAAATGGCAATGTAATTCCGGTAACAGGCATGAATCCCAATGTCATTGCGATATTTTCAATGATTTGAAACGCAAACATAAAGACGAATCCAATAATAATGTTAGATCCAAAATCATCTTTAACTTTTGTACTGAGATAAACCAACCTAAGTAAAAAGAACATATAAAGTGCAATAACACTTAACCCCCCTACAAACCCAGCCTCTTCTACAAAAACTGCGAAAATAAAGTCAGATTCTTGTACAGGCAAATAATTTAATCGGTGATAAACACCTTGGAAAAATCCTTTTCCATACATTTGCCCTGATCCGATGGTTATTTTTGATTGCATAACTTGATAGTAACCAGGGAGTGTTGGGTCATTGGGATTTAAAAACGCATCAATCCGCTGTCTTTGATGTGTTTTTAAATGCGGATAAATAATTGGCATAACAGCACCTATACCTGCGATACTCAAACCAATTTGCCAATATTTCATGCCACTTGCAAGGAGCATTCCAAAAGTTGCAGATACAAATACAAGCGCACTACCTAAGTCTGGTTGTTTTAACAAAAATCCTAAAAATGGCAATGTTAAAATAACCACTTTTAGAACATCTTTAAATCCATTGATACCATTCATTTTCTCTATAAATTTTGACATAAAAACGACAAAACAAATCTTAGTTATTTCACTGGTTTGAAATAAAATGGGTCCAAGATTAATCCAGCTTCTTGCATTATTTCGTGTTTCTCCTAATCCCGGAATATACACTAAAAGTAATAGTGCAATCCCAAATCCATAAAACCACCAATAAAATTCACCAATCAACTCATAATTGATAAACTGAATGACTAAAATAGCGACTAGGCCCATGATAAATGAAGCCAACTGCATCTTAACCTCACGAGTGAGTCCATATGTCATAACATCTGTAGCAGATGCAATGGTGATTAAGCCTAATGAGAAAATGATTAAAATGATGACAATTAGCGCATAATCAAAATTTTCAAGAATTCTTTTAATATTCAAAATAGCACCTCAATTTAAAAAAGGTCCATACGGACCTTTGGTTACCTTTTCAAATTCTTAATGGGTATACTAGCAACTAACACCGGTTTTCCAGAGGATTGATCTTGAGTTCTCGTGATTTTAATATCAAAATCAGAAGGGTCGTAATCAACATGTTCAGATATAGAAGATAGAATATCTTTTTTTAATAATTCAAGTAATTCAGGCGAGCAATTTGTTCTATCATGAACCAATACTAGTTTTAAACGGTCTTTGGCTATGTTTTTACTCGTCTGCTTGTTGTTTAAAAATCCGAATAAATCAAACATACACGCCTCCTATTTGCCTATATTTAGAACTCTTTTAATTTTGTCAAAAATACTCTCTTGTACATCAAATTCTAAAAATGGCACCTCTTCACCAGTAATGCGTTTCGCGATGTTTCTAAAAGCCAAACCTGAAAGAGAATGATCTTTAAAAACAGCTGGTTCACCTCTATTTGTACTCATAACAACTTCTTCATCATCTGGTACAACGCCGATGAGATCAATTGCAAGAATGTCTTCGATATCTTCCACATTCATCATCTCGCCTCGTTTTACCATATCCACTCTTAAACGGTTAACGATAAGTCTTGGATTACTAATTTCTGCAGCTTCCAACAAGCCAATAATTCTATCTGCATCACGAACTGCTGAAACTTCCGGTGTTGTAACAACAACGGCACGATCTGCTCCTGCAATTGCATTTTTAAAGCCTTGTTCAATTCCTGCAGGACAATCGACAATAACATAGTCGTGCGTTTTCTTTAGATCATTTACAAGTTCTTTCATTTGCTCTGGATTGATTGCATTTTTATCTTTTGTCTGTGCTGCAGGAAGTAAAGATAAATTTTCAAATCGTTTATCACGAATAAGTGCTTGTTTTACACGACAAACGCCAGTTACAACATCAACGACATCGTATACAATTCTATTTTCAAGTCCCATAACAATATCAAGATTTCTAAGTCCGATATCTGCATCAATTACACACACTTTTTTTCCAAGTAACGCAAGAGCCGCACCAATATTAGCAGTTGTGGTCGTTTTACCAACGCCACCTTTTCCAGATGTTACTACGATAGCTTCACCCATCTTATTCCCCTCCAAATAAATATCTTAATGACATTTTTCGATTTTTATAACACCCTCACAAACAGATGCTTTCTCCGGCACGTTGGCATGATGCAAATCATCATCACTCGGTGGTACCGATATAAAAGTTGAAATTCTAATCTGTGTCGGTTTTAATACATTCGCAATAATAATCGCTTTTTCATCACCTGCAGAACCTGCATGGATAAATCCAAGAACACGTCCTATCACTATAATATTTCCTTCAGCAACAATTTCTGCACCAGGATTGACATCTCCAATTACCACTACATGACCTGGATAATGAACTGATTTCCCCGATCTTAATGTTCCAAATACAAACTTTGTATCATCGAGTGATCTAGGTTTAGTCTCAGTGATTGTTTGATAGACAATCTTTTCTACGATTTCCTTCTCAACAGTTGGTGTCATCGTTTTTTCAGGTTCAGTTGCTACAGTCTGATGATCCACTTCTACATTCCTTGAATTCGAAGTAGAATCTGGATCTTCTAAACTCTCCACTGTGATGCCAAACTCATCGTAAATTATGGTTTCGAGAATCGCCTTTTCCTTATAAGAAATTGATCTCCCTTTTACGCCAATTATACGAGATCCTTGATAAAATGAAGCTCTATTCACAAGTAATTCTCTTAAGAATTTTATAATTGTATCAAAAGATTCATCTGCATCTAAATTCAAATAAAGTCCGTTTAATTTTCCTTTAAACTCAACAGGACCTTTTTGAGCCATTTTATCACCACCATTAAATTATTTGTACACTATTATAAATACTATTTTAACTTATTATCATTTATTTAACAACTTATTATCTTTGGAAATCATATAAATCCCTTAAACCTAAACAGCGCATAGATTGAAAAGGACTATTCCTCAGTTTTGGGTTTATCAATTAATGGTGCTTCAACCGCTGGTGGTGTTAACTTGAAATACTCGGCTAAAACATCCCGTGCAACTGGAGCTGAGTAATAGCCATGTCCGCCTTGAGGAATAAAGATTACCACTGCAATCTCCGGATCTTCATACGGAGCATATGAAACAAACCATGAATAGTTGTCATAAGGCAATCTAAATTGATTGATGACTTCATCCGTAAGTTTATAATCGGTGAGTTCTTTTAATGCAAACCGCATGGCATTTCCTTTGTTTAAATAATCCTTTTGAATGATTGCATCTAATTCAGCAGTTTTTTCAGCTTTTTCTTCTTCAGAAGTTGCCGCATCACGTTCTTTTTCTAAAGTCGCAATCTCTTCACTTCGCATCTTAATAATTTCTAGCGTTTTTGTTTCAAGTTCTTCAATTGAAATTTGAGGCGCTAAATCATCTAAATACTGAGTCAAATAAGCAACTTCATCGAGTGGTGGGATGGACCCTTCTTTTTGAGCAGTACCAGTCTTACCTGCAACATTTATTGGGAAATTTTTAAAGATTCTCGTTACAGAACTTTGAGTGCCTTTTGTAACCTGTAACATTGCTTGCTGTACGTATTTTAAATTTCCAGACTGATCAAAGCTTTCTTTTGCTTCAGTGTTCTTAGAGATGGTTTCATCACCGATTTGCTTGATGAGCGTTAAATCTTTTAGATAACCACCATTCGCAATGGAAGCGATATATCTTGCAATTTGAATAGGTGTATATGTGTGGTCACCTTGTCCAATGGATAAGTTTAAAGTATCACTTTCATACCACTTCATTAAATTAAAATAATCATATTTAATGATATCTGCAAGCTTATCCGCAATCCCCACTTCTTCATTACAGCCAAGTTTCAAAAGGCGTTTAATGATTTCTCCACGACCAGGATTTTCATCCGCCCAATTGACGATTTCTGAAACCAGTGAATCAAGTGAATCTTCATCTTTCACGATTTCAGAAGGAAAATAATCTTTCGCTATGAGATAAAGTTGGTTGGACAATAATGCCTTTATGGTCTTCTTTTTCTTGTCTGGATCAGGCAATCCCATGGAAACTTCGCTGATTTCAACCCCTGTCTTGCTATCTAATCCAAATAATTTTGAATACTCCGTCAATAAAGTTGGATTCATGACAAAATTTAAAGGAATGTTTCTGTAGTAGTCCTTGCCATTAGATATATTGAAGAAATAATAGTTACAAGAAACTTCAATCGCCTTAAAAAAATTCGTCATACCATGTTTGCCACCGTTATCGTTCCAGTACCAACATCCAAACTTTTGATTACCTATTTCAACATATCCATCTGAATAAAGCTCCTGATAAGGGTTCATCCCCTGTTCCATGGCTGCATAGCCCGTTATCATCTTATAGATTGAACCTGGTTGAACAGCCATCATCGTCGCTGAGTTGTAAAGCGGACGAGCGGCAAGAGGATTTCGCTTATTAACTGGATTGAGTGCATTCCAGTCTTCCTGACTAATGCCTGTCGAGAATAAATTCACATCATATGAAGGATAACTTGCAGATGCGAGAACTTCTCCCGTTTTTACGTTAACGACAACACCTGCAGCCGTTTCGGCATTCGGGTATTCAGTAAATGCATAATCGCCCCACGGACTGTCATAAGGTGTTCCGGTTTTCAAGCAATTAAGTGCTTTTGCTAAACTATCTTCTAATACTTTCTGTAAATCCAAATCAATTGATAAATAAATATCATCACCAGACTTACCACTTTTAGTATCTAAGCCATATAAATTTTCATCAACTTCGCCTACGTATTTTCCATAGACGTCTACTTCAATATATTTGTATCCATTTTCACCGTGTAACTGATCTTCATAGACACCTTCAATCCCTGTTTTTCCGATTATTTGATTCTGATTATAGCCCTTTTCTTTAACGTAGGATTCAATCTCTGCATCTGTCGCAATTTTCCCCATATAACCTAAGATATGAGCAGCAGTTGAATTATTTGGATAAATTCTTATGGTCTCATACTTAATAGAAAATCCCGGAAACTCATAACCTTTTTCTTGTAATAATACGGCGGTTTCTTTTGAAACAGAAGGGGCCACATTAATAGGCTCGTACTTCAAATAGCCTTGTTCCTTAATTTTGTGTCTAAAAATCAAAATTTTATAAGCATCTTCATCTGAATAAGATGCATCAATTCTAAACTCAGGTCTATTGCGAATTTCTTTAAACGCCTCTTTTGCTGAGATATCTGCATCTAATCCATAGCTTTTTAAAAACGTCGTCTTGTAAATTTCATCTAAAAACAACAATTTTGAAGTCGATATAGGCAAATACTTTCCTTGATTATATAAAATTCGATAAGCTTCATAGTCACTTAAGCCTTCATCGATATAATTGGCAGAACGAATATCGTTAAACACCGCTTTTGCCGTCCATGTACTATCGTATCCATTATCAGTAAGCCATTTTTTTATATTTTCATCGTATCTGTATTTATAGACGCCGTCTTCAATATAAATAGGGAATTCAATATGATCTTCCCCTTGAACTGTTAAAAAATCATAAAATTCGATCATGATTTCATCAAATTCATCAATTGGAACGATTCCACTATTTAGTTCCACTGAAAAACCGATTTTACTTGTCGCCAATAACTTCCCGTTACGATCATAAATATCGCCTCTTTTGGAAGGTGTTTCAATTTTTTTTATGCGATTGTTAATCGATTTTTGATAAAACTCTTCACCTTTTGTAATCGTTATATGATACAGACCGACTCCTAAGAGTGCAAAGATGAGTATAAAGATTACCGTTATATGATTTTTTCGATTACTTAAGAAATTAAGCATTATAATCTCCTAACTTATATCCATTGACTTTCTTAAAAACAAACGCGTACATGACAAATCCAATTAGACTATTATAGATGACTTCAGTCATAATCTTTGTCAGCATCGTCGAAATCGGAATGGTCGATTGTACAAAGAACATGACGATATAAAACATAAAATGATAGCTAAGTGTGGCAATTGCGACTAAAAATATTGGCGTTAAGAAGTTGCCCTTAAAAAGGATTTCAATGACGTACATCGCCATGATGACTAATAGTAAATAAATCATCAAATTGACGCCTAACATTCTTCCAAGAAAGATGTCCTGAAGAGCGCCACTAATAGACGCAAACACCAAAGCGTGTTTCCACGAAAATAGCGAAACGAGTACAATAGAAATAATGATGCAAAAATTTGGAATTGCATCATTGATTCGCACTAATTGCAACAAAGTACTCGATAATATAAAATTCACGATTGCTAGAATCACAATTGTTCGATACTTCATTAATTTCCTGTCCCCTCACCATTACCATCAGCATTCGCCGGATCGGCCTCTTCTGTTGGCTCTGTTTCTTCGATGATTTCTTCACTCGTATTTTCAATTTTGTCAGGATTTTCATTAAATGGAACGATCATCACTTTATCGAGTTTTTTAAAGTTAACAACTGGCATCACTTTTACGCGTTTCAGAATTAAATCTTTGTCCTCGATAACTTCGTATACTTTTCCAATGAGAATTCCTTTGGGATACATCCCCAATCCGGAAGTAACAATGTAGTCGTTCACTTTCACAGTTGCCATAGGGTCAAAAAGCTCACCAATGAGTTCGTAGTTTGTGGTACCACTTAAAATACCATCGTAATCATCGCCGACTCTCAACATTTCAAAACCGACTGAAGACTTTTGGTCAATGATGGAGATAACTTTACTCCAATCATCACCGACTTCATAGACAAGCCCAACTAAACCATTTCCATTGATTACGGTACTGTTCTTGGTAACGCCTTGATTCGCACCTGCATCAATCGTCACCATATTAAACCAATTTCCTAAATCTTTGGAAATGACGTTGCAAGAAATATACCCTGAGCTACTGTCTCTTTCGACGTATTTCAAAGCACCTTTCAAATCTTTAAGTTCAGAAAGTTCCTTTTGTGACATCGTTAAAGAAACGATTTGCTCTTTGAGCATTTCATTTTCTTTAGATAAACTGTCATTCAAATCTTTGTAATTCAAGACGTTGATAATCGGTTCAGTTTTTTCGTCTATAAAATTACCGATCCCGCTAAAGAATTTTTGAACGGGCATTATGACTGAACCGAGTTTACTTTCTATAAATGTAATTCGTTCACGACCACCAAATGAGAGAATCATTAGCAATAGAAGGATCACACCTACAAAAAATAGAATCCATTTTGTATATCGACTATTCATCTATCCCACCAATGAACTATAATTTTCTAGAACTAATAAATACCTCTCTGAGTTCGTTAAAGCTTTCTACAGCTTTGCTGGTTCCAAGTGCAACGCAATCTAAAGGATTGTCAGCAATTAAAACAGGCATACCTGTTTCAAGATTGATTAATTTATCTAAGTTTGGTAATAATGCGCCACCACCCGCTAGAACAATACCCGATTGGAAAATATCCGATGCAAGTTCAGGTGGCGTTTTTTCAAGTGTTGACTTAATACCTTCAATAATCGCTTGAATAGGCTCTTTAATCGCTTCATGAATTTCACTTGAATAAATATTTAATGTATTCGGTAAACCTGTCACTAAGTTTCTACCAGTAATTTCCATATATTTATCATCAGAAGGTGACATAGCGCACGCAATATTCATTTTCAAGTTTTCAGCAGTTCTTTCACCAATCATAATGCTATATTTTTTACGGATATAATTGACAATTGAATCATCAAGCTCATCGCCCGCAATTCGAATCGAACGGCTTGTAACGATGCCACCAAGAGAAATAACAGCAATTTCAGTTGTACCGCCACCGATATCTACGATCATGCTTCCAATCGGTTCTGTAATTGGCAAGTCCGCACCAATAGCTGCTGCCAATGGTTCTTCTATTAAAAATGCATCTTTAGCACCTGCAGAAATAGCCGCATCATAAACCGCTCTTTTTTCTACTTCAGTAATTTGAGACGGAATCCCTACAACAACTTTAGCGCCTGAAAAAATACTTAGATTTGGAACTGCTTTATTAATAAAGTATTTGATCATCTTTTGAGTAATGTCAAAGTCAGCAATTACACCGTCTTTCAAAGGTCGAATCGCACGTATTTGTCCTGGTGTTTTACCAATCATCTCTTTTGCTTCTCTACCAACTGCCAACACTTGATTTTTGTCGTTAATTGCAACAACCGATGACTCCCTAACGACAATGCCTTTTCCTTTAACACATACAAGTGTATTCGAAGTTCCTAAATCAATTCCTAATTGCTTATCAAAAAATCCAAATCTCATTTTTTCTCCCTTTCATTACATAAATGCCATTTGCTTTTAAATAGCATTTTGCTCTTTAAAACTGTAATAGTGTCCTTTTCCAATTATGATATGATCGACAATTGGAATTCCAATCATTTTTCCTGCTTCTACCAATCGATCTGTTATTGCATGATCTTCTCTACTAGGGTCAATATGCCCAGATGGATGATTATGAATGACGATGATGGACGAAGCACTCTTTTTAATGGCTCTGTTAAATACTTCTCTTGGATGTACGATGGAAGCATTTAAACTTCCAACTGAGATAACTTCCCAATTAATGACTTCGTTTTTTGTATTTAAAAAAACGGCAATAAACTTTTCAACTCTTAAATCACCTAACTCTGAGTTGAAAAATTGTATAACATCGTTTGGTGATGCAATTTTTGTTTTTCTTTCAATCGTGTGCTGTTTGGCACGTTTTCCAAGTTCTAATGCAGCGATTAATTGACAGGCTTTAGATTCACCAATTCCATCAATTAAACACAATTCTTCAATTGTGACATGACAGAGTTCTGACATTTGATGTTCATAATCTTTCATAATCATATTGGCAATCTCAAGTGCGCTCTTATTTCGTGTTCCCGTTCTCAATAAAATAGCGATCAATTCGGAATTTGACAAAAATGTTGCACCTTGAGTCATCAATTTTTCCCTTGGCTGTTCAGAAATTGGAATATTTTTCAACATGGTATACGCTCCTCGCTAAAGCAAACTCAGATTAAAGTGTTGCTTTAATAATTGATTTAATTTTGAGAGCGGTAATCCCATTACATTGAAGTAATCACCTTCAATACGGTTCACTAAAACTGCGCCTTTACCTTGAATGCCATATGCACCAGCCTTATCCATTGGCTCGCCAGTAGAAATGTAACGTTCAATCTCATCAATTGTCAAATCATTAAAAACAACCGTGGTTTTAACAAAATCGACAATTTTACGATTAGAATTGAGCTGAATCATTGCAATTCCAGTGAATACATGGTGGGATTGATTATTTAACTTAAACAGCATATCGCGTGCATGACTCAAAGAAGCGGGTTTTCCTAAAACACGATCACAGTAAACGATGGTGTCACTTGCAATGATCAAAGCATCTGGATATTGTTTCGCAATATCTAAAGCTTTTTCATAAGCGAGACCCATCACAATTTGTTCAGGTGTTTCGATTATTCTTACATTCTCATCAATATGACTTGGAATTACATCGAAATCAATATTAAATAGATTTAGCAATTCAACCCTTCTCGGCGATCCCGAGGCTAATATCATCTTCATAGTTTTTTATACACGATAAATGCAATAATCAAACCAAGGATTCCTGCTAAATTTAAACTTAACTTGAATCCAAAAGTAATCACTATAACATTCAAATCCACAACAAATGGATCAACGCCGATACTCTTTCCAAAATTTAGGACTGGAGCAACATCGCTGAGTAACTCACCAATTAGGCTTCCAAAAATTGCGCCGATTAACAACAGTATCAATAGGATGATGCTATCATTACCTTTTACTCTCATATCAACCTCAATTTTACCATATTTTTACATGAAATACCATATTATGGAAATAACATCAAATAAATTGACATTAACCTAAACTATAGTTTAACATTATGTCCTGTTAATTACAAGTCGTATGCGTTTACAATTTCATAATAAAAACCTTAAAAATACAACCTATTTGTCATATATTAGGAATCCAAATTACAGATATTTTTTATGTTCAATCTTTGGAATTAAGCATCATATTTCCAATAAAAAAGATGAAATCAATAGATTGACTCTAGATTTCATCTTTTATCTTTTAGCAAAATTTTAAGTTTATAATAGAATGATTATTTTTAAGCATTATATGGCATTAAATATTATGCTATATCTTATGCCGTATCTTATGCTTTAATACCTGAGATTGCCTTTGTTGGACATTTTTCAACACATATCATACAGTTTGTACATTTGTCATAATCGATCTCTGCCAAATTATTTTTCACATGAATTGCATCATGAGGACAATTCTTTTCACAAATTCCACACGCAATACATGCTACTTGACAATTTTTCTTGACTTGAGGACCTTTTTCTTTGTTATTACATTCAACGATCGTTAACTGTCCGTAAGGCACCAGTGAGATGACATCTTTAGGACATATTGCGATACATTTATTACACGCTGTACATTTCTCTTTGTCAACTTCTGCAATCCCTTTAGAATTAATATGAATCGCATCAAAAGGACAAACTTGTACGCATGATCCTAAACCGATACAGCCAAACAAACAGCTTTTTGGACCACCATTGAGCATATGAGCAGCAACACAACTGTCAAAACCACTATAATCAAATCGATTTTGACAATTTTCTTCATGGCCTTCACATTTAACTTTCGCTACTTTTTTAATTGAATTTCCAGCGTCTAAACCCATGATTTGAGCTATTTTAGTTGCTGTTACAGCGCCTCCAACAGGACATCCGTTGACTGGCGCTTCACCTCTTACAACTGCAGAAGAAAAACCATCGCAACCTGGAAAACCGCATGCGCCACAATTTGCTCCTGGTACTGCCTCTCTTACCTCAACAACGCGAGGATCTACTTCAACTGCAAACTTCTTAGCAGCAAATGCAAGCAATGCGCCAAAAATCAGCCCCATTGCACCTAACGTTAAACTTGATTGAATAATGATTGTATAATTCATCACGCCCTCCTTATACTAAGCCAGTAAAGCCTAGAAAGGCAATTGACATTAGACTTGCAGTGATAAGTGCAATTGGAAAACCTTTAAAAGCAGCTGGTACATCTGATGTTTCTAATTTTTCACGAATTCCAGCGAATAGTACAATTGATAATGAAAAGCCTATTGCAGCAAAGAACGAATGGAAAATTGTTTGTACCAATCCAAACTTATACTGGATATTTAAAAGCGCTAGACCCAATACCGCACAGTTAGTTGTTATAAGTGGTAAAAATACACCTAAAGCTTGATAAAGTGTTGGACTCATTTTTTGTAATACAATTTCTACAAACTGAACCAAGGATGCAATTACCAAGATAAATGCAGCAGTTTGCAAGAATTCCATGTTGTATTTAACAAGAATATAGTAATGAACAAAATACGTAAGTGTTCCAGCTAAAGTGATAACAAACGTTACTGCCATTCCCATACCGAATGCAGTTTCAACTTGTTTTGAAACACCTAGAAATGGACAGATTCCAAGAAATCTCGAAAGGACAAAGTTATTTACGAGAATTGCACTGACCATGATGACAAATATACTTGCATTTTCCATAAATCCCCCTCCTATCTTGATCTTTTAAGTTGCACTTGATTGTAAAGTGCAAGGAGTAATCCAAGTGTTAAAAATCCACCTGGAGGTAAAATCATAATAATTGCTGGTTGATATGCTGAACCTAATAATGACATTCCGAATATACTACCATTTCCTAGTAACTCACGTACACTACCGAGAATAATAAGTGCAAGTGTAAATCCAAGGCCCATGCCAATTCCATCAAAAGCAGAATCGACGATTCCGTTCTTTGATGCAAAAGCCTCTGCACGAGCTAAAATGATACAGTTTACAACGATTAACGGAATGAAAAGTCCTAATGACTTAAATAGTGCTGGCACATAGGCTTCCATTAACATACCGACAATCGTAACAAATGTTGAAATAATAACAACGAATGCTGGTATACGAACTTGTGAAGGAATCACTTTTCTAAGAAGAGAAATCGCAACGTTCGAAGAAATAAGAACTGCAGTTGTTGCAAGTCCCATACCCACGCCATTGATTGCTGAAGTTGTTACAGCTAGTGTTGGACACATTCCAAGTAATTGTACAAAAGTTGGGTTTTCTTTTATCAAACCCTTGGTTAAATTCGCAATTTTCATTAGTTGTTACCTCCATTTTCTACAAGCCACTTGTATCCATCGATTGAAGCATTAGCTCCATCAGAAACTGCTTTACTTGTAATGGTTGCTCCTGTAATTGCTTGAATATCATTTCCAGAGGCACCTGTTTTAGAAACACCAATAAGCGAATCTGTTACTTTACCGGCATACTGAGAATAAAATGCTTCATCCGTTGCTTTTGCTCCCAAACCTGGAGTTTCATTATGAGTGCCAACTCTTAAACCAGATACCGTACCATCTACAGAAATTCCAGTGGTAACTTCCACTGCTCCACTAAATCCATTTGGAGTCGTTTTAAAAACATATCCAATAGTTGTACCCGACGTGTCCAAAGCGGCATATGCTTCGATGATGATTTCATTGATCGCTTTTAATTCTTTTAATTGATCTTCTGAAACAATTTTAAATTCTGCAGCATCTGGTAATACTTGTTTTCTTGCTTCTTCACTTGCCAATTGTCGCTGTTCATCAATTTTATCTTTTGTTACTTCATTGGTAAAACTTAACGCCATGGCAGCAACTGAACAAATTATTAGTAGTGAAATGCCAATTTTAATCATCTCTTTCATTTTTTAGCACCTCCAAATACACGTTGTTTTGTATATTTATCAATCAGCGGAGCTGCGACGTTCATTAAAAGAATTGAATAGGAAACGCCTTCAGGATAACCACCATATTGACGAATCACAACAGTAATGATGCCTAAGCCAACTGCGTAAATAGTCTGTCCAAGTGGTGTAATTGGAGAAGATGCATAATCTGTTGCCATGAAAAATGCACCTAACATTAATCCACCTGATACTAAATGAATTAAAGTTAATTCAAAATCAAATCCTGTAGCAAACAATGTCAATATAGCCACTGTGCCGATATAAATTCCAGGTATTTTAAAGGAAATGACACCCCTAGCAATCAAATAAATGCCTCCAAGGATTAAAAGCATTGCAGATGTCTCGCCGATACATCCACCGATATTTCCAATAAACATATCCATAATCGAAGGCAATTGCTCACCTGTTTTTTCTTTTAAAATGCCTAAAACCGTTGGTGATGTAATAGTATCCGAATGTGGTGCTAGCCATGTTGTCATGTGTACCGGCCAAGACGCTAATAATAAAGCTCTAGCTGCAAGTGCAGGGTTGATAAAATTATGTCCCAAGCCACCAAAAGCTTGTTTTACTATAGCAATGGCAAATGCACTACCGACAACTGGAATCCAATATGGAACTGCTGATGGTAAATTCATCGCCAATAACAAACCTGTTACGACTGCACTTAAGTCACTAATGGTCAATGGTTGTTTTCTAATTTTTTGGCAAATTGCCTCAGTGACAACCGCAGTTACAATTGATAATACTGTAATAATTAACGCTCTCAATCCAAATACATAAATGCCGTACAATGTAGCTGGTGTCAAGCCAATCAAAACATCCCTCATAATCCTCTGTGTTGTTATATTGGATCTAATATGAGGTGATGACGACACGATTAATCGATTTTCCATATTCATCCTCCCCTATTTTTTTCTTCTTGCTAATATTTCGCGTTTCGCTACTCGAATAGACTGTAGCAAAGGTCTCTTTGCTGGACATATATATGAACATGATCCACATTCAATACAGTCAAGAGCATTAAATTTAGCTGCTTTATCATATTCATGAAGTAACGTATAGGCGCTAATAGAAATAGGTTCTAGATTAATCGGACATACCGTAACACACTTCCCGCATTTGATACATGCAGTAGGTTCAGGTAAACGTGCTTCATCAGCGTCCAGAACTAAAATTCCCGAGGTGTTTTTCATAGATGGTAATGCGTCTGAAAATTGTGCAACGCCCATCATCGGACCTCCCAACAAAATTTTGCTCGGCGTTCCAGAATAGCCACCACAAAAATCAATTAATGCTTTAAGAGGCGTTCCCACTTTAAATCGAACGTTTTTCGGGTTTTTGACACCTTTCCCCGTCACAGTGCAGACCCTCTCTACCAAAGGCAAACCTGTTTCAAATAGTTTTGCAATCGTCTGAGCGGTTGCAACATTATTAACAACGACACCAATATCCATCGGTAATCCACCAGAAGGAATTGAACGTTTTGTACAAGCATATATCAGTTGTTTTTCAGCACCTTGTGGGTACTTTGTTTTAAGTGCAACTACTCGAATAGATGTATTTTTTGCAGCTTCAGTCATGGTATTGATGGCATCTGGCTTATTGCTTTCAATTCCTATAACACCATTTTTAACGGATAAAGCATGCATGAGAATTTGAAGTCCTTTTATGATCATATGTGGCTCTTCGAGCATTAATCGATGATCACACGTTAAATAAGGTTCACATTCTGCACCATTTAATACAATTGTATCAATTGGTTTTTCTGGTGGTGGTGATAATTTAACATGAGTTGGAAATCCTGCACCGCCCATACCGACGATTCCTGCATCTTTTATGATGTCAATGATTTCCTTTCCTGTTAATTGCTTATAGTCTGGCTTGGGTTTTACTGTTTCGCACAATTCGTATTGTTCATCATTTTCGATAATCACGCACGTATCAAAACCATAAGCTGTATTCTGTTTTTTCACATCCAGTACAATCCCAGAAACTGAACTGTGAACATTCGCAGATACAAATCCACCTGCAGCACCAATTAACTGCCCGACAGTGACACGATCCCCTTTACTTACCGTTGGTTCACATGGCGCGCCGATATGTTGCCTTAGTGGAATCTCAATAACCTTAGGTCCTAAAAAATCAACAATAGGCAAATGCTCAGTTGATTCTTTTGAATGCGGCGGATGAATACCACCTTTAAAAGTTAGTAGATCCATAAACTCACCCCTTAAATAATATTTTGAGCCTTTATACTTCAAAAAATCATATAAATGCTACATTTTTTTAATTATACTGTATACACAACAGCATCCAAAGTTATAATACACCAAATAAAACGATTGGTCAATCTCTCAAATAGCGTATTTTCAATATATTCCGGAGATTGAAAGTTAATTTTTTACCAAACTTTTTTTGATGACAACACCTTTAAAAAACAATTAAATTGATAAAATCTGTATTCATCCTATTTTGATAGGGTTATTTATATATTATATTTGTTAAACATAAAACAAACCTTATCGAAAGTTTGAATTAAGCATTCACTTTGCTTATAACACATGAAACGAAAAAACGTTATTTGAACAAAAAAAACATAAGTGTCCATATATGAACCTTATGCCTTATTGTATCCTATTTAGTTTATAATGCTTCATAATGCTTCATAACGATTAATAACGCTTCATCATGCTCTAATATTTTCATAATCTTGATAACTTATCCAATTAATTTTTGAACTTCTGCAATCACCTTATCTGGTACAAACGGTTTTACAATAAATCCCTTTGCACCTGCTTTAACAGACTCAATAACCATGCTCTCTTGTCCCATTGCGCTGCACATCAAAACTTTTGCATTCGGAAAATCTTTTGTAATCATCTGAACACCCTCAATTCCAGTAACCTCAGGCATCGTAATATCCATTGTCACTAAATCTGGTTCAAATTCTTTATATTTAATGTAAGCTTCCTCACCATTACTCGCTTCAGCAACGACCTCATAACCAGATTTCGTCAAAATATCTGACAACATCTTTCTCATAAACATAGCATCATCAACAACTATAACTCTTTTACCCATTGTACCCCTCCTAGACTGATCAAACTAAATTCATAATTCCCATAATAATTAATAAATATAACACAATTTTCTTGAATTTTGAATCCCCAATTACATTCCCTAGATATATACCCACAAATGTACCAATAATCATCACGGGAAATAATTTTAATAAATCCTGCAAATCTGGCGACTGATATAAACCATCTTTCATATACATCATAATCGTAAATATGTTTAAAATAAAGAAAATAAAAGACAAATTTGCTCTAAATTGATTTTTATCTTGCTGTTCATTGGCCATTAGTACAATAACAGGCGGACCACTTAGAGAAACAGATCCGTTGAGAATGCCGCTTAATACCCCCGTTACAATGTATGTAACGTGCTTATTTTTTAATGGAACTGTATAGCCCCTTAACATCATGACTGCGATGAGAATAAGTAATACACCCACGGCCTTTTTAAGAATCACTTCATCTACAAATAATAGCAATTCAACTCCTAATGGTATTGTAATAATTGCCACACAGGTCAGCAACATCAACTGACGAATATGAGGCATTTTCTTAAGTCTCAATAAAACCACTAAATTAAGCAGTAAACTAAGTGTTACCAGTGCAGGCACAATCACCTTTAATGGATAAAAAATTCCTAGTAATGGCAATGCTATTAGTGAAAATCCAAAACTCGTTGCGCCTTGAACCAGCGAAGCTCCAAAAATAACGATTGATGCAATAAAAACAACCATAATTCCCCCTGAGCATTATTTAGAGCTACGAATTAATTATATCATATCGATCGTGAAAAAATATCCCTAAAATTATCCAGAAAACCCCTTGACTTTTATCAGCATAATACTTATAATAAAAAAGTCGCAATGACACATGCGGATGTGGTGAAACTGGCATACACACTATCTTGAGGGGGTAGCGAGCATAGCTCATGCGGGTTCGAGTCCCGCCATCCGCACCATCAAAAAAACTCTTAGAGGAATCTAGGAGTTTTATTTTTTATATAGAGTATTTTATTTTTATATAGGAAATTTTATTTTTGATATTGAGTATTATATTTTTTATTATGGGTATTTTATTTTTTATTATGGGTATTTTATTTTTTATTATGGGTATTTTATTTTTTATTTAGGATATATAGGAGTCATTTTATGAGACTATTAAAATCTTCAGAAGATTATCTTGAAACGATCCTTATTTTAAAAAAATCAATGGGGCGAGTTCGCTCTATTGATATCGCTAATTATTTAGATTTTTCTAAGCCAAGCGTAAGCGTTGCAATGAAAAAACTTCGCGAAAATGCGTTTATTACAATTGATGCAAACGGCTATATTGAACTCACTCAAAAAGGTCTCATCGTAGCCGATCAAATCTATAACAAACATCAAATATTAACCAATTTTTTCATCAGAATTGGAGTTGATGAAAAAACGGCTGTGCAAGATGCATGTAAAATTGAACACGACTTAAGCGATGAAACCTTTGAAAAACTAAAACTATTTATCGATCCATCTAAGATGGATTAATTCTAATTATGCTTGAGTTAATTGCACTCCAAGCTCTTTACATTTCAATTCACACTCTTGATCTGGGGCACCACTTATAATCACTTGTTCCCCGATTAATTGCGCGCCTAAAGAATCTATTTCACTTGCCCAGTTGCGCATCCATTCACCATCACCCCATCCGTATGAGCCGAATAAAGCGATTTTCTTACCCGCCAACATGCCTTTTACTTCATCAAACATCGGTTGAAATTCAACTTCTTCAAGAACTTCTGCGCCCATTGATGGACAACCAAATGCGATATGGTTATATTCATTTACATTTTTTGTCGTAAAATCTGCAGATTGATAAACAACCGCATCGCTCCCGTTTGAACGAACTCCCTCTGCAATTAGATTTGCCATCGTTTCTGTATTTCCCGTACCTGACCAATAAACAATTGCTACTTTACTCATCATTAGATTCCTTTCTTCTGTCATATTTATATTAAGCAGCTACAGTGAGCTGAATAATACTCTTTCCTTTTAAAAACATCTTGCGATACTCACATGTACATTTAGTAAATTGATTAAACTTACGTTTTGAAACTTCAGGATCCCCATAGGTTTTCCAATAACCATTTAAAGTATAAGATTGCCCGCTATTTTGAATAAATCCAATCACATCTTCAAGTGGATACCCCAGTATAATGCCAACTTCATGAGGAAAATCTCGCTCTAAGCATATTTTCTTTGACAATATTGCCAGAAATGATTTTACTTGAAAACCACCATTCTGTCCTTTTTCATCTCGATCCTCTCCATAACCTAATTGTTTCAAAAAATCTTGTACATTTTCATTTTTTAGAATGGCTTCGATTTGCTTCATCCTGTATAGATAAATCAATAATGTTTGAGTTTTTTTACATTCTTTCATGATGACAATATCAAGACCTTTTGTGTTAAGGGCCAATTTCCATTTTTTCAACTCTGTTTTAACATAGGTTAAATCTGAATAACGATATAAAAATAAGTTTCCAGGTTTTAAACTTGCCAATGTTGGCGAACAACTTTCTATAATCGCATGCTCAATTGAATCCTTCAATGTGTCTTTAACACGACTCATAATAAATCACCTCGTCTCATCATGATTTATGATAGTTAGTTAACCCTAACTCAACCTTAAAAATATAACCTGGCAAGAACCAAGCAAATAGCAAAGAGGTTAGTATCTACTAACCTCTTTTATTTTAAATGATAATGATTCTCAAGTCAAGCGTCAAAATTAAAATGTTTTATGAACTCTTTTGATTAAGTGCTCAAGATAGACATCGACTTGATGGTGAAGCGTCGCTAGATCTTTATTATTACAAATCTCATAATCCGATAGCGTTCTTTTCAGTTCAGGCTCCATTTGCGACTTTAACTTTGCCATTGCCAGTTCCTTAGTGATCCCATCTCTTCTTACGATGCGTTCTAAACACGTCTCAAGCGGTGCAAATACTAAAATAACTTCATCGTAATTCTGACGCGTATCTGTTTCAAATAATAACGGGACATCGACAAATATGATGGGATTCGAAGAAAGTCGTTGTATCTCTGATTGTATTTGTTTATGAATAAGCGGATGAAGAATTTCATTAAGCGTATTTAATAAAATCGTGTTATTGAAAACAATTTCACCAAGTCGTCTTCTGTTGAGTGAACCCTCGTCATTCAGAATCGTTTCTCCAAAATTTTCTACCAACTTGATTAATCCAATTTCTCCTGGACTCACCACTTCTCTCGCGATGATGTCCGCATCAATAAGAGGATATCCTAATGAGGTAATATACCGACTGACCTCACTTTTACCAGATCCAATACTTCCTGTGATACCCACTAAAAATGGTTTTTTATTTTGCATCATACCAGCTGTCTCCTGTATTCATATCTACTTTTAGTGGTACCGATAAATGATATGCATTTTCCATGCATGTTTTTAAAATTTCTTTCACTGCTTCCATTTCATTAGGATAAACATTTAAGATCAATTCATCGTGTACTTGTAGAATCAATTTTGAGCGATAGCCTTTTTCTTTTAAAGTGTCATATACTTGAATCATGGCAATTTTGATGATGTCCGCAGCACTTCCTTGTATTGGCGTATTTCGTGCAATTCTTTCAGCAGCAGAACGGATCATAAAATTACTGCTATTAATTTCTGGTACAGCTCTTTTACGACCTAGTATTGTCTCTACATGGCCATTCACTTTACATGCGTCAATAATTTCATCCATGAAACCTTTAACGCGAGGATAACTTATGAAGTAGTTTTCGATATACTGTTTCGCCTCTTTTCTAGAAATATTAAGACTTTCAGCTAATCCAAAATCTCCCATACCGTAGACAATGCCAAAATTCACTTCTTTCGCACGACTTCTTTGAAGCGAAGACACTTCATTCTCAGAGATATGAAAAACCTGTGAAGCAGTTAAAGTGTGAATATCCATATCGTTTGAGAACGCTTCAATTAACTTTGGATCTTCCGCTAAATGAGCCAAAACTCTTAATTCAATCTGAGAATAATCGGCATCTAAGAGTAAACATCCTTCATCTGGTATAAAAAACTTTCGAATTTTTCTCCCATACGGAAGTCGAATCGGTATATTTTGCAAATTTGGTTCAGTTGAACTTAATCTTCCTGTTACTGCAATCGTCTGATTGAGTGAGGTATGCACTCGGTTTTCATTAGGATTGAGCACAAGCCTCAAACCATCAATATAGGTTGATTTAAGTTTTGCATACATGCGATACTCGATAATTTCGGGAATGATGGCATGTTGATGCATCAATTTTTCAAGTACATCATGACCTGTAGAATAGCCAGTTTTGGTCTTTTTACCGCTTGGTAAACCTAGTTTTTCAAATAAAATAACTCCAAGTTGTTTAGGTGAGTTGATATTAAACACTTCTCCTGCAAGTTCATAAATGCTCGTTTCAAGTGTTTTAATTTTTTCGCTTAATTGCTCATCTAGACTATCCACTTGATCGATATCCACTCTAAATCCAATATTTTCAATATCAGCGAGCACTTTTACTAGAGGCATTTCTACTTCATCAAATAACTTGATCAAACCTTCTTCTTCAAGTTGGGACTCATAAAGCGATTTTAATGCATCCATCGCTATGACTTGTTCACACAAAAATTGTGCCAGATTTTCTTTCTCAACATCACGAAATGATTTAATCTTACTGCCCTTACCGAGCAAGTCTTCAAGAGACATGACTTTTGTGGAAAAGTGTTCAAAACTAAGTTCAGCTAAATCATAACTTTTCCGTGCAGGATTGATTAAATAGGCTGCAATATATCCATCAAAAATAACCCCATTGAGATCAATCGATCGTTGCATCAAATATAAATAGTCTGATTTTACATCATAACTGGATTTTTTTATCGCTGGATTTTCAAATATTTCCTTGAATTTTTCAATGTTTTCACAATCTTCTAAAAGATACTGATTATCACCTATTTTAAAAACAGCACCTACTAAGTTTTGATTTACAAGATGCGTCGCGTCATAAAAAAGCTTAAATGTAAAGTGTTCACATTGATGTAATAGAGAGGTGAGTTTTTCTGAACGCATCCAATTCCAAGACACATCTCTTTTAGTTGTTTCTGTCTTGATTTTTAACTTTTGAATCAAGCTATTTAATTCGTATTGTTTAAATAACTGAACTGCTCGCTCTGTATTTGGCTCATTTAACTTAACGTCATTCATTTCAAGTTCAATAGGCACTTCAGTAAAGATTGTCGCAAGTCGCTTAGATAAAAGTGCTTGTTCAGCGTGTGTTTGAACGAGTTCCCGAATGCGTTTATTTTCGATATGTTCACTATTTTGAATCAGATTTTCGACAGTTTGAAACTCTGACAACAATTTTGCAGCAGTTTTAGGGCCAACTCCTGGTATACCGGGAATATTGTCTGATGTATCTCCGCTTAACCCTTTAAAATCGATCACTTGATTCGACGTGATGCCAAGTTCTTCCATGATATCTGCTTCGGTATAATTTTTAAGTAATGTGATGCCTTTTTTTGTAATATGAACTTGTGCACCTATTGAAACCAGTTGAAGCGCATCCTTATCACCCGTGATGATATGTGCTTCTACGTCATGATCTACAGAGTATTTCGCAATTGTACCGATTAAATCATCCGCTTCATACCCTTGTAATTCAACTCTAGGAATTTGTAGCGCATCCAAGATTTCTTTTACAATCGGCATTTGCATCGCGAGTTCATCTGGCATGCCTTTTCGCGTTCCCTTATAATCACCATAACTCAAATGTCTAAAAGTCGGGCCTTTCATATCAAAAGCTACGCAAAAATGCGTCGGCTGAAACTGATCTATTAAATTGAAGATCATGGAAGTTAATCCATATATACCACCTGTATAAATACCTTTTGAATTTTTTAGTTCACTCATGGCAAAATACGCTCTATTTATGAGACTATTACCGTCTACGATTACAATACGTTCTTTCATAACAACTCCTTGTTTTGTGTTTGGTTTATTATATCATATTTGACCTTTTTATTCATCGTGAAAGAACGAATGATCCCTATTGCGAAAATAGAAAAACCTCCAAACAGAGATCTAATGATAATCATTAGAGATTCTCTATTTGGAGGTCAGTCAAACTGATTGATTAATAATCATATGAAACTGAAACATTTGCAGTAACTGTTATTTCTCCAGATTCAATTGGTGTTGTAACTGCATTTTCAAGGGTATCCATACTTGCTTTTGCTGGATAATAATCGTAGAAAATGCGACCACCATTACTAGATTCATTGACTGAATATGGCACTCCAGGTTTTTTGCCAAATGATCCCATGATTGCAGTTGCTTTGTTTTTGGCATTTGCCATAGCAAGTTTTAGTGCCTCTTCATAGTATTTACTGTCGTCTTTAACTGTAAAACGAATACTATCAATTGAGTTCGCACCTGATGCTGTTGCAACATCAATTAATTCACCCACTTTTGTAATGTCATTTACCTTGATGTTAACAGTATTGCTAGCAACATAATAAGGTGTCGAAGGTTTGTTATCTACATAATCATATGTTTGATAGATGGAATACCCTGTTGTTTTAATATCTTCTGCCTTAATTCCTTTTGCTTTTATTGCATCGATTACCGCTTTCATTAATTTTGCATTTTCTTGTTGTGCCTTTGCTGCATCATTATTTTTCGTTTGAACACCTACGTTAATGAGTGCTAAATCAGGTGCAATCGTAATTTCGCCCACACCACTAACTGTTACGAGTTTCACTGTTTGTGCAGTATCTGCCATTGCAAAGTCTGTTGGTGCTTTTAAATATACCATTCCTGATATCATCATCACCATCAATACGAGTACCATACTCTTCATAAGTTTACTTTTCATCTTTGTTGCCTCCTCTTTTAAATTTTTTCTTGTATAAGATACGTGTTACAATTCCTAAAATGCCTATTATGAGTAAGACCGGTGAATTGGATACAATCCAAATGATCATTGATTCTAAGAATAATTTGATCTGATTGATCGTATGAATAAAACCTTCTTTTGCTTTACTAAACAAATCATCATCAATTGGCTCAACAATTGGCTGTAAGTGTTTCACTTCATTCAATTGAAGATATATCGTGGTCATATCCACAAGCGATTCCCAGTTTTTAAGTTGTTGTTCATATCCGTTGATATTGCCTCGAATACGCGTCAATTCATTTTCAATGGTCAATATATCTGTGACAGTGGTCGCTTGTGCCATAATCTCTCTTAGGCGCGTTTCTGTCACTTTCAAATTTTCAATTTCAGATGCAGTATCTCGATACATCTTAGTAATGTCTTCAGCTGAACTCGAATCCGATGTAACCAGTCCTAGTGCTTTTATCTGATCAAGTATAGGTTGATATCCAACTTCTGGAATGCGAATTGTAAGCGATCCTGATTTCAGATGATCCGATTCGGAATAATAGTAACTAAAGCCTGTCGATTCACTTTCAATATATCCATCTGCTTCATTAACAAAGTTTTTAATTTCAGCTAATACTTCATCATATTTTTCAACGTCCATATAGAGATTTGCCGTTTTAATGATTAAGCGACCTTCGCGATAATTCGACTCCGTCTCTACAGATTCAGTGGCTTGGACAGTAAGCGATTCCGTCGCTTCTGCTCCGTATGCATTCGCCTCATTAAATGTCACCGTTGGCATTTTTTCTAGTGGCGCAGCTTTTGCTTCATCAAGAGAAACCATAGATTCTTCTCCAGCAAATGCGCCTACGCTTTCTTCTCTATATGCCATGGAATCTTCACTTACAGCTTTATCTGTTTTCAGCCAGAAGTCTTTTGTTACAAAGACAACCAGTAAAAGTACGAGCGGAATGGAAGCCAGCGATAACGTTTTAGGAGATAATCTAAGTTTGTGCATCCAACCAACCAGTTTCATCTTCAATGATCCCGAATTCATGGAAACTTCTTTTTTTGAATCATCTTGTATAGAACGACTTGCTTCGTAACTTTGATTATTTTTTTCTATGATCATTTCATTTGAAGCAATTACTAATTTACTGTGAAGTTCTTCTTCAAATCCTAATGGTAACTCTTTCAAATCAACCTCTCCCATTAGCTGAACCATATACTTGATTTCTTCATACTCAACAGTACATTCTTCACAGGTGTCAATGTGTTCATTGAGTTTTTCAATTTCATGTGGATTTAATTGTCCGTCAATCGATGCATGCATCATATTTCTTGCTTGTTCACAATTCATATAACACCCTCCTTTCTAATGTTCTGCTAGTTGAATTTGTAGTACTTTTTTGAGTGCACTTCGACTCCTATTCAGTCTTGATCTTACAGTTCCAATTGGAATCTCTAAAATTTGTCCAATTTCTTCATAGGAATAACCCAATAAATCTTTTAATACAACGACGGATTTGTTTTCTTCGGATAATTTATTGAGTGCACTGTCAATAGACGATTTCAGCTCTTCTTTTTCATAAATCAAAAGTGGATTTTGACTTTCATCCCCCATCATATCTTTTAAAGTGGCGTCTTCTGAAATCTCAGCATCATAGGATAAGACTGTTTCTTTTCTTTTTCTCATCTCATCTTTACACACATTAATGGTAATGCGATAAAGCCAAGTAGAAAAATTTGATTCCATTTTAAAATTTTTGATGGATTTAAATGCCTTAATAAGCGTCTCTTGTGACATATCCTTGGCATCTTCTTCATTTCCCATCATTCGAAATGCGATGTTATATACATATCGATTGTATTTAACAATGAGTTGTTCAAAGCTGCTAACGTCACCATCAATGCTTTTTTGTATCAAGATGGATTCCATTTTATAACTCCTTTCATGAAAGGTATACTGATTAGACGCGACAAAAAATATTTAGTTCCCTACTTTTAAATTATTTTTAGTAATTTTTCCAACGTATATCAGATTAGAAAATTGCATAATTTTAATTTATTAGAATCGAGTTCTAATTTATTAGAATCGAGTTCTAATTTATTAGAATCTCAATTTTTGAAATTGCGTAATTGAGCCATTTTAAATTTAATAATACATGATTTTAGCACTTAAAAGGTAATTATGCAATTTCCACAGATATGAAGTGCTACTACATAAATTATACCAAAAAATAAACACGTGTCTTCATTTTATTGAAAAGACACGTGTTTGAAAGTATGGATTCTATTAATGTATAGGTTCGTATATAGGGATTGCGCGTTCAAATTTATATGGATGAATACATCCGGATATATATTTTTCATTTTCATCTATGACTACTGTGGCATGATGCATAAAATTTTCTTTAAAATAATACCGCAAATCTGTCGCCTTTAACATGGTTTGATCCGTTTCGAGATCTTTAATCACTTCTATATGATAGTTGGAAGTAAACTCAGAAAATTTACTTCCAACGTCGTAACTCTCAAACAACTGATAATAATATGGATCTACTGTATCAAGCGATTTCGTCACTCGAACTGCCTTGAATTTCAATGGACCGATCATCCAAGGGTTATATTGTCCAACAATATCTTGCGAAATTGAATGAACAATAAAATCCCATTTGTAAAATGCTTTAAGTGAAGGAATCACCGTGATGGATTTAATATGATAATCAGACGCAAAATAACGACTGATTTGTTGTTTCGAGCGATAGCGGTTCATATTTCGAAGCAATAAGTAGACAATCACTATCAAACCACCTGAAATGAGCTCATAGATACTGTTTTTGCCATTTTGAATCAACCAGATTCCTACTAAAGTAATCACCGGATCGTATAACGTCAAAAGACTCAATTTAAATTTCTTTTTTAATAGCTTAGCGCCATAAGAATTCAAGCTATCCAGTGCAGTATGTGAAAAGGCACCAATAAAACTCCAGAGAAAAGTCCAAAAAAAGCTAAATGCTGGCAATCCAAGTAAACTGAGTATCCCTGTTATTGCGACGCTATAGCCGATTAGAAAAGGAATCGTATGAGAAATCCCTCTATGGTGTTCTAAATATACCGCATCATTTTTAAAAATTCTTATGATAACATCTAAATCCGGTGCCATTGCGCCTAACATCGCGCCAATGGTTAATGGATTATCGATGGAAACTGCCGTTCCAGAAAATGCTGACAAAGCAACTCCAACTAGTCCATGGGTCAATGGGTCCATTTTACTCTCCTTGACAAGAAAATAGCGTGTTATGTTAACCACGCCATCATTCTATCACAGGATTTTTATTGATTCAATCATCTAACTGTAAATTATTATATTAACTAATTTTCAGTTTGTATGATTTCGGTTTGCATTGTTTCTATATATTTCATTTAATCAGTTTAATTGTATAAGCGCTTTATTCACTTGATTCAGGACTTCACATCCAGTCTCAGTTACTACGACTAAATCCTCAATACGTACACCAAATTTGCCAAGTAAATAGATTCCGGGTTCAATGGAAAACACCATGCCCGGAAGACACACATTTTCACTTGTACTACTTACATCTGGAAATTCATGAACATTGATGCCAATGCCATGTCCAGTTCTGTGAGTAAAATATTCTCCGTATCCAGCACTCTCAATAACTGCTCTAGCCGCTTGATCCACATCCTTTAAAGGTACCCCTGGTCTGACGCATTCAATTGCAGCTTGATTGGCATCTTTAACGAGCTGATAAATCGTTTGATACTCGACATCCACGGCACCTACGCCATAAATAAAACTTCTCGTCATATCAGAACAATAACCATCTTTGCGATTTCCTATATCCACAACGATTGAATCTCCCCATTTTAAGACCGTTTGGTCACAGTCATGATGTGGTTCAGCACCATTTTTTCCAAAACAAATTGTCGGTGTGAAGGACATTTCTGTAACGCCAAATGATTCGTTGAATTCGATGACTTTCTTCTGCATATGTTGTTCAGTAATCTCCATTTTAGAAGCATTGACTTGAATGTAATCCATAACCATTTGCATCACTTGATCATTTATGATAGATGCTTTTCTCATTCTTTCAAGTTCTGCATCATCTTTACACAATCTCACATCGTCAATTGCAGCAGAACCGTTGATATATTCAAGCTTTGGCATGATATCCATTAAACTTAACAAGAATCGACTTGGCCATTCTTTATCAATGCCGATTCGGCTAGGTGAATTCATTTCATTTGCAAGTAGCTGAATTGAGTCTTCTGTATCATCAAAATGGAGTACTTTCAAGTCTTCAGTACTTTCCATTGGAAAGAGTGCACTCATCACCAGCGTACACGACTTTGGTGAAATTAAAAGAGCGAGTAATCTCTCACCGGGATGAATTTCTTTGTCAATCAAGTAAAATATAGCATCTGGAGAAGTTACAATTAAATGATCTAAGGTCATTTGGTCCATTTTTTCTTTTACACGTGTCAGTCGACTATGATTCAGTTTCATTTTAAACGCTCCTTTTATTCTTAGATTACTATTATTATACAGACTATTCAATTGATATGAAACAAAAAAAGTAAAAACCTCAAACTATGACGAATCAAAGTTTGAGGTCTTTTATGGTGCCGAAGGCGGGGGTCGAACCCGCACGAGTGTTACCTCTCCGGATTTTGAGTCCGGCGCGTCTGCCAATTCCACCACTTCGGCTCACAACTATTAAATAATAGCACAATATGTGGTGGTTGACAAGACTTTTTCAAAAAAACTTACTACTAAGTTCCATTATCCCTTGAGATATATAGAAAACCATCTTGTAAAATGATGTTATACCCCTCATTGGATTAAAGGATATCTAGTTTAAACGATAAATGGTTTTAGGCGCTCATAATCCCTCTCACTACATTCAACATCCAGATGTATGGTTGTTTCATCGTATTCGGAGTGCAAAATGTGTGCATTTTCATTGATATACGCAAAAGTTTTTCCATCAGAATAAGGGATATCGAGAGAACATTGTTTATAAGAACTAAATGCCTCTTCCTTAATACTCATGACTAAATCTTGCAAGCCTTCATGTGTCTTTGCACTGATCATTACCATTTTTCTATTTTCACGAACGAAACGCTTTGTCAGTTGCTCTTTTAGTGTGTCAAATCGGTCGTCTCCTTTTATTCTGTCAATTTTATTAAAGACATAAATCATTGGAATTGACTGTGCATCAAGAGATTCAATGGTCTCTAGAGTTACTTTGATTTGATTTTCAAAATTCTCATTCGAACAATCCACAACATGGAGCAGTAAATCTGCATGTCTCACCTCATCTAACGTACTTCTAAAGGCTTTGACTAAGTCATGAGGGAGTTCACTTACAAATCCGACGGTATCCGAAAGTACAAAACGTTTATTGTCGTCGAGTTTTATCTGTCTAACTGATGTTTCAAGTGTTGCGAAAAGCATGTCTTTTTCAAATACTTTCTTTTGATCGTTTTTCATATAATGATCGAGCATCGCATTCATCAAAGTGGACTTTCCTGAGTTCGTGTATCCTACCATTGCAATTGAAGGTATCTCAGAAATACTGCGTCTTTTTCGTTGCGTTTCTCTTTCAATCGTCAAACGTTCAAGTTCAACTGAAAGTTCATGGATTTGTTCTTCAACTCGTCTACGATCCAGTTCGAGTTTCTTTTCGCCCACACCTTTATTTTTAGTTCCAACGCCACCACTTTGACGTCCCAAAGCTTCGTATGATCCTACAAGTCTTGGTAATAAATATTTGAGATGTGCAACTTCAACCTGTAATTTTGATTCACGTGTCTTTGCGCGTTTTTCAAAAATTTCAAGAATTAAATTCGTGCGGTCTACAATTTTAGTATTTAATGTTTTTTCAAGATTTCTTAATTGCGAAGGCGATAGTTCGTGATTGAAAATAACCATCGTCGCTTCCTGATCGTCACATTCCATTTTAATTTCTTCTAATTTTCCGGTTCCTACATAATACTTCGTATGAGGATTTCGTAAATTCTGTTCAACCCTTCCAACAACTTGTATTTGACAAGCGTCCGCTAGGTTTTTAAGTTCTTCCATTGATTCGTTAAAATCTTTTCGATTATTTAAATTCACGCCTACGATAATGGCTTTTTCATTTTGAATTTTATTAGTTTGATTCATATTATTTTGATTCGTATTATTTTGATTCGTATTATTTTGTGTCATAATGTGCTCCTTTCGGTGTTCTATAACGTCGATTGTGTATCACCTAAAAGGCTCTGCTTTTAGGGTTAGTATGTGAAAGACTTTTGGCAATTATTCATTTTAAATGACCTCCCCTTGGGCATAAAAAAAGCTACAGGAAAAATCCTGTAGCTAAATTCATCTTATTAAATTCAACAAGCCAAATTCACGATACAAGTATTCCGTTATTTATATAGATTCAATTGTAAAAAATAACGTAATTTGCTCATGACTTCACCTCGTTTTTTATTCATATTCATCCTATCATTTAACTCCAACAATTTCAAATGACATTTATATTACAGGCTTAGAATTCTTTGATTTATTGTTAAATTTTGATTTATTGTTTACTTAGATTCCAAAACTATAATAAGATTTCAATTTTTACAACTCTACCAATAATCTTAATGTCTTTCGTCGGTACATCACATTCAGCGTCTGAACCATTTTTTGAAAAAGCAATTAAGTGGTTTTGAATTTTGTGTAAGTGACGAATCATCTTCTTTCCACCATATTCAAAATAATAAATTCCAGAACCTGTCATTTCAGATACCAAGTGAACTGTGACCACATCTTTTTTCATCAAGCGATATTTAGGAAGCTCTGACTCAGACACTTGCACAAACATCACTTTTTCAAAATGGATGCCCTCCACTTTTTTACCTAAAATTGATAATTCTTTTGACCCCACTTCTTTTCCGGATATCTCGTCAACGATAGAATATTTTTTAATAACTCCCGAAAGTGCGCCTGACCATGAATCATTTGGTGAGATCACCTCTTCCTTTTTCTTCTCAATAGGCTTAACAACAGGCTTTATAGCAGTCTGTTCTTTTTCTTTTGTATAGCCTGCGGTGTCTTGAAATGAATCCATCTCAGTTCCAAGTGCCTTTAATATATCATCAGCAATCTTTTCATTGATGATTTTTTTGCCTGATTCAATTTGTAAAATATAGTTGATGTTTTGACCGATAGCTTGCGCTAAGTCTTTCTCGGACATTTTTGCTTTTAAACGCGCTTCTTTAATTTTGATGGCTAATCGATTCATATTATATGTGCAACTAAATTGTGAATGGTCTTTTGTCTTCCCGTGTTTAGTTGCTCTCCTCTCATATTGATGATGTTTCATAACTATATTTTAATCGCAAAGCTCTCTTTTTTCAATACCTTTACGTCTCGATCACTTTAAGATAAAATAGATTTATCATAATATCGAATCATACTTAGTTAGAATCCTACTAAATGAGATTTAAATCTAATAAGTCTTTCCTTGAATTATGTAGATGATTCAATAGATACAATAGATTCACTAGATTCACTAATAAAAACATATAAGGAGTTCACCTATGATCAAAAATATCGAGATGATTGAACAGCCGACTTTCACAGAAGAGTGTTCCTGTTGCCGCCATACGCATCGATCAGAAGAAGAAATTAAATCATTAACCAATAGATGCAGTCGTGTTGAAGGGCAAATACGCGGCATTAAGGGCATGATTGAGAAAGACGTTTATTGCGATGATATTCTCAACCAAATCGCAGCGGCGCAATCTGCGCTTAACGGACTTAGCAAAGTCATTCTCGAACGTCATATGAAAACATGTCTAATTGAACGCATTCAAAATGGAGAAACAGAAGTGATTGACGAACTTATCACGACGATTTCAAAATTGACGAAATAGGAACTCCCTAATAAATAAAGCTACTTATTTGATTTTGCAGCATGAGAAATGCATGCTTTATCAAACAAGTAGCTTTTTTGTGTTTATGAATTATTTTGTGGATTCACGTTCAATCAGTTCAGTTCCAACGATATAGTGGTTAACTGTATTTTCAACGCCTTCAATTGATTTAATTAATAGTTTAGCCGCATTGTAGCCCAAATCTTCTGCTTTAATATCAACCGTTGTAAGCGATGGCGTTTGATACGCACTCAGTGGAATATTATTAAATCCAGTGACTTTGACTTGAAGGTTCTTCTCTTTTAAATACTGAATCACTCCAAAACCGAGAAGATCATCAGTTGTAACGATTGCATGTGGAATCTTGTACCGACAAATTGCTTCAATGGCTTTATAACCCTCTTCTTCGGTAAAATCGCTGGTCTCATAAATAAGCTCTTGATCTACCGTTAAATTTCTCAGTTCCATGGAGCGTTTGTATCCTTCTAAACGGTCCTTAGAAAAAATATACTTCTGCGGTCCCCCTATAAAACCTATATCTTGACATCCCTTTTGAATCAAGTTATTAACAAGATTATAAGTCGCTTGAAAATTGTCATTATCCACCCACATGATATCGTGAATATTATATGGACGGCCTACAACCACAAACGGAAAAGCTTCTTCACTGAGATACTCAATACATTTATCATTTTCATATGCCGTGAGTAGAATAATACCATCTACCCACTTCGAATTCACAAACTCATGCACATAGTTCAATTCATCTTCTGGTGTTGCACCATAATTAAACATGATTTTGTAATTTTTCTTTTGAGCATAAATGCTTATACCACGCATTGCCTGTATAAAAAATGGATTTTTAAACAAATTTTCATCTTGATTCGGAATAATTAAGCCTAAAGTTTTAGTGGATGCATTCGCTAAATTTCTAGCGATGGCATTGGGTTTATAGTGCAATTCGTCCATTGCAGCATATACAATTTGCTTTGTTGCTTCACTAATTCTAGGATTTTTAGAGATTACACGTGACACAGTTGAAGGAGACACGTTTGCTAGCTTAGCAACATCTTTGATTGTAATCGCCATTTAATATCACATCCTTACTGGGAATTTCTTCGACTAAATTTAAATGATTTGCTGAATCTTTGATTTACTGAATCTAATGGTAATAATATTAATTAATTCGATTACCTGTCTCTGTGCTGAAGAAGTGGATTGCATTGACGTCAAAACCAAACTTATGACTTTCATTTTCTTCATATTCATAATGTCCAGGTGTTGAAATAACGAGTTCAGATTGATCTTCTAATCGCGCATAGAGTATTTTCTCTTTTCCGAGCATCTCAACCACTTCGATGACAGCTGTAAAATTATCTCCGAAATGACCACCACTTTCAAAACGCTCAGGTCGAATGCCAACTGAAACCTCTTTTCCTTCATAACTTTTTAATTTTACCATATCTTCCTTACAAGGTGTTATAGTTATTAATCCATTATTTGCAACAAATTTACCAGCTTTCATTTTTCCAGCGATAATATTCATCGTAGGTGAACCAATAAACTTCGCAACAAAGATATTCGCAGGCTTATTATAGAATTCATCTGGCTTACCCGCTTGTTGAATCTTTCCGGCATTCATTAAAACGATTTTGGTCGCCATTGTCATCGCTTCAGTTTGATCATGTGTTACGTAGATTGAAGTCGTACCAAGCGCTTTATGAAGTCTTACAAGCTCAACACGCATGTGCTCTCTAAGTTTTGCATCTAAGTTTGATAGTGGTTCGTCCATTAAGAATACACTCGGTTTTCTTACCATTGCACGGCCTAATGCAACACGTTGTCTTTGACCACCAGAGATATCAGATGGCTTAGAATATAAATAATCTTTAATCTGAAGCACTTCAGCAGCTTCCATCACGCGCTCGTCAATGACTTTTTTACGTTCTTTTCTCATAGATAATGAAAATGCCATATTGTCGTACACAGTCATATGTGGATATAAAGCATATGACTGAAATACCATCGCAATGTCACGATCTTTCGATGGAACTTTGTTCATTCGTTTATTATCAAATAACAAATCGCCTTCAGTAATAGAATTCAGTCCAGCGATCATTCTTAATAAAGTGGTTTTACCACAACCAGATGGTCCTAAAATAACACAAAAATCTTTATCTTCAATTTCAAGATTGATATCTTTTAAAGTAAATTCTTCTCTACCTTCATACTTTTTACCGATATTTTTGAGAACTACGTTCATATTTTCCTCCTAGAATTTAATGGGAGTGGATACTCACACCCTCACTATTTGACTAACCTTTAACAGAACCTTGCGCTAAACCAGATACCAATTGTTTTTGTAATACAATGAACAATGCGACAATTGGTACAGCGGTCAATAATCCACCAGCAGCAAACGCAGGCTGATTTAAAGTTCTAAAATCGTTAATCAGCGTAAATAGCCCTGCAGCTAATGTATAGGAATCTGGACTTGTTAAAAGCACTCTCGGTAACAAATAATCCATGAAAGGTCCGATAAAAGACCAAAGTGCGATAATGGCAAGCATTGGTCGTGCAATCGGCATGATAATGAGTCGATACACTTGCATATTAGAGCAACCATCAATTCTTGCTGCATCATCAAGTTCAGTTGAAATCGAGTCGATGTATCCTTTTAAAATAAACGTATTACTTGCAATTCCACCACCTGCATAGATAAGGATGAGCATCATTTGTCTTGAAAATGCTGGTACAGAGGCGAAAATAATCGAGTGAATTGTGTAGTATGCTGTAATACCTGCAAAAGCTGGAATGGTTTGAATGAGCATAATCGCCATTAAAGATGCTTTACGTCCTTTAAACCGATATCTTGAATAAGCAAATCCTGTGAAGCTTACGATGATTAGTGTCAAAATCGCTGTCGAAGCTGCAATAAAAATCGTATTTTTTACCCAAGTAAAATAGAGTGTTTTAGTAAACAAATACTCAAAATGCTTTAGTGAAAATGCAAAATTACTATTTACCATCAGATACTGACCTTGCTTACCATTAAATGCAGAGATGATCATATCCGTTAATGGGAGCAAAATCACAAGTGCCCATGCAAATAAAACAGCATATGAAAGCACAAGCATGACAACTCCAGTTGCGCTAAGTGGTTGTCGATCAGATAAATAGAGGCTATTTTTTTTCTTAAATAGTTTCATTATAATCGTTCCTCCTTAAACGCCTTAGAATTTTTAAATCCAATAAATGCAAATATCATGAGTCCTATCGAAATAACGATGGAAATCGTCGCACCAATGGATTGATATTGATTTTCCATGGTGAGTTTATAGATATAAGAGATCAATAAATCTGTACTTCCCGCAAGATTTCCGTATTTTGAAGGATTAAATGGTCCTCCGCCATTGAACAAATAGATAATTGAGAAATTGTTAAAATTAAATGTATACTGACCCACTAACAATGGCGCTGTTTGGAATAAAACGAGTGGAATTGTAATACGTTTCAATTTTTGCCATTCTGTTGCACCATCGATCTGTGCTGCTTCATATAAATCTCCAGGAATTGCTTGAAGAACTCCTGTTGATAAAAGAAATACATATGAGCTTCCTAACCAGGTTTGAAGCAAAATCAATACCACTCGCGCTGCAGTCGGATCATTTTTTACTTCTATGCTGTAATGGAAAACATCACGTAATGTCGTGGTAATGACACCTTGAGGCGAAAACATGATACTAAAGAACATAATGGTAATAAAAGCAGGAACAGCCCATGGCAACAAATAAACGATTCTAAAAAATGCTTTTCCCTTAATTCTTTCATTATTTGCAATAATTGCAAGCATAAACCCAACTGCAATGGCAAGTGTCGTTGCTACAACCGTCCATATAATAGTCCACCACAAGATTGACCAGAACACTGAACCTGCAATACCAGAACCCGTTGCTATTAATTTATAGTTGTCGAATAACACCCAACCAAATTTCGATTGATGTTTAGGATCCATACCGGTAAATGACAATATAACAGCAGTTGCAATTGGCACAAGTACGATAAATACCGTCAATATAAGTGCAGGTGCTGAAACGAGATATGGAAAACCATCTTGTTCAATTTTTGTTAAAGTTTCAAACATATTTTTAGGACGTACGCCTTTAATCATGTCCTTTTCAACTTTTTTAACATCTGAATATGATAACAAATATAAGGCAACAGCAAATATCAAGAAAAATACTGCAATAATCCCTTCGATCATAAAAATAAGGGACTTATCAATTTTTAAGCCATCTTCAGCAAGTGAGATTAAACCTGCAATTCCATCTCCCTGATAATTGCCATATCCAAGTGCATACGGAATCGCAATAACATAGATAAACAAAGTAGCAATCGCAAATAACAATGCTTTAAAGTATTGTTTATTCAATAATTGGCCTAATCCTGGAACTGCAATTGTTAAAAGTGACACAAACGGATAGCGTTTATTCAATTCAATAGGTGTTTTTCTTCTCACATCTGATATATTAGATTTAAGAACATTGAGATCTCGTCGGATTCCCTTACTTAAGATATACCGTTTATTCCCAATAAGCTCACGCAATGATTTCTTATCAGAATGATAAGACTGTAATACTACCGCTTCTCTTCTTTTAAGTTTCAATTCCTTGATTCCGTTGACTAAAGCTTTCTCAGAAATCAATCCATTTTTTCTTTTTTCTTTCAATTTGAGTTTTGATTTTTTGAATAGTTTATTTTGTTCAATTTTAAAATTTTTAAGTACTTCTTTGGCTTTTTGTTCAGAATCAGCACTTACTTGACTTAATTTAAATTTTGCTTCTTTTAATTCTTTAGTAGTCAAAATGTATTTTGAAATCACTTCTGGTAATTGTTTCATCATAATTTTGTTAGATTCATATGCGAGCTGCGCATCATAGCTTAAAACGACATAATTTTGATAAAACTTCGTTTTTTCTTCACTTTTAAACAAATTCATTTTCATTTGCTTTAATTTCCACGAATCTGTTTTTGGAAGAGAATCTGCAAATACTTTAGATTTTGCATTCAAAGTATTTAAGAAATTTTTCTCTTCTTTCTTATATGCCATTAATTCCAATTGATATGGATGATTTTTTTTGTTTTTAATGAGTTTACGTTTTTCAGAATTATTTTGTGCTATCGCGATTTCTTTTATAAACAAGTTTTTCCTGACGTATTGATTTCCAATATCGTCATATACGAATTCAGCGTATTTACCCACGACAGACCCACCTTTACTTAGATTTATTTTGTTTAACGACATCTACTAGAGACAACAAATTGACGATCAAAATAAAATATCCGCCTAATTGCAGATAAAAAAATACAGAGAACAATTGCATTTGAACTAGCGTATATGCCATTGAACCAAGTATTAAGACCGTCCACATAAAAATATATAGATAATTAATTCTCACTTTTACATATGCATAATATGTATATAATGCAAAAAAAGCAGGAACGATTATTTTCATAAAAAAGACACTTAAATTGCCGGTAACATATGTCCCTAGCAACGTTTGTGTATCACCTGTTAATTTTGAGATTTCCACCCATTTATCAAAAAGTGCTTTGTCTTTGACCCGAAACATCACATCTAACGAAGCCATTACGACGATCAAAGCGCAAGCAAATAATAACCAATAAAATGTTTTTGTAGGAAGTTTTGCATTTGTGTTCATCGCTGTCTGATTCATACAGTTTCCTTTCAAAAATAAAGAGAAGAAAGGCTAAACCTCTCTTCTCTTTTTATTTCTAGAAGTTTAGCATCATAGCTTTGAATGAAGCCTGAACTTCAGCATAAGCTGCTTCAGCTGTAGCTGGTTTCACTGCAGACCATGACAACAATGCATTTTGCCATGTATCCCAAACGCCGCCCCACTCGCTAAATAATGGTCTAGCAGGTGCATCTTTGTAAGACTCAAGAACAGCTGCGATAACTGTTTTGTCTGCATCTGATAAATCTGAAGCTGCATAAACAGATGGATCTACGTTTTCCATGATTTTTCCAGTTGCTTTGAAGAAATCAACTGCATATTCAGTATTTACTAATTCTTGGATTAAAGCTTGTGAAAGAGCCATTTTTTCTTCATCGCCCTCACATCTAGCGTTGATACCTAATCCCCAGCCACCTTTCCAGTGAAGAAGTGGTTGGCCGTTGAATGTTAAGTCAGTAATTGGTAAGATGCCTAAATCTGCACCGTTGTTAGCGAATCCAGATAAGTTTCCTGTAGACCATGGTCCATCAATACGAACAGCAGTTTTTCCGCCTGATGTAAATTCAGTATCCATGTAACCCCAAGCAGCATCTTTATCCCATAATGATGTACCAGCTTCTGAGTGAGCTTTCCAGTAGTTGAATAATGCAGTAAATACAGCTTGTTTTTCAGCTGGAAGGTCTTTCCAATCAGCAGTTAAATCTGAGTATAAATTGCCATCTTTGTCGTGACCTAATAATTCAATGTTTGCTGTGTTTGTTAATGCAACACCAAACCATGCATTAAATGCAGGAATTAAAATAGCTTGTGGATCTAATGTTGTAAATTCCATTGCTTTTGTAGTGTCAACGTTTGCTGCAGTAGCATTAGCGTTGTTTACAAATGCAATAAGTGTTTCAATGTTCATTGGGAAAGCTAAATATGAATCATCAATTTTAAAGTTTCCACCTAAACCAGCATTGTAATCAGCAAATCCGCCAACGATAGCTGCCATAGCTTCAGCATCCATTGCTGCTAATGCTTGTTTTTCAGCTAAGCCGTAAATTCTATCAGCTGGAAGTGCAAATACGTCTGCTACGTCAGTATTTGTAACATCAGTTTTATCAATTGTATCTAAGTGATCAAATGAACCCACTTCGATAATTTCAATTTTTGCATCAGGATTGTTTGCAATCACTCTGTCAATTGCAGCTTGATAATAAGCCATCCAACCTGTTTCAGCTTGTACTGTAATTGAACCAGTTAAACCAGCTGCTTCTGTAGCTGCTTCTGTTGTTGTAGCATCATCTTTAGGTTCTGTTACTTCATCTTTCTTAGTACATGCAGCCAATGAAAATACCATTACTGCGACAAGCAATAAACTTAATAACTTTTTCATTTTAATCCTCCTACATCTCCCTTTAAGAAATCTTTTGCATACATTTTCGATGCAAAATTGGTGACTTTGATATTTTTTTACACATTAATGCGCAAATAAACGTTTCAATTTGTGCATGCGTTTGCACATTATTTGTAAAAAAATATCTCTAATCACGCTCATTATAACTTCCTGTTTCACGTGATGCAATATTTTTTAACATTTTATTCATTTTTTTTGTGTTTTTTTGTGCAACCGATAGCACAATATATTTTCACACAATTTGAATACAGTGAAATAAATACCCTAATCCCTCGTTTATAATCTTTTATTTATTCATTTTTCTTCTCACGACTCTTTACCATCTTTATGCAACTAGATGCGCATAATACAATAAACAAACCCATGCATAGAAGCATAATTCTACATGTAAAAAGGTCATTTTTAAGCATTTCTGCCGGATTCATCAGCTGACAAGGCAGAGAACGAAGTATAAAATTTATAAAATTTCGATCGTCTGAAATTGGAATAAACATCGGAATGATTATGACAATAATGGATATAATACAGGTCAATAATGTTCTTTGAGTTCGATTTGAAAGGAAAACAACTAACATTGCCATGAACAAATAACTTAAATATGACAAAATTGAGCATAAAATAAAACTTTCAAACATATTGAGTGATAACGGAGATGTAAAACTAAAAAATTGAACGCTTACATTATAACCTGTGGTGCTAAATTGAGTCATGAAGACAAAAACATATACCATCAGAGATACAAGATAAAAGCAACTGCTGATTATAAATGCACTTATTATTTTTACTCGACCCAGTTGAAGATTACCTTTTAATGTACAACGTAGCAAGGCACTCATACCAAGTTCTTTTTCTGACGAAAATATTCCAGCTAAAATCACCGTAACCATCATAGTTATTGAAATATTGAAAATCCAAAGATTATCAAATAGTTTGCGCCATCCTAAATGATCACCATAATATAATGGATGTTCTGCAGTCAACGCATTACTTTCATCATTGTACTGAGTACGATCCTGATAATACATATAAAAATTATGAACTTCTTCGTCAGAAATGGACAGTAATGCATTTGGATTATACTGCCCTTTTTCTGAGAATGCCTTGCATAAAAATGAAATAATTTCTGATTTAGGTTGAATTTGTTCTATGTACACTTCATCTTTCAAAGTGCCTTCAGCAGAGAAATTATGTGGATTGTCATAAATCAAACGAACATCGGCAACTAAATTTTGTATCGTCTCTTGATCTAAAACGCCATTAAGGAAATTTTGGTTTTGATGTATAAGTTGAATTGCTTCTGATCCACTTGCCTCTAATTCTAATGTGTCATAAGTTGTCACTTTAACACTTACATAGCATAAACTGAATAGGATTATACTCATGATGATGCTTGTTAGATAGGTTTCTTTTCTGCATATAATTTTTTTCAATTCATATTTTAAAATGGTTGTCACAGGCTACCTCCAATTTTGTTATTGGGTTGATGATTTTGATATGCTTTTGATCCAATAAAGTATACTGCGCTTATAAACGCTACACTGATGCAAAGATCCATCCAAATTCTTGAAAAGCTACGTCCCAAAATGATATAAAGACTATTTAGTCCAAGTGTCTCATAATAATTCATTAAATGAGTTGGTAAAATTGAATAAAAAGCCTGTATAATGCTCATTTCTGTATAATTTGATAATCCAATAAATAATGGCAACAATAAAAATAACCATCCAAAAATAAATGACATTGACATCTTTTTAAACATAATAGAAATAAAATTGATGATACTCACATAAATTAAGCAACTTACATAACCCATCATGACACAAACACCATAAGCTTGTAGTGCATTTAGCGCATAAGGTGATTGCCATTGCATTAATTGAAACGGTACTTCATATCCTGTAAATCCATATAATGAGAAAACGATTAGTGAATACAATATAATGACAGATCCATATACGAATGTCGTCACTAAAAAAGTAATACCGTATTTTACTTTAAAGTATTTTTTTCGACCAATTGCCGTACTATATATAAGTTGATCCATTCCACATTGGTAATCATATGTAAAAATAGGCACAACAATAACGGTCAATGTTGCTGCTATTGTCAAAACTATCAACCGTAAAAGCCCAATAGCAACTTGCCATCCGTCGTGATAATTAAACCAAAATGGTATTGAAATTTGATTTTGCATTTGCATTAATGCTTGACAGGTTTGCTTTGAAGCACTATTCGAACGAATCATTTCACTGATTCTCACAAGCCGTTCTTCATAAAATTTTTGAATGCTTTCTTCATCTAGATAATCCATCATATCTTTTGTACTATCTGCACGTTCCACAAATGATGTCGAGTATGTTGAATGTATATAACGTTCAAATTTAACAAACGGTTTCCATTCGTTTTGATATACGGAAGCTTTTAATTCACCATTTTCATAGTTCTTAGATTGATGCATAATCGACTGATAATGCTGAATTACTTCCCTTATTTTTTGCTCTGACATGTAACCCGCTTGTTTTTTTAAGCTTACATTTGGTGGTGTTTCCACGAAGGTGATGACAATAATACTCAACATGAGTGCTATAAGGATTACGACAGCCATTAAATTAAGCGGATTTTTAATCAACTTGATCCATTCGTGTTTTGTCAGTTCAATTTTTTTCTGTTCAATTTTTTTCTGTTCAATTTTGTTCAAACCTTCCTTCGATCTGTTTTTATTCATCGCCTTACCTCTCAACAACGCTGGTTTCAAATTGGGACATATAGAGATAAACGTCTTCTAAGTTGGGCTTAACATTTATAAATTGTTGAAATGGTTGAGTTTTAGAAATAATCCTCAACTGAACCTCATCATGATACTGACGTTGATGGCTGATACAAAAAGTGTCTACCATTTGCAGCGACTCTTGATAAGACACACTTCCATGCCATACTTTTCCATTGATGCTTTCAACAACTTGTTTAATAGTGCCCATTTTATGTATTTTTCCTTTATTAAAAAGCACGATGTGATCTGCAATTGACTCGATGTCCGATACGATATGAGTTGCTATGATGATAATTTTATTTTTCGATAAACTCGACAATACACCTTTAAGCCGTATGCGTTCTTTAAGGTCTAATCCAGCGGTGGGTTCATCTAAAATCAAAACTTGTGGATCATTTAATAAAGCTTGAGCAATCCCTAACCGTTGTTTCATCCCCCCTGAAAATGTCTTTATCTTTTTATGGGCTACGTCTTGTAGCCCAACTTGACTGAGAACTTCATGGATCTGTTTCTGTTTAAGTTTTTTGCAAATCCCCTTAATTGCAGCCATAAAGTCAAGAAATTCAATAGCTGTAAGATTTGGATAGTAACCAAATCCTTGAGGTAAATATCCCAGGTGATTAAAATAATCTTCTGATAAGATTTTGTAGGATTGACGATTGACTCGAATTTCACCACTACTCGGAGTTAAATTACCACTTAGTATTTTTAATAGTGTGGATTTTCCCGCACCATTAGCACCTAAAAACCCATAAACTCCAGGATCAAATTTGATATTGAGATCGTAAATTGCCTGATGATTGCCATAGTATTTTTCAATATGAACCAGTTCTAATTGCATGTTTTCCTCCCATAAAAAAAGTCACTTTAATTTGATAACAAAATCGTATCAAACTAAAATGACTTTTCTTATAATATATTAAGATTAGTTTTTAAGAAAAAACTTCTTTTTTCATACAAATTTCTAACATTTAAACAGCTGGATCTAACTCAAACTGACTATTATATAGATCTGCATAAAAACCTTTTTGTTCTAGAAGTTCAAGGTGTGTTCCCTGTTCCACAATGTCTCCGTGATTCATGACTAAGATCAAATCTGCATCTCGAATCGTCGACAAACGATGCGCGATGATGAAGCTCGTTCTATTTTCCATCAGTCGCTTCATTGCTTGTTGTATTTGAATTTCAGTACGTGTATCGACTGAACTCGTTGCTTCATCAAGAATCAATAACTTCGGATCTGATAAAAATGCCCTAGCAATAGTTATTAATTGTTTTTGACCTTGTGAGACATTGGATGCGTCTTCATTGAGGATCATATCGTATCCTCCTGGAAGCATATGAACAAAGCTGTCTACGTGAGCTGCTTTTGCAGCTTGAATCACATCTTCATCTGAAGCATTTAAATTTCCATATCTTATATTGTCGCGAATGCTTGCATTATAAAGCCATGCGTCTTGAAGCACCATTCCAAATTGATCTCTTAAATCATGTCGTGTAAAGTTTTTGATATTATGACCATCTAGACGAATTTCACCTGAATTGACATCATAAAATCTCATGAGAAGTTTAACCATCGTCGTTTTCCCAGCGCCTGTAGGTCCGACAATTGCCACTTTTTGACCTGGTTTCACCTTCACTGAAAAATCATTGATGATGGTTTGATCTGCTTTATAGCCAAAGTGAACATGCGAAAATTCTACTTCTCCTTTTACATGTGAAGCACTCACAGCGTCGCTTGTATCTTCGACTTCTTCTTCTTCATCCATAAATTCAAAAACGCGTTCAGCAGCAGCTACGGTTTGTTGAAGGACGTTGGAGATGTTTGCAAGTTGGGAAAGTGGTTGTGTAAAGTTTCGAACATATTGAATAAAAGCCTGAATATCCCCTACTTTTAGTGCATTGTTCACTGCAAGGTAACCCCCGAGCACGCACACTGCAACATAGCCAATATTGCCGACTATGCCAATCATCGGCATCATGATAGACGATAAAAACTGTGCTTTCCATGAGGTATTATAGAGTGCGTCATTATATGCATCAAACTGCTGGATGCTTTTTTCTTCACGATTAAAAGCTTTGATGATGACATGTCCAGAATACATCTCTTCAATGTGACCATTGACATTTCCAAGTAATTTTTGTTGCTCTTTGAAATATTTCTGAGATTGTTTGATAATCATCGTCACCAAAAATAATGACAATGGAATAATCATCAGTGCGACAAGTGTCATCATCCAGCTGATGCTAATCATCATTGCGAGAACACCTACTACCGTTGTAACTGAAGTAATCATCTGAGAAACACTTTGATTGAGCGTTTGACTAACCGTATCGACATCGTTTGTCACTCTTGAAAGAACTTCCCCGTAATTGGTGTCATCAAAATACTTAAATGGAATACGATTGATTTTATGACTGATATCTGTTCTCATCTTATAGCTGATTTTCATTGAGACGCCAGACATAATAAACCCTTGAATATAGGCTAATATCGCACTTGTCCCGTATAAAATAATGAGGAGCCACATAATCTGTGCGATATAGGTGAAATCAATTCCTAATGACTTTCCAGTTACTTGCTCGATAAATCCTTCAAATACTTCTGTTGTTACTTTACCGAGTAGTTTCGGACCTACAATTGAAAAGATCGAACTTGCTATTGCGAAAAATATCACCAATACAATTTTAAATTTGAACTCATTTAAATAATCAATGAGACGCTTAAATGTTCCCTTAAAATCTTTCGCTTTTGCACCACCCATCATGTGCATTGGACCTCCCATTCCAGGTCCTTTGCTTTTGGGCTGTTTAAACTCTTTATTATCACTCATGCGAGTTCCTCCTTGCTCAATTGCGAGAATGCAATTTCTCGATACGTTTCACAAGATTCCATCAGCATTTTATGTGTTCCAACACCCACAATCTTGCCTTCGTCTATTACGAGAATTTGATCTGCATTTTTAATCGTCGCGATCCGCTGTGCAACCAAAATAACCGTTGCATCATTTGTCTGAGTTTTAAGGGCACGTCGCAAGGCTGCATCGGTCTTGTAGTCAAGTGCGCTAAAAGAATCGTCAAAGATATATATTTTAGGTTTCTTAACAAGAGCTCTCGCAATGGAAAGACGTTGTTTTTGACCACCTGATACATTTGCGCCACCTTGTGCAATTGGAGCTGCCATACCTTCTGTTTTTTCCTCAATAATCTCATTTGCTTGTGCGATGTCAATCGCTGTCATAAGCTCATCCATCGATGCATCATCGTCGCCAAACTTCAAATTACTCTCAATACTTCCACTGAATAAGGAGGCTTTTTGAGGCACATAGCCAATCATATTCCTAAGTTCTGACTGCTTAACCTCAGAGATGGAAACACCATCAATTTGAATTTCTCCTGAAGTAATATCATAAAAACGTGGGAGTAAATTTACGAGCGTTGTCTTACCACACCCTGTGGATCCAATAATCGCTGTGACTTTACCAGCTTCTGCTGTAAATGATATATTCTTCAGCATATCTTCCTCAGCACCTGGATATCTAAATGTCACTTCTCGATATTCAACCTTACCCTTGCCATTGTTCGTCATTGATTTCGGTTTTTCTGGATCAAGTATGGTCAATTTTGTATCAAGTACTTCATTGACACGCGCAGCACTTACAGAAGCACGAGGCACCATAATAAACATCATCGATAAGAATAAGAACGACATCAAAATCTGTATAGCATATTGCATAAATGCCATCATATCACCTACTTGCATCGCTGAATCGGCGATTTGATGCGCACCTACCCAAATGATAACAATCGTAACGCCATTCATGATGAGTGACATAACCGGGAATAAAAAGACCATCACGCGGTTCACAAATAAGTTGGTTTTGGTCAAATCTGAATTGGCTTTCTCAAATCGCTCTGTCTCAAATTGTTGCGTATTGAAAGCACGTACGACCATCATACCCGTTAGGTTTTCTCGAACGACCAAATTGAGTTTATCAATGAGTTTTTGTACAGCTTTAAATTTTGGCATCGCAATGGCAAATACGACCATGATAATTCCCATGAGTAGGATTACAGCCAAAGCGATAATCCATGACATGGAAACACTTTTATCAAGTGCTTTGAAAACGCCACCAATTCCCATTAACGGCGCATAAAATACCATTCGAATCATCATGACCATCAAGGTCTGTATCTGTGTAATATCATTGGTACTTCTCGTAATCAATGAAGCTGTTGAAAATTGATCAAACTCTGCATTTGAAAAATTCTCAACTTTTGTAAAAATAGCTTTTCTAAGATTTCTACCAACTCCAGAGGCTACTCTCGCTGCAATCAGCCCCACCAAAATTGAAGCAACTGCCCCAACAAGTGAAACTAAAAGCATCATGCCGCCCATCTTGATAATATAGTTTCTTTGAATGGATTCAAGATCCGCACCTAAAGTTTCAACATACATCGTCGTTGCTTTTTCACCCATTTGAATGAGTAAAGAATCTTCCATAGACTCGGCATCAAACGACGTTCCCGTCTGCATTGCATTGACACTTAAAAATAATCTCGAAATCGTTAGTTCAATTAGTTCAGTTTTATCATCAGATAAATCTTGATCAAAATCAAAATAATAAACGGGTTGCCCCTCTAGTTTGGTATACGTTTTAGATAGATCATCATAAAGCTCCGCATCGCTGCCCTCTTGAGATATCAGCGAATAATGCTCTGTCAAAAGATCTCGATCTTCTTGACTCAGCATTTGCGTCATCATTTCAAAATCCGTTTGTTTCATGACTTCTGGAATGGCCTTTTCAACACCGTTATTTTGAATCCCAGTATTCACGATGTCTGACATATAATCCGGTAGTGCTAAATCTGCATTTGCTTGAAGATATAAAAGTGCAATTGCTACAAGCACCCATATTGCAAAAGGCTTTAAAAATTTAATTAACTTCATACACACGCTCCTTAGTTGTCGTTCTTAATGATAACTACTCATTTTTACACCTATTGACTCTTAAGTTCATATCAACAGCGACTTGATTTTTTAATATATCTTCAAGCAAAGTCAATGACTGTAAAATAGAATCAATATTATTTTCAGTGGCATCGATGATGCGTTTACCAATCTCGAACTCGATCTGTTTAAATTTCTCAGAAGTCTGATTTTTAAACGTATCCGTCAAATGAATCATGATAATTCGTCCATCTTTTTCACTTTTAATACGCTCAACGACACTTGCTTTTTCAAGTCGATCTAAAATGCTCGATACCGTACTCATGGACAATCCCATTTTTTGACTCACATCGCTTACTTTTAAATCGCCATTTCTCATTAATATACCCACAACCATGGCCTGTGGCGCAGTTAAATGAATATCACGAAAAATACTTTCCATGGCACTATGCATAATTTCATTGATTGATTTAATTTTAATAAGGACATCATGGCCTTTACTTAAATCTTCCATAAGTCAACCTCCACATATAGTAGGACAAAAAAATATTTCGAATACGAAGTTTCGTATTCGAAATATATTGTATCGCTCTTTTGAAGTTTTTACAAATGAATAAATTGTGAACAATAAGTTGTGAACAATAAGTGTGAGCAATAAGTTGTGTGCAATAAATCGCCCTTAATTGCTAAAATATTTTAAGATCGAGTCTGCAATATTGTTTGCCAATGCTGCTTGTTCCTTTGAATCCGCGAGTAATTGAAACTCATCAGGATTTGGCATAAATCCTGTTTCAAGTAAAACTGAAGGTGCCCACGTCCCGCGAACCACATAAAAGTTCATGTTTTTGACCCCTCTACCCGTTCTTCCTAAATTCATCGTGACATTGGATTGAACGGTATCTGAAAAGCTCTTTGCAATTGGATCTTTGTAATAGGTGGTAAATCCTTTAATCGTCGCTAAATTTCTCGTATCTTCAAGACTATCTGCATGGATGGATATAAACATATCCGGACGTGATTCTTTTGATAATTTCAACCGTTCTTGAAGCGTCACATATTGATCACCTGAACGCGTAAGAATGACTTTCGCGCCTAGTGACTCTAATTTCAATTTTAATTGAGATGAAATATCAAACGCAACAGCTTTCTCTGGTTTCAATGCACCTAATAGTCCAATTGCACCCGAATCCTTGCCACCATGACCTGGATCAAGTACAATCACAGCCCCCATTAGAGGCAATTGACTGCTTCTTGAGTAAGCTTTAAACTTTTTATTCAACACTAATTTGTAGCCATTTGTTGCTTTTTCAATAGAGTACCCAGCTAATTCTTTTGGATTTGCAAAGTTTAAATCATACGTCGTCGTATTTTTATCTGTCTTACTGACAACAGATGATACAAAACTCATAGTCGGTAATGGTACAGCAGACGCTGACTGCGTTTGAGAAAAAGTCACTGTCAATTTTTTACCATCAAAATTCGCAAATGCAAGCACGTTACTTTCCATATTAAATGTTATGGAATCCGCCGTATTAACACCGACAAAATCAGTATTTTGCGAATACTCCGCACTGGTAATTCGGTTGTTAATAAAAGACTCTTTTGTGGTGACCGCATCCTTTTTCACCCAAACCCCAGAGGCTAATCGATAATAACTAGAATACTCGCCAGTAATATAATCTGTCATCCCTTTATTTAACAAATATTGCGCACCATCTGAACCATATGGATTCGGATATGAATCTGTATAGTCCTCTTTAACAACTGCTAAAAAAGGGGCCATTTCCATAGCAATTTTAACGGATGCAGGAGCTGTCGTAGAATACGTTTGTCCATTATAAGTCATGCTATACACAGGTGCTCCCAAATCTACTATCTGGGGTGTTCCTGTTAAAGTATCCCACTTTTGATTAAGTGAATACTCTGTTGCATAAGCACCTTTTAGAGTCGTCGATGCTACTTTGGGATTTAAGCTGAAAGTCTTACCAGCCAATGTAACACTTACTTTTGCACCAATTGGCGCTTTACAATAAAACGAAATATTTTCATCATTTGTGAGCATTCGAGTATTCTGCGGCCAAGTTGAAGTGATTTGTATCGTTGACATAGGGGTTGCTTTTGAAGTTGTTCCAGTCGTTTTAGTGATTTTTCGCGTGAGTTTAACGCCATTTTGTTCAAAGGTAAATGTATTTAGTCCATTTTTTAATGGAACATATACACCAAAATATCCTTGATAAGTTCTTGATGTCACTTCCACTCCATTAAGATAAAGTGGACTACTTGGATTCGATGCACCGCCAATATAGTATGAAGCTGCTGTTGTGCTGATATTTTCACTAATAGGTCTTCCGATGACAAAATTAGTTTGAGTCGGACCTGTAACTGTTTGATCAAAAGAAGTCTTGATGATGTTTTGCAGTTCACGATTGTCTCTTATGAACGCATACCTAAAAAAGATACTGCCATCAATATTGGTCAATTTTTGATTGAGTGAAATTTGTTTATAGATTTCACCCACGCCATACCAAGGGCTTTTACTGTCCTTATCTCCTACTCGATAGGCTGCATGACCAATGTATAATTTTACATTTGTTCCGTCTACAACTTGATTCCACCATTTAGTTAATACAGCATAATCTGCAACGCTATAACCTATGTTCCAATAGATTTGAGGTGCAATATAGTCGAGCCAGTTATTTTGAACCCATTTTTTGGTGTCTGCGTATTGATTAAAATACGATTCATTCCCACTTGTAGCACTACCGTCTTTATGATTTTTCTGATTTGCCCAGATACCAAAAGGACTTACGCCAAATGCCACGCTAGTATCAATGGAATTGATCGTCGTATTAATTTCTTGAATAAGTAGATCTACATTATTTCTTCGCCAATCTGAAAGCGTTTTAAATGATGAACCATAGGTTGCAAATGAAGCGTTATCGTTAAATGATGTACTTGGATAAAAGTAATCATCTAAATGAATGCCGTCTACATCATAATTTCGGACGATTTCCTCGATGCTTTGGACAATATATTGACGCGCTTCAGGAATCCCCGGATTAAAATATAAATTACCATCTGTATGTTCAACAACCCATTCAGGATGAAGTTTTGCAGGATGATTTGAAGCCAGAGAATTATAGTCAAATGAAGGATCCTTCGATTCTTTTCTAGTGATTCTATATGGATTGATCCATGCGTGTAATTCTATGCCATTTTTATGTGCTTCTTCGATCCAATATTTGAGCGGGTCAAATGATTGATCCGGTGCGACGCCTTGTTTTCCCGTCAAATACTTTGACCAAGGAAAATAAGCAGATGGATAGATGGCATCAGCTGCAGGTCGTACTTGCAGAACAATTGCATTTAAGCCTGCTGATTTAACATTTTGAATAATCGACTGCGCTTCTTTTTTGAGCTGTTCACTACTAGTTGTCCCCTTGCTTGGGTAATCCAAATTGAGCACAGTAGTCACCCATACTGCACGAAAATCATCAAATGTCGCATCCGTTTTAGCATTTGCATAGGTCGTCTGAAATCCATTAGAGAACAAACTAACGATCATGCATAAAATCAGTATCAATGTTGTCTTTTTCTTCATATGCGTTCCTCACTTAATACGTTTTTTATCATTCTATCGAATAACGACGTAAAATACTTCATTTTCATGGTTTCTTAATGGCTTTGTAACACAATTATAAAATTTTCAAGAGATTTTTCCATTTTTCAATCTGATACTCTTTTGTACAAATCGCATCCGGTAAGATACCGATTTCACAGATAACTTCAGCATGACGCTCTATATCCTCGGGTCTACCTTGTAGTTCTGGAGAAACCAGACATATTTTGTATCCCAGTTCATGGAGTTCATTCATGATGTCTCGTGTTAAGATAAATCGCGTAAAACAATCTACCCAAACCCATTTAGCCTTACCCTTCATATGTCTTAAAGTATCCATGCCTTCAAATTCAGATAGGCGAATGGCGGTATTTTCTTCACCTAATTGAGAGAGTAAATAAATCATTGGGAATGATGAATCTAAAAAGAAATAGTCCTTAACGCCTGCGTTTTGAATCATTTGGAGGACTTGATGTTCGATGCGTTCACTCTTAACATTTAAAATCAACGTACCGTGTTTATAGATCTTTAAATAGTCCTCAAATCGTTCCCCCATGACATAAGGGTCATGTGACAGGATGATTTCATTGCCAAAATCTCTCAAATCTAGCTCAACACCGAACTCGAAAGGGGTATTTTTAAGTGCTTCAATCGTGTTAATGCGATGACTGATAAATTCCATATGCCCTCCACTATCCTTTTCTGAGTCTTTTCTTAAGTTCCACACTAAAAGTCAATGTTCGCTTTATAAATTTCCATTTTGCTTTAAACGTTTGGTCATTCCACTTTGATTCCCCGTGAATTCTTTCTGTAAATAACACTGGAAAACGCACGATTTTCAAGCCTTTTCGTTTTGCCATATAGTACATATAAAGATCCAGTGAAAAATCATCCGGAAACATCTCTAAACTTTCAAAATAGGATCTCGGAAATAGGTTCGGTTGGGCATTAATATCCCATAATGGTGTTTTAAGATAGAGTGTTTCAAATGCACTCATCCCAACTGTGAAAAATCGATCAATAAATGGCCGCTTTTTACGACTGCCCTTGACATATACATGGCGATCTGACATCTCCATAATTGCATCATATGCTTTGATGACATCCATTGGATCTGTCTGCATATCTGCGTGTGTCCATCCAATAAACTCTCCTTGAGCAGTTCTTAATCCAGAGACGATGCCATAACCATACCCTTGATTCACTGGTACTAGGGTTGATTTTGCAAATTGATATGAAGGCAATAATGAATCAATGACTTGTTGACTATCATCAGTAGACCCATTATTCACCAAGATCAGTTCGATCTGACGCGTATCTATGCACTCTGAAAAACGCTTTAATATCAAAGGAATATTCTTGCTTTCATTATAACAAGGCACAACAATTGACAATTTCATACTGTTTTCACCTTTCTATACACCCAAAATTTTTGACCCAAATAATTTAATATAATACTTGTAGCTGTAGCAACTCCAAATGCAAAGATCACAGGCATTCCGATCCACACCACAAATGCATTCACTGCGACATTTGTTATAAATGTAGTGGCATATAATGCAGAAAATTTTACAAACGAAGTCGATAGGCTTTGATCCGACTTAAATGTCCAAATTTTATTGACAATAAAGGAAAAAATTGCGCCTAAAATATATGCAATTGCCTTTGATATCGAAAGCTCCACTTCCAAAACATGAAGCATTAGCATGTGACTGATAAAATCAATCCCTACAGCGCCACCACCTACAACTAAATAGCGAAAAATTTCTGTTTTTAAACATTTTTTAATAAAGTCCATCAAGTGTGCTCCCTCGTACGTAGCTTGTTATTTTAGTCTATGATTATCTGTAATCTTGTTCAAAAGCGTATGCACGCTTTATTAAATCAGATTTTTGTGCATCAGGAATCATCGGATCTTTCATCATATCGTAAGGATGAAAAGCAGCCTTGTGGAAGAAACTTTGCCAATAACAATACGTCTTATAATCATTTGGCGTCCCCCAACTTTCATATGCACATTCCATTGCATATCCAGTGAGGTTCATTTCGCCTAAAATTCCCATGATAGAATCCACATAGAACTCATTATTCACACGTATGTTCTGACTTTTCAGATAATCGACAGCTAATATAAAGTCTTTTGCACGTTTAAAATAGAAAGCGCCAACGATGGCATGATCATTCATTGGTTGGGCTGACAATGGTTTTTTAACCGATACGCCCAAAATGCGATCATTTTCATCCGTTTGTACATACCCGTAACCATTAGGATTACTTCCTACGGTTGGATTGTGTTTAAATGTAAAGCAAATTACATCGGCATCTTTTTCTTTAATAAAATGCGTTAACCTGTCTTCATTCATAATCAAACCATTATCACATGCTGCGATTAAAAGTGGCCACTCATAGTCGGATTCACATATGCCTAAAGATGCAGTTATCGCCTGCCCTTCTGTAACTGCATCCAGCCTATAAATAGTTGTGTTAGGATAATCATTTTTAAGAAGTATATCAATTTGATACGCATCGCAGTGCTTCTTAAGTACCACAAATGAAGCTTTATCCGACTTTGGATACGCATCAAATGCTTGTTCAATCATAGGTTTTCCGGAAACTTCAATTAAAGGTTTAGGTAAGTCATATCCTTCATTTTTAAATCGTTGTCCCTCACCAGCGAGTGGAATCAGATTGAGTGTATTGGAAATAGGCATTTTAAAAGCATTTGAATGGATCAGCTGTTTAAAATACTCCGAGTGATAAATATAATCTTCTACGTCTTCTGGTGTCCCCCACTGTAACATGTGTTGAATTTCGTAGATGGAAACTTTTAAACCATGTTCAACGAACAAATTATAGACAACGGATACATAAAACTCTCCATTGACGTGTAAATTTCTCTCAACGATCATGTCCATGTACTTTTTCATGATGGCTCCGGTTCTAAAATAATAGGTTCCAGATGATGCATATTCATTCATTCGATTGTCTGTAAAAGGCTTTTTCTCTTGAATTTCAAGCATCCACTGTTGATCGTCTCTCATAAACGCATAATTCGTCGTTCCTAACATGTGTGGATGAAATCCTTTATATGCTGGAACTGCACCATCTGCATGTCGCTCTCTCGTGTGGCGTTTAAAATCTTCATAATCCCAATAGCACCCAAAATCACAGTAATTTACAATGACTTCATCTTCATCTCCAATGAGATCGTACACTTGTTGAACGGCATAGATGGGTCCTTTTTTATGAGGATCAATGCCAACAATGGTACATCCCGGTGCTAAGGATTCGAGTACGGTTCTCATCTTGGTCGTTTCAAGATGATCATTTGCGCAAATAAAAATATAGTCATCTTCTTGCGAAAACATATCGATAACATGTCCGATAATTGGCTTGCCATCCATTAAAATTAATGGTTTTGGGTCTTCATACCCTTTATTAATAAAACGTTGTCCCCTTCCGGACATTGGAACGATGATTTTCATAACAATTCCTCACTTTTATCTATTTTTACGATATTTTTCTGCTTCCCAGTTTACAAGAGTATACCGTTGTTCATCTGTCAAAACCACCAAATCATCTTTTAATAAGGTTTGCAATCTCCATTGCACAGTACATACATCTTGTACATCCATACATTTTTTTATAGACTCACCTACAAAATAGAGTGCATTGGAAAAAACAATCATTTTGGGATACTCGTCATAGGTATCTTGATAATGTTGCATTTGTTTTATGATATTCTCTAAGAATCTCTCATTATCGTCTAAATGTTGCATGTTTGTAAGGCAATTCATTTGTTCTATGTTGAGATATAATGGCGCTAACCCGCAGAAAACAACAGCATCTGGAAAACTTAAATCAAACGACGTACTCAAGGCCATGGTATCAAGATGTCGATCTTCATTGAGTCTAACAAAGAGTCGCTTGTCTTTCCAAACAGATTTTAACCCTAGTTTGATCCAATACGCCATTCTATATGCCTCATCAAAATTTTCAGGAAGATTCATTTTAGATTTGATGCTCGATTCTATAATGATCATGTGATTCATGAGCGTTTTTTCGTCGTCACTCGCTACGATTAATCCATGATTTTGCATGATAACAGTTGTTGGGAACGCTTGATAAACTGCTTGATATCTTTCAATGTGTTGTTTCATACTAAGCGCTAAATCTATTCCCGGTTTTTTATATGGAATGAGGAGCGTCGATTGTTTCATCCAATATGGATCTGTGAATTGTCCATGATAATCTTCTACAAATGTCTTCGAAGATGCATATACAAGTGTGGTCAATGCATGCACATGAAGGACATACGTTTGAGGCAACAATGCATGTAAAAAGGTTTCAATACTCGGACGAAGTGTACCTAAATTTGCCTCTGAAACTTTGGCATTTATATGGGATTCATCCTGAGTAGATAGTTTACCAGATTTTACATCTTCAAGTACTTGAAGAATCATTGGCACACTCACTTTTGTATACCCATTGTCTGAAGTGACATCAGACATAAGAAAACCGGATGCTTTTATCAACATCTCGGTTTGTTCACCATTCATAAATTTTGCTGACGCATTGCCACCACCAGCTTGTATCATGTCAAGTGCATCTGAGACAACATCACAAACAGCTACAAAAGATTTGATAGTATCATCAAACGTCCTATGATTCAATTTTGTCATAACTTCCTCCTAATCTTTTAGCCAATGGATGATTTCGTGAAAACTCTGTTTCACATAAATACCTTTTTGCAAATCTTCTTTCTCGGGATCCCCTTTGTACAAAATACTGTCAATGCCCATTGCAGATGCACCCAAACAGTCTTTTTTATAAGAATCCCCAATCATCAAACACTCATGAGGCTGTAAGCCAAGTTTATGAAGTGCCAACATAAACATATAAGGATGGGGCTTTTCGTGCCCAGCTTCTTCTGATGTCACGATGTGATCAATCCATTCATCCATACCAAGTTGAATGAGTTTCTCATATTGAGGACGTATATAAAAATCGGTTACAAGGCATTTAGGAACATTCACCTCTTTTAAAAAGGTCAATGCATCCGCCTCAGGCTTCATGAGTTCAAAATAGTGTGCCCAATAAAAATCATCTAACTCGAGTGCCGTTTTCATGTCAAATGCGCCAATTTTTTCTAACATCATTTGAAAATAAATGAGTCGATTATGCGAAGATGCCGTACCATTTAATCGCTTGTGATTCTCTTTCTTAGCGTATTCATATAACGCGTGCGCATCCTCAACAGTTAATCCAAACTGACTCGAGAATTTATCCATCGTTACTTTCAATGCGCCTTCATGGACAAGTTCGTAATTATATAATGTATGGTCTAGGTCAATAAGCAACCCTTTATATGTCATATTCGTCTCCTTTTTTCATATGATGACCTAATAATATCAATAAAACCAATTGTATAAAGCCATGATGTCCCTCTTGCCATTCAATCGTATGTCCGTTGACAATTTCTTCAATATTCTCAATCACGCCTTCAGCAACTGTCTGAATTTCGTCTTTAGTAATATGTTCTTTCAATATAATGTGTTGATACTTCATATCGGCATCATACACATGTTCAATCGTATGCCCCATACTTTCAAACCATTCCACCATCCACTCTACGTCTACATCAAGTTTTAACATGAGTTTTAAGTGTAGATTTGGATTCGTGCTCGGATTTCCAATCTCAAACGATTCCTCTGTAAAGTAACGCACGATTAAATCTGAATATGCCATCTGTGGATGAATATACTTTTGTGCATCCACTTCACGCATCGTGATTTGCTCCATGATTTTATCCATAGAGTATCCTCTTAACTCTGTATCTCTGAGAATTTTCCAATGTCTTCGCAAGGATTCTTGTGTATCCAAATAAATCTTGATATCAATCAACTTGCGTGTTTGAGGCAAATAAAAGGGATGTAAACCCGCGACTAATATATAATCGTTCGAATAAACTTTCTTAGGTGCTGTGAACTGTCCCGTATGATGATCGTACTCAACGCGCTCGATATTGACACCATTTTTTAAAGCTTTTAAATATTGCGCTTGTCGATATAAGTAATTTGCTTTTGGATTTAAATGCGTAATGGTTTCCCAGCTTTGATCGCCTCTTCCCCATTTATGATCCCCATCCGATTCAATTGGCACGATATTATCCACGCCAAGCAACTGTGTAATGGTATGCTTGAGCGTGCTTTTACCAACGCCGGAATCACCACCAATTCCAATAATCGTTGCATGTTCTCTTTTTTTATACACGCGATTCGAGCGAATGCCGTACTTGTATAAAATATAGACGATGAACATCAGAATGCCTTCAAATGTTGTAAAAATAAGATTTTGAATATGAGGATCCACATGAGAAAAATCTCCCATAAAACAAATCAAGTACACAATTGATAACAAGCTGCTCAACAAGTATGAAATTTTGTGACGATCAAGTAAGCTGATAAATAATACCGAACATAAAACCACGCTCCAAACATACCAATTTTCAGAAGGTGGTACTAATATAACAAAAACTGAATAAACAACCGCTAAAAAATTGTGAAACAAATCCTTATTGACCTTTTCATACATCAAGAAGCGCGCGTAAATAACAAGCAGTGCTAAATACGCAATATAAATATGATATTGCCCCATCGGCAAAATGAGATCATATAGCAAACTTTGTTGAGAATTAAAGTACACCATTTTCAGGTAACTCATACTGGTAATAAACGGAATAGAAATCACAATCACAGATGCAATAAACACTGAAACAAATTTTGCGATGACTTTAACGTGATTTTTTTGATCATTTCTGTAAATGTACACGACGACCAGTGGCAACGCAAACATCATGGGAATTTTGATGCTAAACCCAAGCGCTAAGCTCAGTGCGACTTTCACATAATCTCTTTTTTGTATCTCATAAAGTGCTAAGAGCATAAATAAAAGTGCGATTAAGTCTAAATGCCCCAAATAATAAGTCGCATAGATGACTATTGGCGAGAGGAAAAAGAAAAAAATCGTCTTAAATTGTTTATTTGGAAACATTTTGTTCAGAATTTTAAGTGACCCAAGATCCGCTATGAGGAGCGGTGCAATATAAAGTGCATTTTTAATCAACTGAGGTGCATTCTCCCATAGAATCAGTGGCAATTGAACAATTTTATAGATATACAGCATAAGCGCTGGATAGGGAAAGATATGCAACTGACCTTTTAAATAGTATTGATCCCATGGCGACTGCCCCAGTTTAAATGAAGCGACAAAATCAAACATCTCATTGACGCGCACGACATCAATCAAGAAAAGTCCTATGAGAATTTTTAATATAAGCGTGGCAAGTGCGAGTAATTTAGATTTTTTCATGATTTGTCACATTCCTTAAACTCGAGATTTCAAATAGGATAAATAATGATGTAAAATAGCTCCACATCAGTGGTTCCACCATATAGCGCGCTTGAATTTCAAATACACTATGCAAAAGCATAAAGGCACTTAAAATCGCAATTGGCATGATGGCAATCGGTGTTTTTCTTTTAAATCCAATAACGGTTGCAATGACCGTCATAAGATACACTAAATATTTAAAGATACTCATCCACTGCTCTTCAACTTTCTCATAATGCCTTACAATTTCCAAATCGAGTTCTGTATAACTTCTATGTGTCACACCAAACGCTAATAATTCTCTAAAGGAAAATTCATCATAACGTAAAACATGATCCCATTTGCACAAAATAATCTCTGCAATGTAGCGTTTGCTTTTTACTCCAAGATGTCTTTGAACCACTGTGATAAGTGAATCATCAAGTTCTTCTAAAGTTTTATCATACGCTTCACGCGTCCATCTTCCGCACATATTCCCTGTGGAAGTATACAAAAGTCCCGTATAGAGTTGAAGACGTCCTTGTCTTTGCACATCTATTTGTCGATCAGACTGCATTCTTAAACCAATCTCGGTGATAGCTGCAAAACCAACTGAGAGACATATCACAATGGCAATCCACCGCACCCATTTATCTCTTGTGAACGATTTAAAACGAAACAGAACCAATAGTGTCAAAATAATCCCTAATGCCAATCCGGTTTTGACACGTAGCGCTACTGCTAAAAACAAAAAAATGCCAAACAAAATCAGATTGCCTTTGTTTTTACGAACCATATAGTTCGAAAGCATTTTTGCTGAGATTATAAGCAGTGCAACATTTGGAAAATCCGCATTTACCATACCTGCATAGCCTGCATTCCACAAGCCAAAAATCGCCAGACCAAAAGTCATAAGGAGTTGACCTAGGATGCACCATTTTGAAGCAAACTTTTTAAAAGTCAACCACGATCCCATGTAAACAAATGCATAGAAAATCGAGTTGACAATAAGCGCAGACCAATAGGGCTCAATTCCCATCATTTTAAAAGGCGCATAAATGAAACCAATGATGCCGCCTTTATGATATATTGAAAGATCACCTGCGAGATTCCAGTAATAAATAAAATCACTTGTTGGCATCGGCTTAATAGAATCAACCACATAGTAACTCAATTTTAAAAACCAGACGAATACAGCAGTATGTAGGATAAATAACCCCGTCTGAATGCTGTGCTTTTCAATATATTTTATAAACCGCTTGATTAACTGACTCATAATCCCCCACAAAAAATTTAATATATGATTAAGATACTAACATTTGCTATACTTGCGTTTGCTATACTAACATTTGCTATATTTACGTTTGCGATACTTACGTTTGCGATACTTACGTTTACTAACTTGCATTAGTTTATTTAAAACTACTCACAAATGTGTGCCATACCAACTTCGATGATCTTTTTAACGTGCTCATCATCTAGTGAATAATAGACAGCTTTCCCCTCTTTTCGACTCTTGACCAATCGCGCTTGTTTTAAGACGCGTAGTTGGTGAGAGATCGCACTCTGAGTCATCTCTAAAACATAGGCAATATCACATACGCAAAGTTCGTGATTATAGAGAGAGGTTAAAATTCGAATACGTGTTGTATCCCCAAAAACTTTAAAAAAATCTGCTAAATGATTGAGTTTTTCTATAGATGGCAGCTGCTGAATTACTTCTAACGCTTCAATTTCGTGGACAGTTGCACATTCGCATCGTTCTTCATTTATTTTAGTCATCTAAAATCTCCTTGATGATTCCATCTTTATATTTATTTTACTGAGGCTCAACTTATTCTATTATATCGTAAATTGACACGCTTATAAACCGTTTATTCTCATTAATTCGGATAACAACTTTGACATAATCTTTCGGGTGTGGTAATATTTTTTTGTTGCTAGTTCATTTGGAGGTGAATTTCATATGAAACGCTTTATCCACTATTTAAAACCTTATATTCCTAGAATGACTCTGGGTTTATTTATAAAATTTTTAGGTACCATCATGGATTTGTTGATTCCGTGGATTTTGGCACACATGATTGACAAAGTAGTTCCAACTAAAAAGATGGAAGACATTTTTATTTGGGGTGCTGCAATGATTCTGTGTGCAGGTTTTGCAGTTGTAGCCAACGTCATTGCCAATAGAATGGCTTCAAAAGTTGCCGCTTCTACAACGCGTCAAATACGTCATGATCTTTTCAGTAAAATTTCCTATCTCTCTTGTTCACAAATAGATGATTACACGATTCCTTCTTTGGTATCGCGCCTTACGGCAGACACTTATCATGTTCATCATATGATCGGTATGATGCAGCGACTGGGTGTTCGAGCACCAATTTTATTACTAGGTGGCATCATTGTGACACTTGCCCTCGACCCTGTTTTGGCACTTATTTTGATAGCGGTTCAACCTTTTATTTTTATGACGGTTTATTTTGTTTCAAAAAAAGGGATTCCGCTCTACGATGCACTTCAGAAAAATGTAGATGAAATGGTTCGTACCATTCGAGAAAACATCACCGGTATTCGAGTTATTAAAGCTCTTTCAAAAACAGACTATGAAAAAAATCGATTTGCTCATGTTAACACAGATGTTGTTAGGAGAGAAAAACGCGTGGGTAAGACCATGTCAATTACCAATCCGATGATGAACTTATTTCTTAATATTGGTTTAGCTTGTGTAATTTTAGTGGGCGCATTTCGTGTGAATGACGGCAATGCTCAACCAGGTGTCGTGATTGCTTTTTTAACGTATTTCACCATTATCTTAAATGCTATGTTGTCAATTAGTCGAATCTTTATACTCGCCTCTAAGGGGGCAGCTTCATTTAATCGAATTATTGAAGTCATCGATACGGAAGTGGATTTAGCTATAGAAGCGCATGATCCCGTTCCTACAGATGCACATATCAAATTTGAAAAGGTGACGTTTTCCTATCATAAAAATGAAGCAAATCTTTCTGACCTAGATTTTGAATTAAAACGTGGGGAAACACTTGGAATTATCGGGCCAACCGGTAGTGGAAAATCGAGCATCATCAAATTACTGTTGAGATTTTACGATGTGGATGCAGGTAGAATACTCATTAATGGACGAAATGTAAAATCCATTCCAAGAGATGAACTCCATAAAATGTTTGGTATTGTGTTTCAAAATGACATACTATTTGCGGATACAATTGCAGAAAATATTGATTTTGGGCGTGGTTTATCCTTTGAAGATATTATGAATTCAAGCGAATTAGCGCAAGCTGGCGAATTTATCGATACATTATCAGATGGGTGGAATCATCGACTCGCTATTAAAGGCGCAAATTTGAGCGGTGGTCAAAAGCAAAGAATTCTCATCTCACGTGCTCTCGCTGGTAATCCTGAGATTCTCATATTAGATGACTCCTCTAGTGCACTTGACTATCGAACAGATGCAAAACTGAGAAAATCTCTCAATCAACATTTTGAGACGACGACAACTCTTATCGTCGCTCAACGCATCAGTTCCATCATGCACGCTAACCATATCATCGTCCTTGAGGAGGGTGAAATTATCGGTCATGGCACACATGAACACTTAATCAAAACTTGCCAAGCATATCAAGAAATTAGTCACTCACAGATGGGAGGCAATCGTCATGAATAAATCGTATGATTTGCCCACTAAAAACAAGCGAAAAACATTGATTCGTCTTAGTCATTATCTATTTAAATATAAACTGTTGTTACTATCTGCCCTACTTTTGACACTTTTAAGCAATGTATTATCCTTAATTGGACCTTCGCTTGCAGGATCTGCAATAGATGCTTATGGTATCGGCAAAGGTCAGGTTCAATTTGATAAGGTTTTTTACTACTTAAAATGGATGATTTTATTTTATGTCTTTTCATCTCTATTTTCCTATTTGCTATCATTACTCATGATTCATATTAGTCAAAAAGTGGCATATACCCTTAGAAAAGATGTTTTTGAAAAACTAGCCGATTTACCAGTTGGTTATTTTGACCGTCACCAAACAGGTGATATTATCAGTCGACTCACTTACGATATCGACACCATTAACACGTCATTATCCAATGATGTCATCCAAATTTTCACCAGTATCATCACCGTCATTGGCTCCTTTATCATGATGATTCTCATCTCTCCAATGCTGATCCTCGTTTTTGCAATCACAATTCCACTTTCTATTGCAACGACACATTTTATGACAAGTAGAACACGTCCTCTCTTTAGGGAACGTTCAAAAAAATTAGGTGCGCTGAATGGATTTGCAGAAGAAATCATATCCGGTCAAAAAGTGATTAAAGCCTACAGGCAAGAAGATGTCATGATTCAAAGATTTGATGAAAAAAATGATGAAGCTGTCAATGCTTATTATCAAGCGGAATACTACAGTAGTGCTGTTGGTCCAACTGTGAATTTTATCAACAATCTCTCATTGACCTTTGTAAGCGTTTTTGGAGCAATCTTATACTTATTCGAGAAAATGTCGATTGGTAACGTTTCTTCATTTGTACTCTATTCACGCAAATTTTCTGGACCTATCAACGAAATTGCGAATATCATCAGCGAATTACAATCTGCCATTGCTGCAGCCGAGAGAGTATTTAGAGTGTTAGATGAGTCTACCGAGATTGAAGACGTTGAAAATGCTAAAGATTTGTCACTCGAGTCCGTATCAGGAAATATTTCATTTAACCATATTCAATTTGGTTATGATGCGTCAAAAACGATTATTCATGATTTAAGCTTTCACGCTAAGAGTGGTGATTTAGTGGCGATTGTCGGACCAACAGGCGCTGGAAAAACCACATTAATTAACTTGCTCATGAGATTTTACGATCCTCAAAAGGGCGAAATTTTAATTGATGACACCTCGATTCGTCACTTTACTCGAAAAAGCCTTCGAAAGGCATTTGCCATGGTTTTGCAAGATACGTGGCTCTTTCAAGGCACTATATATGAAAATATCGCATATGCAAAACCTGATGCAACTTTAGATGAAGTGATTCAGGCTGCAAAAGCTGCTAAGATACATCCGTATATCATGCATCTTCCTAAAGGGTATCAAACCGTCTTAAATGAAGAAGGAATTAATATTTCACAAGGACAAAAACAATTATTAACCATTGCTCGTGCCATGCTAATCGATGCTAAATTTCTCATTCTTGATGAAGCAACCTCAAACGTAGACACGCGAACAGAAATGCAGATACAAGAAGCAATGCGTCAATTAATGAAAGGAAAAACGAGTTTTGTCATTGCACACCGTCTTTCAACCATTCAAAATGCAGATATGATATTAGTCGTACAGCATGGCGATGTCGTTGAAAAAGGCACTCATGATGAACTATTAGAACTAAAAGGACTTTATTTTGACATGTATCACAGTCAGTTTGAAGCACCTATCAGCTAAAGATCGCTCAACTAAAAAAGGATTTAGCATCTCAATGCTAAATCCTTTTTTTTACACATTTCTAATTCGAACGATTTTCAAGATTAAAAATCATCGTCACTTTAAACAAATCGCCATCAATACTTAAATTAAAGGACCCACCACAAACTTCTGTAAAGCTTTCAGCAATGGACAATCCAAGTCCGCTACCTTCAGTTGTTCGCGACTCATCTCCTCGAGTAAACCGCTGTAGAATTTCATTTGCAGTGAAATTCATTTCATAGGCGGCAATGTTTTTGATAGATAAATACGCCTTCTGATTGATATGTTCCAGTTCAATGTATACGCGCGTATCCGCCAATGCATACTTCAAAGTGTTATCAATTAAATTCTGGAGAGCGCGATAGATTTTCTTGCCATCTGCGCGAATCATTACGGGTTGATCAGGTAATTTTAATTTAAACTGTAACGACGTCTTTGCAATATCATCTTCTAAATCTACGACGGTTTGCTCGACGAGTTTCTTTAAATCTAATGATTCTAATTCTAATTGAATATCCCCCGAAGTCGATTTGGCAAGATCAAATAAATCAGAAACAATATTCTTGAGTCGATAGGATTTATCGATGAGGATATTCACGTAATCACGCGCCGTTTCATCAAGACATGCTTCCTTCGAGAGCAAGTCAGCGTAACTAATAATCGAAGTCAGTGGTGTTTTTAAATCATGTGAGACATTGGTCACAAGTTGAATTTTCATACGTTCTGATTTCATTTGTTCTTCTAAACTATCATTGAAGCCTTTGTCGATTTCTTCATATGTTTTTCGATTCCCCATCACATACCAATAAATCATGACGCCTTCAGCAATCACTGGGACAAACATCAATGGTGGCGCGTAAATCAACATGAAGAAAAGTAATACAAAGGCAAAACTCAAGCAAATAAATAGCAGTTGTCGAATAAACAATTGATAAGTGAGTTTGTTGTTTTTGAATTTTCGACCATCAAACAGGCTTCTAAAATAATCTACAACGAAGTGAATGCACATATAACAGACACTATTTTTGAATAACTTTTTCTGTTTTATGCGTCTAACATAGGACAAATAGAAAAATCCAGTAATTGTGGTGAATACTGCTAAATAAAATCCAACACTAAACATGATAAAATAGTAATTTTCAGTAGAAAACGAATAACTATAGGTCATGGATGAGAACATTTCAGCAAGTAATGCGACGAATCCAATGTATAAGATCATAAATAGATCTGACGGAATTTTATCCATCCAATTTTCGGTCACAATCGACTGCTTGTTAGTTTTTCCTATGACAACGGTTAAGTAAAAAAGCAACAGAAAAATAATGATTGTCAAAATTCCTACATTGACTAAGCACAATATAAGCTCGTTTTTATCATCAATCCACTCATTTGATGCTTCGCGGATAAAACTACTTGGAAAAGCAATTTTACCTACATAGGACTCATCAATACCATGATAATAGTAAGGATAGTATTGATTTTCTCGTTGCCATGCACCTTCTTTTAGATGAAAGACAACACCTTTATAAGAGTCAAAAAATGACGGATCGCCCTCTTTTAAATTTGTGAAGGACTTACCTTCTTTTTCATAGTAATAATAGTAATTATCACCGAGCCCCTCTGTCTAATCATTTTCTAGGGCGTTCATGACTTCATCAATAGCAGTTTGTGCTGGTCCAATTAAAAACGTTCTGGAATTTTCATACTCCGCGACGAAAATAGAGTCAAAATCAGCATTGTTTAACTGTTGATCCATGAGAAGTAGCATTCCATAAACAATTGAGGCGACAATTAATAAGAACGCACTGAATTTAAATATCATTGAATATTTAATACTTTTCGATTTTGTATCCAATACCCCACACCACCTTTAAATATTTTGGCTCTTTCGGATTGATTTCAATTTTTTCACGAATTCGTCTAATGTGTACCATCACTGTATTTTCAACAGAGTATGGGGTTTCATTCCACACGCGTTCGTATATTTTATCAGATGAAAAAACGACTCCAGGATTTTTCATTAGAAGTTCTAAGATTTTAAATTCCTTAGCGGTTAACCTCACATCTTCACCATCAACCGAAAATGTCATTGCACCCAAATCCATTGAAAGGCCTCCGACGCGAATCACATTGCTCTGTTCGAGGGCTTCTTGATCACCGAGCACCATATACCGTCTCAACTGACTTTTTACACGCGCTACGAGTTCTTGCGTATTAAATGGCTTTGTCACATAATCATCTGCGCCCATAGACAGTCCTAAAATTTTATCTGAATCCTCGGATTTTGCAGACAACATAATAATTGGGATGTTCTTCTGTTCCCGAATCTTCATCATAGTAGAAAGACCATCTAATTTTGGCATCATAATATCCAAAACAATTAAATGAATCTTAGAAGTCGCTACTACATCAAGTGCTTCCAACCCATTGGATGCAATTCTAACGCTAAATCCTTCTAACTGTAATATTTTCTGTATTGCTTTAGCAATTTGTAAATCATCATCGACAACTAATATTTGTGCACTTTCCATTTTTTTAATCCTTTCGAGCTAATGATGTGATTGTATTGAATACACCTTTCTTTTGACTCAATGAATTTCTTACGATTTTCTTAATGGTTTTTCGTTTAAAATGCTTTCTTCATTACGTTAACACTCATAGAAAGCTCAGTCAACCCGTAGCCAGTTAAATATCACTTTTAAAGTCACATTCATCATAATAAAATTCTTCATAATAAAATTCATAAAGAAATCTGTGACAGTAAATTATAATTATTTTAGGGAGATTTATTATTTTGAAGTAGTTTGATTATTTTGAAGGAGTTTGATTATTTTAAAGGAGTTTTATAGTTTTAAGCGAATTAGATTAAAGGGTGAAGATCTTGTTCACGAATTTTATTTGGGGAGGTTATATGAAACTAGATGTCAAAAAGACATTCTTGCTCGGTTTTGGTTTCTTCGCAGTAAGTTTAGTCTGGCCACTTTACAACGTTTATGTACCTATTTTTTTAAGAGATTTTTTTGACAGTCAATTTGTGATTAATGCCGTTATGACTTTAGACAACTTACTCGCTGTCACCATGATTCCATTTATAGCGTCATTAAGCGATCGAACCAATACGCGTTTTGGTCGTAGAATGCCCTTCTTAATGATTGGGATTCCACTCGCAGCAGTCTCGTTTGTTTTACTGCCAAATTATACTGGATTTTTAACATTTATTGCACTAATCACTGTTTTAAATTTTTCTATGGCAATTTTCAGAGCACCTACTGTTGCATTAATGCCAGATTTAACCCCTCCGCCACTTAGAAGTAAAGCGAACGGTATCATTAATTTTATGGGAGGTCTTGCATCTGTTTTTGTCTTGATTGGTGGCTCTGTTCTCTATAAAGCCAACAAAAATTATCCATTTATCATCACTGCAGGCTTGATGCTCTTTGCACTTTTTGTTCTTATGAAGTTTATTAAAGAACCAAAAATAGGAGAAAAATCCTCTGAGGAACGCATCAGCATCAGAAAGTCCGTTCAAGAAATTCTTCAAGATACAGATAAAACAACACTATACATTTTATTAGCAATATTCTTTTGGTTTGTCGGTTACCAAGGTATTGAAGCGACTTTCAGTAATTATTGTAAGTACTTCATCGGTATTCACGAAGCAGACGCTTCTTTAATTCTTGGTTTTTTTGCACTTTCTTTTTTAGCATTTGCAATACCTGCAGGATTTATCGGTTCGAAACTAGGTAAGCGTAAAACCATTTTAATCGGAATTACAGGCGACACCATCATCTTCATGATCCTTGCCACTATTGGAACCCTTTTCCCATTCAATAAAATGATTATGATGATTTTGATGTTTATTGGTGGCTTCTTCTGGGCTCTCATCAATATCAATTCATATCCGATGGTCGTTGAAAGAACAAGCGAAGAACGCATTGGTACCTATACCGGTCTTTACTATTTTGCCTCTTCACTGGCTGCAATCACAGGACCACTTATTTTAGGTGGTATTATTGATTTAACAAGTTTTGCTGCAACGTTTATTTTTACAGCATTTTCTTTTGTTTTAGCCTTTTCTTGTATTTTTGTAACGAAAAAACAATAATTTTATAGCAAAACACCTACTCTTTTATCGAGTAGGTGTTTTTAATTTTTTATTTTATTATTTTTTTATTTTTTTATTTTTTTATTTTAAGACGAATTTCCTCTTCTGAAAGTGGATCTACATGGATGACGATATCAATGCCAAGTTCATTGAGAATACGCTTTTCTAAATGATCTATTGCATTATGTGCAATATTGATATTCGTTTGATCAGACAACTCTGCATGTACCGATCCTACCGTTCTTCCAGGACCATAATCGTGAATTCTCAAATCATGAAGCCCAAGTATAAGGTCTTCATTCATCAACATCTCATTTATACGATCCACAGTTTCTTCGTTTGGTGAAAGCCCCAATAAAATACTCACTGTATCTTTTGCGATTCCATATCCTGTCATTAGAATAAGCAAGGACACAATCATTCCAGCAATCCCATCTAAAGGTAATGTTGTGTACTGGCTGAAAAATGCTGTAACTATAACTGCTGATGTTGCAAAAACGTCGTTTAAACTATCAGCTGCTGTCGCCATATTAACTTTTGATTGAATCAATTTTCCAATATAGTGATTATAAGAAAACATCCATATTTTCACTAAAACGGATACAACTAAAATGCCTAAAATAATCGGATTGAAACTCGCTGAGGTTGGATGCAAAATTTTATCAAATGAATTCTTAAGGAGTTCAAATCCAACCATCATAATGATAAAAGAAATCATAAGTGAAGCGATATATTCAAATCGCCCATGTCCAAAAGGATGTTCTAAATCTGCATCTCTACGACTCAATTTAGCACCTGCAATTGCCACTAAAGAAGAACCTGTATCCGATAAATTATTAAATGCATCAGATGTAATCGCGATACTATTTGTTATCAGTCCAATCACAAGTTTTGTCGCAAATAACGCTAAATTGCAGACAATTCCAAGAATCCCAGATAAAACGCCATATGCTTCTCTTATATCTACTCTTTCCACGTGTTGATAATCCCTTATAAAAATACGAATGATGACTTTAATCATAACAACCTCTGAATTTGTATTTGACGTAATCGTTATTTGTCTTGAATCGTTATTGACCTTGAACCATTATAACAGACTCATAAGGCATAAGTAACCCATCAAATTTTGTTTTATGGTAATTAGATAATAGCAACTTCCCTTCTGTATGGATCGTATGCGTTTTTTTACCAAAATTCAAGAAGACAGTTATTCTTTCATGTTTCAATTTTCTACTAAATGTAAAAACATCGCCAATGACTTTTTCATCGCAAAATTCACCGTACAATAAGGTTTTATTTGATTTTTTGAGTGATATCAATTTTTTGTAGTAGGATAAAACAGACTGATCATCTATTCGTTGATTTTGATGATTGATAAGTTGATAGTTTGGATTAACTTGAATCCAAGGGGTATGCGTCGTAAATCCACCATGTAGTTGATTTGACCATTGATAGGGCGTCCTTGCATTATCTCTTGAAGTTTTTCTCATCAGATACATGCGAATAAACTTTGGAATAAAAAAACGTTTCCCAAATGCATCCACATTATGTGATTCAATATCTCGAATTTCTTTCATATGTTTAAAAGGATAGTTGATCATTCCAATTTCTTGTCCTTGATAAATAAATGGCGTTCCTTTAAGTGTAAACAGTAATGTCGCTAACATTTTAGCGGATTCATTCCAATACTTTTGCGTATTACCAAATCGTGAAACACTTCTTGGCTGATCGTGATTTTCCAAATAATTGGCATTCCATGGAACTTCTTTTTGCCATTTGCTAACAACTTTCGCAAATTTTTTCACACTAAATTTCGTTTTGAACCATTTAACTAAAATTTGATCTGTTTCCATATGTTCAAATGCAAACACCATGTCAAGTTCCTCGCGTTCAGGATGGCAATAGTGATTTGCTTCTTTCGTTGTGACAAATACTGTTTCTCCAACTGTGAAACACCGGAATTGATTAAGGACATCATGACGAATGCTCTTCAATATCATATGTGATTTTTCACTGGATAAATAATGCTCACTCCCAGTCAATATCAGCTTCTTTCGACCATTTTCAAGTGAATTTTTATAAATCAAATTGATGACATCACAACGAAATCCAGCAATCCCCATATCTAACCAATACTTCATAATATCTTTTATTTCTTCAAGAACCATTGGATTATGATAATTCAAATCGGGTTGTTTTTTATCAAACAAATGCAGGTAATAAGAATCGCTTAATGCATCATATTCCCAACAACGCTCAGCAAAAAAGCTCGTCCAATTATTAGGCAATTTTGTACCATTGGCTTTTTTCCAATAGTAATAATTTCGATAAGGACTATTTTCATGTCGACTTGCCTGAAACCACGGATGTTCATCAGAGGTATGATTCATCACCAAATCCATCATGATATAGATACTTCGTGCTTTTGCTTCTTGAACAAGTTGCTTAAAATCATCAAGAGTGCCATATTCAGGATTAATATCACGATAATCACTAATGTCATAGCCATTATCAACATTTGGTGAACGATAAATTGGACTTAACCAAATAACGCCTACCCCTAACTCTTTTAAGTCATCTAAATGTTGTATGATGCCTTGTAAGTCCCCTATACCATCTCCATTTGAGTCTTGAAAACTCTTTGGGTAGATTTGATAGACAACTTGCTCTTTCCACCACTGATCGATTTCACTCATCATAATTCCCTCCTAATTACCACACGCTCACATATATACCCCGTCCATAATTAGTTCTAAACAATTAATTATAAAAATTTTCTGAAAAATGCCCACAAGAAATTTCAGGAAGATATTTCAGACAAAATCCATAAAAAAACAAACCTACAGCTAGATAGGTTTGTCTAATTTGTGCATGTACGACTCAACTTCGCAAGTCATTTTATATCATTATCAGTTTCTAAAATATAGCAAAATAACCAAGTACAACTAAGCCCAAAACAATTCGATACCATCCAAACACTTTAAAATCATGTTTTTTAATATAACCCATTAGGAATTTTATGACGATAATCGACACGACAAATGCCGTTACAAGTCCAGTAAGAAGAATCACGCCTTCACTCATGGTGAAATTCAAACCAAACTTTAAAAGTTTGAGGAAACTTGCGCCAAACATAACAGGTACTGCTAGGAAAAATGTAAATTCTGCCGCGACTGTTCTTGACATCGTCAACATCAAACCACCTAATATGGTTGCACCTGAACGAGAGGTTCCGGGAAATATTGCTGCTAACAATTGAAATGCTCCAATCATTAAGGCTGTTTTATAAGTGATGTCGTCAATCGAATTAATTTGTGATGCTTTTCCTTTGTGCTTGTTTTCAATCACAATGAACAAAACGCCAAATACAATGAGCGCTATGGACACTGTTTGATAATTATAAAACATACGATCAATTTGATCTTCAAACAGGATGCCAATGACTGCAGCTGGGATACAGGCTACAACTATTTTTAACCACATTTCAAACGTATTCTTTTTAATGAAATATTTCTCACCTTTTGAGAAAGGAAACAATTTATTCCAAAATAGAACAACCACCGCCAATATAGCGCCTAATTGTACCACAACTAAAAACATCTCTAAAAACGCTTTACTGACATCTAGTTGAATAAATTCATCCAATAAAATCATGTGCCCCGTACTGCTAATTGGAAGCCATTCTGTGACGCCTTCAACAATTCCGAAAAATATTGCTTTGATTATTTCTATAAACTCCACTTTACACCTCGTAATTTCTGTCATTCTACTTTAATTACATTAACACGTTGCCGGGATGCATTCAAGTAACTTCCTATAATTTTAAGCATATTTTAACGAAAAGTGGATATAATCTACTATAAGTAAATTCCTTGAAGGTACATATAAAAAGTGAGGTGGCTATATGAAATATTTTGCTACAATCAACGAAAATATTGAAATTGAAATGCTGCGAGAATTACTAGAATCCAACGAGATTGTCATCAATACGAAACATCGAGAAACAGGAGAGTTTATGGTAATTGCCGCTGGAACGACTCTTTTTGGTATAGATTTATACGTAAGCGAAGATCAATATGAACAAGCACTTGAATTGTACAATGCTTTTTTCGCAGGAAAAGCAGATATTGATGAAGCTGATTTGGTTCAAGAAGCGCTTACAGCAGAAGACCCTGAAGAACTCTTCGAGGATGAAACCAACGAAGACGAAGAATAGAACTTAAAAAAAGCATAAAAAAACTATGAACGGTCAATCCACCCATTCATAGTTTTATTTTTTGATGTAACTTTACTGTTGTTCTGAATCGCTGTTGTAACGACTTCTATTTTGCTCAACTGCTTCTATCAATGCACTTCTATTATACTTATAGAGTTTTTTGATGTTCTCATCATATCCAAAACTAATATGCGGAAGTCGTCTTAACAATGTGTTCATCGCGCGTTCAACCTGATCTTTTTTCATAGATGCGCTGCATGACATCGTTGCACCGTTAATCATCAGTGCATGTTGTTTTGAAACTGTGATGAGGAAATATGCTCTCTTTTTAACGATGTTTTCATATACCCAGATGATATCTTTTACTGGTATTACATGAAATGACTTATCACCCACTAATATGGCATACTTATTATTGATCGCAAATGATGGATGATTGAGGTCTACCTCTGTATGTTCAATTGTATCAAATACATATGGATCATCTTGAATCTTTGCAATTCCCTTTTGAATAGGTGAAAGCTTAGAATTTGAAATGATTGCAATCAATTTAACGATAAAATACAGCGCAAAAACAATAGCAACTATTGCAAATGCACACATCATAATGGCATTCAACTTGGAATCTTCAACACTAAAAGCTTCCGATGAAAGCATTTCATCCAAGTAAGCTTCATCTACATCATATTTCATCAAATCGTCTCTGATTGAAGCTGTGACTTCATCATCAAGCTGTTTAAACGTTCCAGTATACGTCGTGATCGACTCATCTTCGTATATTTCTGCTGGAATTTCAGCGACAATAAAGGCATCGTTAGAATCAAAAAAAGCAACATAATACGTTTCAACGTTCTCATCTCCGTCTACATAAACGGTTTCAAATTCATATGAATTTTCTAAATCCAACTCAACTTGATAGAAGTGTTCTCGGTTGTCATCATTAACGGATTGAATCAACTCATCATAACTAACTCGCTCAACAGAATTTGTAAGGACTTCCATATAAGGCAATGTAATTAAGACAAAAGCGATTGACAATAAGATGCAAACAAATGCTTTTAGAGAATACTTTTTAATAAATTTTCGTTTCGCAAGTTCAATGATGTTCTTATTTTCCATAAATTCCCCTTAGTAGTTGATATTTTATTATAAATTGCTGTATATATTACTTTTAAACTCAAAGTGATGATTCATACGATTCAATCATTTTGAGAACGATCTCACTTGAATGCTTAGCTGCTTTTATGGCAAATTCATCATAAGTTATATGTGCACTACCATCTGCTTTATCGGACATAGATCGAATGATGACAAAGGGAATTTCATTTAGAAATGCCACATGAGCAATCGCTGCGCCTTCCATCTCCGTCGTATACGCCTGAAAAGTTTCTACTAAAAATTCCTTCTTCTCTTTAGAAGACACAAACTGATCTCCCGATACAATTCGACCCTTAAATGTTTTTTGATCTAAAACACTTGAAACACTAGACGAGTAAGCTTTTTCTATAAGTCCCTGATCTGCAATAAAAACAGAGGACGAAAGACGCGGAATAACACCGGGTGGATAACCAAATGCCGAAACATCTACATCGTGTTCCATACAATCTGTTGAAATAACAATATCTCCAACATCAAGCGCGTCATTTAAAGCACCCGAAATGCCCGTATTGATTAGACGATTTACATTAAACTCCGATATCAATATTTGAGCACAGGCAGCTGCATTTACTTTACCTACACCACTGGTTACCACCACACACTCAACTTCGTGAATACAACCTTCATAAAAAGTCATCCCCGCAATGACTTTCGAGTCCGAACGACTCATTGCCTGTATTAAATGTTCTGTTTCAAGATCCATTGCACCAATAATTCCAAATTTCATTTATAATCTCCTAATTTTTAAATTATACTAAAATATCCATTTATAGTTGATTGAAAGAAACTTTCTGTCACTATTTTGGATAATTCATTTCATTTTCAGTCAAGTTATTCAGTACCTCCAAATAGGCTTCAGCTTCAATTTTAGCCTTTTGTAAGTCATGTAACTGATAATTTCCACACTCAATTTCACTTACACCTGGTATTTCTCCCTCAAAATGAACGATAAAATCAAACGCACGGATTAACAGTGGAACGATCTCCTTAGACTGATACCGTCCATGCAATATCAAATACATGCCAGTTAAACATCCCATTGGTCCAAAGTAAACCACTTTTCGACTAAACTCAGCATCATTTCTCACATAGGTTGCAACGAGATGCTCAAGCGTATGAATAGCGCTGTTATCTAATTTCTCTTTATTTGGCAGTTTCATTCTTAGATCAAATGTCGTAACCGTTTCTTCTCCTAACTGATCCACTCTTGATACATAAACACCTTTATTTAAATTGATATGATTCACTTTAAAGCTTTCAATTTTATTTAGAATCAATTGTAAACTCCTTTCACACGCAATTATAAAGGGCACCTTATCACGACGCCCTTTTTAATGCACACTTTCTCGTACTACACATGCCTTAGTATTGCACACTTTCCTGATTCTCTTCTGAATGTATTTGATACGCATCCGGTTTGTTAAAGATTGTTCGACGCAGCGTTTTTTCAAATAATTTGTCAATTTTCATTAAAGGCCGTAGTGCAACTTCTTCTTTTGAATTCATGCAATATTTTAAGAACCCATCAGCAGTTATGCTCACGCAATTACAACGATCACAAAAACGACAAGATATTGGGCTAATCAAACCAACTCTACCTTTGGAATCTGGTTGTTTAAAATATCTCGCCAATGATTGCTGATCTGATTTTGTCAGTGGCATCAAATCTGAAACCATATCCAACACAGTACTTGATGACATGAAAAACGATTGATATATCTGCGAATGCGTCTCTGGGACAATTTCAACAAAGCGAACGTCTATCTCTTCAGATTTAGCCATTGCGACAAAGTTTTCGATTTCGTCGTCATTAAACCCCTTCATAAGTTCCACATTCAATTTAATAGGAGTCAACCCAACTGATTTTGCTTTTTCAATACCGGCTAGGACTTTATCTAAATATCGATTGCCTTCCGAGTCTACCATTTTATCAGGAACAAGAGTTGGAAGCTGGATATTGACGCGTGTTAATCCCGATTTTTTAAGTTCTTCAGCTCGTTCTTCTAACAAAATTCCATTTGTGGTCAGCGCTACTTCGTAAATATTTTTATAGGTTCGAATCTGTCTAATAATTTGAGATAAGTCATCGCGTAAAAGTGGCTCACCACCAATGATTTTGACTTTTTCTAGTCCATTTTCACTCATAACTTCAATAATCTTCATGATTTCTTCCACGGAAAGCTCATTGTAATCCATGGCATTTAAATGTTTAGGAATGAAATTAGGCACTACATTTGTTAAACATTTTAAAGTAAAGTTATTTCTATTTGTTACAGAAATTCTGATACTATCAATGGTTCTTCCAAATTGATCAATCATAATGTCCCCCCTAAATACTGTTGTTTCTTTCTACATAATTATACAACAGATTTCACAGGAAAACTAACTGAAAATTCTAAATAGTTATGAAAATTATATAATTTCCATTATAAAGTGCGAAAATCATGTATCTTTAAAGGTACTAAACACGCTTTCTTCTTTTTGAATTTGTCATAAATTTGACAGTAAATCCTGCGATCATCAGTAAGAGATTCACTACTACAAGTAAAAACACTGGGAGGACATAATCTGGGTTACTGCTAACAAAATACCCCCCATCATTATCTTGTAATATTGGGAAACCTATATAGATAATAAGTGATGCCAGCCCTCTAACAGTTTCATTAAATTCAAAAACTTTTACGATTTCTCTTGAATCTTTTAACTGATGTAAAAGTTTCATAAATCTTCGAATCATCATTATGATGATTCCGATTGAAAGGATTAACAATAACCACAATCCAAGATTTTCACCTGTTTCAAATTCATAAGGTGCCTTATTGATTAAAAGATCCGTTAGATCATTTCCGATTGTTTGTGCAGAGATACTAGGTGTTTCGTAATAATTAGCTAAATTCGTCAAAACCACTATCCCTAGTCCTAAATCAGGGTTCACAAGTAAAGCTGAATTATAATTTGGCAAAGCACCAAAAACTCCGTAATACCCATTATAATTATTGGCATCTCTTTCACTGATGAGATCCCATTTAGAATCTAAGTACTCATCCTGAATGGACGCGTCTTGAATTTCAAACGGTGTCTGTGTCACGATGGAACTTCCATTCGTTGTTTCACCATTATTTAATAAAACTTGTGTATATTTGGATAAATCCGTAATTGAACTCATCAAATAATTTGATGGAATCAAAGCCTTTGGAAAATCCATCTCAGACTTTACAACAAAACCGTATAATACGCGATATCCTCTTGCCAACCCAGCCGAATACGCAGTTTTATAATCGGTATACGACTCATTCATTTGAAGTGGTGTGTATATATTTTCTTGCATATATGCCTCAAATGACATCTGAGACACGGACTCGACGATGGCCCCTAACAAAATATAATTGATATTTGAAAACTGATAATGACGATCATTGATTTGTTCGTCCGCTTCTTCAGGAAAATCAGAGTATTCCAATTGATTGATTCTTTTCGCCAATGTTTCAATGGTGTAATCTGCATTATAAATATAGGCTTGCTCACCTGCTCCGGATAAAAATCCACTTGTATGGGACATCAACTCGTTAATGGTAATTTCAGAACCATCTTCTTTCTTAATCGTGAACCATTCTAAATATCGACTTACCGGTGCATCTGCCACTAACTTTCCAGATGCCTCCAACTGTTTGATAGCAAGTGACGTAAAAGATTTTGAAATCGACCCTAGTATAAAAGGGGTATGCTCATTGACTTTAGCATTACCATGACCTGTTTTGCCAAAGGACTGAGAGTATAAAACTCCTTCCTTATGAACGATCGCAACTGACATCCCAGGAATGTTAGCTTGATCCATGATTTTTTCAAGGTAGGCTTCAATTTGTTCTTTTTGAACTTCTGTAATTGTAAAGGTCTCATTATTCTGTGAAAAGCTCAAAGTACAAGATGTCACTATCAATATGGCCACTAAAAATAAGATATTGATGGTTTTCATTTTATTAAACGATAAAAGTTTTCCCTTTATTAACTCTTTATTTTGCATATGAACTCTCCCCTACGTGTTATAAATCGAGCAACTTCTACTATAATACCGTAAAATGATCCCTTTTTAAATATAAATTACATAAAGTTAAAGCATCTAATACGCTTAATTTGCGAATAGATGCTTTAAAAACTTATATCTTACTACTTTCGGTATGAGTGATTTTATAGGCTAAAGGAATCACAATCAAAGTAAGCAAAGTGGACACTAATAGTCCTCCCATAAGCGCGAGTGCCATTGGCGTAAAGAAAGAACTCTTTGAAAGTGCCATCGGAACAAGGCCGATAACAGTCGTCGTCGTTGTGAGCATGATTGGTCTAAATCGTCTTTCAACTGAGCTAAGACAAGCTTCGTAAACTGTTTTGTTACTTTTACGCTCGCGATTAATATGATCAATTAGCAATATAGCATTATTGACCACTACTCCAATTAAACTTGCAACACCTAAACCTACAGTAAAGGTTACATGTTGTCCAAACACTAGCAGTATTAAAACAGAGCCTACGACAGAAAGCGGAACTGTGATCAATATTAATAGTGGCTGTAATAGGGAGTTAAACTGAATCATGAGGATGAGATAGATAACAAAAATTGCAAATATCGCTGCATCTAACAATCCCGATATATATTTATCAAAAATTTCTTGATCCCCGCCAAATGAAATGTCGACACCTGTCAAATCAATATTTTTAAGCACTTCTGATTCTATTGCGTTTTGAATATCCACAGCGCTATAACCGGGACGAACTTCTGACGTAACAGAGACAGAGGCATTTCGATTATGACGTTTTATCGACGTTAACTCTTTACTTAAATGAACTTTCGCGAATTGTTTAAGCAACACTTTATCTTGAGTAAATGAAGATTTTATTTGAAGGTTTTTTAAATCTTCAATCGTTTCAATATCGCTTTTTACAATGATGGGATACTGCTTTCCTTTATTTTGCATGATAGTAGATGTCATACCGTTCACAGCTAAACTCATCTGTAACTGGATGTCATAACTGGTCAAACCATATGTCGTCGCACTGTCTCTATCCACATCTATTTGATACTGGTATTGATAATTGGATAAATCATTTTTCACATTAATCGTTGCTGGATCCGTTAATAAATAATTATAAAGCTCTTTTGAAACTCGATTGACATCATCAAGGTACTCTCCAGACACCTTGATATCCACAGCAGGACCTGGTTGATTGATCTCGATTAAATTAACAGTCGCCGATCCTCCTACCAAATTCTCGTCAATTTTATTTTGTAAATAATAAGCAAAATCCGATCTTGTTGCAAATTTCCCAGTTTGACTCAAATCGATTTTCATCAGTAACTGTCCATAATTCTCAGATGGTGGTCGAACTCCCACTGTTAAGTAAAATTTAGGAAATCCTCCACCAACAGAAGTTGACATACTAGTGATTTCTTTTTCGTCAGCGAGCAGCGTCCGTAGATCTTTTAGCAGTTCTTCAGTATGCTCAATATCACCTGTTTTTTCAGAAAATACATCAATGTAAACTAGATCTTTATCCGCATATGGAAATAATTCGACTTTCAAAAAAGAAACGCCATACACTGTCAATCCAATAATGATGAGAATAAAGGCTACTGATAATTTAGGTAACTTCATCGCACCTACGACACCATTTTCAAAAATATGTCGTATTTTATTTTTCTTTGCATGTTCATTATGCGTATTTTTAAACATTAAACTGGCTATTGCTGGGGTAATGAACATTGCAACCAAATAGCTCGCAGTTAATGCAATGATAACGACGATCGGAAGGGATTTTGCAAATTCCCCGGCTTCGCCAGGTAACATAATCAAAGGAGCAAATGCAACAATGGTTGTCAACGTCGATGTTAAAACGGGAATAGCTTGTTCAACTGCACCTTCATAACAAGCTGATGCAATATCCTCTCCTCGATTGATTCGAATTTGAATCGAATCACTTATAACAATAGAATTATCAACGAGCATTCCTAGTGCGATGATTAGAGCTGCAATGGACATTTGTTGTATTTCGAGACCAAGTACGTACATCGCGATAAGTGTCATTCCTATTGATAACGGAATCGCTGCTGACACCACTACAGCATTTCTGAATCCCATCCCAATAAAGACAACTAAAATGACGAAAGCTACTCCTTCTAATAAATTGAGTATAAATCCATCTACTGACCGACTTACTTCTTCTGGCAAAAATAAAACTTCATTGATTTGTAAATCCTCTGGTGAGGATTGATAGAGCTGGTCGATTTTTTCTCTTACTTCATCTCCAATGAGAATCACATTTTCTTTTTGATCAAAATACACCGTTAGTAAAACGGCATGATTTTCACCATATAAATATCGCTGTTGACTGTTATTATAGTCATATTGAATCTCTGAAATATCTTTTAATCTTATAAAACTACCGCCATTTTCTGATCCGGAGACAATTAAATTTTCAATATCTTCAATTGATTTGAGTCCAGCTGGCGATTGAATTCCAACTTGGCCATACGGTGTTTGAATACTTCCCGTTGGTATGGAAACATTTTGAGCTTTCAGCAAATCATCTACATCTTTAATAGAGAGCTCTATCGCACTCATCTGATCATTTTGCAAAGTGACTTCAACTTGTTTTTGAGGTTCACCATCTAATTCTACCTTTTTGACACCGTCAATCTTAATGAGTGTACGTTTAAATGATTCAGCATATGATGATAACTGTTCATATGAATAGTTTTCACCAGAAATACTTAAAATAATCCCAGCAGAAGTCGTTAAATCCGTATTGATTTGAAAATCCTGTATACTCTGAGGCATTTCTGGTTTGATTTCCTCTAAACGCACTCTTAAATGATCCCATTGCTCTTCATAATTCACGTCGTAATTTAAAGTCACAATGACGACAGATACATTCGGATTTGAATACGATGTAACGTACTCAACACCATTCAGAGTAGCTGCAACATCTTCAACTCGATGCGTTACAAACGACTCAACATCTTCTGCCGATGCACCTGGATACACAGTTACAATTTGGGCTGTTGGACTTGACGTATCTGGATTTTCTTGTTTGGGTATAAAATAATACGCATACAGGCCGTATAAAAAAATCATCATCGCCAATAAAAAAGTCACTTTTCTTTCACGAATTGCAGCGTGCATAAGTTTATTCATCTGACCCCTCCCTAACTGTGACCAACTGCCCTTCCTTCACAAAAGAATTCCCAACAGTAATGACTCTCGTCGCGCCATTTATACCTTCTACGCGAACCTTATCACCATTTAACTCCGACAATGTTAAATTTCTTCTTTCAACTCTATTTTCAGAATTGACGATATACACATAATCAGAACCATCATTTTGAATCCATGAAATAGGAATCCAATATCCATTTACTCTAGAGAGCTCAATAAACGCAGTTCCAATTTCTCCGATGATAAGTTTTTCTGCCTTTTGATCGGGATCAAGAGTTAATGTTACTTGATAAGTACGAGTTTTAGCATCTGGAACGTGGTCAAAATTGGTTATTTTTGCAGTATACTTGACTTGATTTATCATAAAATATGCAATTGGATTGGTATAACCTTTCAATCTTCCATAATCCTCAGCAGTCACGCCCACATTGACAACACGATCATTTGAAACAACTAATACAGATGGATACTCACTAGAGATCAAACTCCCTTGTTTCATGTAAAGTTCAGACACGATACCCGATATAGGTGCATATAACTTATTATTTAGATCTGTGATCTGTCCATAATTAACAAGTTCAGCAATCACATCGCCTTTTTTAATCACATCGCCTTCTTCAAAATTCACTTGTTTGATCTCTCCAGATGTTTGAAATTTTAAAGGCACCATTACTTCAGCTGTAACAAATCCGATATAGTTAAGCGTTTCTTTATAGGACGCCTCTTCAATGGTCACAACAGTGACCTGTTTCGTTTTATCTACAATAGGTGTTGTGTCTTCTTTTGCCTCACATCCAGTTGCAAAACACAGAAATCCGCATAATACAATCCATATCATCACTTGATGATTGACCCGCATTTGTTTATATTCACTCTTAAAAAAATAAGATGTCATCCTATCATCCTCCTTAGTAGAAACCACACTTAAAACTGATTTACTAATCTATTTATACCACATAAAGTTACAGATATTTCAAATAAAAAGGCACTTCTTTAAATTCTATGACAGAATCTAAAGAAGTACCTAAATTATGTGTCTCAATTTTGAATAAGAGTCATCATCATGCGTTAATTTGAAGCAAATCAGATTCCTACAGTTTAAATCTACGGATAATTTCTGTCATGGCAGTAGAAATTTGTTTAACGGAATGTGAACTTTCTTGAATATCTTTCATCAATTGAGATTGCGTATCCATGGTCGCAGCAATCTCTTCTGCAGCTGCGGCATTTTCTTCCGTAATCGCAGAAATACCATGAATGGATGATGTTGCATCGTCCTTACTTTGATTTACCGTCTCAATATTTCGCGTCATCAGCATCAACTGATTAACAGTATTGTTCATGGCCACTTCAATATTTCCAAAGGCATTTTCAACTTTAACGAGCATTTGATTGGAAAGCTCAATCGCTTTTGAAGAACTATCCATGTTCTCTTCAGTTGATGAAATTTCTCTCAAAATTTCTTGAATAATTGCATCAATTTGAGTCGTTGATTTGGACGTTTCTTCAGCGAGTTTTCGAATTTCATCTGCTACAACTGCAAATCCTCTACCGGCTTCTCCTGCTCTTGCTGCTTCAATAGCTGCATTTAAAGCCAATAAATTAGTTTGTTCAGCGATTTGCTGTATCGTATTGGTTATTTGAACAATCGAACTTGACTTGACACTGAGAGTTTTGACATTATTACTCAAGTGTCCATTGGTACTTGAAGTAACATCAAACTGTGATGTCAAAGCCTTCAGCTGTCCAACCCCTTCTTTGTCACTTTCAACAACTTCGTTTGTATAGGTTTTCAATTGACGCGCCCCTGTAACCGTCTCTTCAATCGCTCCGGCAAGTTGTAACATTTTTTCAGATGCCGCTTGTGCATCATCTGCTTGTTCAGTTGCACCTTGCGCAAAGTCATTGGCAGTTTGAGTTACAGCATCAATTCCTTCTTTTCCACTTTCAACAACATCGTACAAAAGCTGAGAGGCGCGGTCTAACTGATTGGCATCGTCACTGATAGTCGTCACCATTTCCCTTAAAACAACGCGAAGATTAGCAACCGATCGACTAATAATACCCGTTTCGTCTTTATATTTTAATAAATAATCATATGAATTATCATCTCGGATATCGAGATTCGCTGTCTTATCAAGAATCTTCGCTAAGCTAAGAATCGGTTTTGAAATATTGCCACTGATGATAAATGCGAGAATAATCGCAAAGACAAGACCAATTGCCACAATAAGCACTAAAAATAAAATGGATTTTTGAACATCTGACAAAACATTTTCTTTTTCCGCAGCTATTGCGGTATCAATATCATCGATATAATTGCCCGTTCCGATGATCCATCCATAAGGTTCATAAAGCTGAACATATGCCCTTTTCGGCAAAGGTTCTGTCTCATTTGGTTTTGGGAAATAGTATTCCGAGTACCCACTACCATCTTTCTTGACAATCTCAATAAAACCTTGAATAATTTTATGACCATAATGATCCGCTAAGTCCAATCGACTCTTACCTTCTACATCCTCTTTTCCGAGAAGTACAACATTAACACCTTCTAGTGTATCTGCCCAAAAATATCCTCCATTTTCGTAAGCAGCACTTCTAATTAAATCTGCTGCAAGCGTCTTCGCCTCTGAAGATGTCAGCATACCTTTCTTCTCTTGTTCCATGACGCCATTTAACTGTGATATAACAGTTTCAACGTTATGTTTAATATCCGCATCATAGCTTAATCTCATATTTTCTTCCATGTCATCTAATCGAGTCATATTCGTCGAATAAATACTAAAAATTGAAATTGCCCCTAATGCAAGTGTCAACACGAGAATACTGATTGACACCAATAGAACGATCTTTAATTTGATACTCTTCATAAAGGCCTACCTTCCAAACTACCTATCCATTTAGAGTTTGTTTATTTTGATTTAGCGTTTGTTGATTTATATTTTATATTTTTCTCGGATGTTAAAATTTTCGTTGTATAGAACAACTTGATCGCCTTCTTTAGTCGAGAAGTTCACCACAACAGGACCCATTAAATTATAAGTAAATTCCTCAATTTCGCCTGGAATCGTCACAATACTATAAATGCCGAGTTCTGACTCTGGTGTGATATGGAGCACTTCTACTGTTTCATCTGGTAAATCAAATGCATAATCTGGTTTAAAGATGAAAGGAACTGTGATAACAAATGCTAAATCAGCATCATCTAAGCACTGAAGCCAAAAGAATGGAACAGGCTCTTCAGTATCAAAATTTTTAACAATGACAAATTTTTTCTTTTCTTCAAAACCTTTTAATCCATTTTTAAAATGTATAATACTCTCTTCTGGAACTTCCAGCTCTCCAAAATATTTGGTCATCATTTTCATACTTTTATCCTCCTTGTACTATTTTAGGTACAAGAATAGATTACCCATTCTAAAATCAACTAATCACAATCCTTTGCAATCATTCTATTTATACCTCGTCATAATAAAAAAGGATGCGACTCTTATAATTGCTTAAATAAGTCGCATCCCTGTATCACTATTGAATTACTTAATGTTACTCAAAGACTGAGCAATTTTTTGCTTTAATTCTAAGATATGAGCTCCAGTAACTGAAAACTCATCTAAGCCCATCTTGAGGAGCTGTTCCGTCGCATTTAAGTCTCCTGCCATTTCACCACACATCCCACACCAAATTCCCGCTTCATGTGCTGCGCGTATTGAATTTTCAATCAACCGTAAAACTGCAAGATTCATAGGATCATAGAGATAAGACACATTTGAATTCATACGATCCACAGCTAACGTATACTGAATCAAATCATTCGTCCCAATGCTAAAAAAGTCTACTTCTTTTGCTAAAACATCGGCACAAATCGCTGCTGCTGGAATTTCGATCATAATTCCCACGGGAATATTTACATTAAACAAAATCCCTTCAGCTCTTAATTCTTCCTTACATTGCTCAATCACTTTTTTTGCTTGTCTCACTTCGTCAACATTTCCAATCATAGGGATCATCATGTGTACTTGACCAAAGACGCTTGCTCTTAAAAGTGCGCGAATTTGTGTTTTAAATATCGTTTCGAATTTAAAGCATAAACGAATGGCTCTCAGACCTAAAAACGGATTGAGTTCTGGCTCCATATTCAGGTATGGAATTTGTTTATCACCACCGATGTCGAGAGTCCTGATAACGACTGCGTGTTCAGGCATGCTTTGCGCAACGGTTTTGTATATTTCAAATTGCTCATCTTCAGATGGCACTGTTTCGCGATCCATAAACACAAACTCTGTACGGAAGAGGCCAATTCCTTCTCCGCCATTTTCAAGAACAGTTTCAAGGTCTTTAACAGAGCCAATATTACCTGCAACACTGATTTTTCTACCATTGGGATAATTTAATTGCTGATTTTTATATTTCACAAGGGCTTTTTTTGCTTCAAGGAACGTTTCCAGTTTAAGTGTGTACTCATCAATTTCTTCTTGACTCGGATTTAAAATCACATTTCCGTTAAACCCATCAACAATAATCCAGTCCCCATTTTTAACTTTTTCTGTGATATCCCCCATGCCCACAACTGCACATATTTCCATACTTCTCGCCATAATTGCGCTATGTGAAGTCAACCCACCAATATCCGTCAAAAATGCAAGTACCGTGCTTTTATCCAGTTGTGCTGTATCTGAAGGTGCTAAATCATGCGCAACAATGATAGAGTTTGGTTCAACGCCACTATTTAAATCCACCATGCCGAGAATATTTCGAATTAATCGATTCGAAATATCCTCAATATCGGCAGCGCGTTCTTTTAAATAGACATCTTCCATTTGATTAAATATCTCCTGAAAAAAATGCATCGTCTTCTCTGTTGAAGCACATGCGTGCAAATGTTCTTCTTTAACTGCATTTCGAATACTTCCAATGTATTCAGGATCTTCTAAAATCATCAGATGGCTATCAAATACCATCGCTTCTTTTGGACCAATATTCTTCAATGTCTTTTCTTTAATTTGCTTAATTTGATGTTTTGTTCGATCAATTGCTTCATCTAAAACCAACAGCTCACGTTCAATGTCCTCACAGACGCCTTGTTTTACAACGAATGCTTCTTTTTCTAACTTAACAACCTTTCCAATTGCATAACCTTTTGATGCTGGAATTCCCTTTAACATGCGATACACTCCTCAAAATTAACGATTTGAACTGATTGATTTAAAATGATTGATTTAAATTGGCAGCAATTCAATATGTTCTTTCATAACTTTTATCGAATCCTCGTACGAATTCGTTTTATATAGGTCATATACAAACTCTATACTCCCCGTCATTAGTTTTGTTAGGCTCAAATGAATATAGGGAGACGGATCCTGTTTTCCGTGTATCACCATAAAAACAAATTGGCATACCTCGTTTTCCCATTTGATTGGACGTTTCAACCGTGCATAAGCAATGAGCGTTTCATTCGTGATAGGATATAGCGTATGTGGGACTACCACTGAATTTCCTCTCTCAGTAGAAGAGATGCTTTCACGATTCTCTATGGCTTGAAATAGATCATCATATGAAAAAGTTTTATGAATTTCTTTTGATAAATAGAGGTCAATTGCATCCGTTAAAAACTGAATCACAGCGTTTTTAGAATCCAACTCGACATCATAAAAGCACAGCTCTCTTTTAAAGCAGTCTAAATACGCTGCAAAATTTCGAGTCCTACGTTTAAAAAAACGTTCGAGTTTTAGAATATCTTGATCTGTAAAATAATAATTTACACGACGAATTTCAATCTCTACCTCAAATTGAATCGCGGGAATATCGGTTATGATAACATCATAATCCGCAGCATTTATATACTGTAATTCGTAGAATTCAATTGAATGAACAGTGCTGATGAATTCGCCAAAATAACCTTTCAGCTCATGTATGAATAAGTCCGCTGCATTCTTACCATTTGACAAAATCACCAATATTTTAGACTGTCTATAGAATGCTGCAATTCGAAAATGATCATAAAACCGATATGATAAAAAAGCCAGTTCTGTTTCTTGAATGTCGAATTGCCATTTTTTAGAGATAAAGTCCATCGCCACAACTGCCATTTCATAAGCTGGGTTATTCGACTTACTCTCCAGTATTCCTACGTCTCGCTTTTCAAGCCCGTACTTTAATCGAACGCTCATGCCTCTTAAATATCTTGCCAACTCTTGTTCCAAAATATCATAACGCTGAAAATTACAATGGCACTTTTCTGAAACAAATTCCAAAACTTCGCGACTCATTTTAATCAGTTCTGGCATGTCCAATGTTTCAGTCACGCTCATGTGTCGTCTTGATAAAATAAAAATCGCTAAGAAGGACATTTCCGCATCGTTCAAGTTCATATTTAATCGCTCATGAATGGATTTTGCGACGACAAGCTCAGTCGTATTTTTCAAAGTTTCCATTTTTTCCGATACTAAGAATACAAAGTGGTGAATGGACATTCGATATTCAGCAACGATGATGTACTTAATCAGCTTTTTAATCGAATTGGTTGAAATCGATATCTGATTGGACACGAGACATTGAGTAATGATTTCAGAAATCTCTTTAGGATCTCGATGATACAAAAATTGGGTTTGTTCAAAATCAAAATATTGAACATCTTCATCAACTTCTAAATAATCCACAAGTGCCATGCGAATATGCATTTCATTTCCAATGATCTTCAATCCATATTTTGCTCTATGTTGCAATCGTAAGTGGTATTTTATAAGCGTTTCTCTGACTATTTTAAGATCTTTTGACAAACTCACACGGCTGATAAAAAGCGTATTCATCAACGTTTCCATCTTTATATAACTTTCTGAAATCAATAAAGTTCGAATAATAAAATGTACGCGATCAGAAGCACTTGATGGCATCCAATATGCATCTAAATATTTGGCATGAAAACTCTGCATAAATACCTTGAACTCGTCTGCATCATATACATCTAACGTCACTCCCGAACCCGTTTTAGTAATGAGACGTGCTCCGCCTGCATAATTTAATATGTCACTAATTGCTGCCAATGAATTTCGAATGGTCTTCGGCGATGCGCCTAGTATGACTGCAAGCATTTCACTGCTGACATTTTTTTTCGCATTTAGCAAATGCTTCATAATTAAAATTTCTCTTTTTCCAAGCATCTATCAATCCTTATCTTTGAACGTTAAAATTCAATAGGTTCATCTGTCGGTACTCTTTGTAAAATGACTTTCACACCTTTTTGCTTCAATAAATTGAGCTGTTCAAAATGATCTTGCGTTATTTGAATAGAATCGCTTAATTTATGACATCCATGAGAATCATTTAAATTCCCAACATTGACCTCATCAATTTTCACGCCTAGATCTAATAACGCGAGCAGAACAGCAGGTGATTTTACAATTAAGATGACACGTTGTCCTTGATACGCATTTTTAAGAATCCGATCTGCTGCTTTTGAAATGGTTAAAATGGATAAACTCACATTGCTTGGAGTCGCTAATTTCAAAGACATCTTGACCAAATCTGATTGTATAGCGCTTTCATCGACAACCATAAAACGCGTAGCCCCTAAATGTCTTGACCAAATCATCGCTACCTGACCGTGAATCAAGCGATCATCTACTCTTATATGCACAATTGACATAAGTACCTCTAACTTTCAATTTCATCTTCTGATTCGATGATGATTTTACTTGGATTGATGTATCGAATATGCTCTCTTGCCATCTCGATTTCCTCCAAAATTCGAGACTCATCGATGGGTTGATCCTCAGGAATGAGCAATAGAGAAAGTGCCAATGGAAAATTAACGCCTGCAATGATTTTCATGCGATACTGTGATGTCAACGTCAGAAAATGCTGCGTTAAACTTCCATGTACAATATCCGTCAAAATAATCCATTCATCCGCAGGATTTTCAACAAGTATGCGCTCTATCTCTTCTTGATAACTCAAATGACTTTTAAAAGCACACACTGTAAAAACAGAATTATTTTGTCCAGATACAATTTCAATTGAATCTAACATGCCCTCTGACATGTTGCCATGCGAAGCAATAATAAAATGTCTCATATGAGCCTCCATTTGCTATGTTTAGTATACTATACATTATTCTATCATCTAAACATATGTTTTTCTAACATCATTCCGGTAAAATGGTTTATTTTTTTAATTTACATAAAAAAACAACCACGTGATCAGTGATTGTTTATAGTGTCTGTTTATAGTGATTCTTTATAACTATTTTTATTTTTATATAGTATTTGGTCTACTTTATCAAAAAATGCATCAAAATCCGATGAATCATGCTCAGAATACTCTAAACTTCCCGATGATACAGATAACTCAAATGGCAAATCACCACTTTCGCGAATTAGGAGTTCTTTCATGCGAATAATACGCTTGTGATACTCAGTCTCATCAATATTAGACATGATACAGGCAAATTCATCTCCTCCTAAACGATAACACGTTCCAATATCTCTAAAGATTTCATCAATACAATGATGACTCTTAATAATTGCTAAATCCCCAGCTTTATGGCCAAAATGGTCATTAATACGCTTTAAATAATTGATGTCAAATAGAGCCAACCGATATTTCATCATGGATGTATCTCGTGTCCATTCATGAACTGCTTTTTCAAATGCTGTACGATTTCCAGCACCTGTTAAAATATCCATATAAGCAAGTCGCTCAAAGATTTCAGCTTCTTTTCGACTTTGAATGAGCATACTGATATACCGACTGGTATCAAGTAATAATAAAATGAAGAAGAAAATAAGTCCAAAGCGACTCAAATATGAAATCACATTAAAATTCTCCGAGAAAAACTGAATAATCTCGAAAGATACAACGGCAACCAACATACTTAAGTATAAAGCAAATTTCTGCGCTTGTTTATTTTTATAGTGAATCGATTCATATAATAGCAAAAACATCGTCGTAAAAATTCCAATTAGCATAAAGAAATTATTGAGTGTAATGATTTCAACAAAATGCATTATACCTAGAAATTGAATCGCTAAATCAACAAAAAATAGCACAAAAAATATACAAATAAAGCCATTTAAAATCGCTTTATAGCGTGGTAGAACCACTCTTTTTAGGTAAAGACAAAATGACACAGGAATAACAGAAAGCGCAATATAGCTAATCCCACTAATAAAAAAACGATTTCCTGTAAAAAGTTGCATCATTTTCATCTCAGAAATAATCCATAATCCAGTAGAAAACGCGAACAGCGACAAATACAACATGCGACTATCTTCAATACTCGGCAAGGAAAAGAAAAGACCAAGCGCAATGATCCCGATTCCCAATAGCAGGAGCCCAATCACCAGTCCGCCATTTTGACTTCTAATGATATCTAATGCAAGTGCATCTGCATCTCCATAATAGACTGAGTTAATTCGTCCAGAAAAGCTTTGAACTTCTGAAGCATACTTAACTCGGATCTCTTTTCCTGCACTATTAGCTGGTATTTCAACAAAATACCAAGCACTCACTTCAGGAACAGTCAAAAATGAATGAAATGACTCTGAAGTTTGGTTTTTAAAGAGATGTTCTCCGTCTAAGTAAACTTCAATCAACTGCATCGAACTTCTAATTCTTAAAGTTTGTGCCTGATTAAAATCACTTCCTAGTACGGTATACGTTTCGTAAGTCTCCCCCGCAGGTACTTTTTGAATATAGGGCAACGACTGATCCGTATATTGACTATCGTTTATGAGAATCGTCCAATGCTCGTTTAATGAAGCTAGTGAACTCGAGCCAATTTTCAATTGTTCACTAGGTAAACACATCGAGATGAGAAAAAGAAAAACAATCAAACTCAATACGATTCCTAATGCTACCGTCTTTTCACGGCTTAATTTCATATTTATCTCCTGTTGCATCCTTTGACATAAGTCATCAATCGATCTAAATCAAAATTGACAATTCGCTCTTTGGGAAAATGAAGTGAATCCAGTAACTCTATCGCATATGACCAATTACCAATGTCTTCATAAAAATGACTGTCGCTATTTATGATTACATCGCAGGCATACGCTTCGCAGTATTTGAGTAATTCTTCATAGTTTTCTCTTGCATTGACACGAAAAGCTTGAGGTGATAATGAACTATTATTCACTTCGATTAAAATGTGGTGTTCTTTCGCTGCTTTTACTAAGCGTTCATAGTTGACTGGCAAACGGTCATCATCTGGATGACCTACAATGAGTACTTTTGGATGCTTCATCGCATGAATCAACGCATCTGTATTTCGTTCTTTGCCCAAATCTTCATAACACGGCATATGCAAGCTAATGATTGCATAATCTAAAAAATCAAGTGTAAATGCATCTAAATCTACATCACCTTTGTCATTTAAGACGTTGAGTTCTGCGCCTTTTAAAACGATAAGATCCTCTATCTTATTGGGTAACACCCTCATATTGCTAAAGTAGTAGGGATGCGTACTCCCAGGCATACTCGGTGCATGCTCAGATAAACCTAAAATTTTAAGTTGTCTTTCTTTTGCTATTTCAATATTTTCAGCAATTGTACTATATGCATGACCACTCACGATACTATGTGTGTGTAAATCAATCTGGTTATATTTTAAGCTTTTTGCTAAACTCATGATGTCACTACCTTTCAAATTAATTAAACCATATTATTATATCATATTAATGTTAATTAGACCTACAAAAAGCCCCTACAAAAAAGATAAAATCCCTTCTATTAAAAGTTTATAAAAGGGATTGATTTTATCTATTTTTTATAACTTGAATTTATGACGTTTCATCATGCTTTTTCTTTTCATGATTGATGAGCCATTGTTTCAGATCAATGCCACCTGCATACCCCACTAGTTTTCCATTCGCCCCAATGACTCTGTGACAGGGAATCATAATGGCGATTGGATTGTTATGATTGGCCATCCCGACACTTCTTGATGCTTTTTCATTGCCAACGCGCTTTGCAATTTCTTTATAACTTACTGTTTGCCCATACTCAATAGTCTGGAGTGCATTCCACACGGATTGTTGATACGGTGTACCTTTGGGATTAAGTGGAACTGTAAATGTTTTCCGCTTTCCGTTAAAATACTGAATCAGCTGTTGCGCCGCTTCATCAGCAATTTGTTCCTCTACCGGGTCGCCTACATCATTTAAACACTTCTCATCCTCAAGCAACTTTGTAAACTCAACTTTTGTGACAAATCCACCTTCAACTATCACGAGGATATTTCCAATTAAGGATTTTACAATGCGAATTTCCATACTATTTACCTACGATATTCATTTCACTAAAAAGAACTTTTGGAGAATATCCCATGACATAGAATAAGCCTCTCATCGTCTCATATTCATTACCAATACCATCAATTTTGGTAAATAAATCATAGATGTTTCCAGCAATCATTGCGCCTTTCACTTTTCCAGTGAGTTGACCGTCTTCAATTAGAAAACCTGAAGAAATGTTCATAGAAAACTCACCTTGATTGATATTTCCAGTATGTGAACCCATAACGCCTGTAATATAAAGGCCACGCTTCACTTTTTTAAACAGAGCCTCATCAGGCATCATCTCACCTTCAATGATAAAATTCGTATCATTTACAGAAGGCGCATCTTCAATTTCATTTGAAAATAGCGTCTTTTTAATGGCATTACCAGTGGCTTTCATCCCTAGTTTTTTTGCTTGTTTCGCAGTCATTAAGTAGGACTTTAAAACACCATTTTCTATAAATACCGTATTTTGGCTAGGTGTCCCTTCATCATCAAATGCAACGGTATTCGCACCGTATGGCATTGTGCCATCATCGCGAATGGTCAACTTATCCGAAAACACTTTTTCACCGAGTTTACCACAAAGTGGTGAAATTTCTTTCACGACATTGCCACCATTGACACCCCCTAATACGCGAAGCATGAGAGATCCCATAACCTTTCCAGCAAAAATCACTGGCATTCTTTCAGTTCCAAGTTCAATCGGTTGAGCGTCGAGCTTGTGGAGGTGAATCTGTTGATCAATTTGTGCATCTGTAAACTCAGGCATTTTTGCAGAAGATATTTCATTACTTGTACAGTGAAAACCTTGTTTGTTTAAAGTAAATGTCCCTGCTGTTATATTTGTATAATCATAATGTCCATCAAAACCTTCTGTATTCATAAGGTGAACATGTTTAACGGTTTTGCTATAGTTGACGAGCATATCCAGGTCGGGTGCTTTTTCCAGATAACGACGGTAGAGCGACATCGCTGCTTCTACTAGATCTTCAGTAGAGAGCGCTTTTGTCTCGTCACAAGCGGATTGAACGGGATGATAGGATTCATTTAAAAACGGATCTGATTCCGATGCTTGATACTTTAGCGAGATAAGCGCACGTTCAACCAGAGTCTCATCTTCAAGTGATGTTGCAACAGCCATTCCAGCTTTTCCATCTTTTATTATTTTTAAAGAAATCTCTGTTTTCTTCTCTGATTCAATGGATTGAATCGAGCCAAGGACTAAATCTACAGAAGTGCTAAAAATATCTCTTTTATAAATTTCTGCACTATCAGCTACTTCTAGGGCTTTATTCAATATATTTTTCATCGTCTATTTTCCTCCAATGCCCATATTTTTGATTTTTATTGGTGCAGATCCCTTTCCAGACTTAATGAGAATTTGTCCACCTTTTCCGCAGCCACCTGCTTTTGAGAATCCAACTTCATTACCAATCATTTCAATATTTTTAAAGGTTGTAAATAAATGGCCCGTTAATGCTAAGTCTCGCACCATCGTCGTCAATTTCCCTTTTTCAATCTTATAGGCACCTTGTACGGCAAATGTGTAGGTATCGCCACTTGTTTGACCGCCTGCAGATCCAAATAAGTATAGTCCGTTGTCGATTGAAGCGATCATCTCATCAAGTGAATGACGATCTTTATCAATGTAGATGTTACCCATACGCACGATTGGAGTAAAGCCAAAGTTTTTTGCACGAGCATGTCCAGTTGGAACTTCATTCATAAAATGAGAGCTTTCAAGTGAATGCAATCTACCCGTCAATTTGCCATTTTGAATTAAGTGGGTTTTTTTCGCACGCGTTCCTTCGTGATCGTATACATAACTGCCCGGATATCCTGACAGCGTTGGATCATCAATTACATTAAACTCAGGAACCGCAAACTCCGCTCCTAATGTCATAGTTTTTGCCAAAGCGTCATTGCCAATCAAATTATCAGACTCACTTAAATGACCAAAAGCCTCGTGGATAAATAGGCCACTGACGTCACTATCAAGAATTACGTCATAATTTCCACCCACAACCGGTTCAGCATCTAATAAATCCACTGTTTGCTTTGCCTTCGCTAAGATTTCAGACTCTTTATTCATTAAATCCTCGAAACTCTCTTCTCCACCAAAAGATAATCGCGTTATTTGTGTCAAATCCCCTCTTTTAGAGGTGATTCTAAAATTCAACCCACAAATCAATTCCTCTTGTCTCACTTCTGTTCCCAGGTTGTTGAGGATGAGCGTATCTGTAAACTGTTCATAGTACTCAGTTTCAAGATTGACAATTTCAGGATAATCCATGAACAAATTCATATACGTCTGAATCATTTGCTTTTTTTCATCTATCGTCACATCTCTTGGATCGAGTTTTGGCGAAACTTTGACATGATCTTTATTTTTCTCTACATGTGTAAATTCTTTCTTCCCTGAAATCATATCACTTGCAAACTTAGCCTCTTTTAATGCAAATGATACATCCTCTGGATTTGTAAAGCAAAATGTTCCAAATGCACCGCCAGTTAAGACGCGAACATTTCCTCCGCTTTTTTTGATAACTGCGACGGTATCAATTTCTTTTTTTGTTCCTTTTATGGATGTCAGCGTAAAATCCTGATATCTCATATCACAAAAACCCTCAGTCAATAATTGTGACTTAAATTTTTGAATGTCCATAATGACCTCCTCATTGACTACTACATAATATTTCGTGCCCCTTAGTATTAGTCTACACCATTAAAATAAACGTCGCAACTATAAATCTTTAATTTAATCCAATTTTCTGAAAATGTGATGAATTATTCTTGATAAATAAGGGTAATTATTGTAAAAACATTGTTCATTGGAGGATCTATGAAAGAATATGAAATCATAATTGTGGATGACGAACCTCTTAATATTTCCATTCTAAGCAGAGTCTTATCATCGCATTATAAGGTGAGGGCTTGTAAATCAGGAAATGATTTGTTAAAACTTATTCATTCTACAACATTACCTGATCTTATATTATTAGACATCATGATGCCTGAACTTGATGGATATGAAGTTCTTGCTCAACTTAAAAAGAATGAACAGTTTGAGCATATTCCTGTGATATTTATTTCTGGGCTTGGTTCGAGCTACGATGAAGAAAAGGGACTTCATTTAGGCGCTGTCGATTATATTACGAAACCATTTAATCCAACGCTTGTATTAGAACGTGTAAAAACTCAGCTCGAACTCAAACATGCTCGGGATATTTTAAAAGACAAAAATGAATGGTTAGAAGCCGAAGTCAATAGAAGATTAAAAGAAAATCTACTCATACAAGATGCCACTCTTTTTGTTATTACTGAATTAACTGAAGCGAAAGATGTTGAAACATCCAAGCATATTTTGAGAACACGTTCATATGTTGAAGTTTTAGCTAATGAAATTAGTAAATTACCAAAATATAAAAAAATTCTCACAGAGGAAGTTATACGTCGTATCGTAAAAGCAACTCCTCTACACGATATCGGTAAAATAGGTGTTCCTGACGCAATTCTCAATAAACCAGGGATTTATACCCCTGAAGAATTTGAAATTATGAAAAATCACTGCATGATTGGTGGTAATGCCATAAAAACAGCAATGCAAAAGGCCTATATGACCAATAGAACTGGTAAAGATTCTCTATCAAAAGATGCCTTAGCTTTTTTGAAAGAAGCTGAGATTATCGCCACATTTCACCATGAAAAATGGGATGGCAGTGGTTATCCACTCGGTTTAAAGGGAGAGGCTATCCCGATTTCAGCTCGTTTAATGTCACTTGCAGATGTATTTGATGCCCTTACAAATACCCGTGTATATAAACGAGCATGGTCAACAGAAGAAACAAAAGAATACATTGTATCACAAAGTGGTATACAATTTGATCCGCAGATAGTTGATTGCTTTATTAAGAAATTTGATTTATTCGAAGAAATTCGAAACGATCTAAACCTGGAAAATGTTGTTGATAGTGAAAATGACTTCTGTGACTTGGAGGAACAACTATGAAAGACATGCAAAATAAATATGACTTAATGTCTCTTTATTTTCAGCATATACCGGACATGATCTTTAAAATTGATAAACACCTTGTCATTCAAGATTATCAAGCATCTGATATAACGTATGCCAGTTCTCCAAAAGAGAGATTTTTGTATCAGAAGTTGGATAATATTTTGCCGCACAACGTCGTCAAAATTTATCTAGAAACAGTCACTCGAACAACTGCACTTATGCGTCCAACGAGATTTGAATACGATATGATTTTGCCAGATGGCAATCATCATTACGAGTGTCAGCTCATGATCCTCAATGAAGATCAAGACGTCATGGTCATTTTACACGATATCACACAAAGGTTTTACATGTTACAAGAGTTAAAAGAAAGTGAAATTCGATTTAAAAATTTATTAGAAAACGCACCATTTCCAGTTGTTATTACGAGAATACGAGATGGCGTTTTTCTCTATGCGAATAAACGAGCAAAATCTCAACTGAACTTTAATGAGGATCGACTCTTTGGTCTATTATCAAAACAATATTATTGTATTCCCTCCGATCGCGACAAAATGCTTGGCATCTTGATGGATAAAGGCGAAATCTATGATTTTGAAGTGCGTTTATACGATTACAAGAAAACACCTTTTTGGGCATTGATTTCTGCATCTGTTGTAAACTACGAAAAAGAAACTTGCATATTAGCAGCGATCAATGATATTGATTCTCGTGTCAAAACCGAACAAAAACTCAGCAATCAATTCTTACGATTACAAAGTCACACAGAAATCATCCTGAAAATTTCCAGTATGGATTCTCGTATCAATGGTGATGTTATACAATGTGCTGATGATATCACAAAGCTTTTAGTGGATGCATTAAAATATCAAGAAGTTGCCGTTTGCCTATTTGAATCCAATCATACCGCTCTAAACTGTATCAGTTGTTATCAACATAAAAAACATACCCATCAAACTCACGTAGTAGATGATGAATCAAAGATCAATCAATACCACCAATCCCTTCTTCATAACAGATACAAAGATAACATGATTCAACTCAAATCACAAAATTCACGAAGTATCGCCTGTCGTATAAATAGTGATGACGGCATCATTGGTTTTTTACATATTTCGCATAAAAATGAACATTATACTTGGGAACCTGATGAGATTACCTTCTTATGTTCTGTTGCAGATCAGCTTGGAACCGCATTTATGAATCGCGATCTATTACAAGCACATCAAGCTCTAATAAAAAGTGAAGATTTACTTACGAAAGCTCAAGAAGTTTCAAAAACAGGACACTGGTCTATGGACATTCAAAATAAAAGACTTTCTTGGTCAAAAGAAATGTATCGTATATTTGAAATTGATTCTTCAATCCCTATTACTGTTGAATTATTTCAGTCAAAAATATTTCCAGAAGATCGTCCGATTGTTCTAAGCAAGTGGAAAGCTGCTTTAAAAGGAAAGCCTTATGTATTACAACATCGCATTCAAACGGATCAAGGAATAAAATGGATAGAAGTTAAAGCAAATTTTGATTTCGAAGACCAAACAGCGATAACAGCTATGGGGACTTCTCAAGATATCACTGAAAAAAAATCCATTTTACAAGAACTCGAGTCCTATCAAGTGCATCTTGAAGAAATGATTTCCATGCGAACGTCTGATTTAGAAGCTGCACTTCAATCAGCCGAATCCGCTAACCGCGCAAAAAGTGCATTTTTATCAAACATGAGTCATGAAATTCGTACACCACTTAATGCTGTTTTGGGATTTGCACATTTATTAAGACACGATCCATTAACGGCTAAACAAAACGATCAATTAACAAAACTCATCGACTCTGCGAACCATTTACTCCAAATCATCAATGATATACTGGACATCTCCAAAATAGAGGCAAATAAAATGAATCTTAGTATACATGAGTTTGAACCATCTCGCGTCATAGATCACATATGTGGCATTGTTTCAAATACCGTGGTTAAGAAAGACCTAAAACTGTATGTCGATCTAGATCACATCCCTTTAAGACTTCTCGGTGATGGCAATCGATTAAGTCAAATACTCCTTAACTTAGTCAATAATGCCGTTAAATTTACTGAAAAAGGTGAAATCAGCATCATTGCTAGAATTATCACAGCAACTCGAAATTCAGTGGTATTGTCATTTGAAATTGTCGATACTGGTATCGGTATGTCCCAAGATCAAATTGACCTTTTGTTCAATGATTTTATTCAAGCGGACGATTCTATCACTCGAAAATACGGCGGAACTGGATTAGGGCTTTCAATCAGCAAAAAACTTGTTGAACTAATGGGTGGCGACATCTTTGTTAGAAGCACGCTTGGAGAGGGCAGTTCATTTAAAATTACGCTCCCCTTTAATATTCCGGTTTCGTTTAGCGAAATATTAGATATGCCCATCATCTCAAATATCCGAATTCTCATTTTAGATCATGATGAACAAAATCATTTGCTCTATAAAAATATATTGTCCAACATCCACGTAGATTTTGATATTATCAAAACACCACTTATGGCTCTGGAAAAACTACGAAAACCTGATCCTGACAAACTACCTTATAATCTCATTTTTATTGACATCGATTCTGGTCTAAGAGAACTCCAATATTTAGCAAGTCACATAGACGAACTCAATATTCCAAAATTACCAAGAATTATTCTAGCAACATTAAACACAGAACTAAGAGTTAACGATATACAATTACCAAATAACGCGCTTAAAGAAATCAAAATTGACAAAATTATTTATAAACCATTAACTCCTTCAAGAGTACACGATGAAGTCATTGAACTGATTAATCGTGCTAGTGGTTATGAAGAACCTGTTCTGTTTTCAGACTATGAAACTGATTTGGCTCTACGGAAACATTCAAAGCTATTGCTTGTTGAAGATAGCAAAATTAACCAAGAAGTTGCCACTCAGCTACTAGAAGCTGTTGGTATGCATGTTACAGTGGCAGATAACGGTGATATTGCTGTACATGAAGTCGATCAACGAGACTATGACTTGATTCTCATGGATATTCATATGCCAGTAATGGATGGCTATCAAGCAACAGAACTTATCAGACAAAAAACTAAAAACCGACTCTTGCCTATCGTGGCCATGACAGCAGATGCATTTGAAGAGGATAGAATTCGGGCAATTCGCGCAGGTATGAACGATCATCTCTCAAAACCCGTTAAGCCTGATGCACTCTATAAATGCCTTGTTCGGTGGCTTAAGCCAACTTCAAACCGTGATGATGTTCGCGATATGGATGTGATCACGCCTCAGCCAGAATTAACCGAATTTAAACTTGAATTATTCGATCAACTCATTGGATTGGATTATGAAAAAGGGCTCAATACTTTACTGGGTGATAAAAATTTGTACCAAAAGTTAATCAAGCAATTTACTGAAGAAATTAGTCGAGATGCCATAAAAATAAATGAGTATATCAAGGAAAATGATTATGATAGTCTAAGAGATTTGGTACATACTCTAAAAGGAACATCTGGCAACTTGGGTGCTGTAAAAATACATCATTCTTCCTCGACGCTCTATGAACATCTTAGAAATCACGCGGATGATGTGACCATTAAATCTCGCTCTATTGAACTGGTTTCGGATATCTATAGCTTAAAAACCGAACTCTACCCACTCACTAAAAAAATAACCGCTGAGCAAGATCTTACTTTAAACAAAAAACAACTCTTGACCATTTTAAATGAACTTAAACAACTCATAATGGAGAGCAATACGCAAGCCAATATCTTATTCGATCAATATAAAGATGCGCTAAGAACAGCTTATGGAGAGGATGTATTTAAAATTGAAACTTATTTAAACGATTACACGTATGATCAAGCACTTGAAATCGTCCATCAACTCATCAAAAACTCATAAAAAAAGAAGCAACCTAATCGTTACTTCTTTTTTTTATGAGCATCATCGCGACGTCATCGGTGAAATCAGTATCTCTTGATTTGTGAATGACATGGAATGCATAAAATAACTCTTCTAAAAACTCATCTGGATTTTCTTCCATCTCAAACGTAAACCTTTTACTCAGCTTAAAGACATCTTCCCAACCTGTAAAATCTGAGTCACTGCCGGCACTAAACAATCCATCTGTATAAAGGAACAAAACATCTTCATCTGAAAAATCAGTAGACTCTGTCTCGTACGTCACAAAGTCTAGCATCCCTACGAGAAATCCATTTTGTCGAATTTCAGTAAAGGATTTCGTATTTGCCCGATAAAGCATCGGGTATGGATGCGCCGCGTTTGCATAATAGAGTTTATCATTATCGATCATTCCAACAAAAGCTGTAAAGACAAAATAATGATCTTTTCCAGCAAAATCAAAAGTTTTAAAAATCATGTCATTCATTTCTTTTAATACCTCATGTGGCATAATGCCATCATGTTCAATAATTCGACGGTACATGATTTTAACCATTGATGATGCCATTCCGGCTGCGATTCCATGTCCCGTAACATCCGCCATCATAAAGTAAATTTTATTGTCTTTTTCAACACAGTCGAAAAAATCTCCTCCAATTCCCAACGAAGGATGGTATTTAATAAATAATTCAATCGTGTTAAACTGTGTCGCCTTAGGAAGCATGATATTCGCAAATGCATTTGCATTCTTTAATTCCTGACTAATTTGATGATTCAATGCAATAATCGTCTTTTGTTGTTCATGAAGCAATAGTGCATTTTTTGCTTTCAAAGGAAGGATTATTTGCATATCATTTGGTGATAGAGGCTTTGTAAAATAATCAACCGCACCTTCTTCAAGTGTTCTTTCAATCGACTTAATCTCAGTAATAGAACTGTTTACAATAACTGGAATGTCGTGATATATAGGATGGGCTTTTAAAAGTTTCAGTGTTTCATATCCGTCCATTTTAGGCATAATCAAATCGAGAATAATCAAATCAATCGGTTCTTTTTCAACTATTTCAAGTACTTCTAGACCATTGATTGCCTCAGAAAACGTAATATTCTTTAAATTGCGCTCTAAAATATCTTTTACCAAGGTGCGATTCATCATTGCATCATCCGCGATTAATATGTGATAAGACATCATAGCCTCCACGTTTTCTCTTACTTATTTTCTCATATCAAAAAATTGATCTAATTTCATCAGTTTAAATAAATTCATAATATCATCACTTGCACCTGAAACACTAAAGTTAATCCCTATTGATTCAAATCTTTTATAAAGACTGATAACAAATGTAACGCCCACTGAATCAATATTTCGAATATTGGATAGGTCAAGTATCACTTCTGAATATTCAGGTTGAGTCTTAAGGAGTTCATCGACTTTCTGATTATATTTTGATACATTATTTGCAGTAAGCCCTTCTACTAATATCAATCTCATGCAATCCCCTAACAATTGTGCTTCCATAACTTGACCTCCTGATTTAAATTAAGTAAAACCGTTACTTCATTCCCTTTAACTTTTATATCAAAATCCATTTCGCGTATCGTTTGATAGCCTCTTTGACGTTCTCTTAACAAGAAATCAGCATCTAGTTTATCTGGGTCAATATCACTTTTATTGACACCTTCGCCTTCATCTCTAATTAAAAAAGCTAAGATTGGCTCTTCATATACTACTTCTAGAAAAACATCTTTGTCAAGTTGAAAATGGTTTCCATGTTCAACAGCATTATTCAATATTTCCCTTAACATAAAATTAATTTTGAACAGTTGATGAGCGTCAATCATCGTAAATTCATTTTCTATTTGTTCCATGACGAGGTTAACAAGTTCGTCTACTGCCTCAAATGATGACTCAATGGTTTTTTCAAATACAATCATAATGAGCTCCTTATAGAACGTAAAAAATCACCATTGCAATAATCGTCGGTATTAAAGCGTATTTCAATAAACTTCCCGCTTCAATTCCCTCTGGAAAATATGGTTTTAAAATTGATTGTCCGATTGGGTTGGGTGAGTTTGCGATAATTGTTAAACCACCACCTGTAATCGCACCACTGACAACGGCATATTTTAACACGTCCGGAAAATTTGGTACTAAAGTACTTAGATAAGTGATTGCAGCATTATCATTAAATGAAGTCAATATAATCGAAGCCAAGTTAAGTCCAAGTGCCGGTAAATTACCAAGTATAGGCGCAATCCACCACGACTGCAGCGTTCCATGTACCACTAATCCTGCCAAGAAGAAACCAACCATCAAAGCCGGTCTAAATTCAATTCTATTTTGATAAAATGAGGTTATTTGATAAAAACCGAGATAAAATAGAAAACCTGTAATAAAAAAGATGGTTTCATGTGCATTCATAATCGTCCAAAGCATAAACAAAACATGGACGATCATAATCCAAAATGGTACGTGATCTTCTCTTTGATCCCAATCGGGGTCTTCATAATGATCCCTTTCCTCTACAGGCAATAGTCCTGGAATAGTTCTTCTAAATTGCTTATTGACGATACTTTCAAATTTTTCTTCTATTGCATTGTTCACATCATATTCTTCAATTTCGGTCTTTGTCAACTTTCTTTTTGCAATTTCTTTTAAACTGTCTTTTAGGATGCCAGAAAATGCTCGAAGTTCAGTTGAATATCCCATTCTTTTATCCACATTTTGTTCTAAATCTTCAAATAGAATTTCAAGTTCTTTTTGACTGATAAAACGCTTTTGAATGTATTTTTTGTACTGTAAGTCTTGATGTGGTTTTTCTAAAATTGCAAATTCTTTTCTAAATAAAATATAGTAAGAAATGGTGCTAATCACGATTGCTATGATGGACTTCCATCCAAATGTCATCATCATAAAACCCATGTCCCAATCCCAAACATCGACCACCATCAAAACTGGTGGTGAAGCGAAGTTCGTCATCGCACCCCCAACAGAAATATTCACAAATAAGAGCGCAAGCGTCGCATATTTAAATCCCTTTGAAGGTTTAAGTACATAGAATTTATCCAGCAGCAATAACGCGCAAATGGTCATTGCAGCAGGTCCCGTAATAAACGAACTTAAAAATGCAGATAGAATTAATATCGAAATCCACCAAGACTGCAACGTTCCTTTAAATATTTTCACAATACGCCACAAGATGATTTCAAACAATTTAAGAATTGGACGACTAGAGGCAATGATCATGATGATAATAATAAAAATAGGCTCACGATAAGAAAGTGAATTTACATATTCAACAAATGTATGCCAATCGTAGTAAATAGAACACAATACCCCTAAAAGAACCGACCACAATCCGAATACGACCTCCACTTCACCTAAAAAGTGAAAAATGGTCGAAATCATCGGTTTCGAATTTTTATCAACTTTTCCTTCTGCTTTTAAATGCTCAAATCGTTCTTCAAACTCATGCGCCTTTTTATTGAAAAAATTGACGGATAACGAGTGAAAGATCGCCATAAAGAAAATCAATGTCACCACTATGTTAAAAGGCTCTTGTGCGAGTCTTGATTTCAGTATATCAAGTAACCCATCATTTTCATCCGTTGAATAGGATGCCTCAGATATAGGGAATTCCTTATTATCAATATGATGCGTCTCTTTATACTCTAATAAATAATAAAAAAATCCAATAAATAGTAACACGATTAATACGAAAATTCCAATTTTAATTGTTTTTTTCATATCCTGCCTCCAACATAAGAATTTTTATAAATATACCCTTTTTTTAACATCTTTTACGCTATTTATTAATGTTTTTTTAATTTTTTTCAATTATAATTAACCTGTCACTTAATTGTTGATATGACATTATATCCATTTAAGTACAAAATCAAATTTATAATGAGGTGTCATAATGAAAAAAGGTTTAGTCGTATTATTAGTAATTGGATTAGTTGTCGCGTTATTATTTGGAACCGTTATATCCAAATACAACAAACTCGTCACATTGAATGAAGAAGTAAAAAGCGCAGAAAGTCAAATAGATAACCAACTTCAAAGAAGAAATGACTTGATTCCAAACCTTGTTGAAACTGTAAAAGCATATGCTGCACATGAAGAAGAAATTTTCACTGGCATTGCGGAAGCACGTTCAGCAATGATGGGTGCATCAAACATGACGGATAAAGCAGAGGCTGATGCAGCGTTAAATAGTGCATTGGGAAGATTACTCGCAATATCTGAAAATTATCCAGACTTAAAGGCAAATGAAAATTTTATCCAATTATCGGATGAATTAGCAGGCACAGAAAACAGAATTTCTGTTGCGAGAATGGAATACAACGAAACTGCAAAAAGCTATAATAAAGTCGCTAAATCATTCCCAATGTTTATCTTTGCAAAAATGCTAGGTTTTGAAGATGCGAAATATTTTGAAGCTACTGAAGGTTCTGAACAAGTACCAACTGTCGATTTTGGTAACTAACAACGAATAAAAAATAGGAGTGATCCCATTGAATAAGCGAATAATTCCTCTCGTTCTACTGATTTTTATCACTGTAATGGGTGGTTGCATCACATTTGGCGAAAGTATCCCCGATCCAACAAAAAATTTCTATGTTAACGATTTTGCAGATGTTTTATCTGACGAGACGGAAAACACCATTGTTCAAACTGCTGCTCCTTTAGCTGAACAAACAGGGGCACAGATCGTCGTTGTAACAGTAGATTCACTGGATGGGTTAGACATTGAAACATATGCCTATAAACTATTTAAGCAATGGGGAATTGGCGATAGCAAAAAAAATAACGGCGTCCTATTACTTGTTTCTATGGACGACCGTGAAAGCAGAATTGAAGTGGGTTATGGACTTGAAGGTATCCTGAATGATTCTAAGACAGGACGTATCCAAGACAATTACCTCATCGGCAATTTCAAAGAGAAAAAATATGATGAAGGTATACTAGGTACCTACTTAAAAATCGCCGAAGAAGTATATGCGGAATACCAAATAGACGCTGACGACTTGAAAAGTTCAAATGACTATTACGTAGAAACATCAACTTCTGCTGATGAAGACTCAGAACTCACCATTGGCAAAGTATTGATAGGAATTATCATATTTATTGTCATTCTACTAGATTTAATTCTCAATCGTGGACGACTCACAAGATTTATCATCTATACCGCTGCAAGAAGTGGACGCGGTGGTAAAGGTGGCGGATTTGGTGGCTTCAGTGGTGGCGGCGGCAGCAGTGGCGGCGGCGGAAGTTCTAGATCTTGGTAAGTAAGCATGAATCAAACAAAAACCGATAGAGTAATGGATTCAATATCCATCGACTCTATCGGTTTTTTTGTTATTTACTAAAATAATACTGTCCGTCTTTTACATCTAGATGAATCACATCTCCATCTCCAAAAGTTCCAGCAATAATAGCGCGTGCTAAACGAGTTTCGACAGTTGTTTGAATGAAGCGTTTTACTGGTCTTGCGCCGAAAACTGGCGAATAGCTATCATTAGCCAGTTGTTTTTTCGCTTCTGAGGAAATGATTAAGACCATATTTTTATCATCCAATCGCTTTTGAACAGATTGAATAGTCAAGTCCACGATTCCCTCAATTGCTTCCAATGTCAGTGGTGTAAACAAAACAACTTCATCTAAGCGATTTAGAAATTCTGGTTTAAAGGATCGGTGCATCAACTCCATGACTTCATCACGAATAGACTCAGGAATCTGCGGTGCATTTGCATCTTCATGTCCATATTCGTTTTGACTCATATTTCCGTTTTGACTCATATTTTCGCTTTGACTCATATAATCTAGCAAAATGGAACTTCCAATATTAGAAGTCATAATAATCACGGTATTCTTAAAGTCTACCACTCTTCCCTGGCCATCTGTTAATCGACCATCATCCAGAAGCTGCAGCAGAACATTAAATACTTCAGGATGTGCTTTTTCAATTTCATCAAATAAAATGACACTGTATGGTTTTCTTCTCACGGCTTCAGTTAATTGCCCACCTTGTTCATATCCAACATATCCTGGAGGCGCTCCAATGAGACGCGATACAGAAAATTTTTCCATATACTCACTCATATCAATTCGTATCAAATTATTTTCGTCATCAAAGAGAGCCTCAGCAAGAGTTTTAGCTAACTCAGTTTTACCAACACCTGTCGGTCCTAAGAATACAAATGAACCAATCGGTTTACTTGGATCTTTTAGTCCTGAACGGGCGCGAATTACAGCATCACTAACATACTGAACCGCTTCATTTTGACCAATCACACGTTGATGAAGTATATTTTCTAAGTTTAATAGCTTCTCTCTCTCCGCTTCAATTAATTTTTGAACTGGAATTCCCGTCCATTTTGAAACGATTTCTGAGATTTCGTCTTCTGTCACTTCTTCTTTTAGTAAAGACTGATTATTTTTATCATTTTCATGTTCTTTTTGTATGGACTCAAGTTCGTTTGTCAGTCTAACTAAATCACCATATTTGAGTTGTGCAAGCGTTTCTAAATCATACTGTCTTTCTGCTTCATCAATTTTGTATTTCACTGCTTCAATTTCTTTTTTGACGTGTTTCTCTCGGTCTATTGACGCCTTTTCAACTTCCCATCTCGCTTTTAACGCATGTAGAGATTCTTTTAGCTCAGTGATCTCTAGCTCTAAATTCTCCAACCTTTGAATCGAGTGTTTATCTGTCTCCTTGCTCATCGCTTGCTTTTCTATTTCTTTTTGCATGATTTTTCGATTGAGTTGATCGAGTTCTTGCGGCATAGAATCAATTTCAGTTCTCAGCATAGAAAGCGCTTCATCCATTAAATCTATGGCTTTATCTGGTAAAAAGCGATCCAAAATATATCGCTCTGATAATTGAGCCGCAGCAATAATCGCTGAATCCGTAATTCGAACGCCATGATGAATTTCAAATCTTTCCTTTAGGCCTCTTAAAATGGCTATTGTATCTTCAATGCTCGGTTCTCCCACCAAAATAGGTTGAAAACGTCTTTCAAGTGCAGCATCCTTCTCAATATATTTACGGTACTCATCTATTGTCGTCGCACCAATCAGTCTTAATTCACCTCTTGCAAGCATCGGTTTTAATAAATTGCCTGCGTCCATTGCACCTTCTGTTTTCCCAGCACCAACAATATTGTGTAGTTCGTCGATGAATAAGATAATCTTTCCATCTGATTGACTCACTTCATCTAAAACTGACTTCAGTCGCTCTTCAAATTCACCTCTAAACTTCGCACCCGCTATTAAAGCCCCCATATCCAGTGCATAGATGGTCTTATCTTTTAATCCTTCTGGGACATCTCCAGCTAAAATTCGTTGCGCAAGACCTTCAATGACTGCTGTTTTGCCGACGCCTGGGTCTCCAATAAGAACCGGATTATTTTTTGTTCTTCGCGATAAAATCCTAATCGCACGGCGAATCTCTTCGTCCCTTCCAATAACTGGATCAAGTTTTCCTTTTTTAGCCATTTCAACTAGATCGCGACCATATTTTTCGAGTACTTGATAGGCGTCTTCTGGATTTTGCGACGTGACACGTTTGTTTTCCCTAATTTTTGCAAGTCCTTGTAAAAACAACTGACGGTCTATTTTATAATGATTTAATATTTGTTTTTCATCGCCACTGACATTATTTATAAGTGCCAAATAGAGATGTTCAACACTCATAAAGTCGTCATTCAATTTTTTAGCTTCATCTTCAGCATCAATCAGAACTTTATTTAATCGCCGAGATGCAAAAACCTCATTTTGATCTGAATACACTCTTGACATTTTTTCGATGATGTTCAATACATCTTGTCGATACGACTTGATGTCAATGCCATTTCCTTGTAAAACATTTGAGATTAAACCATTTTCATCTTCTAACAATCCATAGTGTAAATGAATGATATCTATTTGTGAATGATTGTACTTGATCGCCATTTTTTGTGCTGTTTCAATACTTTCAATCGTTTTTTTTGTCATTTTATCCGCATTCATAGTCTCACTCCTTATCTATCTAGTTTCGTTCAATTCCACAAATTAGCACTCGGCAAGCGAGAGTGCTAATTCTTAGCTTCATTATAGTTTTCTGCATTTTTAATGTCAATCAAAACACATATTATTTACAATCAATTTACACATTTATCAAGAGTCATATTCAAATGATCTTAGATTCTACTTGAGCGCACCTACTCAGCATGTTTTTAATTAAAGCCGCCCTGTTTGGGTAAGTATGTAAAGACATAAAACTGAAAAGAGGTAGCCTATGATTTATATGATAACGGGTGGCTATAATGCCGGTAAAACACGAAGACTCACTTCTATTTGTTGTGAAAAGAAAAAGATTGCAAATCGCATCGGTGGCTTTATTAGTGAAAAAATCATGATGAATGAAGTTGCCATAGGATATGCCCTCCGTAACATCACAAACAATCGACGCATTTTGTTAGCTTGTGATGCAAGTCATATGTCTGAAATCATGCATTTAAAAAATAATCAGGATATTCTTGAGCCTGTTATTTCACGCGAGCAATTAATTGGTCAATTTTCAGATGAAATAGATCGAGGATTGGAAGTCCATTTTAATGAATACTACCTTCACGATCGATTTATTTTTTGTAAAGATGCCTTTAATTATGCCAATACACTCATCTCTAATCTATCATTATCAAATGAAATAGACGAAATTTTTATCGATGAAGTTGGAAAAATTGAACTGTTGGGAGATGGATATTTTATAGGTTTAATCTCAGCTGTAAGGAGTCAAAAAACGGTTTATCTGTGTGTCCACGATTCCTACGTGAAAGATGTGATTGATCTCATCGAAAGTATTCATCATACATTTGGTTATTCAATTTAGTCACATTCATTCTGTTCAATTATATTCACTTATTATTTTCAGTCATTTTTTTCAGTTATTTTTTTCATCAAATTTAATTCAAATTAGCTCTTCCATGAAAATAAAAATATCCCCCTATCACGTCAGATAAGGGGATATTTTTTTGACAGGGTTTGAATCAAACCTAAGCGAAATTGTGGGGAGATCACTTAGCTTTTTGATCAAAGTTTTCTATATAAAGGGCTTTGATCTCTTCCATGAGTGGGTATCTAGGATTAGCACCTGTGCACTGGTCGTCAAATGCTTCCATTGACATTTTTTCTAAACTTTCAAAGAATTTGGTATCATTTACGCCACATTCTTTAATACTTAATGGTAACTCAATTTTAACTTTCAATGCATGGATTGCGTTAATGAGATTTTCGACTTTTTCATCGTCAGTTTGACCACCTAAGCCAAGATAATCTGAGATTGTTGCATATCGCCATTTTGCATTTGGATATTTATATTGAGGGAATGCCGCTTGTTTTCTAGGATTATCCACCGCATTGTATCGAATAACGGATTCGATGAGAAGACCATTGGCAACTCCATGTGGAATATGATGTGTCGCGCCGAGTTTGTGCGCCATAGAGTGACATACCCCTAAGAATGCATTTGCAAATGCCATGCCTGCCATAGTGGATGCATGTGCCATTTTTTCTCTTGCTTTAATATTCTCTGCGCCTTCATGATATGCAATTGGGAGATATTTAAATATTAATCGAATGGCTTCAAGTGCCATACCATTTGTAAATTCAGATGCAAGTACTGAAACATAAGCCTCAATTGCATGTGTTAAAGCATCTATTCCTGAAGCTGCAGTAAGTGATTTTGGCATGGACATCATAAGTTCAGCATCCACTATTGCCATATCTGGAGTGAGTGCATAATCTGCAAGTGGATATTTTTGACCCGTTTTTTCATCGGTTATTACTGCAAAAGGCGTTACTTCAGAGCCTGTACCTGCTGAAGTTGGTACAGATACCATAATCGCTTTATTTCGTAAAGTTGGGAATGGATACACTCTTTTTCGAATATCCATAAATCGCATCGCTAAATCTTCAAAACGCACTTCAGGGTGTTCGTAAAGAACCCACATAATTTTCGCCGCATCCATAGGAGAACCACCACCTAATGCCAAAATAGTATCGGGTTCAAACTGTTGCATCTCTTGTGCACCTTTATACGCAGTTGCTAATGTTGGATCCGGTTCGACATCGAAGAAAACTTTATAATCAATTCCTAATAAATCCAATTGACTCGTAACATGTCCAACAAATCCTAATTTATATAGCATGTGATCTGTCACTATGAAGACGCGTTTTTTACCCATTGTTTTTAACTCTGGAAGTGCAACTCCCAGTGAGCCATATTTAAAATAAATCTTTTCAGGCACTCTAAACCAAAGCATATTCTCTCTCCTCTCAGCAACGTTCTTAATATTCAGAAGATGTTTCACTCCAACGTTTTCAGAGATTGAGTTTCCTCCCCATGAGCCACAACCAAGCGTTAATGAAGGCGCTAGTTTAAAATTATAGATATCCCCAATCGCACCTTGAGAAGATGGCATATTGATAATGGTTCTACCCGTTTTCATCATTTGACCAAATTGTTGAATGCGATCTTGATTTTTAACTTGATCTGTATAAAGCACGGAAGTATGTCCAAATCCACCCAATTTAACAAGCGCATCTGCTTTTTGAAGCGCTTCCTCAAAGTTTTTTGCGCTGTACATGGCTAAAATTGGTGACAGTTTTTCATGAGCAAACGCTTCTGATATTTCAAGTGAATTCACTTCACCTATCAGCACTTTAGTTGCTTCCGGAACTTGAACTCCAGCCATATTTGCAATCGTCTGCGCAGATTGTCCGACGATTTTCGCATTTAATTTTCCGTCAATTAATATCACCTTACGAAGTTTATCCGCTTCCGATTTTGAAAGTACGTATCCACCGCGCTTAATAAATTCTTGTTTAACTTCTTTGTAAATGGATTCCACTACTATCACCGATTGCTCTGACGCGCAGATCACACCATTATCAAAACTCTTTGACAATAAGATGGAATTCACCGCCATCTTGATATGTGCCGTTTCATCAATAATTGCTGGTGTATTTCCTGCACCTACACCAATGGCAGGTTTTCCTGATGAGTACGCCGCTTTAACCATTCCTGGACCACCAGTTGCTAAGATCAAATCCGACTCTGCCATTACGAGTTGAGATAACTCAACTGAAGGTTCATCTATCCAACTGATAATATCACTTGGTGCACCTGCTTTTACAGCTGCATCGAGAATTAATTTTGCGGTATAAACGGTTGATTTTTTCGCTCTTGGATGTGGCGATAAAATAATTCCATTTCTCGTTTTTAATGCTAATAAGATCTTGAATATAGCGGTAGAAGTTGGATTCGTCGTTGGAATAACGGCTGAAATGACGCCAATTGGCTCTGCAATTTTACAAAGGCCAAACGCAGCATCTTCTTCAATCACACCACATGTTTTTTCATCTTTATATTTGTTGTAAATATATTCAGAAGCAAAATGATTCTTAATCACTTTATCTTCAACAATTCCCATGCCAGTTTCTTCATGTGCCATCTTTGCAAGAGTAATCCTAGAATTGTTCGCAGCAATTGCCGCTTGTCTAAAAATTTCATCTACTTGTACTTGTGTAAATGTCGCATATTTTTGCTGTGCTTTTTTAGTTAATTCAATTTGTGATTTTAATGATTGTTGATCGTTTACCATAAATAGCCTCCATGTTGTATCATTTTTTGAAGTTGGCCACCTCTTATGTTGTTAATAATATCACAATGTAATTGTACAAACAACCCTTTTCATTACAATTGATTAATAATTAAACGACATACATATCATGCAAATATTTCAAACATGTAATACTTAGCTCGTTAACGTGGGATAAATTGAGTTCCATCTCTAGAATGCTTTCAACCCATTTCATTTGTGTAATATAATTATCAAAAACGATATAATTCGACTGTTTTTATGATTTAAATTTACCCGATTATCTTGTTATTTAATTAACATTCAAATTCGCACATTTCCTATTAACGATACATCGATTGAACCGTTGATAAATTGATTGGTTGATAAATTGATTGGTTGATGAATTGATTGGTTGATCAATTGGTTGGTTGATCAATTGGTTGATTGACTCACTCATTCAATAAAAAAGCATGTCACTCTTATCAAGTGGCATGCTTTCGTATTACCATTTATTTTTTACTTTTTCTGCGAAACCTAAAAAATCATTCAGGTGCACTTTCGTACCATCATCTAAAATCGCAGTTCCTGTGAAATAGCCAAATACTTGATGCTGATCGCTCGAGATAATCTTAAGTGATGTGAAGGATTTTCTATCAAGAATGGGGTTAAAAACCGCTTCAAATCTGCCATCACTTGATGTAAATCGCCATGTTTTCATGTAATCTTCAGTACCATCATCTTTATTGGGAATCTCAAAAGTGACATGCTCCAGTTTATGAGCTTTTCCATCATAAAAAAGCATATTTTCTGTAGCATTTTCAGTATTTCCAAATCCATATCCCAAATTGAATCCAAATGAGTGTCCGTCAATTGAGCCTGTAGCAGCACTCCAATACCACGTATTCTCATATGTCCAAACGCCACGTCCCCAATCCAGAATAGCATGTGTTGTATCCGAATCAAATTTCATTTCATTTCCCTTATAGATGACGACGCCTTGTGCTTTCATACCGACAATTTTCTGGTTATAATAAAAAGCTTTTTCATCTTCTGAAAATGGCGTTGCAATGACCATAGAGTCTTCAGGTTCATTACTCAGAAGGACATCCACAATGAGCGGTTGATCCGCTTCAAAATCTTTCAAGTTTAAAAATAATCGACGTCCATTTTCTTCATGGTAAAAGTTGATTTCAATTTTGTTATTTTGAAAATGCAAATCACCTTCTTGTGAAGAAGATGGAAATTTCATTTTGCCTAAAGTCAAAAGCTTCATAGGACTCACAGTGGTCTCTCTTTGATTTTCAAAATCAAGTACAGTTGCACTCAAAAGCCCCAAATATGAATTATCAGCCATGGTTAAGGCAATGCCAAATGATTGATTATAAAACAAGTAATAATCCCACTCTTTAATTCTAAATTTACTCGCTTTTATCTCTTTGCGATCATAGTTTTTTACAAGTTGTGTCGAATATCCTGCTTCTGATAATACGCCTTCAGCTGTCAATAAATTTCCAGGTGATAATACATTTTGTTTCATCTCTTTACTCCCTGATCATATCATAAATATTTCTAAAGTCGCCATGGCTAAATATTTTAGGAACTGGATAAAGCGGATTACTTTCATGATAGGCATTTTCAATCATTTGATTTAAGTCGGCCTCTTCAATGAAATCAAATTTTCTCGGAATTTCCATTTGCTCATTCATTTTTTTAATGCTTTCAATCAAAGCTTTTGCTTTTTCTTCCATACTTTGATTTGCATGACATACACCTGCAATTTCAGCAAGTTCTGCCATTTGTGGATAAATGGTATCCCCATAATACTCAAGCACATATGGCAAGATAACAGCATTTGCAAGACCATGTGGCGTGTTATAATACCCACTGAGCGTATGTGCAACTGCATGTACATTGCCTACATAAGCCCTTGTAAAGGCTACACCCGCACAATATGATGCCCTTAACATTTTTTCTCTTGCAACATAATCTTGTCCATTGATATATGCCACTGGTAAATATTGAAAAATAAGCTTCACAGCTTCTTTACTCATTTCACGCGTTTTCTCTGTATTGCTTCTTCCAATATAAGCTTCAATTGCATGTGTCAAAGCATCCATGCCGGTCGTAGCCGTTATGGACTTGGGCAAGCTAAGCGTCAATATCGGATCTAGGACTGCACATTTAGGTATTAACACTGGATCGTTAATCGCATACTTCTCATGTGTCTTTGGATTGGAAATAACTGCAGCTAAAGTCGCTTCAGAACCCGTACCAGCCGTCGTAGGCACTGCACACAGAAAAGGGGTTTTTTTTCGAATCTTAAGAACGCCTTTCATGTCTTCAATGCTTTTATTCGGTCTTGCAATCCTAGCCGCAACGCCCTTTGCACAATCAATGATTGAACCACCACCGATTGCGATGATCCCTTGACACTGCTGTTCTAAGTAGATATGAGTTGCGTCGTCCACATTTTTAATTGTCGGATTTGGAACAGCATCTGCATAGACAAAACTTTGAATATCTTTTTTGCCCAATTGGTCCATGAGTTCATTTACTACGCCATTTTCAACAAATGTTTTTGAAGCTAAAATCAAGACTCTATGAATGTCTTCATTTTTAATGATCTCTGGTACCTTAAATAAACTATTGGGACCTTCTATAAGAGCGGGTTCTCTCCATGGCAATAGTCCAGATGTAAGCTTAAATAATCTCTGATAGGTTCTACAATAAAATGTATTCATCTACATTCCCCCTTATAATTGCGTCTTAGATAATCAAAAGGAGACTTATGGCCATGATCATCATCCCACTGATCAATCCAAAAATAGTTAAATGATGTTCGCCATATTCCTGAAGACAGTCCTGCGAAAAGTGTTAATAGTAATGCAATTATGACCAAGTGATTTTCCATTATAAATTTGCCTCATTTAAATATGATAATTTTTTTGTTTTGCTATGCGATATCACTTCATTATTTCTTACAAGTGATTGCCTTTGCTAATTTCCTTAAGTTTACTGCACTGAGTGGTCACTTCCTGTATATAGGTGACAATTTCATTGGATGCCTCTTTGACAACTTCTGAACTCACGCTGACTTTTTCTAAACTTTGGACAATGGTTTGATTTTTATCAAGTAATTCCTTCATTTCAGAATGAATTTTATCACCAAAGTTCTCTAAAGAATCAATTTCTCTTGCAATTTCAACCATATCTTTTTCAATTTTCGTCTGTGATGATCTCATGACAGTGAAAGTTTGATTGGTTTTTTCAATAGAATCAGTACTCTGATTGATAATCTCGTATATGTTGACCATAAATGCATCCATTTCTTCTACAGTCACTCGCAAACCTTCAATAACAGACTCAATCTTTTGAACTGAACTCTCAGAATCTATAGCCAGTTTTCTAATCTCATTGGCAACTACAGCAAATCCTCGACCTGCTTCTCCAGCTCTTGCAGCCTCAATAGAAGCATTAAGACTTAAAAGGTTCGTTTCATTTGCAATATAGTTAATTAATTGAGTCGCCTGAACAATTTCATTAAATCTTTGCATCAGCGCATGCATTTTTTCTTTTGACCCTTTGGTATATTGATCAATCCCTTTAATATCTTCAATTGTTTGATTCAAATCTTTTTGACTATTAAGTGACGCATCCGCCATGGATGCCATCTCTGAAGTGATATTTGCCGCACTTTGTGTCACAACCCTTACATTTTCAGCAATTTGATCGACCGTTTGATTGGTATTGATGATTCCTATATTAAACTGCTGAGTTTGGTTCACTACCGCGCCGATTTCATCTGAAATATTATTGAAACTCATATCGCTTTCTTCAATATTTCCAGACACATCTTCAATCAATCTGGAAACTTCATCCGCGGCTTCAGAAGTACTACTCATGACAGATGACATATCGCTCATCAACTGATTGGTCTGTTCAAGCATTTGACTCGCTCGCTTAGTTACCTGAGCGACAAGCGCTCCAATAAGGACGATACAAAAACCAAATGACAACAAATCTAAAACCATGTACTCAGGTGCATACCAGAACTCTTTTTTACCAATAACACAGATGATTTCGCCAATGATTAAAAATGGAAATGTCATGATAAACGTGTTACGAACTAATTTTTTATCAAAATATAGGCTCGCAAGCAACACTGGAATTGGCCAAATTAAAAGCGCATATACATGATTGGCTGCATAAAAAATTGTACATACCAACAAATTTGAAGTAATCGCTAAAAACTTAAACCATTTTCCATCTGAACTGAATTTGTGATATAAAATCGGAATCCAACAAAATACTGGAAAAGCTATAAAGATCACCCAAAATATACTCCAAGGAATAATAAAAACCTTCAGATAATTTAGAACCAATAACGTTAAACTCTGAAGCGACAGAATTTTATAAATTTTAATAATTAAAGAATTCACCTGTCGCTCATTCTCTCTCATCAACTCCATCGCCTTACCCCCAAAATAAACTTGTACATATTATTTCCCCCAATCTTTATATGATATTACTTATATTTTATCATTTTCTCATGCGTTCGTCTATTTTACTTTCGTTTAATTGATTTATCATATAAAAAATAAGTACGTCAACTATTTAAAGGTTTACTATGACTTTTATTACAGCTAGATATTTCACGACAAAAACAAATTGTTTTAGTAGCTATTTCAAAATTATTATTGATTTATTGTTTCATATTTGTTATAAATATTTCAGTGACTTAAATTTTCACATAATTCAAAAAGGGGAAACGATTACAGAATCGTACGTGTAACTATGAAAAAACATCTTTGCTTACTTCTCTCTCTTTTACTAGTTTTATCTATGGCAGCACCCGCTACAAACTACGCGGAAATCATTCAAATGAACTCAAAAGAACCTCAGGCTTGGGCTCAAAGCTCCATCGATTCACTTTATAATTACCAAATCCTTGACAATGATTTTTTTGGAAACTACCAAGATAACATTAACAGAGTAGATTTTATTTATTTAGCAGTAACCGCATACGAATCAATAACTAATGAAGAGATTATTGTAAAAGATTCAATTACATTTTTAGATACTGAAGATATCTATGCAAGAAAAGCTGCTACTGTTGGGATTTCATCAGGATTAACAAAAGAACTTTTTGGTCCAAAAGTTTTGGTATCAAGAGAACAATTGGCTACGATGATGGTTAAAACACTTGAATTAGCTGGCATAAAGCTCACCTCCTCTAACTCAAAATTTTCTGATGATTCATTAATTTCTTCCTATGCAAAATCAGCGATTTATAAAGCATCTGGTTCAAAATTACTAAATGGAAGTAATAATAAAGTGAATCCTAAAGGGAATGCTACATATCAAGAAGCACTTCTAATCTTCAAAAATATATATGATACTTATGTGTTAAAAGAACAATTAGATGCTAGAAAAAATCTAGTTCAACCTATTTTTACATCCATCGAGCAATTTAATGGCGTCTCTTACGTACTTCATTGGAATCAAACATACGCTGATTACTACATCGTTTCCGCAATAGATAGCAAAGGAAATAAAGAAACCTTTAGTGATACAGATGGTCCTATTAAAAAGTGTTATTGGGACGAAAATGGTTCTGAAATAAGTGGGTTTACTCCAGGCGAAGAAGTTCAATTTGAAATCACAGCTGTTTATAATGGCGAAAAATCTGAAACATATACGACTGACAAATTAACTACTTTACCAGCAAAAATTTCTGAAGACAATCTGGCAACAACCCTAAACTTAAACTATAAAAATATTACTGTAAATTCTACATCAATTCCAATTTCAGGTTTTATTGTTAAAAAATATACGGATTCAACGGTGAATGTTACTTGTGTTGTTCCGTTAAAAGCATTGGATTTATATATGGAAACGGAACGTTTATATCCTGAAGAATTGTACAATTCAATTCTCGCTGTAATTGAAGATTGTCATAAAATAACTGGATGTGTGGTAGGTTACTCATTAGTATGCGTTGATTTAGTAACTTCTCCTGGAACTTTAAATCTACCTCAGAATTCTTTTACAGATGAATTCTTTTTTACTGAAGATGGTCAAACTGTTTTAGTCTTCCCATTATTAAGAGCTGTAAGTTCAGTAAAAGCATGTATTTCTTGGAATGAGACTGTGTATTTAAAAGATAAATAACCCTAATAAGAATATTGACACGAATCCATAATCAACAAAAAGCCCCCGATTTATATCGAGGGCTTTTATGCTACATATTCTCACTTATTAATGCTTGATAATCTTTTGTATCTTTATAGAGTTCATCTTTTAATGGATTCAATTTGTATTTTTTAATTCTTCTAAACTGATAAATTGCTAATGCAACGTTTGCAGCTAAAGAAACTAAACTCACCATAAAAAACGCTGTTGAATTATGTGTTGTAGAAACCGGTGCAAGTCTATCAACAAATGCAGGAATCGTCATAACGAACATGATCCAAAGTGCCAATGTTTGTGCTCTATGTTGTAACCATGCACCTTTTTTGATAAAGAATGCAGGGATTGTACACGAAAGCAATAAAGTTAAACCCGCATAGAACGAATGATCTGCGATACAATTGTAAGTATACGCAAAGTTCCATAAATCATATGCTATAATCCATCCCCAAAACATATCTGGCCAAATCATATCCTTCGTTTTATCTCTAGAAATGAAGATGCCAGCCCAACCGCATAAAGTCACGATGTTCAACAAACCAGCAATGCCGTTCATAATATTCCAAGGACCTGACATTAACCAAAGATTGTCTACAAAAGCACCATCCCAAGCACCAAATGTAAAACATTGGAAATCTCGGATACATGCTTCAAAGATGTTCAACGCTAGAATCGCTGGCGGAAACATCAATGCATACTTATTTTTAGCTAAACCTGGAATGTAGCGCAGTGCCATAAAACCTAAACAGCCTGCTAGTGCAGAATACGTTTTTACCCAGTTGAACCAAGTTCCAGTACCATATTCATTTCCTGGTGCTGCAGTCTTTGGCCAAACAAAAATCGTCAGTACTGTTGGTACGACTAAGAACAAGGCAATTCCGCCCCATTTTGTTGATCGACCAAATTCATTAAATGCCATTAAAGCAAATAATACGAACAAAAAGATTGCCCAATTGTTCAAACTTGGTACATCATATAAAATCCCCATATAAACCTCCAAAATCTATTTTTCCCCTTATCGATTGAACTTCCCCATAATAGTAGGTTGCTACAATCGCCATGGATTATTATATGCCTGTGTGAACTAAAAATCAATGCCTGGTCGAATAAATGGACCACTATTTGAATAATTTCGCAGTCCAATCTCAGGATAATACTTCCATAAGAACTCGGGATTTGATTTTCGTAATTCATGAGGGACTTCAATTGAAAGTTTTTTCTCGATTTTAAGCGGTGGTCCAGAAAGAATATATAATTTATCTGCAATATAGAGTGCTTCATCCGGATCGTGTGTAATGAAAATCATATAAGGTTTAAATTGATGCCAATATTGAATCACGTAGTCCATTAATACGTACTTCAGTTCTAAATGTAACCCTTTAAAAGGTTCATCCATCGCCAATATATCTCCGCCATATGCAAACGCTCTTGCAAGGGCAACTCTCTGCCTCATACCACCACTTAATTCATTTGGGTAGGCATTTTGATATTTTTCAAGATTTACTAGCCGCAAAACTTCTGTTATTTTTTCATCTGTATCTTTTTTACTAAACTTTCCTTTCAATACAAATTCTAAGTTTTCTCTCACTGTACACCAAGGCAATAGTCTTTCTTCTTGAAATACATATGATAAAGTCATTTTTTCTTTTCCAATGACTTCTCCAAAATCACTTTGAACAGTGCCTGCTAAAATGTTTAACAACGTTGTTTTTCCACACCCTGAAGGCCCAAACAAACACAAAATCTTATCGCGTTCAAGAGTCATAGTGAAATGGGAAAGAATCTGATTTTTCCGATAAGACTTGCTTATATTTTTAATTTCGATTGCCATGATTTCCTCCCATTATTCGCCGTGAAATCTTCTTTTCGTCTGTCTCTGTATGTAACTGACGAATAAAACTTCCAACAATAGACTTAGTAAGACGACAACTGCTGTCCAAGCAAATAACTCAGGAATTTCTAGATAAGCTTTAGCGCTGTAAAGCTCGCTACCGATTGCAAATCTTGGATGACTCAACACTTCCGCAGCGACGCTCACTTTCCAGCCAAGACCTAAGCATGTAATAATTGCAGAGGTAAAATATGGCATAACTGACGGCATCACAATCTGTCTGATTCGATCCTTTCGTCCCACTTGATAAACAATCGCCATTTGAATTAATTTTTTATCAATTTGCTTAATTCCAGTGACAATATTCGTCCATACAATGGGAAAACACATTAAAAAGCAGATGAAAATTGGCACATTAGATGATTGAAACCAAATTAATGCAATGATAATAAAAGACATCACCGGTGTTGATTTAATAATGCTAATCAAAGGTAACATCAAATCATGAAAGAAGATATTGAATCCTGCAATCAAGCCCAAGATACTCCCTGCCACTAATGACAATCCAAGTCCTATGAGAACACGCATCAATGAATAGAAAACTGTATGCCAAAACTCCGGTTCCATAATAAGTACCTGAAGGGCATTCCACACGCTGAGTGGAGATGGAACGTATAAGTCCCGTCCCACTACGCGATAGATGAGTTCCCATATTGCAATCCAAAAACATGCAATAAATAAAAATTTTAACACTTTAAATTTATTTTTCGTAGTAGAAGCCTTCATCAGCGAGTTTGCCTCCAATAGATTTTGGTTCGAAGTCAAATAGTATTTGGTAATAAGATTCTAAAAATGGCTTAGCTTCTGAGGCATCCATATAAACGATGTTACATAGCGGAATCGCTTTTTTTGCAATGGCTGCATTTGGTAATATTTCATACTTTTCAATGAGAGCTGCAGCAGCATCTACATCACTATTAACAAATTCGACCGACTGTTGATACTCACTTAAGAAAGAGACAAGCGCTTCTGGATGTGCCTCAGCAAATGCTTTTTGAACGATAATCACGCCCATTGCGAGTTCTTGGTTATCTGTTACTGCACCCCACTCTTTTGTAATGTCAAGCGCCACACGTGTTGATTCGTTTTTAAGTAATGTTGTCGTAACAAAAGGTTGAGGTAACAACGCGATATTTGCATCGCCCGAAACAACTGCAGCAGCTAAATCTGCATGTTCGAGTTTGTAATCTAAAATCACGTCCTGATCGGGAACGAGCCCATTTTTTTCTAAAATGTATCTAAAAACAAAATCCGGCGATGCGCCTTTTCCACTTGTATAAACCGTTTTGCCTTTTAAATCTGCAACACTTTGAACTGTATCTCCATTTTCAACGACATATAATACGCCTAGAGTATTGACAGCAGCTAGTTGGACAGCACCTTGTGTTTTATTGTATAGAGTGAGTGCCAAATTGGTTGGAACAGCGGCAATATCCACTTCGCCATTGACAATTTTCCCGACTAAATCATCTGGACTTCCCATAAGTTCAAACGTATATTTGTTGGTTGTTGTATTTTGTGAGGCATTTTCCATAAGCTTTACCATGCCCATGCCTGTTGGACCTTTCAAAGTTGCGATTTTCATATCTATCGGTTCAGGTTGAGTCGTCACAGCTTCAGTTGTACTTTCAATAGTTTCAGCAATTGTTGCTTGATTATTTTCATCACTTGATTGTCCTTTACACCCTGCCAATCCAAAGATTATTAACCCGGCCAGTAAGATACTACTTATTTTTTTCATTTTTTTTGTCATAATTTCCTCCAATGTATTCTAAAACAATTATAAATAATCATTCTCAATTAGTATAACATATCCCTAATTAATTGTGAAAATGATATCCTTTAAGAATTTGTCATTTTGATGAATCCATACGCGACCATTGATTCATATTACAAACTTAATATCCATCGATTCATTACTTCTTATGAAATAACGCATATAAAACAGGAACAAAGAATAAGGTGAGTACAGTCGCATACAGTAATCCCCCTATAGTTGTAATCGCCATTGGTTGCATCATTTCAGTCCCTGTTCCAGCACCAAATGACATGGTGGATAGTGCAATAATGGTCGTTAATGCCGTCATCATGATTGGTCTTAACCGATCTGAACCTGCTTTTATCAAAGCATCATAGGTTGTAAGACCCTGTTCTTTCATTTTGTTCGTATAGTCCACGAAAACAATCCCATTATTCACAACAACTCCGGATAGTACAATTAAACCGATAAAAGCAACAATGCTAATTGGCAATCCAGTCACGATCAAGCCTAAGAAGCCACCTGTAAATGCAAGTGGTATTGTAAACATGACAATAAAAGGAGAAAGCAACGATTGAAATTGAGCAACCATGATTAAATAGATAAATATAACAGCCAATAGCAACATGAGATATAAATCGCCAAATGTATCATTGATCGTCTGACTTTCTCCAGTGTACACCATACTATATCCTTCTGGTACAACGTAGTCTTTTAAAGCTTCATCCACTTGAGCACTGACTTTCCCGATGTTAAAATCTTCGTCTACTTTAGCAGAAACCGTCACATAACGAGTTTGATCTGTACGGCGAATCGATTTAAAACCTTTCTCTTCGGATAGAGTCGCAATGTCTTTAATCAGCACCTTTTCACCGGTTGGTGTTTCAATTGATAAAGCCATCACATCGTTTCTGTCAATCGAAGGTTCATCTGTTTCATTAAAAACAATAACTTCTTCATCTGTTGTCAATGAAGTTGCTACAGATTCTGTTGCAATCGCTTGATTCACTGCTGCAAAGACCTGTGCAACCGTTAAGCCATACTGAATGCTCTGTTCTTTATTCACAGTAATTTTTAGTTCAGGTGCAGTCTCTTCAACACCACTTGATATTTCGGTTGTGCCTTTTACAGATTCTAAAATTGATGCTATTTCCATGGCCATTTTTTCCATTGTTTCAAATTCACGGCCTTTAATTTCTATCGAAATATCACTTCCAGTAAGCGCTCCCATGTTCATATCTGTACCGCTAAAAGTTAATTCATATGCATCACTTTCACATAGTGTTTGGATTTGATCTTGAATTTCAAAAATACTTTGCTCGCGTTCTTCGTTAAGAGATACATAAAACGACACGGTAGTCTCTTGCCCACCACCGACTTGACCCATGCTGAACATATTTCCACCTACAGATGCACCAACACTTTCAACACCACTAACAGACATGATTTTCTCAGTTAAATGATCTGCAGTCTCTTTTAAGGTGTCGAATCTAGTTCCTTGAGGCATCTGCATCGTAATGGACAGTTCACCTGAATCCATTGCTGGAAAAAGCTCTGTTCCCATCTGAAGTGCACCATAAACACTTCCTAATAGTAAAGAAATCACGAAACAAATAACCAGTACTTTGTGGTTAAGTGCAGACTTTAGCAATTTGATGTAGCTTTGTTTTAACGCTTCAAACAAATGATGATCTTTATTTGCATCCTTCACGAGCATTTTAGAGGCCATGGAAGGAACGAGTGTCAATGCAACTGCCAAACTTGCTAACAATGAGTATGCAATTGTAAGTCCCATATCTGCAAATATTTCTCTCGTAAACCCTTCAATAAAAACGATTGGTACAAACACAGCAATCGTCGTAAAAGTTGACGCAGCAATTGCACCTGTTACCTGTTTTGCTCCTTCAGTTGAAGCTTCAAAAACAGTTTTTCCTTCGTTTCTCATACGATAGATGTTTTCAATCACAACAATTGAGTTATCTACCAACATTCCTACGCCTAGCGCCAATCCTCCCATGGAAATGATATTGAGCGTAATGTCACTAAAATACATCAGTACAAATGTACCGATTAAGCTAATTGGAATTGCAACCCCCACGATAATTGTGGGTTTAAAATCTCTCAGAAATAGAAGTAATATACCAATTGCAAGTAATCCACCAACAATGAGGTTCATCTGCAGTGAGTTCATAACGATATCGATATATTCTCCTTGATCCATAAGCGTCACCATTCGAAGATCTTGGTATTGATGAGATAATGATTTCATTTTTTCGTGGATACGATTTGAAATATCAGAAGTGACGTATTCCGTTTGCTTTTGAACCGTTAATGTAACCGCATCAATCCCATTAACTTTTGAGTACATTTCTGCTGAATTATCCACATAGGCAATTTCTGCCACATCTTTTAGCACGATCGGCGCTATTCCTTCTATTGGTATAATCATAACTGGTAACGCTTCTAACTCAGAATAGGATTCGATTTTATCCCCCGTTCTAATCATATAATCGACACCGTCTTCTGTAATATACCCTGCTGGAAAACTGAAATTTTGTCCTTTTAAAATACCCGTAATCATGTCTTTGCTTATCTCAATTTTGGGAATCTCTGGTTTTAATCCCATCTGAATTGCTTCTTTAGGGATTGTAGAGAGAATTTTTTCCTTAATGAGTTGATTAACTTGTTCTATTTTAGCTTCATTTAGTATGACATGTATTTCATTTTCTATCAGTCCAGATGAGCTGACAGAGGCAACACCTTCGATACTTTCAATTTCAGGTATTATTTTGTTTTCTAAAAATGATGATGACTCCGAAATACTTTGACCTTCAATAGAAGCCGACAAGACCATGACAGGCATCATATCTGGATTGAGTTTCATGATATTAGAAGAACCAACACCTTCTGGCATCATCTGTCTCAATAAATCTAAGCTTTCGCGCATCTCGATAACAACTGAATCCATATTGGTACTTTCACTAAATTCAAGAATAACCATTGATAGATTCTCTCTTGAAACAGATTGAACTTTCTTTATATTACTAATGGATGCCATGCTCTGTTCAATTGGCTTTGTCACAACTGCTTCTACAGATTCTGGGCTTGCTCCTACATAAGGTGTGATAATGATGGAATACGGTAAATTGATGCTCGGTAATAAATCCGTATGAATATTCATGAAAGATACGACTCCAAGAATTAAAATGATAATCACCGATACAAATACTGTATAAGGCTTTCTGACACTGTAATGAGATAACATATGGGCCTCCTTTTTATTTTAAAACAATGATATTATACCCATTTTCATAGAACGCTCAGCATAATTTTCAACATGAAAAACAAATATCTGTGTCCCTATATAAAAACACGACTCTTTATGCAAAAGTCGTGTTTTTTTTCATAGTTTTATCATCATAGTTTTATCATCATAGATTTATCATCATAAATTTATCATCACAGATTATTATTTCAATAGTTTCATTAACCTCGCCAGTGTTTTAACATTTTTGAAAGGAGGATATTTAAACGTGACATCCATTAAGTTCGATTTTTTCATAATGCTTTTTTCGTGTGAAAAGGTTCTAAAACTTGCCTTTCCATGATATGCACCCATCCCACTTGCTCCAACACCGCCAAAAGGAAGCTCTGGTGAAGATAGATGAATCACTGTATCGTTGATACAACCACCTCCAAAAGAAACCTTTTGAATGAGATCTTTCTCTCTTAAAGCATCTGTTGTAAAGTAATAAAGTGCCAGTGGTTTTGGCCTTGATTGAATGAATTTTTTCGCTTGATCCATCGTTTTAAAAGTAACCACCGGAAGAATCGGTCCAAAAATCTCATTTGTCATGACATCGGAACCTAAGAAATCGAGATGATCTATGGATATTGGTTCTAGACAGGTTGGTGCGATCTTGAGTGTTTCGTCATTATATCGACCTCCGAAGCGAACTCTGTTATCCTTTAGTAGTCCCTTTAATCGTTCATAATGTTTATCATTTATAATTTTAGGATAATCGACATTTGACTCTGGAGTCTCTCCATAAAACTGTTGTACATATTTTTCAATAGATCGAATCAGTTCGAGTGCGACGGATTCGTGAACCAATAAATAATCCGGCGCAACACAGGTCTGCCCTGAATTTAAAAGTTTTCCCCATGTCAATCGTCTTGCAGCTAAATCAATTTGTGCAGTCTCATCTACAATACATGGACTTTTTCCACCAAGTTCCAATACAACCGGTGTCACGTGTTCAGCAGCAGCATGCATCACTGTTTTTCCAACGACTTCTCCACCTGTAAAGAAAATGAAGTCAAATTTTTGTTTTAAAAGAGATTGATTTTCCTCACGACCACCTCTGACAACGGTTACGTACTCATCATCAAAACACTCTGTGAGAATGCTTTCAAGAATAAGCGAAGTGTGATATGAATACTCTGAAGGCTTTAAAACGACGCAATTACCTGCCGCAATAGCACCAATTAGTGGTACACACGACAACTGAAAAGGATAGTTCCATGGCGACATCACCAAGACAACTCCGTATGGTTCTGAGACAATCATACTCTTAGCAGGAAAATGCATCCAAGGTGTCTTAACTCTTTTCTGTTTCGCCCACGATTTTAAATGTTGAATCACATACCCAAGTTCTTCAATCACTAATCCAATTTCAGTTTCATATGCTTCAAAAGGCGATTTTGATAAATCTTGATATAAAGCCTGCTCAATTTCATCACTTCTTCTGATAATACATTGTTTAAGTTTTTTTAGTGCATCTATTCTCTTATCTATATTTAACGTGTTTCCTTGATTGAAATATTTTCTTTGTTGTTCAACTAAAATCTGTATTTCTTTTTTCACATGACCACTCCTTTTGATTCACTTTTTATAATTAATAGATCCAATTTTCATCGTTTCATTTGATATTTTATGGGTATACATGAATTAAGATTATTTAATTGCAAGGAGGGCGTTATGATTCCTATACAATCAAGCAAACTGTCTGCGTATTCGATTTGGAATAACGAGCAAATCAGTCCTGAGAAAAACATTCAAAAAACCACTCAAACTCAACCTAACAAATCGAGTTCGCTAAATGTCGCCCCAGATACTCAAACATTACCCACAACTGATTCTATAAAATCTAACAATGGCGTCATATTTGAAAAAAGTGCTCCATCCATTCAGACAGCGTCCGCTTACGATAAAACAGGGCATGTATACAATCAGCAAAAAATTAGTGAACTTAAAGCATCTGTCGATAGCAAGCTTCAAGGGTTAAAAGATTCTGTAAAATCCATGCTTGAAAATCAAGGGTTAAAATATCAAGATGTATTAAGTCAGTTAAGTTCACCAGATAATTCTGATAAATCAAGCCAGTTCATCAAAATTGATGATGCAACAAGGGCAAGTGCTCAAGCAGAAATAAGCGAAGACGGTTTTTGGGGGGTAAAACAAACTTCATCTAGAATTGTTGATTTTGCGAAAGCCATCTCCGGAGAAGATAAATCCAAGTTAGACATTCTAAAATCCGCTATTAAAGATGGTTTCGATTCCGCAAAAGATTACTTCGGAGGCAACTTGCCTGCAATATCCCAAGAAACGTATGATTCTGTTATAACTAGCCTTGATAACTGGGCCAATGAAAACGTTCTTGTTCAGTAACTGAGTATCCTATAAAAGCTATTTAAGTTAACTCGTAAGTCGATTGCACATGCAATCGACTTTTTTATCGGCTAAATGATTATGCTTCATCGTCTAGATCAAAATAGCCTATTCCAACCAATCCAGGCCCTGTATGAACGCCAAGTGCAGGCGAAATTTGCCCTTGAGCAAAAATGATTGCTTGATTGGTATATTTTTGTAGAACTTGTTTTAATGCTTCCGCCTCTTGAGGTGCGCCACCATGACATATTGCAAAGTAATAGTTTGTCTTATGACTTAGATGAGATTCAACTATTTCTACCATTCGCTTGATACTTTGATTCCGGCCTCTTACCTTTTCGACTGTGTAATAAACGCCTTGCTCATCACATGAAATAATTGGTTTGATTTGAAGCAAACTTCCTAAAACACCTTCAACTCTCCCCAATCTGCCACCTTTTATTAAATATTGTAGTGTTTGCAAGCTATAAAAAACATGTGAGTTTTTTATTTTTGAATTGAGTTTTCTAACGATATCAGAAAATGAATTTCCTTGTTCAAGTAATTGTGCGGCATAGAGTGCAAAAAATCCGGATGCAATGGCAATATTTTTGGTATCAATAACAGCTGTCGTTAATTGAGAAAAATCATTACACACGAGTTGAACTGCTTGATAAGTTCCGCTTAAACCAGATGACAAAACTGGAATAACCACATGCGTATAACCATCTTGATAAATGCCTTGTAAAATTTCTTCAATTTCACCCATGGTTGGCAAACTCGTCTTTGGAATTTCTTTATTTAAATTTTCGTAAACCGTTTCAGGTGTTATATCCATTCGATCACGATAAGATTTTTCTTTATAATTAATACCTAAAGGCAACTGATAAATATGGTATTTCTCAATGAGCTCACTTGGAACATCTGAACACGTATCTGTAAGAATCGCAATTTTTTCCATTTAACTACCTCGCTAAGATTATTATTCGGCATTGAATACTTCTTGCTCTAGTTCATTATTTTGTTCTAGTTCTTTATTTTGTTCTAGTTCTTTATTTTGTTCTAGTTCATTCGTCTTTTTCTTCGACTGTTTTTGCACTTTTTCATTCGTCTCAGCTTTAATGCGCTCCATTTCGATGGAGATGATTTTTTCTGTTAAAATTTTATTTGCTAAAGCATTTGTAATTGCTGAAATTGCAAGACGATTGTAAGGAACTTCACAACTTAAAAATTCAAATCGTTCTTTAGGATTTTTTAATGAATCTACAATTCTCTTGAGTGAATTTTCAAAAGCTTCACAGAATGCATTATAGGCATTTTCTTCTCCGTCAATTGAAATTTGTAATTGGATACCTTCTTTTATCTTTGTAATCGACATCACCGGTTTTAGAATTGTGATAACCATAGCAGTTGCAATGTGTATGCGGTCGTATTTTTTCTTATTAGGCTTCGTCATAATGTCCCATTTGACATAATTATTAATCATGCTTTTAGTCATCAAACTCTCTTCGGCATCATAGAGATCAATCAATTCATCATTGACGAGTTGTAATAGTTGATCACTATAAATACTAAAATCTGGAAAATCTGACCATCTCTTTAATTTTACACTCGCTAAATGTTCACAATAATCATGAAGATTTTTCTTCAAGTCCATAACCATATCTCCTTGAGTTTCTATTTTTATCATCTAGTTATAGTAACTATATATAACATAAATGATATTGCTATCTTTGTCAAGCTCTATAAACGAAGTGTCATAAAAATCAAAAAAAGTAAAAAGTCTGCATTTCTCATTTGAAATACAGACTTATAGTAATTGATATAATTAGCAATTGATACGATTTGTAATTGATACGATTAAAATGATATCGAATACCTAAATTTACGCTCTTTTAGCTTCGAATTGTCTTAACAGTTCAACGAATAACTCAGGAATTTTTGCCATGTTCTCAGGAGATTCAACAAACGAAATTCTGAATTGAGTGCTACCAGGATTTGGTTGTCCTGCTTTTATGTCATAAAAACCTTTCATTGGAGCAACTAGAAGCGTTGTTTCTATACCGTTGATAGAGACAGAACCCTCTTGTGCACAATAAAGTACGAAATCGATTGCATCAAAGCCCGGTTTAACAACTTTCTTAACATCGATTACTGTATAGATTGAAGCATCTGGACTCGATACAATGAGGCCTGGTTCTTGAGCTTTCAAGCCGTTATATACCATCATAATTTGTTCTCTATAATACTCCCTTAATTGTTTTGCCCATCCAAGAATACTTTCTTTGCTTTCATGTGCTAAAGCGCCAAAGATATGTTGTCCTATCACATTGGCACAAAGGTTTGCAGTATATTCAGCAACAGAGCGATTATTGAACTCTGGACTATCTGTAATGATTGCGCCAATTCTTAATCCACACGCATTCCAAACTTTTGAAGCCGTCTCAATACTTATTCTGCGTCCCTCAATCCCAGGAACTTCAGCATCTGTAACGCCCCAAATACTTACAAGTGGCTTTGAATCTTCATAATAAAGTTCACGATACGCTTCATCGCTTATCATCCACATGTTGTACTTAACACAAAGTCTTGCTAATTCATACATAGTTTCATATTCATATAATTGACCTGTTGGATTGTCATAAGGAATTACTAACAATGCATTCGGTTTATTTTCTTGAATCGTTGCTTCTATCTCATCTAAATTAGGAAGTGCAAATTTGCCGTTATCTTCCATATGACGTTTTACAGTAATGGTTTTTCTGCCTACTCTTTCAGCAAAAGAAATGTAATTTGTATACGCTGGGTCGATCATCATCAAAGGTCTTTCATCTGTACCTGCTGGTCCACATACACCGATGAGTAAAAGCTCCATTCCTGCTGAACCACCATCTGTTACTTGAACATGTAATTTACTCGTATCAAAGCCTTCGCATTTTAAAATATTTTTAAAAGCATCTTGACATTCAATTGTACCTGCAGTCGTCGAATAACGAATAACGCCTTTTGCAAATGGACTATCAGGAGCATCAAGTGAAAACATTCTTTGCATCATCGCTGGATTTGTCGGCAATGAAACATTTCCAATACCTACATTAATAACAGCTTGTGGTTTCACTTTGCGCTCTTCGTACTTCATTTGAGCAAGTCTAACATCTGACGGTTTACGAGATTCAAAATGCGCTGAGAGAATTGGTTTACTCATAATACATCTCCTCTTTAAATGATTTTATATTAAGCAATCTGCTCTGGTATATGCTCTTTACATACCCATCCTATTATAACATCTCAAATCTATTCAATCACGCATAATTTCAAATCATGGCTAAAAAGTAACACTTTTTGTCCCACCCATTATTTGCAGCATCAATTCGGCTAAAAACCCACCTCGCAATTTTATCGTCATCTGTAACAATCCTACATTTGCCTATTTTCAAATAGTTAAAATAGGTTTATAATGACAAAGGATTTAAACTACCTGAAAAAAAGCGAGGTGAATGTAATTGGATACGCACAGTAGTCAGTGTATAACAGATGATCCTTTGGGGCGAAATTTCATATTGAAAAATACTGTTCTGTATGCGCATTTTATGACAATTGCATTCACAAATGCAACCCATACAGCGACCATTTATTCGTTAAAATAACGCATTTTCAAAGTTTCACTGTTATACCGGAAATAATCATAGGAGGTATAATACATGGAACTCAAAGAACTATTAAAGGATTCAATCCTAAAAAAGCACGCACATTATATGGCTGCAATTTTTGAAGATCATTATTCAGTGGATATTGCTACTGCCATTGAAGACTTTGAAGACGAAGAACTATTGGATTTTCTCGCATTGCTTTCTAATGAACAAATTGCATTAATTACAGAAGAAGCAAGTGCAACATTACAAAAAAGAATACTCGATCTGTTAGAAGTTTCAAAAGTTATCGAGATTTTTTCTTTCATGTCGACGGATGATATCGCAGATATTATCGGCGTTTTAAGTTTTGATAAGCGAAAAGATTTATTGAAGAGAATGAAATCAGGTGATTCTCATGAAATTCAAACGCTATTAAACTACGGAGAAGATACTGCTGGTGGTATCATGACCACACAGTATATCGCATTAAAATCTGAGCTCACCGTTCAAGCAGCCTTAAATAAAATTCGAGTGATCGGTCCTAAAACAGAAGTCATCGAGACTATATTTGTCTTAAATAATTTTAATGAACTCGTTGGAGTTGTTGACTTACGAGATATTTTAACTGCAAACGAAGAGACATATCTTTATGAACTTATGAATGAAAATGTCATTTACGTTCATCCAGATACTGACCAAGAAGAGGTTTCTCTCATCGTTTCAAAATACGACTTAAAAGCAATCCCCGTTGTGAATTCCAAGCAGACAATCATCGGAATCGTCACAGTCGATGATATCATCGACGTCATCGTCGAGGAACATACAGAAGATATGCTTCGTATGTCCGGGGTTAATAAAGATGAACGTGTAGGTAGCAAAGTTTCAGACTCTATCAAGCGTCGATTACCATGGCTATTTGTCAATTTATGTACGGCATTTTTAGCTTCTTTTACGGTTGGCTTATTTGAGAATGTCATATCACAAGTCGTCGCACTTGCAGCAGCAATGCCAATAGTAGCTGGATTAGGCGGAAATGCAGGATCACAAACGCTATCCATCACCATTCGCAGTATCGCTTTAGGTGAAATCAACATACGCGACGACTGGAAAACGGTCTTTAAAGAAGTTTCCATTGGATTTATCAACGGATTGTCTGTTGGATTAATCACAGCAGGAATCATCTATTTGAGGTACACCAATCTCTATTTAAGCATGATTATCTTGATTGCCATGATTTGTAATATGATGATTGCAGGACTTCTAGGTTTTATGATTCCACTGATCATGAAAAAGCTGAAATTTGATCCAGCGATTTCGTCATCGATATTTTTAACAGCAACAACTGACACTTGTGGTTTTTTCATTTTCTTAGGCCTTGCAAGTATCGTTTTACCTCATCTTATATAGCCACCTTTTATATGTTAAAGGATGATTCATTCTAACAAAATCAGTCGAAACAATACTATTTAAAAGTTAAAAAGACCAAGAGTCGCTGTATAACATCGATTCTTGGTCTTAATTTTTTTAAACCATAACGCCGCCTTTCGTGACGTTTTTCTCTATTTCATTTTTAGTTGTTTCATTGATTCTTAAGACACTCCCATGAACTCCATTGCAACTTTGCATATCAAATAACATCTGAATAAAGCTTTTATGGTATGGAATAAAGGTTTCTGCATCAATCATTTCCATAATCTCGTCTAAAGTCGCCCACTTTACAGCTTGAACTTCTTCGTATTGAAGTGATAAGGTCTCTAAATCCACCTCTTGATTTACAATATAAATATCATCAAATCCAAAAGAAAAATGAACTGTCATAACGGGTCGAGACCCATTTAAATCTATTTTCAGTCCTAATTCTTCAAACACTTCTCTTTCTGCAGCGGTTGCACTATCATCTCCAGAAACAGCACTTCCTCCAACTGAAATATCCCACATATTCGACCAACCTGACTTAAAGGGTTGTCTATGCTGAATGAGCATTTGTTGATTTTTATTAAAAATAGCAACGTGGACTACAAGATGATACTCGCCAACGTTGAATTCTGAACCTCTTATTTTTGTTTTACCTGTTAACTGACGGTCTTTATTGTATATATCCCACAATTCCATTGACTTGACCTCGATTATTTTATAAAATGAATTTCGCACTATATAGTTACATCATAGCATAATCTTATTCATAAATAAATTAAACGTAGTATTTTAAATGCTATTTTTGGGGTATGAATCTACTGATAGATTCTATGTAAAAGTATTTGGAGGTGTCTCATGTCAATACGTCTGAAAGTTGTTTCAGTATTTTTGTCTATTTTCATTATTTTCTTACTTATTGTAGCAGGTTTCTCGTATCTACAAGTTCAATCCGTTTCTGATTTGACAAAAGAAACTGTCAAAGGACTTACGCAAATTTCTCAAGATGAAATTGAGCAAACACTGATACAACAATCATCAAATGTTGCGGATTATATCCTCGCTCTTGAAAATGAGATGAATAAAAATCTTATTAACGCAGCATTAGTATTAAAAGAACAAGATAAAACGGCTACTTTGGCGCTTACTGATTTAGAAAAATTAAATACACAACTCGGGATGGATCATCTCTACCTGACAGATGCTGATGGTAAATTTGTCTTATCCACCGATGCGGGATCATTAGATTTTAATTTATTTGATATTTGGAGTGGTTATAAAATGCTCATGACTGGCGAAGCAGAAGTTTTAACTTCGAACCTCATCATTGGCGCCGGTACAACAGATATTTTCAAGTTTGCGACACTTCCAAGATATGATGGAAAAGGAATTGTCGAGTCTTCATTAAATGCAAGTGAATTAAGCTCAGTCGTATCGAAGTCTGTCAAATCAACTAAAGGCTTTAAATCGCTCTATTTATTTGATGCAAAAGGCACCGTTTTAATGGAAATTCTTGACGAAGGTGTCACATCAAAATATACAGTTGGAAAAGTTTCAACGGATGTTGAAGTATCTGCTGCCTTAAAAGTCACTGCACCTATGATTAAACGCGTTGATAAAGAAGCATTGGTTTTCTTTCCAATTAAACAAGACGATAAAAGTTTATATGTTTTAGCAATGCAAATTGATACACTTCCATACCTTGAATCAACTGAAATTACAGAAAACTCGCTCAACAGCATTAAAACTCTTATTACAAATGATACTATGAGAAGTATCGGGATATTTGCACTGATTACACTTGTCAGCGTTTTCATTATTGTCTGGATTACAAAACGAATTTTTGGACAACTTAAAGAACTCGCACACGCTACAGAAATTGTATCAGCTGGTGATTTAACCGTTGAAATTCAAGCAAAATCAAAAGACGAAATTGGGACACTTGCTACTGGTTTTAATCAAATGATTCACGATTTAAAAATTTTAACTCATAAAATCAAAGAAAGCACTCAAGAACTTGAAAATTCATCGAATACCATTATGGAATCCGTTACTTTGGTAAGTCATTCTGCACAAGAAATCAATAAATCTATTGAAGAAGTCGCTGTAGGTGCAACGACGCAAGCTGAAGAAAGTTCTAATACACTTGAAATCACAAATTTACTTTCTGATAGTGTCAACGGAATGGTGACTCAAGTCGATGCCATGACCAAGGATGTTCATACAATGTCCCAAAATAGTAGTAAAGGTCATTCCTCGCTTAATGAATTAAAAGAACGTTTTGATGAAAGCAATCAAGCTACAGAGCAACTCGTTGAATTGATTTTCTTGCTAAAAGATAAGTCTGAGTTCATTGGAACGATTATTGATACCATCAACAGTATCTCTGAACAGACTAACCTACTTGCACTTAACGCTTCCATCGAAGCTGCTCGCGCAGGCGAACATGGAAGAGGTTTTGCAGTTGTTGCTGATGAAGTCCGAAAACTAGCGGAACAATCTTCAAACTCAGCTAAATCAATCTACTCAATAATCGCAGAGATTAAAACTGTCGTAGATGATGCCAATAACCAAGTTCAAGTTGCAAAATCATCCGTTGATAAAGCTGGCGTGACACTTGTCTCTACTAAAAATGTTTTCGAAACAATTGATCAATCCATTGTACGTGTCACCGATAAAACAAAAGAACTCAATCACGAAATTGATGAAGTTTCTGCAATGCGTGATAAAGTACTACACTCAATTGAAAGCATTTCATCTGTTGCAGAAGAATCTGCAGCATCAACAGAAGAAATCAGTGCAACTACAATTAGTCAAGGTGAATCTGTATTACGCGTAAGTGATTCTATGAACGATATCAAAGAGTTAATCAATCACTTAGTTGATTTGGTCAACAGCTATAAAATTTAGAGTGAGTTAATTGAGCAATCCTAGATTTATTCATATTGGATTTATTCATATTGGATCAATTCTCATTAACAGTGGTAATCGCGTCATTTTAAACTAATATAAAAAGGTACAAGTCGCTTAATAAAGCTGCTTGTACCTTTTTTATGATAGTCTGTACCTTACTTCTGTCTTTTATTCAATGAACTCTTTGAACTAATTGAACACATTGAATTGATTGAATAAAATGGACGCTTAATTTTCTACTGCCAAAACATCCATCAACATTTTTGTTCCAAAATCACACATATGTTTTAACATTTCAGGATCAATTTTATCGATTGTATCTTCATCTGTATGGTAGTTGTGATCTGGCGTTGCTTGAATATAAATCGCCTTTACGCCAACAGTTGCGAAAGACGCATGATCACTTCTATCCGATTCAGAAGTTGTCGCTGTAAAACCGATTTCTTTAAAGACATCTTGACCTTGTTTTACTAAAGAGAGTGCTCTTGGATCACCTGCAGTGGAAATGTCAATGCCATCACCTACTCCAACCATATCGAAGTTTATCATGCAGATTGTGTTTTTGATCTCATCTCGCGTCATTTGACTTGCATAATAATCTGAACCTACTAGACCAATTTCTTCAGCACCAAAAGTCATAAACTGTACATCAAATGGCAATTCAACTTTTTGTTCAGCAAGCGCACGCGCCATTTCAAGTACAACTGCAGTTCCAGATGCATTATCATTTGCTGCTGGTGTGTTTACACCGTCGTAGTGTGCCCCTACGATCACTTTTTTCCCATCTTTGTTGTCTTTTGAACGATAAATTCCGATAACATTTTTAGATTCAGAATCTTCACACTTCGCATCAATGGTTATTTTGACTTCTACGACTTGACTCTCTAGTAACTTTTGTTCCATCCAAGTAGCATCTTCTTTAGTGATACTCACAGCGGGTATTTCTGATAAATGCGTCAATGTCGCCGATATACTTTCACCATTTGGATCATAAAAAATGGCTCCCACTGCTCCATGACTGAATGCGCGGTCGTTTTTTACATAAAAATACTCGCCACCTCTTTGAATGAGGACAATCTTTCCAGTTACATCCACATCTTTATAATTTTCTTCTGCACCTAAACCCACGGAAACCACTTGACCCAATAGTCCCTCTGATGAAGTTCCAATGCTGTAACTGAGTGGATTTGCATTTTCTAAAAGGCGGTCCCCATCTGTTACAAGCTGTACAGAATGTGAATTTAACGCATAAGACTGAATTGGAAAAGACTGTACCGATGTTTCTAGTCCTAGACTTTCAAATGTCTCTTGGATTTTATCAGCCGTTTGATGCTCTCCTTCAAATCCTGTGATACGCGCATTATCTACAGATGCTACTGATTCAATAAACGCCATCATTTCTTCTGATGAAAAATCTGCAACAAATGCTTTTGCTTCATCTGCCTGATCCGTATTTTGCTTTGAACAACTCGTTGTGAATACTAGTGCAATAATCAACCCCATTAATAAAATTGTGCTTCTTAAATTTTTTTTCATACTTCACTCCCCCAATCTATGTAATAACTTAATTATACGCATTTTTAACATCCTGTCTCAATTTTCAGATAATTTAAATTTGATATTTCGTTAATACATTACAAACTGTTAATATACGCTCATTTTTTACACATTTTCAACGTTTTAAAGCATTCCGAAATAATTACTTTATTATATTAATTAATTGATATAACTTTCGAAATTACAGAAAAAAAAACATAGACATTTTAAAAGTCACGTGATAAATTATATAAATGATTATTGAGGAGGGTAGTATGAAAAAAGGATTTGATTCAGAAAAATATCTCGAGGAACAATCAAAATTTATCCTTGAGCGTGTAAACAATTATGACAAACTTTATCTGGAATTTGGTGGGAAACTCATCTTTGACATGCATGCCAAAAGATGTCTCCCAGGATTCGACGAAAATGCAAAAATTAAACTCTTACAAAAATTGAAAGATAATCTAGAAGTGATTGTCTGCATTTACGCCGGCGATATTGAGCGCAATAAGATGAGAGGTGACTTTGGTATCTCATATGATCAAGATGTTCTCAAGTTAATTGACGACCTCAGAAGTAACGGACTCGAAGTCAACAGCGTTGTCATCACTAGATATGATAACCAACCTGCTGCAAATGTTTTTATCAACAAACTCGAACACAAGAACATTAAAGTCTCAATCCATAGAGCAACAAAAGGATATCCATCTGATGTCGACACCATCGTTAGCGATGAAGGCTACGGACAAAATCCTTACATCGAAACAACTAAACCAATCGTAGTTGTCACTGCGCCAGGACCTGGTAGCGGTAAATTAGCAACCTGTCTTAACCAACTCTATCACGAAAATCGTCTTGGTCGAAAAGCCGGATATTCTAAATTTGAAACATTCCCAGTATGGAACATGCCTCTTAAACACCCACTTAACATAGCTTACGAAGCCGCGACTGTCGATTTAAAAGACGTCAATATGGTCGACCCTTTCCACCTTGAAGCTTACGGTCAAGTCACTGTGAACTATAACCGCGATGTAGAAACCTTCCCTGTATTAAAACGCATCTTTGAAAAAATCACCGGTAAAGAATCTGTTTATAAATCTCCTACTGACATGGGCGTTAACAGAATTGCATTTGGAATTACAGATGATGAAGTGATTCGTGAAGCCTCTTGCCAAGAAATTATCAGAAGATATTTCAAAACTGGATGCGAATATAAAAAAGGGCTTTGTGATATTGACACATTCAATCGTTCTAAAATGATCATGGAAGAACTTGAACTCAAGCCAACACAAAGAAAAGTAGTTGAACCTGCACGTAGTTATGCTGCTGAACTTCTGAAAGATAAAGAGGGCGATGAAATCGTTCCAGTAGTCGCTTTAGCTTTAAACAATGGTCAAATTGTCGTTGGAAAAAATGGAAAAGCAATGGATGCGGCTGCAGCTTGTGTCATTAATGCACTCAAAAAATATGCTGGCATTTCAGATGATGTTCATTTATTATCTCCAGCAGTATTAAATCCAATTATGACGCTAAAAAAAGAATCTCTTGGTGAAAAAACTGCGCTTCTTGACATCAAAGAAGTATTGATCGCACTCTCAATCAGCGCTGCATTTAATCCAATCGCACAAGTCGCACTAGATGCACTTGAAAGCTTAAGAGGATGTGAAGCTCATGCCACTGTCATCCTTCACACAAATAACGAATCTTCTTTAAGAAATTTAGGTATTGAGATTACAAGTGAGCCACAGTTTGCTTCTTCAAGCTTGTTCTATGGAAATTAATCGTATATTCGCCTTTTACAAATTTAAAGACGTTAGTCACTTTATAGGACTAACGTCTTTTTTGCTAAGGTCTTAGTAAATTAAACCAATATCCACTTTGATGTCATGGCTTTTTAAATTGTAATGAATGTTGCGTTTGAGCCAGTAAATCGAAGGAATGGACTCAAAAAAATCAAATTTTTCCTGAATAGCCTCATTTGGCGCATCTTCCATTAAAACGTAAGCTGCGAATGTTTCTGCAAAATCCTCCGTGCAATTCGTCGCGGCATAACTCGTCATAAATTGATTCATATGGCGATAATAAAATAACTCATTATCCGGATTCGATTTCCAATCGATTTGTAACGGCAGCCAAAAACGTTGATAATACAGATTTAAGTAGGAATTTTCATTGGCAACACAACTATCATCTGCATATCTTGACAATGAAAACGACTCAATCTCGTCAGTGAAATAACGGATTTGTTCATCATTCAACGAAATATAATGCGCCATTTCATGGATAATCGTAAACGGAAAAGAACCATCCTCTTGAATATCTTGAGGATCTAAATTGAGACACCATTTATCCCCTTGATCATCAACAGAAATCACATACGCAAGTGTCTCCGCTTCACCATCTGTTGCAACCTTGTAATATGAAAAATTCCGAAGGATTGACGATGGAATCATACTTTGAACTTGATTCCAATACTCACTATATTGATCTAATTCTGATTCTGACGCTTGAGGTAAGCCGACACTATTAGGTTGCATATATTCTATTGTTAAATCATCTTGAACTTCGTAAAATGCCTTAGTGCTAAAAGCCTGTTCTTCAACTAAATTCAAAAGCAAGGCTGTTGCATCAAATTGAGTATATTTTTCAACTATGGCTTTCATTTCATAATAAGCATTTGTCTGATTTAGAGTACTTTCATCCGTATCAAAAAATTGTTGTCTTAGTTTTAAAAGCGCATTGTAATCTTCCGTCGTAATAGTAGGTTGAATCGTCTCAAGTACCACTGCTCCTAAATCGACATCATCAGCATTGTCATCACCGGAAGTCGTAGACTCATCTAGTGGGATTGAGAGTTGAAATGACGTCTCTTCATCTAATTTCTTCGTTAACTGTTTCCATAGTTCGAGTTCTTCGTCAGTCGGATCATATATTTTTTGTTTTTCACGCGAACGTATGCTTTCATTGATGGATTGAACCATTTCATCTATTTCACGTATCACTTCTTTCGGAGCATACTCATATAAATCACCCATTAATTTATCCGTTTGAAACAGTGGAATTTGAATCATATGTGTCTCAGATAGTGGCGTTTGAAGTTTTTCAGCTTCATCTATTCTTGTTTTAACACGCCCATTTTCTGGATCGACATCGAATATAATGGCCAGTATTACGAGTAAAGTGACTGTCAAAGAAATCATGTGACGTAGGGTCAATCTATTTTGTTTTCTAGGTTTCATCGCTATCATCCTATATGAATTAGTGACCTACAGTATAGCATGAATACATGAATATTTCACCTAAAAATTTGCGCTATGAACCACACACTTTATTGCGACCAGATTCTTTCGCGCGATATAAATTTTTATCCAATCGCTCATACCACGATTTAAATCCTTCCATTGGATGTCGCTGTGCAACCCCACAACTAATCGTCAAAACACTTTCAATTGGAAATGGTGATTTTTCTACAAGTTGTCGGATTTTCTCAGCAGCAATTATGCCCCCCTCTAGATTGGTATTTGGCATGAAAACGACAAATTCCTCTCCGCCAAATCGAATCAGAACATCAGACGTCCGTATTGTTTCATTCATAATCCTCGATAACTGTATCAATACTTCGTCGCCAACTGGATGGCCATATTGATCGTTAACGCGTTTAAAGAAATCAATATCCGCTAGAATCATCGTCAAATGACCTTCCGTCTCATCGCTTTGCCTCATCTCATTATCAATAACAATCTCTAAGTAGTGTCGATTAAACAGTCCTGTCAATTTATCTTTATAAGCCACTTTTTTCAGCTCTTCATCATACATATATCGCTCTGTAACATCTCGGATAGATGAGTAATAGTACTTATTATGACTCAGCTGAGAATGCCATTCTAAATATCTATACTCTCCACTTTTCTGTATAAATCGGCAAATAAACATATTTAAAGAATCGTCTTCATCTGAAATTAAAAATGAAAATTTGATCTTCTTGACATCTTCTTTATGGATAAATTTCAGTAAGTTTTTCATATACAACTCTTCTGAAGAATACCCTAAAACATCTTCAAATTTTTTATTCACCTTGATAAAATCACCCTTGAAATTTGTCACACAAAGCATTTCTAGGTTAATATCCAGAAATGTTTGAATTTCAGATTCTTGCTCATATTCTTTTGTTATATCGACAAAACTAACTACCACTCCAGATATGGCATGCTTTTCATTAAAAGTCGGACTAATTGTCCCCGATATATAATAGAGTTCCCCTGTTCTTGATAGAACTTCCATATGCTCAGGAGAAGTCATCGTCTCCCCTGTTAAGAGCACTTGCTCCACTGGATTTGCCAGATCTTCATCACACGTCATATCTGTTTGAAGCGCATTAAAAATCACATCAAACGATCGTCCTATGGCATAGGATGGATCATAACCTGTGATTCGAGCTGCATAATGGTTCATCAAGGTTACAATACCGTGAACATCTGTTGTAATAATGCCATTATTAAGAGCCAATAAAGTATTTTTCATTAATTCCTTTTCATTTTTAAGTTCAATTTCTATTTTTTTACGTGCTTCATTATGTCGAACCGATACAAATAAAAGCATGCCAATGACAATCACTGGTAATGAAACAACACTTGAAATTCCATACACACTCAATATGGAAATTGTTGAAAAGTACATCCACGGTGTGTTCTCAATCTTCGAGCCAAAAACATAATTGAAACCAATCATATTCACTTGTTTTGAAGACTTTGACTGATATTGATCATATGTTTCTTTAGAAAATTTTTGGATAGAATTTATTTCATATGCATTTTCATTATCATATAACGAACTTGCAAGTATATCGAGATAATTGTCTACTAAATAACTTTTATAGTGACTATTCACGAGTTCATTGAGCCGTTCATTGGTAATATCCACCGACAAAGCGCCTGTAAAGCGTTCACCTTCATAAACGGGCAAAGACAGTGTCACCATGAGTCCTTTGCCTGCACCATCGAGGTAAACAGGTGTCCATTTAAGCAACTTGTCTGGATTAACCTCAGGTGTCGCCAATCGATAAAAATCCATTTCTTTTGATGCTTCATTATAAGTGAAATAGGAAGATGGCGCCCATGGAAAAAGATTGATGAAACCATCGTTGTTCATATAATAAATCCATGTAATATCTGGATTTTCACTGTGAAACTGATGTATATATGGATTCATGCTCAGAGCAAGAATTAAATCCTCTTCAAGAATTTTAGTTTCTGCCAAATTACCAATTCCTGTTATATTGCCATTAGAACGCTTAAAGGATTCATCCATGTTGTCCATAGAAAAGATATCTAGTGCTTCATTATATTCAATTTGATCTAATAAATCACGATTTCCATTTAAGGAACCCTCATAGTATTGATTTGAATAAATGCGCATTTGTTCTAAAAACTCAACACTTATATTGACAGACTCCTCCACAAGCAACACTTTTTGCGCAGAAACACTCTCAAATTGATCGAGCACTAAACTCGTCATTAAGTAAAATAGGCTAAACGATATGATGATAATGAAGATAAAATACAAAGTCCATTTACTCATTTTAAACTCCTAACTTTCCCGTAAATACGATTGAAGGTTTGGCTTAATTCTGACGCAATGAAAACTAAACAGAGTCTTTTGAATTTTATACCCACTTGGACATGAAAAAAGCAACTACTTCTCATAGTAGTTGCTTCGTGATATATATCCCAATCATTAAGCGTTCATCTTCTTTAAGCGTTCATAAGGCTTTTGAAAAATATCGCGTCCCAATAATCCCTGTACAATCATAACAGAAATCGAACAGACGAGTGCAGCTGGTAAAACAAGTTCGACCATACCTGATAATTCAAGCGTTAAGACAATTCCCGATAATGGTGCATTGAAATACCCTGAAATGACTGCACCAATTCCTAAAATAGAATACACTCCAGATTGTGCAGATGAATACCCAAGAATCTGAGAAATCAGTGCACCACTTGCCGCTCCAATCGTCACACCAGGGTAAAAATTCCCGCCAATATATCCGGAACCCAGTGTAATACCAGTTGCTATCAGTTTAGCAAGCAAAATAATCCCTAAAACTTTCAGTGAATAACCTTCATTGACGATGTTGGCTGTAACCCCCTCATGAATTTCATAATTTAATGGAAACATCCATGCAATGAACGAAATAAATCCTCCTGCAATAACTAATCTAGAATAAGGACTTTTGAGTTTTCCAAAGTATTTACCTGATATTTCTATAGAACGAATAAAGGCTATTGCAATCAATCCGAAAAGAATCCCCATGATACACAGGTTAATAATAAATGGTCCATCGAAGTTGGGAACTTGAGAGGTTCTACTTAAAAATAAGTATTTATTTTCATAAAATTCACCAATGAATCGACCGGTTAGATTTCCCACGATACTGGCAATGATAACGGGCGCAAGCAATGCATCAAATCGCTTACGATACAATACTTCCAGTACAAATAATGCACCAAACAAAGGCGCATTAAAAACAGATGCAATCGCAGCTGATGCGCCACATCCGACAAGCATCCGGATACGTTTTGGGCTTAAATGAAATCGATACGATAGATTCGATCCCACTGCAGAACCCAAATGTACCACAGGTCCAAATCTGCCTGCTGAAAACCCAAAAATCAAAGTAATCATAGCAGCCAAAACGCGAGCAAAAACCCGTTTGGGTTTCATTGAAAATCCATTTGTTTGATCGATTTCAATGAGGACTTGAGGAATTCCTAGTCCGGAATGATCATCACTTAGATGGACTTTGTACAACATGAGCATGAGTACCGTTCCAGCAAATGGCATAAGAGCATACATCGTATAATTCTCGCTCAAAATATGCTTTAATCCTCCAGCACAAACATCTACAATTCCATCAAAAAGACTCACTGAAATTGCCGACAATATGCCAACTACAATTGCTAACATAATATCGACAAAGAAACTGTCATGCCAAACCCTATCTTGTTGATCTTCCATAAATATGCCTCGCTTCATATTGTGCAAAAAACCATTGAACTTGTTGCGTTCAATGGTTTGCTTCATTTTTATGATGATGCTTTTTCTGAATTGATATGGATTTCTGGCATGAGTTCATCATACATGACGACGAGCATATTCTCCATCACTTCAAGTTCATGTTCAGAAAATCGTTCGCGCATGCGTTTCATGACGATATTCATATAATCGTAACTAATATTATAATAGTTCAGATATTTTTCAGTCACTTCCAACCGATATTCTCTTTTATCTTCTTCTGATTGAATTTTTCGGACATACCCTTTTTTGATGAGATTGTTCACCTTATAAGCTGCATTTGGAGATGAAAGATTTGCAAGTGCTGCAAATTGATTAATGGTCGGCTTGTTCAGTTCATAGATAATCTCCATACAAAAAGTTTCAACCGTTGTAAGAGATGCTTCACGATCCTGCCATCTTTCAAATACTTTCTGATAAAAATGCAATTTAAATTTGGAATATACTTTGCTAAAAGATGCTTCAAGCATATTATTCCTCCTAATCAAACTATTATTATCATTCAGTATATCAATTTTACATTTCAATTGCAAATGTAAGTTCAGCACTGACAACCACTGCGCCATTTACTCTTGCCGTTGCCTTACCGATGCCAACTGGCCCCTTTCTCGTAATGATTTCACAGTGAAGCTCTAACTGATCACCTGGAACGACAGGACGCTTGAATCGTGCATTTTTTATGCCACCAAATAGGGCGATTTTGCCGCGGTATGCTTCTTCTGTCAGGATGGCAATCGCACCTGTCTGCGCGAGAGCCTCGATGATGAGAACCCCTGGCATAATGTGTTTTCCCGGAAAATGACCACAAAAATGTTGTTCATTTGCTGTGACACATTTAATCGCCGTTGCCGACTGACCAGGCACAAAATCTGTTACCCGGTCAATCAGCAAAAATGGATAGCGATGTGGGAGGATTTTTTCTATTTCATTTGAATTTAGCGTCATCATTTACTCCTCAAATTTTTTTAGTACAATGGTCGCATTATGTCCGCCAAATCCGAGTGAATTTGAAATCGCATATTGAATATTTGCTTTTCTACCTTGATTTGGGACGATGTCTAGATCACATGCCTCATCTGGAACTCGATAATTAATCGTTGCAGGTACATAACTGTCTTTCAGTGCCATAACGGTGATAATGGCTTCAACTGCGCCTGTTGCTCCCAATAGATGCCCTGTCATCGATTTAGTTGATGATACCATTAAATTTTTACTATGAAGTCCAAAGGCTTGCTTAATTGCAGCTGTTTCTATTTTGTCATTAAGCGGAGTTGAGGTTCCGTGTGCATTGATATAATCAATAAACTGAGGCGTAATCTTTGCATCTTCTACGGCAAGCCTCATACATCTAGCTGCACCACTGCCATCTTCAAGTGGTGCAGTGATATGATTTGCATCGCAATTCGCACCATACCCCACGATTTCACCGTAGATTAATGCTCCGCGTTTTTTCGCATGTTCATACTCTTCAAGGCACAAAATTCCAGCACCTTCTCCAATGACAAACCCGCTTCTCTCTTTATCAAAGGGAATTGACGCACGAGAAGGATCTGTTTCTTGACAAAGCGCCTTCATCGATGTAAATCCACCTACGCCAAGTGGCGTGATCGAAGCGTCTGTTCCACCTGCAAGCATCACTTCAGCATACCCGTCGCGAATGTATCTAAATGCATCCCCCACCGCACTGGTTCCACCTGCACATGCTGTTACGACGCAGCTACACATCCCTTTAAATCCGTGTTCAATGGCCACTCTACCAGCCGCCATATTGGTAATGGACATTGGAATAAAAAAAGGCATAATACGATCATATCCCTTTTCATGACCGTTAAAATGTTCTGTTTCAATTGTCGACAAGCCACCAATACCGCTTGATATCAATACACCAGCACGATGAACGTCTATTGTAGCCACATCAATCGCAGCGTCTTTCACCGCTTCTTGAGAGGCAATAATCGCATATTGTGTAAATTTATCCATCTTTTTAATTTCTCTTTTATCAATAAACGCTTCAACCTCTAAATCCTTGACTTCTGCTGCAAGCGTGACACGTCGATCCGTTAGATCATATTTCGTGATGCGTCCAATTCCAGAACGTCCAGATTTGATGGATCTCCAAAGAGATTGAACATCATTTCCAATAGGTGTGACTGCACCCATACCGGTAATTACAACACGTCTCATACTGCCATACCTCCATCCACACAAAGAACTTGTCCCGTTACATAACTAGATGCTTCTTGGGCAAAAAATGCAACTGCTTGGGCAATATCTTCAGGTGTTCCCATTCTTTTACACGGAATCCCTTCAAGCATCGCTTCTTTGATAGCATCTGGAAGCACACTTGTCATTTGCGTCTGAATCATGCCAGGTGCTACGGCATTTACAGTAACACCTCTTGTTGCCAGTTCTTTTGCAAGTGATTTTGTCATACCGATAACCCCTGCTTTACTTGCAGCATAATTGACTTGACCTGCATTTCCTCTAAGACCTATGACACTACTGATGTTGATAATTCTGCCATATCTCTGTTTCATCATCATTCTAGATGCAATTTTCATGCAATTGAAAGACCCTTTTAAGTTGGTATCAATCACGTCGTCAAAATCCGATTCACTCATTTTCATAATCAGATTATCTTTGGTAATCCCTGCATTGTTCACAAGGATGTGAACTTGACCCGTTATTTCAGTGGCGCGATTAAAAAGCATTTCACAGTCCGCATAATTTCTTATATCACCTTTTACTGCAAGTGCTTCCACACCGTATGCTTGACACTCCCGAACGGTTTCCGCAGCCTCTTCTTCATTACCAAAATAATTGATAACAACATGATTACCTTCAGCCGCCAGTTTTAATGAAACCGCTTTACCGATGCCTCTACTCCCACCTGTAACAACTGCTACTTTTTTTAACCTCATATAAATATCTCCTCTGAACGATTGATAATTTGTCGCAAATCTTCAGCAGTTTCAATGTTATATATCGTGACATCTTTTGAAATTTTTTTGACAAAACTACTGAGCGCTTTACCCGGCCCGATTTCAACAATTGTTTTAACACCAGATTGAAGTAATCGATGTATAGAGTCTTCAAAATAGACACTATTGTGAACTTGTTTTACCAACATCGAAGGAACGGTTTCATGTGGTTGCAACAAATTGGCTGTTGTATTGAAAATCACAGGGATTTTCATCGGTTTAAACGGCACGATTTGAAATTTTTGTTCAAGTGCCTTCGCTGCTGGTTTCATATAAATCGTATGAAAAGGTCCGCTTACGTTAAGTGGTATACACCTCTTGGCACCTTTATCTTTTGCCATCTCTTCGGCTTTTTCAACCGCAAAACGGTCTCCGCCAATCACATATTGTCCGGGACAATTATAATTCACGACTTCGACGTTTCCATATTGCTTTGCTTCCTCACAAACACGTTCAAGCTCCATTCGGTCTAGGTTGAGAACAGCTGTCATTTTGCAATCAATGCCCCTAGCAGCCTTTTCCATCTCTGCACCTCTGAATGCGACTAAATCTACAAGTGTTTGTTCGTCGTAAACGCCTGCACAATGGAGGGCACTATATTCACCTAGACTAAGACCCGCTGTGATATCTGGTACAATGCCGTGTTCTTTTAAAACGGCTGTAACGCCAGCTGCAAAAGCTGCCATACAAGGTTGTGTATACTGAGTTTCCAAAAGTTTTTCTGCTGGTCCATCGTGCATAATCTCACGATACCCTCTTCCTAAATCCACACGGTCAATCACTTGACGATACGTCTGAAACGCATCGTAGATATCTTTTCCCATTCCTACTTGTTGACTGCCTTGGCCTGCATATAGAAAAGCTAACTTCATCTAAATACCTCCTAAAGTTCCATCCATCTCAGTAGCATCAAATCCATTTCACGTCTCATTTCAAGCGTCATCGTTTCCAGTATTTCTGAAATGGTTTGGATGGTTTGAATTTGCCCTGCAACTTGTCCAGCCATCAAAGAACCATTTTTATCGTCACCTTCTACCACTGCTTTATAAAGTGAACCGAGTGTATAGTGCTCAAGTTCTTCACGCGTAGCACCTTCTTTTTCTCGTTTAACATACTCACGAGCCATTTGATTTTTAATAACTCTGACTGGCGTTCCGCTAATGCGACCAGTTACAGTCGTATCATTGTCTTTTGCTTTTAATATGGCTTGTTTGTATGAGTCGTGTATTGGACATTCCACAGATGCAAGTAAACATGTTCCAACTTGAACACCTGATGCACCTAAAGATAGCGCTGCTAACAACTGTCTGCCATCTGCTATCCCACCGGCTGCAATAACCGGTATGTTGACTGCATCTATGACTTGTGGTACTAAAGTCATCGTCGTCATTTCACCGACATGTCCACCACTTTCAGTGCCTTCTGCAATGATGGCATCAACTCCAAGTTTTTCCATTCGCTTTGCCAATGCAACACTTGATACGACTGGCATAATCAACATATTATTGGATTTCCACATATTGATATACGGATGTGGGTTACCTGCACCTGTTGTGACGATTTTCACAGACTCACGTGTGATCAGTTCAGCCATCTCTTCTACTTGAGGATGCATGAGCATCAAGTTAACACCAAATGGCTTATTGGTTAGAGACTTGCAGATTTGAATATTCTTTTCGAGTTCTTCAACACTCATACCGCCTGCACCAATCAGTCCAAGACCGCCAGCATTTGATACAGCTGCTGCGAATTCACCAGTTGCCACTTTTGCCATTCCACCTTGAATAATGGGATATTTGATACCAAGAAGTTCGTTTAATTTTATTTTCACGTTAATTCCATCTCCTTACTAAAAAGTTAAAAGTGCACTACTCCATGTGAATCCTGCACCAAATCCCACACAGATCAATCGTTTTCCACGACCCAATAACCCTTTTTCCATCATTTCATCCATTGCCATGGGAATACTCGCTGCTGACGTATTGCCATATTTTTGTAAGTTCATATAAAATGTATCATCAGAAGATTTATACTTCTTTTTTACAAAATCAATAATGCGTTCATTGGCTTGATGACAAAGGACGTAATCGATGTCATTCATCGTCAAATCTGCATCGATTAAGATTTGGTCTATTCCTTCTTGAATGGCGCTGACTGCAAATTTAAAAACTGCTGATCCGTCCATGTATAGATACGAGTGGTTATTTCCTGCACCTTTACATACGAGTGCTTCTGAATTTCCTTCTGACCAAACCCGTTGGTGATAATTTTCAAGTTCTGATAATTCAATAATCGCTGCACCTGCTCCGTCACCAAATAGGACACAAGTGGTTCGATCGGTATAATCGACAATTCTCGATAATTGTTCACTGCCAATTAAGAGGGCATATTTTTTAACCGAATTTTCAAGCAATCCTTTACATACTTTTAACCCATATAAGAAACCTGTACAACCTGCATTAATGTCAAACGCCATGACGTCATTTGTCATGTTGAGCTCTCTTTGAACCAAGCACGCACATCCAGGTGTGATATCATCAGGTGTAACTGTTGCTACTACGATCACGCCAATCTCATTGACATTTATCTTCGCTTTTTCAATCGCGATTTTGGCTGCTTGAGTTGCAAGTTCAAAGTTTTTTTCATCTTCACTGATAAATCTCGTTTTGATACCTGTACGTGTGGTAATCCACTCATCTGTGGTATCGACAATTTTGCTCAAATCGTCATTTGTGAGTATTTTTATCGGTAAAGCTCTACCAGTTGATACAATTCGTATTCCTTTCATTGGCAAACACCCTCATCCGTTTTCGTCATAATATGGAAAAAGTAGAAACTGATGAATCAGTTTCTACAGTCGATATAACTTACAATATCTTGTACCGTCACAAATTTAGCTAAATCTTGATCTGGAATACTGATGCTAAATGCATCTTCTAGAGCGATATTAAGTTCCACTGCATCCAATGAGTCAGCGTCTAAATCCTCTTTTAAACTAGCTTGTAGTGTTACTTGATCCTCTTCACAGCTTAATGTATCCACGATAATTTCTTTAACTTTTTCAAATGTCATCGTCTTTTCTCCTTATTCATGTGTTTTTATACGAGATAATATTTCAATGTATTTACCTAAATATATTTAGCTAAATACTTCTTTTTGATAATAGCACCCACCTATTTTTTTGTCAACAAAAAAAAATAAGCATGTTTCTACTCATCGCGAAACATGCTTATATAGCCGATTAATTTATGCTGTTCATATAGATTATTGATTTAACTTTATGATTTAACTTTATGATTTAACTTTATGATTTAACTTTATGATTTAACTTTATGATTTAACTTTATGATTTAACTTTATGATTTAACTCTCTTATTTAACTTTCTAATATCGTTATTACTTCACTAACTAGATTTAGAGTCCATTAACCTATAAAATTTCTTGAACAGTCACCTGATAGGACACGCCATTCACTTTCACTTGATAGGTTTTTTCTCTACATGGATTCTCAACTTGACCGAGGCAGTTATGACGGATTTTGTGAAAAAAAGTCTCTCTTTGAAGAAGTGCTTCATGAGCAAATTCTAGTGATACCCGCTCAAATCGAACTGACTGTCCTGGTCGCATCTGCGCCAATTTAGATAAATCTACACTGATGACATTGGCAATTTTCGTATAGCCACCTGTGGTTTGGTGATCGGCCATCATGACGATTGGCATGCCATGCCCAGGTACTTGTATCGCACCAAATGTGATGCCGTCCGATAGAATATCACCGACCTGTACGTGTTCAATTGCCGCACCTTCTAACCGATATCCCATTCGGTCACACTCATTTGACAGTTTATATACAGAACTTAAAAATGTCTGTATTCCCGTTTCTGTAAACGCGTCTTCTTGAGGACCTAAAATTACGCGAATGACTTGAATGTCTTCAAAACCCTTAAAAAGTATTTCTGATGCGCCGTCCACTTTAAGGGGATATTGAATTCTTTGGTGAAAAACTTCATGAAGCGCTTCCACGCCAATTAGAGGTATTTGATCGCCTTTTTTCAGCACGCGACCATGCCATCCGCCAAAACCCGCCTTTGTATAAGTGGAACGACTTCCCATGACAAAAGGAACATCTATTCCACCCAAAATAGCCAGGTAGATTCTCAATCCATCGCTTGCTGCGCCGATACTCAAACAATCATTTGCACGAACATGAATGCTCTCCCACATAGAAACTTCTTGCTGATTTATAGTAACGACAGTCTTTGCACCTGTTACTGCTATAATTGAATCTGTCATAAATCTCATTTCACAACCTTGAAATGTCATCTCAAAAACAGCTTCTTTTGGAGAATTTCCCACCAGTAGATTGGCAATCGTCGCTGAATATTCATCCATGACGCCAGAAGTTGGAACGCCATAAGATTGATAGTCCAGTCGCCCAAAATCTTGAATCGTCATCATCATTCCCTGTTTTTCAATAATCACGGAATTTTCTTTAGGAGAGTTCAACTTTTCAGTCGAGCTTAGTAGACGATTCACGTCATCAAGACATTTATTAGGTGAAGATTCACAATTCATTTGAGAAGATGCAGCAGTTGATTTAAATGATGAAGCAGTTGATTTAAATGATGAAGCAGTTGATTTAAATGACGCAGCACTTGATTTATAGGACGCTTCAACCCTCTGAAATTCCTGTTCGTCAATGGGAACAAACTGAATCGAGTCCCCTGATTTTAATAAAAAAGGTGGTTCTTGATCCATATCAAAAAGTCGTAGAGGGGTTCTACCGATAATTTGCCATCCTCCCGGACTATCTAGTGGATAGATTCCCGTTTGTTCTCCTGCAATTCCAACTGATCCAGCATCGATTTTGAGTCTTGGTTTCTCAAGACGAGGCGTTGCGATATCTTTGGACATTCCTCCAAGATACGGAAAACCCGGTGTAAATCCAAGCATATAAACAGGATACAGAGCCGAACTGTGAATTCGAATCACTTCCGATTCTTGAAGCCCATGTAATTCAGCAACCGTGTGTAGATCGGGTCCGTAAGAGCCTCCATAACACACTGGAATTTTTACAGTTGCCCTATTAGCAGGCGGTAACGTTTGTAGTTTTGAATAACACGCCTCACACCACTGAATTAAGTCCTGATAGGCAATCACAAGTGGCTGATATTGAATCATGACAGTGCAATACGTAGGAATAATCGCCGTAACGCCTGAAATAAGACTATTCATACGGTCTTGATTCATCAAATTTGAAAGTGCAGTAACTTGCCTGTGAACCTCAAGTGAGATTTCATTTTTAAAAGTTATTGCAATTGCCTGATCCCCACAAACTTTTATCGTGATCTTGTGCGTTTGATCCAAATCGGTTGTACGATCTTCTGAAAACATGCTTCACCTCAAGTAAGGAATCATGACATCTAAAGGTTGAACTTCTATTCCGTGGCATTTCAATGCTTCTCTAATTTTTTCGACAAAGTGAACCGCTTGTGGATTATCTCCATGAACACATATTGAATCTGCTTGAATGGCAATTTCTTTCCCTGTAATAGTGGTAACAGTGCCTTTTGTGACCATTTGAATCACTTGATTAAGTGCCTCATCTAGTGAATGAAGAACTGCTCCTGGTTGATTTCTTGGAACAAGCGACCCGTCCTCTTGATACGCTCGATCGGCAAAAACTTCTTCTGCCACGCGCAGCCCCAAGTCACGACCCGCTCTTATGAGTTCGCTTCCTGCGAGGCCAAGTAAAATGATCTCGTCATCAATTGCTCGAATGCTCTCGGCAATACCTTTGGCCAGTTCGTAATTGACCGCAGCCATATTATACATCGCACCATGAGGTTTCACATGATTGAGTTTTCCTCCATGTGCTTTGACAAAAGCCTGTAAAGCCCCAACTTGATACATGGTATATAATTTCATTTCTTCCGGCGTCACCGAAAGGTTGCGTCTACCAAATCCATTGAGATCTGGAAATCCTGGATGTGCGCCAATTCCAACGCCTTGCTTTATCGCAAGCTCTACCGTATGATTCATCACAAAAGGATCTCCGGCATGCCACCCACAGGCAATATTCACTGAAGATACTCTTTGAATCACCTCTTCATCACAGCCAATTTTATATGGACCAAAACTTTCTCCTAAATCACTATTCACGTCCACACGTAATTTCTTTTTGAGTATGGCATACTGGAATGTCACGCGTTCTTGATTTCTCTCGACTTCTTGAAACCCACATTTTGACAATACTTTTTGAGACGCTTTGTTTTCAACATGGCAAATACCATAAAGCGATGTGATCTTCATCTTTGGCACCATGACTTTTAAAAATGCACGCAGAGCCTCTGTCGCATATCCTCTGTTTTGATGTGCTTCGCCAATGTGATAGCCTACTTCCCATCCAGTTTGAATCGGGACGAGCTGAACATACCCAATGGTTAATCCACATTTCAACGTCACGGGATAGACTTGTGGCTGTGTATCATCCTCATAGACCGACTTTAAGAAGCCAATCGTCTCTTGTGCTTCTTCTATACTTTCGAAGACTTCATCTGGTACAAATTTGCGGTTGTTTTCATCTAATGATTGCTCGTGAATCAGCTGAGCCATCTGATCATCAAAACGCGTAATGACCAATCGATCTGTCACGATGTTATAGGGTTCATGATAGGCTTCAGTCTTTGCAAAATCCCATTGTCCCGGTAAGCGCATCTTTTTGAGGTACGGAAAATTGAGATTATATGCCTCTACTTGTTCTTGTGGCAAATCATCGAAAACAGGATCTGCATAGAATTTACCACGGATGCCTTCAAAGGCATTATCAACGAGTTCAAGTCCCATAAAAGCTGGAAAATTTGCGCCCCATGAAGTAGTTATCTGGAAACAATCACAAGTTTTAAATCCCACTTTTGGATAATAATCAGGCTCTCCAAAAATAATGATGCGCGTATATCCCATTTCTTTTGCTAGTTCAAACGTTTCAGCCATTAAGGCTTGTCCAATTCCCCTATTTTGATATTCAGGATCTACGCAGAGTGGACCAAAGGAAATGGTCTCATGCTCAATTTGATCTACTTCATCGACAACTTTCGATACAGAATAATAGATGGCTCCAACAACACGCTCATCTACCACTGCAAGTCTTGTTAATTCAGGTATGTATGACGCAGATTTTCTCAACTGATGAATGAGATAATGGTCATTGCCACCCATTCCATGTAAATTGCTAAATGCTTTCATGGCAACATATTCTGCTTCATGCCAATCTTCTGGGGACTCTTTTCGAATCCTAAATGTTCTGGTCTCTGTCATGGTGCCTCCTTAAGTGATGTTTTTATAAACCATTCGGGTTCTAATCGAACGGTACAGTACTGTTCAAGTTCCATACGATGTTTCATAAAATTTTGATCGACAAATTGTTTAGCCTGAACTGGACAATTTTTAACACAAGCGCAACATTTGATGCATTTTCCAATAATTTGACTGACATCTTCTTTTGAAATGGCTTCTGTTGGACACTCATCTGCACATAACATGCACTGTGTGCACGCCACTAAATTTGTTTCTGGCGTAATTCGTTTAAAATCAAATGAAATTCCTTCATTATCAAGCGGTTGATAATAGGGTCTGTGGGGGATTTCTCCCTTCATCCAATGTAGCGAAAAATCCCGTGCGAATCCATTGAGCCTATATGATTGAATATGTTTTAAAATGGCATGAGAGAATTCAATGATTTTTTCATAATCTGACGCATCTGGTCTTCCGGTGGCAATTGCTTTTGAAAAAGCATGTTCTCCTATAAAAGCGCCTGCTGCGATAACAGTGAATCCTTGATGGGTCAATAAATGAGATAATTCGATTAAGGCGTCATCGTAGTTTCGATTGCCATACAAAACGACTGGTACTGCTAACGCACCATTGCCTATTAACCTTTTAAAAGTTTTTAAAAGCACATTTGGAACGCGTCCCGCATATACTGGAACGCCCACAAATACAAGATCGTATGGAGAATATTCCAATGGCCCATCCAATTTTTGAAAAAATGTGAAATCATGATGCATTAAATCCACCTGTGGATTAATTGCATGTAGCGCCTCATACGTATAATTTGCGAGTGTTTTGACGACCTTTTCAGTTGTACCTGTCGCACTAAAGTAAAACGATTTTACATTTATAAGCTCATGTGATTGAGTCGATAATTTATGCGACTCAACTTCTTTTTTTCGAATGGGAATCTGAATTTCAGACACATAATCCGCTTCTTGTTCGGTAGAATCATAGTCCACGATATTTTTTTCGATGGAATCACCTACTATTTCATAGTGATTCGCATCGATCCAACTTACCAATTTTTCATAGTGTCCTACCATATCAGAATATGGACCTGATACAGTGATACAGGCATACTCTCCCTCAGGTAATACCTCAAGTATATGACTTTGATCCATATCTTCTGGATCTATTTCAATAAAATATCGAAATCGGTTGAAAATGTGACGATCCATATCTTTTTTTGCAAGAGATGTATAAATTTGACCTTCAACGAGCCATGAGCTGATTTTTAGATACTTCTCACTTTTTTTAAAGGCTTGCTTGATTTCATATTCATCTTTTAATTCATTCATATCTAAAAGCGCACCATAACGTACAGATTGAGTTTTTACCTTAATTTGATTGAGTTCTGTGTCATAGTTTTCAAGAAGGTTGACCTTTGATTGAATTTTATGTTTGAGATTGAGCAACTGATGAATTTTAGCATCTAATTCTTCGTCTTTACGTCTCAACATGTGCAATAATTTTTCTGTACTTTTATCCTTCATATAATGATGGATTTCATTTAGAGAAATGCCTAAATTCTTAAGAAACAAAATACGACTGAGCTTAAAAATACTTCGAATGTTGTAATAGCGATAGCGATTATTTTCATCACACTCAGGTTTTAAAAGCTCCAACTGGTCATAATGTCTTAATGTATCCGAGCTAATATTAAATAGCTTTGCCAACTCACCTACTAAAAATTTTTCCTTCACAATGCCACCTATTCAAACAGGATTCATTTAATCAATTTCAACCATTAAGTTGTATTGAAAATTAAACAGTTACTCATATTTTAGCACAAATATTTACTAAAACATAGAAATGCCAACATTATGAGTACATTTTTAACGTCAAATCATCTTTTATCATCAAACGATTCACCTCTTGACATTGGAGTTACTCAAATGTATATAGTCAAATTATCCAATAAATTTTATGACAAGGAGATACAATACATGACCATTAAAAATAAGTACATTGTTTTAATCGGTGCCCTACTTGCTCAAGTGACCATCGCAGGTTTATATGCATGGAGCATCTTTGGAACAGCGCTTCAAGCAGAACGAGGTTGGAGCGGTGATGCCACTTTTTTCCCTTATGCATTGGCACAGTTTATATTTGCATTTAGCACCTTAATTTCAGGACGAGTTGTTGACAAAAAAGGACCTAGAGTGGCGCTTCTCATCGGTGGTCTTTTATACGGTGGTGGTTTGATCCTTTCTTCATTCGTTCATTCTCCGGGTTTATTATACATCACTTATGGTGTCATAACAGGTGCAGGTGTTGGATTTGTCTATGTATGCCCACTATCTACACTCATTAAATGGTTCCCAAAATACCGCGGTACCATCACAGGTTTATCTGTTGGCATTTTCGGTGGTGGCAGTATCATTTTCAAAGAAGTAATTACTAAATTACTTGAATCTCATACAGTTTCAGAGTCCTTTGTACGACTTGGGATTCTTTCCATGGCACTCATTGTAACAGGCGCTCTTTTCACGAATAACCCGCCAGGTTTTGAGAAAAAATCCTTAGAAAAAGGAACTGACGATTACACGACAAAAGAGATGATGAAAACGTCTAAATTTAAATTGACATGGATTATGTATTGGTTTGCTGTAATTCCAGGTCTTCTGGTTCTAGGTGCGGCAAAGGATATCGGAATCGAAGTGGCACATTTAGAGGCGACCATCGCTGCAGGGCTCATCACAGTACTTGCACTTTCCAATGCAAGTAGCCGCTTAATTTCGGGTTCACTTGCAGATAAGTTTGGAACACTTAATATGTTAAAAATCATCTTTGTCATCACTATTGCTTCATTAATCGGCCTCAGCTTTTTTGCCTCAAACGGCGTCATCTTCTATTTAAGTATTATCGGTGTCGCAGTTGGCTATGGTGGTTTCTTATCCCTCTTTCCAACTTTCACCAATCAAGAATTCGGTTCTTATCGCTACGGTTCCAACTATGGGGTAGTCTACCAAGCATATGGACTGGCTGCTCTGACTGGTATTTTTATCAAAAGAATGGCTGGCTCTTTTACCACGACATTTATCATCTCTGCAATTGCCGCATGCGTCGGTTTATCCATTGCATTTATGATTAAAGAACGAGATCGCAAATCTATTTAATAATCCTATGAACTCTGATACAATGAGTAAGTCTTAAGTTTGATACTTAAGACTTATTTTATTTTGTGAGGAGATCCCAACATGAAAGATTTAGTCGATTTGAACTCAATTTCAGACGGACATTTATACACGATTTCTGATATAGTCGCCATTGATACCGAAGGGTGTAAAGGTTGTAGTCAGTGTTGCAACGGCGTTGGAGAAATGGTTCAACTCACCCCCTATGACATCTATTCAATCAAAAATAAATGTGAGATGGCTTTTGATGAATTACTTGAAACCTACTGTACATTAAGACTCCAGGGAAAATTAAAACTGCCATACCTCGCGATGGATTCGACCACTTCTAGATGTGCCTTTTTAAATGATGAAGATCGCTGTAGTATTCATTCAGCAAGACCCAATATTTGTCGATTGTTTCCACTCGGACGCGTTTATGAACAAGACACATATCATTATTTTGTTCAGAAAGATGCTTGTCCATCACCTATTAAAAAAAACATCTCTATCGAAAAATGGATTGGGCTCTCCAATGATCATTTGCATCAACAATTCTTATTAACATGGCATCAGATTTTAAAAGCTTTACAATTTAAACTCAAATTTGTACATGATGAAAGTGACCTGAGCACCATTCAAACTCAATTTTTAGACGCATTTTATCACCTAATTGAAGCTCATGACGATTTAGCCTTTTATCAAACATTTTTTACAGAACTTCCCGATATCAAAAGAAATTTGGGAATCTTATAAGAAAAAGAGGTATATACTACTATGTAGGTATTTCAATTGTTTGAAAGGAGTTTAGAATGAATTCATTTTTAGATAAAATAAGTCAACTAAAATCAGATGTCATCGCGTCCATAAAAAGCTATCCAGTGACCCTTCTCAGTGCTTTTTTATTTGCAATTGTCACTGCAGTTCGCATTCATCTCGATTGGGAACAACAAATTTCGCTCAATTTTTTATTTAACTGCTTACATTGGTCATTTGCATTTGGAGCGATTTTTAGTTTTGCAACGACCATTTATACCAATATAATGCCACTTTCAAAAAAGAAGTTTTTAACAGTACAAGGCATTAACTGCATCGTGATTTTCATTGCATTTTTAATGCTTTATTTCTTAGGACATTCAAATTCTAACCAAACGCCACTTGAACTCACTAATATAGCTGAAGCGAGAGTCATCGTTGCCATCGTCATCAGCTTAATTGCTTTAATCGCCAGTATGGCCAAATCGATTCTGATGCTTGAACTTCATAATGAGAGCGAACAAGAAGTTACTAAATGGTCACCAGCCTCTGCATATGCATCTTCGTTTTATTTATTACACCGTTCCTTCTTCATTTCCGTCCTTTATGGTGGTGTATTAACACTTGGAGTTACAGCTGTATTAGGCGCTTTCCAAGCACTTGTTTATATGGATATGAGCGAAAAAGTCAGACTCTACGCCTATACGATTCTTGGATTTATCACCTTTATATTATTCATCAGTCATTTCCCTTCATTTAAGAGAACCTCCGATGCATCTAAAGAAAGCATAAACTCCAATCAAATGAATAGTGACTCCAATCAAGCGATTTATGAACAACCTAAATTCATCCAAATTTTATTGAGCTTAGTCGTGATACCTGTTATTTTAGCACTGTCTGGCGTACTTCTGATTTGGATGATTCGAACGATAGTTACAGGTTTTGAACTTTCATTTGACGATCTTTTTGGTATTTCTTCAAGCTATGTTTTTGTCGGCATTTGGCTCATGGTTCTTACCACGCAACACACCTTTGGCATCACGAAAAAATTCCATGTAATTTTCCCTATTGCGTCTACGATTATATTGATATTTGAACTGTATGCCATTATCAAAGAAATACTCAAATACGGTTTCAGTACTTCAACCTATGTCTTTATTCTCATCTGGACAGGCGCAATCATCAGTTCATTTTTCCTCGTCAAGAAATGGAAAAAAGCCTACCCAGCAATTTTAATCACAATTACAGTCTTAGTTATTCTATTTGTCATGCCTATCGTCGGTTATCATCGTTTACCGATAGCGATACAGATCCAACAGCTTGAAACGCGATTAACACAAGCAAATATGCTTATAAATCACACATTAGTTCCTACAACAGATGAACTCACAATAGAAACAAGGCAATACATTACTGAAACGATTTATGAGCTAGCGTATACGGAAGACTACGAACTTCCAACATGGTGGAATGATGATTTTATTATCGATGCTACCTTCAAAGAATCATTCGGATTTGATCCAATCTATTATTATCAAAACGACTACGTCAAAAGTGAAACTCAATTCACATCGATTTGGGCTAAAAATAAACCTTCTATCATTTCAGATTATGATTACGCAATCACCAGTGGCGCGTTTTATAAAATTGAAACAGAATCCATTTTAATCCTGCATCAAGGCATTCAATATGAACTAATCTGGAAAACAGAAAATGCAAAGATTCCAACACTAGAAATTTTCAAAGGGTCTGAACGCATCTTAAGTCAATCCATGGAATCCTTTATCGAATCATTGTCAAAAAAATATCCTCCTGGCATCGACTCGAGAATCGAAGTCAACCAAGAGGATATACAGTATCAAATTGAAAATGAACAATTAAAAATCTTACTCGTTTTCAACAATGTCGAATTTCAAACCAATATTCGAGAAGATATTGTCAGCTACTGGCTAGGCGTTGAAGCTATTTATCTTAAAATAAATGAATAAAACCCTCGGGTTACCCTTTATTTTGCATACTCAAAGGCAATTCTAAGCTGCAGCTTTCAAGAAGTTCTCGATTTGATAAAATGATGCCGCTTGGACCATCTGCATGTACTTTTCCTTCGTGAATAATGATAATTCGTTGACAGGTGTCTTTGATCATATCTAGGTCATGCGACGTGATGATTTTTGTATGCTCAAAATCATTGAGCAGTTCAATCAACCTTCTTCTAGACTTAGGATCGAGTCCAGACGTAGGTTCATCCATGACGAGTATTTCTGGATTCATCGATAAGACACTGGCAATTGTGGCAGCTTTCTTTTCTCCTCCAGACAAGTTGAATGGCGCGCGTTCCTTAAGATGAGTAATCCCCACTCTACTTAGGGCTTCATCGACGACCTTTTCAATTTCAACTTCTGAAAGACCTAGATTTCTGGGGCCAAATGCTACGTCATCAACCACACGTGTCATAAATAGTTGATCATCTGAATCTTGCATAATCATACCGATTTTTTTTCGGATGGATGCAAGATTCTTCTTATTTAATTCTTGATCCAAAATCTGAATACTTCCCTCTTTTACGAAAAGTACGCCTAACAACAAAAATAAGAGCGTGGACTTTCCAGACCCATTTGCACCGATGATGCCAATGGATTCACCTTCAGTGACGTCAAAACTAATCTCTTGAATAGCAGGATGCCCGTCGGGATAAGTGAACTGAATATGATCGACTTTTATGATATTTATGCTCACGATTAAAAAACCTCCATTATAAAAACACCCACTTGTTGAGGGATATTCACACATCTCACTATAATAAAAAAGCACAACCAGATAAAGCAATATCCAAATTCTTTTGCCGTTACTTTTCTATAACTTCCTAAATCAAACTCACCTTCAAATCCCCTTAATCGCATGGAAATATAAACGCGTTCTGCACGTTCAATCGTTCTGAGAAGTAGATGTCCAAGAAAATTTCCACTATCTCTCATTGAAATTCCTTTTTTCCCAGGCGCACGTAATGAATACGCTCTTAACATTCTCGACAGTTCTTCAATTAAGAGTGATATATACCGATACGTTAAAAGTATCTGTAACACAAAAATCTTGGGAACTCGAAAACGTCTTAAAGTGTATCCTAACTGCTCCATGGGAGTGGTTGCAACTAATACCAAAGTTGCAGAGACAGTTAAAATACTTTTTAATATCAACGATGCAAAAACCGTCCATCCATTGTCACTTAAAAGCGGATTGAAGATGCCAATTCCAATAATTAATGGCATGATTACGAGGATTCGTTTTAAAATGGGCCTATATGGAATTTGACCCAATTGAATTGTCATAATGGGAAATGCAAAAAGAGGCATCAGGCCGATCACGTCAAATCGATCAAATGAAATGGTCACAGCTATAAAGCAAAGTGTGATCATCACTTTGATATTTGGATGCAAACAATGTATCCTTGATTTGCCTTGCGCAATTTTTTCAAGTAGTCGAATATTATAGAGTGCTTTAACCGTTTTTGACATCTCATCCTCTTTCAATATAAAGAAGGCGTTCAATTGAACGCCAATCACCTGTTGCCTATTTTATTCATGACTTGTGGAAATTGCATAATTACCTTTTCGGTGTGAAAATCATGTGTTGATAAAATTAAAATGGCTCAATCACGCCATTTCAAAAATTGAGATTCTCACAAATAAGAATTATGCAATTTTCTAGACTTAATTGATCAATCAAACTTTAATTAAAATAGACTCGAATAAATTCCTGCTTATTTTGTAGCTGCTTGTTTTGTAGTTGCTTTTTTAAAAGTCGCTTTTCTAACAATAAATCCAATCGCTATTGCAATGGCTAACGTTGCAACGCTACCTACAATACCAGAAAGTGTCGTGCCTGCATACGCTGCAGTTTGACTATCACCTGCGTTTTTAAAACCATAATCTGGTAAGAACGCAATCTTACTTTGAAGGGATTCAAGGAAAGTATGAACGGAACTTGTTCCTTCAAATTCAGCAGTTCCAGCTGTTTTTTCCATTGACCACTCAAGTCCATCCGGATTTGATGAAGCAAACCATGAAACAAAACCACCGATGATAAATGCTGCAACGAGTAAAACAATCGTCACGTTTCTAAAAGACAGCCCTTTTGACGAACGATTTGATTGGTATGAATTTGATGCAGATGATGACACTTGGTTATTTGATTGAAGAGTGTTCAATATTTCAGGTCGCATTTTAAAAACAAAACTTACTACAGCTGCAGTAATAATCCCTTCCACAATTCCTATAGCCAAATGAATCGGTTGCATCAACAAAACAAAAGTTGAAAAAGTCAATTCTGTTTTTCCGGATACCAATGTTTCTAAAACAACACTAAATGCACCGAGTTGCAATGCAACAACCACTGAAATAATCGACGCTATGGTTAGTTTCCTTGAATTTATATCTTTACGTGTGATCATTTTATAAATAAATGGATATGCAACAAAACAAGTAAAGAAGCCTAAATTAAAGACGTTACAACCATAAGCAAGTAGTCCACCATCTCCAAAAAATAAGGCCTGTATCAACAATACACTTGCCATCGTCAAAAATCCGGCGTGTGGTCCGAGTAGAATTGCCAGCAACATCCCCCCACCTATATGACCACTTGATCCAGTTCCAGGTATGGTAAAATTAATCATTTGTGAAGCAAATACAAAGGCTCCCATAACTCCCATCAATGGAATTTTCTTGTCATCAAAATCCGTTTGGATTTTTTTAATTGAATAAGCTGCCAATCCAACTGTAGCAGCTAACGCGGCTCCACCAACAACTGGTGAAATTAAAGCATCTGCCATATGCATAATAAATACCCCTCTTACTGTTAATTTATTATCATTATATACGAATAAATCACTGGCACAAGCCTGGTAGGGGGATATATTGGACCTTTTCAATAAAAAAACATGACATGTGTCACAGCACGTTCATGCACTTGAGACATTTGTCATGTTAATTACATTTGATTTTCTAACTTATTTTACAAGAGTTTATTTTACAAGAGCCTATTTTTTATGAACTATTCTTCAGTATTGATACTTTAAGCGTGTCTCTTGACACCGATTTTCTCACCATACTTCACTTTTGTCTCAATGAATTGACGTGAATTTTCTAGAATATCAGCATCTAGTGAAATCTGATTTTCTTTAAAACATAGAATTACAGTGGAACCACCAAACTCGAATTTTCCTTTCTCTTGTCCTCGTGCAACAACCGCTTCTTGATGATAATTGACGATCTTACCAACCATCAAAGCACCAACCTCCATCATAATAACATCATCAAAATGATCTGAATGTAAGATTGAATACTCTCTCGAGTTTTCTTTATATATTGGATACACGTCATTTGCCAGTGGATTCACCGTATGAAATACACCTTGGATAATTATGTTATTATCTTTCGTACCAGAATCCACGTAACAATACCGATGATAATCATCCACTGTTAATCTAAAAATCAATAAAGTTCCATTCTCATATTGATTCGCAAGCGCTTCATTTTTTAAGAGTTGAGAAAGTTGATATTCTGTATTTTTAATGCAAAATGTCCGATTTTTTTCAATTTTATAAGCCGACAATTTTGAATCACATGGAGAAATCAAATGGTTCTCAGTGTGATCCACAGGACGGTACTTCAGTTGAATCTTTCGCGTAAAAAAATCATTATATGACCGGAATGTTTGTCTTTCATACTCATTTAAGTCAATCTGATTTTTCTTAACAAACGGCATAATCCATAATGTGGATACTTTAGTATTCATGAAAAATCCACCAATATGTGTTATTCCAGGTCTAATTAACAATTTAAGCAATCCACGTCCAAACTTCGTCTGGTATAAAAACCGGATTGCTTTATTTTGGGTTTCATTTTGAGCAATTATGTTGCCATTTCTATCCTTACAAATCATGAATGCCTCTTATTTCATTTTTTTATACTATCTGTCTCTAATCCGCAATTTTATGAATTTCAATTGAAGCTTTTTCATGTAATGGCGAGTGAATGATTTTATACTTTGAAAATAACAATATAATAATCACCGCACAACCGACTATCACAACAGCTGAACTTAATTGTTTCATAGATGGTTTTCTCAACTTAAAGTTTGTTATAAATAAAATGCCCACAGTCAATAACATCAACAACAGGATCCATCTAAAGACTTGAGGAGAAACAAAGAAATTTAAAAGAAATACCAGTGGAAAAATAATTGCGATAGAAGTAACTGGTAAACCATGATAATACTTATTACAGCCCTCTTCACTCGCTTGACGATTGGTTTCTAAGACGTTAAAAAACGCAAGTCGTATAACAGCTGCCACTCCAAAGAAAGCGATGACAAATGCCCCTAAAGGTCCTCTAACACCTAACATATATGAAATGACTCCAGGAAAAACACCAAAGCAGATCACATCGCAAAGCGAATCAATTTGAACGCCAAACAACTTTTCATCGTAAGTTCGATCTTTCTTCGTCCGCGCCACTTTACCGTCAAACATATCAAGTAATCCTGAAAGTGCTAAACATACGATTGCCGTTCTAAGTCTTCCGTCAATTGCTTGCATAATACCAAATATCGACGTCATCAGACTCATGTAAGTGAGCACCACTGTATAATCATAAAATCCTATCATTGAATTAATTTCCTTTCTCTTTCGTTTCTTATCGTTAAAAAAATGATTAAAGCACACAATGCACTAATAATCAGCTGTGCATAGTAACTAATTCCCCGACTTAAAATCAGTCCTGGCATTGCAAATTTACCAAATACGGGGGTAAAAATCATCAAGAATAGCTTTTCGCTAATGCCCATACCACCAGGAAGTGGTAACATATCCACAGAGACGGCTATCATCGCTTGTAAAAGAATGATGGTCATTGCATCTGTTTTGTGAAGTCCAAAAGCGCGGTATGTCATATAGGTTACTGAAAACAATACGAGTCTTTGAATGAGCGTTGCAATAAAAACATTTAAAACAATCAATACATTTTGTTTTAAATAAAGTGCGACACGACTATATTGTTCCATCGTTCTATCTAGTTTCTCAAGCCAATAAACATGTCGTTTTACAATATGCCATTTATGTAATTTTTCGATAACCTTTACGATAATTTGTTTGGCAAATGTAGGATGAAAGACTAACATCAACATAAAAATGACTGTGATCGTATTCAGGAAAATCCCTAAATAGCAAAATCCAATAACTGGTTTTAAATACTGGTAAATCAAAAAAGGTTTTATAGCGATAATCACCACTCCAAGTACGACTAAAACAGCTTTATAGGCAATTGTCACCACTAGTAAGATGACACTTGCTAGTGAAACGGGAATTTTATCTTTCCGCATACAATAAAGTTGTGCAGGCTGCCCCCCAGAAGCGGAAGGCGTAATACTGCTAAAAAAGAATCCCACAAATGAATAGTGAAAACAATCGATCATATTACTTTTGTGTTTAATATTATGAAGCAAGTAAAAAATAATAAGTGCTTCACTTCCTATAAAAATTAAAACACATGCGATGGCTGAGACGATATAATGTCCGTTTGCACGACTAATGTACATCATCAATTTTGTCATATCCTGTTCTTTAAACAAGTAATACATCGTTAAAGAAAAAATGATACTAACAAATAAACCATTCAGGATACTCTTTCGTTTATTAAACATGTTCAACCTTTCCAAACAACACCTGGTTGCACTTTTCAAATACCCGAGTAAAAATCAAATAAAAATTAGTATGGTTTGAGACATAAAATGTTGCTTCTGCAATTATTAAAGCACCTGCTATATCAATTAAGTAATGTTGTTTTGTATATTGTGTGGATGCAAAAACCATCAGAGCAAAAAACCAAGAAAATACTTTATATGACTTAGAAACTTTTTTGCTATTTTTAATCCCTATATAGCAAAACCAACTCACTAAACAGTGAATCGATGGGAATAAATTGGATGCTGGATCCATTTCATATACTTTTCGCATCAATTGACTAAAAATGTCATTCCCAATCACATCAGGACGAATATTTGTCGTCGGAAGTAGGACAAAGAAAATACCACAAATGATTTTTGCAACGATATCCGCTGCTGCAAATCGATACCAAACTTCCTTTTCCTCTCTCGCAACTAAAATATAGTTATACGCCCAGAAAGCATAGCAGACCAGATAAATAACAACCCATTCTTTTACAAACGGGACATTACGATCAATCGATGATGTAAAATCATAACGTGAAGCATCTTTCATAAAGTACTGAACGCCCCAATAGACCATGCCATTAAATGAAAAGACAAAAATTAAAGACAATATCGCATACTGCGGAACTATTTTTCCCAAAGTTTTTAAGTACAACTGATTCAATTGATCTCGTATCGTCATTTAAATAATCTCACTCTCTATACTGTCTACGAATTTAAAGTATATCAAAATTTTAACGAATTATCAACTTATGAAGGTTTTTCATTTCTTATAATTTCCTTAAAAATAAAAATCAAATGATGAGGATTTACCGAATCCTCTCTTCATTTGATTTTCACTTCTTTTACGCTTCTATTCAAAGACTATTTACTTTTTATGAGTGCTTTTAGTAATTTTCCGGTCCCTCGAATGAGATGACCGTTCGCACACGCTAATATGGCTTCCATCATGCCTTCTGAAATGACACCTTCAGAAGAAGGCACAAGTGAAAAAAATGGCATCTGTTTAATCGTTGCTACCATCATCCCTTCTTGTTCTGCTTCTGCATTCGAAATTTTCCTCGCTTGCTGATCTGCAAATTTCAGGATGATTTTGCCGATGAATGTTCCCTGTATATCTTCAAGGGTATTGTCCCATGTAAATGGCCGCTGCGAGACATTTTGATCCTTTGGAATCGATTGACCGTACAAGGCTTCGAAATAGTCATCTGAAACTCTAAGCGTTCTATTTTCTAGGTACATTCTTGAATCATGAAACAGTTCACCTTCCAAAGAGGTGTTTTCTTCAAGAACAGGTTTTGAAGTATCGTCTTCTTTAAGATAGAAGATCTCTCTTAATGCTTCCTGATGATGTATCATTAGGTGATAGACACCTTCCGAGCATTTCCAGCTCGACGTTGAAACATCATAGTAGTTGAGATGATCACAACGGATCGAGCCCTCGATTGTCTGAGATTCACCTGGCAATAGTTCAATTTTAATAAAATCTCGCAGTTCTCTTTTAGGCATCATCACCCCCTTGCTCATGTGCGCAGTATAGAGCAAGATAGTTTCCTTTCCCATAATATTCCCTATATTTTTGACATCAAATGAATAGTCAATACTTCCCTGTGAAGATAGCATTTTTTGTTTGATTTTAAAATGATCATATTGGAATTGTGTATACGATAACCCATGTCCAAATGAAAAAAGTACAGGTATATTGGCAGTGTCGTAATATCGATAGCCTACAAAAATGCTTTCACGATATTCGACAGTGGATTTTCCACCAGGGTAATAATGATAACACGGCGTATCTTCTACTGTTAATGGCCATGTTTCCGCTAACCTTCCAGATGGATTTGCCTCTCCTAAAAGCAGCCTTTTTACAGCTTGACCTATCCCTTCACCACCCAAATAAGTGAGTAAAACAGAAGGTACTTGATCAATCCAAGGGAGCTGCATAGGCGAGCCTCCCATCAGTATCACGACGATACGATTTGAAACTCGAACAAGCGCTTCCATCAGTTGATTTTGTTCTTTAGGTAAATTCAAATCCTTCCGGTCAAATCCTTCAGATTCATATCCTTCAGGAAGTCCTAAAAAGACATAAACGCGATCTTTGTCTTTTGCCACAAGACAGGCTTTCTGAATATGGTTTATGACATCATTTTCATCCGTCTTTTTAAGTGAGTACCCTTCTGCATATTCAACATCTGCACAAGCAGTTACAAGACTCTGATAAGGCGTATCAATCTGAAATGGATGAATCTTAGAACTACCTGCCCCTTGATACCTTGGCGTTTTAGCAAGCGCCCCAATGATGGCAATCTTTTGATCTGCATGACCTGGCAGCAGTTGTGAATGATTTTTCAATAAAACGGCGGATTCAACAAGCGCTTGAATTGCCAATTCATGGTTTTTAATTTTAAGTTCTTGTTTTGCCTGATTTTTATTTATAGGTTCTGCATTCAAATCTTGATTTGTTTTCAATTTATCCGCTTTTAAGGATAATTTCATGAGCTGTTTAACAGCACGGTCTAAAGATTTCATCGATAATTCACCCGATTGAATCGCTTTTGCTATCCGTGCGTTGTGAAACCCACGGTTGCCAGGCATCTCTAAATCTAAACCTGCTTCCAATCCCATCACGCGATTATGAACTGCTCCCCAATCCGAAATAACTGCACCTTCAAATCCCCATTCGTCACGTAATATCTCGGTTAAGAGTTTATTGTTTTCACTACAATAAGCACCATTTAGACGATTATATGCGCACATAATCGTATCAGGTCGCCCTTTTTTAACTGCAATTTCAAACGACTTCAGATAAGTTTCTCTCAATGCACGTTCATCGATAATCGCATTAATCGTCATGCGTTTTTCTTCTTGGTTATTAACCGCGAAGTGTTTCACACAGGCCATAGTTCCAGTGCTCTGAACACCTTGTATCATACTAGCACCGAGCTCCCCAGACACCAATGGATCTTCACTATAATATTCAAAATTTCTTCCACAAAGCGGACTGCGCTTCTGATTGACGCCAGGCCCTAATATAATCGCGACGTTTTCGTCGATACATTCTTCTCCAATTGCCTTTCCAACTTCAAAAAGGAGACTTTTATCAAAACTACATGCTAAAGCACTCGCAGTTGGAAAGCATACTGCTGGCTCGCTTTCACCTATACCAAGATTATCCATAGCCCCAATTTGCTTTCTAAGTCCATGAGGTCCATCGGAGACCATAAACGAATGAATTCCCAGTCGATTGACATCGTTGGTATTCCAACAATCCTTCCCAGAACATAAGGCAATTTTTTCATCTAGTGTCATTTGTTTTATTAGCGCTTCTAAATGTTCATCTATTTTTGCCATCATAAAAATTTATTCTCCTCATCCGCTAAACTTATTTACGAAACTGATCTTCTCCTAGTTATTTACGGCTCATATCCGTTGAGTGCTTCGAAGATGAAGCCTTCTTGAGTTGATGAACGCATATAATAGAAAGCAGCAAAAAAAATGCAGGCAGACATCCCATAAGGACGCGAATTCCGACGATCGCACTTTGTGATTGGGCGAGCAACTCACCACTTTTACTTTCTACATATCCAATCCAACCTAAAGATGCTGTTGTCAGTCCAACAAGCACTGCTGAACTCATTTTGTATATCAACATCGTGACACCGTAGATCACACCTTCACGTCGTACGCCATTGACTTCTTCGTCTACTTCTACAACATCTGGTAAAATGGAAAAAATCAAGATTTGAGATGCTGAAATCCCAACTCCTATTAGAACTGTCACAATTCCAGTCAATAAAAGTTGCTCAGATGGAATAAAAATACAGGATATCAAAGGTACCATAAAATAGATTGCAGAAACGATGTATGTTTTTTCTTTTCCAATTTTATCGCTGATTTTAACCCACATCGGCGTAAAAATCACAGCGGACACAAGAGGAATTGCCATAAAAACATAGCTTAAATCTTCAGAAATAAGAAGCGCATACTTCATAAAATAGATATAAAGCGCCATAATAATATCAAATCCGACCATGTTGAATATAAATAACCCAAGTACCCATCTATACGCTTTCAGTTTCGCTAGACTTTTAAATTGATTCCAAAGCCCTTTTTGAGTGTTCACACGTGAAACATTCGTACTTCCTACACGTTCACGGGTTCCCATAAAAGAAATTAAGATACAAACCATTAAGATACATCCAAGCATTTTTCCCATATAAGGGTAGCTTTCAAGATAATGAGAGCGCCCTGGGAAAAGCGTGTCCACTATGAGCATGACGCCCATGGCAGATAATAAAGATCCTACAAAGGAAAACGCCATTTTATAACCCGAAATACTGGTTCTTTCATGATAATCCTGAGAAAGATCTGGCAATAATGCATTGTATGGAATTGCTACCACTGAATATAAGGTATTAAATATAATACCTGCAACTGCATAATAAATGACAAGCTCAGTTTTGTTCTCAAAAGGAATCATCCACAATAATGCAAATGAAATGCCTAAAGGGATTGCACCAAATAGCAAGTAAGGACGCCTTCTTCCCCATTTGGAACGTGTCCGATCGGAAATAATTCCAACAAACAAATCCGAAAAGGCATTCCATAAGCGAATAATCATAAATATAGCGCCTGCCCAAAGTGGTGAAATTCCAGCGACATCAGTTAAAAAGAATAAAAAATAGAAACCGACTGCACCATACGCGATATTATTTCCCATATCGCCGACTCCATAGGCCACTTTTTCCCGTATCTTCAATTTTTTTTGAGTTTCCAAGTAATCCCCCTCAGTACTTTATTTAACTGAATTTTCATCCAATTCAACTTCATTTTAGCGAATAAAGGGCCAATGAAATATCACAATTTCCTTTTATTTGTCATATTTTCGCGATTTGGTACTTGTAAAAAACAGTGAAAATTGATACGGTAAAGAAAATGTCATAAGGAAGTGCCCATGGAAAAACAACTATCCATTCTCGAACAAGAAATGTTATCCACGCTCTATGAAATGAATCGTATTCCCATTTGGATTTTCTCAACTGTAACGAATACCATTTCTACCTATTACTATAGCTACACAGCTTATCAAGAACAACTTTGTGCACATATTTCAGCACTCATTCACAATGAACAACAATTACATCCAGTAAAATCATTTAACATTGTTTCTTTTCTTAACGAAGTCTATGCTTATTTTGTGAGCACTGATTTAAGTATCATCGTATGCGGACCTATACGATTACAAGAGGAAGCACAACCTAAGGATTATTCATTTTCGCATGCACTCAATACTTCGCAGGTAAACGAACTCGTGCAAACAATTCCAGTTATGAGCATTCATACTTTTTGTACAGCAGTGAGACTGATCATGTTAACCATCAATAAACAAGCATTATCGATTGAAGCAGTTGAATCTATGCATATTACCCGCTTAACAGATACTCTAGAACAACTCATCACCAGTGAATTATTTGATAATATGGAAGTCATTCGCTCGCACACGCCTTACTCTCAAGAAGTCATCGTACTCGAATGCATACGAGATGGCGATCTAGATCGCCTGATTGCTACTTATCGTGCACTTCCAAAGACGCAGTATGGTTTGATGTCCAAAAATCCCATTAAACAAGGACTCTATGGAAGCATCGCCAATATTACACTCATCACAAGGTACGCTATAGAAGGTGGTCTAGAAGAAGAAACCGCTTATACACTAAGCGATGTCTATATCAAAAAAATCGAACAATGCCAATATCTCTATGAAATTGAACTCTTAAACGAGAAAATGGCAATTGATTTTACAACACGCGTTCATCAGTCTAAAGCCAATAAGCGCAATCTGTATTCAGCAATTATTTCTAGCTGTTTTGACTATATTCAAAGACATCTTCACGAAAAAATCACATTAAACGACATGGCCAACTATGTACATTTAACACCAAAATATCTTTCATGGCTTTTTAAACAAGAAACTCAAAAAAACATCATACAAGTGATTGAATCTTCTAAAATTGAGGAAGCCAAACGCTTACTTCTTTATACTGATTACTCGACAAGTTTTATCAGCGATGCCCTTGCATTTAATTCACAGAGTTACTTTACAGCAGTGTTTAAAAAAAACGTGCAGTTGACTCCAAATCGATATCGACTCATGCATAAAAAACCTCATCTTCGTTAAGTGTTTTGATTATTTTAAGTTAAACCCAAGAGGATTCTAAGAAAATTCTAATGATTAACGCATCCATTTTCACTACACTAAAAGTAAATCATACCGTTTAACTTCAAGGAGGCAATATGTTAAAGAAAAAGATATCCTATCTCATTATGATCCTAATCGTTACAAGTATGCTCTATGGTTGCCAACAAAGTGAATCGAAAACAATCTCTTATCAAATCAATCCAACCACTTCGCAGCCATCTGACGAACCCTCTTCTGGTTCTGAGACTATCAACGGGATTACTTATAACACACTCTACTCACCTAAAGGGAAACTCAGCATTGTCAGAAAACCCAGTGCACCTGATTTTAGCTATTTTCACAGTGACCCTATAACTGATTTATCTATACTAGAAAAAGCACCTGTCACAAATGAAGTGGATTTACGATCAGCAGACCTTCGTAAGCTTGATTTGACCTCGCAATTTGATACATTAAAATATGCAACCTTTGATTCGAAAACACAATGGCCAGAATTATTGCCTAAAGAATTTGATATTGATAAAATTATTGAATATGGAAAAGATCCTGGATTACATATCAAAGAACTTCACGATAAAGGTATTACAGGAAAAGGTGTCGGTATTGCCATTATTGACCAAGCACTCTTAGTCGATCATGTAGAATACAAAGATCAGTTAAAACTCTATGAGGAAATTTTTTGTCAAGATGAGGATGCGACGATGCACGGTGCTGCAGTTTCATCAATTGCAGTTGGTAAAAATGTAGGAGTTGCTCCTGATGCGAACCTTTATTACATAGCAAACACGTGCGGGACTTACAAGAAAAACAAAGAATTTGAATTTGATTACAATCAAACCGCTAAATGCATTGACCGAATTATTGAAATTAACACGCTGCTGCCTGAAAACGAGAAAATTAGAGCCATTTCCATATCATTGGGTTTTATTTCAACTGAAAAAGGATATCAAGAATACGTCGCAGCTGTAAATCGAGCACTTGATGCTAATATTTTGACAATTTCTGTTACAAGTGATTTTTTTAATGGAGATGATTTCTTGGGTGCAGGACGCGATTTATTACATGACTCTAATGACGAAAATTCTTATGGTCCTGCTCTATTTTATGGAAATATCAATGAGTTCGGTTCCAATCTCTATGTACCAATTGACAGTAGATGTGTCGCCTCACCTACTGGTATAAACGACTATACCTTTTATGCTGACGGTGGCATGAGCTGGGGAGTCCCATACGTAGCTGGACTATATGCACTCGCCTGTCAAGTCTACCCAGACATCACTCCCGCTGAATTTTGGAAAGAACTTCACGCAACGAGAACACTGCTTCATATGGATACAAACATAGGCAAAAAGCCTTTTAAATTAATTAATCCCGTTGGATTTATTGAAAAACTTGAATCCATCTCCAAATAAAAAAAGGTCATTACTAGGTGAGCGAAGCTTAAAATAACACGCTCTCACCTTGTAATGGCCTTTTAAATTGAAAAAACACTGCTTTATTTTTTTCTCAAATCTTGTACAAATTGTACTTTTAATCCATCTGGATCTGTCGCATAGAAAAACTTCATCATTGGATTAGGCGAAATGATAGTATAAAACTGAACCGAAGTCTCCATATTTTTTATGTGTAATGTCGTCCATAAGTATGGCATAATATCCTCCAAATCATGATGATAGATAGTCTTGTTCATCGCTATCTTTAGTATTATTTTATATGAAACCCTAAAAAAAACAAACATTATCTTATTTAGTATTAGTACTTATTAATAGATTTGTGCAACGTTTGCATAACTTTTTTATAGCATTTCAACAAAATTCATATATCCATAATAAAACCTAAAAAAATCCTGCTTGTTGAATGCAAATCTTGGTATAATAAATCTGTGTGAATATGGAATAGTGGGAGTTCACACAAACTGTAAATTCTTTTTTGAGTTTACAAAATTACAATTGGGAGGAAAGCAATGAAAAAGAAACTGTCGTTATTATTAACGCTGCTTCTCGTGGTAGTTTCTATACCATTCGGAGCATTTGCTGATGATCAAAGTTCAATTGACATCACAATTCTTGGAACAAGTGATTTACATGGCCGTATTTATCCTTATGAATACGCAACAGGTACAGATGATATAGATGCTGGTTTAGCAAAAGTATCAACTGTTGTAAAAGACTTAAGAGCAAAAAATCCAAATTCAATCTTATTTGACTGTGGTGATACACTTCAAGATAATAGTTCTGAATTATTTAACGGATTAGCTGTACATCCTATGATTCAAGCTATGAATCAAATTGGATATGATGCTTGGATTTTAGGAAATCACGAATTTAACTTTGGTTTAGATTTCTTAAATAAGAACATCGCTGCTTTTAAAGGAACTGTCCTTTCAGCAAACATCTACAAAGCTGATAAAACTCGTTATGTTGCTCCTTACAAAATCTTTGATATCAAAGGTGTTCGAGTTGCAGTTGTAGGTATTACACCTCCAAGTATCCCAGTTTGGGAAGCAAGTACACCAGATCATTTTGCTGGATTAACTTTTACTAACGTTGTTGACGAAACAACTAAAGTATTAAAAGAGCTCGAAGGCAAATATGACGTTCTTGTTGGTGCATACCACATCGGACCACAAGGTGAATACGATTACCAAGGTATCGAAGAAGTTGCTAAAAATTTCCCACAATTTGATGTAATTTATGGTGGTCATGCTCACAGCCAATATACAAACGAAATCAATGGTGTAAAACTTATTGAGCCAGGTAAATACGGTTGGGCAATTGGTAAAACTGACATTAAACTTGAAAAAGTTGATGGCAAATGGACCGTAAAAACAGTTGCAGTTGAAAACGTGAAAACAGATAAAGCTGAAGCTGATAAAACAATCATAGATTCATTTAAATTTGTACACGACCAATCATTAGAAGAAGCAAACAAAGTTGTTGGAAAAATAACTGCTGATTTTATTGCAAGCCCTGACTACTACACAGGCGCAGCAAAAGTGACAACACTTCCAACTTCACAAGTTAAAGACACGCCAGTTATCGATTTAATCAACGAAGTTCAAGCATATTATGCAAAAGCAGATATTAGTAGTGCTGCACTTTTCAAATTTGATTCAAATCTTTTAAAAGGCGACTTTAAAAAGAAAGATGTTGCATTCATCTATATGTATGACAATACTTTGATGGGCGTTAACATCACTGGTGAAAACCTTCTCAAATACATGGAATGGTCTGCAAACTACTATAACACATTTAAAGAAGGCGATTTAACAGTAAGCTTTAACCCTGAAGTAAGAGGCTACAACTATGATATGTTCAGTGGCGTAAACTACAGCATCGATATTTCTAAACCATCAGGTTCAAGAATTGTAAATGCTACCATCAACGGCAAACCAGTTGATTTAAAGAAAACATATAAATTAGCTGTAAATAACTACCGTTTTGGTACCCTTCTTACATTGAAACTTGTAACATTGGAAGACAAATACTATGATTCTTACAGCGCTTTAGGCGATAAAGGTCGAGTAAGAGATTTAATTATTTCTTATACTCAAGATGTGAAAAAAGGTAACTTAACTCCAACGTTAGATAACAACTGGAAACTTATTGGTACTAATTTTGAAACATCTCCTTATGCTGCTCAAGTAAAAGAGCTTCTTAAAAATGGTACAGTGACTTTACCAACATCTGAAGATGGTAGAACACTTAATGTAAAATCGTTGACATTAGCTGAATTAACAGCTGCTGGTCACATCAAACCAATCGAAGCTACTAAACCAGTTGAACCAGCTAAACCAGTTGAGCCTGCTAAACCAGTAGTGCCAGCTAAACCAGTAGAAACTGCAAAGACTAAATCTTACACAGTAGTAACTGGTGATGTTCTTTGGAAAATTGCTCAAAAATTCAATACAACTTGGCAAGAACTCCAAAAATTAAACAAATTAACAAATCCTAACTTAATTCTTCCAGGTCAAGTGTTAGTGGTTCCTGCTAACTAATCCTTGAGATTTAATAAAGGACTATAAGAACATGTAAAGCCGAAAACAGTTGATCTATTCAAGCTGTTTTCGGCTTTTCTTTTTGTCGTAATTTGGTCTATTCATTTCATTTAAAAAATGACATCTAGAATTTTGATCTCTGGTATGGGTTTTGAAAAATAATAACCTTGAATCAAATCACATTGAGCCAATTTCAGCGCAAGATACTGATCTTCATCCTCTACTCCTTCTGCAACTACTGTCAATCCTATCTGATGCGACAACTGAATCAATTGCGAGACAATTGCATTTGATTTTATATTTGTTGTCATCTGATCAATATACGACTTATCAATTTTTAACGTGTCAAAAGGTATTTTACTTAAGTAGTTCAGCGAGGAATAGCGTGTTCCAAAATCATCTAAAGAAAGCCTAAAACCAAGTTCCTTAATCGCATCTACAAATAAAAAGCTCTGATCAGTATTCAAAAGTAAAGTGTGTTCTGTTATTTCAAATTCAATTTTACTTGGTTCAATCTGATAAGTCTCGATGAGCTGTTTCAAAAAATAAATGGTATCATCATTTTCAATCGTTCGAGTGGATAAATTGATAGAAACCACGATTTGAGTGTCTTTTAAGTGATTCTGAATAAACTTAAACGTATTTTCAATGACCCACCGATCAATTTTTAAGATTTGTCCGGTATTTTCAGCAACTTCAATCACTTCACCGGTTGAAAAAAGCTGCTTATTTGATGTTAATCTGAGTAATGTTTCCATGCAATGAATTTGCTTTGTTATCGTCTGATAAATTGGTTGAAAATAGAGTTCAAACCCATCTGTTTTTAGTGCTTCATAGATGACATTTTCAATCTCAACCATTCTCTCAAATTCCTTTTGAAACTCCGTGCTAAATAGGCTTGCTTTTGATTTTCCGCTCACTTTTGCATGATGTAACGCGATATCAATATTTTTAAAAATATCATCTAACGTTGTGCCATCTTTAGGGAACTGTGCTATCCCGATACTGATAGAAGGATGATACTCAATATGATCGCATAACCACTTTTCAGTTGCCGTATTAAATAACCAACTGGTGCGTAGCTCAATATCTTGATAGTGGTCACTATCGTCTAAGATCATCATTTCATCTCCGCACCAACGATACAACTTACAGTTCGAATCATTCTGAGAAAGTGATTTACTTAACGAACGAATAAATTTATCTCCATACTGATGTCCATATATTTCATTGATACTTCTAAAATTATCAATATCCAAGTAGTAAAGTGTAAAAGGCGTATCGGATGCAATTCTTTGACGCACGTCGCGCTCAAAAATAAAACGGTTATTTAACCCAGTTAATTGATCTTTATAGGCTAATTCCTGTATCCTTTGTTCGCTCTTCTTTTTATCTGTGATATCGATACCAAACGATGCTGCCATCTGTTCTTTTGTAACTGGATTCATGATAAGAGAATCATTCCAGAGCATATCTAGCATTTTACCAGTCTTTGTTTTTAATCTATTTTCAAAATTTTTTGTACTGGTTTGCTTCTCAAGTGAATCTCTCACATGATAATAAATATCCGAGTCTTCTTCTGTTAAAATGAGCTGATGCCATTTTTTCCCAAGCACTTCAGATTCTTTGTATCCAGTCACTTTCAAAAAGTGCTCATTGACCTCATAGATAGAACCATCTAAATGCCAAATCATAATGGCGGTGTTGCTATTGTTAATCATTGTGTGTATAAAATCTTTGTGAGCACTTAGATTATCTAATGCGATATTGAGATGTTGAATCTTATCTTTTAATTGCTTTTGAGTCGCATAAAGTTCTTTAGAGTAATTTAGGAGCGTATCGTTCTTGTCATACAGTTCACTTGATAATTTGAAAATCTTATGATAATCATAGCGGATTAGAAAATACAAGAGCACCGTCGTTAAAATCACATAAAAAATGCCTTTATAAGACTGAATTAGTATATAAAACTCATGATCATTTACGAGCAAATCTAATACAGTATCCGAAAATAGTATCCATAACACGCCAAATATAAAGTAGACGAGAATGGTCTTCCATGGGATATTTTTATATTTCAAACGGTCTAAATTCAAGTTAATTGATTCCTCAAGAATATTGCTAATCTTGGATCTCGTTTCTTTTGAATTCGTATTAACATCTGAATTCATATCAGAATTCACATTTGCATTCGCATCAGAATTCGCATTCGCATTTGAATCTGAATTGGTTTTGTAATCACTCATTGTACCCTCGATTATATATGTCATCGTGACACTCTATTTACGAAATCAATACCCGCTTTACGCCTCTTTAAATCAAATGGATTTTGATAAATAATTTCTTTCCAACTCGGATAATATCTCCCTCGCATAACTGATGATCATCATCAAGTTGCGTTATTTTTACTCCGTTTATCTGCACGCCGCCTTGCTTCATCAGTCTCACGAATTCACTTCGACTCTTCATCATTTCCATTTTTACTAAAGTGGAAACGAGTGGATGCACGGTTGCATCCGCTTCATGAAGCTCAATGATCGGACAATCTGTAGGCATTCCTTTTTCAGTAAATGCAATTTTAAAGAATTCTATTGCTTTCTGCGTATCGGATTCGCTATGAAAAAGCCTTGTGATTGAAGTTGCAAGTTCAAACTTAATATCTCGTGGATTTTCACCATCTTCCATTCTTTTTTGAAGTTTTTCTATCTCTTCTGGATGAACATCTGTGACGAGCTCAAAAAATTTAATGATCATTGAATCTGGTATTTCCATGACTTTTTTAAACATAACATTTGCAGGTTCGTTAATTCCAATGTAATTACCAAGACTTTTACTCATTTTTTCGACACCATCTGTGCCTTCGAGAATCGGCATAAACATCGCCACTTGCTGATCTTGTTCATACGACTTCTGAAGGGTTCTCCCCATAAGGATGTTAAATGTTTGATCGGTCCCTCCGAGTTCGACATCCGCATTTAAAAAAACAGAATCATAAGCTTGCATCAAAGGATAAAAAAACTCATGTAATCCAATAGGAAGGTTGTTCGTATAACGTTTTTGAAAATCATCTCTTTCAAGCATTCTTGCTACCGTCGTCTTTGATGCGAGTTTAATGACATCTTCAAACTGAAGTTTAGATAGCCATTCACTATTAAAACGCACTTCTGTTTTATCTACATCCATAATTTTAAAGATTTGCTCACAGTAAGTTGCAGCATTTGCCTTCACTTGTTCATCTGTCAATGGCACTCTTCCCTTTGACTTTCCAGTTGGATCTCCAATTTTACCCGTGAAATCGCCAATGACGATTACTGCTTTATGGCCAAAATCCTGAAATTGTTTAATTTTACGTAGTACCACTGTATGACCGAGATGAATATCAGGAGCAGATGGATCAAGTCCGAGTTTAATAATTAAAGGCCTATTTTCTTGTATGGATTTCTCAAGTTTTAAAAGAAGCGTCTCTTCATCAACGCATTGATGTACGCCTTTCAAAATCATTTTCATTTGTTCTTTTGCAGTTTTCATATACTTTCCATCCTTTCAAATTTAATGTGCATCTATATGCGTGATTTACAAAAATAAAACTCCCGCCCTTTTGTCTCCAAAAGGACGAGAGTCATCTCGCGTTACCACCTTCATTTTTAAACAGCTCACACTGTTTAACTCATTAAGTACAGCCGAAGCGATACCCTGCACCGTTAACGGTGTGCATCCGATGTAGCCTACTAAAAGTTCGGTACATAGCTCAAAGACGTATTCATTCATTCTATCCATGCGCCTCTCATCATCCAGCAGCTTTCTGTTTGGCATCGAATCAATTACTTGTTCTCATCATTGCGTTTAAAAATTCATATTTAAATTATTCTTATTCTAATCAACATTCCAACGGCTGTCAACCGTAAAAATATCACAATATCGTTACAATCTCACATACGATCTAAATCCTCTCGAACTATAATAAGAGGATGCCCCATTATGATACATAAATACCTGACCATATCGATAATCGCAAAATACAGCGCCACCTTTTTTTCGAACCGATTCAGGCGTCTTAATCCAGCTGGATGTTTTTTCGTCAAACACTTCAATCATCTGAAGTTGACGATACCATGCTTCATCTAAAACTTCAACACCCATCATCTCTGCCATATGAATGACACTATCAATTGGTTTATTCTCTTTGCGCGCATCAAGCGCAGCTGTATCATAACAGAGATTCCGGCGTCCTAATGGAGATTCTTTTGAACAATCACATATGATGTATAGGTCCTTTACTTCGTCATATCCAATCACATCTGGCTCTCCACCTGTATTTTCCATCTGTAAAATGGAATACGCGCAATTTGGTTTTTGACTTAATCGTTCTTCAAATTGCTCCCAGCTGACCCGTTCATGACGATGCCTATTTTGAACAAACCGTTCTCTCAAAATATGAACTAATGCCTTGTATTCCGCTTCATTTAACGAGTGCTGTTTCTCCATAATGCCCTCCTAATAATGAGTCCTCATCATGAGAATGTTTACCCGAAAAGCATGAATTCAACCAGATCATATTAGATTCTACGCATTAAAATCCTTGATCCTCGAGCCAAGCCATCAATATTTTGTTCCGGTCTACATCTGATGGTTGAAAATGCATTTGAGCTTTTATATTACCATCCATAATAAATAAAATACGATTGGCATGTGCAGCTACTTTAACATCATGTGTGACTAAAACCAGTGTTTTTCCTTCAGAGTTTAACGACCTTAGAATGTCCATGACTTCCACAGTTGCGCGACTGTTTAATGCACCAGTCGGTTCATCTGCAAAAATGATATCGGGTTCATTGACGAGTGCTCTACAAATAGCTGCACGTTGTAATTGTCCGCCTGATACTTTTCGAATATCATGATCCGCGATTTCCCAAATCCCCGTCTTCTTCATTAATTTTTCAACGGTTTCATTTACTTCGTGTCTTGTCTTGAGATTTGCCTTAAGTCCTGGTAGCGCAATATTATCTTGAATGCTGAGATTTTTTAATAGATGCGATTGCTGAAATATAAATCCCATATTTTTTAATCGCACTTGGCTCAACTCTTGATCTTTCATATTGGCTATGTTCATATCATTTAAAAGGACTTCTCCCATATCGACATGATCCATCCCACTCATGCAATAGAGTAACGTCGATTTACCTGAACCAGAAGGTCCCATAATCGCAACAAACTCCCCTTCTTCAATTTTAAAGCTTATATTCTCTAGAACGCTGACATCGTCAAATCGTTTGCTTAATTGTTTCACATCTAATAGTGTTCTCATATGTTCCACCTTTCTCTTATTTAGAATATTATTCTTTTATGAGCGTCATAATATGATATTGCTCTGTTGCTTTTAGCGTCATCCATGTAAATCCTGCAATACTCAGCAAAATCAATATTGGACTGACCAGTAACATCATCCATAGATTCGGTACAAGAGATACACTTGTAATGCCGAGTCCCGACAAACTCAACGCACCATTGATCACTAAATTGCCAAAGAAGCTCACAGTTATCATTCCAAATATCGTTCCAACGAGCGCTGTCGTAACCGTTTTAATCAAATAGTGTTTCTTAACATCCAGTCCAGAGAAACCGATTGCCCTTAGAATAGCAATTTGTGAAGCGTCTTTTGCCAATCTGAGTTTTAAAAATAAGATCGTAATCAGCGCAGAAATTCCAATCCCGAGAATAACGATTGCCACGACAACTCTTTGAAGCTGGTCGACAACACCCCCTAGTGTCTGCTGGATAAATGCGTCCATCGGATTGACCGAAATCCCCTGTTCCAACTGATTAGACCATTGGTCAACTGTTTCTTCAATTGAAACACCCTTCTTCAAGTTTACAGAATACGAGTATTTTTCAGCGGGTACAGAATCAAAAAGTTCATTTGATTTAGCCGTATAACCGCCACTTGTAACATCTTGATAGATGCCAGATACTTTAAATGAAAGCGTTGTATCATCTGATAAAGTCAATTTCAGCTCATCGCCAACTTCTAAAGACAATGCTTGAGCGTTCAAATAAGATAATGCAATTTCTGAAGACTCCTTAGGTGCATTTCCTTCGAGATATTCAAGATCTTTTCCAGAATTGATACTGCAGTCTATATGAATATTATATGGTTTACCATCCGGATCCATCGTCATCATGCTGACATTTTTGATTTCATCATATGATGCGACAACAGGGCTTATCTCAAGCATTTGAGTCACTGACTCACGATTTTCTAAAAGCCTTTCAAAATTTTCGAGCTCTATATAAATATCTTCTAATGAACTCCCCATATACGTAATAAACTCTGGGGCATGAAACGTATTCATCAAGTTGATCGGAACAATCATCATAAAATAAATGAGCCAAACGACAATTAATATGACAGACCATTGTTTGAATCGCCCTCTTAACTCTCTTAAACTCATGGACAAGTCAATGGATGTGAGTTTCGTTTTATAAAGTCCATTTTTAACTTTACTTGGTTTCTTTTCATAACCATTGCCACTTACTAAGGCATCGAAAATGGATACTTTTTTGATGCGTCTTAAAATACGACGACACCTCAACATAATCAATCCATATACACATAACGCTGCAATAGCTCCAAGTAACATCATTCCCAATGATAACTGAGTTTGTCCGAATGTTTCTTGAATATGTTGTGTTAGCTTTTGGCTGACGAAAAATGCCACCACAAATCCAATAAACACACCGATCATCGAAAGCATTCTATACTTATTTAAATAATAACTTCTGATGTCTTTAAAACTAAAACCAATTGCCTTCATGGTGCCGATTTCACTTAACTCTTCTTCTAGTGCTGCCATGATGGTGTATTTTAAGCATAAGAATGAGACCAGAATTAAAAGAACACTGATGAGTAGCATGAGAAATACCATGACCATGTCGGTTAACGCACTTAGAATAAAGATGATTTTGTAATTAACCGCTTGTCCGTTTTTAGGCATTCCACCGTTTTCATACAGCGTTTGAAACTCTGTTGCAACACCTTTATCCGCAAAATACACTTCTATGATGTATTCCTTATCCCCCACAGTTGACTCAATTTGGTTATAATCCTCATCACTGAGTAAAATTCGAGTCGATGAAACCATGGGAGAGTTCATTTGTGCATCTAATATGAACGTCGTCACAGTGTATGTATATAACTCTGAATGGTTCACAATTGTCATCTCATCACCAATTTGAATATCATACTGATTTTTTAATAAAATAGGAATCCCAATTTCACCTTTTTGAAGGGTGACTTTCTCGTGTTTTTCATTTAACAATAAGTCTTTTTCTTGATTTTGCTTGACCAAACTGATGTCCAGTAAACAATCCCCCATGTCACGTGTCTCATTCCCACTTGAAATGATGATATTTTCACCATATACGTTGAGTAACTGTACGGTTTGCCAACTTTCAACCTGTTGATTTGAAGACATAAAAGCATCGACTTCTTCCTGCTGAATCTCACCTTTATGCATTTGAAGAAAGTGAGGTGGCTGAGCCACTTCATATAGATTTTGTATAGATGTAATCGTTTGTGATGCGACGATCACAGATACCACAGACAAGCACGCAGAGAACATCATAAACAAAATAAGTGCAATGTGAATGGCTTTTTTCGATACAAATTCTCTTTTAAACGCTGACCAATTCATGTGTGTTTTCCTCCTCGCTTTCATTATTTGATTTTATCAAAAACAAAACTCCCATTATGAAAATCATTAAACCTGCAATGATTAGCATTAGTCCTATTCCTCTTCCTTCACCAACACCTATTAATGTCCCAACACTACTAGCAAGAAGTCCACCTTTCATAAGCAATGGGTTAAATACATAATCTGCAAGGAGTCCACAGCAAGCATAAGCAAATATAAACCCACTTTGCGTCAACAAACTAATGAGTCCCCAAACCCGTCCTTGTACTTCATTTGGAATTTTGGTTCGAATGAGCACATCCACACAAGTATTGACAAAAGGTAGCGATGTAAAAAATAAAAAGCAAAAGACAATGATGAGCCACACGTGTGTCGTTACTCCAGTGAGAGCCATAAAGATGCCCGTCGACATCAATGCCATTGAAAGAATCTTATAAAATTCAGTTTTAAAGTTAATAATTCCGATGACAATGCTTCCTACAACCATTCCAATTGCACTAATAGATTCCATCATTCCAAGTGTTTTTGCATCTGAAAACGCCAAAATCATCGGTGCCATAAGCGTCTGAATAAATGCCATAAAGAAGCAAATTGCGGTCATTAGCCAGATGAGCGTTTTAACCGACTGATCCCTCTTTAAAAATTGAAGACCTTCCGAAAGTTCTGATCTTAAATTCAAAGATTTTCTTTCATGTTTCACTGTTGGAATGCTTTTTTTAACTGAATAAATCGTCAGTACCGTCACAAAAAAAGTCGCAATATCAATTAATAATATGACATCAACTTGAAACTTTGCTAATAATATACCTGCGAGAAAAGGCGAGATGAGATATTTTGAATTTGTTGCAATTTGCACAAGTCCACTCGCTTTTGCATACTCGTCTTCATTGAGTAAATCCGTAATAGTCGCTCGATATGCAGGTTCTAATAACGAGCCAAATACAGAGCTCAAGGTTATTCCTACAAAGATAAGAACAACGCTACTAACAGACATTTTAATGGCAAAGTAAACAATTAAAAGTCCAATCACCGATAAGGAATCCCCTAAAATCATCATCCATCTACGATCATAACGATCCGCTAATATCCCACCTAATGGACTTAATAACACCGTCGGTAAAAACGCAAACAATGCAACTAAAGATACCATGGTGGCACTTTTCGTCATTTGATACACATAGATGGCCATTGCAAAAGCCGTCATGCCGCTCCCCACGCTCGAAATAAATTCTCCAATCCAAATGCGTCTAAATTGTCTCATCCTGATCTCCTTTGCCCTCTTGTTGCATGAAAAGTTCTAAAAACATGCCCATTGGTACCTCTAACATCTTTTCAAGTGTTGTAATCAGTGCTACCATCATCTGCATTTGCTGACTTTCATCGATCTCAAAGATACCTTCATCTGTCAATGTCAATGCAGAAGCCAAAAAAATCTGCATATATTGTAGTGGATAAGCGCACTTCCATACATTTTGCTCTATGCCTTCCTCGACGATGATCGTCAGCGCAGGTGCCATAAACTTCACAATCTGGCTAAGTGTCCTTTGATGAAGCACGGTATTATCAACTTTGTGCATCTCTTCAAGTAGATAATCTTCCACTTTCCCTTCCATTTTCATCGCCATAAATGCATTCATGAGTTTTTCAACAGGATGCATCAATGAATTTTCAACCACTTCATTGACGCGTGTCATAATCGTTTCAGTATATCGATCAACAATGGCATCCAGCACTTCGTTTTTTGATGTAAAGTAATGATAAAAAGTGCCTTTTGCAATGCCAATTTCCTTTAAAATGTCATTGATCGTACAGGCATCAAACCCCTTTGTAAAAAATAATCGCTCTGCCGTATTTAAAATCTCGTTTTTTCTTTCGTCGTGTTCTTTTGTAATTCTCATAAAACATGCTACCTTTCAAGTTCGAAAAATGATTCACGATGCGTCGACCGACCGTCGGTCTATTAAAATCATATATGATGATTCTATCTCTGTCAACAAAAACGCGACACAATATTTTAATTCGATATTTGCAAAAATAGTATTGACATATTTTATTAGATGGTTTATATTCTATTTAGACGTACGTCGAATCAAATACTTAATACACAAGGAGATAATTATGAAATTACAATTTGAAACAATCGCAAGAAATTTACAAATCCCACCACAGTCAAATGTGGTCGTACAATTCTGGGGAAAAACAAAGGATCGAACTGATTTGAATTACTTTGTGGAGACATTAAGCCAAGAGCATCAGCAAGTGACTGGCATTTTATTCAATCAAGAGACGATCTTAAAGGCATGTGAGGAAGGTGCATTTTCTATCGATGACCAAATCTCTGATACAGCTCTTAGTGAGGCAAATGTCATCGTGGATTTATGTGCATACTCACCTACGAGTCTTGTTCAATTTACAACAGCTGAAAGCCGTCCTAATTTTGTGACGTTTATGCGCGGTCACTTTCAAAAAATCACAGGACCAGATAAACTCATGGTACAAATTCGCATTCCTTCTGAAGAAAATGCTGAAGAAGCTGGACTTGATTTAGAATCGTATACACAGTACTATAAAGACATGGTGATGGTCGATTATGACGATTTAAACAACCGTTGTTTAGAAAAAATCAAAGCCTATCAAGATGCAAAAACAGCGACTATTGTATCAAAAAACGGTCATGAGTTGACACTCACATTTGAAGGAAGAAGCTGGTTTAAAGACGCTGGCGAAGGCGATTTTCCAGCAGGCGAAATCTACATTGCACCACTTGAAAACTCAGCAAATGGCACTTACTGCGTAGATCAAGTCTATTGGGAAGGCGAAAGATTCTTTGATGTCGTTCTTACTTTCAAAGATGGCCAATTAATTGATTCAAGTGAACCACAAATAATCGACGATTTAAAGATGGCTGATGAGAACGCTTTAACCATTGCTGAGTTTGGAATTGGCATGAATCCAATGATTCAAACATTAACAGGTCATAGCCTTTTCGATGAAAAAATCCAAGGCTCTTGCCACATTGCAATTGGCATGAACGCATTATTTGGCGGTGTAAACGAAAGTGCAGTTCACATTGATTTTGTATCGCTTAAGCCAACTGTCACTATTGATTAAAATGACTCATTCATAAACGCGAAAGGAACATTTATGAACTATATAGAATTATATAAAAATTATTTACAAACGATTAAAGAAGATAAACAAAATGAAGTCGTTCAATTAACAGACTCACATTGTTATGACGATGCAAAGTTTAAAAAAATCGAACTCAATATCATTGAAATATTTGAGCAAATGCTTTCTGCTAGTGAGAAAAAAGTTCAGGCGGCTAAAGCGAAGAATAGTCAAACAAACTATTATGAAACATTGAATACTGTCTACTTAGATTTTTTCGAAAAAATCCCTACAAACTGGAAACAGTCGCTCCAAGAGGCGCAAAAGCATCATGATGAAGAGACGATTTTCATTGAAACTCTAAAACTCAATCAAGCTGAACTGATTAAAACGGCATTTACAACTTTCTCTGCTGAGGTGGAATATGAGTGAAAATCCATCGATTGACCAAGCAGTACAACTGTTTAAAGCGCTTTCTGATGGTTCACGGCTCAAAATACTTGCTACACTATTAGATGAACCCAAATATGTAGAGATCATCGCAGAGCGATTAGAACTTGCGCCTTCTACGGTTTCATTTCACCTAAAAAAACTAGAGGATGCTGGATTGGTTTTTAAAGAGAAGGACCAATATTATATGCAGTATTCCATTAAAAAAGAACTTTTAAACCTACCACTCTCCCATTGGATTGGCGAGACGCACAGCACAAGCAATGATGAAGACAAACGCGAAGAGGCCTATCGTCAAAAAGTCATTGATACTTTTTTCAAATATAATCAATTGAAAAGTATTCCTGTTCAGCGTAAAAAAAGACTCATTGTGCTTGAACACATGGTTCAGTCATTTGAAATGGGAAAATCATACACTGAGCGAGAAGTGAATATCATCATTGCGGACTATCACGATGATTTTGCGACACTAAGACGAGAAATGATTAATGAACGATTGATGTCGCGTGAAAATGGTATTTATCAGCGCATAAAATAATTCAGTTTGGAGGCAATGGATATGAAAATCACCGTCATTCACGGTCAAATGCATCAAGGCAGCACCTATCACATCACCAAGGAGCTATTAAGACACTTACAGCCATATGCACCTACCGTTCAAGAATTCTTCTTGCCAAAAGACGGACCAGATTTTTGTGTGGGTTGCTTTCAATGTTTTGAAAAATCGGAAAAACTTTGCCCACATGCTGCTAAAATGACGCCCATCATTGATAGCATGACATCATCTGACTTGATTGTGATGGATTCACCTACCTATTGTCTATCCATGACGGGACAACTGAAAACATTTCTAGACCACTTGGCATTTATGTGGTTACCACATCGACCCAGTGGTGCTTTTTTCAAGAAAAAAGCCATTGTCATCTCGACAACAGCTGGCATGGGCGCTAAATCAGTCACAAAATCCCTGTCAAAACAGCTCTTTTACTTGGGGATTTCTCATACGGTTCAATATCGTCAAGCTGTCAATGCTTTAAGCTGGGATACTGTGTCTGAAAAGTTGAAACTAAAGATTGAGAAGGATATGCATAAGATTGCGCTAAACAGCTCAAAATCTACAAATCCACGTCCAAAACTCAAGCTTAGAGGGATGTTTTTCATCATGAAACAGATGCAAAAATCGAATAAGTGGAATCCAGCAGATCGCAATCACTGGATCGAAAACGGCTGGTTAAACGGCAAAAAACCTTGGTAAATCCAAGGTTTTTTTATGTTCGAATCTTGTAAGAATCCATGTTTATATCTAAGTTTCATCAAATGTTTCTATACACTATTTAACCGCTTTTGATTGAGCGATTTTTTTCACTTCATACGTCAAACTCAAACTGAACACTATTTCACCGCACAACATCACAAGTGCCAATATTGCTGGTGAGTAATTGATGCCGATTACCATCGCAACAACCGGTACTACCCCCGACATAATCGCATAAATTTTAGACTGATAAAGCCATGCATATGGCAGTAAATGTGCACCGAAAATAATAGCAATAACCATCACCATTTTGGATGGTACCGCTTGATAAATCCACATGGCAATCAGCAAATAAATAATTTGATTGAGTGAAAAAAGTAGCCCAAGTTGATTGAGTGGATTTGAATTATCACTAAATTCAACTTTGATGATTTTGGAGATCAAAAATGCAAGTGGCACCAATGGACCCGTTGCACAAAATGTTAAGAGATTCTTCGTTAAAATAGGGAGTTCAGTCATATGTACTATCATGATTAAAGTCCAAATGACAATAGATGCCAAAATAAAATGTAATCCTTTTTTCTGCTTTCTTGCACAATCCAAGCGCATTTCTTGTAAATTCATAATGCCTCCAAAGATGTATTTTTAGTATTGCCTTATTGCCCATGCTTGATGAGGTAGTTTCAATGAACGAATGGCTTCATCCCGTGTCATCCAAACAAGTTCATGGTCACACTCCTGTTTGAAATCACTCACACCAACATCTGTAACATAATAATAATTTCCGATTAATTTCAAATACCGATTGGAATTGGGGGAAAGATCATAAAAGATTGACTGACCGATATACTCATTGACCTGTATCAGTCGTCCCGTCTCTTCTTCAAACTCCCTCACAAGGCACAGATGATGAGTTTCATCCGCTTCTATCCCACCACCTGGTAAAAAATAACCTCTCGGCGTCTTGATAATTCCTACTTGGTTTTGCGTGTTGACGAGAATACCATAAACACCTTCTCGCTCATAATAGTCTTGGTTTTCTAGTATTTCACCAAATACGACTGGTTCCATGATAGCCTCCAACATGAGTGTTTATCGTCACGAATGAAATGACTACTCTTTTATCAAAATATATTTTTTATCTTTAAAAGTTTGATTCAGCTGAGCAGAGTGATACTCGCTCTCTTTTACAAACTTAAACCCACTTTTTTCAATCACGCGTCTGGACTGTGGATTGATATCAAAATGTCCAATTGTAAACGCATCTAAAAAGTTTTTATCAAAATAGTATTGAATCACAGCGCGAACTGCTTCAGGCATGATGCCATGGCCCCAGTAATCTTTTGATAAAACATATCCTATTTCTTTCAGTCTCAAATCTTGAAAATTCGGATCTTCATTTCCCCATGACTTATGAACTCCAAGAGATCCAATCACTTTGTGATTCTCTTTCTATTCAACTGCAAATACAGATTTCCCGCTTATAAACGACTCTAAAACCATCTGAGAAGTTTCAATTTCGGTATGATGTGGCCAACCTGCCATTTCACCAACGCCTTCAACAGATGCATACTCAAACAAATCGTCGAGATCCGAAATTCGCCACTCTCTTAAAATAAGTCGTTCTGTTTCTAGTAAAACGCCTGATACTTCAATTAACACATCCATTTTAGTCCTCCCTAAAAAAATACTGGCAAACAAAAACAATTATTTCAACCGCTTCAAGAAAAAGTGCTCAGAAAATTCCTTTGCTTGATAGAATCCAACTTCTTGATAGCCAATTGACTGATAAAATTCTCGCCCTTGCCAATTAAAGGTATCTAGCCTTATCATGTCTGCGCCAAGTGCTTTCGCACGTTTTTCAGCTTCAAGCATCAACAGACGACCAATCCCCTTTCTCCTGTGTGATTCTGCCACATGAACGGTTGAAATATATAAAATTTTAAATGACGTCATCGACGCATCTAGACCACCCACTAAAGTTGTCCCATCAAATGCTCCAATTTGAATCGTACCATCTAACGGCTTAGGTAAAAACTGCTGATCATATGCTTCAAGTCGACTTTCAACTTCTTCAACTTCATCTTCATTTAATTCTCTTAACTCAAACATCACTAACCTCCCATATAAGGTGTGTCATTATGTATCTCATTCAATCACAATCACAATAATAGTTATAGTTTCAACAACAATTACAGTTTCAATTACAGTTTCAATTACAGTTTCAATTACAGTTTCAATTACAGTTTTAATTACAGTTTTAATTACAGTTTCAGTTATAATTTCAATTCATAATAATCTAGTACATCATCACTTTTAATATAACTAAATCCCAACTTTTCAAACACATGTTTACTTCGCATATTTCTTTTAACCGCATCCGCAAAAATGGTTTTTAGGTGAAGATGGTCCTTCGCATACTGAAAAATTAATCGCTCTGCATCCGTACCATAACCTTTGTTTTTAACCGAATCTTCTCTCAAAATAATGCTTAACGTTGCATGTTTTTGATCAAAATCAATGTTTTTGAGCTGTATTTCACCAATAATTTCTGAACCTAACATGATGGCAAAGAATCGTCTTGAATCGTTCAACACTTTTAGATCATAGTATTTATCTACCTTTAACTCATCATAAACATATATTTCATCTGTCATCATGGGATCGGCCTTATATTTCTGATAAAACACGTGGCATAAATGCCTTGAGTAGACCTTTAAAGTGACGAGCTTTCCTCTTAAAATCATCTTTACACCTCTTGTAATTTCACGATTAAGTGCGAATATCCAAATTATAGTTATTCATATTATTAATACCCAGATTACCAATATCCCTATTATACTATAAAATCATTTTAGGGTTATCTGTTTAATCAAAATTTAATCAGATTCACATAAAGCGAGCCAGACACCTCAATGTCTGGCTCACGTAGATTCTGCTTATAGCCATTTATCTAGAATATACTCTTCATCCGTTGTATCGACAATTTGAAATCCTAAAGATAAATGCATTTTTAATGATATTTCATTATGCTTATACACGATGGAATGATGTACTTTATCAATTCCCATTGACTTCAGTCGTTTAAACACATACAGCATGATTTCTTTCGAATAACCTTTTCCGAGAAAGCGTTCTTCACCAATCACAATCGGTGGATTTTCTGGTTTGATTGCAACATCACCAATTCTCACATACACGCCATTTTCAAGTGCCTCGATAAAATAGAGTTCGCTGCTTCTATCGAGATACGTATACATGCGATGAATATACTCACTATCGGGGATTTTATCTAGATCGACAACCCCTTCTGAGTTATAGTACACATACTGTTTACGATACCATGATTGTGCAGTTTCAAAGTCTCCGTCAAATTTTTTCAGACGAATCACCTCGTTAATCGTAACGCTTTCTGGTTGTTCAAAATCCTTATATGGCATATGTCCCTCAATTCTGTCATAATTTTATATGCGACCATTTCATATTTTATGTTGCTTCATTATTTTCGTTCGACCTATTTTTTTATCTCTAACTGATACGTATACTTGTCATACACAATATCCGTACCTCTTTTTCTAAACTGTCCTTCACTTTCCACGATAAATCCAAGTTTTCGCATCACAGCATTGGAACCTTCATTCTCTTTCGCGACATCTGATGTGATTTTAATTGCACCATTTTGACGCGCAAACTCAATGAGTGCACAGATCATCTCAGTTGCATAGCCTTGTTTCCAGTAATTTTTATGTACGCAGTATCCAAGACTCCAGCTTTTATGGTCCTCACTTGGAGCGATACTACAGGTGCCAATAAATTCGTACGTTTCATTTGAAAGCGCAATAAAAGGATACCATCCTTCTTCCCACTCAATTCCAACAGCAAAATTCAGTTCGTCATCTCCAGCTTTGTCTCTAGGCGGATCTGACAAATACTTTCCCATTTCATCATCTAGCCAAATTTCTAGACACTTAGGACCATCTTCTTCACGGGTACTTCTAATAATCAATCGTTCCGTTATTAAATCTTGTGTCATCATATTATTTACCCCTTAACCATCATTCTGAGTGCTTCTAATGCTTCCATTAATTCTTTCTCAAAAATAGTATCTCTTGCTAAATCGACAAAATAAGTTTCTGTTTCCTCTAAATATCGCTTTTTAAATGCTTCACTGGTGACATTACAGTGTCTTAAATTATGGATACGATCCGCGAGTTTCACCAATTTAGCGATTTCATTATCACGTATGCCTTGAATATACGCATCCATCTGATATCCTTCTACTTTCGTCAACCTTTTGACCGCATCTAGTACGACATCATTACTCAAAGCCAATATGTCTGCTTCAGTTGCATCTGTATCTTCAAGTAAATCGTGAAAAAGTGCCGTCATCACCATCTCGTCAGTTAGTCCTTTTTCACGAATCATATTAGCAACTTCTATGGGATGCGTCACATACTCAAGTCCACCCTGTCGATATTGACCTTTGTGTTTATCTTCTGCATATTGCATTGCTTGCTCAAAATCCATATTGCACCTCTACCTCAACGTCATCAGAATGTTTTACCCTTTTGCACCACTTCGCTTGATTGCTGCTTCATATAAAATCAGAGTCGCTGCTATCCCTACATTCAGCGAATCACAGTCTCCAAACATCGGGATTTTTAACATCTCATGCTGTGTTGCATACCATTCGCGTGAAATTCCATAGCGTTCACTTCCCATGACAATGGCGATTTTTCCCTTATAAGACTCTTCATAATAAAACTTGTCGGCATCTGTATCCGTCAAAATAATTTTGTAATGATTTTTCTCTAGCCATTCCATCACCGTAGCTGCTTCATCTTCAACGATTGGAACCTTAAAACAAGACCCTTGAGAACTTCTCAAAATCTTAGGATGTGTGATTCTTGTTTTACGATTGCAGATAATAATAGCATCTGTATCCGTCCCATCGCATGATCGGATGATGGTGCCAATATTCCCCGGAATTTCAAGCCCATCCAAAATAACGATGACTTCATGTTTTTTCGGATTGAGCTGTGTTAACTTGGTCTGTGGGAATTTCGCTACAACGTATAATCCTGCTGAAGTGCCTACTTCTGCAATTTTCTTAAAAGTCGAACTCGATACAATATGGATTTCTTCTGCAGCATCTAGCATAGGTAGCATGATGTTATATGCATCCAGTGTCGTAATGGCCTCTAAATCCAGTAAAACAATCTGGATTTCAACATTGTATTTGATAAGTTGACTACATGCCCAAATGCCCTCAACACCAACGAGTTTTTCAGGATTGGATTTCGTATTATTGGCAATCGCTGAAACGCGTTTGATTACGGCTGCATTTTTACCGGACATTCGACATTTATTTTTATAGCGATCCCGAATAAATCGCTCTTTTTCCTCAAGTGATAACTTTATAAACATGGACCCTCCTTATAAATAGTGTTCACGAATCAATTGATGTAGTGCTTGCTTAAACTGATCATCATCAGCAGAAGTTCTTTTCTTATGTTTGGGACCTTTGCCACTTTGATCTCTTGCAATTCGACTATGGTATCTTGAATCTAATAAGAAATCAATGTTTTGCGAGGTGATACGCTTACCATTTTGATTCATACAGATGCCATTTTTAGCAAGAATCATAGCCGCTAAACCATTGTCCTGAGTAACAACTAAGTCATCTTTAAAAATATGATTGGCAATATAATAATCCGCTGCATCTCTTGAAATATCCACGGAAATGACATCCGCATAGTCACTTTCAATCTTAACAGCGTAATTTTTCACGACCGTTACAGGTATGTGGTACGATTTTGCGATTTGAATCGTGAGATCAACAACAGGACAACCATCGGCATCGATCCATATTCTCGGTTGTTGTATGAGCGACTCTGAAAGTTGTTTGGCCACTTTTCTTAAATTCTCCTTTGCATGTATCATTGCGTGTTCTACGGACTCATTTGGAGTCATAATGGGGATAATTTTTTGAACGCCTACTTGATAAAGCGGTTCATAACCTTCTCCAATACTCCCACAAATCACAAGAACAGCTTGTCCTTCTCTACATCTTCGAGCAACTCCCATAGGGACTTTGCCATGTAAGGTTTGTGCATCTACTCTGCCTTCACCAGTAATGACTAATTCTGCATGTTTGATACAAGCCTCAAAATTAACGAGATCCAGTATAGCCTCTACACCTGGTTTTAAAGAAGCGTCCAAAAACGCCATTAAAGCAGCGCCAAGTCCACCTGCTGCGCCAGAACCTGCCATAGTTGTAATCGGCCGACTGGTAAGCCTATTTAACATCTCACCATACTTTAACATAGCATCATCTATGCAATCAAGTTGTTCTTTTGTTACACCTTTTTGTGGACCATAGATTTTAGTAGCCCCAAAAGTGCCCGTCATTGGATTATCTACATCACAGATCACCGTTATTTCGGTATTGAATAGCCGCTGATCAATCTTCGAACAGTCTATCTTATGGATTTTCTCGAGTATCTGTGCGCCTTGCTCAACAATTAATTGACCGTCACAATCATAGAACTTCACGCCAATCGCCTGAGCAAATCCGGTACCACCATCATTTGTCGCACTGCCTCCTATACCCATGAGTATTTTTTTAGCGCCTAAACTCACCGCCTTCATCAAAAGTTCTCCGGTCCCATATGAAGATGCTTTCATAGGATCTTGATCTTTTTTATCCACCAATAAAATGCCTGACGCTTTCGCCATCTCGATGATAGCAACAGGTTGTTGATCTGCACCATTGACGATTCCGATATACGTAGGTATCTTTCTCAAAAGCGGATCGTGAACTTCGAAGGATACCCTTTCCCCGCCAAGAACAGGTAATAACGCATCCAGTGTCCCCTCGCCTCCATCTGCAATGGGGATTCCTTGTATCTTCATGTGAGGGAAAGCATTCAACAGTTCCTCTTTTATTATACTCACAACTTCCATAGAAGTAAGCGAGCCCTTAAATGAATCTGGTGCAATCACGATATTTTCAATACGACTTAGTGGCATAGGATTTCCTCTTTCTAAAAACGCAAACCTATTTACAAAACGCATTCCTATTTACAAAACACATAATAGCTAAAAAAAGCATACCATTTGTGTAAATGGTATGCAATGTCTATCCTATGAGAATCATTATTTGGTTATCCAATCACCGTTTGATTTCGACCTTGCTCTTTTGCACTATAGAGCGCATCATCCGCAGTCTCGATAAACACTTTCAGTTCATCGGATTGATCTGGAATCATCGAAGCAATTCCGATACTACAAGTCACATAAGGACCAATAAGAGAAGCTTCATGCGGCATTGCAAGCAGTGCTAAAGATTGATGAACCGACTCAGCAATCTTGACTGCACCTGCGAGTGGCGTATTTGGAAGCACAATCATAAACTCTTCACCCCCATATCGGTACGCCACATCAAGCGGACGTTTTGGTAACTGGTTGATGAGACTCGCAAATGCCTTTAAGCACTCGTCTCCTTGAAGATGTCCATAAAAGTCATTATATGCTTTAAAGTAGTCGATATCGATTAACAAAATCGACAAACTATTTTGTTCTCGTTGCGCCATTTTCCAATGTGTTTCAAGATGTCTATCTCCAAAACCTCGATTTTTCAATTGTGTCAAACTGTCAATAGCCGCTATTTTTTGAAGCTCTTCATTGACTTGTGCAAGTTTTTTCGTCCGTTCTTCTACCATAATCATGAGGAGGCGATTGCGTCTTTCTAAACGTCGCACACGGAATAAATACCAGCCTATGATGATGAACACCACGGATAAAAATGCAAACACTTTGAAAATCCAAGTATTCCACCATGGCGGATTGATGATGACAGGAATAGAGACCCCTGTTTCATTCCAAATCCCATAACTATTTGCCGCCTTCACTCTAAAGGTATAATCCCCTGGTTGAATGTTAGTATAACTTGCATAAGTTCGATTGCCTGAATAAATCCAATCTTGATCAAAGCCTTCTAGCATATATGCATACTGATTGCTTTGAGAGTTGATATAATCTGTCGCTGCAAATTCAAAAGAAAAGAAGACATCCTTATGAGTTAATCGAATCGGACTGAGCTGGCTCTCCTCTCTGAAGATGATGCCATCCATGATTCCATATGGGTCATTTTCTGTTTTCCCGTATGGTTCTCCATTCACAGTGATATACGTTAATAAAACTTTGGGGACAACATGATTTTCGCCAATATCTTCTGGATTAAAGGTGGTAATACCATTTGTACTCCCAAAGAAAATCTGTCCATTTCTCATGACGGTCGATGAACGCGAGATGAATTTTTCATGTCGAAGACCATTTTTTCGATTGAAATTAATAAATTGATTTTGATCTTTGTTAAATTTCGTAATTCCATATTCTGTACTCAGCCATAAACTACCTGTTTCATCGCCTTGAACGCCATAGACAATATTGCTCACTAAACCACTCTCATGGTTGTATTTATCCACCTTTAATGCGGATATATCACCATTTGCAATTTCACTCATGTTTAATGACAACAGACCATCTCTGGAGCCCATCCAGAGTTGTTGAAACGCATCTTCATAAAAATCATAGATAAAATCTGCCAAATACGTGCTAAATTGACCACTCGATTTATCAAATAAACTCACGCCGTTTTGAGTGCCAATCCAAATATTTTGCTGAGAATCTTGATACATGGACCAAATTTCATTGCCACTCAAACTCAACGCATTGCTGTCTGAATGTGTATAGGATGCAATCACCTTGGACTGCTCAATATCATAAACGTACACGCCACTTCCAAATGTTCCGATCCACAGCTGATTTCCAATCGCTAAAAGTTCGACAATGGCTGTTTTTTCAGTTTCATTTGCAAGTTTGATTTGTATGGATTCTACTTTATTTCCACGATATCGATATAAAATGCCTTGATCCATGCCGATCCAGATATCACCATTTGAGTCTTCTACTAAAGCATTCGCTTTTTTATTTAAGACCAGATTGTTTCTAGCAGTTTTAGGATCATATCTATAGACACCATCATCCCTGCAAATTAGCAACTTATCTTGACGGGTTGCATAAACCGTCCGGATATTTTTTTTAACGGTACTTTCTAAATAGGAAAATTTAATTTTGGGATTAAATGTACTAATGCCACCACCACGCGTCCCCACCCAGATGAGACCCGATCGATCTTGATAAAGTCCCCGAACATTGTCATGAACAAGGCTCGTTACATCATTTTCTTGATGTGCATAGTGATTCACAAACGTACGCGTTTTTCGATCAAATTCTAATAAACCATAAACACCACCAACCCAAAGTGTGCCATCATCATCAATTAGCAGTGCGTTGATCGTTGCATCTAACATCTCAAATTTTTCAAGATTGGGAAAATAATTATTAAAACTTCTCGAATCAATGTCAAACAAGCTAATTCCAACATCCGTTCCAACCCAAACTTGATCATTTTCATCCATGTAAACAGTTCGTACAAATGAGGATGCAATGGACTTTGGATTTTCAGGATTGTGTTGATAATACTCAAATTTGCCCTTTTTTACATCCATATAATTGAGTCCATTGCTCGTAGCGATGACTAAATTTCCAAATGAATCTTCACAAATACTCCAGATTCTATTGCTACTGATGCTTCCGCTCATTCTTGGATTGGATTGATATCTCGTAAAAGTTCCAGATTTGATATCGAGCTTGTTGAGTCCACCTTCATAAGTTCCGACCCAAATGGTTCCATCAGATGCTTCAAATACGGTCTGAACGCGATTGTCGCTTAAGGAATTGGGATCTAAGGTGTTATGTTGATAATGCGTCACACTTCCGGTTTGATAATTCAATCGATCTAGACCAGCACCCCATGTCCCTACCCATATCGTATCGCGACGATCAATCATAATATTACTCGCTGAATCGGAAGCTAAAGAATTAGGATCCTCTGAAATATGTCCAAAATGTTCAAAACCTTCAAAAGCAGTTCCATCGTACATGTTAAGTAAATAATCAGTTCCAAACCACATAATGCCCCTAGAGTCTTGTGCTATGGTATACACTGTCCCATTGGACAATCCATCCCCCATGGTAAGACTTTTAAACATAAATCGCGTTTCTTCTGAAAATTCAACAGTTTCATCCGAAAATGCAACACCTGACAATATAAACATCATCATGAGAATGGCAATCAATTTTTTATGCATCCAAGACTCCTTACATCAACTTAGATTTCATGACATATTACAACTAAATACTTTAAACTATTTTGGGTCATTCTACCACTATTATTCCCCAAAATATGCGTTTTTAGACAAATATCATAAAAAAAAGAGCATTTCTGCTCTCTTAATAAAATCCAACCAACGCTGCATCAACTGCACGTTCAATCGCTGTGGATTTAACGATTTTATACTTTTCTTTTCTGTCTCCACTAAATCGATGCACACTATAACTCATCGCAGCGCTATTTTCAGGTTGTGCACCTTTTAATAGGTCTAAAAATCTAAGTGCATCTTCTTCCCACTCAAACTGAAGCACCTTACCTTCATTGAGCATTTCTCTCATATAATCTCTTTGATTGGTTGTTACTTTGTGCCATTTTATAATCCACATGTCATTTACCTCGCTGTCTATTTGATTCCTTTTAATGTATGTGTTTCAACGTGCCAAATCATATGATGCGCACCTTCACCCCAGAAGTTTTCCACAAAATACTGAGGTTCTCCAAACGTCTTTGTCCAGATTTTTTGAGCCTTTGGATATCCGCTATCTAAGCAAAAGCTTTTCTGATTCGCACCCATCAAAGTATCTTGAATCGCCAGAATCATCTGTTTTCCAATGCCTCGGTGTTGAAAATCTGGATGAACAAACACCGTTCCAATCTCATAAACATCTTTTAATAAGTCATTTGTAATGCGACAGATGTCTTGATTCGATGGGCCACATTCAATCGTTCCAACGATCTGATCGCCAATAGAAGCGACTAAAAAGTGTCGTTCCTTACCATTTGACTCAAAGTCTCTGCATAATAGTTGATGCTTTGAATGAATTTCTTCCTCTAGTAAAGTGCTCATGTGACTTAAACCATTCGATTCAAAAGTATGTGCCAGTACCATCTCAAAAAATGCATTCAACTTCTCTTGCTCATCATACGCTGGTCGTCTAATCGTAAGATTTTGAGTGGATACACATCTCATCATCTGCACTTCAATTTCATTTTCTTTTGCTTGAAATCCAAATGATGTATAGATCTCAATCGCCCTCGAATTCTCGATATCCACAGCTAAAAAACTCTTATGAGCGCCTCTTTTTTGTCCAATGCACAAAGCGCTTTTTAATAGTTCTCTCGCAAATCCGCGACCTTGATAGTCTGGGTGTACTGCGAGTTCTCGAATCCATAAAGTCGTTCCTTCAGCATACACTGAGATACAACAAAATCCCACAATCTGCTGATCCACCACTTTTATCAGAATTTCATTTTCATCTAGCCACTCTCTGAACCACTCATCAGTTTCTCCAAAGAAACCTCGACTTAGCCCAGCACAAGCCATAGATAATTCTGTTAATCTCGACACATCCTCTTGGGTTGCATACAGGAGGCTATCCTCCTTCTTTCCTTGAGCAGATGATTCTGGCATTGTTGATTCATACAACTGAATCTCATCTAAACCCCTTAAAAAATAATCTTGATACGCACAATGCACCTTAAACCCATGTGCTTCAAACTGTTCAATGGATGGATACGGAATAAACTTCATCAATCCCTTCAAATCTAACACATCGATTTTATCAAGCATGGCACCCAGATCATTGGTTGCAAAATGTATCTGAGGTGGCGCCTCGCCTAAATCGCGCAATAGCACAAGCGACTCATCTTCAAAGATGACCTCTGCATGTTTAAAATCTTCAAAATCCACATATTTCAAAGAAGTAAAATTGCATTTTTCCGCAAAATCAGTTATTTTTTCAAATTGTTCTAATGTCATTTTCATTCGTTGTCATATTCCTTTCTATATTGTCGATTCTATTTAATATATTCCCTTTTCTCGATTAAAAAACAAAACTGCCTCTGATTCCAAGTATTGCTGATTCATCTCTTCCGTCTCTAAATACGTCATAAATAGAGCCTCCACCGGAATCATGCGCTTTAAAATATAGCCATTTTTATAGACATTTTGCTTATCAAGATCGCAAAACGACAGCGCTACCTTGGGATTAAACGTCCACGAAGTCAACGACTTATCATGAAAATCTCGCCACTCGCCTTCAGTGGTCATCCCTCGATATAGCTGCACTTCCTTGATCTGATTTAGACTAAAAAACGCCCGCACAAACGCCATTCGGTGTATCAAGTAGGTGCGCCTATTTTCCTGACTTGCGTCGCACTGATCTCTTAACTCACCTCGGGGCACTTTTCCCTTATATGCCACAACGCCCATCTCTGCTAACGTTATCGTCATCCGTTTCATCCATTCAGAATAAGGGTTGAGCACAAATTGCTTCGCCATCTCCGTTTCAAGTTCTATCAGCTGGGCATCCGCCATATACCGCTTCAAGTCGTCCATCAGCAAACGATTTCCCGTCTCAGAATCTAGATCTAACACGTGACCTTGTTTCATCCATGTTGAATGTTGTCTCATCCACTTTTCAATTGCCTCTTGAACCACATTGATCTCTCGCTCAGTTGTCACTCTTGCTTCATCGCTGACATCAATATGAAGCTCTTGATCAAACGCCTTAACGGTTGCTTCAATCTCCTGAACCGTCTGAAAGTCCAACTCTTCAGAACCAATAAGGACTTGATAGGACTGAATGTTTTCAGCAGGTACATCCCAATAACTTCCCGCATCCTCAAAATCCGTTATGCGCCATCGAAACTGACCACTCTCTTTAAAATAATCCTCGATAACGCCCGGAGTCCTTCTGCCGTCTAGCAATCGACACTCATTGCCCTTAACGATAAACTTGATTTCACCTGAAAGATAATCACTATCTGGACGTGCATTTTTGTTTGATTTATGTATGCTCATTTGATAACTCCATTTCTTGTCTGTCGTAATACTTAATCGAATTTCTTTCAACATTGTAAAAATAGTATTCATTTAATGACGTCAAACATAAATGATGACTATGCAATTTTCACAAATAATAATATTCATATAAACTATAACGCAACAAATCTGTATTAGTCAATAGTTCATTTTACTTGAAAACAATAAAAAACGACTGTAAAAACAGTCGTTAATAAAAAAATAGATTAAATAATAAATCATCATCACTTTCGTTATCTCTTTCCTCTATCAAACTTTTTAAAAGAGGGACATCATCGGTTATAATACCATCTACCTCCATTCGAATGTAATCCCATAAATCGTCTTCATCGTTAATCGTCCAAACAATCGCTTTTTTATTTGCGTCATGAATTGATCTAATTGTATTTTCGTTAGCTTCACCAATCTCCAGAATCAAGTAATCACAATTTAATGTGGCGACATTACCCAGTGCTAAAAAATAGATAAGTCCCGTTTGTATGGATGGTTGTTTAAGTTCTATATTTTGGATCAGTTCGTAATCTTGACTGGTAACAAGAACAGACTGTTCGATTTGATAACGATTTACCAATCTGAGTACTTCCAATGCGGTTTCATCGGTATGAGTACCTTTAATCTCAATGTTAAATTTAACTCGGTCCTTGTATGTTTGAATCATTTTCTCCAATGTTACAATATTCGATTGTAACGAAAGAATTTCTTGATAGGTTGAATTTTCAATATAGAGGGACTTTCCGCTGAGTCGTTTCATTGAAGCATCATGAAATAAAACATATTCGCCATCAATCGTGCGCTGTACATCAATTTCAATCCAGTCTGCCCCATTTTCAATACTTGATTTCGCACTTTCAAGTGTATTTTCGAGTATATTGACTCCACCTGCACGATGAGCAAAAATATCGATGGGATAATCTGCTCTAAAAATTTCATTAAAAAACACTCCAAAAGGAATTGATATTAGTATCAGTAAAACCACGCTAAAAGAGATTAGTAATAAACGTTTTTGAAAAATTTTGTCTATCCATGAAGGTTTACTCTTAATCGCTAATTTTGGATAAGTACTTGTTAAATATTTAAATCTTTCATCTTTTTCTGTTAACTCATAAAACATTACAGTAAAATGATAAACCTCAAAAGGAATGAACATCATTGTCATAAATAGAACGCCTATATGTTGTAACAGAACAAGAAAAACAACTAAACTGCGATGAACAATTTGAGTCGAATCTAATTGATTTAAAATTACATTAATGAAATTACTCCATAACCATTCGCTTAAAATAAAAAAACACGTCACAAATAGTAATACTAGGATGACGTCTTTTATAAAATGACGCCAATGTCGAACAATCAATTGAAAACTCGAACGAATTGCTTGACTCGGTGGTTTATGTCCCAAAACAATAAAATGAAAAGTAAAGGTCATAAGAAGACCAGGTATGCATAACAAAAAAAATAAAACCCATTCGAGAATACTTAATAATGTAGATTGGGAAATTGCCTGATTAACAAACTCAGGTATTTGAAAATTCTCTAAAAAACTTAGTTTTAGTCCTATGCCAGTGAAAGGCGTTAAAAAAATCAAATATAAAAGAATCACTAGAATTCCATATTCAAAAAATCTTGGAAAATATGATAATATTTGTTGAAATAAACTTTTGAAATCTCGTAGTCTTTTATCTGTTTCAAATTCAAAATTCGCACTTAAAATGATGAACCCGCAGAGTTCAAACAAAATCCCTATTATCAATAGCAACAGTGCCAATCCAAGATAAATCAATCCTTTTGGACTCAATAGAAAATCAATTAACATGTTGTTGCTAATAACACCATTTGAAGTGCTTTGTATGAGTTTATTCGTTGCGACAAGAAACAAAGGCATCACAAGTATCGCAAATATAAATTTAGTAAACAATTGATATCGAAAGTAGCTACTAAATCCCCTCGCGAATCCAACTAAAATGTGCTTATAAAATTTAATCATTTTATTTTCTTTCATTTGTTCACCCTAATCAAAGACATCGTTAGAATCTAAAATAATTGATACCATTAGTTGACATAAATTTGATTTACTCATACCTCAATCTGAATCCCCACAACTTCTAAATTTGTCATAAAAAAGATGGTCGAAGCGACAAATTCAAGTTGATTGCCTTGAATGATGGCGTTCTTATCAATAAATACCATCCATTCATCTACTACATATACATCATAAAGTCCCTGAGCCTCAGGAACGCGATATCCCACATCGGGAACCGTTCTGTATCCACATCAGCCACCACCCGTTCGTACCATGGTGACCGCTAATGTATTGGAATGCTTTTTCGCAAGATATGCTTTAACTTCGTCGCGTATGATAATCTCCATAGCCACCTCCAGAAGCGTTTCATTCAAAATTACCAAAATAAAACCGTTCATCCATGCAAATAGAGTCTAATCTTATAAATCGTATGACATTTTAGATCATCTATTTATACCTTATAAATACCCTCTAGATAAATACTTAAGCACCTTACCCGCGAGCCAGGTTCCAGCGATACCAAACACTGCACAAACCATCCCAACAAGGATAAATGCACTGTATGGAATGTTTTCAAACAAGCCACCCACCAACCATTTGGTCATGCTAAGTGCTGTGAGGCACATAAATCCAGAAAACGAAACGCTTCCGATAAAAGCACGTCGTTTATGATCGCGAATAGGAATGATCGTTGCTTGCGCAAGTAGAGTCGTACTGATAATGGATAGCCCCATCACGAGGTGAATAAACGTCATCACAAGTGCAAATACCGCTCCAAACTTCAAAAGTGTCTGTTTTTTATTGACTTTAATCTGCATCACATAGAGAATCATGGAGATAAATGGAGCCATAAAGATGTACTTCATCCCAGGAATTGGGATAAACGAACTCACCATATAGATTCCTGCTCCACCCCCGATTAGTGTAGCTACACCAACCGCGATCGTTGCAATCTCTGTCACACGGTGATGATGTTGATTTCTCGTGTTTGTGCTGTTGTTTGTGCTGTTACTTATACTTTGACTTTGCTGACTCGTTAAGTTTTTTGATTTCGATTTTGCTCTTGATTTCGATTTTGAACGCCCCTGCATTTTCAACTCCTACAAATAAATATGGTAATATTTTACATTTAGATTAAATTGACTAGAAATCACTACTCAAACGAGGATTTTCATGTTATTCTATTGTTTATCATAATATAAAAACATGGAAGATAGAAGATAGATGATAGATGATTCATCATCTATAGTCAATGTTTGACAATTCATGATGAAATTACATAAAACTACTAACGAGAGGTGACAAATGATTTATTTAAAATTTATTGAAGCACACAATTGGAAAAAATGCGTTCATCTACCAATTGCAGAAGAAGAAAAAGCTTTTATTTGTCCAAATGTTTACTCAATTGCTGAAGCACAGTTTTACCCAAAGGCCATTTCACGTGCTATATACAATTCAGAGGATGAAATGGTTGGTTACACCATGTTCGGAGAAGATGAAGACAATCCAGAGATATTCTATATGGATCGCTTAATGATTTCATCTGAACATCGTAATCGTGGATATGCAAAAGATGCCATTCACGTCATTAAGATTATTGCTTTTAAAAGTGGCTATAAAAAAGTTGCAGCGAGTACAGAACTCGAAAATGAAAAGATGCGTGCATTGCTTTCTAAACTCAACTTTTATACATTAAATGAAATCGATAATACCGGTGAAATTGTTTATTACTTTGACTTATCGCAAGGCGTTTAGGCGTCTAATCATTGATTTTTATAACATTAAACCTCAACACAGTCTTCATTTTCTGAGGCTGTGTTTTTCTTGGGTCAGATAAATAAATTTCGCGGTGTGTCTTACTGATTCTTTCATATCCATTTTCAAGACAAAATGCTTCCATTTGTTTAAAACTTTCGGGTTCTGTATCATAAGGACCCATATGCATCATCTGACAGCAAAGACCCTCTTCAAGTGAAATAAACTCAATTTGACTTAAATGCGGATTGGGTTTCTTTTTTTGAGTACTTTCTAGAAAATAATCAAACCAGTCTTTCGTTAAAAAATCCGGTTGGCGAATCATGATGTCGTAGGAATAGTTGCTCTTATCAGTAGACGGTTTTGAAAGATCCACCAAATCCCAGACACCTTCAAGAGGATACACAGTATATTCATAATAATTTTCTGGTACAGTACTTCCTTTATAAGACATTTTAACTGCATAACTGAAACTATAAAGAGCCGCGGTTGCCTCAGAAAATTCGCTCTCGTTTGGATCGCCCGTTCCGTGTAGAGAAACAAAGGTCATCTTTGGAACGTCTACTATGACGGGTTGTGACTTGGGAACGTATAAATGTTTATCCTCTTTTTTATAATCGACTTTTTGCATAAAAACCTCCCTTATAACATCGTACGAAATGACTCTCTTGAGTGCTTGGTTTAAGTGTATCAGATGCTATAAGTAAGTTCAAATTAAAGAATCACTCACGACCCCTTACCGAATCGACCTATCGTCTTATTCGTCTTATTCGTCTTATTCGTCTTATTCGTCATATTCTCCGTATTCGCAACCTACGGACTCTATTGTCATATGATCTACCAGTTCAAATGCCTTCCCTATTTTATGATAGAGTTTTACTTCACCAACACCCGTTCCACCATTCCACAGACGATTGTGGCGCTTTGTTCCATTTGGAGCTTCATAATTGATCCATAGCATCTCATTTTTAGGGCATTTTACTGTCACTTCGATTTTTGAATCCTTATTTTGCAAAGTGGCTTCCCAGTGGTTGTGATGATCGCTTTCTCTAAAATTAAATTGCGTTTTCGTTTTCAGCCAAAACTTTGAAAAGTTATATTCATAGTGTTTGCCTTCATAGTGGAGACATCCGAGAATTTTTTTGCCCAGCGAGATGCCTAAAACTTTTGGTCCACCTCCACCGAGTTCTAGAGCAGAATCGTTGAGGATTTTCCCTGTTAAAATGCTATTCATTCGACAGCTGCTGAGCCATAGCCACGGCGATGTGAAATCTTTTCCCCAATTTTTATCTGCATACCCATAGGACGTACTAGGGTTGATGTCATAGATTTCACCATCAAGTATAAGTTCCCCTTGGTATTCTGTCTTAATGCCTTCAGCATGCCAAAACATTTCAAATAAGTTGAGTGCTCTGAAGAATTTTGAAGCACCGTATCCCACATGATACGCTATTTTTTTATTAATTTGTATATTCCATGTCATCTCGCCAGAATCGCACATCCATTCAGGATGTTGTTTGGCGTCTTCAGAACTCACATGGCACTGCCCTTTCATATGCGTTTCAGTCAATACACAATTTCCCACCTTCACATCAAGGCGATCACTCGGACAGCTGAATGCGTCTATTGGATAAAAATTATGGATTTGTTTTGCGTTTTCTCCCCAAGCTCCCACTTTAATCAGTGCATATGAAGGTTTTCTATCATTTAGTCTATTTTGAGGGTCTTGACCTAATATTGGCAAAGAACTTCCCAATGCAGGATTACATACAAAATACTCTATAAAAAATGTCTTCTCTTCTCCAGTTTTTCTGTGATGTCCAGTGAAACTATGCCACCACCAATCATAACCATTCTTTGCAAGTGCACCTCTTAACATACATCCATTTCTACTGATATCACTCTTATTCATAAATTTCCCTCTTTCATATTCGACAAGAAATCATATCCACTTCTTGTCACGGTTCAAGCGATGTGTTACAGTTGTAACAGTAACTTCATTATAAGACTTGCACATTCACGCATCAAGGGACGGTTACAAGTACCCTAACATTGTCACACAGGAGATGCTCATGGAACCTTTTAAAACGCGAACACATCCAGAAAATCTAATCGTACGAGAAAGTATTTTCACGGCTCTGATGCAGCTTATGGAAACAAAACACTTCAGCGAAATCAGTGTGACCGAGATTACCAAGCGCGCAGGCGTGTCTCGGATGGCCTACTATCGAAATTTTCATGATAAGCAAGAGATTCTATTCAGTCATTTGGATGCCCTCTTTGAGGCTTATTGGAATGAGCTTCATGCGAAGCCTCAAGATGATTATCAACTGGCCTGTCTCTACTTTGCCTATTTTCGTGAAAATCGACTCTTTTTAGAACATTTACTTAAAAATGACCTCAGTCAATTTCTTCTTGAGCGTCACGATCTTTATTTGAGAACGATTTTTAAAGATCTCTATCACAACCTGACCATTGATCGATCTACTGAATCCTATACCATTTCTTTTTTCTCAGGCGGCCTTTTCAAACTGCTGATAGATTGGACGAAAAACGGCATGGCGTAAACCGATGAAGATATGGCGAAAATCGTCTTTAGCCTCATGAAAATATGAAGTTTATATTGTAATCTTATTACATCCTTATGACAGTCATTGACGACGAAACCATTTTTATCTATAATGAAAAAGTACGAAAATTCAAATAAAGCGAGGTGAGTATTATGAAAAACATGAGAATGATTCAAAATGGAAGGCATAGCACTCACTTAGAAAACAAGCAACCCATGATTTGCTTTTATGTGAATCAGAGTATTGTCTAATTGTGTGTGCATGCACTTCTGTTATCAGAAGTGCTTTTTTTTTCCCATTCGCCACTCAAAATGTCAACTTACAAATGTCAACTTACACTACGTCTGAACCTCGGTTCAGTCACACAACAAAGGGGGAATACATATGTCAGAAACAACAAGTGAAGCTAAAGTCAAGCAGCGTTCACTCGTCAGTAACATTCTCTACGTGATTCAGCACATGAAAAAGTGGCTACCCGAATCCATTGGTCTCATCTTCATCAATTCCATCGCGGTGGCAATAGCACCGTTTATCTGGGTGATCGTGCCAAAACTCATCATTGATGCCATTGATGACAAGGCTTCAACTTCACACATTATGCTGATTCTTGGGTGTACACTCGTCATCGCTTCCATCGTCTATTTTTCAAAAGAAGCTTGTATTGGGGTCTATCGCATGAAGATGTCCAGAATTCGCATGCTCTTTGGATTAGAATTACACGATAAAGCCATGAACCTCGACTATCATCACGTAGAAAATGTCGACACTCAAAATGCGCTTCATCGTGCCTCTCGTACAACCAGCAATCCAAACCAAGGCCTTGGCGGCGTCATGGTAAATCTCTTTTCAATTGGAGGATATTTACTTGGATTTATTGGTTATATGGGAATCATCTTTAAACTGCATCCAGTGGTACTCCTCTATTTGCTCCTGAGCGTAAGTGTTCTCTACATGAGAAAAAATAAAGCAAATGACTATCAAATTCAGCGTGAAGACGATTTAAGACCCGACGAGCGTAAATTTAGATATCTTGCTCGTGTCATGACGGATTTTGAATTTGGTAAAGATCTTCGCATTTACCAGTTAAAAGAGATGTTACTCGCTAAAATGTTACATCTCAATGAAAAGACTGAAAAAGTTCAAAAGGAAGTGGCACATCGCTTTTTAAAGGTTGAACTTCTCGATTGTGTTCTCGTCTTAATTCGAGATGGCATTGTGTATGGCTATATCACTTACCTCACATTAAATGGACATCTTTCATTTGGGGACTTTATCCTCTTTACAGGAACGATTAGTGGCTTCGCTATCTGGATGCAAGAGTTGATGAAAATGATCACACAACTCAAATTGACTGCAAGATATGTGGACGACTATCGAGATTATATGGAAATCGACGGAAACAGAGTGATTTCAAATCCTGAAAAATGTCCTACAGGAGAGTTACACGATATTTCATTTCAAAATGTTCACTTTAAATATCCCGGTAGCGAAAAGGTCGTATTTGATAATCTGTGCTTAGATATCCCTGCAGGACAAAAACTTGCTATAGTGGGTACCAATGGTGCAGGTAAAACAAGTCTCATTAAGCTATTGACGGGGTTATATCGACCTGATTCTGGCGAAATCCGCATATCAGGAACAGATATTACGAAGATCCCTCTCGCTGAGCACTATCATCTTTTTTCAGTTGTCTACCAAGAAATCAAACCTCTTGCAGCAAGTATCAGTGAAAACGTGGCCTCTACGGAAGCGCCAGACGAAGCACTCGTATGGGATTCATTGAGACGTGCAGGGCTTGAAACCAAAGTGAAATCGCTAAACAACGACATTCAAACACCACTTTTGAAGGTCATTCACGATGATGGAATTGAGCTTTCCGGTGGTGAAAATCAAAAACTCGCACTGGCGAGAGCACTTTATAAGAATGGACCCATCGTCATTTTAGATGAACCGACCTCTGCTTTGGATCCAATTGCAGAAAAAGGCATTTATGAAAGTTTTGGCGATATGATTGGCAATCGCACCGCTATTTTTATCTCGCATCGTTTATCCAGCACAAAATTCTGCGATAAAGTCATCTATATTGACGATGGAAAAATTGTAGAGTATGGCTCACACGATGAATTGATGACTTTGGGTGGTCATTATGCTCATATGTTTAACCTACAAGCGCAGTATTATCAAGACAGACCGGAGGTGAGTGCCTAATGGAATCCATCCATACAGAACGTAGCACGGGGCAAGTATTTCGATATTTCTTTCGCCTTGTGCATAAACTAACGCCTAAGTACATCAGCACACTGATAGGACTTTCACTTTTTAAAACCCTCCGTCCATTGATTTTTATCTTTGGACCAAAGTGGATTGTCGACGAACTCATGGGGCTTAAACGCATCCCCGTATTGATTGGCATCATCGGGGTGATTGCAGGAGTCAACTTTATATTGAGTTTATTTGAAAAAATCCTCTCCACAAAATGTGAGGTCTTAACCAATGCTTTCAACAATTCTTTTGAACGCTATATTTCTGAAAAAACGGTGGATTTAGACTTTGAAAATATCGAAGATCCCGATGTTTTGAACCTTAAAGAACGGGCACTATTTGCAGTACGAAATCACGGTCTTATGTTCGGTATGATCGATGCGATGTCTAAGATTGTCAATGAAACCTTTTTAATCCTCGCGCTTTCTGTTCTGATCTGGACATTTAGCCCGTGGGTCTTTGTACTCGTATTGGCCATCGTCTGGGTGAACAGTTTCTTATTTAAGAAAATTCAAAAGCTATATTATCTTGAATCGACTGGAAGTGTCGGTAGCAATCGAGCATTTGTGTATTACATCACACAGTCTGGTGATTTAGAAATTGCAAAAGATGTGAGACTTTATAAAACATCCAAAGTCATCATCGACAAAATGAATCGCTTTAACTATGAAATTTATAGTCTTTTTATTAAAATCTATGGTGGCATTAGCCGTTTAAATGGCTTTGTTAACGTCAACGCACAAATTCAAATGGTGGCAATTTATGCACTACTGGTTTATAAAGCCATCAAAGGTTCGGTTACCGTGGGAAATTTCATGCTCTATGCAGGTGCTGTGGGAAAATTTAGTGCAAGCTTAAATACCTTTGTCAGCAGCTTTATGGAAGCATATCGCATCAGCAAGCAATTGCAGCTGCTGGTGGCATTTGAAGACATCCCTACTTCCGACTCGCTAGGTGACTGTGATATTCCTCAGGCAGAAACTTACGAAATTGAATTTCACGATGTCAGCTTTAAATATCCTCGTGCAGCGAATTATACACTCAAAAACATCTCGGTACGCATCCGTCCTGGTGAAAAGATCTCGATTATCGGACTCAATGGTGCTGGTAAAACGACTTTTGTCAAACTCCTGACGCGTCTATATCGTCCGACAACAGGTCGCATCACTCTCAATGGGCTTGATATTCAAACCTTAAAATACCAGCAGTACATGAAGTTAATCTCTGCTGTTTTCCAAGATTATAAACTCCTTGGACTATCCATTGCAGAAAATATCACGGGAATTGCAGATACCGGTCAACACGCAGTTCAAGATGAACACACAAAGATTGAACGTGCAAAACTCGATGCCATCTTAAAAGATGTGGGCATGTACGACGATGTCTATGAACTACCAAACGGTGCGCAGACGATGCTCGACAAAGGCTATGACCGCGATGCAACGAAATTTTCTGGTGGTCAATCTCAGAAATTGACCATTGCGAGAGCGCTTTATAAAGAAGCGCCTATCGTCATACTCGATGAACCAACTGCTGCACTCGACCCCGTATCCGAATACGACATCTACTCAAAATTTGATCAATTGGTTCAAAATAGAACGGCCATCTATATTTCTCATCGCCTTTCAAGTTGCAGATTTTGCGATCGCATCTTAGTATTTGAAAATGGAGAAATTGTTCAGTCAGGTCATCATGATCAATTGATTCACGAAACTCACAAGCCTTACGCGTCATTATTTAATGCGCAAGCTCAATTTTATACAGCTTAATGTTAGAAAGGACGACTATGTTAAAATTAAATCATTTATTTGAAAACTTTGAATTGGCAAAAGAAGCCTTAACACATTGGAATTACGATACAGATACTTTAGAAGAAATGCTCGAATACTTTAGAATTTCTTCAAATGCCATCTACCCATTTAAAGTCAATGGACAGGTTCAGTTTTTAAGACTTGCCCCAACAGAAGAAAAACTCGCCCAAAATTTAGAGGGCGAGCTGGATTATATTCAGTATTTAGTGAAACAGCAGTTTCCGGCGCTTGAACCCGTACTTACCCTTGAGGGCCATCTCTATCTCACATTGGATACCCAATGGGGCACTTACTATGCAAGTGTATTCAAGCGTGTTAAAGGCATCTCTCTTGAGGATGTTGAGTTTTCATCAGATATCATGAATGTTTATGGTCAGACACTAGGAAGATTGCATCAACTTTCCAAACTATATGGTCAAGAGCTTCACCTTCAATCAATTCCCGCTTTAAAATGGTCACATCTTGAAACTTTGGACTGGATTGAATGTGAACTAAAAGCACACTTTGCACCTGATTATTTGATGACAGCATTATCCAATTTGCGTTTGGCATGTTCTGAGCTTGAACAAACAGATGAAACATACGGTCTTGTTCATTATGATTTTGAACTGGATAACGTCTTTTATGATGCAGAATCTGGTATTTGTTCAGTGATTGACTTTGACGATAGCATGTATCATTGGTATACTATGGATATTGTACAAGCGCTTGATTCCATGGAAAATGAACTCGATGAAAGCTATGTAGCAAGCGCTCAGCAGGCATTTTTAGATGGTTATCAGTCAGTGACAACCCTCTCAAGTGAGCAAATCTCTACATTTCCATTGATGCGTCGCTTTGCACAACTCTATCAATACGCCCGCGTTAAACGCAGTTTATCTGTGGTCATAAGTGACGAACCCGATTGGATGAAAGACTTGCGTGTGCGACTTGAAAGTAAGCTACTAAAAATAGAAACGTCTTACCAATAAAAGCATTCTACTATTAAAAACCGGAGGCACCATGAAACTGCTCATCATCTCGGATACTGAGAGCAAACACTTAGTCGATTTTTATGATCCCGATAAATTTAAAGATATTGATCTTATATTAGCCGCTGGAGATTTAAAAGGAGATTACCTTTCCTATGTTGTAACCATCGTCAATAAACCCCTCCTCTACGTCCATGGAAATCACGATGTCTCATTACTCGATCATCCTGCTGAAGGCTGTGACTGTATCGACGGAGGTATTGTCCAGTTTAAAGGACTCAGAATCGCTGGTCTCGGTGGATGTATGACCTACAACGGAAAACCACTACAGTTTACAGAATCTGAGATGAGTTGGCGCATCCGAAAGAATGCCCTTAAATATCGAAAAGGGATTGATATCTTACTTACCCATGCTCCTGCATTTGGAATTGGCGATGGAAAAGATCAAGCTCATACGGGTTACAAATGCTTTATAAAGCTTTTGGATCAGTACGCACCAAAGCTTATGATTCACGGTCACATGCACCTCAATTATGGGATTGCACCAAATCGTGAACACCAGTATAAAAACACGCGAATTGTCAATGCGTTTGATTACTGTGTGATTGAGATATAATAAATAATGCGCCATCTTTGTAGACAATTTCGTCTTCATAAGGTGGCGCATTTAAATTTCTACTCAGTCAGAAAAACTCGAATGTTGCTTTGTTAAAAAAATTGTGCTATCTGAGTTAATTATTCCATTTTCATCAGAAATTGGTCTAAGTGTAATATCCTCAAATTCAAATACGTAAAGATATTCTTCATAATTACTCCAACTTAATGGCACAGAAAAAGTGTCAGCGATTTCTTGCATCGACATTGATTGATTTTCTTCGCCGATTAAATACTTAGCCGGGAAGAAAATATCCTCACACTTACCGTCTTGATTAAACAGATACGTTATATTTAAATCAGGATCAATGTATGATTCAAAATCATCACCTTTTACCCAATTAACATTTTCAGTCAGAATCGAAGATTTATCTTGACCAAGCTTTTGAACAAATTGTTCGATTTTTTGCCACTTCTTCTCTTTCCTTTCTTCAGGATTAATGACAATCATAGTAGACTTTATTCCTGATATATCTTCCATTTCAACGAAAGTCCCTTCTTCTCTAATTAAGATATCATACTCGTAAGTGTTTATACCTTCTATTGGGATTTCATAAAATAGGACCTCGAATCCTTCGATTTTATAAAGGTAATACTGTGCTCCATTCCTTGATTTTTGCTTCACATAGTCAGTTCCAAAATAGGTTGAAATATCTATAGGTAAAAACGTTGAATGATCTTCAGGTAAAATATTTTCTAGCGGAATAGTGATTGCTGTACTCACAGCTCCATTTTCCCAAACTAAATTAGGGAAATAATAGCCGTGTTCAAAACCGACAATATACTGAGCCATATTGTCCGTTAAATAGTAGATTATCGTATCATTAGCTGCATTTTCAAAATCAATCCCAATATAATGAGTTTCATCGATAATTTTCTCCCAATAAGGATTGTTTTTGTTGTTGAAATTGTTGAGACTTCTTCTGTAGTCAGATTTGCATTAGAATTGTCAGCTTCTATAGTTGTTTTTTCCTTTGTTGCAGTTGATTGACATGCGGTTAGTGTAAATATTGATATCACTGTAACAATTAATTTCATAGGCTTCTTTTTCAATTGATCAGTCCTCCGATCGCGGTTATTTTAATGAATCACTTTATTAGTAGTGTGTTTTGAGTAAAACGATATAAAGACAATTTCCCAATCCGACGCGAAGTTTAGAATTTAATTATTATTAACGGTTTTAAATAACGCATAGTTATCAATGATGGTTTGTTTATTATATATAGTCATAATAGATGTTTTTTTGACTACTTGTTCTTCTGAATCCATCCAAACACCGTTTTCATCTATCTCGTTAATATTAAGCGTCACTCTCATGTCTTTATAGGTAAAAAACAAAAGTCCTTTTAACATACCATCATCTGGATCATATTCATACTCCGAGACACCAATCATTGCAAAGAATTCATCAAAAGTCATTTCATCCAACATACTTGGAAATAGTATTTCTGTAGTAGTAATTATTCCTGCACATCTCAAGTCATCTCCAAACTTATTGATTACTTTCATATGATCACCTGTTTGTACTCCAAAAAAGTAGTATAAATAAGGATCATTTTCATTGCCATAGCATATTGCAACTGCATCAGATAAACCTTTTTGATCAATTACTACTCCACCTTTTGGGTGCTCTTTCTTTATCTCATTCCAAGACTTGCCAACACAGATTAAAATATCCGATTCATCTGGACTTTCAGTTGTTGATTCGATAGTCGCGGTCTGATTTGCATTAGAATTGTCAGCATCTATAGTTGTATCTACTTTTGTATCAGTTGATTGACATGCTGTCAGTGCAAGTATTGATATCAGTGTAACAATTAATTTCATAGGATACTTTTTCACTTGATCAGTCCTCCAATTCTAGTGATTATAATGTATTTCAAATTTATTATGTTAATAATTTTAGGAATCTTCAAATGTATTTACCGATGCTAATGTCTGTTGTCCAAAACTTCCCTTTATTTACCATTGCCTCTGTTTATAGGATACGATGTTTGAATACTCAAATAAACCATATCATCTTTTTTAACAGTTCCCGTTTCATCAGACTGTGGTCTTACTGTAATATCATCGAATTCATATTGATATCCACAATCGTCACGGTTCCCCCAGACAAAAGATACTGGATATCGATTAATCATTTCATCCATTGTCAATGACTCGTTTTCAGATCCGATTAAATATTCAGCAGGGAAATAAATTGAATCACATTTCCCATCACTGTCAAATCCATAAGTTATATTTTTATCAAAATCTGTATACTCATTGAGATCCTTTTCGTTCACCCAATTGATGCTATCTATTAAAATTTTCGATTGATCTTGCCTCAGTTGGCTTACAAATCTTTCAATTCCTTGCCATTGTTTTTCTTTTCTTATATTGGGATCAATTGTGACATAATTGATTTTTTTAAAGTTAAAATCATCAAATCCAATTGATGTACCTTTATTTTTTATTACAATATAATAGTCAATATTTTCATCAATTAATTTTGGAAAAATGTATTCATACCCATCAATCAAGAATTCGTAATATGAGTTTCCTTCTTCATCTTTTTTTTCTTGAAAATTATTCCCAAAATACTTTGTCAATTCATCCGTATTAAAAGTCATCTGATTATTTTGCAAAATTTTGTCAATGGAGACAGCAACTGCAGTGTTCACAACCCCTTCTTTCCATATGCATTCAGGAAAATAGTAACCATACATATAGCCAAAAATATACTGATCTTTCATACCATCCCAGTAATAAAAAGTTTCATTTTTTGATAGCTCACCAAATGATTTTCCAATCATTTGGGTCTCTTCAAAGAGTTTTTGCCAGTATGGATTATTATCAAATTCGGTATAATCTGATGTCTCACTTGAACTCTGCGTTGAGGTCACTTCAGATGATTCTGTAGTAGCAGTCAGATTCTCAGTACTAATTATCGTATTATTTTTTGTTCCAAGTGAGCAACCTGACATAAACACAATCATAACTAAAATTAGTATAATCAAATCTATTTGTTTAATACTTCTCATCGATTCCTCCTAGCAGGATAAATATTTCAAAAATCGACATGTTATGGTTCGTAAAATCTATTATAGGGTATTGTTTTGCTATTTCAATAGAACTTGATAATCCGTTTGAAATGTAAAGGACTTCCTCATTCATTACAGCTATTTAATCCAAAAAATCGTGATATTTATCTGGCATCACTTCCAGCATGTAATACAAATGATCACAAGTCACAAAAGAGCTAAATTTCTATTTGACTAAAACTTCTTCAACCCACTTATTGTCTCTCCATTTAGAATCCCATACTAAATACGGCTGTTCATAACGCGGAATCATTCTCAATCGTGGACTACTTGTTACAATAGTCCATTCTGAAGAACCTGCTTTTTTAAAATAACATACTCTGTTATCTCCTGAAATAAAATGGACGTATCGGTCGTGATATACATAATTATCTTTATCCCAGATAAATTGGCTATTGAAGTCAGTGTCAAGATATATTAACAACCCATTTTCATAAAAGTCACTTGCTTTATTGTATACCATGGTAAAACTAGCTGCTTCAACTCCTATAAACTCTAAATCGACCTCAATCGTTCCGTCATCCAGTTTTGGTAGTTGATAAAATTGCGGTTCTTGAATTCGAATACCATTTTCAATTGTAAGTGTATATTTTGCAGAATGATGATCTCCAGTCGTGTGTCGTAACGTAATCACTTGTTTTTCTGTATTGAATCCACCGTACTTGACAAGGGATAATTCCCGTGGTGAGCTTTTTGTTGGGTAGATTACAGGAAAATATAAAAGCTTAACCAGATAAGCAAGAATAACGACGACTACACACAAAATAAAAATCAACATTTTTTTTCTTTTCATAACCTTCATCTCCTGTATTTTATCGAGCAGCCTACATTCATTAAATACACCTAAGCTAGGGCACAAGCTCTTTCATCAAACTATCCTGATTTAGCATATTTTGATATTGTACCACTTAATTTTCATTATACAGACAATTCAGAATTTTACAATATGCTAACTATTATTTTTACAAAACTATATTCGATTAAATTCACAAAGTAAAATGTGAAACTTTGAATACAATCATGCGGTTTTTGTGGTTGTATTTATTTGTATCAAAAGTAACATTCGACGATTTTCCCATCTCGAACGTATAAAAAAACCTCGTGAAGATTTGTATCTCCACAAGGTTTGTATTTTGCCATATAATCCGTTTCTTTTTCCTAAATCACTTCACAACTTCCACATTATCTACAAACCAATCCATGCTCATGATTTCATCTGCTGATAGTGTTTCATCTTCATCGACTATCAATATGCCATCACGACTGTAAATTGGACCTGAAAATGGATGGAACTGCTCCGTTATGATCATTTGCTTTAGGTGCTTGACGAGTTTTGCAGTATCTTTGGGAATCCACTCATCTGCCATATACAGATCCACAACACCTAGGTCGAGTCCCCACCAAAAGTTGATTACGCGCTGTGTCTGACTAGAACTTGAAATCATGCGTTGATAGGATCCATTTAAGAGACTACCAATAATTTTTTCATAAAATATGCCCCAGTTCCAGATGGGTGCTGCTAAATAATGCTTAGGTTGATGGGTTTCAGGGTCAATATCACATAGCATGGCATAGACGCCATAATCCCAAGTCACATCTCTTGGAACCACTAGATTCTTATTACTGATGATATCTGCACCTCTATCGATTAAACACTCAGCCAAATCGGTACTTTTTTGAGGGTTATTCCACTCCCCTGTATAAGCGACAAGGACGCGCGCTCTTGGATTGACTAGTTTTGCGCCTAGTGCAAATGCGTTTATTGCACTGATTACCTCAGGGTTTTCATTGGTCGCGGTATATCCAATGACATTAGATTGCGTCATAGCGCCTGCAATAACTCCCGTTAAAAATCTCGGTTCATAGGTACGACCAAAATAATTCGCCATGTGGACATATGGTCTATTTCCAGAGCAATTAAAAAACTTCACCTTGGGCAGTTCCATGGCACATTTTACAGTCGCTTTTCTAAACACTTCACTCGTGGTAAATACCACATCGTAATTTCCCTCAACTGCAAATGCTTTAATGACCTCATAAGCAGACTCATCTTCTGGAACCTGTTCAATTGACCCTGTGACAACTTGCTCTGAAAACGACGCTTCAATGCGCTTTCTTCCCAGTTCATGTGAATACGTCCAGCCCGACTTTACGGTATCTCTTGCATATACAAATCCAACTTTCAAAGATTTTGGCGCAAATAGCGAACTTAAGAGATTGCTGCGGTTGATATCCTCTGCATCTGTGACGATTTCCAGTTCTTCATTGGTTCCATAGTTTGTCAGTTCTAGAAGCAAATTTGGCATCAATGTCCTTAATTGACCTTCATCTAGCGGTTCACGGATCTTATAAAGTTTTGCATAGAGTAAAAATGCGTCACCAGTTGTCATTGCGATTTTGTCGCCACCCATTTCTTTATAAATTGTTCGAAATGGTTGATAGACGTATTTTTCAAAATGCTTATACCTTAAATGTTCTTCCTCTACTTGATCCGAGTTCAATTGCTCAGGTTGATATGCCTCTAAATAAGATAATAGACGCTCATAGCGATAATGTTTACTTAACCAAATACTGTTGATTTTGGTCTTTTCGTAAAACGCCATAAATGCATAATAATTGACCACATCTTCATCTGACTCATCAAATTTGGGAATCAGTCTTGTGATTTCAGCAGGAAAAGACGCCACATCAAAATACTTTAAGACGCTGACGCGCTTATTTCCTTCAACAACATAAAAGTAATTCATGTACTCATAAACTTTAATTGGATCTCTTAACCCTTCCGTCAGTTGTGCCCTACAGACTTCTGTCCATTTGTGACTAAACTCTGTTTGTTCATTTCCCATGGGTAAAAAACTTTTGGAAAACAACATCCTTCTTGCGTTATAATAAGTTCCAACTATTTTAGAAAGTGGAATTTCAAAGGTGCCAAGTCCGATATTCCCGACGATTTCTACATCTCTTAAAAGCCCATCTAAGGAGCTTAAATGCCCTGATTGACCTTGAGCTTTTAAGCGATTATATTCTTTTTTACCCTTCGTTTTTGCCTCATGATAATAATGCGTATATGAAATAGTTGTTTCCATCGTCTCACCCACTTTCATTGAATGCTTCTCTATTATTGATTTTTCAAATTTTACTATCTCATAATTTCATTTGCTTTTCTTAAAAATACTAAAATCTTTTGTAATGCTTCATTTGATAAAAATGTCTCTGGTACGGTGTATACGTCCCCTTGAGTACTTGTCACTTCAATGGTTGTCCCCGGTTCAGTTAGCAACCCTAAAAACATGTCCGCATCTTCTTTCGTCATCTCGGTGTATTTGTAAAACGTTAAAGTACAAGAAGAGTACGAAAGGTCAACGATTGCGACGTTTTTATTCATTTCTGTAATATCCATTTCATCAGAGCCATTTCGAACAATGATTTTTGCATAGTCGTCAGCGACTAAAAATGTGTCATGTGTCACGACATTAACCGCATCATCATCAAGTGATGCACTTAAATAGTAATCATTGTACATCGAGCTTTTATCCGTCGTGAGGGTTGTTATCCATGCATCTATTAAGGATTCTGATGGCCCCGTTAAATACACTCGCATCGACGGTTTTTCAAAGCTTTCAAAATAACTATACCCCGAAATTTCACCACTCGTTGAGGTCATTGGTTCCAAATTGAACGTTTCAAAATCTGCTTGTAACGCACTATACTCGCTTGCAACGAGATCAATAGCATTTTGTGCACAACCATCCATCATCTCTTTTAATACCGATAATTCATCAAAATAATCAAACGCGGCACCGATATAGTCGTCAAAGCTTAAAATATAATCACCAGTAAAGTACTCTACAGCATACGCACTTACGCCGTTCATGCAATCATTCATGTATTTTTTATGTTGATATAAAAAATAATCATTCATATAAGATTCTAAATCTACGCCGGATTCCAAATAAATTTCATCAAAATATCTCCCGATTTTTTTATCAGGAACAGTTGACATCAAAGCGACGAGCTTTTCTCCATTTTCTGGACTTTCAAATGCCGATTGAAATTCAATTAAATCCCCTGCATAAGCTAAAAGCTCTTCAGATTTTTTAATGCGTCTGTCTTTGTCTTCTTCAAGTTCTTCTGAAGCTCGGTCTGCATCTTCAAGTTCTTCTATGTAATCTTTTAGATCGACAAACTGCTCTTCAAGATCTTCGGAAAAATCAATTGCGCGATAATCATCTAATAGTTCTTCAAGTGCTTTGTCTTCTTTGCTTTGACAGCCTGTAACAGTCAATACTACAACACATATCAGCATCCATAAAATCCATCTTTTCTTCATCGTCTCATCACCTCATCATAAAAATAAGCATCAACGCAGAATGCATTAATGCTTTAATTATGACGTATCAATTATTATTAATCAAGAGTGGATACTGCATATTTGCCAAAATTACATGATTTCGGAAATTACATAATCACCTTTTTAAACGGTATAACTTAATATTGCCTAACATATCAACGGTCGTCAGCAAAGTTCCATCTGGTGACAGATAAGGCACGGATTCAAAGTGTGGTGACGCATCTGAATCACTCTTTTCAATAGAGATCTGTCGCCATTTTTTCTCTTGATCTAATTGAAAACCGTACAGATGATCATCTTGATCTAAATAGACAATTGTCGTGATGCCATCCGGATCATAGTGCATCGCCACTGTGGCAGCTTCGCTGTACCTGATGCCTTTTACAACAGGGAGCGTTGCGATTTTCGACCACTTCTCTCCCCGTGTTTTCGTCTCGTAAAGTTCACCACGTTCAGTGAGTACGACCCCTTCATCAATCGTTATAAATCGCATCCCCATCAGCCATTCGTCTGTTATCGGTAAGGAGTAGTCTACCCAAGACTTTCCACCATCTTGTGTATACGCCAAACGAAGTGGCGCGCCTACAACACTGTCCGTTTCCGATAGGATACATACCAGATTATTGGGATAATTTTCTATAAGCGGTAGGTCTGTTACAGCAAATAGCTTTGCACCACCGTCTGTTGAAACACGATTGCCACCATAATTTCCAACCGTCCAAAAAGTTGTCTCGTCTAAAAAATCTAAACCATAGCGACAATTGGCTTCGTTGATGGCTGGATTCCAATGTTCACCACCATCTTTCGTCACATAGGTCGCTCCATGATACCCTGCCGTCACACCCAAGTTTTCATTATAAAATCCCGCGTAATAAGCAGAGTGTTCAACTGTCATCGTTTTGATTTCTTCCCATATCAGCAACTCGTCTGAAACGGTTTGATCTGAAGCGATTTCATCTGAGGTTATTTTATTTATGCCAAGTTGATTTTTAAGAACGAACAGTATGATACATACAAATATAAAAATACCGAGATAAATCCTCAATTTACTCTTCATTAAACGCATAGTATCCTCCACATTGATAGATCTCACACTTCATCGGTGCTCTTCTAAATCACTATACAAAATTTCAAATGGAGAACCTAGCGCGTTTTTGCTTATAAAATGGGCTTTTTAGCAATTTAATTGTATTCTGATTTCTGATTTCTATTGTCTATTGCTTGTTACTTGTTGCTTATTGCCAATTGCTTATTACATATTGCCAACTGTTTGTTGCCTATTGCCAATTGCTTGTTGCCTATTCACCTAAATCTCTTTATTTTGTTTTCGATATTGACTCGGTGTCATGCCCACATGTTGCTTAAATGCCCGATTAAAGTGCGTCATATCAAAATATCCAACGCGCTCCATAATTTCGCTTATACTAAGAAGCGTGTGACACAGCATCGTTTTAGCGAGATAGAGTCTTAGTTGAATCAAATATTGAGTGATGGTCACGCCAATACTCTCTTTAAAAAGCTGATTTAATGTGGTGCGATTCAGTAAGAAAATCTGGCATAACCCTTCAATTGAGATGGATTCATTATAATGTGTGTGCAGATAATTCAACAGATCATTTAAGAGAGTTGAATACTCTGGTATCATCATGGCTACTTGGTGAGATTTTTGTTTTTGAACGATTTCAATGGTTCTCAGATAATGCCGATCTACGACTACCAAAGCTTCAATAAGATAAGATCGCGCACGGCATACCCATAGAGCATCAACACTTGTCTGTAAAACTTCATCAAGAGATTTCATGAGCTGTTCAATCCGCTGGCACGTGAGCAAATCCACTTGTAGCACGCCTTGATAAAATTCAGATCGAAACTGAAATGCCAATATCCATAAAATTTCAGGGTCAACCTCTTCATAGTTTGGATTCAAAAATAGTGGGTGAAAAACAATTTCTCTCGTATGCACTGCATGTTCAGAAATCATCTGATATTCTGATATGCCACATGGCAGACAAAACACACAAGGTGCTATAAAGTGCTGTTTCACACCGTTTAATTTTACAATTCCAGTTCCCTCTTTCACCAATATCAATCGATATCGCTTTTCAATTGCTTTTGTAAAATCCTCCATAACAACTAATGGGATCTCGTAAATCTCACCTTCGTAGCTTCCTCTACTGAAATAAGTTAATTCTTGATCCATATTGCCACCTTTGATCCTTTTTTCTACTTTGTTGCGATGACATTCCAAATTAGTGCGTCTATCTGCTCAATTTCCACGGAAAAACCAAAATCATTAAAAATGGATACAACTTCATCCACATTTGCAAAAAACTCATCCTCAAGTTCATACTTTTCTTCACTTGTACAAGTATTTTCAAATGCTTCTCTCGAAGCTTGATCTTTAAACATTAAATCCGAAATGACAATTCTTCCTTGTCTTTTTAAAATACGATTCATTTCTTGGATTGCAAGTCTTCTCTCTACATCATTGCAATGATGAAAAGCATACGATGTCACGATCACATCTGCAGTTTGCTGGTTAAGTGGCAATTGTAGAAATGTGCCCATTCTCACTTCACTCTCTGGGCATTTACTTTTTGCAAGTTTGAGCATATTGAGCGATTGATCCACTCCGATATATTGAGTGTCATTCTGGCAGCTATCAATTATACGTCGCGCTAGATTCCCTGTTCCAATGCCTATTTCAACAACAACGCCTTTTTCTTTATGAGATGATTTATTAGAATGACCTAAATAATCATGCGTATGCTCACAAACTTTGTTAAGTACTTGATCGTAGTGAGCATAAAAATCAAGTCCTCCAGTATACACCCTGATTTCCTCGTCATAACGATTTGCCCAATTATCAAAATGCCATTTGTCTTTCCATTGATTGGATGCGACTATCCAGTCAGCTGTTTTCGACATTTCATTCAATACGCTTTCATTGATACTCGTTTCATTAATCATCGTCTCAACACAGTGACTCATGGTCTCACGTATATGTGTCATCGCATGAATATGTTCATTTAAAAGCCTATATTGTGCAGTAAAGACTTCGAGTAGATTTGTTTCATTTAATATTTCTTCTATAGATTCAATAGAAAATCCCATCTTGCGATAGAGCATGATGGTTTGAAGTCTACCGATATCCTCAATTGAATATGCACGATAGTTGTTTTCATGTCTTTGCGGCTTGATCAATTCCTTTTTTTCATAAAAGCGAATGGCATTTGCATTGAGTCCTAATAATTTTGCTACTTCTTTAATTGTATACATATTGTTCTCCTCTAATCTATGATAACATAATTCTAAACCTTCGCCAAAGGCGAAGGTCAATATGTTTTTGAAAATTTTTTGAATATGTTTTTGGTATTTAAATTTGTTTACAATTTCTTTGAATTTCATTCATTGATTTTATGGAAAAAAATAATTATATTATGAATAATAGCACAGAGGCTGAATGTCATCTAATAACCGTGCTATAATCCATCGTTGAGAAGGTGATTTCATATGAGATACCGATACAGATTTAGATAATAACGAGTAATTATTTCATCTGGCAAAGTACTTGGATGTTCTCGATTACTGTATAAGAACAGTTTTCGCATCCGAGGACCTCCACCGATTTTTTTAAAATGTTTTATTTTAAAAATTCGGAGGAGAGACTTTATGAAAACCATGATGAAAAAAGAATGTAGAAATATGACCCCATCTGAATGGATGGATCTTTGTAAAAACTATCGACAAATCTATGTGGATCTGGGAACTGGTGAAGGTGAATACGCCTTTAGACAATCTCAAAAAAACTCAGATGTTTTATATGTTGGAATTGATGCATGCCAGGAAGTCATGTCTGAGTATGCGATAAAATCTGAGAAACGAGCAAAAAAACAGTCTATACGCAATTTGGTATATGTCGTAGCGACTGCAGAAGCATTACCAGAAGAATTAACAGGCATCGCTGATAAAATCACGATTCATCTGCCATGGGGAAGTTTAAGAGATGGTCTTGTAAAAGGGTGTCCCGTCCTTTTAAGCAATATCCGCAAAATCGCAAGATTAGGGGCTACAATTGACATCTGTATTACCTATTCAAGCGATATTGAAGAATCCATGATGATAAAACGCGAGCTGCCTGCATTGACTCCGTCCTATGTCAAAGAGACGCTTCAGAACCTATATCGACCATTTGGAATCGAGATTAAAAAAACTCAAGTGCTCAGCAATCGCGATTTAATTAAGCTCGATACTAAGTGGGCAAAAAAACTTGGATATGGCAAAATGAGAGAATCATTTTTATTATCTTGTATTGTAAAAGCATAAAGGCTGAAGTGCATAAATGCTGCATCATAACGAAAGCGATTGACCTATATTATGTCAATCGCTTTTTTTCTAATCTTTTTTCTAATCTTTTTTCTAATCTTTTCTCTACTTGATATCAATTGGGATGTAGATATCCATAACCGTCACACCCTCTACTTCCTTTACTTCTTCCAAGCAGTTTAGGGCAGGGTTAGGATGAAAATCATGTTCTTTAAAATCACGATCCTCAAGCCAACTCACTAGATAACGCCAGCCAGTTCCGATTCTTTCAAAAGGATCTGCAAACGGATCTGTGATACGCAAAGTTGCATATCGATACGCTGGAATTTGCTTGATACAAATATGCGACTCTTCAAAATCAAATCCACTTAGAGATGGCACCTGTGCAAGTTCTGATTCCTCCACTGAAAGCCAATATTCATACCCTCTTAATTGCATCACATCTGCAGAGTTTTCTACAGGAGAATCAAATCCAAATGTCCTTAAAACATTTAAATGATAGATGTCACCAAGTCGATGCATTCGCTGAATAATCTCCTCTTCTGGTTCATTTCCAACTGCCGTTCCACTTAAAACTGTCATTTTATCAATCACTTCATATCGCACATCACTCAAATAACTTTTCATACGCTCGACTCCTTTTTCCTCTATCTTTGTTTTAATACGTTCAAACGATTTAGGAAATCCTGATAAAATGCGTTCTTCATCTGCATCAAGCCCCAGATTGTAGATAACGAGATTCCTCGTTTTAATCACATCATGTGTTCTAAAATAACTTGGAGATTGACCATATTCATTGACAATTGCCCTCGAAAATGCGCGCTCAGACGCGTATCCAACTTCAAATGCAATATCGACGATTCGCTTCTCCGTTTTCAGCAAATCCAGTGCATACTCCAATTTCTTTTTTCGCACATATGCCATCACTGATAATCCTGTGTAGATGCTAAACATATGATTGAGATAAAATTTCGAAAATCCAAGATAGTTTGCGATTTGATCTAAACTGAGATTTTCATCTATATGCATTTCTACATAATCAACTGTTTTTTGAAGATATTCTATCAAGTTTCATTCCTCCATCACGTACTTTGTCGACCGGTCATACACTTATTATAAATCATCTATAAGCATAAAACAGGACATTTCTTGCTTTTTTTGTCATTGACATCCACCTGATTTCTTTGTCATTTTTTTGCTTAAAAGGGTATAAGTAACCTGTATTTTATGCCGTCGTTATTTGCATGCGGTATGAAATGACGACGATTTATCGTGCGGCGATGTGGATTCATCCAAATCAAATGTATAAGGAGTGTTTTATGAAAACTTGTATGAAAACTAAAATTTTTGTTCTTTTGATCATCACGGTATTTATGTTTAGCGGAGTGCCTCAACCACTATACGCTTATACCCCTCCAACAACCTTCTCAGCGCCAGAAACACTTGGCGTGACTTTTCACGCAGCTGACAACAGTGGTGCGTTTAAAGGATTTTACGTCACTTCAACAGTTCCAGCAGATTTAAGACAGTTTATTCAAAACTCCGAAAACCCAAATTCAGAGTTTAACCAAAGTGGTTACTACAACTTATATGTCAAAATGCAGTTAGATTTTAAAGTGGATAACGGAAATTGGCAATATGCAAGCGATTGGGACAGTGAAACGAAAGCCAACGATCAATCGTTCTCTTTTCAGTGCCCTGTGGGAAATAATGTCTTTACGACTGCATTGACATATTTCAAAGATGAATTTTTTGATGTTCATTTTTCAAGTGTTGGAATCCCACAAAATAAGAGCTATTTTGATACACATACATGGACTTTTAGAGCACGTTATGTCGTCAGCTATCAAGGACCCAATGGCGCAGTTCATACGTTTTCAACTTGGTCAAACACCGTTGCTTACACAAATTCAAGCGTTGAAGATCCAGAAAAACTCATCAACCACGCACCAGTGATCAAATCCATCGAGATGAAAACATATCCTTCTGGAGAACCTTATCTTGCCATTCAGACGGAAAAGCATCACACCGATTTGGATAAGCTCAGTTCCATCTCTGCCAATACAGTCCTTATAGAAACATGGATCAAAGTTGGAGATAGCAATTGGGTTCAGGGAGATGACAGTGCATATGGCGAAATGATCACTGTTGATGCTGTAGACTTCTTTGGTAGCCAAAAGGATTATTCCGCTGCTGTGTATCAGATCAAACTGAGATATGCATTTGATCAAGTAAATTATGCACTTAGTGGCAAGACTGGAAAAATCTTTGGCCCTTATTCAAGTGTTGTCTCAAAGGGGATGACTGGATGGAGCGATGCAAATACATGGGCAGAACCACTTTTAATCGAAGCTCAAGCGCTCGGACTTATTCCTAGTATTTTAAATGGCGCAGATTTAACTCAGCCTATCACAAGAGAAGAATTTGCAGAACTTGGAGTTGTTTTATATGAAAAAGTGACGGGAAAAGCCGCAGAATCCACCTCTCCAAATCCATTTAACGATACCAATAATGGTCAAATTTTAAAAGCATTTAGACTCGGTATTACGTCAGGTATGGGAAAAGGTAAATTTGAACCAAGAATGCTCATTACAAGAGAACAATGTGCTGTTATGCTCGTCAGCACACTTAAAGCCATTACACCAACTGCAAGTTTTGAAGTGACTGGCGTAAAAGATTTTCCAGATCAAAAATACATCTCCAGTTGGGCACTCGCTCAAGTCAAATACATGGCGAAAAATGGCATCATCGTTGGAAATGCTGCTGGAGAATTCATGCCAAAAGGCATCACTTCGAAACAGCTCGCAGAGAAATACGGCATGGCAACACGAGAACAAGCCATTATCATGGCGCTTAAAGCTTATAAGTTGAGTCAATGATTCCATCGTTAACACGATGCTAAATCCCAAGTATCTTATTCATCAATAGGTACTTGGGATTTTATTTTTCAATCAATTAACGGATGCATTTATTGATTCATGGTTATTTATAGATTGTAAATAGCCTTGATTTAGTGTAAAATAATTATATTTGTAGAATGTGTTTTACATCTAATCCACTACATACGAAAGGAACTCCCATGAATTTTATATCAGAAAAAGACGTCTTGAAGTATTATCTAAAGCTGATTGAAACAGACCAAGTGACATTTCTTTCAGGACATGAATTTTTTAAAAAGGAAATCACACGGCTGATCCAAGACTTAATTAGACACGATAGCATGCACGATCAAATCACCTCGGCAAAGTCACTTTGGAAAATTCTTTTCGAAGCTTCCATGAGCCATATTGATCCAGATAAAGGTGGGTATGACAAACTGTTTGAATACTTTGATGAGTACGTTCAGTTTGAAGAACTCATCTTCGCATCTGATTCATTTTACAGGGATCACACGTTACACTGCCTATGGGTATATTTCTTAGGTGAATATCTCGCTCGTGAAAAAGCTTTTAAGTCTATCATTCACCCGATGTACGAAGAAAAAACCATGCTTGGCGATATGATCGAAATTTGTGAAGAAATTGGAATCGAAGGCGATTTACTCGATGATTTGAAAACGGTCTACCATAGTATTCCCGATGCCGATTCACTCAGATGTCTGTGTGCATTAACACACGATCTCGGATACCCCTTAAAGAAAATCAAAAAAATCAATAGTTCTGTAAAGCGCATTTTACCGTATTTTGGTATCGATCACTTCGAAGAATTTGATTTTAAATATCAACCTATTCAGATGCCTTTTATTGAAAAATTGACTCAAATGATGAGCTATACTTTCAATATCAATCCAAGAAATCAACAAAGCATTACACTTGAAATGGTAAAAAAAATATTTGTCGCTCGTGATGATGGCAGCATCAAAAGTATCAACAAGCCCTACTGGAAATCCAATAAGGATGAAATCAAGTCATTTATGGAGGAACACGCTTTTGAGATTAGCCTCATAACGAATGATTCGTTATTTGTTCAATTTTCATTAGATCTCGAATCCTATCAGCACGGGATTATGAGTGCGTATTTACTCATGAGAAATCTCAACGTGTTTAAATCCATTCCGCTTATGAAATCCGGTGGAAATGAACTAAAAATGGGAAGCCGCACCACGTCTAAATTTCTAACGATGCAGGATCTTTTCAGTAGCATCAGCAACCATACCCTCGAAGGATTTCGAATTACGCGATTACAAAATCCTGATGAATTTTTGGCATTTGTCGATGAGATTGAAGAGTTTTCTAGAATCAGTCGAGCAAACCAAAATAGAGAATTTATCAATGAATTCTGCAAAACGGGCATTGAAATAGAAGATGATTGGTTTGTGATCAATTTCCTCTTTGATAATGAAGAAATCGACAACCTAGATCCAGAACGGGCATTTAAAGGACGCTGTAAAAAGATGTTGACGCTCATGGATATTCCTAATCTCGACCATTCTTTGAAGCTCAAACTCAATTGTATCGGCAATTTGTCATATGACAAAAATATTTACTCTCTTGAGATTGCTAAAAATCATGCACTCATTACCATCAATGGGGTTCAGCAGTATATTCCAAATTATCTTAAATCGAGACAATTCTACAGCACTGAGGATTATCAAGCCATGCAACCTATCATGAGTCGCATCACTTCCAGCTAAAATTTAATCGAGTTTACACAAAATAAAAAATGACGTTAAGTATCCTATTCCACAGATACTTAACGTCATTATTTTTTATACTGCCTTAAAAGACTCATTTAAGAAATCTTTAAATTTCTCTGATGCGATTTCTTCGTCTGCACCATCAAAGACAAAAGTGACGGTTTCACCTTGCTTAACACCAGCGGATAATACGCTCATGATCGACTTGCAGTTGATCTTTTTATCATTCTTAACGAGACTAATTTCCGATTGATAGCCCGTTGCTTCCTTCACAAGCATACTTGCAGGTCTTGCATGCAAACCCGATGCATTTTCAATCATATACTCTATTTGAATCATGTTTCCTCCTATTTCTCAAAAGCAAAATGTTGCCATGGTTTTATTTCAGCCAATAAATACCGTTCGTGTTCAGCAACTCTTGCTACGACACTTGATTTACCGCTATTTTTCATTTCTTTTAGAGCAATTTGACACTCTCCTGCATATCTCGTATATAGACTTGATTCTATGATGATATCGCCACAGATCATATCCGATGGATTTTTTAATTCAAATGTCTCTTGCTTATATTTTACTCTACTTTGTGTCGAACGAATCATATATTCTGAAACGTCGCCTCGATTAAAATGGGGTTCATGAAAGAGAATTTTTTCTTCAACTTCATTTAAAGCCACTACTGGTTCAATTTTCAATGTTAAAAGCTCACGATTGACTTTAGAAAGTGCGATGAGTTCTTCGTCCGACGCAAACATATTGGCTATGATGACATCATCAATTAACCCCGTATTAAAGAGATCTTTCGCCTGAGTTTCAACAGGAAGATCACGATGAGATTCTAAAGTACACAAGCCCTCAGAAACTTTCCAAGGTCCATAGATTGCACTTTTCGCACTGACAAATGCAGCCGTTCTAAAGCCAAGATCTTTGAACTGCTTAGACGTCTTAATAAAATGTTCGCGACTTAGACCCGTATATCGATGTGGGTAAAAATTGTGGCAACCGATAATTTTTCGCTGATTCGGCTGATACGATAAAATATTGTCCACATAACGTGTACCATTGGACACATTGAGTTCAATAGAAATTCCATATGGATTAAAACTCATTTGACTTTCCTCTTGTCCTGAAAAACCAAGATCTAGTCGAATGCCCTTCAATCCAAGTTCATGAAAAAAACCGAGATCTAATGCATCTAGTTCAAGCGCTTTGAACACATCGGGCGATACATCTGCAATTACTTCAAATCCAAGTGAATTGGCATATCGCGTCCATACGCCAAATGTTTCTTTTACAGATTCGCGAGAACCACCACCTGATATCAAGCACGTAAAAATGCGAGAATATCCAAGTTCTGAAGCGCGTTTGATATAAGCTTGAATGCTTTCAACATCCGCATACTCCGGATAAATTGATAAACCAATTTGTCTCATACAGCCTCCACTATTTACTTGAAATAGCTTTTGATAATGCGATTATTTCATAAGCCAATTCTTTGATTGTAATGGCATTCATGAGATGATCTTGTGCATGTATTAAAAGCAATGATATCTCTGTTTTTTCACCACCCGCTTCTTTTTGAATCAGTTCGGTTTGAGCGGCATGTGCTTTTATTAAACACTCTTCTGCAGATTTTAAATGTTCGTCAGCTTGAGTGAATTCTCCATTTCGCGCTTTTGCCATGGCTTCCATACATAAGCTTCTCGCTTCGCCACTATGTGATATTAAAGAAAAAATGATACTCTCCACGTTATTCACCTCTTATATTTAATGATTTTCTAATTGTCCTTCTCCAGAAGCACTGTCATCAACTCCTAATAAATGCACTATTAGAAGCTGGTGGCAGTGCAGGAGTTTCCTCCTACACATGCTGGAATTGGGATATTAAGGGACTTAAGCTTGTTCTTTTTTGATCTCAGCTCTATCAGCGATCAAAACAAAAGGGATATAAATTGCAATTGCAATTAATAAGTTAATGCCTGCTAATACACCACCTTGCCAGCTTCCAGTTGCAATTGCACCACCGATAATTGGCGGCGTTGTCCAAGGAATAATGGCAATTGTATGTGGTACGAGTTTTACTGCAATAGCCGTATAACTAATGATGGTTAAAATAACCGGTGTAAATATAAATGGTACGAAGAGAATTGGATTTAAAACAAGTGGCATACCGAAAATTACAGGTTCGTTGATATTAAAGAGTCCTGGTCCTACTCCAAGTTTACCAATTTCTCTATATTGTTTTCTTTTACTTACGAGCAAGATTGCGAAGAGAAGTGCAAGTGTCGTTCCAGCTCCGCCAAGGTAAACAAATCCGTCTAAAAATGGTTTTGTCACGATGTGAAGTTTATCTGAAAACTGAGAAACGCCTTCTTTAACAAGTTCAGTATTTTTAGTTAATAATGGTAACAATACTGGCTCGATAACACCGCCGATGATGTTTGATCCATGTAAGCCAAAGAACCAAAGGAAGTGCGTCATAAATACGATGAGTATCGCTGAGCCAAGAGAATCCGCTACATTTGTAAGTGGTGTCGCAACATATTTCACTACGACACTAAAGAAGTTTGTACCTGCAACTGTAAATGCAATCATTGTAAATGAAGCAATAGCAAGTACGATCATGCCTGGAATTAAAGCAGCAAATGATTTTGATACTGCCGGTGGTACGCCTTCAGGCATTTTAATCACTAAAAACTTAGCTCTTGAAAGACGAACAAAGAGTTCTGTACTGACTAAACCGACGATAATTGCGACGAACATTCCCATCGAGTTGGTGTAACCCCAATGGATGTTGCCCCATGCGCCATCTGGATTGACTTGTGGCATCAAGATAAAGAATGTCGCAAGTGAGATAAGACCTGAAGATAATCCGTCTGCATTGTAGCTTTTAGCTAAGAAATATGAAACTGTAAATGCTAAGAAAATCGATATAATGGCAAATGTTCCCCACCAGATGTTTCCGCCAAATGAAGTCCATGACTCGCCAAATGTTTTCGCCATGAAGTTCTTATATGGTTCAATTGGCAATTGATTGATTAATGTCGCAAAAGATCCTGCAATTGCAAGTGGTACCAATGAGATAAAACCATCTTTAACAGCTGCTAGATGTCTTTGTGATCCAATTTTCGCGAAAACCGGAACAAACTTATTTTCAATGTAATTGATAAAAGCGTTCAAAATAATTCCCCCTTAATAAATTATAATTTCAAAAGTGCTTTGGCATCGCTTAAAACAGCTTTGCCATTCATCGTGCCGTATTTAACAGTGTCGATTACCGTAACGGGCGTTCCGCTTGCTTCAAGGGCACTAAACTTTGATTTTAAATATCTGACTTGTGGTCCTAACATGAGTACATCGATTTCTTCGATTTTACTCACTTCGGCTTCTGCGACTGCAACGATCTCTACATCAAACTGCTCTTCACTTGCAGCTTCTTGCATGCGTTTTACGAGCATACTAGTAGACATTCCGGCAGAACATACTAATACAATTTTCATTTTATTCCTCCTCTTTTTGCTAGCCACAGCGCGCCACAACTCGGTGGTACAGTACCGATAACGATCGGTCGTGTTATGGCTTTCTCTTTAGCAAAATCGATCAATCCTTGTCCAATTGGCGTATTGGTTAAAACACCGCCTATTAGAATGATAGGAAATGCATCTGGCATGATGCTATCGAGAACTTTTACATGTCGATAGAGATCTAAAGTCGCCCTTTGGATGATCTTTTGAACTTCTGTATCGTTTTGATACTGAAATACAATCGGTACCAATGCTGCAATCTGATCTTTTGTGACATGTTCAACATTGACATAATCGGATAAGTTATTTTCATCGGTTCCAATGTGTTTGAATACACTTTCGAGTACTTCTGTTCTTTCTGCACGCCCATCAATCATATGAGCACACAAGGTCAAAAGGTCTCTTCCAAGTGCATAGCCACTCCCTTCATCGCCAATTCGTGGTCCCCATCCACCCACTCTTGTAAAATTTTCATTTACGCAAGCAAGTGCAATTGAACCCGTACCACTAATCAAGACGCCACCATCTAGCGAACCAACATTTGCAACGAGTGCAATGACTGAATCATTGACAAAATGTGTTTGAACGCCAAGTGCTCTAGAAACACCCAGCAACGTATTTTTGTCTTGTTCTGTATCGACACCTGCGCCGCCGAATACCACACTTAGTTGATCTTTTTTTACGCCATAATGTGCTGAAACTTGAGAGAGAATCTCTTCATACATCTTTGAAAAGGTTTCAACACCTATCACATGATAATTGGATCCTCCATATATTGCTTCAAATTTCTCGCCTTTTGAATTTTCTGCGATGACGTGCGTCTTTGTACCACCGCCATCGATGCCTATAAAAATTTGCTCCATGACTTACTCCTTTATGTCTGCACTTATATATACGCAAGTTGCGTGCCAACTTTTAAAAAGAGTCTTATTTTTTTAATATTATGTATTTTGAACACTTTCGTCCATTATTTAGTTAAAAAAACAGTGCACAATAAATTTGCACACTGTTTGCACACAAGATATTTTTGCACACTGTTGCACAATATCTCTATTGATCTAGGTTAGATAATATCACTTTACATAAAAAAGCACGTTGTTCCACGGGAATTTCTATGGCAAATGCACTTTCTAACAGTTGAAATGACGCTGTAAGTTTATCATACACAGGTCCATGATCAAGTAAAAACGTCCGGTACGCTTCAAAGGGTTTCAGTATCTTTCCCTTAAGTTTATTATCAATATAAAATACGACGTGTAGTAAAAAACCCACTCGCGCATCTGCTTGAAGGACTTTTCCAAGACTTTTCTCTACGGATTCAATAAACTCACTTGCAACTTTTACAAGTTCGTAACTTGGATACTCAACTGTTTCCTGTATGGACTTTGAAATATCTTCTAATAATAACGCTTCTTCGACAATATGCTCCATTTGCTTTAAACTCTCTTCATGAAGTAAGTCATATGCCGAAAAAACAGGAACTTGTTCAATTGGTATGTTGAGCGTGCTGGTAATCGCGATTAAGCGATAATGACTTTTATAGTAGTCAATGGTCGCAAGATATTTGCTTCGATCAGCTAAGTCAATACTTACGATTTGAACAGTTGGATACTTAGAAAGGCGTTTTTCTAGTATGCGCTTCATGCGCTCCGCTGTCCCTTCGCCTGTAAAACAAGCTGTTAATATAAGGAGTTTGTCTGTTCCAATCTCATGTCGCACCATGGATCGAGAGGGCATATAGCCTTTATCAAGACTTCGGTAAATTTCTTCTAAGGTCATCCCAGTCGTCACTTTTCGCGCAACTTCAAGTACCAACGGCGTGCTGCATTGTGTCAAAGTTCGAGTGGCAATTCCAAAATCCTCATAGAGCATCTCGCCAAAATTGCTGAGCGACCCCATGTCCACCATTAAGAGCACTTGTTTGATATTGTGCGCCTCAATATAATCGGAAACTTTTCGGTACATCTCTTCAACAGGCATGGAAAGCGGCATGTCAAATGCAATCACTTGCGAATCCCCTATGAGTTCATTTACCACCTCTGCCATACTTGAGGCAGTGGATTTACCATGCATCAGCACAAAAAGTGACACTGAATCTAATTGAGGATTTTGCTCTTCCGACTCGTGATCTAATAAAAACATCGTAATAAATCCAATTTCATCAATTGGAAGAATCATGCCAAGAGCAAGTTCTATCTCCCTTGCTAAATCCATCGCAATGATAAATTCCTCCATGTGTGTTACTCGAATTTGATTGAGTTTTGGATTGAAAATCGGTTGGTGATTTTGAATGCGTTCAATCGCACTTGCCATGTGAAGCGTAAATGCTGCTTTTAACGAAGGTGAAATCTCTCTCTTTAATCGTTCGCTTTCAATGTTCATTAGCTTATGAGAAAGTTCGATTAAAACTGGATCGACCACTTTTTCAATGAGGCTATCGGTGCTTTTCCCTTTCATCGACTGAAGGTATTTTGAAAATCGAAGATCGATATCCGCACTAATGACCTGACGAACCGTCTCTTCATCTGCACCTTGCCTCTTTAATTCCAGTACTTTTTCTTCGATATCGCTATAAAAATTTTCAGAATCAGATGGTTCTAATCTTTTCTCGCTCTTTTGCATCTCTTGATCGGTTAAAAGCGTCTCTTCTGATGGTGGTAAAAGTTGATCCACGATCTGCCTTTTTCCTTTATATAGATTATAACCAGCTTTTACCTCAGGTGTCAGATCAATGCTTCTTACTTTTAGATACACCTCATCATGTGAAACGTAATGTAAAAATGCTTTGGCACAAGCTTGTTGAATATCCGTGCGCAGTTGTCCAATGTTGTTTTTACACTCATAAAGTAACAACGATATAAATGCATGTCTGCTAATTGCAATGGGTTTATGAATACGAAGTGCTTCTTGTTTCAAGAACATTTGAATCAATAGTTTGCGTTCTTCAATAGTTCTTTGTGAGAGTGAAGGCAATTCGATAAATATCGGAATTCTGCGTTTAAATGTAGAAAGTAACACAGATTCAGGATTTTCCGTTGTGGCAGCGATGATCTGTACCGTTACGCCAGTAATATCTTGGTTACTTCCAAGCGACCTAAAATGTCCGTAATCCATAAATGTAAACAGCATCTCTTGTCCTTGTGGCGGTAATCGATGAACTTCATCTAAAAATAGCATCCCTCCATTTGCCTTTTGAAGAAGGCCCTCGCGATCTTTATCCGCACCCGTGTAAGCACCTTTTTTTACACCAAATATTTCGCCCATTAACAGCTGAGGGTTATCTGCATAATCTGCACAGTTCAGCACGACAAATGGCGATGTTGAAGAGATTCTTCCACTACTGAGTGCGTATTGGTACATTTCTCTGGCAAAATACGATTTTCCAACACCTGTTTCTCCATATATTAAAGTATGAAGACCGCTAGGAGGATATAGAACAGCCGCTTGAGCTTGCTTCACTGCTTTTTTTAGACTTCCATTTGAACCAATGAGATCAAATGCGACTTTTTCAGACTCAGTTATACTTTGATTGACTAGTTTAAATCGTACGGGCCTGCCGTCTTTTTTTTCTAACTTTTTTTCCACGACAAGTTGATTAAAATATCGACTAATCACGGAACGACTTAAATGAGCTTTTTCTGCCACTTCATCGGCAGTAAATCCCCTATCATTATTATTCATTTCCTCAATAAGCCATGTTAATAACTCATCCTTTTTATTCACAAAGCCACCTCAACTTACGTTTTTTGATGCGTTTAATTACAACAAGTATAGCACAAAGCGTTTCTGAAATAAAAACAATTGCAAAAAAAGAGGCGGTTGTAAATCTAAGTCATTAGATTTCAACTGCCTCCTACTTAATAATTTCATAATATAAACACTGATTTCAATCATTTGGATTACTATATAATACATCATTAGTGGATCATTATAAGCTAATACTCATCCGGATATTAGATCCTTAGAGTGATTTATGACATAACCACCAATCTTTACATTGAATTTTACCTGCTTTTGCATCTGCTAATCTTTCTTCTTTAAGTTTCTCAGTTCCAGCTGGCGGAATGATGACATCTGAACCTAACCACTCATTGTTCGGATAATTTTCAGGCATTGCAACGCCATTTGCATCTGCTACTTGGAGTGCATTCAGCGCTCTTAAGATTTCATTGACACTTCTTCCAATTTCTTGTGGGTAATACATCATAAGTCTTAAAACGCCTTTTGGATCGATGATAAAGACTGCTCTGACTGTATTCGTTCCTTTACCAGGGTGAAGCATACCAAGTGTCGTCGCAACACGACCTAGTTCATCTGCAATTACTGGAAATGGAATGGTTACATCTGTATTTTCATTGATCCACTCCACCCATTTAATATGAGAAAATACTTGATCGACAGAAAGTCCAATTAACTCTGCATTGAGCTTTTTAAACTCTTCGTTTCTCTTTGCAAATGCAACGAACTCAGTCGTACAAACTGGTGTAAAATCTCCTGGGTGACTAAATAACACACCCCATTTTCCACTATAATCTTCTGGCAATTTCAACATACCATGTGTTGTTTTTACTTCCATTGAAGGAAATGCATCTCCTAATAAAGGTAATTTGTTTTCCATAATAAATACGCTCCTTTTCATGTTCTATTTTGTTCAATTGATAAACCCTTAAACTAAGAATCTCTACTTATGTTTTTGTTTTGTCTGCGGTTTAAGGTGTAATGATTTTATATTTGTATTGATTACATTTTGAGAATAACACTAATTTAATTTAGTGTCAATAATTTTTATCATCTTTTTTGTTTAATTATTTGAATTTTCATCATTTAAGATTTCATTTTTTTCTCTTGCTATAACTCTGCATAAATTTCTATATTTTCCTTGACACCTATATATCGGTATCATAAAATTTATTTGTGTCTGACCCCGTGAAATTTATGTTTCACTAGATTTTGTCAGCAAATTTTATTTATGGGGGATAAATATGAAGTTTAAACACCTTAAGCATTCATCTTCACGTTTCAAGCAAATCAGTTATTTAGTCTTGGTTGTGATTCTGATGACATCCATCACACTTTTGGCTGGTTGTGGTAGCGATGAAAGTAGTTCAAGTGGTAAACTAACCAAAGAAAGAAAAAACATTGAAAAAATTGAAACACTTAAAACAGCCTTTGATGAAGCAACAACCTATGAAGAAAAAGTTGAATTATATGAAGAATTTCAGGACAAATATGGCGATGCAGAATTCAATGTTCCGAAAAACGCTACAAGATATGATGAAATCTACACCGAGATTCAAACTAAAATCGATGAGTACGATGAAATTAACTCTTCACTTAATACGACTTTAAGTAATATTCAGGCTGATTATTATAGTGTGAATGATTTCACATATTTAAGTGAGACCGTTAATCAAATAGTTCCAGATGAAATTTGCCTAGACATACTCGAAACTTTTTTCAGTGAAAATCAAGTAGAACTTGAAGAAGCCTTTACAGAATATATCATGGAAGATTTAGAAGTAAGTGCTTATACATTTGGATTTGAATTTTTTAAAACCTCATATGAAGGTACTCGTTTTACGTCTTCTTTCGATGGTCTTTTTGAGTCTGAATCTTATCAAGCAATTCTAGACTCAGTTAATACAAAAGCAGAAGAAAAATACAAAAAGTATATCGAAGCAGGTAATGCAATAAAAGCACAGCTTGATCCACTTAAGACATATGAGTACACTGAGGTTGACAGTGATGGCGCTTATAATGCATATTTATTTGGTTATGCAAATTCAGTGACTGTCCGTTTTTTAGATGATTATTATTTTGGTTCTGAATATTTATTCGAGATAGATTTTGAGTCACTTGATTCAATCAACACAGATCAAATTTCTAATGTATCTTTCATTATTAACGGTACTGAGTACGATACAAATCAACTATTTACTGCGGAATGGATTGGCGAAACTTATTACGCTGTCTACACAAAATTTTCAACAGATGGGCAAAATACAATCTCAATTGATCTCTTTAAAGCCTTCGTACAAAATACAGGTAATCTGACAGTTCGTTTAACGATGAATGATGGCTCAACTCAAGACCATCTTATAAATACCGATTTTTATGCGGGTGATGATATCGCCATCATTAAAAATGTTTTTGGAGCAATGGAAGCAGTGTATCAGCTTACTGTTGAAGAATAGTATAAAACAATATAATAAAAAATTAAGCCACAGTTTATTCATCACTTATGTGATCTAAATAAACTGTGGCTTTTTTATACTCATTTAATTCCCATCTTATGACCCATATCGTTAAAGGATTGAGTAACATGCTAGTATACTGATTGATAATTTGACTGATTGATAATTTGACTAATTGGTAATTTGAATGGCTTATGATTTGACTAATTGGTAATTTGAATGGCTTATGATTCGGTTGATTCTTCAAGGTATTTGACCACACCTTTAAATAGAACCCCTTTAGGCGGTACATACGCCGGATTAACAGCTTCTGAACGTTTGATCATGTCATCAATTTGATCTAGATCATATCCATTTTTCAATACCAATTTTTTCTCAAATCTCGGATGTATTGAGTGTTTTGGACAATTGTAAATACACTTCATACAAATCACGCAATTGCTATTGAAAGTAGGTTTTCCATTTTGCATCTGAATATTCGCTCGTGGACATTGAGATTCACACAAAGAACATCCATTACATCCATCGTCAACAGTGAATTTATCGCTAAATTTTCTACCTGCTTTTTTTTGAAACATAAATAGTCGAACGAGAATGCGATCAATTAATAAAGGACGCGTGAGCCTTTCTACCCCCTTCTCAAGTTCTCTTATGACTTTTTTTACCATTAACGGTGCTTTTTGAAGCAATAAAGCCATCAATTCTAAATCATACTGTATAGCAACATTTCCCGGCATGACAAACATTTTTTCATAAATAACACGAAAGCCTTTTCGTTCTAATTGTCTTTTCACGAGAGTTCGACTCGCAGTATTTGGAAACAATTCACCGCCACCAGATACAGAACAGATTACGACTTCTTTATTCAAATGCGTCTTGAGCCCATCTAACCACTCGTGAATGGATAATGGTGCACTAAATGCATATACAGGATACAAGAGAATGAGTAAAGACTCTTCAATTTGTGAAAGTTGCTGATCTAATATTGAACTCATGGTCAACTCGGAAATTGTAACAGATTTTCCCATTTTAGCGAATTCTTCATAAAAATGCTGCGCAACTCTATATGTGCCTCCAGTTCCGCTAAAATAAATGATTTTGATAGTTTCATGCGTCTTCATATTATTTTCCTTTCCGTGTAAAAAAATGAGTCTATAATAAAATTATTTTCATAGAATCACTTGTCATTTTCATGACTTTTTGATTTAATTATAGTATGTATTGTAATAATTTTATTAAATTTTATTAACAACCATTGTCCTTAATTTTTTTTGTATGAAACTTATAGCATATAAGAACATTCAAGAGAATTGTGAAAGTTGCATAATTACCTTTTCAGTGTGAAAATCATGTGGTGATAAATTTAAAATGGCTCAATCACGGCATTTCAAAAATTGAGATTCTCACAAATAAGAATTATGCAATTTTCTAAATTAACAAATTAAAAAATTCATATAACTAAAGAATTCATATAATTAAAGAATTTATAAATATTTAGGAGATTTTATGACAAATAACGATTCAAAACAGAGCATTTTGAGTTATCACGAAACCATCAATGAATATTCTCAAGAAACGATTTCAAGCTGTTTTACAAGCCTTAATTCTGAGCATCAGCTTGCAATTATCATGTCAGCAACTGAGGCACTCACTCAATGTTTATTATCGACGTTTGATTTAGAAGACTATATTGAACTGAGTGGACAATTAATTGATACTCCAAATCCAAATCACGAGCATATAATTCTATAAGCTTATAACGAACTCGTTTTAAAACTAAAAAATCAAGATACGCATCAAACCATTCAGAAAAAACAAGATGTCCTTCTCAATATGTATCATAGCATTCTTGATCGTACATTTCAAAAACAATATCTGGATTATTTGGAATCCAAATACCCTGATTATGCAAAAAAAATTCGTCACTTGATCATCGACGATTGGACGTTTGAAAATAGCGATGATCAAAGTATTCAAAGACTCATGCGAGAAGTGGATTCCATTGAACTGGCTATTTTTTTAGAGAATTCATCGTTAGGCGTTCAAGAAAGATTTTTCGCCAATATGTCATCTAGACTGTGCGAAATGATTAAGGAGGATATGGTCTATTATAAAAATTCCCCAGCCTCAACCATTCGACATGCACTTAAATCAATTACTGACATTTATCAAAAGCTCAGTGAGGCGGGAGAAATTAACTTACCAAGAAAAGATTAGTTTAATAAGTTCCATATACATCCAATGGCAATGAAGTTTGTTTCGATAGTTTTCGTTATATATTATTTAATTATTATATTGTTTATTCAACATTTAATGTTATAATTATTTAAAGTCAATAAACTAATCTCTGGAGGCGTAAATGAACAGTCACATCATTGATTTTCAATATTTTCTAGCAGGGTTGATTTTGCTATCTAATACGCAATACTTACATTTCTCACTCATAGAAATACGTGAAAATTCCATGAATCACCAGAATTTTGTACACAAGTGTTTACTCTACTCACTATATATCATGTTCATTGCCATTTTTTACGTGATTAAGCACTTCGTATTTGATACCATTCAAATTTTTAACGCCTCTATGACCACCACTCTGTTAATTGTCTGTTTGTTTTTCTTTATGATGACAACACTTGTTCTTTATCTATTTAATAAAAAACTCAAAAAAGCCGTTCATATATTTGACTATAGTGTTATAACGAGTTTCATTATATTGTTTGCTTATATTATGGATTTAATTACAAATAAGCAATTCTATTATGCCGTATTTATTTGTTATACACTCGTCAACATCTCCTTTTTCTTCAATATTTTTATTTTGAAGAAAAAAAGGGCCAACCTTGGACTCTATTTCTTATTCGCAAGTTTTTTCGCACTTACTTACATCAATATCATTTACGACTTTTTGCCTTTCAATATGCTCATCACAGTTGATATGGCTATCAATGCATTGATTATTTATGCTTTCTTCTTATTTTACTCACAATACTACGTTGAAGCGCTAGAAACCTCTTACGATCGCGTTGTTGAGCACGTAAGCGAACTCAAAGTACTCAATGAAAAAATAAGCGTCATGGCCTATCAAGACCCTTTAACAAAAGTGCCAAATGAATCTGCTTTTATGCATCATTTAGAAACAACTGAAACCAACTTAAGTTTACTGATGATCAATGTAAGGAACTTTTCATCGTTCAATCAAATCCTCGGTTTTAATCAGGGAAATGCATTGCTACAAAAAATTGCAGAACAGCTAGACGGCTTTTGTAAATTCCCAAATCGCCTATTCAAGCTATATAGTGATAAATTTATCATTTCCATGTACACTGAAAATCTTGATTGTGTCCTAGCAACAGCTAGAAAAATTCAAAGCATCTATCATAATGAGTCCATCATGAATTTTCGATTGGAGATTGGCATTGGAGTGACACAATTTGACTACCACTCAAGGCACTCCGATTCTCTTAGCGATGTGCTAAGTGCGTTAGAAATTGCTTGTATGCGTTCGCTAGAGCATGATGACAACATCTTCATTTTACCTCTTAAGACCTATTTGAGTGAAAAAGCCACTTTTAATCTTGAATACCATTTAAGAGAAGCGATTGAGCAAAAAAATATAGAAGTTTTTTATCAACCACAAGTTTCCTCAAAAACAAAAGAGATTATTTCGTTCGAAGCACTCGCAAGATGGCAGCACGGAGGTCAATTCATATCACCTGAAATTTTTATTCCTTTAGCAGAAACAACTGGATTGATCAGTAATTTAACACGCCTGATATTAGAAACTATTTTCACAACGCTCATGCAAGACAATTGGAATAAAGGAAAAAAAGTCAGTATCAACTTATCTTCCATTCAACTCGTTGAATCTGGGTTTATTCAATTTTTATTAAATGCAATTGAACAATACGCCATTAAACCTTCTGATATTATCTTTGAGATTACTGAAACTGCTTTACTTTACGATCTCGAAAAAGTCGAGGAAAGCATTTATATTCTTAAACAGCTTGGTTTTGAAATCTCTTTAGACGACTTTGGAACTGGATATTCAAGTCTTCACAGATTTTCAAAATTAAACTTTGACGAAGTTAAATTTGATAAATTTTTTATTCAACAAATGGAAAAAGATGAGAAACTCAAAATTGTTTTTGACAAAACAGTGGAACTTTTTAACACACTTAATTTAAGAATTGTTGTAGAAGGCGTTGAAACATTAGATCAAGTCCAATTGCTCGATTGTTATGCCATCGACATTTACCAAGGGTATTATTTTGGCAGACCTATTCCCCTTTCTACACTCAAGTTATTATAAATAACAAAGCTCACAATGGACTTGAACAGTTCGTTGTGAGCTTTTTACTTAAATTAGGTTAGAACATGGACAGTTGAAAGGGCTCGAGTTTTGTTTTATATGCTTCGATGATCTCATTCATCTTGTAGAGAATACCCTCGGATTGACACGCCACTTTGAAAACCTTTGCCAACTGTTTTGCATCTGGAGAATGGCAACTATACTGATCTCCAAAAGTTTGTCTGTATTTTTGGCTCATTCCCGGAAACAAACGATCTAATTGCTGATAATAATAATCTCGTTGATTTTGTCTAAGTGTTACACCAAAGGAAGGATAGATAAATTTTGCACCGTGTTCTTTAGAAGCTCTGACAATGCTGAGGATATTATTTTCGGTATCATTGATATACGGTAGAATTGGCATCATAAGAACACCGACATATATCCCCGCGTCTGCAAGTCGTTTAATGGTCTTCAGTCGATCTGATGTGACTGAGACATTTGGCTCAATTTTACGACATAGTTCATCGTCAAATGTCGTGATCGTCATAGTCACAATAACAGGTGAATGTTTAGCAATTTCACACAAAAGATCTATGTCTCTTTCAATCAAATTGCTTTTTGTCGCTATAGCTACGCCAAATTGATACCGGTTGATTAATTTTAAAGCTCCTCGAGTTAACTCATATGTCTTTTCAAATGCGCTATAAGGGTCATTCATCGATCCGGTTCCAATGACGCCTGTCTTTCTTTTGGATTTGAGCTCCTTTTCAAGCGTCTCCATAGCGTGTTCTTTCGCTCTCACTTCATCAAATCGATCGATATGATAGCACTCGCTTCGACTATCACAATATATGCATCCATGAGGGCAACCCTTATATATGTTCATATTATAATTAATTCCAAACCAATCTGTCTTATCTGTGTAACTCGACAAAATGGTTTTAGCTGAGATCCATTCCATTTTTCACCTACATAGCATTTCATCTTATATTCAAATCATCTAACCGAATCAATTATTACTACTTGTCTATTATACAACTGAATGAATCAATAAAAAACCACTAAAGTCACCTCATTTAAGGAGATTTAGTGGTTTTAGTCTAGTTTCTTCCGATTTGATTATTTCTTTTTCACTGGTATCCAGATTTCACTGTAATACGCCTCATCTTGAGTACCTTTTGGAAACTGTGATGCGTCTGAATACATTTCAATATTAAGTCCATCCGCGATTTCATATTCTTTACAGTTTGGGAGCCATTCTGTAAAAATTTTGTGATTCACATCCTGAAGTGCATGCGGCATCGCGCCCACGCATGGGAAAATCGCCCAAGTACGCGCTGGAATCTCCTTAATGACAAATCGATCCGGTAACTGTTTATGTTCATCGTAAAGATCAGCAATCATATATTCAAAACAATCCGATTTCATATCTTGATCCATACTCATCCCAAACATGCCACAAATATACTGTCCGTTTCCTTCGCTAAAATGTTGATTCCAAAACTTAGGAATCTCTGCAAATGCAGATTCATACTGAAATGTTTTTACGTCACCAACCATTTTAAATGACTCTTTTTCAACAACTTTGTAATCCATAAGAAAACCACCTTCCAAACTAAATTTGAGTTTAAGTGGTGCAAAAGATTTGATCATTGCACCTTCTTTCCGCACCGCAGATGGCGTTACTCCGTGAAATCTCAAGAATGCCTTGGTAAAGCTGTCCGGAGATTCGTATCCGTATTTCATCGCAATATCGATGATTCGATCTTCGGATGAAATCAGTTCAATTCCAGCTAGTGACAATCGCCTCATTTTTACATAATCATTAACCGTCATGCCACAGAGCATCGCAAATCCCTTTTGAAAATAAAAAGGTGAAAGGTATGCATTCTTCGCAATTTCATTGACTGTTAGTTCATCTGTAAGATGTGCTTCAATATATTCAATTGCTTGACATATTTCATCAATCCATTTCATCGTCTTACCTCCATCTACAAGAACATCATATCAATTTTTTATAAGCTAAGTCCGACAATTCTTGCACACATTTGTCAAATAAACCTTAAGGGCTGCGCCACGCTCTACCTTATTGCGCTTAAAATCAGTTCATTAACGAGTCGTTCATTAACAAGTCGTTCATTTAAGAGTCCTACTGATGGTTCTTTTCAATCCATTCAGTGATCAATTTTATGACTTGATTATGCTGTTCTTCTCTTGAAATCGTTGCTTTTTGATCTCCCTTTTGAAATCCATACGAACCCATCTGAGAATGGTTTCCACCTTCAATATAAGCCACTTGAGTGGATGCCGGAAGAGAACTTAGTGAATCATTAATGGTTGCTTCATTTACAAACCCATCATTGGTACCACAGATAGAAAGTACAGAGAGATTCGAATTTGCTAGACTGTATTTTTCTTGTGGATATGAAGCTAAAAGAAATAATCCATCGATTACATCAGGATGTTTATACGCATAGGTTGCTCCCATTACACCACCAAGAGAATGACCACCTATTATCCAACGATCCACATCCGGATACGCTTCGATTATTTTATCTGCTGCATTTGGAGAAAAAATCGCAAGATTAAAAGGCATCGGAACAATAATAGTGTGATACCCTGCTTCGGCCAATCCAGACATTAACGGTAGATACGATTTGGGATCGACTTTGCCTCCTGGGTAAAAAATAATTCCCACTTCAGATTTTGGGTCTACTGGTGTATATTCAAGCCACGGTTTGTCAGTATACTGAACAATTTCATTTGACTGCTCAAATGCCTTAACACTTGTCATTGCTGAATAACCATTAGAGAGATAAAGACCTATGGCAAGAGCCAAAATAACAATGAGACCAACAGGTATATAGCGCCACTTCCATTTGAGTTTAAATTTGACCTTCTTGTTTTGACTCTTTTCCATAATGACCTCCAACTTACTTACTGCATGCATCAAAAATTTCCATCTGGCCAATCAATCTTTTCGACAGTGAGTATATATTGCACTTTTTCTCCGTTTTCATTGACGATACTCACTTTGTTGATCATCCCATCTTCAAGTTGAACCGTTATGGCATCTTGGTAAAATGCGTCATCGATATGAATTCGTTGACCATTTAGAAGTGGAACTTGATATATAATAACATTTTTCATTTTATTTGACCTTTCACTTTCTGCTTGATGTACTTTTTCAGAATTATTGTATAGCTCAAACTGAACAATAGATGCTGCATTTGTTACAGCATGCCCTTTCTCAATATATACTCTAAAATAACGATACTTAACATCGACAATTCTTCGATTATTGATTCCTTCTGTGTTTTTGCTTATGCGATCAAGTACATTCCAGTTAATTCCATCGTTACTACCTTCAAGTTGAAATTGTTCTAAACAAAATTGACTCGTTGGCCAGTTGGCATCTCCAAGCCCCCCCATATGGACCAATTTCCACTGATTAATATCTGTTATTGTCCCTAAATCCACCATTAACCAGCAAGGAAGTTTATTACATACCCATCGATGATTAGCTGCAGCCAAAGCATCCACTGCAAATAACGGATTATACGGCGCTATAAAACTACTACACGACACTGTTTTGTTTAATGCCAGATTTATCAAATCCATATGATCACCAATCCAGTTCTGGATAGAGTCCATTGACACATATGTAATACGCCATGCCAGGCAAAGGCTCTGATCCTCTTAAATCTGGAACTTTAAATGAAACTTGATCACCACCAAAATGGTTTCCAATAAGCGAATAGAGCGCTTGATACTTCATAACGCTTAGAGTTCTTCCATCACACACCACCCAATCTCGAATGGGTTTATTAAATGCAAATAACTGAACTTGTCCTAATAGATACTCCATAACTACCTCCTATCATAAATTATTCATATTATATCAAATTACTATCTCATAATAAACTCACATTTGTATTAAAAAAGACCTCCATCAGATCAGAAATGATCTTGCAGGTCTTTTCTAGTTAGAGGTTATTTAGTAATAGCCCATTCGAGAGAGTATCCACTCTAATGTGAATCGAAAATCCATTTATCAAATACCTATATATCAAATTCTATATATCAAATATCCTTTTATCGATTATCATTAAAATGCATATCTCTCATGCCTTCAACTTCATTGCATATTGCCTGTAGTTGACAACTTGAGCAATCCATTTGAAAATTTTTGAGAACATGATTCAGAGCCCGTGTGACCTCATCCGTTTTCTTTGCAAGATTCAGTAAAACTGGATACTCAAAAGACTCAAGTGTCACAAAATAAACTTGAACTGCCTTAATTTCTGGGAGCTGGTCATAAGCGTTCATCATCCTGTAAGCGATGTGCTTAAAACTTAACCCCTCTTCAATTGCACGTTTACTGACTCTTACAGGCTCATGGTACTGACTGGTTGAAATTCGACTCATAAATCCACTGGGATTGACTTTGTATTTCGTATTTTGAAGTCGATGCATCAAATCATACAGTGCTTCTCCTGAAAAGCTTTCATCTTCATCAATTTGAAGCAGCGTGATTCTTGCATAGTCCTGATTTTGATGAATCTCTGACAAATCATTCCCATACAAATAAGCACCGCTCTTCATGATGAGTTCTGAATTTGACGTAATCCCCAAAAAACTAATTGCAGCCTGTTGATCGCCTCCAAGTTCAAACGCCATATCATTTTTAAGCACGATATTTTGCCTCCCCACATCAGGCCAATCCAAGTTATCAAATGCTTCATCTGACAACAATGTTTTCTTTGGTTGACTCGAAAGTAGCGACATCACTTGACGAATACATTCATCGTAAATTTTCATCAAATTTCCTCTCTATCATGGTAATGGTCTACGTTTATGGTGATCATACCACTTATTTAAAAGTGGCTGCATTTTGGATGCAAGTTTCATGTCTATATTAAAAAAATAAACGAGTAAACTGAGTAAAAATAAAATCACAAGTACGATCAACACCGTACTCATAATACTTAAAAATAATTCCATGTAAATCCCCCTTAAGAACACTTAGTTTGCTTACAATTGTTTGCTTACACTTCCTTTGCTAACCCTTTTTGGCGCGCATATTCAGCTGCACCAAGCGCTCCCATCAATTGAGGATCAATAGCCAAATCGACAACTTTAAGCCTCAAGACTTGTTCAATGGCTTTTTTCAGGCCATCATTTTTAGCACAACCGCCTGTTAGCGTGATGCGATCGATTGCCCCTGCCTTCTTAGCCATAACAAAACATCTTTTTGCAACCGCCATCTGAATGCCAGCTGCAATCTCATCCATTGGCTTGTCTTCACCCACTAAAGTAATGACTTCCGATTCTGCAAAAACAGTGCATTGAGCCGTTATGGGAATGACATTTTTGGCCGTTAATGACAACCTTGAAAATTCTTGAAGTGTCATCTCAAAACTTCTTGCCATCGCTTCATAAAAACGGCCCGTCCCAGCAGCACACTTGTCATTCATAGCAAAATTTTTAACGGTGCCGTCCGAATCTATTGAAATGCCTTTGATATCTTGCCCTCCAATATCAATAATCGATTTAACCGAACGATCCGTCACAAATACACCCATGGCATGACAAGAAATCTCTGATATATTTTCATCGGCAAACTGCACTTTATTTCTACCATATCCCGTTCCAATGAGATAACTCAATTCTTCAGAACTGTTTAACCCCACTGTGTTTAAAACAGCGCCCATTGCCAATCTCGCCGACTGTTCTGAATTGATTTTACTTCGAATGGTCGTATCAGCCACCATTTTCCCAGATTCATCTAATATAACTGCCTTTGTATAGGTCGATCCTACATCACATCCACCAAAGTATTTCATATGCTTCTCCTTCTACAACGATTTGTTCACAACTTACCAAGCATTACTGTCATCAAACTCTTCTAAAGACGGATCAAGTGGTTCTTCGTTTAAAATCGTGCGCATATAGCGATTCACTTCTGAACGCATGCTCTGTCTAGATGCCTTTCGTGGATCCATCAGTCCATGTGTCACCCAAATGAGATGAATCCCTCTTTTTTGTGCTTCAATCTCAAATAGTCCGTGATATCCCGTCATAGATTTACATCCTATATGTTCATACATAATGACCACATTTGCATCGAATTCACGACAGAAATGCCATAAATCTTCAACACCTACTTGATAACCGCCCTCAGAGCGATTTCTCATATTTTCTTTTGCATACAAATCCGCTAAATCATAATAGGCTTGTTCTTGATCTGTTGTGCTATACTGCTCAGTTGAAGTCAAACTCAGCATATCAATGAGAGGGACTATCCCCCAACAGTTTTGAAGCCAAAGTGGAAATGCAGAATAATACTGTGCCTGAACGCCCCATAAAATCGCACGATGTCTCACTTTTGACACAACTTGTGTTTGGTCGTGATAAGCTTTCATCATAATGTCGCAAATTTCCTTTTCATTCTTTAAAAAGGCCTCATCCCTTCCGCCAGCTACTTGATAATAAGCATCTCGGTAAAGTGCAACATTGTTCCCAATGACTTGAGGATAATTTGTTTTGCTAATGTCGAGCCAATCGCAAAAATATTCAGTTTCTTTATTAAACGTTTTCATGGTTTTAAAGTAATAATCCCAATCAAATATTTCTCCTGTCTGCTCTTCAATAAACTTAATGGCATTTTTGATCTCGTTTGCTGCATAATCGCGAGTTTCAGGATCGGTATAGCGAATTGGAACTGCAATTTGGAAAGTAGGCAGATTATAACGTCGCTCTTCAATACCATTTCCCATAAGCGAACCATCACATGTCGTATTACATTGTAAGGCGCAAATCCCGCAAATCGGATAATCGTCTTCAAGCGCTACGCTAAGCTCAGCTGCAGGCATCGGACAAACATCCCCTGGTATGCCAAATTCTTGAGCTTTATCGATATAATGCACAACACCTTCTTGTTGCATCGTGGAAGCGGTATAAATCGGTGGAATTTGCATACATACCGCATGTAGATTTGGAAAACCATTCATAACTTGACTCATCATATTTTCATCAATAATAACGATCTTTTTGCTCTTTTTAGGATCTCCACCAATGCGTTGATCGGCTTCAAAAATGAGTTTCATCGTCTGACACATATGCGCTACGATAAAGTCAAACTCTTTATGTGCCACTCTCAATTGTGGACCACGAAGACCCTCGGTATGTCTATCGAGAAAATCTGGAACTGCTAGATAATTTTGCATGTAGCGATATCTAAAAAAGCCTTTTAGACACTGAATATTTAAAAGTAAAAAGATCATCTGTTTCCAGTTTCCAAGCCAGCAGGTGTAATCGTACCATGTATCTTTAAGACCTCGCCATTTACGGCGTCTACGCGTCTTTCCACCTTTGTAAAATTTCCCCAATTGTTCACTGTTAATTTCCTTCCCCATTGCGGATACCCCCTTGAAGCTTTTTAAGTTCAATTCGTTCTACAAAAGCCTGTACACGTGTTTTTAACTGTCCAGAATTTCCAACGACATACGGTCTATCCACGCTGAGAACTGGCCATTGATACATTTGCGTTAGAATATGAGTTGCACCTGCGCGCTCATACCCCCAAAAATTACAAAAGTTCATTTGCTGAAAAATAATACCTTCTGCGCGATACTCTGTTGCAAGCTGATGCAAGTATTCTTTACGTCCATTGATTTTAGACGTATTCATATATCTAGGACACTGACATTCTTGTACCGTTTGACGACAGATTTGCATCAACACATCTTCGTGTTCATTGAGAATAATCGGTTGTCTTCCAGGCAATGAACCAAAACAAAAACGATCCGCAGCGACGTATGCCCCTGATTCTTCGATGAGCTTAACAAAACTCGGATCATCAATTTCTGAACCTGCTAAAACAACGCGCGTTCTATAAGGTGATTTTTCATCAGGCTCTCTTGTTTTTAACGCTTCAGCAATATCCCTTAAGTAAGGTAAAATCAAATCTTTTGGACAACAATAACTCGCCAACGTGATGACAGCAAACTCATATCCCGAAATGACAGGACGTTCTAGTTTTCGATAGTCTCCAATCTCAGTGATTAGGGCACACACTTCATTGTGTAACGCTACTGCTTTTAATAGCGCTTCTTCCGATGTATCTATTCCAAAAACTTCCGTCAGTTTATCCAGCACGCGCGTTCTCGCCATTCTCGTCATATGATAGATGGCATTGTCATCGTCTTTCATAGGCGTGTCAACATGTTGAATGAAAAACTTATCGTCATGATTTATGCCGATTTCTTCCATATTTTCCATACAATCCGCAAGCTGAGAACACGATGCCGGTTCAAATATGCAGTTGATAAATTGATAATTCCCCTCTAAAGCACGCTCCAGCATTGCTCGGCAATACTCACAGGTCAAACTTGTCATATAATAGGTGCCCATTTCCATAGACGTTGTATTGGGTGCACGCATTCTCACGCTAAATGTACCTGGTAAATTTAAGAGCACTTCGGGAATTTGATAACACACACTCCCAATGACGAGATTTCCAGCGTCTTTTCCCTTTCTCACCAAATCATTCTGAGAATCTTCTAATAAATTTTCTAAATATATCAGATGTTTTAGATCCTTCATCCATTGTACCTAACCTTTCAAAATATTCATTTTGACCAATGCTTCTCGCGCACCTTTTATGATAAGCGCCTCTTCAGATAGCGATAATACAGTTTCGCCTTTCATGTCGCAAGTCGCCAGCGCTTCATCCGATGCAATATATGAAAATACTGGAATTTGATGAATCGATATCCATTCGCGAACCGATTCGCTAGGCATGCGATTGATAATCACACCAGCTGTTTCGTATGTCATCAAGTCTTTTGCAACACTGTGGATTGTATCAATTACTTGAAGGCCTTTTTTACTTGCATCTGAAACCAAAACAAGATGGGTAACTTTTTCCATCACCCTTCGATTCACTTGTTCAATCCCCGCTTCGCCATCAATAACAATATAATCATAATTATCTGCTATAATTTTGATGATTTCCTTTAAATAGCTATTAACTTTACAATAACAGCCTGACGATTCTGGTCGTCCAATGGCCAAGAATGAAAACTCAGGTAACTCAACCAACGCTTCAAAAATTTTATATTTGGCATTCCCTAACATCGAAAGTGCATCTTCAGTCGCACCACTCTCTGCAGTTTGGATAAACTCTTTCCGGATGTCATCAACAGTTGATTTGACTTCTACTCCCAATGCAGTGGATAGTCCAACGGCTGGATCTGCATCAATCGCTAGTATCCGTTGATTTGGAAATGCCTGAATAAGTAATTTTACCATTGCAGCAGAGAGAGAGGTTTTTCCTACCCCTCCCTTTCCTGTCATTGCAATAATTTTCGTGTGATTTTGCATAAATCCCCCTAAATGATCAGTACGCCTCTATTTCTTTAATCGTCAAATCGCGACCAGTTAATGGCGTCAAATTGATGCCAGCACATTTTGGGCAATTGAGTTCTTCAATATTAATTCTGAACTCGATTTGACAGTCATTGCATCTCGCAATACCGGGTACAATCTCGATTTGAAGTTCCGTTTCTTGATAGGGCGTATCCGCAACCACAGCTTCGTAACAATCTGTGATAAATTTTGGCACTACACCTGACAATTCCCCTATTTCTAGTACAATTTTTCTTACAGTCGTCAGATTTTCCTTTTGAATAATCTTGTCGACTTTTTTGATCATCGCATCCATTAATCCTAGTTCATGCATGTCTCACCTATTAACTTGTAAATGGTTTTGCAATTATTTTGCCCGCTTTTTTAACAACGTGCGCTGCAACTTTAATTGGCATCGTCTCAAATGTATCTGCGTGAATATCTTTGATTTTCTCAAGGCGAATGGCATCAAACTCACATCGCGTCGTACAAAGACCACAGCCTACACACAAATATTCATCCACTTTAGTCGCACCACAAGATAGACATCTTGCCGTTTCCGCTTTCACTTGAAGTTCTGTAAACGTCACTCGCGTATCGCCAAAACTTCTTTCTTTTGCCTCGTTATAGCCTGGTTGTTGTCTTTTTGCATGGTCGTAGCCTTGATCTACTAAAACATTTGATTTATCCAGTGCAACATAGTGTTTTCTATCACGTCCTAATGTTAATGTTTGTCCCGGTTGAACCCATCTGTGTAGCGAAATTGCAGCTTCTTTTCCAGCTGCGATGGCATCGATTGCAAATTTTGGTCCCGTATAGACATCGCCACCTACAAAAATATCTTTTTCAGCTGTTTGATACGTTAGAGCATCTGCTTTAACTGTACCATTTGCATTTAGTTCAACTTGTGTTCCCTTTAACATTTCACCCCATTGGATGCTTTGTCCTACCGATAGCAATAGATGATCGCATTCAACGGTTAAAGTTTCATTTTCATCGAATTTCGGCGCAAATCGTTTGGATGCATCTAATACGGATAGACATTTTTTAAAGACAATGCCTTTTAACTTTCCATTTTCAATGATGAGTTCTTTTGGACCCCAAGATGGATTGATTTGTATCCCTTCATGCTCCGCTTCTCTAATCTCATCAAGATCCGCTGGCATATTGTCTCTAGACTCTAAACAGAAAAGTTGCGTTTGAGTTGCACCTACGCGACTTGCAGTCCGTGCCACATCCATGGCAACATTTCCGCCACCGATGACAACAGTCTTTCCAGATAACGTCTTACCATTTCCTAATGTTACGTCTCTAATAAATGAAATGCCGGACTCAATCCCCTCTGCAGATTCACCTTCAAGACCAAGACCTCTACCACCTTGTGCGCCTATAGCAATATAGAATCCTTTGTATCCTTGTCGTCTAAGTTCATCAATTGTGACGTCTTTTCCGACTTCAATACCGCATTTAAACTCCACGCCCATTTCTCTTAATATATCAATTTCTGCCTCAACGACGTCTTTTTCAAGTCTAAATGCAGGGATGCCGTTCATTAACATACCTCCCGGGCGACTTTCTTTTTCAAACACCGTCGGACGGTAGCCTTTTTCAGCTAAGAAAAAAGCACAGGTCATTCCAGCTGGACCCGCTCCGATAATCGCAATTTTTTGATCATACGGTTTTCCAATTTGATTGATCATCGGCGGGATATATCGAGTGGATTCATGTAAATCGTGATCGGCAATAAAGCGTTTTACTTCGTCAATCGCAACCGCTTCATCAATCAGTCCACGTGTACATTCTGTTTCACAACGGTGATTACAGATTCTTCCGCAAACTGCAGGAAATGGATTTTCCTTTTTAATGAGCGCCAATGCACCTTTATAGTCGCCTTCTGCTGCCATTCTCAAATAACCTTGAACGGCTATATGAGCTGGACAAGCGGTTTTACATGGCGCAGTCCCCGTTGCTACAACATCTTCTTGATTCTCTCTATAATTGACATTCCAATCCGATTCATGCCAAATTGAGTTGCTCATTTTTTTATATTTTTCAGGTAGTGGCAATGGTTTAACCGTGTGCAATTTCTGACCCATTTTTAATGCATTGCCAGGGCATGTTTCTACACATTGACCACAAGCCACGCATTTTGTCTCATCAACTTTTGCCACAAAGTTGGAACGAATTACGTCACGTGCACCGTAGAGCATCCCCACTCTGAGTCCAAAGCAAGAGCACGCACAACAATTGCAAATCGCCGCACTTTCACCAGCTTCTTCAACATTGGGCATATTGTGCATTAAACCATTTGCTTCAGCACGTTTGATGATTTCCCACGCTTCATCACGAGTAATTTGTCGAGCACGTCCAGTTCGAATATAATATTCAGCGCCTTTCCCCATCTGAACACACATATCTTCTTCTAAATGTCCACAACCTTCTTCAATAACGCGTCTTGAAGAACGACACGAACAAGGCGAAACCGAAAATGTCTCATACTTATTAAGGTAATAACTTAATTTTTCGTATTCGTGTACTCCAGCAACATCTTTAATCGAACTTTCAACAGGAACGACACGCATGAGTCCATAACCATCTGGCATAATCGGTGCCATCGTCGCCATTCGGATGCGCGTATATTCTTCAAATGCCCTCCCCACTTCAGGATGTGCATTAAGAATTTGTTTGTTGTTTACCATCATCTCCATGATACCCGGAGCAAAAATCTGCATAAAAAACCGATCTTTTCCATCGTCCGGATCTGTATTTACTCTAAAGATGCCTTTCCAACCGAGCGTATCCGCGATTTCTTTGACTTCTGGAATAGGTCTTCCCACTTTCTTCGCTAAATACTCTACTGTTCTTTCTTTTCTCAGTCCTGCAGCGATTGCAACATCCGCTTCTTCATCTGATAAAATAGCTGCTAAACTGTAATACTCCGGTGCATTTTCGTCAATTTTGTTGACTAAACCCGATACCCCTCCGACAACTTTTGCCAGTTTAACAATCTTGGGTCTTAAGTTTGACATTTTGTATCCCCCTTTGTAATTAAATCTTGTTTATCAATCATATCATTAAAACCGAATGATTTTATTGGATTTAAAATATTCTGGTTGTATATTTCAAACCAAAATACATTTTTTTTAGAATTCAGTTGGACTTTTTTTTACATCAATTTTAAAGATACTATCATGAGTTTGGCAATGCACAGATTTATAAAATATTAAAATTTTCAAAGTGCATTTTCCCTTGTTTTTTAATGATTTTACCGATTGACACTATTTTAACAATGCGATATAATAATCTTAACATTTTACATTTATTTAAACAATATCATTTTTCGAAATATTCCGATTTGTCGGAATAATTTTTTCGACTTATTATTCTGGCGTGGTTAACCACGTACCAAAAGGAGTTTGAGTATGGAATTTAAAAAATTACAAGCCCCTTCTTTGAAGGATCTCTTCATCCAAGAAATCGAATCAAAGATTCTTTCAGGCGAACTGGAAATTGGTGAACAATTATTAACGGAACGTGAACTCGCAGAAGTGATGGGCATCAATCGAAATATTGTACATAGTGGTATTGCTGCAATGGTTGCTAAAGGCTTTTTAGAAATACGACCAAGAATCGGCACTTTTGTCGCGGATTATAATCAAAAGGGATCTGTAGAAATTTTAGTTTCTATGATGAATTACAATGGTGGGATGCCCAGAAAAGCTGAAGTTCGATCGTCTATTGAACTTAAAATCTTGTTTGATAGCTTTGCAATTGAACATATGATGCCTCATTTAACTCCAGAGAAACTAAGTAAAATGAAAGAGTACATTGATGCATTATCTAAAGCCTCAAAAATAACAGATGCCAGCGAAATTGCATATGAATTTTTTCGCTATATGAGCATTTGTAGTCAAAATACGATATTGCCTTTGATTTACAATTCATTTAGAACGTCAAATCGAACCCTTTTTGAGCGTCACATCCGGTTGTATGGCATCCAGCTTACACTTCAGTTTGTGCAGACTTTATATGAACTCATTTGTCAAAAGGATGTAGATGGCGCTAAACAACATCTGACTTCCTATTACAATCGATCGATTTCAGGTGATTTAGAAATTTATCACGAATAAAAAAACGGCTATTTCAGTCATAAAAGATTGAAATAGCCGTTCTAATTATATTCACAATTGCTCTAAAGTCTGTTTTAGTAGAATTTTTACTTTTTCACTATCCGTTTCTGTCAATCGATGAGCCGTCATTACTGCAATTGCATGATACAATTGATTTTCATCAGTTAATTTTTGACGTTTCAATTTCTTTTTTATCTCCGTTAAATACTTGGCTGAGAGACGAAATGCATGCTCATATAAAATCACATAGGTTCTTGCATAATCATATAGTGGATGTCCCGATTTTGCATTGACCCAATCGATGACGGTATATCCTGTTTCATTGACAAGTAAGTTGTCAGGATGCAAATCTAAGTGACAGATTGCATTCCCCTCTGGTAAGATATTTAAAATTTCCAAAAGTTTTGAGATGACTTCACTGTCAATCGCAAGTGAACGGATGGTTTGTTCAAGATAAGGTTTAAGTAAAGGTAAATCTCTCGATTCCTTTTCGTGTATGAAATCAAATAATTCAATTAGATCAGCAACGCCATCCTTATAGCGCTCACGTCTCATTTTATCAGTCAGCGTTTTTCCTCGAATCCAATCCATTTTTATCATATGAGTCCACTCTGCCATTTCATAATTAACCACTGCGAATGGCGCATTTTTATAGGTATTTACAATCACTCGTTGAATGTCCATCTCATAATCTAACCACGTCTTAGGATAAGACGCATGAAAACATTTGTATGCAAATCCATTCCACTGGTAGACCTTCGCCATCTTCCCTTCTCCAATCAATTGGCGATTTTCTAAAAATAATTCAATCTCTTGATTTTTATTTACGTCTAACATGACAAAACTCCTTTTTTTATATTGTGATCACTTTTTCTTTAAGGTTTATTTAAGTTTATCACTTTATGATGAGTTTAGTACAGTACAGAAAGGTGATATTATGAAACGATTTATTCAAATAACTGGTATGCTTATTTTATCCTTAGTTATTATTACTGGGTGTACCGCTCAAACATCCCCCGTTAAAGAGTCCACAGAAAATGAGGCAACGAGTGAATACATCACAGAAGTTTTTGGAACAGACATGATAGACATTGAGATACTCGCTGACGAAGTGACTTGGCAAGAAATGCTCAATCAAGCAGAATCTGAAAGTTATATCAAAGTGGATGTGGTGATCAATGGGACGACCTTTAAAGATGTTGGTTTGCGAACTAAAGGCAATTCTAGCTTAAAACAGGTTTCAGAGACCGAAAGTGACCGATATAGTTTTCGCTTAAAATTCGACGAGTATGTCGAAGGTCAAACTTGTTTTGGATTAGATACGTTTGTTTTAAACAACATTTTTGGAGATCATACCTATATGAAGGAATATATTTCCTACGATATTTTAAATTTTGCAGGTGTCGATACGCCATTATTTGATTATGCCAATATTTCTGTTAATGGTGAGACATGGGGCTTGTACCTTGCAATTGAAGCCTATAATGATAGTTATTTAGAGCGAGTGTATAATGATACCTCCGGAGAACTCTATAATGTCAAAATGGAAATGGGTGGAGAACCAAATTTAGACAGGCCCGATCGAAATACACCCCAGCAGAATAACAGCTCCAAAATGATGAATCAAAAAGACTCTGGAGGCTCTTTAAAATACACAGATGATCAATCCACAAGTTACGCTTCAATATTTGAAAATGGCGTTGGAAAGACAACTGAAGAAGATTATCAAAAGGTCATTCAAGCATTGAAAGCATTATCAAATGGCGAAAATATCTCCCAATATTTTGATACAGAAGCCATTATTAAATATTTGGCTGCACATACCTTTGTCGTCAATCTCGATAGCTATTCTTCCAATATGGCTCAAAATTACTACTTATATGAAAGTAAAGGTGTGCTTTCTGTTCTGCCATGGGACTACAATTTATCATGGGGTGGATTCGAAAGCTCCGATAGTACTTCTGTCATCAATTTCCCAATTGATACACCCGTAAGTCAGGTTGAAATGACAGATCGACCTCTCATTAGTCAATTGTTGAGCGATAGTCAGCTATTAGAGGATTATCATGAGGTTCTTTCAACAATTGTCGCGGAGTATTTCGAAAATGGATATTTTGAACAAAAAGTAGCTGAAATAGATTCATTAATCTCAAATTATGTCAAGAATGACCCTACAGCATTTTGCACTTATGAACAATACAAGACTGCAGTTTCAACATTTATTCAACTTGGGAATCTTCGTGCTAAAAGTGTTGCAGGTCAACTCGACGGGACAATTCCAAGTACAACAGAAGAACAATCAAAATCAAAAGACACCCTTATTTCAGGTGAAAACATCAATCTAACCGATTTAGGAAATATGGGAAAAGGCCAAAATGGCTTTCAACAAAATGGTGAACGACCTGAGATGCCAAGTGGTGAACGACCAGAGATGCCAAATGGCGAAACTCCCCCAGCTAAACCATAATAAATCGCTCCATCTAAAATTACTTTCCACGATAATCATAGATCCCCCCAATCATCTATGATCTCCCAATAAAAAACTGCCTTGAGTGCATAGTTAAAGTGCATCAAGGCAGTTTTTGAATCGTCATTCAAATTCTCGTCCATCTCCACCCATCATCAAATCCGCTAAATAGGCGGCATGTTTTAAGTGTGTCTGCATGAGATTTTGGTCTTCATGATATTTGAGCTTAAGTTCTTGATAGGCTTTATTTTCGTGATAATGCTGAAATACATCTTCTAAAAAGAGTTCATCCAATATGTGAATTGCACTTGCGACGATTTCAACTGGTACGCTCTTCATGAGAATCAAATCCTTACCTTCATACTGTAAGAATAATTCCCCAACTGCTGCTGCTTCGAGATAATTCATCGATGCTTCATATGATTTTCTCAAATCACCACAATTCGTAAAATTAGGTGCAGCCTGATTCTGTTTTTCCGTCGAAACACTTACCGCCACTTTTGTCGAATCCTTGTCATTAGAAGGAGATTCAACTTCCCGTCCAAACAATCGAATGTTTGATTTACGCGTAATCGTCTGCATGGAGGTGAAATAATCGAAATCTAAAATATCATAACGACATGCAAAATGATACGACATACGAGTATTGCTAATTCCTTGAAATAGACATTTCGTTCCGCATTTTACAAGGTCATCCAAAGCCGCATCATCTGTTCGATACTCTTGAAGTGTTTCTTCTACGACCTGATCAAGCTTTTGCATATTAAAACCGGGGGTTAAAGCTCTCGACAAGATGGTTTCCAGTGGTTTTGGCGGATTACCACTCCATTTAATCCATTCATAAACCTCTTTGAGTCCCTCTCTTCTTGCACAATCGTTTAAAAACAAAAAACTTTGAATCATTTCAATTTCAACGGTCCTAAATAGATTTAATGTTCCCCTTAACTTTTCTACAGCAGTATAGGGTGAACTTTTTTTCCAGTTAAACTTTTGGTTAAATAGAATGAGTTCTGTATCACTCTGTAGTGCTTTTACCCTTGAATACTTGGCATAGTCCAGCAAATGATATCCCTTTGCCATTTTTTTCATGGCAAGTTGCGGTTCAGTGCCCAGTTGAAGTGTTATTAAACCAGCAATCATCGTATCTGCAATTTTTCGTTCCACTTCAGTTAAATTTGAATGTGCAACCAACGACTTTAGCAAATGTTCTATTTCATCAGAATCTATTCCAGAACAAATCATCTCAGAGCCAATGCGAAATAAAATAGGTGTTGAATCCAGTGTGCAAACAACGTTTTCTAAAGCGAGAAGTCCCTTTTCTCTAACTAGCCAATGCAGTGCATAATACGTTTTAAACGTCGTATCTAAATCCTGACAGATTGCCATTTTATACTGTGTACTCATTACTTTACACCAATTTTACAAGCCATTCCATCTTGGTCTAATCCGCTTGATACAACATCCGAATAGAGTTCCGCATTTTTTACAAACCACATATTGGCATAAGAACAGGTGGCAATTGCTTTTAAGTGATTCTCTCTAAAATACTCAGACACAACCACCATCATATTGCCTGCAACTCCCTGTCCTCTGAGTTTTGGGTTAACATACGTGTGGTCGACATTCACTAAACACTCACTCACATGTGCATAGGTTGCTTCTGCTAGTAATTCATTATTTTCCCCAACGCTATAAATGCGTCCTTTTTCATATAACCAGTTCATCTTTTTTCCTCACTTTCGAATCAAACTTATTTTTCTATTTATAATCCGTTTCAATCTCCTCTACTTCAACTTCTAACTGGAGATCTGGATCTATAGTATTATCCTTTAATGTTGCAGTGCCTGAATTTCGACTCGTTATCGCGCGATTGACAATGTTTTTTTCAATCGTTGTGCCGCCAGTTTTGAAACGGTACTCAATGGCATTTTTATAATTAGAATCAATCACCACAGTATTTCCAATCACTTTTGTGTTGGTTGCTTGACACAGGTAGATACCCACGTCTCGCGTTACGCGTATTTGATTATTTTCAATTAAACCTGCATCGTGAGGACTTTGATCCATCCCTAGCATAATGCCTCTATCACAACCTAGTACAAGATTGTCAATAATCTGGGTTCCCACCGAATAATTCCAAAAATGGATTGCGCCTTCTGTCAGTTTCCCCTTTGGATAGGTGATATTCTTAAAGGTATTGTTTTTAACAATCCAATTTTTTCCCTTGTGAACATCAATTCCACCTGTATAGTATTGATAAGCTTCACCCGATGAAAATTCGAAAAGACAATTCTCAACAATACAATCATCACTGAAATAATTATTTTTAGATCCAGATCCTTTTAACATTTGCTCTTTGGTGTCAAAGAATCGGACATTGATAATCTTAGCTCGATCTGCATCGCACTCTGAATGAATCTGTATCGCGTGATTTTTAACCTCTCCAACAGAAATATCTTGTATGGTGACATCATCATTTGTGATCCAAAAGATGTGACTCGCTTTAAATTTTCCGGTTAAAACAACCTGATCTCTATGACCGGATTTGCTCTTATACGTAATATTTTTACCCGTTAACCAAAGTCCTGTTGTCAACTCGTACGTTCCATCTTCAATAAGTACAGTGACATTTCCAGCTTTCGTCGATTGAACGGTCTTCATTAATTCTTCAACATTTTTTACCGTAATAATGGTCTGCTTTGAGTCAGACCTTGCAAAGGCATTAGCTTGACTGAAAACCATGAACAACATCAAAATGATGATGATTTTTTTCGATTTTTTGATCATCTTCCCCTCCATAATGCATGAATTACTTAAATTATACCATTATTCTCCAGAAATATGCTTGTCTTTTTATATATAAAATTCTTTGTCAATGACAAAAAAAGGCTTGCCAATTCATCAGAAAATGAGTATGATAATACCTAGGAATCCAATACATAGATTTTCGATGCATAGGAATCCAACTTATTCCAGACAGATTGGAGAGACCAAATGAATAAAGAACTCATTAAAGGAACAACTGAAATGCTTATTTTACGCATGCTCGATCGTCAACCTACTTATGGTTATGAAATGATTAAAAATTTTGAGATCATGTCGAATGGTGCGTTTTCATTAAAAGAAGGAACGCTTTACCCCATTTTACATGCTTTAGAAAAAAAAGAACACATTGAATCCTACTGGGATTTGAATGAAGGTCGAAAACGTAAGTATTATCGCATTACAGACAAAGGAAAAAAGAGCCTCGTCGAAAAACAAGATGAATGGCAAGCTTTTTCATTTGCTATGAAATCCATCTTAGAGTAATTGCTCATATTAATTTCTCATAGTGAATCATCAAGGTAACTTATCAAACAAATGAATGGAGAATATCAGTGAATACCATGGAACTAACGTCACCGAATCAACTGATGGCACACGAAGGTGTCCATCGATTTATACAAAAGGTTCAAGATCAATTATTAACAGAAACCGACGGAATGGCGATTCAAGATGAGATGCTTGATCACATTCAAAGTCTCGTAGAAGAATATCTCGCTGCAGGGCACAGCTATGACATGTCTATCAACAAAGCCCTCGTCCAAATGGGAGATCCCGCTGAGATTGGCTATAGCTTTACAGATTACGATGCAATGAAGCGCCGTAAATTTCTAAGAATCGGCTTTAAAATAGCATCACTCATATTATTTATCGGGACAATCCTCATATTAATTGGTCTATCAGGAGGTTGGAGTAGCTTAACTGTGAGTCAATCAAGTGATTCTTCAGGAGAATACACACCTGATTTTCTCGGCTTATTTTATACGGTTTATTTCCCTTTGATGATTTTTACGAACATAAAATCTCAGAGCATGGTTGGTATGGCAGGGATTTCCATGAATCATCTTAAAATTTCAAAAGAACCACTAATGATTTTATGGCCATATAAAAAGACTTTTCCATGGGAATATCTCTTATTAACGATATTCTTTGCGCCTATTGTCATTGTGTTTATCTTGTTATTTGCATATGAAGGAAATAATCCTGTATACGCAATTGGATTTATAGGATCTATCATAACGTCGATAGGCTTAATCATTCATAGTGAAAAATATAGAATTCCAAAGTACATGATTATTGAAGAGGGCATCGTCATTAAAAACAATCTCATCACTTGGAGCTCAATTGACAAAGTTTCTTGGACTCGAGATTATCGCTCTCCAAATAACAATCACCATGTGTTGGTACTTGAACATGTTTATAGAAATGATGTCTCTAATCATAATAGACATTATTATACGTACAAAAAAACGATTGGTGTTAATCATCATCAATATAAGCAAGTCAACGCAATCATTAAGGAGCATTTATCATGACCTATCAAGAAAAAACGCTTTTTACACAAAGCACACATAAAAAAATCGCATTCTGGATACTACTCAACCTTGCAGTGCTTGTACTCGCGTACTTTTATCATTTTTCATTTAATGTTAAGTCTATTGCCATTGCAGGAGGCGTTTTATTAGGCATCTGGCTGGTTATTTTATTTACAAAGAAAATATCAAAAAAGCAAACTCTAAAAAAGAAAGCACTCTTAATCAAACATCAAAATGATGAGATTTTATATGAGGCAACGCAATATTTTGGAGGTATTACAGCTATTAATCCATTGATTGCTCTACTGAGCATCGTTTATGAAGCAATTTGGATTTTTATCTGCTACCAAATCTATCAAACGTGGTTTGATTCCACACTTTTAATTTGGAGCTTATGCGGAATCAGTTTCATCTTGTTCATTCCATTATTCATCATTGCTTTAAGAAGCCCATATAATAAGCACTACTTCACGCCAACACATATCCTCTTGCATCATAGAGTTGCACTTGCTTATGAGGACGTGCGCAAATACCAATTTATTGAACTCATCAAAAGCGGATATCTTTTAGATCTCAATTCTGGTGACATATATATTCGATTGTTTATCAAAAATACAGATTTTGCATCGGTACAAGCACTTTTAAATACAAAGTAGATAGTATGACTCTATATTAAAAGCCTCCAAAATCACACCTAACAGTGATCTTGGAGGCTTCATTTTAATGGTATTTATAAGATGGCAAGCAAAGCTTCTATGACTTGTGCATCGAGTTGTGTTCCCTTTGCCTGTTCAAGTTCAGCTTTTACTTGTTGATCTGTCAGCGGAATCGTTCGATACACTCTAAAACTCGTCATTGCGTCATAAGTATCTGCTGCAGCAAGTATTTTAGCTTCTAGTAAGAGTTCTGAACCCTTTAGACGATTTGGATATCCTTTGCCATCTATGCGTTCATGGTGCTGAAGAAGAATATTGGCAGCGTCTTTTAAAAATGGAATGTCTTTGATAATCTCGTATCCAATCCGCGGATGCTGTTTTATTTCTTCGTACTCCATCTCAGTCAAACGCCCCGGTTTGTTTAAAACAGATTCTCGAATGCCAATTTTTCCGACGTCATGCAACACACATGCGTATTCTAAATGGCGAATGCGTTCTGTCGATAGACCTAAATACTCTGCAATTTTAAGCGATAGTCGCCCTACTCGATCACAGTGGCCTCTCGTGTATTCGTCTGATGCTTCAATGGCATTCGCCAATGCTTTGACTGTATTAAAATAATTATCTTCTTGATCCAACATCAAATCTTCAATTTTTTCGAGCATTTGGTTAAATCCATTAGATAGTTCTGAAACTTCGTCCCTTGAAGTCACATGACTACGGACACTAAAATCTCCACTTCCAACAACGGTCGTAAGTTGTTTTAAACTATTGAGAGGTCTTAAAAGTCTCGTCACGAGTATATAGGCAAGCAAAACACCTACAAGGCTTGCTAAAGTTATCGTTCCTACCATTTTCAGTCGTGTAACTGCCAACTCTTGATAGACATTGGTTTCAGTAATTGCAACGAGTTTCCAGTTATTCAATTCGACGGGCATCCAAGATACAGCAAACGCACGGCTATCAAGTCTTTGAATTTCAGTCCCACTAACTGCGTTTAAAGTATCTAAAAAATGTGTTTTATAAAAATCTGAATCACTGGAATTATGCGCTAAAATCGCATTGTTATCGTTAATAAGAAACAATGTCGCATTTTTCGAAAAACTTAAATTTTCAATAATTTGAGTAAATTTTTGGAGTTCAATATCCAGTCCGACAACGCCTTGCAAAACCCCTCCATCGTAGACTGCTTTTGAAACCGTTTGGAGGACTTTATTTGAAGCGCCTGCATCTAGATAAGGCTCTGTCCAGAAAATCTCCCCTTGACGACTAACCGTTCCTTGATACCAGCTCTTTTCTCTCGCGTCATAATCCTCTGGCATCGTTGGATCTACAGGTGTAATATAGATAGAGCCATCACTTTCAAGTGCATAATAGATCCATGAAATATCGCGGATTGATGCCGTTAATCCCTTCCACTGATTAGAAATCTCAGTAAAATCTTCAGGTTGTGATGCAACAATTTTGGGACTCCCCTCCGGTTTGCGATAACTTTTAATTTGTGGCGATTCAGACCACGTATTGACAATGTGCTCCATATCTGAGATGAGCTTATCAAAATAATACTCTCTAATATTGTTAAGCTCTGAATAGTGATTATCCTTTAATATACTGAGTGTGATTTTTTCTGCATCTTTATAATTAATGTATCCAATTACGCCAGTTACTGCAATTACGATGCTTAGAACTACCATAATCATTTTGACAGACATTTTCCTCATACGCGGAACACCCACCCTAATTATTAGTCAATATTTATCTTTAGCAATCGGATCTATGAACAAATCTACATCACTTAAATAATTATTACTATATTTTAACATGTAATCCCGTCAGTCTCAACAAACATCTGTAAAACAGGTCTATTTTACTACATGACACTATTAAATTTTCTTGATTAGGTGAATATAAAACGCAACTGTTTCCATCAATGACTTGATCTGAATTCTTTCATCATTTCCATGAATCATGCCTCTTTCTTCTTTTGACAATGTCATCGCAGAAAATCGTAGCACATAATCACTAATTTCACAGTAATGTCTCGAATCGCTCGCCGCTAGCATCAAATAAGGCGCTACAATTGTTTCGCTCCAAGTTTCTTCAATGGCATGCACCACTTTTTTCCACGCCAGAGAATCTGTACTGGTGATTGGAGAGGCATTTCTCATTTCAACTGAACGTACTTGTATCTGTGGATCCTTGATGGTTTTTTGGATATATTCAATAGCCGTTTTAACCGTATCGGTCTTCATTAACCTAAGATTGAGCCCCATCATAGCTTTTGGTGGCATTACGTTAAACGCTTGACTGCCTTCCATCATGGTCGGTGCTACAGTGGTTCGAATCAGTGCATTCATCTCTCCACCTTGTCTTGTGAATAACCATTTTAACAATGGAGCAAACAGCCAAAGATTTGCAAATATCAGTCGATATAGAAATGTCGAATGTCTTCCCATAGTTTCGAACATCTCTTTAACAGCTGGAGATATTTCCGCCTTAAAGGGATGTTTTTCAAGCCTTACAACCGCTTGAGATAATCGTCCCACTAGAGTATGTGCAGGAGGAGCAGACGCATGTCCACCATTACCCGTCATTTCAAGTACAACATCTAAATAGCCTTTTTCACCTACTCCAATCAGTGCATTTGGTCGACTCACGCCTGGAAAGACATTTTCAACAATTGCGCCGCCTTCATCTAAAACCAATTTTGGATGGATTCCCCTTTTTTTAAGAGCTTCCACGATAGACGGTGTAGAATTTCCACTGATTTCTTCGTCTCCACCGAATGACAAATAGACATCATTTTCCGGTACAAATCCATCACTAATGAGTTTTTCCACGGCTTCAACAATACCACAAAGTGTTCCCTTTGTATCTAAAGTTCCCCTTCCCCAAATACATCCATCTTCAATGATTCCAGCGAAAGCGGGTTTTGTCCAAAGTTCTTCATTGACAGGCACGACATCATAATGTGACATCAGAACAGTTGGCTCATCCGAACGTTTTCCTTTCCAGTGATATAAAATTCCCGCATCTCCAAAGAACTCTCGTGAACATGTCTGATGTAAATTTGGGTAGAGCTCCACGAGTAGATTCTTGAAGGATTCAAATTCTTCTAAATCCATTTTAGTGCGATCTTGATAAGAAATGGTCTTCCTTTGGATCATTTGACTCATGCGTTTAGCAATGGCCTTTTCATAAACTTCGTTTTCTACACCTGTTTGATCGAGTTTTATAACTTTAATTTCAGTAGGTTTGAACAGCATGGTACGAATCAATAAAACAAAAATGAGCGCAAGTAGCGCGACTAAACATCCGATTATTATTGGAATAAGCATAATGACCTCCTATGCATGTGTTAACCATCCTTTTTTATAGAGAATTCTCGCAACGATAATGGCAATGAGTGATCCCACTGGCACTAGAACAGAAACGGAACTCGATAAAGATGGCACAAGTATAAATAATGTGATCATAAATAATAGTGGCGCAAGTGCGATTTTCCAGTTTTTATTCACATATACCACTGCTAGACCACCAAATAAAGCCGGTAAAATATGATCAAATGCAGGTTTGAGAAATTCAGAGTTTAGTATAGGCGTCAATGGAGCCAACATCAAAACACCTAGCGCAATAATAAGTGTTGTTACAATGGAAGATGTGGCTATTGCAATCGTCGAGATGACCTCCCCTTCTAGTGTTCCTTGTTTTACTTTTGCATTTTCCATAGCATACAGCGCACAAGGCACTTTTAAATTGGTTAGATTTCCCGTTACAAAACCTAGATAGGAGCCACCTGATCCCAGCATCGGTGTGTACGTAATGATCTCAATAACTGCAACTGTCCAAAATATAGGCGCAACCCCAAGTAGCCCTTTTAGGACCGGGGTAAATCCTGGCCATGCATCGTAGTATACGCATGCTGAAATAGGAACCATCAGCATCATCACAAATGCCGCAAGCATCCAAATGCGTCCAAATACATGTACTTCTTCATCATAAGCTTTCATTTGTTTTATTATTTTTATTTTAGCCTGAGTCATATTGTCCTCCCTATTATCCAGTTACGATACCCGTTATAAAAATCGAAAAAGCCATCGCACCTAATATACTAAATGGCAGTGCGTAATCTTCAAGCCACTTGAGGCGATATTTTTTTATTAATACGCCACAGCTGGCCATAATTAAGGCAGAAAATACAAGTACAAATACGGGAATCCAACCTTCTATACCCGTTCTGATTTTAGCAAATACCACGCCTAGAAACGCAGAAATCATTCCGAGAAAAATAGCTGTAATAAAGATTTCTCCCCACACTTTGTCTTTATTTTTCATCTGCCCGATTCCCTTTTGAATTTTCTTTAAAAAGAGTGGAATCAAGATGACACTTGGAATAATGCCGATGGTCATCACCCAAGCGATGGTCGTATAGACTTCAGGCCTTGTGATTTGTTCCGTTACCGATACACCCACTGAAGCTGCTGCAGAAGCTGCCGCAGTTAGTTCGTACGTGATTGCGCCTAAGACAGATAATCTGATCCACGGTAATGGAAGTCCTAAAAATTTAGAAAGCGAAATCACGCCAAGCAAGATTGAAATTGCTGGCGCAATTGTAAATACTGCGCTTGAACGAATAGTACGCCTGATGATTTCAGTTTGAACATTCATGAGCTTTGCTTGTCGAACTGCTCGAATCAGAAAATAAATTGATTGTGCTAACACAAATACAATCACAAGTGATGCGATGAAAAATAGAAATCCACTGTTTAAATTAAATTCCATTTAAATCCCCCTTATAAGCCATATCCGACGAAATAACCGATACTTAGCCAAACAATTGAAAGTACCATCAGTATCCCTTGTAATGGCAAAATAAACTTTAACCACTTACCATAACTCACTTGAACAAGTCCCAGCGAAATGAGTAAGACTGCATTAGTTGGATAAAGTACATTTGAAAAACCATCTCCAAACTGAAACGCTAAAATACCTAATTGTCTGCCGATTCCAAGTAAATCCATCATTGGTACTAATAAAGGCATCAAAATAAATGCTTTCGCACTACCAGAACCAATGAAAAAATTCATCGCCATTACGATTAAAAAAACAGCAAATACCGCAATGATCGGTGAAGTTTGTGTGATTTGTACCGACACAGCATATAAAATCGAATCTAAAATATGGCCTTCAAGCATCACGTGTTTAATTCCTGTAGCAAGTAGAATCAATACGATTGCAGGAGACATTTCAAGTGCGCCTTTACCAAATGTCTTCGCTACCCAGCCTCCATTTTCACCAGCTAATAGCCCCACACCAATTCCTGAAACTAAAAAAATCAACCCAATGATGGGTAATGTTAAGTCTCTAATAGGTTCTACAAAGGGGGAAAGGATCACGACTGTAAACATGACCATCATGTTCATCAAAAAAAATACTGTGGCACGTTTTGGAACAACTTTTCCCTGTGTGACACTTTCTGTCGACTTAATTCTTCTGTTCGTTTTTAGACGAATATACAGAAATGTCGTGAGCGTTACATAAACTGAGATAAATACAAAAATACGAAAAAATGCGCCTGAAAAAAGTGGAATATCCGCTAAACCTTGTGCAACACCGATTGTAAATGGATTGGTAACAGCTGCTGCAAATCCCAATCCAGTTGCTAGCACACTGACACCTAATCCAGTTAAATCATCCCAACCCATTCTACGGGCTAAAAGAATCATCAGTGGAACCAGTGGAACGACTTCTTCAAATACGCCTATAAAAGCACCTAAAGACATAAATACAAATGTCAACATACATAAAAGTCCAATTTCACTATCCTTAAATTTGTTGACAATACTTATAATGATCCCTTCAATAAGCCCAGTTTCTTTCAGCACATGTATTGCGCCGCCAATAATTAACAAAAAAATGATGATGGCAATTACCAGCGCACCAGAATCACTAAACAACACCAAAATTGGCGCTCCAATCCAAGTGGTCAAAGAAATGCCCCTGCTTTCCATCTCTGTGAAAGTCCGAGTCTGAGCATCAAAGGTACCATTTGGAATTACATAAGTGAGTGCACCAGTCAGGATTAACATCAAAAGTAAAATAATCGCTGCACTTAAAAACGTCTTTAAAGCTGGATTTTTATTCATACTCCCCTCCTCTAAACTAACCAATATTTTTCTATATACTGAAACAATGTGTGAATCATTGCCTTCGGCTCCGCTTGTTTATAGACAAATACATTTTCTGCAATCACAAGTGCATTTATCTTTTGAATGAGCTCTTTAAAATGACTAGTAGATTCGTTATTTAAAACAGCATCTGCGACATTTAAAATCCCACTTCTAAATTCATTTACAATCATTGGATAGATAGGATTGCCACATTGTAAGGCATACGTCTGCATCCAAAGAAAAATATCCTCGGGTCTTTCATATGAGTTTTGGGACTGAAGGTCATGACATTCTTTCCGACTTTCAGGTTGTCTGCACTGTACCAGATCAATCATAGTAAATAATGTATGTTCAATAAATTGAATCATTGATCGATTTAACTCTATTTGAATTCTCGCGTGATTGAGATCATAGATGCTTTCAAGTAAAGACAACTTCCCAAACGTTCTGTAATCATTGACCATAACACCTTGTCTAGGAATGATTGTCACGAGTCCGCGACCTTCTAAACGAATAATTGCCTTATGAATCACAGGTCTACTATATCCAAACTCTAAAGCCAATTCTCGCTCTGGCTTTAAACGCTCTCCAGCTTGATAGACACCATTTAAAATGTTTATCGTTAAAAGTTCTTCGACGATTGCTTCTGCTGACTTTGATCTCATAATCCCTCCTGTATTCGTGGTAATACCACGTAGAATCAGATTCATTATATGACAACAAGACAATAAACGCAATGAATTTTGTGAATTTTCTGTCTATTTCTCTAACTGAACTTTCTAATTTTGGGCGAAAAAAACCTCAAATTCGCTAGATGATTTCATCTAACCATTTGAGGTCATTTATTAAAAATCTGTTATTTTGAGGGTTCTAAATGGGTTGTTATCAAACTAGCTGAACCAAAATGAGATTTGAGATTATTTTCAATCTCCGTTGCATATTCGTGTGCCTCGTAAATGCTCATTTGTGATTCAAATATTAAATGCACTTCAATTGCCACCCGAATCCCCACTCTACGTGTTCTCAAGTGATGATACTGTTTTACTTGCGATGAAGATGCTATAATTTCTTGAATCATTTTTATATCCCCTTGACTTAACGAACTTTCCATCAATTCATTCATCGATGGAACAAAAATATCAAAGGCTACTTTAAATATAAATACACTCACAATTACAGAGGCAATGGGGTCTAATATCGTCCATTTGTCGCCTAAAAGAATGGCCCCACCTATACCAATTAAAGTTCCAATAGATGAAAACGCATCGGATCTATGGTGCCATCCATTTGCAATAACTGCAGGAGAATTAATTTTTTCTCCTACTAATTTTGTGTATCGATATAAAAGTTCTTTAGAAATTATAGATACAATTGCTGCAATTAAAGCAATCCACTTTGGCTTTTCGAGAATTAATCCATCAAATATTACATGATAGATGTTATGAAAGCCATTGATAAAAATTTTATATCCCACTAAAAATAAGGCAAAGCTTATGATTAGCGTAGAAAATGTTTCGTATTTTCCGTGCCCATAGTTATGATCTTCATCTTCAGGTTTTTCAATAAATTTAAATCCAACGAGTACTACAATATCTGTAAAAAAATCTGACAACGAATGCGCTCCATCTGCAATCATGGCTGCGCTGTTTCCCAAAACTCCCGCAAGAATTTTAAAAGCTGTCAAAATCGCATTGACAACAAAGCCGACAATAGTCACTTTCTTCGCTAAATAACCACGTTCTTGTTCATTCATTTTCATTTCCATCTTCAACAACATCCTCCATAAATTATTGCAAAAAAAAACTGTGGGACAAATTACTGTCCCACAGATATTATCTGCTGCCAAAAGGCCCAGCCCCACAAATCTTTAAGATTTATCGCCTGCTCAGTTTTTACGTTTTTAATTGATAAATTTACTTTAAATGATTTTTTTTGACGTGTCAACTACTTTAATTGATACCGATAATCACTTGAAATTGCAATAGTTTTAAATAAAAATGATTCTCATTTTCTCTACATTATTTTATATTCTCATATTTATTAATTTTCATATTTAGTTTGAATTTTTTTGGGGATTTTTCCCTTTTTTAAATTCTGTTTAAGTGGTATACTAATCTGTATTTAAATGACAAAACTTAACAAATTAGGTAAAAGTCATCCGAAATATGAAAAACTTAACAAGGAGATGTTATATGAACAATATCATTAATGAGCTCGGTGAGCTTACAGGCTGGCTGATCAATCTTTTTTTTGCTGCTACAATTCTTAATTTTATTTTAAAATACCTCAGTAAGCATTATATGCAGACGATCTCTAAAAATCCTACAATTAAAAAAATCTTTACTTTTGCTTTAAAGTTTTTTGTAAAATATCATAGATGGTTTGGTGCAGGAACCATTATTACCTTGCTCATTCATTTTACAATACAAGCTACAACTTATGGTTTAGTTTTCACAGGAATTGCTGCTGGAAGTGTTATGATTCTTCAGTTTTTACTGGGTATTTATGGCGCCTTTATAACTAAGAAGAAAAGAGGATTGTGGCTACAAATTCATCGATTGATTTCACTTATGTTGATTTTAAGCATCCTCATTCACATCATTTAAAAAGCATGACGTCCCTTGTTGACGTCATGCTTTCACTTTTATACCATTGCTTCCATTGGAATCAAAATCGTGACTGTTGATCCATGATTCACTTCACTTTCGATAAAAATTTCGCCTTTATGCAAATTTTTAACGATATCGTACACCAAGATCATGCCAAGGCCTGTACCTTTTCCAACGGGTTTTGTTGTAAAAAATGGATTGAAAATTTTTTGTTTCACTTCATCGGTCATGCCAATACCATTATCAATGAATTGAATTTTCATAAAAGATTTCAACTCTTCATTAGAAACAACATGAGCTGAAATTTTCAGTTCACCACCCGACAACGGATGACGATCGACAATTGCATCCAATGCATTTGTAATTAAGTTTAATAAGACTTGATTCATTTTACTTCCAAACACCCTTATAATAGGCAAATCATCTGGTACATCTAGTTGTAAGTTGACTGATTCTGTGATTCTATTATGAATGATGACAAGTGTATTCATGATGCCCTCTCTTACATTATAGGGTTCATACATTTGTAAACTATCCACTCTTGAGAAAAATCTCAGACTTTCAACGATTTTTTTAACACGCGAAAGTCCCATATCTACGTCGTCAAACAAATCCTCTAAATCATCATTAATATAGGTAATCTCGTCAACCTCTTTATCCGTAAGCGAAACAGTATGTTCTGTAATGAGACACAGCTTTGCATAATGCACTAATTTTTCAGTGTACTGTCTCAACATTTTCTGGTTACTTAATACAAAACCAAGAGGGTTATTGATTTCATGCGCCACGCCAGCGGCAAGCTGACCTATAGCAACTAAATGTTCTTGCTGAATCATCTGTGATTGTAAGGTTTGCAGTGAATTTAATGAAGCCTCAAGCTCATCTTTGGCATCGTTCAATTCTTTTTCTGATAAAAGGCGTTCGAACACATTGCTAAATAATTCAGCTGCTAGTGAAAGGACGGATTGGTCGTCTTCTTGCCACGTTCCAACCGTATGAACATTATCAAATCCAACAAAACCACTAAGTTCTCCCCGACTCATAATGGGCATGACTAACACTGATTTGATATTTTGCATTTCCAATATTTCTTTTTCCATCTGTGCTTCACTTCCAAGTTCTGACACATCATGAATATTTAAAATATTTCCTGATTTGAGTTTTTCTATCCACCACGGAAACATCGCCACTTCAATATTTTGCAAGTTTTCTTTCTCAGCGCTGACATCTTCGTGACACCATTCAAATGTATTGTCCATCAATATTAAATTAGATTGAAACTCGAAAATATACGCTCGGCTCGCACCACTGAATTGTCCAATTTCTTGTAATGCAATTTGAATGCCTTCCTCAGCATGACTGAGTTTAACAAAGTTCCTTGCCATACGAGATACAATTTGTTCAAGTGCAAGGCGACGTTCTAGTTTTGATTGATCGCTCCCCATACTATGCCTCTTTTTCATCAATAAGTTCTTGAATAAAACGCTCTACGTCATCTCTTAAATCTTGTGTTAAACGGATTGAACCTAAAAAATCTGTATCTAGCACATGCTGAAATTCAGTTAAATTTAATTTTTCATAAACCAAATAGCTGACATAATGCACCATGCCAATGAGTTCCCTATTGCCTTCAACCACTTTTGAAGGGTGACGATAATAATACGTTGATTCAATTATTTCAAATGGTAATTCCCACCAATTGAGAAGAAAAGATCCGATTTCTGTATGCGTCGCTCCAAAATAGTTTTGTTCTAAATCTTCTAGAAAAATAGGTTCACCCGATTGTTTTTGGTGTTCCACCTGTTTTATTAATTTTACATATTGTTCGGTATGTGATGTCGCTATAAAAATCAGTCCAATGGTGTGCATGAGTCCAACTACGCCTACTTGGATTGGTAAATTTTTCTTGTAGCATTTTTGATACAGGTATGCTACCCCCTTATTCGTGAGTTCAGCATGTTTCCATAGCGCCTTTCCGAAAGGCACTTTTTCAGCAGATTCAAAAATAGAATTGGTTAGTATAATCTGTCTCACATTTGTCAATCCAAGTAACATGATTGCATGCTGTACCGAACCAGTATGAGAACCATAAAACGCAGTATTGGCGATTCTTAAAAGTTTAGCAGTAATTGCAGGATCCTTTTCAATTGCATCTGCTATTTCATTTGCACTTGCCTCTTGCTCGATTAAATGAACAATTCGCTGATAATAATTTGAAAATGTCGGTAGCGAGCCTAAATCATTTATTGCCTGCATCAGGTGTGTCTGATGTAGTTTCTGAGACATATCCACCAAAGTTCGAATGAGTTTAAGAAGCTCATCATTTTCCCAAGGCTTGTAAATATAGAGTCTCGCAAGACCAGAATCTAGAGCAGATAAAATTTGACGGCTATCTGTATATCCGCTTAAAGCAACTCGTATGATCTCAGGGCGTTTTGCCTTCACTTTTTTCATGAGTTCAATGCCATTCATTTCTGGCATGCGTATGTCACTAAATAGGATATCGACACTATCCTGTTCTAAAAAGTCTAAAAAAAGCTGCGGTTTGTTAAATAGATAACAATCATACTCTGTACCGAAAAAAAGTCTTTTGAGTGCACGTAAAATTGCTTCTTCATCATCTACAAATGCAATTTTTGTTATCATGAAATCCTCCTTGTGGGACAATAAAAACTATTTTTAGTATCCATTTCAATACGAGTACATCATATATACAGCAATTACCCAAAATTGAGTCAAAACCTACATTTTATCAAGCGAAAGACTTAACAAAACACAAATAAACCCATATAATAAAACAAAACGCTTAAGGAGTCTCAAATGAATGAAAAACAAAGACGCATCGTCATGACAATTGTAGGTGTTCTCACTTCTGGATTCAGTGTTGGCATCTTTAACTATTCTCTATTTGGTATGGATCCGTTTCAAGTTCTAGCACATGGAATTTGGGAGCATCTTTCTATGGGATTCGGAACATTTTACATGATCGTAAATTTAATAATGTTAGTAGCCGTATTTTTTGTGGATAAAAGCAAAATTGGACTTGGAACTATGATAAATATATTCTTACTTGGATATGTAGTCGAGTTTTCTTCGTGGCTATTTGCAACTATTTTACCAGAACCTACATGGTTGCTTCAAAGTGTCGCTTTAATGGTTGGAGTCGTTATGATCAGTTTTGGTTCAGCGCTCTACTTCACTGGAAATCTTGGCGTTTCTACTTACGATGCAGTTGCACTGATCTTAACTGATAAAAAAGTGGCCAAATTTCAATACTGCAGGATTGGGACAGATTTAATTTGTACCTCAGTTGGCTATTTTCTAGGTGCAACAGTTGGCATAGGAACAGTTGTGACCGCCTTTTTTATGGGACCGATTATTGCATTTTTTAACAGAACAATCGCAATTCCGTTAAGATATGGAAAATCTGAAAAATAAACATATTTCGGAACCCTTAAAGTCTGTTGAAATCTAGCTTTCAAAATGATACACTAATGAAACAACACTCATAATAACTTTCAATAAATGAATGCTTGGAGTTGACACCATGTGATTCTAAGCGAATTCATTCAATTGAAAGTTTTTTATTGGTGAAATTAAATTTGAAAGGAGACGGCGCTATCGTGCGCCGAAAAGGACATGAACAAAAGAAAATTGACAGGAATTTTGCTCGCTATTTTACTAATCTTATCGAGCATAAGTACAGTCGGATGTGGCAAAAAAGAAAGCACTGTACAAGAAAAACCGACGAATGAGGCGCTCGCTTCTCTAAAGGTTGGAGTAAACGTTGAAGGATTTACTTTAAAAGACATTCAGTATTCCAACGACTACGAATCAGATGTCTACTTATTTGAACATGCAAAGAATGGCGGTCAGGTTGTCTACATTGCTGCAGACGATCAAAACAAATGGTTCTCAGCTATCTTCAAAACACCAGCAACGGATGACACAGGTGTTAACCACATCATTGAACACACCGTTCTTGAAGGCTCAAAAAAATACCCAGTCAAATCACCCTTCACTGAAATGAGCAAACGTTCTGTTAGTACATTTATGAATGCAATGACGGGCTCTGATGTAACGAGTTATCCCATAGCAAGTGAAAATGATCAGGATTTTGATAATTTAATGCGTGTTTATCTAGATGCTGTATTTTCGCCTTTAGTAGTAGAGAATGAAAATTTATTGATGCAAGAAGGTTGGAGATATGAATCTGTAGAGGGTGCTCTTGCTTATAATGGCGTTGTATTTAATGAAATGCGCGGCGCATTATCGGATCGCTATGATTGGATCTATACCAACATCCCAAAATATCTGTATCCCGACACAAATTATCGTTACAACTCAGGCGGAAATCCACTTAACATTGTTGATTTGACACATGAAAATCTCAAGGATACATATCACAGAAACTATACGCCTACCAATGCAATCTTAGTATTTTATGGTAATTTAGATATCAAAGAAAAACTCGCATATGTCAACGAAAACTATTATAATGAATTTCCAAAAGTTGGACGCCCTGAGATGAAAGGTACGCAAACGCCTTTTGCATCCGTACAACAAGAAACCCTCACCTATCCTGCGTCTCCAGGAGAAACGGCTGAGATGGACAGTATTTTAAGTTATAGTCTTGCTCTCTCTGAAACAACACTCGAAGATACAATTGGACTCGAACTCTTGATGAGCCTTTTATCTGATGGTTATGGTACGCCTTTATATGATGCTGCTATTGATTCTGGACTCGGTTACGAAATGTATGGTTATGTTGATACAACCTACGAACAGCCTATGTTCAATCTTTTACTTGAAGGCGCATCTGATCAAAGTATGCCAGCTTTCACGTCACTCATTGAAGAACAAATGCAAGCAATCGTAAAAGATGGTATTGAAAAGCACATTGAATCTGAACGAATTTCAGGTGTTATGAATCAGTATGCTCTAGCATTTAAATCAAGTTTGAACTTAGCAAATAGAGGTGAGAACGCATTAAGTGCCATTGAATCCGGTTTTATTACACACAATGACCCATTCTATGGATTAAATCGTTTAGATGTACTGTCTTCAATAGAAACAAAAATAAAATCTGGTGGGTATTTTGAAGCACTGATTGAGAAATACCTCATGAATAATACACATCAATCACAGCTCATTTTCATTCCAGATGCCAATTTGACAGGTCAAATGTCAGAAGAATTAGATGCAAAATTAGCAAAATCTACTCAAGCGATGACAGCAGAAGAAAAAGCTGTGATCGACAATAAAATCAAAGCATATGACGCTTATCAATCTATGCCACTTAATGAATCCGATTTAGCATCGTTACCTAAGCTCACTGTTGCTGATTTGGATTTAACTGAACCAACATATGATGGCAGTGTCGACACTGTTTCGGATGTTGAAGTGATCAACGATGTCGTAAAGAGTCATGGCATTACTGGCGTAAAACTCTATTTTGATTTAAAAGGTTTAACAGAAGAAGATTTCACTTATCTCCCATTATTGGTGAGATCACTTGATATGACTGATACAGATCAAATGGATCGCGATCAGATTGACACAGAACTCAATATTCAAACTGCAGGTTTAGGTTATGGCGTCAATTATCTTCAAAATCCTAGTGATGCCAAGGATGCAAAGGCTTATTTTATCGTGGGAACTCAATTCTTAAATGATAAAGGTAAAGATGTCTTACCACTTATGACAGATATTCTTTTAAAGAGTGATTATCAAGATCCAGAGGTACTTGAAAACGTCATGGCGATGCAATTAACAGATCTTGAAAACTCAGTCAATGGCGAAGGTGATCAACTCGCAGTTCTCTACAATCAAGCTTCACTCACCTGCTCTGGTGCGATGGCTTTCCACGAGTACTCAAAAGGTTACCAAACACTATCAAAACACTATGAAAATTGGGATACGGATTCTTCTATAGTGGCAACCAAACTTCAAGAACTTGCTCAAAAGATATTTTCAAAGAGTCGACTCACTGTAAGTGTTGCAACTGATAAAGAAGCTCACTTATACATCGCTCCATCTGTTAAGAAGCTTATTGAATCTTTACCTGAAGTCGAAATCTCTGAGCAATCATGGAAACCAAGTATCGCTCAGAATGCAGGTAAAATCCACGGTGTTGCCATTAGTTCAGACATGCATTACGTTGAACAAGGATTCCACCTCAGCCAAGTGGATCACGCACTTAAAGGATCTGATTATATCTTTATGCAAATGCTCAGTGATGGGTATATGTACGAATCCATTCGATTAAAAGGTGGCGCTTACGGCGGTTATTCTGGCATTACCAATAACAATGCTGTATATTTTACTGCATATCGAGCTCCAGATTTTATGACGACAGTCGATGCGGTTAAAAATATCCCTTCTTATTTGAGAAGTCTTAAATTGACACAAGCGGAAGTAGATAATGCCATTGTCTCTGTCGCAGGCCGCATGTATCAAACACAAGATGTTTTTTCTAGTGTAGATGGCGGCGTTGAATCGTATCTCATGCCTAGTGATATTGACAGTCAAGCATTACTACAAGAAATGCTCGATACAAAAGTCGATCAACTTGATAGTTTTGCGGATTTTATTGAAAAAGGCATCAACAAAAGTTACTGTGTTGTCGTAGGACCAGATGAAACACTCACTTCACCAGGATCATTAATCGACAAACTCATTGAACCTTTGAAATAGTCAAACACAAAAGGTGCAACGCGTCTTCTACATGTCTCGTAGAAACTGTTGCACCTTTTTTATTTTTACAGAAGATTATTTGATTATGTTTCGTTATGCAATGGGCATTTGAATTTCAGTCACATACTCGTTGGGGTCACTTGTGAGCCAGTCTCCTTTATGATATATCTCACGTACAGGCCCCACTAAAGAATACCCTTGATTCTCGATCCACGCTTCTAATATTTTATAGGTGTCTGCTATGGTTTCAAAAGGTCCATTATGCACGATACTCGCCATTTTATCAACAGCTTCAAGTTCATATACTTTCATCAGTTGCGTACCTTCAATCGCCTTAAAAAGTGGCTCAATGACTTCAACATCAATACCCTTTTGAGTATCCCAACCATTGTAATAAAGCGTCATACAAGGCAATGTCTTTTTCCCTTTTAATTGATCAATTTCTCGGTTTAAAAGTTCCCACATTTCACCCATCTCTTCAAAATCACCAATGACTTTTCTATATGATGCAACACATATTGGTTCAACTTTTTTTATTAAAATTTCCTGATTCATCAGTACGCCTCCATTTTTCATCAAAAATATATTGGTCCTAAGTCGTTGAATTCGCTCTTGATCGTCTAAAATTTTCTTTTCAAGATCAAGCACTTTTTTCTCAAGAATAAAAATCATCTCTCTTACACCAGTCGATTCATGAATCAATTGATTAATCTCATCAAGTGTACAACCAGAATCTTTTAATACTTTAATCTGATGAAGCACACTCAACTGATCTGCACTATATATCCGATAACCAGATATTTCATCAATTAGAGCCGGTTTCATCAATCCTATTTCATCATAATACCTCAGTGTTTTAATAGATACATTTCCCATTTTTGAAAATTCGCCAATTTTAAACATAGTCTCCTCACATGCGCACGTTTGAATTAATTTTAGTTTAAGGCCTCCCCTTACTGGAGAGTCAATCATAATATATATTTGTTTAATAAAAAACACAGGTGTTTTTAATGTCATTCTAATGTAGTAAAATTCGTTTTATTTTAGACTACTTCTAACAGACAGTATAAGTATAACGTCATCTTTGGAGAATTAAAATACATATGAAGGAGCACTCTATGAAAAAAAACAAGATAGTTATATTGTTAACGATGTGCGTCATGATTTATTTAACACTCTCAGGCTGTTCACAGCGTACTTCTACGCAAAAAACGACTGAAAACACTGCAATAAACAATGAAAGTTCAACTCAAATAACGAAAGAATCCACTTCAGAGTCAGAGTCAGATTCATCATCCGAATCTGTCACACCTACTGAAGACAACACGCCTATAGAGAGACATACTCTCATCTCACCTGCGGGTAAAATGAGCATTGTTAGAAAACCACCTTCAGCAGATTACTCCTATTTATTCGATAGTCCTTTAAACGAACTTCCAAGTTACGATCCAGATCAAGGATTTTATGATATCGATATTCGTCATGCAGATTTAACTCAGCTTGATTTGACACATCAAATGGATGCACTGAAATTCGTAACGTTTGACACCCATACTAAATGGCCAAATAAACTGCCAAAAGAGTTCAATCTTGAGCGCATTATGCAGTATGGCAAAGATCCGGGCTTAAATGTTAAGAACATCCATCGCACTGGAATCACAGGTAAAGGTGTTGGCATCGCCATTCTCGATCAAGCACTACTTGTTGAACATGAAGAATATAAGGATCAACTCAAGTTATATGAAGAAATTAATTGTTCTGATGAAATGGCTCAGATGCACGGTTCTGCAGTCGCATCTATTGCACTAGGGAAAAATGTCGGCGTGGCTCCAGGCGCTAATCTCTATTACATCGCAGAAACAGTGGGGCAAAGAAGCGCTCAAGGTAAGTTTGAGTATGACTATACAATCGTTGCTAAAAATATTGATCGAATCATCGAAATCAATCAGTTACTGCCACAAGATGAAAAAATTCGAGTCATCTCTATTTCGTTAGGTTTTAGGCCTGATAACCCCGGATATACCGAATTCACTGAAGCGGTTGCTCGCGCTTTGAAGGATAACATCTACACAGTTACTGTAAGTTCAGAGCACTTTGACGGTGCAGGTCGCGATATGCTCACTGATCCAAATGACTTTAATTCTTTTCAAAACGGACTTTTTTATACAAATGAATATCCCTTTGAAAAAACGCTTTTAGTTCCTATGGATTCACGCTGTATCGCCGCACCAAATGGGCCAAACGACTATGCATTTTATCGAGATGGTGGTATGAGCTGGGCAGTTCCGTATGTAGCAGGACTTTATGCACTTGCATGCGAAACTAAACCTTCTATTACACCTGAAGAATTCTGGAATCATGCCAATCAGACAAAAAAAGAAATCACTTTCGATTTTTTAGGCAAAGACACTCTTTCTTATTTGATTGATCCAGTTGCTTTGATCAATTCATTGAAATAGTGATTTTCCCACTATTTGAGGGATACTGATCAATCATTTAATATCAAAAAAGCGTATGTGAAAACATACGCTTTACTGCTTCATATGAACCAAAACAGAAGTGCCTTTTCCCACTTCGCTTATTACAGTAATGGTTCCATCCATCAAATGAATCAATCTCTTGACTATGGCAAGTCCAATACCGTTTCCCATCTTTTGATGACTTGTATCTGCTTGGTAAAATTTTTCAAAAATATGAGATAGTGTTTGCTGATCCATCCCGCATCCAGAGTCACTGATTTCAACGGTTAGTTCTTCTTGACTAGAGATCAATCGAATACCTAATCGCCCATTTTCATCAGAAAATTTTATCGCATTATCTATGAGATTCAGCCAAATTTGCTGAGTGTAATCTTCGTTTCCATAATACCAAACTGGCTCTAACTCCAATACTAAATCCAGATTTTTAGCTTCCCACTTATGCTCTAATAACAGGAGTACTTTGCGAATCTGCTCATCTAATCTAAACTTCGTTTTTTCTGAGACAATCTCGATAGTTTCGTATTTTGCTAAGTTTAGAATTTGCGTAGACAAGGTACTTAGACGCTCAGACTCAGAAATAATAATATCCAAATACTCTTGTCTTTCTGTATCGGATAAATTTCCAGACTTCAATAATTTCGCAAAACCACTGATGGATACAATAGGCGTTTTAAACTCATGAGAAAAATTATTGATAAAATCGCGTTTTAAAGTTTCTATTGACGCAAGTTCAAGCGTCATCTGGTTAAAACTCTGTGTCAACACTTCCAGCTCATAAATACCCTTTGCAGAAACTTTCACATCGAAATTCCCCTTTGCTACAGCTTCAGTCGCTTCGACGACTTTTCGAATGGGCTTTAAAGTCCGATTGCTCAAAAAACCCGTTAGTGCTTGCCCTAGAATTAAACAAAAGATAAAAATTCCGATTAAAAAACGAAATGGTGAGGATTCTGATTCAGTCACCGCTTTCCTATGGAGCCACGGCAAATCCAGCCACCCAAGCTCATGGAACAAATAAGCGGCTAAAGTTGAAATAATAAAGGTCGTCATCATCACAAAAAATACAAACAGAGATAATGTCAGGGCCAAATTCATGCGTTTTTTAATAAAGTGATTCATTTTGCTTCACCGCCTTATAACCTAACCCTCTCACTGTCACAATTTCAAAAGAAGGTTCGTCTTTAAAACGCTCTCTCAACCGATTGATGTGAACGTTAAGTGTATGGTCGTCTGTTTCGGATTCAAGTCCCCAAATTTCATCCATCAACTGCAATCTCGTAAAAATCCGATTCGGATAGGACAAAAGTTTATATAAAAGTAAAAATTCCTTTTGAGGCAATGCTGTGACTTGTTTTCCCTTTATAATCGATAGAGAATTATAATCGAGGGTCAAATCCCCAACCATTAGTTTTTGATCAAAAACAATTTTAGCCCGTCTGAGAAGTGCTTGTATTCTTAGAAGCATCTCTTCCTCATCAACCGGTTTCGTCATATAATCATCAGTCCCAACGAGAAAACCTTGACGTTTATCTTGAGGCGTTTGCTTTGCGGTTACCATTAGGATTGGCAAATTAGGCCACCCATCTCGTAATGTTTGTGTCAGTTCATAGCCATCCATTCTAGGCATCATCACATCTACTATGGCCAAGTCCACGTGATGTTTCTCCATTAAATCGAGTGCTTCAACACCATCGTTCGCTAATAACACATTAAAATAATTGCGTTTTAAAATAGCCTGCATCAGCCTTCTCGTATTCTGATCGTCATCAACGACGAGTATTGTCATCATGTACATCCCTCCGTATAATAAAACCTTTCTAGAATGATCGTCTATAAAACTTAGTTTTCTTTTATCATACATTATATGCCCCCAAAGTAAACTGAAAATCAACTTATAAAATGTACAACAATTTACAAATGTCACAGTTTATACAATGTTTAAAAATGTCACAGTTTATACATTATTTAAAAATGTCACAGTTTATACATTATTTAAAAATGTCACAGTTTATACATATTCAGTTGATGTTGAGTTGATATTTCATTTATATACTAAAAACATCAAGAGGAGGCACATATGCTTAAGTTAAAATTAGAAAATATAAGAAAAACCTATAAAAGTAGTGAAACAGTGGTTGCTTTAAAAGGCATTTCCTTAGGATTTAGAGAACAGGAATTTGTATCCATACTTGGACCGTCAGGTTGTGGAAAAACCACTCTATTAAACATCATTGGTGGACTCGATCGCTATGATAGTGGCGACTTACTCATCAACGGATTTTCAACAAAGCAGTTTAAAAATAGTGATTGGGATGCCTATCGGAATCATTCCATCGGCTTTGTATTTCAAAGCTACAATTTAATTGGACATCAAACCGTTCTTCAAAATGTCGAAATCGCTATGACACTTTCTGGAGTTTCTGTTTCAGAACGCAGAAAAAGAGCAAAACAAGCGCTGATCGATGTCGGTCTAGAAGATCAATTGAGTAAAAAACCGAACCAACTTTCTGGTGGTCAAATGCAGCGAGTTGCCATTGCGAGAGCACTCGTGAACAATCCAGATATTATCCTTGCAGACGAACCAACGGGAGCACTTGATAGTCAAACGAGTGTCCAAATCATGGAAATACTCAAAGAAGTTTCCAAGACCAAATTGGTCATCATGGTGACACATAATGGTGAGCTTGCTGATGAATACAGCAGTCGTATCATTCGTTTAAAAGATGGGGAAATCGTTTCAGATAGTCAGCCGATTGCTGAAGTTGAAACTCCTGTTCACGCACAAGACTCAAAGTCCAATAAACCTCAAAAAGCAAGCTTCAAAAAAACATCTATGTCTGCGACAACGGCATTATCATTATCATTAAAAAACTTGTTAACCAAAAGAGGACGCACCATCATCACTTCTTTTGCAGGTAGTATCGGAATTATCGGCGTCGCTTTGGTATTAGCACTTTCAAGTGGATTATCGACTTATATGGACAGCATGCAATCTGACACACTTTCTGGTTTTCCTATAACCATTACCGCAGGCGAACAAGTTGTTGATTTTGCCGAAAGAAGACCCAATAATGAAGAAAAACCGGCACTCGAATCGTATCCAAAGGACGATTTACTCATTTCTTATGACCGTGAGAAAAATAGTACCAGACATCAAAATACTTTCACAGATGCATATTTAGAGACGATTTCAAATCTAGAATCTGAACTTCCAGATGCGGTAAATACAATATCCTACACTCAAGCAACCGGTGTCAATCTGCTGGCAAAAGGAGCCGATACCGTTGTGAAATTTGAAACATCTTCATTAAACGCTGGCGTGTCTATGTTTGGAGCAGGTAACACCTATTGGCAAGAACTCCCGAATAATGACGAATTTATTTTATCATTATACGACTTGATTGGTTCAAACAGCCGTCTTCCACAGACTTCAAATGAAGTTGTACTCGTCGTTGATGAATACAATCGTATTGATCAAGCTTTCTTTGAAAAGCTAGGGATCACGTCTGCTACAGAAGAATATAAACTTTCTGATTTTATCGGAAAAACCCTACTAAAAGTGATTCCAAACAATGATTTCTATGAAAAAAATGGTGATTTATATACAGCTGCGCTTCCACAATCCTATGATGCGATTTATAACGATGCGAACTCAGGAACGCCACTTACAATCGTCGGCATTTTAAGGGCGAAACAAGATACATCTGATAATAGCTATCTTTCAACAGGAATCGCCTACAGCCCGCTACTTACTACTGAAATATTAGAAAATGCAAAAAATAGCGAAATTGCTAAAGCACAACTTGCATCCGATACCAATGTTCTCATTGGAACACCATTTAATGATGAATCCTCTAAAAAGAACATGCTCATGCTCCTTGGTGCTGATACAACGCCAGTTGGCATCAGTATTTATCCAGTTAACTACGAAGCAAAAGATCAAATCAAATCCTATTTGGACGCATATAATGATTCAAAAGACGAGAAAGATCAGTTGATTTATTCTGACTTAGCTGAGACGATTACATCTATGACTGGAACGCTGCTCGATACGATCACTTATGTATTAATTGGGTTTGCAGCCATTTCGCTTGTTGTTTCCACAATCATGATCAGTATCATCACCTATGTCTCTGTTATTGAGAGAACGAAAGAAATCGGTATTTTGCGAAGCGTTGGCGCACGAAAAAAGGACATTTCACGTGTGTTCAATGCAGAAACTATGATCATTGGATTTACAGCTGGTGTCTTCGGAGTCGGCATTTCATATTTGCTTTCATTGCCGATTAATGCCATCATTAGCGACCTTGTTAAAATAGATAACATCGCTGCACTAAGTCCAACACATGCAATTGCTCTTATCATTGGAAGCATGATTCTCACCTTAATCGCAGGTCTTATCCCAGCTAAAATGGCTTCTAATAAAGACCCTGTTGTCGCTTTACGAACTGAATAATTTTTGTCATCAAAATATAAAACTGTACTCAAGATTTACTCTTAAGTACAGTTTTTTTACATGTAAACAATTCAGTTTGTTATTCCTCTTGTTGATCGTGAGATGTCTCATTTGAAATCTCATCAGAAGTCGCATTCGAAGTCGCATTCAAAGTCGATTTGCTAGGCTTTCTTCTTTTGCGGACACATTCGGTTAATAGAAATTCAATCTGCCCATTGATTGACCGAAAATCATCCTCCGCCCAAGCGGCTAGTTCATCATATAGCTTCGAAGAAATTCTAAGAGGGATTTGCTTTTTTATGCTCATCTTAGTATAAACTTCCACTATTTACAATCGGTTGGGCATCCTTGTTTCCACAGAGGACAACGAGCAAGTTAGATACCATCGCTGCTTTACGTTCTTCATCTAATTGTACGATTTCTTTTTCATTGAGTTTTTCTAAAGCCATCTCTACCATACCAACAGCACCATCGACGATCATCTTTCTCGCATCTATAATTGCACTTGCTTGCTGTCTTTGTAACATGACAGAAGCAATTTCAGGTGCGTAAGCAAGATGTGTAATGCGTGTTTCAATAATTTCAAGACCAGCATCAGTGACTTTTTCTTGTATTTCACTTCGAATACGTTCAGCTACAACGGAACTTGATCCGCGTAAACTGCCTTCATCAGGGTGGCCATCACCTGTTGTGTCAATGCCTGGACTTATATCATATGGATATTTACGAACGATGTTTCTAAGTGCACCATCACACTGAAGTGAAAGGTATTCTTTAAAGTTGTCAACGCTGAAGACCGCTTTTGCAGTATCGTTTACTCTCCACATAACAGAAATACCAATTTCAATCGGATTTCCCAAAACATCGTTGATTTTTTGTTTGCGGTTGTTTAATGTCATTATTTTTAAAGAGATCTTTTTAGAAGGTGAACTCGCTTGAACCGTTGTGCTTTCAGTTTTGAGGCTAGTACCAGATATGCTGCTCACATCTTCACTTTGACCTAATCGCGTTTTATAAGCTGGATTCATCGACGATGAAAAAGGATTAACAAAATAGAAACCTGGTTCTTTTAAAGTACCTGTATACTTACCAAATAAAGTTACGACCAATGCCTCTTGTGGATTGATGATTCTTAATCCGAAAAATGGAATATAACCAATTGCTAACCAAGTAATTCCCACAACAAGGCAAAGTGTACCGAGTAGGCTCTGATTCCCTACGATAATACCTCCTAAGACGGTCAGTCCAATAGCGCCCATATAAAGAATAAGAAATAAAAACAACATGGGCATTCCGGGTTTTCCTTTTAAAATTTTTTCATTCATGACAATTTTCCTCCTTAAAGTTGTTAACAGTCTCATTTAGTTTAGAAAATTGCATAATTCTTATTTGTGAGAATTGAGTTCTAATTTATTAGAATCGAGTTCTAATTTATTAGAATCTCAAATTTTTGAAATGGCGTGATTGAGCCATTTTAATTTTATCAACACATGATTTTTCACACTGAAAAGGTAATTATGCAATTTCCACAGTTAACAGACTCGCTACGAATTTGAGTTGAGTTAATTTGATATTATTATGATATCACTTTGAATTCGCTTTACAAGTACTTTAAGACTTTTTTAATATAAAAATTTGAATCATAATAATTTTTGAGACTCTAGTTCGAATTAACTAGAACTTTAAACTCAAAAATGTCGTGATAAAGCTATTTTAAATCACGAATCCAATCACAATGATGATCAGCACGATTAATGGCGCTGGTACTTTCTTAGAAAGAAGGAGTACGACTGATAAAGCTAAAATCAATAGATTGTCCAAAGCAAATCCGCTTTTTTGCATTAAGAGGATAGCCGATGCAGAAATAAGTCCCCCTGCAACTGCTACGATGCCCTTCAGTGACACCTTAATTCCCCTGATTTTCTTTAAATTTTCCCAAACTGGATAGACAAAATAGATTAAAAGTAGACCCGGTAAAAAGATTCCAATCCCACCTGCGATTGCACCTGTGATCTGCATCAACGTGCCACTTCCACGCGCTGCCATGCCACCGGCATAAGCGCTAAAGCTAAACATTGGTCCAGGTAGACCTTGGACGAGTCCAAAACCAGTTAAAAACTCAGCATGAGTCATATACTGATAAATCTCAACGAGTTCTCCATACATAAGAGGAACGACCACTTGTCCACCACCTATGACTAAATAACCATATCGATAAAAACTTTCAAACAAATGGATGATTTTATGATCCCACACAAATGTCAATGCAAGCGCTCCAACCGCAATGGCAATAAATGCAATTAAATATTTCCAAGGAGGATTGAGTTTCACATGATTCCAAAGATTTTTTTCTTTAGACATCACGACGCTCACAGCGCCACCCGTGAGTAATACCAACGGATAGATCCATGGTTCATGTATAAAATACGTTGTGACGGCTCCAAAGATCAATAGAAAACACGTCATGTAGTCAGATACGACTTTTTTACTGATGCGATAAGCTGCAACAACGATAAAACCTACAGCCATTGGTCCAATATATCGGAGCCCATCTTGAGTTAAATTCAACTTTTCTAAAAACTGACTTAAAAACGATAGAATCGTCATAAGAATGAGTACAGGCAAAGCCCATACCAACATTGTCAGAAGTCCCAATAACGGGCCCCCAATTTTATGACCAATGGCAACAATCGTCTGAGTGCTACTTGGCCCAGGCAGAATACCTGTCAGTGCAATCAGTTCAACTAACTCTTCTTCTGTTAAATACTTTTTTTTCACCACTAATTGATCGGTAAATACACCATAATGAGCCTCAGGGCCACCATATGCGCCTAACGAACATATAAAAACATCTTTTAAAAAAGTTTTCCATTTAATCTTTTCCATAAGTTATCCTTTCGTTTCTTTAAAAAGTTCATACGCCTTTTCTCTCGCTTCTATGAGTACTGCTTCACCATGTTCAGTGGTTCGATAATACTTTCTGATTTTACCATCTACGTTCTCTTCTGAAGATACTAATAGCCCCTCTTTTTCCATACTATTTAATATGGGATAAAGAGTTCCTGCACTCATGTTGTACCCATGATGTTTCAGTTCTTCCATCATCCACAGCCCATAGATCGGCTCTTTTTTAGCATGATGTAAAATATGAATGTGAATAAATCCTAAAAATAGTTTTCTCAATACTTTATCTGGCATGTGTTCTTCTCCTCTTGTATCGTTTTCTATATTCACTAGAAATGCCTCTAAATAGTGCCATATACCAAATGGCTATTTGGTGATTTTATTGTATCTTAATTCGATATCGGTTGTCAATATCGGTTTTCGATATTACATGTCCAGATAGTATATCTATATGGCCTTTCAGACATAATAAAAAGCCTTGGCATCTATTGATCCCAAGGCTCTACGCCATTCTATAATCTGCATTCCACTTTTCTATTTTTTCATACCCATCTTAAAAAATCCGCTTGATTCATCGTGAGTTTCCAATGCAGGTGCTTCCGCCTTTTTTTTATTCGATTTAAATGTTTTTTTGATGCGATCCATTCCGCTCAAACCCACTTTTTTAACCATGTCTTCAATATATTGATATTTTGCCTTTCGGGCATCTTTTCTCGCCATTTTTCGAACTTCTTCATCGGATAATTGTTGCTGATTGACTAAATTTAACATTTTATATTTAAACCGTTTTCCATTATACAAAATAAACGCATAATTACTTGCTGCTTGAATAATTGGACTGGATGCTTTTACTAAAATATTAAGAACTGGAATAGAATCTCCAATATTTTTGCCCGTTTCATCGCTAATGAGTTCTTCAAATTCCTCTGCCAACTCCTCAAATATATCTTCAATGACATCGTCGAATTCTTCAAGAAGACCTGTGATTGACGCAACTGACATCACGGCAAAATAAAGATTCCAAAGTTCCTTAAATGAATATCTAATTTTGACTTTATGAGTGAGTTTATACATCATACAACTATTGCCATACAATATCATTAAACCATCTATAAACGAATTCGGTGAAATTAAGACACCTGCTGTCAACTTTAACGCAAATTCTTTAATAATTGCGTCCATTTCTGTTACCTCTTCAGAAATCGATGAGAGTACCCACTTTTTAACAGACTCTGAATTTGCACAATCAATCTGTTTAAAGCTTTCAGGCGTATTTTTCTTTAGCATCTTTTTATAATAATGATATATTTTTTTAGTGGCTTTTTCATCTCCATCTATCATTTTTTGTATACAAGCCATCGAAGGTCGAGACGTATAGTCTAGCCATGGAATCACCATGTAAAACCAAAATAATACAATCAGTAACCCATAAAATCCAAGTTCAATCCATTCGTTGCCAAAACTCATCCATTTGGCTAACTCTACCACTGAACTTGAAATGGTCATGATAAAATAAAAAATAATAAAACTGGCTAATATCTTCCATAGTCTAATCATGGGTATTCTCCTATACTGCGACATTTTCTCGGTTCTTAAATTAGAAAATTGCATAATTATAAATTATTAGAATCTCAATTTTTGAAATTGCGTAATTGAGCCATTTTAAATTTAATAATACATGATTTTGGCACTTAAAAGGTAATTATGCAATTTCCACAAATAAATGCATGCTGTGTCTATTTGCTCATTCGTCAAAATTTATAAGTGAAATTTATAAGTTACACCGTTTAGTAAAAAGTGAAACATGGTATAATCTAAATGTTCACACTCTCATCATATAACTAGATTTCTTGACTTTCAAGGTAAATATTATATCGCGAGGTGCCATATGAATTTAAGAGACTTGACATTTAAACGTCCAAAGTTACTCTCTAAACATGCTGTAAAAACAGTATGGATTGATCAGCCAAAGGAAATTCACTGTGGTGAAATATCCCACTCACACATTGGTGCTTATCACTATTCCTATTGCTTTCCACATGCAATTGAGACAAAAGAAGGCAATCGCATCGAATTAGATTTGGCGCGCAGTAAATGTTTGGAACCGAATGAAATCGTCAAAGGTGTTACTTTTCATGAAAAAACGAGATCGCCTATCTATGGAACGAAAGAAATCCAACTTAAAATACAGATTGATCCAAGTGCGTGCCCAGTGAAAATTCTCTACCGAGAGGGCTCTGGTGAAGGCGGTGAACATGGAGATTTCTTTGAATCCGAAGTTAAAACGTTTTGGGTACACTATAAAAAAAGAGGTTAATCAAATGATGCAATCCATCCAGTCAATTAAATGGTTTCTATTTAAACTCAAGAACAATTGCCACCTGATGTATCGTGGTGATGATATGTACATCATGATTAGCAAAAATAGCTATGATCATAGTTACTCGCTATATAATCATCAAAACGAGGAAATTATCCAGCTCCTTGATTATAAGGGAAACGCACTTTTTATCAGTGAAAATGACTTCCAATATGATGATCCCGTTATCAATGACTATAAAAGTACCCTAAAGCATCTCCATCCGCATTATGGGTTTTCAGTCAATGAGTTTAACCATAACCTTGCCAGCGTCACATGGACAGTTCAACCGGATGGGCGCTACTTTGCAGATGAACATGGATTTGGTGGTAGTGACGAAGACGAAATATGTATTTATGCTATTATTAATAAATCAGGAAAAATCGTATCCAAATTCAGTTCAAAAAAGCCCACTAACGAATCATAAAATAAAAGCAGGTAATCTATTTGAAGGATTACCTGCTAAAATTGTAATTCATTTCTCCTCACATCAACTCGCTATTCTATAATCTCTTCATCAAAAATCACGACTGTATTTTTACCGTGGTTTTTTGCATAATACAAAGCTTTGTCCGCTCTAATGACTAAATCTCTACAATTATCATCTCGTGATTCAATTTCACTTACTCCAGCACTAATTGTAATTTTATAACTCGAAAATTGGGATTGCTCAATTTTTTTACGAATGATTTCTGCCACTTTAAAAGCAGATAAAACTTCAGTATTAGGCATAATAATAACAATTTCTTCTCCACCATATCTCGCAGCAATATCCATTTTACGAATTGAATGATTTACAATATTACCAATTTGCTTTAATACATAGTCTCCCTCTGTATGTCCATACAAATCATTAATTTGTTTAAAGTTATCTAGGTCAATCATCAATAAGGATATGGGCAAATTTTGTCTTACTGCCAAATCATACTCTTTCTCTAAAATAACATCAAAAACATTTCGAATAAATAAATTGGTTAAATTGTCAATTAAAGTGGAGGATAAAATATAATCACTTTTATCTTTTTCAATAATCTTGGGTTCATACAATTTTTTTTCAAGATTTGTCAAATAATCTAAAGTAGCTACAATTATTCCAGGATCCCTTGCTAATTGACTTATTAGATTTTTTCTATGATACAATACATTAAACCAAATTCGTCTGGCTTCGTTCTCAGGAAAAATTTTATGGGTTAAATAAAGTAATACATCCGAATAAACGTTTTGATTAAATTCAGTCTCATATTGTATTCTTGTCTTTAAATTTAATGAAATATATTGAATATCTTTTAAAGTAATATCGTTATCATGCAAATCTACAATGTGATTAAAATTATCGCTAGAAGTCGTATGTTCTTCGTTCATAACAACACTTCCTTACAAGTATTACCCTAGTTATTGAGAAAATTTAATCTACTTATTCTATATACCCTGAATTCAATAAAATACTCTTTATCCTACAATTCATAAAACAACTTCTTTTGCACCATATGAAACAGTTCAGTAAAGCCCACTAACGAATCATAAAATAAAAGCAGGTAATCTATTTGAAGGATTACCTGCTTTTTCATTTATATTCGGTTCTGAATGAGTCGACTAAATCGTCTCATCTATTTTGAAAGAAGATTGAAAATAATTTGTGCCATTTCGCCACGAGTCGTTTTCGAATCAGGATTCAAATTACCTTGAGTTCCAGTGATGATGCCTGCATTGACAAAATAAGTCATCGCTTCTGCAGCCCAAGGTTGAATTTTTGCTGCATCATTGAAGCTTGATAATTTCGTGTCATTTACTTTTGCTGGTAATTGACCAATTGCTTTTAATGTACTATAAAGCATAGAAATCATCTCTTGTCTTGTCATTTCGCGGTTTGGAGCAAATTGATTGCTACCAATGCCCTGAGTGATGCCTAAAGCTTTGGCTTTTGCCAAATACCCAGTAAAATAAGTTTGACCTGCATCCACAAAGTTTGAATCGCTGTTTTCTAGTGGTTTGATTCCATATGCATTCATGATCATCACTAAGAATTGACCGCGTGTAATTTTTTGGTTTGGATTAAATACGCCACCTTCAAAACCACTAACGATATTTCTAGCTGCAACAAATGTAACAGCGTTTTTATACCATGCAGTAGCTGGAACATCTTTAAACGTTACAGGGTTGTATCCAACAGTATACATTGAAAAATGTGTCGTTGTAAAAGATACAGTTCCTGTTTTTTCATCGTATTGACAATTGCTAACGATTTCAAGCTCGCCTTTTGCATTGATATAGTAGATGACAATTGAATTTGCATCTTCGCCATCTGCAAGTTTGTAAGGAACAGTAACGGTTACACTACCACCAAACTCAGAAATCGTCTTATCGCCACTTGTTACACTGAAATTAAAGACCGGTTTATCCGCAATTTTTTTCGCAGTTTCTGCAGAAAGTGTCGTTGCATCTACTTTTGAACATGTGATTTTAATAGCTTCTTTTGCTTCACCTGAAATGGTTTCAAGTGATTTTGAATCAAATGCTAAGGTTGCAACTGGTGTTGATACAGTTAATCCATCGACTTCACCTTTTGTCATGGCGTCAACAGAAGCTTTTGGAATACTCGTCTCAACGGACTTCGTATTTGGGTCCCCACCGACTTGAATGTTCACAACTTTTTCATTTGCTTGTTTTTCGGCAAGTGCAATGGCTTCTGCTAATTGTTTTTCAGTCACTTCTGCACTTGATTTACCCGATGGATCCACTTTTACAACTGGTGTTACAGTAACTTCTTTATTTACCGGATCAACAACAGGCGCAGGAGTTGGAGTTGGTGCAGGTGCTGGTCCTGGCGCAGGTGTTGGTGCAGGCGTTGGTGTTGGATTTGGAACTGGTGTTGGCGTTGGATCTGGTGTTGGTGTCGGATCGGGTACTGGTACATTATTTTGTTTCCAGTTTGCATATAACACCATATCAGCTGTCATGGTAGCAGGATTAATCGTCGAATCCGCTGCATAATTGACACCCGTTCCATCTGCCTTTGTATTCCAACCATTAAACGTATATCCTGGTCTTTCTAAATTCCCAGTATTGGCTTGAATAACAATTGGAGCAGCAGTTGTTGAATTGACAACAAGTTCAGATTTAGGCGCAATACCACTTACTGCTTGATTGACATTGTATTTAACGAGGTAGTCATATTCACTTACGTTAAATTGGTTCCATGGTGCTTGATCATAACCTGTTGTGCCTTTTTTATGATAGATCACTAAGTTCGGATCAGTATCTGCAAAGAGCTTAAGCTCATCCGACTGATCGCCTGGAGGTATAACCTCAAGTGGTTCCGTTTTATTGGCGGAATCAGGACCTGGTCCATAATCAGGCTCACTTCTAAATAAAGTTGGTGCATTGCCTTCAAAAATAACGGTTGATAACTGAGGACATTGTCTAAAGTTATCATCACCTAAATTTGCTACATTTTTCGGGATAACGATAGATTGAAGTCCGTCATTAAAACTGATTGCTTCACCTTCCATAGTCGTCAACGATTCCGGAAGCGATATCGATGTCAAGGTCTCCATTTGACCAAAACTTCCATCACCAATCGTTAGAATCCCTTCTTCAACGGTTATACCAGTAATTGTATCGACATAATAAAATAGAAAATCTCTGACAGCCAATACATTTTTACCGCTAATCACAGACGGCATGATGACATTTCCACCATCACCATGGTAATCAGAAATCGTCCAGATGCCATTTTTATCAAGTGCACTAAACATATTGGTACTTGGTTCAAATTTCGCTGATAGTTCGATTGACGCTTCTGGCATGCTCATACTATACAAATCAAAACCACTTCTACGGCTAAGTACAACTGTTTTTTCATCTGTACGATATTGCATGGTTCCAGCGACAAAACGATAGCCTGGATCAGCCACTGCTTTCACAAAAATGGTTTCTTTATAAATGCCTTCGCTTACTTCTACATCATTAGAATAGACCATGAGTTTACCGTGCTCGATTGAATCATCCAGTATAATATCATATATTTTTTCCCAAATTGCATGAAGTTGCACATTTTTTGGAGGGAATGTATAAAGATCACCCGCTTTATAATGAGCGCCTGTGCCGTCTGAATTCGTATTCCACCCCATAAAACGATAGCCAGGATAAGAAAATTGTTCATTTATATCTTCAAGTACTAAACCTGTACCTGCATTCCCAGATTTCAGCCCATTCATAGCACCAGATCCAAATTCTGATGTAAAATCAACTTCATATGATACTGTAGGAATATAGGAAGTGGCATTTGAACTATCATATCCTTCTTTACCTTGAACATAGTACATTTTAAATTCAGGAGAAACACTTCTAAATGCATTTAAATAATTTAACGGTGCATCTCCTAAGAAAAATACACTCACCATGCTACGGCAATAATCAAATGCACTATTACCTATTTCTGTAACACTTTCAGGAATAACAATGCTCTTTAAATTGCCACACCCTACAAATGCATTAAAACCAATTTTAGTTAATCCTTCTGGGAGCTTAACGTCCTCAAGATAATAGCAATATCTAAGTGCTTCGGGTTTAATTTCTTTAACCGTAGAAGGAATTACCAAACTTTCATATCGATTATTTGCAAGAGCCGCTTCTTCTAAAACAGTGATGCCGCTTGGTATGGTAATTGATGTCAAGTTATTTGCATTAAATGCACCAATTCCAAGTCTTGTAAGCCCACTTGGCAAATCAACTTCATCTAAATTACACGACTGAAACGCATATTCATCAATTCTCGTAACAGTACTTGGAATCACAACTGCCCCAATATATTTTGCATTAAATGCACGTTGACCAATACCGATAACAGTTTGTCCATTAATCGTCTCTGGAATGACAACAGGTACAACCTCTTCTTCTTGTCCAAACTCATCAACTTGATCTACTTCTGGCTTATCGTAGCCTACGATAAATCCGTTATCAAACTTAAAATTGTTCTCAGTGATAAAGTCATTAACGGTTATTGAAAGTGTATTGGAATCAGAACCTGAATAGTGACTAAATCCATTTGCCAATACTTTTAACTGAATCGTACCAGGTTTAGGCGCTTTTTCTAGATAAATGTTATACTCTTTCGTACTTATTTTCTTAGCTATAGTAATATCATTCGTTGTGAGTCCTGTCGTACCAAAATCAAATTGCACTTGTAGTTGATTTACGAACTCATTGTTATCTGCTACAACTTTGATGATTTGATACTGATTTACAGCATTTAATACTGTATCTGTGGAGATTATTGGAGATCCTTGCACTGCATAAGTGGGAAGTGCTCCTCCCGAAAGTCCTAATACCATTGTAAACATTAAAAACCACGCTAAAAATTTCTGTTTTTTCTTCATACATTCCTTCCCTTCCTAGTGTCTTATTGAGTCAACTTTATTCATGACATCAATTGTTTATAAATTTGTTCTGATACCGTTTTCGTTTTTTATTTCTGAGCAAGCTGAAACATCTCACTTACAGAAATCTCAACTTGATTGCCCCACTGTATAAAATGCCCATCTGTTGTCACTTCATTGAAAAACTTTGGATCTGAAAGTTGACCAAATCGAACTGTTTTGAGACGGCTTTTCATATTGAGTATCAGTAAGTTGCCATTATCTAAAAGCACTTTCACAAGATAATCCTCCAGCGGCTCTACTTTGGTAATTGAACTCATCCTTAACCTCCAATAGTTTATGAGTTGACACAATAAAAAATACCACTTTATTCAGTATAAAGTGGTATTCATTCCTTACATATCACCCAATGGGTGATTTTGATATAACGCTTGCTTTAATAGGGCTCTTGAATTGATTTCCAGTTTTTCAAACACCGCTTTCAACTGTGTCTTGATGGTATTTTGAGAGATATAGAGTTTCTCACTGATTTCTTTATTGGTATAGCCCTCAGCAGCTAATTCTGCAATTTCGCGTTCCCTTTTTGATAATTTTACTTTTGTATTCTGACTCAGATAACTTATAAGTTGTTTTTTAGATAGAGAATAACTCGTATGAAGTTTCATTATTTTTGCGATCTGATCTCGATACACGCCAGAATGCTCAAAATCCTTAAGCAGAATTTCAATATAATCACAGTTCTCAACAAACGGCATAAACAGTTGATCTGGTAAAGCGACATCCAGTGCTTTTTTCAATGATTCTTTTGCCTCTTTTACGCGATTAATTTTGTAATATGCCGCAGCTAAATAAATATTCGTATGAATTTGAACCAATAAATTTGGAAAAACAGAAGCAAACTCCATGTATTCTTCCGATTTACCTATGAGTTCTAAATACGCCCCTTTAACGAGTAATGCTCTACCATGTGCAATATGAATAAGTCCATGTGCTGGAAACATCAACCGACTTGTATGAATATGACCGTCCGCTACCCTTTCAGGTATTTTATCAAGATGTCCAAGTAGACCATAAATGTAAGCTTCCCCTAATTCGATGGTATGAAGATAAAAATAATCCAAACTATATTTGGCATCTTTTCGCATACTGCTGAGTTTTTCAAGTACATGGTCGGATTTGCCCTTCATCAACTCCAAACGAATTTGTAAAAATTCCGAACCTAAAATGATGTCTATTTCTGCCTTTGATTGTGCTCTATTAAGGGCTTTGTGCATACTAATTGTTGCGTTTTCATAATCCCCCATATAGAAGTATCTTTCCGCTTCAAATAAGAACTCACCCCCACTTCCGTGAAAATCCGTCAATTGATAATAATAGGGCATGCACTCTAAAACATCCTGAACATGTTCTTCTAACTTGCCAGATTCACGATAGAACATGTATAAAACTGAAAAAGATCCAAATGTCCATTTATGGCTTGTATCATAGATTTGAGTGGTTTTATTCATAAGCGCACACGCGTTTTTATGGTGTGCAGCCATTTTTTGAATATTGTTGTACTCGGTAAAACTCATGATGAGTTCAAATTCACCCATGTATGATTGGCGTTCTTCGTCTGATAATGACGCATCCGTTTCAATCAGTTCAGCAATTTCTCCACATGTTTTTCCAAATAGTTCTATTTTATTAAAAGTAAACAAGTGCATCGCATAAATGAGCATCGCAAGTGGATACTGAAATTTTACATCACTCGGGCAAGATTCCATATACTCAATCAAGACCTCTTGATTATCCCCATTAAAGCTACTACTTTTATCTAATATCAATGTTTGTAATAGCAAATCGTAGTGACCACAAAGCGCAAAGTAATGCATTGCAGTGGCATACTCGTTTAACGATTGGTGCCATAACCCTGCTTTTTGATAGATTTCGTTTTTATAAGGTGAATTTTCCAATTTATTCGTCAAAAAATGCGACAAGATGTGATGATTAGAATATAATTTTGCAACCGAATCATAACAGATAAACGCATTTTTTTTAGTGATTTCATCTATAAAATGAACTACTTTAGAATCGTGCGCTGTTGAATGGTTCCACATGAACATCGCTTGTTCCAGAGTAAATCGATTAAATATTCCAATGCTCAATAAGAATAACTTAAGTTCCTCTGTACAAGGTTCATAAATAGCACTTTCAACGAGTTTATAGATGCTGTTGATCTTACCGATTGCCGCTTTCTCCGAGTGATTGAGAAGCAGTAAGTAAAGCGCACTAATCCACCCCTCAGTATAGGAAAACAATTGATCCGTTTCTCGGTCTGATAACTTGATCCCACAAAGCTTATAATACTGTCCAATTTCATTTGGTTGAAGCTCCAATACATCTTTTGTCAAATGATGAATATACCCCTTGAGCTTTAACTCCTCCAGATTGTTCAAACTGATATATCGAGTAGTCATCACGATATGCAAATTTTCAATCTCACACTTAATCAGAGATTCAATAAAAAAGTTCACTTCTGGTGAATCAATCAAATGATAATCGTCAATCATCAAAACACTTTTCTTTGGAAAGGCGATCTCTTCAATCTTGCTAATGGCGTCATAAACCATGATGCTCTCATCAGGAAATCCCAATTGGTTGAGTTGAGCGCCAACTTCACTATGATACTTTGAAATAAGAGCACATAACGCACTCCAAAATGCAGACCTCGACGAATCAAAAAGTCGTAGAGTAAATACGCGTGCATCTTCATTTTTTAGGTACTCTCTCACAGCTGTACTCTTTCCATACCCCATAGGTGCTTCAACAATTGTCAGTGGGTAATGCATCATTTCCTTTAAAGATTTTGTTACTCTATTAGAAAAGTAAAGAATCTTCGAAGGATCCATTTCTTGTTGAGAATGACTATCCATTTGTTCTTCTATTGGCCTCTTTTGCATGAAACACCATCATCTTCCGTAATTATTTTACTTAGATACACTATATATTTTGTTAGTTCTATTTTACCTCATCTAAAGCTAATATCATACACATCTTTTGGCTTATTTTTTCACATTTGAATATTGAATTCAAACGCCTACATCAACTAAGCATAAAAAAATCTCCTATTCTCCCTAAGACAGTTTTCATGCCAAAGGATGAATAGGAGATGCATTTGTTTTTATACTTTCAAACTATCCGAGTTTCTTTACAAACTCTGATTTTAATTTCATGGCTCCAAAGCCATCTATTTTGCAGTCGATATTATGATCTCCATCTTCCACAAGTCGAATACTTTTAACTTTAGTCCCTATTTTTAAAGGTGTACTACTTCCTTTTACTTTTAGATCTTTGATAATCGTCACCGAATCTCCATCTTTGAGGATATTACCATTTGAATCCTTAACAATGAATACGTCTTCACTTGAAGTATCTTGGCCTTCAATTGGCCATTCGTGTCCACATTCAGGACAGATGATCATCATTTCTGATTCATAAGTGTATTCCGATTGACATTTGGGACAATTTGGACATTTAAACATGTATTTCTCCTATCTGATTATTAACCTACGTTTTAAGCTCAACGTCAATCAGATTAACATACATACATCAAAAAAGCAAATTTCATGTTGTTATTTTTTTGATTTTTTACGAGCAATTACGACTAGAATGATGATGCCTAATAAACAACCAAAACCAACTATGACGATTACACGTGTGGTGTTTCCTGAAACCTGCGAAACTTCTGAAACTTCTAATATTAAGGCAGATGAAGCTGGCATCTCATATACGCCACCCTCAATATACTCAACCCCTTCCGGAGAAGCAGACTTATGATTGACAAGCACTTTATAATGACCTTCTGGTAATGTTACATTTTTATTTTCAAGATTTCCATTAAAAAATACATATACATCTTGAGAAGAATTAGATGGTGAAGTAGATGGTGAGGTAGAAGATGCCATTGCCTTGTTTGCATCAATTTTGTAGCCAATCATTTGTTCATGAAGTACAACTTCTGAGTTCGCATCGGTACTAAAGAAATGTAATCGATTTTGGATTTCTTCTTGAGTGTCTAAGCTAAAAGCTGGATATGCTTTTCTTACGGCAATAAGCCCTTTATAATAATTAAATACCTCTGAGTGTTGTTCTTTCAACGACCAATCCAAGGCATTGATCTCGTCTGATGACTTATAACTATTTTCATCCCCGTCTTTAGTTCTTAAGAAATCAACTCCTGCATGTAAAAATGGCATGCCTTGAGATGTCAACACAATGGCATTACTCAGTTTATCCATCTCAATTCTCTGAAGTTCCGTTGCATCTGGATTCGTTACAGCAAATTTATCCCACAAAGTTAAATTGTCATGAGCTGACACGTAATTTACTGACTGTGAAGGATTTACTGCCCATGGTTTTTTAGAATAATTTACCTCTTTGTAGTTAATTTGATCGTGCATCACTGACCCGACAATTCCAAATTTAACGCTCTCCTCAAGTCCGGATATGCCACCTGCAAATCCGCCTTCCTCTGCATGAAACACATGACCTTTAATGCCATCCCTCATATCATCACAGAATGCACCAATCATAGGAGCTTGATTCATATTTGCTTTGATCAAACGCTGATTTTCAGGAAGAGGCGAACTGCCACCTGTCCAACCTTCACCGTAAAGGATGATATCCGGATTGATTGCCCTCAGAGTGGATTCAATTTCATTCATTGTCTCAATATCCAAAACGCCCATTAAATCAAATCTAAACCCATCAATGTGATATTCACTCACCCAATGTACGAGTGAATCTATTATCATTTTCTTCACCATTGCTCGCTCACTTGCGATTTCGTTTCCCGTACCGGATGCGTTGGAATATTTTCCATCTACCATTCGATAGTAGTATCCTGGTTCAATTATTGAAAAATTAGAATCATCACTTAATGCTGTGTGATTATAAACAACATCCATAATAACGCCAATTCCATCATTATGAAGTCCTTGAATCATCTGCTTCATCTCGCGAACTCTAACTTCACCATGGTAAGGATCCGTTGAATAAGACCCTTCAGGGACGCTATAATTTTTAGGATCATATCCCCAATTAAACTGATTTTGATCGAGACTTGTTTCATCTACACTGTTATAATCAAACATAGGCAAAATCTGTACATGTGTAATTCCAAGTTCTTTAAGATGATCTAATCCTGTTTTCACTCCTTTTGGCGAAACTGTTCCCTCTTCAATAACCCCTAGGTACTTACCCTTGCTTTCAATGCCTGATGACACATCTTGAGAAAGGTCTCTAATGTGCATCTCATATGCAATGACATCATTTTGACTCATGACCTCAGGACCTTTATCTTTTTCCCAGCCCTCAGGTGACGTTTTAGAAAAATCAACTACCATAGAACGATTTCCATTGACGCCAGCAGCAGTTGCATATGGGTCATACGTCTCAGAAGCAAGTTGATTTCTCATAACAGTATAGGTGTAATAAACGCCATCTTGATCTCCGGAAACAGTCGTCTCCCATACGCCGTCGGATTGTTTTTCCATATCAATCTGATTAAAAGCATCGCCGCCATCTCCTGCTTTATACAAGTTGACACGCATTGCCTCAGCTGTCGGCGCCCATACGCGAAAAACCGTTTGATCTTTTGAATAAATCGCACCTAGTGTTTGATTCGTCGTATAGGTATTTTCAAACATCTCTGTATCAAATAGTCCCGTCAAATCAACGTTTATGGGTTTATAATCCAAATAATTCGTCGTGTATTTTTCGTTGACTAATGCTTTACCATCCAATAAAATGACAAAATTTGTTGATAAAGAGCCGCTTCCAGAACTCACTGCAGTCGGTCTTAGAATACTTCCACTTTGAGTGGAAAGCGAGAATGATTCTCTGATTAAACTTGCATCAATCGGTTTTGATGTAACCACTTTCACCGTGGATTCATCAATAAAATTTGCCTTTAAAAACTTTGGGGACAAATCGATCTCGGATTCGTTGTAATAAACTGTTTCAGCCCCCTGAACCACATAAATTTCTAAAACGCCCTCTGCATTGACCGCCGATATTTTAACAAATCGATCTGCATCAGTGTCTTTTGCCTCCCACTCACCTTTTCTGACAATAAAACCAATTTCTTCCGCACCTCTAATCCCCTCAATCACAAAATCCGCTTTTTTACCAAAAGCATCTTCCGTGTTAAACTCATAGCTTTTGCCGTCTTTTCCAACAACCCAAATCCAAAGATTCCACCCGTCATATTGTTCATCAAAACGATGGTAATGTACAGTCATATTGAGTTGATCGTCACTCGATAATTGCATCGCCAGAGCATTTGATACAACATCTGTCGGCAATATAAACAATACCATTGCAATTAGCAGAACTACGCTTATTATTCGTTTCATATATCCCCCTATTTAACACATATATCAGTTATGCAACCGTTTGCACTATTCGTATTTATTATTATATCAAATTCATTCATTATGAACAAGAATCTTTCTTAATAAGAATGACGCATTGTGGTTCTACAAACAAATGATTAAAAATGTATAAAAAAAATACGATAAAATTATCGTATTTTCTAACTTGTTATTTTCATTTTTTCGGTGACTTTCACATATTGTCTACTCATTGACAACCTAAAATTTACACATCTCAACAGGCAAAATCGCATATGGCGACTGTTCCACCTTATTTCCAAAGCAAAAATAAACTGGCTTTTTAAACAGTGGACCAGCCGATACAAACGTATGATACTCACCGTTTTCTCCACATGCATCTGCACCCTCGTGTTCAATAGATGCAATCGTTTCTTTTGATAATGCAAGTCCTAAGTGTTTTGCACTTAACTGAGTGGTATTCAAGACTGTAATATTCGCGGTATACCCACTTTCAATAAATTCTTCAACTAACGCCCTTCGGTTCTCTTGCCATAGTGGAAAAATAGCTTCCATGCCAACCGATTGGCACCTTGATTCACACCACTCTCTGTGTGCTGATAGATCTATATCACCAAATACACAAAACTCAATTCCTTGATCTTTAAATACTTTAAGTGCCTTTTCAAAGTTCACATCGTACTCTGCACCTTTTGTTTCAATTAAATAAATCGGAATCTCTAAAGCATTTGAAACTGAGTTCAAGAGATCTTTTGGAATCCCATGAAACCATGACCGTTCTCTCTCAATATGATAAGTTGTCAAAAGGCTTACAGGCGTCATACCTAGTTTAATGGCCCGATGTATTGCCAACACACTGTCTTTTCCGCCACTATATGATGCGATGAATTTTTTTCCATGATACATGTCATTTTCTAAGTGTTTCGTCAACATAAGCATCCTTTCTGTCACATAAGAAGTACTATTAGTATACCATTTTAGGTGCGTTTATTAACAAAACAAATAGAAAAAAACTTATTTTTTTATTCATGTAAATGTCGATGATGCAAATCAGGCATATGACCATGTTGATGTTCCATAGATTCATGTTCATGTAAATGTGTATGCTCTTCCATTTCAATAGAGGTCAAATCAACATGATGATGCAAATGATGCCCATCATCGTGTCGATGTTTGTGCTCGTGAACCACTCGCTCATGGAAGTGATGATGATGGTGATTTTCTGTAACTGCCAAATAGGATCCTACCGCCATAATTCCAAGTGCAATTACAAAATTAATAGAAAGTGATTCCTTTAAAACGAACCACGATATTAAAACGCCTATAAAAGGGGCTGCGGCATAATAAGCACTTGTTCGAGCCGCTCCGAGTGTTCTCTGTGCGCGTATATAAAAGAAAATACTGAGTCCATAAGCCACAAAGCCTAACATCAAAGTCAATAAGATAAAAAAGAGATTCCACTCCACTTGACCTAACGAAATCGCGATCATCAATGCGCCGACACCAGAACCAAGTCCTTTTATGATGACAATTTGAAGTGGATTTTTTAAAGACAACATACGTGTGCAGTTATTTTCAAATCCCCAAGCCAAACAAGCAAACAAAATAAAAATGGATCCAACTGAAAATTTCAAGCTTTCCAATCCAGAAAATGACAAAACAATACTCGCTAAAGTAATGAACATAATAGACCACCACATACGCTTACCGATTGCTTCTTTAAAAATAAATAAGGCAATTAAAGACGTTGCTACAATCTCAAAATTGTTAAGAAGAGATGCATTTGAAGCAGTCGTATTTTTAAGTCCAATCATCAACAAAATTGGTGCGACGATATCCAGAAGAATCATCGCAAGAACATATGGCCATTCTCTTGCAGTAATTTTGGCTTCTGTGGTGGATGGATGGATCAGTTGATTTACGAGGTATACAAATAGCATCCCAAATCCTGCTCCCAAATAAAGTAGTGCTGCCATAAACGTAGGAGAAAGCTCTGTCAACAACCATTTTGATGCCGGGGCACTCATCCCGTATAAGATCGCTGCGAATAGCGCCATTGCGATTGAGTTCATCTGACCACTTTTATGTAATGTTTTTAGATGCTTTATTCGTTCCATGAAATTAACTCCTGTCAAAATTATTATCCCCCTAGGGGGGTTATATCTAATTTTACCATATATTCTCCAAAGTCACTATGAACTTATCGAAATAAAAAACGCAATAAAAATTGCCATAAAAAAATCCCCACTTCTTTTTTTAGTGATATGCTCCCTTCTAGGTAGACAGTTAAAATAATAAAACTGTTTATCGAGGAGGGAGCATATCACTTTTTAAGAAAGGGGGATTTCTATAGATTTTTTACCGATTGGGGCTAGACTATATCCCAAATACAAAGAGTGATATCATCGCCAGCATCGCAATTCCACCTTGTTTTAAGATGATCTTTGGATCACTTGTCACACTGCCATATGCTGCAACTAAGAGGATGTAACCGAGTAACAATTGAACATTTAGCTGAGAGTGTAAAACATATAATTGAATAAGCAATAATACGCCAATCAATGCGTTGTACACACCTTGATTTTTAAATAGGGTGGAAACTGAATCTCTTTTCAACTCTTCAGTTGTCATTCCAAATGTTTTCGCTGTTTTAGGTGAAGTGGTGGCAATGGTCTCAAGATAAAAAATAAAGAAAAATTCTAGTGCGACCAATGTGACGAGTATGATACTGAATAAATGCATGTGGTGCCTCCTTTGATTTGATTGATTTGATTAAATCATTTAATTTGATTCGTATACGCTTTCTAATTTAGCGGCTGGTTGTCCAGCTTCTAAGAGCTTCTTATGACGACTTACGTAAACTGCGAGCACTACCGTTAGCACACCTGTTACATATAAAAGTATTTCGATTGAAATATAGTCTGCTAAAGGTCCAAATAATAGCATCGCAATCGGCATGGTAGAGCTTGAGATCATTCCCATTATACCGAAAACCCTACCGAGATAATTGTCTTCCACTTTTTCTTGAAGTAAGACCATAGAGGGTGTATTAAAGAATGGAAGCGCAATACCAAAGATCCCCATTGTTGCCAGATAAATGGTAAACAAATCGACGTATCCGAGTAAAATCGTGCATATCCCCATTACGATCATAGATAAAATCATGGTCTTCACGCGATTTTGAAAACCTCCCCATGATGCCAACAACGCACTACCGAGAATCATACCAGCAGAAAAGGCAATCTCAATTGTAGTTAGTCGCCAAACATCACTGCCAAAACTTCTCGTTACCTGCAAGGGTGTCAAAAATGCCGCTGGGGCAATCAATACAAAAAACACCGCACAGACTGTAAAAAATGACATGACGTAATAATGATTCTTAATATATAGGATGCCATCTTTTAACTCAGTCATGACATCGGTTGCTCTCCTCGACATCTCATGTGCTCCTTTGTCGACTTTTAAAAAGAACTGTAAAATCAAAATAGCGATCGCAGCTGTTACAACATCGATAAAAAATATGTTTTCAATGGAAGTCATGGATAATAACACACCACTGACTGCTGGAGAAATGATCATAATCGTCGATTGAAGTGCGCCATTGAGCCCATTAACACGCATCAATTTGTCCTCTGGAATAATTTGAGGAATAAACGCATTCACTGCAGGCGCTTGAATCGCTCCGCCAAAAGATCGTATTGCCGATACTAAAAACAACATCCAATAGGATTTATATCCAAGCATAAAGAAGCCCGCTAAGACTAACGTGCTTATTGCAATGCCCGCATCCGAGAAAATGATCATTTTTTTTCGGTCATAACGATCTGCCCATACCCCACCAAACGGCGACATAAAAAACGCTGGGATAAAACCACACAAGATGGAAATGGTCATCATAATGCCTGATTTCGTTTCTAAAGTGATGTACCACATGATGGCGTATTGAACTAGTGAAGACCCAAATAAAGATAAGGTTTGACTCATTAAAAAAGTACGAATATTCTTTTTCCAATGGCTCATCGAAGCACTCATATCTAACTCCAATCCTATACGTTTTACCGGTTACTTATTTCTACCCATTTGATATGCACATTACCAACTCATATTATTATAATAATCGACAAATGCCGCCTGAACTTCTTTCCTTTTTGACCGACTCACATTGAGCTCATATCGGTCAAATAGAACAACGGTATCATTTCGTAGCCTTGTGACGTACTGTAGATGAATGAGATTGCTCTTATTACATTTAATAAAATGATGCGCGCTGAGTTTCGCTTCTATTTCTTTTAAAATTCCCAGCATTTTGTACTCACCGTTTTTCGTAAAAAAGTGAATCCAGTGATCGCGAACTTCAATATAAATAATGTCTTGTGCCTTGATATGCCTACTACCGTCTTTTGTTGGAACTAGAATGCTGACATCTGTCTTTTTAACAATGCTCTCTGAGGCAGCTTGAAACTTAATAGCAAACTGTGTGTATTCGATGGGTTTCATCATATAATCAAATGCATTTACTTCATAGCCATTGATGGCGTATTTTGCTGTATTGGTAATAAATACAATGACTGCATATGGATCTAACTGGCGAATGGCCTTAGCAAGTTCCATACCGTTTAGATGAGGCATCTCAATATCGAGAAGTAAAATATCATAAACGGGTTTATACTCCGACATCAGTTCAAATCCACTTGAAAACTGCGTGATGTGAATGTCCGCATTTTTCTCATTTTTATATCGCAGCAAATGCGAATTAATTTCATTGACGTAAACTGGGTCATCATCAACAATTGCAACTCTAATCATCTAAGCCTCCCTAAACGCTTTTCTGATTCGCATTTCAACATTCATTCACTTCTTTCATTCACTTCTATTTTAGCATAAAAAAAGGGTTCTCTCGAACCCTTCTTTTAGTGAAGTATCATGAATAAAATGTGTTGGTCTTTTTTCAATCGTTTAAGCTTATGCTTTTAACTCAAGTTGAACATCATTTTTTTTTCTTTTTCTAAGCTTAACCACCACTAAGAGTAATAAGCCCACTGCAATCACAATATCTGCGATAATTTGAACTATTTTCCACATTGGCATTTTAAACGTAATCGTAGAACCTGGAACGATGCCATTCATCGCATTACTGTTTGCAATCGTGTAAAGCAATCTATGAGCAGATTTTCTTAAGTCGGATACCGCTGTTGCACTCTCAGTATCTTCAAGTGATTTCATAGAAGAGAATGTGATAAAATAGTCTGTACCAGCTGCAATACCTTGATTTGCATACATATGCTCATAAAGGTTAAAGTCTGAAATAACTGTTCCTTCAAATCCCCACTCTGTTCTTAAAACATTTTCAAGTAATGCTTCATTTCCACCTGCCCACTTACTTCCAACTCTATTAAATGAGCTCATAAGTGCAGTTGCAGCTTTCATCTCTTTTTCTACCATTGTGCCTTTTTCATCACCGATATACTTTATCGTCATCGTAGCATTTTTAACTGCTTTTTCAAACCCTTTAAGGTAAATTTCACGCATCGCTTGCTCATTTGCAAATGTTGCGACACCGTTGTTTACACGATTAGTTTCTTGATCGTTGAGAGCAAAGTGCTTAATAAACGTATAAACACCTTTTTCTGCTGCTCCTTCGATTACAGCTTCAGTGATTTTCGCACTCACCACTGGATCTTCAGAATAGTACTCAAAATTTCTACCTGCAAATTGTGATCTGTGTACATTAAGTGCTGGCGCATACCAACCATTGACACCTTTATCAAGTGCTTCATTTCCTACCATGCGACCCATTTGTGTTGCGAGTTCTGTATTATAAGTTGATGCAATGACAACTTCAGATGGATATGCCGTTCCTTTAATCTCAGTTCCCATAAATGAACTTAAACCTGCTGGACCATCAATATCAATCGTTACTGGTTTTGCAACAGAAGGCATCGCAAAAGTTGTATAAGCACCGTTCATGATCACGTCGACGATTTCTTCTGTTTTAACTTGATCCAATAACGCTTCCCAAGATGGATCATTATAATCTTTACCTCTTAAATCGATCAGCGATAAACCATTATCGACACCTGTTTTTGGCATTTCAGCCTCTGGATCTTCATGATCCTTCGCAACGTATGCACCAAAATCAGCAATGATTGCATCTGAAGCTACTTTATCAGCAGCTTTTGGAGATGTTGGGAATGTTCCTGCGAAATCCGCACGTGATAAATTAAGTGCATATCCCTCTTTTGGAACATCTGTAAATACAGCAGATACATCATCAAATTGATTGGTTACTTCATCTTTATCTGACGCTCTATGGTTATTTCCATCGTATACAATATTTTTATTCACTTCATAAACGATTGGTTCAATGCCCTCTTTGAGGTTATGTGAATCTGTTTGAATTCGAATTTCATATTTTCCCTCTTCAAGAACATATGCCTTTTCAGTTTTATAATCATAAGATGCCATATCTTCAACTGCAAAAGACAACGTAACAACTTGTGATTCGCCTGGATTTAGTAAGTCTGTTTTTGCAAAATCACCTAAGACAACTTCTGATTTTTCAATGCCACCTTTTGTATAAGGAGCTGAGAAATATACTTGAACCACTTCTTTACCAGCGTACTCTCCTGTATTAGTGACTTCAACATCTACAGTGATGGCTTCATCATTTTTTCCAAGCTTTTGATCAACGACTTTCCAGTCAAAAGTCGTATAGCTTAAGCCGTAACCAAATGGGTATACAACCGCTTCATCATAATTAATAAAGCCTTCTTTTGCAGCCGTTTCATAATATCTATATCCAACGTAGATGCCTTCTTCGTATTGAACAAATGTGGCATCACCTGTTGCATTTTTCTTGCTGATATTTGAATATTGATAATGACCAAAGTTTGCAAACGTTGGATCTTTTGTTAAATCAGCTGGATAAATATCTGCAGTATGACCAGAAGGTGTAACACTTCCGTTTAAAATTCTACCAACTGAATTGAATCCAGTTTTTCCTGGGAAACCAATCCATAAAATCGCATCGATTGCTTCGTCTGATTCAAGCGTTCCAAGTTCCATAGCAGCACTTGAGTTGACAAGTACGATGACGTTCTCAAAGTTCGCTTTTGCAAGTGCGATCATTTCTTTTTCATCTTGATTGAGTTCTAATTGATGTTGACCCTCAACATAATTGTTATCCCAATCCTTCATATTCATAGTAAGGTCGCCACCTTCACCAGCTGGTCTGCTAATAGTGATAATTGCAGCATCGCCATACGTTTTAAAGCTAGAAATTGCCTCTTGTGTATATCCAGAAACAGGCATTTCTCCAATATAATAGGTTGAAGCAGCTGGATCGTCCATCACAATATTGGATTTTGGATGATCATAAACTTTTACAGCACCAAAAGCGCCTTTATCCATTTTAAATGAAGAGAACTTCGTCAATACATCCACTACGGTTTTATTGACTTCAAAACCAGCATTGGTTAATCCTAAGTTTAAATCCACTAATCCTTCTGTTGAAGATGCACCTGAGCCAGATCCACCATAAACAGCGTCTACACTTCCACGACCAAGTAAAGTGACTTTTTTAGCTGATTTAAGTGGCAACACGCCGTTGTTTTTCATCAAGACAAACCCTTCATCGGCAATATTTTGTACCAATTCAGCAGCTGCAGTTTCTAGAGATTTTGAATCTGTATAATCACTTGAATAATAGTTGCTATCCCAGTTTTCAGAACCTTCAGCTTTAGTAATAATCATTTCGCCATTGCCAAGATATAAATTGACATGGCTTTCGAAAATACCAAGTGCCACATTTACAACGAGTACTACGACAACAAATAATGCCAATGCCACTCTACCTGCTACTTTTTTACCTTTTCGCTTTGCTTTCTTTTCCACGACTACCCCTCCATTGTTTGATCATTTTGTACTGGAATGCGTTTCATTACGACAAACTTTAAGACTGGATAAATGATCACCACTTGAACGAGAATATTGATGACGTTCGTGAGATTCATTCCCCAAAATTTTCCAACAATGGCTGTCAAATCATCGAGTATCAGTGTTGGAATATACATACAAATTACATAAACAATAATCACTGTCACAAGGTAAATTGGAACGGCACTCCCCAACTTATTATTTGAGTTAAAAACTAAGTTACGTTGTACAATAAAATTCACTGCCTGTGCACAGAAAAAGCTCACTAAAAATGCCAAGAATCCACCTAATCCTCCATTTTCAACATTGTAGTCAAAAATCCAAAAGGCAAAAGGCACGTCTAATAATGCTTTAAAGAATACGGTATTTCCCAAATTTAATACGACAAAATTGGTAATGGTTGCAATATTGCTCAGCAGATTAAAGAGGATAAACTCATATATTTCTGCGTGTTTAGCTTTGAAACTCTTAATTGCTTGAATCATGATTTTAATCCCCTCTTCCGATATTTAAAAAACGATTGAATCAAACCGCCTACGCCTTTAAAGAAATGTCCATTGACAATCACGAGTAATTTTTCTGTCATTTCAATGGAAAATGCACCATTGGACATTTTTGCAATCGCTCTGAAAGGCATATTTGTTAAAAAGAAAAGATTTAAATCCGGTTTTCCTTTTTTAACCGATCGATTTCTTAGATGAATGAGACCTTTGATTGCAAAACGCGCTAAAGCACTTTTCGCATGAACCATTTGAGCTAAAGAATCGTTCAAACCGAGAAGGATCTGTTTCTCCCAGTTTGGATTTGGTAAAGCTTTTCCGTATAGACGTTCAAATTCTTTAGCGGATAAGTCTTTAACCTCACCACGATAGTATTTTTCGAGCTGAACTGAATCATCTCCGATAGGTTCGACGCCTTCAATCTCAATCTGACCACAAACGTGGATGTCTCTTGAAGAACTCCCCACATAACAAGTATAAGATCCTTTTTCTGTGACAAATCGATTAAAATGCGTATCAAAATAACGGAAAGAATAGTCATCAAACGGAATTTCCACACATACGGTTTCACCCGGTTGAATCTCGACTTTTTTAAAGCCTTTAAGTTCTTTAATTGGTCTATAGATACGATTTTGTTCCTTGCCTATATAAAGCTGTACAATTTCACTGCCTACTCGACTTCCCGTATTTTTAACCTGAATAGAAACGCCCTCATCAGTAATGGTTAAACCAGAGTACTCAAACGTTGTATAGGATAATCCAAATCCAAAAGGAAATAAAACTTCCGAATTTGCTTTATCATAATAGCGATAACCGACATATAATCCTTCGCGATACTCGCTGGTTTTTTCTTTACCCGGATAATAATTTTGATTGGGAACATCTGATAATTTTACAGGATACGTTTCACTTAATTTACCACTTGGATTTACTTTTCCACTTAAAAGATTGAACAGTGCAGTTGCACCCGCTTGACCGGCTAAGTATCCATGTAAAATCGCATCACACTCATCTCGCCATGGCATCTCAATTACTGAACCACAGCTCACCACCGCAACTAAATTTGCTTTCACTTGAGATAATGCATGAATGAGATCGATTTGATTTTGTAAAATAGACAAATGGCTTCGATCATGCCCTTCAACTTCATCTACTTCATTCAGTCCAATATAAAGAAGTACGACGTCAGCATTTTCAGCTAACCGAATAGCTTCATCTAACTTGGTTTGACAAGGTGCACCATTTCGATCAAAGCCTTCTGCAAAGCCAATAATATTCAGTCCCGAATCGGCGATTTTTTCAACAGTACTTTCAAGTTTATAGGGATTAACCATGCTTGAACCTGCACCTTGATATCTCGGTAACTTGGCAAAGTCACCTATAATAGCCACTCGCTGTTCTGAACCTAAAGGTAACACGCCGTCGTTCTTAAGAAGTACGGCAGATGCTTCCGCAGCACGTTGTGCAATTTGATGGTGACTTTCAAAATCTACTGCTTCTTTATGTTTGATTTCTGTTGAATACAAGATATTTAAAAATTCATCTACACGTTCATCTAAGATGCTTTCTTCAAGCTTTCCCGTGCGAACCGCTTCAGTGATTTGCCAAATACTGTCATACCCTGTCGATGGCATTTCCACATGTGCGCCCGCAATGACACTTGAAACCGCATCGTTACTTCCACCCCAGTCCGATACCACAAATCCGTCAAAATTCCAACGATTGACTAAAACCTCTCTCAGAAGATAGTTGTTTTCATGTGCATAGACGCCATTTATTTTATTATATGAGGACATGACCACTTTGGGTTTTCCCTCTTTAGTTGCAATTTCAAATCCTGTCAGGTATATTTCATGAAGCGTTCTCAGATCGACAATAGAATCACTTGTCATTCTCAAGTACTCTTGATTATTTGCAGCAAAGTGTTTTAAACATGCGCCTACGCCTTGAGATTGTACACCGTTGACAAAGGCTGCTGCTAATTTACCAGATAAATAAGGGTCTTCGCTAAAATATTCGAAATTTCGACCACAGAGTGGACTTCTTTTGATATTTAAACCCGGTCCTAACACGACGTTGACGTCTTGATACACCGCTTCTTTCCCAATTGTTTCACCCACGAGGTGACAAATATTGCGATCCCAACTATTTGCAAGCGTGGCAGACGTTGGGAAGCACGTTGCTTCAACACCTTTCACAAGACCTAAATGATCGCCCTCACTTGCTTGTTTTCTCAATCCGTGTGGACCATCTGCAAATGCCATCTGAGGAACATTTAACCACTTAATCCCTCTCGTTCGCCAAAAGTCTGCTCCCGACAGAAGTGACGCTTTTTCTTCTAAAGTCATTTGCGCTATCAATGATGAATATTTTGAAGGCATCACCATCCCCCTTTCTAGTTAAATCCTACTCTCGCTCTCGCTTTTTCATAGATAAAAAGCGAAATCTTTCTTCCTAAATGCCCTGGAAGCGTAATGACGCCGCCAATTAGAGTCGTTCTCATTTTTAAATACATGCTATAATCAAAATTTCGAATGGCTTGCCACAATTCCTTTTTCTTCGCCAAAGCCTCTTTCGTACCAATTCTCATCAGTAAGATAGACGAAACTGTCGTTACAATGGTCAAATAATGCATCATATATTTTTTCTTTTTGGATTCCTCTACAGCTTCCAAATTTGTGCATTCAAGCATCATTCGATTGACAAAAAGTTGCTGATCAATTCGCTTGATCATGTTCTTTTCATTTACCGACTGATCATCTCTTCCAATAAAATAATGATACACACAGAGATTCATGTAATAGAGTGTCTTTACATAAGGAATCGGCTGATAGACAAATAAGTTATCCACGTAGAAAGTGTGCTCTGGTAACTTTAATTGAGATGCTAAAAGCACGTCTTTTTTATAAATAACGGAATGCATTAAAATGTATTTGCCCGGTTTAAAATGACCAACTTCATCCCAAGTAATGATTTTTTCTTTTGGAATAATCCCTTTATAATGCATAATGGTCTTATTGGTTTCGCCCACTTTGTCATACATAAAATCTGCAAGAAACATATCGACTTCATTTCCAGTGCGAATCATCTCTTTCAATTTGTTGACAACTGCTTTTAAAGCGTGAGAATTCACCCAATCATCACTGTCAACAACTTTAATATATTTACCTGTAGCAGCTTGAATGCCTGTGTTAACCGCGCCGCCATGACCTAAGTTGACTTGGTGAAGTGCGCGAACACGACCAGGATATTCTGTTTCAAAACGATCCGCCAAACTGCCTGTTTTGTCTATTGAGCCATCATTGACGATGAGAATTTCAATGCCATCACCGCTATCCAAAATCGTATTCACGCAATGCTCTAAATAGTTTTCAGAATTATAACTTGGCACAATAACAGATAAAATATTCATACTTGCTCTCCTTTCTACGGGTTCTCAGTTTTCTCATCATAACACAAATTATTTTGAATAACTGTGCACTGCGTGAACAGTCAATTTTCATTCACAATTTGCAATTAATCCATAAAGAAACCAATTCTTTCACAACCCGAACTCATAATAAAAAGATAGGGCAATTGCCTCTATCTCTCGTTTTTAACACTTTCTAATGCACTTTCAATGACTTGATCCATATTGTAGTACTTGTAATCTGCTAATCTTCCACCAAATATAACATGTGGCTCAGCTTCGCTTAGATCTTTATAACGCTCATAGATGGCTTGATTGCGTGCGTCATTAATGGGATAATACGGCTCTTTGTCTAATTGCCATTCTTCACTGTATTCTCGACTGATAATCGTATGTGGCTGATTGCCGTACTCAAAATGCTTATGCTCAATAATTCGTGTAAAAGGTGTCTCATTGTCAGTATAATTGACTACCGCATTTCCCTGATAATTGGGTATATCTAACTCTTGTGTCTCAAAACGCACACTTCGATATTCAAGCGCGCCAAAACAATACTGATAAAAAGCATCAATCGGACCTGTATAAACAACCTTTTTCGCAATACGATTCCATTTTTCTGGGTCGCTCAGATAATCTGTATTTAACATGATCTGAGAACCTTCTAACATTTTTTCGATAATCGCAGTATAACCACCTATTGGGATACCTTGATATCTATCATTAAAATAATTATTATCATACGTATATCTGACCGGAATGCGTTTGATGATAAAGGATGGAAGTTCCGTACAAGATCTCCCCCATTGTTTTTCTGTATATCCTTTGATGAGCTTCTCGTAAACATCGCGACCGACCAATCGAATCGCCTGCTCTTCTAGATTCTGTGGCTCGCCTTGAATTTCTGCGCATTGTTCCCGAATAATGGCTTCAACTTCACTTGGTTGACTTTTCCCCCACATTTGATAAAACGTGTTCATATTGAAAGGCAAATTGTATAGTTTTCCCTTATAATTTGCCATAGGACTGTTGATGTATTGATTCAACTCAGCAAATTGATTGAGGTATTGCCATGTTTCTTTTTGATTCGTATGAAAAATATGTGCACCATATACATGAACGTGTATATCGGATTGAACTTTTGTATAGACATTTCCACCAATGTGATTTCTTTTCTCAATAACGAGGCATCTCTTCCCTTTTTTTGTCATTTCATGGGCGAAAACGGATCCATAAAGCCCGGCACCTACGATTAAGTAGTCATATAAGACTTCGGTATTCCCAAATTTCTTCGCATCATTCATTTCCGTTGTCTCAAACGTTTTCTTCGTTTCCATCGTTCTCATCACTTATTTTCCTCATCTTTGATCTTACTTGATTTGTCACTGGGAATTGGAATGAGGATCTTCATAACAAACCAATTGTTTTCAGTGGCAATCGTTAAATTTCCATTATACGCATCTATAATTTTCTTGATACTTTTTATGCCATAGCCGTGATATAAACTGTCTGTTTTCGTCGTCAGAGGGAGTCCATCCTGAAACACTAAAGTATCTTCAAAATAGTTTTCAAAACGCATCATTAAGAATCCATTTTTAGAAAAAACAGCCACACGAATAATGCGTTTTTCCTTATCTTCAATTTTACTTACACTTTCGATGCTATTGTCGATGGCATTGCCAAAGATTGATCAAATGTCCATTACATACATGAAATTTAGTAAATTTCCATTTACGACGCAACTTAATGTAATATCATTATCGTGGCAAAAGATACTTTTTCCCGTTAAAATCGTGTCTACAACTGTATTTCCCGTCTCATATCTCGACTCATAGACACTGATGGTGTGACTGATCTCATCTAAATAAGCGTCTTTTTTAACTGGATCTGTTTCACTTTTGATCAACGCGATTTGATGCTTAAAGTCGTGATATTTTCGGTTAATCAGATCAATATTTTCTTTAGACGCTTGGTATTGATCGTATTGCTTGTGTAGAATCTCGTTAATGGCATTGAGTTCATGATTTAAATACATTTCTCTTCTCTGCTCATTTGACGCAAAGAGAATGAGCAATCCGCAAAAATCCACAAGCGTTCGAATATACAATAGATTCGCTCGAACGGTACTTTGAGTAAACGGATTTTCAACGACAAAGTTCATGTTGTTAATAAGAAATGTCGTCAAACCAATGAGCATGGCATTCATCAGTTCTCTAAACGTTACGCCGAGTCCTCGATCTCTAAATACTTTGCGCGCATCAATCCAAAATGCCAATGTAAAAATGACAGCATAAACCGGTAGCATAATTAAGACAGACAGCACCCATTGATGTGGAACGCCGATATAAAGCAAATAATAATAGAGTTGCCATTCAGCAGCCGCTGCAAATTCAGCGAGAATAAATGCCCTGACAAATAAAAAACCCGCATCATTTGCTGAGATGTCACAAACCGACCATATATATAAAAACATCGCCGTCATGGCTGCCATCATCCCCGGTATCCAAAAGATCAAAGGCAATTCACCGCTAATGAGCTGAATCATCATCAAAATTGCGGCACCGCTTATGAGGTAAAGATAATGTCGAATGCCAGTAAATCTCTTTTTTAATGGCATAATATAGATCAGACATGCGATAATCTCTGCGATCGATGTAAATATTCTTGGAATCTCAAGGTAATGATCTGATAACATTAAAATTCGCCTCCTATGTACTCAGATAATGCATTCATAAATGATTTCTTTTTAGATCGACTCATGACAAGTTTATCGCCGCTGACGACAACGATGTCTCGATCAATATACTCAACATGACTTAAACTGACTAAATATCCGCTATTACATCTTGCGAAATGATAATCTTTCACCAATTTTTCAAGCTTCATCAATGAGTTATAGATGATAAGTTCTTCATGTTCCATGTGAATCGCCACTCGATGTTCAATACTCTCCATATAAGTGATTTTTGAGATATCAAGTCGTATGATTTCACTTCCGATGGTCACTAAGAGAAATGCCTTTCTATTATAAGAAACACGAGTCACAGCTTTATCAAGTTGTTGAGCAAAATCAATATATGAAACAGGTTTCACAACATAACTGAGTGCGTCAACTTTATACCCATTGATGGCATATCCCGCCATATTCGTAACAAAAATAATGTTCACTGTGGTATCTACTTTGCGAACTTCTTCTGCTGCTGTTACGCCATTCATAATAGGCATTTCAATATCCATAAAAATGATATCGTATTGCTTTTTATATGTTTTTAAAAGATCTGCACCATCTGTAAACATTGTGATATGAAACTTTTCATTTTTCGTTTTCTCATACTCACTTAAATACTCTTTGAGTTTGTTACTGATAATGGAATCGTCATCAACAATTGCCACTCTAATCACATTTACCTCCACCTATTGCCAAGCGCGCATCGCGTCGTATTGCATTTGCTTTATTATATCATCCAGCCTAAAAATGCGTAAGCCGAAACCATTTCATGTATAACATGCTAAATACTAAAAATCATGTATAACATGCTAAATACTTAAAAGCATGTATGACATGCTAAAAGTTAAATTTCATGTATAACATGCCCAAAATTTAAAAATTCAAGCAGAAACAATAACGCAGAAAAAGACTGTTACTTCCTTAATTGAAAAGTAACAGTCTCTGGTTTTATTTAATTTTATTTACCTGTATTCGTAGGTGCTGTCAGTGGAGCGACTGAATATTTTTCAGTACGTTCATCTTTAATGACACCTGAATAGTTTAGACCAAATGCAAAATCATATGTGTTGCCTTGGCTATCTACGTAGCATTCCATATCTCTTGGAACGTCTTCGAATTGTTTCTCAACAGTAAGCATATCCTTTGCAAATTGAACTGGTAAAAGACCTGATGGTTCAAATTTACCTGCAGCTACTTCAAATAATGCTTTGTCTTGAACGCCAAATCCGACGATAATTGCATCCACTTCTTTTTCAAATTCCGATACAATCACAGAACCTTTTGCTCTAAGAGCAACTGTTACAGGAGCTGATTCTGGCATATTTTTAACTGCATATAAGATGTTGTCTAAGTTTGCACTATTTACAACTGATGCTTCAGCGCCAAAGTAAGATCTGTTTTCTTTAACCATAACTTTTTGAGCGCCATATGCTGATTCTTGAGATTCTTCTTTCATTGCGCCTGATAAAGATTCTTTTCTTACAAATTCTGAATCGGCAACATATTTTCCATATTGTAATGACAATGGTCGATATGTTTTTGTTTCACCATTAAATCCGTAACCTGTAAACATAGCGCCTTCATTTTCTGGACCGTCGACAACGACTAAAGCAGAATCACATGCTGCGAGTTCAGATGCACTTGCACGAACGATATCATTTACGGATACAGTTGCTTTTCCATCTTCACCAGCAGGGCCTGTTAATTGACTGCTCACTTTATCTGTTACGACATTAAAGTACTCACTTGCTGATACAAGATCCACTGGAAGTACCCAAGATGCTGGAACTGCTGGACCAAAGAATGCTGGTTGAGCAGCTTTGTAGATCATTGGAATATACACAGTTGGTTTTTCAGTACCTGTTTGTGCTTTAATTGTATTGTTTGCATTTTTTAACATAACGATTGATTTAAGTTGTGCTTGGAATCCTTTTTCTTGATTTTCAGGACTTCCAACAACTGTAAGAGCTTCATTGACATCTGTATAAGGATTTTCAAATAAACCAACTTGGAAAATACCTGTTAATAATCGAATTGAAGATTCTTCAAAACGTGCACGCATTGCTTCTTCACCGATATCTGCAACACCAATTGCATATGCTTCAATAATTTCAGCACTGCTATTATGTCCACCAAATTGATCAGCGCCTGCAGTTAAGATTTTATAAACACGTTCTGGTTTTGTTAAATCAAACGCACCCCATGAAGTGTGAATAAACTCTTCATAATCGTTAATAACACCCCAGTCTGTACAGATAACGCCTTCGTATCCATATTGACCACGTAAAATGTCTTTGATTTTGTACGTACTATAAGCACTACCAACTAATTCGCCGTATTCTTCTGTTTCGCTAAAAGCAATTGAGTAAGAAGACATCACTGAACTTGCTTCAGTGGTTTTACCCTCTAATTTTAAACCGCCATCAACAAACGGAATGAAATGTGTTTCAAATTGACCACCTGGGTATACAGTTGCATTTCCCACTTCAGCGTGGCTTTCTCTACCACCTTCAGCAGCGCCATCACCTGGCCAGTGTTTAATCATTGCATTCATACTGTCATTTCCCCAACCGAGGTCAGTTCCATCTGCATCAAATGATGATTGAATGCCATTGACAAATGCAGCAGTCATATCTCTTGCTAAAGCAGGATCTTCACCAAATGTTCCTTGAACACGCACCCATCTAGGCTCTGTTGCAAGATCGATTTGTGGTCCAAGTAATGTTGAAATACCTATTAATCTGTATTCTTTAGAAATCACTTGACCTGATTCTGCTGCAATTGCTGGATCAAATGTCGCAGCGAGCGCTAAATTTGATGGCCAGTATGAAATCCCTGTATTTCTTGGATCCGTACTAGTACTTACTGGAATACCAAATGCTGATTTTTCTGCATATGCTTGTAATGCATTGTTCCATTGTGCTGATACATCATTTGTTGCAGCAGAAGCTGCATTTAACATTGAACGACCACCATTATCTAAGAAACTAATTTGATCTTCTGATAATTCACTACCAATCGCCATGTTGTGTGCGCTGTAGAGCATTAAACCTGCAATATCTTCTTTTGGCAATAATCTTGAAAGATCCATTGCTCTTGCTTTAACTGGTTCACGCCAGTCTTCATATTGATCAAGAAGATTATTTCTGTTTAAATCTTTAAACGCGAAACCGTCTAATTGTACGAGTTTCACACCAGATTCAGGAGAATAACTTAAAGTCGCGCCACCTTCATTCGTTACTACATTGTAACCATATTCAGTTTCTGACTCCGACCATTTAACAGTGCCTGATCCTAATTCCTCAACTGGAAGTGGATCTCTTAAAGCAATAACCACTTCTTTAGCAGCTTCTGTTGTTTTTTCACCTTCAACTGTTTCTTTTTTCTTCGAACAACCTGTCATAAGTGACAAGATCATTACTGCAATTAGAAGTAATGACAGTGATTTTTTGAAATTAAATTTCATAAACTATACCCCCTTGGAATGTCGATAGTCAAATTATATCGTAGGGGTTATGAAATTTTTTGAGCACTGCGTGAACTGTCGCGAATAAACCATAATTTGCATCCTGTTAAATTTTGAATGAACGCGCCATATCTGTTATTTTAATAGCTTTTCAAGCGATTTCCCCTTTGCAAGTTCATCGATCAACTTGTCTAAATAACGGATTTCCTTCATTAGAGGTTCTACAATTTCTTGTATCTTCACGCCACAAATAGATCCTGTTATTTGGTTTCTCATGGGATTCAGTTCAGGTGCTTGATTAAAAAACACCTCGTAACTTACATGATGACTGAGTTGCTCATCAAGTTTTTCTTGTGTATAGCCCGTGAGCCATTTTATAACCGTATCCACCTCTTCTTTTGTCCGTCCTTTCCGCTCTGCTTTTGCAACTAAAAGCGGATATACTTTTGAAAAACTCATTGCATAGACTTTATGATTCTCCATGTGAATCCTCCTCAATCATGATATTCAATCGCACTTACAGGACACGATTTTATCGCATGTTTCAATTTCTCATAATCCATCTCAATTTGATGAATTACAGATGCTTTTTTATTTTCCATATTAAAAACTTCTGAATAGAGTTTGCTACAAATTGAACAGCCCATACACGCATCGCGGTTAATATATAGTCCTTTTTTATTGTCTCGACGTTGCACAACCATGTCATCTTCTTTTATGATTTGAGCCATCACCCATGAAAAAATCAGGATGGCACTTATGGTTAGTAACCATCTTAAAGCCATAAACTTAGTCCCTAAAAATTTCGCTTCATTCAATAGCATCGGAATTTTTACAACTGCCCATGAACTTAAGATGATGACGATATTTCGAATACTAGCGCCTTTATTCAATAACATTCCACATAAAGGAAATGCCGCATAAATTGGACCAGCAGATACACTCCCTAATATAAATGAAAATATGACACCTTTACGCTTTGATTCTTTTCCTAAAACTTTCATGATGGTTTCTTTTGGGATCCAAGTGTCCAAAAGTGCTGTTAATACAAAAATCACAGGCATAATCATGAACATCTCTTTAATATAATACCCACTATTTTTAATCCCATGTAGGCTTATTTTAGGAGCGATGGCCATTAGAAAGACATAAATTAATATCACGATGCAAATAAACATATTGTTTTTGACCCATTTTATCATTGCGTTTGTCTTCGAGTTTGGCGTCGCGTTTGTCTTCGAGCTTGGCGTCGCGTTTGTCTTCGAGTTTGTCATAGAATCACCCCCATCATCAGTGCAATTACAATTGCGAAAATAAAGCTAAGCCCGTTACGCACTATTGTAAATTTAGTCCCAAACTGTTTTTTTTCAAGTGGAAAAGTGACCACACCCACCATCGTTAACGTGGTTAAAAATGCCACAGAAGGCATAATCCCAACTCCTGCGCCTGCAAGTGTCCCAATTAAAGGAAATGCAATAAACGCAGGAATCAAAGTAACAGTCCCAAAGGCTGCTGCTGCAACAGTTGCAACCAAAACATTTTGCTTACCAACTATGTCAGCTATTGTTTCAGGAGGAATGATTGCCAAGATAAGTCCTATCGCGAATATCACCCCAAAAATTGAAAGTGCCATGCCTCTTCCCATACTCAGTGCCTTTTTTAATGCACTTATTGTTTTTTCTTTGTCCTTATAAAAAGAAAATCCAAGTAAAACTGCAGTAGCAATCCATATTGCCAATGTAAAAACGTCCATTTTTCACCTCATCCAATATATTTCATATCATAATCATAAAGAAAAACATCATCACTCAATAGACACCTATGTGACTTTTTGATATAATAATTTTTGCTTCTATGCATGAGGTAAAAGGAAATAAGAAACTCTTAAAAATTGTTAGAATAGAGGAAAATGAATGAAGAGCTCACGTGATATCAATATGAAAACTTTTTTATATCATGATCTTGAATTATTTAAAGATGTCCGTACTGAAGTTTTAAATAAAATATCACCAAAATCATCTCATTACACAAAGGGCATGACTCTCTATAGCAAAGGTTCTAACTGTCAATCTATGGATGTTGTACTATCCGGAACACTTGTCGCCTATTCACTTGCACAAAACGGCTCAGAAAGCTGGATTTTTTCATTTGAAACAGGTAGTATCATAGGCGCGAATCTCCTATTTGGCAATCTTAATCGCTACCCTTTCAATATTTATGCAACTTCAGATTGTAACATTCTCTCCTTTCGACGCGAAGACATCGAATTGCTTTTAACAGATTACCAATTTACGATGCGATTTATAAAAAATCTATCCTTAAATGCTCAAGGAATGAATCAAAAAATCGCCATGTTCACGCATAAGACACTCAGAGACAACTTGATGGATTATTTAACCGTTCTTTCTAGAGAACAAGAAACACGTACTGTCTATTTGCCAATCACGAAGAAAGAACTCGCTGATTATTTTGGCGTTCAACGGCCTTCACTATTTAGAGAACTTAAAAAAATGGAAGATGAGGGCTTCATTCAAGTTGACAATCGCAAGATCACAATTCATTCATAAATTGTTTACTTGTGAAAATTGCATAATAGCCTTTTAGTGCGAAAATCATGTATCATTAAAAGCAAAATGGCTCAATCACGTCATTCTCAAAATTGAAGTTCTCACAAATTAGAATTATGCAATTTTCTAACTTAACATGCGAATAGATCCGTTGACTCTATCGTATAAATCTGATATTATTTGTTCGTACCCGAACGAACGAGGTGAAAGATGAAACAAGGTTGTATTTTAGGAAAATTAAGTGAAATTCATACGTATTTATACAAGTTTATCGTAAGGAAGATCAAAGAAGAAAACATCCCGATTTTGCAAAATCACATGCCCTTATTTTTTATACTCCCTGAAGATGGCAGCGCTATGATTTTCAATGAAATCTCCAACATCTGGGACATCTCAAAGTCTTCTCTTTCTGATATCATCAACAAATATGAAACTCAGGGTTTGATCAAAAAAACCATTTGTGAAGAAGATAAAAGAAGTGTCTATGTGAGTTTAGAGCCACCTGGATTTGTCATCAAGCAAAAGTTGAGTCAAATGGAATCAGAATTTTTGGATGCCATGCTCGATTCTTTTGATTCTGATAAAAAACAATTTTTTCAAGAAACAGTTGATGAAGCGCTTATCAGTATAAAAAAACACCTGTAAAAAGTGTTTTTTTTACCCAGTTCATTCGTTCACGTACGAATTAATTTGCACGAATTTTATAGGAGGCATTATGAAAATTGAAATTTGGTCGGATTTTGTATGTCCGTTTTGTTATATCGGAAAAAAACACCTAGAACTCGCACTTGAGAAATTTGAATCCGATGAACCCATTGAAATCATTTATAAAAGTTTTGAACTCAATCCGCAGGCAAAGAAAAAATATGAAAACAACATACATGAAATCATCGCTGACAAGTACGGATTAACTGTAGCACAAGCAAAATCTTCAAACGATCGAATCGTAGCGCAGGCAAAATCAATTGGTCTAAATTATAATTTCGACGATTTAAAACCAACCAATACATTTGATGCACATCGCCTCTCTCATTTTGCAAAAGCAAATGGAAAAATGGCGGAATTCACAGAACGCGTTCTAAAAGCCTACTTTGTGGATTCACTCGTCATATCCGACCATGTGACCCTAGCAGATTTAGCTGAAGAAGTTGGACTCAGTCGTGAAAAAGCACTGGAAGTATTAGTATCTGACCAGTATTCAGATGAGGTAAGACGCGATGAACAAGACGCTGTAGCAAGACGAATTACGGGAGTTCCATACTTCGTATTTGATGATTCTTATGAAATATCAGGTGCTCAACCTCCAGAAGTATTTACTAAAGTGCTCAACAATAAAACAAAGAAGTAAAGCAAAAAATAAATCAAAAAAATAAAGTAAAGAAATATAAATTTACGACTCCCTACTATGAAAGGAACCTTTTGACTATGGATTCAAGCTTAACATTTATGGATAGCATGCGCGCTAGACGCTCAGTAAGAACTTATCAATATGAACCATTAACACCTGAAGTAAGATCACAGTTAACTGCATACCTTGCAGATATCAATCAACTAAAAGGCCCATTTGGAAATAAAGTCCGCATTGAGCTCGTTGATAAAGACGATCAAAATCAAGAGTTCAAACTCGGCACTTACGGGGTTATCAAAGGTGCGCAAACGTTTTTAGCAGTCGCATGTGAGAAAAATGATCATGCATTAGAAGATTTAGGATTTTTATTTGAAAAGGTCATTCTATTTTGTACTTCCATTGGATTGGGAACGGTATGGATCGGTGGCACCTTTAATAAAGGCAATTTTTCAAAGGCGATGAATCTCAAATCAAATGAAATTTTACCTATTGTCTCGCCAGTCGGCTACGAAAGTAGTCAAAAATCATTTTTATCAAAGCTTATGGGTGGCAACTCATCAAAACGATTTGCTTTTGAAGAAGTGTTTTTTGATACAAATTTTGAAACTGCACTCACTGAAGAAAAAGCGAATTCCTATGCAGACGTACTTGAAATGATTCGAATGGCTCCATCTGCTATGAACAAGCAACCTTGGCGAATTCTAAAAGATGGAAATACGCTTCATATGTATTCCGCAGGGAAAATAGATATGAGTCAAGTGGATATAGGCATCGCAATGTGTCATCTTTCATTATCCTCTGAAGAAAAAGGACTCGGCGGCATATTTAAAACGCTGCCTCACCCGAATCATCCAAAATTTAAATACGTCATCTCATGGACTTGTTAAGTTAGAAAAATAGAAAGATACTCCATTTCGAGTATCTTTCTGTCTTTTTTGAATTGATAGTTGTGACGATAGACTATAATCGCTCCATATCCTTCTTTACTTGATTTCTTCTTTTGTCTGGATCAATGTTTTTATAATTGACTCTTCACTCAGCGGCTTACTATAATAATATCCCTGAACCGAATCGCAATTAATATGCTTTAACCAATCCTTTTGATGTTCGGTTTCAACGCCTTCAGCTAGACATTCGATTTTCAACTTATGGGACATCAGAATAATCGATTCAATGAGCCCCTTTTGATAGTCGCCTTCAAAGTCATCGATAAACGATTTATCTATTTTAAGCTTACTAATAGGAAGTTTTCTTATATAGTTTAGTGACGAATATCCGGTTCCGAAGTCATCCAGAGCAATCTTTGCGCCTAAATGCTTTAACTCGTATAACATTTCTAAAGCTAAATCATAATCATCAATAAAAACACCCTCCGTAATCTCAAATTCTAAGTGACTTAACTGAATACCAGCTGATTCTGCGGATTTTGTAATGATACGCACTAAATTCCGGCTCCTAAATTGAATCGGCGAAATGTTAATCGCCATTACGATGTCCTTATTCATTAAGTCGACAAAATGTCTGCATGCCATACACGCTTGTTCAATAATCCATTCTCCAATTGGTATAATCAGTCCTGTCTCTTCAGCAATCGGGATAAATTCAGACGGAGGAATCATCCCTAGCTCAGGATTATTCCACCTTACCAACGCCTCATATCCAATGATTTGATCATTGTTTAATAAGTATTGTGGTTGAAAATGAAGAAACATTTCACCGTTATCAATTGCTTTTAATAAATGTCTTTCAAGGGTGGTTCGCTTGATGAGCTCCAAATTCATGGTATCATCGTAAAATTTATAATTATTTTTCCCTTGATCTTTTGCTCGATACATTGCAGTATCAGCATTTTTCATAAGTTCTTCTACACTTAGACCATGATCTGGGAAAGTTGCGATACCAACACTGAAAGAGACTTTATACAGTGTATTGCGAATAGAAAACTCCTCTTTAAATCCGCAAAAAACCGCATCAATGACTGCCATAATATCTTGATTGCTCTTTCCACCTTTTATCAGTAGCGCAAATTCATCACCGCTTAACCTTGCAACCAAAGTTTCGGAATCCATTACTCGGATGAATCTTTCGGCAATTTTTACCAATAATTCATCACCTGCCGTATGCCCCGATGTATCGTTAATCTGCTTAAAATTATCTACATCAAAAAATGCGATTGCAAACCTGCTTTGATTGCTTGTGCACTCTTCAATATTTTTTTGAACTTCCTCATAAAAGTAAACTCGATTCGGTAAATGCGTTAAAAAGTCATGATATGCCATCTCTATAATCTGATCTTCATTTAATTTTCTAAACGTAATGTCTCTTTTAGTTCCCATGATACCAATTAAATTTTGATTAACATCTCTTATAGGTGATAGCGTTTCTGTAAAGTACCTATCTTCACCCTCCAAAGTTTCTTTATAATCCATGGTCACTTTATTTTTATACTCGACTACGGACTGAAAATGCTCATGCCAAAGTGTTTTGATCCAATCATCTTCTATCAAAGTTAACATATTTTGTCCCACGCAATTGTGTGTATTTTTAAAAAATCTGCAAAAAGTTTCATTGACAGCTATTAAGGTTTGATCACAATCACAGCTATAGATCATATCATCTGAATTGTCTAATAGCGTACGATATTTTATTTCACTTAAAGCGAGTTGCTCTTTACTCATTTGTATCTCATCTAGTTGCATATGAAGTTCTTCTTCAGATGCAGCAATTTGTTCGTAAAGTGCAGTCAATTCTTGATTATTTAGAGTTAGTTTATGAATAATAGGCATTGAAATCTTTTTCGCGATAAAAAAAGATAAAAAAGATGTTAGAGATATCATTAGAATTTCAACAATTGCCAACTTATAGGTTAATTCTCTAATTTCGGTCATCACAGTTTGAGTGTTTCCTGTGACAACAATAATCCAGTTTGCATCTTTAATCATTGAATATGCCATCACCATTTTTTCATCGTCAAGTTCGTAATTACTAAGAACGGTTGAATGATAGGCTTTGTAATTTGAATTGCTTATAACATTTAAAATTTCTATATTTGTGGTCTTTTGTCCAATTTGTTCAATTTGAGGATGATAAATATAATATCCATTTTCATCGATTAGATACGCATAGCTCAGCTCAGAACCATTCAGTTTTACGCGTTCTAAACTAGTTGCCATATTTTTTGAAGGCACAGCAATTGCAATATATCCAAGTATATTTTTTTGGATTATATCAAAAATTGGATTTGTTAACATAAAAATTGGATCGCCGGTATTTCTTGAAGTAATCGTTTTACCAATAACGCCCGTTTTACTCTCAATAGTTTTTATATGGTATTCCCTATCGGATAAATCGACGCCCAACATTTTAGAATTAATATCAGCAACTATGAATCCATCGGTATTTACAACGAAAACAGATTCATAATCTGGATGTTTACTAAAATAGTCTATTAATGCCAACTCCACACTTTCATTATCAAAAAAATGCTCCGGATCTTGGAGCAACTCAAGAATATGTTGATTGCGCGTTAAATACTCCAGTGAAAGCATCTCCATATGAATCTGCTGTTCAATCACTCGTTTTTCTGATTCTAATAAGTTGATCACATTTTTTTCAATATTCTCTCGAATGATTTTATCAGTACTCTTATAAATAAACACACCTGATACAATAATAGATACATTTACTATCAGGATTAAAACAAGTGTAATTCTTATTCTAATTCGCATATGGTCACCTAACACCTATCACCTATAGTACTCGCAATTAAAAATAAACAAGCTAATCAATTTTGAAAAATACTGAGGACATCTACTTCAGATAAATTTCTAAATAAACAACCAAGGTTTTAAATAATGGATCAAAAATGCAAGGAGAATGAATATGCCAATTATTCGATGCATCCATGCAAGATTTTTAATGTGTTTCTTTTTATAAATAAAGCCCACTACGCCATTTGCGAGTAATAGCATGAGTAAAAGCGAGCCAGTGTGAAACATCAACTTACCACCAAGTTTCAAGTATCCATGTAACGCGCCAGATAAAATAAGTGCACCTCCAACAATGGGATGCAATTTTCTTCCGTTTTTAATCAAGTCATTGAACCGTTTATTCTTCCCTTTTACATATCGCTTATTTATCTCTAAAACGACTGGAAAACTTAACAAAACGACCAATAATGTGACATTGAGTAATGAATGTAAATTCATAATGACCTCCTTAGATTGTTAACAAATTAATACCCTCTTTTAGGTACCTCATTCAATGAAGAAAATTGGTCGGCTTATATTGAGAAACATTATCAATTATTCGAACAAAATCCGATTCGTTTGGATTTGTTCGGGTATAAAATTTTCATAACAACGAAAACTTATTATGACCTAGAAGGGAGATATGAAACATATGGCATTAAAAAAAAGAATGACTCATACATCAAGAATGACTCATACATCAAGAATGACTCATACATCTAAATTGAAAAATTACACATTAAAAATGCTCATGATTATGAGTTTGATCATTCTCATTGGGATTTTTACAGTTGCTTGCAGTACGGATTCAAAAAAAGAAACAGCGACTGAGAACACCTCAGTCACTGCAACAGATACAGAATCACTTCCTATATTTACAGCTGAAGACCTTGCTAAATACAATGGTAAAGAGGGCAACCCAGCCTACGTTGCCTATGAAGGTAAAGTATACGACGTAACCAATATCAAGGCATGGAAAGGTGGTATTCATCAAAATGAGTTTGAAGCGGGTAAAGATTATACTGACATTCTCAATAATAAAGCGCCTCATTCAGCAGATAATTTAACAGATAACGCCCCAGTCGTTGGTATCTACGAATAGTTATGTGCTGACTATTTATTGACCATTGATCCACTGATTGATCAGTTTCCGAGCAATTGGAGCAGCAACCTGTCCGCCTTCTGCTTCTTGATTTTCTAAGATGACCGCAATTGCGATTTCTGGATCGTCAGCAGGTGCAAAACCTATAAACCAAGCATGATTCAATCCATTCCCTTGAATGGATTTTTCATTTTGAGCAGTCCCTGTTTTTCCCGCCACTACGATGTCGTTAAGCGCTGCTTTTCTTCCAGTTCCACTCTTCACCACTTCAACCATCATCTCTTTAACGCTGTTTGCAGTCGTCTGATCCGTCCATTCATATAATTCATGTGTCATTGTACTAGTTAAAATGAGGCCATTTTTATCTGTCACACTTTTAACAAGATAGGGTTTCATGATGATGCCTTCATTTGCAATTCCTGAACAAATCATCGCCATCTGAAGAGGTGTCACGAGAAGTTTCCCCTGTCCGATGGTTGTTGCAGCATATTCCGTTTTACTCGTGATGTCTTCACTTGTTTTACTCTTACTCATGGGAATATCAAAATCAAATGTTTGATTCATTCCGGATAATTTCGAAGTCTCAATAAAACGCTCTGAATCAAGCTCTTTTGAGAGTTCTGAAAAATAGACATTACTTGAAACCGTCAAAGCCTCTGTAAGGCCAATGTCTCCATAGGCTTTACTTCCTGCATTGGAAAACGTCTTACCATCTATTACTGTACTACCATTATCTGTCACTATAAAATTGGATAAATCTTCTTCAATCGCTGCAACTGCCGTCACCACTTTAAATGTCGAACCCGGTGGGTAAAGCCCCATAACAGCTCTTGGAAGTAGCGGGCTATTTTCATTTGTAGAAAGTTCTTCCCAACTTTCTTCAAGTGCAGCTTGATTCGGATTATAATCAGGTGTGCTCACCATCGCAAGAATTTCGCCTGTATTAGGATCTATGGCAACAACTGCGCCCCTCTTATCCCCCAGTAGTTCACGCGCACGAGCTTGAAGTGCATGATCAATCGTAAGTACAAGATTATTTCCGGTTTTTTCCTCACCTTTAATCAAACTCACTGTATTCCCAACCAATCCAAGTGCATTGTTCCCCAGAAGTGTATCGTTATACTGAGCTTCTAAAAGTGTTTTTCCAAATCGATCGTTGCTATAACCAATCACGTGAGCGTAAAGTTTTTTATAAGGATATTGACGAATGGACTGCCCATTTTCAAAATTTGTCGTCGCAAGGGGTTCACCATTACGATCGAGAATTTGACCACGAATAATGCCCTCTTCGTGTGCTTTTAGCCTTCTATTGTAATTATTCGCCATGATGTCGTCTTTTCCATAAAGTTCAAAGTAACTCATGTAGACAACCAAACCTAAAAAGAGTATGTTGATCACGATGAAAATGTGTAAAATTCGACTATTGATGGTGGATTTTTTCATCGCTTAACACCTCCCCTTTTAATACTGCGCCTGAAAGTGCTTGTAAAAATCCCAAAATCATAAAACTAGAGATGAGAGATGAGCCTCCATAACTGACAAAGGGAAGTGTTATTCCCGTGAGCGGAATGAGCTTTGTCACACCGCCTACGATTAGAAATGTCTGAAAACCAAGAGTGATAGTAAGTCCAAATGCCAATGCTTTTGTAAACGACTCTCTCAATAACAAACAAATTTTGATTCCACGATAAACAAGTAGAACAAACAAGAAGATGAGTGCAATGCCTCCGAAAATCCCCATTTCTTCACAAATTGCCGAGAAAATAAAATCTGTCTCAACATTTGGAATAAAATGTGGATACCCCAATCTTAATCCCGTCCCAAAATAGCTGCCACTTCCTATTGCAAATAGAGATTGAGTAATTTGATACCCTTTACCTGCTACATCGGCAAAAGGATTGAGCCAACTTTCTACGCGTACTTGTAAATGTGGCATAATCTTTAATGCTATATAAGCTGCAGCACTTGCTATAGCCGTATTCATCAGTACAAATAAAAGCGCTTTTTCAAATACATACAACATGGATAAGTACACCATGAAAATCAATAACGCCGTTCCAAATTCCCGTTGCAAAACAAAAAATCCCATGATAACAAATACCATGAACATGAGACTCCATTTAGCAGAGATATTTTTTCCAAATAGTCTAATTTCTAGCACCTCTGGATTGGCTACAAAAGAAGCCATAAAGAAGACAAATAGAATTTTAATAAATTCCGAAGGTTGAATGGATACTTTGCCAAGCACTATCCAGTTTTTAGCTCCATTAATTCTCGATCCAATCACTAAAGTTGCTATAAATAGAATTATCATCAATCCGTAATACAGCCAAATGGAACGAAACTTTCTTGAAAAATAGGGATAAATTAAACTGATGAAGATAAATAGACACATCCCCATAAGAAACCAAATAAATTGCTTCGTCCCCACTGATTCAGACAATCTGACCTGCATCGCTAAGCCCATACTTAAAATCATGGCAATAATAAGCGAGAGATACGTATCACCCTTTTGAACTTTTTTTATCACAAAGTACATAAAATAAGTCAATAGGATCTTAGAAGCCCCCATGATCATGATGTGTTGATTAAAAATCCCCTGATTCATGGATAGCAAACCAAAGAGGATGAGATCGACGAGTGCCACTAAGTAGATTGGAAATCTCAGTTTCTCTTTATGAGAGTTGATATCGACGAATTTATCCATAATACTTCCCACCTTCAGAAAAAACCAACTTGCTCATTCCCATGAGGATTTCATCGCCTTCTTTTAATAAAACGGGATTCAATAGTCTAACGTCGTTGATATATGTGCCGTTGACACTTCCGAGATCCGTCAATGTAAACCCTAGATGCGTCCGGTCAATTTGAACATGACGTGATGATACATGCGGATCAGAAAGCACGATCCCACAATCAAGCGCACGTCCAATAATAGTGGTTAGATGGGTTAAAGGAAAAATCTCTGTGCCAGTCTGTTTTTCAGCGGACTCTAATGAAGACATCAATATTAAATGAGGACTTGTTACCTTTGCATCTTCCCACATAGTCATAGATTTTATGTCTCGATAAATTAATTTTGCTATTCGAAAAATGAATACATAAATGATAAATGTTAAAACATATTTTGTGGACATTGCGATTATTTCATACATAGCTTCACCTCATTAAGAACCGTTCTAGTATGATTATAGCATACGAGAGGTGTTTAACGGACATACTTTTCAAGTTTAACGAAGTGTGTTAACGTCATCTAAGTATTTAAAGTTAAACTAGGTACAACTGTACAAAAAAACCACCATATGAAATGCATATGATGGTTTTGGATAAATTGACGCTTTGCCTTATTTTAAATACTGATCTAAAAATTCAAATACTTTGTCCAAATTTGAAGTTGCAGTAAACTCTTCAGTACCATGGCCTGCTCCATCTAACAACTCCAATTTCACATTTTCTTCACCAATTGCTGTTTTTAATGCAGCAGCAAAGTCAATGGATTGTTGTGATGGCACATTTGAATCAGCCGTACCGTGTTGAATATAGAACTTTGGAGCATTTGTTAAATCCATTGTTTCAATATAAGTTTCTGGATTTGCTTTTAAGGTAAGCTCTGGATCATTGGTAATTAACTGACCAATATATTGACTTTCTGGAGAGCTTTCACTGCTTGTTTTTCCAAACTTTGGAGTAATTCCAGCAGCAGCAAACTGTTCATCCATTTTCAAGAAGTTCAATGGACCAAACCAATCAATTACAACTTGAACAGTTGAATCAAACTCTAAATTTTCAACATTGTCTCCATTGAGTTCGTCAACATTCCCACTCGTACCAACCATTGCAGCTAAATTTCCACCTGCACTATCACCCCATACAGCGATTTTATCTGGATTTATATGATAAGTCGTTGCATTTGCCTTAATAAATCGAATTGCCGCTTTACAATCATTCACTGCTGCTGGAAAAATTGCTTCTCCTGATAATCGATAATTTATACTCACCACTGCATATCCTCTATTGACACCTTCTAACATCGCAGCTACGTCACCACCTGTTGCATTTCCCATTTTAAATGCTCCACCATGAATTGCAATAATAACCGGAAATGGTCCTTCTCCTTCACTTGGTAAGTAAACATTTAATGTCTGCGTACTAGAAACTGTTCCGTATGGGACATCGGTGAATTGTCGACTAATTAAAGCTGTATTTGCACTTTCATTTCCAAGTCCACCGCTTGATGTTTTTGCTTCCTTTGTTTCCTTTGAAGATTCACTTGAATCAGTGGTTGACACGGTTACATCTGTACTTGATTGATTCGTTGTCGTTGTATTTCCACACGCTGTCAAACTAAACACGACTAAACTCATCAAAAAAATGACCATCGTTTTTTTCATCATATTCATTTGCCTCACTTTCTAAATCACACTTTTGTGTTTGCGAAAACTTCTTATCTTCATGATAAAAAAACATCATGGCATAAAAATGGCAAAATCATGAAACAAATGTAAAATCCACTTTGCACAATTTGGTTAATGCGCTCTTTTAATCGTAAAACTAAAAACTGACCCTTTACCTAAATGGCTATTTACAGAGATTTTTTCACCAAGCTCTTCAAGAATCGTCTTTGCAATTGCCAGTCCAAGCCCAGTTCCTGAGGTGTTTTGTGGCTGTTCTGTCTTGTAAAATCGTTCAAATATATAGGGGAGTGATGCCTCTTCAATACCAATCCCCGTGTCAATGACTTTGATGATTACTTTTTTATGCTTTACCATTGAATCAATTGTAATTTTACCAGAGGCATTCGTAAACTTGATTGCATTGTCCATCAAAATATTTAACACTTGTATGATCCTCTCTCGATTGGTTTCAAGTAGAGGTAGATTAAGTGTTTGATCCGTTATTTCAAATTCAATTCCAACTTCTTTCATGACAAAGTCATATTTTAACTTAACATGCTCAAGGATTGTATTTATATCTATGGTATCTGTTTTATATGCCCCCTTTCCACTTTGTAATTTAGACAATTCTAGCATATCTGTAATCATTTTCTGTAAATGATTGCTTTCCGATAAAATAATCGAGTAGTATCTTTCTTTCGTTTCATCATCGTTAACAATGTCATCTAGTAACGTTTCAGTCAATGCTTTTATAGATGTTAATGGCGATTTCAATTCATGACTTATATTTGCGATATAATTTCTACGCATTTGCTCAAGCGATTTATTTTCTTGAAAATATTTATAGATTAAAATCCCGATTATCAACATTCCCATCATAAATGTGATAAAAAAAATCCAGTAAAATCCGCTCAGAATAGCGTTAAAATCACTGGCAGGCTTTATGAGAAAAGCCGCACCAATAATGACACGATTCTTAGTGATGGGTTTTCCTATGACAACCGAAGCCCCTTCTTGTTGCTCAATTTTTTTGATTGACGCGAGCGGATTGCCTGAAATCACTTTAGGCAAATAATTGCTTAAAAATGTGTCAATATTTCCTTCGTCCACTTCAAGTTGTGCTTTCGACTCTTCTTTAAAGACGTCCATTTTATTGCCATATACGTCATATGCGATCAAAATAATGTCGCTATTTTTTGAAATCTCGAGGTTTCCATTGGCGATTTCAGTAACAAAATAGTCGAGTCTTGGAGAAAGCTCTTTTATTTTATATTGAATAAAAAACGACTTGATGGCAAAGGTTCCAAGTACTTGAGATGCAATGTAACATATTGAAATTACGATGAATAGGATCTTTTTATTTAAAACAAATCGATTGATTGAATGTATGCGCACTTAAACCTCCATTTTGTAACCTATTCCATAGACAGATTTTATCTCAAACCCCAGCTCATAGGGTTGTAATTTTAATCTTAACCTTTTTATAAGAGTGTCTACAGCTCGAGTGTCACCATAATAATCGTACCCCCACACTTGATTTAAAATTTGTTCTCTTGATAATACTTTGTTTTGATATTTAGAAAAGCAAATGAGAATTTCAATTTCTTTCGGTGTTAAATCGATTTTTTGCTCATTAATTGTAACTTCATAACCATCCACTTGAATGGTCATCTTACCAACAAAGATTAAATTTGAATCATTTTCATTCATACTTTTATTTGTTCTATTAAGAAGTTTTTTAATTCTAACCGCCATTTCTCTTGGTGAAAATGGTTTCGTGACATAATCATCTGCTCCGATCTCAAGTCCTAATATTCGATCAAACTCTTCATTTTTTGCACTTAACATGATAATGGGAATTTCACTCACTTTTCGAATTTCTCGACAGACTTCAATTCCATCAAGTCCTGGCATCATAATGTCTAGGACAACTAAACTAAACGACTTATCTCGAATCCATTTTAAAGCGTCTATCCCGTTATAAACTGAAACAATCTCTGTCACATCATTCTTTAGATACATACTCAAGCTTTCATGTACTGCAATATTATCATCACATATTAATATTTTTATCTTCTTCGTCATTTTTGTCCCGCCAGTCTAGTGATTATTTTTTCTTATTGCTGCAGATTTACTTGATTCTTACCCTTGAACGGTGATAAACATTCAACTAAATCCATAAAAAAATCCTCCTTAATTTGAAGGAGGATTTCATTATGAACATGATTTACTTAAGATTATATGGTTTTAGAAACTTATAAACAAGAACTTCTTTTCCCTGTTCATTCTTAATTTCAACTTGAGCGTATTTCCAACTTGCTATTTTGGTTGGATCTAAACCCGCATCTATAAAGGGTTTAGGTTCGAGCACAAACACAATATCAAGTTCGTTGGTGTCCATGTTTTTTGCCCATTCAAACATATTTCCATTACCTAACTTAATGCCATAGTGATCAAGTGCTTCATGATACCCTATTAAATCGCGATACGCTTTTACGATTGCATTAAATGTATCTATTGGTTTAGATAAAGAAGCTTCATCGAACGATGTATTTCCTACATCAAAATGCAATTGCAAAGTATTTTTACTGGCATCGTAAATATATTGATCATTTTCAAGTCGTGTTACATCAAGACCCGCGTCAATAAAAGGAGTGGCATCTATTTCAACAACAAAGTCTGAATACTCTTTACTACTAAAATCCTGACTCCATATAAAGCGTTCATTTTCAGGTGAGTTCAGCGACCAACTATTTAGTGCTTCATCCAAAATCACACGATTCGAATCCACCTTTAAGACAGCATCAAATGTTGTTACAGCTGTTTTACCAACGACATCTAAGGACTGACACCCAATTGAAAATGATGCCACCATCAATAGCATCAACATGACATAAATTCTTTTCATGACTCACCTCTTTCTTCTTTCAATTAACTTGCATCATAACAAAATCAGATTGCTCATTTTAATTTAACGAAGTCATCGTGATTAAATAAAATGATTCTATTTATTCAATGACTTGAAATTGACTATTGATCATCCCCATCCAACAACTAAAAGGAAAACTCCCTGTTTGAGTTGGTGTGAACTCGATCCAATTATCCCCTACAGATAATTGTTTCTCAATATCAAACTCAGGTATTAAAACAACATCATTACACCCATTCAAATTTTGCTCACTTACTTTAAAATTAACTCTCGCTGGAATGTTATTTTTTAATACAAATTCAGGATAATTTCTAGATTGAACCAAAACTGTGACTATTTGTACGCCATTTTCAATTACGATTTCAGTATCAGTTGCGTCAACATTTTCTTGAATTGAAGGAATAGTTACTCCACTTATGATAAAACCACGTTGTAATAGAACTGCTCCCAAAATAACAATAATAACAGCGCTTGTTTTCATCATTTTTTGAGTAGATTTCTTACTTATCAAAGTTCCTAGAACCCCAAATCCGAACATTAAAGGAACAGTTCCAAGACTAAATGCTAGCATTGACAATCCTCCTGTCAAAGCACTACCTGTTCCCAAAGCATAGATTTGCATCGTTTGAAGAGGTCCGCAAGGCATTAACCCATTGAGTAATCCCACGACAAAAGGGCCTCTCTTTTCATCTCTTCCCAAAAAAATCATTCTAAGCCTAGGAGGAAAATGAATGTTAATTTTACTAAATTTCGGAAAAATATGAAGCATCTTAATGCCCATTAAAATCATCATTATACCTGCAACAATGGATATCGAGCCTTTAAAATGGCCAGATAAGGAAACTGCAGATCCTACTCCTCCAACTAATGCACCAATTATTGTATAAGAAATCACTCGACCAATATTATAAAGAAGACTTCTTTGATACGTATGTTGAGATGATTTCACAGGCAACGGCTGAATACATTGTGATAAATTAATACCACCACACATGGCAATACAATGCATAGAAGTTAATAAACCAACGACAAAAAGCATCCCATAACCGAAGGTAGATTGAACTTTCAACTCGCTGTCTAAAATTTCTACCCTAGAAATCAAGAGGTAAGCACCCATCACAAGAATCAACATTCCAGCGAACTGTAATAAAGTGTATTTTTTATTATCACTTTGCGCCTTTAATTCGCTAACTTCATAACCAGTTTCACTCAAAATTTTTACAATGGAAGACAGAGTCGTCTCTTCAGAATCATAAACAATTTCAAGAATTTGAGTCCGGTAACTCACTGAAACTGTGAAAATTCCCTTGCAGTGAATCAGTGCATTATAAATCACTTTCTCACAGTTCACACAAGTCATATTTTTGACGATAAAACTCACACTGTTTTTTTCCATTTCTCCTCCATGAGTCTATCAAGCTCAACAACCATTAATTTTACAGATTGAATCTACAACAGATGCTCTCATCAACTACTTACTGAATCTCAGTTACATCGTAACCCGCATCGTCTATGACTTCTATTAGTACTTCATTCGTAATTTCTTGATTGGATTGCAAGACTACTCTTTTTTCTTCCAAATTCACAGTTACATCAGTAACACCATCGATACTTCCAAGTGCATTTTTTACTCTTTGAACACAGTGTCCACACGACATTCCCGTTACATAAATTGTTTTTGTCATACTGATACCTCTTTCTTTTTTTATTTTTTGTATTTTTCATTTTTTTATCAATTTCTTTTTACTTAAAGCATTACTGATTATATGTGTTGTTTCCTATAACCGTTACTCTTATATCCGTTTTTGAGCTTGTGTCCATTTTTGAGCTCGTGTCAGCTTTTTCGACTGACGCCTTTCTTTCATATGGTCTAAATCTCTTGAGTCTGAGTGCATTGGTTAACACAGATACCGAACTAAACGACATTGCTGCTGCAGCTAAAATTGGATTTAGCTTTGGACCACCAAATGCATAAAGGAGACCAGCTGCTATTGGTATACCTGCGACATTGTACGCAAATGCCCAAAAAAGATTTTGTTTAATATTTCGAATGGTACTTTTGCTGAGTTTAATCGCCGTTGGAACATCCATCAAATCACTTCGCATTAAGACGATATCAGCTGATTCCATCGCCACATCTGTTCCATTTCCAATGGCAATACCGATATCTGCTTGGGCAAGTGCAGGCGCGTCGTTGATTCCATCTCCTACCATCGCAACCTTTTTCCCATCAGCTTGAAGTTTCCTCACTTCATTTGCTTTATCTTGAGGGAGCACTTCTGAAAGAACTCGGTCAATCCCAACTTGTTTTGCTATAGCATTTGCAGTCTGGTGATTATCTCCAGTGATCATCAACGCTTCAATGCCCATTTCGTGTAATAGTTTAATTGCTTCAACACTGGATGGTTTAATCACATCTGCAACTGCAATTAAACCTTTTAACTTTCCGTCAATCGCAGCATACATCGGCGTTTTACCTTCATTTGCCAATCGCTCTGCATGTTCGATGAATCCTTCAATTTCGATATTTTGACTGTTCATCAGTTTTCTATTTCCCAAATGAACGACTTGTTTGTCTATTGTAACTTGAATTCCATGACCAGGGATTGCCAGAAAACTTTCACTATTTTTTAATACCAACCCCAATGACTGGGCACTTTTAACGATTGCCTCACCTAGGGGGTGTTCTGATCCCTTTTCAGCTGAAGCCGCAATTACCAAAAGTTCCGCACTTGTCAAAGGTTCTTCAACAATCAAATCGGTCACTTGAGGTTTACCTTCAGTAATAGTGCCTGTTTTATCAAATACAATGGTTCGAATCTTATGGGCAACTTCAAGCGCTTCCCCACTTTTTATCAATACGCCATTTTCAGCACCTTTTCCTGTCCCAACCATAATGGCCGTCGGTGTCGCAAGTCCAAGTGCACATGGACATGCAATTACGAGTACAGAGATGAAGATAGTGAGCGAAAAGACTTCTGATTCACCACTGATATACCAAAGAAGAGATGCTAATACCGCAATTACAAAAACCACTGGTACAAAGAACCCAGAAACAACATCGGCTAAGTGTGCAATAGGCGCTTTTGTTCCTTGAGCCTCTTCAACGAGTTTGATAATCTGTGCTAGAGCAGTGTCAGCCCCTACGCGTGTTGCTTTAAAGTGAATCAAACCATTTTTGTTAATACTTGCTCCAATTACTGAATCCCCTACATTTTTCTCCACCGGAATACTCTCTCCGGTAATCATAGATTCATCAATTGAAGTACTTCCAAAAATAATTTCTCCATCTACTGGTATTTTTGCGCCTGGTTTAACGACAATCCGATCACCGACTTCAACTTCATCGATAGGAATTTCAATTTCTTGATCACCATTTAAGATAAGAGCCGTTTTTGGACTTAGTCCCATCAATTTTTTAATTGCTTCAGATGTTCGTCCCTTTGATACTGCTTCTAAAGTCTTTCCTAATAAAATCAAAGTAATGATCACACCAGCGGTTTCAAAGTAGAGATCCTCTACATGATGAAATTCTCCAATTGTGATTCTATATATAGAAAAGAGACTATAAAAAACTGCTGCCGAGGTTCCCATGGCCACGAGTGAATCCATATTCGGACGTCTACGCCATATCGCCGAGAAGCCAACCGTATAAAATCGATAACCCGCAACCAAAACCGGTATGACTAAGATCAGTTCAACTAACGCATAAATTAATGGATAGTCCATTGGAGATAGTATAGAGGGTAAAGGCCACCCTAACATACCACCCATTGCGATGTAAAAAAGAGGTATAGAGAAGACAAGTGCGATGATAAATTTGCTCCACATCACTTGAATTTCTTTTTCTTTTCTAGACGGCTCTCGATCTACTTGATTTGAATTATCTACTTCTAATGGATGATAACCGGATTTGATAATAGCCTGCTTGATTTCTGATAATCTCACTTCACCAGAATGATATTGTATTCTCAATTTTTCAGACGCGTAATTCACATTTGCCGTTTCAACGCCGGGTAGCTTTTTTGTTGCACGCTCAATTGCAACTGCACACGCTGAACAAGTCATCCCTTCAATTGGGATGATCACTTCTTTGATGGGGTGACCTTTAAATGTTTGATCTTCAATAATTTGGTAACCCGCTTTCTCAACTTTTTGCTTTATATCTTCCATTTGTACTTGTTCTTCTTCAAATGTGACACTCAACTTTTCTGTGGCATAATTAACAGTAACATCAGAAGTTCCAGGCAGTTTAGACACCGCTCTTTCAACTGCTGATGCGCAAGCAGAACATGTCATGCCACCGATATTTATTTGAACCGTTTTCATCATCTGTCACCTCTCTTATAATCTCATTATACCCCCTAGGGGTATAAAATCAACAATTATTTTCTTCCACTTTATATAATAAGATTCTAAATTTTAATTCTTTGCTTGCTAATTTAAATAAACCTGAGTAAGAAGCAGCGTTTTATATACGTTGTTTCTTACTCAGGTTTTAAACGTCCTTACATTTGTGCTTACATTTGAATTACATTGAATACGCATTTTAGTTTACAATCAAAGATCATTTTGTAATTAGCTTCAAATCAACTAAATACAGCGAATCCACCTGCTTATCGTTGAGATATTGATCCGCAATATGAACTCCTAAATTTCCAATTTGACTAGGTTGTTGAGCAATTGTTGCATCCATCTCGCCCTCGTTAATTGCAACTAGAGCATCTAAAATCCCATCAAATCCAACCACGATAATGGATCTACCACTTGCATCAATTGCTTGAATTGCACCGAGCGCCATTTCATCATTGTGTGCAAAAACTGCTTGAATATCACTATAATTCTTTAAAACATCTTCCATGACATATAAACCAATCGCTCGATCAAAACTGCCCGATTGAGAATAAACAACCTTAAGGTCAGGATAACTATTGAGTCTTTCGTTAAAACCTTGACTACGTTCTAATGCAGCTGAGGTTCCAACAATTCCTTCTAATTCAATAATTTTACCATTTCCAGACAGTTGATCATTCAGAAAATCAGCTGCCATTGCGCCTCCAGCTACATTATCGGATGCAATATGAGAAACAATTGATCCTTTATCAACAGTTCTATCTAGTGTAATCACCGGAATTCCAGCCGTATTTGCTACTTCAACAGAACTTATTGATTGACTTGAATCACAGGGATTTAATAGAATTATTTTAACTCCCATTTCTATTAAAGTATTGATATTGCTTAACTCTTTATCTACATCATTCTGCGAATCTAATATAATGAATTCATAATCCAGTTCACTAGCGGCTAACTCTGCGCCTTCCTTTAGTTCTATAAAAAAAGGATTGTTAAGTGTGGACACCACCAAACCGATCATGTCTGGGGTGTCGCTATTTTCTAATGAAATTTCCTTTGAATCTGAACATCCACATAATAAACTAGAAGCCAAAGTTATGATTACTAAAATAACGAATATTTTTTTCATGCTACAATGCCTCCTCGTCCTCTTTCGATTCAACTAAATCCATAAATATGTCCACTAATTCTGGATCAAACTGAGTGCCTTTGCCGTTTATTAGTTCTTGTCTCACTCTATCCATACTCAGTGGCGTCATTCGATATGAACGTCGTGTCGTCATTGCATCAAACGAATCTGAAATGCATAAAATTCTTGCCATCAATAAAATATTTTCACCCTTGAGCCCCATTGGATATCCTGTTCCATCGAATTTCTCATGATGCTGATGAATGACTTCTGTCGCCTTTGCAAGTGAGGAGACACCACTTACAATTTGAGATCCAATCTTGGGATGCAACTTCATTATTTCAAACTCTTCGTCTGTTAATTTGTCTGCTTTATTCAGTATATTGCTTGGAACGCCTAATTTTCCAATATCATGAAGCATCGCAGCAAGCGCCAAATCATTAAGTTCTGAGCTAGACATCCCAATTATTTCACCGATCCTCAAAGAAATTTTTGTCACTCGCTCACAGTGCCCTTTTGTATATTCATCATTCGCTTCAATTGCATTTGACAAGACTTGAATGAGTTCATCACCTTGTCCTCTAATTCTCTCAATCATTTGGTTCAACGTATGGCTAATAACAACTAACTCATTAGGCGTATTTTCAGAAAATACAATGGAATCAATTTGTTCAGTTAATCCAAATTTTCCGATGATATCCACCAATTTATCAATTGGTTTTGTCGCGTATGTTTGAATTCTTGACGATAACCACATTACAGCAATTAGCATGATGACAATTACAACAATGACAGAGATAAGCATATTTTTCTGGAGAGTCTTAAGTTCGGAAACTGGTATAATACTTAAAATATACCACCCAGTCTTTAATCCTCTATTACCATATATTTTATAGTCCTCATTATATAAATTAATTTGTTCGCTTGATTTCATCTCAATTAACTGCTTGACATCTTCAGGTGATTTTCTCAGCTTATATCTGAGTGGTGTATACTGTCCAAAAATTATATTCCCTGCACCATCTGAAACCACAAGAGTTCCATCAATCCTCAAATGAATTCCAGACAGAATAATTTCCAATTTTTCTGGGTTTATGTCAACCACAATAACTGCAAGTACTTTGTTGGAATCTGGATGAATGACAGCCATGGAATATGACAAAAATGGTGAATCTGACTTTTGAAATGTCTGACTATTTGTACTCAAGACAACTTTATTTGGTAAAGCTAAGGCACTCTTATAGGCTATTGAAGTTCTCAAATCATTTTGTTCATGTAATTTATTTACAATGCCCTCTTTGTCAATGACTTGTCCATCATTCAACACTAAATAAATTCTTTCAATCTGGGTAAATTGCGTTTCAAACCGTCTCATTTCTTTCCCAATTTCTTCATAATGAATCGTGTCTGTCGCAGTATTCATAACTTTTATACTGTCTGCAATTACTTTTACAAGACTTCTGCTTGTTGTATCGAAGTCATCAATAACCGCTTGAATCGTCATAAGTGAATCGTTGGCACTCGTATCAACTTCTTTACTGTATACATCAATTTCACTGACATAAGCATAAATACCCAGTATTAAAATAGGAAGTGCTGCAGAAAAAAACATTAATCTAAGTATTATTTTATGTAAACTTTTATTTTTCACGGAAAGATACCTCGCACATTTATATTTGTAATTATTCTGTAAAACTTATTAATTTAGCATCTTTTTAGCCTTAATATACGCTTAAGCTCACACCTACTTCCATGAAATTTCAGTTCATTTTTACTTATTTTACAACCGTATTCTTTAGATTACCCTCTATTCATATTAATTAATCAATTGTTATAAAAATCATACTATTTATCTAATGATGAATCCAACATCGTCAATTAAAAAAGCAGCCTCAAAATCGAGACTGCTTTCATCACTATCATTCGGATGTTTATATATTAATCCATGAAAAGTTTAATATCATCCTCAACTGTTCCAATTCCTGCGATTCCAAAGTTTTCAACTAACACTTTTGCGACATTTGCAGATAAGAAACCTGGTAATGTTGGGCCTAAATGAATATTTTTAACACCTAAATATAAAAGTGCAAGTAATACGATTACAGCTTTTTGCTCGTACCACGCGATATTAAAGGCAATCGGTAAATCGTTGATATCTTCAGCACCAAAAATTTCTTTTAACTTCAGAGCGATTACTGCTAATGAGTATGAGTCGTTACATTGTCCAGCATCGAGAACTCTTGGAATACCGCCAATGTCACCAAGAGGCAATTTGTTATAGCGGTATTTCGCACATCCAGCTGTTAAAATAACGGTATCTTTTGGCAATTTTTCAGCAAATTCAGTATAATACTCTCTCGATTTCATTCTGCCATCACAACCAGCCATGACGAAGAACTTCTTGATAGCACCAGATTTTACTGCATCAACAACTTGATCCGCCAAGGCAAATACTTGTTCATGCGCAAATCCACCGACGATTGATCCCGATTCGATTTCTGTTGGTGGCGGACACTTTTTAGCATGTTCAATCACAGCAGTGAAATCTTTTTTGCCATTTTTATCGGCAATAATGTGCATACAACCTGGGAACCCTGAAGCGCCTGATGTGTAAATTTTGTTTTTGAGTTCTTCTGTTCTAGGCGGAACGATACAGTTTGTCGTAAATAAAATTGGTCCATTAAATGGTCCAAATTCATCCACTTGACGCCACCATGATCCACCGTAGTTTCCTGCGAAGTGATCGTATTTTTTAAAGAACGGATAATAATGAGCAGGTAACATTTCACTATGTGTGTATACGTCTACTCCAGTTCCTTTTGTTTGCTCTAACAATTGTTCTAAGTCGGTTAAATCATGTCCTGAAATCAAGATCCCCGGATTGTTTCTAACACCGATGTTGACTGTCGTCAATTCAGGATGACCATATCGAGAAGTATTAGCATCATCTAAAAGTGCCATTGCCGCAACGCCAAATTGACCTGTTTTTAATGTTAATGCCACTAACTGATCCGCTGTGAGTGTATCGTCTAATGTTGCAACAAGCGCCTCATAGATAAATCCATATATATCCTGATTTTCTTTCCCTATATTAAGTGCATGATGCGTGTAAGCTGCCATCCCTTTCAAACCATAAATAATGAGTTCTCTCAGCGAACGAACATCCTCATTTTCAGTTGAAAGAACGCCTACAAGCGAAGCTTTATCAAGCATCGATTGGCGATCTGTCACTGTAAAGTTTCCTGCATCGTGTAGTGGAATATCACCTAGGCTTTCTATTAAATCATCTCTGAGTCTTAGAACATTATGTACTTGCATTTCAATCGCAATTTCGTCAAAATTCGCATTTGTAATGGTCATAAAAAGGCTTTTAATCACTTCGTGATTGACTTCACCAAGAGATGACGTGTTCATTTGACCTTTAGTTACCACTTCACTTACGCCTTTACATGCGTAAATCAATAAATCTTGAAGTTTTGCGACTTCTTCGTTCTTACCGCAAACGCCTTTAACTGTACATCCAGTATTTTTTGCAGTCTCTTGACATTGAAAACAGAACATACTCATAATCACACCTCCATAAAAATCGTCTACTATCAGACACGTAAAATACTTCTGTGCATAATTAAACGCTTACATTAATGACATTTTTATTTCTGCACACGATATATTTCCATCTTTCATTCCCCCTTTACCCTTTAGATCTTATAAAAATCATAAAATTCATTTTTGATTCTCATTAACTTGAATAAAATAATTTTCTAAGAAGAATTGTAGTATACTTAACTTAACAAAACACGAGGTGAATTATGCATAGCCATCGATTATTTGAGATGATCTATATTTTGATAGAACGAAAAAAAGTAACAGCGCGATTTTTAGCAGAACATTTTGAAGTTTCTGAGCGAACGATACTAAGGGACTTAGATGTTTTGACGTTAGCTGGAATTCCCATCTATACTTCAAAAGGCAAAGGCGGTGGCATATTCATAGATGAGCATTTCATTCTTGACAAAGCTGCTTTTACTGATGAAGAACAAAATCAAATTCTGATTGGCTTACAAAGTTTAGCGTCTACGAAATTTATTGAATCCAGTGGTCTAGAGTCAAAATTGAGTGCTCTATTTCATAAATCTGAGACAAACTGGATCGAAGTTGATTTTTCACGTTGGGGAAGCGCAACGTCCGATCACATAAAATTTGAAACTTTAAAAACTGCTGTGACTGAACACAAAATTTTGTCATTTGAGTATGCAAGCACCTATGGTGAAATTACCATGAGAACGGTTCATCCGATGAAACTTATATACAAGTCCAATGCTTGGTACCTTGTTGCACACTGCAAAACAAAGCAATCCACTCGAACTTTTAAGATTTCAAGAATGCATCATCTCGTGCTTCATCATGAATTTTTTGTTCCCCAATCGCTGGCGGTTACGACAGAATCAGTTCAAGAAACATCTCAATCTGAATGGATTCATTTAAAGTTGCAATTTGCTCAGTCCGTAGCTTATCGTATCTATGATGAATTCGATGAAAATCAAATTCAAAAAAATTCTGATGGCACTTATAACATTTGTGTTCAGGTTCCTAAAGACCGTTGGCTATACGGATTTCTTTTATCCTTTGGAACGGATATAAAGATTCTTGAACCCCTATGTCTTAAAGATGAACTCTATCAACACATTAAAACGCTTGAAACATTTTACGCATAAAAGCGATGATGGATGATGAACCCACTCAGTTTATATTTTGATCATTTTCTTTTTTAATATGACACGCTGTTGTCATATTATCTTTTGTATAATAAAACTAACCAATCCCTTCCATACATTATGAAGACAATAGGAGGTCAATCCAATGCCAAGAGCAACTACAAAAGAAGATTTACTTAAGTCTGCACAGACACAATATGAAAAATTATGGGACATCATCCACCGCTTATCCGATGAAGAAAAACAGGCTACTTTTCATTTCGATGGAATTTCGAATCTGAAAGAGGCACATTGGAATCGAGATCAAAATCTAAGAGATGTTCTTATACACTTATATGAATGGCATCAATTACTTCTCAACTGGGTACAGTCTAATCTCGCAGGTGTTTCAAAACCGTTTCTACCCGAGCCTTATAACTGGAAAAACTATGGACAGATGAACGTTGCTTTTTGGGAAAAACATCAGAATACAACACTGGATGATGCCACTACGTTCCTTAATGAAAGCCACCAACAAGTTTTAGAGTTAATCGATCGGTTTACAAACGAAGAGTTATTTGCTAAAAATGCGCTTCCTTGGACAGGAACTTCACCCCTTGGTAGTTACTGCACCTCAGCAACAGCGAGCCATTATGATTGGGCGATTAAAAAAGTAAAACTGCATACAAAAGTTCTTCACACGCAATAATAATATTTTTAATTTTCGTATTGACTCTAACACAATGGTATACTTTATACTAAAAATGAGCTCAAACAAACACATATATGTGAGGTTATTTCATGTTAAAAATAGGAGATTTTTCAAAGTTATCAAGGATTAGCATCAGAATGTTGAGACATTACGACGAGATGGCATTACTCGTTCCACAATTGATTGATCCCTCTACAAATTATCGCTACTATAGCGAAGAGCAACTGCTCATAGCGAATAGAATAATATCCCTTAAAGATATGGGATTTGGTCTTTCAGCAATTGTGGAAATACTTAACTGTTATGATGATTCACATGCGTTGTCTGAGTATCTAAAAATTAAACAAACTGAATTAGAAGAACAAAGCAAAGAAATCAGTCAACGAATACGCCTCCTTGAAACGACAATCACACGTTTAAGAAAGGATGATACTGCTATGAAATATAATGTCGTATTAAAAACTATGCCCGAAAGATATGTTGCAAGTGTCCGTAAAGTTATACCGTCTTATCAACATGAAGGAATGCTTTGGAATACACTCATGTCAGAAACTGCTCAAAATAACTTACAACAAGCATGTGTAGGTGAAGGGATGGCAATTTTCCATGATGAAGGATTTAAAGAAAGTGATGTCGATGTAGAAATTCAAGTAGCTGTTAAAGGAACCTTTGAAAATACCGAACATGTAGTATTTAAAACAGTTCCTGAGATCAAATTTGCCTCTTCAACGTACAAAGGAAGTTACGAGCAACTAACGGATGTCAACCTTGCAGTTGCTCATTGGGTAAATGACAACGGATATTCCTTTGACGGTTCCATGTTCTGCATCTACCATGTCAGCCCTGCACAAACTCAAAATCCAGACGAACTTGTAACTGAAGTGTGTTACCCAATTAGACCCAACTAAAATGAATTAACAGACTTATCCACTAAGCAAAAGCGGCTCGCTATAATGAGATAGCGAGCCGCTTTTTTATGCTAACAAATATTCAATTATTGATTTAATACTTTTGGTTTAACTATTTGCTTTTAGTTTAACTATTTGCTTTTTCTCCAGCTAATCTTGCCTTTCCTTCCATAGTAGCTTTCATCATAAAAAAGGCAAATGTGATCACTGCAACTGCAATTCCAACTGGAATTCCAATACTTTCTGACATTTTAAAACCTTCTGGAGCAACGATTATATAGGATGTTACCACTGCAGTCATAAAAGTTGCAGGAATTGATGCGATCCAGTGTGGTTTTGCATTTTTATATAGATATGCTGCTGAAGTCCATAAAACAATGGTCGCTAATGTTTGGTTTGACCAAGCAAAATATCTCCATACAATCGTAAAATCAATAAAGCAAAGACCTATACCCACTGCAAATAAAGGAACTGCAATTAAAAATCTACTTCTAAGCTTTTCTTGTTTGTAATTAAAAGCATCTGCAATAACAAGTCTTGCGCTTCTAAATGCTGTATCACCCGATGTAATTGGCGCAGCTACAACTCCAAGAATGGCTAAAACGCCACCAAAACCGCCAAGCAAAGTCGTCGAAATATCATTTACTACAACTTACGTCTTTAAAATTCAGTGCTTCCTGTATAGTTTCTGTTTGAAGTGTTTCTTTTGTCTTTTGCGTCCATATAAGTCCACCTGGACGATGATGATCCTCTCCAGCACCAATATGAGATAAAATCATGGATGTATCGGTTATTGCCACTGCATCATAATGTGCCATTTTCGCAGAAGCATTATCATTTTCGTCATAAATTTGTTGAACAAAATATAGAAACATCCCTACGCCAAATGCATTTAAAAATGTCCTCGGTAAAATAATAATCTTCACAAGGGCAAGTGCTTGATCAAAAGGTGTGGCTAATACTAAAATGATGCCTATTTGAATCACTTCAACGATTATGCCAATCAGGAATCCTTTATAATACCGTTTAGGCGATTTCTTTTTGGCATATCCACCCATAATTCCTGCAATAATCGTGGAAACACCACATGAAAACGCCGTTAGGTCGCCGCCTTCAAATAGGAACATTCTGTGTAAACCAGCAATAACACCAGATAAGGTCCCAACAAAAGGCCCTCCAATTATTCCGGATAAAAGTACTGGTATCGTTCTGGAATTAGCGACACCTCCAGAAACAGGTGTCCCCATGATGGTCATTATGACACAACTTTAATCCAAACAGAGGGTCTCACACCACCTTTGGTATCGTTGGTGATGGGATGGATGACATTGGTATTTCTCCTTGCCACGCCATTCCCCTGAATGCCAATATTCCCATCTCCATGGATGTAGACAGCCACTTTATTATTTTTCCCAGGAGTCCGTACCCACCACCACCAAGATGAATTTAGATATCTTGCTCGCCGTTTGATATTGTTTTCATCTTTTCTTTGGAACCAATAGCGTTGATTTTTCGCAGGGAAATCCAATAAGCGACTGCTATTTCCAAAATAAAATCTCACAACTTCATCCATGGACAACAGAAAAACATAGTCTTTCGTTTCTTCGCCTCCATGAGACTTATACCAATTATTCTCTGGATTCAAATTAATCGTCGGAAGAATTCTTGCGCGATCATTTTCATTGAAAGACTGATAAAACGTGCTATTAAGATAAGCTCGTATTTCAGAGTCTTTCCAAGTAATCTCTTTCAACTGATGATGATAATCTCTCTGTTCAATAATCTCTTCTGTAATCAACAACATTTGATCGTCTTTTATTTCTAAAATTCGCCAAGTATAATCCCCAAATGTAACTAATTCACCCACTGTCATCTGAATTCTCCTTTTTTGACTTTATTATATCATCTGGGGCATTTCAGAACAAGCGTTCTGTTATAAGGTTTTCTGTATTTTTACCATTATTTCATTTCGCCTAAAAATACCGGGTATAAAAGGGGCATTATATAATGCCAATTTGTCGTTTGACTGCACAAGCCATTCATTTTTTTCAATCCAACGATGCAATTTGTCTGCTTGTTCGTGTTCAATTAAAGTTGTTGATTTCCCACTGTAAATGATAACTGCGTAAAAACCTGCCTCAAATTCAATGACGCTTAAATGACTGTCTTTCGGCTTAGGAATTTTTTCCCCGAGCTCCTTAGGCACGACAAATGCCATTTTTTTCTTATTTTGTTCCATTTCTTCAATCACTGGAATGGTCATTTTAATTTTACGATGATCTTCATTATTATTACCAATGTACGAAAACAACGTATTAAATCCATCATCAATTTCTGGATCAGCATCGTTGTCGTACTCTACTAAATAAAAGGACGGGTATTTTCTTAACTCAAAAGGCTCTTCTTTTTGAATTAGTTCATAATCTGGTGTTTCATAATGGCTCATATCATCACCTCCTTATATGAGTTATACCCCTTTTGAATGCATCCATTTCAAACAACTATTATATACTCAAACTCCGGCAAAGTATCGCCAAAGTATCATCGAAGTATCGCCAAAGTATCATCGAAGTATCGCTGCAGTTGATTTTATTAACCAAAATATAGTTTAAATCCATTTACTCTTTTCCCATGTAAGCATATATTAGAATTAAAGATTGATACGACAATCGTATGATAGTTTGATAGTTTGATAGTTTGATAGTTTGATAGTTTGATCGTATGATAGTTTGATCAAATGACAAAGTTCAGAATGAAACCATAGAGAAATGAGGTTAACATGAGAGAAATCAATATTGCAAATGTCATCATAGCAAAACGGAAAGAAAAGTCCATTACACAAGATACGCTTGCTGAGCACATGGGGGTCACCAAAGCTTCTGTTTCCAAATGGGAAACGGCTCAAAGCTATCCTGATATTACTTTACTGCCTATGCTAGCGACGTATTTTAACATCAGCATTGATGAACTGATGGGGTATATGCCTCAGATGACCAAGGAAGACATTCAAAAGACCTATCGAAGACTTATGCTCGATTTTGAAACAAAATCATTTGATGAAGTCTACGAAAATTCACAGCAAATGATCAAAAAGTATTATGCTTGTTTCCCATTTTTACTGCAGATGGCATTACTTTATCTGAATCATCACATGTTGGCTGGCGAACGACCAAAACAACTTGCTGTACTATCAGAATCCATTGAGTTATGTAGACGGATCAAATTAGAGTGTGAGGACGTCTGGATTGTCAAACAAGCGAACTCGTTTGAAGCACTTGGATTTTTGATGCAAGGTGATCCTGTTTCCGCTATCGATCTATTAGAACACACGATAAAACCGATCATGGGCGATGAATCAACTCTCGCCTCTGCTTATCAGATGATGGGAGAACGTTCAAAAGCAAAATCGGTATTACAAATATGTATGTATCAGCACTTAATGAGTTTTATTGGCATGGCTCCATTGTATTTTCAAGTCGTCGATCATACTTTGGACAGTTTTAATCTAATCCTCGATCGCTTGATGACGGTGACGAACAGTTTTAACTTAGAAGCTCTCAATCCCAATGTCATGGCTCAATTATATTATGCTTCCGCTATCGTCTATGACCAATTAAATGCACGCAATCAAGTTCTAGAAATGCTTGAGAAATATACACATGTCTGTCTTTCCATGAAATTTCCGCTTCGTTTCGAGGGTGATGATTTTTTTGATGCTCTTGAGAGTTGGTTTCAAGATTTTGACCTTGGAAACCACGCCCCGAGGGGTGAAAAAGTCATCAAAGACAGTATGCTTTTGGGACTGACTCAGAATCCAATCTTTTTAAAATATCAAGAGGAAATTCGTTATATCCAGTGTCTCAACAAACTCAAATACTATGTACAAGGAGGTCATTCAAATGAATGAATTAATGAATGAAATGATGCCCTATTTACCCATACTGGTTCCGATTATCATACTAGAGCTTTCGCTGACAATTGCTGCCTTAATCCATGTTTTAACGCATAAAAGCTACAAATTTGGCAATCGACCCTTCTGGATTTTCATGAGTTTCATCCAAATTATAGGACCAATTGTTTACTTTATTTTCGGAAGAGGTGACGAATAATGGATCTCCTTAAAATTGATTCTTTACACAAAAGTTTTGGAGATCACATCGTCCTGAATGACCTAAATTTGACCGTTAAAGAAGGTTCGATTTTCGGTTTTATCGGTCAAAACGGTGCAGGTAAAACGACTACGATGAAGATGATTCTTGGACTCTTAAGCATCGACTCAGGCAAAATTGAAGTCTGTGGTGAGCCAGTGAGATACGGTCAAAATAAAACCAATTCATTTATTGGTTATTTACCAGATGTACCAGAATTTTATCACTACATGAAACCTTCAGAGTATCTGAAACTTTGTGCTGAGATTACCGGATTGCCTCGCTCATCTTATAAAAATCGAATTTCTGAACTCCTTGAAATGGTCGGTTTAGAACATGCGAACAAACGCATTGGAGGTTTTTCTAGAGGGATGAAGCAGAGACTGGGCATCGCACAAGCACTTTTAAATGAACCAAAACTTCTAATCTGCGACGAGCCAACATCCGCTCTTGACCCTATTGGACGAAAAGAAATTTTAGATATTCTCTTAAAAGTAAAAGGGAAAACCACCGTTATTTTCTCAACGCATATATTATCTGATGTAGAACGTATCTGTGATGAAATCGCCGTTTTGCATGAAGGAAAAATTGCACTTTCCGGTACAATTCCCGAACTAAAAGCAAGACATCGACAAGATAAGGTATTGATAGAATTCAGTTCCATGACTGATAAAATGAAATTTATGTCGTGTGATATGGCTCATGCGCTAAGCGAGTATATGACGGAAACCGATCTTTGTGTCCATTTCATGGCACCAAATATAGCCTCCATTCAACAAGCTTTGCTTCGCTGCCTCGTTGATCAAAACATCTTTCCACTAAGACTAGAGCGCATTGAACCCAGTATTGAAAATCTTTTCATTGAGGTGGTCTCATGAAAGCCTTTTTTGCATTTACAAAAAAAGAGTGGATGGAAAGCATTCGAACTTATAAATTTTTTATTCTTGTGACCTTATTCGTGCTGTTTGGATTTTTAAATCCCTTCGCTGCAAAGGTCATGCCTGAACTTTTAAAATCATTTTTACCGGAAGGAATGACCCTCACTATGGCGCCACCAGCTGCAATCGATTCATGGATGCAATTTTTCAAGAACATTTCTCAGATGGGATTGATCATTCTTGTCGTGATGTTCAGCGGATCGATGGCAACCGAACTCAGCAAAGGAACCTTGATTAACATCCTTACTAAAGGACTGCCAAGACGAACTGTTATTCTCTCAAAGATGATGGCGTCACTGAGCCTATGGACACTCTCTTACGTCCTCTGCGTCTTGCTTACGTACTTTTATACTGCATATTTTTGGTCAATGGATGGTATCTCAAATCTATTTTTATCCCTATTTGGACTTTGGTTATTTGGTGCTTTACTTCTATCGTTGGTAATACTTGGAGGTATTCTGTTTAAAAATATCTATGGGAATCTGCTATTGACAGGAGCGACTGTGACTATACTCAATCTCATCAACCTTTTTCCGAAAGCCGTGCGTTTTAATCCCGTGACACTTTCGACACAAAATGTTGCGCTACTGTCTAACGCAATTAAAACTTCGGATTTTATAGTGGCGATGAGTGTATGTACACTACTAATCGCAGCTACTTTGTCTATCTCTATTTTGATATTCAATAAAAAGCAAGTATAAGACAATTGTGGAAACTGCATAATTACCTTTTAAGTGTGAAAATCATGTATTATTCAATTTAGATTTATGCAATTTTCTAATCTAAAAAAATCTCCTACAATAGTGACACATTGATGTGACACATGATGTAGGAGATTTTTGTATTCATTTAAATATTTGATTGTTTGTTGATAGAGCGCTTATTCTGATACATGCGTTCATCCGCTAGTTTAAGTAGTTGTGTATAATCCATGCCTTCTCCGCGTTTATTTATGCTATATCCCTGTGAAACGGTGGGTAAAATATCCCATTTTGTTCTCATATCAGCGAGCATTTTCATCATTTTTTGAATATGGGTTTCTAGTTTTGTTGGATCGACTTCATCACTGATGATGACAAACTCATCACCACCTAAACGGTAACATTTATAATGTCTGCCAAATGATTCTTTGATCACTGCAGCAATTTGCTCGATCACGCGGTCACCGCAATCGTGACCATACGTATCATTAATGCGCTTAAAGTCATCAATATCGATCATGATCACACTGAGATTTTTTTCTTTTATAAGCCCTTTCACTACAGAGTCCAAAGCTGCCCGATTATAGAGTCCCGACAAAGTATCGAAACTTCTATCAAATTCAGACATCATGAGAAAATAGAGGAATAAAGTCAAAGTGATACAATGCCACGAAGAATAAATACTCGGATTCACGACCTGAATACTTGTCCCAACTATGGAAAAAAGAAATAATGCCATCATTTTTCCCTTTATTGGATAATTGTGCCTTCTACCAATATCGAGAGTACTCATCACGAGTATAAGGTAATTGAACACATACACCATGATAAATATGAAGAAGAAATCTCCACGCATGTACTGATTCGCCGCATCTATATAGAAAATCCATCTAAAAACTGGAGAAAATCCCGTTGCGAGAATATTGATAATGGCTGGGATAAACAATATTTTGTGGGTTGTCAAAATCCTATTATCAAATATCAGAGTAATGGCAATCGGAATCAAAGGCGCAAGTGAAAATCCAATCACGTTAAACACCATGTGTAAGCTGCGTAAATCTAGGCTCGCATGATTGGCTATTATGGTACCAAATTCCGAAAAAATAATCACGATCGTTAATAGAATACTCATCACAAATGGGCTTTTTCGTTCCCGATTCAATGATGTTCCCGTCCAAAGCATGCTGAGCAAAAAAAGAAGTGCAACTACATCAATGCTGTATGTAGCTATATATAAAGCCATGAATTCCTCCAAAATTTGTTTTAATTTAACAATTAATTGAACACTCATTTTCATTATACAAAATTCGGAATGTTTCGTCTATCATAGATGATGATGCATACGAATCAAATTTTAGCTGACACTATCAAAATAAGCACATAAAATTGGTACAACTCTTAAAACAATTTTTTCCCATCTAAAATGTCAATGTCACATTCCTTTGCCACTCCAGTTTGCTTAAATGGATTGATTTTTTCAACGACTCCATCTCGCTTAAAATAAGACCCTGAATTTTTAAACCAAAAGGTGACATTTGCATTAACGCATTGCTCACGAATATCTAAAACCCACTCATAATCGCATTCGCGCGCATCACGGCCCGATTCACCGCCAACTGTAACGTGATCAACACCGTGAAGATATGGCGTTAAATTGATCGCTTCTAATAGTGGTGCACAAGCGATGAAGCGCCTTTTGATTGGATACGAGAGGAATAATGGCAGTCTATAATCTGCTGCTTCTTGATTTTCAACTGTACAGCCGATGTTTACATTGTCATACCCTTCCCCCCAATCGTCTGGCAGCGAGACAAGAAATCGATCGACCCGTTTAGTTAAAATTAAAAAATCAATATCTGATCGTTCCTTAATCATTGCCCAAACTTCTTGACGCCATTCATCTGCTTCGGGAAGAAAAAAATCTGTTGCAAAGCAAGTCGCCAGAATTTTATCACCTTTGATATTATACTCACCTTTTGCCGTTTTTCTTATGGGCCAGTCAAATTTATCTGTCTTTTGAATGGTATTTTGACCATACCCTTTCGCATGTGGCCCATAAAAATAACAGTTGGTGCAGCCATCACTTATTTTGTAACATCCCGTCCACGGCTCCCAGTTCATGTGTATCCCCCTTAATGATTATACGTCTCTACCAAGTGTATCCTATCTTAAATGCCTCTAAATTGAGCTGTATCATTTTTTCAGGCACATTATTGCGGATGGCATTTTCCCAATGAATCACATCTATTTCCGGAAGATTCTTGGCTAAAACACCCACTAAAAATGTATTTGCAACTTTCGGACTGCCTATTTGACGTCCTTTTTCATTGGCATCAAATGCAATCACCTGATATTTTTGAGATAACTCGGCTTCAATATTCATTGGATACTCTGCTTTTTCAAATACAACAGGTACCGGTGGAATTTGAGACGTATTGAGAATAACCATTCCTCCATCTTTTAACATTCCACTCCACCGATATCCTTCTAATGGCTCAAGTCCAAGCAAAACATCTGCGCATCCTTGAGGTATATTGGGCGACTGAACTTGAGTTCCTATGCGGACACTTCCCCACACCTTGCCACCTCTTTGAGAAAGACCTATGACGTCATTGGATTTAAAGTCAAATCCTGCATTAAAAGCGGCATAACAAATGAGTTTCGTCGTTAGCACCAAGCCTTGACCACCTACTCCAGCCAAAAGTATATTCTTTGTCATATTTGTCATATTCATCGTATTCATCGTATTCATCGTATTCATCATTTCTATCTACTCTCCTTTCTCAATTGACACGGCCTGATTCACCCGTTTAATTGCACCGACAGGGCATACCTGTGAACATACGGAACACCCCACGCACATGTCAGGGTTGATAGACGATTTCATTTTCTCAATTCCATCATAATGCTTCAGCAAAAGTGGTGGGCAATTGGTTTTAATACACGTTTTGCAGCCAATGCACACGTTTGGATCCACATAAAATGGCGTTTCTTTGACTTTAAAGTTAAGTGCACACGGCCTAGTGGTCATGACAATGGAAAGTCCTTCAAATTTGATTTCTTCTTCAATGACTTTTTTGGTTTCTTTATAATCAAACTGATCGACAATACGGATACGATCAAATCCCATAGCTGATAACAAATCAGGGATTTTTACATTCATATCCGCTCCCGTCTTCCAGTAAGGTCCAGAGCTTGCCGATGGTTGCCCGCCTGTCATGGCAGTGAGGCCATTATTCAATATAATCACCGTCATATTCAAATCCGGATCCAGTTGATGTAGCATATTGACCATCCCAGTCATTCCTGAATGAAAAAATGTCCCATCTCCTATCACGTTAACTAAAGGCTCTTTGATATTTCCTAATTGATATGCCTTGCTAAGTCCTTTCATAATTCCAAGAGATGCCCCCATAGAAATAATCGAAGAACTTACTTCAATTGGATATAAGACAGCCAATGAATAACATCCGATATCGCCGATGACTTTTGCTTTACTTTTTTTCAGAATGTCAAAGACAGGTCTATGAGGACATCCTGCGCAGAAAAGTGCTGGACGATTGACAGTTTCCACAGCTACTGAAGTGTTTGGCTTCACTTCAGCAAGTGCACCAGCTGTTGCCAATCCTTTTTCAATCAGCTCTGTCGTAAGTTCTCCTGTAAATGGAAAATATGCCTTCCCCTCACAAGAAATGCCCGCTATTTTGATCTCGTTTTCAATAAACGGCGTCATTTCTTCTATAACAATAACCTTTTCATATTTTTCTGACAACGCTTTCAATTTCCCCACTGGTAATGGGTAGACCATTCCCAACTTATAAATACTCAGATCCGTATCGAGTTCCTTTAAATGATAATAAGGAAGTCCTGATGTCACGATTAAAAAGTCTTTTCGACCACTATGCGAAGGCTCATACTGATTGATATCAAAACCGATCGCATCCGTCTCTAAGTTTTCGATGCGCTCTTTCATCACATATTGTTTTGCAAATGTATTGGGCGGTATCATCCCGTAATCTTTGATATCGCCATTAAACCCAGAGACTGGCTTTTCGATACGCTCCTTTGTATGCACAACTCCACGGCTGTGACACACTCGGCTAGTGATTCGAATGAGCGTTGGCATCGTATATTTTTCACTGATTTCATATGCAAATTTCACATAGTCAATGGCTTCCTGACTGCTTCCTGGGTCAAAAATTGCCATATTGGCAAACTTGCCGAGATGTCGATTGTCCTGTTCATTCTGAGACGATGCCATCCCTGGATCGTCTCCAGTCACAAGGACAAATCCACCGTGAATCTTAGTCTGAGTAAATGTCATCAATGGATCCATGGCTACATTGACACCGACGTGCTTCATAGTTGCCATGGCCCTTGCACCTGCAAAAGACCCTCCTATTGCCACTTCAAGAGCGACTTTTTCATTGACGGAAAACTCGGAATACGCTTCTGGATACTGATGTTTGATGGTTTCCATCATTTCAACTGTTGGCGATCCCGGATAACTTGTCGCAATTAATCCACCTGCTTCATAAAAACCTCTTGCAATTGCTTCATTGCCTGTCATGGTCGTTTTCAATCGATTCACCTCTTTCGATAGATTTTGATCTACTTTCATTGATTCAGTTGATTCAGTTGATTCTATTTATTTGGTTTGTTCGCTTCGTACATTTGAATATATGCTTCAACCGTTAGTTTTGAGCAGAGCTCCCCCACTAACTCCAGTGGAAGTTTATCGATTTTTTTAAATCGGATACAGCTTTTCCCCATATCAAGCTTGCCGATATTCAAAGCTTCATAAGACTTTACAAACCATTCGAGCAAGGATTGATCCGCATAGATTCCAAGATGATAAAATGCTATATATCCCTTCTGATTCGCAAGTGCAATAAACGGTAGTGGCTCTTTTGGATTCACATGATACCCCTTTGAATAAAGCGTATGTGGCACGACATATCCAATCATGCCATACTGGATTGTCTCCTGATACCCCTCAGGTAAATTCGCTTGAATCACTTGTCTTAATTGTTCTAATGCCACTTGTCGCTCTATAGGCTGCATCGCAATATAATCTTCAGGTGTACTATATTGGACTTTAATTGAGCTGTTTAACGGAGTTTTTTCTACTGACTTACTCATTTTTAACCTACCTTTTAATTGTTCGCATTTTAACATGATTCAATTAAGTTGCTTATATTCATTTACCTATGTTTAGGGCTCTTTAAACATGAAATTAGTGAATCATGTCTTCAAAAGCATTATGTTTTTCACATTAAGAGTGCTCTTTTTTTTACAGCACTTAATTCATCTAGAGCGCCTATCGCAAGCGTAATCCTATTATTCATATTAATCTTATTAAGAAAAACGAAGCCTTCGGTTAAAGCATATAAAAGCGATGTCATTCCTTCATAATTTTCAGTTTCTTTTGGCTGATAGATGGTTTTTAACCATTCCATATATGTTTCTCCTATTTCTTTACCAATAGAAACATAAGGTTCTTCTCCCTTTGATGATAAATGTACAATCTCAAACCATAAATTTAAATATGGCCCAAAACTCGGTTCTTTTAATGCTTGATTAATATAATGTAAGCAATCAGAGAATTCCATTCTAAGCTGAGAATTTCCACCTAATAAACAGATTAGTTGTCGGTTAAGAGTATTGAGTACATGAACCATAATTTCTGATTTGTCTTTAAAATAATGCATCAGCATTCTATCACTTGTCAAAGCTGCCTCAGCCATTTTTTTTAGGCTTGAATCCGAGATTCCATTGACTAAAACATACTCGGAAATTCGTTCTATATATTTTTCTTTTTTTAATTCAAAACTTTCCATACTTCACCTCAAAGTTCATTTTATTTAAATGCAAAACAAATAAGTCACTATTGACAAACAAATGTAGTGTGTGCTACATTATACCATGTAGTGGACACTACATTCAAATTTTAAGGAGGATTCATATGAATTTAGATAAAAATTCATCGTTTGTAGATTCAATTCCAAAACCGATTTTACTTCTCATCATTGTACCATTCACAATTTTAACCATTATTGCCACGAGACAATTTGGACTGATTGGCATTTTTAAGGAGGGACTGCAAAACTCAGCAACCACACAAATTTTGCTAGATTTAGTCATTTGTGCTTTTTTCTTTATAGTTTGGCTAAGACAAGATGCCCTGAGAATGAATCGAAACTTTCCTTTTTGGCTTGTCATTACTTTGGCTTTTGGCTCTTTTGGGCCACTTTTATATCTTTTGACTCGAAAAACAAACCATTCTAAAAAAACTGCGTCCAACTAAATGCTAATTCACAAAAAAATGCAAAATACTTTTGTTTAAGTCACATGACAAAAGTATTTTGCATTTGAAATTCTTCACATCAAGGAGAAGAAATCTTTTCTACTTGATGGATTCGCTCGAGCATATTAACTTTCTAATATCTCCTCAATCATTTCATTAAGCTCACGAGGATTCTCTACCATCATCATATGGCACGCATTATGAATAAATCGAATCTCTAATCTTGATAATGCATCTTTTGGTAAATTTAAGTCATCAATTTGATGTTCATAATCTGGTTGATTTCGATCGCCATAAATCGCATAGACTCTTTGAGTCAATTCTTCTAAGTAAGGTGTAAAGTCGAAATCCTCTTGTATTGATTTAAATAACGTTGATGGATAAAACTTACTTTCTTCTTTGAACATGGAAATCATTTCATCACCAAATTCATTCATATGCGCATCGGTCATTAGATTTCGATAAAATTCGTTCGCTGGTCTCAAATTCGTGTCTAAGTAGATAATCTTATGAAACGTCATTTTATATTTTGTAGCCAATTGCAATGCCACGATGCCACCAAGACTGTGTCCAATAACCGCATCATAAGACTGATGATGATACTGTTCATACACCCAGTTTGAAATAACCTCTACCTCATTTGCTTCTTGTGTGATCGAGTGTGGATATTCTACATAATCCACTTCATATCTTTCTAAATATGGCCGAAGCCTGTCCCAAACCTTGCTTGTGCAATTAACGCCATAAAGCAGTAATAATCTCATTTTGACTCCTTGTGTAATTACTATTCATTCGCCCGACTGACTTTTCTCAGGCGTCCTTTGATCTCTTTGGATTGAAGCGCTTTGTAGACCATCTCGCCTTTGTTATTGAGGATTTCGATGAATGTAGAAACGTCTACAATGGTGATAATTCCGATGTCGTCTGCTGTGACGCCTTCTATACTACAGATTGCACCGACTACATCACCGGCACGCATTTTGGTTTTCTTCCCTGCGTTGATGTGGAGTTTGAGGATGCCTTCTGACAGTAGTGCACTTTTATCTGTTTTCACCAACCGCTCCGTTTCAAGTGTCTCCATATGGTCCTGTTTTGCTGCTTCGACCTGTTCTAAAGACGGTGGCGTTTTTTCGGGAATCTCTTCCTCTATCAATGTCTCTATCAGTCTCAGCATGTTTCGTTCGCTCGGAGATACGAGGCTAATGGCAATGCCTTCATCTCCTTTTCGTCCCGTCCGACCAATTCTGTGGACGTAGACTTCTGGTTCCTCTGGGAGTTCATAGTTAACAACCAATGAGATATTGTCGATGTCGATACCTCGGGCTGCCACATCTGTCGCTACAAGGTATCTAAATCCACCTTTTCTAAACCTTTGCATCACCTTCGTGCGATCGTCCTGTTCCATCCCGCCATGAAGTTTTTCACACGGATAGCCTTCTTTTTGCAGCGCTTCACTAACGGCATCAACTTCGTTACGAGTATTACAGAATATCATACAGCTTTCAGGGTTCACCACAGAAATCACATCAAATAGTAGCGTCATCTTCTGTTTTTTTTGAACGTCATATAACCATTGATCGATGGCAGGTTTTTGTATGGAATCTTCAATCTCGACAAACTCAGGATTATTTAAGGTTTTTTCACAAAGTGTCGCAATTTTCTCAGGAATCGTTGCCGATAACAGCGTCGTGACATGATTGGACGGCAGTAAACTGATGATGTCTTCTATCTGTTCAATAAAGCCCATATTCAGCATTTCATCGGCTTCATCTAAGACGAAATACTGAATGCGGCTTAGGCATAAGGTGCCTCTATCTAAGTGATCAAGGATGCGCCCCGGAGTACCGACCACGACGTGAACTCTCTCTTTTAGAGTTTTGATTTGCGCTCGAATCGGTGACTTGCCATATATCGCAGCCACTTTGATTCGTTTGAACCTACCAAGATTAAAGATTTCTTCTTTTACTTGTTCTGCCAGTTCGCGCGTTGGCGTTAATACTAAGACCTGAGGTTCTCTTTCTTCCCAAGTGATTTGATTGAGAATCGGTATTGCAAATGCAGCTGTCTTGCCACTACCCGTCTGTGACTTAATGACGAGATCGCGCCCTTCTAGAATCTTCGGTATCGCCACTTCCTGTACAGGAGTCGCCTGTTCATATCCCAATAAGTTGATGGATTTTAGTAGGACTTCATCTAGTCCCATGTTTTCAAATTTTTTATTCATACACTCTCTTTTCTAAAAATCAATAGATATGGTTCCGTCGTTTGTATTTGCAAATGCCACTACTTCCTTTTTCAATTCAGGCGTGTGGACTTCATAATAAAAAAATAAGCTGATTTTCCCTTGTATGACCTTCAACTTAGCCCCTAAATGATGTTTCTTACTCCAATAAAGATAGCCAAAGCTTTTCTGATTCAATCACTAATCCTGCAACGAACTCAAGAAATGGCTGATAATCCATTGTGGTATGTGCGTGGTCCAACACTTCATAATAATGTGCTCTATTTTCATTTTTTATTATAATGGGTGTATAACCACTTTTCATAAGTTCAAAGTTCAGTAGAAGTCTTGACGTTCTCCCATTTCCATCAATAAAAGGATGAATTTTTACAAATTCCCCATGAAGTAAAGTTGCTTTTAATACTGGATGAAATTTCTTCCACTCTTCTTTATATTCTAAAATAAGGTTCTGCATGTATAAATCAATTTCATAATGCTTAGGCGGAATATGAACAGCTCCTCCAATCACTACGTTTTCCGTCCTATATTTACCTGCATTCAGTGCATCTATCTCCTTAAGAATGAGTCCATGAATGCTCTTTATATTCCATTCGGACAAACACTCGTTCGTCTCAATAAGTTCTTCGATAAACAATATTGCCTCTCTGTGGTTGATCGCCTCAAGGTGTTCTACAACACTTTTACCACCGATGGTTATTCCCTCTAGAACAACTTTCGTTTCCGATAATGTCAATGTATTCCCTTCAATGGCATTACTGTTATAGGTCCATTCTATAATCAACTTTTCATGTAACGACTCTGCTAGTCGCTTAGAAAATGGTCTATTTTGATCGATTCTTTCTTTCATTTCATCAATTTCACTAAAATCATACCCAATGCCCTTATATGATTTTTTTTGACTGATTCTTGCATCGATTGGCTTAGCAGCAGCATACGGAATTGACCAGTTTCTGCCAAACTTCACAGCCCCTTCTATTCTTCCTTCTGTACATAATACGCGTATTCTTCTGTCGCTGATTTGCCACTTTTCACTCGCTTCAGTCACACTCATATATTTCATGAAAAATCACCTCATAAATATAATATACCGATATCGGAATATTGTAAACATCGCTCTATTTCCCAAAATCAATTTATTTTTGGGAAGCAGAATGATTTTCACATAAAAAAGCCTCTGAAGGGCATATATTCATTCAGTGGCTTAAATTATTGATATTACTTACTTCTACCGCTTCTCCAGCTTCACGACGCACTCTACGTGGCTAAAAGCTCCCGTTTGAATGTCTTGAGTGTATTTTCGAATTTTCTCGTGCAAGGAAACAGGTCCACACCGTTTTTTCCATTTTACTCGTTAAAGGAAATACGTCCACTTTTCCAGGTTGAGTGCTCGATTTGGATGGACTCCATATAATGGGATGCATCGCTATCGCAGGATTGATGTTCATTTCAAACTACTGCTTTAACTATTCAAGGGAACAATTCAATCCCTTTTTAACCAAGATGTTGATGTAACCATATGAAAAAATGAGCCTTAGTTCATTTGTATAATACCAGTACCTACAGATTTTTCTTTCTTAATCTTACTAAAATCTAACTTAGCATTGTGAATCTTCCGAATAATTTCTTCTTCCTTACCTGAAAACGTAGGTCCAAGAATTATACAATCAATTATTTCTTCATTAATATCTAAATCAATATAATCATGCTTTGGCTTTTTTGAAACATGCATATTCAGTGATGCTCTATATTCACTTTCCTCTTCCCAAAACTGATGTTTCAAGTAGGGTGCTGTTTTCTCTACGGATTCAATGTAAGATAACATGGAGTTTACAAAAGATTTTTTTAGGTTCATCTCAATGCAATGTGGTTTCCCAACATAATCTCCAAATTTTATCGCATAAGCCGTTCGTATTGTCGGTACTATATCTTGGGATTGGTCTTCATCATCTTTTGTTTTGTCCCAATTATCTAAAGCATTCTTGCAAAGGAAATCAAGTGCGAGCATTTGTTGTTGGGGGGTGTAATATATTGGTGCCAAAAATCCTGCATCGCAATATTCAGGCTTTTTACTTTGTAACGTATTAAGCAGTTTATCTCTATTTACACCAATACAAACACCATTATAATCTCTTACGTCATCTAAATTTGTAATTGGCCTATTAATTGTATAAGCATCCCATAAAAGCCTGGAATCAGATTTATCCGTGAAGCAAGTTACATACGACAAAAACTGTCTCTCGTATTCATCCCTCTTGAAGTAACCTATTAACATCTCCAATAGTTTTCGATGATCATCAGTTAGATTTTTTTGTATCTCAAGCTTCTTAATGATTTCAATTATGTAAGTAGTATCAAGCAAATCATTTGATTGGGTACTCAGTTTGAATCTCCAAGTGCCATACTGCAATATACATTTAAATTTCTCAAAACTAGTATAGTGAAAGATGGTCTTAGGAATTATAGCATCATCTATTATTGATATTGTTTTCATTAGCCATAACTTCTCCTTTTGACAGAATATTATCATCAACTCTTATCCACTTATTATTTCAGTTTATACCCGTACACGGAAACAAGTCAATTAAAAACCTCCCGTATCACATGACGGCTCTATGTTCCTGCTGATTTTGATACAAAAAGAAAAAGCCCTCTCCGGCACAAATGTGCTGAAAAGAGCTTGAAATAAGGGCTTTCGAGGTCTCGCAACTTTTTAATGCGAGCTTCGAGAGCCCTTTTTTGTTTATTTTATTTGCAGCGTAATATATAGATTTTGAGTGTGCTTACCCCGCAAAATAGCCAACTAAGTAATAATTAAAAAGTGTGGCAAAATTAAAAGTTATACTTTCTTTATGGTGATTAGTTACTTGACACTGTTCATTTTTCAAGCCGGTCAATCAGTTTCACTCGCTTTCGTGCAATTTCGCACCATTTTTCTTCGAGCTCAATACCAATCCAACGAATATTATGACCCTGCTTATTCAACTTTTCGCAGCATACACCCAGTGTGCCAGAACCATGAAACGGATCAAGTATCACTCCATCGTAAAATCCATCACTATTTTTGGGGCAAAAAGCTTTGATTATTTCTGTAATTAATGCCTCTGGTTTTTGAGTAGGATGTGGTGTTTTTTCGTCTTGATATAGCTTTCCGGCAAGAGTTGGAAATGCCCATATATCTCCTCTCATAGCACCAAGGGGATTAGGCTCCCACTTTACACGTTCTCCTTTTGAATTCTTGTAGTATACTGGATTTTTCAGACGCTCTGTGCTTTTGTAAGGAACCCGCACATCGTCCACATTATAAGTCCACTTCTTTGGTGATTTTGAATACCAGAGGAAAGGTTCGTATTGAGTCAAAGGGGCTGTTGTCAATCGACTAAAGCCATTTTCATAATACCAAATGTTCATCCTTCTATAATTCAAGCCTGCCTCAAACATAATAGACTGAATAAAGCCGATGTAATGATGTATACCAAACCATATAATGCTCCCAGAAGGAAGCAATAAGTCTCGACACAATGCTATTCTCTTTCTCGAAATCGCAAGAAAATCATCCAACGAAAGGCTATCACTATTGTTTCCGAAGTCTTTATTTAAATTGTATGGTGGGTCTGTTAATATCAAGTCAACCTTAACACCATCGTCAAGCATTTTTTGTAGGAGAAAATCAGAATTCCCACATATTACACCACTATAATCCATGATAATCACTTTTTATCCTTTCTGAAAATCAGGATGTATTGGTGGTGAATATTTTCTACATACGCAAAGGGGTATCCATATGGCAGTAATGTTTTATGGTTCTGTAGCAGAACCTTAACGCCTTGCAATGCTATTCTATATCCATCTCGAGTTTCGCGGTGATTCAATGCTTGAATTAGATCGCTGTGGAAGCTGATGAATTCTGACTTATTCCTAAAATCAGACACAACTAAGCACATATATTTTTTTGGTTTCAGTACTCGCCCACACTCTAAAAAAATCTCATCAACAAGGATTTTAAGAAATTCCTCATAATTCGGTATATGTGCCAAATCACTCTGATCATTTTCAGAATAATTCGTTGCTAGCTTATTAGCGAGACGCTCCTTTTTAACTTTATGGTCGGCCTTCTTGTTGAGAATTGACCAATATGGAGGACTTGTAATCATAAAATCAAAAGAACTAGAATCAAATTGTTTAAGAATCTCCCTTGAGTCTCCTAATATAAAATCATGCTTAGCTGCGGCTCCTTCAGCAACTTCAACTTCGAGGCGCTGAATAGCCAAGTCTTTCCAATTCTGCTGTAATTCTATACTTGTACAGAAACGACCTTCAAGCTCACATGCCTTTGCTGTTGATCCAATTCCACCAAACGGATCTAGCACGCGCATACCTTTCTTTGTAAAAAAAGTGATCATGTGCGATACATCCTGATATGAGAATGGTGCAGGGTGTTGTCTTTCAATCTGAGCGTGGGGGTGTTTAGCCCCTAATCCTTTTTGGTAAAAAAAGCTCTTCGTTTCCGGCAGCCACTGAGAACCATTCAAATCATTTAGGGGATTACGAGGGTCTACTGGTTTCTCAGATTCTACAGGAAGAATCTGACCATCCTGTTCTTCAGATTCAATATCTTCTACTTCCTTGTTAGCACTTCTTGTAATAGATGGATTTTGTGGCGCAACTATACTCCGACTTTTATCTCGGAATTCATTCAACTGACTAACATCAAACCTCCGTTGACCTCCAGGAGTTTTGGTCGGTTGAAGAATATCTTGCTCAATCATCCTATAAATTGTAGAAACGCTTACTCCAAGTATTTCTGCAGCTTTCTTTGTACTCACTACGTTATTTGACAAATTCGTACCCGCCTTCCCGACATTAATATGCAGCTTATAGCATATCGCTAAAGCTGCATATTGTCAACACATTTCAACACTATTCAACACTATTAATTCTATTTCAGAGGTTCAAGTATTCCTAAGGACTTATCACTTAGCTCTATTTGCCTTCCAATTTGTTGGGCTATAGTATCTCTTATAGTCATATTATCGTAATCCACATAATAATAATCGTTCTCTGGGATTAGCGTGCAGCTGTTCCAGATAAGAAGCATCAATGCACCAATGGTTGTTGTACTTATTTTAACCTGTTCAACATGCATAATATCTTTGACCACTTGCCAATATCCTTGTCTGGCATTTGGCAACTGCAGGCATATAACTAGAGCCTTGTTGCGAAGCTTGTCGACTCCATAACGCGTATACAAAACTGCTATATCGTCCAGTACACCTCTAGATGCATCAAGTGTATCTCTACCAAATTCAATTTCTACAGCACCAAAGGTTCCTCCCATAGATGAATAAATTGCATCCATTCTTGTATAGACATCACCTATGCGTCTCATAGAACACTTACATCCAAGAGCAATAAGTAAATTGCGACCAATAATATTATGATAATTATTACGAATGCCAGAGAGTTTGTTATAAATTGACTCAAGCAATTCGTCAGTTTCGATGACCATTGTTCCACTCTTTTTAATATGTGACAAGGATTCAATTTGGTGATGATGAATATCTAAACTGTTATTGTCAATTCGATAATTTCCCTGTTTTATGGATGTAGCAGAATTGACTTTGATTTTTTTGTCAAAATACAACGCACCAACTGGGCACCTGCTAACGCATATACCACAATTTATACATTTTGTAGAATCTATTTCAGGAACATCCAATTCTTCGTTCCACTTTATTGCGTCTGTAGGACAGGCATTCAGTGTTTGGTCATGCGGAAAGCCGTCTATAACGTCACAGCTTACTTCGCTCTCATTTAAATACATACACTTCGGATTTATGCATCCTAAGCAAGCAATCGAGCAATTCGTCCTATCAGAAAAATGTGCTTCCGCAGGAGCGCCCGGAGCATAGCTAATTGTAATTGGGACTTCTGTTAAAATTGATATTCTTTTTCTATTTGCAGTCTCTTTAAATACTTGCATTCATCAATCCCTCCAACGAATATAGTTTTTCCTTGTCGAAGCCTCTACCATCAACAAGAATGCTAACTGCAGATGATAATAATGATTTCAAATCTATTACACCTATTGGGTATCCATATGTAGCCTTGAAATCTATAATCAATCAGCTAACTTCTGCACGTTCATTCGGCATGTAATACCCAACAGCTAAGGTTGTAATATCCGGGGTTGTTTCATGCGTTCTACGAGATAAAAGTACGATTTTATTCTCAAGCGCCTGTCTTATTGCTTTAATTGACAAGTGTTGTTCTTCAGTTGGTGACTTGATCTCAATTGGTATGCTTCTTGTTTCATCAACAATAATGGCATCCCAACGGGCGCCATTATCTCCCGGTCTTGAAAACGAGCATTGGAATCCCATGACTTTAAATAAAGTTGCTATTAGTGGATAAAATGTTGTTTGATTCGCATCTTCATAATGAACAAAAAGCAATTCCACAATCTCAACACTGTCATATCCACGAGCTTTTAAGTTTTCAACTCTAGACAAAAAATTTATATCTTCAGGCTCAGTGAGAAGGTCGGTCGCTGCGCCCTCAGGAATGTTTAACGACCAAACCTGTGTCATAGCAAGTGCCACACGTTCACCAACACTGCTTTCAAACATATCTATGCTAAATTCTGAATCTGTTCCATTGCCAAGTTCTACACCTAAGGCTTCTTCTACCAGACTTCTCCTAATAGTTTGGCATGGCGAAAATAAAAGTTCCTTTCCATCTAGAATATCCTTACATATGTTTAAATCGGTTTCAATTACCTCTTCAACGCCAGATATATCATATCCTGACCTTCCAAGCATCGCGTACGTACCAAGTCTAATCATCGACATTTGCTCTGGCTTTTCTAGTCGGTTAAATTGATCAAGACGGAGATCATACATGTTTTTAATGGATTCATAAGTATCAATCCCATGCTGTGTGATTCTTAGGCAAGACATTGATTTGTTATATAAGCTACTATCAGTGACACTTTCCACCCAATTACAACTTTTCATAAAACCAATAGGAAGGCGTGTGCAATTGTCAACCGGTGTAGTTTTCATTCCAAGACTATCAGCCAAGTCTGAAAATGCTCTTTTCAGATGAGAATAATTTCCTCTTATTGACCTTATATTAACAAGCATTTTCTGATATTCTTCCTCATCTTCATCATTGACACTCATCGGCCCCAAGCAGAGCTCATGTTTGTACATCACTCCGTCTAAATCTATAAATGTTCTTAGGGCACACTTGAAAAACCGAACTTTTTCATCGTACCTCATTCTATCAGTGAGTTGTGTTGGATTATTAATGCCTAAAACACATTGCTCATATAAACGAGAAATATCGCCATTAGATATAGCTACGTGAATTCCAATGTATGTAAATACCAATGGATACGATGCCTTTTCGCTGTAGGGAGTAACCCAACCAAGCATGCGAAATACCTCTGCGTACATTTTGGCATTCATTAATGCAGAATTCATACTGTCCTGATCTGTATTACTCAACCTTAGCGCGTCATCACCAGCATAACCATAAGCGGTCATTAAACGTCCTTGCGCAATGACTATTGCCATATCTTCCAACGTAAAGAATGCTTGTGCACCTAGAGAACTGTATAGTTGCTTTATAACCTGAACCTGTGTTGAATATTGTGTTCCTGGATTTCTAAATCGTATCAAAATTTTTCCCTCCGCTTTAAGTATTCATCATTCCTAATTTCACATAAAGAGATAAAGCCTGCCTATGTATAGCAGGTTACATTTTCTACACTTTATTTATTGTGTGATGGTACCATCTTTAATGTGATACGAAATTCCTCGTTCTTCACAAAAAGCAATCACGATTTTCGCTTGCTCATTGTAGAACTCTCGGTGTTCTCTGTATGCACTAACTTCTTTGCTATAATTTGTGCGCCCAAAAATTATTTTATCTACAAAAGCAACAGCTTCAAGAATAGCATTTAACTTTTGCTGTATAAGATTCGGCGTCGGATATGGTTCGACACTGACCCATGTCTGGTACCCTTTTTCATGAAGCACTTTCAATGACGCCAAGCGTTCAGAATAAGGTGCGGCCCCAGGCTCGACTTTCTTTCGATAATTTTCATCCAATGAGACAAGGGTTATGCCATATTCGTTACGCTTCGATAGCTTCGCTAAGTCATTGGGCAGAGTCCCTTTTGTTAAGACACAGCATTTAATTCCAGCGTCATTTAGTTTTCTAATAGCAGCAATGCTCATCTCTGCAATTTCTGGATATCCATACATGAAAGGATCAGTTGTAAAACATAACTGTACAGACTCAATTTTATCTTTCAACCTCGGGATCTCTTTATCAAGAAGTTCTAAAGTGTTGGAAACCAGATACGGCTCCAACCAATCCTCATATGAGGCAACTTGTCCGAAACGCTTCTTCATCATGAACGCATAACAAGGATATTTACAACCATGCGCGCAACCTTGCACATGGTTCATGGTATAGTCGCCGTACTCTACACCGGTTTTGTAGAGCATGGTCTTTCTTTGAATATATCCGGTTACCTTTTTCATGCCTTTTAACTCCTTGAAGAAAAGCATATTGAGCTTTTCTGAATCTTAGCGCCATAATACTGTTTAAGTTCATCCTTAATTTCTTTTCGACAGCAGTCGTATGGAAAAATCGGATGGCGATCTAACGCTTCCCAGACCGTATCCAAACCTACATCCTGTTGTCCATCGAAAACGGACTGCAAATACTTAGCAATATCTTTAGAGTAATAGCAGTCATCGTCTGTTTTGGTAGTAGGACTGCACCCGCAGTTAAGATCCAGAACAAGTTGGTTCTCAGCACCATGAGTATCCTTAGTTGACGATTTCCCACCAAATGTCTGCCAAGCTGACTTTTTATAAAGCCGGAAACCTGCAATATTGCTTGTGCAGTGAATCAAATTATAAGCGATAGCATTTTTCTTATTAAAAAACGGGGCAGCAGCAATATAGTAGTTTTTCCTTTTATCACATCGAAGTGCCACGATAATATCTTCGATACGCTTTTCAAATGCAGCTCGATCGCTTCCATAAGCGCTCAACTCACCAATTTTCATCTGATATGTAGTTTCATACTTATTTACTGCTGATTCAGATTTTGCCATTTTCACAGCACGTGTAGAGTCCATAAGCGCATGATTAATAATCACTTCTCCCCAGTTGTTAAAGAAGGGATAAACGGCATTCCAATCTATCTTTGCATCATATGGGTCATATATAAGCAAATAATGGATATCTTGGTTTTTATATATGTTCTGTCCCTGTTTCTTCAAAAGCTCGTTCCCATCTTCTTCACTAAAATGAACATGAAAATTCCTTTTGTCCTTGTTGCTGAGAAGCTGCTTCAAATGGTTAACTTTGTTTGCGTCTATATCATTGAAATACAGGTCAATCTGTTTATTTGCATACTGACCTGCTGCATCACGTAGCACTTTAAATACTCGCACAGCAGTGCCGAACACCTGCTGTCCATCATCATCATAATACTCACCGCTATTGCACATGCAGTCTATAAAGACAAGGCCCTTACAATACTGGTTGTTTAGCAGCTTTTGAGCCCATGTTTGAACATATTTCTCGATCAACTCAAATTTCTTTATGGTATGCGCACTAGCTCTGCTGATTACTTCATCGTTGCTTGTGTTCGCCAAAACTAACACCTCACTTATCTTCATTAGGTATTAACTCCACAATGTCACCAATATCGCAGTCGAGAGCCTTGCATACTTTAATAAGGACATCCATACTAACGGTTTCGCCTTTAGAGAGCTTCGTTACAGATGCCCAGCTGATTCCAGCTTTAGCCTGCAGATCTTTCTTCTTCATATCCTTATCTATAAGAATCTTCCAAAGCTTTTTATAACTTACTTCCATATGGACCACCTCTCGGAAATTCTATAAACACACGGGCTCCATGCGAGACTAAATTATTATATCATGAAAAGTGTGTTTGTCACAAGAGTAAATCTCTGCATTCGCAAGAATTACCGTTGCTATATATTGAATTATCTCCGTTTTCATGATATATTTTAGTATACTCATACTTTGTGATTACGATCGTAAAGAGGCGCAGCATTGGCACAGAAATATACTTCGTTTTCTTCTTATCTTGAAGATGTCTATTACAATCAAATCTTCGATAGGATAAAGTTTTATATCATTAACAACAGAGAGAGAATGAACCTTTCCACTTATTCTGTGCCTGATCCGAGCTACGCAGAGTTGAGTGATTTTCACGTTATGAGTGTCACTTTCCGTGAGTTGGATAATGACCAGATAGAATTTCGAGCGTCAATACAAACAGAAATTGAAATCTCCGGCAAAAGACGTAGAGATTTTGAGAGTGACACTACGGATTGCTGGTTTTCTATCTCTTTTTCTGCAGTCCTTAATAATGGCCTGCATCAAGTGAAATTGCTCGATATCAGCGAATACTCCAAAGAACGTTTCAATGCTGAAGATTCGCTTACTAAATACCTGGTCCCCTATGTTTACGCTAAGGATTTAGATTCACATGCGGAAAAATTTCTTCTAAAGTATTGTCCTCGCGCATTAAATGAGCCAATGGCATTACCGATCAAAGAAATTCTTAATTCAATGAATTTAACAGTTCGTCTGGCTCCGTTATCAGATGAGGTCTTTGGTCGTACATATTTTAATGATGCAGCTGTTGAGGTATTCAATAACACTACGGATCGCAATGTCACAGTAGAAGAAATCAAACCTGGGACAATTCTTGTAAACCCTGATAACTTTTTCATGAGGAATATCGGTTCTGTGAATAACACGATTATCCACGAGTGCGTTCACTGGGACAAACACTTTAAGTTTTTTGAATTGCAAAAGCTTTTAAACCCTGATTTTTCGTCATTATCATGCGCAGTGGTGGAGGAATACAAAAAAGGTTCTGATCATCTTTCCGAAGAACTGGCATGGATGGAGTGGCAAGCAAATGCCATAGCTCCAAAAATTCTCATTCCAGCCCGAACCGGTCGTGCAAAACTTATCGAGATATTTAACCGCTTACAGCAAGCATTTTCTAGTCTTCGTAGCGCTTATGTAATGGAACTTACAATAAGTGAGTTTGCAGACTTTTTCAAGGTCTCTACTACCGCTGCAAAAATTAGGGCTGTCGAGTTAGGTTTCGAACAAGCTGCTGGTGTATTCAATTTTGTCGACGGTAGAAATTACCCGCCGTTTTCATTCGATAACGGTAGCCTGAAAAAAGGACAAACTTTCATCATTGATCGTAATAACGCTATTGTCGAAGCGGTGCTCAATCCAGATCTCATTGATGATATAAAAGCTGGAAATTTTATATACGCTGGCGGTATGTTTGTCATCAATAATCCAAAGTTTGTCAACATTCAAGAAGGCCACGAAGCCACGTTGACAGATTACGCCCTCGAGCATGCTGACGAGTGCTGCCTCGTGTTTGATAGGACGACTCGTGTTAGCAACAACTTCGACGACTCCTTCTATCGAATTTGCTTTCTCTGCCGAGATGCAGATTCAAAAAGTTTTGTAGAGGCAAGATTCAATCGAAACGAAGGTAAAAACGAAGATGTTCAAAAACGTGCTCGAGAGATGGCTTTAGTCCGAAATGAAGCAAAAAGAGTACAGGATATAATGTGCCAGCTTCCTCCCACATTTTGCGGTACTCTTGATTTTCATGTAAATCGACGGTCCTATACAAATGAAAAGATGGAAGAACTATCGGGTATAAGCTCACGAACAATTCAGGACTATCGAAAGAAAATTGATGCAAAACCAATGTTGCAAAGTGTACTAGCCCTCTGTATTGGACTTAATCTGCAGCCAGCCTTTTCATATGATTTAATCACTAAAGCTGGCCATAATATCATGATCCCATCTGAGGAGTACCTTGTTTATCGCTTCCTAATAGATCATCATCATATGGAAAGCATCTATATGTGGAATCAGAAGCTACAAGACGCTGGGATACCTCAGCAATTGCCCAAAAACGGAAATAAAAACGCCGTTGTATAAATAATTCGGAAGTGCGACTTCCGGTAGAATATTCTCTTGATAATAAGGCCTTTGTGTCTGACAGATATCTGTCATAGACGCAAGGGTCTTATTTTTTTTGCCCTTTTAAGCCATTTCATAAGCCTTTTTCGGAAGTCGCACTTCCTGTTTGAAAAACCCCATCCCCAGTATTCTACAGATAGTGGTTAACGCCACGCTGCTAAGTGATACATCCGCTGGCCTCGGATGTTCCAGTGTCACTTGGCAGAACAACTAAATACTACGGCTGCCAACTGGAAATGGGAGCTGCAATCCGAAACGGAGAAATCTGTGTTGGACTGCGGTCGGGCTTTTATTGCCTTTTTCAGCTGAGCAGCTCAATTCCTCCGTTTCGAGACAACGAAAAACGGAGGAATTTTTATGTCAAACCATGACAATCAGGACCAAACCAACGAACGGAAAATCTACCTCAAGGACCTGCACCAATGGGTGCAAGTCAGCAAGACCGACTACGACAACTATTACCGCGATATCAATGCCTATCGCCGCAGGCAACAGGAGCACAGCCGCTGTGTCTGCCCAGCAAACAAGCGCTACCTTTGTGATATGGATTGCTGGACCTGCCGTTTTCACAAGGCTGGCGATGAGCTTTCCCTTGATTACACCGTTACTGACGAGGACGGCAACGAAAAGAGCTGGCTCGACGATTTAGCAGACGATGCTCCAAGCGCTCAGTCTATCTTGGAGGAGCGTGCACTATTAGACGCCCTTCTATGCAAACTGGACAAGCTCGACCCCGACGGTCGCCGCATCTGCGAGCTACTACTCCAGGAAAAGTCCGAACGAGAGATTGCTTCCATCATGGGCATTTCCCGGCAATCCACCATCAACTACAAGAAGAAAAAGGCGTTTGACGCTTTGCGGGAGCTTCTGCGCGACTACATCTATTAGTAAATCCATCCTTCTCCGGCTGCCAAAATTGGTGGCCGGAGAAAATCTTTTTTCCTGATTTTCGTTCAAACCGCATTCTCACCTCCATTGGGTAGTGGAAAGAGCAAAACGACAATCGCTCCTTCCAAGGAGGTGAAAGAAATGCAAAAGGCACAGACAAGACCACGGAGCTGCGCTGCTGATGATGAGCTCGTAGATGTTCTCACTGCGATCAGCGTTGTATCCATGCGGTTAGCAAGAAAATTGACCTTGCTCGCCGGACAGAGCCAATCCAAGGAAGGAGGAAAAGCACATGAGCAAAATGAGCGACATGGCCATGACCATCGAAGAACTACGCAGCGCAGCTGCAGCTATTAACGAAGCCGCAAATTGGCTAGCGGAGCAGTTCAGCAGCAATGAACCAACTCCGGAGCCCACACCCACCGAACCGGTGCTTACGCTGGAAGCGGTCAGAGCAGTTCTTGCGGATAAGTCCCGCACTGGCTTCACCGCTCAGATTCGCTCTCTGCTCCAGAAGTACGGTGCCGATAAGCTGTCCGGTATTGACCCGGCAAACTACAAGGCCCTGCTTGAAGATGTGGAGGGACTAACCGATGCCACCTAAAGGACATGCACTTCTATCCGCATCCTCATCGGAGCGTTGGCTCCATTGCCCTCCCAGCGCTCGACTTTGCGAGAGCTACGACGATAAGGGCAGCAATTACGCTGCCGAAGGCACCGACGCTCACGAGCTTTGTGAGTACAAGCTCCGCCGGGCACTTGGCATGGAGGCAAAGGACCCGACCGAGAACCTCACCTGGTTCAACGAAGAAATGGCTGACTGCGCTTCTGGTTACGCCGCCTACATCCTTGAACAAGTAGAAGCAGCCAAGCAAAACTGCTCTGACCCTGTTGTCCTGATCGAGCAGCGTGTGGACTTCTCTCGCTGGGTAGAATCCGGCTTCGGCACCGCTGACTGCATCATTATTGCAGACGGCACCTTGCAGATATGCGACTACAAACACGGGTTAGGCGTTCTCGTAAGCGCTGAAAAGAATCCGCAAATGCAGTGTTACGCCCTTGGTGCCCTGGAGCTGTTTGACGGAATCTACGACATCGACACCGTTCTCATGACCATTTATCAGCCCCGGCGCGATAACATCAGAACCTATGAGCTCTCAAAAGATGAGCTTTACCGCTGGGCAGACGAGATTCTCAAGCCTACCGCCGATCTTGCTTTTGCCGGTGATGGTAACTTTCTCTGCGGTGAATGGTGTGGTTTCTGTAAGGCAAAGCACGACTGCCGCGCCAGAGCCGATGCCAATATGGAGCTTGCCCGCTACGACTTCAAGCTGCCGCCGCTACTTACTAATGAGGAAGTCGAAGAAATCCTTACCCGAGTCGATGACCTTGTCTCTTGGGCCACAGATATCAAGGAATATGCCCTGCAACAGGCCATCAGCGGCAAGGAATGGAACGGTTGGAAGCTGGTCGAAGGCCGCTCAAATCGCAGGTACACCAATGAAACAGCAGTCGCCAACACAGTAAGCAGCGCAGGTTATGACCCATATGACCACAAGGTCCTCGGTGTCACCGCCATGCAGAAACTGCTAGGCAAATCCCGCTTTGACGAACTACTCGCGCCCTACATCGAAAAGCCGCAAGGTAAACCCACGCTTGTATCGGAGAGCGACAAACGCCCGGTCATGAACACAGCCAAAAATGATTTTATGGAGGAAAACAATTATGAATAACAACACAAACAAAGCCAACAACCCAATGAAGGTTATCACTGGACCCGACACCCGTTGGAGCTATGCAAACATCTGGGAGGCTAAGAGTATCAACGGCGGCACTCCTAAGTTCTCTGTTTCGCTCATTATACCGAAGTCTGATACCAAAACCGTCGCAAAGATCAAGGCGGCTATTGAAGCTGCTTACCACGAAGGCGAAGCCAAGCTCAAAGGTAGTGGCAAGTCCGTGCCCCCGATGGCGGCAATCAAGACTCCGCTCAGAGATGGCGACAGCGAGCGTCCAGATGATCCGGCCTACGCCAATGCATACTTCATCAACGCCAATTCCGCTACTGCTCCTGGCATCGTGGACGCTGATCGCAATCCTGTTCTGACCCGCTCCGAGGTTTACTCCGGCGTGTATGGCAGGGCCAGCATCAGCTTCTACGCTTTCAATTCAAACGGCAACAAGGGCATCGCTTGCGGTCTGAACAACCTGCAGAAGGTGCGCGACGGCGAGCCTCTCGGTGGCAAGGTTAGTGCCGAGTCCGATTTCGCAACAGACGATGATGACGACTTTTTGTCTTAAGGAAGGGCGGTAAACCAATGACAACTATTTTACTAAACATCCTTTTGGGATTGTATTCAGCTCTGTGTGTCACGTTCCTGGTCTCAATGGTTCAGAGCATTGGAAGTGATCGCAAGAGAGCAAGACGCGATGAAGAACGCGAAGCTCGTGATAAAGAGTATCACGAAAAACGGATGCGTGACTTCAAATAAAAAACTGTGGACGGCGGTAGAGAACTTCTTTACCGCCGTTCCTTATAAAAGGATGGTCAACTATGAAAACACTCTCAATAGATATTGAAACCTATAGCAGCGCCAATCTCGCCAAATCAGGTGTATACCGCTATGTCGAATCACCAGATTTCGAGATACTTCTTTTCAGCTACAGCATTGACGGCGATAATGTCCAGGTCGTTGACCTTGCCAGCGGAGAGAAGCTGCCCAGCGATGTTATCACCGCACTCATGGATGAAACAGTGATCAAATGGGCGTTCAACGCAAACTTTGAACGGGTCTGCCTATCACGTTTTCTTGGGCTCCCTACCGGCAAATACATCAACCCTGCCTCATGGAAATGTTCAATGGTATGGGCAGCGACGATGGGGCTGCCTCTGTCGCTGGAAGGCGTCGGCTCGGTGCTGAAGCTGGATAAGCAGAAACTCACCGAAGGCAAGGACCTCATCAAATACTTCTGTCAACCTTGTGCTCCAACGAAAGCCAACGGTCAGCGCAGCCGGAATCATCCCTATCACGCACCCGATAAATGGTCTGCGTTTAAGAAATATAATATCCGTGATGTTGAAGCTGAAATGTCCATTCAAGAAAAGCTCGCCAGGTTCCCGGTTCAGGATAGTATCTGGGACGAATACCACCTCGATCAGGAGATTAATGACCAAGGCGTTGCGCTGGATATGACACTGGTCAAAGAGGCTATCGCAATGGACGGTCGCTCGCGGTCAGAGCTTTCCACCGCGATGAAACAGCTGACAGAACTTGAAAATCCAAATTCGGTACAGCAGATGAAGCAATGGCTTGCCGACAATGGCATGGAAACCGACACGCTTGGGAAAAAGGTTGTGGCAGAGTTACTCAAAACAGCGCCTCCGGACCTTGCAGATGTACTCTTACTAAGACAGCAGCTTGCCAAATCATCGATTCGGAAATATCAGGCTATGGAAAATGCGATCTGTACCGATGGTCGCGCCCGTGGGATGTTTCAATTTTTCGGAGCCAACCGGACCGGGCGCTGGGCAGGCAGGCTTATTCAAATGCAAAACCTCCCTCAGAACCATCTGGAGGACTTGGCCGAAGCGCGTGCCCTTGTTCGCTCCGGTGATTTTGATGCCCTGGAAATGCTCTATGAGGATGTGCCGGACACGCTCTCGCAGCTTATCCGCACTGCCTTCGTCCCAAGGGCCGGGGCTAGGTTCATCGTATCAGACTTCAGTGCCATCGAAGCCCGCGTGATCGCATGGCTGGCCGGTGAACAGTGGCGACAGGACGTCTTTGCCAAGGGTGGCGATATCTACTGCGCTTCCGCATCACAAATGTTTAAGGTGCCGGTTGAAAAGCATGGTGTCAACGGCCACCTTCGTCAAAAAGGCAAGATTGCTGAGCTCGCGCTCGGTTATGGCGGCTCAGTGGGTGCGCTCAAAGCAATGGGCGCCATCGAAATGGGGCTCGATGAGCACGAACTCCATCCGCTGGTTGACGCGTGGCGGCAATCCAATCCGCGCATCGTGAAATTCTGGTGGGACGTGGATAAGGCCGTTATGGAGGCGGTTCGGTATAAACGCACCAACTTGACACATGGGATCACTTTCTCCTGCCAGAGTGGGATGCTTTTCATTACGCTTCCTTCCGGTAGGCGGCTTGCCTATGTGAAGCCACGAATCGGTGAAAACAAGTTCGGTGGGCAGTGCATCACCTACGAAGGTGTAGGCGCAACTAAAAAGTGGGAACGGCTGGATTCCTACGGACCAAAGTTCGTGGAAAACATTGTGCAGGCAACTGCCCGCGACATCCTCTGCAGTGCCATGCAAACACTCCGGCACTGCTCCATCGTCATGCATGTCCACGACGAAATCGTCATCGAGGCTGATCCACGAGTGTCTCTGAAAGCTGTCTGTGAGCTGATGGGCCGGACGCCGTCTTGGGCTAAGGGGCTACTGCTCCGAGCCGATGGCTACGAGACAGATTTTTATAAAAAAGATTGAGCCTTTTTCGTTCAAACCCGTTTTTGACCTCCATTGGGTAATAGAGGTGGACAAAAAGCCCGCCCGGATTGGAGGTCAAAATGAGCATTGATAAATTTAACAGCGAGGGTTACTACGACCCAACCGCCTACGAAGCCTTGTCTGCTATCGAAAAAGAAGAAAAGGCACTTCGAGCATTCAGGCCAATTGTCTACATCTGCTCTCCCTTTTCAGGAGATGTAGAAGCAAACGTAAAGGCTGCACAACGCTACAGCCGTTTCGCCGTTGACAAGGGCTTTATCCCCATTGCGCCGCATTTGCTATTTCCGCAGTTTTTGAACGACGACATTCCTGCCGAACGCCAGCTTGGACTGTTCTTTGGGAATGCGCTGATGAGCAAGTGCTCCGAGGTTTGGGTGTTCGGCAGCACCATCTCAGCTGGTATGTCGGCTGAAATCAAGAGAGCCAAGTGGAAGAACTACCGCTTGCGCTACTTTACTGAAAACTGCGAGGAGGTTTAAATCATGTACGCTATCACAGAAAAGGAAAGAAATATCGACGGCACCATTATCACAACCTTTAGCCGCGACATATTCAACGCAAATGTTCTCGAAGTCGAGGCTGGCACCAACGGTTATAAGGGTGGAGATTCCGGCCACGGCAGCCGCACTTACTTTCGCATCGAGAACGCTGGAGGTACCGACATTGAAGCGCATCTGATCGGGCCGTATGGCACAGATGGCATAGAGGTGTCTCTTGGTGGTGACTGCGAGCTTGAAACAATCATCACCGCACTCAAATTCATCATCAAAGTGCTGGAGGATGGCGCAACGGAGGTGAACGACTGATGTTCACTCTTTATCACGCCGATTTCATCGGCAACCCCGGCAACTGCTCATATCCACACAAGGTTGAGGTCACTGACGCAAGTTCCTTGATCGCAGCTGTTGGCCATGACTATGTGTGCGCCGAATACCGGAACAGCTACAGGAATGGTGAAAACTACATCGGTAGCAATTGCCTACCGGTGGACTGCGACAATGATCACTCAGAGCAACCGGAGGATTGGGTGCTACCCGCCGACGTCATGGAGGCGTTCCCCAGCGTCACCTTTGCCGTTCATTATAGCCGCTACAATATGCGCGAGAAAAACGGCAAGCCCGCTCGACCCAAATTCCATGTACTGTTTCCCATTGACCACGTTACAAACGCGGCTTGCTACAGCGATATGAAGAAGCTGGTCAACGCCATCTTTCCGTACTTCGATACCAAGGCGCTGGATGCCGCACGTTTCTTCTTCGGGACGACCTCTCCGGAAGTTGAAATCTACACCGGCAGCATGAACTTGAGTGAGTTTCTGGTGGGCGAAGAGTTCGATGCTGATATGGCAGGTAGCCATCGTTCCACTCAAGTCATACCAGAAGGAAGTCGAAACGCCACCATGTCCCGTTTTGCCGGTCGAGTCATCAAAAAATACGGTGACAGCGACGCCGCTTTTCAATGTTTTTTAGAGGAAGCTGCAAAATGCTCACCTCCGCTTGATGAAGCAGAGCTCATGACCATTTGGCACAGCGCCCAGCGCTTCTTTTCAAAGGTACAGCAGCAGGACGGCTATGTTTCTCCGGAGGTCTACAACGACCCGACGTCCTATATGCCAGGCGATTTCTCTGATGTAGGACAAGCAGAGGTGCTGGCAAAATACTTCTCTGGGGAACTACGGTATTCTCCGGCTACCCATTTTATCCGTTACACCAGCCATTACTGGCAAGAAAGCGAACCCGGCGCACAGGCCGTTGCGCATGAGCTGACTCGCCGTCAATTGGAGGAAGCCACAAAGGATCTGCAGGCTGCAATGATGCTCCTGACACAAAACGGCGCTCAGGAAATCCTAGCAAACGCATCAAAGGCAAAGGCTGAATCACTTATGAACGATACACAGCTCGAGGCTTACAAAGCATTTCTTTCAGCCAAAGCATACCAGTCCTTCGCCATCCGTCGCCGAGATTCAAAGAATATCACCGCGACGCTAAAGGAGTCCCGTCCTATGCTGGAAATCTCTCCACGTGATCTTGATGCGGACTGCTTTCTACTTTGTACGCCTGCTGCTACTTACGATCTGCGCAAAGGGATGACAGGAGCCAGAGAGCATTCACCTGATGACTTCATTACGAAAATGACGTCCGTTTCACCCAGTTCCAAGGGCGAACAGATCTGGCAGAACAGTTTGGACCTTATCTTCTGTGGCAATCAGGAGCTTATCGACTATGTGCAAATGATCTGCGGCTTAGCCGCCATCGGCAAAGTCTACGTGGAAGCCTTGATCATCGCTTATGGCGGCGGGCGCAACGGTAAATCTACCTTCTGGAACGCCATCTCCCGTGTGCTTGGCCTTTATAGCGGCAACATCTCCGCAGATACCCTGACGGTTGGATGCCGCCGAAATATCAAGCCGGAAATGGCCGAGGTTAAGGGCAAGCGCCTGCTTATCGCTGCTGAGATACAGGAAGGCGCTCGACTCAACGACTCTACAGTCAAGCAACTCTGCTCTACCGACGATGTATTCGCTGAAAAGAAGTACAAGGACCCGTTCAGCTTCACGCCCTGCCATACGCTGGTGCTCTATACAAACCACCTGCCGAAGGTCAGCGCCTCTGATGACGGTATCTGGCGCAGATTGGTTGTTATACCCTTCGACGCCAAGATTGAGGGTAGCAGTGACATTAAGAACTACGGCGAGTACCTCTATCAGAACGCTGGCGAGAGCATTCTCGCATGGGTGATTGAGGGTGCCAAGAAGGTCATTGCGCTGGATTACAAAATTCCTGTGCCGGAGTGCGTGCAGCAAGCCATATCGGAGTACCGGTCGCAAAACGACTGGTTTGGCCATTTTCTTGAGGAGAAATGCGAGCTTGATGCAAGCTTTCGCGAAAGTTCCAGTTCGCTTTATCGGGCGTATCGCAATTACTGCGTTGACACAAATGAATATATCCGCAGCACTACGGACTTCTATTCTGCACTGGAGGCTGCTGGGCATGGCCGTATCAAGGTCAAAAACAAGCGGTTCTTTTCAGGACTGAGGCTTAAAATCGATGACGGAGATTTTGAGGATTTCTTGAGTTGATGGACTATGGGGTAACCTCGATTAAGGTCATATACAAAAAGTCTCTTAAGGACTAAAAAAATAGCTCTAAGAAAAGTTCTATATATGACATGCATCGAGGTTACCCCATCCTTAAAAATCCTGATGGAGAGAGTGAATATGAGAGAAAAAACAATCGAAAGAATACTGGTTACGGCAGTTAAGGCTGCCGGAGGCATTGCACCAAAGTTCACGAGTCCTGGATTTGACGGAATGCCTGACCGCATCGTGCTTCTACCGGGTGGTCATATCGCTTTCGTTGAAGTTAAGGCTCCCGGCGAAAAGCCCAGACCACTTCAGCTGGCAAGGCACAAATTACTACGCGGGCTTGGCTTCAAGGTTTATGTACTTGATGACGAGCAGCAGATTGGAGGGCTTCTTGATGAAATACAAACCGCATGATTACCAGAAATACGCCACCCGCTACATCGAGGAGCATCCCATCTCCGCTGTTCTACTCGATATGGGTCTTGGCAAGACGAGCATCACGCTGACGGCGCTGAACGATCTGCTGTTTGACAGCTTTGAAGCCCACCGCATTCTGGTGATCGCACCACTGCGAGTAGCTCGGGATACATGGCCTGCTGAAGCAGATAAGTGGGATCATCTTCAGAACCTCATCTGCTCCGTTGCAGTCGGCACTGAAGCAGAGCGTCGTGCGGCGCTTATCAAACCCGCTGACATCTACATCATCAACCGGGAAAATATTCAGTGGCTCATTGAGGAAAGTAAGCTGACATTTAACTTTGACACGGTCGTGGTAGACGAGCTGTCCTCCTTCAAGAATTATCAGGCAAAGCGTTTTCGGGCTCTGATGAAGGTACGACCTAAGGTCAAGCGCATCATTGGCCTCACGGGTACCCCTTCCGCAAATGGTCTCATGGACCTCTGGGCTGAGTTCAGGCTTCTGGATATGGGTGCTCGCCTCGGACGATTCATCAGCCACTACCGGCTAGACTACTTCCAGCCAGACAAACGTAACGGACAGGTCATCTTCAGCTACAAGCCTCTGCCCGGAGCTGAACAGCGCATCTATGACAAGATCTCCGACATCACCATTTCCATGAAGTCTACCGACCTTTTGAAAATGCCGGAACTGGTCAGTAGCGAATACACCGTCCGCCTCTCTGACGAGGAGCGCCAGCGTTACGACGAGCTGAAGCAGGACCTCGTATTGCAACTTCCTGACAGAGATATCACTGCTGCTAATGCCGCCGCGCTCACCGGCAAGTTATGTCAGTTGGCAAATGGTGCGATCTACACCGACGATGGCGACACCTTCTCCATCCATGACCGAAAGCTGGATGCACTGGAGGATATCATCGAGGCCGCTGGTGGCAAGCCGATTCTTGTGGCCTACTGGTTCAAGCATGACCTTGCCCGCATCACGGAGCGTCTACAAAAGCTTCATGTTCCGTTTTCTAAGCTGGACAGCGCCGACAGTATCCGAAAGTGGAATGCTGGCGAACTACCCGTAGCTCTGATCCACCCCGCCTCTGCCGGTCACGGTTTAAACCTTCAGAGTGGCGGTTCCTGTATTGTCTGGTTCGGGCTGACCTGGTCACTGGAATTATATCAGCAGACCAACGCCCGCCTATGGCGACAAGGACAAAATTCTGAAACGGTTGTGGTGCAGCACATTGTGGCCAAAGACACCATCGACGAGCGGATTCTAAAGGTGTTATCCAAGAAGGACAGCACCCAAGCCGCCCTGATCGATGCTGTAAAGGCCGATCTGCAAGCCTGAGACAATCAACGACAATCAGTGCCAATCCGAGAGAAATAAAAATCCGGAGGTACAGATTATGGACCCTTATCAAGAATTAGCAAACGCCATCGTACTTCAGGCAGTTAAGGACTACCGCCTGCACGATGATGAGCAAGAACTTGCCAGCATCGAACGCTTCTTCCGTTCTGATTGGTTTGGTGTTCTCACGAATATTAATCCAGAAATCCTCATCACTAAGCTGAGAAAGGAAAAGGTGCGCTATGAATACTAAAACCTACCTTTCTCAGGCACGCTATCTGGATATGCGTATCAAATCCAAGCTCCAGCAAGTTGATTCTCTGAACGAACTGGCAACAACCTGCACATCGTATGCCGAGAAACCCCAGCGGCTCAACCTCCCGCATGGCTGATGCAATTTGCAAGATCGTTGACCTGCAGAACGATATTAATCATGACATCGACATGCTGGTTGATCTCAAGAAAGAAATCATGAGTGTCATCAAGGCTGTGGTAAATCCGGAGCACCAGACCATACTGGAGAAGCGTTATCTCTGCTTCCTCTCTTGGGAGAAGATTGCGGTGGATATGGGCTATGACCTTCGCTATATTCATAAGCTCCACACCCGGGCACTGGATGACTGCAGAATTCCTGCTCCCAATGAAGTAGACACAAAAAGACACTGAAAGACACGTGCCACTCCTGATATCATTATAATCAGGAAGATAGAATCTAAGAGAGCCTTGTGGGAGCAATCCCGCAGGGCTTTTCTTGTGCACAAGGAGGTGAACCCATGCCATATAAACCAAAGCGTCCCTGCGCCTACCCCGGATGCGGTCGGCTCGCTGATCGTGAGCAATACTGCGCCGAGCATCAAAAGGTCGTGGACAAACAGTACAACCAGTACGAGCGAGACCCCAAGTCCAACAAACGCTACGGCAGAAGCTGGAAGCGCATCCGCGACCGCTACATCAAGTTGCATCCCCTTTGTGAGGAGTGCGAGAAGCAAGGCAAGCTGACGCCTGCCGAAGAGGTCCACCACATCCTTCCGCTCTCCAAGGGTGGCGGCAATGAAAAGAGTAATCTGATGGCTCTATGTAAATCCTGTCACTCCCGAATTACTGCTGAAAGCGGTGACCGGTGGGGGTGATCAAATCTCTAAAACTTTTCAAACTGGACAGCGGCGTGGGGCTTCGTGTTAAAAAACGCACTTTCAAACGAGGGAATAGCCCCATCCCCGCAAAGTGAGGTGATATTTTTGGCAAAAGACGGTACCAACCGTGGCGGCGCTCGTATCGGTGCAGGCGCAAAAAAGAAGCCCTTAGCCGACAAAATAGCCGAGGGCAATCCCGGCGGCAGAAAACTTACTGTGATGGAATTTCAAGATGCAGCAGATCTCAAAGGACTTGAAATGCCTGAACCAAACAAAATGCTCGAAGCCATACAGAAAGACGGTAAGACACTCGTCGCAAGCGAGATCTATAAATCCGCCTGGACTTGGCTGAACGAACGTGGCTGTGCGGTGCTTGTAGCTCCGCAGCTTCTGGAGCGGTACGCCATGAGCGTGGCCAGGTGGATTCAGTGCGAGGAAGCAGTCACTGAATACGGCTTTCTGGCAAAGCATCCCACTACAGGCAATGCAATTCAGAGCCCCTATGTGGCGATGGGTCAAAACTACATGAACCAAACAAACCGCCTATGGATGGAGATTTTTCAGATCGTAAAGGAAAACTGCACCGGCGAGTACAGCGGTGTGAATCCGCAAGATGATGTTATGGAGCGGCTCTTAACCGCCCGGAAAGGAAAATGATATGACAAAATACAAAACTTCTGAAAGTGTCTGCAAGGGTCACCCAGATAAACTCTGCGACTTGATTGCAGACAGCATTCTTGATGCATGTCTTCGCAAAGATAAAACTTCTCGCGTGGCCTGCGAGGTCATGGCGACTAAAGGAAAAATCATCGTAGCGGGCGAAATCACCTGCTCGAAGAAAGTAGACATCCGCTGGGTGGTCCGTAGAGTTCTTGAGGAGGTCGGCTACAACCCTTGGAAATTCATTGTATTTGTATTCGTCCACCAGCAAAGCAAGGATATCGCGGGTGGTGTGGATCAAGCGCTGGAATCTCGCACCGGAGATACCTCTTGGTATTCCATGCTCGGCGCTGGCGATCAAGGTACTGTTTATGGCTATGCTACGGATGAGACGCTAGAAAAACTTCCGCTCCCTCTGGTATTTGCTCATAGCATTTGTCGAAAGCTTGATAGCACCATGAAGAACGGCATCATCAAAGGCATCGGTCCTGATGGCAAAGCCCAAGTCACTGTCGAGTATGAAGATGACAAGCCCAAACGCATCAAAATGATTATTGTTTCTGTACAGCACCGCACTAATAAGGATTTAGAGATTCTCCGCAGTGAGATCATCTCCCAAGTGCTGTGGCCGGTGTTCGAGAAGTTCCCATTTGATGATGACACTGAAATCCTCATCAATCCCTCCGGACGTTTTGTCGAGGGCGGACCTGCAGCTGACACCGGATTGACCGGTCGAAAGATTATGGTCGATAGCTATGGCGGACTTGCTGCTCATGGCGGTGGTGCGTTTTCCGGCAAGGACCCGACGAAGGTTGACCGCTCCGGTGCATACATGGCAAGGGTCATCGCAAAGAACATCGTCCGTTGCGGCTATGCCAAACGCTGTCAGGTGGCCATCTCCTATGCTATCGGCAAGGCTGATCCTGTTGCAGTTGAGATTGATACCTTCAGTACAGGTACTGTTTCTGATGAAATTCTTCGCAAAGCGGTCATCGAGGTTTTCAACCTCCGTCCAGCTGCAATCATCGAAACGCTGAGTTTGCGAGATCCCATCTATGCAGATACAGCAACCTATGGCCATTTCAGCGGAACGCTTTCTCGCTGGGAATGGCTGGACCGTTATAACGAACTACGAGAGGTGGTAAAAAAATATGCTGATTGAGAAAAAGAAAACCGCCGAGCTTCTGCCTGCGGACTACAATCCCCGCAAGGACTTAAGACCCGGCGATCCGGAATACGATAAGCTGAAGCGCTCAATTGAACAGTTCGGATACGTCGAGCCGGTCATCTGGAATAAGGTGACCGGCTGTGTTGTAGGTGGGCACCAGCGTTTGAAGGTGCTCATCGACATGGGCATCACCGAAGTTGAGTGCGTAGTGGTCGAAATGGACGTCGAGAAGGAAAAGGCTCTCAACATCGCGCTGAACAAGATTTCCGGCGAATGGGATAAAGAAAAGCTGGCTCTGCTCATTGCAGATTTACAAGGTGCGGACTTCGATGTATCGCTCACAGGCTTTGATCCCGCTGAACTGGATGATTTGTTTAAGGATAGTACCAAAGACGGCATCCACGATGATGATTTTGATGTAGAAGCAGAGCTAAAGGAACCTCCCATTACCAAACTCGGCGACGTCTGGACCCTTGGTCGGCACCGGCTGGTATGTGGCGACAGTACCAAGAAGGACACCTTTGACTTGCTGATGGCCGGTACCAAAGCCAATCTCGTGATCACCGACCCGCCGTACAACGTCAACTATGAAGGCAGCGCCGGAAAAATTAAGAACGACAACATGGGTAACGACGCTTTCTACCACTTTCTGCTCGATGCCTTTACAAACACTGAAGCGGTAATGGCAGCTGACGCCAGCATCTATGTTTTCCATGCCGACACCGAAGGGCTGAATTTCAGGAGAGCCTTTGTGGATGCCGGTTTTTATTTGTCCGGCTGCTGCATCTGGAAAAAGCAGTCGCTTGTGTTAGGGCGCTCTCCTTACCAATGGCAGCACGAGCCTGTGCTCTACGGCTGGAAGATAACCGGAAAGCATCAGTGGTACACCGGTCGGAAGGAAACCACCATCTGGGAGTTTGATAAACCTAAGAAAAATGGCGATCACCCGACTATGAAGCCGGTCCCGCTCTTGGCGTATCCGATTATGAACAGCAGCATGAGCAACACGCTTGTGCTCGATCCCTTCGGCGGCAGCGGTTCAACGCTCATCGCTTGTGAACAGTCTGACCGATCCTGCTTCACCATCGAGCTTGATGAGAAGTTCTGCGACGTTATCGTCAAACGGTACATCGAACATGTCGGTTCTAGCGACAAGGTTTCTGTCCAGCGCGATGGTCTGCTCTACTCCTATGCGGAGGTGACAGCCAGCGAGGATAGCAAGGCTTGACGACAGCACTGCTGATGATAAACAGTCGATTACTCCGATTCGATTTGGCACATATATTTCTCGAAAATCACTTGCTATATGGTGCGTTTAGAGTGATGTATGTACATACCCAAACGATAGGAGGTTTTGAAAATGGAAATTAAGTACAACGTAACTGGACCCGACCGCAAGCGACTGGTACAGGCCATCGCACAAGTTCTCGAAAGCGACGCCAAGTACCTCGGCGTTCCATCCTGTGCTTATCAGGTGGACAACTACACCATTAGCAAGGACGGCATCCTTTCCTTCAACGACCACGCAAAAGGCGAACAGCTTATCGAGCGCCTTTGTGAAATGGGCTTTGAAGCTGAGACCAAGGAAGTCACCGATGGGCTTTGCATCGAGTTTCCACTAAAGGACACCACCGAAGCGGCGATTGAAAACCTACGCAGGATGGTGGATAGCAAAGCAACGCTCATCAAAAAGGCGCTCGGTTCTGACAGCTTAAAAATTGAGGTCACCGAGGAACGTATCCGCTTCCCTTGGTTTGATCGCATTCCGGAGCCCGAGGTCATCAGCGCAGCTTCTCATTTCCTTGGGCATCTACTTGATGCAGCTAAGAGCCATAAGCGTGTGACTGCCAAGGAAAAGGAAACCGACAATGAGAAATATGCCTTCCGCTGCTTCCTCCTAAGGCTCGGTTTTATTGGCGATGAGTTCAAGGAAACGCGCCGGACGCTTCTTCGGAACCTGACCGGCAGCGCTGCATTTCGAACCGGAGCCAAGAAAGGCTTTAGCGCAGAGGACCTGCTAAGCGAAAAGGAGGTGGCTAACGATGGGATTTCCGAATAAAGAAATAGTCGAGCGCATCCGCCGTCAATTTCCGGTCGGTTGCCGCGTTGAGCTTCTTCGCATGGATGATGTGCAGGCTCCGCCCATCGGCACCAAAGGCACCGTAACCGGTGTGGATGACACAGCAAGCATCATGGTTAGCTGGGACAACGGCAGCGGACTGAACGTGGTCTATGGCGAGGACCTCTGCCGGAGGTGCGATGATGACCGATAAGGTGCAAAAGCAGATCTTGGCCATTCGCGACACCGGCTTAACAAATATGTTTGATGTATTAGCGGTGCAGCTTCTAGCAAACGACATGGGCTTTTATACGCTGGTCGTATACCTCGAGGAAAACCGCAAGGAATATGCTCACTTTATCCTGACCGGAAACGAAAAATAGCCAAATAATGATATCAATTTAAATAGAATGAAAAAAGCAGGCTCTCATTAACGGCCTGCTTCCTTTATTACATTGATACACTCGATGCATATTAACTTGTCTTTAAACTTGATGTTGTTTTTTGCTTCTCCACAAATGGAACAGTGAGGTGCGTGCTTCTTTAGAATGATGGTTTCATTTTCTGTATAAATCTCTAAGCCATCTTTTTCTGCAATATTCAATACTCTCCTGACTTCAATTGGGATTACAACACGACCTAATTCGTCGAGTTTTCTAACGATACCAGTAGACTTCATGGTGACCTCCAAAACATATATGATTAAATGGTAATATATGGTATTCAAAAAGTCAATGAAATCCATACTATGTATGCGGTTTTATAGTCAAAATGTCAAATTTAAAGAAGCTTTTCTCATTTTAGGAGTTGATTATAGATGCGAAAACTAAAAAAATATAAACCCACCGCTTATATGGCGAAGGATTCCCACTATAACAAGGATATAGCCGACTATGCGGTTGCCTTTATAGAATCCCTTTCGCATACAAAAGGAACTTGGGCTGGCAAACGTTTTGAGCTGATTGACTGGCAGGAGCAGATTATTAGGGATATCTTTGGCACCATCAAGCCCAACGGCTATCGGCAGTTCAACACAGCGTATGTGGAAATTCCAAAGAAGATGGGTAAATCAGAGCTCGCCGCTGCTGTTGCTCTTCTACTGACCTGTGGCGACAATGAGGAACGCGCCGAGGTCTATGGCTGCGCTGCCGATCGCAATCAGGCCTCAATCGTCTTTAACGTTGCGGCGGATATGGTCAGGATGTGCCCAGCGCTCGCAAAACGAGTCAAAATTCTCGATTCCATGAAACGGCTTGTTTATTTGCCAACCGGGAGCACCTATCAAGTACTGTCTGCCGATGTCGGCAACAAGCACGGTTTCAATACACATGGCGTGGTATTTGATGAGCTGCATACACAACCAAATCGAAAGCTCTATGATGTTATGACTAAAGGCAGCGGTGATGCGAGAATGCAGCCGCTTTATTTTTTGATCACAACCGCAGGAGACAACCAGAACAGCATCTGCTGGGAGGTGCATCAGAAGGCTCTGGATATCATCGACGGCAGAAAAAACGATCCGACCTTTTATCCGGTCATATATGGTGCAGCGCAGGAGGATGACTGGACAGATCCAAAGGTGTGGAAAAAAGCCAATCCCTCCCTCGGTATTACAGTCGGCATAGATAAGGTAAAGGCAGCCTTTGAGTCAGCCCGCCAGAATCCCGCTGAGGAGAATAGCTTCAGGCAGCTTCGCTTGAACCAATGGGTCAAACAGGCTATACGCTGGATGCCAATGGACAAATGGGATGCCTGTGCTTTTGCTGTAGATCCGGAAGCCTTACGGGGCCGTATTTGCTACGGCGGGCTTGACCTATCCTCTTCCACCGACATTACTGCCTTTGTTCTGGTATTCCCGCCGCTGGACGAAGATGACAAGTATGTCGTGCTCCCATTCTTCTGGATACCGGAGGACAACATCGATTTGCGTGTGCGGCGTGACCATGTGAATTATGATGTATGGAAAAAGCAAGGCTACCTTTTAACTACCGAAGGCAATGTGGTCCACTATGGCTTCATTGAAAGCTTTATTGAGGAATTGGGCTCGAAATACAACATCCGCGAAATTGCCTTTGACCGCTGGGGTGCTGTACAGATGGTCCAGAACCTTGAGGGCATGGGCTTTACAGTTGTTCCGTTCGGTCAGGGCTTCAAGGATATGAGTCCACCGACCAAGGAGCTCATGAAGCTAACCTTAGAACAAAAGCTTGCCCACGGCGGTCATCCGGTCCTGCGCTGGATGATGGACAACATCTATATCCGCACCGACCCGGCAGGCAATATAAAAGCGGACAAAGAGAAATCAACCGAGAAAATCGACGGAGCAGTCGCCACCATTATGGCCCTCGACCGGGCGATTCGGTGTGGCAACGAAAGTGGCGCTTCGGTCTATGACGATCGTGGCCTACTTGTTTTTTAGTAAAGGAGAGTGATGTCTATGGGAATACTGCAAGGAATATTTAAGGCGCGAGACAAGCCTAAAGATGCCCTCGGTGGCAGCCGATACAGCTTCTTTTTCGGAAGCACCAGCGCGGGAAAGCCTGTTAATGAGCAAACCGCAATGCAAATGACAGCCGTATACAGCTGCGTGAGGATATTGTCTGAAACATTGGCAGGGCTTCCGCTCCATATATATCAATACAATGATTCCGGAGGCAAGGAAAAACACCTCAAACACCCACTGTACAAACTGCTTCATGACGAACCAAATCCTGAGATGACTTCCTTTGCGTTTAGAGAAACGCTGATGAGTCATCTTTTATTATGGGGGAACGCCTATGCGCAGATCATTAGAAACGCCCGTGGCGAGGTCGTTGCACTTTATCCTCTAATGCCGAACAAAATGACGGTCGACCGAGATTCAAACGGTCGGCTTTTCTATTTGTACCAGCGCAGTAACGAGGACACTCCCTCCCTCGGCAAAGACAGTCAAGTCTACTTGGCTCCTTCCGATGTCTTGCATATTCCTGGTCTTGGCTTTGACGGTCTGGTCGGTTACTCTCCCATCGCAATGGCGAAGAATGCCGTGGGACTTGCCATTGCCACAGAGGAATACGGTGCGAAATTCTTCGCTAACGGAGCGGCTCCGGGCGGCGTGTTGGAACACCCCGGCACCATCAAGGACCCACAAAAAATTAAAGAATCCTGGAATGCAGCCTACCAAGGCAGTGGAAATTCTCATAGGGTAGCTGTTCTCGAGGAAGGCATGAAGTATCAGCCCATTGGGATTTCACCAGAGCAAGCACAGTTTCTGGAGACGAGAAAATTCCAGATCAATGAAATCGCCCGAATCTTCAGGGTGCCACCTCATATGCTGGCTGACCTTGAGAAATCGTCCTTCTCTAACATCGAACAGCAATCTCTAGAGTTCGTGAAATACACCCTCGACCCTTGGGTAGTGCGCTGGGAACAGTCCATGTGCCGCGCCCTGCTCATGGAGAGCGAAAAGTCGAAGCTGTTCATTAAGTTCAATGTGGATGGACTGCTACGCGGCGATTATGTGAGCCGTATGAGCGGTTACGCAACCGCACGTCAGAACGGCTGGATGAGCGCCAACGATATCCGCGAGCTTGAAAACCTGGACCGCATCCCGGCAGAGCTTGGTGGCGACCTCTACCTGATCAACGGCGCGATGACCAAACTGCAGGACGCTGGCGCGTTCGCAAATATAAAAGAAACGGAGGAAACCGAATGAAGAAATTCTGGAACTGGGCACGGGATGATAATTCCGGTGTCCGAACACTTTACCTTGACGGCGTGATTGCAGAAGAGTCCTGGTTCGATGATGATGTCACCCCTAAGGCATTTAAAGCAGAGCTTACTGCCGGTGAGGGTGACCTTGTTATTTGGCTCAACTCTCCCGGCGGAGACTGCATTGCTGCAAGTCAGATCTATACCATGCTCATGGATTACAAAGGCAATGTCACCGTGAAAATTGATGGTATCGCAGCATCTGCCGCTTCGGTAATCGCAATGGCTGGAACAACCGTGCTGATGGCACCGACTGCCCTCATGATGGTGCATAACCCGCTGACAGTAGCAATCGGCGACAGCGAGGAAATGCAAAAGGCCATCGCCATGCTCTCGGAGGTTAAGGAAAGTATCATCAACGCCTACGAGATCAAAACAGGACAGTCACGGGCAAAACTGTCCCACCTGATGGACGCTGAAACTTGGCTCAATGCTAAGAAAGCCATCGAGCTTGGTTTTGCAAACGGCATTCTTGATGACGAAAAGAAACGACTACAGACTGAGGACTTTACTTATGCCTTTAGCCGCAGGGCCGTTACCAACTCTCTGCTGGACAAGGTAAAGCCCAAGCTGCCCAAACAACAAACAGGTACACCAATTGAGTCGCTGGAGAAGCGGCTCTCTTTAATTCAACACTAATTTTGAGGAGGAAAATACTATGAACAAAATTCTTGAACTGCGTGAGAAACGCGCAAAGGCATGGGAAACAGCTAAGGCTTTTCTCGATACCAAACGTGGTGCGGATGGCATCGTTTCAGCTGAGGATACCGCCGTTTACGACAAGATGGAAGCGGATGTGGTAGCCCTTGGCAATGAAATCGATCGCCTGGAAAAGCAGGAAACCCTCGACCGCGAGCTTTCAAAGCCACTAAATATGCCTCTTACCGGTAGACCTAATATTCCGGGCATGGAGACAAGAAGCGGCAGAGCATCTGACGAGTACAGAAAAGCGTTCTGGAATGCGATGCGTACCCGCGCTGGCGAAGGACTTGATCCTGTTATCAGAAATGCGCTTCAGATCGGAACCGACACTGAAGGCGGCTACCTTGTGCCTGATGAATTTGAGCGCACCCTTGTGGATACCCTCGAGGACGAGAACATCTTCAGAAGGCTGGCCAACGTCATTACCACTTCTTCCGGTGACCGCAAAATCCCAGTCGTAGCATCTAAGGGCACAGCTTCTTGGATCGATGAGGAAGGTGCAATCCCTGAAAGTGATGACAGCTTTGGTCAGGTATCCATTGGGGCCTATAAGCTTGGGACCATGATCAAGGTTTCCGAGGAGCTGCTTAACGACAGCGTATTCAACCTCGAAACCTACATCGCTAAAGAGTTCGCCAGAAGAATCGGAAACAAGGAAGAAGATACATTCTTCACTGGCGATGGCTCCGGGAAACCTACGGGTCTCCTTGCAGCTACCGGTGGTGCACAGCTTGGCGTGACCGCTGCGAGCGCTACTGCAATTACCATCGATGAGATTCTTGACCTGTTCTACTCCCTTAAGGCACCGTACAGAAACAAAGCGGTGTTCGTCATGAATGATGCCACGGTTAAGGCGATCCGCAAGCTGAAGGACGGTCAGGGTCAATACCTCTGGCAGCCTTCACTGCAGGCCGGTACGCCGGACACCATTCTGAACAGACCGCTGTACACCTCAGCCTATGTTCCTGCAATTGCGGCTTCTGCAAAGACGATCGCGTTCGGCGATTTCGGTTACTACTGGGTCGCCGATCGTCAGGGCCGTGTTTTCAAGAGACTCAACGAGCTCTATGCAGCTACCGGTCAGGTAGGCTTTGTTGCAACTCAGCGTGTCGATGGAAAACTGATTCTGCCGGAGGCTATCAAGGTGCTCCAGCAGAAGGCTTAACGGAGGTGCAGTATGAGCTATAACGCAAAGAACTACACCGAGCAAGGCGGTGAAAAAACCGTCATAGGCGGCACACTTGAAATTAAGGAGGGAGCCTCGGTGACGGGGCTTCCTTCGCAGTTCACACCGGCTGAAAACCAGTCAGACTCAACCGCTACAACCATTGCCGGACTTGTTGTTGATTTCAACGCGCTGCTTGCAAAGTTAAAAGCTGCTGGCCTGATGGCAGCTGATAGTTAAGAACAATGAAAGGATGGTGACGGTATGACACTGCTTGAAAAAGTTAAGGCAAACCTCATTCTTGAGCACTCGGCAGATGATGAGCTTTTGCAGATGTACATCACCGCTGCCATCAGGTATGCCGAGAGCTATCAACATCTGCCTGAAAACAACTATGCCGAAAACGCAATGCCACCCACTACAGAGCAAGCCGTTATCATGCTGTCGTCCCATTTCTATGAATCAAGGGACGGCAGCACGGGCGGCTTTTTTGCGGACAATGTCCAAGCTGGACAGCAAGTGTGGAATACGGTCAACCTCTTACTTCGGCTGGACCGGGATTGGAAGGTGTGATTATGAGCTATGGAAAGATGAACACCTTCATCGACATCGTGGAAAAAGTGACAACGAAAGATGCGGAGGGTTTTAGGACGGAAGTCGACAACATCATCGCCTCTGTCAAAGCGTATCGGGAGGGTCGGCACGGCAATGAGAAATGGGCAAACAGAGCCAGCTTCTCTGAAGCCACCGACCTTTTCCGTTTTCGCCGCATAGCTGGTGTGACCATTACGACATCGATGGTTGTGGTGAACAAAGAAGGCCGCTTTGAAATTACCTCGGTGGAAGATGTCAAGGGTCGCGGCATGTATATTGAGGTTCTTGCCAAGGGGGTGAAACCCAGTGGCTAAAGCAACATTTAAAATGCCGGATGACTTCCTGATGAAGCTCTCAAGGCTTGGCGAGAAAACAGATGAAATCATTCCCCGCGTACTGAAAGCAGGCGGCGAGGTTGTCGAGGCAAAAGTAAAAAGCAATCTACAGAGTGTTATTGGAAATGGCACTAAGGAAGATAGCAGATCCACTGGCGAGCTCGTTTCAGCCCTTGGCGTCTCCTCTGCCAGACAAGACCGGGACGGAAATTTCAACGTCAAGGTCGGCTTTAGCGAACCACGCAGGGATGGCAAAAGCAATGCTATGGTTGCAGGTGTTTTGGAATATGGCAAACACGGACAGCCGCCTAAACCTTTTCTGAAGCCTGCGAAAACAGCAAGTAAAAAGGCCTGCGTGGATGCGATGATTGCGACGTTTGAGGAGGAGGTTGAGAAAATATGAGCCTTCTCAGTGAACTGAACACCATCATCTCACCCCTCGTTCCACTGGAAACAGGCGTGTTTTCAGATCCTGCACCAGACCGTTACGCTGTGGTCACGCCGATGGTGGATACGTTCGAGCTATACACAGACGATAAACCCCGGCATGAAATCCAGGAGGCACGGATATCCCTGTTTGACAAGGGAAGCTATACGGCTCTCAAAAACCAAATTGTCCGCATTCTATTGGATGCGGATTTTATTATAACCGACCGCCGGTACATCGGACATGAGGATGATACTGGCTATCACCATTACGCCATTGATGTGGCGAAAAATTACGAATTGGAGGATTAACAAATGGCGACTATCGGATTAGATAAACTGTATTACGCCAAAATCACAGAGGATTCAAGTGGCAATGAAACCTACGGCACGCCCATACAGCTTGCAAAAGCGATGAAGGCGGATTTGTCCGTAGAGCTTGCTGAAGCGACTCTGTATGCCGATGATGGGCCTGCTGAAATCGTGAAAGAATTTAAGAGCGGGACCCTTTCTCTCGGCATTGATGATATCGGCGTGACAGCAGCTGAGGACCTGACCGGAGCAACGCTTGATGATAACAACGTCGTCGTGTCTGGCAGTGAGGATGGTGGTTCACCTGTGGCTGTCGGCTTCAGGGCCAAGAAGTCAAACGGTAAATATCGATACTTCTGGCTTTACCGTGTGGTATTCGGCATCCCGGCAACCAACCTCGCCACCAAGGGCGACAGTATCACCTTTTCCACTCCGACCATCGAAGGAACTGTGGTGCGAAGAAATAAGCTTGATGGCAACGGCAAGCATCCGTGGAAAGCCGAAGTCAATGAGGACGACGCAAGCGTTCCATCATCTGTTATTACCGGCTGGTACACGCAGGTCTATGAACCTGTATTCACCGTCACACCATAACGGAGGGATAGCAAATGGATAATGAAAGAAGTTCAGGAATATCAATCGGTGGTCAAGAGTATGAAATGCTCCTGACCACTAAGGCAACGAAGGAGATCGCCAAGAGATATGGCGGTCTTTCTAATTTGGGCGAAAAGCTCATGAAAACGGAGAATTTCGAGATGGCACTGGATGAGGTTGTTTGGCTTATCACTCTTCTGGCCAATCAATCGGTGCTGGTTCACAACTTGCAGAACCCTTCAAAAAAGCGTGTTCTGCTTACGGAGGAAACTGTTGAGCTTCTCACCTCTCCCTTTGAGCTCGCGGAGTATAAAAACGCTATCATGGACGCCATGTATAAAGGAACGAAGCGCCATGTTGAAAGCGAGGATGAACCCTCAAAAAACGCACAGGTCGGGTAAGCGACGATGAGTTGTTTGCCCGACTGATTTTTTATGGTGTGTCCCTCCTTCATCGGTCTGAGCATGAAGTTTGGCTGATGCCGATCGGGCATTTACTCGACCAGTGGGAGGTATACAAGCAGTTCAACGGACTCGCTAAGGCAGCCCGTGAGTATTACATCGATGAAATCATACCAAACGGGATTTAAGGAGGTGATGGGAACATGGCGGATAACTTTGGCCTAAAAATAGGCGTCGAGGGTGAAAAAGAGTTCAAAAGAGCCCTTGCCGATATCAATCAGTCTTTCAAGGTTCTCGGCTCCGAGATGAAACTGGTCGAGTCTGAGTTTGGCAAAAACGAAAATAGCGTCCAGTCCCTCACCTCCAAGAATGAGGTGCTCACCAAGCAGATCGATGCTCAAAAGGATAAAATCGAAACCCTGCGTAAAGCACTTGAGAATGCATCCTCATCGTTTGGTGAAAATGACCGCCGTACTCAAGCATGGGCGGTTCAGCTCAATAACGCCCAAGCCGAACTCAATAGTATGGAGCGTGAGCTAAAGGGCAATGAAAAAGCTCTTGATAGCGTCGCCGACGAGTTTAATGCAGCTGAAAAGCAAGCGGACCAGTTCGGCGATGAGCTTGATAAAACAGGCAAAGATGCGGACTCAGCCGGAGATAAATTTGAAAAGCTGGGCTCCATCGTCAAGGGTGTCGGTGCGGCTATGGGGGTGGCCTTCGCCGCTATCGGCACTGCTGCAATTGGGGCTGGCAAAGCACTCGTAGACATGACGGTTGAAGCAGCCGCTTATGCAGACGAGATGCTGACACAATCCACCGTCACCGGTATGTCCGTAGAAAGTCTGCAGGCCTACAGCTATGCGGCTGACCTTGTTGATGTTTCCATGGAGACCTTAACCGGTTCCATGTCTAAGCAGGTAAAATCAATGTCGAATGCCAGAGATGGCTCGGCAAAATTCGCTGATGCATATGCGAAGCTGGGCATCTCCGTGGCAGACAGTAATGGTCAACTAAGGGACAGCGAGACGGTATATTGGGAAACCATCGATGCCCTCGGTAAAATTTCAAACGAAACCGAACGAGACGCTCTTGCTATGCAGATTTTTGGAAAGAGCGCGCAAGAGTTAAATCCCCTGATTGCTCAAGGTAGTGCCGGAATCGCCGCGTTGACCGAGGAAGCAAAACGGATGGGTGCTGTTTTAAGCGAAGAAAGCATCGAAAAGCTAGGTGCTTTTGATGATTCTGTTCAGAAGCTGAAGCAAGGTTCAGAAGCCGCACAGCGTGTTATGGGAACCGTACTTCTGCCACAGCTGCAAACCCTCGCAGATGACGGAGTTTCATTACTCGGAGACTTCACCTCCGGACTCGTTGAAGCTGGCGATGACTTCGATAAAATCAGCGAGGTTATTGGAAATACGATGGGCGGTCTGGTGGACATGATTATGGAGAACCTCCCAAGGATCATTCAGGTTGGTATGGACATCGTCATGGCCATTGTAAGTTCTATAGTTGAGAACTTACCAACGATCGTTGATTGTGCTTCTTCTATAGTCATGACGCTGCTTCAAGGTTTAATCGAGGCGCTGCCCGCCATCACGGAAGGCGCTCTGCAGCTTGTCCTTACGCTGGTGCAAGGCATCATCGCCAATCTGCCTGCTATCATTGAAGCCGCGGTTCAGATGATCGTCACACTGGCTTTAGGTATCGCGGAGGCTCTCCCTGAACTGATTCCTTCTATCGTTGAGGCAATTCTCCTGATCGTTCAGGTGCTACTCGATAACATGGACAAAATCCTCGAGGCAGCCTTCGCAATTATCAAGGGCTTGGCAGAGGGATTACTGAACGCGCTGCCAGAGCTGATTGCTGCACTGCCTCAAATTATTACGAGCATCATCAATTTCATCACCAATAACCTGCCTGCCATCATTTCCATGGGTATACAGCTCACCGTTCAACTTGCGGCAGGACTCATCAAGGCTATACCTCAGCTTGTTGCATCCTTACCCCAAATTATCTCAGCTCTAGTTCTTGGGCTGGGCAAAGCTGTAGGTGCTGTATTTGAGATTGGCAAGAACATCGTTACCGGCCTATGGGACGGAATCAAATCCATGGGCAATTGGATCAGTGATAAAGTCAGCGGCTTCTTTTCCGGTATTGTTGATGGGGCAAAAGACCTGCTCGGTATTCATTCACCTTCCACTGTATTTGCAGGAATTGGTGAGAATATGGGCGCAGGTATCGGGGTTGGCTTTGACCAGATCATGACCAAGGTCTCAAGGGATATGCAAACATCTATCCCCACCGACTTTAACGTAGATACAAACTTCAACATGAAAGGTAGTGGGTCCAGCCTAGCCAGTGCTACAAAATCAATTGTCGAGCATACGGGTGTCATCGAAGTCCGCGGAATTAACAGCAAAAAAGAACTCACTGGCGTTGTTGAAATCATTATGGATCAGTTCAGGAGGGAGGCGAGAATCTGATGATACGACTGGAAACATCTACAGGCGAAATCTTGTCGAGGATTCTTAAGGAAATCTCCCCGACTGAATACTCCTCAAACAGGCAAGTAAACCGACTTTTAGACGGGAGCTATCACGTTCAAATTGTCGGCAGCGCTCTTAAAAGCATGGAAGGCACCATCGTGTCCACCTTCAGTCAGGCTGAAAAACTAAACAGTCTGATTGACCTAGGTAACCCGCTGGTGCTGATCTTTCTTGACAAGAAGTACCTTGTGTATGCTGACGATAAAATTGCCTGGAAACGCATTAACTTTGCCCACGGAAACAAGGATAAAAGCCTTTTTGAAGGCAAGCTCAGAATGATCCTTAAAGAGGAGGTGGCGCTGTGAGAAGCGTGAACTCCTTGATGGAAGAAAAGCTAAAGAGCGATCAGCAGACGCCGGCCAATAAAGCTGCACCACAAATGAGCATCCAAGTAAGCCGGGCTAGATCGACTATCATGGACTCGGATTATTGGACCGTTGAAACCATCCGTCAAAAGACCGGACTTGGGGATGTCAGCGTTGCGCCCAGACGCTATAAGCCTTACGGTCGTCCCAATAGAATCTATGAAATTCATGTTGATAACGGTGTGGTGGGAACATCAATCCGGGAGTACCCAGACACCTTCAAGGAGGGCTGGAAGGATCAGTTCACCTTGGGCAGTGGCTCATCTGTAGCACTTGCCTTTGACGGTAACTGGCAGCGGTATCGTGGTGTATGGCGCTTGGTGACGGATGAAAAACCGTGGATATTTTGGGTGGACTCCTCCGGCATTTTGTGGCGTCAGCTTTGGGACGATTCATCTACCCTCTCTCAGCTCGATACTGGCGTCAGTTATGTCCGGGCAATTCGGGCATGGCGAAATCAGTATTCTTCCGAGCTTGATCAGGGAATTGTCGTCGGTTACATCAAGACCGATGGGACTGTCTGGTACCGCAACTACTGCAGACAAGCTGACGGCACAGTCATCTGGGAAATCGCCAGAGTGCTTCCCTCTGTTTCAGGTGCTGTACACTTAAACCTGTTTTTGACCAATGACTACCGGCTCGGGTTTAGCATTGAAAAGACAAATAAGGACATTCAGTGGATCATCACCCAGCGAAATTGGTCGGGAATGGCTATCATCCCAGAGAACGTTCATGCAGCGTTATCTCTGAACGAAGTAAAGCTGATCCCGATTATATACACTGATCTGAAACAGACAGAGCGTGTTGATTCGAGCATCACCTTTGGCAAGGTTAACTTCTGTCCGTTTGATGTGATCATCGGTTTTGTGCCTACAATCGTCCGCGCAAAACGCATGGATGACAATTTGATTGAAATTGAATACGACACGGCTCTTTATGAGGTCCCTGACTGTCCTGAATGTTTTACCATCGCAAACAACACGATCGTGGCTGTGGCTAAGTCAGGGAGCAGAATACTTCAGTTGACAACAGCAAATACGCTGGTCAGTGTTGGCAGCTGGACGGTTACCTATAACGGCCTTGGCGGCATCAACTCTTACCACTCTGAATGCTGTAAGCCTGAGTTTGGAAGCTTTTCTGTACTCGCAACTGGTGAACCACCTTCTGTCTCAGAAACCATTGAGCCGACCTTGAGTCTGACAAGCATCAGCTTCATCCAGTGTATTTTTTCAAGTCTTTATGGAGACGAGAAAGTGTCAGCTGTCCTGAGCATCGCCTCGGTTGATCTGATCAAGGTCGGGACAAATCCACTTTAGTTCAGGAGGGATACTATGAATTTTAACGCAAGCGTCAAGCTTCACAATAAATTTGAAGTGTATGTCAAAGACATGCAAACGGGCAAAGAGCGCCTGATCGGCACTGCCTATAACATGGTGCTCAGCGCAATGTGGACCCAGATCATCTCGGACAGGAGAAGTCCGTTTGACTATATCTGCTACGGCCGTGGAACCGGAGAACTTTCTCCAACCAGAACATCGCTCTTTTCTCAGATTGCCCAGGTAAGCTCTACCCGTGTGGAAGAAGTCTATTCAAGTGACTCGGGTTACATTAAGGAGAAGATTGAGCTTTCACCCAGCACGGCTGTTGGGGAGACTATAACTGAAGTTGGCATCAGAGGGTATAGCCGGCTGGTGACCCACGCTCTACTTAAGGATGCTGAAGGCAATCCAATCAGTTTTACGAAAACCGATACAGACGTCGTCACCATTTACGCGACCCTTTACTGCAAGATTTCGGTTACTTCACCGCTGGGCTTCAGCCAATCACAGGTGTCCTATGGAGCGGCGTATTACATTTTGAATTATGGATACATCACATCGACGATCAAGGTAGGGCGAAATCCACTACCACTCGATGCAGACTCTATCAATGCGGCAGGGATCAGTGATGCCAGTGCAGCCTCGAAATCGTCCAATCGGATTGCTTATGATGTTACAGCAGCCACAGAATCCTACAAGGTCCGATTTGAAATCGCTGATGCTAATCTATTCATCAAGGAAATTCAGGTGGCAGAGACAGCGTCTATCATTGTACCGGAGAGCGCCATTATTGGGAAAGTCCTCTATGAAAACGTGCCTCTCGGGACCGGTAATAATGTGAAAACAAAGTTCCTGATTCCAAGTCCATACGTTGAAACTCCGATAGTCGATGTGAAGGTCAATTCAATCGCTACCGCACATACCCTTGAGAAAAAGCCAAGGGTGGCACTTTCATGCGGTACCAATCACGGTAACGGTGGTTCAGGATTTAGTTCCTATCCCAGCGTGGTGTATCCGACACCTTGGGGAAACAAGTGGATCGGTAATGGCGAGTACAAAATTCAATATGGCAAGGTTCACCGGGGTTTTCTAAGACAGTACGGCTCATTTAGCCCATCTGTTGGATCAATTCCAGACAAACCGTGGTACAGTTCAAAATCATCTTGCCAGCCCATTTTCCTTAACACCGAACAGGTATGCGTACTTCCGGCAAATGTATGGATTGACTATTCAACTGATCTTGCAAAATCAACGCTCTCAAGATTTGGAGATATTACACCCTCTACAGGTGTAATGACAACTGACGACTTGTTTTTGATCTACTCTGATAACAGCGCTGGTTATGTCAGACTTGCAAAGAAAGCAGTCGATGGGAAGTATTACCGCGCGGGAACATCGCAAGCTGGAGGTTCTGGTAGAAACAACTTTCAAAATAATTTCATCACAGCTGATGGCAACCATGCAGTTCTTTCAGGCTACAACGGTTTGGTCATCGTCTCAATCGACTCAGTGAACGAAACGATTACCCAGGAGATCAATGACGCTACTTATCAAATCGCAGTCTGCGAGTATAACGGGAAAATATATACCTTTGCTGCGGGCAACTACAAAATCTACGAGCTGGTAAGCGGCGTATTCACTTTGGCCTATTCAGGCACATATGGCAATACCATGTCGCTTTACGGCGGAGGTCTGGTTGGCGAGGGTCTTTGCCTGATCAGCGATTCCAACATCGCCAACGCAAAATTCATCAAGCTACTTCCGGATGGAGTGGAGTACTACGCGCCACAGTCACCTATTTCGCATTCAGTGACGAGTGTAAACAACATCATCACTGATGGCAGCCCAATATTCTACTGCGGGATTGACCGATCTGCCAGGACCTTCTATGTGGATGATTCGGAGGTATTCGTGGTGCTAGCCACACCCCCAACAGACGCGGAGGCAGTTACAGCATCCTATAAAACTGAAGGTATCCACAAGACAGACCAATTCGTGTTGGATGTGACCTTTTCGGTCAGTTATGCGGAGGGCGTATGATTACTTGGCATTTAGGCGGCGCAGTGTCTTACCCGGAGGAACTGCTGAAGTATTCGCTGCTCTTGATGGAGAATGGGTATCGAGTGCAGGTCTATGATGCGGCATTCACGTCGCTATGGAACGGTGGCCGGATACCCTTTAACCGTGACACTGGATTTGAAGATTTTATCAGGGTTATCGAGCTTTTCAATGCGAATGAGATCGGTGTAGATGCGACCTTTTCTGGAATCGTTGAAGATCATGAATTGATGGATTACGAGTGCAATGCAGTGCTTGACAAATTAGCGGTCAGCCCTTTGAACGGCGTAATTCTCTCAGAACAGAAGCTCTTTGACCACATTAAGAAATATTATCCTGGGCTTGCGGTCACCTCATCGATTACCGCTGTGGTGCCAAAAATTGAAGGCTGTGACTTTTATGCGGTGAGCCCGGATTTCAATTCTCATCTGGAGGACTTGGCAGGCCTTGGTTTTCAAAAGCTGCAGATATTGGTAAACGAAAACTGCTACCAAAACTGTGAAGAGCGCGGACAGCACTACAGACAGTTATCACTTCAAATGAAGCGCTTCGATAAATCCTACGAGGACGTCTGCATCTGCAAAGACCAATCTGGCGGTCGGTTCAAAATGAGGCTCGGCATGGAGCAAATTAATGCCTTACATGAAGGGGGCATCTCCCACTTCAAGCTGCAGGGCAGACAAGACCATATTGAAAGTGAAATCGGTCCATACATCCGGGATGTGATCCTAAAAACGAAGGGAGATGAATGATATGAGTATGTGGCACGTAGGAACGGTCGTCTGCAGCGGTTGCGGCACCGTCTTAACCATCAAGTCTATATCGGACAGCATAAACTGTTATTTGTGTGATGCACCGATTGATCTGTCGGAGCTTCCGATTATTGAAATTGCAGAAACGAAGAAATCTTCAGAAGTGGTCCCGGAAGAAGAACCAGAGCAATGAAATTCTGAGTTAGTGGAGGTGAAAGCATGCAGCTGACATTCGAAAATGATGCTATTGTCGGGAACGGCACTTATCCTGATTTTATTCAATTCCCTAAAACAGAAGGCCAGCTGTTTTTCATCAATGGCGGTCTGCTCTATGGCACACCGAGTAATCGCTTTAATGGCGACTTCTCAGCTCCGGTTTGGCAGGACACGGTGTACATCAGCCCCAAAAATGATACCGGCCTAAGCAATCTTGAGCTGAAATCACTCTCTGGGTTTGGTATAGTAGGCTGCTTTCGGACGCCATACGCTCAGAAGCTGCTCATCCATGAGTACATGTTCGAGATGGACCGATATATGGATTCAGGTAGCATCAAATGTTCAATGGACACCCCAATCACATCCTTTACGCTGAGTCTTGAAAACCCGATTAACGAAAACCCTGAATACGAAGGCAACGTTGCCATTTCAGAAGAATCCAGTCTTCTCTCTCCTGGCAGTAAAGTGGTATTTGAGTTCATCATTGGCGACAGTGAGCCTTATCCAATGGGGAGCTTTTATGTGGACCGGAGCAATTTTGAACTACTCGGCGAAAGTATCAGCGTGGATGGCCGGAACATTATCGGTAAAGCACTGGGCGATCAGAGCTTCGATGAAGACAACTCCTACACCTACCAGCTCCTGCATCAGACAATCAGGGATATCCTTGATAAGGCTAATATCAGCACCGATGAAATGCTGGTGCAGAACACTTCTCTGTCAGCTGGCTATATGTTCGACCCCAATATGAGCTTTCTTGATGGCGTCATGGAAGTTCTAAAAGCGTTTGATAACTGGCAAATCAAAGAACTTGTTGATGGAATTGTGGTAATTGGGGCTTCAACCTTTGCTGGATTTGCAAGTAACTCAAGCTATGTCTTTCAGCGTGACAAGGACATCTTTACCAGAAACATCGTCCGGGACGATCAGGAAGCCTACCGACGGGTCTGCGTTCACAATCGGGATTTCAGCATCAAGGTGTACCGGAATGTCCAGACCTATACCGGATGGAATCTTCAAGCGAACAAGACTCTTTACATCAACGTACCGGAAGGAACAACACTCACGGATGCCGAGAGCTACGCCACCCAGATTGCCGACAGCCTGCAGTATGTTGGAAAAATCGAAAGCTTTACAGGTCCTTTCAAGCCGCAGCTCCTCTTGGGCGACGAGGCGGTCATCGTCAACAGCGAAGGCTCCACCAGCCTTGGACTGATCACGGAGATTACGCACCGTTTCGGGAAAGACGGATTTTATACCGACTTTACCGTGGACAGTGGCGGCAAACTCGGCAAAGGCAGACTCAGCGACTACATCGGTAGGATCACAAAAGACCGGACCAGCAGCAGCCGCGTTTATGAATAAATCAGTGCTCCGAGGTATCCGGGCTTTATATATCAACAATCTCTGAACAGCTATAGAGGCGTCCGCTAATTAGAGGCGTCTTTTTTTGTACAGCAAATTTGAAGGAGGACTACTATGAAGGAATTTTGGAATTGGACACAGGCGGCAATTGCTGCTGCAGGCGGAGGTCTTGGGTACTTCCTCGGAGGATGGGACGGCTTTTTGTATGCTCTTTTAGCCTTCGTAATCATCGACTATGTCACTGGCCTGATGTGTGCAGTGCTAGATAAGAATTTGTCCAGTGAGATCGGCTTTAGAGGCATTTTCAAGAAAGTGCTTATCTTCTCGCTCGTGGCAATAGGGAATATCGTCGACCAAAGTGTTATCGGTGACGGCTCTGTTATTAGAACGGCTGTCATCTTTTTCTACCTATCAAACGAGGGTGTCTCCATCCTTGAGAATGCGGCACACATTGGCTTGCCAGTGCCACAAAAGCTAAAGGATATCCTGGAACAACTTCATAACCGAAGCGACAAGGAGGACTCTTAAATGAATCTTCGAAAGCTAATTCTGATAAACAATGCCTGTTACAAGGCTGGCCGGACTATTAAGCCAAAGGGCATCATGGTGCATTCTACCGGGGCAAACAATCCCTTTCTGAAACGCTATATCGGACCAGACGACGGACTTCTGGGGAAGAACCAGTCGGGCAATCATTGGAATCAGGACAAGCCAGATGGCAGGCAGGTCTGTGTTCACGGTTTTATCGGCAAACTGGCTGATGGAAGCATTGTCACCTATCAGACACTACCTTGGAATCATAGAGGCTGGCATGCCGGCGGCGCAGCAAACGATTCACATATAGGCTTTGAAATCTGCGAGGATGGTCTGACTGATGCCTCGTATTTTAATGCCGTTTATAAGGAAGCTGTGGAGCTTTGCGTCTATCTCTGCAAGCAATATGGGCTCACAGAAAAGGATATCATCTGCCACTCAGAGGGCCATAAACTTGGCGTTGCCAGCAACCACGGCGACGTCATGCACTGGTTTCCAAGGCATGGCAAGTCGATGGAAACCTTCCGTGCGGATGTAAAAGCAGGTCTTGCGCCGGTCGCTCCCGTCGTTCGGAAGAAGTTTTACCGCATCCAGCTTGGCGCATTTTCTGTTAAGGCGAATGCCGATGCCATGCTACGCAAGGTCAAGGCAGCTGGCTTCACCGATGCTTTTATCAAATACAGCGAATAAACACACCATTTAATGCCTACTGAGAGATCCGTCTTTCGGTAGGCATTATTTTTTTGCCGTCTTTTCGTTCAAAAGGCTTGTTCACCTCCATTGGGTAGTGAGGACGAAGTTCTCAGATTGGAGGACATATGGATGGCAAATATTACTGGCACAAATCCAGAAATCAATTATGAAAAGAAACCCTTTTCACAAGAGCAATTACAGTGCGAAGTGGATTATGTAAGAGCGCAGTTAATGCTCGATTCGATGCTTAAAAATGGACTTATTTCCTTGTCCGAATTCAATAAAATTACCCTACTCAATCGTCAATCCTTCACTCCAGCACTAGCTTCTATAATGCCAGAAAAACGTTGATATAACACGGCTTCAGAGGTAATATGTGACACTAACAGGAGGTGAAAAATTGAGAAAGGTTACCTTAATAGCGCCAAACAATGCAAATTCAATTGAGCAACCTAAGCTGAGAGTCGCTGCATATGCCCGTGTTTCGACTGGCAGCGAGGATCAGCTGGTCAGTCTTGAAACCCAGAAAAGTCATTACGAATCCACCATCAAAGCAAATCCAGCCTGGGAGTTTGCGGGGCTTTACTACGACGAGGGCATAACAGGTACCAAGAAAGAAAAACGCCCAGAACTGCTTCGGATGATAAAAGACTGTGAAAAACGAAATATCGACCTCATCATGACGAAGTCGATAAGTCGATTTGCCCGAAACACGATGGACTGCCTTGAGTTGGTCCGCAGACTTACCAAACTTGGCATTTCCGTCTATTTTGAAAGTGAGAACATCAACACGGGTTCTATGGAAAGCGAACTCATGCTGTCGATCCTAAGTGGACTGGCCGAAGGAGAATCAGCGTCCATTGCTGAGAACAACAAATGGTCCATTCAACGACGCTTTCAAAACGGAACCTATAAAATCGGCTGCTCTCCTTATGGCTACGATGCTGTTGATGGTGAGTTGATCGTAAATAAACAGCAGGCTGAAATTGTTAGGTTTATTTTCTCAGAGGTCTTGTCCGGTAAAGGCGTTCATATGATTGCAAAAGACTTAAACGCTCGCGGGCTTAAAGGCAAGAACGGCGGCCGCTGGACCTCTTCCACCATCAGAGGGATGATTGGCAACGAGAAATACATTGGTGATGCTATCTTTCAAAAGACCTACAGTGACAGTCAGTTCAACAGGTTTACAAACCGTGGAGAGCGTGAGCAATACTTGATTCAGGACCATCATGAGGCAATAATCAGCCGTGAGGATCATGCTGCCGCACAACTGGTCTTAGAACAGCGCGGCAAAGAAAAAGGCGTAGAAAAGCAAAACGAGAAATATCAAAACCGCTACCCTTTCTCTGGCAAAATCATTTGCGACCATTGTGGTGACACATTTAAACGTCGTATCCACTCCAGCGGTAAAAAATATATCGCATGGTGCTGCAATACGCATATCACTGAAATTGAAAAATGCTCCATGAAGTACATTTCTAATTCTGAATTAGAGTTAGCCTTTGTCACCATGATGAACAAACTCATTTTCGGGCATCAAATCGTTCTCAGACCTCTCCTTATGAGTCTTAGATGTATCGATTCAAATAACAGCATGGAAACCTTACAAGAAATCGACAAAAAGCTTGCTGACATCGAAGATCAACGAAAAGTGCTCATGGGCTTACAGACACGTGGCTACCTTGAGCCTGCCGTCTACACTAGAGGAAACAACGACCTTTTACAGGAAGCTGGACAACTGCAGCGCCGGAAGGAATCGCTTATAAACTTCATCAGCAACGACACTCGTCACCTGAGTGAAGTCAGTGCACTCCTACAGTTTTCAACGAAAGCTACCATGCAGTCTGGCTTTGTCGGTGAGCTTTTCAACCGGTTTGTTGATCATATAATTGTCTATTCGAGGATGGAAATAGGATTTGTATTGAAATGCGGCATAACGCTAAAAGAAAGGTTGGTGAAATAAATGGGCCATACCCCATTCGGATACAGGATAGAAAATGGTGTCGCAGTAATTGAAGATCTCGCTGCAGAACAGATTCAATCACTTTATAAAGCATACCTGTCCGGTAATGCTCTAAAGACTGCGGCAAATAAGGTAGGCATTGATGCCTTTCATGCAGGAGTCGGTAAAATACTGAAAAATCGCCATTACCTTGGCGATGATTATTACCCAGCGATCATCGACCCAGATACCTTTGCTGCTGTTCAAGAAGAACGGTTTAGAAGGGCATCTGCTCTCGGTAGAATACGCGAGCCTACAGAAGATAAAGTGGTTGTCCACCCTACTACCTTCCACATCATCGAAGGAACACAAGTTTATGATGATCCTTTTGCACAGGCGGCATATGCCTATAGTCTAATAGAAAGCGAGGTGTAGATAATTGGCGACAAATAGAACTGTTACGGTGCTTCCAGCTAGGAACCATACCCGAAAAAATAGTGATGAAGAAAAACCAAAACTCCGTGTTGCTGCCTACTGTAGGGTTTCAACCGACAGTGACGAGCAGGCTACCAGCTACGATGCGCAGATCGAACATTACACAGCTTACATCAACGGCCACCCGGACTGGGCACTGGCAGGTATCTATGCGGATGACGGCATCTCCGGCACAAACACTAAGAAGCGTGAAGAATTCAACCGAATGATCGATGAGTGCATGGCGGGCAGCATCGACATGATCATTACAAAATCCATCAGTAGGTTTGCTCGCAATACCCTGGATTGCCTGAAATATATCAGGCAGCTTAAGGAAAAGAACATACCCGTTTTCTTCGAGAAGGAAAACATCAATTCCATGGATTCCAAGGGTGAGGTCATGCTCACAATAATGGCTTCTCTTGCACAGCAGGAAAGCCAGTCCCTAAGCCAGAACGTAAAGCTGGGGCTTCAGTATCGCTACCAGCAAGGCGAAATCCAGGTCAACTGTAACCGCTTCCTCGGGTTTATAAAGGATGATAAAAAGCGCCTGATCGTTGTCCCTGAGGAAGCAGAAATCATAAAGCGCATCTATCGGGAATATCTCGAAGGTGCCAGCATGCTGAAAATCAAGCGCGGGCTTGAAGCCGATGGCATCCTAAATGGCGCAGGGAATGAAAAATGGCATACCAGCAATATCAATCAAATTCTAAGAAATGAAAAGTACATTGGAGACGCCCTGTTGCAGAAAACCTATACCACGGACTTCCTCACAAAGACTCGAGTAAAGAACCACGGCGTCGTACCGCAGTATTATGTGGAAAACAGCCACCAAGCCATTATCCCGCGTGAAATATTCATGAGGGTACAAGAGGAGCTCATCCAACGCCGCATCGTCCACACCAGCCCGAACGGTAAGAACAGGACCTTCAGCTGCATTCATTGCTTCTCAAATATGATATTTTGCGGAGGTTGCGGCGAGGTGTTCCGCAGGGTTCACTGGAACAACCGAGGCAAGAAATCAGTCGTTTGGCGGTGTGTCAGCAGATTAGAGAACACCGGCTTGTTCTGTGAAGCCCGAACGGTACTTGAGAACACTTTAGAGCAAGTGATGGTCATGGCCATCAATCAAGCATTGTGTGATAAAGATCATTTTCTCAGCACGCTGCAGAAAAATATCGAAACTGTAATTTGCCACGAAAACAGTCATACCCTTACCGCAATCGATAAACGGCTTACAGAACTTCAAGCAGAGCTCTTGAAGCTCGCCAGCTCAAAGGCTGACTACGAGAATGTCGGCGATGAAATCTATCGCCTACGTGACGAGAAGCAAAAGGCTCAGGTCGAGAACCTCGGTCGGGATGAACTGCAAAAACGTATCACCGACATGAGCGCATTTCTGCAGGAGCAACCCACTGCCCTGACCGAATACGACGAGGCGCTTGTCCGGCGGCTGATTGAAAAGGTCACTGTCTATGAATACAAATTCATAGTGGAATTTAAGTCAGGAGTCACCATTGAAATCTAATAAAAAAGCTCCCGTTGCTAATTTTTACTAGCAGCGAGGAGCTATTTTTTTGTTTCCGATAGCTTAGAAGGTGTTATTTATTACTTTAGTTTATCAACCTGCTTTTGAAATGACAGCAGATGGCTATCAGAGCCGCTCTTTAAAGCGGAGAACACTTCAAAGACATTTTCAGGTAAGTCATACGTCAAGAAAAGCTCATACATCGCAATATTATCTATTTCAGCTTGGACACCTGTCTCTGCTGCTTCGAGCAAATTAGCAGGTATAACAATATGACTGGTTGACTCATCAGCAGGGAAATCAAGTCCATATGCAAGATATACTTCTTTTAAATAAGCAAGATGTGTTTCTTCGGCACTGATAATATTAGTATAAGGCTTCTGACTGCCAAACTTGTCCACAATGGCCAAATACTCGCCATGAGCTAAATATTCATCTTGAACTGCGTACATTAGCATATCATTGATAGTTAAATCTTTATCTGCAAGTGCGCCTTTCGCGCCATATCCTTCAAGAGATAGAGATTTGTCAGTGTCGGTGAGTGGAGCTGGATCAATGTCAACATTATGATCTATCGGTTGAGTAGTTGCTGGTTCTTGACTAGTGGTTTCCTGAACAGGTGGGGTAGTATCTGTAGTACTATCTTTCGAAGTGCTACAGCCTGATAACATAAAAATGCTGCTAACTGCAAGTGCAGAAACCATCAGAACAGTGACAAAATGTCGATTTATAGATTTATCAATTTTCATAGTAATTCCTCCTTTAAATTGTTTAATATCATTATATATTAAGAATGTGATGAAAGTATGTTTTCACGAATTATTTGCTCAATGAAATTAAAATATCCTCATTCTAATAACCAAACTGCTCTCTCAACCCCGGTAAATCTAAAAAACATCCAAATCGACCACTGTGAACCCATGTTATCTAAATCGACCACACGCAAACGCATGTTATCTAAATCGCTCTGTCACGTTCAAAATCATGCCTTTAGACTTGTTTCCACGAACAGATAATTTCACAATTTTTACTCGTCCGAATTTTACGGCAAAACCTCTAAACCCCTTTGTTTACAGGCTTCTTACTACACTCACTCTTTTACCCTTGACATCAATACAACCGTCTCAACGTGCCCCGTAAACGGAAACAAATCAAATGGCACCATCTCTTTTGTACTATACCCATTGCTCGTGAGGTATTTCAAATCACGTGCGAGTGTTTCAGGATTACATGAAATATAAACAACTGTTTTTGGTGCAAGTTTGACGAGGGATTTTAAGAAGTCGTCGCTGCTGCCGCTTCTAGGGGGATCGAGGAATACGATATCTACGGTTTCGTCTTCTGCTGCCATCTCCACCATGAATTCTCCGGCGTCGCCTTGATAAAACTCGATATTGTCGGCTTCGTTGAGTTTTGAATTGTAATTGGCATCTGCAACTGCATCTTTGTTGAGCTCAACGCCGATGACGTGACCGGCTTTTTTGCTTGCAATCAGGCCAATTGTACCGATACCACAGTAAGCGTCTAGCACATTGTCAGTGGATTTGATCTTTGCCATTTCAATTGCGCGCTTAAAGAGTTTATCCGCTTGAACCGAGTTTACTTGATAAAATGACTTAGGAGAAATTCTAAATTTCGTCCCGCAAAGTGCATCTTCAATATAACCTTTTCCCGTGATCACCGTCTCATTGGGACCAAGTACCATACTCGTGTTGCGGCTATTGACGTTAAATACCACAGTAGAAATATACGGATGCGCCTCAGTGAGCGCCTTTGCAAAATTGTTTTTCGATGGCATAATAGGATTTCCACCCACGATGACTACCATGACCTCATCTGAGATACTGCTGGTGCGAATCAATACATGTCTCAGAAAACCCGTTCCATAATCTTCATCATATGGCGTCATTTTAAAAGATGGCATGAGTTTCACGATGGTTTGAATAATCGCATTGGCACGTTGGTCCTGAATTATACAGTCCGTTGTCGCGATTACGTGATGCGACTCTTCCTCATAAATTCCCGCGATAATTTTGCCCTTTTTATCATATGAAAAAGTTGCATGGATTTTGTTCCTGTAGTGATACGGATCTTTCATGCCAACGATTGGAGACACTTTTCCAAATTCACTTAACAAACTTTCAACCTGTCTTTGCTTATAAACCAGTTGTCCTTCATATGACAAATGCTGTAGTTGGCATCCTCCACATTTTGACGATGCGCCACATTTGGGTTCAATTCGATAAGCATCATAAGCCCTTGAAAAATAGGCTTTACCCTTCGAATCGCCTTTTATAAACTCTCTTTTTAATTCAGGTCGCGTATTTTTATAGGTTTCTTTCTTTCTATCAGAAGGTGCGCTTTTTGCATTATCATTAACCGATGTATGATTTGACTTCTTTGCGTTAGTTGCGTTTTCTGTTTTCTTTACGTAATCTGCCTTTTTTGCGCTTGTTGTACGATTGCCGTTTTTTGTGGTATTGCTAGTATTTGCGCTATTTGTAGTATTCGTGTTACTTGATTTATTTGCCTTTTTTTCTCTTTTCTTCTTTGAATAATATTCATCTTCAAATTCAAAATCGTCATCGATTTCATTGTGCTTAACAACTTTCTTTTTCTTATCAAATGCATCATAAAACGGTGTGTTTCCTTGATTTTTAGTTCCTTGATTCTTATTTCCCATATTCGCCTCTTCTTCTCAATCTATTATTCAGTTACATATAACCCGTTAATTTTTTAAGTTTATTCTTATCTTTGATCAATATCTTTCCTCTGCTAAGTTCCACAATGTCCTCTGAAGCGAAGTACTTCAGCATCCTCGATACCACTTCTCGGGCTGAACTGATGTACTTGGCAATTTGATCATGCGTGAGTTGAATTTCAAGTTCTCCCGTTCTTGCCACTTCATCCATTAAAAATCCCGCTAATCGCTTATCCAAACTCATAAAGAGTATTTGCTGCATGGCCCACATCACATCCGAAAATCGCGACATTCCCTCGCGCAATGTAAAGTTTTCAACATAGATATTATGATCCGCAAGTTCGGAATACACTTTTGAGTTGATGATTAAGAGTTCACAGTCCGTGTCTGCGTCGATATGAACATCAAAAGTCACTTCACTTAGTACACAAGATGAAGATAAGATGCACACATCGCCTTCATGCAATCGATAGAGCGTAATTTCTCGCCCATCTTCTGAAAGCATATACACGCGAACCGTTCCGGTTTCCACGAGCATAATGCCTAAGCAATCTCCATCACCACCATGAATCATCTCGCCTCCAGCATAATCTGCAGGATATGTATTTTCAACGAGGCGATTTTGCTCAGCAGGCGACAGTTTTGGCCAAAACTCTAACATACTTTCTAATTTTTTAACGACGGAAATCTTCGTCAAATCTCTCATTTGATTCACTCACAAAACACGATTCTATCAATCGGTGCTTCATCGTCCTTCCTATTATATTTATAGAAGACTTGTTCTAAATTTCAAATTATAAATTATAAATTTTAAATTATAAATTTTAATTTTTAATTCATCACTTCATGATTCACGTATTTATCGACATAAAAATATACACCATTAAATGTTAAGCCATTAAATGCTGATTCATTAAATATTAAGCCATAAAATGCTGATTCATTAAATGTTGAACCATAAAATGTTGAGCCATTAAATATATATCCATTATTATTCGTAAACTTCATATACCTCACGAAAAAAACTCGCTTATACAGTATATTAGATTATACCATATAAAGCGAGTTTTCAACAAAAGCCTGTTATTATTTTATAATTCGTGGGTGATATGGGCCAAGAACGATAAGGATAATATCGGCTTACTTAAAATAAGTTATTTAAATATTATTTAGATGTTATTCTGTATCTCAAAGCGACCTATTCTAACGCCAATGCGCCCATCGGACAGAATCGTACACATTTTGCACATTTGATACATTTTTCTTCATCAATGGTTGGCGCTTTAAATCCTTGTTGCTTAATGGCATTTACCGGACACACTCTCACTGCTGGACATGGATGGTTTTGCGGACATCTACTTTTGATAACGACCATCGTTCTGTCTTCTTTTGCTCCCGCCACGCCATTTTGCTTTTTTAAAAAATCAAACATCATTTCACCTCTAATAATCAAATTATTTTTATTTTCATATGATTTTACCCAATCACATGAGCCTTATACTTCATTTCGATTATAGAGTTTTCATGTGCTTTCATCCGTGACTAAGTCACTTAATCACACAAATCATCCATAATGTGTAAACTGCACATTTATATGTGCACTGCACATTAAAGAACACAATCTATTTTAGAGAAACAACTAGATTAAAAACCTGAATACAAAATTGTCATGTAGCCATTTTCATAGCGAATCATGTTAATATAATAAAATGCCATTGGATTTTCAATGGTTTTTGAATACGTCGTCTCCATTGAATCACTGCTTTCTTCTTTTACAAATCCAGCAGTTTCTAGGCTTTCAACGTAACTTTCAACTTGGTCATCTTTTACATTTTTATATTCCACGGTAATCATAAAACCATTGTCTGTGACAGTGAGTACGTCAGCGTCTTCAAAGAGTTTAAAGTCCTCAGGAACTCTTGAACGAATGTCTTCAAGTGTTAATGTAGACGCTTCTGTAATTTCGGCCTTTTGATCGGAGTTCACGATGACCATAGAAAATTCACCGGTATTGATGTCCAGCGTCATGGTGATATCAATTGACCCAGTATCTACATTTTTAACATAATTCCAAATTTGACCCCCAGGGTACACTAACCCAGGTGCAAAACCACTCTCTGTTAAATCTTCAAAATAGGCATCCAAATCTTCACGAGTAAAATCTGTATACCCCACAGAAGTCACTTCGTTAATGGTTCCGCTTTGACCTACTTTACCCGCCATCGGTTCAGGAATTCCTAGTCGATCCGCTTCCTCTGGCCATTCTTCGCCGACGCTTGCTGCAATTTCAGATAAATCTTCTGCAACCTCTAATATACTTTGACTTTCATCTTCTGCTTTTGAATCCTCGTCATCTTTACTTTTAGATGAACAGGCTGTTCCCATTAAAACCACTATTAAAATTAAACTTAAAAGCCATAAACGTTTCATATGTACCCCCAATTAAATTCATAATTTTACACTCCCGACACATATATACCCAAATAAAAAAACTCACAACTAGTAATTTAGTCACGAGTTTTTAATCCACTTTCTGAAATTGGGATGACGTCGCCTAGATATTTGGGCTCTGGTTTTACGATTCCAGCCATTATAAATGCTTTTAGTCTTGCACCGACTTCTCTGAAACGATAATATGCCATTTCTTCATACACATAAGTGTCGGATGCTATCGTTTGGACCTCAATATCCATTTGTTTCGCAATATAAGCAGCACGAACGGCATGATATTCCTGAGTGACAATTATGGCATTGTCTACTAAAAAAATGGACTTCATGCGATAAACAGAATCATAGGTACTAAAACCCGCATGATCTAAAAATATGTCTTCTGGAGGTACACCTGCTTCTTCCAAGTACTGGCTCATGGCGCGTACTTCGTCATAAGTTTTAGATCCATGATCTCCGCTAACGATGATCTTTGGCGCTTTTCCAGCCTCATAACACGCTAGGGCATAATCGAGTCTATCTTTGAGTATGCGTGATACTTCGCCGCTGGGATTCACATATGCGCCTAATACCAGAATGGCCTGTGCTGGCTGAGCCGCTTCCACCGTCACCAAAGTACTTTTACCGGTATACGCGACATATTGGTCAATACCAAGGATCACTATGGTGGCTATCAACATGACGATAAATAGACGAAATATCCATTTTTTTATGTACTGTGCTGGTTGCTTTGTTGTGTTGTATGGTTTCATGATTTGCTTTTCCCCTGTTTCACATCATTATTTGATAAAACTGTCGATGGCTTTACCCAAATTTTCTAGAGATTGGTGGTCACCGTGTTCCACAGCATCGATGATGCAATGGTCCAAATGATCTTTCAAAATCACTTTTCCTGTGTTGTTTAGTGCTGCAATAACTGCGGAGAGTTGTATAAGCACCTCACTGCAATCTTTTCCGTCCTCGATCATCCGCTTTACCGATTCAAGGTGACCGCTCGCGCGAGACAAGCGATTGAGAACGGCTTTGGTGTTGGTATGTTTGTGTGGATGATGATTGGTGATGGATTCGTTTATTTTTAAATGCGTAATGGTTGGAATGTGATCGTGGTCGTGTGGATGATCGTGGTCGTGCTCGTGGTCGTGTGAATGATCGTGAGCGTGGTCGTGATCGTGGTCGTGATCGTGGTTATGTGTATGAACGCCCTCTTTCCCACAGACCGATTTTAAATCCATTTGCTCAATGTCTTCTTGTTTTATTTTTCTAGCCATGATGAATACTCCTTTTCTTCTATAATAGTATACTCGAAATTAGCTGACATGAAAAGTCAACACGGGCAAATTATGCAGTTTTTGCAAATTGATTTTTATAAATTAAATTTTATAAAATGTAATTGACACATCGCACTTGACGTGATAACTTAAAATTGAAAGTGACCAGAATTTAATTTCGGTCATCTGGTCACGCAAATGTTTTTAGCATAACTTCTAACACGACTTGTGATCCTATCAAGTCATTTAATCAACTATTGAAAGGATATTCCCAATGAATCCAGAACAAGATAAATCAACTCTGATATTAGACGCCGCACTTAAGTGCTTTGAGAATTTTGGATATAAGTCCACGACCGTCGAGCAAATCACAAAGGTTGCGAATATGGGAAAAGGCACTTTCTATAATTTTTTCAGTTCAAAAGAAGAAGTCTTTCAGACAATCATTCAGCAGCAAATTCATCTCATCACCGTCTATTCAAATGCTGTAATTTCAAGCGACAAACCTGGTTTCGAAGCTCTAAATCACTACTTAGAGTCTGCACTAAAATGCCAAAACCAGCAAAAGCTCTTTGATCAACTGCGCATGGAAGCGGAAATCTCTGGGACGAAGGTGGTACTAGAAGGACTCAAACAGATTGACGATGTCGCACTGATCAGTCTGAAAAATATACTAGACGCTTATGTCGTCAAAGGACTCATTTTGCCATGTGATACGACATTAATTGCGTTTTTGATGATTGAGCTCTATGAGTCGCTTTCTAAAAAATGGGCACTCTCAAACGCCCCATTTACCACAGAACAAATTCAATCCATCTACGCGACACTTTTTCAAGCGTATTTACCGACATAAGGAGGCTAAAATGTCTATATTTGATATGATGAATCTCAGTTTATTAACCGTTTTATACGGCCTATTATTTTGGACGCGAACCATTCCGATGAAAGGGATCGTCGTGATTGCCATTTTATTTGATATTTTGCTGTTGCTTCAATGGTTCATGCAGGGTTTTAGGTGGAATTACGGGGTTCTTTATGTATCTGCAATTTTGACCACGATGATGGTTCTTATGTATCTTTCTAAAGGTGGTTTGGTCGTTCCTTCATTTAATCACATTGGGTTCAAATTGATGAGCCTCTTACTGGTGGGAGCATTTGCACTTTTGCTCTATGCATTTCCCGTTCCAAAATTGTCACAGCCTACTGGAACTTTTTCTGTTGGGACGACTTTAGTCGATGTCACCGATCCTACACGCATGGATCCATATGCCGAAACAGACAATCTCCCTAGAAAAATCATGTTCCAAGTCTGGTATCCAGTAGATCCACACTCAATTGAAACTGCTAAACAATCTATCCAAAAATCTCCTTGGCTACCCGGTGGAAAATCGACGACAAAAGGACTCGCAACTTTAGGGCATTTACCAAGTTTTGTTTTTAATCAGCTCGCTTTTGTGGATTCAAATGCTTACTTAGATGTCCCAATTTCATTATCAAAATCTGAGTTCCCTGTCATTTTACTCTCTCACGGATGGTCGAGTTCAAGGCTTTTGCATGTCAATATGGCAGAAGCACTTGCAAGTAACGGTTATATTGTCGTAGGAATTGAACATACTTATGGCTCTGTTGTGACGAATTTCGCAGATGGTAGTACCCAGTATTTTTCTCAAAAAACATTACCGTCGCTGGATTATTCAGAAGGTTTTTTAGCCAATGGTAATCGCCTCATTCAAACTTTTTCAGGCGATATCCTCACCGTGCTTACGACACTTGAATCCATTCAAGAACATAAAAAAGATCCAGACATCCTAGCAGGACATCTCGATCTTGAAAAAATCGGCATAATCGGTCATTCAACTGGAGGTGGAGCCGCTGTTCTAACCAGTCTTCAAGATTCGCGTATCAAATCGCTCCTCGCTTTTGATCCTTGGGTTGAACCCATTGATTCTGAAACGCTTCAAGCAGGCCTAACGGTTCCTACCTTATTTTTGAGAAGTGATGAATGGAAAGAAGGCACCAATGACCAACATCTATATCAGGTCCTTTCACACTCAAGTGAAAGTACCTTGTTACAGGTCAAAGGCTCGGATCATTCAGATTTCACTTTGATGTACCTTTTTTCACCTTTGACCAAAGCACTTCATATGCTTGGAGAAATAAATGGTGATGAATTATCCATGCTTCAAGCGGAATTAAGCGTTGCTTATTTCAACGAAACACTATTGAACATTAAGACCGATGCCGATGCAGTAAGCCAAATGCTCAAGCAATACGATTTTCTGACTCAAGAAAAAGGATTGAAATAAACAAGTCAATCCTCAGCATAGAGATTATCAACTTAGCGCATGATTTGCCTAGAGCTTGTCAGCCTAGAGCTTGTAAGCCTAGAGCTTCATCTGCTTGATTTTCATTTCAATAAACAATTCGATTGCCTCTAAACGTTTTTCGTCTTTTCCAGTTAAAAACGTATAGGTAACACCGTAATTTCCTGCTCGACCAGTACGCCCGATGCGGTGTACATAGTTTTCTGGATCATCAGGCAAGTTGTAATTAAAGACATGTGTAATCCCATCGATATCAAGACCTCTGGCAGCGACGTCCGTTGCCACGAGGTAATCCACTTCGCCTTCTCTAAATCTTTGAAGAGCACTTTCTCGTTTTGCTTGTGTGAGCGCACCATGTAACACTTCAACTTTATAACCAAAGGCAAGCATCTCTTCATACATCGTGGACGCACCTATTCTAGAGCGACAAAAAACAATGGATTTAGTCGGATAGCACATCTTGATAATTTTATTAAAGTCATTGAATTTTTGACGATTGGATGTTAGCACTACGTACTGATCGATGGAATCGAGCGTAATTTTTTCTCGAGGTGCTTTCACGGTTTTGGGATTCTTCAGTACGCGGTCTGCAAAACTGTCTACAGAATGGCTAAGCGTTGCTGAATAGCACCATATTTGTTTCTCAATTGGCGTTTGATTCAATATCGCATCCACTTCTTCTTTAAATCCTATGTGAAACATCTGATCCGCTTCATCTACAACGAGATATTTTAAATCCGCTAACTGAATCGAACCTCTTCTCATATAATCCAATATACGTCCAGGTGTTCCAATGACTAAATGCACTTTACCGCCATACTTATGCAGTTGCGCCACGACATCTTGACCGCCATAAGCAGTCAAAATCTTGATATCTCTTACTTCTAGTAGCATTTTTGCGACTTTTGAGATCTGAATGGCGAGCTCACGCGTTGGCGTGATGATCATCCCTTGAACGACATCTAGAGTTTCATCCATCATCTGAAACATCGGCAATAGAAACGCCAAAGTTTTTCCCGTGCCGGTTTGAGCTTCTGCGAGCAAATCATTTCCTTTGAGTGCCAGTGGAATACTCATGGCTTGTATCGGTGTAGGTGAAGTAATTTGGTGCTGTTCAAGTACATAAACCAAATCTCCTTTCACGCCTAATTTATAAAATGACATAATCCCTCCAAAATTTAAATCGATTAAATTCACACATAAAAAACTCCTTTTACTCATACTTGTTCACCCTGAATAAAAGGAGCTACATTTAAACAATTGATATTTATAACTACATAAATTATCGAGCCGTTTTAGAACCCTTAGGTGCGTTAGAACCCTTAGGTGCGTTAGAACCCTTAGGTGCGTTAGAACTTTTAGCTGGTTTGACATTATTAGCCGCTTTAGAGTTGTTGACTGGTTTAGAGTCATTGACGCTTTTCGAGTCTTTCACATTTTTTAAGTCAATCGACTTTTTAGGTTCTTTTTCTTTTTTGGGTTCTTTTTCTTTTTTGGACTCTTTTTCTTTTTTAGGTTCTTTTTCTTTTTTTGATTTTTTATCTTCGTGATTTTGGGTCTGTGCGAGTTGACTTGCCACATCTGGAACGTATTTCATCGAATCCATTGGCGGTCTCACATAACCTGAATTTTGTTGTCGTTTTGGCAATACGAGTTTTTTGTACGCGATGCCTTCATATGGGATCTGAGACAATAAATGCGTCATGCAGTTGATCCGCGCGTTTCGTTTGATATCAGAGTCAATTACATACCATGGCGATGTTTCTGTATCTGTATATTGGAACATCACGTCTTTCGCCTTAGAATATTCCACCCATTTTGAACGGGCTTCTAAATCCATATCACTTAATTTCCAACGTTTAGTTTCATCGTTAATACGTTCTTGGAATCTATTTTCCTGCTCTTCATCTGAGACTGAAAACCAATATTTTATCAGGATAATGCCGGATCGAATGAGCATATCTTCAAACTCAGGAACCGATTTGATGAACTCCCAATATTCTTCATCCGAGCAAAATCCCATGACGCGTTCAACACCAGCGCGGTTATACCAACTTCTATCAAACAGAACCATCTCGCCTGCACTTGGTAGATGCGCGACATATCTTTGAAAATACCATTGAGTGGCTTCTTTTTCAGTTGGTTTTGGTAAAGCAACAACTCGACAAGAACGTGGATTAAGGCTTTCGGTGATGCGTTTAATGACGCCGCCTTTTCCAGCAGCATCTCTCCCTTCAAAGATCACCACCACTTTTAACTTTTTGTAAACAACCCATTCTTGTAACTTCACCAGTTCCGTCTGCAATCTCGCAAGCTCATTTTCATATAATTCTTTTGACAGTTTCATAAGGCACCTCACCGTATCATCATGATCCTCTTGATCATCATTGTTGTATTGATGTACCTATACCCCGATATCCTCTATCTATGCACACGTGATTTGAATTCCATCTGTGAAATTAAAATCCCCGCCATAATCATAACAGCGCCAATAATTTCTTTCATTCCCATAACTTCGTGTAAAAGCCAAACGCCACCAATTGCTCCAAATACCGATTCTGTACTCAAGATAATGGCTGCATGAGATGGCTTTGCATTCTTTTGCGCCACAACTTGAAGCGTATATGCAACGCCTACTGAAAGTAAGCCCCCGTATAATATAGGTGCTAAACTTCCCTTAAGAGCAGCCATGGTGACTTCCTCTGTAAAGAACGCCGCAATCAAGCTGATTACTGCACATGTTCCAAATTGCAGACTTGAAAGAATGAGCGCATCTACTCGTTTCGAAAATCTGTCGATGACGAGGATGTGAATTGCCCAAAAGAACGCGGCGATGAGAACCAACTTATCTCCTTCCTCAATCGTAAAATTCTCTTTTATGCTGAGTAAATATAATCCCACAACAGCGATAATAACGCCTATCCAAGAATTTAAATTCACTTTATGTTTTAGCAAAATTCCCAACAACGGAACAAATACCATATACAGACCTGTTATAAAACCCGCTTTTCCAGCAGATGTTCCCGACTCCACCCCATATTGCTGAAGTGAAGCTGCGATGAATAATACAATGCCCACAACCACACCTGCTAGAAGTGTTTCTTTAAGAGTTGCACGTTGTACTTGTGGCTCAGTCTTACTTTGTGATCTACTTTGTTTTTTGCTTTCTTTTTTACTTTGTGATTTATTTTCAGTTTCTTTTTTACGATTGAAATAATAGATCAGTGGTAACAATGATAATGACCCTAGTCCAAATCGAATACCGTTGAATGTAAAGGTTCCGATGTACTGTGCACCCACTCGTTGCGCAACAAAACCAAAACCCCATATCGCTGCTGTTAATAATAGTACTAAATTTGCAATCATCCGTTTGCTCATAAATACACTCCTTTAGTCTTAAATTTATGTCTTTATTTCGAGATTCCTTGCTATGACTAACTCCTTAAAATTTAGTTACTTTTATTGACTGATAGACTATTGTGTCGTAAACTAACTAAGTACGTTGACATATCTACTTTCATTATACACGGAAATTATAGATTACTCTATAGACGGATGGTATTTTGATGTCATTATTTATAGAGTATACATAGTGCTATAACCTATACCATATGCAATGTTCATTCAAATTTTTATAAATGCACAATTGGAGGAAAAAATGAATAACTTAATTGAAAAAATCGGAATAATTGTCACTGGCGCTTTCATTGGCATTATCTCTGTTTTACTTGTTATTTGGGGAAATCCAGGTAACATGGGCTTTGATACAGCGAGTTTTTTAAGGGATATTGCAGGTGGATTGGGTTTTCATCATGCAGTTGAGTTCCAATATGTCAGACCAGAAATACTCGGTTTAATTGTCGGTGCTTTAATCATGGCACTTGCCAGAAAAGAGTTTCGCCCAAAAGGCGGTTCTTCACCGATATCGCGCTTTGTCGTTGGATTTTTTATCATGGTTGGTGCTTTAGTGTTTTTAGGCTCACCTATCCGAATGTTACTCAGAATTGCAGGTGGCGATTTAAATGCCTTAACAGGACTCATCGGTCTTATCTGTGGTATTTTTGCAGGCGTTTTATTTTTAAGCAATGGTTTTTCACTCAGACGTGCAAACAAAGTATCAATCGCAGAAGGATCTGTTTTTAGTACCGCAGCGATCATTCTCTTAGTCGTTCTTTTATTTGCACCTTCCTTTTTAAACTTCACTGAACACGGCATGGGAATTGGCGCTGAACACGCGTTTGTATATATTTCATTAGCAGTTGGAATCGCCATTGGAGCTTTGGCTCAAAGAACGCGATTTTGCATGATCGGTGGATTTAGAGATTATTTTCTTTTTAATGAATGGCGTTTACTTTTGGGATTTTTAGCCTTACTGATTTCTGCTTTTATTTTTAATATCGTCACCGATCAATTTATGATTGGATTGTCACACCAACCAGTGGCACATAAAGATGGACTTTGGAACTTATTAAGTATGTTATTGGTTGGATTTGGTTCGACTCTTTTAGGTGGATGTCCAGTCCGACAAACCGTCATGGCAACTGAAGGAAATACGGACTCAGCCATCACCTTATTGGGCATGTTTGTTGGTGTGGCATTCGCACAAAATATGAATATGGTTTCATTAAAAGGCGGTCCGACGATGAATGGTAAAATTGCCGTTGTGATCGGTCTGCTCGTCGTACTGATTTTAGCATTTGTCAACACGGCTAAAATGAACCCAAAATCCAAATCATAGGAGGCTCTATATGATAGATGGTAGAGGATTGTCCAGCCCAGAACCTGTAATACTGGTTAAAAAGGCAATGGATGAAAAAGAAAATCCCATAAAAATTGTGGTTGATTCTAAAGCTGCATTAGAAGAAGTGATGAGATTTGCAAATCTTTGTCATTATCAAGCAATCTCAACAGAAGCAAAAGGCGAATATACAGTAATCTTGAAACTCAAATAGTCAAACACACTTAAATAAGGAAAACACATTCAAACATAAATCAGCATTCTAGAACTCATAGTATTTATTGATATCAATAATTGCTATGAGTTTTTTATATTGACGTTTCAATGATTGGCATTTGATTTAATAGAAGCAAATAGGGTAAAATCTCACTACAGTGTCAAAAATGGTACATCGAGTGATGCTGAATAAATAATAACTGGAGGTAGGCATGAGTAAAACCTCAACATCTGCAAAAGGTACACAATCGAAACAAATTCGACTCATCGTACAAATTTTTTTCTTATCGCTAATTGCAGTGATCACAATAGCGCACACATTAGTAGAATATGATATAAAAATTCCATTTGTTTCCACTGCTTCAGTGCATGCAATTTGTCCATTTGGAGGAATAGAAACTGCTTATCAACTCATGACAACAGGAGATTATATCCAAAAAATTCATGAATCATCTGTTGTTATTTTTATTTTGATTTTTATACTTGCAGTTTTATTCGGACCAATACTTTGTGGTTGGATTTGTCCTTTAGGTTCTGTACAAGAATGGATTGGTAAAATCGGGAAAAAATTGTTCAAAAAAAATTATAATCAAATGATTCCGACTAAGATCGATCATTATCTACGATATGCTCGTTATGGATTTTTAGTATGGATTTTATACATGACATATCGTTCTGGTCAATTACTATTTTCTAATTTAGATCCCTACTATGCTCTGTTTCATTTTTGGACTGGTGAAGCTACTATTTTATCCATAATTGTGCTTTTAATTGTACTTGCTCTGTCACTTTTGATTGAAAGACCATGGTGTAAATATATTTGTCCTTATGGTGCTTTACTCGGTATCACAAATTTATTTAGAGTTTTTAAAATTAGAAGAAATAAAAATACTTGCATCCACTGTGAAGCTTGTACCAATCAGTGTCCTATGAATATAACAGTTTCACAAAGTGAGACAGTACTCAATCATCAGTGTATCAGTTGTTTAAGATGTACATCTGAAATTGCTTGTCCTGTTAATGAAACAGTTGCATTGTCCCTGTCAAAGAAGTCACTGAAACATGTGAAAAGTCTGTGGATTGCCATTATTTCGTTTTTGGTTATTTTTGGTGGAATTGCAATCACATCCTCAATTGGATATTGGAACACAGAAAATGAACAAAATCAGACTAAAGATACCCTTATATCGGACCCATTCGAAATTAGAGGCTCTTACACCATGGAAGATGTGGTTGTGAACTTTGAAATTCCTGATTCTGTACTGATAGAAGCTTTTAATTTGCCTTTAGATGTTGATTTTAGTACGTTTAAATCAAAAGATATTGAATCACTATTTGAAAATTCTAATGTTGAAATTGGCAATGAAAGTTTGCAATATTTCGTTGCATTGTACATTCAATTTCCAATTGAAGAAACGCAATTCAATCAAATCATTTTGCCTGAAAGTGCACTCAATGCACTATATGAATACTATGAATCCAATAATTTAGATGTTGATATATTAGATAAAATCAATCGTGTACAGACTAAAGCTGAAGATCCTTCAGTCGCTATAACAACAGAAAAAAACAGTGGCGAAAATTCCGATGAAGAAGCTTCTGAAATTAATGGTAATACAACTTTCTTTACTCTACTTGAATTCGGTTTAACAAAAGCTGACATTGAGAGCGTGCTCGGAATGAGTATGCCCGCTGAAAATGTAAAAGTTCGGGATTTTTGTCAGGAAAACAATCTATCTTTTTCTGAAATCAAGTCGAAATTTGGAGAACTGATAAACGAATGAAATGCATTTTGTATTTTCCTAAATTCCACTTAACTTTAGCAATCTTTAGTCATTTGATTATTGAATGATATACAACAATCGTGCATAATTATAAACAATTAATCTATCTAACTTGTTCAAATTCCAAATCAAGCTCTTGTCAAATCCCTATTTTTTAGGATATACTTATGAATATCCTACCATTAGAGGTCACTATGAATAAATATGAGCTATTTAAAAAAGAACTCATCCACCCAGATGCGATGCATGAGTACATTAATAGTAAAGTGGAGCGCATTTTTTCAAATGATAAGATCGATATCGCTAAGTATCACCTGACAAAAGATTCGATCTTATATATCGAGCCTATTGATTGTGTTGGCTGTATTAAAACTTACACAGTTATTGAAGGATGCGTCGTTGATTTAGAATCAAAAGAAGAGTGGCACGTAGGTGATTTTATCCTCATCGATCATTTTGATGATTATTTGAGTATTATGGCGACAGAACCTGCTGTTTTGCTTGTCCATGTTGAACAATCTACTTCTATCACGCATTATGAAGAAAGTTCTGAGAAGATGATTCGACTTCTGGCCAACCTTCAGTTAAAAGACCACTATACAAAAGAACATTCTGATCGTGTTTTTGGTCTCGTGAAATATATGGGACTTGAACTTGGTTATCATTCTAAAGCACTCTACAATCTCAATAAAGCAGCGCGTTTTCACGATATTGGAAAAGTTTTTATCGATGATGCCATCTTAAATAAACCTGGAAAGCTCGATGAAGAAGAGTATAAGCGGATTCAGCAGCATACGGTTTTAGGAAAAGACCTCATTTTAGAAGTTTATAATCAAGATATCTACGATATCGTTGCTCAACATCATGAACGTTGGGATGGTTCTGGATATCCGCTAGGACTGAAAGGCGAAGAGATATCAATTGGTGCACGGATTTTAGCCATCTGCGATAGTTTTGACGCCATGACCAGCAACCGAGTGTATAGCAATGCGAAAATGGTTTATAAAGCACTTGAGGAAATTGAATCACTCTCTGGAATCCTCTATGATCCAGAACTTGTAAAAATCTTTGTTCGCATGATTAACAAGTTATAAGAGTTCTTGATACTGTATCTCTACTTTTTATTAGATACGTGTATCAACTCAATATTATTTATAGTTATTTCACTTTATAATAAAACAAAATAAGGATGTTTTCACAAGATTTTCGAACAATCTTAAGTGAAAACATCCTTTTTTATTTGTTGATCAGTAAGCTCTATTTTTCTTCTGATGCTTGATTGGTAATTTTAAATACATAGTTAACTTTTGAAGTTAAACTTTCATTGACACCACTAAAGCTATTGTATTTAGAAGATAATGACAAAAGCGCATCTTTGATTTCAACTGCTTCATCAATTTTATCGCCTTTTACGGATACTTTTTCAACGATTGCTTTAATGCCTTCTTCATTGAACTTTACAATACCGTCTTTAAGTTTCGTCGCGCCATCAGTTAATTTCACTGAATTCTCATCCAATGCTTTAAAACCAGCACTTAACTTAGCAGTTGCGCCTTCAAGAACAGGGATGTTTGTGTTGAGTTTTAAGATACCGTCATTGAGCTGAGTCATGCCACCAGCTAATGTTTCGCTACCAGAAACAAGAGCACCCATTCCACCAACTAATTGATCTGTACCTGCTTGTAATTTAGCGGCATTTTCCACTAAACTGGATGATGCTGCTGTTAATTTTGTTGCGCCATCAGCGATTAATTTAGGTGCTTCACCAAGTGCTGAAGTTTTTTGAGCAAATTCGCCTAATCCTGCATTGAACTGAGTGGATTTTTCAGTTAATGTCCCAAGTCCTTGAGATACCGCTTTCGTCGATGTATTCATCGTTTCCATTTGTTTTAAGATGGCATCATATGCTGCATAGTTTGCACTATTTGGATCAAGCGATTTTTGGAATTGTTTCATCGCCGCATACAGTTGATCGCTGCCACCTGATAACTTTGCAACATTTGCATTTAAATCAGAAATACCTTTTGTAAGTTGTGCGCTTGAACCGCTTAGTAATGTCGCATTTGCACTTACTTTCGTAAGAGAATCCGTTAATACGCTGACTTTTTCACCAAGTGTTTTAGCGCCTTCAGCAAATGCTTTTGTGCCTTCACTAAATTGTGCGTATCCTGCAACTAAAGGTTTTGCACTTGTTTGCCATTTGAGCAGACCTTCGTGTAAAGATACAGCTCCTTTTGTGAGTTGATCTACTGGCGTTACCATGCCTTTTAGTTTGCTTGATAATTCACCAATTGAAGCTAAATAATCTTGTAATCCATCAACTGCTCCACCAAAGCTTTCAAAGAATTTTGCTTGTCCAGCTTCAAACTCTGTCGCACCTGATACTAAACTCTCACCAGCTTCTTTAAATTTTGCCAATGAAGCACTTAAATTTTCAAGTTCATCAAGTGCATCAATTGAATCCACTTGTGGCAATTGATTTGACATTGCCATGTAGATTGGGCTAAATTCAAAATTTTGAATCTCCGCTGTGATTTCAAGAGCATTTTCTAATTTTAACTCTACAATACCTTCAAAGTTTTCTTTCATACCTGGAGCTAATAAACCTGTTACAAGTAAATTTTTGCCATCTGAAATGACTTTTCCTTGATTGATTTGGACATTAGAAAAGACATCAGATGAAAGTCTCATAGTCGCTAATGAATAATAAGGTACGTACAATTTCTGAGTTTTTCCACCAATGGTCATCTCTTCAAATTGATTATTTGTTTGCTCAATCACCATTTTGAGTTGACCACTTTTACCTGTAAGGTCATTTGCTTCAACTTCTGTTCCATCTAAGAAATATGTGATTTTAGTCTCTACTGGTAAACTTTGTTTGCTTTCACCTTGGTAGTTGAGTTCATAACCGTTAACATTCCAAGTCACTTCTTCACCATTGATCACAGGCGCATCTGATTTTTGAAGGTCTGCTAATCCTTCTAAATTAGAATTTAAAGTCAACGTGTCAATTTTTTTATCTGAATGAATAAAGTCACTTACAATCACTTTTGAGGGAGAACCATTTGCATTTAAAATCCCATAAACAGTCTCTTCTTTTTCGATGCCTTCATATGAAGTTGCAAGTGTTTTGAGTGCTGTGTAAGCACTCACTGTTTTATATGTTTCTGGAGAATGATAATTTTCAAGGGCGAAAACTGGAACAGTTCCCACTAATACTGCACTAATTCCAAGTGCCGTTAATTGTTTTCTAATTGCTTTATGATTTCTTTTCATAATTACCTCCATTTATAAGTAGTTCTTTTAATCAAACCTTCAAAGATTAATAAGACTGATGGTAAAATCAACATAATTGTAATCATACTGATAAGTGCACCTCGACCAATCATACCTGAAAGAGATGAAATTAAGTCGATTTTTGAAACAGCTGCAACCGAAACTGTGGTGACAAAGAATGTCAGTGCACTGGTTAAGATTGACTTAGACGAACTTTTAAGGGCAACTTCCATCGCTTCAAATTTATTCGATTGAACTGAAAGTTCTTCTTTAAATCGCGTCGTCAATAAAATTGCGTAGTCTACTGTTGCACCTAACTGAATGGTTCCGATTACAATAGAAGAAATAAACGGTATCGTCGTTCCTGTATAGAATGGAATCCCCATATTGATGCAAACTGCAAGTTCAATCGTCGCAATCAAGATTACTGGAATACTGATGGATTTAAAAGAAATTAAGATGATTGCAAATACTGCGATAATCGATAAGATGTTCACATTTTTAAAGTCAATATCTGAAATATCGATCAAATCTTGAGTTAAAGCGCCTTCTCCAGCGATTAATGCGGTTTCATCGTATTTTTTAACGATTTTGCGAATTTGTTCAAGCTGTTTTGTCGTGTCTTCACTTGCAACTGCCATAGATGAATTGACAATAATTTGCTCATATCCACCTTTTCTAAAGATATCGCCTACTTCACTTGGTAGGATTTCATCTGGAATCGTTGGTCCAATAATTTTATCGTAAGCAATGACTTTTGAAACGCCATCTAAATTTTCAAGCTCTGATATAATTTCGTTTACTTGATAAGATGCAAGATCATCTCTTAACAAAATCATATGCGTTGTTGCCATATCAAAAGTTGATTTCATTTTATTAAGTGATACTATTGAATCCAAATCTTTCGGTAAAGATTCATCTAATTTATAATATACTTTTGTATTTGATGTTCCGTATACCGCTGGAACAAGCAAGATACAACCGATCAATAACACAATCACATGTCTTTTTACGACAAATCTCGATAATTTATCAAAACTTGGCATCAATGTTTTATGTTGGAATCTATGAATTGCTCGATCAAAAGTTAAAATAAGTGCAGGTGTTAATGTCAATGTTACGATAACGCCGATAAATACGCCTTTTGCCATAACAAGACCGATGTTGCTGCCGATGGTTAATTTCATTGCACATAGTGCTAAGAAACCCGCGATTGTTGTAAGTGCTGCGCCTGAAATAGAAACCGCTGTTTTATGAATCGCGATTGCCATGGCATGTAAATGGTCATCACTTCTTTCTCTTTCTTCTTCAAATCGGTGATAAAGGAAGATACAGAAGTCCATAGTCACACCGAGCTGTAAAACAGCTGCAATTGCTTCCGTTACATATGAAACATCTTTCAAAATGAAGTTCGTTCCTAAATTGACCGCGATGGCAAATCCAATACTTACTAAGAATATAATTGGAATAATCGTCGATTTTAATGTAAGTGCAAGTACGGCGATTGTAAGTAATACTGCCATGCCTAGATAAATCACTTTTTCAGAATTTGAAATATCTATGGTATCTTTGATAAGTGCGCCCATACCGCTTAAATAACTATTGTCACCACAAATTTCTCTGATTTCTGCAATGGCATTTTGAGTGGACTCATCTGTCGCTGCACCTTCAAATATAATTGCTGTAAGCGCACAACCATCTTTGTAAAGCATACTTGAAACTTCTTCAGGGAGGATCTCTACTGGAATGCCCATATCGAGTCCATCTCTTACCCAAAGTGTTTTGTGTACACCTTTTACATTTTTAATCTGTTCGATTTTATCATCAATGATGTAATCTGGTGTATTTTCAAATACTAAAAATCCTATATTGGACGATTCAAATGTATCTGACAATACATGCTGTCCTTTTACTGAATCCACATCCTGCGGTAAGTAAGACAAGATATCATAATTTACAGGCATACTTAGCATGCTAATTACGGAAGGAATCATTAAGATGATTGATAGCAAAATGATTAGCTTCCTATTTTTCCCAATCCAAACGCCAAATTTATCCACGTTATCACTCCTAAAAATATTTTTGACCACTGGTCACTTTTAGGATTATAGTCCTTTTATGACCGTTGGTCAATAATTAATTTGTAAAGGAATTTTGAACAAAATAAAAAGAGAGTTTGAATGGACTTTTAGCCATTGCAATCTCTCTATTACAGTGATAAATATCTCTTTGTATTTGCAAAATAAGACAAATTATTAATGAATTTCGGGGTCTTTATAACTATTGAGTATTCCCAAAATACTCTTTTGAAGATAGGGTTTTACGACGTCAATCGTATCTGGTTCTTCTAGTACAATGGAACTGAATGTCACTGTGCTGATGAGTTCCAGAATCATACAGAAAACATACTCAGGTTTTTCCATTTTATAATGATTTTTCTCTGCCCCTTCAACGAAAAGTTCAATAAGTGTTTTTTCACTATCGTCATGTACGGTTTTTGAAAAGGCGGTTTTATAAATTCCAAGGATGAGATCTCGATGCATGAAGTTAAGAAGTGCGCGATTTTTATCAAGATAATCGACAATATAGTCAATGATGAAAATCAGTTGATCTTCAAAGCCGAAAATTTGCATCTTTGCAAGATGTTCAAGCGCTTCTGAGATTAATGTATAAGTCTTTTTAATGATGATGCGATCTCGAATGTCGTATTTATCTTTGAAGTAAAGGTAAAACGTACCTTTAGCGACACCTGCCATTTGGACGATATCGTTGATGGTGGTTTGCTGAAATCCCTTATCCACAAACAACCGATACGCAGTATCAAATAAATTCTCTTCTTTTTGCTCTTTATTCTGATCCCACTTGCTCATTAAATATTCCTCAATTCATCCGACCTTTTTCCATTACAACTTAACACAGAACGCTTTTTTTTGCAAATTGATTTCATAAAAGCTTTAAATATCCCACCTGATGGTCAAACTGAAATAGGATGTCCTTTAGAGAAATTTTGGTACTTATTTGAATGCTTACTTGTACTTATTTGAATGTTTACTCGTCTTTTCATTTCCGTGCTTAAATTGTCCAGTAATTTTTGCCAACACCAATTGTTCCTCTAAAATCGTCTCTGCTCGGTTGAGCTTTTCGATAATCTCTTTGGAAGAACTTCCTTTTAATAGCATAATCGGCTTGTTCTCAAAATAAATCTGTAACTTGTCATCTTTTAAAATACGATATGTAAACGGCTCTTCTTCTAGTCTATTGCGTTGATCAATCACTGCTGCGTCTCCTTTGGTCTCATTAGTAAAATTCATCTTGATGTTTTTTAAAAAAGTTAAAATAAAGTTTAACACTGTCTAGTTCGGTCCATCTCTTCACATCCACTGGATTTTCATCTAAATCGTAGATTTTAGCGCCTTTAAGGGCAAGCATAAACGGCGAATGTGTGGATAGAATCACTTGACAATTCTGGTAGCGTACTGCTTCTTCAATAAACGCCACAAGTTCAAGCTGTTTTTGCGGAGATAGACTGTTTTCAGGTTCGTCTAAGATATAGAGACCTTGAGTTTTCATATTCTCGACAAAATATCGAAATGCACTTTCTCCATTGGAATACGTCCTGATATTATCCATCAGTTCACTTCTGACAAACTTGGATTGCGTCTTACTTCTGGATTTATTGACGCGTCTAAGGGTTTCATAATCTTCCATTGAGCGAAACTTGAACTCAGAATGTTTGACCTCCAAATATTCCTCAAATAGCTGATCTCTTTTTAAATCGATGCCTTCATTGAGATGACGGATATTGAGCATAAAATCAAATACATCATCACTCGTAATAATTTGGCTCGCAGGTGGAATTTCTTCCTCATTCTCTGCCTCGCAGCAATTTAGGTAATCTTGATAGAAGTTTGACCTATTAAACTTTGAAACGCGGCTTAATTTGATTTTTTCAGCGATGACATTCAGCGCAGTTGATTTTCCAGAACCATTGCCGCCATATAGGATTGTGACCGGTTCAAAATCAAGTCTTCTCAGCTGATGCTTCGTGAGAATTTGGAAAGGATAATACGAATCATAACACGTTCTCTTTATGCTCATAAAAAATGCAAATTCATCATTTTCATCGGGAAAAATAAATGTATTCAAGTACATATTGTGCCTCACCGTTTAATTTTCTTAATTTGCTACCTAAAATTACTGATATTTTTATTATAACATATGTAAATCTTAGATATAAAACAATACGCTATTTTGTAATCAGACTGTAAAAAAGCCTTACACCGCCAATAAAAAAGAGCATAATCAACCTATATGCTCTTTTCGTAACCAAGATTCAGTTTTAATGGTTACCACATTCATCTGCATGATGATGCTCATGACAAACAGAACCTGTTGACTTTAAATTGCCACTTAAATACGCTTTAACTGCCAATTCAGATTCGCCAGTTGCGCCCACGACAACTTCAATCCCTTTTTCATTGAAGATGTCCACAGCTCCGCCACCCATACCACCAGAAATAATGACATGAATGCCTAAATCATGTAAATAATTTGGTAAGAATCCTGGTTTATGTCCCGGATTTGCAACTGTTTCCATCGATTGAATCACGCCATTTTCCTCGTTGAAGATGTGGAAATGTTCACAATGTCCAAAGTGCCCAGTTACCAAATTCTTATCACTTGCTACTGCTATTTTCATATTGACCTCCTCAGGTTATCTTTTTTATTTTTTATTTTTTATTTTTTTTTTAATGATCTGACCAAGTAAAACCTGTGAATATTCGCTTAATTTGTTCACCCATGACTGTTTTCAATATCTCAAAAGCATGCTCACCAGTACAATGCCCCGTATAATAAGTAGCGCCTGTATCTTTTAAAGCTTGCCCAAGTTTCAAAAGGTCTTCATCACGCGTATTTAAGTCTTGGCGTTTACTTGTGAGATGAAATCCTGCAAATACGACATCCGGCATTTTTCCTATATGCTCACTTGCTCTATGAACAATATTTAGAATTCCTTGATGTGCACACCCTGCAAACAGTACATTAAAGCCATTTTCACTCACAATCAGATGTTGTTCGTGACTAAAATTATCTTGTTCTAATTGCCCATCGCGCCGTGTAAACATGGATGCATTTGCATTTGGATAAAACGCCTTTTCACTGACATCGGAAAAAATCATTGCATTTTCCAGTTGATAAAACGACTCATCTAGAATAACCAACTGTGACGTCTCCGGTGAAGATGCGCTTAAACAAGAATGTTCCAAAAGCGCTTGATCGAGTCCAATTTCAACAAGTACTTTTTCAGCGCGTTCAGAAATATGACAATCAAATGCGCCTGATTTAATAAAAATTCTCGCGCAATCGTTCTCTTTTAAAAATGAAGAGATCCCGCCACCATGATCATAATGACCATGCGATAAAACGCCAAAATCAATCATTTTCAAATCGACATTCAGTGCTTGAGCATTTTCAACAAACGCATCTGAAGCACCAAAATCAAATAGAATAGTCGATTGTTTCGTCTGAATGAATAGGCTTAATCCATGTTCCGCTTTTAGTGAGTGACTCATTTGGGTTTCGTCCAATTCGTTATGATTCTCCACCAAACACGTTACAATCATTGAAGCCTCCTAAGGATCACTTGATAAATCTCACGAACGGCTTTCCCCGATTCACAGTCGAATTCAACAATACTTTTATTATGGTTGATTGCTTGAACTGCCATCGAATCGTATGGAATATTTCCTACATATTCAATATCATTTTCGATACAATACGTTCTAATCTTTTCTGTTAACGCTTTGTTTGTGTCATATTTATTGACGCAAACGGAAATCGGTGTTTGAAATTTTCTTGCAGTTTCAATGATTCGAATCATGTCACTCATACCAGATAAAGAAGGTTCTGTTACAATTAACACATGATTCACACCACTTAGTGATGCAATCACTGGGCATCCAATTCCAGGTGATCCATCAATGATGACAAGTTCACTTTGATCCACTAAGTGAATTTGTAAATTCTTTTTAACTTGAGTCACCAACATGCCAGATGTGCCCCGTCCCATTTGTAGTTTAGCCGTTGAAAATATAGCTTCTCCTTGATAGAGCATCAAGTCGCCTGCTTTTGAAGGCGTCATTGTAATGGTTTTTTCAGGACAAATATACGCACATACCCCACATCCTTCGCAGGCAAATGAATTCACTTCATATGTTGAATGAATCTGTGATATAGCATCAAAACGACAAGTCTCTTGACATATGCCACAGCCAATACATTTTTCAGAATCGATTGCAGCTACCTTCATCCCAAAAAAGTCAGAATGTAACGCTTCAACTTCTGGTTTAACAAGTAAATGTAAATTAGGGGCATCTACATCACAATCGGCGTAACCCACAGCATTTGAAAGTTGAATAAACGCAGAAGCTACAGTTGTTTTACCCGTTCCACCTTTACCACTCAGTATGAGAAGTTGTTTCATCATTCAACCCCCTTTGTTCTTTGAGCCATCGATGCACTCAGCTCAATTTTATGCAATATCTGCTCAAACTCCTTAGCGTAGAACGCATTTGTACGAACAAGTATCTCTCCATTTGAATTCTGAGTTCCGATCAACTCATCAAAAGGAATTCTACCAAGTAAAGGAATCGAATGTTCTATACAATATACTTCTGAAGGATTTTCATCATCGGTACATTTATTTAATACTGCACCATACGGTTTATTAAATAATGTTACCAATTGGTGGACCATCTCTAAGTTATGACGACCAAAAATTGTCGGTTCAGCCACAAGGACACAATAATCTGCTTCTTTAATGCTTTCCATGACAATACATGCACTTCCAGGAGGGCAGTCTATCACTGTAACACGCTCCGTCTTTGATTTCATATAAGGCTTTTGATCATCTACTTGACTTAACATTTTTTTGATAATGGGGATCCCAGATGCTTCACCAGTATTCAATATACCGGTCATCACCTCAATACCTTCCGATATTCCAGTTTCCACACGTCCGATCGCTCTAGGTATTTCAGTGATTGCTTGAGTTGGACATATCAGTTTACAACCTCCACATGAATGACAGATATCGGGAAACAGTTTAATCTGTCCTAGTAGATACGTCAAAGCATGATACTCACAAAAATCCACACATGCTCTACATCCCGTACATTTACTAGAATCAACCACTGGAATTTGAACGGTCACAGACTCTTGTTTTATCTGTTGAGGTTTAAAGAACAAATGTCCATTCGGTTCTTCAACATCACAATCTATATACGTCGCACGATCTTGAATTGATGCGAGATTTACCGATACAAAAGTCTTTCCAGTGCCTCCTTTACCACTCAGCACAGCTATTTTCATCATCAATTTCCTCCGTGATGATGCCCTTTGTGAGTTTCCACAAGTTCTTGAAGTTGACCTTGTTTAAAAGCATTCAAGTTATCTTGAATAGAATGATTTATCGTTTTGAATCTTTTTATTTTTGCAATATCAAATACATCAGTTGCATTTTCACCACATCTTGGAGTTAATAACACTTCGACACCTTGATCAACAACTAATTGAGCCGCTTTTATCCCAGCACCACCTGAACTTGACGCAGCAACTTGATTGTCAACAAAGTTAGATGTTTCAGTTTCTGTATCATAAATTAAAAAATACGGTGCCCTTCCAAAAGATACACACACACTCGAATCCATTGACGCCTCGTCTACTGGAATTGCTATTTTCATGATATTACCCACTTTCTTAATAATAATCTGTATGTTATGATCTGACTCGATTATGAACATACATTTTGAACATATGTCATTAACAATTTTATTATACGCCGTATAGAACATATGTCAATAATAAAAAAAATCCTAACCACTCAAACATATTGTTGAGTGGTTAGGATTTTCTGTTCCACAAGCATTTTACTTGTATTTTACTTGTATTTGCTCGTATTTAGTCGTATATTGCTACTAAAGACAATTATCCAGCCTCATATATAAACGATTCAATTGATGCTGTCAAAAATTTTAGATGACTTTCTCGCTTTCAGATAAATCACTTTCACCAAAGATCACTTCACTTACAAAACAATCGGCATTTTGAACACATCCGAGACAAGATAATTGCTTATTTTGTCTGATCGTTTGACATTTCGTAGAACCTGCTTCAGTGAAAAAGAGCACTTGCAAATCCTCTGTTCTATCCTCATGATCCGTAAGTTTTAGTAAATACTCAGCAGCATAAATTGCACCGCATGTATTCTCTGGCGCTTGGCCACTGCCATATTGTCTAAATTCATTGATTGTCTCATCTGAAAGTTTAAGAGCTTCCTGATGCGCACTCAGAATGGCTTGTGCACAGTTACGTCTACGTAACCCATCTTTTCCAATATAATAATCGAGTGCTGAATATTTCAAATCCTACCTCCGTTAAATGCACATTTGCACTAAATGCTCATTTGAACTAAATGCTCATTTGTACTTAATGTTCATTTGCATTAAATTTTCATGTGCTAAATCCTAATTTTCGTTAAGCGCAATTAAATTGCATCTAATACATTGTTTATTTTAGCATAGCCCTTTATCATGACACAATCGAAATTTTTGTAACATGTATACGGTATACAATCTCAAAGACTAAAAAAGGTGGTATTGCAAATCTAAATAATTAGATAGCAGTACCACCTTTGATCTTATACTTTTATATTATTTCACATTATTTTAACTCAATTTTATGGAAGTAAACATTCTCCTAATTGAGAATTTCCTCTTGTACCTTGTCCATTTGATCCGCCATTACCTCTTTGACCAACACCTTGACCATTACCACGATTTTCAGATCTTTGACCTTTACCTAAATTTCCATTCTCTTGTCCTAACCCTAATCCTGTACAAGTGCCATCAACTTGTCTTTCAAAAGCTTTTAAGTGGTTTTCAGATGCATTCATCAATTTTTCAAATACAGCTTTTACATCTGCAGGCAATTCTTGTTTTAAGAAACTTTTGTACATATCGATGTTTTTAATTTCAGCTTCAACGCCAATTTTATAAGCTTCTTCAAGTGATGCGGGTACAGTTACAAGTTGGCTCCAGTTTTCTGTTGGAAGAGCAACTTTATACGTTGTAAAGAGCGGTGTTAATAAATCAATATGTGTATTTTCGGACTTAATGATGTTCGTAAATGGTCGTGTTACATCAAATGCTGCAATGATGGCTTCATATTCTGCAAGTGCCATGTGTTCATCTTGGATCGCATAAGTGAGCATTTCCTCTAAGGTATATTCCTTATCTGTTAATGCTGCAGCAGAACCTACATCAGTGGATGCATAAGAGGCAACGCCTGAAAGACTTAATACGACTAACCCGACTGCTAAAAAACTTCCCATTAATTTTTTCATTGTTTTTTTCATAATTGTACACTCCTTTTTTTATATGGTTCATGTGTTTCATCTCTGATTTCAAATCGTCAATGACTGTTTACATTTTTAGTATAAAAGAAAGATGTGATAGAATTATGATAGAAACCGGAAAGATTTATGAAATCGTTTCAAATGATTTAAATTGTTTCAAACCAAAATAGTGTTCCCTTTCCTACTTTACTTTCCACGCCGTGCGGAAATTGATGTACTTCCAAAACACTGTGTACAATGGCAAGTCCTAATCCATTTCCAGAATGCGAATCAAGTGCTTGTTTTCCTCTGTAATACCGGTCAAATACGTGCTTTAGTTCTTCTGCATCAATTCCAATGCCTTCATCGATTATTTCAATTCTGAGGCGACTTTCTAGAGCTCTCAAACGAACCGTTACTTTTGTATCTGCTGCCGAATAATAAAATGCATTTGAGATGAGATTATAAAAGACTTGCTCCATCTTTTTTCTGTCCGCATGCATAACTGGATTCGCACTCAAGTCTTCAATCACAAATTGACGATTTATTGTACTTGATTCAAATTTTTCTTTTAATTCTTTAAGTAAATCTACTACGGAGAAATCTTCTCTTTTCAGATCAAACGTCCCTGACTGTAACTGTGACAAATCGAGAATTTCGTCAATCAATTGATTGAGTCGAATCGTTTCGTTGATGATGACACCGAGTTGTCGATCTCTCTTTTCTGGTTGATTTCCCGTGACATCCTTGATTGTTTCTGCAAAACCACGTATTAAAGTAAGAGGTGTTCTCAGTTCGTGTGACACATTGGCAATAATTTCCTTCTGTAAGCGTTCATTTTGGGATAAATGATCGCCCATATGATTCATCTGTTTCGCAAGGTTTGCAATTTCATCTTTACCAGAAACATGATTTTTTACGTCAAATAGTCCTTCCGAATAGAACACTGCTTGCTGATTGAGTTCACTGATTGGTTTAGCAAAATGCCTCGAAAGAAAATATGAAATCGTCATCGATGAAATAAGTAAAATGATTGTGATCACCCAAAGTTGTAATTTGATTAGATCAACTGTTTCATCTATTGGCGCTAGCGGTACAATTAAAACCATTGATCCAATGACGCTTTTTTCTATTTCAATAGGCATTCCCATAATTAAAAATTCATACCCAAGTTTAGGATGTTCTACAATTGAAGATGTTTTGAGTCCTCGATTCGCTCCTTCATGTGCGTTTATAGTTGCTTCTTTTATGGCATTTGGTTGACTAAGCGCATTTGAATGATTGGCTTTATACACGAGCCATCGGTTAGAATTTGCAATTTCTACCGAAAGTTGCTGCTGAACGACCAATGACTCCAACTGGTCTTGGATCGAATCCACTTGAAGAGTACCATCGCTCACATTTTGCTGATCCAGCGATTGAATAACTGTGTTTGCAGCATTTTCAATCTGAGATTTTTTGAAGTCCATATAGAATCGATCAAAAAAAACGATTTGAAATAACCAGAGAAGAATGAGTACGATCAGCACTAAAAACATCATGCCAATCCAGAGTTTTGTTCTGATTTTTTTCATTCTAATTCCTCCGCTTCAAATTTATAGCCTACTCCCCAGACAGTAACAATCCATCTTCGATACTGTTTTAGGTTTTCTCTCAGCATTTTGACATGTGTATCTACCGTTCTTGCATCTCCAACGAACTCGTATCCCCAGACCAAATCTAATAGTTGGTCTCTTGTGAATACTTTGTTTGGATGTTGAATTAAAAAACTAAGCAGGTCGTATTCTTTAGGTGTTAAGTTTAGACTTTCTTGACCCAAGCTCACTCTTCTTGAGTCAAAATGAATGGATAAATCCCCTAGTTGTTTTTTATTTTCCGCTATCACTTGTTTCTGTGAACGCGATAATACCGCCTTCATACGTGCAATGAGCTCTTTTGGACTAAACGGTTTGACCATATAGTCATCTACACCAAGCTCAAATCCAAATAATTTGTCATATTCTTCACCTCTTGCAGTGAGCATAATGACAGGGACAGGCTTGCTTTTTCGAACGCTTTTAAGAACTTGCCATCCATCCATTTTAGGTAGCATCACATCCAAAATCATAAAATCAATTGTTTGAGACTCAAATACATCAACAGCCTGTTTTCCATCCGACGCCTCGAAAACAACACACCCTTCTAACTCGAGATACTCTCGAATGATTTCTCGAATGCCTCGCTCATCATCTACGATTAGTACATTGAGTTGATCTATCGTTTGATTCATTAGTGATCCTCCTGACTTTTTATTCAATAATCTATTATTCAATAATCTATTATTCAAAATTCTAGCATCTATTCAAAATTCTAGCATCCTACATATTCCTTACAACCTTTTAAGTGCTTGATGAGGGCATGCTTTTATACATTTTCCACAACGAATACATTCTAGACTATTGGCATTTTCATAAACGGGAATATCCATCCCACAAGCACTTTGACACTTTCCACAACTTGTACATGCCTCTACATCAATTTGATAACGCATGAGAGATATCGGATTAAAAACACTGTAAAAGGCGCCTAGAGGACATAAATATCGACAGAACGGTCGATATATTTTGATGGATAACACAACAATTATGATGAGGATGGCCATTTTCCAGTTAAATAGCCAACCGATACTATTTTGAAGCAGCGGATTGGTCAATACCAGTGGAATCCCTGCCATCAATGTACCAGAAGGACAAATTAGTTTACAAAACCAAGGCGTTTGAGCACCATAAGAGGTCACAAGTGTCATGGGTAAAATCATAACAAAAAGAATGAAAATGACATACTTTAGTTTATTTAATACTTGTTCAAAGGGCAATCTTCTTATTTTTTTCATCGCGGGAATTTTGTATAATGCATCCTGAACAAGTCCAAACGGGCATAACCAGCCACAAACAAATCGACCTAAAATGGCTCCAAATCCCATAAGAAGACCGATTACATAAAAAGAAAACTGATAATCTCTTGTTGTAATTACGGCTTGAAGTGCACCAATTGGACATGATCCAAGTGCACCTGGACATGAATAGCAGTTCAAGCCAGGGACACACCATTTTTTCGACTGTCCCTGATAGATTTTACCTTCTAAAAACCCGTTGATGTAGCCATTGGTAATCGCTGTAAAACCAACTTGTGTAATGACGCGTAGATTATTTCGAATACTTCGAATTAACTTCATGGTTCACTCCAATGATTTATTTTATTATATGGGGATACAGGTGGGCTCCACATCTTATCCAATTCCAATACATTCAAAGCAAATTCGGATGGCTTTGATAAACACACTTCCCATTTCCCCACGCAAAATGCCACCTGCTATCAATAGAATCGACAGACTTAAAATGACCCATGCCGCTTTATTTTTTTTGAGCCATCTAATCATTTTTTAGCATCTCCAATCGATCTTCAATCTCCATCTTCCATTGACGCGCACTTGCAGCACCGATCATGGGTTCTCCAACTAAATTGCCTTCTTGATCTACAAAGAATGTCGTTGGAAAACCAGTTATCAAAAGTAGCTGTTCAATCATCTCTTCATTTGCAAGTATTTGCGAATACGTCACACTATTTTCATCCATTAAATCCTTGATAACAGATTCTTCTGTAGAGGATAGCCCCTTTAAGATGAGACCAGTAGATGCGTCAAACTCAAGCGGCATGCCATATATCGCAACCTCTCCACCTGCTTGCATTTCTTGCCATACCTTTTCAATTTCTGGTATCTCCGCAACACAAGGGCCACACCAAGATGCCCAGACATTGATGACATTTAGTTTTGCAGTTGATAAAGATTCGGTTGTTACTGCATTACCTTCTAAGTCTAATGTGTCCAATGTTTGAAAAATTGTGATCTCTTCAATCGAATCTACTTGAGCTTGAGTATCTTCTTGAGATGACGATTCACTTTGTGCCTCGCTACCATTTTGCTTTTCAGTTTCATTTTGCTTTTCAGTTTCATTGTTTCCATCTGATTGATTGATCTGTGAACAACCTGAAATTGCCACAACCAAAATCAATATGCATCCCCCTGTTAAAATGCGTCTTATGTTCATCTTTACCTCCTTGATCTTTTCTAATGGCAGAAATCCTACTTCCTATTTCTTTATGGATGTTATATTTATTACCAGTTTACTGTTTTTCGAATATTCTGACAACCATTTCTGTAAGTGTGATGTGTTTATCATATTTTCTTGCTTAAAATGTTTCGATAACCGGTATAAGTATAAATAGGATAATTTTAAACGACATCCTTTTGATTTGTATCATTCTAGCTGAATTTATTTAACTGGAGGCGCTATGAGATTTTTTAACAAAACTCAACCATATATGTCGCTTCGAACCGCGATTATGTTACCATTTTTTGTCTTTATGTTGCTTATTATAGCCATTTTTGTCCTCATATTCAGACAAAATTATCAATTAATTGCCGAAGAACAAGGCGAAAAAATGATCAACGCCTTAAGTGAAAATACCAATCAAAAAGTTTCCTACATGTTAAGTGAACCTGAACGCATTAACAAACTTTATGCACAAAACATTGAACTTAGTGCATTGTATGAGGGGGACGATTTATCCAAGCTTCAACAGTACACATTAGAGCTGTCAAAATCCATTCGAAAAGAAGTGCCTCAAATAAGCGTCGTTAGTTATGGTGACGAACTCCAAAACTTCATCGGTTACAGAATGTCTGACGATGTGAATCACTTTGACTTAATGCTGAAAGATCCACGCACGAATGGACTTTTAAATATTTATTCGGATGAGACCAATCAGTCAGAAATAGCAGGTTCATATGAAGGTTATGATCCAACAACTCGACCATGGTATGCGCCTGTAAAAGTAAATCAAATCTCGCAATGGTCTGAAATCTACATCAACATAGATGAAAAGAACGAGGCGACCATTTCTTCACTCGTTCCAGTTTATGACCTCGACAATAAATTTAGAGGTGTGGCGGATATCGACGTGAAACTATCTGGAATTAATACGTTTTTAGCAAACGATCAAAATAGAGGCAACGGCGAAATTTACATTATTGATGACGAATGGCGTATTATCGCCCATTCCCTTAGTGATAATACCGTTAAAATCACTTCATCAGATCCTCCTACTGGAGAGTTATTGCCAGCAGCAGAGAGTACCAACATACTCGTTAAAGGAAGCGCTGATTATTTAATTCAACATCAAACGCATTCCGAAGATGTGATTCGATTTGAAATAAAAGGTGATTCTTACTTTGCACGAATCACACCCCTTGAAGAACCTGTTAGTCTAAATTGGCGCATCGTCGTCGTCATACCAGAAAGTGATTTGTTGGGCGTTGTTAAACAACGTCAAAGTACGATGACTTCTCTCGTAGTTTTATTGCTCATTCTTTCAACTGCTATTGGCGCCGTGGTGATTTCCAAATTTTTACGACCAATATTATCGGCAGCTGATACTGCTTCTGAAATAAGTTATGGAAACTGGGATGCTCGATTTAATCCGCATGGATTTGTCTTTTATGAGACACATCAACTCGGTTCTGCATTAGAAGCCATGGCGAAGCGTCTTCAAGAAACTTTTAATCAAATTACTTTTAGCGAAGAAAAATATCGTTCGCTCATAGAAAATGTGGACCATATGATATACAGTGTAACTCCTGAGGGCAATATCATTTCAGTCAACGCAATATTTGAACAAACCGTTGGACGATCTAGAGAATCGTTATACAACCAGCCACTTGAGATTGTCTTTGTACACGAGAAAGATAAGCAGTATTGGCGAGAACAAATCACATGGATTCAGCAGAATAAAGAAAAAGTAAAACTCCAATATCAATTTACTCAGAGTGATGGTAACCCAAGAATTCTCGATGTCATACTGATTCCAATACTCAGTTCAAATGGAACGCTTGAAATGATTCTCGGAACCAACACGGACATTACCGAACTCATTTATGCACAACAGGAAATCACAAGATTGTTAGCTGTTGAAAAAGAAACGTTGGAAAAACTCGTTGCAGAACGTACATTTGAACTCGAACAGGCGATGAATGAACTGATTGAAAAAGAAAAACTCGCTTCTTTAGGCTCGCTTGTCTCTGGAATCTCACATGAAATCAATACACCGCTAGGTGTAGCAGTATCTGCCGGGTCTTATCTTGATCAACTATTGACCGAATTTGGTGAAAAACTAACAAAAGGCATCGCTTCAAAAACAGATTTTGCAAAATTCATGACCGACATGGATGAAAGCATCACCATTATCAATACGAATATTATTCGCGCTGCAGATCTCGTGAAAAGCTTCAAAGAAATTGCAGTCAAGCAGAGTATTGAAGGAAGGATGTTATTTAATGTCCACGATTATCTAAATGCTACAATCATGAGCCTCAGACATGAGTATAAAGAAGCTGGTCATCATATCGAACTCCACTGTGACCCACTTCTTGAAATCAACAGTTATCCCGGAACCTTTTCTCAAATTTTAACCAACTTGTTGATGAACTCATTTATTCATGGGTACAGTGAAAAGAGACATGGTCAAATTCACATTGATATCACACAAAGTGATCAAAGACTTGTTTTAATCTACAAAGATGATGGGAAAGGCATGCCACCTGAGGTGGTTTCGAAGATATTCGATCCATTTTTTACGACAAATCGCAACAAAGGTGGTAGTGGCTTAGGATTAAACATCGTGTACAATCTTGTAACGGGTCAATTAGGCGGTAAAATTCATTGCGAATCAAAAGAAGACGCAGGCACAACTTTCACAATCGAAATAGACGATAAGGAGTAAGCATATGAAAAAATGGGATGAAAACAGCCTAAACCTAGATTTTTTAACAGACGAACAAAAGGTCGTGACACCAAAACTGAAAACAATGAAGATCATCATTGCAGACGATGACGTTGAAGTCCATTCCATTACGAAAATGATTCTGCGCGATTTTCAGTTTGAAGGCTATGGATTAGAATTTATAGACACATACTCCGGCGAAGAAACCAAAGAAGCACTTGCCATGTATCCAGATACCGCGATTATTTTTCTGGATGTCGTCATGGAGAAAAACCACTCTGGTCTTGAGGTTGTGGACTATTTGCGAAAAACGCTTAAAAATGAAATGACACGTATTATTTTGAGAACTGGGCAACCCGGTGAAGCGCCTGAAGAAAAGGTCATTCGTGAATACGACATCAATGACTATCGCCTAAAAACTGAGATGACGGTTCAGCGTTTAACGACAACTCTTTACAATGCACTTCGGAATTATCGGGATCTTAAGAAAATTGATCGCAGCAAGAAAGGCCTTGAAAAAATCATTAAGGCAAGCTCAAATTTATTCAAACATTCTTCAATGGAAGACTTTTTCAATGGCATTCTCAGTCAACTTTCTTCATTTTACACGGAAGAAACGGATGTTTTATTTATTCGAGAACACCGATTTAATGAAGCGTATAATCTCGTGGGGGGCGTCGTTACCATCGATCAGATGGATAAACCTACCATTATGGCTGCTACGGGGAAATATTCCCCTTATATAGGCAAGTCCATCAGTGAAGTAGAAGAACTCACGGATGTCTACAAATGGATGAATGCTCATAACAGTAGTCCACAGGAAATTCATTACCTGAAAAATGGATTTATTATTAAAAAGAATGGCAAAAAACGATTGAACAATTACATCTATATCGAAGGAGATCCAAATGCCTATGATTTTGAACTCATCAATCTATTTTTGACCAACTACTCTGTTGCCCTTGATAATTTTGTATTAAATTCTATGATTTCAAATACTCAAAAAGAAATTATCATCACTTTAGGTGAAGTGGTTGAAAAACACTTTGACGATACGGGTGGGCACATTCGACGCGTATCGGAAATTATGTACCGCTTTGCACAGTTATGTCATTTCTCATTTTCTGAATGTGAGATGTATAAAGTGGCAAGTACGATGCATGATGTAGGCAAAATCGCCATACCTGACGCGATATTAAAAAAACCTGGACGCCTTACACCAGAGGAATTTGAAGTCATCAAAAGTCACACGATTATCGGACATCAGATTCTCAGTAAATCCAACCTCGATATTTTAAAAATCGCCGCAGACATCGCCCTGAATCATCATGAAAAATACGATGGTTCTGGCTATCCATATGGTCTTAAAGGACGCGAAATTCCTATCAGCGCACGTATGATGGCGATAGTTGATGTATTTGATGCCATGACACATAAGAGGGTCTATAAAGAAGCAGATTCCATCGAATCTACTTTGAGTATGATGCTAGAAAATAGCAGTACGCACTTTGACCCAAATCTACTTGAACTCTTTGTTCATAATATCGATGAAATACTCGATGGTCTAGAAGATTAAAAAAATAACATCGTCACAATTTTTATATCTGTGACGATGTTTTTATTTGTTCGAATACTGTTTTTAAATGATCCAGATATTGCGTTTCTTTATTCCATACAAAAGCAAATTTATGTGAAATGTCAAAATTTTTCAGTGGAATCTTCTTTAAGCTGCCTGCCTCAAGCTCTTTTTTTACGGCCACTTCATATAAAAAGGATATGCCTAGATGAGATTCTACCAATGACTTAATGGCATTCATACCGCCGACTTCCATGACACCGTCAAAGTCCTCGATACTCAAATTGAGATTTTCCAGATTCCTCTCCAGTATTTCTCGTGTACCAGAGCCCTTTTCACGAACAATGATGCGCCTATCAAGTAAATCTTCAACCGTCTCAGTTGAAGGGTCAAATAACTCGTTTTTACCACAGATAGGAATAAATCGTTCTTCTGAGTAGACGCTCGAATCGAACTTCGATTGATCAAAATTGCCTTCAACAATTGCAAAATCAATATCACCTTCCCACAATAGCTCAAGTAGTTCTTTAGTATTATCAATGATCATGCGTATCTTTGTATTAGGTGCACTGGTCAAATAATTTTCAAGCACTTTAGGCATCACATATTCGCCAATTGACAACGTCGCTCCAAAATTAAGCATGCGTTGATCGGTTCCGATCGTCTTCATGCGACTTAATAAATAGGCTTCATTTTGTTGCATCGACATTGCGAACTGATATAAAAAAGTACCTGCTTCTGTCAAGAAACATCTCTTTCCTTCAAAATAAAACAGCTTTTTATCATAAAAGCGCTCTAGACTTCTAATATGTTGAGAAACACCAGGTTGCGTCATATTCAAATTATTAGCCGCTTTTGTATAATTGAGTTGATGGCAGACCTCTAAAAAAGTGATCAGTCGAATATCCATTATAGCCTCCTCATGATGTGCTTAAATAGATTATACCCCCTACAACTAAAAAACTCATCTACTTATTATTATTTTTTATCATTTGATAAATTATCATAATTTCATATTATGTATATTTTATGTTAATTTAGTAGTAGTTCAACATACATAGTCGTTCAACATACATGGAGGTCATCATGAAAAGCTTCAATCATCTTATACCAGGCATCAGTCTTTGCATTGCAATCGCCATTCCTGCCACCTTTTTGGGAAATCACTTTCCCGTAATTGGAAGTCCTGTTTTTTCGATCTTGCTCGGCATGATTCTCGCGACAATATTAAAAAATAGGCAGCCCTTTGAAAAGGGCATTCAATACAGTTCAAAAAAAATCTTTCAATATGCAGTTATCCTACTCGGGTTTGGTCTCAATCTATCGGTTATTTTCAAAACGGGGGTGACTTCGCTTCCGATCATCATGAGCACAATATTGACGTCGCTGACGATTGCGTATATCCTCCATAAACTTTTAAAACTTCCTTCAAATATATCGACTTTAATCGGTGTAGGTTCTTCAATCTGTGGAGGATCTGCTATCGCAGCAACTGCGCCAGTCATTGACGCAAACAATGAAGAGGTGGCACAATCCATTTCTGTGATATTCTTTTTTAATGTCCTTGCAGCGCTCATTTTTCCTGTATTGGGCTCGTGGATAGGTTTTTCGACAACCACGGGAGATGCATTCGGTATTTTCGCTGGAACGGCGATTAATGATACATCCAGTGTGACTGCAGCAGCATCAACATGGGATAGTCTTTATCAGCTTGGAAGTTCAACTCTCGACAAGGCGGTTACCGTTAAACTAACGAGAACACTGGCTATCATCCCTATTACCCTTGGCTTAGCCTTTATTCAGTCGAAAAAGAGCAAAAAAGAAGAAGCTTCTCATTATGATGTGAAGAAAAGCTTCCCTGTGTTTATTCTCTATTTTATTCTAGCCTCCATTATAACGACTGTACTGACTTCACTGGGTGTTCCCAATGAGATATTTTATCCAATGAAAAACCTGAGTAAATTTTTCATCACAACTGCCATGGCAGCAATCGGTTTAAACACGCATATCATTAAACTCATTAAAACAGGCGGCAAGCCTTTAATCATGGGCTTTTGCTGTTGGATTGGGATTACAGGTGTCAGTTTGATCATGCAGCATATCATGGGAATATGGTAGACAACACATTTCGAATTGAGCTATCATAACATATACTATTTTTTAATATTATACACGATTCCTCTAACCGATTTTCAACTGTTTTGCGATGAGATAAGTGATGGCAGATACCGTTCCCCCCAAAGTCGTACCCCATATTAAGTCAATAATGGTGATTTTCAGAGGCCAATCTTTAAGTGTAGCGAGATTGGTTAAATCATAGGTAGCGTACGTAATAAGTCCAAAGAACATCCCTGTGAAGAGTGCTTGATAAAGACTCTCTTTGTCAACAGCGGGTTGAATGACGAAAAAAACGAGTCCAGCCATGAAAAGTAGATAAAATGCAATCGCTGCAAACCAATTTGGTCGCTCGCTCATAATATAACCAAGTTCTTTTTGATAGAGTTTTCTAGCAATTACAGTGAGCCAAATGATATCAATAATAAAAAATACCACCCAGGCAATTCCATATAGTTTTATAAATTTCATACAGTTCCTCCTTGATTGAATGGGATTGTTTGATACACAATTGCGTATAACAGTCCTTTATGGAACTGTATATACCCATTCATTCAATTTGTACTCATTACAAATAAAAAAAGCTGTTGTTCACATCATTTTACAATGAGTAGAGCAACAGCTTATTTTAATTATTTTTTGTCATGAGTCGAATATATTCAATATAAATCCTCTCTATAATTTGAACAAATTCACTTTTTCTTGAAGTTCTTCGGCGATATTTGCAAGTCCAGAAGTAGCAGATGTTTGTTCTTCCACTGAAGCAAGTTGCTCCTCTGTTGCTGCTGCAATTGAAGATGCTTCTTCTGCAGATTTATTTGTAAGTTCAGTTAATTCACTTGCGGATTCTTTTGCTTCACTAGATTGTGAACTAATGACTTTTGCAAGTTGATCTGCGGCTTCAACGAGCTTACCAATTTGAGAAATTCGGGTTGCAATACTATCAAAGCTATTTCCAACATTCACTAAATACGCTTTGCCATTTCCGATAGACTCAACAACATGTGTAGTAGATGAGTTTGCTTCAAGTGTGGCATTTCGGATTTCAGATACAATTTTTGATATTGTATTTGCAGAATCTGATGATTGTTCTGCAAGCTTTCTAATCTCATCGGCAACAACTGCAAATCCTCGACCTGCTTCACCCGCTCTAGCAGCTTCGATGGATGCATTCAGCGCAAGGAGATTTGTTTGATTTGCAATTCCTTGGATGGTTTCAATGATTGTATTAATTTTGCTCGATTGGTCTGCAAGTTCACCCATAATATTTGAAAGTGTATGAACATCTTCAAATGCAGAAGTCATGTTAACGATGAGTTCTTTAACAGAATCATTGCTTTCAGCTGACATTTTATCAATAGATAAAAGCGAGCTCGTTACATGATTCATCTGATTTTCAATTTCAAATGATTGTTTGCTCACAGTTTGAATCAACTGATCTAAATTCGCAGTCACTCTTGAAATTTCTTGATTTGATCCAGAGATTTCTGTGGCTGCAATCGCGACTTGTTCTACTGCCTGACCATTTTGAGTCGCAGATGCTTCTAATTCTTCTGCAGTATGCGCAACAGTTTTAGAACTATTTGCGACATCTGTAATGGTTTCTCTTAATGAAGCGACCATTTCATTTACTGAACCTGCAATTTGTCCGATCTCATCATGAGATACTTGATGAATCACACGTGTAAAATCTCCCTTTGAAATTGCTTCGATTTCAGCTTTAAGAGGTTTAAGTGGAGCAGTGATATTATTTGCAATCAATAGCAATACAATACTTAAAAATACAAGTGCTAAAACAGTAATTAAAATGACTTTAAAGATAATTCCCAATACTGGATTCACAATTTCACTTTCTGGCATAGCAAGTACAATAATCCAGCCTGTGTTTTTCATCTCGGCAATAACCGCATGATAGGTTTCACCATTACTTTCAAAAGTTCCAGTTCCCGATTTATCTGCAACAGCTTTTTGACCAAATTCTGCAAGTGATGCATTTTCATCTGTTGTGATATTTGGAAAAACGCCGTCTTCATTTGCTGCAATCACTTCTTTACCCTTGCTTAAAAATGAACCATCTTGAGTAAGTAACATAGCATATCCCTTGTCACCAACTGTAATAGAAGATACGATCTCTTGAACGCTAGTAAAATCCATATCACCAGTAGCCACACCAATGAGTTTCCCAGAAGCATTTCGAATTGGCGAAGTCGCTGTAATCATGGTAATTCCAGATACGGGATCATAATAAGGGTCTGACCACGCCACTAGATTTTCTGTATCTCCAATGACATACCAACCTTCTTTTGTATTATCAACAAAATAATCTTCAGTATAAGTCATTTGACCATCGACTTTATAGGCATACGGACAAAAATATTCGCCATCATATTGATCCGCCATAAAAATTCCTGTTCCTAAAGTGTCGGGATTTGTTGGTGGCATTGATTTAACAACATCAATATAGCCAGATTTAGTTTCTTCAGTAATCCCTAAACCTTCAACCATTCGAGCTAATCCGATTGGCAATCTCTCATGAGTCAACATATGCGAATTAATATCTGCAATTGCTTTCCCAACTTGTGTATCAATTTTTGTGTTAATTTCCTTTTCAATAACCCCTTTTGAACTTAACGTAATGGTAACCGCCAACACTAAAAAGGTTAAGACTACAATGGGTATGACGATTAATAATAGTTTGTTTTTTACTGTTTTCATGTTTTTAACGAACATAGCTGCCTCCCAAAATAACTTAATTTGATCCCCTCGATCTCAATCAACCCGTATTAAATCGCTCTAAGTCTGTCTTGAACAGATTAAGGATAAACGACATTGATTGTGTCATTTATACCCATTATTTCGCATCGAAACATACTTTTTAGCAAATTTCGTTAACTTTATCAATAAATTTAGTTATTTTCTCTGCATTACTAAATCACTGAAAAAAGGTTGATATGATTACCTATACTAACATGAGAACCGATATAAAAAAAGCAGTATATTCAAAAAGTGCGAATATACTACTTTAGTCCTATAGAATCTTTTTATGAAATGACTCTTTTTCTTAAATTGACATACTCCGCCAGTGCATCGCTGATGACAAACAGCATCGCAAGCAAAAGATAGAAGTATGGCTCAGTAAGGGTGTTATACCCAAAGAACGGCACAAACCAGCCAATGAGGATCCAGTGAATAAAATAAATCTCACTTACATTGGTACTCCATCTAACCAGCGGCTTTTTCACCATGATTTTTAAAAGTGGACTTACGAGGTAAATTCCTGAGAGCCATGCAAAAACAAAGCACGTTGCAACGATATTTTCTATCCACTGATGATGATAATATCCCTCTTCGGAAAATAACATCAAATCGTACTGTAAATAATTCGCAGCATATATAAAAATACCATAGAGCATCACATTCGCTATAAAGAGGCCTACATAAAACCAATTTTTCTTTTGAACTCTTATGAGTACCTGACCAAAAAGATAACCAATAATTGGATAGAAAATCCATGTCAAGAATGGAAAAAATGACGTATCATTGGATCCCCAAAATAGCCCAGTCACGCTTTTTAGTAGTGTAGAATTTACAGCAACATCTGAAACATAGACATTAAAACCAGCAAATATCCCTAAAAATAGGACTAAACCAACCCAATGCAAATTTATCTTTTTAACAAAACTAAAGAAAATCATTGCCAGACCAGAGAACTGAAATATATCCACATACATCAATTGCTCAATTGCGAGTTCTAATGACTCATGTGCACCATAAAGCAAATATTGATACATACTCGGCATAACGCCTCTAGCAAGATTGAGAGCGTAACCCACGAAGAAAATGATGATTCCGCGTTTAAACAACGTTCCTGGTGTACTCTTTCGCGAATAGACAAAGCCTACTCCCATCAGCACCATAAAAACCGGCGCAGCAGGCATACCACCTGCAAAATCTATCAGTAGCCCCATCGTTTTTTCACTGGCACTTTGCGTTAAAAAATACTCTTGCATATGAATCAGCACCATAAATAGAACTGCGATTCCTCTTGCAAAATCGAGCTCAAGTTGTCTTCCTTTATTCACAATTTCACGACTCAAAACACTCATTTCGTCATCTCCTATTAATTTAAAAAGGTCATTATGCATTATCCATATTTCATCACTTGACATGACCCGCATCACTAACACCTTTAACAGTATAATGTACAAATAGTTCATTGCGTTATGATGAAATCCCCATATCGAGCTATAACTTATAGTTATAACAAATCCTCATAACGACTATGCACTTTTTGGCGTTTATGGTATATTGAATAAAAGTTAATTGTTCTAATGAGTAATCGAGGTGAAAATAATGAAACTAGAATACATCCAATATATTTTAGAAATATACAGAACGAAATCCATCAACAAGGCGTCAGAAAGCTTGTTACTTTCACAACCTTATTTAAGTAAATGTTTGAAGGAAACAGAAAAGCAGCTTGGCGTTGAGCTTGTAAGGCGACATGCTAAAGGCGTAGATTTTACCCCTATTGGAGAAAAATTTATTGAATATGCTCTGACCATCGAAACTTTCACAAAAAAAATCGAGTCACTTAAACTCGATTATACTCAAACAAAAGATCTGCAGATCAGTTGCTTTCACTCATTTAATTTAATAGAACTGATTCATGCAATTGATGAACGTCACATTGTGCCAAATTGCCATCTCAGATGTTTTGAAACTCAAAATGCCAATGTATTTGAAAAAGTAAAATCTCATGAATCTGATCTTGGAATTATTTATCTAGACACAAGTAATATGAGTGCGTATTTTGAACTGTTTAAGAAATATCAATTGGATTTTATCCCTTTACAAACAGATTATCTATACGCCATTATGAGTTCTCAGCACCCACTACATGAAGCGCTTAGTTTGACAAAAGAAGCTATACTTCCTTACAAACTCCTCATTGAACAACATAAGTTAAATTTTATGAAAGAAAATAATGACCAACATCCTCTCAACACATACTTCAAAGCATTTAAGAAAGAAACGGTTCTTTTTGACCATCACTCGAGCTTTTTGTACTTTCTCAGTAAAAATCCAGCGGCATTTTCTATTGGTCAAAAGAACTTTAATACCTCTAATCCGTTGATTATACACGGCTCATTAACTTACATTCCCATTGTGGATACACCGTTTCAACTCACCACTGGATTTTTGTATCGATCATCCAATCATCTCATCAAAGAAATTGAAATGTTCATCTATGAAATGACTCAAACTTTCAACATGATGGTCACTTCGGCGCCACCTCTTGATTGATTGCTGATCTTTAGTGTGCCTCCATGCGCTTCAACAATTGCTTTTGTGATGGTAAGTCCAAGCCCCGTACCACCTTTATTTCCTTTGTAGAACCGCTCACTTGCATGGAGTAGATCTTCCTCAGAAAAACCATCTCCATCATCGCTGACAGTGATACTGAGTAATTGCCCTTTTACCACCGACACCAAAATTTCATGATGTGCATAGCGAACGGCATTTCCTAGTAAATTGATAATTGCTCTAAGAATTTTTTCGCCATCTACGAGTATGGTCTCTTCCATAGATTCTTCTAATTCCAATACGAGATTGATTTTTTTCTCATTTGCAATCGGTTTTATCGCCTTTACCGCAGAATTCAGTAAATCATCCACCGCTACAAAGCTTTTTTTCAATGTGACATGTTGATTGTCCAACTTACTGAGATATAATACCTCATCGATGGTTTTCTTAAGTCGTTTACTTTCTGAGATAATCACTTCAAGAGCTTCATTTGCCTCGTCTCCTATTAAAACGCCATCTAAAATCCCCTCTGCATACCCTTGAATGGACATAATCGGTGTTTTTAGTTCATGCGATGTATTTTGAAGTAGACTTTTTTGTAATTGATCGTATTGTTCAATTTTCTCCACCATTGCGATATAATTTCGAGAGAGTGCTTCAATCTCATCTCCAGACTCTATAACAGCAATCATGTTCTTTCGATTTGGATCATAAGATTTCATCGATTGTTCAAGCTTTTTAATGGGATACATAATTCTCTTTTCAAATACGACTGCTAAGACGCACGAAATAGCGCCTGCAATGAGTAAACTTAATAAGAGTGCTCGGCGCATCATTTGATTTAAAGGTTTAAAATCTTTCATCTTAGTAAACAAAGTCACTTGAAACCTTCGCTGATCCTCTAAAGTAAACTCCGTTGAGTAAACAATATTTGTCTCATCTAGTAATCCATTCTTATAAAGCGATACGTATTCAAGTTTTTCTTCTGCCTCGAGGTTTGTAAAGACAATCTTTTGATTATTGGCTGGATTTGTCACAATTAAATGAGATTCAATGAGGCTTCCTGCAACCCTTAAATTCTTTCTTAGCGTCAGATTGTCCGCTAACGCTTGCTCGTTATTCTTTAAGGTTTTTTGCACTAAGCTGCCAATTTTACTCGCTTCGTCTTCTAATTGCTTTTTCACTTCTGATGTGACATAAGCTCGACTGATAAAAGAAAATAGGAAACCAGTTATCAGAAAAATAAGTGCAATGAGCACTCCATAAGATAATAGCAGTTTTTTACCAATTCCTTTTTTAGTCATCAATCCGATACCCATAGCCCCATACCGTTGTAATTTCAGTCTCTGATCCGGCTTCCTTCATTTTTTTCCTAAGCCTTTTAACCACATCGTCTACCAATCGACACTCGCTTTCTGCATCAAATCCCCAAACCCGTTCCATGAGCTGTTCTCTTGTAAAAGGCATTTTGGGATTTTTCGAAAGAATTTCAAGCACATCGTATTCTTTTGTGGTCAACTTAAGTTCTGATGGGCCGATATATGCACGTCTCAGCTGTGTCATTAACCTGAGTTGTCCCACTTTGATTTCTGTGACTTCTTGAACGTTTGATCCGATTCTTCTTAAGATGTTCTTTATTCTAACGACCAATTCTCTTGGACTAAAAGGCTTTGATAAATAATCATCTGCGCCGAGTTCTAGTCCAATGATGCGATCCACTTCCTCATCTCTCGCTGAAACAAAAAGAATCGGGAGGTCATAATGAAGACGAATCTTTTGGCATAGTTCTAATCCAGATATTCCGTCCATCATAATATCGAGTACAATTAAATCTGGCTTAAGATGAACAATTTCATCAAAGACTTGATTGCCATTTGAAAACAAAGTGACTTTATAGCCCTCTTTTTCAAGGTATTTCTTAATCAACTCTCGAATATTATGTTCATCGTCTACGACAAAGATATGCTTCATAATGCCCTCCCATTTTTAAAGCTAATTCCAGTATTTACTTCACTGTTTATTCCATTGCTAACTTCGCATAATCAAATTGAATATGTGTGAGTAAAGTCGAATAGATTGCATTTAATGTTTCAGTGATGAGTGCAGTATCTTCTGCTTCAATTGCTGTTTTAAGTGTCTGCATCATCGCTTTATTCACTTCTGGAGACAAGTTAAAGCTTGCTTTCAACGCTTGAATTTCTGCTTTTACGGCTTCTCTTTGAGTTTTTACCTCTGTTCGACGTGCTTCAATCATTTGTTTTGCTGTTGCTCTGTCAATTTCACCACTTCTTAACTTACTGGTAATATCGGCTAAAAAGAGTTGATGTGCTTCTAATTGACTTGTAAATCTTTCAGTTGCCTTCGCTTCAAGTTGAACATGAACACTTTGATGTTCTGCAATTGCGGCTTCAAAGTTTGGAAGTAACTCTGGGGCATAAGTTGTTACGATTTCAATGAGCTTCTCATCGCCTTTAGGTTGAGCAGCTTCTCTTTGCTTAGGCGCTTCTCCTGCAAAAGCAAGTGAACTTCCCATTAAACCAATAACAAGTACCAATGATAATAATTTTTTAAACATAAATCATTCTCCTTTCATACATAAAAGTCTGAGTGATCAAAGAAATATCTCATCGCTGATTCGTGTAGATTTCCCTTTGATTAATTTTAGTATAGAAAGAAATTATATGAGAATTTCATAATAAATGTGTAAAAAGTGTATAAAATTGCACCCTATTATCGAATGAAATTCGTATAGATTTTTGAATCTTTTTCAGGTGCTGGAATGTTTTCTTTTCCTTCTTTTACAAGTTTCAAAAGCCACGCCATGTTTTTGCCGAGTACACTCATGATTTGTACACCTTCAGGATCTTCTAACACTTCACCCGGTTTTGTTCCGTGGATAACATTCCAATAATGTGTACTAGGAACGAGCATTTCAGCATAGTTGATAAAATGATTGAGTTGATCTATTGTTGTAACGCCACCAGATCGCCTAACCGCAACAACAGGAGCTGCTACCTTATGTCTTAACGCGCCTTTACTTGCCACGTAAAAAAGTCGATCCATAAAAGATTTCATCGTTCCAGGGATTCCAGCGTAATGGACAGGTGCGCCAAAAAGAACACCATCAGCTTCTCTCACTTTTTCAATGCTGCTGTTCACGAGATCATCTCCAAACACACACATCTCTTTTGGATTTTTCGCACAGCTATTACAACCGATACAGCCCCTGATGACTTGATTTCCTACATGAACGATTTCTACTTCGATGCCTTCTCGTTCTAATTCATTTGCGACAATTCGAAGTGCGTGATACGTATTGCCTTCTTTTTTAGGACTTCCATTAAATGCAATTACTTTCATAAAGTCTCCTTCTACCAACGATTTAAATGAATGCGTTCTGGATTAAAACGATTGACTGGTTCTCTTACCTCATCTGGATATCCAATTGGAACAATACAAAGTGGCGTAACGGATGTCGGCAAGTTTAATATTGTTTTGATCGCTTCAACACGTACGGAATCTGGATAAACGCCTAACCATACTGCACCAAGTCCGTTTTCTTCTGCACTCAACAATATATTTTCAGTAGCTGCGGAACAATCTTGTACCCAAAAACCGCTAAAGACTTCTTTGGACGCATCTCCACAAACGACAATTGCAACATTTGCTTGTAAAAGCATCTTGGAATATGGATGCACTTCTGTGATTGCCTTCATAACTTCGTGATCTCTTAAGACGATAAATTCCCAAGGTTGTTGATTTCCAGCAGATGGTGCGCTCATTGCAGCTCTTAAAATCGTGTTGACCATCTCTTCACTAACTGGGGTCTCTTTGTACTTACGGATACTTTTTCTACTTGTTAATACACTCATTATATACTCTCCTATCGTTTGATTTTAGTCATAATCATGTTATAATTGTATAGAATCAGTTTAAATTTCGCAATTACGCACTTTAAAGTAATGTAGGGTTAAAAATACGCTATACAGAATTACAAGATACTTAGTATCTATTAGCATACTTTGTATTTTAAATGTTACTACGAATCTAAAATTGTACCTAGAATCTAAAAACACTTTCTTGTTCTCAAATTATAAGGTTTAATTATCACACACTTGAATTCACCTACTTACGAATTCGTCTATTTACGAATTCATCTATTTGATGGAGGCACTATGGAATCTTGTCCTATTCTCGAAATGAATCACAAGCAATACACTTGTACATTTGAAATCACCATGGATCTCATTGGTGGCAAGTGGAAACCTCTGATTATCTGACATCTAGGTTCAAAAGGAACTCAAAGATTCAATGAAATCAAAAAAATCATGCCTCGAATCACTCAAAAAATGCTGACACAGCAGTTACGTGAACTTGAATCTGATGGTTTGGTTTCAAGAAAAGTATACGCAGAAGTTCCTCCAAAAGTCGAATACACGTTAACCAGTCTCGGAGAAAGCCTCATGCCGATCCTCAGTCAAATGTGTAAATGGGGACAAGAATACTATCAAAACAGAAAATAAGTAAAATATCAGGAGTACATATGCATTCAGAACAGTTCAAACAAGCCCTCATGAACAAAGACCTTCAAGCTCTCAAACGCATCCCCAAAGCGGATTTACACAATCATTCTGGTTTGGGCATGCGCTTTGAAACCTTTAAAGCTTATTGCCAATCCGACATACCTTATCCTCCTTCCAAAATGAATGGAATTGAAGGCATGGATGACTATATGTCCAAAGTTACTGCACCTTATGTCAATGATCGGTATGGTTTTGAATTTCTGCTAAAAGCTACAATAGAAGCCGCCATTGAAGATGGCGTCACTTTACTTGAAACCAGTATTGATTGTGGTTGGCTCATGGATTATGATTTTGATATCCATGAATTTACAAATTATATTCAAAATTGTGTGATTCAGTATGGACCGATGATTGATTTCAGACCAGAAATAGGTGTCTTTAAAGGCATTTCAGAAAATGCAGCAGAAAAAATGCTGCTTCCTTGTATTGAAAGTTCCGTTTTTAAGTCCATTGATTTTTATGGTAGTGAGAACTGGTTTCAACCTGAGTTAACAAAAAAATATATGACGCTCGCTAAACTTCGGGGACTAAAAACAAAGATTCACATCGGTGAATTTTCAGATGCTGCTTCTATCGACTATGTCCTGAACTTGCTTAATCCAGATGAACTTCAACACGGCATTACTGCAAATGAAAATGAAGAACTCATGAAACGTTTGAAGCATCAGGGAACGCGACTGAACATCTGCCCAAGTTCAAATGTCGTACTTGGTGCCGTTCCTTCCATTCAAGAACATCCCATCCGACAACTTTTTGATTTTGGACTAAACGTAACGGTCAACACAGACGATTTACTTTTCTTTCATCGGACTGTTTCAGAAGAATTTTTATTTCTTTATGAATCAGGGGTATTTACACCAGATGAACTGGATATCATTCGACTTAACGCTTTAAATTCAAATAAATAAACGTAGACTGTTGTGCTCAAACTAACCGCGAATCGATTCATATTCGCGGTTTTTTTCGCGCTTAATTGACGCCGAAACCGTTTTTGTTGTTCTCTATAACTAATGTTTTCATATTTTCTTCATCTCACTGATTAAAACGGCCTATTTAGGATATCTATCTCATGTATATCTGTGGAAATTGCATGAATTAAGCGATGCAGTTTTCTAAACTAAAAAAACTATGGAGGTTATATGAAATTATTACAGAAATTATTAATTGGCATTTTAATTCTGCTCGTATTATCAAGTTCTGCTATCGGTTTATTTTCATATTTAAAAGCATCCTCCAGTACCAATGGTCTTATGATGTCTAAAGTCGATGATCAGTTGAGTTTAAGAAGCGAACTCATTCAAGAAAAAATTAACAGCACCACTCGAATGATTCAGTTGATTGGTCAAGATGCACGAATTAAAGAAGGCCTAAAAGCCCTATCCATGGATCCGGCTCTAGATCTTCTATTCACAGACATTGCAAAAGAAAATGAAGACCTCATCAGTTTAATCTCAGTAGCAGATGCAAATGGAATCGTCGTATCAGTAGATGAAAAAAATACCGGTGTTAAAGGTGCAGACTTAAGCCAACGCGCTTATCTCAAGGATGCAATAGCTACAAAAAAAGTCGTTATCAGCGATTTAATTATTTCCAAGGCATCAGGGCAAAAAGTTATGGCAATTTGCGATCCACTATACGATGGCGACCAATATCTCGGTTCAATTATCGCAACGATTGATTTTGCTATGGTAGAGTCTGTAATTTCTGAAACAAAAATTGCTGAAAATGGATATGCGTATTTAATCGATGCAACTGGCGATAATGCGGGGGTTATCGTTTCTCATCCAAATCAAACTTTTGTTGAAGAAGCGAAAACGATGTTTGATTTTGGCGTAGAAGAAATTGACAAGATCGCAAATCAAATGATTCAAGATGAGGAAGGTAGCGGCTATTATACCTATGACGGTGATGAAAAATTTGTCAAATTTAAAAGAATAGAAAACTGGACTTTAATTATTACTGCAAACAAAGCAGATTTGCAAGCAACTTCTATCACCATTCGAAATGTGACGCTAATTGTATTACTTATCAGTATTCTTATTTCTGCATTTGTCGGTTACATATTGATCAAGCGTTGGATTGTTCGACCAATCCAAGTCATTGAACAAGCAATGGAAAAAGCGGGAAATGGAGATTTAGATGTTTATGTAGACAATCAGTCCAAAGATGAAATTGGTAGCTTATCTCGATCCTTTATGAAGATGATTGACAGTATTCAAAGTGTTCTGACCATCATCAATTCCGCTTCTAATCAGGTTCATGAAAATGCCAGCCAAGTATCCGATTCAAGTATGTCACTCGCTCAAGGCGCAACTGAACAAGCTAGCGCTGTTGAAGAGTTAAGTTCCACCATTGATGAGATCACCAATAAAGCGCGTCAAAGTGCGACTAATGCTAAAAATGCACAAGCAATCGTGGATTTATCCATGGGGCATGCTGAAGAAGGCAACAAAAAAATGGTGGATATGCTAGAAGCGATGAATACAATCAATGTTTCATCGGATAAAATTTCGAAAATTATCAAAGTCATTGATGATATTGCGTTCCAAACCAATATACTCGCTCTTAATGCAGCCGTTGAAGCTGCAAGAGCTGGACAACACGGTAAAGGGTTTGCCGTTGTAGCAGAAGAAGTTAGAAACCTTGCTGCACGCTCGGCAGATGCTGCAAAAGAAACCACTTCCTTAATTGAGGACTCTGTGTCAAATGTCAGAAAAGGAACCGCTATTGCAGATGAAACTGCAGTTGCACTCAAAGAAATTGTTGAAAACATCACCAAAACAGCGGATTTAATGATCCGAATTGCAGAGGCTTCAGAAGAGCAAGCAATTAGTGTTGAACAAATTCATCTCGGCATCAATCAAATATCCGATGTCGTTCAAACCACAAGTGCAACAGCTGAAGAAAGTGCCGCTGCAAGTGAAGAACTCTCTAGTCAAGCCGAAATGCTCAAACAGGAAGTTCGTCGCTTCAATTTAAAACGTCGTTAATTCACTATATTGTTCTCTTGTGATATTCCAAATTAGTAGATATGAAAGCAAGTACTAGAAACTTTTTATCATAAAAAAATCGGCTTAATTAGGTATGAATGACCTATTAAGCCGATTTTTATTTATTTGGATATTTCATCTATACAGACTTTCATTTTTAGCTTGAGTTTTTCATAAAAATCCGCTATATGTTGACCATCTACAAGTGCATGGTGACACAATATGGTCAATGGCATTAAAAGTTCTGTTCCAACTTGCTTATACCGTCCCCATGTTATTCTAGGATTGCTATCTGCAGGTATTGGAACAGGTTGAATTAAAGATGTATAAGAAAACCACGGTAGTGAAGAAATAAAAAACAAAGATTGAATCTCATTTTCATCTTCATGAATCGTTCCGTGTTGCTTTGCCAATTCATGAAGTGGTTTTGATTGCTTTATAAACTCATCAAATGTCATATCGCTCGACAGTGTGCAATATGAGTATGTGCCATCTTCCTTTGCAACAGTATGGGATGTACAACACCTCTTATATTCAATAATGCCTTCGCCAACAATTCTTTGTCTCAATACAGGAACCTCATTCGCAGCTTGCGAAACGCACCATAAAAACGACAGAAAAAACGGAATCTCTTTACGGCGAATCTCGTTAACAAACTCACTAACATCCACCTCTAAAGTAACGCCGACATATGGATATGCAAGTGTTTTAAAATAATCAAAATGTGCTTTTCTTTTATACGCATTCATGTCAATGATGTCATATTCAGATGACGCTCTTATGGCATCTTTCTCACTATGAATATTTGCAGGCATGGTTGAATCCTTTCATATACTTGATCTTATATTTGAGTTTATACTTGATCTTATACTCGTTCTTATGTCTGTTTTTGAAGTCCTCGTATGTTCACTTATCGTGATTATAAATTGGACACAAACGTTTCAACGGCAGTAACGACTGCTTCAATCTGGGCATCTCTTTGATCACTCGACCAGTGAATGTCCATCTTGCCTTGCGCTTTTCCACCTTTCAGTTGGCACAATTGGTTCATTTTTTTGAGAGCTCCGTTGCCACCTAACCATGCTTTTTTAAAGTGTTGTGTGACAAAAATGAACACTTTTTTGTTTTCAAGTGATTCCATTTGTTGAAGATACGTTTTCATCGCAGGTGCTAATCCAAACGCTTGCACAGGCGCACCCAGAATCACCACATCATACTGCTGTAAATTGGGCGAATACACCAACTTAGTTGGGGCTTTTTCATTTTCAACTTGAATTTTTTCAACGGTAACCTCGTGATTCTTATTTTTCAGTCGATTTTCAAGTCTTTCAGATACGAGTAATGTGTTACCAGTTTGTGAATACACAATAATACCAATTTTCATCGCGATCCTCCTCAGTCAGAACCTATGACTTTATTTTTATTTTATATGACCATTTAGTGTTATTACGACTATTTTACATTATTACGACTTTTTATCGATGCTGTTATAACTATCTATTCGTATTGTTATAACTATCTATTCGTATTGTGATAACGATCTATTCTACTGCCATCGCCCAAAGATACAGCGATGCCACTGTTCCATATGGTGAGTATTGCCTGCGATACTGCTCAAAAGTTTCTTTTGAAAGTTTCTCCAAACCATATAATCTCATCATCCCTCTGCAAATGGCTAAATCTTTAAAGCTCACCACATCTGGACGCGTAAAAGTAAAAATAAGCATCATTTCCGCCGTCCAAGCGCCCACTCCTTTAATCTGAATAAGCTTTTGAATGATTTCTTCATCTGACAGAAGGTGTAGCGTTTCAAAATTGACTTCACCTGATAGAGATACTCTTGCAGCATCTTTGATATAACTCACTTTTCGATGAGACATTCCACATTTTTGGATGTCTTCATCTGGACAGTTCATGATATTTTGAGCGTTTACCGGTCCTATCAAGTTACAAAACTTATTCCAAACTGTGATGGCTGCTTTTGTTGAAATCTGCTGGCTTACAATACTCTGTATTAAAGCTGGAAAAGGTTCTGGGAAAATTTCACGCTGAATCCATCCAATTCGATCGATTGCTTGCCCCAATATTAAATCTTGGCGCTTTAACGCTTCAATTTCTTTCATTCCATACTCAAAAAATGGCATAAACACGCTCCTTTCTCACGCACTCTATATGCTCTATTATACACCAATTCCATCCAGAAAAATGATAATGTTCACTTAGAAAATGACATCATTCATCACAATAAGATTCTGAATACGATAAAATTTTTTTCAAAATAGGATTGACAGAATTTTTAAACAATGCTAACATACGAACATAAATTAAAATTCTTCAAACAAAATTCATATTTAAACTTTATAGGAAGAAGAGTAATTTCTAGACACTTTTCAGAGAGCCTTCGGTTGGTGCGAGAAGGTAAGGATACGGAGATGAACATGGTCTTTCTCTAGGACTGGTCGAGGCGATGATTAGATCAGTACGGTGGTGCCCGTTATAGCGCTAGAGTATGATTGTACTCGAAGAGGTTATTGTTGTGAGGCAATAATGAATTAAGGTGGTAACACGGAGCATAGAGCTTTCGTCCTTTTATAGGACGAGAGCTTTTTTTATTGCAAAAAATGAGCACCATTACATGTCAAGGAGGTCAATATGAAACATTTATCGATTGAAACACAATGCGTTCAAGCAGGATACGCTCCTAAAAATGGCGAACCTCGCATTGCACCACTTTATCAATCCACAACTTATAAGTACGACACCGCTGATGATGTGGGAAATCTCTTTGCCCTCTCAGCCGAAGGGCATCTTTACTCTCGAATCTCAAATCCCTCGCTGAGTGTTTTTGAAGAAAAAGTAGCATCTCTTGAAGGTGGAATCGGTGCTGTAACCACAGCTTCAGGGCAATCCGCAACGCTACTCGCCATCTTGACACTCTGTAAATCTGGTGATCATATTGTGGCCTTTAAGAATTTATACGGCGGGACTTTTGTGCTCATACAATCGAGATGCAAGGACTTTGGAATCGATGTCACTTTTGTGGATATTACCGATTCAGATGAAGAAATTGAACGCGCTTTCCGTCCAAACACCAAACTATTATTTGGCGAAGTGCTTAGCAATCCAAGTTTAAAAGTATTAGATATTGAACGTTTTTCAACCCTTGCTCATCGCAATCATGTACCGTTATTTGTCGATAATACCTTCCCTACTCCGTATTTATGCCAACCCTTTCAACATGGTGCAGATGTGATTATTCATTCAAGTTCAAAGTACCTTGACGGACATGCAACGAGTTTGGGCGGTATTGTTGTAGATTCGGGCACATTTCCTTGGGAAAATGGTCGATTTCCATCATTATCCGAACCAGACCCCAACTACCATGATTTAATTTTTACAAAACCGTTTGGTGCAGCTGCGTTTTTGACCAAACTCAGAGCCGTCTATTTAAGGGATATTGGAGCGACGATGAGCCCTTTCAATGCATTTTTAACCAACCTCGGATGCGAAACACTTGCTCTTAGAATGGACCGTCACTGCTCGAATGCACTTGAAATTGCACGCTTTTTAGAAGCTCATCCACAAATTGAATGGGTTGATTATCCGCATTTACCTCAAAACAGTCAATTTGAACTGGCTCAGAAATATCTCCCACGAGGTGGAAGCGGTGTGATTTCATTTGGTATTCGAGGCGGCTATGAAGAAAGTAAACGTTTTATCGATGGCCTGAAGCTCATTACACTTGCCGTTCATGTGGCAGATGTGCGTTCGCATATCCTACATCCAGCGAGCATGACGCATCGCCAACTGACAAAAGAAGCTCAGCTTGCAGCGGGTGTGAGAGAAAACACCGTGCGATTATCTGTCGGAATTGAATCGAGCAATGATCTCATTGAAGATTTGAGTCAAGCGTTTGAAAGGAGTGATACCTAATGCCAGTTGTAATCGATGATTATCTACCTGCGAAAACGGCATTACTTAAAGAGTCTATCTATACCATTAGTAAAAGTCGCGCAAAAACCCAAGATATTCGCCCCATTCGCATCGCAATACTCAATTTGATGCCGAATAAAGACGAAACGGAAAAGCAACTCCTTCGCGCTCTATCCAATACGCCGATTCAGATTCATGTGGATTTTATCAGAATGAGCCAGTACGAATCTAAACATACAGATCGAGAACATCTGGAGCTGTTTTATCAGCGATTTTCTGAGATCAAACACCTTAAGTACGATGGCATGATTATCACAGGGGCTCCTGTTGAACAACTAGAGTTTGAGGAGGTTCACTACTGGGAAGAACTCCAAGAAATATTTGAATACGCCCGTACAAATGTCTACTCGTCATTATTTATCTGTTGGGCAGCTCAAGCAGCACTATATCACTACTATGGTATTCAAAAAAACGCGAGTCAAAAGAAAATTTTCGGAGTCTATGAATACGACATTTTACAACACACGCCTCTCACCCGTGGACTAGATGATTCATTTTACTCACCACAATCACGCTACACGTATACGCTTTCAGAAGATATTAAGCATACACCTGACTTGATGGTCATCAGTTCGCGAGAAGATACTGGCGTCTGTTTGGCCTCAAGTCTCGACCATCGTTTGATTTTTATGTCCGGTCACAATGAATACGATAAAGATAGCTTGTATAAAGAATATCTGAGGGATTTGGATAAAGGACTTTCCATAGATCCACCAGTCAATTATTTTATGGGGGAACCTTTAGAATCAAACATTCATATGAAATGGCGCGCTCACAGCAGTTTGTTGTTTTCCAACTGGATTAACTACTGCATTTATGAATCTACACCTTATGAACTTGAAGCGATTGCCGCTAAAAAAGTTGTGAAATTTGGTGGAACGTCCTTATGCGATAGCGACCAATATCAAAAAGTTAAGGACATTATTACCAGCGAAGAGAACCGAAGTGTTGTTGTCGTCTCAGCTCCTGGAAAGCGATTCCCCGGAGACATAAAAGTAACGGATCTATTGATTGCTTACTTTGAATGTTCGGATTTTAATGAAAAAGAAAATATTCTGTCCATCATCAGAGCGCGATACTTGAAAATCGTTCGAAACTTATCTTTGAATCCACATGTCATTGAAGATATTGATATCACCATGGAATCCATCGAAACTTCTCGAGATTTGGATTTCGTTCTAAGCCGAGGAGAATATTTATCTGCCAAACTCATGGCCTGTTATTTAGGCTATACATTTTTAGATGCTTCCAACTTGATTTACTTTCAGGAAGATGGTTCCGTCGATGTGGATAAAACGAACCTAAGTATCTGCAAAACCATTGGACAGGATATGAAAGTAGTCATTCCTGGATTCTATGGAACTGATATACACGGAAAAATCAAGACGTTTAAACGAGGAGGATCCGATATTACGGGGTCCATTATCGCAGGTGCACTGCAAGCCTTAGTATACGAAAATTGGACTGACGTCGATGGTTTAATGGATAAAGATCCAAGAAAGCACTCGGATGCGACACTTATTGAACGATTGAGTTACGATGAGTTCATTCGAATTAGTGAAATTGGAGACCAAGTGTATCATATAGATGCAATTCGTCCAATTATGACAAATAAAATCCCCCTGAATATCCGAAATACCAATGCGCCTGATAAAAAAGGGACCTTTGTTGCAAGATAAACGATACAATAATTTGATTAAAGAGGTGACATATGAAACAAATACAGATTGCTTTACTGGGTTTTGGAACTGTGGCGACTGGTGTCTACGCCATATTAAACGAACAAAAGGACCACATTACGCGTCAACTTAAACGACAAACAGGGCAAGATATTGAAGTGTGCATCAAAAAAATTCTCGTTCGAACGATTGAAAAATACCCTCTTGAAGTTCAAACGCTTATGACGGTGAATCCTGATGACATATTTTTAGATGATGACATAAAAATTGTCTGTGAACTTATCGGTGGAAATACCATCGCACCACACTACATCCAGTGTGCGATCGAGCACAATAAACATATCATTACCGCTAACAAAATGGCCATTTTTAAGGATGGTGGGCAATTTATTAAACAGGCTAATGAAGCGGGTGTACAAATGCGTTTTGAAGCTGCAGTTGCAGGTGTAATTCCCATTATACGTGCTCTTGAAGAATCGCTCATCTCTGATTCAATCGAATCAATCCAAGCGATTTTGAACGGTTCAACAAACTTCATACTCACTCAAATTAGCCGTGGACATACTTATGATGAAGCCTTTGAAATTGCCACTCAGCTTGGGTATTTGGAAGCTGATCCATCTTCTGATATTGGTGGATATGACGCTATGTATAAACTGGGAATACTAGCATATCTCGCAACAGGAACATTTCCATCGGAAACATCCATTAAACGCATTGGTATCTCAGAAATTTCTGGTGAAACCATCAAAACTGCATATGACAATCACCAAAAAATCAAACTCATCAATTCTTTGTCTTTTGAAAATCATACGTTGTCGCTCTCTGTACAGCCTGAACTGCTCAGTTCTGACCATCCACTTTACTCTATTGATGGTGCTCAAAATGGTATTCTCATCCGTTTAAAATATGCAGGAGAGTTATTCTTTTCAGGCGCGGGAGCAGGTTCTCGAGAAACCGCAACAGCTGTTATTGGCGATATTACAAACATAATAAAAAATAAGGAGTATATCACATGAAGAAAAAAGTTGGAATCGTAGGCGCAACCGGTTTGGTTGGAACAGAAATGATTAAGAGACTTGAAGAGAGATCGCTGGATGTCACTGTCGAATTATTTGCATCAAAGTCTTCGGCAGGAAAAAAAATACCATTTAAAAATACCGTGCTCCAAGTTCAGGAACTCACAGAATCATCCCTTCTCCATTTGGACTATCTCCTCTTTGCAGCTGGTGGTGAGGTTAGCAAGCAGTATGCTCCTATTGCTGCCAGCAAAGGCATTATCGTGATTGACAATTCAAGCGAATTTCGTATGGATCCAAATGTTCCATTAGTAGTTCCCGAAATCAATGCACATGCTTTAAAGCATCATAAGGGCATTATCGCAAATCCGAACTGTTCAACGATACAATCCGTTTTAGCGCTCTATCCAATTGTTAAAAAATACGGCGCAAAACGCATCATTTACAGCACCTATCAATCGGTTTCAGGTTCTGGTTTAGATGGACTTGCAGATTTAGAAGCAACCTCAAAAGGAGACACTCCTCGCTTTTATCCTTACAAAATTGCCAACAATCTGCTCCCACACATCGATGTGTTCTTAGATAATGGTTATACTAAGGAAGAAACAAAAATGATCCTTGAAACGCAAAAAATATTTGAAAAGGACATCTGTGTAACCGCAACCGCCGTTCGGGTTCCCACTCAATATGCGCATGCAGTCAGCATCAATCTCGAAACAGAGCAGGCTTTTGCGCTTGAAGAGGTTTTGAGTCTTTATCAAACAGCTAAGATTCCAGGGCTTGTTTTACAAGACGATCCTAATCAAAACCTCTACCCAATGCCGCTCACTGCCGAAGGAAAAGACGAAGTGTTCGTCGGGCGAATTCGAAGAGACTTCAGTACTGAAAATGGCCTCAATCTCTGGTGCGTGTCCGACAATATCCGCAAAGGCGCGAGCACAAATGCCGTTCAAATTCTTGAACATTTACTGGGTGTCAATAGATGTCACTCTCTGTAAGCTTCATTTGGAAATGACATTTTGTCATTTTATGTTGTATTCATTCTAAATACGGGTAAAATGATGGATAGGAGGTAACATCATGACTTTCTTTCATACAATTAAGAAGCTCTTATCCATTTTGTGTTTTACCCTATTTATTTTTGTGTTTATATCCATTATCTTTATCGATCTAAAAAAACCAACTGAGCAGTATGATATCACCGGTTATTCTTACCAATTTCTTCAATCCAGTTCAGTTGACGCGCTAAAAGATACATGGATCTCAATAGATAAACCCTATTTGCCTACACCTGAATCTGGCATGAATTTTTATGCCATGCGATTCAAGACGAGTCAATCCAATCTAAGATTGTTTAATATTCCACAGGTTTTTAGCGACGCATTTACTCTATATGATCAAAATCTAAATGCCCTGTATCAGTGGCACACAGAATCGCCTTATGAGATGTACAGTTATCTTGTGAACATGGTAACAATTCCCGTTGAAGGCGATACGTTTTATCTTATTGCAGAATCAACTGATGGGATTCCGTTTATAGGCATCAATATCACCACGGAGATGATTTCATTAAAATCTAAACTTCTTGGTGCGGATCTTCGTCTAGCAATTTCATTTTTACTCATTGTCGTTGCCATCTTTCTTTTGGTGATGAGTGTAATTATTAAGAACCCTCAAATTGTGGTCTATTTAAAAAATACCGCGTACTTTACGGGTATTTTTGGCGTTTGGGCAATATTTGATTTTCATCGTCACAGTTTTTGGATTCGGGAAAATTTCTCGATTGTTCCGATATGGGTGCTCATTATCATTTACATCATATCAGCTGATACGATGATTCCACTCTTTTTGAAACTCAACAAGACACTCCTTAAAAGAACGATGTTTTCTTTTGCATTACATTACTTGACCATATGGTCTTGGATGATTGCAGGCATCGGAATATTTATGGAAATCTTTAGATTTTTCTACTGGAGTGCTACTATCAATAAGCTTTATGGCATCTACTTTATGTTTTTAGACGGTACTGTAGCAATTGGATCAATCATATTGATTATAATCACACTTTTTAGTCTCTACCGGAAAGACTTAAAAAGTGTCCTATATTCCATTGGCTTATCGGGCTGCCTTGTTACATTTATCATTAGTCAAACAACGCCACTCCTTATTTCACACTGGGGAGTCTTGTGGCTCCTAATCTTCATAATCGGCGTTATGGCCATCTCTTTTGTAGAATCTCAAAATTCTAACAAAACCTATATGCTAAGACTTGAAGAAATGAATCAATCTATTACCAATCTAAATGATGAGCTTAACTACACTCAAAAGGAATTATTACTTCGTCTGGGCAGTACCGTGGATCTAAAGTCCAAAGAAACTAGCGAACACGTTCAGAAAGTGTCTGATATCACTGAATTTATCGCACTAAAAATGGATTTTGCTCCAGAAGAAGCTAAAATAATCGCACTAGCCTCAACGCTTCACGATATTGGTAAAGTCGGTATCCCTGATGATATCCTAAATTCAACCACTACTTTGACTCCAGAAGAATACGAAGTGATGAAACTTCATGCAAATATGGGCTATAATATTTTAAATGGAGCTAGCAGCACTTTAATGGACTATGCAGCCATCATCGCTTGGACACATCATGAAAAATACGACGGAACTGGCTATCCAAATCAGTTATCTGGAGATGACATTCCATTAATCGGGGCAATTGTCGCCGCAGCAGATGTCATGGACGCACTTTTATCCAAACGCGTATACAAACGCGCTTGGAGTTATGATGAAGTCTACACGTATTTCATCGAACAAAGAGGAAAACATTTTCACCCGAAAGTCGCAGATATTGTCATTGAACATTATGAAGAAATTAAGCAGTTATCAAAAGATTTTGTGTAAATTAGATACAATGAGTCATTAAATCTACTTAGATTTTCGTATGACCTCATCAAGCACATCAACAACACTCGGCGAAAACTGGCTGCCCTTTAAGAGTTTCATCTCATGTAAAGCGGCATCGACGGTTTTCGCTTTTTTGTAAATTCTCTCAGAAGTCATAGCATCCCAAGCATCTGCAACCACAAGAATTTGAGATTCAAGTGGAATTTCATCTGCCTTTAGACCATCAGGATACCCCTTACCATCCCATCTTTCGTGATGATGTAACACTATTTTAGCAATGCGCTTAAGATATTTCGCTTCTATCAGCATGTTATATCCAAATCTGCTATGTTGTTTAATCGTTTGATACTCCTCGGCAGTTAAAACAGACGTCTTATTGAGTAAATCAGATGGAATCAGTATCTTTCCGATATCATGTACTAAGCCACATACGATCAGTTCGTCAATTTGCTCTTGAGAAAACGCCATCTGTCTGGCAATTTGAGCTGCGAAATCTGCCACATTTTCAGAATGACCTCGCGTATAAGAATCATGATATTCCAATACTTTTACAAGTGTACGAATGATATCATCACTCATACTTTTTTCTGTCATACGTAACTTTTCAAGGGTTCTAAAAAGTTCTGAAGTCAATCCCATATGACTTTCCTTTAACTTTTCACTCATCACAAAACGTTCCATCATTTGTAGATAGAGCATTCTCGAGATAAAAAATGCGGAAATCATGATGAGGATCGGCGACATGAGTTTAGGTAGATCTGTCAGTAAGCCTTCTGAATAAGGCGTAAAAAACATTAAGTAAATCAAGCTAAAACCATAATAAAGCGTCAATACCTGATAAGTCGTCATAAATAAAAAAGCCAATGTATAAATGGAAAGAACCATATCCATCACAAAAATCACTTGATCCGGATTATATCCAACCATATGCATTCCCCAAAGTAAGATCACGGTATAAGTTAAATGAGTAACTATTTTTGCAGATTTTAAAGAATACCCAAAGTCGTTTTTCTGAATCCGCTTATGCCCCATTAATAAACAGAAACTCGTGATTAGCAAGAAGCTATTTGCGATGATAATGTTGGTCTTATCGTGTATCATCACAGACATAAAAAGCATAAAAACCGCAACTGGTACTAATACCAATAGAACATAATAAACCGTTTTAAAGTTCGATCGGATCATTTCGCTTTTAAAATTTGGTTGATACTCAGTTGGTTGATTTTGATAAATATTTTTAATCATGTAGACACCTGACTTCCGCACAGCAAAAGACTCAATTAATCCCTCTCTTAATGTATACCGCACGAAAAGTCAATTAAACAATTCACTCATGCATCTGCATGATATACAACGCATCTATCATAATATGCAATGATTTCATCATGATATGCAAGCACTCATTCATTTGATTATTTATGGTTGTTGTAATATCCACTCATATGCATCGTCTTTTCCACGACTCACAGATTCCATTGAAACTGGAATGATATAATCTGGAACAATCCCCTGTCCTTCGAACACTTCATCTGAATCAGATGAAGTTGATTTTATCGTCATACGATATGCTGTCTTCCCAATATAACGCTCATTTGAAAGCGAGTATGAAAAACCATCTGGTAAAGTTCTCGGTATTGCATCCGAATAAAATCCAGCTGTTTGTTCTCCTACAATCGTTACATGGTGATTTGGGTTGGCCAACAAAGCTCGCGTAAACGTTTCAGCAGCACTTATGGTAAATCCGCTTGTCAAGACATATACATCCCCCATAAAATATTCCGATTGAGGTTTAACGGAGATACTTTGTAACTCTGTAAAATTCTCTTTATAAAAAGCTTGCTTTTGATAAGCAACATAGGACTGGTCTGTGAAATAGCCCGCAATACAAAGTGAAGCTTCATCAAATCCACCGCTGTTAAAGCGAAGATCAATTGCAATTTTTCCAATATTTTTTTTATTAAATTCTCGAATGATTCGATTCATAGCTTCCTGAGTTGATTTTGATTTTTCTAGGGATTCAACTCCCATGCCACGAATCAAAATAAGACCAACATCATCTGATAAATACCCATAGCGAATCATGCAATCTTCAAACTTATAATATGATTTTGCATAATTTTCCGTGATAACTTTCGAAAATAACTCAAGTTGATCGCGATTTTTGTACCATGTAGGAACAAAATCTTTTGGACAATATGATTGATCTCCAAATTCAACAGACACATGCCCATCTTTTAAATCTGATACCAATGATTTCATTGCTTCATATAGCATTTCATCTGAACTTTCAGGAGTTATCGTCTGCTTGATTTTCTCATATTGATTTCTCAAGTCAGTATGATAAAGTGATTGAAACGCATAATTCTCCTGATACATCTCATAAAACATCCCTAATTTTTCAACTTGTTCACCTGTTTTTACGAGATGCTTATCCTCATAATATTGACTAGATTTTCTTGTCAATTCATAGGTCACTTGCGATCCCATGTCTTTTAGTTTAAGGACTTCCCCCTCTTTAACAAGTTGAAATTTACCCATACCAGAGAACAAAGTTCTTCCAAAAACAATGCCTTTATAAGCTTCTTCTTCGCAATAATAATGCTCGGTTGTTTCAAAAACTTGAACCCATCCATGGTTTATTTTAAGTGAAAATCCATACCCTTTCATTTCCCATATCCCATTGTATTGTCTATGATAAATTAGATAGATGCCTACAATGATTGCAACAAGTATGATTATAGAACCGATGATTTTTGAAATTCCAACTTTAATGATTTGCATGAAATATAACACCTTCTTTCAATTGTTTAAGTATAACCACTATGAATTATATCGAACCACTCTCTATACCTCAAGTTAAAATCTGGTAAAATCAATATGAGTAATTAGATTTATGGACATAAAAAACAACCTATTAAAGCTGAAATAGGTTGCTTGATATTGCAGAACTAGGATGATTATGCTTTGTTGAACTGTTCACCAAGAAGTCGAATAAATTCGCTTTTAGGAACAGGTCTCGAAAAGTGATACCCTTGCAAAGACTCTACTCCAAACGATTTTAGCAATGCGATCTGCTCTAGATTTTCCACGCCTTCAGCAGTGATTGTCGAGTTTAAGTCTCTACCAAGATGCACAATGTTGTTGTAGATATTTTTCACATCTTGATTGCAGGCGATATCCATGGTTAGAAGAGAGCGGTCTATTTTCATGATATCCGGTTTTATTTCTAGTAATCGAACAAACGAAGAATATGCAGCTCCGAAGTCGTCGATTGCAATCTTAAACCCGTACTGCTTATAGCTCGACAAAAATGTTTGAATAGATTTTTCTAGCAGTTCATCTTCTGTAATTTCAATGACAATTTGATTGGGGTTGATTTCATATAAATCTGCAATCGCTTTCAACTTCTCAATCTTCACCCTTGATAGGGTATGAGCAGAAAAGTTCGAATTGAAAATCCACTGATCATTCGCAAATCCTTGATTAAATAGATAACGGGCAAACTTCAAACTTTCTTCATACATTTGCATATCAATCATACTGAGCAAGTTGAGTTCTCTTGCTTGTTTTATTAAACTGTCATTCGGGGCAAAATGATCTCCAATACGCATCCTAACAAGCGTCTCAAACCCTTTTATCCGCCCAGTCTCACCATCAATAATCGGTTGAAAATACGGAATAAAACCGTGCGATTGGCACGTGCGTTCAAGATGAAGTTTGATATAATGAATGAGTCTAAACGCTTCTACATGTTCCTGATTCGCTATCAGAATATTTCCCTTGCCGCTATTTTTCGCCTCATACATCGTATAGTCTGCGATACTAATGGCCTCTTCAAAAGAGGACAGTTTCAAGTCTTTCATGACAACGACACCCGCCGAGAATGAAAACTTCTTAATTTGAAGTTCATCTTCTTCACTATTTAACACATTTTGAAGCTTTGACAATAAAGGTTCAACATTTCCTTTGTGGATGATTATAAACTCATCGCCACCAACCCTGTATATATTTTTGTGTGAGCAAATAGATTTTAAACGATCTGTGAAATTGACAATAAGCTTATCGCCTTCCTTGTGATTAATGGTATCATTGATCTTCTTTAAATTGTCTAAATCCAAATATAAAACTGAAGTTGTGTCTATATCATACCGAGATTTTCTTTTTTCTAAAGCTCTTCGATTCGATAGTTTTGTTAAAAAATCCATAGAACCTAATCGCTCACTTCTCATACCAAGAAATTTGATGATGATCATCCAACTTAGAGGAACAAAAATAATCATTATTTCAATGAGATTAGATGTCCCTTCTAGATTTGAGTCTTCATTCATTTGTGAGATTTCTTGATTCGGATCATCATTTGAATCGTAATGGTACGTATAAAAATAGCGACTCACCGACGAAATAAATAATAAAATGAGTATAATCATCAAACCTTTATGAAATTTCAAAATAGCGCTCCCTTGTATAATAGATTCAGATGGCTCATACGTGCTATCTGTTAAGATTATAACAAAGTGCGCTACTTTTGTAAATCTAATTGATATTAATTATCATTAACAATTGAAAACTTTATAATTACCATTTTACATGAATTAAAATTAGAATGAGTACCATTGCTTTTCTAACCCATTAAACATTCTTTATAGTAACACATATACGTGTCATAAGGCTGATAGCCCACACGGATTGCAGCATCTAGCATATACCCTTCTGGTATGAAATTCACAATTTCAAGAACGCCACATTCAAACCACGCTTGTGCACTTGCATAATATAACTGATCAAGCATAAGCGTCTTCTCATACTCTGGAAGAACGGTAGCGCCATACACTTCTCCACTTATATCAGTTTGTTTCATAGTAAAGACGCATCCAATTATTTTTCCTTCACGCTTAACAACATGGATTCGCCATTTGTCGATGACCTCAAAAATCTTATCCGCAGTCCAGTAATAATCAGGAAAATGAGTTTTGTGGAACTGGCTGTATAACGCATAATCTTCCTCTTTTAATAGCTCGACTTGATTACTTTCACCATTGTGAGTTACTATCTGAGTTGCTTCGCTCATTAAATTTTCTAGTACGATTCGCGTTTGAACTGTATCTTCAGTACAAACAAATCCTTTTGATTCTAAATACATTTGAGAGCGAACATTAGGTTTAGTCGTACCAAAATAGCATACATAACCTTTACAGTGTTGTTCTAAATATCCCATAAAAGCATCTGCAATTTCATCGTAACGCTCTATGTCTTCTATATAGGGTCCACCCGTGGTTCCGATGTATTTCTCAGCATCGTTGACATCAACCGAAAACACACCTTTGAGCTGTTGATCTTCTGTATAGGCTAACAATCTTTGATAAACACTTTTTACCTTTTTTTCAAATTGAGCGACCATATCTTGTAAATCATGATAAGGTGGCGTCGTACGTTTTGATTCATCTTGATATACTTTCCATGCAAATAGTGCCGCTTCCTGTATTTGTGTTTCTTCTATTTCTTTAATGAATCCTTGATTTTTTTCCATATAAAACAGGTTTCTCCTCAGATCAATGTCAGAATTTTGATAAAACCATGTGCAAATCATTGTTGGAAAAGTTATTGCGTCACTTTATAATTTAACTCATATTGTGTCATATTAAAATTTAAATCCTTCTAATTAATTGGACTCCAAATGTCGCTATTCATTTTTGACGGATGATTTAATGACACTCAAATTTGCTTTAATGATTTTCTTCTCATGATACATTTTTTCATCTGCTGAATGAATCAAATCATCGACATAAGCCTTTTGTTGATTATCAAAATCCACTACGCCATGACTGACGCTTATGAGATAAGCTCGATCTTCTTCAAGGTTGATCCGATCATATACTTGAACGATTCGATTCCAAATGGTCTCTGCTACATCTATCTTAATTCCACTAAAAACGATTAGAAATTCATCGCCACCCAATCTAATAAGAAAATCTTGTTTTCGGATGGTATTTTTAATCACTTCTGCAACTGTTTGAATCAACTCATCTCCCTTTTTATGACCAAGGGTATCATTGACTTCTTTTAGACCATTGATATCAATAAAACATAGACTTACTAAGAAATGTCGTCTTTCATCTAAAGGAAACAACTCATTCAATTTGTTAATTCCAGCGCGTCGATTATAAGATTTTGTCAAAGAATCAAATTCAGAAAAGTATTTGATTTTTACATATGTTTTTCGATTCACGTAAACTAAGAAACCAACCAATGCTGATATGATGGCAATAACGATAAAATAGTAACTATTTTTGATTAACACATCAAGTATCATTGTCCACACATTTTGATTAAAAAGTGCACCCACTTTTTGATTTTGATCGATCACTGACACGATATACCAGCTCACATCTCCAAACACAATTTTAGAACCATGTGATTTCATTTCTTCATCGATGAGTTTATGACTCAATATGACCGGTGCAATTGTAAAAAAACCATCTTGAGTTGCTACTTGTGTATTTCCTTCAAGAATGAATTTCCATATTTCGGGGAACTCGCTTTCAAATGTCTGACCTTTGGTCTCGTCAAACATAAAATTCCAGTCTTTTTCTGGTGTATCCGAAGACAATCGATACGCGTTTGAATTAAGTAAAATCATTTCTCCTTGACTATTTTCAGCTAATACTCTAAACACAGAAAGTAAGTCTTCAGCCAGATAATTTAAAACAATGATTCCTTTCAATTGATGATTCTCATCAAAAACTGGAGTTGAAAATCGAATCATCGGTTTATAAGGGATTTCGACTTTCCCTAGTTCAACATTTAAATCCAATGGTGAAATATACACACTCTCGTCTGTAAGTTGAATAGTTTCAATAAAATAATAGCGATCACTTTTATTTTGAAGTTCTGAGTTAGGTACGATGTATGCGCCATTTTCAGCTAAATTAATCCGAATCTTCTCATCTCCCTGAACGTCTATATATCGAATTTGATCGTAGATAAGCCTTTGTGAGGAAAAGGGAACCCAATTCTGTGCTATTTTTTCATAGTCTGTTCCATTTACTAAATCTGATTCAAATGCGTGATGTAAATAATGAAGGTCTGATAATATCATGCGAAACTCACGGCCTACATAGTCGTTCTCTAAAGCGACAACTCGATTTTCTTGAGTTTTAATAGCCTCAACTTGTGTCGTACGAACTTCTTTTTCAACAAAAAACAAAATAAGAAAAGAACTTACAAATACGAGAAGGAAAGATATGATAAAATATCCAATAAATCTTTTACGATTCTGCTGAGTCTCTTGATTCATCAATGTCACCGCCATTCTTAAAGTATTAAATAGATAATACCCTTTTCTCACGACTTCAAGCGATTCAAACGTGCATATTCCTGACTCGTATGAATATATTCAATATAGGATTCTCCCCACTCGCCTAATGCCGTTAGCACTTTTTCAAATTTGTATCCAATTTCACTCAACGAATATTCAACTCTTGGCGGAATTTGCGAAAATTCTGTTCTTGTAATCAAACCTTCGTCTTCCAATAATTTTAACTGCCGAGATAAAGTGGTGTGCGTCATTTCTTCTGGCATACGTCTTAAAAGCTCATTAAACCGAATGGAATTTTCAGTGGATAGTAAATAGAGAATATAAATAGACCATTTTCCGGTTAATACTTTTTGGGAGGTTACATATGGACATTTTCCAAACAACTCTTTTTTAGGCATATGAGCATCCTTTCTATTTAATCTGCTTACATCATATTATGCTTTGAAAATATATCATACTTTAACAATATAGTTTTCTTTGGCAATATATTATGCGTTGGTAATGTATTATGCTTTAGCAGTTTGTTTTGTTTTAGCAATTTGTTATGCTTTAGCAATTTGTTATGCATTGCTTTTGAACTTAAGTATCGTTTTTGATACTGGTATCATAAAATATCGTACTTGATATTACTTTCACACATTATATAATAAGTGTGTAATCAAATCAAGTTAAAAACTGAAAGGAGCAACATCCAATGAAAGAAGTACTCAATTATCTCAAATCTTGTGGAACATTTTACCTCGCGACTATTGAAGGTGATCAACCTCATGTGCGCCCATTTGGAGCGGTCTGTGAATTCGAAGAAAAACTTTATCTCGTAACAAATAATCGAAAAAAAGTATATTCTCAACTGGGCAATATCCCAAAACTTGAAATTTGTGGTATGTATAAAGGGACTTGGATGCGTGTACAAGCAGAAGCTGTCCTTGATTCAAGAAGAGAAGCACGTGTGGCTATGATGGATGATAACACCGCAGCGCTATCAAGTCTTTACACTGTTGATGATGAGTTAATGGAAGTATTTTTTCTTAAAAATGCAACTGCAACACTCTTTTCGTTTACTTCAGAGCCTGTAGTTTATACTTTTTAAGCTAACAACTCTGACCCACGGTACATTCATAATTGAATGTATAAATCCATCCCCCTTGATTGTTTAACATTTTGCAAGGGGGATTCTTCAATCATATTGATTTTATTCTCAATTTAATTTTATCTATTGATTTACATCAACTAAAGTGATTGGATATATCCATCTAAAAGCTTTTCTTACCAAAGGTCCTGCTATGAGTAGTTGAAGTGGAAGCGCTACAATGATATTTTTTAGGATATTCATCCGCCACGTAAGCCCTAACGATTGCCAATTGCCAGTAAAAATAGCAAATTCAATAGCACCATAAAATGACATAATCACTACCATTGGAACAACCATCGCACAAGACATACTCAACACTTTTTTAATCATGGCATCTTGAGGTTTAACTACAAATCGAAACACGAACCATTTCGCTGCACGTGAGACAATCATTAAATCACAAATCATCGCAAAAATAAATGCAACCGGAAATCCTAGCAAAGCTTTTTGAACGCTTTCCGCAGACACTTGACCTAAAATCAAAGCTGTATTATAGTTGCTCATAATGAGTACCATGAATGAACACATCATGATGGTAAAGACGACACTTTCTCTTTTGTTTTGTGGCATATTAATCCTCCGTTTTCTAATTTGGCAAAAAAAAATACAGCATGCCCATTCCTAACTTTCGCTGGAATGATCCATCTGTATCATTTTCACTACCATTTGCATTTTGATTTTATTAACTTCTCAACTATTGTACATGAAAGTATCATTTAAGTCAAACCGAATGTCATTCTTGTTTATATACCTGTTCGTCTACCTGTCCTTCAATTGGTCATAACCGATCAGACCGCTTTTACTCGAACAATTGATTCTTTCTAAATAAATCACAATAGGTCGTTTGATCTATATAAAACGCATCATGATTCCCTTCTGTAAACTCTGCTTGAATCTCCGGATTTAGCTGTTCATCCTTTGATACAATTTCAGGTAGTGTGTAGGCGTAAAAAAATGCACGTTTTTCCCAAACCGCTTCTATTCCTACTGGATATTCAAATTTTGATGAGGAACTCTTGAAAATCTGACTTTTCTCTTGAATCGATTTTGCTATAAATCCGCTTTTGACAAATCTGCTATACTGTTCATGAAAATGACCAGAACCACAGATTACGAGTACTTTTTTACCTTGTGGAATCTGTTCTAATTTACGCGTAATATTCTCAAATATTCGATCATCTCTTTTTCGATTCGTAGAGTTCGACTTGAAGTCATTGTCCACAACCCACCAGTCAATCATTTCTGTTGAGATGCCATGTTCCTCGCAATAACTATAGGCCACAGCCATATCAACAGGGCCATCTACCACACCATACTCTTCATAAATGACTTCTCTCGCTTCAATGAAAACTGAGTCCACGTCTAAATTTTCAATTGCACTCACGATATCTTCCATGGAATATCCAAGATACTTATTAAAATGCTCTTTATGAATAGTTCCAAGTAAGTAAACTGTTTGACCTTCAGGGGTTTCAAATCTTGCAATCAAACTATTTTTGTTTGCATATCGATTCCAAAAGTAGCCAACTCCCGTTAAAATGACAATTAAAATAATGCTTATAATAACCAATAGTATTCTTTTCAGTGAACGTTTTCGCTTTACATTTTCAAAAGAAGAAGTATCTGATTTTTGAATTTTCTCATGTCTTTTTTCATGTCTTTTTTGATGTCTTTTTTCATGTCTTTTCATCACTCAATCTCCCGGTCATTATAAATGTAAGGCTTTTCGAGGACACTGCTCAATGCATTTAAAGCACAAAATACACTCTGTACCATTCGCTCTTTTTCTAGACGAATTGGTCATATCCACATTCATTGGACACACTCTTTTGCATAGATTACATCCATTGCATAAACTCTTATCTATCTTGATTCTAAGAACGGAAAAATAACTTGCAGGCTTCATAAACACAGGAATTGGGCATATGTATTTACAAAAAGCACGGTTATCTCGAAAGGCAAATGCCAGCAGGATGCCCACTAAAAAATAAACTAAATTTCCTATGATAAAACTATAAAAAATGATTTTTTCTGTTCCTGATACTTTAAATACAAATAGCCCCATGACAAATAGAAACGACGCAAGAAACGTCAGGTAACGAATATATCCAATTGACTTTCGACCTGTTTTTGGCGTCCTAAATGGAAACAAATCAAGGATCATCGCTGTCCAGCATGCATACCCACACCAACCTCTTCCGAACAGAAACGGTCCAAAAATTTTTGCGACAGCATAATGAATGGTCGCCGCTTCAAAAACACCTAAAAAAAGATAGTACCAAAATCTTTCAATCTGCATATTTTCTCTAGAAATGATGCCTAAATATAAAAACATATATAGACCTACACCCAATTGAACGATCAATCGCGCGTGTTTAAATTTCTTTATATAAAGAAATAATCCCAATGATATGAAACCACCAATATAGGTAAAGTTGTATAAATAAAATGCATTATCCAGTGTTTGCCACAATATAACGGCGATGCTCTCAAAAATCAAGAACATCATAATTGGCAGCATATAGTTTTTAATTTGCTTTATTAATTTCAAGTTATCCCTCTTTTCTTGTCATTGAGTGACTTGTCATTGAGTGACTTTTCATTGAGTGACTTGTCATTGAGTGACTTGTCATTGAATGATTTGTCATTATATGATTTGTCATTATATGATTTGTCATTATATGATTTGTCATTGTATGACTAGTCATTTATTTGTCGGATCTTTTAAGACGATTCTTGCCAAATCATCTGAACGAATCATGAGTTCATTTCCAGTAAATAGTTTCTTAAGTGCATATAAGTACACAACGCTCCAGTAATAATCGACCAGTTTCAACACATCTCCTGATACGACAGTTCCTTCGCTTTGTCCCTTTTCGATTAAAGTATGAAGCAATGTGTACACTTCCAGTTCATAAGGCAAGTGTGATGCATGGTTTTGATTTTTTTCTAACGCGTCTTGTGTTCCAAGTGCAATCTGTGCTGCAAACATCTGATTGCTTTCTAACTGTGTAATAATGTACTTTGACAGATATAATATTTTCGTTCTCGCATCAAAAGGCAGTTTTAGAAGATTTTTCATCGGATCAATATCAAAAGTCTTAGCAATTTTTCTTATTTCATCGTAGAGTTCTTCTTTTGACTCAAAATAGTTATAAATGCTCCCAGGTGCTATACCGATAAATTGGCATAAATCACTTATCTTCGTTCCAGAAAATCCATTTCTAGAAAAATATAAAATAGACTTCTCAAGTATTTTTTGTTTTGTTTGTTCTTTAATTTCTTCACACTGTTTTTTAGACTTGGGCATTTCAGACTCCTTTTGGATGAATAAATCATCATTCATTATACATCAGCAAAAATCCTTTGTCAAACTGGAAGTTCATAAAAAAAGAGAATCACTCCGAACTTTCTCGGAATCATCCTCTTACATTTACATTCTATGATAGGATTCAGATTATTTACTCCCACCTTCACCAATCTGTATCTTCTTCGTAAAATAAGTTTTTCGTATGTCACTTGCTTGTTCAGCCCACTTTTCTACCCCAATTTTTTTCATTAAACACAGGTTATAAAGTTTGATATTTTGAGGGAATTTTGATGCGCCATCTGCTAATGGCATCAACAAATCACAAGGAAAACCGTCACATTCAAAACAATACGTCACGTTCTTTTGCTGTACACAATCAAGTGTTTTGCATATTTTACCACTTAATTTGAGAAACTGACACACATTTCCATCCTTACACCCTTTACAGGTGATGTACTCCTTAGGAATATGCATGCTCTCAGAAAGTCTAGTTTGAAATTCGTCCGTCACATTTTCTTCAAACATTTCACAGTTAAAGCAATCAATACCACATGGTGCAATTATTTTATTCATTTCGAAAGCCTCCTTATATTTTTACAGGTCGTATACACTCCCTGTGATATATAATTAGACCTTTGAAGACGTAAAAAGTTACATGTTTTCAGTAATTTTTTTCAGATTCTCGATAAATTCATCTTTTGATATGACTGCTTCAACTGTGTAGAGGTAGTCCATTTTATGGATTAAGGACATATTATTATAATGTTCTGTTTTTAAAGTCTCTGTTTTAGGTTGATGATATCCGCTAGGAAGTGGCAAATGATGATCTTTCATATACTTAATCCATAGGTGACATTCGCAAGGCTTCTCTGGATCGATCAAACTACAGCGCATCTCAAACAATTCTTGCAGTCGTTTACGACCTCTATATAGTGTCACTTTCACATTTTCGATAGAGATGTTCATGACTTGACTGATTTCATCATAATTAAGATGCAAACATGATTTAAGGATGAAGCAAATTCTCTGATTTTTAGGAAGACACTTTAAAAATGCATGCAAACATTTTTCTCGCATCTCATCCATAATAAGTTGATCCTCAAAGTTTGGAGTAAACTTAAGCGTCGAAAAAAACTCAGACTCACTCATCCCTAAATTTTCTGAAATTCTGACAACTGGAAGTTTTTTTATGACTCGATACGAACGATTACATTCATTCATAACAATTCTATACACCCACGTATACAGCTCCGAATCGCCTCTAAAATGATCCAATCCTTTATAGGCTTTTAGCAATGCATTCTGTAAGCCGTCCTCGGCATCATGATGATTGCCCAACATTCGGTATGCACAAGCATATAACTTATCGTATTTTTCATCAATTAATACTTCCAGTTGTCTTTTAATCTCCATACATTTTGTCCTCAACTTTATGGATTCATTTGCTTCAATAAACCGACTTAATTTGTTTTCTTATGTTTAATTTTCTTGAACAGGCCTTGCTTCTATATATCCTCTATATCCCATAGGTGCAAGTTGAAATCTTGGTGCAATTTCTGGTGCCCATTTGTATCCATATAGTGTTGGATCAAACTTTTCAATATGCGCCCAAACCGCTCCAATTTCCTCCATGAAATCCTCGTCATCATAAGGTTCACCTTGGAAAATCATCATTTTACAGGGTGGAAGTTCTATCAGTTCATAGCCTTCTGGAACCTCATTTGAATAGGATATTGGAACTTCGACCCCTTGTACATACTGAGAAGTACCTGATTGAATCAAATGATTCGGAAACCACATACCGATTGGTTCATAAAGTGCTTCTTTAACACTTGTCAAAACCGACCAAACGTCGCAACCTACTTCTTCACAATAGGCAAAATACTCTTTTGCTTTTATTCCTCTTTTTATAAGTACTTTGCGCGACGGTCTTTCAATCACTTGTACAAAAACGGATTTTGTTCTAATTGTCTCACTCATTGTTTTCTCTCCTTTATGAAATGCTCGGTAGGTATCAAAAACTTTATACGGCATAAACAGTTGAATCGGGGGCGTATTTTTATTGTATTGACTTGGTGATAGTCCAAATGCTCTTGTAAAAGCACGTGTAAACCCTTCATGTGAATCAAATACAAAATCAAGTGCGACATCAATAATTCGCTCATCATGATCACGTAAAATAAGCGCAGCTTGAGTTAATCGCATGGCACGAATATACTCAAAAGGCGTTTTTCCCGTGATTTCCTTAAAAATCCTCTCAGCATGCCAAGGAGAATACCCGGCTTCATTCGCAAGTTCTTTTAACGTGATTTTTTGATGTATGCATCGCTCAATTCGCTCCTGCATCCTCTGAACTGCTTGCATCTTTTGAATAGCTTGCACGTCTTCAACTGAATCCATTTTTTCACCTCCTGCAACTAGAGTATAATCTAATGAGGTTTATTTTTCTTGACTGTAATTGCTAAGAAATTTTCACCTTAATGAAATGCATTCTATCGACACCTTTTTCATAGTAATTGCCTGATTGTCATCACATGACAACCTTTAGATTCATAATACTCGAGCATTTCGCCCATTTTCTTCTTATCATAACTCGTTATACAATCTGAAAACACATTGACTGTATAATTTGCTTTTCTTAAATTAAAGCACGTTGACTTGACACATACCGTTGCATCGGCACCAGCAATATAAAAAGTATCCAGTGCATTGTCCTTAATAAATGTAGCAAATTCATCACTCGTTAATGCATTGCTTTTCACTTTTGTAAAAATATGATCGGATACGATTTTCATGTCTGAAACGAGCTCAGCCCCTTGAGTATTGGGCTTAAATGTTCTTGTACCCGGCGATATATTTTCATGCCGAATATAAATAACGGTCATATTTTGATCAACTGCCCAATCGATTGCACCATTGACATTGTCGATAATTTCTTTGTAGTTTTTTGTGATGTCATTCTGAAGATCAATCACCACTAATGCTGTATTTTTCATGTGTTTTCTCCTTATTTTGTTTGTTTAAATTAGTCTATCATTGTTTTAAGAATACCATACATTCACTGACACTTACTGTCAGTTAAATTCATCTATTTGATAATATTTCATTAAATCTGATGCCAATTCAAATAACTTTCGCTTACAACTTTCTGGACTTAACACTTGAATGGATTTGCCGTACGTCATTATAATAGGCGCTACATATGTAAGTAAAACCGTCGGTTCCATCACAAATATCGCTTGATTTAAAGTTCTTTCCGTTAAGTAATACGACATCAACCAATGATTACAAAGGTCATCCAATGACTCTGCTCTGCCTGTAATCACTAGTGAAATTTTATCCGCGCCGCGCTCATTTTCTGGTAACAGGCTATTCATAAAAAATTCTTTTGCAGAAAAATCCTTTGGACGATCAAAGTGACTCTCTAAAGTTGTTAATTGGCGGATTCTCTCAACTCTAAAACTCCGTATCGCTTGCCTAAGATGACAAAATCCCACCACATACCATTTATTTCGCCAAAACAGAACCCCATATGGATTGATCTTTCTGGGTTGGTGTATGTCTTCAGTTTTAGTCCGATAGTCTATTTCGACTGTTTGTTCATCCGTTACTGCTGCTGTCAACTGTTCGATCAATTCCCTAAGTTGCATAGAAATCTGCTGTTTTGAAACTTCAAAACTCGTTAAATGACGTGTCAAAATGGCATCTTGTTCATCGGTTGAGTATCTTTTTAGTTTTTCCAACGCTCGGTTCAATGCATCACTAAAAGGATATCCTGAGTTTTGGGCTTCAGCAGTTGCATAAAGTAGTGCCTTTTTCTCGTCTAGATCAAAAATCAAAGGCGCGTCGTGAAAATCCTCAATTATGGAATACCCGCCATTGTGACCAGAATCTGATATGATTGGCACACCACTTGCACTTAAAGAGTCCATATACCTGTAAACAGTTCGTATATTGAGCTCTAGTTTTTCAGCAATTTGCTTTGCCGTTATTTTTTTATTTGAACTCAGCATCCAGAGGATTGCCAACATTTGATCATTTTTTGACATAGATATGTTCTCCATAAGTTTAGATGCTATAGTGAAACTATTTCACCTTATTATAGTGTCATATATAACTCTAGTTTACAAGGATTTCATAAATACAAAATCAAAAAGGACAGCTAAGCTGCCCTTTTATTTGAAAATAAGGAGACTGTTGTAATCGCTCCTAGTTCGATGCAATGGATAAAATTAGATAGCCATCATTAAAATCTAATTCAATAATAATGATCGACATTTTCGCCACATCTTCCTTCTCAAATTGTGTTCTGTTTTCTGACGAATCTGCTTCATCAAGCTTGAATCCAGCATCGATTAATTGTTTTTTATACGCCTCGACATCGGCTGATTTTACATCATCATATTCCATGGTTATGAACATATCGCTGTTAATAGCTTCCTTAATGGTCCCTTTAGAAAATTCAGGGACTTCTTTTGGAATCGCATCTAACCATTTAAGTTCACTAGATGCTTCAGTCGATGCTGTCATGCTTTCAGTTTGAGGATTGATGACAATAGAAGCTCTACCATCTGTACCGCCAAATGCAATCGTTACATCTACTGCTCCATCATCGTTATTTTTAAAGTAGTTCCACATCGTACCACCTGGATACTGTATTCCTTCTACAAACCCTTCGCTGACTAATAGATCGATATAATTCATGATGTCTTCTTTTTTTAACTCGGCATAACCAACTGCAATAGACTTGTTGGTGATTCCTAATCCTTCTATTTTACCCGCTTCTAATTCTGGAACTCCGAAAACACTTGCTTCATCTGGCCAGCTATACTCAAGTACGCCCGATGCACTTTCCGCATCTTCGCTTATTTCTTCTACGTCTTCTTTTAACTTTTCTGCTTCTTCATTTAACTGGCTCGCAAGGTCCAAGAGATCATCTGAACTTTCCTCATCCTTATTGCCACAAGCCGTTATTGATATCATGAGTCCCAAAATCAAGATGATTGATAGGATAATCGAAATTCTTTTATTCATCTACATTCTCCTCTTTATGTTCATTCTGTCATGAACTTTTTATTCTTCAAGTTTTATAGTAACTTTGACACGAATCGTATTGGGTGCTTTGTCTTCGTACGTTAAAACAAGTGGTGAGTCACTCTCAATTAAATCTTCTATCGCTTCATCTTTTAGCCTTGCAATTCTCGCAAGTTCGCCCCATCCTTGTTTTGAGAGTTGAACTTCATTGTCATATGGCAATGGGCTGATTTCAAATGCAAGTGGCACATCGATTGTCATACCACCGGTTATCATTGATACCCCATATTCTAAATTCATATAATATGCGTCTTCTTTATAAAGACTGCCTTTGTTTGCCCTAAAGAATGATAGCGTTGGTTTTTGAGTGATCTTGATTGATCCGTCACTACTCTTCGGCGAGTTTTCTTCAAGAACACTTGGTTCATAACCAGGTGTTCCCGTCGTTTCATTTTCATCTTCTGATTCATCCGGTGGCTCTAGTGCATCTACATTGTTTTCATAATAGTCATGCGTTAAACAGTACATACCGTCAAAGCTCAGTAGTGTCCCTAATTCAAGTGCTTCCTCACTTTCTACGCTCCAATCGATCGGGATATGATGCCATTCCATATGGGCTTCAAAAAGTTTGGAATTATCACTAGCGGCAGTATGAATGATGTCGTACGTAATTGTATAAGTCTTTCTCACCAGAACTTCCCAATCCTGAGTAGGTGTCTCTCCAGGAATATATAGCCAGTTATTGTTGAGTATTTCTTCTTCTTTGCCATCTTTCGGATCAAAACTTACCTTATAATGACCCGCAGTTAATTCGCCTTCAACCGTATACTTTCCAGCCTCATCCACCTTTACTTGTACGTCTACTGAAGATGGACCTGGACCCACTCTCTCGAAGTGTAGAACGCCTTTTTTTACAGGATCCAAATTATGATCTGCTCCTCGATCGTAAACGACACCTTCTAAATCATTATCATCCGGGAGACTTACGATCCAGTATGCATAAATACTCCCTCGATCAATTTCTGCTTGTGCTTTTTCAGAGGATGCATTTTTAACTGTTTTATCGAGACTCACAATATCAAACTCTGCTTTGCCAATTGACTTGTCTAAATTACCCAATCGATCGTACTTATTAAACCCCGCCTTGCCGATCCACGTATTATTCACGGATTGGTAAAATGCATCACAGCCCATGTTATACACCTCAAAAGTTGCTGCTTTTGACTTGTATAAAGACAGTAATGCTTCATTTTCACTTGGATTAATCGCTGTTTTTCTTCTGTACCCTACGCCAAATCCGACCACATCCTCTGGTGGTTCGCCGAGTGCATCAGAAATGTCTACAATAATACTGTCAATATTATCTGTAATTTCCGGATGATCTTCAAAATCACCTAGCGAGCTATCCGCAGCACCACTACTTGCAGCATCGCCACCTTGAGCTGAACTCGGTGGCTTTGGAGTCGTCACACTTTGACATCCAGTTGTCATAAGTACGAAAATACAGATCAAACTCAATATGATAATTCTCTTCATTTTCACCATCCTAAGTTACCTCATAAAACTCGCTTATCATCATCGCTTATTAAAATCATGCAGTCTCATTTGATTTTTCTGTTCATCACAGTTTACTTTAAGTTATCAAAAATATGATTCATCGTAACAAATGCCATTTGTCTCACATAAGTGCCCTTTGGATCAAAACGATTGTTGGAACCTTTCATAACACCAATTTCAAACATATAGCCAATATAAGGTTTTGCCCATTGACTAATCTGATCCACATCAGCAAATACAGGCATCGTCGCATTTGTTTGGTATCCGAGTACTTCTGCAGTAGAAGTTAGCATTTTAGCGGCTTCTTGACGATTGATGCTCTTATCTGGTGCAAATAGATTATTTCCAACACCACTTAATATAGATAAACTAAACGCAGCATTCACATAGAAATCGTCGACATCTGTAAACGGTGTTTGAGCGGGTATGCTAAGTCCTTTTTCAGCAACAAAGTCGTTGATGCTTTTCCCAGATTTTTTTTCAATTAAAGTAACAACTAATTTTGCAAACTCTTTTCGCGTAAGTGGTTTCGCATAATCACTTTGAAGTTCTGTTGGAATTAAGCCTTTTTCTATGGCTTCTTTTACATCGTTAAATGCCCATGCAGCAGGAGCATCCATGACATCTTTTACATCAAGTTGTAATGGATAATTTTTGTAAGCTGCTTCATGACCTGCAATTCCACCCGAAGCATTTTGTCCACCCGTCCAAAGCGATTGGTCTTTTTTGAGCACGATCAAATGTCTAGATCCGTTTGAGATATAACTCACATCGCTCATTAGTTTAACCGGAATCATGGTGTTTTTTGTAAGTGGACCCATCAGTCCAAATTGTGCATCCGATCCCCAACACCAAAGTGATCCATCTTTTTTTACCACCATCCAGCGATTTCCGTCTGTTTGTGCATATAAAACATTGTCCATAATTTTAATAGGCGTTCTAACAATTCCATCGCCATTGATCATAGTCACTACTTTTTGACCATCGTAAAATTTTCCATTATACCCTGAACCACTCATGTATAATGAGCCATCTTCTCTAACGATCATTGAGTTAAAACTACTCGTCGAAACAAATGCCACTTGATCCATTAATTTTTCAGGAACTTTGATAGAATCTACACCACTTATTCCAAGTGCTGAGTAACCGTTATTCCCCCAGCCCCAGAGTTCTCCATTTTCTTTTATTGCCATGGCATAATAACCACAAACAGAGATGAACTTAAATGTCTCTCCAGCCATAATTGGTTTGAACTCATAAACAGTTGACCCATCAAATCCTGGAAGCATCCCGGGAACATTTCCTGTACCCCACAGTGATCCATCCGTTTTGATAACAAGAGTGTATTCAGTTTCTGAAGCAACCATTTCGACATCCTCTAAAACTTTAACTGGAACGTCGCTTCCTTTGCTATCTCCATTGCCAAAATTACCTCCGTTTTTCCCCCATGCCCACAATGAATTGTCTTTCTTAATACAAAAACTCGTCATGTCATTGGTTACTACCGATTTTACATCGTCCATCACTTTTACAGGACTCGTCACAGTTTCTTTATTGCCCGTTCCAACACCGCCTATTGAACTTCCATAGCCCCATAGACTGCCATCTTTTTTAATCACAAAAGTTAAACCTTTACCTGCGCTAATGACAGCGCTTGGACCGTCTGTAGCAAATCCAGGAGCGATCTGCATCATAATCATTGCCACAAACACAAAGGTCCACACGACTGATTTTAATGTTCTCTTCATAGAAATATCTCCTCTTAACTTATTTGTTAATTGATTTATAATGAGCCCCTAAACTAATGTTTCTATGTCGTTTTAGGTTATACTTTAATTTTAATGAAGTCCGTCGATTTATCACAGTGCTATTGGTAATAGAAAAAAATGACTATCGGGCTAATTTATTGAAAAATTAGACGGTAGTCATTTTTGTTTTAAACTATCTGAAGTTTTAAAGCAAAGCATTTCTTGATAAGTATAGTATGATTTTGCATAAATCGAAGTGCTTATAATTCGTGATAAATCGGTATCATTTTTTCATAAGTACAGTATTTATTAAAACCTAACTTTTTTAGTTCCTTTTTAACATCAGAACTATGATCCGCTAAATGTTGTGTGTCATGAGTATCTGAACCGATTCTTAATGCCTGCCATTGCATTTTCAATTCATCCATCGAGATACCGTTATGATTCCTTTGATCCCTATTATGATGATAACAAAAGCGACTGCGTTTTATCACTTGATTTCGTAAACAGTCCATAAATACTTAACCCTAATTTGGTAAAGCTTCCAGCTGCTAATATTAAAACCGCTATCAAATGATAAACTGGAATGCTCTTATTGCGATACATTCTTATAATAATGACATCTAAAAACATTGCAAGTACAATCATCAGGATATACATAAATGAGAAAAAAGCATAGTTTTAATTGATAAAAATCTCAAAATGTTCTCTATCTAAAACATGTAACTTGTACGAACCACCTAAATATTTCTGTGTTAGCTCTGCTAATTCTTTCAAAGCTTCATGAAACTCAGATTCCCTTTTCTCATCTATAAGTTCAATGCACAGAAAAGCATTTTCTGTTTTCTCGGTCAACATCGTTCTTACCGATTCTCTCCAATTCCAACATCTGCAAATTGTTCCCGCATCGTCCTTATAGACAATTTCTCCTTCATAAGGAGGTGCATCTTCATCGCTCCCAAGTGTAATAAAAGGTTCGCCTCCAGCTGCTTTTGTGAGTTTCACATCCCCTACAAAAGTATCCATATCTTCTCCACCACATGGCATCGCATATTTCATTGAAATTGAATTGTACAAATCCACCAATGGATTGATTGTTCCTATATGATTGCCATTGTTCACTCGTTTTAGTAGTGCTTCTATTGAAGATCTTGCACCCTTTTTAGTTTTAAACTGTTGAAAAGCTTCGCGCCACACCTTGATGACAGTGTTGTTACTAAACTCTGGCTCGACAAAAAACTTGGTTGCTTCTTTTTCTGATGATAATAACATTTGCTCATAGAGTTCGGAATTTCCTAAATGATTATTTATGCCCTGAACCAAAATAATCCCTATTTTCGCATTGGGAAAGACTTCCCAAAATGCTTCTTCAATGATAAATTTTTTCATGACTCTTCCTCCTTAAATTGGATTATAAAATTGTATAATTCTTATTTGTGAGAATCTCAATTTTTGAAATGGCGTGATTGAGCCATTTAATTTTATCAACACATGATTTTCACACCGAAAAGGTAATTATGCAATTTCCACAGATATTACAACCATGGTGATAGGAATAAATTTTGCAGTCGTAAGAATCTTTTCCTTTTCCTTTTTTAAATACCCATGTTCATTTTTTAATAATTTCTAATAAAAAAAAGCCTTGGGAAATATTATTTAAAATATCTCCCAGGCTTTTATCCTTCCGTGTACACAACTCATTGTGCGTTTTCTCTTGGACCTGACCAGCTTACACTGCGGAACCCTAGAAAACTTTGTTATGCTGTTTTAAATGAAAAGTTGCAACTTTTATTGAATCATAACATCTGATTTTTAAAATGTCAAATTAATTCTTATACCAAACAAATTGTTAAGTGTCATCATAGTCATCGTTTCCACGTGTCTTGAGTAGTCATAAATGATCTCGTGAGGACTCATTGGGTGCCTTGGCGGAGGGGTATTTTCTCGAAAACGAATCATTAAGATCCGATTCAAGAAAACCAACCACTACTCTATTTGGATCAAAAGAATACCTATTTGTTCGGCGATATATATCTGTTCTTTATAATTTCAGACCCTGTAATACATAACCAATATCAGCATCTATACAAATTGCTTGAGATTCAATTTCCTTGGGGTAACTTGACTTTTCCAGATTGATAGATGCATAAATTGCCTTATGATTTTGAGCAGTCATTCTCCAAAACGGATACTTGATAATGCCTGGCGTATTAAAGCCAACGCCTAGCTCTAAATATAGTATTCGAGTATTTTGGTTCCTTTGAACAAACTCAGCATATCGATTAGCGGCTACTTGCCAGCCCACATCTTGAACAAATCTGTCATCGGAACGTAAGTTCATCGTCATCTGATTCCCACAGATTGGACACTTTGGTATCAGAGCATTTGGGATTTTCATATCGACTTGATTTAGAACCATCTGCATAATGACATTTTCATTTTCATAGGTCTTTTTGTGACATGGTGTAGCACACTGGAAAAGGCCATAGTCTCCCTGCGTATAAAACAGACGATTTTTGTCAAATCCACTCAATTGAAACTGATGGTCTACATTAGTGGTTAGAACAAAATAGTTCTTCTTTCTAACCATTTGTAGCAAATCTTTATAGACATTTTGGGGATCTAAATTGTATCGGTTATAATAAATAAATCGACTCCAGTATGCCCAATGTTCATTAATAGTTTCGAACGGATAGAACCCACCGGTATACATGTCTTGGATTCCGTACTTTTCACTAAAATCATGGAAAAATCTTTGAAACCGTTCACCCGAGTAGGTATAACCTGCAGATGTTGATAATCCAGCTCCTGCCCCTATTAACACCGCTTCTGCCTGATCAATTGCTTCTTGAAGTTTTTCAATCATACTCCAATTCCTTTCGATAGATGGCTTCGTCTGATTCTTTATAGACATTAAATATCACCTTCATTTCACTAGGGTTGCTTTTAAAATACTGCCTTACCGTATTTACTGCAATCTTTGCAGCTTCTTCTTGAGGAAATCGGTATTCTCCTGTGGAAATACAGGAAAATGCAATGGACTTGAGCTGGTTTTCTTCGGCTAGTGACAAACAAGACCAATAGCAGGATTTCAATCGTTTGCAATCTTGTTCAGTCAATAATCCTGATATCATTGGCCCGACGGTATGAATAACATATTTGCTAGGTAGATTATAGGCTCCTGTTAACTTGGCCTGTCCCGTTGGCTCCTCAAATCCCTGTTTCTTCATAATTCGATTGCACTCATCACGCAGCTGTGATCCTGCGGCTGAGTGAATCGCATTGTCTATACAGCTGTGACAAGGGTGGAAACACCCTAAGAGTTCACTATTCGCCGCATTAACAATAGCGTCCGAACTAAGCCTTGTAATGTCTCCACGCCACAATATGATGTTTGGATGAAATGTATTCGGTAAAGCTGACACATCAACTACATCTCGCTCCTCTTTCTCAAGAGAAAGAAGTATGTTCTGTAGCTCAATATACTCTTCGCTTAAAACCATTGGAGGACGTACATTCATAAGAGATCGAAATAGTTGCCGTTGAGAATATATTTCATTTGAATAATGGGATGCAAATTTTACGTACTGTGGCATTTCTTCTAATAGCATATTATTGAGTTTTTTTAATAAAGCCAATTTATTCATTGATGCCTCATATTTGAAAAAGGTTATTAAACTACACTAATAACAATTTTGCCATCGACCTTTCCTGAATCAAATGCTTCAATTGCTTCAGCTATTTGTGAAAAATCATAGACACGGCCAATATGTGGAGAAAGATTATCCTTACACATAAATTTCATCATCTTATCAATAGCTTTTTGCGTTGGGCTGTTGCTATAAAAGCCAGTCAAGTAAACACCGTTTGGGATTTCTTTTATCGGGTCAAATCCAACAAGAGCATACTGACCACCTAGAATACCCGTATTGCAGACTATGCCGGCTGACTCTATACTCTTAAGAGAGTCTCTCAGGGTCTTTGCCCCAACAAGCTCAAGTACCTTGGTGATGCCAGAAACTTTTCCTTTTATTTCGCCATCATCCAGAACAATCTGATCTACACCACAATCGTTGAGTAAATCGAATTTGTCTATCCGATGAGTTGTGGCTGCCACTTCACAACCTAGAGTCTTTGCAATCTGTATCGCTGCATATCCTAGTGGACAAGTTCCACCTCTGACCAGAAGTTTGTCACTTCGTTCCAAATGTAGACAATCAAATAATGAACCCCAAGCTGTATAGTAGGTTTCTGGTATGGCCCCAAGCTGTACCCAAGTCAAATCCGTCTTCACTGAGAAAACATGATGCGCCGGTAATAAAACGTACTCTGCATAACTTCCATCGAAACTGCGCCCCATTCCCCCCATTAGTGCAATGACCCTTTGACCTACTTGAAATGAGGTATCTGATGGGTCAATGATTTCACCAGCACACTCAATTCCTGGGATTATTGGTTTATGGATATAGGATGCATTTATTTCTGATAATCGCAGCAATTTTTCTGAATGATTGAGCCCAAAAGAATAGACGCGAACTAGGACCCACCCTGGTTTAACCTCTGGTATATTTCTTTCAGTTAGTGTAATATCCTTCCCTTTTGTTGGAACGGACAATGAAACAGCTTTCATGAGGGTCATAAAAGATCGACCTCCTTCCAACACTGTGGGTCTGCACCATAAAAATCACCAGTTGTTCCATAGGTTACAGCAGGACAGCCTCTACAGAAACTTATAAGCTCGCACTTAGAACATTTTTTAAACTTTGTATAATCCCGATAGGATTCCATTTGATCACAAACCCACACATCTGCAATCCTGTCTTCAAAGACATTGCCAACCTTACTTTCAAACCTCCGACAAGCATAAACATCACCAGTAGGGAGAATGGTCAAATGGCAATTTCCGCAATTACAGCCACCATAAATTGTGCCCGCTTCAACACCTTCGGGACTTTTAAAGTTACCCTTCTCGTAATCGTAAAGTGTCCAAAGATGGTCCTTCTTGTTGAAATAGGTATTGCAACCTTCTGACTCATACTTATCAAATTTTCTTTGGCAGATTTCAAGTAAATTCCGATATGCCTGAGGTGTCATTCCCGTTTTCTTTTCTTCACCTGTAGGGCAATAACGTGCAAAGGCAAATATATCCACACCATGCTCTACCACAGTGTCAATAATTTCAGGAATACTATTTATGTTTGTTCCAGAAACGGTAGACATAATGACTGAACGAATACCCGCTTTCTTAATACAGGCAATTTTTTCTAACGTCGTATCAAATGATCCCGGTTTACGGAACCAATCATGGGTTTTTTTCATACCATCTAAGGATAACTGATATTTTTCACAACCATATTCTTTCAACCTCTTACACACGGCATCCGATAAGTGAAAGGGGTTTCCTAGTATGGTGAATGGAATCAATTTATCTTTGAGAAGTTGGAGAAGTTCCCAAAAGTTTGGGTGTAGAATTGGATCTCCCCCTGTGATGTAAAAATAGGGCAATCTATTATATGTTTCACACATATCAATACAATTATCAAAAACTTGCTGAATCTGGTTCCAATTCATAGAATCCAATGGCTTGCAATTGTCTTCAGAAAAAATATAACAGTGTTTACATCTTTGATCACATTCATCCGTGATGTGCCACTGAAAAGCAAAATATTGTTTCATTGTTAGTACTCCTTTAATATGCAATATCTATATGAATTCGGATGTATCCGAAAATAATAGGCAAGTGCTATCGGTAGTGTACCTACCGATAACAGAAGTCTGGGTTTACTTTTCTCCAGCACCACATGCAGATGGCTTTTCTTCAGGTTTGTCAGCTGCACCGCAAGCAGCAGGAGCTTCCACTGGTTTGTCAGAAGCGCCACATGCTGCTGGTTTATCAGATGCACCACATGAAGAAGCAGCTTCCTTTTGGTTCCAATCAGATAAATTAGATAATGACATAATGTATACCTCCATAAGTTATTCAAGGTCTGTTATCGTCCTTGTGATTCTTATTTTATTGCCTTATTCCAAGTCATATAAGTACGCACTATTTTGTTTGGATACGCACAATTTTGTAACTAAAGGATAATTTCAACGGTTTCACGGATTATTTTTTTTTCGAAATCACTCTAGCATTTATACCATGTATCAATTTACTTGACGCATTGTTCTCAACACATTAAAATTTAATGTAACATAAAATATTAATGTAACATCACATAAAGGAGAGGTATGATATGATTCCAAAGAAAGATTTACCTGCATGTCCAGTTGCAACCACTGTTCAATTAATCGGGAGCAAGTGGAAACTGCTAATTATGAGAAATTTATTAGCACGCCCTTGGCGGTTTAATGAACTACAAAAAAGTTTAGAGGGAATAAGTCAAAAGATTTTAACTGACAGTTTACGCTCAATGGAAGCAGATGGCATTATCATCAGAGTGGTATATCCTGAAGTACCGCCACGTGTTGAATATTCACTTTCCGAACTTGGAGAATCTATGCGCCCAATCTTAACTTCAATGGAAATGTGGGGAATGGCCTATAAGGATTCTATTACAATTGAATAGTAGTTTCTAAAAAAAGAAGAAACCCTGCAATTGGGTTTCTTCTTTTTGATTTATTTTATGGATTATCTATGTTGTTATAAGGCAATCATTTCTTAAATTAACGAATGAAACCGCCTATAGGTTGCATGTAGATGGCATTGAAACCATCTAATATTTTTTTACTTCATCGTTTGGATTTCCGTAAACGACAAACTCTGTTGCATTACCTGTTTCCATTAACCTTGCTGCATACTGACTTAAAAAAGTTGCTAAATGGGTTAGTGTTGATTCTGAATCTCTATAACGTTCATTGATATGGCATTTCTTTTGATCCTCACTGATACTCCATTCATAGCCCATTGTCCCAAGCTCATTTTTACTTGTCGCCTCAACCAATTCTTCCATTATTTTTTTAAAGTTGCCTATTTGTCCTTCTTTCAATGTAAGCTCAAACATCCAAGAAATATTTTGTGTCATAATAATCTCCTTTTCATGCGATTTATAAATAAAGTATACTTAATTACACACAAAATAAAAGTACGCACCTTTTTGTTACTACTCGACTTTAACCAGTTATAAATCTGACATCGCTCACGTTGTGCTTTAGACAAGAAAATGAGGCAATGCTGATTGGTCTTTCTAATTGACCAGTAGACTTTGCCTCATAATTACTCATTTCTTATATATTCAATTGTGTTATCAAAACTTAAGCAAAACCATCGTTTTTTTTCGATTTCGACTATATCATCTATATTTTCGCCTTTTTTCGGGGACATAAACGTCATTTTTCCGTCTGTTTTTTGTCCAAACCTCAGACAAAATCACTATATGTTGTGGTAAAACTCTACTTTTTCTCACCCGAACCACTGCGCGTCATCAGAATCATCGTTTCCACGTGCATTGTGAAGAGATAAATGATGTCGTGAGAATCTAATGATCTTCGCGGATATCTTTTTTTATATCGAATAATGTTTAGTTGCAATCCATTGATGTATAATAAAATATCTCCATAACGCCATAGCGTGACCTTGCCTAAGTAGCTGACCTTTATTAATGACTGACTCTTATCATACGGTAACATCACTGGCAAGATGACTCAGAATACTTTGCCACCCCTGCCGCTGTATGTCTAAAGAAAACGTAGTTTCTGTTTCGAATCGTTCTTCGATCAGTGTTCCATAAGGTTTTTGTATCAGATCAATGCGCACGAATCTACCATCACCCAGTGTAAAATACAATCTTTTAGCGGGCTCAATGACCGTGTAACGCCCCCAGAAGTCAAAAGACACTTCCCCATCTTTTGAGGCCATTTCATAGTGAAACTCTCCACCGATTTTAAGCTCATTGCTTGCCTTTGGGCAATGCCAGTCTTCCGAAGCGAAGTTCCAAGTCATCACTTTTTCTGGCGTTACGAGCTTTTGCCAAATTTCTTCTGGGGTTAGGGACGACTTTTCTCTTAGGGTAATCACTTTACCCAAGGATGCTTGAGTATCGATTAACCTTTGCATATAATCAAAACCTTTTTCCCACATTTCTATAAAACCTTGAATCTCTTCTTCGACCATATCCTGATCGAGAGCAAAGATGCATCCACCATCATCACTGGGTGTTAAAGTGTAATTTTCATAAGCTGGTGTCCATCGCTTTGTTTCTTCGGATTCGTAATCTTCTATACCATTCATCACTAAACCAATATGCTTAATAGATATAAATGTGGGATAGTTGCACTCTTCGATTACAGAGAGCATCCCCGTTTGAAGCCCATTTTCATCTTCAGAAATAAAGCGGATTTTATGTCCTTTAATCCATTTGCCGTCGAAATCTGATCCTTCATGAAAAGCTTCTGACCATTTGCGATAGTGATCTGAATCTACAATCATTTCCCATAAATATTCTGGTGTTAGATTGAATTTTCGTTCTAAATGGATTCTTTTCATTGATTTTCCTCCTTGGTTGAGATGCTAAATTCTTTTATGTTGTTGTAATTGATAACGATTATCATAAATATTTTATACCCTGCTCATCATCTGAATAAACTGAATACCTTGATTTTCTTTACGAAATAAACTTCCTTTACGTATAAATGTATTCTAACAATTCTATTACAATGCTCCACAAGACAAACTGTCTGTTTTAAGTCGTTACTTTCTTTAGTTCATATAAGAAAAACCACTCAGCGTCTTTATAACACTCAGTGGTTTTAATCATTCCTATTACTTACTTCTACCGCTTCTCCAACTTCACCACGCATTCAACATGCGTCGTCTGCCCAAAAACATCCACAGGCTGCACCTGTTTCACTTGATACATTCCACTTTCACAAAGAATCTTTAAGTCCCTCGCTAATGTAGACGGTTTGCAAGAAACATAGACAATTCGCTGTGGTGACATCTTCAGGATAGTTTCAAGGACTGCCACATCACAGCCAGAGCGTGGTGGATCTACCACTACTACATCTGCTGTACGTCCTTCTTCATATAAAGCGACAAATGCTTCTTCTGCCTTACCTAGAACGAACTGGACATTTGATAAATTGTTTTTCACAGCATTTGCACGTGCATTGATAACAGCCTCTTCTACGCTTTCGACGCCGTATACTTGTTTTGCTTGTTGCGCTAAAAACAACGAGATGGTTCCTGTTCCAGAATAGAGTTCATAGACATTTTCAGTTCCTGTAAGTGCTGCAAATTCAAGGGCTTTCTGATACATCACTTCCGTTTGTTTCGCGTTGACTTGGTAAAATGAATGCGCAGACAGTTCAAACTCGAGCTTTCCTATTCTGTCTGTAATCGTCTCTTTACCGTACAAACACTTGTTTTCTTCACCTAAACCACTCATGCTTTGTCCCGGTAAAATATTTTGAATTACAGATACAATTTGAGCATTTGCCTTAACCAGTAAGTCTGCAAGTACTTTTGACATCATAAGTTTTTTTCCAGCAGTTACGATAACTACCATGATTTCACCGGTTGATTCCGACTTTCGGATCATCACACTCTTAATCGTACCTTCTTTGGTTTTAGTCGAGTAAGGTGACACTTTGAATTCTTTCATATAGTGCTTAATCGTCTTAATGATCTCAGTATTTTGCTTGTCTTGTAACAAACAATCCTCAATATCGACTGCCACATGTGAGTTTTTCTTGAAAAACCCAATAATTGGGTGCTGAAATGTTCCTTGCACCTGGTAGAATCCTTTATTACGATATCTGAAAGGCTCATTCATGCCTATAATTGGCTCTACATTCACCTCTTCAAAATGACCAATGCGTTTAAGTGCATCTTCAACGAGCTGAGTTTTGAACTTCAATTGTGCTTCATATTTAAGCTCTTGTAGTTGACATCCGCCACACTGGCTGAACCATGGACAAGGTGCAGCAACTCGAAATTTTGATGCACTGACTTGTTTCACTTTTCTCGCTTTTGCATAATTTTTCTTTTGTTCATAAATCTCGCATTCTACCACATCACCCGGAACTGTGTCTGGAACGAAGACAATAAGTCCTTCATGTTTTCCAATCCCCTCGCCAGATTCACTCATGTCGATAATCTCTATCTTAACTTTCATATGCCCTCCATTTATACTGATCTTTAAGTAACCTTGACCGATCTTTAACTTTTCGATTCCTTATTATATCATAGTTTACCCTCAAAAAATGAAAAACAGCTCAGTACACAAAATATCTCTGTATACTCAGCTGCCTTTAATCACATTTATTAAATTTTATTGTGGTTTATCCTAGTTTTATTGTATCTTATTGAGTCTTATTGCATTTTTCCACGATTTCCAAGTGTGACTTTGATTTCAAGTTTTTCATCTTCGTCTCGAATCACTTTCAATGTAATCTCATCACCCGGCTTATATTTTGATACGATTTCCATCAAATCATCCATATTATAAACATTTTCATCATTGATGCCAACGATTAAATCCATTACCTTAAGTCCACCTTCTTCAGCCGGTGAATCTTCATAGACGTATTTAACGAGGACACCCATTGGAATATTGTAGAGTTTTGCAGTATTTTCATCCACATCCGCTCCACCGATCCCTATAAATGGTCTTGATACAAAGCCATCTTTGATCAAATCTTTTGCAATAGCCGTCATCGTATCCGATGGAATCGCAAAACCCATACCTTCAACCGTTGTTTCAGCAATTTTAACAGTGTTGATTCCGATGAGTTCACCTTTGCCATTCACTAGTGCACCACCTGAGTTACCAGGATTGATAGCCGCATCTGTCTGAATGTACATCACATCATCTTCTTCATTGACTTGACGCTCCACTGCACTGATAATACCTTTTGTAATCGAATCGTTGTATCCTAATGGATTTCCTATAGCGATGGCCATCTCACCGATTGCCACTTCTTCAGATTTTCCAATTACAATAGGCTTAATCTGTTTGAGAAGTTCATCGCCTATATCGGATTTTTTCACTTCGAGGATTGCCAAATCCGTCACTTCATCGACACCTTTTATTTTAGCATTGATGACTTTGTCCTTAGCGATTTCAACAACGACATCTTCTGAATTTTCCACAACGTGATAATTAGTTACAATGTAGAATTCATCTGCTGTTTGATCTATGATCACACCAGACCCACTAACAGGAGATTCTGTTTTATTGTTAAACCAATCGTACACGTATGTTTTACTAGTGATGCCTACAACTGAACTACTTACATTTTTATAAATTTCTTTCACATCTGCATCTGTTTGAGCTGCGCTGATTCCAGATGTTTCGATATAATCTTTCACTGAGTTATAAATTTCTGCGTCGTAATTACTTTGAATTAAAGCTTCAACGCGATCGTTAATCAAATCGTCTTCAATATGAATTTTACCTTGGTAATATCCGATTGTGTATGTGGTGCCACCTACTAAAGCAGCTGCTAAAACAAACGCAAGTGCCTTACCTAAAAATTTCTTTTTCGACTTAACGACAGGCACAACCGCTTCTGAATGCACATGTTCAATCCGAATATCATTTGATGGTCGTTCCGATTCTGGCGCTGAAGTATATTGAGTGCTCTGGTCTACTGATTCATAACCCTCAGTTTTTATCCTAGCAGATTCGTACTCAGCACGATCAACTCCATTCTCAGAAATTTCTTCGACTTCTGAATGGAGTTCATTTTCCACTCTCGTATCATGTTCCAATGTAGTTTCACTTTTTAATTCATCTTCTTTTTCATCTTCTTGATTCCATTTACTTTCATCCATAAAACTAACACCTCGCCTTATCTTTATAACATCGTATGCGTTGATTTTGGGAGTTCAATTTTTAGAATGCCATTTTTTAACGTCGCTCGTATATTTTCTTTATCAACGTCTTTCGCTAAAAAAGTGCGTCTAAACATCCCAAATTTTCGCTCGCGGCGTATAAAATCATAATCGTCTTCTTGCCCTTGGCTATGATCCTGTTTTTGTGCGATGATACTCAGATAACTATCTTCATATACGATCGTGATGTTATCAATGGTAAAGCCAGGCAAATCTGCTTCAACGATGAAGCGCGTCTCATTTTCTCGTACATCAACATCAAAGGTATTGATGACATTTTCGCCTTTTTTGATCGTACAGCTGACTTTCTCCTCCATGACATCGTAAAACAGTTGATCCAATGCCAATCTATGTTTTGAACCATTATTCGCTTTCAACAATTTTACACACCTCCTTTACTAACAATAAGGCAAATTTTTTAACATTTTTTGAACAAAAACAAAATTAAATTTTAATTTCATGTAAAATTTATCTTCCATATCCATTCCTATAATCATTCTATATTGACTGCTATCTTTTATATGCAGCTATCTTTTATATGCTGCTATCTTATATAAGACTGCTACCTCTTTATATGACTATGATCACTTATATCATTGACTATATGCTTACGATTTTCAAATGACATACTCTACTTAAATATCTGCGTCGACAATGTAAAGATAAATGCAACGCCAATATCTTCGTTTGAAAATACATCAATTTTTTCATTATGCGCTTTGATAATTTCCTTTACAATGGAAAGTCCAAGACCAGAAGATTTTTTCTCAAGTCCTCGTGATTTATCCAGTTTCGTAAATCGATCCCAAATCTGACCCAGTTCTTTTTCATTGAGAACGCGACCACTATTACTAATTCCAATATAAAGTTTATCGCCTCTCAACTCTGAACGTATGCTAATAGAGCCATCCTCGTCGACGAATTTTGTGGCGTTATCAAGTAGATTATAGATGACGCGATGAATCGCTGTATAATCCCCATGTGCAAGGATTTTATCTTTCATCAAGTCAATGGTCAGTTTAATGCGTTTATCGACAATTTTATGTTCAAAATTATCAAGGACATTGACCAGCATTTCATTGATATCAAAATCTGTTTTATTGAGTACCAATGCGCCACTTTCCATTTTGGATAAGTCTAATAAGTCATTAATCATCTTGATAAGTCGATCACTTTCGTTTAATACGATGTTAAGATAACGATCTTGCTTATCTGTATCAATTGTTCCATCAAGAATTCCCTGAGTATAGCCTTTAATAGTCGTCAGAGGTGTTCTTAAATCGTGAGATAAACTTGAAATAAACATCCGTTTTGTATTTTCTTGACGATTCAATTCATCCGCCATGATGTTAAAACTTTCCGCCAACTCTCCGAGTTCATCTTTTCTATTAATAATTATTTTTTTCTCAAAATTTCCTTTTGAGATAAACTTAGCAGATTCGTTGATAATATTGATTTCATAGCCCATTCGTCGCGTGATTAAGAAAATCAAAATAACGGCAAGCACACCTGAAATCGATAATGATACGAAAATAATGACAGATACTTTTGAGATGGTATCTTCTATTTCAGGCATGGGCACATTGATAAACATCGCATAGATATTTTTGCCCACATGAAAAGGATAACCGACTTGCAACATGTTGATATCGTTCAATTCAATCTCGCGAGTCGTCGTTTCTCCGTCAAAAACTTGCTTTAAATCCTGAGCCAATTGTGGATATTTTTTGACATCTAAAAAATTACGTTCTGTATCTGTTGTATAAATAGCGCCATCTTCTTGGAAAAGCCAAATATTTGCACCGGTATATCCATCCAGTAACAAGAGTTGCTCCTGCAAAATGTTGAGGCTCAACGAGTTGACGTAGGTATTGTTTACGAGTTCTTCATAGTTCGATACCCGTTTAACGATCAATTCGTTTTCATGCGTCACAAAGTAATAATCTAATACGGTTCGTACACCGATGATAATCAAGATAAATGCTACTAAAAAAATCATAATGTACAAAAACGCAAATTTGTGAAAAATCGTCTTCATTTTTCACCTCTAATCGAGCTTAAATTTGTATCCAACCCCCCAAACGGTTTTAATTTCCCAGCCGTTATCAGGTTTTTCAAATTTTTCTCTTAATCGTTTAATATGAACGTCTACGGTTCTCGTTTCACCAAAGAAATCGTATCCCCAGATATGGTCGAGAAGTTGTTCCCGTGTAAACACGCGATTTGGGTGACTTACAAGGTAATTGAGAAGTTCAATCTCTTTAGGTGGCAATTCTAATACGTCTCCGAAATAAACCACGTTATAATCCGACATATTAATGGTCAAATTTGGAACATTGATGATGCCATCTTGCTCCACTTTATCTGCATTTTGAAATCTTCTTACAACTGCTTTTACACGCGCAGTAAGCTCTTTAGGATCAAACGGTTTTACGATATAGTCATCTGCACCTAATTCTAATCCCAATACTTTATCAAATGTTTCATCTTTCGCTGTCACCATGATCACGGGTACTTGTCCTAGTTTTCGAATCGCTTTTAACGTATCGTACCCATCCATGCCCGGCATCATTATGTCAAGTAAAACAAGGTCGGGAGTCGTTGTTTTAAATCCTTCTAGACCTTTTTCACCACTTTCAAATTGTTCTACGGAGTAACCTTCTTTTGTCAAATAAAGTGTGATTAATTCTCTAATATTCTCATCATCATCAATAACAAAAATCTTTTTTTCCATTTTAAATGGCCTCCTTAAAAAAAATGAGCATTTATCGTTAAGATAATGCTCACTTTCACATTTAATATATTCTATTATACAATATAACTATCACAAGTTCCAACCAATCTATTGAACAGGATGTAAACAAATTGTGTCGGCTGTGTTGATGCTGTATTCTTATCTGTTTAGGAATACTTTGTACGCTTTATACGTCATATAAACGTCTACTTTGCTGACAATTTCATATGGTGCATGCATGCTCAATACTGGAACGCCACAATCAACGACTTCAGCATTTGAATTTGCTAAGATGTATGCGATTGTACCGCCGCCGCCTTGATCCACTTTTCCAAGTTCGCCAATTTGCCATACGATATCATTGTCATTAAACATTTTTCTGACTTCGCCTAAGAATTCAGCATTGGCATCGTTACAGCCGCCTTTTCCTCTAGCGCCAGTGTATTTCACAAGTTGAACCCCTTTGCTGACATGAGCCGAGTTTTTCTTTTCATATGCACCAGCAAAGTTTGGATCGTAAGCAGCACCTACGTCACCTGATAAAACTTGAGTATTTGAGATACAACGTCTTAAATAAATATCATTGTAGTCTTTTTCTTGTAATGCGATAAGTTCCGCTACGATATTTTCAAAGAATCTCGATTGAGAACCAGTATTGCCTTGGCTTCCAACTTCTTCTTTATCCATAAACATACCACAAGCTGTTGTCTTGAGGTTTTTAAGTTCAAACATCGCTGCAAGTCCAGCATAGCTACAAACTCTATCGTCATGGCCATAAGCTGAAATCATGCTTCTATCAAAACCAAGATCTTTTGCTTTGCCCGCTGGCACAATTTCGAACTCAGCTGAGAGGAAATCTTCTTCTGTAATGCCATATTTGTCATTGAGAATTTTAAGAACGTGTAATTTAACTTTATCTTTTGTTTTGTCATCACCATAAGGCATATTTCCAACTAACACGTTGAGTGTTTCGCCATCAATTCCTTCTGCGAGTGATTTTGATGCTTGATCTTTCGCTAAGTGCGGCAATAAATCAGTAATTGCAAAGATTGGGTCTGACTCATCTTCACCAATAATCACTTCGATGCGTTCATTATTTTTATTGAATACCACACCATGTAAAGCAAGTGGTGTTGCTACCCATTGATATTTTTTGATGCCACCGTAATAATGTGTTTTTAAGAACACCATATCACTGTCTTCATAAATTGGGAATGGTTTGAGGTCAATTCTTGGTACGTCGATATGTGCGCCTACGATGTTTAATCCCTCTTTGATTGGTTTTTCACCTACGACAAATAGAACAATTGACTTATCTCTGTTCATTGCGTAGATTTTTGAACCTTTTTTAATTTTTTCTTTTCCAGAAATAAATAAATCGATATTTTTGTATCCATTTGCTTCAGCTTGTCTTAAAATTTCACGTGCACTTTCTCTCTCTGTTTTACCAGCGTCAAGAAACTTTTTATAGTTTTCGTTGAATTCAAAGCATGTCTTAACTTCAGCTTCACTCAATGCTTCCCAAGCATTTTTAAAGCTATGAGATAATGATTTTGATAAATCTTCATAATTCGTAGACTTTTTCATAAGTGCCCCCTCGTCAAACTTCCATAAGTTAATCAAAGCGATATAAAAAAATTTATATCTTTCTAATACATAGGATATCGAAATATCTGCTTACCTTCAAGAAAATTAAATTTTTGTAATATTGTTTTTTATTGCATATAATGCTGCTTGTGTTCGGTCTGTGACCTTGATTTTCTTGAAGATATTGGAGACGTGATTCTTCACGGTTTTCTCGCTAATAAACAATTCTATTGCGATTTCTTTATTATTATATCCTTTAGAAATTAATCGGATGACTTCATATTCACGTTTAGTCAGTTCATTCTCAGAGTATTCATCTGAATTTCGATCTTTCTTTTTATACTCTCTTACAAGAATTCCCGAGAGTGTTGGGTGAATATAGACTTCACCATTAACGACGTTGTTAATCGCTTTAATCAGCGAGGAAACTTCTGCATCCTTTAAAACATAACCTTCAGCGCCGATATTAATCGTCTCAATTAAATACTCTGCATCTTCGTGAATTGTGAGCATAATCACTTTAATATCTGGAAATTCTTTTTTGATGTGCTTTAAGCAATCAATTCCATTCATACTTGGCATATTAATGTCCAAAAGTACGACGTCGGGACGTGTTTCAGAAATCACGCGTAACGCCTCATATCCATCCCCTGCAAGTCCAACCATTTCAAGTGTATCCTCTAGCTCAAGCAGTTTCTTTATGCCCTCTCTAATTAAAGCGTGATCATCCACTATTACAACTTTTATCTTTTTCATGTTCTCCTCCAGCTAGTTGTTCGGAATTTTGATGCGAATGGTCGTTCCTTTGTGAAGTTCTGATGTTACTTCAAGTGATCCATTAATAATTTCAATGCGTTCTTTCATATTGTAAAGTCCATATCCCAATGGATTTTCAACAGTTTTATCAACATCAAATCCTATTCCATTATCAGAGATGGACACATTGACTTCAATATCACTGATATGAATGGCGACTTTTACGCGTTTACACTGTGCGTGCTTTAAAATATTGTTAAATGCCTCCTGAATGACCCTGAACAGCATCAAATTAATCAGCTGATCTGAAATCACAGACGTTTGCGTCACGTCTAAATCCACATGGATAGACGATGTCTCCATTGTGTTGGATATCAGTTTCTTAATCGTCGGGACAAGTCCCAAATCATCAAGGGACATGGGCATTAAATCGTAGATAATTCGCCGAATATCTTTTAATGTATTTCTAACATCTTCTTGTAGTTCTGAAATCTCGCGTCTTGCTTTAACAGGAGATGAATCAATAATTTTAGAAGCATATTCCGCTTTAAAAATGATATTGGCAAGAGACTGTGCCGGTCCGTCGTGTATGTCTCTAGAGATGCGTTTTTTCTCATTTTCTTGTGCTTCAATAATTTTAATACTCAACTCTTTTTTCTGTTTAATGTCTTCAATTTCTTCAAAGATGCCACTGGTTAAATACTCCAACGCAACACTGACTTTTGTTTCGAGAATTTCAGATTTTTTAAGCACTTCTACGCTGTTGCGCATCAGTCTTTCAAGTTCATTTCTGCGTTCAATCAGTTCTTTTTCTTCTTGTCTCTTAGCGGATAACAAAAGCAGAACAGATTGAGAAAGCTCATAAGCTTCTTTAATATCCGCCTCGTTAAATTCGTCAAAGTGATCACTAATCGTCTTAATCATATTTCGCGCCATTTTTGAACGTATCTCGAGTTTATCCACTTCGTTGATGAGTATGGTCAGTTTCGCCTTAATCCCCAACAACTCTTGCTCATAAGAGATATAATCATGTCTGGTTTTTTCTGAAATCTCAAAGATTTCCTTTTTTCCATCTTCAATTGCCTTAACTGTCTTGCCAATGACGTCATCGAGGTGCGAGATATTTACATAGTTTTTCACACAATACTCCTGTAATACGGTCTATTGATAATTATATCATAAAAGCCCACGCATAAAAATAACGTGGGCTTTTTTGAAACTCCAGACCTATCTAGGCAGGGTTTAAATGACTATAACAACATAATATTACGACACTATACTGCAAATAACTTTAAAATCCAGTCAGCTTATCCACTTCATCTGATGATAAAACACGCTCTAAATCCACAACAATTATCAATTCATCTTTGTGGATACACACTTCTGAAATATAATCGTTATCGCGTTTAATCGCAATCATCGGTGCAGGAAGAACATTGGCAACGTCCACAGACATTGACTGTGAAGCATCATCTACCAAGAAACCAATATGTCGACCTTGACTTTGTGAAATCAAGATGCGCTTTTGATTCATGCGTTGTTCTTCTAAATTAAATCGTTTCTTTAAGTTAATCACCGGGATAATGTCACCCCTTAGATTTAAAAGACCATCTACATAAGCAGGCGCGTCTGGTAATGCGGTAATAGAAGCATACTCACTGATCGATGCAATTTGATTGATATTAGCTGCAAACTTCTCATTGTTTAACCTAAAAATGATATACTGTTTTTCCGCCATACATGCCTCCTGCTAGTCTTTATAGACGATATCAATATTATCTAACTGTCTTTTAAAATTGCTTCTAAAAGCTTTCAGATATTCTGCTCTTAATACCTTTTGCTCACTTTGTTCGCTTTCAGTTAAACCTTCTCGCTTGGCTTTTGCTGCCAATTCATTAATTCTATCGAGTTTATCTTGTCCTATCAAAATATCACCTTTCTAATACTTGAAAAGCACGAAACCAGTGAGCCTTTAATCAACTAGGCTTTCAAAGTTCCAAGTACTTTTTCAACTTCATTTACAATTTGATTTGTTTTAATTATATCATAGATTTTGTTAAAATCTATATTCATTACTCGGTCTTCCTCTATTTTTGCTACCTGAGAACGAATAATTTCATATGCTACTTTTGTACCCTTTCCAAGTTTAGTCGAATCAGAAAAATCAACTGCTTGGGCAGCACTTAAAAGTTCAATCGCAATGACATTTTGCGCGTTAAATAAAATATCTCTCGCTTTTCTTGCTGCGATAGTTCCCATACTTACATGATCTTCTTGATTTGCAGAAGATGGAATCGAGTCCACGCTTGCAGGATGTGCCAATACTTTATTTTCAGATACGAGAGCTGCTGCTGCATATTGTGCAATCATAAATCCTGAATGCAAACCACCATGTGGCGTTAAGAATGCTGGCAATCCACTTAATTGAGGATTGACAAGTCTTTCAATTCTTCTTTCAGATACGTTAGCAACTTCAGAAAGTGCAATTCCTAGGAAGTCAAAAGGAAGTGCCATTGGTTGCCCGTGGAAATTTCCACCTGAGAAGACCACTTCATCTTCTGGAAATAAAATCGGATTATCTGTCACTGCATTGATTTCAATGTTGATTTTATCTACTACATATTTAACTGCGTCTTTTGAAGCGCCGTGAATTTGAGGAATACAGCGAAGTGTATATGCGTCTTGCACTCTGATTTCACCTTGACGCGTTGTCAACTTACTATCTGCAAGTATACGAAGCATATTTTCAGCTGTCTCAATTTGACCCTGATGTGGTCTCACTTGATGGAGTCTAGGATCATATGCATCTGTAATGCCTTTAAGCGCTTCAACCGTTAAGGCAGCAGAAATATCGCTTAATTTGAGAAGTTGAATCGCTTCATAAGCAACGACAGTTCCAACAGCCGTCATGACTTGAGTGCCATTAATCAGTGCCAAGCCTTCTTTTGAAGTTAATTCAATCGTAGGAATTCCAGCGCGCTCCATGGCTTCAGCGCCACTAAGACGCTCGCCTTTATACGTTGCTTCGCCAAGTCCCAACATAACGAGTACCATATGAGAAAGAGGCGCTAAATCACCACTCGCGCCCAATGAACCTTTTTCAGGAATAATCGGACTAACGCCTTCATTAAGCATGCGAATTAAAGTATCAATTGTCTGCGTTTGAACACCGCTATGTCCTTTCGCAAGATTATTTACTCTTAATAGCATAATGGCACGAGAAATCTCCTCTGATAGTGGATTTCCAACGCCACAGCTATGACTGATAATGAGATTTCTTTGCAAATCTTTTGTTTCTTCTTTTGAGATAACTACGTCGGAGAACTTGCCAAATCCTGTCGTGATTCCATAAACGACTTTTTTTGCATCTACAATTTCATCGACAAACTTTCTAGCTTTAACAACTTTTTGTCTTGCTTCTTCAGCTAATTCTACTTTGTGTCCAAATCTGGCAACATCCATCACCAAGTCAATTGTGAGACTTTGACCGTCAATCATAACAACATTTTTCATAGCTTATCCCCTTTTATAAATTTTATGTTTTACATTATACTAGACTAGCGTCTTTTTTTTGTCTTTTGGCTACTCGAAGTCTTCGAATAAGAGACTTTTTTCCCCTCTTCTTTTCGAGGTCGTATAAGTGCTTTATCATGTGTCCCGATCAAATCCAAACGATTGTCCAGCACCAATGCTTCATAGACGAGTTCGTAATTTTTAGGGTTTTTATATTGGAGTAATGCGCGCTGCATCGCCTTTTCATGTGAAGTTTTAGGCACATATACGGGTTTCATCGTTCTAGGATCTAGCCCCGTATGGTACATACACGTACTTAAAGTGCCTGGTGTCGGATAAAAGTCTTGGACCTGCTCAGGTGTATAATTGATATCGCGTAAGTATTCAGCCAAGCGAATTGCAGATTTTATCGTACTACCTGGATGCGAACTCATTAAATAGGGAATAATGTACTGATCTTTTCCAAGCGAATGATTGATATCATCAAACGCCTTCACAAATTGGCTGTAAAGCTTCCCGCTCGGTTTTCCCATGTAGTCCAGAACCGTTTCATCAATGTGCTCAGGGGCAACTTTTAATTGTCCGCTCACATGATGCTCACACAACTCAACGAAAAATTCTTTTGATGGATCTGCCATTAGATAATCGTAACGGATACCACTTCTAATAAAGACTTTTTTAACATTGTCGAGTCCTCTTAATTTGTGAAGCAATTCCAAGTAATCTGTATGGTCTACGTTGAGCTTGTCACAAGGTTTTGGATATAGACATTGTTTATGTTTACACGCGCCATGTTTTAGCTGATTGTCACAAGCTGGATGTCTAAAATTCGCAGTGGGGCCGCCTACGTCGTGAATATAGCCTTTAAAATCCTTATCCCTTGTGATTTCTTTTGCCTCTTCAAGTATAGATTCATGGGAGCGCGAGCTTACAATTCTACCTTGATGAAATGCTAATGCACAAAATGAACAGTTTCCAAAACAACCCCGTTCACTGATAATGCTAAGTTTTACTTCTTGTATCGCCGGTATGCCACCCTTTGCAATATAGCTTGGATGAATGTCTCTTTGATAACCAAGATTAAAAGTCCAATCAAGTCGATCTCGTTCCAGTGGCATCGTTGGAATGTTTTGTACTAGATAACGATCATTGTGTTTTTGCACGATGATCTTTCCCCGTACAGGATCTTGTTCATCATAAATTTGTTTAAAGCTTCTTGCATAAGCCGTTTTATCTGTACTAACTGTTTCATACGAATCAATCTCGATATATTTCGGTAAAGAGTCTAATGACTCTGTTAAATAACATGTACCTGGTATGTGCTGAATATACTGAATTTCAATACCATTGTTCAGATATTCTGCAATCTCCACGATTTGATTTTCACCCATTCCATAAACCAGTAAATCTGCGCCACTATCAAATAAAATGGATCTTCTTACAGAATCATCCCAATAATCATAGTGGGCGAAACGTCTAAGTGACGCTTCTATTCCGCCGATTATAATGGGATCTTTTTTATACTTTCTACGGATGAGATTCGTATAGACAATCGTTGCACGATCAGGTCTATGTCCCATTTCGCCACCTGGAGAAAAGCTATCCGACTGTCTCTTTTTTCGAGAAACATAATAGTGGTTTACCATTGAATCCATATTACCTGCAGAGACAAGGAACCCAAGTCTCGGCTTTCCAAATAAGGCGATACTTTCAGGGTCATTCCAATCTGGCTGCGGAATAATTCCCACCTTAAATCCTGCATCTAAAAGCGTTCTTGCGATTACGACGGGGCCAAAACTCGGATGATCCACATACGCATCACCGGACACGAGGACAAAATCGACGCCATCCCAACCTAATTGTTTCATTTCTTCCCCGTTAATTGGGAGAAAATTATTTAATATCATGTTTTTACCTGTGGAAATTGCATAATGACCTTTTTGCGTGAAAATCAAACATTTTCAAATTCTCATCAATTAAAATTATGCAATTTTCTAACCTTTCTTTTTGCCTTTCGCTAACAAGGAAAGATGAAATGAGCAAATCGCATGATTCCATCTATCATAGTAAATACCCTGCGAAAAATCTAAGTCAGCAGGGTATTATAAGTTGATTTGACTATTTTATTCAATTACTTTGAGCCTACTCTCATTCTTTCATAAAAAATATTTTTGTCAAGACAGGTCTCAATGATTCAACAAAGTTAAAATTACTAAAATCAAACTCTTTAATTTTAATCGGAACTGAGATTGCCATAAGACCATGTTCCTGTTCAAACTCAAAATCCATCATAATGTAAGATTTCCAATCAGGCATCATGATTTCTTCTGAATCAGACTCCATGGTAACATTTTCGTCCCAGTCAATAAAATAATGGCTGGCATTGGTATGTCTATACTGTGCTAAGAGCCTTTCACTCATATCATGATCCAGTTCAACACTATCCTGTCCTTTTTTCTTGAAATAACTCGACGTTACTTCACCAGTGTGATCATATTGAAGGAACTGAATTTCTTCACCTTCAGTTATATCTAGTAACGAGATAAATGTGTTTTTGATATTTGTCATTTTGCTCGCAGAGTAATTTAGTTGATTAATAATGTCTAATATCGCCTGCATATTTCTAGTATCAGAAGAAATGTTTCCCGTTAAAATACCCGTCAATCGGTCGTAACGATGGCCTTCTTTAATGAGTTTTTCATCCCAGCTAGTTGCCTTATTTCGTCCGTTATTTTTACTGTAGTATAGGGCTTGATCTGCTTTTTCGATTAATTCTTCTTCATTTGCGCCATCTTCAGGATATGTCGAAACACCTAGACTAACCGTCAATGGACTTTCTTCTCCTAAGAGTTTCTTTTGTTGAATCAACAATCGAATTTTTTCAGCAACTTTATAAGCTCCCAAAGCATCCGTTTCAGGAAGAATCATCACAAACTCTTCACCACCATAGCGCCCTACTAAATCCGTTACACGCATGGATTTCATCAGTATATCGCCAATTTGTGCTAATATTTCATCGCCTTTACGGTGTCCATACGTATCATTAACCGTTTTAAACTTATCGATGTCCATCATAATTACGGACAAATTATATGCTTGTTGCCTAGAAACACTCATTTGTAAAGCAAATTGTTGTTCAATATATTTTCTTAGATAAACACCGGTTAATTTGTCAATCGTTGAAAGTTTCTTCAAATTATAATTGTTAATAAATACATAAATCAAGTTTGAAAATGACTTTGCCTGTTCAAATGTTTCTGCACTAAAACGATTGATGACATTACTAGAATCAATATAGACGTATCCAACGATATTTTTCTTCGATGCAAAAATATCATCTCGACGTTTTTCTCCTCTTGGACTGTGGTTGATCGTCTCTAATATTGGAAAATAAATCAATCCTTTTTGATCATCTGTCAGTAATTGTCGGTTCGTAAATGACTCTATTTTCGAAACATATATACCATCTAACTCATTTCCAATATTATTGATGAGTCGCGTAATATCATAAGGCATCGCATTGTCTTTAGAGCTAATCACCTCGCTAATATGATCATTCTCATCTAGCAAGTAAATAAATGCACGCTCGCCAACGGCGATTTGCTCTAGGTACTTAAGAATCATTTTTAAGTTAGAGATCTCTTCCTTTTCCAGATGCTTAATCAAGTCAGTAGAGCTATCAAAGATATAGTGATTCTCGGTTTTTAAATTCTTATAAACTAAGTTGAGGAAATCTTTGTTTGAATACAACAATCTAAGCTGAGTCAAATCAAAATAATCTTCCACAGTATCAATTCGATTATCTAAAATATGTTGGTATTTCAACCCTTCAAAAGTCAGTAACAGCTTAATAATTTTATCTGTTTTTGATTTTAGAGCCAATTTAATGTCGTCGTGAAGGACGTAAGTTTCCTTATACTCAAAAGGAATTGTTGAAGCAAGTGTTTCTATCACGTCAAGCGCCATCAAATAATACTTGAGTGCATCATAGTAATTTTTCTTTTCATTGTACTCATTTCCAAGCACGTAATAGGTTCTCCAAAGAAGTTCTTTAGATTGCTCTTTAATCTGAGGTACAAGTGATGTAATGCGCTCAATAGCATAATCAGAAAGACACGCATCAATAAAATCTCTCTTTATGCGGATCAGTTTCGTGTTATAAAGTCGAATGAGTTTGTCATCAATATCCACGAGTTCTTGGGCTGAGAAGAAATCTCTTTCTTCAATGCAATCAATCACATACTCAACAATCAATTCTCGTAGAAGTTTTGCGTGAGAAGGATTTTGTGTCCGGCTAAGGAGTTCTTTAATCTCATCAACCTGTACCAATTTATTGGAAATACCATTTTCCTTATTGCCCATTAAAATAGTATTCTTCTTAAACCGAATGCGATTTTCCACAATTGACAGTCGATATCGCCTGAACTCATCAATGATATCTTCGTTTGTAAATTCGTATTTTAGCTGATTGATCTTCATTAAGCTGTTCATCGTCAAGAAGAATTCAAAGTGCAACAAATAGTAGTCAAACTTATCAAATCCTCTTTTTTCAAACATTTGCACTTCGTGCTCAATTCTCGTCAACAACTTGTATACGTCGCTGTAATCTTCATTGAGCAAATAAGAATGCGCTAAATTCATGAGCGCTAAAATCGTCATGGTCTTATCGCCCACTGTTTCCGCTAACTCATATGATTCCGTAAAGTATTTAATCGCCATTTCATATCGGCTTTCAATTCGATACGTTTCACCGATATTGTTCAAATAAATTGGTAATTTCACAAAGCTATTCTTTTGATTAGAACGCGTGTAAGATTTCCTGAAAAAATCACGGGCAGTGACAAATTCACCCAAACCATCTAAATAGACGACACCATAATTGTTATAAACCTTAATAATGCCATCTTCATCTTCTGCTTCTCGATAATGCTTCAAGCTCTCACCGAGCATTTCAATGGCTTGTTTAAACAAATTCGAATACAAGTAATTAATTGCGCATTCATTTTCAAAATTCGCACGGTGTCGAGTTTGATTCAATCGAATGCTTTCTGATAAATAAAAGCTCGCTTTAGAAAAGTGTTGTTTCCAATCATTTTTACTGGAAAGACAGTTACATTTATAAAGTGCAGCATTAAAAATTCCTTCTACATAGCTGATATCTTCTGCTAATTCAATTGCACGATCTGCTAACATTTCTGCACGTTCAATGTCATTTTTAAACATGAGAATTTCAATATGGTAGACCATTGATCGTACTTTTGAGATAGACTTACCTTCAATATAAACATCTAAGTGATCTAATATTTCTGCTGAACGATCAAGTTTTCCTACAAGAATTAACTGCTTTACAAGTTCAAATGAGATTTCGTTTATTTGCTCAATATTCTCTAATTTTTTATAGATTTCTAGACCTTGTTCATAAAGAGAAATCGCCTTATGACTATTTTTCATATCAATATAATCTTTTGCAAAGGTAATACAATACTCTGCTGCTTTTCGAATATTGTTACTAGCAACTAAATAGTCAATTAAACTCTCGTTAATGTCGCGTTTTTCCGTATATCTTCTATCAAAAATATCTGCTGCGCGCTTGCTCAAATCAATAATTTCATCCGGAGTAAGTGTCTCTAAAAATGCTGTTCTAAGCTCATTTGAATAAAACACAAACACGTATTCAACATCGCTAATTCTCTTATTGAGGATTTGCTTTTCTTCCATGTCATAGAGAAAATAATACCCGAACTCCTCTTCTATTTCAGCAAGTTCAAAGATGATTTGCATGTTAAATGAACCCTTTAAAACTGACAGTTTTCGAAGGATTTCATAATACTCTTTCTTGATTTGTGAAGTAAGCGAATCAAAGTCTTCACTTTTGTGACTCATATAGTCAAAAGTAAAACTATCATCCACCTTATCAAGATTCCAAGTCATTTTGTTTTTGTCAAAGAAAATGATGTTTTCAGCCCATAATTTTCGAATCATTCTCTTCGTAACACTTGGTTTTCCTTGATTCTCTAACATCAGACGATGCGTTAATTTATAAGGGATGTAGTCAAGTCCCAATGAAGTACGAATCAACTGCCCCGTCTCTTCTAGATTAAGAGATGTCAATTTAAAATGTCTGCAACTATCACTGCATTGTGTAATGACATTTTCATGTTCTACGCCCGTACAAACGATGTAATAATTTGATTTAAGTTTATTATCAATGAGTAATTTGAAAAATGCATGTTCATAATGACTTAGCTTTTCAAAATCATCCACGAGAATCATTAAAAACTTGGAATTTGTGTAGTCGACAAAAAAATTGAACACGCGATTAATTATTCTTAAAAAATGCGCATCTAAATCAAGTTCTTTAACTTCTTTCAAATTCCACTTGGATGCGAGTTCAGGAACGAGACAAGTCAATTCATATCCATATTTTTGAATCAGCATTGGAGATAAATCTTCTTGTTCTGCGATGTATTTTACAATCGTCTTAAGCATGTAAAAGGGTTCTGAAAAATCATTTGGTCTCAAATACACATAATTAAATCGACTAAATTTAGCGATATAGTAGACCTCATTTAGTAAACGAGATTTTCCAGTTCCAACATCACCTTGTATAAACATCGCAGTTTCAGAAAGTGACTTTTTAGATTTTGCATCTACGAGTCCCTTAATCTCTTTAATCAAACTATCTCTGCCGATAATTTTGGTGTTTTCATGAATTTTGTCATAATACTTAGCATCATCATGATCCACTTCTATCCAAATTAAGTTTGATAAAACTTCAATAAATTTATTAATCGTTTCATAACGCTCTTCGCGAATATGATTTGCCGCTTTCATAATGAACTTATGAATTTCATTTCCAGTACTAATTTTGATCGCATTTTCTAAAACATTGGTCTTGTAATCAATACGATAATACAAATAGTAAATCATCGATCCAAGTGAATATAAATCCACTCTCTTGTCAACTTCTTCTCCCCATATGATTTCAGGTGCAATAAACTGACTAAATTTTTCATGGTCCATTTTGAAATAATAATCATTGATATAATTACCCGCAACATCTTTGAGTTTTAAGGTAATCATGCCATTCTTTTTCAAAATAATCACTTGGTCAAAATTCAAAAACTTATACGTAAACCCTCTAAAATGAAGGAATCGTATAATTTTACAAAGTTGCATTATAACCGTATTAATCTCTGATTTCGTCAGTTCCAAATAAGAAACTAACGACTCTTCATCATAATGTTCATACGTATAACAATACTGTTTGCGATTAATATAATTGCCATCAATCGTCATTATAGCCTGAAACTCGTACGCACAAAGCAAGTGTTCGTGAACAAGAGTCGATATTTCAACGAATTGTTCTTCCATATGCCTAATGAAATCATAGTTAGACATTTCAGTGTCAATAATCCGTATGCGTTTAACCGCATGATTCTTTTTTCTATCGGATACTAAATACTCTATAAAGCTGTTATCTTTGTGTAACAGTTCAATAACTTCGTATCTGTCGTTTATAATCTTCACTGAAACTTCCCCCTACGTTACCATCACGTACTCTATAATTCTACTTTTTCTTTATAATTCTACTTTTTCATTAAAAATTTTAAAGCTCTCATCAATTGAGTTGATCACTGATTCATCTAATTCATTAATAATACTTTCAATATAATTAATTCTGTTTTCCATCACTAATTTAATGAGTTCATGACCTTTAGGTAAAACAAAAATGCGGACAATTCTTCGATCATTTTCATCTTTAACACGTTTTACAAGTTCGTTGCGTTCCATTCTATCTAACAAGTCAGTAACCGTACTACATGCCAAATACATTTTTGCACTAAGTTCACCAATGGTCATATTTTCATCGTTGATTAAATACTGTAACGCTTCAAATTGCGGAGGTGTGATATCCACATCATTTAATATTTCTCTACCTTTTTTCTTGATTTTATAGCAAACCCTTCTTAAGTTCTCTTCAATCCTAATGGTTCTCTCATTCATTGACAGTGCCTCCCATAATATATCTCTTCACTCTATTTTACAAAATATCTTGCCTTAGGTAAACTAATTTTATTAATATAGTGTTTATTATTGCGAATATGTGGTAAAATATATTAAGTTTTTATTACAATTGGAGGTAAAATGAGCAAATTAAAAGCGTACTTGTCAAGACATCGAGTCACGCTGATGGTCATCCCAAGTACTGAAAAATCAATAAAACAGTGGAAATTAAATATTGCAATCGCTTTTTTTATACTAATCCTACTCATCACAATCAACATAGCACTCCTCATCAATACAATTTCATCAAAAGCCACTTCTCAATCGTTATTTAGCAAGAATACAACCTTATCTGACAGTTTATTAATGACCCAAGATCGACTTTTACTACTTGAAAATATCAATGCGAATAAAACCGAAGAAATCAAAACGTTAAAAGATTCTTTAAAAGAATCCAATAACTACTTAGTTGAACGTTTAGATGACCTAGAAAAAGCTGAAACCTACGTGGCAGATTTAGTGACGCTTTTCAACTCGGAAACCAACTCAAACATCGAAGCACCTATTAGTCGTTCTTATAATCGCCTACAGACGTCTGAAAATGCCAACGCGGATGGGACTTTTATCGAAACAGACGAATTATTACTTTCTCAAATGGATGCACTTGTAGCAACAGATGAGATAACAGCCATTATCCAAGAAAAGACACTCGCTTATGAAGCGCTTTCTAAAAAAATGGATAAACAGCTCAATTATTTAGATTCAAGACCTGATTTTTATCCAACGAGTGGTACTTTTAGTTCACCTTTTGGATACAGAAGAGATCCTAAAAACGGGCGTTTAACCATGCACAATGGCATTGATATTAGCAATAAGGTTGGAACACCCATCTATGCTGCAGGCACAGGCGTTGTGACATTTGCCGGTTATGATGGCAATTTTGGAAATGTTCTCATTATCAATCACGGATACGGCTATGAGTCCGTATACGCACACTGTAAAACGCTTTTATATCAACCAGGAGATTCTATTGCAAAAGGTCAAAAAATTGCGACAATCGGAACATCAGGGCGCGTGACTGGTCCACATCTCCACTTTGAAATTCGCTATAATCAAACACCAATTAATCCATTAAAATTTATCCAATAATCAGGAGGGGTTATGTTTCCAAAGAGAACCGTTGAAGTAAATTACGATATTGTCATTGGCGCCTATTCAATTATTAAAGGCGATATTCAAAGCGAAGGAAGTATCCGAGTTGAAGGAAAAATCCAAGGAGATATTACTTCACTTGGGAACGTCATCATATCTGAGAACGCTTTTGTAAAAGGCAACATCTTATCACAAAATGCCGACATTTATGGACAATGTCACGGCGATGTAAAAGTAAAGGGAAAAATCAATCTACATCACAAAGCAACTCTGATAGGCGATATTGTCGCTAAAAGCTTCAATACAAACGAAGGTTCTACTTTTAAAGGCAATTGCTTCGTTGATCCAGAAGAAGAGCTTCAAATCAACATCATTCCCATCAGTAATAACGCACCTGAAACCCCTTACATCGATTTATTTGGTTACTCAGATACGTCAGACTCCATCGAATCTGAGGTTGAATCTATCAAGAAAGCAAACGCATAGACATTAAAGCATATAATTAAAACACATAATTTAAAACACATAATCAAAAGGCGTTAACGCATGAAAACTCAACTGTTTCATTGCATTAACGCCTTGTTTTTTATTAGCACTTATAAGATATATGGCTTTTCTATCTGCATCTGTTTATGCATGTCCTCTATTGGACAATATAGGATGCTTGATCACTCAATTTCATAAATACTATCGATGCTTTGTAATTCAGAAATAATACTACCAACCGAATCGGTCTCTGTTATTTTTTTACTCAAATTGACTTCTCTCACTGCACGTTCGTAGCTTTCTCTACATGACTCAATCGATACCGGTTCATGTGTGTCTCGATCATAAGCAGTTGAATTTTCAAATACGCCATCACGCGCGATTTTGAACACCACATTATTATCTATATAAGATCCTTTTTCCATAAACGTCTGTGAAGCAACAAATCCATTCTCTGCATTTAACAAATCTTGTCCAAGTGTTAAATACTCATTTCGAATTCCCAATACATTGAGTAAAGTTGGTAACAAGTCGATTTGTCCACCTGAAATGTCCTTTACTTCTGTAACGCCTGAATTTGGAATGTGAATCACTAGTGGTACATTGAACATGTCTTCGTGAGTATATTCTCTCCCTAAAAAGTTTTCCATACGTTCTTTAGCGAGTTCATCTTCCATGCCGATGCCGTAGTGGTCACCATAGAAAATAATAACAGAATCTTCATACAATCCTTCAGCTTTTAATTCTTCAATAAAATCACCAAAAGCATCATCCATATAATTTACAGATTGAATATAATGTCCAAAAAAGTTTTCATCATCTTCGTCAAGCATAATGGCCTTTTGATCATCATGTAACTCAAATGGCTTATGAGACGTAAGTGTCACTAAAAAGTGGAAACTATTTTTTGGCTGTGCTTTAATCATTTGTACTGTTTGGGCAAAGAAATCATGATCGTCTAGACCAAAACCAACTTTTCTTCCCATGACATAATCCGATTCAAACTTGCTCTCTTGGAATCCAATTTGTGGATAGATATTTTCACGATTCCAAAACGCCGCTTTGTAACCATGGTAAGAAGTTGCCGAATACCCTTGATCTCTCATCACCCAAGGTAAACCATTAAATGTATTTTTTTCATATACATTATAAGTGTTACCCGTAATAATTGGATAAAGTGAGTTTAAAGATGTAAACTCTGCGTCTGATGTATTTCCTTTTCCAAGTTGTTGATAATAATTCGTAAAATAAATCGAATTTTCTCCGATGATTTTGTTAATGTTAGGGGTAATTTCTTGCCCATTGTACTCTTTATTAATGAGTTCGTTTTGAAGCGATTCTACTTGAACTAAAATCACGCGACGATCTTTTGCAATTCCAAAATATTCGCCAGATGTGCTTTCTCTTTGTATTTCTCTCATTCGATCAACAAGTGCATTACGCTCTTCAGAGTATAATTTCGAATTTTCCATATCAAGCGAGATAATATCGTAAACATGATAGTTGAAAAACTCATATTTTTTAATTCCTGTATAGACCGATGAAAATGAAATGCTTAAAATAATCGTTGGCAATACTGCAATCATCATGACAAATGTAAATTTATGAGCAAAAAATTGAAATTTGCTATTCTTACGTGTTAATAAATGATATGCGAGCAAATCAATAAATAAAATGACATCCGTTACTCTTAATATCGAAAAAATAATCGAAGTAACAGAGCCTACAAATGTTGCTTGATTTACCAATTTAACCGATAAAAAATCATTGAAATATCTAAAATACAAGATATCGCCGAACATGATCACCGTTAGAAGACCACTCGTAATCAAATACATTTTTTTGTGTTTATAGAACAGTGTAAGTACCAGTAAAAATACTGAGACCGTTACAAACATATACTTTATTTTTGATAACGGCATGCCTGTTGCAAAACTAAAATAACCGACTTTAATTATGTACGTCAAAATCAAAATGATTGGGTATTTTAAGTAATTATATTTATCTTTAATCAAATTCATTAAATTCATATCCGCATTCCTCCACTTTATCCATTATATGTGGCTAATGTAAACAATTCAATAATATTTCTTTAACATTTCGTTTACAATTCGAAAATGATTACAACTCTGTTTTAAATAGAAAAGCAATAAAAAAAGCCAATGAAAGACAGAAAATATGTCTTCATTAGCATTTCAACAAATAAGGGTCCAGAATGCCGTTATCCCAAAAATCTCACACCACACCTCTACTAGGTGGGTGGACTATCTATTGTTTTTGACTTCTACCTAAAGCAGCTTGTCATACGCAACGGAACGCGTCTTCCCTATAAATAATCAGTGGTAAAATTTAAAAAGATAACCAACATCCCAGATTTAACTTACTGTCATTATACGCCATTTTCTATGATTTTTCAACCTCTATAATTGATTTTTCAGTTGATCGATTGCATTTTTTATGTCAACCGATAACTCGCTTACAAACACATGTCGCTCCTTCTCTCTCGGTGGAATCAAAGACATTTGATAACAGTGAAGTGCTTGCCTATTAATGAGTTCCGATGAACTGCCATACAACGCATCCCCTAAAATCGGATGACCAATATGAGAAAAATGAACACGTATTTGATGTGTACGGCCAGTTTCAAGCATGATTTTAACCAGCGTATGTTCCTTATATCGCTCAACGACTTCAAAGTGAGTAACAGAAGGTTGACCAGAGTCTATCACAATTCGTTTAATATCCATTTCTGCTTCGCGATCAATTGGCAAATCAATGGTCCCGTGATCATTTTCAAGCACGCCTTCTACGATTGCAAGATAAAACTTATCAACTGTGTTTTCCTGCATTTGTTCGGATACAATCTGTTGAGAGTACGCATTTTTTGCAATCAGTACAATTCCTGATGTATCTCGATCAAGTCGGTTGATAAATCTAATTTTATAATTTTGCTTTTGTTGATATTGATAATAAGAAATTGCATTTGCTAGCGTTCCTTCTGGATGACCTTTTGTCGGGTGCACCACTAAAAAAGGGGGTTTATCTACAATAAGCAAATCTCCGTCTTCATAAATAACAACTGTATCAATCGGGTTAGGATCAAAAGTATTTTCATCGTGATCGAGCATCATTGAGATGATATCGCCTTCGTGAACAATTCTGTTGACTGAACCTGATTTTTGATTCAACAAAATATTTTGATGATTTTTACACTTTCTAATGAGTCGACTGGAGATATTCATCGATGTCGCTAAAACATCAATGACTTTTAGGCCATCATCATTGGCTTCTACTTGATAGTCCAATCTCAAAGACTCTTTATTTACAAACATAAAACTCCTCTATTGGGTTATTGGCAAATATATGCCGCCTGCATTGTTAAAAATTATATCTGAGCAACAGCAAACTTTGAGTTTCGATTTCTCTCAATAAAATATAATGCCTGTATTTCATCTCGGCAATTTTTCGAACCTCTTCAACTGTCAAAACTTTTGAAAATTCAATGATGTCAACATTGGTTTTTTTCCAACCACATTTCAAAAGCTTTGCCACGCCGTCTTTTGAGGCCAGTTCAATCGGAAGCGAACCATAGACATTTCCATAAACAATGTCATGTGTTTGCCAAAATTCATTGTGCGCTTCAATCGTCCCAGACTCAATCAGCTCCTCTGTCCGATCTTTAGAATAGTATTCAATTTCATTTCCTTCGTAAATATTTTGAAAATACATAGGCTTATATAAAAATTCAATTGTATTGATGGTTTTGTACTCTTTTGCCGCATTATGAACAGGTTGAATCACAACATCTGTTTCATTGACATGCTGTGCCCAGTATTCATTCTTGATTTGAGTAGAGATATTGCGAATTAAACGCACATACATATCTACATCTTCAGCATCTTCCCGCAGTAGTGAATCACTCAACCGATTCACTGCCTCACGCAAATCTTCAATTTGATAACTCATGATTCCCCCAAAATTTGTTTTATTGAAGTCACTAACTTTTCAACGGCTTCAACACGCGTCCAATGGTTGGTGACAAATCTAAACTCTCCATCCTCAGAACCGTTAATCTTTATGCCAGATTCAAACAACCGATTCACAAATACGTGTTCTGGTAAATTCAAAGCTATGTGGCAAAACACCATGTTAATGTCCATTCGATTCCAAAGGATCTCAACACCCTCAACATGAGATAATTGCTCGGCTAACAACATCGCCATTTTATGGTCATCTGAAAGGCACGGAATCATATCTTCCAGTGCAATTAATCCTGCAGACGCTAAAAATCCTGCTTGTCTTAGGCCGCCGCCCATTAATTTTCTATTTTTACGCGCTTTATCAATAAATGATTTTGTCCCCACTAACATAGAACCCACAGGTGCACAAAGCCCTTTACTTAAGCAAAACATCATACTATCTGCATACTTTGCTATTTCTTTCGCTTCAACGCCCAATGCGACTGCAGCATTAAAAATTCTAGCACCATCTAGATGAACGGGAATCAAATGATTCTGTGCAATTTCATAAATGCATTTCATTTCATCTATCGGAATCACCCTGCCACACGAATGTGCATTTTCAACACAAATCAACCCCGTCTCAGGATAATGGATATCATCTTCTCGAATCATTCGACTGAGCACGTCAGGATCCATGGAGCCATCAATTGTAGGAATTTGTCTTAATTGAACACTTGAAATGACAGCCGCAGCACCCACTTCGTGCATCACTATATGACATGCGTCTCCAACAATGATTTCATCTCCGCGCTTCGTATGCGTATAAATTGCTAATTGATTTCCAAATGTACCACTTGGAACAAAAATGGCCGCTTCTTTTCCAAGCAATTCAGCTGCCTTTTTCTCAAGTTCTACTAATGTCGGGTCGTCCCCATAAACATCATCCCCAACCACAGAGTTAAACATGGCTGTTCTCATTTTATCAGTCGGTTGAGTTACCGTATCACTTCTAAAATCAAAATACTTCATCAAATCACCTTCTCGCAGTTTATTGAGTTAGATATCTACAATTATAGCATACCGTTCATATATAGCATACCGTTCACAATAAAAAAGTGTCTCTCCTCTTATCCAAAAGGCTTCTTCCTCTAAATCAGATTTTTATGAATTCGTCATGCCCATAAACCTGCAAATTTCCGAATATTCAACATCTTGTTGAAGCTTTGTGGTTAATTTATGTATGCGTTTTGTTTTTAAAACATACACTCCTTATCATCGATTCTATAAATTTAATATTTTATAGAGCATTCTAATTTCAATATCTGTGAAGACACCTTTCCAACTACCCATTCTAATCATTTTTGTTAAATTGCATACATGAAATGATTCAACCATACAAAATCGCTTTTAAAAACACGAACATTAATCAAATTTTGCATTTTATAAATCATAGGGACTCGCAGCGTCCACATCTTGTTAACATAATAGGTTTCGGTAATTTTTCGAAATTTTTTTTCGCTATTTTTGTTTACATTTTTTCAATTAATGTTATAATTGTTCATTATATGTTAAAGAGGTGAAATTATGATTTATGTAATTAAAGAGGAAGACAAGTCTCCTAAAAAACTGGCATCCTTATTGAAGGACCATCCTGAAATTAAGTTTATTTCATTACTTGCTGTAGATTTTGGCAATAATCATACCGACGAGAAGATTCCAGTCCAGCTTGTTATAGACGAACTAGAGGACTTTTTTAAATACGGTATTCAAACAGATGGTTCCTCTGTTAATCTTCCTGAAATTGCATCGATCAATAACGGCAAAATCGACCTTATTCCAGATATGGATGCCCGTTGGATCGTAGATTACAACATGTCGCATCCGCTTGAAGACGGTACTTTTTGCGGTTCCCTTATCATTCCAGCTTTCTTAAAACACGAAGGAAAAGAAGTGTGTTCAAGAAGCGTTCTTAAAAACGCAACTCTCAATTTTAAATCGGAAGTGATTCGTTTATTCTCAGAAAATCCCGAATTATTAGCGGATTACGAGGGGGTACACTCTGCTGACGATATCGAAGATGTTGTATTAACAAGTGCTACAGAATTAGAATTTTGGGTAAAAACGCCCGATTCAAAAACCGACGTTGAAAAACTCGCGACATCTCAGAATTTGAAAGAACAATACTGGAAACGAACATACGGACAAGTTCGTACTGCAATGGAAAAATCACTAATTGCACTTGAAAACTATGGATACGAACCAGAAATGGGACATAAAGAAGTGGGTGGCGTAAGTTCAAAACTTTCTGGCACCAACATTCACACACACGTAATGGAACAATTAGAAATCGACTGGAAATACGACACAACTGTCAATACTGCTGACAAAGAGTTGATTGCAAAAGATATTATTAAAGACATCTTTGAAGCAAATGGGTTATCTGTCACTTTCCAAGCAAAACCACTCGAAGGCGTAGCTGGCAGCGGAGAACATCATCATATTGGCGCAGCATTAAAACTCAAAAACGGAAAATCCATCAATTTATTTTCTCCAAAAAACATGACACAAAATTTTATGACACGCATTGGCTACGGATCACTTATGGGCATTCTGCACAATTACGAAGTCATCAATCCATTTGTATCTTCAACCAATGACAGCTTAAATCGTTTAAAACCTGGTTTTGAAGCGCCTATCTGTATCGTTTCATCACTTGGTCATTCTCCAGAAATTCCATCTAGAAATCGAACCGTTTTAATCGGACTTATTCGCGATATCAACAACAAATACGCAACAAGATTTGAGCTACGCGCGCCAAATCCAAATTCGAACTCATACCTATTGATGGCTGCTGTATACCAATCTTGCCTCGACGGGATACGTGCAGTAATTGACAGCAAAGAATCACTTGACGCCATCGAAAAAGGTTTCAATAAGCAATATGGCGAAAAACACTTTTATTTAGATGAACACCGCGTTTATCGTTCTGAAGAAGACGTATTTGATGATTTTACCGCAGAAGAGCGCGATAAATTCTTTGGAGTTCCTCCAAAAACAGTTTATGAAAACTTGCTTTCATTTGAGCAAAATGTGAAGAAAGCAGATATCTTGCTCAGCAATCAAGTATTCACAGATAAAATCATCGCTTCATACAAATCCTATATGTTAAGTGAATGGTCTATAGAATTAAAGGATCGCATCATTCCAGAACACATGCAAACGATTAGACGTTTTGCCAAGCTTCATACCGATGATGAAATTACCGATTTAGATGTTGTGAATTGGGAAAGAATTAAGACCATCAAACATCACTTGATGAAAGATTCATTAGACACAAAATCTCTCTTTACCCGTATAAAAGAGGCATTGGGAGAAGAAAACTACTCAAAAGCTTCCTTGCTTCAAATCGAAATGAATGCTCAAATGTCTCTATTGACCAAATTATACGCAGACTATAGACGCAACTTAATTGTTTTAAGAGATTAATTGTTTTAAGAGATTAATCGTTTTAAGAGATTAGGTAAGAGATTAAGTTTTTTAGAAATTAATAGTTTAGGATTTACATTCAAACATTCGTGTTATAAACAGACGTATCCATAAACAAAACGCTCCTTGATTTTTCAAGGAGCGTTTTTTATATACACTTTTTAGTTTTACATAATTTCTTTATTAAAATGACCTCTTGTATCTGTCTCTGGATTAAATGCAGAATATTTCATGTTGCCATTTAACTTATCAAATGCCATTTTAACAATCATTTCAACTTGTTCTGCGGATTCTGTAGTGAAATTCAACCTAAACGCTTCAACCCCTTGAATACTCGATAGTTCATCTAGAAGGTTGAGATTTTTACCATTTAAGAGCGTTGTCGAACAATCGTCGTGGGTCAAAATTGGAAACGTACCATGCTCATCTTTTAACTCATACTGTTTCGTTTTACAGATGCCACATTGGTTCATCTTCTTAAGTGGGCAGTACTTCGTAAACATCAAAGGCGCTTTACCATAAACGATCATTTCAAGAGCTGGATTTCCTTCATTCTCCGCTTGGTAAACTTTAAAGATATCCTCCAACTGATTTTTATTCAGTTCATAAGATAATGTGACGCGTTTGGCACCCAATCGATACAGTTCATAACAGCTCACTGCATTCACTACGTTAAAGGAATAATCCGCAACAAAAGGATTCGTTTCTCTATAGCGATACACTCCGCCATATCCGCCAATTAATAACTCTCCATCTTTTGAGACATATTCATTTTGATTTCTTCGAACAATATTTTCAAAATAAATGTTCTCAATTCCCAGTTTGACACACATATCATACTGCGCTTGATTTATTACTGTTGCCGTTATATACGGTTCAACCGGTTGAAAACTTATTTGATCTTTTATATGCGCTTCTTTTGTTCGATTCTTATGACTCTTGATTTTCATATCATAAAGGCCTTGGACAATATCTCTTCTTGCTCCGTTTAGCAGCTTCGCCGGGATAAAAGCATTTCGGTCTTCATACTCGACATGATTGAGTTCAAAAAGAGTATCGTTCAATCTAGAAAGCTGCTTGATAACTTGTTCTTTTGTCGTTGGATTGTTAATCGCAGCACCTAAGACTTCGTCGCTTTCATAAACACAAATAAAACCAAACCCTTCAGCTTCAACACGAAGTTTTTCATCAGGAGCTGCATACACTTTCATATTGAGATCGAACTTTTTAAATTCTTTATCACCAGACGCTTCAAGTTCTTTGTAATAGAAATAGTCCTTTGTTACAAATACTTGATCGCCTTTAGAAAGTTTTTCTTTTATTTTGATATAACAGATGTCTGTCGCACGATTCACCAAGTTGTCATCTTTGTCATATAGCTTAACAACTGTAAAGACTACATCTTCATTATTATGACTAATTCGAATGATATCATTCTGATTCAGCGGTTTTATCAAGGTTATTTCATACATATCCTTCAGCACCTTGCTAATTCTGCCAATTTCATACCCAACATTATTCGGACGCTCAATATTCGCAATTTCCTTTGGATCCTCATGAAACAGATACCCTTTAGTAAAAGTTCTGTTGAAAGTTTTATGCAAATTTGCTTTATCCACTTCCGTTATTTGATGATCTATCGCCTTTCGGTATTTAGAAACAACATTCGCGACATATGCAGGTTCTTTCATTCTACCTTCTATTTTAAGAGAATCAATTTCCACTAATTCTTCTATATTTTCTATTGTATTTAAATCTTTCGTCGACAAAATATAGCTTTTTCCCAAACAAGCGTCCGACGTTTTATCTATAACTTCGTACTCTTTTCTACATGAACCGACGCATCTTCCTCTATTCCCACTTCTATAACCAATGAGTCCCGACATCAAACAATTCCCAGAATACGATACACAAAGAGCGCCGTGAACAAATATTTCCAGTGGTATCTGAGCTATTTTTCGTATTTCTTTTACTTTTTCAATAGGCACTTCACGCGATAGCACAACTCGATCTGCACCTAATTCCTTAAAGAGTAATGTGCCTTCCAAATCATCAATTCCCATTTGAGTGGAACAATGAACTTCCATATCTTCAAAGTTTTTAACCATGAAATCAAATGCAGCGAGATCTTGTACAATGACACCATCAACCCCTATATCATTCAACTGATACATTTGTTGCTTCATTTCTTCAATTTCGCTTTCGAAAACGATGGTATTCATCGTCACATAGATCTTAACATTTCTTAGATGCGCATATTGAATCGCTTCTTTCAAAGTTTCAAAATCAAAGTTAGATGAATAAGCGCGTGCGCCAAATTTTTGCATTCCCAAATAAATGGCATCACATCCATTTGAAATTGCGGCTTTTAAAGCATCCATGCTACCTGCAGGAGCTAGTAATTCAGTCATTTTTTCCTCCATACTATGTGCAATTATGCACGAAGCGATTCAAACCGTTTATCAGAGCTTGTTTCAGTTATCCTCTCAATAAAATCTATCATTTTTGCCATAGTAGCATTATAACAATTCACGCTCAACTACACAAGCAATTAAAAAACTCTAAACCCATTTCTCAATGCGTTTAGAGTTTTATTATTTCGTCATTTTAATCTAACAATCCAAAATGTCTATCAATTAACCACAAAATCTATCAAGTAAGCTTACTCGCCTAATTTGTGAACAAATAATCCGCTTCTTAATTTCGGTTCAAACCAAGTTGATTTAGGCGGCATCACTTCACCAGCATCAGCAATGCTAATCAAATCGTTCATCGTTGTCGGATACATAGAAAACGCAACTGCAAAACCTTCTTTAACACGTCTTTCTAATTCTCCTAATCCTCTAATACCACCAACAAAGTCAATTCGATTATCTGTTCTAGGATCTTCTATTCCTAAAACTGGATGAAGAAGATTCTTTTGAAGAATTGACACATCTAAACGATTTACTGGATCAGCTGCATCATAAGTGCCTTCTTTTGCTTGAAGTTTGTACCAGCCACCGTCTAAATACATACCAAATGTAGCGCGTGCCATTGGCTTATAAGGTTCTGTTTGTGATAATTTTTCAACGATAAATTTCTCGCTGATTTCTGATAAAAATGCGTCTTTCGAACGACCATTTAAATCTTTCACAACGCGATTATAATCCATGATAAACAAATCTTCATCTGGGAATATAACTGCCATAAAGTAGTTAAATTCTTCAGTTCCATCATAGTTAGGATTTTCTTCTCTTCTTTTTAATCCAACTTTTACAGATGAAGCGGATCTATGGTGACCATCAGCGATATATAGATAATCAATCCCGTCAAAGATTTCTCCAACTCGTTTTACAAGCATTGCATCATCAAGCTTCCAGAAAATATGCGTAATGGCATCTTCTGAAGTGAAATTGTAAATTGGCATATGGAATTTAATCCAATCATTCACAATTTGATTGATTTCATCATTTTTTCTGTATGTTAAAAATACCGGTTCCGTATTCGCATCGCATCGATCAAAGTTATTGATTCTGTCGATTTCTTTTGCAACACGTGTAAATTCATGTTTTTTAATGATATCGTTGATATAATCATCAATCGATGTACATGCTACAATACCCGTTTGAACTCTACCATTCATTAACTGACGATAAATGTAATAAATCGGTTCTTGATCTTGTGTCATGATGCCATCTGTGATGAACTGATCTAAATTTTTTCTTGCTGTATCATAAACAAGCGAATCGTAATCGCCAACCGAATCCGGTAAATCGATTTCTGAACGCACAACGTGTAAATACGAGAAAGGATTGCCTTCAGCCATTTCTTTTGCTTCTTTTCGATTCATTACATCGTATGGTAAACAAGCTACTTTTTCAGCCAATTCTTGCTTTGGTGTGATGCCTTTAAACGGTCTTACTACTGCCACGATATTACCTCCAAAATTCAAATAAAATTATTAAACGTTAAAGTGCGCTCTAATCACTGCAATTGTCTCATCGCCGATTCTCTCTTGAGCTTCGCTCGTTGAAGCACCAATGTGCGGTGTTGCAGATACTCTCGGATGATCAATTAATGCTTGATTTTTCGTTGGCTCTTCTTCAAATACATCGATACCAGCGCCAGCGACCTTACCTGAATTTAACGCATCTAAAAGATCCGCTTCACATACAACACCACCTCTAGCAGTATTGATTAGGTAAACGCCATCTTTCATCAAGTCAAATTGTTCTTTCTTAATTGTTGCGCCTGTTTTCTTGTCAAACGGTATATGAAGAGAAATAAAGTCAGCCATTTTCAGCAAATCGTTTAACTCATAGTATTCGAATTGGCCATCATATGCAGAAACTCTACCGCTTCTATTCGTGTAAATAACTTTCATGCCCAATGCTTTCGCGCGAATAGCCACTTCATATGAAATTCTTCCCATTCCAATTAAACCAAGCGTTTTACTGTTTAATTCAATACCGCTATATTTATTTTTATTCCATTCGCCATTTCTCATGGTCACATTAGAAATATGAATAAATCTAGCCAAAGAAAACATGTGACCAATTGCAAGTTCAGCAACTGCTGCACTACTTGAATTCGGTGTATTTTTAACTGTAAATCCATGCTCAGCTGCATATTCATGATCAATATTATCAATACCAACGCCAGCACGAATCATCAGTTTAAGTCTGCTATCTTTAACTTGATCAATGAGATCTTTACGAATTTTTGTTGCTGAACGAATAACCACAACATCTGAGTCTCTTAATTGCTCAACAAGCGCCTCTCCATCGTAATGAGTCGTATCCACAAGATGTCCTTGAGCAACAAGTGCATCCACTGCACTCTTATCCATGCCATCATTTGCTAAAATTTTCAATTGCATGCTATTCCCTCCAATAGTATGATTTATCAACTCTTATGCACTTAACAACTCCTATGCATTTAACAAACAGGTTTCATAAATAGAGGCAATTGGTTACAATTGCCTCTAAAGTGATTATAAACCAAGAATTTCTTCAATGATTGACAATAATTTTTTCAATTCATCCATTTGAGTATCCGCCATATGAGCGATACGGAATGTAACGTCTTTCAACTTACCGTAACCATTTGAAATCATGTAGCCGCGTTCGCCGAGTGCTTTATTCAAATCAGAAACACTTAAGTTTTTAGTATTCTTAATCGTTGTTAAAGTGTTTGATGCATATTTTTCTTCCGCTAACATTTCGAAGTGTTTATTTGCCCATTCTCTTGTTACTTTTGCCATTTCAAGGTGTCTAGCAAATCTGTTTTCTAATCCTTCAGCAAGAATGTTGTCTAATTGATAATCTAAAGCAAACATATGAGACAACGATGGTGTTGACGGATATTGATAATCTTTTGTTTGGATATATTCATAAAGTTCAAGTAAATCGAAGTATAAACCTCTAAATTCTACTTGTTTAGCAGCTTCAACAGCTTTTTGTGAAATCGAACAAATTGATAATCCTGCTGGTAAACCAAGACATTTTTGAGTTGATGTAATACAAATATCTACGCCTAATTTGTCCACTTCAATTTTAGTACCGCCTAAAGAGCTTACTGTATCTAAGCAGAAGATGACATCAGGGTATTTTTTCATCACTTCAGCAATTTCATCCACTGGATTCATAATACCTGTAGAAGTTTCATTATGTGTAATGGTGATTAAATCGTATTTGCCAGTTGCGAGTGCTTCTTCAACCATCTCTGGTGTCGTTGGTTGTCCAAGTTCAGACTTGATAATATCCGCCGGAACATTGTTAGAAGTTGCCATTTTGTACCATCTGTCTCCAAAAGCGCCTACAGAGAAAATAGCTGCTCTTTTGCGAGTACATGATCTAACAGCACCCTCCATAAGACCACTACCTGATGAAGTCGATAATAAGATTTCATTTTCTGTGTACATCAATTTTTTGAGTTTCTCAGATATACTTCTTTGTAATGCAGAAGCGTCTTTCGTTCTATGACCGATCTGTGGTGTTGCCATTTTTAAAAGAACGTCTTCTCTTACGTCAACTGGACCTGGAATAAATAATTTCTTATGCATTTAAGTCACCTCAAAATTAATATTTTAATCACCCTAATCATAACATTTAATCTGTGGAATAACAACATTTGTCCCACCTTGAAATCGCTAAAAAGTTTTAAATTTATTTCATAAATTCAAATATTTGTGTAAGATTGATAAAAAATTTAGACAAAATACAAAAAAATAGCTTATTTGTACAAAAAAAAAAGAATAGATGCATTCAAATCGCTTGAACAGCACACTATTGCTGAATCAACAATTGAAAACATCTATTTGTTTAAAAGCACTAAAACGCCACAATAATACCTTTTTTATCTGCATAAAGCGAAGAGAGCCCTGCACATTTAATATTGATGACATCGTCTAAATCTAATGTATTTCTGAGTTCTGTTTCAATTTGATTCGCACGCTCTGGGTTCCCAACATGCGTAATAGAAACAATCTTTCTACCACTTTTTTTCAACTCTTCTTGCATCATTTCAATCAAGCGCGAATACGCTTTGTTTGTATTTCGAACTTTTTCAAATAACTTAATTTCTCCATGACCATCTGATCCCATAATCGGTAAGATATTCAAAGTAGAAGCTAAAAGTCCTTTCCATTTTGAAATTCTGCCGTTTTTTACTAAATTGTCCAGCGACTCTGAAATAAAGAACACTCGCATTCCATCGATAAACTCAGTCACAGACTCAACAAGTTTTTCTTTAGAATAATTCAATTGTTTGAATTCATGAATCATGCGCGCAACCAACGTCTCACCTGCAGCTGCTCCCTGAGAGTCAAACACATGAATAAACGCTTTATTAGGATCATTTTCATGCTCTGTATCATATAAATTCTTTGCCAACACCGCCGTGTTATACGTACCGCTCAATTTAGACGAAATCGTCACAACATAAACTTCATCCTCTTCTCCTTCAAAATACGACATAAAGTCATTGGGTGAAGGACAAGCAGATTTTGGTGTTTCTTGTGATTTTTTCATTGTTTCAACAAAGGCATCTACGTCTAATGTTTCGTCATCTATATATTCTATTCCATCGATGAATAGTTTAAATGGCACGATGGTTGTTGGATATTTTTTTTGAAAATCTGCATCCACATCTGTAGAACTATCGCCAACAATTTTGTACATGAAGTCATCTCCTAATCAATTAATACCTTTATTATACTGTAGTTCGTTTTGAATTTCAAACTATAAAAAAACTGCCATTTCTGGCAGTTTTACATTTAACTCATTGTATTTTAATAAGAGCCTCGCTCTACACTACTATAAATCAGACAACGCTAAGATTGCTTGCTCTTTTTCAATTGCTAATTGCTCTAATTTCGCAACTTGCTCTTTCATCTGAGCCACGTAAGCCTCATCTTTGATTGAACCTAAATTAATTTTTACGTTGTAAAGAGCCGCAAGGATTGCAGTTCTTGCCATCATTGCAGATACTAACGCATCCGTTTGAGCATTTGAGTTCCCAGACTTCACAAGTAACGCAATGTCATCAAATAAAACAGCCGTTTTTTCTGCAACTTCAAGAGGAACAGATGCTGCATACTTCATTCCATCTTGAATTTGAGCAGTTCTAAATGCCTTCTCTTCATCCGTTTCTTTAGGCAGTTTAAATGCTTTCATGACGCTGTCAAATGAGTTGGCATCTTTATCGATTAAATCGACAAATTCCAGTCTTCTTGCATGCATTCTTTCTGCAATAGCAGCCATTTCATCTGAAACAGACTCATAATTCTTTTTACCTACTGTTAAATTTGCTACCATAGCAGATAAAGCGGATGATAAAGCCGAAGAAAGTGCTGCTACACTCCCACCACCTGGAACTGGTTCACTTGATTCTAACTGTTCGATAAACCCTTGTAATCCTAATTCTTTTAACATGTAACCCTCCAATTAGTATGGTTGATTGTATTCCTTATCTAAAATTAACACACCGTTCTTAATCACTTTTTCTACCGTGCTCACTGCGATATGATAAGGTAAAAACTTATATGATGGAAACTCATGTATGACTAAATCTGCTTTTTTACCGATGTCGATACTGCCAATTTGATCCGCTCTATCAAGGGCTGCTGCGCCATTTATAGTAAGAGCTGTGATTGTTTCTTCAATGGTCATTCCCATTTGGTTTGTCGCTAAGGCAATTAATAACGGAATCGACTCTGTAAAGCAGCTTCCAGGATTAAAATCCGTCGATAATGCCACTACCAAATTTTGATCAATCATATAACGCGCTCTCGCGTAATGCTCTTTCAATGAAAATGCTGTACATGGAAGTAACGTCGCAACTACTCCAGCCTCTTTCATGCGCTGAATGCCCTCATCAGATGCTTGAAGTAAATGATCAGCAGATACCGCACCGAGTTCAGCTGCAAGTTCAGCTCCGCCTAATTGAACAATCTCGTCTGCATGCACCTTGAGTTTAAATCCACGTTTTCTCGCAGCACTTAAGAATTTTCTCGATTGTTCTATCGAAAACACGTTTTGTTCACAGAAAATATCAGCGAACTCCGCTAATCCTCTCTCATCAACAATTGGCAATACTTCATCAATCATAAAATCGATAAATGCATCTGGATTTTCTTTATACTCACTTGGTCGAGCATGAGGGCCTAAAAACGTCGTTACAATATCGAGTGAATGTAACTTGTTCAGTTCCTTCATAACTTCGAGTTGTTTGATTTCCGTCTCTAAGTCAAGTCCGTAACCACTTTTTCCTTCAACAGTTGTCACGCCAAAGCTCGTCATAGAATTCAACCGTTTAACACCGATTTGAATCAGTTCTTCTTTGGTTGTATTTTTGGTTCCTCTTACAGAGTTAATGATCCCGCCGCCTTTTGACATAATATCCATATAGGATACGCCATTTAAACGCCAGTTATATTCTTCTTCTCTGTAGCCACCAAAGATAAAATGTGTATGAGAATCGACAAAACCTGGGAGTACGCACTTATTAGTTGCATCAATAATTTTGAAATCTTTTTCAATATAAGATTGTAAATCAAGCTCATCTGTGGTTATTTTCGTAATGATCCCGTCTTCAACAACAACAGATGCATTTGTTACCACTTTCAAATCCTGCATTTGGGCGCCTGCTTTGCCCTTAAAACCACTACAAGTGACAACTTCAGATGCATTATAAACGACTAAACTGCCTTTTTTCATGAAATTACTCCATTATTCTTTTTTCTAGAACTTGATCGTAAGAAAATGCTTCGATTCCTAAATAGTATTCTGCTGTTCCAATTAACGCATCCATTGGAACCAATCCAATCACTTCACTGCCAACAATAGAAACGCCGTAACGTTGTGCTTCGATTTTTACAAGTTCAAATGCTCTATAGAGAGGTGTTTTTGTGAAATCCGTCATGTTCATTGAAATCTGAACAATGCCTCTTTCTTCAAGGGCAATTCCAAGCGCTTTACAGTATCTTAAACCACCACTTAAATGTCTTACATTTTTAGCAATTTTATTGGCAATTTCAAGGTCATTTGTATTTAAATTCACATTAAATGCAACGAGCGGCATTCTAGCTCCAATTGCTGTAATCCCAGCAGTTGGATGGATTTCAGTACCGAAATCAGGCGCCCATTCTGGATCTTTAATTTTTTCAGGCATGCCTTCAAATTGACCTTTTCTTAAATTGGCTAAATTTTCTCTAGCTGTTGATGTTGCAGATTTTTCATATAAGAAACTTGGAATGCCATGCGTTTTATATACTTCTGCAGCAACCTCTTTTGAAAGTTCAACACATTCTTCCATCGTTACATTTTTAATCGGAATAAATGGCACTACATCCGTTGCGCCCATACGTGGATGTTGACCTTCATGTTTTGTTAAGTCAATAATTGTTGCTGCAATCCCCATCGCTTCAATAACAGCTGTTTTTAAAGGTTGTTTTTCACCAACAACAGTGACAACCACTCGATTGTGGTCTCCATCAACGCTATAATCTAAAAGTTTTACGCCTTCTTTTGCTCTAAAAGCAGACAGAATTTTTTCAACTTTTTCTAAGTCTCTACCTTCACTAAAATTTGGAACACATTGAATGATTTGATTCATACTAACCTCCAAGTTGATTTAATATGATGAGCATAACAAATAACCGTCTATTTTACGTTTAATTTAACGCTTAATTTTTCAAGCATATCTTTTGTCATCGTTTCTAAATTGAATTTTGGATTCCAATTCCATTCAGCTCTCGCACAAGAATCATCCAGTGAGTTTGGCCAAGAGTTTGCAATGTCTTGTTTGATTGGATCGACTGCGTAATCCATCTCAAATTCTGGAATGTGTTTTTTGATTTCGTTTTTGATGTCTTCTGGACAGAAACTCATCGCTGTAATATTAAATGCGTTTCTATGAATGAGTTTAGAGCCATCTGCTTCACACATTTGAATAATTGATTCAATTGCATCTGGCATATACATCATATCCATATAAGTATCAGCCGCTAAGTTACATGTAAATTTTTTATTTTTAATTGCCTCATAGTAAATATGAACAGCATAATCTGTCGTTCCACCGCCTGGTAAAGCAGCATATGAAATCAAGCCTGGGAAACGTACCCCTCTTGTATCAACGCCATACTTTTTAAAATAATAGTCACAAAGTAATTCACCCGCTACTTTAGAAACACCGTAAATTGTCGTTGGACGTTGGATAGTATCTTGAGGTGTTAAATCCGCTGGTGTAGAAGGTCCAAACGCAGCAATTGAACTTGGTGTAAATACCATAGCGCCTGTTTCTCTTGCCACTTCTAGACAGTTGTACAGACCATTCATATTCACATCCCAAAGTAACTGTGGATTTGCTTCGCCAACTGCGGAAAGCAAAGCAGCTAAATTCATGATTGTATCAATTTCATATTTTTTCACCAGTTCAAGTAATCTATCGTGGTCTTTTACATCAAGAATTTCAAAAATACCCTCATCTTCAACACAAGTGTTTTTGCATGGACGAATACTTGTAGCGACAACATTTTCAACACCGTACTTTTGTCTTAAAGCGACTGTTAATTCTGTGCCTATTTGGCCACAAGCTCCCGTAACTAATATTTTCTTCATTTAGCGCTCCCCTTTTATTAAGTTATTTAAAAAAGTACATACCATTATTATTTTACATGATTGATTTTAAGAGTAAAACAAATGTTTTCAAAAATATTTTAACAATTGTTAATTTTTTAGAAATTCACATGATTTTCTTTTAAAAATTGACGAGTTGCAATGACTGATTCATCACCAAATAGATGATAAACGCAATAAATGCGGTCATACCTAAACAAGCGACCAATTTGAAGATCAATTTATTGATTTTATGCTTAAAACAAATCATGCCCATTGCCAGGCCAAAACTTCCACCAATAATGGAAAGTCCAATGAGCATGGACTCAGAAATCCGCCATTTATCTGTTTTTGCATACCATTTATCCAGCATCATTAAGATGTATACCGCTACATTAAGTACCGCCCAGATAACTGTCATAGTCTTTAACATATTATTCCTCCACATGAGATGATCATGAGTATATTTTTTGATGAAATAAGGGTATAATGATTTCATATTAATTTTAGAAGGTGATTCTATGGAACTTAGTGGTCAAAGTATTATCAAAATATTAGTTGCCGTTCTCATTGGCGGCTTAATCGGACTTGAAAGAGAAGCTTCTCGTCGCCCTGCCGGCCTTAGAACACATATTCTCGTGTGTGTTGCGAGCGCAATGGTTATGGATGTTAATCTTGCAATGGCAAGTATCTATGTGCCCTCTGATCCAATGCGCCTAGGTGCTCAAGTCATCAGCGGAATGGGCTTTTTGGGCGCTGGTACAATTATCAAAGAAGGCAATCATATCCGTGGTCTTACGACTGCAGCTGGTTTATGGGCAGTGGCATGTCTCGGGATTGTCATTGGCGCTGGATTTTATCTGATGGCTATCTTTGCATCTCTTGTAATGGTCATTATCCTGAAAACACTTGGGCAATTAGAAGACCTCTACAGAAAGCGCATCCACAATAAAAATAACAAGTATAAAGAATCAATTCCTGCTGATCCAAACAGCAAGGAAGATTAAACAATCCCCACATAAGTAAAAGGAAAATGTCCAAACATTTTCCTTTTTTTGATTTTACCGTTTATATCGAGTTAATAACGTTCAACATTTGCTTCAAAATATCCCTTTGGATGTACGCATGCAGGGCATTTTTCTGGTGCTGAATCCCCTTCATGAACATATCCACAATTGCTGCATTTCCACTGGATTTTTTCATTTTTATTAAACACTTCATCTTTTTCAATATTGTCAGCTAATTTTCGATATCTTGCTTCGTGATGTTTTTCTACGGATGCAATAAACTTAAAAGCAGCCGCTACTTCAGTGAACCCTTCTTCTTCAGCTATCTTTGCAAACTCAGGATAAAGTTCACTCCACTCTTCATTTTCCCCATCTGCAGCGGCTTTCAAATTTTCGAGTGTCGTTCCTTGAGCAACAGGATACATCGCATGAATATCAATTGCTGTCGGTAACTCATCTTTCAACCCTTCAAGTAATAACTTGTAAAAGCGCTTTGCGTGTTCTTTTTCATTTTCTGCTGTTTCTAAGAAAATATTTCGCATTTGCTTATAACCCTCTTTATCCGCGACAGACGCATAAAAAGTATACCGATTTCTCGCTTGTGATTCACCTGCAAATGCTTTTAGTAAATTTTCAGCTGTTTGTGTTCCTTTCAATGATTTCATGCATTTCCTCCTTGCTATTTTTTTAGTGTAATGACACAACGGGTCATCAAAGAATCTGTGGAGAGTTCAACGTGGCCACCATGTCTATTCACTATTATATCATAGACAATACTTAAACCGAGTCCAATATTATTTTGACGCCATTTTGTCGTATAAAATGGTTGAAAAAGTTTTGTATCCTGCACACGAGCTAAGCCTTCGCCATTATCCTCTATGACAATGAACGTGTGTGCTTCAAAATCATAAGTTTTTAGCCGAATCATGCTGTCTTTTCTATCTTTACATGCATCAATTGCATTCAACATCACGCAGATAATCGCCTCAATTAACTCGCCTCGATTTGCATATATGAGCCCTTCTTCTTTATAATCCTTCTCAATGATCTGGATCGTTTTAAGTTCATGCGTCAAAAGCATGATGGCTTGCTCGACTGCTTCAGAAGTTTTAACATATGAATATCCTGAACGAATTGACGAATTTGCTTCTCTTTCTAACTCTTCGATCACTTTACCTATTTTCTCACTAATTTGCTTAGCGAATTCTAATTTTGGCAACAAAAATTGTTGTTTTTCAATGACTTCATTCATACTCATCATTTTATCAAAATGAGATATTTCATTAAACGTATCCGCTAAAACATCTTCCATCTCTTGGAGTGGTTCTTGAATCTCATTCATGAGTCCTCCCACCAATCGCCCAATAATGGTAATCTTGCCTTTTTCAATAAGATAGTTCTGTGTTTCACTCAGTTCTTGATTTAATTTTAATAGTTCACTATTTTTCTTTTCGGTTATTTTTGTCATTTCAAATAGTTGCTTATGTTCTTGTATCATATGGATTGCGGATTGTATCCTTGCTGAAAACTCAACTCCGTTAAAAGGCTTATGAATATAATCAAGTGCACCGAGTTCAAAGCACTCTTTAAATATATGCACATCATCCACTGTTGTCATCATGATAACTTTGATTTGATCGAGTAGTTTTTCTTCTTTCAGCTCTCGAAGCATATCGACTCCCGAAAGTCCTGGCATGATAATATCCAGTAAAATCAGATCTACGCCTTCATTTTCAATAATATCAAGTGCTTCTTCTGCATCAATTGCCGTGATAATTTCAAGTTCATATGGCATCGTTCTAAGCGCATCTTCTGCGATTTTCAGATTCATTTTACTGTCATCTACAATCAGTATTCTCATAATGCCTCCTGTGGTAAAATGCTCATGCCGTGTAAAACAATCATTTAGTACATTACATTTACCCTTTCGACATCGTAATTAACATAAAAAAAGCTATTTTGATCAGGCGCCTCATCGGACATGCCTCATCAAAATAGCTCAATGTTAGAAATCTGCGTTTTTTACTGTTCTTGGGAAAGGTACAACGTCACGAATATTCGACATACCTGTTAAATACATAATCATACGTTCAAATCCCAACCCGAAACCAGCATGTTTTGCCGTTCCAAATTTTCTTAGCTCCAAATACCACCAGTAATCCGATTCGTGTAATCCAAGTTCTTTGACGCGTTCAATTAATTGCTCGTAACGCTCTTCTCTTTGTGAACCTCCGATCAACTCGCCAACTCCTGGTACCAATAAATCCATTGCGGCAACAGTTTTTTGATCTTCATTCATTCTCATATAGAACGACTTAATTTCTTTTGGATAGTTCGTTACAAATACCGGACAGTTATAGATGACTTCAGACAAGTATCTTTCATGTTCAGTTTGTAAATCAGCGCCCCAATAGATTGGATATTCAAACGTTTCACCTGATTTTAAGAGCGCTTCAATTGCTTCTGTATAAGTGACTTTACCAAATTCAGAGTTGAGAACGTGATTCAATCTTTCTAATAGACCTGTATCAATTCTCTCATTAAAGAACTTCATCTCTTCTGGACACGTTTCAAGGACATAAGAAATAATGTATTTCACCATATCCTCTGCCAACTCCATATCATCCTCTAAATCTGCAAATGCGATTTCAGGTTCGATCATCCAAAATTCAGCAGCATGTCGTTTGGTGTTCGAGTTTTCTGCTCTAAAAGTCGGTCCAAAAGTATAAATGTTTCTAAATGCCATCGCAAATGTTTCGCCTTCAAGCTGACCACTTACAGTTAAATTCGTTTCTTTTCCGAAGAAATCTTGTTCTGTATCCAGTTTACCCTCTTCGTTCATCGGTAAATTATTCAGATCAAGTGTCGTTACTCTAAACATTTGCCCTGCGCCTTCTGCGTCACTTCCAGTAATAATTGGCGTATGCACATACACAAATCCTCTATCTTGGAAAAACTTATGGATGGCATAAGATGCAGCCGATCGAACTCTGAAGACAGCTGAAAAAGTATTGCTTCTCGGTCTTAAATGCGCGATGGTTCTAAGGTACTCCATTGTATGTCTTTTCTTTTGTAATGGATAATCTTGAGTGGAATACCCTTCTACAACAATGCTATCTGCTTTAAGCTCAAAAGGTTGTTTCGCTTCAGGTGTTGGAATCAATTTTCCTCTTATAACAAGCGCAGAAGAAATTGCACATTTTTCAATATCAGCAAAATTACTTAATGTATCATCATAAACAATTTGTAAGTTATTAAAGTAAGTGCCATCATTTAATTCAATAAAACCAAATGTCTTTGAACTTCTTGAAGTTCTGATCCAACCAGATACTTGAATCTCTTTTTCTACATATAATTCTGGTTTAAGAAATAATTCTCTAATCACGATGTTTTTCATATAGCCTCCGATAGTCCGATTTAGTGTTACTCGGAAAGTTACTCAAATTCTATTAAATTATAATACATGCAACGCATTTAGTCAAAAACTACTGTTAAAATATACCAAAGAAATCTCTGAATCTCTCCTATTTTTTTCGAATAACTTTTGAGCATTTTCTTACAATGGGGTATAATTAAAAATGCATTGAATTCTATGGAGGTTATATGGATAAAATAGATTGGTTACTCATCAGCAGTTCACTCTTTCTGTTGAACGTCTTTTTTCAGCAATTTATCAAGAAAAACAATACGCTAAGCGCATCTTCCGGACTCATACCTTTTTTCGCACTCATTGGAACTCAGAATATTTCTCTTTACAATACGAGCTTTACTGTTTTTAAATTAGCTCTTGGACTTACCTTTATTCTATTTATAGTGGATCGTCTTTTCCAAAAAAAATTGACCAGTCCCTATTTTTCATTACTCAATACCCTTATTGCCTTAGCTGTCATTTTTATGTTTTCATCCCATATACGAATGCCTTTACTCATCATCAACGTCACTTTGATCTTAAGTGCGACGTTTTCAATCGTTTTCAGACTTTATGATTACAACGAAAGCCATTCTAAGCAGCATAAGGAAATTATGGAAATTTCATTTATCGGTTATATTGGCGCTCTAGCGGTCGGGATTGGAAATTCAGGATTTTATTTGTACATTGGGCTTTTGATATGGATTATTTACCAAATGGCTGAAATTGCCCTTCACGTCAATCATTTTAATCAAACACATGCGAATATCCTCGCTCGACTGAATGATTTAGAAGAGCGTTTTGAACGAACCGTTGAGTTTGAAGCTAAAAAAAGAACCGCTGTTATGGCAGATAAAGTGGAATACATTCGAGAAAAGTCTCAGAAAGATCCTTTATCAAAGGCTTATAACCGCAATGGCATCACAAATGAAATCAATGGATTAATCAATGATACAAGCGTCAAAATATTCTCTATCTGCATGTTCGATATTGATTTTTTCAAGACGATAAACGACACAAGAGGCCATGCTATTGGCGATGAATGTATAAAATTTTTAGCCTACGCGTTTATGTCGAATAACCGTAAAACAGATATGTTGGGTCGATTTGGTGGTGATGAATTTATCTTGGTAATGCCTCACGTCAATGCGCCTGCAGCAATGGAAATTTGCGACCGTTTGAGACTTGAAGTCGTACAAAAGTCAAATCCAAAATTCACCATTTCCATGGGAATTGCAACCTACCCTTACGATGGTAGAACTTTCTCAGAGCTCTTAGAAGCAGCTGATAAGGGTCTTTACCACGCTAAAGAAACCGGTAAAAATAAAGTCTCTTATACCGGGAAAGTGCCAATCCTAAAAAAATAAAGTGCAATCACTGGTTCGATTGCACTTCAAAATCATAAATAATCATGTTATCCGTTAATGAGTATAACGTATAAAGTACTTTATTATAAATTGTTTTCCCAGACATGGTTTCAAGAATTTCAACGACATAAATATGCGTTACAGTATCTGAAACATCTACTTCATAAGGATAAAATCGAACAAAATGATAATCTGTAGAGACATTGCGATCTACAGATTGAATTTTTTGTGCAGCTGGCGACTCAATTTTGACAAGTTCTGTCAATTGATTAAGAGAGGTTTCATCCGTTGAATCCGCTTGTATAAATGTTTCCCATCTCTGATTAAATTGCAAAATCAATTCATAAGCTTCCGTTGAAATTTTCACTTCAGTCGTTGGCAATTCTTGGCTAGACGAATCCTCTGAGCGTTCACTTGCTGCTGTTTCGCTATGATATCCCGTCCATGATTCAGCGCTTTTAAAATTTACCTTTGCGATATAATCCGTGACACCAAGACCCTTTTGTAGAGTTCTTTCTTCGTAGCTGCCATTATTCGAACTATAACTCACGGTAATTTTTGAACCATCTTCGCTAATTGATAGAATCTCACCCGTTATCTTTGCCCAATTTCCCAACTCACTTTTACAGGATTTTGACCATTTATGTCCTACCTTAAGTGGTAATTGAAGTAAAATCATCTCCTGATAATCCGTTTCATTCAGAAGATCTCCTTTTACAGTCTGAATGATTTCTTTACTCGTTACAGTTAAATCAATTCTAAACTGATCATCCTTCAGCGATTGAACGGAAGAACGATCTTTCACTGTACCAGTTAAAGACCATGTTTGACTCCCTTTGTCCAACGTCTTTTCAATTTTTTCAATTTGATGAAAATAGCCATTTTCACCACCGTACCCTTCTAAAGAATTGGGTAAAAATTCAAGAAGTTCTCGACTCGCTGTGCGATTTTCATCAATTTCCAACTGATTACTTATCGATTGTATAAAAACATATGCGATTACTGTTATGATCATTGCAACAAAAAACGCAATCCACTTTGAATTTGTTTTCAATTTTTTAAACTGCATTTAAAATCCTCATTATAGGCTTAACGGATGAATACGTCATTCGACCTAATAGATACAAAGTTTCAACTCAGAAGACAACTTTTCTAGTAATTTGACACCTGCACAACTATTTCCTTTTTTATCAAGCGCAGGACCAAAAACACCAATCCCCATGCGGTCTAGAACCGTACATAAAACGCCTCCGCCTACACCGCTTTTAGCAGGCATGCCTACATTTATGGCAAATTCCCCCGAACCATCGTACATACCGCAAGTTGCCATATACGACTTGACTATATGCGCATATCTCTCCGGAAATATTCTTTCGCCTGTTAAAATATCGACGCCGTTTTTAGCAAGTAACGCTCCCATATACGCCAAATCCAATGTATTCACTTCAATTGAACATTGCTGAAAATAAACATCTAATACCGATTCGACATCTTCAGTAATATTTCCGACATCTTTCAAAAAATATGCCATAGCGCGGTTTCTGTGTCCCGTTTTTGATTCTGATAAATAAACAGATTCATTGACACAAATCGAATCATTATGTGTTATTTTCTTAAAAAAATCAAGAATTCGACTGATTTTTTCGGCGCCTGTATTTCCTTTAATCAACGAAGTGACCGAAATAGCGCCAGCATTGATCATCGGATTTAAAGGTTTGTGTTCATCGTATGTTTCTAAACGAACAATTGAATTAAAAGGATCTCCCGTAGGTTCCTTTCCGACTTTGCTAAAGACAACCTCTTCACCATTGTCGAGTAGCGCCAATAATAGCACCATGGGTTTGGATATACTTTGTATGGTAAAGCTTTGTGACGCATCGCCAGCTTGATAAATATTCCCATCACAATCTATAATGGCAATACCTAATTGCTCCGGATTTGCTTTTCCGAGTTCTGGTATATAGCTTGCTACTTTCCCCTGTTTTGAGTAGGGTCTGAATTCTTCCACTAAGTCATTTAACAAATTCTGCATTCAGTCACCTCATATTCATTTGTTATGCACACTTACCATTATAGCAGTCCCGTGATAAATTAAAAGAAAAGTTGTACGATATTTTAAACAATTCTGGCAGTCACACGATTAATTATTTACAAACACCACTTAATTTGGTACTATATTATATGTTACATATCCATATCACATAAGGAGTTGTCTGGAATGAAGAAAACTTTATTAACGGAATCAGCACTTGCTAAATTACAACAAGAGTATGATGAACTCATTGAAAAAAGACATCAAATTTCTGAAGAGATTAAGCGTGCTAGAGGATTTGGCGATTTATCAGAAAACGCTGAATACCATGCAGCAAGAGAAGCTCAGTCTCATAATGAAACTGACATATTAAAATTAAAAGAAATTCTTGAGAGCTATGAGCTTGTAGAAGAACCAAAAGACAAAAACAGCATCACGATTGGTTCAAAAGTTAAAATTAAATATCTAGATTTCAATGAAGATGAAGAAATTCAAATCGTTACTAAGATTGAATCGGATCCACTTCACAATAAAATCTCGAATGAATCCCCTATTGGTAGCGCATTAATGGGTAAAAAAGCAGGAACTACAGTAGAAGCAAACTCACCTAATGGCATTGTTAAAATTCAAATTATCGAACTTCTATAATCCGGCCGAACAAATAAAGTTGAATTCATTACAATTCCAATTGAACACGCAATTCATCACTCAATCTACCATTTAATCCATTATTTAATCAATTAGAAGCCCAAATTTTCTCTCGTAGAGTAAATGGCTTCTTTTTTTTATCATTTTCTCCGCTTCATTTTCTCCATAAAAAGCATAAAAAAAGCGCCTACAGCTAAATTCACTGTAAGCGCCGAAGGGATGTCTATGTCGTTTTTTGATCCACCTGACGAAAAATTCTATAAAGTACATACGTACCAATGAGATAACAGACAATCGTAAAGTAGTAAGGGGTATTATAGGTAAAGGTCGACATCAAAATCCCCCCCACAAAAATACCCAACGCTCTAAATAAATGATTCATCAAAGAGACAAAACTACTCATATACGTACGATCTCTGTCCTCAACAATCTCCATTGCAAGACTGCTAATAACAGGTCCTGCCATATTCATAAGAGAAGATCTAAAGAAAAATGATATCGTAATAATAATAATTCCTTGTGGAAATGAAATCGATATTAAAAATGGAATTGAAAGAAGCTGACATAGCATGACCGTATTCACTCTACCAAGTTTTTTGGCTAAAGGCGGAACAATGAGTCCTCCAAGAACCGTTCCAAATTGACTAATCGACATGATGGTTCCTACTACGCCATCGCTCGTTTGAAGGCTATACTTTAAATACATGCTAAAGAAAGGAACTATCATCCCCGCTCCGAATCCTATGAGCGATACCTGGATCAAGTAGTAGGCAATTTTTCCGCTTAATAACCTTTTATATCCTTTCAACAACTGAGAAAAATTATCTTTAATTGAAGGCGACTCCTCGCCGTTTAAATTATTTATATCCCGAGGTGTTTTTTCATCTTCAAAAGCAAGTGCAATGATGACACCTATAAAAAGGAGAGATGTTGCAAAATTTAAAACCACTTGATTGGCAAATACCATCGTGGACTGTGCTGTAAGCCACTGCGAAACATGACCTAAAATAAAACTTCCAATAACAAACGCTGCATTTTGTAGGACAAAGGCCATGCTAAAAGCCGTTACGCGATGTTCATCCGGCGTACTATCATAAATGATCGGCGCTTGTAAAATCATTATCGTCGAATTCCCAATCCCGAATATAAATGAGAAAATTTGCATGACAATAGGGATGTGAACATTTAGCACGATTAAATTTGTCATCGCCATGATAAAAAGCCCCAAAATCAGCGTATGCTTCCGATTCAATCGATCCGCCAATAGCGCCACCGGAACTGCTCCAATCGCAACACCTAACGTATTGATAGATAAAATACTTCCAACAAAAGCTTCGTCGAATCCTAAGTTTTTTAAGTAGATTCCGAAAAGCATATTGTAAGCTGAACTGACAATCGTTGCGAAAAATATAATCCCAAAATAGAGTTTCACATTCTTCGAGATATTTTTAAAAAAGTCTATGTAGACCGATAACGCTGCTCTCATTTTTATCACCCTAAAATATTATAGCATATATTTCGAAAGACGAAATATATTTTTCGCCGTTCGAAATGTTATATTTTTTTTACAATAATTTCGTTGTTGTGATTGAACAAATACGCTATACTAAAGAAAATATTAGGAGGTAATTATGGCTTGTATGTATCCAGCACCCAGTACTGCTCCTGAAGTACTCTATCCTTACATTCGAAAAGAACTTGAAAAATTATTTGAAAATGAAACCAATTGGATCGCTAACGCAGCCAATACAGCAGCTACACTTGGTTTTTTAATGCCACAGCTCAACTGGGCTGGGTTCTATTTAAAACAAGGTAATGAGCTCGTATTAGGACCTTTTTGGGGAAGACCTGCAGTTACACGTATTACCATTGGTAATGGCGTTTGTGGCGATAGCGCAAAAGCAAGGAAGAGTATTCTTGTTCCTGATGTTCATCAGTATCCAGGGCATATCGCTTGTGATTTGTTTTCAAACAGCGAAATTGTTGTTCCCATTATAAAAGAGGGTGTTTTACTCGGCGTACTTGATATTGATAGCCCTGAAATCGACCGATTTAAAGAAGTAGATCGTATTGAACTCGAAAAAATCGTCGAATTCATTTTAACGTATATCGATTTTCCAAATACCCTTTAACAAAAAAGCTATTTGAGTCATTTTACACGACTCAAATAGCTTATTAATATTTTTGAAACCGCACCCACAAAAAAACCAGTTGGTATAGCTGCGATAAGAAGTATTGGCAAATAACTAAATATCAGTTGATTTTCTATGATGAGTGAAGCGATGACTAATTGTCCGACATTGTGAAACACTGCGCCAACAATACTCACACCTATGATGCTGACATCTAGTTTAAACAGTTTTTTTGTCATTATCATCATCATCAAACTTAACAGCCCCCCAGCTAAACTATAAAGCAAGCTCGACAGTGACCCAAAGGTCACGGCCATAAGCAAAACTTTTAAGATCACAACTGAAAGCGCTCCTGAAAAAGGCAAAATGTAGATGGCGGTTACTGTGACAATATTGGCAAGTCCCAACTTAGCGCCTGGCGCAATAAAGGGTACCGGTAGTAGTGATTCTATAAACGACAACACAAGCCCCTGAGCCACTAAAACCGCAATATATATCATATATTTAGTCTTTTGATTTTGATTCATTATAAACCTCTAATTTGCTATATCGTCTAGCTCAGACGTTGAATTTGTATTGCTATCAGGATTCGTTCCATTTGAATAAATTTCGATGGAAAATTGATGTGGTAAACAAACGATGGTTTCACCTACGCGAGAAATTTCACCCGTTTTAACGCAGATTTGATCTTTACAGTTTGATTCAACTATACTGACTTTACCAGCGTGAATTTTCACGATATTAGTATTACCATTTTCTTCAAACGTGTAAGATTCTTCTGTTTCATCGGTTAATTCAAATGAAGCCACAACTTTTCCCTCATATCGGATCATCACAACTTTATCGGCAGCATCATTTTGAATCCATTTTTGGTAAACAAAACCCAATAGGCCGATGACTAAAATGATTCCAATGAGTATTTTATCTATTTTCTTCATATAAACCCTCGCCTATAAAACCTTTTTCTATATGACCCATACCTATATGATTCATACATATACGACCCATACTTAAAAAATTCACAGCGCTTTCTATCACTAACATGACCCGTTTTCCCTCAGCCATTTATACATTTCATTCTTTGTCATATCACGCTTAATGAGATCGCTTCTTTTGGACACTTCTACCACATCTTCACTGATACGTTTACCCACCGTAATTCTAAATGGAATCCCAATTAGATCTGCATCTGCAAACTTCACACCAGCACGTTCATCTCGATCGTCAATAAGAACTTCAACGCCTTGATTGATCAGCGTATTGTAAATTTCAAATCCCGCTTCATATTGTTGCTCATTTTTTACATTGACAATCGTAATAAGCACTTGATAAGGCGCAACCGACAGTGGCCATTTAATACCATGTTCATCCTGATATTGATCCACAATAGCAGACACACATCTTGAAATTCCGATTCCATAAGAACCCATCATAAAATGTTTTGCTTTTCCATCGCAGTCTAAAAATGTCGCATTGAGCGCTTTTGAATACTTATCTCCCAGCTGAAATATATTCCCCACTTCAGTACCGTGATCAAGTAAAAGTGCATGTCCACACGACGGGCAGAAATCACCCGCTTCGACACTCAATAAATCATCTGAAATGATGAAATTCTCTTGGTTAAGCTGCACATTTTCAATATGATAGTCCTGTTCATTTGCACCACAAATAGGATTGGCAATTTCAAATATTCTTCGGTCTGCAATCAGTTCCACATTCGAACTCAGTCCAATAGGACCTGCAAACCCATGTACCGATCCAGCTAAATTCTTGATTTCATCAATCTCTAACATCAATAAATCGTCTTCATTTTCACCTATAACTTTCGCAAGTTTAGTCAAATTGAGACTTCTATGTCCTGGGATACATGCTGCTATCACTCTAGATTGATCTTCTTTTTTTAGCAACAACGTCTTGATAAAGCGATCACCATCACAGTTCAAAAACTCCTTTAAGTCATCAATCGTCTTGATATCTGGGGTGTAAATGCGTTTTTCAGATAAAATGGATTCTTCTTTCGGTAAAATTTGATAACGTGAAGCGGCAACTTCTTCCGTAGCAGCATAATCACAATGATGACAATACGCAATTAGACTTTCACCTGTTGGTGTAATTGCGATATACTCATGAGAGATATTTCCGCCCATGTTTCCCGAATCACCTTGTACGACTTTATAATGAAGTGCCATCTTATCAAATGCGCGATTGTAGGCATGCGCCATTGTTTCATATGAACGATTTAGACCATTCATGTCACAATCAAATGTATAGGCATCTTTCATAATAAACTCTCTCGCTCTGACTAGCCCAAATCTTGGACGCCTTTCATCTCGATATTTCGTTTGAATTTGATAGAGATTAAGTGGCAATTGCTTATAGGACTTAAGCTCGTTTTGAATCATATAGGTGAAATATTCTTCGTGTGTAGGCCCAAGACAAAATTCGCGTTGATTTCGATCTTTTAATTTAAACATTTCAGGTCCAAAATTTTCCAAGCGATGGCTTGCTTCCCATATTTCTCGTGGTTGAATCGCACTCATCAAGACTTCTTGAGAACCATGTGCATCCATCTCGTCTCTGACGATACCCTCGATTTTTTTTAGGACTCTGAAACCCATCGGTAAAAAGGCATACACACCTGAAACCAGCTTGCGTATCATGCCTGCTCTCAGCAATAACTGTGCACTTGCAATATCTGCATCATTTGGATTCTCTCTTAATGTCGGCATATATAAATTGGACATTTTCATCGCATCACCCTATCTAATGAACAAGTAGTCGAGCTACACTCATTATCCTTTCTCATCTATAAATTCATAAAAACTAAACTCACTGCAGTTAACAGAATCGCTGTCATGTCTTTTTTTAGCAATTTTTCTTTATAAAATAGCACACTCAAAACAGTAATCATCAATATAGTTCCCGCACTAAAAACTGGAAACACAATAGAAGCCGGTAGTGATTCCAAAGCATCGATTAAAAAATACGAAGCAAATAAATTAGGAATTCCGACTAAAATCCCGACAATCCACGAAGCACGTCTTTTCAAGGCTGGCTCTTTTCTTAAACCATTCATTCCGATGCTTAAAATTAAGGCTGTCAAAAAAACACATAACAAGAAAATGGGTTTATACGACAAGTCTGTTGTCATTTGAAAGACTTTATTTAAAAAATCACCAATACCACCCGTGACAAATAAAAGCATCAGGAGTAAAATTTTAGATCCATGTTTCACATTTGAGTGAAGTTCATGACCTCGACTTGTTCCAGATGAATTTGCCACGACAATAGCACCTAGTGCAATGAAAATTCCAATGGACTGTACATAAGAAGGATATTCTTGCCAAACAAAAATGGAAACAAGCATGGGAATTAATATTCCCAATTTTGCAAACATCCCTGATAAGCTCGCACCATTTTGCTTAATACTCATCTGATAAAAGATAAAACTCAGTAAAAAAAAGATTCCCGTCCCCATTCCTATAAGCAATGACTTGATAAAATTCCAATCATTGAGATCGACTTTCGTAAAAAGTTGCTGCTCCGCAATAAAATAAACCGCGATAAGTGACGCTATTACATAATTTGAAATCGTCAAAACCTTTTGATCCAGAGATTTAATCGCCGCATACTTAAACAACAGCGCAATCGACGCACTACAAAAAATTGCTAATATTAAATAGATCATGATCCCATCCTTATAAAAACTCATTCAATACTATAAAAATCACTCTGTATTTAAAAAATCACTCTGTATTATAAAAATCCACTCATTATTATTAAAACTCACTTTATGTGTGGATGTTTCTAAAACGCGTCTCAATTACTATTTTAACACTATTTGCTTAAAAAAAACTGAATAAGCGCCTCTAACATTTTTAGCTCACTATAAAAATGAAAGTGAACATACGTAGCAAAAACCCGATTTTTCACATATCCACATTTCCAACTCTTCTGATTCTTATTCACAGTTAAAAGCGTTTGTTGAGGACACTCCAAAACGAGTGAATGGTGAAACTCATGACCACGATAGGTTATTGATGTTTCTTTTTCATGTACTCCTGAATCGTTATTCCGATTTAGTAACGTATATGGATCAATGGTCGCTTCCACATGACCAAACCTTTGAAGTTTTTCTGTCATGGTTGAAATGCCCCCTAAAATTCCCGTCATGAAGCATTGATTCCCTGACAAATCCACAATTTTATCAGTCAAATACATCAATCCACCACATTCTGCATAAATAGGTTTCCCTTGTTTCGCAAAAGATTGAATCGATTGAATGACCAGACTATTTGCTTCGAGTTCTTTTGAAAAGACCTCTGGATAACCACCGCCTAAATAGAGCGCATCACACTCCTCCGGTACTTTAGAATCTTTTAGTGGCGAAAATGGAATCAGCTCGACACCTAATTCGCGAAGTGTTTCCAGATTTTCATCATAATAAAATGAAAATGCCTGATCTTTTGCAATGCCAAGTCTGAGTCCGCCAGATTGTTCTATCAAGTCTTTACAATTGTTCAGTGTCTGTTTGATTTTTTCATTACGGTATAATTCTTCGCTATTTTCCCCAACTCGTTCTGACTCGATGCAAATGCTCTCACTTACATCAAATGGACGATTTGAAAATTTTGCCAAAATCTCATCTACCTGAACTGTTGCCTCAACCAATTCTTTCATCTTGACTATTTTGGATTCAATCGCTTGATCTTCACTGGCCTGAACAAGTCCTAAATGTCGACTTTCTAATTGTATCTCATCTGCTGGCATTAAATAGCCAAAGCATTTTACAGGTGTATGTGTTTCAACGCATGATTTCAGTAAATCATAGTGCATTTTCGAGCGAATTTTATTAAAAATAACCCCTTTTATTGCCGTAGGTTGATGAAAAGTGACAAGGCCATTTATGATCGCTGCGGATGTTAACGCCATGCTACTCGCATCCATAATTAGCAGCACGCCTTCATTTATAGCATTTGCAAGGTGAGCCGTACTTCCCAATATGCTATCCGCACTATGACCATCAAAATAGCCCATAACGCCTTCAACAATGCTGATATCCTTATCTTCTGATCTTTTTTGATACAGATACCGCAGCGTAGAGTCTTCAATCATCCATGACGGCAAATTATAAGAACAGTCATCAATTGCCATCCGATGAAACATCGGATCAATATAGTCTGGACCTGCTTTAAATGCCCCCACCTTAAGGCCTCGATCTTTGAGCGAACGCATTAGTCCAATTGTTAATGTCGTTTTACCCGAACCACTTGAAACACCAGCTATCACAATTCCCATTTAAAACTCCTTATAAAAAACTATACACATTTATCTTATGAACAACTATTTATTTTCAGATCTAATATGACTTTTCACTTTCAACTCTAATACAGCATTACATTTTCATCATATTACAACTTTACCTACATGTTAAATAAGAATCACGGCACTCATCAAAAAAATCATCTGACAAAACTCAACTGTAAAACCGATTGTATCCCCTGTTTGACCCTCGATAACTCTATAAATAGCAACATTTAGACCAATACTTGCGACAATTGAAACTGCGTATGCTAACAGACCTGTTACTCCAAGTAAACCAAAGACGATCGCTGCACCTACTATACATATGAAAATTGCATGAATCGGCTTAATATTCTCGATAAACAAATAGCCCATTCCATGATCAACACGGGCATAACGACTAAAACCTGCAGTGAAGTAGCCTGCAATTTTTCCTACCAACGGCATCAGCAGCAACCACTGCCAAGTTAACTCGCCTGCGCAAGTATAAAACACTAAGAAATACAGTATCAAACCGATTACACCAAAGCTTCCGATGTGTGAATCTTTCATAATTTCTAAAACGCGATCTTTGTTTCGATTGCTAAATAATCCATCACAACTATCAGCCAATCCGTCTAAATGAATGCCTCCTGAAATAAATATATATATAAATATCATTAAAAGAGCTCGCATAGAGGACTGCAAATCTAAAACCAATGCTGGTAAAGCCAAAAAAGCCCCAATAACCAACCCAACAAGGGGAAACGTTACGAGGCTACGTTTATATAAGTCATCAGAATACTCAATGTGTCTTCCGATTGGAATTCGCGTGAAAAAAGAAATCATCAGTAAAAAAGCACGAATCATACTTGGCCTCCCTTTAATTTTAAAGGCTGACCCACTATGACAAAAGTGACTTCGTCTGCAAAATTTGCGACTTTTTGATTGATTCTACCAGAAATATCTCTAAAATAATTGCCTAAAAGGTACGAAGGTACAAGTCCCATGCCAACCTCATTTGACACGATAATAAGCTCTTTGTCGTTTGATCGCATCACGTGAAGCAATGTTTCAACTTCATTCCAAATACGCATTTCAACTTGTTCAAGAGCATCTGGCGATATTTGATCATAATCCACCTCTTGATCAAACATTAAATTGCTCATCATGATAGTCAAGCAATCCAATAAAAAGACTTGTGAAGTCCGAAATGCCTCATGATGAACTAAATCGTCAAAGTGCTCATACTGTTCAATGGTTGGCCAGTGTGAAGGTCGACTTTCTCTATGTTTTTCAATTCGACGCTGCATGTTTTGATCTGTCACAAGTGCAGTTGCAATATATGTAACAGTTTGATTTGACTCTACAGCACACTTTTCAGCGTAAGTGGATTTTCCACTTCTAGCTCCGCCAACGATTAAGTGAATCTTTCCCATTTGTCCCCCTTAAATAACAGGAATTATCATTGGATGAGGTAGATTGCTTACCTCAACATCAATATCATACACTGCCTTGATATTCTCTATTGTAATCACCTGTTCTGGTGTTCCCGACGTAAATATTTTACCATCTTTCATCATGATAATCACATCCGAAAATCGGCTTGCCAAATTAATATCATGTAACGTTGTAAGGACAGTAATGTCTTTTTCTTGATTGAGTTGTTTGCATAATTTCATAATTTCAACTTGATATTTAATATCAAGATGAGAAATCGGTTCATCTAACAATAAGATGTCTGGTTGCTGAGTTAAAGCTCTGGCAATCATCACACGTTGTCTTTCGCCACCGCTAATACCATGTAGACTTTTTTCTCTCAAATGATAGGTCTCAGTTTGCTCCATGGCATGATTGGCTATTTGGTAGTCCTCTGCAGATTCTGATTGAAATTTATTGAGATATGGATATCGACCCATGAGGACAACTTCTCCAACATTAAAATCAAACTCACTCATAGCACCTTGGTGAACAACAGCCATTTTTTTTGCGAGATGTTTTGATTTATAATGATCTAATTTTGTATGATCCACTTCAATCACACCAGAATCTGGTTTTAATATTTTACAGAGATTTTTCAACAGTGTCGTTTTCCCAGATCCATTCGGTCCAATAATACTGACAAAACTTCCCTTCTTCACTTTAAATTCCAATTGCTTTAAAATAGGTTCTTGACCATATTTAAAATCCAAATGTTCAACCTGTATCATCATTTCACTCCTATCCATTTAAGCGCTTCTTATACTTTTGAAGCAATATTAAGAAGAATGGTCCACCAATTATTGAGGTTATAATCCCTACTGGGATTTCCATATTAGGTATGATGCTTCGTGCCAAAGTGTCACAGGCCAACATAAATAATCCACCGCCAATAAATGAAACTGGTAATAAGATGCGATGATCTGAACCAAAAATCATTCTAAAAAAGTGTGGAACAATTAAACCTACAAATCCAATAATACCACTCACAGATACTGAAAATGCCGCTAAGAAAGAAGAAACAACTAATACCGTCTTTTTGATTTTTTCGACATTTACGCCAATATTTTTAGCATCATCTTCACTCAGCATCAACGTATTGAGCTCTCTTGACAAACTCATTAGATACCCCACGCCAATAATGGTTGGGATGACAATCAATTTGACATGTTCCCAAGAAGCGGCATTAAAACTTCCCATTGTCCAAATAATGACTTTATCGATTTCATCGTGATGCATAATCATGATAAAAGATACGATGGATGACAGTAAGGCATTCATGACAATTCCAGCCAATAAAATACCGGTTGTTGAAACTTTACCCCCTACACGTGCTAAACTATAAACTATTAGCATCGTCACCATTGCACCTGCAAAAGCCATCACAGAAATCATTCCCATGCCCAGAAGATTGACTCCGATTCCAAAAATAATCCCTAAAGTAGCTCCAAATGAGGCTCCAGCGGAAACCCCCATTACATACGGATCCGCCATCGGATTTTTGAAAATTGCTTGAAACGCAGCGCCAATAATGGATAACAATCCACCAACTAAAACAGCGACGATAATTCGCGGTAATCGAACATTATTGACTATGAATACATGCGACGCCTTAATTTCATCTGCAGAATCTGAAGAAAAAATTATTTTTAAAACGTTAGAAACAGGGATCTTTACAGACCCCTGTGTCACAGCATACATAGCAAATAAAATCAATACACTAACGAGTATGATTATTTTTATGAAGTTGTATTTTCTTTTACTTGCGTAATCCATCTACTCTCCTAAAATCTCAATTGTTTCGCATATTCAGGATATAATTTTTCAATAATACTCTTCATGCTATAGTCAATCGTTCTTGGTCCCGGGATTGAGAAAACACTTGTATCTACTTCTATCATTTTACCATTTTTTAGAGCAGAAAGGCTCGAATAATTTGAACTTGCTTTCATATCGTTAAAACTATAATCGCCGCCAATTAAATATTCTGGATTTTTTTCAATCAATTTTTCAAGTGTATAGCTCCAACCATTCACATCTGATGCAACATTGATACAACCTGCATCCACTAAAATTTCATTAATAAAAGTTTGATTTCCTGCTGTGTACTCACTTTTACCAGTTCCAACTACATAATACACTCTCTTTTTGCTTGCAGTAGGAATTGTTTTTGCAATATTTGTAATTCGCTCTTCTTTGCTTTTTAAAGAAGAAACAACCGCACGTGATTCATACATTTTATCAGTTAACAAACCTAATTGTTCAATAAGAGTATAGATTTCTTTGATTTTTGCTGGTGATGTTTGAGTAAGCGTTTCGATTTTTGCCTTTTCAAGCGTTTTCATGACATCTTCATTCATATGTGTTGCAGCGATTACTGTATCTGGCTCTAAATCTAAAATAGCTTCTAAATCTGGTTCATACAATGTCCCGATTGATTTAACTTTGCTTGTTTCAGCTGGATACGTACAGTATTTCGTTCTACCTACAACCAAGTCACCTGCGCCAATAGCGAATAAAATTTCTGTTATTGATGGTGCCAATGAAACGATTTTTTTTGAAGGCTTAGTAAATGTATACGTATTGCCACTATCTGTTATTTTAATCGGAAATTTGATATCCGTATTTTTAGTTGTCGTTATTTGTTTTTTTGCTGAATCAAATCCAACTTTATAGTTTAACGTCTCAAATATAAATTTCATTGGTACATAAGTTTCAGTTCCTTTAAAATAAGGAGTTGCATCTAATGTCACCACAATATCATTTACTTTGATTTCATTTGAGTTCTTTTTCATGACAAATTTCACATCACTGTTTGAAATCGTGATGCTATCACCTGAAATTTTAGTCTTAAGACCATATTCTTTCAACGACGAAGTCGCGATATAAGTACGATCGTACTTTGTTTCAGTCAACGCTTGAGTTGCCTTATTATTAAATCGAATCGTTGTAGCAAATGTCAATGGTAAAGATGTCATCATAAGCATCATCACCAATAACAAAATCCCTATTTTTTTAGTTTTCATAAGTTCCTCCATCTTTAATTTTGTTCATACATGATTGATAGCATTTCGCAAGAATGAACTATCGCTAAAATTGTTCTGTTTCAAGGCTTATAATTGCCTCTATTAATTGTTTACTGGAAACTCTATCTTTTACAGCAATCCTAAAATACGACTCATCCAGCCCTATAAAATCTAGACAGGTTCTTAAGTAAAAGCCTTTTTGAATAAGCGCTTCATGCCATTTTGTAGGTTGCTTATTCGACAAATGAATTAAGATAAAATTTGCTGTAGCTTGATAAACTGTGATATCCTTTAAACCACTCAACTGGTTCATTAAGTAGTATTTTTCCTTTTCGCACCACGCTTGTAATTTTTTCAAATGCATTTTATTATTTAAAAAATACGGGATGCTTTCAAGTGCAAATCGGTTGACTGCCCAAGGATCTCTCAGTTTAGCTATTGGGTCGACTGCATTTTTATCGCCAAATACATAGCCAATTCTCAATCCTGGAACGCTAAACGTCTTCGTCATCGATCGTATAACCAAAACATTATAACGCTTCATCAATCGATTCATACTCTCGTGATGAACTTCCTGATTTGTAAACTCTATAAAGGACTCATCTATAACAAGCGTGAATGACGCTGTGTTAACATTTTTCAGTATCTCTTCAAAAAAATCACTGTTGAAAAATGTACCTGTAGGATTGTTGGGATTACATACATATAGAGCATCACACTCATACTGATTAATCGTTCGAGCAACATCTTTTGGATCCGCTTCAAAGAATCCAAAATCCTCAGCATGCGTCTCTTGCAGACTCTCATTTAATCCATGTCGATTCAAATGATACGAAATCATCTCAGATCCTGATTGCATTAAAGCACGTCTATATTCTGTAAACGTCGGTTCCATGATCATTGCTCGTTTAAACCGATACGCACGGGCAATCAAATAAATTAAATCTGTTGCGCCATTCCCTAGTACAATATTTTCACTTGGCCAATTAAGATAATTAGAAACAGCATCTCTTGCAGTTTCTCCATCAATTTCCGGATAATCGTATAGTTTGCAAATTGTTTGAGTCAACAATGCTTGATACGAAGAATCAAACGGTATTTGAGGGATATTTACACTAAAATCATTTATTCCATTTTTTTTATATTGCCCACCATGAAAATTCACATTACGCCTCACTGATATCCTTTGTGTCATCTACCTAGTTGTTACACTTTATATAGTTGTTACATCTTATATAGCCATTACATCTTATAAAATCATTAAGTCTTATGAACGACTACGATTCAATTGTATTAATTAAATGAATCCATCTAACTATTAACCATGCTAAAAGCAAAAGGTTAAAAGCTAAAGGCTAAAAATAAGATTGACATACTTATGCAAAACAACACAACTTCTGAAACAAACATAATTCGAATCGTTTGGGTGATATGTTTTGCGTTCATAACATGTATAGAATCGCCAATAGTTGGTTTTACTACAATGGATCCAAAATAACTATTTGTTCCACCTAACTGAATTCCTAAAAGTCCAGCAACGGCTGATTCAGGGTGTCCAGAATTAGGGCTTTTGTGATGATATTTGTCTCTATGATACACATTAAATCCTCGAACGAAGTCATTGCCACATAGGAATCCTGAGATCAAAATAATATAAGAACCGATACGTGCGGGAATCCAATTAAATACATCATCGGTTTTAGCTGAAAAGAATCCAATTTCCTTATACGGCTCTTGAACATATCCTACCATTGAATCTAATGTATTGATTGATTTATAAAACATCGCAAAAAGTGAAGCATATCCAAAAATACCACCGATAATCATGTAAAAAAGAGGTGCTAAAACGCCATCAATGGTATTTTCTGCAATTGTTTCTATTACACCTCGAGTGATTTCATTTTCTTCTAATTGCTCCGTATCTCTACCGACCAAATAGGATAACTGCTTCCTAGCAACTTCAATTTTACCTGCTTGTAAACTTTGTCTTACTTTAATGCCTTCAATTGATAAACAGCGTGCAGCGACACAGGTATATAACAAATATATTTCTATGAATCTAAAAAAAGTCGGATGAATGATTGCTTTCATCAAAAATATTGGAAGAGCGACAGAAGTCAAGGTTCCAATCATTAATATGAATCCTCCGAGATAAAGATTTTTCACATATCTTCGAACGATTTTTTCGATTTTAGCAATCATCCATCCTATGAACCTAATTGGATGCGGCCAATTAGGAGGATCACCTAGCAATGCGTCTAACAATAATGCAATTGCAATATTGATAAAACTATAAATAAGCATGTTTTCAAAATTATCCACGGATTCACTCTCTTGATTCGTTTAATATTTTAAGTAGTAATTCACAATTCAAATGCTCTTCGACAGTTTGTGCCAATCGATTATATTCTTGGTCTTTAAACACCTCGTAGTCGAGTCCGTTATTACATTCTTCGATACCTTTTTTCTTTCTTAACGCATTTAATAATAAGGTTCGAAAATCATCATTTTCAAAAATACCATGAAAATATGTTCCAAGAACAAGTCCATCACTTGAAATCGCACCATCGAATTCAGAACAATCCGTTTTCATAAATGGCTGAACTTGATGATTCAAATACTCTGTTTCTCCCATATGAATTTCATAGCCTTTTAGTTCCATTTGTTTCATCTCTATGTCTAAAAACGGATTCATCGTCACTCCAGACGCCTGTCGTGTTGTTTTGGTGAGTGCCATCTTTGTGCTTACATCTAAGAGTCCTAATCCATTCATTTTTTGTTCCGAAGACTCTACATGATAAATATCCTCAATTGATTTGCCTAACATCTGATAGCCGCCACATATGCCAATAACAGGCACATTATGTCGATGCGCATTATAAATTGCTTGACTGAATCCAGATGTGATCAAAAATTTCAAATCGTTCATTGTATTTTTAGTTCCAGGGAGAATCACGGCATCACAATTTTTCAATTGATCAGGTGTCATCACATATTCTAAACTTACATCACTTTCCAAATCAAACGGTACAAAATCAGTAAAATTTGACATATAAGGCAATTTAACTACACCAATTTTGATTTGCTTATCCGATTGATAATTTAAGCGTTCTGAAACACTATCCTCATCATCAATTTTTAAATTTGAAATAAAGGGAAGCACACCTAAACACGGGCGATCAATTAATTTTTCAAGCATTTCAACACCGGGCATTAATAAATCGACATGTCCACGAAACTTATTAATAATAAAGCCTTTGACTCTCTTTCTTTCAGCTTCTGAGAACAACATAAATGTCCCATAAAGTGATGCAAATACCCCGCCTTTATCGACATCTCCAATCAATATAACGTCTGTATCAATGATTTCAGCCAATCCCATATTGACAATATCACGACTTCTCAAATTGATTTCAGCAGGGGAACCAGCGCCTTCAATCACAATGACTTCATACTGAGACGACAAGGTATTAAACGCCTTCTGGATATGTGGAATTAAGTATTCTTTTGACGAAAAATATTGGCTTGATTCCATATTTTGAAAGATTTCACCATTAAGGATTACCTGACTACCCATTTCATTTGTAGGTTTTAATAAAATCGGATTCATTTCAACTAATGGCTTAATTCGTGCGGCTTCAGCTTGAACAACTTGAGCTCTTCCCATCTCTTTACCATCATCGGTAATAAAAGAATTTAACGACATGTTCTGAGATTTGAATGGCGCAACCGAAAAGCCTCTATTATTTAAAATTCTACAAACAGCAGCTACTGTGATACTTTTACCAACAGAAGAGCCCGTTCCTTGAAACATAATTTTTTTTGACATAATCCCTCGCATATATGAAAGAATCTTACTCACTATCAAAATTCTAAATATCCATTCAAAAATTCCGATTTCAAACCAAAAATCCGACTCCAAATTTTAATTTCCGACTTCAAACTTTAAAATCTGACGTCCATCTTTAAATTATGACTTATAATTCTAAAGTTTAACCATTAACTTTTAGACCTTTGAACTCAGTCAAATTTTATCCATCTAAATAAAAAACACACGTCGGAAACGTGTGTTGAATACAATGAATCATTGTATAAATCACCCTGCCTCCCACCGAAGCCGATAAAACATTCAAAACAAAGGCAGGTTTCCTGGCTTGTAGATCAACTTACTCATCGCGCCTTCCCAAAATTGGTGGCAATGCGAATTTCATCCCTACTTACAGTAGCGGGGGCTGCAGAGGATTTTAACCTCTTTCCCTCTTAGCTTTTAACTAAGCACCTTTATTCCTATTCAGTTAACTTAACATGTTCATTATATTATTTGAGATAGCACGTGTCAAGGATTTAGGTGAATTTCAAATATGACAAAAGATTCATTACTGCGAACTCCTATTTGATTTCAATCCCTTGTAAAAAATCTAGAATTTTTTTTGCATGCCCAGGTGCTTTAACATTTCTAAACTCATTAATCAAGAGTAAATCTTCTTTATAAATAAACGTGGATCTCTCAATGCCTTTTACAATTTTTCCATATAATTTTTTATCTTTTAATACACTAAACCACTGAATTAACAACTTATCAGGATCACTGATCAGTGTAAATGGTAAGGTATTTTTATCCTTAAATTTTTCATGAGAAGTCAGCGAATCCTTACTAATACCATAAATATGATATCCCAACATTCTAAACTCGTCATATAACTGCGCAAACTCAATTGCTTCGAGTGAACAAGCTGATGTAAGATCTTTGGGATAAAAATAAAGGATAAACTTCTGAGATTTCAATAATTCCAAATCAACAATTTTACCATTCGTCGCTTTTAGCGAAAACTGTTCTTTGAAGTAGTTCATATAACCTCCTAAATAATCTAAATTTTCACACCTAAGAATAAAACCGATTTATCCCTCGCTCCTATTCAAATATCAATGTATTCTATAATCATCTTAAGTAAAATTAATAAAATTCCCTATAAAAAACCACTTAATACAAATACCGAACTATAAAGCTAGAATAATTGCCTACCTAAGCAATTGTGAATACGCATAGTAAATTTTTTTATTAAATAAACGTCACACTTATTAAATCGTTTGATTAGGTCTTTATTATCAATTATAATGTAAAAAAGATTATAAACAAATGATGATTGAATAATCCGCACTAAATTGATCCACCTGTCCGATATAATTGAGCCATCATTCCGTTTTAGATTGAGCCACCATTCCGTTGTGTGAGCCATTTGAAATAAAACCTTTATACTGTAATCATACATCCAAAAGATGTAAATACATGTAAAGGAGGTCATTTAATGACCGATTATAATGAAATTCTGAGACTTAAAAGTCTTGGGTTTAGTGAGCGAAATATTGCGCTCAGCTGTTCTTGTTCGCGCAACACAGTCGCAAAAATAGTTAAAAAAGCGACCGAATTAGGTGTCCAGTGGACAAAGAGTAACACAAGAACCAACCATGAGTGGCAAACATTACTTTTCCCTGCTCAGAAAGAGCCTCATGGCAAGCGCCAACCCAACTATGCGTACATCCGAGGCGAACTGCTTAAAAACGGTGTAAGCAAGAAGTTGCTTTGGGCTGAGTACATGGAAGAATGCAGACTTAGCGGTGAAACACCACTCATGTACTCTCAGTTTTGTCGTTACCTTCAAGAGGATGAACAAAAGCGTCGTGCAACTATGCATATTAGTCGAAAACCTGGAGAACAAGTCGAGGTAGATTGGGCTGGTGATCCAGCCAAAATAATTGATCCCGATACCGGCGAAGTCATAGATGCATATCTTTTTGTTAGTGTCATGACTTATAGTCAATACGCGTATGTTGAAGCCTTCATCAATGAAAAGCAACGTGCTTGGATAACGGCCCATGTTCATATGTACAACTACTTTGGTGGTGTTACTAAGATTCTAGTTCCAGATAATTGCAAAACAGCGGTAGTTCACACCAAAGATTGGTACACGCCAAAACTCAATGCCACGTATCATGAAATGGCTGAACATTATGGTACTGCAATCATTCCAGCAAGGGTTAGAAAACCGAAAGACAAAGCAAATGTCGAGGGTACCGTTGGTAACATTTCTACTTGGATTACAGCTGCTTTAAGAAATGAACAGTTCTTCACTTTAGTGGAACTCAATGCTGCGATTAAAGAAAAACTTGAGATTTTTAACTCAAAGGATTTCCAAAAGAAAGAAGGCAGCAGGTGGAGTCTCTTCCACTACGAAGAGTTGCCTTTCCTAAGCCCACTACCCACTACCTCTTACGAACTGGCAGACTGGAAACAAGCCACCGTTCAGTTTAATTATCACATATCTTTGGATGGAATGCTATATTCCGTTCCGTATGAGTATATCAAACGTAAAGTAGATGTGCGGGTAACAGATAGAGTCATCGAAATCTTTTACAATCATAACCGTATTGCCTCCCACAAGCGACTTTATGGACGCAAGGGTCAATACAGTACCATCTTGGAGCATATGCCTCTAGATCATCAAAAGTATCTTGAATGGAATGGCGATCGCTTTAGAAAATGGGCCGAACAAATTGGCACACATACACATAAAGTTATCAGCGCTATTCTTGCCTCCAGTCGCGTGGAGCAACAAACCTATAAAAGCTGCATGGGATTACTCAGGCTAGCCGAGAGACATTCTGAAGAAAGCCTTGAAGCAGCTTGTGAAAAAGCTTTGAGTTATACTTCGAGTCCAAGTTACAAGAGTATCAAAAATATTCTTGCCGCTAGGATACTTGATAAGCCAAAGCCTATACCTGAGCAGATCGTAAAGAACAAATTCGGTGTAACACGCGGATCTAACTACTATGGAGGTAAAAATAATGATAAATAATTCGACTATTGATAAACTTATAGAAATGCGATTAACCGCAATGGCAGATGCTTATCGTCAACAAATTACCGATCCTCAAATGAAAGATATTGATTTTGAAGATCGTATTGGAATGATGGTTGATATTGAGTACACAAGAAGGAAAAATAATCGACTGTATCGTTTGATAAAAAATGCAGAGTTTGAACAACCCGGCGCAAGTATCGTAGATATTAATTATTCCTCAGGTCGAAAAATCAACAAAGACTTGATTAAACGTCTTGCAACTTGTGAGTATATAGCTGAATTTAGAAATATATTTATAACAGGTGCGACTGGAAGTGGCAAAACATATCTTGCTAATGCTTTTGGCATGGAAGCCTGTAAACATAAGTTTAAAACACAATATGTGCGACTTCCTGACTTACTTCTTGATCTTGAACATTCAAGAAACGAAGGTACCTATAAAAAAGTAATGGCAAAATATTCTAATCCTTTGCTGCTGATTATTGATGAATGGTTGCTATTAAAACCTACAGCTACGGAAGCAAAAGACATATTTGAACTTTTGCACAGAAGAAGAAAACACTCATCTACAATCTTCTGTTCACAATACCGACACGAAGGTTGGTATGATCAACTTGGTGGAGATGATTCACCTTTAGCAGATGCAATACTAGATCGCATCGTACATGATTCATACAAGATAAACATCGAAAGTGTAGACCCTACAAAAGATTTATCCATGCGAGAAGTCTATGGTCTAGATAAACGATTAAGCGAATAACTAAAAACTCGCTGGTGGCTCAATGGTTCCGGACAAGTGGCTCACGCCACACCGGAACTGAGGCTCCACCGAATAGGAATATTCAGATGATATAGAATTATTTAACTTTGATTTCCATTAGATTAAGTCTTAATTTAAGTAAATGCTAAAATATGATCCTTCAATGATTCATGACATACTAGACGATTAGAGGCAATGAATACTTATGACAAACTCAAATGTAAATTTACAAACAACGATTAGCAATATAACCCTTCAAAAAAATATTGCGCGTATTACAATTCCAAATGTTCCAGATAAGCCCGGGATTGCTTATCAACTTTTTTCGTCCTTTGAAGATCATCAAGTTTCAATCGATATGATTGTACAGAATATCAATCATGACGGCCTTATTGATATTTCATTTACACTTCAAGATGAGGATTTTTTAAAGGTTCAGACCTTGTTGAATTCTTTCATTGAAAATGTAGGTGCATCACCTTCAGTTTTAAAACGCCACGTTTCTAAATTATCAATTGAAGGACACCGAATTTCATCTGATGTAAAAATTGCATCGACACTTTTTGGAAAACTATACGAACTCGGTATAAATATAGAAATGATCTCATCTTCTGAAACGAAAATTGCTTGTATTATAGAAGATTCACTAGCTGAACGTGTCTTATTAGAACTCAAGGATTACTATCACTTAGAATCATAATACATTAAATCTATTTCAATAAATCTATTTCAATAAACCTATCACAATTTTTTAAATCACAGTCACCGCTATTGGTAGATTGTGATTTTTATATTTGTTTTGAATTCATATCATATCTTGCGGCTAATATCTCATATCTTATATCTTATTTTTTATATCTATCTATTTCTTATCATAAAGCTTATTTAATAAATTGAAATTTTTTAACAATTTACTTAGATACTGGACATCCTTTAAAAAAGAAGAATCATTATCTAATTTCCTTCTTGTTATATCTATAATTCCTTTTCTAAAAAGGTTAAAAATCAATTCTTGATTAAACTCTTTTGTAACTTCTAATTGCGACTCATATCCTTTAAAAAAATGTGGAATTAGCTTGGGTTCATTCAGAAAATAGTTTTTATATAATCCTATAATATCTTCATACTCGTTAAACACCACACAATTATCAAAATTGAGCATACGCTTTATATGAACACTTTTATCCACTTGCAAGTTAATAAGAATATTGTGTCCATTAATATCACCATGAGTCAATCGACCCTGTTTTAATGTTCTTATATTTTCATAAAGACTTCTAGTAACATCAATAGAACGACTTAAAATATCTAGCTGTTCGATGTCTTGAAAAGAAATGCTTTCTATGGCTTTTTCAGTATCAGAAATGATATATTCCTTATATTGATGCAGTTCAAGATGACAATTGGTTTGTTTATCTACAAAATGTTCAAACGGAGTAATAGTGTGTATTTTTGCAAGATGAACTCCAATTTCATAAAAAAGCATTCTCAATTGATCTAAATCCAAATCACCCATAATGTGATCTAAATGCCAGCCTTCAATATGCTCATAAATCATCCAAGTAAGTTCTCGATCAAATTTTCCAACTTTCACAATTTTAATTGGATTGACTTCATATAGAGATGGTAAAATTCTTTGTTCCCGTAAAAAATCATTCTCGTTCAAAAAAATTTTCATCATAAACTTACGATTATTATGAGAAATCATGTAAGTTAAATAATTCTTTAAGTCATGACTTCCATAAGAAGTTAAGTCATAATCTTCAAAATTTAATTGCTCATGTATCACATTTCGAATTTCTTCTAGCAAAGGTTTCATCATACCTCCATAGTCACATAGAAAATCTGTGTAAGAATCAAATTCAGATACGTTTATAATACCAAATATTGAATTGTTAGATTAATCATTTATTTTCATATTTGAATATTGGATTGTTCAAATGTATAAATGTTCAACTGCTTTAATACTTAAATGCTTAATGCCTAAATGTTGATTTTTACCTCACTTTGATTTTTATTCAGCCTGTAATTCACGATATTTCTAACAATAGAATAAATTACTGCCATCATTGGTACACCAATCAGCATTCCAATAATACCAAATAAGCCACCACCTACGACAATTGCGAGAAAAACCCAAAATCCATCTATTCCAATTGCATTACCTACAACTCTTGGATAAATCAAATTTCCTTCCAATTGTTGTAGTATTAATATGAAAATGACAAAGAACAATGCTTTAGTTGGACTTTCCATAGCGATCATTAGTACCGACGGAACTGTGCCGATAAAAGCTCCAATTATCGGAATTAGGCTTGTGATTGCAATCAAAACGCTTACCAAAGGTGCATAAGGTATATTGAAAATTAATAAACCTATAAAACATAATGTTCCTAAAATAATCGCTTCTGTTATTTGCCCCCCTACAAAACGTGAAAATGTATGATTGATATCCCATGCTAAATTAGCCAAATATTTTGCTACTTTTTCTTTATTGAATGCTAAATTTATTCTACTAATAATTGAGATAAACTTTTCTTTTTGTGCAAGTAAGTACACAGAAAATACAAGTCCCATAAAAAAGTTCAAAGCACCAGATGTAATCCCCATTGTTACTGATAAAACGGCTTTTAGCGTATTTGCTGTAAAATTCGTAAGTCCTGATAGTAATGATTTTAAATTTCCAAAAACATTCATTACAATCTCATTTGACAATCCTAGCTCTTCATACAACTTTATTCCGTAGTCAGTGATTTTCGAACCATACTCAGGTAATTTTTCAACCAAAGTCTTGCTGCTATCAATAACTTGAGGAATTATAAATAGAATAATAACTACGATAAATGTTATAGCTATAATATATGTTGAAAGTAATGAAATCATACGCTTCTTCTTTAATAAAAACTTATTTTTTGTTTTCTTGGGATATACGCGCTCTTCAATAATTTTCATCAAAAGATTTAAAATAAATGCAATAACGATTCCGACAATTAAAGGTGTAAATATCGATAACATATTACTTATAACTCCACCAATTATATCAATATTTGAAATACCTAAATACAAAAAAATTGCGTAAGTCACAATTGGAATATACTTTTTAAACTCCGTCATGCTTAATCTCCTTATAATTACATACATTTTTATATTCACATTATACCATAGCCTCATCTAGACGTATATAAGTTGTCATTATATGACAGACTCTAGGTAACGTTATTTTGTTTTTATATACCCATCATAATGAAAATCACTTATCTTCTTTTTGAAGTCCCGTTCTAATATATAGTTTTGCTTTTTTTATCAAATGAACTTCATTCAAAAAAATTTGATTTACTCATTGAATTAATTTTGATTCATCGGTGATTTGTCGTTGATTTGTCGTTGATTTATTTTGGTTTATTTTGGTTTATTTTGGTTTATCTTAGATTTAGCTGTGCCTGTATTTAAAATCATTATGTCTCTATTTGAACGATTAGCAAAATAAAAAAGAACATGATTTTCATCATGTTCTTTTTTAGATGGAGCGGAAGACGAGATTCGAACTCGCGACCCTCGCCTTGGCAAGGCGATGCTCTACCACTGAGCCACTTCCGCAAATTGGTGCGGGTAGAGGGACTTGAACCCCCACGAACTTGTCACTAGATCCTAAGTCTAGCGCGTCTGCCAATTCCGCCATACCCGCTAAATAAAAATCTCATTTATAATAAGTATAAATGAGTTACGTGTAACACCGGATTTGCACTTCAGTTCATGTACACATAAAATGGTGGAAGTTATAGGGATCGAACCTATGACCCTCTGCTTGTAAGGCAGATGCTCTCCCAGCTGAGCTAAACTTCCACTATTAAATTGGCGCGCCCTAAGGGATTCGAACCCCTAACCTTCTGATTCGTAGTCAGACACTCTATCCAATTGAGCTAAGAGCGCATAAATAAATGGAGGCGGCGACCAGATTTGAACTGGTGAATAGAGGTTTTGCAGACCTATGCCTTACCACTTGGCTACGCCGCCGATTTGGTGATTCATCCGCGATTCGAACGCGGGACACCCTGATTAAAAGTCAGGTGCTCTACCGACTGAGCTAATGAACCTCATTAAAAAATTGGAGCGGGTGAAGAGAATCGAACTCTCACAACCAGCTTGGAAGGCTGGGGCTCTACCATTGAGCTACACCCGCAAAATTGGAGCGGAAGACGAGATTCGAACTCGCGACCCTCGCCTTGGCAAGGCGATGCTCTACCACTGAGCCACTTCCGCAAATTGGTGCGGGTAGAGGGACTTGAACCCCCACGAACCAGTCACTAGATCCTAAGTCTAGCGCGTCTGCCAATTCCGCCATACCCGCATTAAATGGTGGAAGTTATAGGGATCGAACCTATGACCCTCTGCTTGTAAGGCAGATGCTCTCCCAGCTGAGCTAAACTTCCACGTAAACACTTATGTTCTTTATTACTTTTCGATAAATCATCGACTATTTTACTTCGTTAGTCTCCTAAAATTCTTCGAATTTAACGTCGACCGTTTTACTTAGTAAAACGTAAATGGTGACCCCTAGGGGAATCGAACCCCTGTTACCGCCGTGAAAGGGCGGTGTCTTGACCGCTTGACCAAGGGGCCACAAATAAATGGCTCCAAGGGAGGGATTCGAACCCTCAGCCTATCGGTTAACAGCCGAGTGCTCCACCGTTGAGCTACCTTGGAATACTTTTAAAAGCATTTCATATTCTTTGGTGTAACAATCACTTATAAACATCACATTTCGCTTTGCTCCATGATTGTTGAGCTACCTTGGAATACTTTTTAGTTCTTAAAGAACAAACTAGCGACGTTCTACTCTCCCAGGCAGCTACCCGCCAAGTACCATCGACGCTGGAGGACTTTACTTCTGTGTTCGGTATGGGAACAGGTGTTTCCCCTCCGCCATCATCACTAGATATGAAATTGTTTACAATTTCAGCCGTAGGTCAGTTTGCGAAGCAAATTGACTAGGCTACGCTCATATATGCTTCTGCTTCAGCAAGCGTCCTCGGACTTCGTCCTGCGGATTGCTTACGCACAACATATATTCGCTCCTTATATAAATCATTTATGCTTTCACATAAATGAATCTACACAAAGTTAAGGTTATCAAACCCTAGGTCATCAGACCCTGAAAATCACATATAGAGGTTCATTTAAAAGTGTTTGGATCGTTAGGTCAAGTCCTCGATCTATTAGTACCTGTCAGCTGAATGCATTACTGCACTTACACCTCAGGCCTATTACCACATTATCTTCATGGGATCTTACTCCATTTCTGGATGGGAAATCTCATCTTGAGGGGGGCTTCGCGCTTAGATGCCTTCAGCGCTTATCCCGTCCGAACTTAGCTACTCAGCTGTGCCATTGGCATGACAACTGATCCACCAGCGGTTCGTCCATCCCGGTCCTCTCGTACTAAGGACAGCTCCTCTCAAATTTCCTACGCCCACAGCAGATAGGGACCGAACTGTCTCACGACGTTCTGAACCCAGCTCGCGTGCCTCTTTAATGGGCGAACAGCCCAACCCTTGGGACCTACTTCAGCCCCAGGATGAGACGAGCCGACATCGAGGTGCCAAACCTCCCCGTCGATGTGGACTCTTGGGGGAGATAAGCCTGTTATCCCCGGGGTAGCTTTTATCCGTTGAGCGATGGCCCTTCCATGCGGTGCCACCGGATCACTAAGCTCTACTTTCGTACCTGCTCGAAATGTCTCTCTCGCAGTCAAGCTCCCTTTTGCCTTTACACTCTTCGCGCGATTTCCAACCGCGCTGAGGGAACCTTTAGGCGCCTCCGTTACTCTTTAGGAGGCGACCGCCCCAGTCAAACTGCCCACCTGACATTGTCCTAAACCAGGGTAACTGGTCATAGTTAGAATAACGTTATATCAAGAGTGGTATCCCAACGGCGACTCCGCTAAGACTAGCGTCCTAACTTCTCAGTCTCCCACCTATCCTGTACATGATATACCATTATCCAGTGCCAAGCTGCAGTAAAGCTCCACGGGGTCTTTCCGTCTAGCTGCGGGTAACCGGCATCTTTACCGGTACTACAATTTCACCGAGTCTATTGTTGAGACAGCGTCCAAATCGTTACGCCTTTCGTGCGGGTCGGAACTTACCCGACAAGGAATTTCGCTACCTTAGGACCGTTATAGTTACGGCCGCCGTTTACTGGGGCTTCAGTTCTGTGCTTCGATTGCTCTAACACTTCCCCTTAACCTTCCAGCACCGGGCAGGCGTCAGCCCCTATACATCATCTTTCGATTTAGCAGAGACCTGTGTTTTTGGTAAACAGTCGCTTGGACCTATCCTCTGCGGCCGACTCTAGCTCTGAACCTGAGTCGGCACCCCTTCTCCCGAAGTTACGGGGTCATTTTGCCGAGTTCCTTAACAATAGTTTTCTCGCTCGCCTTAGTATTTTCTACTCTCCCACCTGTGTCGGTTTACGGTACAGGCACCTGCTCCCTCGATAGAAACTTTTCTTGACAGTGTGATATCTGCTACTTCGCTACTATTTTCACTCCCCATCACAGCTCACCCTTATAAGAGGCGGATTTGCCTACCTCTCAGACTCGCTGCTTGGACGCACTCAACCAATCGTGCGCTTAGCATAACCTCCTGTGTCATTCCCTCTCTCAAACGGTTCTCGGTGGTACAGGAATCTTTACCTGTTGTCCATCGCCTACGACTTTCGTCCTCGGCTTAGGCCCTGACTTACCCTGAGCGGACGAACCTTCCTCAGGAAACCTTGGGTTTTCGGCGGACGGGATTCTCACCCGTCTCTCGTTACTCATGCCAACATTCTCTCTTCTATACAGTCCACAAGTCCTTACGATCTTGCTTCGCCCCGTATACAATGCTCCTCTACCAATTAGATTACTCTAATTCCATAGCTTCGGTAGTAAGTTTTAGCCCCGGTAATCTTCGGCGCAGAATCACTCGACTAGTGAGCTATTACGCACTCTTTAAATGTATGGCTGCTTCTAAGCCAACATCCTAGTTGTCTGTGCAATTCCACATCCTTTTCCACTTAACTTACATTTTGGGACCTTAGCTGATGGTCTGGGCTGTTTCCCTTTTGACTATGAATCTTATCACACACAGTCTGACTCCTGAGTATAAGATATCGGTATTCGGAGTTTGATAGACTTCGGTAGCCGGTGAAAGCCCCTAGGTCATTCAGTGCTCTACCCCCGTATCTCTTTACCTCAAGGCTAGCCCTAAAGCTATTTCGAGGAGAACCAGCTATCTCCGGGTTCGATTGGAATTTCTCCGCTATCCACATGTCATCCCAACCTTTTTCAACAGATATGGGTTCGGGCCTCCAAGAGGTTTTACCCTCGCTTCACCCTGCACATGGATAGGTCACCCGGTTTCGGGTCTACGCCATACAACTATTTCGCCCTTTTCAGACTCGCTTTCGCTGCGGCTCCGTGCCTGAAGCACTTAACCTTGCTGCATAACGTAACTCGTTGGCCCGTTCTACAAAAAGTACATGGTCGTTCTTTAACGAACTTCCATTGCTTGTAAACATAGGGTTTCAGGTTCTTTTCACTCCCCTCTCGGGGTTCTTTTCACCTTTCCCTCACGGTACTATTCTCTATCGGTCACTAGGTAGTATTTAGCCTTGGCAGATGGTCCTGCCTGCTTCCCACAAAATTTCTCGTGTTTCGTGGTACTCCGGATCAGTCTCGTTATCCTTCTTCTTTCGCTTACGTGGCTCTCACACTCTTCGGCCTACTTTCCCAAGTAGTTCTGCTAGAATACAGTTTCACTTTATTGACTGTCCACACCCCTTCGTCCGAAGACTCAGGTTTGGGCTCTTTCCATTTCGCTCGCCACTACTCTGGAAATCACTTTTGTTTTCTCTTCCTTCGGGTACTTAGATGTTTCAGTTCCCCGAGTTCCCTTCCTATAGCCTATGTATTCAGCTATGGATGACTGGACATTACTCCAGCCGGGTTTCCCCATTCGGACATCTACGGATCTACACTTGCTTGCAGTTCCCCGTAGCTTTTCGCAGCTTACCACGTCCTTCTTCGGCTCCTAGTGCCAAGGCATTCGCCCTATGCTCTTATTAACTTGACCTACATGTGGCACGTAGTGTCATCATGCGCTCGTGAGAAACGTTAGTTTCTAGAGCGTTGTGACTTACTGTGTCATCATTCGATCTTTTTTTTACACTTTTTTCATGTCTTCTCTATATGCAATTTTCAAGGTACGATTTTTTAATCACATATCCTTTAAAGACATGTGATTCATGGTGGAGATTAAGAGATTCGAACTCTTGACCCCCTGCGTGCAAGGCAGGTGCTCTCCCAGCTGAGCTAAACCCCCATGAGATAAAATGTTTCACATTTTATCGAACCTGACGTGGGAAACGTAGTTTCCAAGAGGGCTTATCCTCACACACTTTCGGCTCTTTATGTGAACCATCGTTTTCTATTCATTTATGAAGTTCTTATTTCCACTCTTTGATAATCTCTTATCTTTAAGCAGTCACAAGACCCTCAAAATTGAACAGCGCAAATGTCTATTTCTCCTTAGAAAGGAGGTGATCCAGCCGCACCTTCCGATACGGCTACCTTGTTACGACTTCACCCCAGTCATTGATTTCACCTTCGACAGCTTCCTCCCTTACGGGTTGGACCACTGGCTTCGGGCGCCCCCAACTTCCATGGTGTGACGGGCGGTGTGTACAAGACCCGGGAACGCATTCACCGCGACATTCTGATTCGCGATTACTAGCAACTCCAACTTCATGTGGGCGAGTTTCAGCCCACAATCCGAACTGGGATCGGCTTTTTAGGATTCGCTCCAGATTGCTCTTTCGCTGCCCGTTGTACCGACCATTGTAGCACGTGTGTAGCCCAGATCATAAGGGGCATGATGATTTGACGTCATCCCCACCTTCCTCCGTGTTATCCACGGCAGTCTGTTTAGAGTGCACAGCTTAACCTGTTTGCAACTAAACACAAGGGTTGCGCTCGTTGCGGGACTTAACCCAACATCTCACGACACGAGCTGACGACAACCATGCACCACCTGTCTTCTCTGTCCCGAAGGAAAAATCCGGCTAAGGATCGGTCAGAGAGATGTCAAGATCTGGTAAGGTTCTTCGCGTTGCTTCGAATTAAACCACATGCTCCGCTGCTTGTGCGGGTCCCCGTCAATTCCTTTGAGTTTCACACTTGCGTGCGTACTCCCCAGGCGGAATACTTAATGCGTTTGCTGCGGCACCGAGCTTTGACACCCGACACCTAGTATTCATCGTTTACGGCGTGGACTACCAGGGTATCTAATCCTGTTCGCTACCCACGCTTTCGTGCCTCAGTGTCAGTTACAGTCCAGTAAGTCGCCTTCGCCACTGGTGTTCCTCCTAATATCTACGAATTTCACCTCTACACTAGGAATTCCACTTACCTCTCCTGCACTCAAGCTAATCAGTTCCAAAGGCTTACATTGGTTGAGCCAATGCCTTTCACCTCTGGCTTGATAAGCCACCTACGCACCCTTTACGCCCAGTGATTCCGGATAACGCTTGCCCCCTACGTATTACCGCGGCTGCTGGCACGTAGTTAGCCGGGGCTTCCTCCTATGGTACCGTCATTTGTTTCTTCCCATAGGACAGAGTTTTACAACCCGAAGGCCTTCTTCACTCACGCGGCGTTGCTGCATCAGGCTTGCGCCCATTGTGCAATATTCCCCACTGCTGCCTCCCGTAGGAGTCTGGACCGTGTCTCAGTTCCAGTGTGGCCGATCACCCTCTCAGGTCGGCTACTGATCGTCGCCTTGGTGAGCCGTTACCTCACCAACTAGCTAATCAGACGCGGGCCCATCCCATACCGATAAATCTTTGTCGACTACATCATGCGATGCTACCGACTTATAAGGTATTAATCACCGTTTCCAGTGGCTATCCCTTTGTATGGGGCAGGTTGCCCACGCGTTACTCACCCGTCCGCCGCTTTCATAAGCTTCACTTGGACCGAAGTCCTCACTCCACTTAATCTCGCTCGACTTGCATGTGTTAGGCACGCCGCCAGCGTTCATCCTGAGCCAGGATCAAACTCTTAAAATTAATTTTAAAGTTTGCCTGTTATCTCATAAATGAGCTAACTTGCTTTTTTGTATAAACTTCTTGCAAAGTTTATCCGGAAACAACTGTTTAGTTGTTTTATACTTTTCTTTGGAGTGTCTCATTAAATTGCTCTAACTCGACTCTTCAAAAGAATTGCGTTTTTGGTTTTTTTCATTTGCGCTATTCAATTTTCAAGGTCCTGGTTGATGTCTTGTAATCGTTCTCAATTGCTTGAGACGACTGTTTTATATTAACATCGTTTCATCCAGATGTCAATATCTTTATTTGAGATTTTAATATATTTTTGTTTTTGGTAATTGGTTTTATTTTATCTGTGCAATTGAAAATTAACTATTGAATTTATGTCTAAGAAACAACTGCTTAGTTATAATAACATCATTCAAATTATGAGTCAACCCTCATTTTAAAAGAAAAATTATTCAAAAAATTCATTCAATATATCCTACAACTAAACCAATTATCATCTTAGCTCTTCAAGTAATAAAATGTGTAGTTTTTCAACTGCAAATAGCATTTTAAAAGAGAAAAACAGCATAAACTGATCATAACCCTTAATTAGAATACCTCTGATTGAAATAATATATCGCTAAATGAATTTTGATTTCATTTTTAAATAGAGAGAAACAATTTGGAAACATTTGATACGCTTCGTTCTTTATAACTGACATGTAATGGATTAAAAATTGATGTTATATGATTTTCACACTATAAAAGGTAGTTACGCAATTTCCACAGATAAAAAAATAGATGATCTTCTTATTACTAGATCATCTATTTAAGTAACTATTTTGTCTATGAATTTTAGGTTTGATTACTTAGACTTAATGAACTTGTGCCATTCCAAGGTTTAACGCTTCAATATTAATATCTACGAACTTCCCTTTTACTGTTTCCTGGATTACTTCAGTCCAATCAACCATGTTCTCTAACCCCATCGCTTTAATAAGAGCACCTACAATAATAACATTCATTGTTTTTATGTTCCCAAGCGATTCTGCTAATTCTGCAGCTTTGAATACTGTTGTATTGATTTTCGAGCTAATATCTTCAATAACGCCTTGAGGATAATTTGCCGCACCTGACAAAATAGTTGCCGATGGAATTTCATAAGCGTTCACGACAACTTTTCCTTCTGGTTTTACAAAATCAATCCATCTAGGTGTTTCCATTGTTTCAAATGATACGAGGACATCAGCTTGACCTTTACCGATTATAGGTGAGTAAACTTTTTTACCATAACGAACTTGAGTAGTTACGCTACCACCACGTTGTGCCATACCGTGAACTTCACTCATTTTCACATCATAACCGGCTTTAATCAGACCCGTTGATAATATTTTTGAAGCTAAAATGATACCTTGACCACCTACGCCGCATAGTAATATATTTTTTACATCTGATGTGTTTTTAACGTCTGACATATTATTCACCTACTCTTTCGATTGCTTTGAATGGACATGATTGAAGACAAACTTCACAGCCTACGCACATATATTTGTCGATTTTCGCCTTTTTTGTTTCATTGTCAAAGCTAATCGCTGGACAACCTGTTTTTGTACAAACTTTACAGCCTCTACATTGATCTTCAATTACGTGACATTGTTTTTTAGATAAATCGAACTCTTTTTTGTCAGCATCTGAGAAATTTTTAAGGACACATGGCCATCTTGTAATGATAACAGAAGGACCATCGTATGCAAATGCTTCTTCTAATGCTTGATCCACTTCTGAAAGTTTTAATGGATTTATCGTCACAACGTGCTCAATTCCAATTGATTTTACCAAATTTGGAATGTCTATGATGTTCGCTGGATCACCTTGTAAAGTAAAACCTGTACCTGGATTTTCTTGGTGTCCAGTCATACCGGTGATTCGGTTATCTAAAATAACACTAACTGTATTTCCTCTATTATATGCAACATGAATAAGCGAATTGATGCCTGTATGGAAAAATGTTGAATCGCCAATTACCGATACTACACGTTTATCTACATTGTTTTTCTCAAATGCTTTTGATGCTCCATGTCCCATAGAAATAGATGCGCCCATACAAATTACTGAATCTGTCGCATTTAATGGTTCTGCGGAACCTAAAGTATAGCATCCAATATCGCCTGTAATCACGACATTCTTCTTTTTACTCAATGAATAGAAGAACCCTCTATGAGGACACCCTGCACATAAAGTAGGGGGTCTACCAACAATTTGTTCTGGATTTGGATGAATGGTTTCTCTTTCTATGCCAAGAAGTGATTTAGCAACAATATCAGGGTTCAATTCTCCAATTCTTGGAATCATTGTTTTGCCAATACACTCAATACCAGCAACTTTCATTTGTTCTTCAATAAATGGTTCTAGTTCTTCGATGACATATAAAGTTTCAACTTCTTTTGCAAACGAACGGATTTTATCCATAGGTAATGGGAAAGTAAATCCAAGTTTTAAATAAGAAGCATCATCTCCAAATACTTCTTTAGCGTACGTATAAGCAACACCAGAAGTTACTATACCAATTTTTTTATTTCCCCATTCAATTCTATTTAAATCTGTTTCATTTGAAAAAGCTTCCATTCTGATCAATTTATCTTCTACAATTGGATGCAACATTTTAGCATGAGCTGGCGCAGCGATAAATTTTTGTGGTTGTTTTTTATATGGTATTATATCGAATTTTTGTCTTTCTCCAAGTTCAACTAATCCCTTTGAGTGACAGACACGAGTTGTCATTCTAAATAAAACTGGCACATCAAATTTTTCTGATATTTCAAATGCAGCTTTTACATAGTCAAGAGATTCTTGTGAATCACTTGGTTCAAGCATCGCAATTTTGCTAAATTTTGCATAGTAACGATTATCTTGTTCATTTTGTGAACTGTGGCAACCTGGATCATCTGCTGAAACCAAAACCAATCCACCCGTAATTCCGGTATAACCGATTGTAAAAAGTGGATCTGCTGCTACATTCACTCCTACGTGTTTCATCGCAGCAATTGTTCTTGCGCCAGCCATTGATGCCCCAATTACTGACTCGAGAGCTACTTTTTCATTAGGTGCCCACTCAGCAATCAAATCTTCTTTGTACTCAATCATATTTTCGAGTATTTCAGTGCTAGGTGTACCAGGATATGCGCTTGCATATGTGACGCCAGCTTCAAAAGCTCCTCTTGCAACCGCTTCATTTCCAGTTAATAAAACTTTCATTCGCCTACTCCTTATATTTTGTCTTTACTCAATTTTTATTTATTTGCAGCGATGACACTGCCCAGTGCAATTGAATTTAGTTTCGCTTCATAGCTATCTGCTCTCGATACAAGAACAACAGGCACCTTTGCGCCCATAATAATTCCTGCAGATTCTGCGCCAGCTAAATACGTTAATGTTTTTCCAATTCCATTTCCAACTTCAATCGTAGGTACTAACAATACGTCTGCATCCCCTGCGATTTGACTTGAGAATTTTTTAACTTCAGCGGCTTCTTTTGATACCGCTAAATCAAGCGCAAGGGGACCCTCAACAATTACATCTTTACCAAAATGTCCAGATTGCGACATTTCTTGAAGTTTTCTAGCATCCACTGTCGTTGGCATTTTTTCATTCACTTTCTCTTTAGCAGCGATACATGCAACTTTTACTTGTGGATTTCCCATCGCACGGCACACATCTATAACATTTTCAGTAATTTTAACTTTCTCATCAAAAGACGGTTCAATGTTCATTCCGCCATCTGTTAAAAAAATCAGCTTATGATACTTAGGAACTTCATAAATCATAACATGGCTTAATAAGCGATCGGTTCTGAGTCCATACTCCTTATTTAAAACTGCTTTGAGCAAAATGGCTGTATCAATCAAACCTTTCATCAGAAAATCGCCTTTCCCATCTGATATAAGTTTTACAGAATACTGTGCAGCTTCTTCTAAATTAGGAATATCCACTATTTCATATGAATCAATTTCTAATTGCTCTTCTTTTGCTATTCGTAAGATTTCATTTTTATCCCCGACAAGAATAGGGGTGATTAATTTTTCTTCAGCGGCTTTGCATATTGCGCTTAAAACATCTTCATCATGTGCCGCGGCAACTACAAGTCTCATTGTTGATCCTTGTCTTGCTACTTGCATCAACTCATCAAGTTTTTTTATCATCGTCATCACCTTTTATATATTTTTTTGATGCCTTCAACAATTTTTTTAAGTTCATTTCATTCTACTATATTTTTTTGAAGCCTTCAATAGTTTTTACAAAGATGTCAAATGCTTAAAATAAAAGAATGCAACTGAAAATAGCTGCATTCTTTAAGTACCATAAATTGATTCTCATATATTATATTTAAAGTTCTAATTAATTCATAAATCTCAGTTTCGAGATTGTATGTGTGCGAGCCACATAGCAGCGACTTCATCATCTGGAGCAATTTCAATAGCCCTTTCAATCAAGTTAAGTGCTTCATCTGTATTGCCTTTGGAGTATTTTACAATCCCCATATTACACATTAATTCTGCATTCTCTGGCGACAATCTAAGTGCTTCTTTATAATACTTTTCAGCTTCGTCATAATCACCCAGCGACATAAGACAAATACCAATTTCGTTCATTGTTTGAATGTGACCTGTGTTCAAAGTCATGACTTTTAAAAAATAACTTAGAGCATCTTCATACTGCTCTAACATGCGATTGCCAAGACCAATGTAAAACATTAAGTCCCACCACTCGTCATGTTCTTCTTCGAGTGCTTTTAGCAGTTCTAAGCCATCATCAATCCTTCCTGCCAATACATATTGATATCCCTTTTCAAAGGTTGCACGATCTCTTACCTTGCCTAAACCAGTAGCAATTTCTTCACGCATTTCTTCTGGAAGATCATAACTAAGCGCTTTAATCCAATTAGTTTCAGCTTTTTGATAGTTACCTTCATTATAGTAAATGATTCCCAAGTTGAAATAACTATATGCGAAACTCGGATCGATATTCACGCATTTTTCATAGCAATATTTTACGAGTTTTTTAAGATCTGTTCTTTCCTCTACTTCGCTAAGCGCTTCAAAAGCACGTCCCATATTATAATATGCATCTAGATTGTTGGCATCTAATAAAACTGCTGCATTGAAATACAATATTGCTGTACTATAATTTCTCTCGTTTGCATATCGAATGCCATCGTTTAAGATACTTTGAACAATTGAAGCATCTAAACTCAATAGAATGGTCTCATACATTGATAGAAAATTAATTTCGGCTTGCGCACCAACTGAATAGACTAACCCCTTTAATATCGCGGTAATCGGAATATTGTCAATTTCATTTTCTTTAATTTTTTCAGCTAAATCTTGAATAAAAACAGGAAGTAAAAATCCCTCAGGCGTTTCAAATCCAGAAATTTGAATTTTCTTACCTTCCTTCATTTCAATAAACACAATGTCATCTAAATGTTTTTTTAGAATTTTTTTTAAAATTTGTTGAAATTTCTCGTCCATTTTTCACCTTTCACTATCATCTAATTCATATATTCTTTATTCTAATACGCGTCTTATATTCTTATCGATAATTTTTCTTTTATACAAGTCAAAATAGTCAAACTCGTCCGATCGAATAACTTCAATCTTCATATCTTCTGCTATCTTGATGTGAATTTCTTCTATATATTCATTCGATAGTTTGATTCCATCACAAGCCACAATGACTTTTCGTTTATGGGCTTTTACAATATTTACATCCAATACCGTCTGGTTTGGCACAATCATAGTCGAGCTCATGGGGCGATTCACACTATTATCATTTGGCGTCAGTGGTGTAATTTGATAAACGGGAATATCAGAATGTACAACTGCTCCACCTGCCCAAATTGCATATCCTGTTGCGCCCATTGGAGTCGAAATAATAAGCCCATCTCCTGTATAATAATTAAACGGTTTTGAGTTCAAGTACACTTTTGCTTCCATTAGCTTAGGTTCTACGTGTTTGATGGTGATTTCGTTAAATGCATACTCTGTATAAATATCACCACTTAATGTCTTGGTGCTTACCATTAACAATGGATATGCATTGATTCTAAATTGTTTTCCGTCTAATACGTCAAAAATACGCTCCAGATTATCAGGCATGATCGTCGTTAAAAAACCTAACGTTCCTGTATCAATTCCCACAAAGGGCTTTTTTAAATGTTTATATTTTCGGATCGCACTCAACATGGTTCCATCACCACCAATAACGATGATGACATCTGGATTCGTCGTAACAATTTTTTTGCCCTTTTCTTCTAATAAAGCAACTAATTTGTGCTTAACTTCCATTGAAATAGGCTTGGTATTGTGGTGCACGAGTACATGATTCATGTTTCCTCCTTGTGATCAATAAAGTAATTCAGGTCAATTGGATAGATTTTCACTTGCTCGCTTTCTAAATAATCTAACATGACCACCGACAACGATGGTTCAAGGTGTTGATAATTACTTTGAATGAAATTGATTATATCATATTTGAGTGTTATGAATTCAACATTTTTTACTAAGGCTTTCGTTGATAAGTCACTTTGACTGGTCCAGTACTGATCAACAAATTCTTTATTTTTTAGTAGTTCAAAGCGCTTATTATTAAACTGAGGAATTTCAGGATAGTGAAAAAGTTCCTTATTGCCTTTCAAATTTGAAAAATAATAATCCAGTTTTAAAAAATCCCGAAGGACATCTTGATCAATTAGATTAAACGGTGGTGTTACACTACAGTAATCATATAAAATTTCGTATAATCGATACGTGCCAATGGACGTATTTAAAAGATTCTGATCTCTGAAATATTGACACATTTTCAGATAGAACTGACTTGGCCTTTCTTGACTATAAGACATTAAGAATTTCAGTGTATGAGTAAACTTTCCCGAATTATAATAATATTCAAGTATTCTTTCTAATTCCTTCAACTGAATCATCTCATCATATGAGATGTGTTTATTATAAAGAACTTCATAAGGGGCTTGGACTCTAACTACGTATCCATGTTTTTCAATCTCTCGCGAAATGGCCGTTCCCTTTAGAATCTTAAGAAAGCCCAGTTGCAGCTGTTCAGCTCCAATTTCATAAACATCATCAAACGAATTTAGAAATGACGTATAATTTTCGTATGGAAGTCCGGCAATTAAATCCACATGTAGATGTACGTTTCCAGTTCGAATGACTTGAAGACATTTTTCTTTTACGCGATCAAACTGAATTGGACGATGTATTTCACTTAGAGTCATTTGATTCGTTGTTTGAATGCCGACTTCAAATTGAAAAAGACCTTTTCTCGATTTTTGAATCAACTGAATATAATCCTCATCTAGTAACGATGCTGTAATCTCAAAATGAAAATTGGTAATGCCATTGTCAATTTCCATTAAATAGTTCATGATTGCAAGTGCATGTGATTTGACTGCATTAAAGGTACGATCGACAAACTTAACTTGTGGTACTTTTTGGTCAATAAAAAACTTTAAATCTCGTTTTACACGTTCAATTGACAGATGCCTAACGCCCTTGAGTGCAGACGAAAGACAGTAACTACAATTATAAGGGCATCCTCTCGAACTTTCATAGTAAATTATCCGATTTTGATAAAGAGCCATGTCTGAGTATGGAAATGGAATTTCCTCTAAATGGTCAATCAATGGCATTGGTGGATTCTCAAAATAATCCATTCCTACTCTATAGGCCATTCCCGGTGTTTGACGAAAAGCTTCCTCCAAACAAGTATTTTGAAGATGAAGTAAAAATTCGGAAAATATGCGTTCGCCTTCTCCACAAATAATCCCGTTTAAATATGGATGTTGTTTCAGTTGGTCTTTTGGATCAAATGAAACTTCTGGTCCTCCAAAAATGACAAAAGAATTTGATTTAATTTTGCGATAATTGGTAAATATTACATTGAGGGCTTCTATATTCCATATATAGGATGAAACGAAAATACCATCATAACTTCCTTTGACCATGTCTTGTAATATTAAATCCATTTCATTATTTATGGTATATTCTTTAACCTCGATCATATAATCTAAGTGACAATAGTATTCTTGATAATATGCAGCAATCGAGCGAATTGCTAGATTTGAGTGAATAAATTTAGAGTTTAATGCCATCAGTAAAATTTTCATACATTCTCCTTGCATTTACAATGTCAATCACTGTATGTAAATGAGTTGTTTCAATATATGTTCTAGTATAACACGTCATACTCCTCAACCGGAATAAATAGTTTTTAGGTCGTACTTTTTCTATGATATACTGAAGTTGAACCTATTGATTAAAACACGAACCAAGGTTACAAACGCTATCAGAATTTACAAACACTATCCGAGATTACAAACAATATCTGAGGTTACAGACTCTACAAGGAGGTCGTATGAGAATTCTCCACTTTGAATACAGTGACTTTTTTAGACAAGTTGTTCACGATATGTCTTCACGACTAGGTTTTGATTATACTGGAACAAGTCGCGGTGAAGATTTTATGAAATTAATTAGCAAGCACGAAGTCGATGTCATCATAACAGGTATGGAGCTTAGCGATATGAAAGCAGAAACGCTTATTGCGAATATTAAGAGCTCGAAATACAATGAGGTTCCCATTGTCATATTGACTTCACTTGAAATAGATAATATTCATAAAAGATTGAAAGAACTTATCTTCAATGATTTTATTCTGAAAGAAAGTCTAAATGTAGAAAGCTTTAAAAAATGTATGTCTCGTTTTGATTCTACGAATTAATTTTAAAGTATTTTCTCTACATAACCCATTTGATTGAATAAAATTAGGGGTTACCACAATCTAAATATTAGATGTGGTAGCCCCTTTGTTTTACATTTGTTCAGGTGCATCCATACATAAGAGTTGTAAAGCGTTTTTGATCACAATTTGAACACTCTTAACGAGTGCAACACGCGCCGATTTAACAGCCTCATCGTCAACCAAAATTGCATTGTCGTGATAGAATCGGTTGAATGCTTGCGCAACTTCTATGACGTATCTTGCAATTGTGTGTGGTTCATAGTTCTTATGTGCTAAAATGACGATTTCACCAAATTTTGATAAAAGTCGAATAACGTCTTTAGATACAGAATCTGAAAGTGCGCTATAATCAGGTGCAGCGAGTTGAGTATCTTCCACTTTTCTCAAAACACTGCAAGCTCTCGCATGCGTATATTGAACATAAGGCCCAGTTTCCCCCTCAAATGACAATGTTTTATCCAGCGAAAAGGCATAATCTTTTGTTCTTGAGGTCGTTAATTCTTGGAATACAACCGCTCCAATACCAATTTGAGCAGCCACTTTTTCTTTGTTATCGAGATTTGGATTTTTCTCGTTGATAATTTGAAGTGTTTGTTCAACCGCTTTATCCAATACATCCTCGAGGAATACAACATTTCCCTTACGAGTTGACAATGCCCCTTCTTCAAGCGAAACCATTCCAAAGTCCACGTGAATACAATCTTTCGCCCAATCGTAACCCATTAATTCTACAATCTTAAACCATTGTTGAAAATGCAATTTTTGCGCACTACCAACAACATAAATATTTTTGTCAAAATTATAGGTGTCTTTTCTATACTTTGCAGCAGCTAAATCACGAGTTAAATAGAGGGATGAACCATCTTTTTTGGTAATCAACGCAGGAATCATTCCATATGCTTCTAAATTGACAATTTCAGCGCCTTCATCCTTCTGAACGAGATTTTTTTCTCGAAGTTCATTGATAATCGCTGGCATCTTATCGGAATAAAAACTTTCGCCTGCATACGAATCAAATGTAACACCCAATTTAGAATACACGCGATTAAACACTTTGAGCGACATATCTCTAAAAAGTGTCCAAAGCGCTACCGCTTCTTCGTCACCGTTCTCAAGTTTCGTAAACCAAGCTCTTGCTTCATCTTCAAGTTCCGGATGCGTTTCAGCTTCATCATGGAATTTCACGTATATTTTTAATAGTTCAGGGATTGGATCGGCTTCAATAACATCTCGATCTCCCCATAATTTATAGGCTACAATCAGCTTTCCAAATTGAGTCCCATAATCTCCCAAATGATTAATTGCAACAGTATCATAACCTAGATACTTGTAAATACGGTGAAGCGACTCTCCTATCATCGTACTTCTAATATGTCCCATATGAAATGGCTTTGCGATATTTACGGATGAGTACTCAATGATAGTTTTCTTACCATTTCCTAAAGTAGAGGTTCCATATTGATCTTTTTCTCTCAATACTTCCTCAAGAACATTTTTAGCAAATTGTTCTGTATTGACTGTGTAATTTAGAAAACCAGCCACAGCTTCGACTTTTTGAAAATTTGAATCAACCGGTAATTGTTGAACGACCTCATCTGCAATAGCCACAGGTGATTTTCTAAATGCTTTTGCAAGTTTAAAACATGGAAAAGCATAATCTCCCATCTCTGTGTTTTTAGGGTGCTCAACTAAAGACAGAATCTCTTCATAACTTAAATCGCCATTCATCTGATCAATGATTTCTTTTAATTGCTTTGCAATTAGTTCTTTGTAATTAATCATATTTCCCCTCCTCAAAAAATAAAAACGCCTCTTATTATAATAATAAGAGACGAAGGTTTCCGCGTTGCCACTCTTTTTAGAAAGATTCCTCTTTCTCACTCGAAGTCTTTAACGGTGACTACCGGCCTTTGGCATCTCATGGGCTCTCTTCATGTTCATGTATTACAGGACTCACACCAACTCCTGCTCGCTTTAAGGGACATTTACACTACTGTTCCAATCGTAGATTTTACTTATGTTCATTTCATTTTGATTTTGTTAATTTGAGTCTTACTTTACCATAGTAATGTTTATCTGTCAATATATAATGAAATTCTTGAATGAAGTGTAAAATATTTATGAAAACCTCTGCATATGACTTCACTATCTGGGAAATTATTGTATAATAACGATATGTTCATTTAAAGAAAATTCGAGGAGATACTATGGCAAATTTAAATTATTATAAGCATAAACTCAAGCATCTTTCATTGACCGAATGGTTAATTGGCATCAACATTTTTATGTTTCTTTTGACTCAGATTGCAGATTATTTTACTGGAAACGGACTTTTGTTTCTTGGTTCAAAGGTAAATGCCCTCATTGGCCTAGGAGAATTTTGGCGATTATTTACAGCGATGTTTTTACATGCGGACTTTTTACATTTAATGTTTAACATGATGGCACTTTACGTCATCGGTCGAGATATTGAACGATTCTATGGGAAACGCAACTTTTTAATCATCTATTTTATCTCAGGACTTATCGGTTCTGGAGCAAGCTTTTTGTTTAGTACGGCAACTTCGGTCGGCGCATCAGGCGCGATTTTTGGTTTAATGGGCGCTAACTTGTTTTTATACAAACTCAATCCTATTGTCTATAAAAAATTATTTGGGTCCGATTTAATCTTACTCGTTGGAATCAACCTACTCATCGGTCTTGTAAAACCGAACATCGATATGGCAGGACATATTGGAGGCTTAATTGGTGGTTTTTTCTTAGCTTACTCTGTTGGATTGAGTCACGAAAAAATTTTCCATTTAAAACGATTACCTGTTCAAGTCATTTCCGTACTATTGTTAGTCGTTCCTATTGTTTTGGGAACGCTGAAAGTTCAAGCTGATCCTGAAATCTTCTTACAAGGAGCAGCTTATTATTATCAAGATGGAAAAGCGGAAAAAGCCATCAGAACGTTAGAAAAAGGGCAAAAAAAATATCCTGATCAAAGTATCTATCAAGAGTGGATAGATGAAATTGAACAGGATATGAATTAATATTGTCAGATACAAATTAATAATACGAGATATGAATTGGTCATATAAAATATGAAATCAATTTTAAGAACAATTTATTGACTATTTTAATACTATAGTGGTTGCACCACTACCACCTTCATTATAAGCGGCATCTTCAAATTTTTTAATATGGGGGTGCCCTTTAAAATGCTCATGTAGACCTTTTCGAAGTGCGCCGGTTCCCTTTCCATGAATGATGCGAACTTGACTGAGGCTCGATATTGCCGCGTCATCCAGATATTTATCAATGATAGTAATCGCCTCGTCAATGTTATTTCCTCTGACGTCGATTTCCGGACTAATTGTAGCACTTTTCATAGTGAATGACTTCACTTTGTTAAACACCTTCTCATCTTTCTTCTTTTTACTGATAACTGAAAGCTGCTTAATGTTCACGTTCATCTTCATTAAACCTACCTGTACAGTCAGTTCACCCTTATCATTTGGCAAGGATAATACGGTTCCTTCTTGATCGATACTGAGCACTCGAACAGAATCGCCAATTAAAAGGTTTTTAGGTGCAAATTCATTAACTGCTTCTGTCTTAATCACTTCTTCAGCTAAATCATCTATTCCATCCATCAAACGCTTTCTCATACCTTCAATGTCTTTATTTCTCGATTGATCGGCTGAGAGTTTTATCGTTCTTAACTCTTTGACGATTTCATCTGCTTCTTCTTTGGCTGCTTTTAACAGTTCTCTTGCTTCATCTTTTGCTTTCTTTGCTAGTTCATCTTTTTGTCTTAACCACTTGTCTTCTTTTTCTTGATAAGAACGCTTCATTTTTTCAACTTCTAATCTCATGCGAATTGCCGCATCGCGTTCTTCTTCAATTTGTCTTTGATTTTTTTCAATATTCGCGAGAATATCTTCAAAACGGATATCATCTTTGTGAATGTATTCTTTTGCGTGATGAACAATCGCATCTGATAAACCTAATTTTTGAGAAATCTCGAAAGCATTTGATTTTCCTGGAATTCCAATAAGTAATTTATATGTCGGACTCAATGTTTCAACATTAAACTCCACACAAGCATTTTCAATCTTGTCTGTGATAATTGCATACTCTTTTAATTCGGAATAATGCGTCGTTGCAAGTGTTCGAATGTTTTTATCTTTTAATTGATCCAATATGGCCATAGCAAGTGCCGCACCCTCAGTAGGATCTGTTCCTGCGCCAAGTTCATCAAAGAGAACCAAAGAATCTTTTGTGACATCCCGCAAGATCTTTACAATATTCGTCATATGTGATGAAAACGTACTTAAACTTTGTTCAATGCTCTGTTCATCTCCAATATCTGCAAAAACCTCATCAAATATCGAAAGTTCCGTACCGTAATCCGCTGGAACATGAAGCCCTGCTTGAGCCATTAAGGTTAACAGGCCCACTGTTTTAAGTGTCACTGTTTTCCCACCTGTATTTGGACCTGTTATGAGTAGGGTGTTGAATTTATCTCCTAACCAAATATTTGAAGGGACAACTGTTTCTTTTGGAAGAAGTGGGTGTCGCCCATTTTTAATTCTGAATCGTTTCTCTTGATTCATTTCTGGTTCGACTGCTTTGTAATCCAAAGCAAATTTGCCTTTTGCAAATAAAAAATCCAAACGCGTCATCGACTCAATATTCGTCATGATGGCATCTGCAGCATTTGCCACTTCACCTGTTAGCATTCTTAAAATTCGTTCGATTTCCTTTTGCTCATCTATTTTGAGTTCACGTAGCTCATTGTTAAGTTCAACCACTGCTAATGGCTCAATATAAAACGTACTCCCTTTCGAAGATTGATCATGAACGAGTCCTTTTACCTGGCTTTTATATTCACTTTTAACAGGTATAACAAAACGATCTTGGCGAATGGTAATCAATGAATCTTGTAAGTACTTTTGATAAGCAGGAGACGTAATCATGGACTCCAATTTACCTCTTATAGACGCATTTTTACTTTCGATGCTCTTACGAATTCTTCTCAACTCAGAAGATGCATCATCTGCAATTAACGTTTCGCTTATAATGCACTGTTCAATGTGTTTTTCTAATTCAATAAAATTTGCAATTTGATTGGCTAATGTAAATAAGACGGGATAACGTTCTGCATGTTCACTATTGGATGCAATAAATTTTTTAAGAATTCGCGCCGTTCTTAAGCTATCTCCTACTTCTAATAATTGTTTTGGCGATAAACATCCGCCAATTGTGGACAATTTAAGTGCGTCAGACAAATCATAAATCGGGCCTATTGGAGGCGTTCCGATTTGTAACATTAAATTCGTTGCTTCTGCAGTTTCTTTTTGCCAAGCGATCACTTCATTAAAATCAGATGACGGTTTTAGCGATACACAGACACTTTTGCCAAGTGATGATGCTGCTTTTTCTGAAAGTAGTTCAATTATTTTATTATATTCTAATACGCGCAATGCTTTTTCGTTCATTTGAGTCTCCTTAAAAAAAGGAATTGTTCATTCCTAATAAGTATTTGTGGAAATTGCATTAGAACCTTTTTAGTGTGAAAATCATGTATCATTTAACTCAAAATAGCTATTCTGAAAATTGAAATTCTCACAAATGATTATGCAATATTCTAATTTAATCCTGTAAATTATGTGAGTTGTGTGTTCTTATTATTCATTAAAAAAGCGCCTTTCTCAAGGCGCATTACTAATCAAGTCGTTTCTTCATCAAAATCAATGACACGCATCGGATCTTTATGAGAAAATTCTTTTTCCATTTCTAGCACTTCATCTCTCGATTTTTTTAAATTCTCTTCTTTTACTCTCAATTCGTTATCTAATTTATCCATTCGCTTACGCAATTGAGCGACACCAGTTTCGTAGATGTTTGAAGAATCAATTAAACGAGAAAACTCTTGAATCATTTTTTCATAAGCAGCACTTCTTTTTTCATACTCATTTACAACGGCATCGAGCTCATCTCGAGCACTTTTTAATTCATACTGAGGCGAGTTAATTCTCTTTTCCAGTTCATTTTTTTCTTCTAATACCTTATATAATTCATCTGCGATATTAAGTGCTGTTAGGACACCAATCATAGATGTGCTGAGTTTTTTATTGCTCTCATAAGTTTCCTTCATTTTATCATCTACGTAATTTGCTACGCGTTGCATATGCTCTCTCGAATCTTCACTAACTAATGTATAATCTCGATCCATGATTTTTACGGTCACTTTATTTTTATTGCTCATCCAATCACCCCTAATGCATCCTTAATTAATTCTATTATACTAGAAGATTCATATAATTCACAGAAAAAGATGATTATTTTATCATCATATTATTCACTATTTATTGAATCAGGCGAATGCCATCTTCAAAAATCTGAATTTTGCCTTCTTTCAACAGTTTTCCCACTGCTCGTTTAAAAGCTCGTTTACTTAAATTCAGTCTTCTTTTAATATCTTCGGGATCACTTTCATCATTTAAATATAAGGTTCCGTCAGATTCTTGAAGCACTTTCATGAGTCGTTCCACATCATCTAGTATCTGAACTGCCGCTTTATCTCGAATACTTAAATTGAGCTTCCCATCGTCTCGAACTTTTGTAACTCTTGCCTCAATAACTGCGCCTTCCTTAATTTCTTTATAAAATTCATGTTTTGGAATCAGTCCGTGGAATTGACTATCCACAGCAACAAACGCGCCCATTTCAGGTTTGATTTCATATACGGTTCCCTTAACACGATCGCCAACTTTATAGGTCGTATTATCTTTTAAATGATTAAAGATTTTCATCGTTGCACATAGTTGATCCGTAAAATCCTTATACATTAATACCAATACTTTTTTTCCTTTTTGCGGATGTCCCTTTGTTTCGTTATATGGCATGTATAAATCTTTATCAAGCCCCATGTTTAAAAAATAACCATCTTTAATACTTCCAACCACTTCAAGATAACCAATTTCACCAGTTTCAATAAACGGCTTTTGAACAGTTGCTGTAATGCGTTGTTCTGAATCTCTATAAATAAACACTTCTACTTCATCATCGACTTTAAGTTCTTTTGAAACGAATTTTTTTGGCATCAATACTTCATTTTCGCCATTCATTTCATCACTTAAAAATGCCCCAAAATCCGAAAATCGATTCACAAATAATGTTTGTTTTTTTCCTACTGTTATCATTCTATATACCTTAACCTTTCACTCTATCCCTAAATTGTATCACTTCGTGCGCATTATAGCTACTAAATCTCATATAAAAAAAAGCCCCGGCTTCACCGAGGCTTCGTTCAATTATCTGATTGGTGTTACGTTTTCAGCTTGTGGGCCTTTAGGTCCTTGAGCGATTGTGAAGCTTACTGCTTCGCCTTCTTCTAAAGATTTAAAGCCATCTTTGTTGATTTGTGAAAAGTGTACGAATACATCTTTACCATCTTCACCAGTGATAAAACCAAATCCTTTTTCTGAGTTAAACCATTTTACTGTTCCGTTCATCGTTTGTTCCTCCAAAATTTTAATTCCTAGAAAACCTAAACTTCATGCATTAATAACATTTTGGAAGTACAGTTTTGACAACGGCCGTTCCAATTTATTAATTGATAGGTGAATCTAAGGTACATCTTTATATTACACCGTTAAAAAAAACAATGCAACCCTTTCTTACAATTTTTTTCTATACATGCTGAAAAAATTGTTGTGGTTTTGAATTTTCTGATTATTCCTATACGTTATACATAGCCTCAATTTGAGCTTGAATTTCTTCTGAATCCAAAAATTCATCAAAGTTCATTGGTTTATCAAATAATCCACTTGGTGTAATCTCTATGACACGATTAGCAATTGTCTCGATGAATTTATGGTCATGAGACGTAAACAGCATCGTTCCTTTAAATGCAATAAGGCCATTATTAACAGCTTCAATAGATTCAAGATCCAAGTGATTCGTTGGTTCATCTAGCAAAATAACATTTGCTTTTGATAACATCAACTTTGAAAACATACATCTCACTTTTTCTCCACCGGATAGTACATTTGCCTTTTTAAGAGGTTCATCCCCTGAGAATAACATTTTTCCTAAGAAACCACGAATAAATGTTTCTGTTTTTTCTTCAGAATACTGACGCAACCAATCAATTAAGTTCATGTCCATTCCGTCAAAATACTCTGTATTATCTTTTGGGAAATACGCTTGTGACGTTGTTACGCCCCACTTAAATGTCCCTGAATCTGCAGTTTCTTCGCCTATTAAAATTTTAAATAGCATGGTTCTTACAAGGTCATTTCTACTCATAAAAACAATTTTATCGCCTTTATTCACTGTAAACGATACATTGTCTAATACTTTTACGCCATCCACTGTTTTTGTGATTCTTTCAACCAATAGAATATCTTTACCAGCTTCACGTTCTGGAGTAAAACCAACAAATGGATAACGACGTGAAGAAGGTTGAATGTCTTCAATATTGATTTTATCAAGCATTTTTTTACGCGATGTCGCTTGCTTTGCTTTAGATGCATTTGAGCTAAAACGTGCAATAAAGTCTTGTAATTCTTTAATTTTCTCTTCTTTTTTCTTGTTTTGCTCTTTTAAAAGTCTCGACATCAATTGACTAGATTCATACCAAAAATCATAGTTTCCAACGAACATTTTTGCTTTACCAAAATCGATATCCACCATGTGTGTACATACGTTATTTAAAAAGTGACGGTCATGCGATACGACAATGACTGTTTTATCATAAGTAATTAAAAACTCTTCTAACCATTTAATCGCTTTAAAATCCAAGTGATTGGTTGGCTCATCCATTAACAGGATATCCGGCGCTCCAAATAGAGATTGTGCAAGCAAAATTTTCACTTTGTCATCTGAATGTACATCTGACATTTGTTTAGAAAAACAGCTAGGCGTAACCCCTAAACCATTTAACAACTTTTCAGCATTGGATTCTGCATCCCATCCTTCTAATTCTGCAAATTCACCTTCTAAGATTGCTGCGCGCATCCCATCATCTTCACTGAAATCTTCTTTCATATAAAGAGCATCTTTCTCTTTCATGATTTCATAAAGGCGCTTATGTCCCATAATAACGGTATCCATAACAGAATATGCATCAAATTCAAAGTGATTTTGTTTTAATACTGCAAGTCTTTCACCAGGAGTTATAAACACATCTCCCGTTGATGGTTCAATATCACCTGAAAGAATTCTCAAAAATGTCGATTTACCTGCGCCGTTTGCGCCGATTACACCATAGCAGTTACCTGGTGTGAATTTTAAATTTACTTCATCAAAAAGCTTACGATCACTAAACCTTAAGCTAACATCCGTTACTTGTATCATTTGTTTCCACCTTTCCAAACTTTATCCGATCATGCATCTAAATGCACTATAACACTCAAATATTTATTATATCATTTTTTGGAACAAGTACAACTGCTTACAAAAAAATCGTTGCATCGATCACCCAAAATATAGGATTTTCAATATGCAACGATTCATTAAATTATCTTAGTATTTTGTTCCTTGAATCCCTATCTTAATTGTGCGCCGATTTCAGTTTCAAGTGTTTTGAGAACTTTATCAAAGATCTTATTGACTTCTTCATCCACAAGTGTGCGATCTTTTGCTCTGAAAATCAGTTCATATGCTAAAGATTTATAGCCTTCAGTAATTTGTTTTCCCTTATACATGTCAAATAGTCGAACCTTTTCAAGTAGCTGACCAGATACTTGTTTAACAAGGGTTTCAATTTGTAAAGAAGTCACTTCATCTTTTACAAGAATCGACATATCTCTTTCAATTGCAGGGAATTTCGGTACCGCTTGATATTTCTTACCATCTCGAGCTATTTGCATCAAAATGTTATAATCAAGATCTGCTACATAAGCACGCTCTGCTAAGTCAAAGTTTTCAAGCACAAGCGGATGAATTTCTCCCATAACACCTAAAATATGTCCATTCCATAAAATGTTCGCGCATCTGCCTTTATGGTACGTTGGATGATTCGTCTCTTTTTCATAAGTGACATTATCAATCCCCAGTCCAGTCAATAAGCTTTCTACCATACCTTTAAGCGTAAAAAAGTCTTCTTTTTCTCCTATTGCACCAATTACTAACACTTCTTTTTCAATTGGCAATTGAACAACTGGTACTTCTTTTGGAATAAATATACTACCGATCTCAAACAATCGAACATTTTTATTTTTTCGATTGCTGTTTCGAGCTAATACTTCCAACAAATTAGGTACAAGTGTACTTCTCATCACACTGAACTCTTCACCCAATGGATTAATAAGTGCTACTTGTTTACGCAACAAGCTCTCTTCAGGAACATTAATTCTATCGAGATCACGTTTCGATACAAATGAATAAGACAGCATCTCATCTGCTCCGCAAGCCAACAGTTCAAATTTAGCGCGATCTTTAATCATCTGTGCGTTTGTTTTCGCCCCCCAAACATCTAGTTTAGGTAAAGTCATACCGATTTTCTCATATCCATAGATACGAGCAATTTCTTCAACCAAATCAATTTCTTTCGTTAAATCTAGTCTAAAATGTGGAATGATTGCGATTAACGTATCGTTTAATTTTTCAACTCTTATTTCTAACTTTCTTAAACATTCAATCATCTGAGCTTCAGTAAGTTTCGTTCCAATCACGCGATTGATGCCATCCACCGTAAATGGGATTTGAGTTGTTTTAACCCCTTCAGGGAAAATGTCAATTATCCCAGAAACAACATTCCCAGCGCCTAAAGATTCAATTAAATAGCAAACGCGATTCACTACATCAAGTGGAAGCACATTGCTGACACCTTTTTCAAATCTTGAAGAAGCTTCTGTTCTAAGACCTAAATTTTTAGATGTTTTACGAATACTCGATTTATCAAAACTTGCAACTTCAATTAATATAGTTTTCGTTTCTGGTGTGATTTCAGTATTTGCACCCCCCATAACTCCAGCTATTCCAATTGTTCTTTCAGAATCAGCAATTACTAACATCTCATCCGTTAATGTACGCTCTTTACCATCTAAAGTTTCAAATACTTCACCGTTTTTTGATGTGCGAACGATAATTTTTCCGTCTTTTAAAGTTTCATAGTCAAATGCGTGAATTGGCTGACCGTACTCTAACATAACGTAATTTGTAATATCGACAATATTATTGATTGGTCGCATACCTGCTTGCATTAATCTAAGTTGCATCCATTGCGGGGATGCTTTTACGTGGATGTCTTTGACAACTTTTGCAATATATCTCGTGCAAAGTTGAGTATTTTCAATTTCTACCGCTGCATATTTCTCGATTTCAGATGTTTGTTGATCTTGAAAAAGTTCTGGGAGTTGTGTGCTTAAATCAAAACTTGCAGAAATTTCTCTTGCCATTCCAATCATGCTCAAACAATCAGGACGATTGGGTGTAATCTCAAATTCGATGACTTCTTCTTTTATTTCAAGTGCTTCTAATATATCCATCCCAAGCGGATATTCGCGATCGAGGATTAAGATGCCTTCGTCAAACTCTTTGGGAATACTCGCCTTATCAAATCCCATTTCCTCAAGCGAACACAACATACCATTTGATGCTTCACCTCTGAGTTTACCTTTTTTAATTTTAATACCGTTTGCAATAACCGCACCGTGAATCGCCACTGGGATATACGCGCCTTCAAAAACATTGGTTGCGCCTGTAACAATTTGAATCACTTCCGTTCCAACATCAACTTGACATATACATAATTTTTCTGCATTTGGATGCGAGTCAATTTTGACAATTTTTCCAACGACAATATTTTCAACACCTTCACAAATTTGATGGCTACCTTCATTATTGGATCCAGTTAAAACGAGTTTATCTACTAAATCTCTATGTGAAATTTCATTAATATTAACATAATCTTTTATCCATTGAACGGGTACTCTCATATTTTCCTCCCTTTGCTCTACTAAAATTGTTTTATGAATCGGACATCATTTTCGAAGAGAACTCGAATATCGTCGATTTCATATTTGAGCATCGTAACGCGATCAAGTCCCATTCCAAATGCAAAACCATTATATTCTGTAGGATCAATGCCACATTCTTTTAAAACATTTGGGTGAACCATTCCACAGCCAAGAATTTCAATCCATCCACTGCCTTTACAGAATCTACATCCTTCACCGCCACACTTAAAACAAGAAACGTCTACTTCTCCGCTTGGTTCAGTAAATGGGAAATAGTGTGGTCTAAACTTTGTTTTAGTTTGGCTTCCAAATAAACGTTTAGCGAACATGTCGAGTGTTCCTTTTAAATCTGCCATTGTAATGTTCTTGTCAATGACAAGACCTTCGATTTGATGGAACATTGGTGAATGTGTCGCATCAATTTCGTCGTTTCTAAAACATCTTCCCGGCGCAATAATCTTGATCGGTGGTTTTTGTTGTTTCATTGTTCGTACTTGAATTGGAGACGTTTGAGTTCTTAAAATCAACTCTTCCGTGATATAAAACGTATCAGATAAACTTCTCGACGGATGATCGATAGGTGCATTTAGGGCATCGAAATTGTGATAAACCGTTTCTACTTCAGGACCTTCAGCGATTTTAAATCCCATACCTAAGAAAATATCAATAATTTCATCAAGTGCAACATTGATTGGATGTTTATGTCCTCTTTCAAATTGCTTAGCAGGCATGGTCACATCGATGGCTTCTTTTTCTAATTGTCGATCCAACTCAGAAGATTTTTTAGTTTCTTTCAATTGATCTAATAATTGCTCAATTTCTTCGCGAATTTCGTTGGCAATTTTACCGATTAAGGGTCTTTCTTCTTGAGATAAGTCTTTCATATTTTTCAGTATTTGAGTCACTTCACCTTTTTTACCTAGAAACTTAATTCGAATATCTTCTAATTCTTTTAACCCAGGTGCAAGATGGATTTCGTTTTTTGCCTGTGAGAGCAATTCGTATAATTTTTCTTTCATATTTTCCTCCTCAAACTAATCTTTGGTTACCTTTATTTGTAAGGGTTATTATTTGTCCTAAGCGATAATTAAGCACAAAAAAACTCCGTCCCTACATGGGACGAAGTTAACTCCGCGGTACCACCCAAATTACTGCCAAATACATTTGACAAATCACTTGAAACCTTAACGTGGTTAACGTTATTTCCTACTGTGATTTCAGAAATACATCTCCAGAGTGAACTTCAATTATAACCACTATAGAAGATTCTCAGCAACCTCTTCCTCTCTGAATAGCTTTACAATTTACTCTCTCTTTCACTGACTTTAACTATTTACGATACGGCTATCATAACACAATATAGCTTGCGTCACAACCTCAAATTTACCGATACAGAATGAATTTTATACATCATAATTCCCGCTGCTACCGACGCATTGAGTGATTCTGCCTGTCCAACGATTGGAATCTTAACCCGACAATCCGCCAACTTTAACAAAGAATCAGACACTCCATTGGCTTCATTTCCAATGATGAGACAATTCTTTTTTCCATAGTTAGAGTTGTCATCATAATCTGTAGAATGTTCTAACGCTGTAACGACCATGCGATATCCAAGTTCTTTTAGCGATAAAATTTCCTCTTCAATATGATCAATTTCTTGAAGGTGAACATTTAATATCGACCCCGCAGTGCTTCTTACGACTTTTGGATTATAAGGATCCACTGAACCTTTTGCGCATAGAATATGCCTAAATCCGGCAGCATCTGCAGTTCGAATAATCGTTCCCATATTTCCGGGATCTTGAATTCTATCTAAAAACAAAATATTTTGACCGTAATGATCCTCAGCGCCTTCTTGTTTTATCGGATAAACGCCAATTATGCCTTGAGATTGCTCAGTTTGTACGAGTTCATTAAACAAATTTTCCTTTAAAAGATACACCGGTGTCACGTTTAAGTAGTAAGACTTAATCGCATCATTTTGAGCGTTCCAAAAAACATCGCTGACGATGACAGACTGTATGGGTGCGCCACTATTAATAGAGGTTTCAATATATCGCTGCCCTTCCATTAAAAAACAGTTTTCAAGTTCTCTGTATTTTTTTGTCAGTAGCGACTTAAAAAGTTTAAATGTCTTATTTTGAGCAGATGCAATTTCATAAATAGAATTTTGTTTCTCCACTCACACCTCCATTGATCAAGCAATCTAACTAGTTCTTTTCTATTTTCTTCAAATCATTATTATTTCCGATAACGATTAAAATATCATCTTTCAACAAAATGCGATCTGGTGCTACATTGATATCTACCTCATCGCCTCTGCGAATGGCAATTACTGAAATCTGATGAGTACGTCTCATGTTGATATCCACCAAACTTTTTCCGACCCACTCGTCATTCATTTTAATTTCAAGAATACTATATTCAGGAGCTAAATCAATTAAATCAAGGACATTACTTGATACTAAACTCTTTGCAACGCGTACGCCCATCTCTTTTTCTGGAAAAACAACGCGATTAGCGCCAATTTTATAAAGTACTTTTGCGTGCGCTGGATTTTGTGCTTTAGCAACGATATGTTTAACGCCTAATTCTTTCACCAATAACGTCACAAGTATTGACGATTGAATGTCTGAACCAATTGTTACAATTGCAACATCAAAATTTCGAATGCCAAGTGCTTTAATCGTATTTTCATCTGTGGCATCTGCCTGAACCGCGTACGTTACTTTATCCGAAATACTTTGAATAATTTCCTGATTGTCATCGACAACCATAACTTCGCATCCGAGTTCTGCTAATTTAATCGCGACACTTTGTCCAAATCTACCACAACCAATTACAACGAATTGCTTTACCATTTTATGCCTCCATATTATCCGACGATAATTTTTCCTTCTGGATATTTAATTAAATCTCTCTTATTTGCTGCTGCTTTACTACTAATTGAAATAACAACCGTTAATGGACCTACTCTGCCGAAAAACATCATCAGTGCCAATACACTTTTACCTGGAATACTCAAAAATGGGGTGATTCCTGTTGAAAGACCAACCGTACCAAAAGCACTTAAGGCTTCAAATGACAACTGCTCAAATGTCATATCGGGTTGAATAAGTAACAAAACAAAAATCATGGACATAATCCAAATAATTGAGATTAATATAACAGATAGTGCCTTATTGATGGTATCTTTCGAAATCCGTCTTTTTGCGAAGTTAATTTCTTCTGAACCATTGAAAACTGAAATAATAGACAAAATCATGAGTCCAAACGTCGTCGTCTTAATACCACCGGCTGTAGAACCAGGTGAACCACCGATAAACATCAGGAGCATCATGACAAAACGTGTTGCTGAAGTTAACCCTGCAACATCTACAGTATTAAATCCTGCGGTTCTTGGTGTAATCGCTTGAAAGAGTGAAGCCATTATTTTTTGTGGCAACGTCAAAGACGCCATCGTTTTCGGATTGTGATATTCTAATCCAAAAATCAAGGTAAAACCAATAAATATCAACAGTACAGTCACTAATACCACTAATTTAGTATGAAGTGACCATTCGCGAATGCGCTTTAATCTTGATAAATCGGCGATAACGACAAAACCAATACCCCCTAAAACGATCAAAGACATAATAGTGAAATTCACAATTGGGTCCGTAACAAATGGTGTTAAGCCTCTGTAATGACCAATAATATCAAAACCAGCATTACAAAAAGCCGAAACTGAATGAAAAACAGAATAATATAGGCCATTTTTTAGTCCATATAGGGGAACAAATCGAGTCGATAGAAAAAATGCGCCGAGCCCTTCAATTGCAAAAGTGGCAAAAATGACATATCGCGTGAGTCGGATAACACCAGCCAATGAGAACTGATTGAGTGCTTCTTGCATGATGATTCGATTGCGAAGACCTATTTTTTTACCAAAAAGAATTGCGATAGACGTGGTCAATGTCATAAAGCCAAGGCCACCTATTTGAATTAAAATTAAGATGACTGTTTTTCCAAACACAGACCAATAAGTCCCAGTGTCGACAACAGCTAATCCTGTAACACAAACAGCTGAAGTGGATGTAAACAATGTATCAATAAATGGCGTTATCTCTCTTGATGCCGAACTAATGGGAAGCATCAATACTAAAGCGCCCATTATAATAACACCTAAAAAACTTAGTAGTACGATCTGAGATGGATTCAGTGGTCGATTGATTAAACGTCTTTTTTGCATATTTCCTCCATGAAGTTATTCTCATGAACAACAACAATCATTGTATCAAAGTCTTATGTAAAATGCAAAAAAAATCAATGTAAAACACGAAATTTTACATTGATTTTTACATGTAATTGTAAGGTACTTTAGAGCTATTTATTTTGCATTTGCGCTTGTAAAGCGGTTAATGCCACTGTGCCAACGATATCGTCTGCATAGCAGCCTCGTGATAAGTCATTCACTGGCATTGCAAGACCTTGGCAAATTGGGCCATATGCATTTGCTTTAGCCAATCTTTGAACCAATTTATATCCAATATTACCAGCATCGAGGTCAGGGAAGATAATAACGTTTGCTTCTCCAGCAACTTTTGATTCTGGCGCTTTTTTCTTTCCAACAGAAGCGACAACAGCAGCGTCAAATTGAAGCTCGCCATCAAGCGCTAATTCTGGTGCGAGTTCTTTTGCAATACGTGTTGCTTCAACAACTTTATCAACATCTGGATGCGATGCAGATCCTTTTGATGAGAAGGATAAAATACTTACTTTTGGTTCAGCATGAACGATCGATTCAAATGTTTTAGCAGAACTAATGGCAATGTGTGCTAATTCTTCTGCAGTTGGATTTGGATTAAGTGCGCAATCGCCAAAAATGAACAATCCATTTTCGCCTAAATCACAATCTGGAACTTCCATCAAGAATACTGCTGATACGAGTTTTGTACCAGGAGCTGTTTTTAAAATTTGTAGTGCTGGTCTTAATACGTTTGCAGTTGAATTAGCTGCACCTGCAACCATTCCACCAGCGAATCCCATTTTAACTAACATCACGCCAAAGAACAATTCACTTTCAAGTAAAATGGACTTTGCTTCATCAATTGTCATGCCTTTGCTTTTTCGAATGTTCGCAAGTTCAGCAGCAAATGCATCTAATTGATCGAAATTATTTGGATCAATAAAAATAGCCTCTTCGATTTTCCATTCTCCGGCAGAAGCTAATATTTTGCTTCTATCTCCAACTAAAATAACTTTTGCGATGCCCATTTCTAATATTTTATGAGTCGCTTCAATTGTTCTAGGGTCAAACGCTTCTGGTAAAACGATCGTTTGGACGTCTTTACGAGCAATTTCAATCACTTTGTCTAAAAATGCCATAACACACACTCCTTATAATTTATTTACATCAACATTATATGCTATCTATAGCATGTATACAAGATACAATTCTTGATTCTTCAAGCTATTTCACACTTAGACGCACAAAAAAGGAGCTTAGCTGAAATTTCATCTAAATGCTCCTTTATTTAATCTTTATACTAAATTATAACTGACCTTTTGCAACAGTTACTAATTTAGCAAAATCTTCAGGGTGATTGATTGCCATTTCTGACAACACTTTTCTGTTGATTTCGATGTTTGCTTTTTTAAGACCATTCATAAATTTAGAATAGCTTAAACCATTTTGTCTTGCACCTGCATTGATACGTGCAATCCATAATTTTCTAAAATCTCTTTTTCTTAATTTTCTACCTACATATGCAGATCTTAATGATCTCATAACTGCAGGGTTTGCTGCTTTAAATACTAAGCTTTTTTGGCCGTAGAAGCCTTTAGCTAATTTAAGAATTTTTTTGTGTTTTTTCTTTGCGTTTACAGCGCCTTTAATTCTTGCCATGGTTCATAACCTCCTTCTTTTTCTGATTATCCTATAAATAAGGCAATAATGTTTTTACTCGTTTCATATCTGACTCACTAACAACTGTTGATTGTCTTAAGCCTCTTTTTCTTTTAGAAGTTTTTTTGGTTAAGATATGGCTTGTAAATGCCTTGCTTCTTTTAAGTTTTCCGCCACCAGTTTTTTTAACTCTTTTAGCAGCACCACTATGTGTTTTCATTTTTGGCATAGTTGATTTCCTCCTTCCAGATTGTTCGCTTTATTTTTTAGGTGCAAATGTTGCAACTAAGCTTCTACCTTCTAATTTAGCAGGAGATTCAATAACTCCAGCTTCTTCAATTTCTGCGGTGAATTTTTTAATGACTTCAAATCCCTGAGTTGTGTAACCCATTTCACGACCTTTGAATCGTAAAGAAACTTTCACCTTATCACCACTTTGTAAGAATTTAATTGCATTTTTAGACTTGGTTTCTAAATCATTTTTCTCAATGTTCAAACCAAGACGAATTTCTTTAAGCGACGCGCTTTTTTGCTTTTTGCGTGCTTCTTTATCCTTCTTTTGTTGTTCATAGCGAAACTTACCAAAGTCCATTATTTTGCATACAGGTGGTTTTGCATTTGGTGCAATTTTTACTAAGTCTAATTTGCGTTCCATTGCTAGAGCGTACGCTTCTTTACCAGACATAACACCTAATTGCTCATTTTCTTCACCTATGACTCTTACTTCAATGTCGCGAATTTCTTCATTGATTTCAGCAGTTTTAATACGATACACCCCCTAGGTTATATAAAAAAATAAACGGCAGATTAAAAATCCGCCGTTATTAATACACATACATTACGTAAGCATTAATACTATTAACCATATGAACTCTACGTTATATGGTGAGAAGCGGACTTCTACTTGTTAACCTCAATTAATATAACATATTATTGCTTACCGTGTCAATCTTTTTTAAGAAATATCTTTAAATTACTTTTAACTACTGTGAAACGTTCAATCTTATGCTTCATTTTTTTCGAATTTTGATTTAAGTGAACGTTCATTGATTTCAGCAACAAGTGTTTGTGCAAATACGTCTAAACTTAAGTTTCCAAGCTCTCCGTTATCTCTTGATCTTACTGAAACTTGACCTAGTTCAGCTTCTTTATCTCCAATAATGAGCATATAAGGATTTTTTTCAAGTTGTGCTTCTCTTATTTTATATCCAATTTTTTCTGCACGATCATCCATTTCAACACGAATTCCCATGGATTTAAGTTTATTTGATACTTCAAGTGCATATGGGATATGTCTATCTGCAATTGTCAGAAGTTTTACTTGAACTGGTGCTAACCAAGCTGGGAACTTTCCTGCGAATTCTTCAATCAAGATTCCCATAAAGCGCTCAATCGATCCATACGCAACTCTATGAATAACAATTGGTTGATGTTTTTCGCCATCACTGCCGATATAAGATAATTCAAAGCGTTGTGGCAACTGCATATCAAGCTGAATAGTACCACATTGCCATGTTCTTCCGATACAATCTCTTAAATGGAAGTCAATTTTAGGACCATAGAAAGCACCATCACCTGGATTTAATTTATATTGTATTCCCAATTCTTCAAGAGCGCCTTGAAGTGAATCTTCAGCTAATTTCCAATCTTCTTCGCTACCCATTGATTTTTCAGGTCGAGTTGATAGTTCAACATGGTAACTAAATCCAAAAGTTTTATACACTTCGTCGATCAAGTTCACTACATTGATGATTTCGCCTTTGATTTGTTCTGGCAACATAAATATATGTGCGTCATCTTGAGTAAATGCTCTCACACGCATTAAGCCATGCAATGCCCCTGACAATTCATGTCTGTGAACTCTACCGATTTCACCCACCCTAAGTGGAAAATCTTTATAAGAACGAAGTTCTGTTTTATAAACGAGCATGCCCCCTGGACAGTTCATCGGTTTGATAGCAAAGTCTTCTTCGTCAATAAGCACAGTGTACATATTGTCTTTATAATGGAACCAGTGTCCTGAAGTTTCCCAAAGTTTTCTATTTAATATAATTGGAGTTTCAACTTCAACATAGTTTGCTTTGTCGTGTACTTCTCTCCAATATTTGAGTAGGTTATTTTTTACAACCATACCTTTTGGTAAAATGAATGGGAATCCAGGGCCCTCTTCCATCAATGCAAAGAGTCCGAGCTCTTTTCCGAGTTTTCGGTGATCTCTCTTCTTAGCTTCTTCAAGCATATTTACGTATTCTTCAAGCATAGAAGCTTTTGGAAATGCAGTTCCGTATATTCTTTGAAGCATTTTATTTTTTTCATCGCCTCTCCAGTATGCACCTGCTAATGAGAGTAATTTAACGCTTTTAACATCTTTAGTTGAGGCTACGTGGCAACCTGCACATAAATCAACAAAATCACCTTGTCTGTAGAATGAAATAATCGCATCTTCTGGCAAATCGTTGATGAGTTCAACTTTATATTTTTCACCTTTTTCCTCCATAAAACGAATCGCTTCATTTCTTGGAAGTTCAAATCTTTCTAGTTTTAGATCCTCTTTTACAATTTTATTCATTTCAGCTTCAATTTTTTCTAAATCTTCTGGGACAAACTTGTGTTCAGTATCAAAATCATAATAAAAACCATTTTCAATTGCTGGTCCAATTGCAAGTTGGGCATCCGGAAACAATCTTTTTACTGCTTGAGCTAAGATGTGGGATCCTGTATGTCTAAAGGCATGCGCGCCTTCAGAATCTTCAAATTTTAAAATATTCAGTTCACAATCTTCTTCTAGCTTATATGATAAATCCACTGTTTTTCCATTCACAGTTCCAACAATCGCCTCTTTCGCAAGTCTTCCTGAGATAGATGCAGCGACATCATAGACAGACATTCCTTTTTCAACTTCTTTAATACTGCCATCTTTAAGTGTAATTTTAATCATATGTTACCTCCTATATTTTCATTTTTTAACACTGGTTCTCTTTTCTAAATGAAGTGTTCGGTGAATCGCTGAAAATAAAAAAACCCGTCACTAGCATCTGCTAGGGACGAGTTACTCGCGGTTCCACCCTAATAACTTGTTTGACAAGTCACTTGAACACCGTAACGTGGTGAACGCAAACATTTCGAAATCTACTCAGTTTGAGCTAAAAGTGAGTCTTCATAAAACTATTCTTACAAATCATTTCAGCCACGTGATTTGCTCTCTAAAAGACATTGCTTTATTACTGGTCTTTATAATCGCTTAAATATCTAATTATTCATTATAATAGTGTATGTCTTCAAATTTGTCAATAACAAATGATAATTGTTTACAATTTCATCACATTAAACCGATAACGATAATTCCTTGGACAACACCGATGAGAAACCCTAATACGCCTCCAAGGATTTCTATATGCTTAAGTTCATTTTTTGAGATTTTTAAAATCATTTCTTCAATTTTCTCAAAATCATATGCGATGATTTTTTCTTCTACCATTTTGCTGATATCAATTGCCTTTATCGCATGATGACTGAGTTTCTCACCCATTTCGACAATAATTTGTTCTCCATTTTCATCGATGATTTTTTCAATTGACTGAATAATCATTCCCTTAAACATAGAAGGTATCAACGATGGCATTTTTTCTTCCGCAATTGAAGTGACTTTCGTTTTAATTGTCTGTATGATTGACTCTTTGTCCATGTCTTCAATTACCCGATCAATAATTGCATCCATGGAAATTAATTCTTCACTAATAACTTCTCCAATGGAGCGTGCGATATCTGCCTTACGCTTTGGAATTAGTCCTTGAAATACGAAAGGCGTTCCTTTTATGCCCACTGGATGAATCGGTCTAAACATTAGCTTTATGGCAATCACATTGGTCATCCAACCAATCAAGGCACCAACGATCGCAAGTATTGCAATTTTCATCATATTTTACACCTTCATTTCTGTTACTGGATAATAAAAAATCGATCCACAATCTTCTAATTTTTCACTGCTCAATTCAAGAATTTGATAATCTTGCGCTAAAATAAAATCTCTCATGACATCTCCTTGAGTATGGTGTTTTAGCGAACCATTGATTACCACTGTCTTTTCTATTGTTCCGCCAACCCCTCCGATAAATCCGTGTTCAAATCCTTCAAGGACGATTTGACCAGGCTCAATGAACAATGCGCAATAACCGTTTGTCACATAGATTTCATACAGTTTTTTGTCTTCGGTGATGACAGCTTGATTTCCAACAACAAGACTTGAGCATCTTGTATAACCTTGCTTTACATGAATTGATTCTAACGACGTACTATTTCTTATAAATTCTAAAATCTTTGGTTCTGTTATATCTAATCGATGAAAAAAATGTCGGCTTAACTGAACAGCATTATAGGAAATATCTTGTGGATAAACATTTGATAATGGCGAATTACCCACAACAACATGTGAATGATACCATTTTTCATCAACAATCTGGAGTATTTGAGGTTTAACAACAGATTCGATACTTTCGTGAATCCAGACTCGATTTCCAACAAATAAAGACAAATCCGTATGTTCTTTTAGCCTTGCATCGACAAGTGTTTGTTCTGGAATGACCACCAAACACTTCGTCTGAAAACCTCTATGAGATCGAATCTTGTTTATAATAGCTTCACTGGCAAATATAAATCCATTCATTCGTTTGATCATCCCTCTATTTAAACCACATGTCAAATCGTTTTAGGAAAGCTTTTCACTTGGTTCGTCGATAAGTGTTTTCAACATTTCTTCTGAAAATGTGTATTTTTTATTGCAGAAATGACACACCATTTCAGCTTGGTGATCTTCTTCCAATATATTTCTAATTTCGTCTTTTCCGATGCTCAGTAGTGCACGCGTCATGCGTTCTTCGCTACAATCGCATTGATAATTCAGCTCATACGATTCTAATTCGTCTAAACCAAGACCTGCTAATACTTGATGTGCAATCTGAAGCATATCTAAGCCTTCTTCAAACAACTGTGTTAAAGAAGGCAATTGATTTAAATTGGATTCTAACTGTTCGATTGTTGGTTCTGTTGTTTCTGGTAATAATTGCACTATGAAACCACCGGCATAACTCACAGTTGCATCTTTTGATAACGTCACGCCCAATGCTACCGCTGTTGCCTGCTGTTCAGATTGAGCAAAATATTGAGCGATATCTTCAGCTATTTCACCACTCACCAATTGACTTTGTCCAATAAAGGGTTCTTTCATATCCCAATCACGGATGACGATAATTTGCCCATCTTGCCCGACAGCTTGCCCAACATCTAATTTTCCAGCTTGATTATATCGGAGTTCCGCAATTGGATTGGACGTATAGGCTTTCACATTTCCGTGTGTATCGGATACTGCAACCATTAACGGAATCTCGTTAGATCCTTTCACTTGCAATGTCATTTTTTCTTGATCTATTTTGGACATCATTCCCATCATAGACGCTGCTGTAATGACACGTCCAAGCGCAGCAGTGGACATAGGTGACAAGTCGTGAATTTTTCGCGCTGCATCCACCATTTGAGTGGTTTCTGCTACATATATACGCACTTCTCTATTGTGAGTCATGCCTGTAATCAAAGTACCTTTCATCGTTCCTCCTATTTTTTCTTTGCAATAAAACAAATTCTATTAGAAGTATTTGTATAAGCGCTAAATGTGTCGCCATCGACAACTTCTAAAAGTTCGAAATACGGTTTCGTTATTGATATTAGCTCTTCTATAGAATAGGCTTTTTGCTCATGATATTCTTCGTAACGGTCATAGTGTCCGTTTTGTGATTTAAATAATGTGAGTGAAAAATTCAATTGTTTCAATACTTTATCATACTCATTTTCCCAAATATAAGCCTCTTCATCAAAGGTTTCAGCAAATGTATTATTGCCAATCACGTGTTCAAGTTTATATTCTGAACTTACATCAAAAATAAATAATCCCCCAGTATTTAAATGTCTTGAAACATTTTCAAAAACCGCTTCAAGCGACTGAAGATCCAAAATATAGTTGATGCCATCACACATACTAAAAATCATATCATACGTTTTTTTGGTGTTAAACTCCATCATATCTTGATGATAAAAACGCATTTTCATCTGATTTTCAGCCGTTTTTGCTTGCGCAATGGTCAACATATCATCCGATATATCAAGTCCTTCAACAGAAAATCCTTTCTGACAAAGACCAATTCCAATTGTTGCCGTACCACACGCCAATTCTAAAATGGATTTTACTTGATTTTTTTTCGCATATTGACTTAACTGATCAATCCAGTAATCATAGTCAACATCGTACTGCATCATATCATAAACCGAAGCAAACGCTTCATAACTACTCATTTTTTCACCTTACTTTCAAAACTAAGTTCATCATGCATTTATTGATACATGGAAACTACCAAAAACACATACACACACACTGTAAACCCAATTGTCAAAAATGGAAATTTGCTCATTTGAAAACTACCGCTATCTGTATCCACACTAGCTGTTTCACTACTAAGTGTTTCAACGCTATTTGCTTCCAGTTTGCTCTCATCAAATTGTTTTTTTAAACTTCTGAGAATTTTTCTAACCCCTAAGTAACTAAACAATCCAATGATCCCATAAATCACAATAGCTTCGATTATAACACCAGTTTGCATATAAATCAATTCTGAGTCCATAGACATCTGAGTTTTTCCAATATTTGATAAATAGCCAATTAAAACAGCCATCCCATTATTCGTCGTGTGAGCAATAACCCCCGCCCAAATCGAGCCTGTAATTTGCACCAACAAGGAAAACATGATGCCCAGTATGATTGGTCCAAAGAGATTTTGTGGATTCAAGTGAAATAATCCAAAGAGAAGCCCCGAAAATATCGCTCCCCATTTTCGACCAAATGTCGTTTCATATCCATTCAGGATTACTCCACGAAAAAGGGTTTCTTCACACAAACCAGCAGAACCTGCAATGACGAGAAAATAAAGAATAAACTGTTTCATATTATAAGCTTCAGGAACCCCGGAAATAATAGGTTTTCCAAAATATGAAATAATATAAAGGGTAACCATATTGGCAATTGCAATAAATGGTAACATCAACACTGCCAAAACAACAATTTTAAAGACTGCAGAAAATGGTATCTTCTTCAGTCTAAATACATGCTTAAAATCTTTTTTTAAAAACCATGTATAAAGAATACTCGTCGCAAATACAATTCCAAATTCAGTTACTAGCAGTTGCTGAATCACGCCAACTTTTGACATGGCTGTTCCAATTACAATAAATGCCACTAAAAGCACAACATACAATATATTTACTTGAGCAATCGAAAACGATTGTTTATGTTCCATTATTATCTCACTTTCATTTTTTCAATTATAAACGCACACTCTAAAAGACGACGCGGACCATCACCTTAAATTAGAGATTCAAGCTTTCTCGATAGGTTAAAATATTGAGATAAGTCTCTATTCCATCTAGTAGGATCTTGTCGTCAAAAATAAAGTTGCAGCTGTGAAGTGGATAAACCATTCCTTTTGCTTCATTTAGCGAACCAATAAAATAGAAAAGTCCTGGAATTTCTTGTTGATAATACGCAAAATCCTCGCTAATCATCTGCGGTTCAATAATTTCACATCGTGATTGATGATGTGCATAAAACGCTTCAAATAAATTCACATCATTTACCACAGCTGGGTACTTATCAAAGAATTTCAACTCAATTTTTACGTCATAAGCGATTTCGATGCCTTTTAAATATTGTTCCATACGCGTTTTTACAAGATCATAGACCGACTCATCAAATGCCCGAATTGTCCCTTCCATCACAACTTTTCCAGCGATGATATTGCGTCTTTCTCCGCCTTCCATTCTGCCAACTGTTAAAACTGCAGGCTTAACGGGATTGACATTTCTCGAAATTATGGTTTGTAGTCCCAATAAAATTTCTGCGCCAATGGTCAATCCGTCGATGCCTGTATGCGGCATCGCGCCATGTGCACTTGTAGAAGTGATGTGAATATCAAATTCTCCCGTCATGGCCATCATAGGACCTGAACACAGACCGATTTTACCTTGTTCAACTGCTGGAAATATATGAATTCCATAGATTTCATCCACCTGATATTTTTTCAAAAGTCCTTTTTGGATAAAGACCTCTGCACCTCCCGGACCTTCTTCAGCTGGTTGAAAAATCACAACGACGTTATCGTTTAGCTTCTCTTGATTAGCTTTCAAATAGCGCGTGAGTCCAAGTGCCATCGCCATGTGTCCATCATGTCCACAAGCGTGCATATGATTTGGGTGTTTAGAAGGTGAAGGATAGGTACTTTTCTCTGTAACCGGTAAGCCATCTATATCTGTCCTAAATGCGATGGTTCTTTTGGGATTATTGCCTTTGACATAAGCAAGAATTCCGGTTTCGCCAACTTCTTCATACTGTACTTGCAACTCACTCAAGACAGATTTTATGTACTTTGAGGTTTTGTGTTCACTAAATCCCACTTCTGGAATCTCATGAAGCGAGCGTCTATCTTCATAAATTTGGTCTTTTAATTGTTCTAATGTTGTCATATTGCACCTCGCTATTGATTATTTATATAGTAAAAACTATTTAGATCGTATAGATTACTTATTGATCACTTATTTTTTTTGCACCCTGACGTATCACGGCTTAAACGCCTCCTGGCAAGTGTTTTACTTTCCATAATGCTATCTTTATTTTAAGGAGTTCAAATAAAAATAGCAACACTTATTCAAGTTGAGCCTTTTAATGGTTCTAATCTTGATAAGTATTGCTTTTATTTTTAATCTACAAATGCAAAAACATGATCGATATTTCTGAAATAATCGCCATAATTCAATCCATACCCTACTATAAACATATCTGGTATTTCAAATCCTACATAATCTGGTTGATACTCGACTTTTCGTCTAGAGGGTTTATCTAAAAGCACACATGATTTAATACTTTTAGGATTTCTCTTTGAAAGAATCTCCATCACACCTGTCATAGTCAACGCCGAATCCGTAATATCATCGACAATTAGGACATCAAAGTTGGTCAAGTCCGTTGTAATATCTTGAACAATTTTAACATGTCCAGTGCTTTCTTCACCATGTCCATAACTCGATGTTGTCATAAACTCAATTCGAACAGGCAAATCAATTTTCCTCACTAAATCTGCAGTAAATATAAAGCTACCTTTTAATAGCGAAATCACCAATAAATTTTTATCCTTATAATCATCAGTAAGCACTTTGCCTAATTCTGCTACTCGCTCTTCAATTGCGCTTTTTGATAATAAGATTTCTCTTCTCTTATTCTCAATGCTCATGTTAACCTCCATCTCATTTCCTCTAAGTAATTATCAATATTTTATAGTAGTCAATAGTGTTTTTCAAGTTTAATTTCAGCAAATTCAAATAAATTGAACATTTTGCGGCATTCATTTTGCTAAATCACAGAAAATTGGATTTGCTATTTTTTTAGCAGCGTTCAATAAATTTTGTAATTATTACAAGAAATTAATCGAGTTTCAATAGAAATGATTTCTCAAATTGTCTGTATAATAGTACAATAGTAATGACGACTTTATAGGGGGTAACTATGGATCACATTAAGAAAACGAAGAAAGCCATTTCGCTTGAAACTTTTGTCTTTCTAATCGTTGGCGGTATTATTTTTGGGTATTTGGGTTCTACAATGGGCGTTGACAAAATGTTTAACACATTGATGAATACGGCACACTATTTACTGATTGATGTTGTATTTTTCATTATGGCAATTGCCGTTCTCGCAGGTGCATTTGGAGCACTACTTTCAGAATTCGGTGTAGTTGCACTCATCAACAAAATCATTTCACCAATTATGAGGCCAATATACGGATTGCCAGGAGCAGCTTCAATTGGTATGATTACGACTTATTTATCGGATAATCCAGCTATTATCTCACTTGCTCATGATAAAGGGTTTAAGAAATACTTCCGAGATTTTGAAGTTCCAACACTTTGTAACTTAGGAACCGCTTTTGGAATGGGATTAATCGTCAGTACATTTATGATTGGAGCGGGCACTGGCACTGAATATATCCTCCCAGTAATCGTTGGTAATTTAGGCGCGATCATCGGCAGTGTTGTCAGTGTACGATTGATGATGATTTCCACAAAGAAATACTATCAAGTTCCAAAAGGACAAAAACTAGATAAAATTAGCAGCAGCGACTACAATAAAACACGCGAAGTCAGAGATGGAAGTACGTTTGAACGCATATTAGATGCGATGCTTGAAGGTGGAAAGTCAGGAGTTGATCTTGGTCTTGCGATTATTCCTGGTGTGGTTATTATATGTACCTTTGTTATGTTGTTTACTTTTGGTCCATCTATGGTCGACGGTGTTGCCGTTTATACTGGTGCAAAAAAAGAAGGGGTCGCACTCTTCCCAAAAATTGGTGAATTTTTAAGTCCAATTCTACAACCTTTATTTGGTTTTAAAAGTGCTGAAGCGATTGCATTTCCTATCACTTCATTGGGATCTGCAGGAGCTGCTCTCGGTTTAGTGAAAGATTTTATAAAAAATAATTTAATCGGTCCAAATGACATCGCTGTTTTTACTGCGATGGGCATGTGTTGGAGTGGCTACTTAAGTACTCACGTTGGAATGATGGATGCTTTAAATGTGAGAAAATTGGCATCAAAAGCAATCATCTCACATACCATCGGAGGTCTCGTTGCTGGTGTTTCCGCACATTACCTCTTCTTACTCTTTAGTATGCTCTAATCAAACACTGACACGTATTTGCGTTTATAAAACAAGAGGCTTTTCATCTTGACAATAAGGTCACGATTCAACCTTATTTAAATGAAAGCCTCTTTTTATTTCAATATGTTATTGAATAACGCGCAGATTTAATTTTACTGATTCTTGTATCGATTCTGTTTAATGAGTTCTTTTAACAGCATCACGATTTTATTCAGTGTCAATTGAATTGATATTAAAATCATAAAAAATAAGAAAATACCAATCCATTCAAGTTTCAAATAATCCATCCCTTCACCTCTTCAGACCATTTAATTATAGAGAATTTATAGGTTTCTTTTTGCGTTTGTATTATTATATGTTATACTAACAACTGACATTATATTTTTAGGGGGCAATTTCGTTGAATACGAATCCAGAACAACAATTAAAATATAAAATCATTTTACTGTATATTATCAATCAGTTTTCTGTTCCGTTGACAAATCAGCAATTAACAGACTTCGTCTTAGAACATGATATCCTTAATTTTTTTGATTTGCAACAGTATTTAACCGATTTAGTTGAAACCTCCATGCTCGAATACAGTTCAAGCGAAGGTGAAAAATACTATATCATCACAGAAAGTGGTCGAAATACCCTTGAGCTGTTTGTCGATAAAGTCTCTCAAAGTCTTCGTCGTACCATCAACGACAGCATCGATATGAAAAAGAAGTCATTCGTAATCAAAACAAACATCTCCGCGGACTACTACAAAGAAGATGACAATGACTATATCGTTCATCTTTCAGTTAAAGAGGGCATTTATACACTCATGGATATCAATGTCAATGTCGTCTCCAATAAACATGCAAAACAAATTTGTGAGAACTGGCAAAAGAAAGCCCAGTATCTTTATGGGGATATTTTAAACAAACTCGTAGATGAAACGGAATGAAATCACCAAAATAAAAGCAGGTAATTAACTGATTGGTCACACCATTTCAGTTCTACCTGCTTATTTTATTGCTTAATTTGTTGCTCAATTTGTTGCTCAATTTGTTGCTAATTTTACTACTGATTATAATCCTGATGACATGAACACCTATATGCTATGCAGAATCTGTTAGGATTCTTGATCATTACGATGATTAAATACATTGGTTCTGACTTCACCAATCATGTAAAGTGACCCAAATGCAATATAGATCGTCTCATCTGATTTTGCCTGATTATCACGGTACATCGCATCGACAGCTGATGAAATATCATCGCTAATAGCAATTACTTTTTTAGGATCAAAGTATGTTGCCAGTTCCGCAGAAGACATTGCACGAGGATTATCTGGTCGAGTCACGATGACACCCTCTAAATACGGCGAAATCACTTCTAGCATACCTTTGACATCTTTATCTTTTAGAATGCCTACAATGCCAACAATTTTGCGGTTGCTTTTTAGCGCATCAAAGCTTCTTGCAAGACCTCTAATTCCGTGAAGGTTGTGTGCACCGTCAATCATAATAAAAGGGTCATTTGAAATGATTTCCAAACGTCCAATCCACTGCGTTTTAGCTAAACCACTTTGGATTGCTTGTTGAGAAATACCATAGCCATATCGATGGATTAATACGCGAATCGTCTCTATTGCCATCACCGCATTTTCAGGCTGATAAGGTGCGAATAATTGAAGTTCATACTGAGTGTCTTCATATGAAAACTTTAGGTTTCCGAAATCAACTGAGTTTATACGAAGTGTTGAATAATCAACGATTGTCAATTCATTATTGCAAGCTACACATTTTTCACGGATCACTTCTAGTGCTTTTACATCTTGTGGATAAGTCACTGTAAAACCTTGAGGTTTAATGATCCCTGCTTTTTCAAACGCGATTTTCTCAATCGTATCTCCGAGATATTCCACGTGATCAAAATCTAATGGTGTAATAACGGATACAAGTGGCGATTCAATCACATTTGTCGCATCCAATCTTCCGCCCAATCCCACTTCTAGCACGACAATATCACAGTGATGTTTTTTAAAGTATAGCATGGCGATAGCCGTCACAACTTCAAACTCCGTAGGGTGATTCATTCCATTCGATACCATGATATCAATTTTTTCTTTCACCAGGCCTGTTAATTCAGTGAGTTCATCTGAAGTTACTAAACTGTGATTGACACGCATTCTTTCATTAAAGGTTTCTATAAATGGTGACGTATACAGTCCTACTTTGTAGCCTGCTTCAATGAGAATCGAATGTAAAAAGGAACAGGTGGATCCTTTTCCATTGGTCCCAGCTACGTGTATAAATTTCAATGATTTTTCAGGCGAATCCAGAAGTTCAAGTAAGGTCTTGATATTATCAAGACCTAACTTACTCCCAAATTTATGTGTTCCATGAATAAAAGCTAATGCTTCTTCATATGTCATAATTACCTCACTCATCTACTTGAGTTTTGACGAAATGGATTCAATACGAGCATTTACCGTTGCGAGCATTTCGTTGTATTTTGCTTCTTTTTGACGCTCTTCTTCCAACAAGTGTGCGGGCGCTTTACTTGTAAATCCTTCATTTTTGAGTTTTCCACTTACGCGTTCAACTTCTTTTTCAAGTTTTGATTTTTCTTTTTGAAGACGATCCATTTCCTTTTCGAAATCAATCAAGTCATCTAGTGGCAAATAAAGCTCTGCGCCATGAATAACAGCTGAAACGGCATCTTCAGGAATCAGATTTTTATCCGAGATGAGCATCACTTCAGAACATGATGCCAATGTCATCAAATACTCAGCTTGATCCACTAGTAATTGACCCACATTTGAATCAATTGCCCAAATCATGCATTTTGCTTTTCTCGATGGTACAACATCCATCTCCGCACGAACATTTCTCAAGTTACGAATTGCATCCATAATTGAGTTCATTTGTTTTTCTGAAGACTCGTCTAACCAAGTTGAATCAGCAGTAGGCCATTGCTCTGTAACCAATAACCCTTTAACATTTGGCATAAAGCTCCAAATTTCTTCTGTAATAAATGGCATAAATGGATGAAGCAATCTCAAAATGTCTTTCAATACTTTTACCAATACTTTCTGAACTGTTTGCTTCGCCTTTACATCCTCTCCATAGAGACGTTTTTTGGCAAGTTCGATATACCAGTCACAATACTCATTCCAAGTTAATTCATAGATTTTATTTGCGGCAATCCCAAGCTCATATTTGTCGAGTGAAGTGGTGATTTCGCTAATCATTGTTTCAAGACGTGATAAAATCCATCGATCTGCCAATGTCAACTCTTCTGTGCCATCAAACTCTGGAAGTTCTCCTTCGATTCCCATTACAACAAATCGTGATGCATTCCAAAGTTTGTTCGCAAAATTACGTGCACCTTCAACGCGTTCCATTTGGAACTTAAGATCATTACCTGGGCTATTACCCGTTGCTAACATAAATCTAAGTGCATCTGCACCATATTGCTCAATTACGTCTAGTGGGTCCACTCCATTTCCAAGTGATTTACTCATTTTTTTGCCATTTGCATCACGAACCAAACCATGTAAGAAAACATCGTTAAATGGTTTTTCTCCCATTGAATCTAGCCCTGAGAAAACCATACGAATTACCCAGAAGAATATAATGTCATAACCAGTTACCAATACATTTGTTGGGTAAAAGTAATCAAGTTCAGGTGTTTTTTCTGGCCATCCTAAAGTTGAAAATGGCCATAATGCTGAACTAAACCAAGTATCGAGAACATCTTTATCCTGTACAAAATGTTGGCTTCCGCATTTTGGACACACATCCGGCATCTCTTTGGCAACGATAATTTCAGAACACGATTGACAGTAGTAGGCTGGAATTCTATGTCCCCACCAGAGCTGTCTAGAAATACACCAATCTCTGATATTATCTAGCCAGTTCATGTAGATTTTATTAAACCTTTCAGGAATGATGCGAATCTCTCCTGAGTCAACAACATCAATTGCTGGTCCAGCAAGCGGTTCCATTTTAACAAACCATTGATCTGATACTCTTGGTTCAATAATGGTATTACATCTATAACAAGTTCCAACGTTGTGAGGATGTTCTTTAATTTGAACTAAGTAACCACCCTCTTGTAAATCTTTAACAATCGCTTTTCTACACTCAAAACGGTCCATACCATTGTATTTTCCAGCATTTTCGTTCATAGTAGCATCTTCGTTCATGCCATTGATTTGCTCAAGTCCATGTCGTAATCCAATCTCAAAATCGTTAGGATCATGAGCTGGTGTAACTTTCAGTGCACCTGTTCCAAAATCAAGCTCTACATATTCATCAGCAATAATTGGGATTTCTCGATTCATAAGAGGCAATAAGCATTTTTTACCAATTAAGTGTTTATATCGATCGTCATTTGGATTAACTGCTACACCTGTATCTGCTACCATCGTCTCAGGGCGAGTCGTTGCAATTTCTAAGAATTCATCTGTACCAACGATTGGATACTTAATATGCCAGAAATTGCCTGGTTTTTCTTCATGCTCAACTTCTGCATCCGAAAGAGTTGTTTTACAATCAGGACACCAGTTAATTAAACGATTGCCTCTGTAGATTAACCCTTTATCATAAAGGCGAATAAACACTTCATTTACTGCGTGATTACAACCTTCATCCATTGTAAATCTTTCTTTATCCCAATCACATGAAGAACCCAATTTTTGCATTTGATTCACAATGATGCGACCATAATCATCGCGCCATTTCCATGCACGTCTTAAAAATTCTTCTCTACCAAGTTCCTCTTTTGTAATGCCTTCCTTTTCTTCAATTTCCTTTAAAACACGTACTTCAGTTGCAATACTCGCATGATCCGTTCCCGGAAGCCATAGAGCTTCAAATCCTTGAAGACGCTTCCAACGAATAAGAATGTCTTGTAACGTATGATCAAGTGCATGCCCCATATGGAGTTGACCAGTGATGTTTGGTGGTGGCAATACGATTGAGTACGGTGTCTTATCTGGATTAACTGTCGCTTTAAAACTTTTCTCTTCTAACCACTTTGCATAAATTCGATCTTCGAATTCCTTTGGATTATACTTACTTTGCATATTTACCTCCTTGATGTCCTCATCATATCTTTATTTGCTTAATGAAATTTTTCATATGTTCTTTAAGGATATGGTCACACCGTCTCATTTTTTAGCAAAAAATAAAAAAATCACTCATCCCCAAACAGGGACGAATGATCGCGTTACCACCCTAATTCTATGTCAATTACCCATAGCACCTCAATACGTATAACGTCGTTACCCGGATAAACTTACTCTAGTTCAGCTTATCATCTCCGATGCTACCTTCAGTAAACCATATTAAGCAGACCTTTCAGCCGGTGAATCCGCCTTTCTAATAACTGGGAAAACTTACTCCTCATCTTCATAGACACATTTTCGATTGCTCTCATTATAAACAATCTCGTTTTAAATGTCAAATCAAAGTTCACTTGAAACTTTTAATCCATTTTAATATGGTTCTAATAAGATATTAATCTTTGAAGACTACACTGATAGAGAAATATGAACTATAATAAAAATAGTCATTTATAATGAAATTATTTTGGAGGTTGTTTCATGGAAAATTCTCGCAACAGATTACTTGGCTTTTTTCTTATTATCATAGGTGCGGTGCTTATTTTAGATCACTATGATTTTATACGCTTCAATGTTTGGGACTTATGGCCGCTTATGCTTGTCTATATTGGCGCTAAGTCAGAAAGAGATTATTTTAAAGGGCAAGCAAGCAGTCGAAATCTACTCACAGGTGCAACTTTAATTGTATACGGCCTTTATTTCTTAATTGAAAATTTCTCAATTTGGAACTTTGATATTAACTTTTGGCCTGTCTTCATCCTTGGTCCTGCACTCGGTTTTTTACAAATGGCACATTATGGACACAGTCCAAAACGCAACTATAAAAAAGGGTTTATCATGTTGGCAATTGCCGCTATCTTCTTTGTAAATAGCTTCATCAACATCCAATTTGACCTAGTTGTATTTGGTGGTCTGATCATTATCGGTCTTTTTATGTTAAGAAAACCAGACAACTTCATCTATGGCGATGAGGATGAAACGTATCAAAAAGATCGAAATGAACGTTACTAAATCGAAACGAACATTACTAATTTGAAGATAAAAAATAGATGCTCAAATCCACATACCTCGGATCTCATCCGGATTTTGGATTCAAGCATCTTTTTTTATCGGTCATTCATCCATGCAATTCATTGAATTTGGGCGCACTTATCAATTATTGCCATTTTGCATAAAGCTTCACAATTTCAATTAAGATGGAGACCGTTTTCTCCATCGACTGAACTGGGATGTACTCATAACGCCCATGGAAGTTATGTCCACCAGTACAAAGATTTGGACAAGGCAATCCCATAAAGGATAATCTCGCACCATCTGTGCCACCTCTTACTGGCACAACAATCGGCTCAATTCCAAGTGATTGCATCGCTGCCTTAGCATTTTCAATCAAATGAAAGTGTGGTACGATCTTTTCTTTCATGTTGAAATAAGAGTCTGTCAATTTCACTTCGACAGTTCCCACTCCATACTTATGATTTAGGAATTTTTCAATTTCCCTAAACATCTGTTTTTTACTTTCAAATTTCGCTAAATCATGGTCTCTGATGATATAGAGCATATCTGCACCTTCAACAGTCCCATGAAGATCATTTAAATGATTAAATCCTTCATAATGCTCAGTATAAGCAGGATTATCAAAGACCGGTAACATTTGGTGTAACTCCATCGCTATGAGCAATGCGTTTTTCATTTTGCCCTTTGCAGAACCAGGATGAATATTGGTGCCATTAATTTTTATCTTTGCAGATGCAGCATTAAAGTTTTCATACTCAACTTCACCTAATTCACCGCCATCAACCGTGTATCCAAAATCTGCGTCAAGGATCTCAAGGTTAAACAAATCTGCTCCACGACCAACCTCTTCGTCAGGTGTGAATGCAATCTTAATCGGACCATGTTCAATTGAAGGATTTTGAATCAATGTTTCTGCCAACGTTAAAATTTCTGCAATACCCGCCTTATTGTCAGCCCCTAATAGCGTCGTTCCATCCGTCACAATCAGATCCTGACCCACATAATGATTTAAATGATCAAACATCTCAGGTGTCATTTTAATACCGAGTTCATTGTTTAATATGATTTCACCACCATTGTAATGAACTACTTTAGCATTGACATTTGCTCCTGAAATATCAGGAGATGTATCCATATGAGCGATCAATGCCAGTTTCGGTGCGTTTTCGTTGCTAGTATTGCTAGGAATATGACCATATACGTAGCCATTTTCGTCCATTTGAACACCTTGAACACCCATTTCTTTCATTTCTGTTACCAATGCTTTTGCTAATTCCAACTGTTTGAGCGATGATGGGCAGGACTCTGAATCAGGATCAGATTCGGTATCAAATGCCACATACTTTAGAAATCTTTCATGAACTTTTAGCATGATAATTGCCTCCTTGTTGTTTGAATATAGTCTTCTATTCTTGAATCAAATAATTGAATTAATGCTTTTAGAACGTCGTTTGTTTCTGAATGAAATACATGTTCATCTATTTGATGAATTGGCAATAAGTGAATGGAAGTTCCCGTTAAAAAACATGCGTCAAATTCATTTATTTCATCACTAGTAATATTTCGTTCAATATATGAAAACTTTTCTTGATGCAATATTTCCAGTAGTTTTTTACGCGAAACCCCTTTTAAGACATCCGTTTCCTTTGGTGAATAGATCGCGCCCTCTTTAATAAAAAATAGATTCGATCGGCTGCCTTCTGTGATGATATCATCTTCTCTAATGAGAAGGACTTCAAAAGCTCCCGTCTCGGATTTCAATTGATTCACTTCATCTACAAATGATTTCCGAAAAACTTTCGCATGCGGATTCGGTCTACTGCTTTTTAAAGAGACCACGGGTACACCTCTTGTATAAACACTTTTTTCAGGATAGACGGATTGCACCCAAAATAGCACCCACGAAATGGTCTCGTTGGATACTTTACCAATTTCTAAGCGGATATTATTGTTGATGATATGCGTTTCATGAATCAACTGTTCTAGTGCACTTAAAAACAAATACTCATTAAAATCAGAAGAAATATTCATCAGATCTAAAGAAGCAAAAAGGCGTTCTAAATGCTCCTCATAAAAAAGTGGAACGCCCTCTTTAACGCGAATCACCTCATAAATTGGTGGTTCAATAAATTCAACCGTTTGCTGCTGACGGATGAGTTTTCCGTCAATCACCATGGTTGGTTCAATCTGGTTTAACATAGAACCTCCTCGGTTAGTCTTCTCTATTAGTATACGATAAACTGAAAGGATTATGAAGTCTTTCAGAGATGAATATCGCGTTTTCTAATTAAAAAAGCTGGAAAATTTTACTTTTCCAGCTTTTTACACTCTAACTTAATCTGTATAAATTGACTTCATCACATTTACTCTGTTCGAATGGCTTCCAATGCACTTAACTTAGTCGCTCTAACCGCAGGATAATAACCTGCCACTAAACCAACCATGGTTGAAAAACTCATACCAGCTAGTGCGAGCCATGCAGGTATATAAGATGATAGGGCCATACCTGAATACTCTTGGCCATTGCTCATATTGGCAAGGACTTGATTAATCAGCTGGGAGGTCCCATAACTCAACCCGATCCCGACGATACCTCCGATTAATCCAATCATTGCAGACTCAAACAAGAAGAGTCTCTTAATGTCTCTTACTTGAGCGCCAATAACCTTCATTACTCCGATTTCTTTGGTTCTTTCGTAAATTGACATAACCATGGTATTGGTGATCCCAATAGCAGCAACAAACAGCGAAACTGCGCCAATACCACCTAAAACTGCTTGAATCATACTAGATGTCTTTTTATTTTGTTCAAGCGCTTCTGTCATACTATAGGCTTGAAAACCCATCTCTTTGATAGCGTCTTGTACCTCTTTTACATCTTCAATTTCAGCTACATTGACTTTAAGTTCATCGTATTTGTTTTCTTTAACTTTTTTATTTGAGCTACTGGTGTTTGGATTTGTGCCATCATTTGGCTTTTTATTTTTTCGCTCAAATTCTTTTTTCAATTTGACAAAGGTATCATAGTCCATAAATACGTCACTTGAATATGCCCAGTTCATCTCAGTTGTCACGCCCGTTGGAGTCAATATATATCCTTTTGGACGCTTTTTGTCATAATACTCTGAATTGGGAATCATCTCAATTTTGTCTTTAAAGACATCTAATACTGGCGGATTCATCCATGGATCTCGAGATTTCGGATTGTAAAAACTCGTGTTGACATAAAAACCAACCAACACTTCATTTTTGCCTTCTTTAGTAGGCATAACGCCACTGCTAAGTTCAATATCCATTTTCTTAAGTTTGTCAAAATCCACTGCTTTTATACTTGTATAACTTTCAAATTTTCCTGAATACAATTTTGAATCGAAACGCTTAAATCCCACAGCATACTCGACATTTTCTAATGCTTCAATTGAGGCAATTGCTTCATCATCTAACAGTATTTTACTGTCTTCAGATTTATTTGAAGTACCGCCTTCATAGTAAGAATTTGCACTCACATCAATCATCGTCAAACTACCAAATTGCTCGAGTTGTTCTTTAAATGCAATGTCCATACCAAGACCTAATGATACCATGACGACAATGGATGCAGTTCCGATGACGACACCAAGGACCGTGAGGATTGTTCTAGCTTTTCGACGCAATAAATTCTTTATGCCCATCAAAGCGAGATCAATACTATTCATCTAAATCCTCCATCTCCTTTTTTAAACGTTTGCGTTTTAAGATCATCTTGATGATGATCCCAATAACGATTAGTGCAACAGCAGCACCTACTGCAATTTTCCACATCGGTAATTTGTCTTTACCGTCCTCTGGAATCGTTGGATCAACGGGTGGAATTGTTGGATCTACATATGGAGCTGCTTCCATTACTGTATAAGTGAACTCTTTTTCAACAGTAGTAATTGTGCCTAGTGCATCTTCGAACTTATAAACGAGTTTTCCATTAAATGTTCCCGTTTCAAAAGGTGTCACTGTTGCAGAATAACGATCGCTTCTGCCAGCCTCGAAATTACCTACAAAGTAATTACTTTCAGCTGATTCAGCACCTTCTAACTTAACCATCATGTTATACATAATGGATTTTCCCATATTATAAAACTCTTGTTCAACTGTAAACGGTTGACCAACATATGCTTCCATAGGAATCACCATATCGCCGGTTTCAAGTCTAACTGGTTGCGCAACCGCTACACTCAATGTTTCAGTTTCTTCATAAGCGACTTTATTCGCGTCGTAAGAATTCCCTTTACCATCTTCATATTGCATTTTAGCCGTTACTGTATAGATTTTCACATTTGCATCCACTTTTGTTTTTAACTCAATGGTTTCCGTGTAAACTTCTCCAGGTCCAATGCTATTGATGAAGAATGAAGATGATGATGCCACTGGGGTAAATACATTTTCTTCACTTGTTAATGTTACTTTGATATTTTTAGTGCTTTCAGTTTTACTTGTGTTTTTAATACTAATAGTCAATGGATAATTTTGACCCGCATAAACATATTCTCCACCATACTCATAGTTTTCAACAATTAATTTAGGTTTACTGCCTTCTGATGTGTCTTTTCCTTGAACGTAAATTCCCACATACTCTTGTACAGTTTGTGCGTTTTCAACCTTTTCACCCTTTGGTACAAATGTCGCTTTAATGTAATTGTGGTAGCTTTCTGTAACGGTATCTGTTTTTGCCATTAAAGTGAACTTTACTTCTTGCTTTGCCTTAGGCGCAAGATTTTTAACGACTACTTTCGCTGGCGTTTTCGCAATAAAGCCAGCTGCATACTCATAAGTCACATCTACCGATTTAAGCTCTACATCTCCTTTGTTTTCCACCACGCATGAAACAGTAAAATTTTCATTGACTTTGACAGAACTTGGAAATTTTACGTCTTTAATTTCTAAGTTTGCATTGGTTGCCGTTTTGCCTTCTACACTCACATAGGCAACCGATTCTTTTTTGAACTCATTTCCAATATCGTCGTTATATGTCATAGAGACGGTGATGGGATAAGTTTTTTGAACGGCATCCTTTCCTGCGACAATATTGAAATAGACAAGTTCCGTTGAATTTGCATCAATTGACTTTACAAATTTTGTATCTGTCTCTTTATAAAGAACAACGCCTTCATTTGAAAATCCAGAAATGGTTACTTTGACATCTCTTGCAACAGTATTTCCTGAATTTAACAGTTTAAGTACCAATGAATCTGGCGTGTTTGATGCCAATTCATCTTGTGATGTATTGTATGAATTTACTCCAACGATTGGTTGTAAATTGCCATTTTCAACGCGTGCATATACTTTTTCTGTTGTCGTATAACTTCCTTCAACATAATTACTATAGTTAATTTGTAGTTCAAATTCATACACTTTTGAAGTCGCAGTTGGACTTGTGGTAACGTCAAACGTTACTTTAGCAACGTCATTTGGATTTAAATAAGTTACTTTTTTTGTTAAATTTGCAATATCACTTCTAAAAGGATGATTTCCTTTTAATGTTAATACCAAATCACTTGCACCAATTGATGACGTATTTTTAAGGCTCACTGTAAAAGTTGATTTTTCTCCTGCTTTAAATACTTGGACTTTTTCATCTGCAAGAACCCCTAAGATGGGTTGTGACGGATCATTTGCAGCATAGCTAAACGATCCCAATGCAATTATCATAATTAAAACCCACGAAATGGATTTTTTGACTGTATTTCTCATGGTATTCCCCTTTCCCTATTCACTTACTTCTGTATTTTCACTGTTTAACAAGTCTTGTTTACCGGATTCTTTTAATAATCGTTGTTGCATATCTTCTGGAATTTGAGGATGACTGTAACTTTCTTCATAGGGTTTAATATACTTATCATAGACGTCATCTGCGTCTCTTATATCGATACTTTGTATATCTCCATCTCGAATATTCACAACTTTGTCTGCATATAGTGCAACCTCTGAATCATGCGTTACAATGATAATGGTTTGTTGCTTTTCACGAGCCATCTTCCACATAATATGCATGATTTCAATGGACGTTCTCGTATCAAGGTTACCCGTAGGTTCATCTGCAAAAATAATCTCTGGATTTCCAACAAATGCACGCGCAATGCCGACGCGTTGCTGTTGACCTCCACTCATCTGATTCGGCTTATGCTTATAACGATCACCTAGCCCAACCATTTTCAATGATTTTTTTGCTGCTTTTTCTCGAATAGATTTTGGTGTTCCTCTAAATATAAGTGGCATTGCAACGTTTTCCAGTGCTGTTAATGCCCCCATTAAGTTATAGGATTGAAATATAAAGCCGATATACTTTTGTCTAAACTGTGCCAACTTCTTTTCATTCATTTTCTCAATGGCATGACCTTTAATTTCAACAGTTCCTTTAGTTGGTTTTTCTAAACCCGCCATCATATTAAGTAAAGTGGATTTACCAGAACCTGAGGTTCCTAATATACAGCAAATTTCGCCTCTGTTAATGGATAAATTAATGTTGTTAAGTGCAACAACCTTTTCATTTCCAATTTTGTAGACTTTACGAAGATTTTTAACTTCAATCACACTTGTCGATTTTCTTTCTTTTTGTACCACGCTTCAACCTCCTTTCTGACAGATTCTCACATTCTATTTCATTATATCCTTATCATCTTGAAGTTTCTTAAGAAAAAACTTAAATTTTCATTAGAAATCTTTTAACGTTTTAAAAACAAGGCAGTTTTCTATATAAAAAGACCTAAGATGTGTTCCCAATTGAATACAATTGTCAATATAAGCGCTAAAATGCCACAAATCGATCCGAACATAAAAAAGCGACTTTTTAATTTATCTTTTTTATAACGTTCGAGTTCATACTCCCATGCATATTTTTTACTCTCCTGATCTTCAAACTGAATTTTGGGTTTCGTTTGACTAGATGCGTTTTGTTTTAAAATCTCTCGTTTATTTTTCTCAAATTGAAGTTGATCTAAAATTTCTTTACTCATACCGCCACCTCAATCATCTGTATATCAGCTGTTTGTGCCATTTTTTCTGCCAACGACTTGTGGCAAGTAAAACATAAAATTTGTCTTTTAAAACTAATCTCTTTCAGAAGTTCAATCGTTCGAACCAATCGACTGTTATCCCAGTGTACAAAAGTCTCATCTAGTACAAATGGCAACACACCTTCTGGATCAAGTGAATCAATCACCGCCATTCTAAATGCAAAGAACAACTGTTGTATCGTTCCTTTACTGAACGCTTTTGAAATCGGCATTATTTCACCCTCTACAAGGAATTGGAGCTCAAAGAAACCATTTTCTTCACTGATGAGAACCTCAGAATACTTACCATCCGTCATACGTTTCATATACTGACTGACATGTGTAATTAAATCTGGTTGATTCAATAACCTGTAGGCTTCGTCTGAATGTTTAATGATTTCATACACAATCATCCATTTGTTGCGTTCTTCAATCCATAAATTTAACTGTTCTTCCATATTCAGCAACTCACTATCAATTTCATCAATGGTTCGAAGTTCATTATATTTAAAGATTTCCATTTGAATTGTCTGAACCAGTTCATTTAACTGTTTTTCTTCACTCTGTAACTCAAGAAGTGTTTTCTCGCAGATTTCCAAGGCGTCCTCTGTTATTTCATCAACTCGAATATTCTCAAGTGAACTCATCTCCACTTCTTCTAATAACAAGCGAATTTTCTGATCTGTTTGTTTGTTTTTCTCAAACAACGCTAGCGCATCGTCCACTTGATGACATCCTAATAGTGATAACGTCTCCTCAATCTGCTTTAAAGCTTCAAGTCGAATTGATTTCTCGTTTAGATACTCATTTTGAGTGGAAATGAGCTGCTCTATTTTCAACTGTTTCTTTTGCTCATCAACTTCAGTTTCCGCTAAATGGCTTAATTGTGCTAATGCAAATTGTGCACTGATTCTGCCACCACGAGATGTATCCAACTGATAGTGAGTCAAAATTTGTTCAATGTCATTTTCAAGTGATTGAATTCTATCCTTCGCTTGTGACCACTTTTCATACGCTTGCTCAGCCTCATAAAGACTCGTTATGAGTTGTTCGAGTTTATTGAAAAATCTAAAACTCGTATCATGATAAACATACTCAGGATATTGAATTCCGAAAGACAATTCTTGTATGCGCGTTCTATACTGTGTTTCATCAGCAAAGTCGAAAGTTTTATTACGTCCTTTAAAATCGACTTTTGCAAGAGAAAATCCTAAAAGTCCCATTCCAAGTAAAGCAACAACGCGGATTGGTTCTATTGCAATTCCAAGTCCCATTAAAAGCACTCCAAATGCCATTAGAATGTAATGATACGCATTATTCTTCTTTCGGTTTTCACTTTCTTGAGCACGCGTCAGCTCATTTTTATCATGTGTCTCAATCAATTTTTGAACCGATGACATAACCTCAATTACAGATATTTTTTTTATGGCATCTGCTTGTTCCTTCGCAAAGGGTATCTCAAACAACTGTACGTACTGATTTTCTGCTTTATCGCTATATTTTATGTGTTCTTCTGCTTTCGCATGCTCTTCTTGATCTAATTGTTTGAGTTCACCAAGCATGATCACCAAACTCTCGGAATCTTGCTTAAAAGCAATCAATTTATGATCATAATCCGAATAACGATAAAGGTCGCCACGAACGCTCTTTAACTGCTCATCAATTGACGCAATTTTTTGGCTCAAATCTTCAATTTGTCTTGAAAGTTCTTTGTATTGAGTATCAATATGAGTTGGCATACTCCTGAACACATTCGGTTGAACCAAAGAATTTTCTAACATTTTTAAACGATTTTGCCGTTCAACCATTGGTAAATACTTGTTGATATGCTTCATTTGAAGTGTTTGATTTGATTTTTCCTCTTGAATTTGTCGTAATCTCTGTCGACTTTGTTCCAGTCGCTCAGACTTTTCCTTTATCTGTTCATAGCTTTGCTCAATCTGAATTTTTTCAAGTTTAAGTGCCGAAATGTCGCTTTGCAGTTGATTGATTTTGGGATTTCCGCGTTTATCTTTTCTCCAAAGACTGTTAATATCTTGCTCTAGTTTCGCTAAAACATCGGATGTTTTTTGCAGATACTCTGTTCCATAGTTAAAAATCAACTTTTCTTGAATGCTCTCCCAAGACTGCTTCTCCATTTGATTTAAGCTTTCAGAAGATAAATGAAACACCGATTTATAAAGTGAATCACTAATATTTGAGATAAATGGAAGCGCTTCATTTCTCAATGTTTGTACAAAATTTGTTTCTTTGTTTACGATACTCGCTTTGGGCACACTCATTAGACGCCGTTCAACGTCAAAAAGTTCGTTCTTTACTTGAATTTCTGAAGAAAAATGTATTTCGTTTTTTGTCCAGTTGGTATACGGGTGTTTGTCACGATTGGTTGTCTCAAATCCATAAAATAACGTATAAAGACTATTAAAAATAGTGGATTTACCCGCCTCATTTTCTCCGTATAGAATATTCAACCCCTCATTCAATTCAATATTCTTATCAATTAACTTTCCATATACTTTATAATTAAGGCGATTAACCCTCATTTTTGTCCACCACCATTCTTTGTATCACTTCATCTTGTAAGATTGAACTCATTTGATTAAGATACTGAATTTTCTCTGCTTTTACCATTTGGCGATCAAAAATAGGTAACTCACAGAGTTTCTCTAACAATATATCATCATAGGCATTATTATTAATCTGCTTCAAGATTAAAGATAAGACCGTATTTTCATCACATAATTTCTCAAGTTTATAAAGACCCGATAAACGTTCAGATTTAATCTCTACATCAAGGATTCCTGTCTTGGCTTGTATTGAAGCTTCAAGAAAGCGCAAATTTTCTGTTTCTTGAATTTGTTTTTTAAGAACAGTCTTTCCCTCTAAATGAACCCTAAAAATCATGCTGCTTGCTGGTTTTGGATACTGATTGACCAAGTTCATAATCTGATTTGTCAGTAAAGAGTGTAAACTGTCAATCGTTTCTATGGTTTCATCAACGTTTACTGTAAGTTGATCCCATAGAATCTCATTAAAATCAACCGGCGTTAAAATCGTCCCGTGATCCGTCACTGACACTTCAAAACCGCCTCTATTTCCCGTCTCCTTGATGTTTAGCCCTTGTATATTCCCAGAATATGCAATGTTGGACGTGAGCTGTTGTCGAATGTGAATATGTCCAAGTGCAAAATAATCATAACCAAGTGCTTCTATTTGCGCCAATGCGACTGCCATATAGCTTTCTTTATCAGCAGTTGTTTGTGCAGAAGGAACACTGGCATGTGCAATGCCAATCCAAGGAATAGTTGAATTTTTCACAGGAAATTCTTTGATCAAATTGCGCTTTTCATTTTTAGATTTGTGTCCAATTCCTACAACGCAATAGGGTTCATTGTTAAGACTCATAAGTTCCACTTTATTATAACGATCCTCTTCAAAGATAAAAAAGTTTGGATGTTTCACGACCTCATGATGAAATCGAATCGTGTTCATCGGATCATGGTTACCAGTTACCCAAAATATCTTTCGCTGATGATTTAAGAGTTTTAATAATGTATCTGTTAAATAGACTTCATCTTTAAACGATACTTTATCATGATCAAAAAAATCACCTGCAACGATTAAGCCTTCTAAGTTTTCTTCTAGAACGTAATCGATTGCTCTAGAAAAAGAGTGTCTTAATCCCTCTTTGAGTCTCGTTCGAACGGATTCTGTTTTTGCAGAGAATCCTGCATTTATATGAATGTCTGAAAGATGTAAAAATCTCATTTTTTCCTCCTAAGTGACCATTGTAAAAGCGGGTCATTTCACCAAATTATTGGCAATTTATTAAGTTAAGAAAAGTCATGATGCCCTTTCCACAAGTCTTTAAATCTCTCTTTTGATCTTATTTATATCAAAATGATTGTCCCTTTAATTATAATACACCATAGACAAACAATCCATTATATTGTAGAATTATTGAAATAAAAAACTGTGTAAATACAACATATAGGTACAATGACTCATTTAAAAACCTCATCTGATTTCAATTATTTTCCATGCAAGTCTGCATGAGATATGCTAAAATAGTAGCAGATGAAAAAACCGGAGGTCTCGATGAACCTTAAGCATTTCAAATCGTGGAAACTACTATATGAAGACAATGATATTTGTTTTTCAAAAGCGATACATGAACCGACACAAAGTAAGGTGTTTTTTATCACACTTTTTACTCCAGATAAAATGTCTATTGCAACAAAACATCTTGCATCTGAACATTTACACAATTATGTTGCCCTCATAGAAGAAGATGGAAAACTTCATATCATCTTAAAAGAACAACAAGGACATTCCATTAAAAATTTTATAAAGAAATCGCGTTTAGATTATGACGATCGCGTACAAATTGTCTATGAGTACTTAAAACTCATCGAAAAATACGATTCGTTTCCGAATGCTATTAAAATACAACTCGTCGATGATGAGCAACTACTGATATCTGATGATGGTATGGCATTTAGAGAATTGATTGATTATACGCTCACAAAATCGTATTCATTAACCGATGTCTTTAAGCAAGTTGGAAAGACGATTGAATGTATTTTGCATGATGCAGATGGATATCATAGTCAATTTATTGATAATCTTCTACTTGGAAATCATCAATTTAGTTCTTTCGAAGTACTTAAAAATCAATTTAAAGACGTCTTTATCTTTGAGAAACCGGAAGCACTTGAATCGATTAATTCAGAATACACCATTATCATCAATGACTTAGAGGCTGGTCCCCCAATTCATTTAACCAAAACTGAAATTGAACGCAATAAAAAGGCTGAGTCACTTGTATCGCTTTCAGCTATTGAAAAACCTGTACTTATTCACGATGAACTTCAAAGTGAGTTAGCTGAGTTGCTATCAAGTCGTTCAACTACACCGTCTTCTACATCAGAAGATACTAATTCTCATCCATCTCATATTATGAGTTGGATGAATAAAACCACTGAAGATGTAGAAAGTCAGAATGAAATTGACGAAGACGATGATGTTGATGCTGATGAAGATTTTGATGCTGATGAAAAATTAAATGGCAAATTTGATGGTGATGATCTAGTTAACGATTCCACTCCTGATCCTGTAAATGATTCACTTGATCTTGAGGATTCATTCAACGAAGCAAACGAAACTCCAAATGCGTCTATTTTGGAAAATTCAACTGAAGATGTGGATACACTATTGAGTGAAGATGCACCGTTGAGTGTGAATACACTGTTTACTGAAACACTCTCTTCAGATGAGGATGCCTTATTTAAATCGACCCTTCAAGATGAAATTTTTGATGATGAAGATGCTCTTGAAGAATTAAACCGATTGAGACGATTAGAAAAAAGTAAAAATAACACGAAGTCATTTAAAGCGATTTATGAAGAAGATGCTCATTTACCAGAATCCCTTCCTAAAGCATCCAAACCGGTAAAAACACGGGTTTGGGAAGATGATGAAGAAGATGATTTACTCGATAATGATATGTCTCAAATATTTGATGACCTTGAACCCCCTCGTAAAAATCGCAAGATAAATGTTAAAATGTTCCTTGTTGCAGTTCTTGTCATTGGTTCTCTCTTTTTAATTGCCAGCGGTTTAAAAGGACTATTCCAAAACGAACCTGTTGTTGCGAAGTTTGAAATCGAATCTTTGCGCAATGAAAAAATTGCTTGCATGAATCAATCAACTGGGGGCAAAAATATCGATCGATATACCTGGGAAATTTACTATTCAAACACTTTAGTTCAGACGTTCAGTGACGAAAATTTGTTCCCTGTTTTTCAAACCGAAGGCACCTATAAAATTGTTCTGAAAGTAAAAGACAAAGACGGAAACTGGAGCAAACCCTATGCTGTAACGTACGACTATAAAGCAAGTAAAGACACAACAGAAACAACTGAATCCACTGAAAATCAAACACCGTAAGAAAAGGAAATATGATGGGAAATGTTTTAGGAAGTATGCGTAAAACCATACAAGAAAAAGAATTAATACCCGAAGGAGGCCGCGTTGCAGTTGGCCTCTCAGGTGGAAAAGACAGTATTGCATTATTGCACGCATTGAAGCGTTTTCAAAGTTTTAGCCCATTTCATTTTGAACTGATGGCGCTCACTGTCGATATGGGTTTTGATAATTTCGATCTTGAAGAAGCTAAAAACCTATGTGCCCAATTAGATGTTCGATATGAGATTATTCCAACAGGAATTGCAAAAGTTGTTTTTGATATTCGAGATGAAAAGAATCCTTGTGCACTTTGTGCGAATATGAGAAGAGGTGCACTTGCACAAGCGATGAATGATTTTAATTTTACACATCTGGCACTTGGACATCATTCCGACGATGCCGTTTCAACACTCTTTCTAAACATGCTTTATGCAGGCAAACTGAATACTTTAGAGTATAAATCTTATTTATCTCGTACTAATATTCACGTTATTCGGCCATTTTTAGATACTGCTGAAGCAGATATTATCGGTTATATTCATGAACATCAGCTTCCCATTCTCAAAAGTCCGTGTCCAATGGATCGAAAGACAAAAAGAGAAGATGTGAATCAATTTTTGAAAAATTTATACAAAGATGTTCCGTCTAGCAGAAAAAATATTCTTTCTGCAATGAGAAATAGCGAACAGTGTAACCTCTTTGTTCATTTAAAAGAATAGCAAAATTAAAGAGCCTCTCCGGTTAATTCATTCGAGAGGCTCTTTTAAATATTTACTTCCAATTCATTTGTACTATCTAACAATTCTGGTGGACTCATCCTTTCTTAAAAAAATATATTTTAACAACCAGTTCAGATATCATCTTGTGCATTCTACGATCCAACTTATAAAAGGAATCTTTGTGATCCCGAAACATGGTACGTCGCACAAAACTTTATGCAGTTTACATAACTCACATAACAATTATTATCTTACTCTTTCCTGAAAATTTCCTAATTCATCAAATCACTGTTTTTGGTGGTCTCACTCCTTTGAAATAACACACTAAAAAAACGTTTTAACGACTATAATTTCAACATTTTCAAGAACTGGTTTGTTAATATTATTATACCACTTTTTAAAAAAAGTAAAAGTATTTTTTGAAAATTCTGCAAATTATTTGCACATTTTTCAGAACAAGGAGTTTACATAACTAAAACCTCATGATTTCACACATAAGTGCCGATATATAGAATAGAATCAATTTGCAAAAAAATCTAATCCAGAAAGGAGTGATTTTATGTCTAACATTACTAAAAGCCCTTCAGTTAATAACTATCAACACACTGCTACCAATCATACTTCGTCAGTGAAATCTCACTACACAGTTTCACAAATACATGGTAAAGGCGAAAATCACTTACAACCAGATCACTCTTCTGGAAATCGTGAATTTATTTTAGATCATTTCTATTCAAATGCACACAATCTTCAAGCATCCTACCATCGTCTTGTGAACAGCGGCGACAAACATTCATTAAGACAGTTTTATAAACAACATGAGGAAGAAGTTTTCTCTGGCGCACTTGATTTAATTGATGCCATCAACGAATTAATAAAGTCAAGTGAAAACTGTGATCAGCAACACTTGTCTCATTTTAAATTTCTTATTGAAAGTATTCTCAATGATTTTGAAGACGAACTTCATGCGATTGGCATTACACATAAAAAACATCAATTCACAGTCAATCGATATACCTTCTTTAATATGTTATGCGATCATCCAGAAGCTTTCGAATTTTTGTTTAAAATTCCAAAAGGTCTAATTGAACAACTGTCTTCAATTCACTTAAAAATTCAAAACATTTCAGACCGCTCATCTGAAGTTGGTATGATTATTGATTTTAAAGCTTAAATCCGCTATTTTTCAGGTTTATGTCTAGTAAAATAAAGTGCGTTGATTTCAGCTCCAATGATAATAATTAGGGCCAAAAAATAAACCCAGACCATAAAAGCAATCATGGCTGAAAGAGAGCCATATAGAATAGAATAATCTGTAAGCTGTACGACGATTTTTGAAAATATCATATTGGTTGCAAAAGAACCCGATAATGCAAATAGTGTACCTGGAATAATTTCCTTCAGGTGCATTTTTTTGTTAGGTAAAAATGCATAAATTGTTACAATCACTATGATCACACATGAAAATAGCAAAATATTTCTTAGCATCTCAAGCCAGACCACAAACTCAGTATCTACCTCCATGGACATAAACTCTGCAACTGATAATGTGATATTTTTAGCAAGTGTCGGAATAATTAAAGAAAGGACGATGATTACGGTAAACATCAAAGTATAGAACATCCCGATTAATTTAACAAATAGTATATTTCTCGTCTCAGTGACTTCATAAGATGTATTCACCACTCTTTGAAGTGCATTCACAGCTCTTGATGCTGAATATAATGTTGTTAAACCCGACACAGACAAAACAACAGTCCCTTTTAGAGTGATCGTTTGACTGATAAAATCCGTGATTAACACGCTGATATTCGACGGAAGAAATTCTTGAAGTCCTTCAACAATGTATTCATAATTGATGTTAAGTTTTGAAACTATGGAGATTAAAAAAATCAAAAGTGGAAAAAAAGACAGAACAAAAAAGTAGGCCATCTGTCCAGCAAATGCACTTGTTTGATGTATTTTCATCTTTTGATTAATTTCGTTGATATAGTCGAAAATCTTTTTCATATTTGGTTATCCTTCTTTAATCCTCTGATAATAAATTTTTAATAACTCAGCCTCTATTTTACCCTTTCCTTAATGATTTGTTAATTGTAATTTTCCTACTAAACGAATATGATAGATGTATAGTGATTTATTAAAAATAGGAGGCATTGATGAAATCAGCTAAATTTATTATTTTAATCCCTGTGCTCGTCGTAATTGCTGCTTTTTTTTTCGGTAGTTATTATACATTAGATAACGCAGAAGAAGCAGTTGTTGAACGTTTTGGGGAACTCATTGAAGTGAGTAAAACAGCAGGACTTCACTTTAAAATACCATTTATCGACCGTGTAACAGTATACAAAACCAATGAAATCTACTCTCTTCAATACGGATATCGTCCTTTGACGGATCCTACGACATCTGAAGGCGCAACATATCAAAATGTAGATAGTGAACAAATCGTTTTGACAAAAGGCTCATACCTCATCAATATCGGAGCGGTCATCCAGTATAAAATTACTGACCCAGCCGCTTATCATTACAATGTTGATGATCAAGAAGGTACCATTCGCCTTGCGTTTGAAAGTGTATTAAGAAGCAATATTCAAACACAATTATTAGATGATGCATTGGTCAATAAAGATACCATCGCCAATGAAATCAAACCCGACTTAGCTAGAAAACTCGCGACATACAACGTGGGAATCACATTAACAGATGTCAAATTTACTGATATCTTATTACCTGAAGATGTTCAATACGCATATGATGACGTGAATATTGCATCTAATGAAAAAGATGCTTACAAAAGTAATGCAGATAAGTACTCAAATGAAATGTTGCCAAAAGCAAGAGCTGAAGCTTACCAAATGATTCAAAAAGCAGAATCTTATAAGGCTGAGAAAATCGCTCAAGCAAAAGGTGATGTCACAAACTTTAATCAAGTGTACGAAAAATACAAATTATCTCAAGATATCACTAAAACACGTCTTTATATCGAAACAATGGAAACCATCCTTTCAAAAGTTAAAGACAAATACATTATCGACTTAGATAGCAGCAATGTGTTAAAATTCTTGCCACTTCAAGGTGGTCAAACTCCAGCTGCAGAATCCACTTCTACACAAGGAGGTAACTAATTATGAATATTAATCAAGGCGAACCAAAACAAGAGTCTCAAGAACAATTTGAAAATCCTTTTTCAGGGAAGCAAAAACCAAACTATAAAAAACACGCCAAGGCAAGTGCGAAAACTATTTTTGGCGTAATCGTGATATTTGCTCTAATCGTACTGGTTAGTAATTGTTTTTACATCGTCAGAGAAGACGAAATAGCAACTGTTCGTGAGTTAGGTGAAATAAAAAAAGTCGTAGTTGATGCAAGCAATACGCAAGCAATGGAGCAAAGTCAGCTAGATCCAAGATTTAAAGATGTGGTAATCGATACAAACAAAGGCTTAAAATTTAAAGTACCTTTTATCACTACAGTTGATATTGACACAAGTAAACTTATGACCTATGTATCAAATACTGCAAAAATCAATACAAAAGATAAAATCAAATATGAAATCAATATGTATGCTCAGTGGCAAATTACTCATCCAGGTATTTTCCGATCTGCACTTGGTTCGGTTACACGAGCAAATCAAAAAATTGATGAAATCACTTACTCAGTTATTATCGATCGCATCAACAGATTAAATAGTACGGATTTCTTAACGAATAAAGTCATGTTAGATGAAGTATTAAATGAAGCGATGGTTTTATTAAATCAAAATTTAGCATCGCAAGGTATTCAGTTAGCAGATATAGACGTATTTAGAACAGTTGTTCCTGCTTCGAATATTGAATCCACTTATAAAAAAATGATTGCTGAACGTGAAGCGATTGCTCAACAAATTCGTTCAGAGGGTCTTGAAATCTATCAAAACACAGTTGCAGATACGGATCGAAATGTCGCTCAAATAAAATCGAGCGCTATTGAAGAATCTGAAAAAATCAAAGGTGAAGCAGATGCTACAGCTTTAGAGATCTATGCAAATGGCTTCAGCAAAGATCCAGAGTTTTATAAATTCTGGAGAACCATGAAGTCATACGAAGAGACTATTGACGAAGATACTATTATGTATATCGATAGAAACAACGAATATATGAATTTCTTCTCTAATGGCTCAAACTAATTACAAAATTAAATCCTGATGAATTCATTAAAAAAGACAACCATACCGGTTGTCTTTTTGTTGTTTAATTATAGTTGCTAATAGTGATAGAATCTTTTTATAGCTGCTGATAGCGATTGATTCTTTTTATGATCTGAGATAACTCGTCTAAATCTACCGTTTGTGCCTTATCAGATATCGAAAGTTCTGGTTTCATATGCGCTTCAATCATCAAACCATTTGCACCACAAGCAATTGCTGCTTCTGACATAATTCCAACTAACTCTCGAACGCCAGTCCCATGACTAGGATCCACAATAATAGGAAAACCTGTCTCTTTTTGAATAATTGGAACAGCCGACAAATCGAGTGTATTTCGAGTGTAGTCTTCAAAGGTACGAATACCACGTTCGCAGAAGATTATATTTTCATTGCCACCTTTTATAATGTGCTCTGCAGCCAACACCCATTCTTTGATGGTCGCACTGAAGCCGCGTTTAAGAAGAATTGGTTTTTTAGTCTGTCCAAGGGCACTTAATAATGCGTAATTATACATATTTCTTGAACCAACTTGGATGATGTCCACTTTTTCAACGAATAAATCTAAGTATTGTGTGTCCATCAATTCCGTAATGATTGGTAAGCCCGTGATGCTCTTGGCTTCAAGCATATATTCTAAACCGTCTAAACCCATCCCCTGAAAATCATATGGATTGGTTCGAGGTTTAAAAACGCCACCTCTTAGAAAATCTGCTCCTGACATTTTAACGCTTTCAGCAATTTGAATAATTTGATCTCTATTTTCCACTGAACAAGGCCCAGCAATGATGACAGGTTTATCTCCACCAATACAAACATCACCTACTTGAACGCATTTAATCTGATAATTTGATTTCATTTTTTCCTCACATTTCTATTTACGAAGCATCCCATACCCACCATAAATGGATTTTTTATCGGATACTGTAATCACTGAATTGGGCTGTGCAAGACTGATACTTTTTGCACACTCTTTTATTTTATTTCTAGGAACGTACATTAGCAATATATTTCTTGGATGATTTTTACCCTCACCTTTTAACACAGTGACTGCATAACCCATTTCTCTTAACATTTCAGCTACAGCATCTCCATGTTCTTCTTTTAAAATCACTTGCATCTCAGCTAAACCGATGCCTATTTTTTCTTCTATCCAGCTGCCAACATAGCTTCCAATTGAAAATCCTAACGCATATGCCACTATTTTGAGTGGATCTTCAGAAATTTTATTCAAAACGGAACTCACTAAAATAACCCACAAAGACACTTCGAAAAAAGCGAGAATTGATCCGATTTTTCTCTCACCTTTTGTGATCAAAACCATTCGCACTGTCGCCATGGACACTTCTACGATTTTTGCAAGAACGATGAATAAATAGATCATATTTTAGGCTCCTTATCAAAATGAATAACACTTGTTTCAAAATCGACTCATTTATAGTATGATGAAATTGAGTTCTTCCTTATTATACCTCATTTCATTTTAAATGAGAACAATTACTACTGTTTGAGATATTACATTTCTCACATATACACGAGGAGTTTTAATATGAATTCACTCCGATTAACGCATTTACAATCCGTACTCGATCGCTTTACACCTAACGTAAAAGGTGTAAAGCGAGAGTCATCTGTTTTTATTCCATTAATTTTATGTGAAGGAACCTATCACCTTCTATTTGAAGTGCGCTCACATCAACTCAAACAGCAACCTGGAGAGGTATGTTTTCCTGGAGGGCGTGTTGAAATCGGAGAAACGCCTGAAAAAACTGCCATAAGAGAAACGTGTGAAGAGTTAAATCTGGATCAAAATACCATTCAGTTAATGGGTCAAATCAATTCCATTTTAACGAGTTTTGAGATGCTAATCCACTGCTATGTAGGTTCAATTTCTTGTGAGCTTAACCAAATTGAGTATTCAAAAGACGAAGTCGATTCTCTTTTTACTATTCCATTGGATTTTTTAATTCATACAGAACCTCAGATGTATCAAGCAAACTCTCGTTTTGATCTCGATGAAGATTTTCCATTTGAAAGTATCCCTGGCGGAAAAGAATACCACTTCAAATTTGCGTCATACCCTATTTTGTTTTATACTTATAAGGATTATACCGTTTGGGGATTAACCGCGCGAATGATTTATGAATTCATTTCCATAATTAAAAGTACAGATATAAAAAGTATAGAAATATAGAGTACTGACGATTTCATTGTTAATCCACAAAAGTCACTCGAACACGCCTTAAGCCCATAAAAAATGGACTCTCATCATATGAATGAAAGTCCATTTTACTGGATTCTAGCACGATAAATTTTTACATATTCAGTTGTAATAAACGATTCATTTTGTATAAGCATTCCTCCCATTCGATTAACGGTAGTTATGTTAAAGGGAATTTATTCATTTTGGGAATTCATCTTGATGCAATAGGCCGATGCCTAAAAGAACGTCCTAGAATCCAATCTATAATAAACCAACGCGGTTTGTTATACTACATTCATACCCTTAGAATACTAAAATAAACATCGATTCAATTAAAAATGGCGTTAAAATAACGATACTCTCGGAGGTTAAAAATGGATCTGTCAAACTTTCTTCTACCCTCTCATTCAGTTGAAGTAACAGTAAAAACTCGTGACGATGAAAATCGGATGCAAGAACTCATTCTAAAAACGGTCATCGAAAGGAACATAGAGGATAATATCTTTAGAATTATTGCACCTATTTATCACGGTCTGGTTTACAATATTCATATTGGTGAAACCGTTCAAGTTTGCTTTTGCTCCTCAGAAGCAATCAATAAAGATTTATATTCTATCACATGTAAAGTAGTCGATCGACATTTTTCTCAAGAACTTTCCACGATTGATTTAAACGTTATATCAAAACCTGAAAAAATTCAAAGACGTCTTGCTTTTAGAGTCAATATCTACAATACTTACGCATTTACCTATAAAGGTGTACAGCAAGAGTTGGTTTCTAAAGATATCAGCTGCACCGGGATGTTGACGCTAACGCCTATTCAACTTCCTGCTGGCAGCATATTTTCAATTCAATTTGATGCCAATCCTAAACCCAAAAATGCACTCGACTCGGATTATAGCGAATCCAAGGTTTTCGAACTCAAATGCAAAGTGCTCGATAGTGTGCCACAAGTTGAAATTCGCCGCTACTTGACCCGAATACAGTTCGTCGGGCTCTCAGAACAAGATTCGCGATTGCTCATTCAATATCTGTATTCTAAACAAACCGAAATGATCCATCTCGACCCAAAGACGAGTAATAAAATTAACCAGTTCTTTGACGTGGATTCGAAAGGTTTAGTCGATACAACGACCAAGTCATATCGCATCCTTCAACTGATTAGTCTTTCTAGTTTGATCTTAATTTTTGTCACTTTGATCACATTTTTATTCGCTCAACCGAAAAAAATGTACGTTTTAGATTACTTTTTTGATTTCCATCGCCCACAGATTTGGGATGCTTACTACCTTTCCGTAGCAGTCATTTTATCTGCAGCAGTTATTATTTTAGGTGTTGCTGGTCTTATCCTCAACTTAAGAGAAGTCAAAAAAAATAACAGCACCATCCACTGGACGCTTATCGTGACTACAGTCATCGCAGCAACCATACTGCTGATTGTTATCAACCTAGCATCCGTGAACAATTTGCCGTTATTTTAATATCATTACATCGTTAGTCGAATGCCTTGATGCGTGTTTCTCGCAACAAGGCATTTATTAATTCCGTTGAGTACTGCACGCTTATTTAATATCCACTGAGGTGCAATCAAAGCGTTTTTTTCACCATCTCCAGTGAGTCTGTGTATTGCAATCTCCGGATCAAGCCATTCAATTGCATCACAAATCCAATCGATATATGTCTCTAAGGATAATAGTTCAAAAGGGCGTGCATGAAACTGTCTTTCTAAACCTGTATGTTTTAATACATTGAGCATATGAAATTTGACACCCGCAGGTTGGATACGTGATAAATACTGAACTGAACGGATAAAATCGCCCTTAGTCTCTCCTGGCAATCCCACGATCAAATGTACGACGACAGGAATATTTGCCTCTTTTAAGCGATAAAATGCACGTTCAAAATCTTGTAAATCATAATGTCGATTCAACCATTTTGCCTTTTCATCATGAATCGTTTGCAATCCAAGTTCTACCCAGGCCATAGGATAATGATGCATGAGTTCTACATGTTTAGGTTCAATGCAATCTGGTCTTGTGGCAATTGCAAGAGCTTTAACTTTAGGATGATTTAATGCACGATCGTACAACTCTTTCAGCTCGTCAATAGGTTTATACGTATTGGTGTAATTTTGAAAATATGCGATATAGTTGTGATTGGGCCATTTATGCTCTAATAGTGCCATTTGGCTGTGTAACTGATCTTCAACTTTTGTAAATGAATCGTTGGATTTAATTGCTGCCTCCATTGAACCTGCAAATTCACCAGATCCTCTTTCACTACAAAATATACATCCCTCACTTGAATATGTGCCATCTCGATTGGGACACGTAAACCCACCATCTAAAGATAACTTCACCAATTTTTCACCATATCGTTTTTTTAAGTAATCACTTACACCATAATATCGATTCACCCTTGATTCACATCCTATCTTTGAAAATCTCTATACTTCTTTCAAGTATTCCAGAAAAATAGGCCAATGTCAAACCGTAATTGGTGATTGGAACTTCCACTGACTGTGCTTGATCTATGCGGTAAAGCATGGTTTTACGATTGACCATACACGCACCACAATGCACAATTAAGTCATATTGAGATACATCTTCTGGAAAATCATGTCCCATAGCAAACTCAATTTCGATGCCCTCGTTAATTTTTGAATGAATGAGTCGAGGAATTTTGACACGTCCAATATCTTCATGTGAATGATTGTGTGTACAATTCTCTGAAATTAACACTTTTGAACCCATTTTTAAAGATTTAAGTGCCTCAACACCTTCTAAGAGTTGCTCTATATCCCCTTTTTGACGAGACATCAGTACTGAAAATCCCGTCAACGGGATAGACTCCGGTACAATTTTGCTAACCTCAGCAAATGCCTGAGAATCCGTAACCACTAGGTCGACGCGATTAAGTTCAGCAAGCGTCTCTTCAAGTTCTGTATCCCGTACCACATGACACTTTATTCCGTGGTCGAGGCAATCGCGTATGAGCTGCACTTGAGGTAATATAATGCGCCCTTTCGGCGCTTCAGAATCGATAGGTACGACCATTACCACAGTTGACCCGTAAGGCAATAGCCCCCCAATTAAAGACGACTCTTCATCAAGTGTTTGAAGTCTTTTGATAATTTCATCATTGAGATCGTGAATATCCGAAAGCGATTGCGTACTGATGATCATTTTATCTTCATCTAAGGATTTTATCTGTTGAAAATGAATCTCCGTCATAAGATCCTTTTTATTAATCACAAGAAAATGTGGGATATTGTGGCGTTTAAAGACTTCTTTCATCTTTAAATACCCTTCGATATCTGATGCTATACCGTCCATCACATAGATGGCAAAGTCGGTTCTTTGTAACATTTTTTTTGTTTTTTCAACCCTTAGATTTCCTAGGATTCCCTCATCGTCTAATCCCGCTGTATCGATCCATACAACAGGTCCAAATGGAATCAGTTCCATCGCTTTAAAAACGGGATCTGTCGTTGTACCTTCAATCGCTGAAACAACTGCGATGTCTTGGCCAATAATCGCGTTGAACAGCGAAGACTTACCAGCATTACGATTGCCGTAGATGCCTATATGATGTCTATTTGCATTTGGCGTTTGATTCATCTCTTCCCTCGTTTCATATAAAATCGTCTATTTTTAAATGTATTTAAAGCTGATCACTTTGTTCTTATGTTGTTGCTTATGTTGTTGCTTATGTTGTTGCTTATGTTGTTGCTTATGTTGTTGCTTATGTTGCAAATAATGTCGTTAACATTAAACAAAACTTATGTGAGCACTTATAAAAAGATATCTCTTTTACCACTTTTCAAATCCACTAAGCCTTTAATGACAGTCTCTTTCGTTTGTTCGCTTTGTATCGTTTTAATTTGTTTTTCAATAAAGGCATCCACTTTTTCATTGAACGCTTCATCGCCAAAATCCAGTGCATATTCCTTTAAAGTCATCATGGCATTTGGTTGGCATACATGTTGAATTTCTCCTGTTTTAGCCAACTTCATAAAACGATCGCCCGTTCTTCCCATTCGATAGCAAGATGTACAATAACTTGGAATATAGCCATCGTCGATAAGCCCTTCAATGACTTCAATTGGTGAACGTTCGTCCGCTACTTTAAATTGTGCCACTTCGCCATTTCCATCTTCGTGTTCCTTATATCCACCAACACCTGTACACGAGCCTGCACTTACTTGAGAAACACCATAGTGAATTAACTCTTTTCTCATTTCTTGCGTCTCACGAGTCGATAGAATAATACCCGTATATGGAACGGCAATTCTTAAAATGGCAACGATTTTCTTAAACGTTTCATCATCTATTATATGCTGAAACTCTGCAAGTTCCATGCCTTCCGCTTTTTTTATTCTAGGAACTGAAATCGTGTGAAAACCAACGCCATACGTATCCTCTAAATGTTGATTGTGCATCATCATTGCCAATACTTCAAATCGATAATCTGAAAGGCCAAAAAGAACACCTGCTCCAACATCGTCAATTCCCGCTTGCATCGCGCGATCAAATGCAGTTAAATGATATTCATAATTGCCTTTGAGTGATTGAGGATGCATGTCAATATAGGTCGGACGATAGTAAGTTTCTTGGAATAAAATATACGTTCCGATGCTTGCTTCTTTGAGTTTTCGATAGTTTTCAATAGTCGTCGAAGCAATATTGACATTTACGCGACGAATATTGCTCTTTTCAGTCGCTTCATCATAGATAATTCTCAATGTATCTACAATATAGTCGATATTGCAATTTACAGGATCTTCACCCGCCTCAAGTGCAAGTCGTTTGTGTCCCATTTTTTCAAGAATACAGACTTCTGCTCGTATTTCTTCCTCATTTAATTTACGTCTTGAAAACGTATTGGTACGTTTATATCCACAATACACACAATTGTTGACGCAATAATTGCTCACATATAAAGGGGCAAATAAAACCACGCGATTGCCGTAAATAGAGTGTTTAATGTCATGCGCTAGATTAAAAATCTTTTCCATTTGCTCTTGCGTATGTGCTTGAAGTAAAATAGAAACTTCCTCAAGGCTAATGCCTTTTTTCAGTTTCGCCTTTTCAATAATGGCATCAATTGTCTCATCTGTGGCATCTTTTGTTTTTTCCAAAATCGACTCGATCAAATCATGATCGATAAAATTTGCCTCTTTAAAATTGTGGTCACCGTATTTCGTCATAATGCCCTCCTTATTCTTCAATCGTCTTTTTAGAAATTGAAGTCTTAACTGATACGCTTCTCAGGTTGCCTAATTTTCCTGTAAAGCTATTGATTTCATCTACAGTCCCCATAATAATAATCGTGACTACCGAAATACCATACTGATCAAAAGGAATTCCCGTTCTTCCTCTTACAATTGCCTTATACTCTGAGACAATCTCATTGAATTTTCCTTGAATCTCAATTGGTTCTTCTAAAATAGCACTGATTACCGCGATCTTCTTCTCCATAATAATTGCCTCCTTGATAAAACGCCTTATACTTTTGCTTAAAAATTAAAAAAACCTCCTCATCGCTGAGAAGGTCACAATCCAATAAAGCTTCCTATAAAAATAGGAAAACGTCTTATTTTGCCGGCCTTTCAAATCAGATGACTCTTTTTTGTTAGGGGATCTCCATTTTCATCACACAAGTTGAAGAATACTCTCCAACACATGTCTTGTTAATAGTTTATCAATGTGATTGCTCATTGTCAATTCTTTTATTACATATCGGTTGATTCATTCCATGATTCTGCAAGACGCTTAATCACTTCTATTTGAATAAAGGAGCCAATGAGCAGACAGTCTTCATCTAATGTAAAATCACTTGAATGTAGTCCATTTTCAGATATGCCGCAGCCGAGATGGAAAAATGCACCTTTTGCATAATCTAAATAGTACGAAAAATCTTCAACCCCCATGGAAGGCAATTCTTTTTCCACTACATGATCATTACCTAAAGTTTCTAATGCCACTTGCTTGATGACGGATACAACTTCATCGTGATTGATTAAGGCTTTGTATCCCGCTTCAAACTCAACGTTTCCCTCTGCACCGTGAAGCGCAGCAACGCCCTCTACAACCTCAGTGATCCGCTTTTTTAAGGTCTTTCGAGTAGTTTCGTCAGTCGTGCGTATGCCACCTGTCATGATGACCTCATCGCAAATGATATTGCTTTTACTGCCTCCATTAAATGTCCCAATGGTCAAAACAGCTGGAGTCAACGGTGAAATCTCCCGACTAATAATCGTCTGAACTTGAATGGCAATCTCAGACGCCACAATGATTGCATCTACTCCTTGATCCGGATAGGCTCCGTGTGCCGATTTACCACGAATTGTCCATTTGAAAGTATCTGAAGCTGCATTTAACTTGCCATACTTGTACTCGATCGTACCAATTGGAAGATACGGCATCACATGAAGACCGAGAACATAATCTACTTGAGGTGTCTCCATAATGCCCTCATGTATGAGTCGTTCTGCACCACCAACGGTCTCTTCTGCAGGTTGAAAGATGAATTTTAAATGACATTTTAATTCTTCTGGATGATCAGAAAAATACTTTGCCACTAATAGTTGGATGGCCATATGTGCATCGTGCCCACATGCATGCATGACGCCAGGTTGCTTTGATCGAAAATCTGAATCCATCAGTTCGATTAATGGCAAGGCATCTATATCTGCACGTAGTGCAATGGTTTTATTCGATCCATTTTTGAGTAAAACCCCGCAAACACCGGTTTCAGCACATGGAAAGTGATTCATATTCATTTCATTTAAATACTCAATAATTTTTTCTTGTGTCCTGTATTCAATCTCGCTTAACTCTGGATACATGTGAAAATCTCTACGAATGCCAATTTGCCAGTCCTTATAGTTTAGCAGTTCTTTATAAAGGGGATGCTCATCAATCATTTGTAACCCTCCTGATTCATCTATAACCTGATTCATCTCTAATAGAAACTTCATTCGCTCTTTGAGTAAATATCCGTGGTACTCTCGACGTGATGCGCGCTAATAGTTCGTTGCGATTAGTTTTCGCCAGTTGAGCGACGGTGGTTAAACTGAGAACTTCATTACCAAACAAGACGACCTCATCTCCGGCTTTTACAACTCCGCCATTTTCCACAATTTCAGTCACATCGATAATACATTGATCCATACAGATAATGCCTATAATAGGGGCAAGATGATTTTGGATCGCGACGACGCCTACATTGCTTAAATTTCTCGGCAGTCCATCTCCATACCCTACAGGTAATGTGGCGATAGTGGTTGGTCGATTTGCAACAAAAGTATAATCATAGCTCACACCTTCTCCAGGTTCAATGGTCTTAACTTGAGAAATATTGGTAATAAACCGCATAACTGGTTTTAATTTTATCGGCGTTTCGCGACTACAATACCCATAGAGCAAAGATCCCCATCTAACCATATCGTACAATTGATTCGGGTATGCAATTGTCCCAATACTGTCACAGATATGTTTTATGGGAACTAAAATATTATCAGTCTCAAGGCTCGTCAATGCAGAATCAAATCTTTCAAATTGAAGCGCATCAGTCATTTCGTTTTTAAGTGCCAAATGAGAAAAAACACCTTCCACTTCAATATATGGATATGTGAGAATCACTTTTATTGCTTCAATAAATGCTTCCTTTGATGGATATCCCAAGCGGTTAAATCCCGTATCTAACTTTAGGTGCACCTTAGCTTGACTTTGATTCTTCTGTGCATACTGATTTAACCTTTCTGCGTCTTTTGTATCAAAAATTGTGAGGGTTAAGTGGTGCTCAATGGCTGCTAGATAATCCGCTTCAAATGTCTTTCCCATGATCAATATCGGGATGCAGACTTGATGTTGACGAAGCGCCAAGCCTTCAGCGACATTTGCAACTGCTAAATAGTCAACTCCCCATGTTTCAAGCGATTTACCTACTTGAATTAAATCATGTCCATAGGCATTGGCCTTGATGACTCCAGCCACTTTCACAGTCTCAGGAATCAATTGTCTCATTCCACGATAATTAAACTCAAGTGCATCCAGATCAATTTCCACACGAGTTCCCAACATTTCCACCACCTCCATTCAGACTAAATGGCTAAATTTCAGATTTCATTCTTTCTATATCGACGATTTTAAACGATGCTTTGTGAAAATCGATGAGATGATTGGCTTTCATATTGCTCAACTCTCTTGAAATAGATGGTCTTGCCACATTAAAAAAGTCTGCGAGTTCATCGCGATTCATCGGCAATGTAAAAATTGCTGTATTTTGTTTTTTGGATTGCTCTATCAAATACGCGCATAACTTCCCTCTTAAACTTCTTATGGACAAGTAATCCACTTTCCGACTCAAAATGAGTGCCTTTTGTGCCATAATACGCAACATATTTTGAATCAATTGCTGGTGAAATGCACACATTTTCTCACACTGCGTAATAATTTTCTCTGGCGAAATAAACAAAACGACCGAATCACTTTGCGAATAAACTGTTACAGGCCAAATTTTTTTATCGCTAAAACTGATCATTTCACCAAACATATCGCCCTTTCTCAGCGTCGTTAAGATCATGCGATTTCCCGCTGCATTCTCCTTAGAAACGACCACTTCTCCCTCTATTACCACACCCAAGCCTGTAAAAGAATCTCCACTGTTGGCGATGTTTTCATTTTTATCATAAGTGACGCGTCTTGGATTCAAACACCCAAGCATCGTCCGAATATCTTCAAATACAATATCTCGAAAAAGTGCATTCTTAGAAAGTGCTTCAATAAGTTGATCTTCTGCTTTCATATGAACCTCCATTCTGATTCTAATATAGTGCAGATTCAGGGATTATGCAATGAAATCTCAAAAAAACAAAGAGGTACTCGTAAGCACCTCTACTGTCATTTATATACTGTTTTGAGTATTTTTGAGTACTCTTAATTTAACAAATCGTTTGAAGCAATTATTTAGCTTCTGGTTTTACTTTTTCCATTGTAATTCCTGTAAATCCATAGAAGATTGAAACTAATGGATTAATGAGGTTGAGGAAGCAATATGGTACGTATGTCCAAGGTGTTAATCCAAGTGCGCCAATCATAAAGGCACCGCATGTATTCCATGGAATCAGTGGTGATGATAATGTACCAGCATCTTCTAGACAACGTGATAAGTTTTTAGGAGCAAGTCCTCTTTCATCAAATGCATCTTTGAACATTCTACCTGGGATAACGATTGATAAATATTGATCGCCTGCAAGGAAGTTCATGCCTACTGATGTAAAGATAACCGCAGTTACTAATGTACCTGTAGATTTCGCAAATCTTAAGATAACGCTTGCTAATGACTCAAGCATACCTGTTTTCTCCATAACGCCACCGAAGATCATCGCGCAAAGGATGAGTGAAATAGTCCACATCATACTATCAAGACCACCGCCGTTTACAAGAGAAACGATTTTATCTAAGAATTTTTCTTGTTGTTCAGGTGACGCAAATGAAATACTTTGGAATATCGAATTATTTGTGATAGCATCTGATAAACCTTCGATTTCAATACCATAGTGCAATGAACCAATAACATCAGCAATTGATTTTCCTTGTGTCATGATTGCACCAATTCCGCCTAAGATTGCACCAGCAAATAATCCAGGGATTGCAGGCACTTTCATTACAACGATACCAATTACAATCACTGGAATAAGAAGTAACCAAGGAGAAATTGCAAAGTTTGAAGAAAGAATATCATTAATTAAGTCCACAGTTGCTGTGCTTCCACCATCGTTTGAATAGCCAAGGCCAATCACGAGGAATAAAACTGCTGAAATAATATATGATGGACCTGTTGTATAAATCATGTGTTTAATGTGATCAAACAATTTAGATCCTGCCATAGCTGGAGCTAAATTTGTTGTATCAGAAAGTGGAGACATTTTATCGCCAAAGTAAGCACCTGAGATAATCGCACCACCAATGATAGGTGTTGGAATTCCTAAACCAGTACCGATTCCCATAAGTGCAACGCCGACTGTACCAGCAGTTGTCCAAGAAGAACCAGTTGCTAAAGAAACGATAGAAGTGATTAATAATGTTGCCAATAAGAAAATTTTTGGTGATAAAATTTTCAAGCCGTAGTAAATCATCGCTGCAACTACGCCTGACTGACGCCATGTACCAATTACCATACCGATGATCATCAGGATAATAATTGCGCCCATAGCCATTTTAATCGTATCAACGATACCTTCCTCAATTTCAGCCCATTTCATTTTTAAGACAAACATCCCAATAAGTGCGGCAAAAATCGCTGAAGTAAATAACGGAATGTGTGGATCTGCTCCCGCTACGTTGATACCATAAAGAAGTGAAGCAATAAGAAATACGACTGGAATCAATGCGATCCATGGTGAAACATTTCTTTTTTCCATCTTTATATCCCCCTTCATAATTAACAACTTTTTCTGTGTGTTGTTATTGTGTTAATTATATTTAAAGATTTCTTAAAAAATTCGAAAAATTCAAAAAAATACATTTTGTTTATATTTTTTTTAATTTTTCTTCATATCACATCTCTTCGGCAATCAATATTAAGTTGTCCATGAACTTTTTGATGTTGATTTTTCCACCTGCAAATTGTTTTCCACGTATATACTCCATCTCTTGGCGCACTTGATCAAAATCAAATAACGTATTGGAATATTTGACAAACGTCTCATTTAGGTAATCTTCAATTCCTAAATTTGCAATGTTACTAAGTCCCTTGTTTACGGTTCTTCGGATACGCTGTTCCATCGCTTTGGGATTATCTGAAAGATCACCTGATAAATCTTTTAGCTTGATGGTGGAGCTACTTTTCTCTGAATGCATAATATGCGAACAAAGTTTAATAATGTCTTCGCATCCTACTTCACCTAAAATCCCTAATCTAGAAAAGACCATTTTAAATTTTTTCTCGATTTCATTGTCTTTTGTTTTTTCTGGAAAATGTGACTCTTTTGTCACTGAAACATGATCTGACAAGGACAACACTTGTTTGATTTTCTTTAAATGATTTTCAAGTGTCAATTGTTCATTTAAATTACGAATCACTTGCATGATTTCTTTTTTATTGACGGGTTTACTGATAAAAAAAGTGATGCCTTTATCATAGGCTTCTCCGACGATTTTCTTTGATGAAACTTGAGAAATCATAACACATTTACTTTGCGGGCAAATGGCTTTAAATTTCTCAACAAACGTAATACCATCCATTTCAGGCATCAGTAAATCGACAAGTAAAATGTCCGGTTTTAACAGACACACTTCTTCAATTGCCACAAGGCTATTATCAGATGTACCGATGACCTCTCCAAGCTTTTCATCAATGACAATTTCCTCAACCATTCTTACAATCCCGATATCGTCGTCCAGTATATAAATCCGCATATTTCCTCCAATGATAGAATCAACATTTTATTTTTGGAATCTGAATGATAAATTTTGTGCCAATTCCTAGAAGTGAGGTGACGTGTATAGAACCTTCAAAATACCCTTCTACGATGTCTTTTACAAGAGTTAATCCAATCCCGCGATTTGAATTTCCAGTTATTTCGTCATATTTTGTGGAAAACCCTGGTCTAAAAATATATGAAACGGTTTCTTCTGACATGCCGCTTCCCGTATCTTTGATTTCAAATCGATGCATATTCATATCTTCGCTATGAGAAATGTGAATTTCTCCGCTTTTCACAATCGCTTCAATGGCATTGTTCACTAAGTTTTTCAAAACTGACATCAGCATACTATGTTCATGTATAACCGATTCGCTCTTGATATCAAAATGTAAAACAATTTCACGATGATCTTTTTCTAGCATGCGTTGAGTGCTCTCGTAAAGTAATTTTGATAAGTCTCTCAGCGCCAGTTGATCCATCGGTGTTTCCTTGAGAATAATGTCATCGATTCCCTCAATGACTTTGAAATAATTCTTTTTAATTTCATGGACGTTCTTTGCGATATTTAGTGCTTTCGATTTTTGTTCTTCGCAGGTCAGCTGATCGTATTCTCGATATAGACCAAATGCTTCATCCATAACTGATTCGACATGTTCAGTATTGTTTTTAAGAAAATAAATTTCGCTCCTTAAATTGGAAAGGAGATTCATTTGCATGCGATAACGCTCGTTGTGTTCTTCTTTTCTTAAAAATGAATTGTAATAGCCAATTAGACTAATTAACAGAACCGCCACAGTTGCCCGAATAATGGCAACAAGAAGCAACGTCGCCATCACTGAGTTAGAAAAATACGCCTGAATGCTATACCGCGATATAAATTCAGCAGCATTTCCAAGAAAATCACTACACAGTGCAGCAACAAATAGCGAATAGAGCGATTTATTGGGATTTCTAAAGTAAATAAACGTAAAGACAACACCATAGGTTAAGTCGAAGAATAAAAAATTAAAATCCGCCCAAAAGGCATTGGCAAAACTTCCGTAAAAGTAATACCCTGTAACCGTTCGAAATAAAAGTCCAAAAGTAGAAATTCCAACTGCTGTATAGATTGGAACCAATCGCTTATCCAAATAGTAGTAGATTGGCAAGATCACAACAGCGAGATTAATGGTATAGTCAAATGGAAAAATCTTCAGATAAAAACCAGAAATAATTGCATCTACCACTGCAATCAACATCATTTTTTTAATTTGAACATCAATATAAACATTTCGGTCTAAACGATCCTGTAAACTTCTATTTTTTTTGTAATCCATGCTTACCCCACATCGCATTTCATGTTAAATGATTCATTGTTCATTCAAAATGAACGAAACCACTTCTTTGTATTGTTCAAGTGCCTCAATACCGTTATTTGTAAGCTGATACTTTCCTTTATCTATGCGTTCAAACCACTTATAAAAGTTGCGATTGAGAATACCAGAAACCTTTGTAGTGACTAGTCCAACAGATACAAATTCCTTGGCACTTTTAAAAGCATGTAGATGCATATAATGTGCAACGAGTAGACATTGTTCTTTATAGGCAGTCATTAGTTTTACTTTTGTGGATCCAGCCTTGTTAAAATCACCATGTCGTTTGTTAAATTCACGAATGAGAGCCATTTTCTTTTTATCTTTCAACTGTCGACTTTTTTGAAAATCGAAAGATTCTGGCTTGATTACCTCAGTCACCATAGGTGTTGTTGCCCTGAAATTAACAAGCAACAAGCCTATATTCAGTCTTTTCAAAGTAAGCAACGTCATCTTAAATCGTTTGGTCTCTACTGCCTTGAAATCGTGTACGACTGCAATGTACACAAGATCTGCAAGACCTTGTCGTTCGACGGCTTGATTGATGACCTCTAAATTTAATTTTAGTTTCATTTCAATTGCAATTAAAAAAGAGGGGTCGACGAGTCCAACCATATCAATTGAATGAACTTCTGATTTAACAATGCACTGTTTTTCTGATATCAGCCAATTTTTAACGGGTTCGTGTAAGTCCGTCTCTACATTTCCCATCCTAGTAGCCCCTCGCAGTTATTTTCATACAAATTCATTTTTACTTTATTATCGTGCATGTTTCCGCATGATGAACAGAGAACTCCCAAACTTGTAGACGCTCTTCATATACATCCTCAGACAAAACAAATCCAGCGTTCAGTAAAACATGTTGTGACGCACCATTATTCGGTTCAACAAAAGCGACAACTTTTTTCACCGTCTGATCTTGACTTGCCCATTTGACTAAGGCACATACACCTTCTGTCGCAAAATGTTGATACTGAAAATCGACTTCTATGCCATAACCAATTTCAACTTCGCCAGATTCATTTGGAGGCCCTTTAAAGCAAAGGCCTCCAATTATTACTTGTTCACTTTTAAGAATCATTTCCCAACTAGTGTACCAAAAATACTGATCTGGATGACAAGTTGCATAGTAGTAAAGTTGATTAAAGGTATAGGCCATCTCAGGATCCTGTTTCTCCATCGTCACTTTAACGCCTAAATTTTTTTGCACTTCACCATAATCATGTACATAATGATATAAATTATTTAAATCTAAAGCGACGATTTTCAAACGTTCTGTTTCAATACTAAGTTCTGTTTCAATACTAAGTTCTGTCTCAATACCAGTTTCTGTCTCATGGGTGAGTTCTCTCACTGATTCACATCCTAAATGCATTTTTCTTTATTATAGGGTATTTTCATATGATTTGCATGTATTTATTCATTTGCTCTATTTATTGCAACTTGTTCCATTTATTACTACATACGCTATTTATTGCAATTTGCTCCATTTTTTAGCGAGATAAATCAGAGGAATCGTACCGGAACCCGTCCCACCAGCTGAATAAGGACCTTTTGCTTTCTCAGTATAAGCCGTTCCAGCAATATCCACATGCACCCATGGTAAGTCTTTGACAAATTCTCCAATAAATAGTCCTGCTGTCATCATACCTGGCATTCCTGCAGAGTTCGTCAAATCAGCTTGCTCGTGTTTAAGCATTTTTTTGTACGCTTCATATACAGGCATTCTCCAAATTTTCTCATCCGCTTTTTCAAACGATTTTTCTACCAAATGATAGAAATCGTCATTATTGGTAATCACGGGTGCAGCTTCAGAGCCCAAACAACTTACAGCAGCGCCAGTTAACGTCGCAATATCAAGAATATGTGTCGCTTTTTCATATTCAATGGCATATGTCACAGCATCTACCAATGTCAATCGACCTTCTGCATCGGTATTTCCAATGAAAATACTTTTACCACCCATAGATGATATAATATCTCCCGGTTTATAACTCAAACCTGAAATCATATTTTCACAAGCAGCTACAACTGCTGTCACGTTGGCTTTAATCTGTAGTTTAGAAATCGCGCCCATTGCAGCAATCACCGCACTTGCCCCACTCATGTCGTCTTTCATTGTCAACATAGAAGCTGTTGGTTTAATTGACAATCCACCTGAATCGTAAGTCAACCCTTTGCCGACATAAACCATCTGCTCTTCAGAATTGGGTGCCCCTTTATGACGCATCACAATTAATTTTGGTGCATTGGAGGATGCCTGTGCAACTGCTAAAAATGCGTGCATTCCCATGTCTCTAATGGCCTTTTCTTCTTTGATTTCTACTTCGAGTCCTGCCGCTTCGCCATAACTCTTAGCCATGTCCGCAAGATAGGCGGGTGTCATGATATTGGCTGGTGTATTGGTTAACATTCTCGCAAAGAGATTCGCTTCTGCGTGAATTTTCCCCTCTTCAAAACCGTTTTCATCATAAGAACAGCCTGTTATAAATACCGACTCAATCCCAGTTTTAGGCGCATCCGACTTGTAAGTGTTAAACGCATATGTACTCATAACAAGTGTTTCTGCAAGGGCCCTTGATTGCTTTGCATCCATTTCTTTGACAGATGTTAAATCTATTCCAAGTGTCTGCACTTTTTTCCCTTGAAGACCTTTAAATGCTTCTGCAAGCGCAGTTCTAAACTTAGATGGACAAAACTCATGAGATTCTCCCAATCCTACAAGGGCAATTTCCATCAAGTGTCCTTCATTTAAAAGCGAAAGTTGATAGCTCTCACCTGATTTTCCAGCGAACAATTCTTTATCTCTTAATGTTTCAAGAGGCAATGACAGTGTTGACGTATTTTGTTGATCTTTTGATAAGGTGATGATGATCCCTTCTACCGTTTTTAAATCTAGTTGCTTTAACCACTCAATTTTCATTTGATCCTCCTATTATTTTGTGTCCCTAAAGTTTTTATATGATTATCATATCATAGTCATTTTAATTTTTCATCATGAATCCACTTAAAATGAATCATCATTTTGACACAAAATGGACGCAAAAGGCGTATAATATAGAAAGAAATTAAAAATGGAGACAATCAAAATGAGTAATCAATTTCATATGAACAATTTTTCAAAATTCTATCAGCAACCTGACATGACACAGTGGTATGGCCGAATTGACTCAGTCGATAACTATGATGCCTTCAGATGGCATCAGTGGATGCAGCCGCTCAATCTTGAAAAGACCACCGAAGCATCTCAACGGGCTTCAGGTGGTGTAAGAATCGCCCTTTTAGGATTTAATAGCGATGAGGGTGTTCGTAGAAATCAAGGCCGTACAGGTGCTTCAAAAGGACCCGCAAGTATCCGTAAAGAACTCAGAAACTTGCCATGTAGCTTTACTCAAGCTTTAAAACTCTTTGATGCGGGCAATATCCTCTGCGAGGATGAAGATCTAGAAAGTAGCCAAGAAGCATTGGCTATCGCTGTGGATCGATTGTTAGATATGGGCATTTTTCCCATCGTTTTAGGTGGTGGACATGAAGTGGCATATGGCAGTTACAAAGGGCTTATGAAACAGCGAATGACACCAGCCATTATCAACTTCGATGCGCACTTTGATATTCGTCCCTATCAGACTCAAGGGTCTTCTGGAACGATGTTTCGGCAAATCTACGACGATTTAATAAAATCACATTTGCCTTTTAGCTATTTTGCTATTGGAATTCAAAAGCGTGGTAATACCGTTGATCTCTTTAAAACCGCCGATCGTATGGGCGTACAATATTTAATGGCCAAAGACATCGGTGAAGGCGATTGCAGTGATGCATTAAAACTCTTTAAAGTATATCTAGATTCGCATGAACATCTTTATCTGACCATTTGTACCGATGTATTTTCTTCTGCGTTTGCGCCTGGAGTCAGTGCAACACAACCGCTGGGTCTCAATCCTGAACGCGTGCTTAAATTTTTCAAAATGGCTTTTCGCTCTGGTAAAGTAAGACTTTTCGACATTGCAGAAGTATCGCCGAGATTTGATAATGACAACGTCACCTCAAATCTCGCAGCAACTTTTATTTTTTCTGCAATTAACTCCATCGCATCGATTCATCAGATCGCCTTGTAAAGTCAAGCGGCTAACAATGTATAAAAAACTTGTTCGGTTGACTTTGGATCGGCGTTGCCGTTTGTCAATTTCATCATTAGACCGATAAATGCTCCCATTGCTTGCGTTTTGCCACTTTGGTAATCTGCCTGTATTTGGGGGTTTTTTTTGAGTATTTCAGCTCCAAGTTCCATCAAAACAGAGATGTCCTTCATTGGCCACCAACTGCGAGCATCTAGAATCGCTCTAGGACTTAATGGGTCACTATCGCCAATCAACAACGGTACAATGCGCTTTGCAATGCCCATATGAATTTGTTCGCTTCCCAGCAAGTCTGCAAGTTCAGCCATTTGCATCGCGCAAATGCTGAGTTGATCGTTTTCTTCAAAACGCTTCACCCATTCTGTCACGAACACATTTGCTAAAGCGTATGGGTGTGTGGTGAGTTCAGCTGCTTCAAGGTACAGTTTCACCACTCTACCATCTCGCACCAGTTGCTCAGCTACTGACTCCGATAAATTAAAACGCTGAAGAATTTCTTGTTTATACGAATCCGGTAATCGCGGCATCTTTTGCTGTATATCCGATAAATATGACGCCTCAAGCTCAATCGTTCTTAAATCTGGATCTGGAAAGTATCGATAATCATGCGCGTCTTCTTTCGAACGCATCGAAAGTGTTTTTTCACTTTCTGCATCCCAACGTCTTGTCTCTTGCAAAATCACCTGCCCCGATTCAATTAAACGCACTTGTCTCGCGTATTCATACTCAATTGCCTTGGATATTGCAGAAAATGAGTTTAAGTTTTTAGTTTCCGTTCTCGTACCATACGATGCCGTTCCTTTTTGTCTCACTGAAAGGTTGACGTCACATCTAAAAGCACCTTCATTCATTTTTGCACTTGAGATGCCCAGATACAGGATGATGCCCCTTAACTTTTGAAGAAATGTCTTTACTTCATCCGCAGAACGTAGGTCCGGCTCAGTCACAATTTCAATGAGTGGGACGCCCCCTCTATTATAATCGATCAACGTCCCTTTTTCGGGATGATGAATGAGTTTTCCAGCATCTTCTTCAATATGCAATCTCGTGATACCGATTTTTTTTGAAGGAAGCGAGGCTGTCACATAGCGTTCATCTGTCAGTTGGCGGTTTGATGCTGTTTTTGATGCTGTTTTCGAAACTTCCGTCATTAGGATTTCCACACTTCCGCCCTTTCCAATGGGAAAATCGCTCTGTGAAATTTGATAAGCTTTGGGTAAGTCTGGATAAAAATAGTTTTTTCGGTCTTGTCTTAAGGTACTTGATACGGAGCACCCCAGTGCATATGCCGCCTTGATTGCAGATGATACAACGCGTTCGTTGAGTACTGGCAATGCTCCAGGTAATCCGAGACAGACTGGACACACCTGAGTATTTGCAGGTGCTCCCACAGCAGTACTACAACCACAAAATATTTTGCTTTTGGTATTGAGTTCGACATGAACTTCAAGACCAATGATCATTTCATACGAATCTATCTGTTTGTCTCTCATGCTTTAACCCTCCAGATTTTCTGTGTTTGTTCAAATAAATAAGCCGCCGATAAAATATGTTGTTCGCAAAATCGATTGCCAATGAGCTGAATGCCAATAGGGAGTCCATTGTCATCAAATCCTGCATTCAATGAAAGTGCTGGCAGTCCCGCTAAATTTACCGGAACGGTATAGATATCCCCTAAATATGTTTCAACCGGAGTATGTGATGCATCCAACCGATAAGCCGTCGTCGGGGTAACTGGAGATAAAATGACATCATAGGACTGAAAGAGGCGATCAAATTCTTGTTGAATAAGCTTTCTCATTTTGAGTGCCTTTTTGTAGTATGCCTCATAATAGCCAGAACTCAATGCATAGGTTCCTAATAAAATCCGCCTTTTTACTTCTGATCCAAACCCTTCAGCGCGCGTCATTTCATAAAGTGCTTCAACCGAAGCGTGATTTTCCGATTGATAACCATACTCGATGCCGTCGAATCTTGCAAGATTGGAGGAAGCCTCCGATGACGACAATAAGTAGTAAGCAGGAAGCGCCAAATCTAAATAGTTTAAATCTACAAGCTCAACAGTGGCTCCTAATTGCTCATAGACCTTTGCTGCTTCTAACACGGTTGATTTAACCGAGTCTTGAATTCCACTTTCTAAAAATTGTTTTGGGAGTGCAATGCGCAACTTTTTAGGATCTACTTGTAACAACGCATCTAATTTCAACGTTTCCGCAGCGGTAAACGTACTGTCAAGGGCGTCTTTAACGGATAAGAGTCGATAGATGTACGCGACTTCTCGAACACTTTTAGCCATCGGACCTATTTGATCAAGAGATGAAGCAAATGCCACAAGGCCATTACGAGAGATACGACCATAACTTGGCTTTAGCCCCACGACTCCACAAAATGAAGCCGGTTGCCGAATCGATCCTCCTGTATCTGAACCCAGTGAATAGGTCACTTCATGACTACTAACGGCTGCCGCTGACCCTCCTGAGCTCCCACCGGGTACACGGCTGAGGTCATGTGGATTTTTGGTCCTTTTAAAATAGGAGGTGCTCGTATCCGATCCCATGGCAAATTCGTCCATATTGAGTTTTCCTAAAATGATGGCATCGTTTTTTTTCAGGAGTGTTGTGACATATGCATCATATGGAGAAATATAATTCTCTAACATCTTTGAAGCACAAGTCGTCGGTAGATCGACTGTACAAATATTATCTTTCAACCCCATTGGAATGCCAGCAATCTGAGACAAGGGTCTTCCTAATTGTCGTTTTTCATCAATTTTTTTGGCTGACTCGAGTGCACCTTCAAAGTCGGTTGTAATAAAAGCCTGAATATGAGGTTCTGTCTGTTCAACATGGGTTATATAGGCTTGGGTTAACTCGGTACAGGATATGGTTTGATTTGATAACCATTTGCTTTGATCAAATAAAGATGCTTCTATCCATTCTTTCATACTACGCCTCCTCTGTTTTAATTTTAAAATAGTGTGCATTTTGACAGTCCACCAATCTCAATGCGCCTAAGTCAAGCGAATGAGATATCACCTCATCGGCTCTCAATGCTGCTTGTGTCTGAAATATCACTGAAGAATGAGGTTCACTGCTTGATTTTTCTATTGACGCTTCATCTAGCGTTATCGTCTCAAAAATTGCGTCTAGTGCACTTAGCTGATCCGCAAATCGAATCATTTCCTCCAAATCTGAAGTAAAAGACTGCTTTTCATCTTCCGTTAAATGCAGTTTTGAAAGCTTTGCCACATGCTCAATGGTTTCAGTCATGCGATGTACTTGAGGCACACCCTCTGCATGTCCCATTTGTAGAAACAATTCTTCTAGCTGTTCTGAATCAACCATAGAAGGGGATTGCATCATTGGACATGAACCATCTCTCATTTTAGGAAAAGCAATGACTTCTCGAATGGACGATGCGCCTACTAATAGCATCAAAAGTCGATCCAGACCAAACGCAAAGCCGCCATGAGGCGGGACACCGTATTCAAATGCTTGTAGCATAAAACCAAATCGACTGCGAATTTGTTCATCAGAAAATCCCAAAGATTGAAACATTTTTTCTTGAATCTCCGTTTCGTGGATGCGAATACTTCCACTCCCCAGTTCAATGCCGTTAAGCACTACGTCATACGCCTTTGCTCTCATTTTGCTCGGATCACTATCAAAATAACCCAAATCTTCGTCTTTCGCTCGAGTGAACGGGTGATGCATTGCAACATATCGTTTTTCCATCGCATCATACTCAAATAATGGAAATTCAGTAATGAGTGCAAATGCATAATCCGTTTGTTTTCTTAGATGCATCTTATCTGCAATTTCAATCCTCATGCTTCCCATAATGGCACACGCCTTTTCGTGTCTTTCCGCACAAAACACAATCAAATCTCCTGCTTGTGCACCCCCTGCCTCAAATAAGGCTTCAAGAACACTTGGATCGTAGTATTTTGTCAAGATCGATTGAATCTCGCCACTTTCACTGATGGAGATCCAAGCCATCCCATTTGCACCGTATCCAATGGCACTTTGGGTCAATTCATCTATTTGTGCACGTGTAAGTGTGCTGCCTTTTTTGATTACCAACGCTTTGATGCGCTGATTTTGATCGATGGCCTGATTAAAAATTTTAAACCGACCTTCACTCATGATCTCTGTCACATCGACAACTGGCATATCGAATCTCAAATCAGGTTTATCTGTTCCATATCGCGCAATTGCGTCCGCATAGGGAATGCGAACAAAAGGCAACTGCACGTCAACGTTGAGCAGGCTTTTCATAATGGCTGAAAAAAATCGTTCAAGCATCATAATCATATCTTCTTCGTCTACAAAGGAAAATTCCATATCCACTTGTGTAAATTCCAGTTGCCGATCTGCCCTTAAATCTTCGTCCCTAAAACATTTTGCAATTTGAAAATATCGATCAATTCCTCCCACCATGAGGAGCTGTTTATATATTTGGGGTGACTGGGGAAGTGCATAAAAAGCGCCTTTCTTTAAACGACTAGGAACTAAAAAATCACGTGCACCTTCAGGCGTACTTTTCGTCAATATAGGGGTTTCCACTTCAATACATCCAAGTTCAGATAGATATGATCTAACAAATTGTGTCATTTGATGTCTCAGTTTGAGGTGCTTGACCATTTCTTCGCGCCTTAAATCTAAATATCGATACTGAAGTCTCAGTTCTTCTTTCACCTTATGAGATGCCTCAATGTTAAATGGCGGATTTTTTGCCTCAGAGTCAATCTGTAAATCCATTGCCTTTAAATCAATGGTACCGGTTGGTATGAGTGGATTGATTGTGTCTTCATCTCTCTTTTCCACGATGCCAATGACTTCTATAACGAACTCACTTCTTAATTTTTCAGCGCGCTGAAACGACTGCTCATGCATATTTTTTGCATCTACAACCACTTGGCAAATGCCACTACGATCTCTTAAATCTAAAAAAATAACGCCTCCGAGATCTCTTCTTCTTTGAACCCAACCCTTTAGAATAGCCGTCTTTCCAATGTCTGATTCTCGTACTTCTCCACACATATGTGTCCTTTGTCGCATTTTATTACTCCTTTCTTTTTTGTTGTATCGAGAGCAATAAAAAAAGCCCTCGTTCCTGTTTATAGAAACAGGGACGAAAGCTTATTTCGCGGTACCACCCAAATTGATCGTAAGATCCAGCTCATCGATACGGACTAAATGTCGATATCTACCGAAGATAACGTTTCGGAAACGTTCAAGTCTACTTAGCACAAAGCTTTTTCGATTGAAAACTCAGAGATGTTCTTCATTTAATACTCAGTTGCCAATCTCCCACCGCCATTGGCTCGCTTGAACGTCTGTCTTAAATTACTCTTCTCGTCATCGTCTTTTAGTTATTGTGTTTATTCTACGAGCAAAATAAAATCCTGTCAAATGTTTTTTTTAAATTCATTTGATTTTTTTATGCTCATGACTTACTTGTTTTTGGTGCTCAAAATATACTTGTTTGTATCGATCATGACTTACTTGCCATAATTGCTTCGATTTCCTCAACTGATTTTGGAATAGCAGCAGAAAGCACGACATTTCCTTCTTCTGTAATAAGGACATCGTCTTCAATTCGAATGCCAATCCCTTCTTCAGCAATGTAAAGACCAGGTTCAACTGTTAAGATCATTCCCGGTTTTAGTAGTCCATTTCTGCTGCCAATATCATGGACATCTAACCCTAAGTAGTGGCTTACTCCGTGATAATAATACTTCGATAACTCACTATCCTCTTTGATTAAACCGATTTGCTTAAGCTCAGAAGTAAGGGTTTCAGAGCATACTGCGTTTAATTTATCATATGGAAGTCCAGGTTTCATAGCATCAATAACTGCTTGTTGCGCCTTTAAAACAATGTTGTAAATTTGTTTTTGACGCTCTGAATAACGACCACTCACTGGATAAGTTCTCGTAATATCCGCTGCATATTCGCGATATTGAGCACCTAAATCCATCAATACCAAATCGCCATTTTGTACTTGTTTTTCATTTTCGACATAGTGTAAGATAACGCCGTCTTTTCCAGAGGCTGCAATCGTTTGAAACGAGCATCGATCAGCGCCATTCATGCGGATTGCATGGGCAAATGTCGCTTCTAATTCATACTCGTACACACCTTCTTTTAGAACAGAAAGCACTGCATCTAGGCCTTTGTGTGTAATTTCAACTGCCTTTTTAACCTCTTCAATCTCTTCCTCTGATTTGAGGACTCTTAATTCACATAAAATATAGTGAAGTGATTTTATCGTAACAAATGGGAATCTCGTCGTAAAATCTTTAGCAAATTTCGCCGCTGGACTATCGTCTTCATCCCAACTTAATTTTTCTAAATCTAAGAACAATCTTTGAACCGTACCATTGTATACAGCTCGACTTAACCAAGTATTAAATCCTTCTAAATACTGAATATCTTTAATTCCTGAAAGTTCCATTGCCGCTTCTTTTGTGAGTTTTCTTCCCACCCATTTCTCTACATCATAGTCTGGTTTTTCAATAAACAGGACTGGTTCAAGTCCTTTTTCGCTTTTCAACATCGCAAAAATGAATTTTTCTCGCGTACAACCAGTGAAATAGAACATATTTTTATTTGCATAAAATGGATAATGTGCATCCGCAGTGCTTTTAGGCGCTGTTCCAGCAAATAATATCGCCATATCACCAATTTCCATCAAATTACCCAATTGATTTCTGTGTGATTCATATAGTGCTTTCATGTCATTCCCTCCTGAGATATCGTTTTAGTTGTCATTTGTTGCTTTGCTCATAAGAATTCAGTCATTTTTTGTTCTCCACTATACAGTTTATCATATTATGATAGAATAGAGAGAGTAAATTTAAATAAGATAAAGGTGAATTATGCATTTATTAACATGTGAAAACATCACGAAGAGTTATAGTCTCGTAAAACTATTTAACCAAATCAATTTATCCATTGATTCTACAGATAAAATCGGCCTCATCGGCATCAACGGCACTGGAAAATCCACGCTTCTCAAAATCATATCAGGGCTTGAGCAAGCAGATGAAGGCAATATCATTACCATGCGCCATCTTCGAATTAACTACATGGCTCAGGAGCAAAATTTTCAAGATGAACATACGGTATTAGAGCAAATCTTTGACAACCAGACGGAAGAAATGCAGGTGATCAAAGCATACGAACACGCCTCAATTCAATTGGAAAAAACGCCCGATCATCCTGAGATTCAAGCGACTTTTAATCAACTTTCTGAGCTGATGGCAATTAAACAACTGTATGATTTGGAATTTCAAGTGAAGAGCATACTTCATTCTCTTGGTATTACTGATTTTGATGCAAAAATCAAGACACTATCAGGCGGACAAAAGAAGCGAATCGCTCTTGCAGAAGCACTTGTAACACCTTGTGATCTTCTGATCTTAGACGAACCGACCAATCATTTGGACAGTCAAACGATTTTATGGCTTGAAAACTACCTTAAAAATCGCAATGGCGCACTGCTCATGATTACGCATGATCGATATTTTCTCGATCGCATCGTTAATAAGACCATTGAACTTTCCGGTGGCGCGCTTTATGAGTACCAAGGAAATTACGAGTACTTCATAGCGAAAAAAGCGGAACGATTAGCACTTGAAGCCAGTACGCAATTAAAACGACAGAACATGTATCGTCGAGAACTTGCTTGGATGCGCGCAGGTGCTCAGGCGAGAAGCACAAAATCAAAATCTAGAATCCAAAGATTTCATCTTCTTGAAGAACAACTTAAAACAGATGCAACTTTAGAACTTGTCATGGAAACAGGTTATACGCGTTTGGGCAATAAAGTCATTGAAATGAAAGACGTCTCAATGGCATTTGACAATCAACAGCTTTTTCAATCTTTTGAATACCATTTCACAGCAGAAGACCGCATTGGAATCGTTGGCAGTAATGGATCAGGTAAAACGACGCTACTCAACCTAATTTCGGGCAAATTAACACCTACCTCCGGGATCATTGATATTGGTTCCACTGTCAAAATGGGATATTTCACTCAAGATTTTGATGAATTTTCACATCCAGAGCAACGTGCAATCGAATATATTCGAGATATTGCAGAATTCGTCGTGACACCGAGTGGTTATAAGATCAGCGCTTCTGAATTAATGGAAACCTTTTTATTTCCGTCTGAATTACAATGGACGCCTATTGAAAAGCTTTCAGGTGGAGAGCGTCGACGATTACAACTTCTTGGGATATTAATCAGCGCACCAAATGTACTCCTACTTGATGAACCGACCAACAATTTAGATTTAGATACATTAAAAGTCTTTGAACAATATCTAGATGATTTTAAAGGTGTGATTTTATGTGTTTCGCATGATCGTTATTTTCTAGATCGAACTTGCGATAAGCTCCTTGCATTTGAATCAGGTACTATTGAACTAATCGTTCAAAGTTATAGTGACTATTTGGAAAAATGGCTTCAAAGTGCTTCTGTTCAAAATCAAATGAGCAAATCCAAACCTACTGCAAATGAAAAGACCGAGACGAAAACAGATCGAAAAATTCGAAAAGAAAAATTGAGTTATCAAGAAACAAAAGCACTTGAGAATTTACCAGCTGAGATCGAAAAAATCGAACTAAGACTGGAAGCATTGGAACAAGAATTCACACAATTTGCGACTGATTTCGGAAAACTGACCCAGCTCAGCAGTGAAAAAGATGCATTAGAGATGTTACTACTTGAAAAAATGGAACTTCTTGAAACTCTAAAAGAAAAAGCTGAAGCATTACGCACGTCTATTTAAAGAAATGCGTGACATCGTTACAATTTTGTTCAAAAGTTGACGCACACTTTAAATTGAGATAAAATTTAAAGGTTGCTGACAACGAAATAAGAACTGTAAACGCCTCACGACAGATTCGTCTAGGCGTTCTTATAAAATTAAACTAGTGAGATAAAGGAATAGGATTGAGATGAATCAAGAGATGATTGATGAAACCAAAAAGCGACGCACGTTCGCTATTATTTCTCACCCGGATGCTGGTAAAACCACATTGACTGAGAAATTATTGTTATACGGAGGTGCCATCCGGGAAGCTGGTACAGTAAAATCCAGAAAATCACAAAAACATGCGGTATCTGACTGGATGGAAATTGAAAAACAAAGAGGAATTTCTGTAACGTCTAGTGTGCTTCAGTTTAACTATGGCGATCACTGTATTAATATACTGGATACGCCCGGTCACCAGGACTTCAGTGAGGACACGTACCGAACACTGATGGCAGCTGATAGCGCAGTCATGGTTGTCGACTCGTCAAAAGGTGTTGAAAGTCAAACAAAAAAACTCTTTAAAGTATGTAAAATGAGAGGCATTCCCATTTTCACATTTATCAATAAAATGGATCGCCAAGGTAAAGACCCATTTGAGCTTTTAGAAGATATTGAAAACAGTTTGGGCATTCGCTCGTATCCCATGAACTGGCCGGTTGGTTCTGATAAGAGTTTTAAAGGGGTTTACAATCGAACAAAAGAGCAAATTGAGCTCTTCAACGACAGTAATCATGGCCAAAACATCGCAAAAGCAGAAACCGGGAATTTGTCAGAAGCAAAATTTTCAGAGCTTCTTGGACCTCAACTTCACGAGAAATTATTAGATGACTTAGAACTTCTAGATCACGCAGGCGATGAATTTGATTTAGACAAGATTTTACATGGAGAGTTAACGCCTGTATTTTTCGGTAGTGCATTAACAAATTTTGGTGTTGAACCCTTTTTAAAATCATTTTTGGAATTAACACCTCCACCATCGCCACGCGAAAGCGATCAGGGCCTTGTGGATCCAGAGTCAGAAAACTTTACGGGCTTTATCTTTAAAATTCAAGCCAACATGAATCCAACACATCGCGATCGCATCGCCTTTTTAAGAATTTGCTCGGGTAAATTCACCAAGGGAATGCAGGTTAATCACGTCCAAGAGAACAAAAAAGTCAGGCTGGCACAGCCGCAACAATTTATGGCACAAGATCGAGTGATTGTTGAAACGGCATATCCTGGAGACATCATCGGGTTACATGATCCCGGTATCTTTAGAATTGGCGATACGCTTTGCGAAGACGGTTCTGGGATAAAATATGCGGGTATTCCCGTGTTTGCACCAGAGCATTTTGCAAAAGTCTATACGAAAAATTCCCTCAAACGTAAACAGTTCATTAAGGGGATCGAACAATTATCTGAAGAAGGCAGTATTCAAGTTTTTAGACGTCCGAACATCGGCGTCGAAGAACTCATTATCGGAGTGGTCGGTGTCCTTCAGTTTGAAGTTTTAGAATATCGCTTAAAAAATGAATATGGCGTGGATATCATCATCGAATCATTGCCGTATCGTTATGTCAGATGGATTAAGTCGGATGCGTTTGATCGTAAAGACATTTCCATGACAATGGATACCTTACTCGTTCAAGACGAATATGAAACGCCAGTTTTAATTTTCCAAAACGAGTGGTCTATCCGTCAATTTGAAGAACGCAATAAAAAATTGACGCTTCAAGAAATATCGCTTAGAAATTAGACTGAGGCAATTTATCAAGATACTCGCATGATGCAATTTTTTATGTAATAGAATCATTTTATTCTCTAAATTTAAAAGCTGAATGTTGTAAACTTTGTCGTTTCAACATTCAGCTTTAATTTTTCTATTTATTTTTAATGAGTTTTAGTCCAAATAAACTCGACAATAAACCAAGAATTGCTGATGCCCCTACAAGTCCGATACACACGAGTTCGATCACTTGATGTGTGTTCATCGCTGGGAAAAACGGCAACATCCCTGCAGTCATCTTGCTAAATTGTGCCGCAAAGAGTGCAAATACTCCAGCTGAGATCATCCCAGCAAGCGTCGTTACTAAAATTCCTTCTAGCACAAACGGCGTGTGAATAAAACGATCTGGTGCACCAAGAAGCTGTAACGTATTGATTTGATTTCGGTGTGCGTGTACACCTTCTCGAATAATGTGAGAGGTAATCAAAAACGTTGCAAATCCAACTGCTACAATCATAATTAAGCCGATGATCCCTATGATCTGTGTGATGTGATCGATTTTTTCAAGTACCGAACGATTGTCCCTTACATATTCAATCGAAGCGACTTGCGATAATTTTCCCATGACAGGCTCTAATTGATTGAGTTCAATCGAGACTTCAAAATAAGCTTCAAACGGATTTTCATCAAATTGCTTCAGGATCTTAGCTTCTTGTCCCAGAATATCCGACATCGTTTGATAGGCTTCCTCAGCGCTAATCCACGCGATGGATTTGACGCCTTCTATTTCTTGTATGTCTTCTTTTAAAGTCTCTAACGAATAACTATTTAAATTTTGTGGATAGTAGACGCTAATCTCAGCTTGATTCATCAACGCATCTGAAAATGAATGACTCATCCACCAACCGGATACAGTCAAAGCCGTAATAAAGAAAATAAGAACTAAACTAATTAACGACAAAAAACTGGAGAGACCATTGAGTTTGAGAATGGTGATGATTTCACTAAAATAGTAATGGATATTTCGAAGTCCTTTAAACATGTCGCTCGCACCTTTCTAGAGTAAATTCTCCATTCTTCATACGTAAGATTGAAGTCGCATTGATTTTGTCCACAAGATGTGTTGCATGCGTCGTAATTAAGACACTGGTTTCAGGTGTTTTAAATGATTCAAGTAAATTTAATACATTCATTGCATTGGCTTCATCTAGATTTCCCGTAGGTTCATCAGCGACGATAAGTCGAGGTTTTCTCGCAACCGCTCTTGCAATCGCAACACGTTGACATTCCCCCCAAGAAAGGCGATCCACTGTATGGTAAATTTTATGGCCAAGTCCAACACGCTCGATTGCTTCAATAGAAATTTTCTTCATTTCAGACTGAGAATAAGATAAAAACCGAAGTCCCAATAAGACATTATCCAGTACTGTTCGACCTTCTAACAATCGAAATTCTTGAAAAATCGGCCCTATTTGAGTCCGCATTTTTCGTATATTGTTTTCTTGATTGGCTTGAATGGATTGTCCAATGACTTCAAAGGTCCCACTCGTAGGATATTCAATGCCCAAGATGAGTTTTAACAAACTCGTTTTTCCAGACCCACTTGGACCTACGATAAAAATCATTTCACCCGATTGAATGTCCAGATCAAATGTTTTTAACGCTTCTGTTCCGTCTTTATATACCAACTGACATGCATGTGCTTTTATCATGTGATTCACCTCAAAATAGACTAATTGACACAGAAAGCTCAATTCTGTCGTCAAACATCGTGATAGTTTTGATCTTATTTTTACCGATTAAGGATTTCAGTTTAAAGACAATCTGACCTTCGCTAAAAAGGTCTTTGATGGCACTTTCGCTCATGGGTAAACCGTAGAAGGTTCCACCCGAAACTGTAAACTGAATCGTTTGTGGATCGAGTAGTTCAAACTTACCCGACAAAACAACTTCATAGCTTGGAAACAATAAATGAACACCACTTTTTTTAAAATCAAACGTCAACTCAGGAAGGTCCTCACGTTTCGACATCACCGCATTGAACTTCTTTTCTCGAATTATCCCCTTTGAACCTGTGAGAGAAATGGTGAGTTCAGCAGTGTCTGCTGGCACATCGCCCGTCTCAATGATTTTTGTGAAAGTATCAATTGTCGTTCTAAATAATGGTTTCAAAGAATTCCACTGAGTTTCAATGGATTTAAGATAACTTTCGTAATGTGCTTTTTCAGTCGCAAGACTATTTAGATAAGCCTCGAGCTTTTCTTTGGCTTGAGTCTTCTCTTGAATCGTATCCAACAATTCTTTTTCACTTGTCGTTTTCTTATCTAAAAGTGTATTGAGCTGATCCTTTTTTACGACCAACTGATCATATGCTTTCTCTGTCTCTTGCATCAATTGATCGACGTTTTTTGACAGATCTCTCAATAGATTGATTCGACTAATGAGATCTTTCAAATTTTTTGCATTGAGTATAATTTCCACACTAGATGCAATTCCAGAGCGTTGCTCAATTTTGAGAACGGCTTTCAAATTTTCTTGAAGGTCATTATAAGCAAGCTGTGCTGCTTCAATCTCTCCTTCACTTTCAGAAATATCTTTTTTAATTTGGATGATTTCGCCTTTTAGTTTTTCCGCTTCTGTATTTAAAAGTTCAATATCCGATGACAACACAAATAATTCTTGAATGACCTTCTTTTCATTTTCACTAATGGATGTCAATACGTTTTCAGCGTTTTCATCTGTTGGGATGCAATAAGAAAATGGCGATATACTTTGAAGAATCAACATCGGAATCAGCAGTGTTCCAACAATAAATGCGTATACTTTTCTTTTCATATCTAAACTCCTTTTTAACTTACCTGTTTATTGTATCAAAAACTTCTTACAATAACGAGAAGAATGAACTATTTATTGGCTTTAATTATAAAATATCATATAATAATATAGTAAATGATTCAAAAGGAGGTGTGGACGTGCACAGAACGTTACCCAATATACTTTTTATCGTCATTATTTTCGTCTTAGCGACAGCCCTACCTTTGACAACTGATATTCTCAATTTGAATTTATCGCAAAAAATAGTCGATAAGCCCGTTGAAGAAATTAAGATAGACCCTGAATTGACCATTGTTTTGCCAGAAACTTCGGACTCAATGGATCAATCCAAAATGGTTTTTGAAGTCGAAAGCACCACTTCTGTTTTTCCAGATACCTTTTTAGACTCGATTAAAATAGAAGTGATTAAAAACAATACCGTTGTCGCGACAAAATTGTGTACCGAAGTTAAATATGAAATCGTGGATGGGGATGCACAAACAAAATCCATTGAAATTGATAAGTTGAGTCTTTTAGAAGGACTCAATCCTGGCTACTATACTTTTGCACTTAAATCTGAAGATGAAGTGCTGGATTATTGGTGGCATGCCAGCAACCTGTCGTATGATAAGGTTTTGTTAAAAACAGCCAAACAAGTACCGACGAATAAATTGGCATTAACACTTTATTTTCCAAATCATAACTACCAAGAAGTTATTCCAGTTACACGCTTTGTAGATCTTTCAAAAAATCGTTTTAGAACATTGTACACAGCTTTATATAATGGCCCTAAAAAAGGGTTGGGACTTTACGAGACCGCACCTTATATTCCAAGTTCTCCAAATATTAAAATCAGCAAAAATCAAGCGAACATTTATATGTATTCAAAAAATTTAACGGGATTCGAAGATAAGTTCCCGCTTTCTGCAAAAGCGATTACCAAAACTTATATGGCATTTGATGTCCTTGAAGGGGTTCACTTTATCGTGGACAACAAACAAACCGGAAGTGTTATGGGCGTTGATTTAAGTAAAACATATACCGATAGTGCAATTAATTCTGGATTCATTGGATATAGCCATGAAACCACTCATTTGTTTTTATTGCCGATCGCCTTAAAAAGCAGCTCATTTGAAGACCGCGTTAATGAAGCGTGGAATTTACTGAAATTGAACTCTGAAACGGAATTGTTCAATCAAGACATGATTCCGACAGTCCCTGCGGAAGTGACGTTAGACGGACATCAGTTAGAAGGAACACATCTGACAATCACATTATCCAGTCAAGCACTCACCGTACTGAAAGCGTATCCTGAATATGAAAAACTCATGATATCGAGTCTGCTCTATACGTTTACGAGCTTACCAGAAGTAGAAACATTGACGATCCTCGTCAATGGTACGCCGTGGAAATCTGCTGATTTTGATTTTACAACGCCATTGTCACCAGATCGATACTATAATTTAGAACCATAGACTCATATCATATCTGTTTTAAGCAAAACAAACGCCTAGCACGCATCCTGTGCTAGGCGTTTTTAGGCTCGATAGAAATGGATTTGACGATGCTTATTTGATGCTTATACAATGCTCACATGATGCTTTTATGATTAACTATAGATATTACCCGCAATCTGCTCTAATTTTACGAGATTGCAGATTTTTATGGTCTTATGTTCTTTCGTAATAATGCCCGCTTTCTCAAGTTGCTGGAACGCCCTGTGAAGCTGTCGATAGGTAGTACCAATATACTCTGAAACATCTTGTAAAGACTCTTTTAAAACAACTTCATTTTGTTCGTTCACATGCGCCCTCAAATAACTTGCCAATCGATTTTTTACGGGGTAAAGCAAATTGGATGAGTGATGACGGTCTGCTACGAGCAATTTTTTTGCCAATGATCGAGAGATTTGTCTGAGAAATGGCGCATAGTCCATAACCTGATTTTTTAACGTCTCCATGGGAATGCGAATGAGTTCAGAACTATTCACTGCATTGACTGAACAAGTGGCCTCGATTCCGTTTAAAAGTTCAATTTCCCCTAAGGTATCAAACTCACTATAAAATTGAATAAGAAATGCCTTTCCATTTTCATGAATTTGAAAAATTTTCAATTTCCCAGAGACAAAAAAATAGAAGTATGGCATTTGAGTGTTTGCAATTAAAACAGGTTCATCTCGATTGTACATGCAAAGCTCGCATGCATCTAAAGTAGCTTTGGGCAATATTTCATCTAAATGATTTTCGTTGATATAGCGTTTTAAACGCTTTGGCGCATTGAGAATTTGCATTTTATAACCTTTCACTAAACAAATTGAGTTCTTTTCTGTTATTTCTAGCTAAATTATAGCAAAAACATGACATATGTCATATCATTTTTGTGATATATTACATATAATACAATTAAGCAACAATATATGCTCCACCACTCTTCACAAATAAGCACAATTTCTCATGACGGTTTTCGTCAGGCAAAATTTAATCAAAGTGCTTAAAAGGCAGATTGCACTCACCGCAACCTGCCCTTCTTCTTTTTTTGACCTCTTTTATTCCTTCAACGTCGCTTCATAAGAACTAAACTGTGTCACAACATTTCTGAGCATTTTTCGAATCGGCAAATTATAAGGACACTTCGTTTCACAAATACCACAAGAAACGCACGCATCTGCTTTAACAGCCAAACCATTGTATCGAATCATCGCCCAATCTGCTAAATTGTAACGTGTCAAATAGCCTTCAATTAAAAACTGAGAAGGAATATCAATTCCTTGCGGACAAGGTAGACAATAACCGCATCTTCTGCAAAATGCCTCGCCTAATTCATCTACAATCTCCTTCAGTTCCTTCATTTCCTCTTCAGAAAATGATCCATCTGACTCAAGAACTTGACGATTTTTTGCAACCTGATCAATTGCATCCATGCCTGGAATTGCCACAGAAACATGTTGATTTTGAAGAATATATTTTAAACTCAACGCACCATTTCGGATGGCACCACCTGCGATCGGTTTCATGACAATGACCCCGATGCCTCGTTGATGTGCCATCTCAAATAGTGGTTCTCCTTGCTTCTCTACAAGATTGTATGGAAACTGTAAAGTCTCAAATGGCATTTCATAAATGACTTGTTTTAAGAAATCTGCACTATGCGCTGTAATTCCAATATGTCCTATTTTTCCTTCTGCTTTCGCTTCAAGTAGCGCTTTATACGCACCATTTTCAGACATAATTTGTTGATACTGTTCTAAATCTTTTACTAGATGACACTGATATATATCAATGTATTGCGTCTGTAATTCCGTAAGACTCAGTTCAATATCGCGCTTCATCGACTCATAATCTCTCGACATGGACTTCGTTGCCAAAATAAATTTCTCGCGTTTACCGCCTGCTAGAGCATGTCCTAACATGTGTTCACTCGTCGTATAGGCACGTGCTGTGTCAATAAAATTGACCCCTTCACGAATCATTTCATCCACGAGCTCTGTCACCAATTCTTGATTTAATCGCTGAATTGGAATACCACCAAAACCTATTGGTACAACTTTTAGTCCCGTCTTACCAAGTTCTCTGAATACCATATGACCTCCTTATTATGCTTAAAAACTAGAGTACTCTACCTTTTCCAGCATAAACGATTCCTTTTCCTGAATCAAGGGTAATATCGGTTCCATCTTTTAACAAGTTTGTCGCATTATTTGCGCCAACAACACATGGTTTTTTAAGATTCAATGCAACAATTGCGCCATGTGATGTATAACCACCTTCTTCGACGATTAAACCAGATGCTTTTTCGATAAATGGCATCAAATCTTTATCTGTTGAAGTTGCAACTAAAATGTCGCCTTCTTTAAATTTGCCTTCTAATTCTTCTGGTGTGCTACCCACGCAAGCTTTTCCTCTTAAAAAGTCTTTTACTAAGCCAGTTCCTTTAATAAGAACTTCACCTACTAATTGAATTTTCATGATGTTTGTTGCGCCAGATACGCCTACGGGAACACCTGCAGTAATAACAACTAAGTCACCATCTTTGATGTAGCCTTTTGCTCTAGCTGAATCAAGAGACATTTCGAAGATTGTATCTGTTAAAGTTGCTTCTCCGATAACGATTGGGAATACGCCCCATACAAGTGCCAATCTTCTACAAGAAGCTTCGTTAATCGTACATGCGATCACTGGTGCTTTAGGACGAAGTTTAGAAACGCGTTTAGCTGTAAAGCCTGAAGAAGTCGCTGTGATAATTGCAGTTGCTTCAAGTTCTAAAGCTGAATTAGCAGTTGCATGGCTTACTGCAGAAGTAACGCCTTTCTCATTTGAAAGTTGTACTCTTTTTTCTAATAATTCTTTGTAGTTTAATGCTTGTTCTGCAGCTAAAGCGATTTTCGCCATTGTTCTTACAGATTCAAGTGGGTATTTACCAGCAGCAGTTTCTCCAGAAAGCATCACCGCATCTGTACCATCGTAGATTGCATTTGCAACGTCAGTCGCTTCTGCTCGAGTAGGTCTAGGATTTCTCATCATAGAATCTAACATTTGAGTTGCAGTAATAACTGGTTTGCCTTCTCTATTACACATTTCAATCATTTTCTTTTGAACGATTGGCACTAATTCAGTTGGAATTTCAACTCCTAAGTCACCACGAGCAACCATCAATCCATCAGAAACTTCAAGAATTTCTTCTAAATTGTCAACGCCTTCTTGGTTTTCAATTTTAGAAATAATGTGGATTTCGTGAGAATTATTTTCTTCTAATACTTTTCTGATTTCAAGAACGTCGCTTGCTTTTCTAATAAATGATGCTGCGATGAAATCAATGCCATTTTCAATACCAAATTTGATATCATCAATGTCTTTTTGTGTAATTGCAGGTAAATTAATTTTTACGCCTGGAACGTTGATGCCTTTGTTATTTTTAACATCACCAGCGTTCAAAACTTTTGTTTTGATTTCTGTTGCAGTCGTACTAAGAACTTCAAGCTCAATTAAACCGTCATCAATAAGAATTTTATCGCCTTTTACAACATCATTTGGTAATCCTACATATGAAATTTGACACTTATTTTGATCCCCTAAATACTCTTCAACTGTCAATGTAAACTCTTGACCTTCGATTAAAGTGTATACAGGCTCTTTAAATTTACCCGTTCTAATTTCAGGACCTTTTGTATCAAGTAAAATCGCAACAGGCATTTGAAGTTCATTTCTCACTTCTTTAATCATGTTAATTCTACCTAAATGCTCTTCGTGGCTTCCGTGTGAGAAATTCAATCTCGCAACATTTAAACCGCTTTTTACTAACTCTTTGAATACTTCTTTTGGTTCGCTTGCAGGACCTACCGTACAAACGATTTTTGTTTTTCTTAACATACGTATTGCCTCCTAATTATCATTCCAATTCAATCCATTTATTTATTAAATTGCCAGTACTCTGGCCAATTCGTAAATACTCTTGTCATAATCTTTCTTCATTGCTAAAACTTCAGACAGTGGCATATCAATCATTTGATTGCCTCTAATTCCAACTGCACAACCGGATTTTCCCTCTTTTAAAAGTTCAACGGCATATGCACCCATACGCGATGCGAGAATTCGGTCATTTGGTGTAGGTGTTCCGCCGCGTTGTAAATATCCAATAACGCTGACTTTCACATCTGAGCTGGTTTTTTGTTTGATCTGTTCAGCGATTTCATAAGGTTTGCCCACGCCTTCTGCAAGCAAAATGATGCTGTGAAGTTTTCCGCGCTTTTTCCCTTTTAAAATCGTCTGGCAGAGTTCATCAATATCCGTATCAAGCTCTGGAATAATCACGGCTTCTGCACCGCCAGCGAGACCGCCATATAATGCGATATCACCACAATCTCTTCCCATAACTTCGATGATGTTCACCGTTCCATGTGATGAAGACGTGTCGCGAATGTTGCCAATGGCATTTACAACTGTGCTTAATGCCGTATCAAATCCTATTGTATAGTCCGTATATGCTAAGTCATTATCAATTGTACCTGGAATACCTATTGTCGGGAATCCTGCGTCATTTAAGCGTTTTGCGCCATTAAACGACCCATCTCCACCGATGACAACTAAGCTGTCGATTTTAAACATTTTTAACATCGCAAGACCTTTAGCAAATCCTTCGTCTGTTTTAAACTCTAGGCATCTTGCCGTTCTAAGCATCGTGCCGCCACGATGGATGATATCACCAACAGATGTCACTTTAAGCGTCTCAATATCGCCTTCCAATAAACCTTGGTATCCTCTGTAAATTCCAGCGACTTCAAAGCCATTGTAAATAGCTGTACGAACAACTGCTCTAATGGCTGCATTCATACCAGGTGCATCGCCACCGCTTGTTAATATCCCAATTTTTTTCACCATCAATCACTCCTATTTCAACTTAACATTCTCTGTACCCACTATTTGTTCCAACTTACGTATTAACTCGGGTGTCACACTGATCTGACAGTTTGCTTTTAATTTTTTTTCTGAGGATTGTATAAAAAAGATGACATCAGATGGATTCCCTTTATTTTGATAACTCTGTTCATGCATTTTGAGTACTTTTAAAATAGTTTCCATTTGACTTTTGTCTTCTGTTTCAAGACGAATAAATAATTTTGATACGCCGCTTTTGTTAGGTGAAGTCGGCATTTGAGGATCTGACAACGCCTTGATATTATCTGCAATCAATTTGGGTGCTTCGTCTTCTTTTAATTGAATTCTTCCGGAAATCACCACTGCTTGTTCAATTTGAAGCATGTTTTGAAATTTATCAAATACCTTTGGAAAAACAATCACTTCTAATTGATCATATAAATCTTCAATTGTCAAAAAGACCATCTTGCTATTGGACTTTGTAATTTTATCTACTTTTGCAACAATGAGTCCACCTAATACCATACTCATATTATCTTTTACAGTTACACTCTCTTCGGTGGCACTTTCCTTTAGTTCTGCAAGATTCATTGTGACAATGGATTCAAGTCTTTCTTTATACGGATCAAGCGGATGTCCCGTCAAATATATACCCAACATTTCCTTTTCAAACTGCAATAATGTTTGCGCTCTGAGTTCTGGAATCGCCGGCATTTTATGGCCCATCTCTTCAGATGTAATCGTCGTATTTTCCATGTTAAAAATAGAAAATTGTCCCGTTACGGTCTTTCTCTTCACCGTATGAATCCCGTCGATTGTTCTCTCATAAATTGCAAGTAATTGTGAACGATAATGTCCCAAATCGTCAAAAGCGCCTGCTTTGATGAGGCTTTCTATGGCTTTTTTATTGAGCTCATCTGCCTCTACCGATTCGCAAAAATCAAAGAATCCTTTAAATCCCTTGTCTTTTCTTGCCTTGACAATCGCTTCGATAACGCCTTTTCCAACATTCTTAACTGCGCCTAATCCATAACGAATGGCACCACTTTCTACTGAAAATCCTAATTTGCTCGAAATCACGCTTGGCGGAAGTATTTTGATCCCGTGATCTTTGCAATCTTGAATATAAAGCGCTAACTTCGATTGACTGCCCATCACACTCGTCATAAGCGCCGCCATAAATTCAACGGGATAATGACATTTCAAATAAGCTGTCTGATAGGCAATAATCGCATATCCAGCTGCATGAGATTTGTTAAATGCATATTTGGCAAAATCGATCATTTCATCGAAAATTTGATTCGCAACTGCTGCAGGAACGCCATTTCGAACACAACCTGGGAGTTCGATATTCCCCTGAGAATCATACTTACCTTCGATAAAATAAATGCGTTCTTTTTGCATCACATCCATTTTTTTCTTGCTCATTGCACGTCTGACGATATCACTTCTACCATAACTGTATCCAGCGAGTTCCCTTACGATGCGCATGACTTGTTCTTGATAAACCATGCAGCCATACGTCACTTCCAAAATAGGTTTCAGTTTCTCATCTTTATAAACCACTTGTGAAGGGTCATACTTATTTCGAATATACATCGGAATCGATTCCATCGGACCTGGTCGATATAACGATATTCCAGCGATGATATCTTCAAATCCCGTCGGCTTTAGGTCACGCATAAACCGCCTAAATCCTGTGGATTCAAGTTGAAATAACCCTAAAGTATCTCCTCGACTAATCATCTCGTACACTTTGGGATCATTTTGTGGGATATTTTTCAAATCAATTCGTATATTTTGTCCCTCTTCAATTAATTGTACTGCATTTTTGAGAACTGTCAATGTCCTTAGACCCAAAAAATCCATTTTTAACAAACCAAGTTCTTCAAGAAGCAGCATATTAAATTGAGTGGAAATATTTCCATCCTGTACATATAAAGGCACGTAGGAGTCTACAGGGTTTTTCGCAATTACGACACCGGCAGCATGAGTTGACGCATGTCGAGGTACACCTTCAAGTTTTTTTGCAGACTCGATTAACGCACGGGCTTCAGCAGAATTTTCCATCATCTCGGTAAGCTTCGGATTCATTCGAAGCGCTTTATCTAGTGTCATGCCGAGTTCTGTCGGAATCTCTTTTGCAATCTTGTCAACTTCTTGATAGGGCATATCCATCACTCGACCGACATCGCGAATCGCAGCACGTGCTGCCATCGTTCCAAAGGTTATAATCTGAGCGACTTTATCTTTTCCATATTTCTGAACGACATAGTCGATGACTTCAGATCGCCGTTCATCTTCAAAATCAATATCAATATCGGGCATCGTTACACGCTCTGGATTGAGAAATCGTTCAAATATCAAATCATATCGGATTGGATCGACATCTGTAATATCCAGTGCATAGGCTACAATACTACCACCACAACTGCCCCTACCAGGACCTACTTCGATTTGCTTGCTCTTTGCGTATCGTATAAAATCCCAAACAATCAAGAAATAATCGTCATATCCCATCTGATGAATCACTTCGAGTTCATATTGCAACCTGGACTGATGTAAGCTCGGATCTTCGTATTTCGCTTTCATGCCCGCTTCACATAGTGCCTGAAGGGTTTGATAGCTGTCTTGATGACCTAAGTCATACTCGGGTAAATGGGTCTTAGAAAAGTCAAAGTCAAAATGGCATTTATCTGCAATCTTGACGGTATTTTCCAGCGCATCTGGTCGTGATTTAAATAGTTCATACATTTCATCTGGGCTTTTTAAATAGAACTCTTTTGTTGGAAACTTCATGCGTTCTCGATCCGACAGCACTTTTCCCGTCTGGATACACAATAAAATGTCATGTGCATAAGCATCGTCTTTGTTTACATAATGCACATCATTAGTTGCGACAAGAGGAATATCTAATTGTTTTGACAAGTCGACTAGACGTCTATTGACGATTTTTTGTTCTTGTAAATGATGGTCTTGTAATTCTAGATAAAAATCATCATTGAATGTTTCTTTTAACTGCAACGCTAATTGTGTTGCACTTTCAATATCACCATCTAGTAACGCTCTTTGAATATCACCACCAAGGCATGCACTTAAACAGATGAGGCCTTCAGAATGGGCCTTTAAAAGCGCATAATCAATTCGCGGTTTATAGTAAAAACCTTCAACAAATCCGGCGGATACCAACTTAATCAGATTCTGATAACCCGTTTCATTTTTTACAAGCAGCACCAAATGACCGGATTGTTTATCTTGTATGCCCTCACGATCAAAACGTGAATGTGGTGCTACATAGACTTCACAACCGATAATTGGTTGAACGCCTGCTTTTTTCGCAGCTTTATAAAAATCAACCACACCAAACATGACGCCGTGGTCTGTAATAGCCACGGCATCCATTCCTTGCTTCTTCACTTTTTCAAAAAGTTGGTCAATTTTTGTAAATCCATCGAGCAGACTATATTCCGTATGTAAATGTAAGTGCACAAATTTACCCGGTTCCATCATCTCTCCTTGATCATTGTCCCTAAAACAACATTAATTTCCATTGAGTACTTGCTTGATCCATTCGTCTAAAATAATCGCGCGCATCTCCGGCGTAAACTCCGTCATTGCGGCTTCCATAAATTCTTTATAGTTAACCGTTGAGGATTTAAGTTTAACGCTCTTAAACGGCAGCACGGAAGCATCCGGTGCCACTTCTGTATCAAAAACCGTCAAACTACCCCATTCCTTTGGATTGTATTTGCTCGCTTGCATCTCAGGCGATAAAAGCGCTTGAATCACTACCATAGCACCTGCTTTGTTAGGCGCATTATACGCGATACTCGCAACTTCTGTAAAAGTCGCCACACCCGTTGGTAAAACGAAGGTCGATGCACCTTCAGGATATTCATATTCCTTTAACTTTGAGGTGGCATAATTGTAATCCATTGACATGGACATCATCAGCGCGCCATTGATAAATAAATCATCTAAAGCTTGTGTTGACGCTGGATAACTCTTTCCTTGATCTTTTAAGAACGGTTTTATCTCCTTAAGCGCTTGCATGCCGGATTGAATCGCTGCACGAAATTTTACTTGATCAAACTCACCCGCGACATAAGGCTCAAAATCAAAATTTTGCCCAATCACCGTCAATATAAATGCCATGCCTTCATATGACGACCTTGGATCAGGATATGTGAATTGGCCTTTATACTCTTTAACAATATCCCAAAACATGGTTAAATCTTCTGGTCTTTCATAAAATACGTCTTGATTGTAGATAAAGCTCAATTGTCGTCTTCCATAAGGTACCATCGAATGATTCGCATCAATGCCTTCATGCATTGTAAATTCAAAAGACTGTACGTCTGAGTTCGTTTTAAGCTCCACCATTTTATCACTGAAAGGTCCATAGAGCAGGCCTTTTTCATACGCTTCTTTGAATCCAGTTCGCTCAAATAATATGACGTCATGTTTCCCGATTTCCACCTCATTTAATTGATCCAAACTGAGTTCTTCCATCGTCTTGGACAACTTTTGATCGATAATTTTCACTTGTATTTTATATGTTTGTAACACATATGGCACAAAAACATCTTCGAGCCAAGTAATCGTCAAGGGGTTGGAATGTTGAACCACTAAGTTGACTGAAGTTTCTTCAGCACTGTCCACAATCATCTCCCAATTCTTTACTTCTGGATTCGTGTTTAGATTCAAACTACAGGCTGTTGTCAAAAATGCCATCATGAGAATTAAAATCAAAAGTTTTTTCATACGGAATCCTTTCTCGCTCGAACGTGTTCTGCGATTTCCATGATTTTTTTTAGTCGATGATTCACTCCAGATTTTCCAATAGGTGGGTTGAGCATATCGCCTAACTCCTTTAAAGTCGCTTCTGGGTTTTCTAATCGTACTTCAGCAATTTCTTTTAGTTTGTCATCTAAATAATCTATTCCAACGAGTTCTTTAATCGTTTCAACAGCGTGGATATGCTCAAAAGCCGCATCCGCAGTCTTCATCATATTCGCAGTTTCACAATTTACCACACGGTTGACATCATTTCTCATTTGTTTAATAATTCGTATATTTTCATATTCAAGAAGTGTTTGATGTGCCCCAATAATATTTAAAAAGTCTACGATCTTTTCACTTTCCTTGATATATAAAATATAGTTTTTCTTGCGCGTTGTGATTTTAGCACCTAAATCATAAAGGTCATTGACAAAATCCACCAATTGGTTGGCATAGTATTCATTGTGCAGAATCAATTCGAGATGATAGCTCTTTTCTGGCGCGCTTAACGATCCACCACCTAGATAAAGGCCTCTTAAATAAGCCTTTTTACAACAATTTTTCTTGAGAATTTCCTCTGGTAAATCGTCGTTTAAGTAATAGGCATCTTCGTCTTGCTTAAGAATCCCTAAATCCGTTAATATGTCATTTGCACCTTCTATGAACATTTCATAAGTATGGTGCTTATTGAGAATTTTACTCTCTTTCATGATGAGTTCCGTATGCAAATTGTATATTTTCTTCAGTAGAAAAAATACCAATCTTGCAACAGCTGGATTTTCAGTTGTAATTCTTAAATTCATCGAATTTCTTCCGCCAAACTCAAGTGCGCCACTCACTCGAATCATTCCCGATAATTCAGCACGGTTACAGCATTTTCCTTCAGTTTTTATACGTGCAAGTTCGTTTTTCGATTTTGCTGAAAAAGACATTATTCACCTTCAAATGTATTTAATATCGCAAGCGCTCTTGTTAAGATTTCACGCTCGTCGTCAAATTTTGCTAAATTTAATACGCTATCTTTATGAATGAATTTCGCACTGACAAATCCTTCATTTCTTTGTGGATGCGGATTGGTGTTGATCGCTTTCATCAAAAACCAATAAACGCGTTTTTCAACGACGTGATTATTGGACCAAAGATTTTTAAATTTATAAGCAGTTTCACCTATTGGCGCTACAGCGATGGATTTAATGCCAGCCTCTTCTCTGACTTCTCGCACAGCAGTCTGTTCATGTGTTTCACAGGCTTCAATCCGACCTTTAGGCAGAACCCAATCACCATTGAGCTTTTGTAGCATTAATATGCTATTTTTCATGTAGACAACGCCACCAGAACTGTAAATCATTTTCATGCGATTCACCTTTTTGACCAAAATTCATATATAGTAGTATACCATAAATCCTCTAAAAATGGCATCTTAACATCGATATTGTGCCATATTTCACACGTCTTAAAAAAAAACCAGTTCCTCAAAATGTGATGCTTTTCATCTGCAAAACAACGCGTTTTGTCATATGAATTCTCCCTTTGCATCACAACATCATGGTCTGGTTTGATTCTTCATTACTTTTCAGGATGGTATACTTTTTCAACACGTTTGATGAGCTCTTTGCTAATCAGTGGCGCATTGTGACGAATATAACCTTTTTTTTCGTCCACAAAATCCCCTTCGATGATTTGTATATTCATTGCCTTGAGTTGCTTGCGATCCTGATCCGTTAAAATGACTGGTTTTGAAGACTCTAGTGAGTATCTTTGAATCACTGAGCGTTCAATTTTCCCAGTATTTGCAACAAGATAGTCCAGTTTTTTCAGCGGTGTGTGTTTCAAAAGCGCTTCTAAATGATCTCCCGCTGAAAAACCATCGGTCTCGCCAGGTTGAGTCATAATATTGGCCACATAGAAAACACTTGCATGACTCTGGTTGATGGCTTGCGTTATATCTTCTACTAATAAATTGGGAATAATACTCGTGTAAAGGCTTCCCGGGCCCAAAACAATCACATCCGCATTGCGAATGCGTTCTATCACAAGCGGGTGTGTTTTCGCATCTTTTGGTTCAATCCATATCTCGTGAATGGCAGACTTTCGCTTAAGCGCTTCATGTGGTATATTGGACTCTCCAACAACTGTTTTGCCATCATTTAATTTTGCATAGAGCACCAAATCTTCTTCAGAGACGGGAAACACTTCACCTGTTATTGCAAATATATCTGATATTTTTTTAATGGCTTCTTCAAAACTTTCTGAGATCCCCACCATTGCTGCAATCATGAGATTCCCAAAATTTTGTCCCTTTAGACGCCCCTCTTCAAATCGATAATGGAATAAGTCCTGTAATATAGGTTCTTTATTTGCAAGTGCTAAAATACAGTTTCTCACATCTCCAGGAGGTAGCATTCCCAAGTCTTCACGCAAAACGCCTGACCCACCGCCATCATCTGCTACCGTAACAACTGCTGTAATATTGGGAGACACTTCTTTTAATCCCCTCAGCAAAATCGACAACCCTGTACCGCCACCAAGTGCAACAATTTCTGCCATAATCAACCTTCCTTAACTGCATCTCTGTGAACAGCGCGAACCGAATAGCCTTTAACCGCATAATGCTGAGCGAGTGCATTGGCAAATGTTACAGAGCGGTGCTGTCCACCTGTACACCCTATAGAAACAATGAGTTGTGGACGTCCATCTTGTGCCATTGCCTGTAATACATGGTCTAGAAAATGCGTCAAGTGATCAAAATAAGCTCGACTTTCATCAAAAGACATCACATAATCACTTACCTCGCGTTGATTTCCAGTCAGTGGGCGAAGTGATTCTACATAATAGGGATTCGGTAAAAAACGCGCATCAAAAATAAAATCTGAGTCCATAGGAATACCGCGTTTATATCCGAAAGATAGAAATGTAATCGTCATAGGATTCTGCGTTTCTGATAAATCTAAGGCTGTTGTGATTTTATTTTTCAACTCTGTTTGTGTGGTTGTGTTGGTATTAATGACGAAGTCAGCTTGATTTTTCAAAATGGATAATATGTCTTTTTCAGCGCGAATGGCATCTTCAATCCTACCACTTGGATCAAGAGGATGCGTTCTTCTCGTCTCCTTGAATCGTTTTAAAATGACGTCATCATCTGCTTCAAAATAGAAGACGCGATAAGGATATCCTTTGCTTTGGAGCATTTGTAAATGATATTCCAAATCTTTAAAGAACTTTCCACCACGAATATCGATTACCAAAGCAACATTCGTGATATTTTCTGAGTTTTGTTCTAATAACTCTAAAAAATTTGGGATTAAAGAAGGCGGCAAATTATCAATACAATAATACCCTAAATCTTCAAAGACTTTTTTTGCTTGACTTTTACCTGCGCCAGATTGTCCAGAAATAATGATAAAATTCACTTTAACCTCCCACCTCATGTTCATTTATCTATCAATTTATTTATCAATTTATTTATTCATGTATTTATTCTTTTATAGCTTGATTGTTTACTTTACATTGTTAATTCGAGATTTGTCGATGCCCGCAATAAATGCACGATCAAGCGCTTGATCGACTTGTCCGATTTTTTTAAGAACATGTGCATCGCTACATACCGCAAACTGTACGGGATATTTCATGGCAACTTTGAGCTCTTCTACTGTCAAGTGACCATGCGAGTTATTGATTTCAAGAATCGTTCCTCTATCTGCCGCCGCTTTCGCAACTGCATCAATGTCAATTGGTCCCTTTGCGCCGGGATGCGTAATCATGTTAATCGAATGGTTATTAATGGCATTGACCATCGCTTCAGTATTCATTTTACGTGCCTTCGCTTTCAATGGTGGGAATATTTTACACAGAAAATTTAAGGCATGAATGCCAATATCTTTTGGTAAGTTACTTCCAAAATGGTATCCTGCATTCACCCAATCGAGTTGTTTTCTCATGTCATCATCCACATCAATTTCGCCATTTGTTCCGATGATGTTAGCTTCTATTCCGAGTAATATATTGATTTGAGGATATTTCTCTTTTAAGCGGTCAATTTCCTTTCGTAAGTTCGGAAATTCTGATTTCTTAATACCATATCCATTGTGAGATGGACCATGATCCGTTATGGCAATTTCTTTTAATCCTACTTGAATCGCTTGTTTAACGACGTCTTCGACCTCATTACTACAATCGCCACTATATTTTGTATGCATGTGATAATCCGATATGACAATCATTGCGAACCTCCTGTATCCCTTGTATTTATTATAACATCTATATACCCTATAAATACAAAAAAGCTCTCATGTAAACACACGCGAGCTGATTTTTTTTATTCTTTTCCAAAAATACGAACTTCTCTTTCTAATTCAACGCCAAACTGATCGAACACGACCTTTTGCACCGTCAGGATTAAGTTCATCACATCACTGAAAGTCGCATTTCCCGTATTGACAACGAAGCCACAATGTTTTTCAGACACTTGTGCGCCACCGTGTTGCAGCCCTCTTAAGCCTGCATCTTCAATCAATTGACCTGCAAAATATCCAGGAGGACGCTTAAACGTACTACCAGCACTTGGCAATTCAAGTGGTTGTTTACTCACTCTTTTTTGAGTTAAATCATTGGTAATCGAACGAATTTCTTCTGGATCTCCTTTTTCAAAGTGAAGTCCTACTCTCACCACGATCCAACCTTTTTCTCTTACAATACTGGTTCTATAGCCAAACTCAATATGTTCATTTTCAAAGCGTAATAATTCACCCTCTGTTGTGATGACTTCAATCCATTTTACAACATCTTTCATTTCGCCACCATAAGCGCCTGCATTCATAAAAACTGCTCCGCCTAAAGTTCCTGGAATTCCAGATGCAAACTCAAAACCGATTAAAGATTCTTTCATGACCAATCGTGCGAGTTTTGATAACAGGACGCCTGATTCTGCAACCACGTCCCCATTTTCAATGGTTACTGTGCTCATTGAATCGGTAATTTTTATAATGACTGCATCAATTCCAGTATCTTCCACTAAAATATTGGAGCCATTTCCCATAATCAAGCAAGGATATTGAGCAGCACGACATACTGCTAAAGTGTCCTGAATTTGATGGATTGAATTGGGTAAGACGATGTATGAAGCATTGCCGCCAATTTTAAAAGAGGTATGATTCATCATCGGTTCATTTATCAGAACTTGATGATCTGAATAAATGGTTTTCAATTGATCTATTAACATGTGTATTCTCCATTAACTCTAAAACCTTGTATTTTGCCCATAAAATAATATCATAAAACGGCAGAGAATACAAATAACTATTTAATCACACCTGGTTTTTCAACAAAATTCATCTCGACGATTTGATTTTGCTCATTCACCAAGATTACGTTCGGTTTAAACGTTCTGGCTTCATTGGCATCCAACATACAGTACGCAATGATGATGACTGTATCGCCAGGCTGCACTTTTCTTGCAGCAGCGCCATTTAAGCAAATCACGCCACTGCCTCTTTCGCCAGCAATGGTGTATGTTTCTAATCGCTCGCCATTATTGTTATCGACAATTTGAACTTTCTCTCCTGGTAGAATTCCCGCTGCATCTAATAAATCTTCATCAATGGTGATACTGCCAACGTAATTTAAATTTGCTTCAGTGACTGTCGCTCGATGAATTTTACTCTTAAACATGGTTAAAAACATGATTGCCTCCTATATAAATCTTCTAAAATTATCAATTAAACGTGTTTTTCCAATCTTGACTGCCACGGCGAATAACACATCGCCTTTCACTTCGGTTAAGTCTTCAAGCGTTGTTGCGCTTACGATGCTAATATAATCCACGATTGCTGAAGAAACGGACTCAATCCTATCCCTCATTTCGTCCTTTAACCGACTGGCATTTCTCTCACCATTCTCAAGCCTTGATTGTGCGTGTTTTAATGCTTGACTCAGAACCAATGCATCTTTTCTTTCTTCAGCAGAAAGATAGGCGTTTCTTGAACTCATCGCTAGACCATCGGATTCTCTAACAATCGGACACGAGATGATCTGAACAGGCATATTCAGATCGCGAACCATTTTTTCGATGACAGCCACTTGCTGAGCATCTTTTTGACCGAAAAATGCCAAGTGCGGCTGAACGATGTTAAACAATTTATTCACAACGGATGTCACCCCTTTAAAATGCGAAGGGCGAGATGCACCACAAAGTTTCTTTGTGATATCGCCTTCACATTCTACATAAGTTGAGTAACCGGACGGGTACATTTCTTCAACTTCAGGAGCAAAAACCAAATCCACTCCAACAGAACGACACAGTTCAACATCTCGCTCTAAATCTCTCGGATACGAAGCCAAATCTTCATTGGGACCAAATTGTGTTGGATTCACAAATATACTGACAATGACGTAATCCGACTTTTCTTTTGCAGCTTTCATCAGCGATAGATGTCCTTCATGCAAGAAACCCATCGTTGGTACGAATCCAATTATTTTATTTTGAGGAATTGATTGACGCACAGCTTCAACTGTTTTGACGATTTTAAGGGATTGATTTTCCATAATTCACCTCATCTAGTATAATTTTTGAATGACTGATTCATCTATTTTAAATGTATGTTGCTCTTCAGGAAATGCACCGGTTTTTACTTCTTGGCAATACTGTTGAACAGCAGTTTCAATCACATGTTTCAAATCTGCATATTTCTTCACAAACTTTGGTGTGAATTCAGTGTACATGCCCAGCATATCCTGAATCACCAACACTTGCCCATCACAACCAGCACCAGCGCCAATTCCAATCGTTGGAATGCTTAACTGTTCTGAAACAAGACGTGCCAATTTTTCTGGCACACATTCTAGTACAATTGCAAAACATCCTAAGGACTCTAATAGTTTTGCTTCTTCAATCAACTGTTTCGCCTGTTCTTCCGTTTTTCCTTGGACTTTAAACCCACCCAAAATATTAACAGATTGAGGCGTTAACCCCAAATGTCCCATAACGGGGATTTGAGCAGCAAGTATGGCTTCAATTCTTGAACGAATGAGTTTTCCACCTTCGAGTTTAACTGCATGTGCGCCTGCTTCTTTCACAAACCGGCCTGCATTTAAAACGGCTTCTGCATCGCTCACATGATAGGATAAAAAAGGCATATCTGCTATGACAAGTGATTGTTTCGCGCCTCGTTTTACGGCTTTTGTATGGTGAATCATATCTTCCATGGTAACAGATAATGTATCTTCATATCCAAGCATGGTCATGCCAAGTGAATCTCCTACGAGTAAACAGTCCACACCCGCTTCGTCAAGCAATCGCGCCATGGAATAGTCATAAGCTGTCAGTACAGTAATTTTTTCTCCACTTTGTTTTTTTTCAATGAGTGATGCACTGGTTATTTTACTCATGAAAGGCCTCCTTCAAATAATGCAATTAATTGCTGCTTTAAATTGGGTTCATGTTGAGTCATGGACACTGCGTATTTTCCTAATTCTCTATAAATCATCTCCGCTTGGGGATCCAAAACTTTCAAATGGTGTTGAATCGTCTCGGTGTCACCTCGGACAATCGGTCCTGTAAGGGCATTTAGATGCCCTTTCATTTCAATATTTGTGAGTGTATCTCTAATTAATGGCATCAGTGCTTGTTGTGCCTGTTCATCCGATATCCCGATCTGCTTTAGGTGTTCAATTGCTAAATGAATGAGTACAACAAGATAATTTGATGCAAGAACTGCACTTAAATGGTACAAAGATTTTTGCTCACTAGTGAGTGAAATGGTCTGGATTCCCAGCGTTTGAATCCACCTGTGAACAGGTTCACTTTTTGTCTCTAGTCCATAATAAATTTCCGTCATTTCATCCACTGATTGAACCACATCGGTAAACGCCTTCAGTGGATGGAGCGCAAAAATATGTTCTGAAAGTTGCGCCATCGAGCGAATATCTTTCGCCCCACTCATGTGAAAGAACCATTTTGATGGATTCAGTTCTTTCAATTTGGCAATTTGTTCGACGACCGAATCTATTTGGTCGTCGTTCACGGTGATTCCGATGATGTCAGATTCTAGAACAAGCGCTTCAATTGATGCATAAGGTTTTGAATGTGTCAACTGAGCTGCATTTACAGCGGATTGCCAAGTCGCGCTATAATAGCCCGATAACGAACATTTTCGGTTATGTAAAAACAGTCCAAATGATTGACCCACTTTTCCAGCGCCAATAAATCCAATTTTCATCCAATCCACCTACTTCAAAAAAATAATAAAGCTCTTTCTGCGCAAGACAAAAAGAGCTTAATAAAGGCAACATTTTTTCAGTCTCGGGCAAGTCTGCTCAGAGCCGTATTCGGTTTATTTTCAATTGTTGTTTTTTCATCCACATAACTGTGTGTATTCTAGAATGCGAAATAGTTCTGTCATGTATAGTCCTAACGGTACTATCAATGGTATTATACCACATTCTCAACTAACAAATTAAAAATAAATGTGACTTTTCTGTAAATGTTCCTTTTTCTTCAGTTTAGTGGTGTTTTAAATGATGATGTTTATACGACTGCTTCATTTTTTCTCAAGATTCTTTCGAACTGGTTTCATACATCATAGCATATTCATGATCGACTTCAGATTCACACACTGTACACAGTCCATGTCGATTAACTTTTTTCTCATCCCCACATCTTTTACATGTTTTTAAATGATCATCATAATGAGACATTCTATCCATATTTTCCTCCATTTGTATAAATGTATACAATTATCCAAGAGTTATTATACCGAATGTTTTTTTCAAATGCAAGAAAAAATTAAACACCTTGCAATTGTCTCACATCATCTCTCTTACTCAATACTTCTTCGATTGCATTTTTGAATCTGTGTCAGATCTCGAATCTGACACTCCAAATGAAGATCATTGACAAACGCTTGATGTGACAACAGCGTTTCAAATACTTTTCCAACGCTATAATAATCCGAAGATTCGTCAAACTCCCATGGTTTGAATACCGCTTCAGGCGATGCATATTGCAATGTGCCAACGAGAGTGTTTTCATCCAACACTTTGACTTTCTCAATTGCAGTTGCAAAATCCACTAAAGTTACATTTAGATAGGCATCAATCATCATATTTTCAGGTTTAATATCCCGATGTAAGATTCCCCGATCGTGAACATATTTAACACACGCAATCGCATTATGAAAGATTCTCGCTAAATTTGTTAAAATCATGTCTTTCATAGAGGCATCCTCCATCGCCTTAGACAATGAAACACCTTCAATATAGCGTGTATAGACTTTAAATGCCGTTCCTTTAAGTTCATATTCCACAAGTTGAGAAGCGGTGCTTCCGCCTAATTGTTTCAGTATATTGACTTCTTGAATTCCCTGCTGAACATTCCGTGTCCGTTCGCAAATCCGTTCCCCAGTTTTGGGATTGATCCATATGATCATTTCATTTATTTCGTCTCTTCGTTCAATTTCAAATGCTTCTAGTCTCATTTTATCACTCGCTCTCTATTGATCTTGAGTGCCATTGAACGAACTCGGTCCATGGCAGTTTTTACATGGAGTATAGCCTTTTTCTATGGCTTCTTCTAAAGAAATTCCAAATTTACTTTTTCTAAGATGGATACATCCCTCTAAGTGATACTTCTTCCCAACTTTTGTGACAAACACAGTTTCCTCTTTGAAATCGATCCCATCACTCATGGCGGCTGCATTCATTGGTAAAATCAATTCATTTTTCGGATGAAGGCTCAACAGTTGATACTCGTACGAAATGACGAATTCCATCGTTCGATAGTCTGTAAATTCAACGTGCGTCGACGGCAAGATCTCAACCAATGACTTGAGTTCTTTTTGAGTATGTGTTTTGATCACACTATTGGCAATAGTCGATAGCGTAAGCAAATTCACTTCGGTTTGAATCAATCGTTCATGCCCTGTAAAGGGCATTGCGTACACACTAACTTCATCTATGGTTTGTAAGGCATTCCATTGTATTTTTTCTTCTAAATAAACGGAAAGAATCATACCAAATAGCGTCATTGAGAGAATCATAAAAATACTGATGACGAGGATTGCTTCGATCGTCAAGCTCCCCTTCTGGGTTGTTTTCATAGTTTATCCCCTATACTTACATGTTGATCTTGTGTTTTCATAAAGTACTTTGCACTACCCTTACTATTGATTTTCGAAGTGTAGATGATTTTCCGAATCTAACTGAACAGAAAATGGTAACAAAGGTTTCCATTTGACATCAATCACGTGCCCATTAGAAAAATCTTTAAGATGCTTCTCCCCTTTTGTCTGTAGATTCACTTGAGCATCCAATAAATCCATCGCACGAAGGGTCGTTACATTTGCATCTTGTATGAGAAGTATGAGCCTTAAGTAATCCAAATAATAGAGGTTAGGATCAAGTAAGTTTGGTTTTGAAGATTTATTTTCATCTCCAGATTTATTTTTATCTTCAGGCTCATTTGTAACTGATGTTACGGTGGAAGAATCCCAAGATTTTGACATAATCGCATCAAAGTCTAGATGCCATTGCTCATCTGTTTTGAAAAAATAGAACCCCTCACCTTTCATAAGTTCATTAACATCCACATAGCTTTCAATGCTCGCCCACGCTAAAATCGCCACACCAGTCGCAACCCATTTCCAAGGCTGTGGAATAAAACTCAGTGCACTTGTCACTTGAGACAGTTTTTCTCGACTCGATAGGATCGTCACCAAATTCGCTAAATTTCGAATGCCAAAAATCTTCATCCTCACTTCAAACACACTGTCTTTCGACTGTTCTTTTCCCGAAATCAAGTATTCAACTTCTGCCTTAATAATGTGATTTTCTTCGTTTTGCAAAAATTTTCGAGGACAATTCTCATCATAACTACTAAAAATCGTCATATAGTATTCATTTGCCAATGCAATAGACCCTAAGTTCCAAGAATACGATAACGTTTCATAATGAGAAAACCAATTTTCTTCTTTTAAACTTAGCGTTTCATCTTTTACTTCAACACCTGACAAAAGAGTATCCATCCCTGCAATCAGTTGATTTAACGTCTCAATGATGCCTGATGCTTCATTAGTATTATAAAGAGATTCAATGGCATCGCATAACTGCGCGATTTTGACTTGATATTGACTTAACTTTTGCAAAGTGGCATCATACTCACTTTGTTTTGCACTAAAGGCTCTTTCAAGCCGATTGAGTTGATTGGTCAATGCTTCCTTTTTCTTTTTGTCCTTTTCACTTTTAATGGCTTCTTCAATTTCGCCGATGGATGCTTCCATACTCGTGAGTTCTACCTGAATTTCATCAAGTTGTGCTGTAAGTGGGGCCATTTGATTTGTGATGATTGTGATTTGATCGAATTGGTCATTTGCCTGCGTATATTGGTCAACAAACAATTTTGTTGCGTCATTCCACTGGGAAGTTTTTTCTTCACAGATTGCCTTAAGAGACTTCTCGGTTTCATCAAATTCTGCTTTTACTTGTTCAATACTATCGTCAAATGCAGTTTTAATATCAAAATACTTTTGATACTTATCCGAAAGCGCTTGTTTTGCCTCTTTCACATATCGATCAATATCCGAAACGCCTCGAATGCCATCTATGTATGGTTCTAACTGATTGAGTGAAAACTGCTCTGATAAAGATTGTTCATAACTAGAAAACTTATCATGCACCTCTCGAATTTTGTCACATAACTTATATTGATTGAGTAAATCAATCGTAAAATTTGTTAAAAGTTTTCCAGATGTTACAGCTGCGCTCTCAGCAACAACTTTCTGAAACACTTTTGGCTGAGACAACTGTTTAAACTGAATCTCTATCGCATCCTCATGAAGCTTCTCAGTTAACTCATTTACCTCAAAATAATGCTGAAGCATTTGTTGCAATTGATCCTCGTCATATGTCACAAACATCGTATACTGTTCAAACATCATGGCATTATAGGTGGATAAATACGCTTGGCTTGTGGCATAACTCACTTTATACGCCTTATTTTCAAGCATGTACTTCGATAAAAAGAGATAGATCACAACACTTGAAATAATCATCACGGGAATTAAAAACACCATAAAAACAGATATTACACCGTCTTGACGTTTTATATATATCTTAAATTGATCTCTCATCCTCACCTCCACACGTCTATCAATCAAATTGTTACTGACTTTGATTGTGCGCGCTATTTCGCTTGATAATTAAAAACTGAATCTACCGAATACTTTAATATAGCCATTTGCAGTCGCTTGACTTTTGTCAGAATATATTGGGACTCAAAATTAAAACTTTGTGTATCCATCAACGTTGAAAAGGGATTACTTAAGTCTTCTCTTACTGAGTAACAAAAGACTTCTCTAAAAAGATCATGAGAGTAGGACATGATTAAGGACGTTTCCCTACCTTCATAAGAATTAATTTGCCCATTTTCAGTCATATTCACGATAAAATACTTCGAATGATTCACTTCTGACAAACTCACACCTGCTGCAAAATAAATCATCAGCGAAAACATCAGTACCAATATAATAATCAAGGGAACAATCATCGTTGCTTCAAGCGAATGCATCAAATTACCTCCATAAATGTAAAACTTTTGTCTTTTTAAATTTCCATTTATTACCATTTTTATTATGCTTTTTATCATATCGCAATTTCCATATTTTGTCAATTGTCATTATTTAATTGTCGCAATAAAAATAGCCACTACACCCCAGCATGATTCGCTGAATTGTAGTGGCTATCGAATGTTTAAATGTATAGCTTTATAGATTTATAAATGACTCGTTTTATGTTTTATTTATACTGCTTCTTCAGCAGTATCAAGCTCTTCTGAGTTTTCAAGTTCTTTATTGACTTTGTTTCGGTATCTCACACGGTCTGTCTCATTTAAGATTCTTTTTCTCATTCTTAATGCATCTGGTGTGATTTCTAACAACTCGTCATCTTCAATAAACGTGAGTGCCTCTTCCATATTGAAAATTTTAGGTGGAATTAACTTAATGGCATCATCGTTACCTGAAGAACGCGTATTCGTCATCTTTTTATTCTTAGTTGGATTAACTGTCATATCTTCACGACGAGAATTAATCCCAATAATCATGCCTTCATATACTTCTGTTCCAGCATCAATCATCATTGTCGCTCTTTCAGATAAATTAAATAGTGAATATCCCATTGCAACGCCACCTTGTTGAGAGATCAATACTCCGTTGTTACGCTTTGGAATTTCCCCTTTATACGGTTGGAATTCTGCAAACGATCGAATGAGAACACCTTCACCACGTGTTACGTTTACAAACTCACTTCTATACCCTAATAAACCACGTGTTGGAACGAGAAACTCAACTCGCGTATATCCATCTTCTGTTTGCATAGAGTCCATCAAACCTTTTCGGATACTAAGTTCTGAAATAACAGCTCCAGAATACTCGTCCGGTACAATGGCAATCACGCGTTCAATCGGTTCACATCTTTGACCGTTGATGGTTTTCATCAAAACTTGTGGTTTTGAAACGGCAACTTCATATCCTTCTCTTCTCATATTTTCAAGCAATATGGATAAATGAAGCTCGCCACGACCTGAAACGCGGTATCCATCTTGAACAGAATCCAGTGCATCTACTCTTAAACCAACATTTACTTCAAGCTCTTTATCCAATCTATTTTTTAAATGGCGATTGGTTACGAACTTTCCGCTTTTTCCACAGAATGGTGAATCGTTAATTAAAAAGTTCATAGAAAGTGTCGGTTCCTCGATTTCAATCATTTCCATTGGTTCAATAAAACTTGGATTACAAATCGTCTCACCAATAGAGATATTGTCGATTCCGGCAATAACCACCATATCACCCGCTATAGCTTCTGATACTTCACGTTTGTGTAAACCTTCATACACGTATAATTTGGATATTTTTGCACGTTCTTGTACGCCTTCGCTTTTGCATACAATCACTTGATCCCCTTGTTTAATGGTGCCTCTTGTCACACGACCAATACCTAAACGTCCCACATAATCATCATAATCAAGGGATGATATTTGCATTTTCAAAGGCTCTGACGGATCTTCAGAATAAGGCTTCACGTGGTCTAAAATCAAATCAAATAGTGGGGATAAATCATTGCTTTCATCTTCAAGCGATAATTTCGCAATCCCTTCTTTTGCAATACCATATACAATTGGGAATTCTAATTGTTCATCATTGGCATTTAACTCTACAAATAAGTCAAATGCTAAATCGACAACTTCTTCTGCTCTTTGGTCTTTTTTATCAATTTTGTTAATAAAGAGGATAGGTCTTAATCCCCTTTCCAATGATTTCTTTAAAACAAATCTTGTTTGTGGCATAGGGCCTTCACTTGAATCCACTAATAGGATTACGGTATCCACGGTTTTCATGATGCGCTCTACTTCTGATGAGAAGTCCGCATGGCCTGGTGTATCCACTATATTAATTTTATGATTTTTATACATAATCGAGCAGTTTTTTGAATAGATTGTAATGCCGCGTTCTCTTTCAAGATCATTGCTATCCATGACGCAATCCGGTACAACTTCATTCTCTCTAAAAACATTATTTTGACTCAAAAACGCATCGACTAAAGTTGACTTTCCTGCATCGACGTGTGCGATAACAGCGATATTGATAATTCCATTACTTTGTGACATTCATATTCTCCTAACTGATTCTAAAAAAAAAATTCAACTTTATAATTCTATCCTATTTTCACATGAAATGATATGAATTATTGACAATTTACAAAAAATTAAAAAAAAAGCACCCCTATAAACAGTTTTATAAAGATGCTTTGTTTCAAAATAAAATTATTTAATATATTTTAGTCACAGTATACTCTTCACTCGATTTGTAGATTTGTGAACCCTTTTTGAGTTCACCTTTCGTACTATCAACTGTAGAGTCAATTGTTTTCCAGCTGCCGTTTACATATACTGCATTCCATGCGTGGTACACGCTACCCGTCGTAGTGCTATACCCCTTAATCAATTGAGTCGGTATACCTACACTGCGCGACATCGCTGCAAAAACCGCTGCATAATCGTAACATATACCTGAATGTGAACGCATTAACTCGTCAACATTTGGAATATAGCCAGACGAAACTGTTTTAGCTTTATTATAATCATACGAAAACTGTTGAGTGACATAACGGTAAATGGCTAAGACTTTTTCTTCATCTGTTTTCGCATCACGTGTCAACGATTGAGCGAGTTCGACAACTGTTGAACTACCTTCCCAATTAATATCTTGAATGCTATTTAAAAATACTGAATTTGAATCTTCGAGATTTAAGTCAATTGTAGCTTGAGATAACTCCTTGTACTTGGTTCCACTGATTTGTTCCATGATTCGAACTTGATACACACCATTTCCCATTTGCAGTGGGAATTGAACAGGTTGCGTCGTGTTTAGTGGATACGTATACCTTGTTCCATCTTTTTCAATCAAGACCACGTTTTTAGTCTGACTCAATTGAGACATTTGAATCTTTACAACTCCCTTTGAATGAAGTGCTTCAATCAAAATCTCATCAGAAGCATAAGAGGGAACGACAACTGCTACTTGAACAATTAGTAAAACTAATGCAAACAAGCAGACTGTAAAACGGTTAAATCGTTTCATATTGCTCTCCTTTCGGTAGCGCGGCTGCCATTCTTTCGAAAGGCCCTATGGCTTTGCGTCCCATCGTTTCCAATGGTTTGCTATTATCGTTGAAGAGACTATCTTTCACGTATTCAATTTTCAGTTTTCAATTTTTAGCTTTTAGTTTTCAAAAAATAGAAAAACTTTCCATTCGGTAGCGCGGCTGCCATTCTTTCGAAAGGCCCTATGGCTTTGCGTCCCACCGTTTCCAATGGTTTGCCGTTATCGTGAAAAGATACTTCTTCACTAAGTGTTACTTACATTATAGCATGTGTACTTCAAAAAACTATTAAATAATCATGACAAATGGCGAAACCAACGAGATTTTCACCCTGATATTTTCACACTGATATTTCTACGGATTTTGTAGCGCATGAATAATGAGTCGATGCGTCGGGTTTTTAACAGGATCACAAGTGACCAATGTTAAAATCTTATCCTTTCCATTGCTATTTAATACAGAAACATCTTCCGGTTCAACAATATGCACTTTATAAACGGTGTATTTATAGATTTTTTCTTTTGTGACAATTTCAATCACGTCACCATTTTTAATTTCATTGAGACGATTAAAAAACACACCATAAGAGCGACCGCGGTGACCTGCGATTGAAACATTTCCCACTTCGCCAAATGCACTACTACCTTTAATAATGGCTGCACCACGATTTAGATTTTTCTCCGTCGCGCCTACTAACACTGGCATCAAAACATCAATCTTTTTGATTTTTATCTTGGCAACAACGCTTTTGTCTACTACAGGTGCTTTCTTTTCTGTCGTTCCCTCGGAGGTTCCTTCTGAAGTAGCGGTTGTTTGATTTTCTGTTTCAGTTGTTCCATCTGTTTCTGCAGCATTTGAGCTACTATAAATATCTTCGAGTCCGATATAATCTGATGCTACTTCTTCAGGTGCGTTGATACTGAGTTCGAGCTCATCATCAAACGCAGCAAGCAGTTTTTGCTGCCAATAATAAGCATAGATTCGATCATAAATAGGAAAAGCAGCCACTGCGATTCCGACAATGATTAATACTGTCGAAATGATTTTTCTTTTTTTACTCATAGCTCTCTCCTCTATCAATCTAAATGACTATAGCCATCTAAAAAAAACAGTAAAACGCCCGAACCGATTCCAAAAACACTAAGAGCGATGCGTATCGAAGCGTCTATTTCGATATAATTAGTCAAAATAACAAATAATATAGATACAACAATTACCTGAATACCCATTTTTCTAAAATTCAATTGGCACCTCAGAACTTTTAACTTTTATTTCTTCTAATCCTTCTGCAATGTATTCTCGAAGCCAAGTAATGACATCGATGTTGCTAATTGGAACGCCATTTAATAGCTTTTTAATTTCCTTTGTATTGAGCGTAAAGGAAGCACCATTATAAGTATGCGTATAGATTAAATCCATTTGATCACAGGCATTAATAATTGTGACAATAGTATCTGGCATACTTCCAAGTGGTACACGATCAATATGACTGTGTTGAAAAACAGCTGTAATCTCTGTTCCCACTCCAAGCTGTGATTTAATGGTAAAATACCCCCCGCATTGCTCAGCAGAAAGTTTGAATAGCGGGATCCCTAGCCCAACTTTACGTGTTGTTCGAGTCGTATAAAATGGATCAATGACTTTCTCAACCGTCTCAGAATCCATTCCGGTACCATCATCTTTTATTTTGATCATCAATTGATCTTCAACAAGATCTTCAATCACGACAATTCGCATACATTCTGCTTTTGCACTGATTGAATTTTGTGCAATGTCTAAAATATGCAACGATAATTCTCTCATAGTTGGCCCTTTCCTAAAAAATAGTCAATAACTGCCTGACACGTTTTTTCCTCTAATTCAATTTGATGAATCGGTTCTTGAATATCGATTAAATAATGTGCATCTGAATTATAGATGATGTTGTAACCTTGAATCAACGGCTCATTGATGGGGCTTTTTTTGTGTACTTCAATACAATGAACATCCAGTTCCTTAGGAATAAAGCCTAAATTGACGATCATGCTATTGGCTGATTTATTCACATGAGCTGGCACAATTGCACCACCGAGTTTCAATACCAAATCTTTCAGTTCATCAATCCCTAAATCTATCGACAAGATCAATGCACTTGGATATTCACCCACCACTTCATCTTCAATATTTAAGATGTATTGCTTCCCAAATACTTTTGAATTGTTGGGAAGCGGCGACTTGTATGCAGCTAACTGAGCATCAAACTGCTCAATTTTGTCCACACTGGGAAAATAGCATAAGACATGAACTTCTTCTCTCGTTTGCACTTCCATACCCGGAACAAGTAAGATTCCAAGCGTCTGAGCAATCTCAGACGCAACTCTAACATGATTACAGGCATTGTGATCTGTGATCGCAATAATATCTAGGCCTTTAATAAACGCCATATTGACAATATTATTTGGGGTCATTTCATCATCACCACAAGGTGATAGACAAGAATGAATGTGCAAATCATAAAAATAGTTCACTATTTTACTCCTGCCTCATATAAAATCTTAAAGATTTCAAATGCTTCTAATTGAGTGGAAAGCATCACAACATTTTGATCGTTCGCTTTATCAATAATCTCTTGATCGACTTCAATATTTTCTGGAATAATGACACAGGCAAATTCCAAAAGTGAAGCAACTGCTAATATATTATTGTGGGTTTGAACGGTAATCCACGCTGTATCGTGTTTACCTTTTGCCATTACCCAGCTTAATAAATCGCATGAGTATACATTTTCGATGGTTCTATCAAGCTCTTTTCCCGATAAATGTTTGAAACCATATTTTTCAACTAATTCATTTACTTTCATATAGTCCACCTCTATTTTTTATTTAAAAAGAAACAATCCTCTAACTTTGCATAACCATTTACAACATCTTCAGCAAGTACTCTACATGCAGGCGCACCGCACGCACCACAGTTAATTCCAGGAAGCATCTGCGTGTACTCTTCAATTTTCGCCATTTTTTCTAAAGCGCGTTTAAAATCAACATCCAGTTTAAAAATTGGGAGTGGCTCAATTGGGAGATTCCATTCCATGTATTCAGGCGTCATCTCGATATCTATTTGAACCGGAACGTCCATCCCGTATTGTTTAGAAAGTTTACGCACTCTGTTTTTTCCTATAAACGTATTTTCCACATTTAATGGGCCACCTACACAGCCATTAATACATGCATACCCTTCAAAGAATAGAAGTGAACTCAATTTTCCAAGTTCCATATATTCAAGCACTTTGATGACTTCATCGATGCCATCAACCGCAATATAATCGTCGAGATCCATGGAGTAACTTTGACCACCAACCCTTGCCCAACCAATTCCCTTGCCAGTCGCACATTGTATCTGCTGAGTAACAGTCACTTTATCAATAATCTTCATGATTTTGTAGTAAATTTCTTCAATGGAAACTGCTTCATCAATATTCGACTTCGCAATACCAATTGGATCTTTGATACTTGTAATTTTCGCAGGACATGGCGAAATATAGATAATGCCAATTTCTTCGTCTAAATACCCCTCCGACTTCAATCGATTTCTGACATGACGTGCTGCAATCTCCATAGGGGATTCTAGTTTAATAATATTTGGGATGAGCGTTGGATATTTTGTCTGAATGAGCCGTGTTATAACGGGACAATAAGTGGAAATGAGCGGTTTGTTCTCATGATCCTTCTTTAGATATTCGAGTTCATAAACAGATAGCACTTCTGCTGCATGGGCCATATCGTACACTTCGTCAAATCCTAAATTTAAAAGAGCGTTATAGACAACGTTCATATCGTATTGCGGATCAAACTGACCATAAAACGAAACAGAAGGTAGTGCAACTGTATATTTATATTTTTTCAGAACATCTAGATTGCTTACAAGCGCCCCCTTAGCGTGATATGGACACACTCTTAAACATTCCCCGCAATCAATGCAACGTTCTTCAATTATTTGTGCTTTTCCATCGACAATACGTATCGCCTGAGTAGGACACCTATCGAGGCAATGCGTACATCCTGTACAGTAATCTCGTTCGAGAATGACTGAATGCCAGTAACTTTTCATTTGTGCCTCCAAAACTGAAGTTGAATGACTAATAATTTACTACCATTTTAATTTTAGTGCCTATATTTAATTCTGAAACAATGACGAACTCATCACTGACTTTTTCCATATTTGGGAGACCCATTCCAGCCCCAAATCCCATTTCTCTAGCGGCGGACGTTGCCGTAGAGTACCCTTTTGTCATGGCTAAATCGACATTTTCAATACCAGGACCAACGTCTTCAACATAAACTTCTATACATTCTGGCTTAATATACACATCAATTGTGCCGCCGTGTGAGTGAATCACCAAGTTGATTTCCGCTTCATAAGTGGCAATTGCAATCCGTCTTAATATATTCGCATCAATCGCCAATTGACTTAAAGTTTGCTTTATTCTGCTGGAAGCCTCGCCTGCTCTTGAAAAATCATCTCGTTGCACTTCATAATGTAATTTCATGGCAACGTTTGAATCATTCTTAACATATGCATTCATATAATAGATCCTCTCGTCAAATGAGTCCCTTTAAATTTTGATGCCCCTCAATCCGTTTCCGTATAAAATCCCTGAAATCGTAAATAAGGTCTCTCGCGTTGACAATAAAATGATTTTCTTTTCTTCAGCCAGCTCAATGACATCTTGGCTTGGTTTTTTTCCTCTGACAAATAATATCGCTTTTAGATCCAACATTTCTGCTGTTCTAATCACTTGTTGATTGGTTAATCCCGTTATCAGTAGGGTGTTTTCTTCTACATATGCTAATACATCGCTCATTAAATCCGATCCAAAGGCCGACTTAATGTCCATATTTAAACCATTTTCATAAGCAAGAATTTCTGCATTGACTAATTCTCTAATCACATTTAAATGCATCTCTGCCTCCTATAATATAGAAAAAGTTAATTATTTAACAATTAACACCTACATTATAACATGTTTAAATCCGTTCTTCAATTTCTTTTAAAGTAGCTTTTACAACGTCAGCAAGGGATTGATTTCCATCTATCATAACAATCCTTTGATGATAAGTTTTCATAATGAGATGGTAGCCTTCACGGACTTTGGTGTGAAACTCTAGTCCTTCAAGATCTAGTTTATTGATTTCTCTGTCGGGATTTTTATTGATGCGCTCGAGGCCAACAACTGGATCTACGTCTATATAAAGCGTCAAATCCGGTATAAATCCTTCAATGGCAAACTGATTGATTTCATAAACTTCTTCTATGCCAATATTTCGAACATATCCTTGATACACAAGCGAAGAGTCTACAAAGCGATCAAATATCACAACTTTTCCTTCTTCAACAGCAGGTAATACTTTCTCAACTAAATGTTGACGCCTTGCTGCAGCAAAAAGCAACGCTTCCGTTCTTGAATCCATCTCAGAGAATTCTTTATTCAAAATAATCTCCCTAATTCTCTCCGATATTCTAACACCACCAGGTTCTCTTGTGATGATATAAGGAATATTTTGATTTATAAAATATTGGGCAATTTCTTGAATAATCGTTGATTTACCAGCACCTTCGCCGCCTTCAATTGAAATGACGCGTGCCTTTTTTTTACTTTCCAAAGGTTACCTCCAATAATGAACTTATCTCTATTTTAAACTAATCTTTCGTTAATGAAAAGAAACATTTTAAGACGAAAAAAAGCTACTGTCCGTGTGAACTCAGAATGAATTCAACAGACAATAGCTTTTAATTAACTTAATCGAAAATACTCACTATTTAAGTGGGAATTTTTCTCTTGGCACATAGTGTGTATGAAGTAAATCATGTGCTTTGTGGCTATTTGGTTTTTCAAGATACTCATCGTAAAGTTTCTTGATTTCAGGGTTTTTATGAGATTTTCTTACAGTTAAAGCAGCATCTTCAGAGTAAAGTGCTTTAGCACGTTCAGTTCTGATATCGATGACATTTCTTACATTTGAAGGTTGGATTGGTTGTCCGCCGCCGTTTACACAACCACCAGGACAAGCCATTACTTCAATAAAGTGGTAATCTGCTTCACCGTTTTCGATTTTTTGTAATAAGATTTCAGCGTTTGCAGTACCGTGTGCAACTGCGACTTTTACATCTGTTCCACCAAGGTTAACTGTCGCTTCTTTAATACCTTCAATACCACGTACTGCAGTATATTCGATATTCTCTAAATCTTGACCTGACATAACATCAGCAACAGTTCTAATAGCTGCTTCCATTACCCCGCCAGTTACTCCGAAGATAACACCAGCGCCAGAGTAATCGCCCATGAATGGATCAAAAGTACCTTCTTCAAGTTTATCAAACTCAAGTCTAGCTTCTTTAATCATTCTAGCAAGTTCTCTTGTCGTAATAGATGCATCCACATCTCTTAAACCACCTACTTCAAGCTCTGGTCTTGAAATTTCAGATTTTTTAGATGTACAAGGCATTACGGATACAACTGCGATATCTTTAGGATCAATACCATGTTTTTCAGCATAGTATGATTTTGCTAATGCACCAAACATGTTTTGTGGTGATTTACATGATGATAAATGTGGTAATAAGTTTGGATGTTGGAATTCAATGTATCTTACCCAACCTGGTGAACAAGAAGTGATCATTGGTAAAACGCCACCATTCTTAATTCTGTCAAGTAATTCAGTTCCTTCTTCCATAATTGTAACGTCAGCTGCCCAGTTTGTATCAAAGATTTTATCAAATCCTAATCTTCTAAGAGCTGTAGCAAGTTTACCAGTAACATTTGTACCAATTGGGTAACCAAACTCTTCACCTAAAGCAGCTCTTACTGCAGGAGCAGATTGAACGATTACGTGTTTAGATTTGTCATCAATTAAATCCCAAACTTTGTCGATTTGCGATTTTTCTGATAAAGCGCCAACTGGACAAACAACCATACATTGTCCACAGTAAATACATGGAACATCTTTCATACTCATTTCAAATGCAGGACCAACAGTCGTTTTGAATCCTCTGTTTAAGAATTCTAAGATGCCGATCCCTTGTACATTTTTACAAGCGCTTACGCAACGTCCACAAAGAATACATTTACTAGAATCTCTGATGATCGATGGAGATAAATCATCGTATGATCCTTCTCTTTTTTCACCAGTGTAAGCAATATCTCTGATGCCTAATTCTTCAGAAAGTGATTGTAATTCACAATTTTTGCTTCTTACACAAGTTGTACATTCTCTATTATGGTTTGCTAATAATAATTCTACTGTGTTTTTTCTAGCTTTTCTTACTCTTCCGCTGTTTGTGTTGATTACCATACCATCACGAACTGGAAGTACACAAGAAGCTTGTAATGCTCTCGCACCTTCAACTTCAACGACACATACACGGCAAGCTCCAACTTCGTTGATGTCTTTTAAGAAACACAATGTTGGAATATCGATACCAACTGATCTAGCCGCTTCTAATACCGTATAGTTACTTGGTACTTCGTATTGAATGCCATTTATACTTAAACTTACTTTACTCACGATAAGTACACCTCTTTCTTCTAGTCTTATGGTCCCGTCAATTATTGTTTAACAATAACTTTCTTAGGACACTTAGGAATACAAGCGCCACATTTGATACATTTAGATTGATCAATTATATGTGGTTGTTTTACTGAACCACTAATTGCGCCTACTGGACACACTCTTGCACAAGCAGTACAGCCGATGCAACCGTCTACGATGACAATTGATAATAAATCTTTACATTGACCCGCTGGACATTTTTTGTCCACAACGTGAGCAACATATTCATCTCTGAAGTATCTTAATGTAGAAAGAACTGGGTTTGGCGCTGTTTGACCAAGACCACATAAAGAAGAATCTTTAATTGAGTGAGCAAGATCTTCTAATCTATCTAAGTCTTCTAATGTACCTTGACCTGAAGTGATTTTTTCTAAGATTTCCAACATTCTCTTAGTACCTTCACGACATGGAACACATTTACCACAAGATTCATCAACAGTAAAGTCAAGGAAGAATCTCGCAAAGTCAACCATACAGTTAGTATCGTCAACTACGATCATACCACCAGAACCCATCATTGAGCCAAGTGCTGTTAATGTATCAAAGTCAATTGGTGTATCTAAGTGAGCTTCAGTTAAACATCCACCTGATGGACCACCAGTTTGAACAGCTTTGAATTTTCTACCGTTTGGAATACCGCCACCGATATCAAAAATAACTTCTTTTAAAGTCGTTCCCATAGGAATTTCTACAAGACCTGTGTTATTGATTTTTCCACCTAAAGCAAATACTTTCGTACCTGGTGATTTTGGTGTACCGAATGATGTAAACCAATCAGCTCCGTGTAAAATAATTTGTGGAACAACAGCGTATGTTTCAACGTTGTTGATGATTGTTGGTTTTCCGAAGATACCTTTTTGAGCTGGGAATGGTGGCTTAGGTCTTGGCATACCACGTTCGCCTTCAATTGAAGCGATTAATGCAGTTTCTTCACCACATACGAATGCGCCAGCACCTAATCTGATTTCCATTTCAAAGTTAAAGTCTGTACCAAAAATACCTTTTCCAAGTAATCCCATAGCATTTGCTTGAGCAATTGCAATACCTAAACGTTTAACAGCGATTGGGTACTCAGCACGGATATATACGTAACCTTTTTCAGCGCCAATTGCATAAGCTGCAATTGCCATTGCTTCGATTACTGAATGTGGATCGCCTTCAAGAACAGAACGGTCCATGAATGCACCTGGGTCTCCCTCATCGGCATTACATGCAACATACTTGATGTCGCCTTCTGATTTTGATGCAAATTCCCATTTAAGTCCAGTTGGGAATCCACCGCCACCACGGCCACGAAGTCCTGATTTTTTCATTTCTTCGATAACTTGAGCTGGAGTCATTTGAGTTAACGCTTTACCTAATGCTTGATAACCGTCAAATGCAATGTATTCTTCGATCACTTCTGGGTTAATCACACCACAGTTTTTAAGTGCAACTCTTTTTTGTTTTTTATAGAATGTTACTTCGTTGATTGATGTTTCAATCTCAGTTGTAACTGCTAATTTATCTACATATAATAAGTCTTTTACGATACGACCTTTTAATAAGTGTTCTTCAACAATTCTTTCTACGTCAGCTTCTTTAACCTGTGAGTAGAATGAACCCTCTGGATATACGATACAGATTGGACCCGCTTCGCAAAGACCAAAACATCCAGTTCTTACAACTTTTACTTCTTTCTCCAAGCCTTTTGCTTTTAGAGCTGTATTGAACATTTCTTCTATAGTTGCTGATCCTGAAGAGACGCAACCAGTTCCGCCACACACAAGGACATGTGCTCTATAAAAATCCATTGATTTACCTCCTAAAATGGTTATGCTTTAACTATTTTGCTGCACCAATAGTATATTCTGTAACGATGTTACCATTAACGATGTGCTCAGCAATAATTCTGCGAGCTTTTTCTTCTGTTAACTCAACGTATGTTACTTTTTCTTCGCCTTCTTTGTATACTTCAATTAGTGGCTCAAGTCTACAAACACCGATACAACCAGTTTGTGAAATTTCAACTTCTTTTAAGCCTCTTTTTTGCACTTCGTCCATTAGAGAAGATAAAACTTGTCTAGCGCCTGCTGCAATACCGCAAGTTGCCATACCAACAACGATTCTAGTACCTTTTCTATCTTTTCTTAAATCCACTTTTTTAAGAGCTTCATCACGTAATTGTGTAAGTTCAGCTAAAGTTTTCATGTTTGCCTCCTTAGTTAGCGCCTTTGTATTTTTCAACGATGCCAGGGATATCGTTTACTGTTAAACGTCCGTAAACATCTTCATTTACAGTAAGAACTGGTGCTAAACCACAAGCACCGATACAACGAGTTGCTTCAAGAGAAAACTTACCATCTGCTGAAGTTGTACCTACTGAAACGCCTGTTAATTCAGTTACCTTGTCAATTAAATCTTGAGCACCTCTAACGTAGCATGCTGTACCAAGACAAACACTGATTAAATAATCGCCTTTTGGTTCTAATGTAAACTGTGAATAAAAAGTTACAACGCCGTAAATTTCAGCTAACGGTACATGAAGTTTTTCAGATATAACTTTTTGTACTTGCATTGGTATTGCCCCGAAAATATGTTGTGCTTCGTGAAGTATTGGCATTAAAGGACCTTGCATGTCTTTGTGTGCTTCAATGACTTCGTTTAGCTTCGCAAAATTTTCTTCTGTTAAAAAGTTCTTTGCCATTAAAAAGTTCCTCCTTATCGCTTGCTAATCTGACTGCATAATACACTGTCAAAAGTGCCTAATCCCTAGTAATTTACTAGGGTTAGACCGGTTTGTTAATTCCTTAACCCATATCAAAAAGAATTATAACATATAAAAAACTCATTGTATACACGAAATACTTTTTAAATGTGACGTTTTTTATTATAATTTTGTCAAATTTAAAAGGTAGACTTTATTATTTAAAGTCTACCTCACAAGTCAGATTTCATCAGCTGTTGACGCAATTTTCTCAGGTGAATTATTTTCATGAAAATAGTTGTATATGACATCTGCAACTCGACGGTTCATTCCTGGTACTTCACAAAGAGCCTCTACAGATGCATCTCGTATATTTTCGATGGTTTTAAAGTGTTTTAGGAGTGAAATTCTCCGTTTTTCGCCAACGCCTTGAATTTCATCTAGTAGTGAATGCGTCATCTCTTTTGAACGAAGGGATTTGTGAAACTCAATCGCAAATCGATGCACTTCTTCTTGTATTTCATAGACGAGCTTAAAGGCATTTCGGCACTGTTTAAGTCCTTTTTTCTCACCGTCATAATAAAGATCGTCGGTCTTATGAAAATCGTCTTTTACCATACCCGCGACAGGGATATAAAGTTTAAGTGCATTCATTACGTCAAGAACTGCATTGACATGAGCCTTTCCACCATCGATGAGAATTAAATCGGGCAAAACATTGAATTTTTGAGTGGAGATGCCCGTCTCAGCCGCCATTTGCTGCTCTTCAAGACCGCGTTTATAACGTCTATAAACAATTTCTTGCATGGAACCATAGTCATTGGGGCCTTCAATTGTCTTAACTTTAAAACGCCTGTAATCACTGCGTTTCTTTTTGCCGTTTTCAAAAACAACCATACTTGCAACAGAATAAACACCTGAAATATTAGAAATATCAAATGCTTCGATTCGGTTAATTGGTAAATTCTCTGGAAAACCCAGTAATTCTTTTAATTCATATTCAGATTCATTTTTAAATGTGAGCTCTTTTTCTATGCGATCTTGAAATTTCATGATATATTCTTTCGCATTTTTAGAGACGAGGTCAATCATTTTTTTCTTTTCACCCTTTTGAGGAACTGATAAAGTCACTTTTCGAGCATTTAATTTTGATAACCACTCTGCTAATGGTTCAATTCGTTCGATATCATCTGAAACATATATTTCAGATGGAATTTGGTCAATACCTGAATAGTATTGAAGGATAAATGACGAAAGTATCTCTCCTGGAAGGTCATCTTCAGCATTGACCAAATTATACGTTTCTCTTCCATCTATTTTTCCATTTCGAACTTGAAATAGCATCACACACGTCTTCTCTTCAAAGCTATAAACGGAAATAAAATCTTGATTTTTCTCGTTGTTTTGGATGATTTTTTGCTTTTCATCCAGTGATTTTAATGCTGCAATTTGATCGCGAATCGTCGCTGCTTTCTCAAAAGCCATCTCTTCAGCCGCTTTCAACATATCTGCTTGTAATCGCTGAACCAACCAGTCTTTCTCTCCATTTAAAAATCGAACGATTTCTTTAATCATCCCTTCGTACGCTTCATCAGAAATGACGTGATTACAAGCGCCAGCACATCTTCCAATATGAAAATTCAAACAAGGTCGATCTACTTTGTCCGTTATTTTCTTACTGCATTCTCTAACAGGAAAAATAGATTGAATGACATCAAGCGTAATTCGCACTTGCTCAACACTCGTGTAAGGGCCAAAGACTTTTACATTGCCCTTTGGCAATTGACGCGTCATAAACACTCTTGGGAATCTTTCATTTGTTGTGATGACAATATAAGGATACATTTTGTCATCTTTCAAGAGAATGTTGAACTTGGGAAGGTTTTTTTTGATCAAATTGGCTTCTAGTATCAATGCTTCAACTTCATTATCGGTCATAATATATTCGAACTCATTGACATTGATGACCATCGTCTGGACTTTGGGCGCATGAGAATTAAACCCTCGGAAATAGGAACTGACACGGTTTTTTAAGTCTTTAGATTTACCGACGTAAATAATCGTTCCTTGGGCATCTTTCATGATATAGATCCCCGGTTGATGGGGAACCGTCTTCAATTGTTCTTTAATACTTTCCTTTACTTTAAACTCGTAGTTTGGCATTGACTCCTCAACTGTGAAGCATTTTCTTTAAAAACTGACCGGTGTACGAATGCGCTACGTCTGCAATTTCTTCAGGCGTACCTTTTGCAATCACTTCACCACCATTATCACCGCCATCTGGACCCATGTCGATGATATAATCTGATGATTTAATCACATCTAGATTGTGTTCTATGACAACGGCGGTATTTCCTGCGTCCACTAGACGTTGAATCACATCAATCAAATTGTGCACATCTGCTGTGTGAAGCCCAGTAGTCGGTTCATCTAAAATATAGAGCGTATTCCCTGTACCTATTTTGCTAAGTTCTGTTGCGAGTTTAATTCTCTGTGCTTCTCCCCCGGATAATTGAGTGGAAGGTTGTCCTAATTTAATATAGTCTAACCCTACATCGTGGAGCGTTTGAAGCTTTCTTTTTATCTTAGGTACATTTTCAAAGAACGACAGACCTTCTTCAACCGTCATGTCCAGCACATCCGAGATGCTTTTACCCTTGTATTTCACTTCTAACGTTTCTCGATTGTAGCGCTTTCCTTTACATACATCACACTGAACATACACATCTGGTAAAAAGTGCATTTCAATCTTTATAATACCATCGCCTTTACAGTTTTCACAACGACCACCACTCACATTGAAACTAAATCGGCCTTTTTGGTATCCTCGCATCTTAGCTTCTGGTAGTTGAGTAAAGATATCTCTGATATGATCAAATACCCCTGTGTAAGTTGCCGGATTGGATCGTGGTGTCCGTCCTATAGGCGTTTGATCGATTTCAATGACTTTATCGATGTATTCCAGTCCCAAAATATCTTCGTGCTTTCCTGGTTTAATGTGTGTTTTATTGATTTTCACCGCGCATGATTTATAGAGAATTTCGTTGATGAGCGTACTTTTTCCAGATCCTGAAACACCTGTTATCGTACATAAAACACCCAATGGGATATCGACATCAATATTTTTCAAGTTATTTTCTATAGCGCCTTTTATTGTAATTTTTTGTTGTTTGGGCGTTCTTCTCACTTCAGGTACTAAAATCTTTTTCCTTCCAGATAAATACTGACCTGTGATGGAATCTTCACTTGCTAAAATATCTTCTAACGTTCCTTCTGCAATGATGTATCCGCCATGTTCTCCAGCACCAGGGCCCAAATCGAGAATATAATCCGCTTCTCGCATGGTATCTTCATCATGCTCTACAACTAATAGTGTATTTCCTAAATTCGTGAGTCCTCTCAATGTCTTGAGGAGTTTTTCGTTATCCTTTTGATGCAAACCGATTGAAGGTTCATCTAAAATATAGAGAACACCCACAAGACCCGAACCGATCTGCGTCGCTAAGCGAATTCTTTGTGACTCGCCACCCGATAACGTACTTGCAGCTCTTGATAGGGATAAATATTCAAGTCCAACGTTTTTCAAAAAGCTCAATCTCGCGTTGATTTCCTTTAAAATCAGCTCTGCGATTTGTGTACGCGTTGCATCTAAAGTCAACGTATCAAAGAATTTGATGGCATCTTTTACCGACATCTGAGTCACTTCCCAGATGTTTTTTCCACCAACTGTAACAGCTAACACTTCGTCTTTTAATCGCTTTCCATGACACTTCGAGCACTCAATCATGCTCATAAACTCATCGATTTTAGAACGTATATAATCCGAATTTGTAGACGCGTACCGTCTTTCATAATTGTTGACTAATCCTTCAAATGGTCGATTAAACTCTGTCATACCCGTGAATTTACTCTCAAACATGAAGGTAACTTTTCTATCACCAGTTCCATAAAAAATATCATTCTTAACGGACTCCGGCAACTCTCTAAAAGGCGTATCAGGCGAGCATCCAGCACTTTCGATGATTGAATTAATCATATTGACATAAAAAGTACCTTCACTACTATTGGCAATTGGCAGTAATGCCCCTTCTGATACGGATAATTTCATATCTGGTACGAGAAGCTCAGGATCGACTTTTTTAGTGAACCCCAATCCATTACAAGCATCACATGCACCATACGGTGCATTAAACGAAAAGATCCTCGGTTCCATCTCGGGAATGCCCACTCCGTGCTCTGGGCAGGAAAACTTCGTATTAAAAATCAAATCCTCACCGTCAATAATGTTAATCACGACAGTTCCTTCAGCCATTTTAAGGGCCATTTCAACCGAATCTGTCAATCTCTGCTGAATGTCGGATTTAATCACCAAACGATCGATAACGACTTCTATTGTATGTTTTTTGTTCTTATCTAATACGATTTCTTCAGATAAGTCCAATACGTCTCCGTTGATTCGTGCGCGAATAAAACCTTCTTTTTTAAGGGCTTCTAAAAGTTTCGTATGCTGCCCTTTTTTACCATAGATCATAGGCGCAAGGACTTGAATTTTTTTCCCTTCCTCAAGCAACATGACCTTATCAATAATTTGATCGATGGATTGAGGTGAAATCTCAACGCCACATACCGTACAGTGTGGAATTCCCACACGTGCATAAAGCAATCTGAGGTAGTCATAAATCTCTGTTACGGTTCCAACGGTTGACCTTGGATTTCGACTGGTTGTTTTCTGGTCAATGGATATTGCAGGTGATAATCCATCAATGGATTCGACATCTGGTTTTTCCATTTGACCGAGAAATTGTCTTGCATATGACGATAAACTTTCAACATATCGCCTCTGGCCTTCAGCATATATCGTATCAAATGCTAAAGACGACTTACCGGAACCACTTAAACCCGTTATCACGACGAGCTGATCTCTCGGGATTTCAACATCAATATTTTTTAAATTATGCTCTTTTGCACCTTTTACGAAAATTGTATTTTTTGCCATATTATCCTCATTTCATTTACTCAATTAAGTGAATTTATTACCCTACTGATTGAGTATTTTTAATATCGAGTATTTTTAATATCGAGTATTTTTAAATATCGAGTATTTTTAATACACATGATTTAAACGGATCGTCACTTATTCTTAGGACGAATTGTCTTTAACTCCACAATCATGTCTCTTAGTTCAGCAGCTCGTTCAAATTGAAGCGTTCTCGATGCTGCAAACATCTCATCTTCTAGTTGTTTAATATAGTCATTTAACTCTTTTTTATTCATGGATTTAATTCGGTCTACCTCATATGCTTCAACCGTTTCAGCGGCAATAGTCGCTTCAATTTTATCTCGAATTTCTTTTATAATTCCCTTTGGAGTGATGCCGTGTTGCAAATTATAAGCTTCTTGAATATGTCTTCTACGATCTGTTTCGCTAATTGCAAAGTTCATCGAATCCGTCATTCTGTCGGCATACATGATTACTTGACCGTTGATGTTACGAGCAGCCCTACCGATTGTTTGCACTAAGGCTGTCTCAGATCTTAAAAAGCCTTCTTTATCCGCATCTAAAATGGCCACTAAAGAAACTTCAGGTAAATCGAGACCTTCTCTCAATAAGTTAATTCCCACGAGGACATCAAATACACCTTTTCTAAAGTCTCGTATAATTTCCATTCTTTCGATCGTTTTAATATCTGAGTGCATGTATCGCACTTTCACATCCATTTTTTTGAAATAATCGGTGAGGTCTTCCGCCATTTTTTTCGTTAATGTCGTCACTAAAATACGCTCATTCAATGCTACGCGCTTGATAATTTCACCATAAAGGTCATCGATTTGCCCTTTGATGGGTCTCACGATAATTTCAGGGTCAATGAGACCCGTTGGTCGAATAATTTGTTCTATTGCCACCTGACAATGTTCTTTCTCATATGGTCCCGGTGTGGCACTGACATAGAGTGACTGAGGAATTAAGCTTTGAAATTCATCAAAGTTCAGCGGTCGATTGTCCATAGCCGAAGGCAATCTAAATCCATAATCTACGAGAGACTGCTTGCGAGTTCGGTCGCCTCCGTACATCGCACGAATTTGAGGAATGCTCACATGTGATTCATCTACCACGAGTAGGAAATCTTCTGGAAAATAGTCAATCAGTGTATATGGGCGGCTTCCAATGGGCCTTCCAGATAATACGCTCGAGTAGTTTTCAATGCCTTGACAAAATCCAACTTCGCGTAGCATCTCAATATCATATCGCGTCCGCTGTTCAATTCTCTGAGCTTCAATCAGTTGATCGTGATCTTTGAAATACTTTACGCGTTCTTCAAGTTCAGCTTCAATTTTACCAATGGCCGCTTCGAGCTTGTCTTTTGGGGTTACGTAGTGGGAGGCTGGATAAATGGTCAGATGATTGCGATAGCCGAGTATTTCACCTGTTAAAGCATTGATTTCGCCAATTCTTTCAATCTCATCGCCAAATAACTCAATGCGATAGGCTCTCTCAAATTCATACGCTGGCATCACTTCTATTATGTCACCACGCACCCTGAATGTATTACGCGTAAAATTTAGATCGTTTCTCATATACTGAATTTCAATGAGACGTCTTAAAATTTCATCTCTTGACTTTGTTATTCCCGGTCGAATAGACAGCGTCATACTCGAATAGTCAATTGGGTCACCTAGACCGTAAATACACGAAACCGACGCGACAATAATGACATCTTTTCGTTCAAATAATGCAGATGTCGCCGAGTGTCTTAGTTTATCTATTTCTTCATTAATCGTTGCATCTTTTTCTATGTACGTATCTGAATGTGCAACATACGCTTCTGGTTGGTAGTAATCGTAATATGAGACAAAAAATTCAACCGCATTATCTGGAAAAAACGCCTTAAATTCAGAGGCCAATTGCGCTGCCAAAGTCTTATTATGTGCAATAATCAAAGTTGGTCGTTGCACGCGTTCAATGACGTTGGCTACAGTAAAAGTCTTTCCTGAGCCAGTAACGCCCAATAATATATTATGTTTTTCGCCACGATTAAGCCTTTCGACTATGGCATTTATTGCTTCTGGTTGATCCCCAGTTGGTTTAAACTCAGATTTAATGACAAATTTATCCACATGCACCTCCAAACACTTGTTCGTATTTTATTATATACCTTTGTATTTTTTCAGTCAAATAAAAAACGATTATTATATAGTGTTCATCTATACAATAACCGTTTTTATTGGATTTATTCATTATTTTACGAGCCAAATGGTCAAAAGTGTGATCATACTGATGATGATGAGAACAACCACTATCAAACAGGTTACCACGCCTTTGCCACTATCCGGTATTTCCTCAAAAGAAATGGGTTCTTTAGATTGAGGTTCAATCACTTGTATTAAATTTTGGATTTTCTCTGACTCCTCTTTATACAATTGTTTATTCATAGATATCCCCTCCAATCTTGCCACTATTTTTTAATTTTTGACTGGATAACTTCGATGGCTTTTTGAAGTTGATTGTCATCTGCATCCGTTGGATTTTCAATTTCTCCGTATTTTGGATCTAGTGGCACTTCAATATCAGGTTGAATTCCTACGCCATGAATGTTCACACCATTTGGAGTGAAATATTGAGACGTTGTCAACTTAAATCCTGTATCGCCTACATATCGCTCAACGATTTGAACGACACCTTTACCAAATGTTGTTTCACCAATGATGGTTGCACGTTTATGATCTTTTAACGCACCTGTTAAAATTTCTGATGCACTTGCAGATCCGCTATCGACAAGAACGACAAGTTCCACGTCATACGCTTCTTCATCAGAATAAAACTCATCGTCGTCGCCGTTGCGGCTCTTCGTATAAACGATCATCTCTTTTCCAAGGAGTGAGTCAGCGATTTCAACACACTGATCTAAATATCCACCTGGATTATTTCTTAAGTCAATGACAATACCTTTTGATCCTTGTTCAATTAACGACTGAATGTGTGTGTCAAATTCAGGTGCAGAGTTTTCATCAAATGTCGTTAATCTCAGATATCCGATGTCTTCATTGAGCATTCTAGATTTTACAACTTTTACATCGATCCATTCTCTAACGATTTCGACATCAAACTTCTTTTTAGTTTCAGGTCGATAAATGGTCAACGTTACTGGCGTACCCGGTTCACCTTTAATCTTGGAAATGGCATCATCCATGACTTCCGCATTCACTTCTTCGCCATTGACGCCAATAATTAAATCTTGAGCAAGTAATCCAGCTCTATAAGCAGGCGTATCTTCAATTGGAGAAACAATTTCAATTTGGTTATCTTCATTTGGCGTTAAATAAATACCAATTCCCGGATATTCACCCGAGGAAGACTGCATATAATCGCCGAATTCTTCTTCATTCATAAATACTGAATAAGGGTCTTTCAGCACCTCAAAGATACCCTTCTTCATTCCTTCATATAACTGTTCTTCAGTCACGTCTAAATAATAGTTTTTAAGAACATAATTCTTAAGTTCTTCAATTTCCTTATACTCTTCAGCCGCATCCACTGGAGAAGCTTGTGTTTGAACCACTTCCTCAATTGCATCAAGTGCTTTTTGATCCGCTTGTAAATCGTCATTTTTCATCATCGCTGCAGTTACAAAATAGGTTGATAAACCTGTGAATATTACCAAAAAAACACTTAGAAATACAACATGTACTTTTTTCACGTTATGCACCTCATTTCCCTTTCACATATGTTAGTGGATCTACGTAGTCGCCATTTTTTCTCACTTCAAAATGCAAATGAGGTCCAGTAGAATATCCAGTATTTCCCGATAATGCAATATTGCCACCTTTTGAAACTTTATCCCCCACCGAAACGTTAATCACGTCTAAATGTGCATAAAGCGTTGTCAATCCACCACCGTGGTCGATGATGACTGCTTTCCCGTAACCAGCAAACCAATTTGCGTAGACAATGGTCCCTTCATTGGCGGATACTACAGGGGTTTTTCTCGCACACTCAATATCAATTCCCGTGTGGAAAGTCAATTTTTTCGAAATTGGATGCACCCTGTTTCCGAATGGCGAGCTGATGGAATATTTGCCTGGAACTGGCCAAGTCATAGTACCACCTACATACGTCGCTGCGAGTTTCATATTCTTTATGATGTTTGTCATTTGATCTGCTTCTTTTAACAACTCATCTTCAAGTTCATTCATAGCTTCTGCATCTTGTTTTAATTCGGTTTTATAGCTCACGAGATTATTTAGAGCTGCAGACATTTCATCTTGCTTAGACACTTTGCTTTGCGTAAGCGTTTCGAGCTCCGATTTTTTATCTACAAGCTCCAATTTTTTTGTTTCAATGATATCGCGTTGTTCTTTCAAATAACCAATTAGATTTTGATCGTGTTCGACAACCAGTTGGATCATATCAATACGAGACAATAAATCCGTAAAATCCTCTGCACCAAATAATACTTCAACATATCCAATGGTACCGTTTTTGTACATGACTCTCAATCGGTCATTTAATAACTCTTTTTTATCTTCAAGCTTGATTTCCGCTTGCTTTAATTCTTCTGTTTTTACCTCAATGGACTTCTCGGTAGTTTTAATTTCGCCTGTTAAGGTATCAATTTCAGCTTCCAAATTTTTGATACTCGTTTGAACATTTTTGATTTTTTGATTGGTGGTCGATTGCAAATTCTTATTTTTCTCAATCGATTGATCCAATGCTTTAATCTTCTGATTGAGTTCTTCTAATTCTTTTTCTTTTTCTTTGATGTCGTCCTTTGCATAAGCGATTCCCGCCAATAAGAGTGTTACTATCATCACACATATTGTAAGTAATCGAAACGTCTGTCTTCTCTTCATAAACGCACCTCGTTAGACATTTAAGTACTTACGCATAGACCACAAACTGCCTAGTGCGCCAATACCTACACCAATTACTAAGAATAAAAATAACACATCTTTCATTAAGACTGAAGGTGTTACAATATAAGCCGATATAAATACATAAAAATCTGAATGTATGGCTTTAAAAATATAATCATACATGAGTTTTATAAGTCCGGTGGATACCAATGCGCCTATTAAACCCAATAATGTTCCTTCAATTAAAAATGGCCATCTTATAAACCAGTTAGTCGCTCCTACGTACTTCATGATATTGATTTCTCTATTTCGAGAATTCACTGTCAATTTAATGGTATTGTGTATGATAAAAGTCGAAATTGCAATCAGGACAAAGATTACAACAACTCCGGCTTTTCGAATCGCTTCTGTGATGGACAATAAACGCTCCACTATATCTTGATAAGATTTTACTTCTTCAATGCCGTTAATGCCTTTAATCTGATCCAAAACTTGTTGCGCATAATAAATGTCATCTAAATAGATAATGACTGAGCTTGGCAATGGATTTTCTTCCAATCCTTCAAGAAGATAGCCGTTATCTTCCCATTGCGTCTGCATTTTGCTTAGGGCATCTGCTTTACTCTCGTATTTTACATCGCTTACACCTTCGATTGCAGCGATTTTATTCATAATGGTTTCTACTTCTTCAGCAGGTAGTTCATCCAGCAGATAAGCTTGAATGGAATCAAATTTATCTTTTGCCGATTGTGCCACTGAATTGATATTGAGGATTAACGCAAATATAATGCCTAATATCAAAAGGGTTGCCGTAACTGATGAGATGGACGCAATACTCATTAAGCGATTTCGCCATAAATTTTTAAGTGCCTGCTTCAATGTAAATAATGGTTTAATCGTCATAACCGTACACTCCTACCTTTTCATCTCTTGCAATTTGACCATTTTCAAGTGCGATAACACGTTTTTTCATGATATCTACAATTTCTCGGTCATGCGTTGCCATTAAAATAGTCGTACCGCGACGGTTGATGGTTCTAAGAACTTTCATAATTTCCCATGATGTATCTGGGTCTAAGTTTCCCGTTGGTTCATCTGCAATCAAAATCGGCGGATTGTTGATCATGGAGCGCGCAATTGAGACCCTTTGCTGTTCTCCACCTGATAATTGATTTGGGTAAAAATTACCTTTTCCCGTTAACCCCACTAACGCGAGAATCATCGGGACTTGCTTGCGAATATTTCGATGGGGCGTACCCAAAATTTCCATTGCAAATGCAATATTTTCGTAGACCGTCTTATTGGGAAGCAATCTAAAATCTTGAAATACAACTCCGACTTTTCGCCTGAGATAAGGAACTCTGCGTCGATGCAACTTCGTAATATCCATTTCGTCTACTGTAATATGCCCAGAGGTCACATTGACTTCTTTTAATATGGATTTAATAAATGTCGATTTCCCTGCACCACTTGGTCCGACAATAAAAACAAATTCACCTTTATCGATTTTGACATTGATGTTATCTAGTGCGAGCACACCATTGTCATATGTTTTTGACACATTTTGAAACTCTATCATATATTTCTCCCAACTTTCAAGTAAACAAGGATTAGCCATTCAATCTGTTAACGTTTACAGCTTCACGAAACCTATTCATATTATAAACAATTCACAGGGCATCGTAAACCCTATTACTATTATATCTGTACTTTTCAATATTTTTAATAGTATAATTGATAATAAGTATTAAATAAATATTACATTGAGGATTTCTATGGATAAAAAAGACCTTCGAAAAATCATTCTTTCAAAACGCTCTGAAATTCAAGGGGAAATGAGAACTCAATTTGAGGACAAAATTTTATCAACACTCGTTCAAACTTCCTATTTTCAACAGGCTACACGAGTGGCTTCTTTCGTGAGTTTTCGCGATGAACTCTCTACTCATCGCATCAATCAGATGATTCTTGATTCAGGAAAAGAGTTACTACTTCCATATATTTCAATGGCGTCCAAGCAAATGACCTTTCACCGAGTACATGCGCTTGACGAACTGGTTCTGAGTTCATATGGTATTTATGAACCGGATCCCACTAAACACGACATTGTGTCAAACGATGCAATCGACCTCGTTTTAACCCCTGGACTGGCTTTTGATGCTCGCGGATTTCGACTTGGATACGGTGGTGGATTTTATGATCGCCTCTTCCAAGCAATCAAAAAGACGATCCCTAAAATAGGTCTCGCCTTTGATTTACAATACGTCACTCACATACCAGTCGATCCATTTGATCAACCCATTACACACTTAATAACTGAAAAAGGACTTATTGATTTTCACCACTTGGTTTAACAGGTGGTTTTTTCTTTTTATTGTCGGTTGTTTTTGAAGACGTTTTTGCATTTTCTTTTGCATGAGCAGGTTTTGCTTCTCTCGCCAAATGTTTTAATCGCTCATCCACTAGCGCATAGATGGTTCCTTTCTCAAATTCACCCGTCTTAGTTCGTTTACCCGGTTTTCTTCCCGTTAAAATTTCTAGACCTTCATCCACATTTGAAATCGCCCAAATATGAAACTGATTTGCTTTAACGGCTTCAACTATTTCTTGATCGAGCATCAAGTTTTTGACATTTTGAACAGGAATCATGACGCCTTGATTGCCTGTAAAGCCTTTGATTTTACAAACTTTAAAGTAGCCTTCAATCTTCTCATTGACACCGCCAATTGGCTGAATATATCCACGTTGATTGACCGATCCTGTCACAGCAATTGCTTGATTAATTGGCACTCCTGATAAATCAGAAATCAGTGCATAGAGCTCTGTACTTGAAGCGCTGTCGCCATCTACCCCTGAATAGAGCTGCTCAAACACGATGCTTGCTGTTAGTGCAAGTGGTTTGTCCTGAGCGAACAACCTTCCGAGAAAACCCGTTAAAATCATAACGCCTTTATCATGAATTTTTCCACTCGTTCTCGCTTCGCGTTCGATGTTTATGATACCTTGACGCCCTTGATACGTGGATACTGTAATTTTTGATGGTTTACCAAAAGTATATTGACCCGTTCCAATGACAGCAAGGCCATTTATTTCACCAATTTTAAAACCATCGACGTCGATGAGATAAGTGCCTTCTCTAAAGAGCTGAAGCGTTTCTTCTTCATATTTGTTTGCGCGCATTTTTCGTTCATGAAGTGCTTTCATGACATGCTCTTTTGAAACAACGCCCTCTTTATAATAATTTGCCCAAGCATCTGATTCAATGATCACATCGCCCAATGTTTTGAGATGCGCTGTTAATTTTGTCTGATCATCTGCCAATCGCGTCGCATATTCCACAAGCAAACTCACTGCTTCTGGCGCAAAATGACTTAATCCTTCATTTTGACATTTTGTCGATACGAAACGTGCAAACTGGTCAATATTTTCTTTATTGCGATCCATTTCTTCATCGAAATCGACCATAACTTTAAACAATTTTTGAAATTCTTCATCATAGGCAGATAAAATAGCATACGTATAATAATCACCAATGATGATGACTTTGACATCAATTGGAATCGGTTCAGGTTTAATGGTTTGAGAAACGAGGGCACCAGTGCTAGCAGCACGAGAATCAATGGTTACAGATTCATCTAACAAACTGCGTTTCAAACTTTTCCAAGAATACGGATTACTTAAAATGTCTTTTGCCAACAAAATAAGATATCCACCATTTGCACGGTGAAGCGCACCCGGTTTAATCATGGTAAAATCCGTTTTCATAACGCCCATTTCGTTTTGATATTCAATACTTCCAGCCAAATTATAGTACGTCGGGTTGGATTCGAAAACAACCGGTGCACTTTTCGCATCGCTATTGTCGATAAACAGATTAATGCGATAACGTTCGAAGAAGGTTTCTGGATTATGTTGTGACATCATCAATGCTGCTAATGGATTTTTATCGTCCTCATCTTCCTCTTCTTCTTTAAAGTTCTCTAAGTTTTCAACGATATCATCCTCTAATAAATCGATATAACGCTTAATTTCTTCATTGTCCTTATTTTTTTCTTTAATACCTTCTAAATGAAACTTCACCAGATGTCTTCCCATCTGCTCATCAAGGCTTTTCAATCTAACGCGAAGATTTTCCTCTTCAATTCTCAATTTGTTGAATAAATCAATGGTTTCAAGACTTAATTTTTGTGAATTTGTCATCAACTTTTCATACTCTTTTTGAGATAAATTATGATAATATTCTTCATTCATCGGTTTTCCATCTTTTAACGGGATACTCACGATGCCTTTTTCAGTTAACGAAAAAATGAAGCCATATTTTTGTCCAAGTTCGTTGAGTTTATCCACAATGTTGCTTGATTGTGTGTTGTATTCTTCCACGAGTTTTTGTTTGGCATTTTCATAATCGCGACTTGAAAAAATCTCAATTATGCCCCTGCGTAAAAATCGAATGGCGCGTTCAATTTGCTTGATGATATTTTTCCCTTGGCCATTGGCTACTTTAATTGCAATCGGATGATACGGATCTTTAAAGTTATTGACATACAAGTAATCGCACGGTGCAGGTCTTTTAATTGCTTGTTCTTCCGTCAGCATATTGACAAAACTGTTACGACCTGTTCCCCATTGCCCCGACACATAGATATTGTAGCCTTTTTTTGTGACACCCAATCCAAATTGCAATGAATTTTTAGCGCGTTCCTGACCGATAATCCCACGAATTGGAATGAGTTCTTCCGTAGTGGAAAACTCAAATACGTTGGGATCACACTTATTTGTCAGTTGTTCTGGTTTAAGTTTTAATTGATCCATGGGCGACCTCCGAATTTTATATTCTATAATAACCATTCTGTTAAATTTATTTTACCCAGATTTGATAAAAGCTAACACTAAATCACATGTTTTTAGGTCAAAATATAAAAAAGCACAATGAACATATGCCCATTGTGCCTGTGATTAAAATTTTAAATTTTTAAGTTTATCCCCAAACAAATCCGACATCGTCGTGTTGGATGGTGTCTGTTCTTCTAACAGTTCAAAATCTTCTTCAGTAAAATCAGAAAGTGCTTTTATGCTAAGCGCTATTTTCTGCTGTTCTAAATCCATTTCTAAGATTACCGCTTCGACTTCCATTCCAATTTTCACGATATCTGTCACTTTGTTCACACGATCTTCGCTTAATTCCGAAATGTGTATAAGTCCTTCAACACCCTCTTCTATTTCTACAAATGCACCAAAATTCATGATGCGTGACACGGTTCCAGTGACGATATCGTTTACTTGATATCTCTCTGATAACGTTGTCCATGGATTTTGTGCAATTTCTGAAAGTTTGAGCGAAACTTTTTCTTTATCTCGATCCACAGCGAGTACTTGTACTTTTACCGAATCGCCAACGTTCAATACTTCAGATGGATGCTTCACGCGTTTCCAAGACATTTGTGACACGTGAATGAGTCCTTGAACACTTCCAAGTTCAACAAAAGCACCATAATCCGCTAGCTTTACAACCGTTCCGGTCAATTGATCGCCAACAGAAATCCTCGAAATCGCATCGCCTTTTTTAGCTGCTTCTTGTTCTTTTAAAATTTCTTTATGTGAAGCCACGACTTTTTTGGTCGCTGCATCATATTCTGTCAATACGACTTCTAGTGTCATACCAATATATGGTTTTAAGTCTTCAACATAATGCAGTGCCACTTGTGAAGCGGGAATAAATACGGATGCACCTTTAAATTGAGCCACGACTCCGCCTTTAACAACCTCTTTCACCTTTACTAAAAAAGTTTTTTTACTTTCAAAAAGTCTCTGAAACTCTTCCCATACGATAATCTCATAAGCTTTTGTCAACGATAACAAGACATTGCCTTCGCCGTCATTTAACTTAACAACAAAAACTTTTATTTTGTCTCCAACTCGATAATCCGTCGGATTGCCATCTGGCATCTCTGACTTTGGCAATATACCATCTGCAACGTATTGTAAGTTGATCATGACTTCATCTGGATTGGATGAAATAACAACGCCTTCCACAACATCGCCCACGTATACTTTATCAGTTGAATCGTATTGATCTAACAAATCTTTCATACTTAAGTGTTCCATATGAACCTCCATACTATCCTTCAATATGTCTTGTGAAGATGACTTTTATTAAAAACTTAGGTAACGACATCATTCTACCAATTCTAGAAGGTTGTTTTAATAGACGATAGAACCATTCTAATCCTGTCTTTTGGAAAAATACAGGCGCGCGTTTTACCGTTCCTGCCCAAACATCCATCGAACCGCCTACACCCATTGCAACTTTTGCGTTGATGGTTTTTTTATTCTGATGAATCCATTTTTCTTGTTTAGGTGCACCTAATGCAACAAACAACACATCTGGTTTCTTCTCATTAATATCGTCAATAATTCTCATTTCTTCATTTGCATCAAAATAGCCATCATGTGTTCCAACGATTGACAAATTAGGATACACTTCTCTGATTCGATCTGCAGCTAAATCCGCAACACCTGGTTTGCCACCAAACAAGTAAATCGATTTTCTTGCACGGTTACAGTATTCTAAAATAGTCCCCATCAATTCAACACCTGGAACACGATCTGTTAGACCTAAATGGTGGATTTTAGAAGCAATGACAACACCAATCCCATCCGGAATGACTAAATCCCCTTCTAATAAAACCGATTTAAACGCCGCGTCTTCTTGCGCCATCATGATAATTTCCGTATTTGGCGTATATATCGTTCTTAATCTCTCAGCTTCAAGTAATGAAATGAATTTTTTGTTTGCTTCATCTAAATTCACATTATCAAATCTAACGCCAAAAATTTTGACTGATGAAACGGTTTTGTCCGTTGCCATATTGCCTCCAGTTTTCTATTCAAAGTTTTCAATTCAAAGATTTCTTATAAAATGTTCTCGTCAAATTTCTTTATTCAAAAACGATTTCGTTTACAGCACTTTTTCAAGCATGTGTTCATTCACTTTTAAGCGCTCTTTTAACTGTTTTTTAGATAAAATCACATGTTGCAGCGCTGCGTCATATGATTCATCCAGTGCGCGTACAGAATCCAAAAGTCCCAAAGCATCAAAATCCTTCATAGAGCAAACCGGTTGCATATCGATCATTTCCATGAAGTTCTCAATTTTAGGATCATAACTGATTCCAATAAAAGGCACCTGCGCAACAAGTGAAAATATCAACGAATGTAGCCTTGAGCCCATGAGTATATCCATGTTTTGTAATAAACTGAGCACTTCCTCAGCAGAATATCGTTGATTGATAAAATAGACATTTTCATAAGTTTTCGGTGACAACTCTACATGAATGGTCATGTCATCATCATAATAAAACGGAACAAAGATCACGCTATACGTTTTAGAAAGTTGATTCGCTAAATTGACTAATTGATCAAGTTTTTCCGCTTGTTTGAAATCCTTATGTCGAATCGCAATGGCAATCTTCTTTCGTTCCGGATGAATCAGCTGAAGCTTCTCGATCAATCGCTTACCAGTAGCTTGAGGTTCCATCTCCATGCCGATGACCATATCCGCAGAAACGGAGATTTTTTCTGGCTGAACGCCAATGTCAACCAACAATTTTTCAGAGTTGAAATCTCGAACCGTTATGTGCTCAACACGGTTGAGGACGCTGGCAACACGTTTCTTATTTTTTTCTCGAATCAATGGCCCGATGCCATTGCTGATGAGATATACACGCTTTTTGAGCCAAATCCCCATCCTTAAAATACTCAAGTAATAATGAATGCTTCTCGCACTTGTATCATCTTGAAGCAAACTTCCACCACCACTTAAGAGGACATCACATTGCTTAATCGCTAAAAACACACTCAAAAGATCATTTCTCTTGATTGCTTTCACGCCATAAAGTGCTGCGGTTTCTTTGGGGGTATGCGACAAAACCACAATTTCTGTGGATGGATTCATTTTCTTGAGTTGTTGAATCAACGTCTTCAGGATGGCTTCATCACCAATGTTATGAAAACCATAAAAACCTGAAATCACTACTTTACTCATATTTTTTTACTCCCAAAATGTGATACGTAAAATTTGTTAAGGTATTCAAGTACGATGATTACCACGGTAGAGATTACCAATGTGAATGCAAGTGAAATTAACGTTCTTGAAACAGATAAATAAATTGGTGCTCTTGAGTGACAAAATGTATTAATGATGGATGTCATTCCCATTACAGATGCGAAGACAAATGGGAACAATAATTGTTTGTAATTTCTTGCAGCAAAGAAGATTGCAGCACTCAACGCAGGGAATGCAAATAAAAACTCTTTTGTTCTCGGTCTTGCAAGGACAAAATCTTCTAAGTAGTTTCTAAAAATCAATTCAACATTTAACACTTCAATATTCGTATCGTGACCTGAGCGTGCTATATAGACATAGAATACAACACCTAAAGCACCTACGATTAAAGCGTAATACATTTTAACATCTTCCACTAAAATGCGCTTGATGTCATCCATAAAATACGTATTTTCTTCTAGCTCGTGTACGTTTCTTTTGTATCCAAATTTAATGAGATAAATCAAGACAGATAAAGCCATCGGTAAAAGTAAGCTCACTTTTACACCACGGAAAAAGTTCATTTCTACTAAGTAATCTGCACGAGACATAATCGCTGCAACATATAGTCCACCTAGCATACATACCAACGTAATCAAACAAATACCCAAGTAATTTTTTACGAGAATGCCTTTCCAAGTAAACACTTTTGTACTGAGTAAAAGGTCTTTTAAATATTCAATTGTGAAAATCACTGCAATGGTTCCAAAGATATTGGCTGCAGCAAATGAGAAGAGTTTCAAACTTAAGTTCGGTGCAACAAAGTTGATGCCTACGACGCCTATGGATCCAAGTACAAATAAAACCCATTCAAATTTCTCGTTCATATCAAAGAGCAGACGCAAGATAATCAGTCCAAGTACCAAAAGACCTAAACTCGTTAATGCCAATAAGTACGGCGATACTTGGTTGTACGGTGTCACACTTGGTGTTCCCAACGAGATACCATGTGATGCCAAACGTTCAGATAATCCTTCGAATGTTTTTTTATACTCATTTAGATCTGTATAATACGTAAATTTTGTATCTTTAAATGGTCTGAAGTAAATTGCTCGAATATTTCTCTCAGTAATGGCACGATAGAGCGTATTTTCAATTTCTTTTCCGCCCTCATAATAACCAAGATAATTATAGCGCTGTTGAATATATTCAATCACTGGAAATACTCTGACTACGTTGTACTCAAGATCTTCGGCAATATCTTCAACGCCTTTTTGATCCGTGAATCCCAACTGGTCAGCAGCTTCGATCATTCCCACTGGAATGTTGCGTTCTTTCAAAACATCGTAAAGCGCCTGTTGATAATTTCCCGTTTCTTTAGTGTAACTCATAATTTCTCGACCGTTAAAGATGATGGTTGAAGGTACCTCTCCAAGTCGATCTACCTCATTAAAATACGCATCTACCAACTTACTGTTGTACTTATAAAAATTATTAGGTCTTAAATTTACCGCCATACCTGAGGATTGAATGGTCTCAATTTTTTCTGGATCATATCCCAATCCAATATCTTCAATGACTGAAGAAACATAAGTTCTAGGCGCTTTTACCCCTTTTGTGAGCGAATCTTTATAGCGTGTATCTTCTGTATAGTAAATATCATCAATAGCGCCTTTTAATACAACGGTATACACAGATTCATCAAAAAACTGATAGAACGACTCTTCATATCGAGCTGTAATTCCAGCTTTTAAGAACTCAAACACCGCTTCGTCATTTGTGCGAACAACCACATCATATTGTGATGCTTTTTCACTTGATAAATAAGCGACTGCTTTAGGTCCATATAATGAAGACCAATCAATATTTTCTTGGATGGTTTTAAACAAATCATATTCAAGTGGTTTTCCTTCTTCCACCATGCTATAAAGTGTCTCTTCTTTTAATGCCACCGAGCGAATACCCGCTTCATTCAACGTTTTGAACAGTTCAACCTCGTCAAGTGATTGTTGCTCTGCCATGATGGCAAACTCTTCATAGTCCGCAATAATTTCAACACTTTTTGTTTGACTTTCAACTTTAATTCTTCCATATAATAAGACACTTGTTGCCAACAAACTGATGATCAACACACCGATATATATTTTCTTCTTCAAATTCGTCCTCCATTTACCCAAAATCATGAAAAAACCTGCATAAGTCAATATACAGGCAGTATGTCATTTATTCATATAATCCCAAGCTTATAATTAAAGCTTTATCTACTTTAGCCATTACATCTTCTTCAAGTTGCCCTAACTTTTGAAGTAAACGTATTTTATCAATTGTTCTCACTTGCTCGAGTAAAATCACAGAATCTTTAAGTAAACCCACTTGTGAGGCATCCACTTCGACATGTGTCGGTAATTTTGCCTTCGATATCTTTGCAGTAACTGCTGCAACAATAACAGTTGGGCTATATTTGTTACCTATGTCATTTTGAATAATCAAAACCGGCCTTTGCCCACCTTGTTCAGATCCTTTTACTGGTGATAAATCGGCAAAAAATACATCGCCTCTTTTTATGTTCACGTTTTGTATCAACTCCCATTCAGACTAATTTATCGCACTAACCACTAATCACTTTATAATACCATAAAGCAAATAAAACTTCCATAAAAGAGTGTGAAGTTAACACCCGAGTATTTTATCGACAACTTCTATGATTTCTTGATTTTTAAGATATCGTCTTGGAACGCGTTTCCCAATCATACAGACGATTTCATAGTTAATCGTCTCGAGCATACTAGCGTACGCATCAATACTGATGAACTGAGGTCCATCACTGCCAAATAACGTCACTGTATCTCCTACCGAAACATCTAATCCATCCACTTCCAACATACATTGGTCCATGCAAATTCGGCCGACAATTGGCTTGATGGTTCCTTGAATAATTCCTTTTGCTTTAAATGTCAAACTTCTTGAAAAACCATCCGCATATCCAATTGGAATCGTCGCGATTTGTGTTGGACGCTCTGCAATATACCGATGTCCATAGCTAACGCCTTCTCCTGCTTGTACTGTTTTAACATGCGCAATATTTGCTTTTAAAGACATGACTTCTTTTAATTGTACACGACTTTTATCGACGTCATTTGATGGGTAAAGCCCATATAACATAATTCCAGCGCGTACCATATCATAATTATATTCAGGGCAGTCTATAATTGCAGCGCTATTGGAAACGTGTTTTATAGGGATATGCACGCCTCTTTCTTCCAAAGCATTTACTATAAAATCAAATCTTCGTACTTGTTCTTTTGTAAAGGTTTTATCGACTTCATCTGCAACTGCAAAGTGAGTAAAAATTCCCTCAATATTCAGTCCATCGAGTTTTGACATTTGAACAATTGCTTCAATTGTTTCTGGATGAAACTCCATGCCAATTCGGCGCATCCCCGTATCGAGTTTAATATGTACTTTTAGGATCTTATTCAGATGTTTGGCTCTTTCTGAAAAATAGTGTGCTTGATTGATATCATAAACCGTTTGAATCAAATCGTATCGAATGGCTTCTTCAATTAATTCGTTTGGTGTATATCCCAATACCATGACCTCAGTTTGAGGAAATGCTTTTTTAAGCTGAATGGCTTCTGATAAAGTTGCAACGGCAAATCGATCCGCGCCATTTTCGAGTAAGGTCTCTCCAATTTGAACAGCTCCATGACCGTAGCCATCCGCCTTAATAACCGCTGTAACAAGCGCACTCGGCTTTGTTACACGTCTAACTTCTCGAATATTGTGTGCTAAATGATCCAAATTAATATCTGCCCAAACAGGACGTGTCAATGATTTCATAGCAACCTCACATTTCATTCATTTAATTAGATTCATGTATACGTTCATTTGATTTCTGTATACGTCAAACTGATTCATGTATACATTAAATTGATTTGTGTATATGTTTATTTAATTCATGTTTACGATAAACGGATGTCGGCTTTAAGTCTTATAAAGATTACGCCTCCACTATTTTACGCTTTTTCGCACGAATAATCTAGCAAAATTCATGAATTTTTCTACTCTGATAGTGCGATGACAAATGCAATGGCATCTTGAGAATGATGTGAAAGTGAAATTTCAAATCGCGTGATCCCGAGTTTGTTTGCCATTGCTTCAGCGGCTCCATAAAGCGTCACAACAGGTTTTCCTAGAGAATTCCTCAGAATTTCCATTTCTTTTAGTTCAAATCCACGTATTCCAGTTCCCATAGCTTTTGATAGTGCTTCTTTCGCAGCAAAATTTGCCGCGATGGTTTCAGCTCGCATCTGTTTACTTTCGAACAACTGAATTTCATTTTGTGTAAAGTTTCGTTCTAGAAAGCGAGGTTGTTTTGATAAAATCGACTCAATGCGACTGATTTCGACAATGTCGACTCCATTTCCTATGATCATATAGGGCTCCTTTATGCACCGAAGATGCTATCACGTCATTAGTTACTTTAATGTGACATGATCTTATATAAGATAATGACTCTCCTAGTTCCTAGTTTAGAATTTTTACCAAAAAAAGTCAAAAAAAAAGACGCATCATTATGCGTCAACATTGACAGTCTACATCTATTATAAGGGGGGATAAATGTGAAACTTGTTACTATTTAGCAACGTGTCAACGCTACTGATAATATCACTTGAACGTTGCAACGTCAATAGTTTAAATATTAACATTCATTCATTTTACTTACGGTTTAGTAACATTTTAGTCAACAGTGTTATTCGGACTTCGTATCAGATTCTGACGGATGAACATTAGTCGGATATTAAGGAATTTCTATCTGATTTCTAACCTATTGTTGGTTTTCTATTAACGAACTCGCTCTATACTAAGTTCATAAACCATCCAGTCAATTGGATACGTTCTTTAAAGGAGGAACTCTTATGTCAGTAACACTCGAGAATATCGACCAAATTATGGCGAGAACAAATGTTAGTTATAAAGTTGCAAAAGAAACTTTAGAGGCTTGCAATGGTAATGTAGTTGAAGCTATACTCAAAATAGAAGAAGCTACAGAGGCAAAACAAGCATCCGATCAACAACAAAGAGAGCAACAACGCAAAGCAGATTATGAAGCAAAGAAAGATCAGTTTACTAAAAAAGGACAATTCTTACTCAAACAGATTTCGAAATTCATTCAAAAGGGTTTGGCTATTAAAGTGACTTGGAGCAATGCAAATAAGAAATTAGTCGAAATCCCACTCCTCGTTGTGATTCTGTTAGCATTCTTATTGATGCCGATTTCACTTATCGCACTCATTGCTCCATTATTCTTTGGAATTAGAATGAAACTCACTCACGAAAATGGACAAACAACAGATGTGAACGATTGGATTCAAACACATACACAATCAAAACATCAAGATCAATAATTCTTTCCAAATTTTAACCAAACGTTGGTTTATATCTAAGGAAACCATTGTAAACTAACATTAATAAATAACACAAATACAACATGTAATTATAAGGAGGCATACAATGTCAGTTAGTTTAGAAAAAATCGACATGCTTATGGAGCGTGCAAATATTAGCTACAAAGAAGCGAAAGAAGCATTAGAAATGCATGATGGCGATATGGTTGAAGCACTTATCTATTTAGAAGCTTCAAATAAAACAGCATCCAACAAAACTGCTCAAAAAAGCAATAGAAGCGGATCACAAAGAACTCAATCTCAAAAAAATCCAAACAATACTGACTTCTTTGATGACGTAAAAAACTTTATTCAAAAAATGCACAAGACAAACTTTGTCATTGGCAATTCACAAAAGAAAATCATTGATATTCCATTGACAATTGCATCACTCATCATCTTATTTACATTGCCAGTTTCTCTATTTGTCTTAATCATCCCTTACCTATTTGGTTATAAAATCTCCATTCAAGACCAAGCAGGCCAATCAGTGAACATTCTCAACTTAGAAGCAACTGAAAAAGCAAAAACAGCTAACCGCGATGCTGAGGAACCAGAAGATCGTTTAAGATAATACGACACCCGAGAGAGAAACAGTTGTTTCTCTCTTTTTACTTTAAATTGACCCTTCAAAATGCTATAGTAAACTTAAGTGAATCGTTATGTGAAATGAACCGTTATTTGTCAAAATCGTTTCGCGTATCACTAATAAATGAGTGGAGGAAGCCATGCAAAAGATACTCATCGTTGAAGACGATCTGAAAATAGCGCGTTTTATTGAACTCGAGCTTAAACACGAAGGATTTGATGTAGATACTGCAAACGACGGAAGAACTGGCCTAGATAAGGCATTAGAGGGGAATTTTGATTTAATTGTTTTAGACATCATGCTTCCCGGGTTGAACGGCATGGAAGTTTGCCGCCGGATACGCCTGAATTCAGAAGTGCCTATTATCATGCTCACAGCAAAAGATGACACCATGGATAAAGTGATGGGACTTGATTTTGGCGCAGATGATTATATGACCAAACCATTTGCGATCGAAGAACTCCTCGCAAGAATAAGACGCGTTTTTCGAAAAGCGTCATTACAACCCACAACACCCACAAACCAATTTGTCTCTGGAAAACTCAAAATCGATTACAATCAATACACAGCTTCCTATGATGATCATTTACTTGAACTGACTAAAACTGAATTTGATTTACTTCATTATTTAGCTGAAAATCGCAATATTGCCTTAACGAGAGAACAAATCTTAGATAAAGTTTGGGGGTATGACTATTTTGGAGAAACTAAAATTGTCGACGTCTATGTGCGTTATTTAAGAAGTAAAATTGATGATTGTTTCCAAACTAAATTCATTCACACTGTCAGAGGGGTAGGTTACTTATTTAAAGATGAAGATCATAAGTAAAGAGACTCAATCTCAGAACTTTCATGCATCGGCGCAACAAACACAAAAGAATCAGCCTGAAGCGCCAAAGCAGCAACCTCAAGCGCTAAAACAACAGACACAAGCACTCAAGCAGACTCAACCGACAAAGCAGACACAATCGCCAAAGCAAACTCAATCGACTCCGCCTGCAAAAATGCAAGCTGCGCCGTCTCATCCAAAACCGGTTCAGACAAGTAAGAACAATCGACAACCGGAACCGAAAAAAGATGTCGTTCGTGAAAGACGCGATCATATCGCCAAGGAAAAAGCTCTACGTGAAAGTGGGCAATCCTATTTGTCTGTCCAATATAATAAGTTTATTTCTCTCATTCGTTTTAATATCACCTTTAAGCTGACCCTTGGATATGCCATTCGTTTGATTGTATTAATTGCGCTTTTATTTGCAACCGTCTATTTATCTTTTTCATATTACTTATTCTATTCCAAACAACAAACCCTTAAAGACGATCTTGCCTATATTGAAGACTTGATTTTATCTGCTCAATCATTCGAAGATGAAAGTATCGCACTCTATCTTGAAAATCACGAAATGGATTTATATGTATTTGATTCAACCAATCAAAAAATCTACTCGAGCGATTCAAGCGAGCTGACTTATACAGAAGCAACCGAGATCGTTGAGTACAACATTCGAGATTTTCCAAATTATCCAGATTTAACCAAATCTAAAACCGTGACATTGGATGATCAAAGTACTTATACCATTGCGCTACACGTCATTTTGAATTATGAAACACAGTCGATTGAAGCAACTTTTCCAATTGGAATTGTCTTATGCATCGTGCTCCTTTTAACCTCAGTGCTATCTGCATCAAAGATGGCGAAAAAGCATATGAGCCCCATCCTCAATATGACTGAGCAAGTAAAAGACATGTCCGCAAACAATCTGAGTACGCGACTTAACATCAGTGGTACAAAAGACGAATTGAAAGATTTAGCAGCGACATTTAACAAAATGCTAGATGATATCCAAAAAAGTTACGAGCGCGAAAAGCAATTTGTTTCAGATGCCTCGCACGAACTCCGAACACCAATCGCAGTTATCAAGGGCTATGCAGGTATGTTGAACCGATGGGGAAAAGATGATTCTGCTATACTCGAAGAAAGTATCCAAGCAATTTTAGGCGAAACGGATAATATGCACAGTTTAGTTGAAAGCTTGCTCTTTATTGCTCGAAATGATAAAGGAACGTTAAAAATGGACAAATGTGACTTTATGCTCTCTGACTTATTCACTGAAATTGTCAAAGAAACGCATCTCATCGATACACAGCATAAGATAACAGATCATGTCGAACCAGCTATTTCCTTGTTCGGATCAGCTGACAAACTCAAACAAGCCATCCGAATCTTCATTGACAATAGCATCAAATACACCCCTGACAATGGCGCCATTAGCTTATCGCTCCGTCATTCAGAGCAACATGCCATGATTGTCATTAAAGACAACGGCATCGGTATCTCTAAAGAGGACTTACCTCATATTTTTGACCGTTTTTATCGTGCAGATAAATCGCGTACAAAATCAAAAGATAATCAACACGGAGGAACAGGTCTCGGTCTCTCCATTGCCAAGATCATAATTGAACAACACGGCGGTACAATCCACGTCGATAGTGAACTCAACGAAGGGACGACATTTACCTTGTTTTTGCCACTTTCGACACCGTCTAATTGATGCACTTAGGAATCACATGATTATCTGTTCGTTTTCAAAGCAGCATCTTTAAATCAGCATTTACAAATAAAATAAAGCTATTTCTTATAAGTGAATTTTTGTTTCACTCTCTAAGAAATAGCTTTTTTAGTTAATACGAAATCATGAAACTGACCAACCGTTGACTATGATTTTGCAAATTTTTGACAACTGTCATTTGAACCTGACTTGCTTCTTCTAAATTATAGTGGATCAACAACAAATCTTCTGAAGGACACACCAGTTCAGTGTCATCCATTTCCACAGTGAAATCGCCTTCTCTCGAATACAATCCAAGTGTCCACTGGTTGGATACGAGCGGAATTCGTTCATCAAATGCTTCTGGAAAACTAACGCCAAGTCGCTTCTTTTCATGTTCAAGCATTTGCAAGGACTTCATAAGTCCGTAAGCATCTTCTTTGAACATCAAATTAAAATCTCTTGCCATGCCAACACTTTCGGTTTCCCAATCCCCTCTAAAACAATGTGTTTCATATGGTTTTAACGAAATCTGATAGAGTGGTTTTCCATTATTGGAGTGCTTTAGCAACAGCTCATTGTCGAAAGGCATAATCCAACGTTTGATACCAAACAAAGGCGTGAAACTGGATTGTTCGCTCGTTACAGTGGCTGAACTCACTCTCCAAGTAAACGCTCGCTTAGAGTAATCTCCGTCAGGTGGAAAAATCACCATTTGAGTCGTCTCTCCATGCGCCCATGTGTTAACGAGGTATTGCTTAGAACGAATTATTTCATATTTCATAGCGCCTCCTGTTGATTTTATAAAATATCAAAAATTTGATTCAATTCTCTAATTTCCCAATGGATGGTAACGTCTTCAGATGCTGATTTTCCAGCAAAGTTCACCCACAAAGTATCTATTCCGAATGCATTTGCACCTTTCATATCCGCTGCAAGTGAATCCCCCACCATTAGAACAGTGGATTTGTCATCATGACCAATGCGGTCAAGTGCAACCTGAAAAATACCCATTTCAGGTTTGCTATATCCCACGTCTTCTGAGATGATTATAGCTTCGAAGTAACGATCAAATCCCGATTTTTTCAAACGACTCATTTGCACGGATTTGACACCATTTGTCAGTGCAACCAATCGATACCGTTCACTTAAATACGCGCACACGGATTCTGCATGCGGAAAAAGTGCAATCCCCTTGCTTAACTCCTCTAAATAGAACCCGCTCATCAACTCATGATCCAGCGGAACATTCATCGTTTCAACCAAATGCTTAAACCGCAAATACTTAACTTCGTGGCTTGATAACTCTCCAAGTTCCAAGCGTTTCCATAGTGCAGAATTAATCTGGATGTATTGTTTTTTAAATGCATCGACATCTTCAACTTGAAACTGATTCGCAGTCGCCTCAAGAGCAACGGTTTCTATTGCTTCAAAATCAAAGAGCGTATTGTCTAAATCCATAAAAACAACTTCGTATTGTCGTTTCAAAATGCCTCCTAAAAATCTTTTATCTCCAAGTGATTGCCCATGTGATTGATAATATAAAATCCATAATTTTTCATTTCATCTTCTAAATAATCGATTGAGGCATCATCTAGGCGTTTCATGATTCCACCCGCTTCTGAAAGGATGCACTCAAGGGCACAAGTATCCCATTTCATGGAATGTCCAAAATTGTAATACACATCATAAAGGCCTTCGGCAATCAAGCATCCCTTAATGGCACTTCCAAGTTCCGCCATGCACAAAATATCTCGCACGTGAACATGTAAGAGTGACAACGTTTTCTTCGTAGGATGTGACCGGCTAATCAACAGATTAAAAGGTCGATTTCTATTCGACACCTGAATTTTTACTATTTCTCCTGTATGTTCACGTCGAAATGCACCTGCTCCTTTAACGGCATAATAAACACGATTTCTCACAGGTATATAGACGACGCCAAGAATCGGAACCCCGTTCTCCACAAGTCCAATGTTAATGGAAAATTCACCGTTCTTTTTAATAAACTCTTTGGTGCCATCTAATGGATCAATCACCCAAAATCGTTTTTTATGCTTACGACTTAGATCGTCATGCACTTCCTCTGACAAGTAGCCATCCTCGGGAAAAGCATGCTGTAACATTTCTAAAATAATTTGATTGGCTTTAATATCCGCTTCTGTTACAGGTGATTGGTCATTTTTATAACAAACAGAAAAATCCTTTTCGTATATTTCCATTATCTTTTCAGCTGCGCGTTCTGCAGCGCCAATTGCCGTTTCAAGTTCCTTTTTTAGCTTCATAGAGCCTCCATTACATCTTGTAGAGGATGTTGGTGTCGACAAAATAGAGATACTTCTCTTTTACCGGCTTTTGCGTCAATTGAACTAAAGCACGTTCATACAGTTCGATCTGTAGACGGTATTTTTCTGCAATTTCATCCATTGAAAATTTACCAACTTTATCTGATTTATAATCGACTAAAACCAGACCGTCCAATTCTTCAAAATAAAGATCGATTATTCCTTGAACGTACTGCATGTCATATTTTAGTACAAACGGCGTCTCTCGATGAACTTTTTTAGCTTGTTTCATCCGCTTAACTAATATGGATTCAATATACTTCTGTACGTGTTTTATGTCAATAGCTTCTATCGCATTTACCGAGAGGAACTTGCGTACAACCAAAGACTCCAGATACTGACGAATCGCAATTTCAGTTGAATCAATGCCAAGATCCATTTTTTCAAATACTGTGTGAAGGGCGGTTCCAAGCTCAACGGATGAAATTGATGCATCCGCTTTCATAAATTGCGGCATTTCTATCAGGGCTGGAATTTGTTGATCGGATTCACCCTGTGTCTTTAATTGTGTAACCGTCACTTTTAACGGTTTTTGGATGGCCAAATCCACTGTAGGTTTAAACTGCATACGCCTATCAATCTCTTGATATAGGGTATTTAAGTCATTCTGAGCTTTCACGGCATCGAGTTCGGACTCAGTATTTTGGATCATCCCTTTAAAATGAGATAAATTTCCCGACGCTACTCGTTCGACTTCCGATAGTTGATTGGCTATTTGATCGACATCCATAACGCGAATTGTCGCTTGTTCCGACCCCAAAATTGCAGGCATGATCCAATCGATATACCCCGAGGCGTGTAATAAACTAATGCCATCGATTCCCCTTGACCACTGTCTATATTTCGCCGCATAATCATTGACCGTTGCAAACAACACCAATTGGTCAACAGGTCGGGTTAATCCTACGTAGAGAACTCTCATTTCTTCTGACAAGGTCTCTTTTTTGATTTGTTCTTTTATCACAAACTGCGGCAATGTCTTGGACTTGGTTCTCAAGTCCAAATCTACAAACGCAAGTGCTACACCGATATTTTTATGGTGCATCAAATCTCCCTGAGCATCCATAAAATTGAATTTGCGCCCGAGTCCACATATCATCACCACTGGAAATTCAAGCCCTTTGGACTTGTGAATACTCATCAGTCGCACCACGTCATCTTCTTCAGACAGGACACTGGCCGTTCCGAAATCGCCACTACTCGCACTCATTTTATCGATAAATTCAATAAAATGGCTTAAAGTTGCAATTTTTGAATTTTTTAGCTGCCCAGCACGCTCAACCAGCAGTTTCAAATTGGCTTGTCTCGATACGCCCCCCGGCATAGCGCTCACATATTGATCAAATGCATTCAACCGGATGGCTTCCCATACAAACTCATCAATAGGTAGATAGTGCGACTTCTCTCGAAGTTGATTTAAAGATACTAAGAATTTGTTGAGCTTTTGATAGAGTGCATCCGTTTTCTCAGACTGCTCACAGTACATCACACATTTTTGATAAAAAAACATCTTACTCTGTGTAACCGTCTTAATTCGAATCAACTCTTCAATAGAAAGACGGACCATCGGAGATCTTAAAACTGTCAAAAACGGAATATCTTGAAGGGGATTGTCCACAATTCTTAAAAGAGCTGTCATCATGCCGATTTCGAGGGTGTCAAAATAACCCGTATTGCTATCTGCAAACAGTGGAATTCCCTCTTCTAAAAAAATCTGTTCAAATGTAGGTGTCCAAGAACGTGAACTTCGGAGCAAAATCACGATATCCTTATATTGACATGGACGATACGCCTGAATTTTAGGGTGATAGACGGGCGTCCCTATTCTCGATTTAATGGCATTTGAAATTGCCCGCGCCTCAAGTTCCTCAGTTTTAAAAATTTCTTCAACTTCATCCTCTATCCATTCACCCTCAATCCCGTTATCCGCTTCATTCTCATTTAAAGAACCATCCGTCAAAGCGGACTTCGAAAGAATATTGACTTCTAAATAAGGGTTTTTTGCTGGTTCAAATGCCATACCTGGATAGAGCATCGCATCTTCATCATAATCAATCTCACCGAGTTTTTCTGACATGATGGATCGAAAAATCGTATTGACGCTCTCAAGGATTTCAGCGCGCGTTCTAAAATTTTTCTTTAGATCAATTCTCACTGAAAAAGGTTCCGAACTCTCAGCTAAACGTCTGTTGATACTTGAAAGTTGCTCCAACTCATCAGATGCACGATCATCTTCTAATATCAAAGCATCGAGTTTTGTAAATGTCTTGTATTTTTTTATAAAAAGCTCTGGGTCTGCCAATCTAAATTTATAGATACTTTGCTTCACATCTCCCACCATAAAGAGATTATTGGATCGGCAGATCTTTTGAATAATGTGTTCTTGTATGCCACTTGCATCTTGATATTCATCTACAAATATATACGTAACCTTCTCTTTAAGGGAGTTTGCAACCGTTTCATCTTCAAGAATTTTGATGGCATAGTGTTCTAAATCATTGAAATCCATCACATTTTTCTTCTTTTTCGCAGCTAAAAATTGCTCAGAGAAGCGATTTGTCAATTGACAAAGCATCTCAACACGACTTGAAATGATTTGAATTTCCGCTTCATATCGTTCAATAGATTTATAGCTAAAGAATTTTTTAATGCCTTCAAACACTTGCTTTTTAATCATTTTATCGCGTATCGTATCTTTGACTTCTAGGATGATCTCAGGGTCATAGGATTCTTTATCCCCCTTTTTCATGGATGCGATCCGATTAAAACTAAATCGGTTCACGACTTCTGCCATTTTTTCAAGCGAAGTTGACGCTTCAATCATCGCTTCAAACCCCTTAATGTCTGCTTCAAAAGTTGGAATATACACTGCTGGACCACCTGATTGCTCACAGAGCATAATCGCATGTTCTAACAGTTCAATTCCCGATTTTAATTGCTCCACAAAATGCGTTCGTATCAATTCGTGCCATCTATGACGAATTGGATGTTCAGAATCCGCATAGACATTCTGAACTTCAACTAACCACAACTCAGGATGGGGTTGACTCTGAATAAAATGAAAGAGTTGAAGCACCATTTCAATCAGTTTTTCATCGTTCTTATTTCCCGAATAGGAATCGACAAATGCTAAAAATGAGGGATCTGCCGCTTCGTAAAACTGCTCAACAACTTCTTCAATCGTCTTTCTCACTAAAATCGTCCGCTCGGGTTCACCTAACATTTTAAAACCAGGATCACAGTCAATCTTCTGAAAATGACTTCTAAGAATATCTAAACAAAATGCGTGAAACGTCTTGATACTTGCCCGATTTAAAAGCTTAATTTGTTCATTTAAATAGCCACTGTTTTCAGCAGATACATCAATCGCTTGCGCAAGGGATGCCTCAATTCTTCCGCGCATCTCACCTGCAGCAGCATTGGTATAGGTAACGATGAGCATCTTATGAATTTCAGCTTCTCTTCGCTGGATCAATTGCGTAATCCGTTCGACCAAAACAGCTGTTTTTCCCGAACCAGCTGCTGCTGAAATAAGCAAATTCGCCTGGCGTAATTCAATTGCTGCTCGTTGTTCAAATGTCCACTTTGCCATCTCATTACTCCTTTAAAATTTGAAATATGTCATCATTGGAATATTCTTTAATCTTTCGATAAGCGTTGCCTTCAAAACTCGTATCGAATTGACAAATCGTCTGATAATCACAGAATGAACAGCTGTTTGATCCTTTCATTTTACAAGGCACAATTCCAATTTCACCTTCTAAAATGGCATCGCCTACCTCTGAGACAGTTCGATTGACATGTTCAATAAGCCCTTTAAAAATTTGAATTGGAACGACTTTTGAATCTTTTGAGAATTCGCCATCGTTTTTGATCCGTACTTGGATTACACTGGATTTCATTTCTTCATATAACTGAGCATCAAACCCTTTTAAAACAAGCGCATGATCAAGCGCCAATCCATCCATTTTGAGCTCTCCTTGAATCAATGCATCCACTGACTGATGATTGACTTCAGTCGACTCAATAAATTGATCTTCAATTTTAAAATAAAATGCGCCTGCAGGTTCAAGTGACTCAGATTTAAAATACTGAGGATTATTTAGACACGCTTTTAGATAAACCATGAGTTGCATTTGTAAACCATTATAAATATCTGAAATGGACAATGACTTATTTCCCGATTTATAATCGATGATTCGAATGTAATCGCGTTCTTCTGTGTTCAACTTGTCCACGCGGTCAATAACGCCTCGTATCAATAGTTTCTCACCATTTTTCAACTCAATGGTTATTGGAGCAGCACTATTTAAGTCGTTTCCAAATGCCACCTCAAATGCCGTCGGTTCAAAAGAACCCGTTGCCAATTGACGCGTCAACGTCCACGCCGCTTTTTTAGATACGCGTCTCAACTTTTGCAAAAGGTATTGATATTGAAAGCGCGACTGAAAGATTTCTTTTTGTGCATATTGACCGACAATTTCGTCGATAAAGGTGTTGGATTGCTCCTGCGAAAGTGCATTCCAAGAAAGCTTTCGTTCGTAAATAGTCTTCCCGAACTGTTCAAGAACACCGTGAAACAGCGTGCCAATATCAGGTGCATTGAGTTCATAGTTTTTCTGTGGAATCAGCTGTAAGCCAGATTCAACAAAGTATTTAAAAGGACAAAGAACAAATTGTTCCAATCGAGAAACACTGCTTTTTAGCGGCATTTGATAGACTGCTTCAATATGACTTTTATCTAACTTCTCAACGAGGTTACTATGATACAGACCTTCAATTAAAAGCTGTGACACCTCCGGTTGATTGGCTGCAAACCATAAAAAGGTCATACGCCACTCATCGGCTAATGGGTAGCCATCAATGGCTTTTCGCAAAGCACCTGCCAAGTGCTTAACAACCGCATATTCGGATTGTATTTTATCTTGCGCCATTAACGGCGTTCTAAAATCATCACCGATTGTTAGACTCGGAGCAATTTTCTGAAGTTTTGTTATAAGATATGAGGGTCTCAGCGAAGCACCTTCTGCATCAGCTCGAGAAAAACTAAAATACAATCGCTCCGACGGACGCGTTAATGCAAAGTAAATATTGAAGATTTCTTTATTGGAAAACATGACACTATCTGCCATCATCTGAACGCCCATTTCAGCCAATTTTTCTTTTTCAGCATCCAAAATCAGTTGCTTGTCATTACCCGATTCCGGAATTACGCCATCATTCATGCCCAGTACAAACAACACTTTGATGGGGTGAGACTTAGAACGATCAAGCGTTCCCACCAATACTTGTTGTTCATTTTGAGGAAGCAACCCCACTTCCATATGGTCAAATCCCGACTCAAGCACATCGATCCATTCAGACAGCGACAAGTGTTCATCCGCCATGATGGTGTAAAATTGATCCAATAAATCCATCGTCAAGTTCCAAATTTGCGCGTACTGCTGAGCATGTTCATAGTCATTACACGCCATGAACTCGGCAACTTTTGCATCTATTTGCATTTTTACATCCAACTCAAGCAACATGTCGTAAATACATCGAATGGCCGATTCAGTTGAAATTTTCTTTTCTTTCAGTACGGGCGAAATGGTACGAACCAATCTTTCGCGTACTACGTTCACACCACCAAGATCCATGCCCTCAACGACGGTTTGTTCAATCACGTGTTCAAGACGCTTATCGCGAATCCCAAATTGTTTAATGATGAGTTCAAATGCGCTCATATCGATGTCATCACATCCAAAAAAGCCAGATTTGATAAATCGCATGGTGTACTCTGGCGCAAATCGCTCCTCGTGCATTTTTAAATAGGACACAATCATATGCACCAGTGGATGTGTGGTAACTGAAACTTTTTCATCAATAAAATACGGAAACTGGTAAGTATCAAAAACGCGTTTGATGCTAGGGGCATATTGCTCAATTGCGTTTGAAATAACTGCAAAATCATTCCAAGTATAGTTTTCGTCTCTCACGAGCTGAAGAATGGTACCAGCGCATCGCTCAACTTCTGCCAGTCGATTTTCAGCAGAATAAATCGAGACAGGGCATTCGAGGGTATCTTTTTTTTGGTAGGGATACGATAGAAGATTTTCTGAAATATGTCGTAAATCTTCTGGAACACCTTTCCAGTCACAGGCTGACATCTTGATTGGCAAATTCAACTCAGATGCCATTGTCACGATTTTTTGAAACATGTGATTGGTATGCGCAAAAAGAGGATTGCTCAAATTACCGTCTGAGCATATTGCAATTGTCAATGTCTGAGATAGTTGCGCTAGACGATTGATTATGGCATATTCTTGTCCAGTAAAACTGTCAAATCCATCGATATACACGTCGGCATCTTGAAGTTTTTTTGATAAAGGAAGCCTTTCTAAGAGCACTTGATAAAAATCTTCTTCATCGAAAAATGCATGTTCTTTCAGCTCTTCATATGCAGTGTAAATCACACTGGCATCACTAAGTTTATTTGCTAACATGCTTTCTGGTTCCAATGATTCAATCACGCGATTTAAGTTCTGTGGCTCAATGGTATTTTGTTTGAATTCTTTAATCAACTCGTAAAATTGAGTTAAAAATCCGTACTTGTTATGTGCGTGTTTATAGACATTTAACTTGGACTCATTTTCAACAAACAGACGCCTTAACAGCATCATCTGTCCTATTTCAGATATTTTAACGCCTTCAATTTGCTCAATTTCTTCTAATACTTTATATGCAAGTCTTTTAAAACTCACAACTTCAATTCCAATAAATCCTTTTAAATCGCCAAATTCAATCAACTGCTTTTCAGCTTCCAGTGTAAATTGTTCTGGAACGATTAAAACGATCTGCCTAGATTCAGAATGATCGGACATTTTGTGATAAATGTTAGAATATAACTCATGAGTTTTACCAGATTTTGCTTTTCCATAAACAATCTGAATCATAGCGCCTCCAAATGATACAATTGTGATGCCTTATAGTTTATTCCATTCTATCATTAGAACTTTTCAACTTCAAGAAAATGCCTTGTGAAAACTCAGAATCCATTTTGCATTTTTAGGTTTATCCGATATAATCAAATTAATGACACGAAGAGGAGCATTTTATGAAACAGAAACAGACACTATTGGGCGTTTTAACTTGTCTCATCATCAGTTTTGGCTTAGTATTTAACACTCTTGTATTACCGTTTATGTTCTTAGCATTTAACGAATCTTTTTATACCCGTTCCTTTTTAGATCTCAAGGTCCACGAAGACATTGGATTCTCTGAAGAAAGCTTGACGCGTGTGACACATGCATTAATCACCTATATCAAAGATGGTTCTGGTGACATCAAAGGCAAAGAAGTGGTCCGTGGTGAAGAAGTCGTGTTTTACAATGAAAAAGAACAAATTCATCTTGAAGATATTCGCAAATTAATCCAGTCCACACGAATCGTGATCCTAATCGTCAACATCCTATTGATAGGATCCTGTATTTTAGCACTTCGACAAACTCTTAAAAAACAAGAAAAGGGCCTTATCAAAAAACACCTTTCAACTGTTTTAAGCGTCAGTTCGGCGATGATGTTCCTTGTACTTGCAGGTCTTTTTGCACTCTATCAATCGGATTTTGATTGGGCCTTTAGAAAATTCCACGAGATCTTCTTCTCAAATGACCTCTGGCTATTAGACCCACGCACCGATCGCTTGATTCAACTGATGCCTCTTGAATTTTTCATTCACTTTACTACGGTTTGGCTCAGCGTTATTGGAAGCGCTCTTGCACTTTATTTAGTTTCGGCTATCATACTAAGAAAAACATCCAAATAAAAAAAGCGCCTTCTATCCAATAGAAAGGCGCTTTTAAACTTATTTTTCTCTATAATCTTCTCGTTCTATTTGATATAGTCGCGAACTTTGAATCCTTTTTCCTCTAATTTTTTAACAATTTTGTCGATATCTTGACCTTCTAAACGGATTGAAATTTCTTGAATTCCCATAACTTCAGTATCGATCAGCGCGATATTGGTGATATTACCATCATTCTTGGAAATCGTCTCAGCAATTTTCGAAAGCACGCCTCTGAAGTCGTCTGTCAAAATTGAAATTTTTGGATCGTGTAGACCATAAATTTTTGTTAAAATACCGAAGAGTGCGTTTTGAGTAACGATGCCTAAAAACTCATCTTGCTCACCAACAACCGGTATAAATCTAATTTTATTTTTGAAAAAGATATCTGCCGCCTCTTCAATCAAAACATCTGGTGAAATCGTATCGATTTTATCAAAAATGAACTCGCTCACTGCTTTGTTTAAAAACTGATCAAAATCGCCTTGCTTTTCTTTAAAATACATATCATAGATAAATTGTTTTGATAAGAAACCTACAAATTTCTTTCCTTCAACCACTGGTAATGATAAAAAACCATTATCTTCAATCAGTTGCATCGCAAATTTTGCAGAATCCGAAGGTTTTAGTACAGTTAACTCATTAACAGGTGTCATAATTGCTCTAACTCTCATAGTGTTTCCCCTTTCAAGTTTCAATAGTCATTTGTATAACGTATTTCACATCACTGTATATATTCCCACGTTTGATATTGCTATAACAATTATATCATGAATTTAATAACTTTATGCTTCAAAATTTCTAATATTTTCAAGCCAAGTTTCCACTTCTTCCCATTTTGGATTCCACAGATACGGTTTTGTCACATCTGATTCTTCCAAAAGCTCAGTATGCGAAAAATTCACCACAATATCCCCTAAATTCACTTTTTTTACACCTACTACCTGTTCTGAAAAAGCAGTATCCTCAGGCAATTCTTCTGAATCTGACGGGGTCGCCCACACAAGGAAATCCATTTCATACAGTTTCACATCTTTATCATAATCCGAATATATTTGATTGAGTACATAACTTGGTTTAGGCTCATAGTTCACTCTAAACTGATCAAGCAATTTCAGTTGCGACATCAATGGTGCGACGCTGTTGGCCAACAAATCAATCATAATCACTTGTGTTTGCTTCAAACGCTCCACTGTTTTACCTACTACGATTACACCAAGCGGCTCACCAATATAATTTGAAGGCTTAATCGGACATGTAATCAAACAATTCATATCTTCAAATAGCGTGACAAATGATTCTGGATATTTTTTGAGCACTTCGCTTTGAGTAAATACCGCTTCAATTCGTTCGGATTTTGCATCAAACAACGTTTTCAACGTTTCAAAATGCACATTAATCTGATCTGCTTCTAACCCAACGCTTCCCGAACACTTGATCTCACCTTGATGTGCCGTCAATAGTACCGATTGTTCTACACCAAATGTCAAAGCGAGAGTATCCATGATTCTTTCGCATAATTCATCGTACGTTTCAGCGGAATTGACATTTTTAATGATTTTATTCATTCTTTGTAGGACATTTAAATGCTCTTTAAGAAGTTCCTTTTGCTCCGCAATCGTTTCGTATTGTCTCGCATTATTCAGTCCGATATACATGATAGATGCAACATCTTGAATTCTTTCAAGCGTGTTGATATCATAATGGTCACTGGTCATTGACTTTGAAATGGTTACAAACCCCTTAATATTCTCTTTTACCAAAAGCACAACGTACTCAGCATCTAAAAATTTAAACTTTTCAGGTTCTTCAAAAATACCCTCTAAAGCATCAAAATCATTCTCCACTGAAAAAATCGTCTTTTGATTGCTCTGAATGGTCATTTGCTTTAAATTAAAATCTTCATACAGGTCTCTCGGTTGAAAAATGTCATCATACTTACGAATGATGATTTTTTTCTCTGTTTCGTCATAAAGTCCGATGCTCGCCACCTGACAAGTGGTGATTTCGCGAATAACATCTGTACTTAGTTGTAAGATCGTCTTTGTATCAAGTTCCGAGAGCAATACGCGCATCGTGTGTGAAAGCGTATTGATATTAAATACGCGAATATCAATTTCTTTTCTTAAAATAGCACGTTCTAAATATCGAGACGCCTTTTCAAGCGACAAATTCATCAAGTAATTAAAATGATTAAAAAAATCCACTTCATCAGGCTGCATATCCTCAGCATCAGAAGTAATGATAAAACCATAAAGTTTGTCGTCGATAATAAGCGGCATGACCATGGATATAGACAATGTTTCTAGCTCATCTGGCTCAAAGTACCTCATTAGCTTTTCTCTACTCGTCAATAAAAAACCATTTCTTACAGCGAAATCATCATGCGCACTTTTTTTATTCATTCTAGGGAGTTCGATATCATAACGATTTGAAAATCTCGGTTCATAATACAAGCTATCATTTGTAAGCGTATATATTGCCGATTTTAAAGGCTGTTTAAACTCATTAAAAATGGAAAAACCATATTCAATGATCTGATCTAAATGTAAATTCTGCGAAAAAAAATCAATGCTACTAATCAACGCATGGTATTTTTCATGATTCTCAGTCATTGTTCCCCCCTGTGTTAATCAACTGTAAATATTTCGTTATCTTTAATATAAAAAGAGCAACGCATACACTCAGCTACTTGTTTTTGTAAAGATTTCAGTTTCATCATGGTCTTTGGATAAACCGCTTGATGTATCTGGATCTCTCCTTCACCACGCGTTCTCAATATATCTTCAAACTTCTCTAGTTGGCTCGACATATTGGCAAGTTCGTCTAATAAGCTTTGATTGTTTTGCAAAAGTGCGTAATACGTATTCTTCGCACGCTCGTCTAATTTATCAATATTTTGCTCAAATATTTCTAATTTTCGTCGCATACGATTGATATTGAGCACCAAATCACTCATCTTTATCTGCATGGTGTCGAGCTCTGCTTTTACATTTCCACGTATAAATCCTTCTACATTTACCTTTGTTTGGCGTTCTTGAATATTTCCAATCGCCGCAGATACAATTTTATGTTTTGCATTTATTTCGCCACCGACGATTTTTCCTTTTTTAGGATCTAAATAAATCTTATCGGCCTGTAAATAACTATCAAATGCATATTTTGAAATGTTGATTGAGTTCCCCGCAATCATACGACATTCATTGGCAAATTTCACAAAGATATCTTTTTTTGCAATGATGACTGCTTCATTTTTACCATTCACGCCACCGCTTACATAGATAGATCCATTAGTTGATTCGATTTTTTCTGCTGCTCCTATGCCATCTTTTCCCTTAATCTCAATATCACCAGTTGCCTTAACAGAGAACTTATCTAGTACCGTTCCATTGATGGTGATATTGCCATCAAAATCAATATTTCCCGTTGAAAAATCCACATCTCCATAGATAATAATGTGATTTTCAACTCTTATTTTTCCATTTGCAAAATTGACTGCGCCATTATTTTTTGCAATCAAAACGAACTTATCTCCTCTTTGAACTTCATCTACCGTATTGCGATCGTATTTGAGCATCGCTTCTCGGCCAAACTTTGCTGGAATCTTAGCGCCTTTTACGGTCAACCCATCTACGCCTGCTGTTGGAAGTGTCTTTTCACCTAACCAGTCACCCATTTTAACATTATCAATTAAGTTGAGTTCATAATGATCCGACTTACCTGTTTCATCTATTTTTGCTTCTCGCTTTGACAATTCGTAGTAAGTACAAACACCATCTTCTCCTGCGATGGGTTCAATGCCTCTTGCAATAACAATTTTTTTATTAGATACCAACTCATTTTTCAACACTTCTGTTAGTATTCCTGTATTAACCCCTTGTTCTTTCAACAATTGGATTATTTCTGTTTGAATAATCACAAGATCGGCATCGATCTCTTCTTGTGGCACATTTATTTTAATATAGACCGTCATATCATCTGATGCTATTTCAAGTTCATACTTAAGTTTAAGCGTGCCAACTTCGTAGTTCTTGCCATCCGCTAACTTAAACGCATTTTGTAAGACTGCAAACTGACTGACTTTTATTTGCGGAAAATTTTTGAGTACACTGTTAAAATCAAAAACAGTTACACCTGGAGAGGTCACTCTTACATAAATTACTTGATTTTCTTCAAATAATGAAAAACTGGAATTTTCAAATAGACAGTTCATCGCTTGCTCCTTTTACTTTTTATCACAAAACACTTGCCTTTAAATAATCATATTTCAAAACTACTTCAGTTCACAAAATCGCTAGGACATAAGTCCCCACTTTGTTAAAAAGTAATTATGTATATCATAGCACAGTTGATATCTGGATTCTACATTTTGTACAAAATTAGTTGAATATTCATAAAATAAGTGTCATTTCGATGATTTCAACGGACAGAATTTTTTATACAACCGGTTTCATTTGTGCTGTTAGCACTCTGCTCTATCGAGTGCTAATTCCATCTTGACTTTTTAATCCTCTAGCGTTAATATGAATAGTGAGATTTATAAATTTTCAAAAGGAGTGATTTATTATATGTCATTAGAAAAAGGAAGTTTGTCTATTCATAGTGAGAACATCTTTCCCATTATAAAAAAATGGCTCTATTCAGACCATGATATTTTTGTTCGCGAAATAATTTCAAATGCGAGCGATGCCATTACAAAACTTAAGCAACTCAGTTCAATGGGTGAACTTCACTTAGAAGAACATGCAAAATTCAAAATTGAAGTTACACTCGATGAAGCCATGAAGACGTTGACGTTCTCAGACAACGGAATCGGTATGACTGATGAAGAGATCAAAAAATACATCAATCAAATTGCCTTCTCTGGCGCTGAAGATTTCTTGAATAAATACAAAGATAAATCCGACAAAGATCAAATTATCGGACACTTTGGACTAGGTTTTTATTCGGCATTTATGGTGGCTGAAAAAGTAGAAATTCATACGCTTTCTTACCAAGATGGCGCCCAATCTGCGCGATGGAGATGCGATGGCGGTACTGAGTTTGAACTAGAGACAGGCGTTAAAAACACGAGAGGAACAGATATTACACTTTACATCAGCGATGATGGAAAGGAATTTTTAAACGAGTACACGTTGAGACAAACGATTCAAAAATATTGTTCGTTTATGCCGTATGAAATTTACTTAACGGTAATTGGCAAAGAACCAAGTAAGGATGCAGATGGCAACATCATCATTGATGAGCCAAAACCACTCAATACGACATTACCGCTTTATGCAAAATCACCTTCTGAGTGTACAGATGAAGAGTACCGCGAATTCTATCGCACGACGTTTAACGATTACAAAGAACCTCTTTTCTGGATTCATTTGAACATGGACTATCCATTTAACTTAAAAGGGATTTTGTATTTCCCAAAACTGAATACTGAATTTGATACAATTGAAGGTCAAATTAAACTCTATAACTCACAAGTATTTATTGCAGATAACATTAAGGAAGTGATTCCAGAGTTTCTATTGCTTCTTAAAGGCGTGATTGATTGTCCAGACTTACCGCTCAACGTTTCTAGAAGTTTCTTACAAAACGACGGTTTTGTGCGCAAAATTTCAAATTACATCAGCAAAAAAGTTGCAGATAAATTAACAGGGACATTCAAGACAGAACGCGAAGCATTTGAAGGGTATTGGGATGACATCAATCCATTTATTAAATTTGGTGGTTTGAAAGATGAAAAATTCTTTGAAAGTGTGGCTTCTATCTATCTATACAAGACAATCGACGGCTCATATGTCACTATAAACGAATATCTCGAACAAGTGAAAGAAAAACACGAGAACAAGGTATTTTATGTATCTGACGAATTACAGCAAGCTCAATACGTTCGATTGTTCCACGATCATGGTTTAAATGCCGTCATCTTAACGCACAACATTGATGCGCCTTTTATATCACTCGTGGAATCTAAAAATGAAGGCATTTCATTCTTGAGAATCGACTCGGATCTCAACGAACACCTCATAGGTGAATCGACACAATCTGAAGAAGAAAAGAAAGAAGCATTTGAAAAACTCGATAAACTCTTCAAAGAGACGCTTCAAAATGATAAACTGCTTCTAAAACTTGAACATCTTAAAAACGATACGACTTCGTCAATGATGGTTCTTTCTGAAGAAAGTAGACGTATGCAAGATATGATGAAAATGTATGCAATGCCCGGTATGAACGCAGATATGTTCAAACCTGAGGCGACGTTAATTCTCAATACCAATCATCCACTTGTAAACCATCTGATCAACAATGAAACGATTGATGAGGAAACGAAAAAACTCATCTGCGAACATTTATATGACTTAGCAATGTTGTCACATCAACCGCTTTCTTCTGAGAATATGAGCAAATTTATCCAACGCAACAATCAGCTCATGCTCAAACTTATATGAAACTCATCCAACAGCTGGCAGTATTGCTCGGCTTTTGGCTTATAGGAGAAGGATTGAGTCAACTCATTCATTCAGTAATCGTCATCCCCGGTGCCATCATCGGGATGATTTTACTCGCTCTTTCATTGACATTTGGTTTTTTAAAAGAATCTCAAGTTGATGAAATTTGTGATTTTTTTCTGAATCATATTTCCTTCTTCTTCGTGCCTGCCAGCGTTGGCTTATTGGCGCTTACCAATATAACTGGCATGATTCTTCTGAAGCTTTTACTCATCGCCATCATTTCGACTTTTACGACGATGTGGGTATCCATGTTCGTAACGAATTGGCTCGTGAAACGCAAAGGAGGTCCATCATGAACCTCATCCAAAATTTGATCGCTAATCCGGCTTTTAGTATCATTTTAACGGTAGTTGCCTATAGCATTGGCATGTGGGTCAAACAAAAAACGCAACATGTTTTAGCCAATCCAATCCTCATTGCAACCGCACTCATCATTGCCGTTCTTTTGGTGCTTCAGATTCCATATGAAACTTACCAAAAAGGGAGTTATGGCATTCATTATTTTTTAGCGCCACTCACCGTAGCGCTTGGTATGATGCTCTATCGTCAACGACAACTCATTAAAACCTATTTTTGGAGTCTTTTCATCGGGATAAGCAGCGGGGTTCTGACTTCATTTTTGACCATAATTGCTTTGGGAAAACTCTTAAAGCTTGATTTAGATATGGTGGCTTCTTTGTTGCCAAAATCCATCACCACGCCCATGGCGATTTCTTTAGCCGAAATCATCCAAGGAAATTCCGTGATTACCATTGTCATGGTGATTGTTACAGGCATCGCAGGTGCCATGATGGCACCACTTGTAAAAAAACTCTTTAAACACCCTAGCCCAATTGCGACAGGCGTCGGAATAGGCACAGCATCTCATGCTGTGGGCACTTCAAAAGCTATTGAAATGGGAGAAACCGAAGGTGCGCTCAGTTCAACTGCAATCGCACTTTCCGGACTGATTACCGTGTTACTGGTTCCGTTACTATTTACTTTTTTTAAATAGGCGTAGAAAGCACAAAACAGCAGAGATTCCAACTATGGATCCCTGCTGTTTTTTATTGTAATAAAATGTAACTGCTAAGCTTAATCAACAGCTAATAATCATTAAAAAGCAAAATTACCGTCTTTGAAGATTTGAATTTCACGACCGTCATGAGTGGTTCCCACGATGCTTAAGTCGCTTGTTCCAACCATGAAATCTTCATGCGTCATAGAATCGTTGATGCCATTTTGGATCAATTCTTCTGGCGACATATTTTCGCCTTCTTTAACACATACAGGATATGCTTTTCCAAGCGCTAGATGACAAGAAGCATTTTCATCAAATAACGTGTTATAAAATAGAATGCCCATATTTGAAATTGGCGAATCATTTTGAACAAGTGCCACTTCGCCTAAGTATACTGAGCCTTCATCCGTCTCAAGCAAACTTTTAAGATGTTCATATCCAACTTCAGCTTGATACGATACGACCTTTCCATATTCAAAGGTTAATTCAAAACCATCGATTAAGCTACCGTTAAAATTCAGTGGCATCGAGCTTACGACGCGACCATTTACACCTGTTCGATGTGGCGCTGTAAAGACTTCTTCAGTTGGCATGTTTGCAATAAACTCATGTCCTTCTGGTGTAAAGTCAGAACCTCCAATCCAAATGTGATGATCTGGCAAATCCACCACTAGATCCGTACCAAGTTGATTGGTGTAGCGAAGAGATTTGAAGTTCATTTCGTTGAGATAGTTCATTCTCGTTTTTAATTGTGTTTTATGTGCTTCCCATGCTGCCACCGGATCTGCTTCATTGACACGAACCGCTTCGTAGATTGCATCCCATAGTTTATTCATTGCCACGTCAATCGGTTCATTTGGAAATACTTTTTTTGCCCAAGCCGGAGTTGGCACAGAAGCCACACACCACACGTTAATATTATTCATAAGACGTGTACGGTATTCTCTTACAGATGCATCAAACGCTTTTGAATAGCGCTGAATTCTCATAGGATCAACCCCTTTTAGTGCTTCAGGATCAGAGGCTGAAATTGATAAAAATGCCGCATCTTCACGAACATATGACAAGTAAAATTCTTTTTGCCACGAAGGAAACGTATCAAAAATTTCATCCGGTGCTTTTAAGTATCGAATTCTTGAAGAAACTTCGTCATTCCAACGAATTACAACATCTTTCGCACCCGCTTCAAATGCAACTTCAGAAATTTGTCTTGCAAAGTCCGCACACTCAATTGGCGCGTTAACAATCAATATTTGATCTTTTTTGATGTTGATACCTGTTTTAACTACCAGTTCAGCGTATTTTCTTAATTTATTGTCACTCATGCATTCACCTCAAAAAAAAATTAGGATTAATAATAATCCTAATTTCATCCTAACATACTTCTGTCCTTGATTCCAATTAAAAACCCGTTAAAACTAAATGAATTGCTCAAGAATCTTGTTGATTCCCATAACGTGCGCTTCAAGTGCTTCAACTTCTTCATTAGACAGTTTATCAAATCTTTCTTTTAAATACATCGCTGCATATTTTCTGTGTTTATCAACTTGTTTTTTACCATTTGCTGTTAATGACACATATACAACACGACGGTCTTTTTTCGACGGAGTTCTTTTTAAGAATCCCATCTTGATGAGTTTGTCAACTAATGGTGTCAAGTTTGAATTGATGACGTGAATTTCTCTGCTAATCTCAGACATTGTTAATTGTTTGTGATTTGAGAGCAATAACAAAATTTGTACATGTGATGGGTACAAGTCATCGAGTTTGTAAAGATCATTTTCTCTTAAAATCTTTTTGTTCAACAATGGAACGAGTACTAAAAATTCACCTAAAATACGTTCAATTACTTCTTCTCTCACTTTTTTCACTCCTTTCAAGACTTATATGGTCAAAAAGCACTATTGGTACATTTATATTGGATAACAAGTGCCAACCAATAATTTCGTCTACATACCTCATATATAATAAGATATCCTTTATTAGTTAATAATAATCAATTTTTTTCAAAAAATCACGAAAAAAACACAAAAAAACATAAAAACTTTAAAATTTAACAATTTGGACAAAAAAGCGCCCAATTTTAAGCGTTTTTACTTAACTTGAGCGCTGTTTTATGCTAAATCTATTCTTATTGGTACCCCATAAATAAATACCGTAACACCATTTTTTATCGTCACAATTTTTTCGGGAAATATTGTCTCTATACTTCCATTCATATGATATACATACCAGATATGATTCGTTCGATTTTGGATTCCCCAAACATCTGGATACTTTTTATGTTGAATCACCGTACCGACAATGTGATCTTTCAAAGATGTTAGAGGAAATACCTGACTCATGTAAAGATCTGAATTGTAAAACAACTCATACGCCCCTGAATATCCACTGATTGAGACTGCATGCATATCTTGGTCAAGGGAAAAAGTATGGGTTTCATAACAAAATCTCAGCTTTTCTCTGATGCTTACTAAAGTTTGTAACAGCTGTGTTTCTTCGAAATCTTGAAACTCAAAAGGAACCGGATCAATCAAATCATTCACGAGCTGGAGCTTCTCTTCGGAAGACAAAGTTTTTAACTCACCTTCTTGTAAGCCAAACAGTTCACCCGTCTGTGACTCTCTTAAAATCGACTGAAGAGAAATGCCTTTAGAGACAATCCCACCGCAGTTTTCAATCGCTTTGCACAGCTGAATCGCATGTTCTAATCGCTTGTTGAACTCACATCCTGTACTTTGTGCCAGTGGCATTTGAAAGTCAGGATATTCTGTTTTCCAAATTTGTATTCCCTCATTTTCCATTCGTGGAAGCATCTCAACACTTCTTCGCTTCATCGCAACCACAGTGGTATCATCGCGTGAATACATCATCGCCGCCTCTGTCATATCGACGATCGTTTGTTCTAACGTCTCTGAATAGGCCATATTCAAGAAAAAAAGAGCATCGTCATAATAATCTCCTGGATAGGCATTTTCAACACCATCTGAGGCCAACGCAATCAAATGAATTGCACTTAAGTCTTCAACCACAGCAACCTTCATTTCTGCCCATGCATTTGCTTGCGATAACGATAGCGTTTCATTGGAACTATATCGCGTTTCTTTGGGAACCGGATAGTAGACAGTACCATCCTGATACACGATGGCGCATTTACCATCCCCAAGCTGGATAAAATAGACAACGTCATTTACGATCACTGCGATTAAAAGCGTACACCCGTACTGAATATGGGATTCAAACGCAGAATCCTGAGCTACTTTTTCTCTCCAGCGCTCTTGAATTTTTTTTGAAAGTGTCGTTTCAATGTGATGACGGCATTGCTGAGGTGATTCCGTTTTAAAAATAGCTGAGTGGATTAAAATTTGACTCAATACCACTTCGATCGCAATCTTTGAACCGATGTCGCTGTAGGGATGAAATTGTCCACCATGTCCATCACTTAAAACGAGGACTTGGAGTTGTCCCAAGTCCTCATATCCATAAGCATCTTGATTCGGCAACTCTTTCTTAACATGTAGACTTCCCATAACAGAATGCCCTGAAATTTGCCAATAATCATTGCTTTTATTCATTACCAATCAATCTCCTCTGTTGCTACTTCTTGCGAAACAGTTGGTGGTGGCGGCAAAAGACCTTTCATCGGATTAATTGATGCATTCGAAGCTGCTGTTGATGCCCATCGAATGTAGTTTTTTAATTCCGCAGCATTTTTAGCTTGTAACGGTTTTAACTCGCCTCTAAAACTCTCTCCGATAAATTCTTGAAGCACATCCATATCGGTTTCAGAACCAATTGCAATGGAGATACGAATTGCTTTACTTCCCCACTTGGTATTTTTAAGCTTTTTCAACCCTGCTGCATAATCATCTGTTGGCAATCCATCCGATAACAAAATCATCACAGGTTGATAGCCTCTTTCACCTTGGAAATCTGAGCTTAATTTTTCTGCTAAAATCTCAAATCCGCGTCCCATATCTGTTACGCCCTTAGTCGGGATGTTTTCCCATGAAAAATCTCGAATATCGACGTTTTTAGTAATCCATCGTGCGCCTGTTGAAAAAGAAAGCGCATGCACTTTAATGCTGCCTTCAGCTTCTCTTGCAATTTCTCGAATATGTGGAATTGCTTCGCGAATTGCATTATTTAACGTTTCAGCTTTTCCACCGTAACTCATTGAATCTGATGCATCTATTAAAAAGAATAAATGCAAATCTCTGTTTCCCATTCTACCTTCTCTTTCAATTGTCATAACTTCCTCCTATAATGTTGTTTATAATGTTGTTCCAGTTTTTAAATTTCCTATTTGACTTCCTAAATAAACTTCAAGTCCATCCGTTATTGGAATGACGCCATCTTTGTAGATTTCTTTTATTTCGCCTGTCTTAGTTGAATACCTCCACACTTCATCCGACAAATTTTTAAGTCCCCAAATTTCAGGGTGTCTCGGATGAATTTCTACCTTAGCATAGAGGGTATCGTAATTCATAATTTGACTATCATCTATTTGATTGGTATATAGAACCGTATCGTGATTGAGCATCAAAATACGCTCACCGACTTTAAGTCGAGGCGGCAGAACGCTTATTTTCTTTCCGCACTTTGGACACTTGTATGGAGCGGCTAATTTTTTACGGTCATAAAACACCTGTCCACCGCAACTGTAACAATACAACAACGCACCTTTTAAACGCGATAAATCTTGAATCCATATACTCTCCCTTACGCGTTGATTCGGATCGTGTAAACCTACTGTAAATGCCTCAACAAAGCGTGCACGAATCCATTCGGGATAATCATACCAATACGCATCTGCCATATCCTTCTTTCCTTTTACTGGACGATTGGTTTCATCAATTGGATCATAGATAAACAAAGGATTGTGTCCATAAAGTTCTGTAAGTGCTTCGTAATCTGCTATTTCAATTTCATACTCCCGCTTCCCTTGAAGTGGATGTTGTAAATGAAGTATTCTAAAGAGGACGACTGCTAATGAAAAGAGGTCTGTTTGTGAACTTGGCGGTTTTTCTCCCTTTACGACTTCAGGCGCCATAAAACCATGAGTTCCCCATATTTCACTTGACTGGGTCAAATTATCAAACGTCACATTGTCATTATCGCAGATGAGAATATCGCCTTTTTCAAAATCTACGAACAAATTACCAAAGGAAATATCTCGATAGCACAATCCACTTAAATGCAGTTCGTTAAATCCATGTGCCATTTTGATGCATGCATCAATCAATGGTTCAAATCGGTTGACTTTCACTTCACCTGAAAAGTAAAGCGCAAGCTTTGTAAATCTCTTTGTATCAATGAGCGGCATGATATAGCCGAAATTGTCTTTCGAGTCCCCTTCAACGATGAGAAGTGGCCAGATAAACTTTTCACTCGGCGCACCTTTTTCCACGAGCATTTCTATTGCACCATATTGCTCAGGGGTTGAGGATGTTTGATTGTACCATTTTAGGGCAAATTGCTGACCTTCTTCAGTTACTAAATAGACATTTCCTTGCCCGCCTCCACCTATTTCTTTTAAAACTCTAAACTTCCGGTCACTACCATAAACGTAGTCGCCATTATTTAATTGATCTGACATGTTGACCTCCTTATTGAATTTCTGATTGTCTTGCTGATTGTCTTGATGATTTTATTTCTGATTGTATGTCTCATACTTCTTCTATTTGTAAATGACCCAGTATTGTCCCACTAACCAAATGAGTACTGACAGGTAATATGGAACGATGGCCTTATACGATAAAAATTCTTTTGCACCTTTTGGCAATCGCATGGAGTAACTTCCCATAACCGCGAAGGATAACCACATCGACACGCCTATCATGACTTGTCCGCCAATATACAGATCCGGAAATTGTGAACCAAATGTGATGAGTATCGCTTGTAAGAGTGCAACTGCCATTGGCAATAAATAGACGATGTTCTTTTTAAATCCCCACTTCATCGTGGTAACAAGAACGATCCACGCGCCTGTACCAAGTAACGTTCCCACGACCCAAGGATCGGAGTAAACTGGGAGTGAGATCTCTCTACTAAATAAATCTGTCAATGTCTGTACAATTCCCTGTGATTCGTTAAGCCCATAGTACGCAAGTGGAATCACGAATAACAAAGCAAGATATAAGAACAAATTGGATTTACTTCGAATAAATTTCTTTTTATATTTTTTCTCACTACTTCCATTACTACCATTACTTCCATTGACTGGTGTCGTATTCCCTTGTTGAAGTTTTATTGGTTGAATTTGTCCAGCGCTTTCTTTTTTTACTGTTCCAGTTTCTGTAATAGGTGCGATGTGTTTCTTTGAGAAATTGCCCTGAACAGATGAAACAATTTTTAGCGTTGCGGTCTGCGTTGGCGTTGTATTCAATGCCAATGCTTTTGCAACGATTAAGATTGATGCCAATATTTCCTCATATACAAATCCATATTCCTTAGAAAATTGAACTGCTAATTTTTCTAACTTTGCGTAATGATTGGATTCTTTTTTCAATTGTCTCATTTGATCAATTGTTCCACTTCGGCCCAATAGTTCTAGTCGAACTTTTAAACCATTTTGATAGGGAATATAATCATTTAAAAGTCCAACAAATCGTTTCGATTTGAAATCTTCGCTTTCACATTGTTCTAATACCATGCTTAATTGTTTTATTAATTCCACTTCTGTCATCTGACGTGGTTTAAAACTCAACATACCATCACCTCTTATGATTCTACTTTACCTTTTTTACGAGCGTGCTTCTAGGCGACTTTGTTTAGTATTCCTTTAAGATTTTCTTACGGGTTTCTAACCGAATTCTCATCTGTGGAAATTGCATAAAAAAACCGCTCTTCTATATACATAGAAAAGCGGTTCCTCATTTTTATTGAATCTACTGTTGTTCTTGAATTTTCTACTTATGCCTGAATCTCTACTGTCCTTGGAAGAGAATTTGATTATTGCTAATTCCCATTTTGAGCATTTTCGCAGTGTCGCCTGATTTTGGAACTCTTACCAAATAAGCACCATTCAATTTTGAAACGCTGAAAAAGTCATTTGACGTTGGAAAAATAAGTGCAACATCCAGGCCTTTTTCTTTTAATGCATCAATTTGAGTTAAAAACAACTCTTGTTCAAGACTATCATTAAACTTATAAACATCACTCATCATGATCACCACTGGTTTGGTATTGCCGGTCGTTTTGACAAAGTTGAGTAAGTTTACCCACTGTTTGTAGTCATTTTTACGAATTGAGCCGTTGTTATTGTTGAGTTTTAACACATGTGCATTATAGCTGTTGCTATAAGCATATTGTCCCTTATTGACCATCCAGTTAAGTGAATTGCTCTTCATAAATGCATCCAGAGATTGACTTAATTTGTCATAGTAAAGAACGCTCATGACATTTCCGGGTGACTGAATGAGTTCATCGTTGAGTTTGTAATCGCTCATCTGTTTGATTTTTTGAACTTCAACTGGTGTCTGAACCACAATTTTCGGACTTGTTATCGCCTCGATGTTATCAACTAAAATATACCCTGAGTCGAGTTTAGTTGCTTCTGTTTCTGCAAGGTAAATTCGATCCAATTTATAAGGTGCCAATCCATCTGTTGGCAAATCTGCACTTACATATTTCCATCCAGTCCAATCCACGTGTGTCGCAAAAGTCAAGTTCGTTGAGATCCCTTTGGCATCAGTTACCGAAGCGCGAAGCCAGTGATCATTGCCCGCATCTCCATTGACCCACATGCCGATTCCCTTTGCATCAAATGGCAATACAGAAGGCGTATTAAAATTGATATATGCCGCCCGTGTACCCGTCGTTGAAGTGAAATCATAGGATAAAATACCTGAAACTCCTTGTTTCGCATCGTCTTTTGTCTCTAAATACGATCCGATAACCGTCGATGGATAGCCTGAATAAGACGCTGTTGGCGTTTCAAAATCATAGAGCATCTTTTTATCTAATCCAACACCTACTGGGATATATGTTTTTAACCCGTCAAACTCACAAGAAATATAGCCTTGTCCTTGTGCAGCACCTGCTACAAAGGCACTCTTTTCGTAATTAAAAGTTCCCAGTGTCGTTGGAACAATCGCTTTTACAACTTTTGATGATATTGGAACTGTTTTACCTTCGTCAGTAACAACTGTGAACGTAATGTCTCTTTCCTCTAAAGTACCAGAAGTGATGACATTTGGCGTTGCAATCAAACGCACTGCGTTGTTTTTCACTGTAACTGGTTGACTCACCGTCATACCGCCATAAGTCGCTTTAATGGTTCCTTTTCCAAGCGAAGTTGGATTAAATTTTCCATTTGCAAATTCACCTGTAATGCCTTCCACTGACCAAACGACGTTTTCATTTAAAATGCTGACTGAGTTGTAGTTGGAATCACTTCCAAGTAATGAAATCTTTGACTCAGCACCCAACATAACAGTGTCACTTGGCATACTAATTTTGATCGTTCTTAGCGTTGGGGAATCCGTCATCACTTTTTTTACAGCGAGACTTGTATACATCCTTCTCTCAGCACCATCAGATGGACGATTCACTGTTTGAATTTGATTTGTAAATGGCGATTGCGCTACCATTTGTGTCGAGCCACCACCATCAAAATTGATGCCTTCATATGCGCCTAACTCAATCAGAATGTTCGCAAGTTCAGTTTGAGTCACGCCTCGATAAGATGCTGTTCTTCCATCAATCGTCACCATGATTAGTTCTTTTCGATCTTGCGTGATTCCTAGTCCAGTTCTAGGATGTACGCCAGTAATATTATGGGAAAAGTTTGTGACCACCTTTCCTTCTTTGATGATCTGTGCGCCACCACCAATACTCAAATCCGTATAACGATAGTTCACATCCCAGTCGATATTTACGATTTCACCTACGTGAAAATTTTGTTCCATCTCTGCGATATCTTTTCCTACAGAAGCGATCACATACCCATTTGCAGGGATATCAAAAGGTTCACCCATGCGTCTAATTTCAATAATCGTATTGTCCACAACGAGCATCTCTAAGATGTCCGAACCTAGATTTTTTCCGTAAGATCTTTTTGTGTATTTATTATCAAAATAAATCGTTCGATCATAAGATAAATAAGGTTTATTCATATAACTTAAACGTTTAGATGAAACGCCATTTGTAAAAATGTTATCTGGTTTATTGATATATGCGATAAATGGCATGCCGTCAATTCCCATATTAAATGATGCAAATTCATTATAACCCGCACTCGTTGTGAGAATTTCATTGTTACGCACCAGATTTCCCATAGTGGTATTATTGGCCGTATCAAAAAAATCACTATTGATGGCAACCGCTACCGTTTTATCGGCGTTGTTTTTCTTGACGATATTCGTGAGTGTATCTCGTTTTGATAAAATCGTATCTGTCAAAACCGTCATCTCGATATTTTTCTCGAGATCCACTCTTACGATATTCATATTGATCCAACCTTCGTTGGTGTAGACTTTTTTATTTTGAAGCGTTACACCGTCTGCGTAGTATTCTACTTCAGAAGCTGTTTCATAAATTTTTGTGTAGGCAAACGCCGTTAAAGGTTGTGTTGATAGTAATAATACTGCCATGCTGGTTAACATGACTTTTCGAACTTTTGTCACAATCCTTTTTTGAATTCTTTTTTCCATTGAGTCTCTCCTTATGTCTAAATGTCTCTGTCCTCTGTTTTCTTTACCATTATACACTATGGATATTTCATCTACATGAAAATAACATTAAAATCCCATGACAATATTAAAAAAGCTGAAACAATTTATTTATGTTTTCATCATAAACAAAACATTTCAGCAATTATAGATCATTTGTTATTATCGGGATCTAAAGCCAATAATTGATATCGCGCTCTTGAATCATCGTATTCTTTGTCAGAATAAAGAATGGATTTTTTGATGAGGACGTCCATAGCATCCACTGTGTAGGATTCGATTGTCGCTGTCAGTGGTAAAATGGATAACTCCGTACACGCCAATATCACACAACTGCTCTGTGTCCGCTCTAATGCACTTTTGATCAATTGATCAAATACTTCTGAATCCACAAAATTACCTGCTTTGATTTCATATATAATCTTCATGACTTGTTCTTGGATGTCTACACTTGGGTTTTCAAATTCAAGTCCCATCTGCCTACAAGCACGTTCATAAATGCCACTGTGAATGGTTCCATTCGTTGCGAAAATCGTCACTTTCTTACTTTTCCCAAACAGCGTTACCACTTCTTGAGCAGTTTCTTCCACCATATTGATAATGGGAACAGACGTCATTTTTTTCAAATCGTCCATAAAGAAATGTGAGGTATTACATGGAATGGCAATATGATGAACACCTGCATATTCAAGCAATTGTAAATCTTTTTCAATTTGAGTCAAAAAATCCTCATGTTGGCCGGATAAAATTGCCTGTGTTCGATCGGGCATCGTCGCATGATTGAGAATCACCATGTCCAGATGCTCTTGATCTTTATGCGCAACTGTTCTTTCAATCACGCGTTCGAAAAACATCGAAGTGGCCATAGGACCCATTCCACCAACAACGCCAAGTTTCTTATTGTTCATTGGAAACAACCTCCACCATCATCGCACGGTTGCCCATACTTTCAAAACTTTTCAAAAACTTTTCTTTGTCATATTGCATCAATCCTTCAAGAGGATCCATGACGTATAATTTGTCCCCAACAAAACCATACACCACCATACAGTGTAAATTTGTCGCTGCTTTAAAATAAGAATCGTCTGCCTCTAAATACCAACCATAGTTGAAATTTCCAAGACTCAAATCTCGCGTCACCCATACGGCAACAGGATGACCATTTGAGACGTAATTCATCAGTTCATCGCGCGTAAGCCCCGTTAAATCAGCCGCTTGATGTTGACCAGCAACAGATTGAATATATGCTTGAGCTGCTTGAACAGTTGGAGGTGCATACACAAACCAACCACCTGCATCAGCTGGATCTCCAGAGAATGCCACATCGGGATTTGCACCATATATTTTTCCATTCTTTTTAAAGAACGGTTCTTTCAACAAATAGGTATTGGACATCGTCACTTTATCAACTGGATAGCCATAGTAGTTTAAAAGCGATGTCATCGCCGTAATTTCGCAACCGTTTGGCAATTCAGGTTTTTGTAATAACAGAGGGTAGTCTAACATCAACTCTTTGATTTTAACCGTTCCATCTGTTTGTCCTTCATAAGCTTTTACAAAAGACTCTGTTTTTTGAGCAAAAGTTAATTCCATCAGCTCCGCTTTCATTTCAATTGGAATTGACATGTTCGTCGACTGATACCCAAGTACAGATTCAACTTGCGTCACCACATACCCTCGTCTATAGTTTAAAAGCATCGATGTCGCTTGCCCCTTCGCATCCGTTACAAGGGTTTCAAGGACTTCGCCTGTTTTGCCGTCTTTCACCTCAAACATCACTCCCGCTATTGGAAATGATTTTTTTTCATCTAATGCAAGAATCTGTATATTCCCTTGCTTTACACGCCCTGTAATCCAACGGATCGCCGTATCCACCACTTCATCTAGGACCGTTTTGTCTAACACTTGGTTTTCTTTCTCCACAACTCTAGGGTCTTTGGGATCGATACCAAGAGATTCTGGGATGTCACTTTTAAGAATTCCCAGTTTAATTAGTATCCCACTATTAAAAATCATAACCCCCACTAAACCTAATATAATGAGGATCAATATAGGTTTAAATGGGAACGTTTTTCTTTTTCTTCTCGTATTATACATTTCATTACACAGATACTCATCGAAGAATCCTCGATGAAGTATCGTCCTTTCTTTTCAACATTTTAGTCACTCTATCTATCTCAATCTCAACAAAATCCATTCAAGATTAATTTCTCAAAAGTTTAATTTTAATCTTTTGAAGTTTAGGATATACATCTGTAAAGAGTTTATAAATCAAGGGCTTGTAGACTTTATCTACTTCACCAATGAGTTCTGTTACGCCTTCTTCACGACAAAATCCTTCTTTGAATTTATAGAGTCCATCTTCGATGTTTAGTTCAAAAACGCCTCCGAAATCATAACGCTTCATGTTGTTTTCTAAACCCCACTTGATCATTTCCCATTGCATCAAGTAATTGGGCATGAGATTGCGTTTTTCATTGGAACTGGCACCATAAATATACCATAATTTATCACCATACATGATGGCGATTGCACCTGATAAATAATCCTCTTCGTGTTGGGTTAAATAGATGCGAATATTGCCTTCAAACGCTTTTAGCATATCTTGAAAATACTCATAGTTTCGAATCACCAATCGGTTACGCACAGACATAATCTCGTACAGTTCATAAAATTTCTTGAGGTATGCTTCTGACGTATCGTAGGATACTTCAACGCCTTTACGCTTTGACAGATTGATATTATAACGCGTCTTTGGACTAAATCTCGATAACAAAGACTCTTCCGTTTCGCCATCTAAACTTAAAATCATATTGTAAAGCGGTTGAATAAGGGCATTTTTATCAACGCCTTTACCTCGCACGATGAATCCGTTCTTACGATAAGTTTCCACGAGCTTTGCATCTTCTTTTATCTCAGGATCAAACCTTAAGACAAACGCCTTATTGGCCTTTGCAAATGATTTGACTTCATCTAACAATTTTTGAATCACGACCAAATCATATGGATCGCCAACAGGTCCCCTTGGTGCGTAAAGCATAGAAAATCCTGCCATCTTTTTAATGAGAAGTGACATTGCGGCAACAATCGTGCCATTTTCTTCAACATATACCTGTGCACTCGACCACCCTTTTTTAATGGTCGCCCAGTTCATATCCTGTGTTGCAGTTGCATAAGTTGAATGTTTTACAAATGTCTGGTATCTCTGAACATCCCTTTCATTTGTAATATCTAATATGGGCATTATATGCCTCCTTGCTTACTTTTTCTTCACAAAATATTTCTTATATTTTTCATAATAACGATGATAATATCGATAAACCCTTAGAGTTCTCATCAAACTCTTATCTTGTTGATAATAGAGCGTTGTACTGGTATTTTTAGACTGGATGCATTTAATTGCGCGATCCTTGAGTTCAGAAGGCTCTAAATATTGTAATAAGAGCTTTTCCGGAATTCCAAGCCACAGATGCGGATGGGTTCCGTAGACAGTGTCCATATTTTTTTGATACACAAACGCATCGACTAAAAATTGAGCCTGATTAAATCCACTCCCCGTCACAAAAAAGCTGCTTCGTCCCTGTCTTAAATTGATTTCAAACACTTTAAATTTACCGGTTTTTGCATCGTACTTCATATCGAAATTTGAAAATCCAACATAGCCGATTTTCTCTAAAAATGCTTGATATTCTTTAAAAACGGCCTCATCATACGCATCGATAATCGCCGTATAATTCCCGATTAAAGTCGGAGTACAGTCTTCCAAAAGCGGTTGTCCAAGACACATGAGTTTAACCTTTCCATCTGGTCCGGAAACGCAGTTGAGAACACGCATGGAGCTATCATCTCCAGCGATATACTCTTGCAAGATCAGAGCGCCGTTATACGTCGATTTATAGATTGCTTGAATGGTCTCTTTCAGCACTTGAGCAGACTCAATGAAATAGGCCTTTTGTTTGCCTTCAAACTTCGCTTCAAAATAGCGCATGCTATCCGATGGTTTAAGAACCACTGGATATCCAAGTTGTAGATCATTTACCGTTTTATGAAGTTCATCTAACACGTCTGGATAAATTACTTTTGTCTGTGGGTAGTTCAATCCATACTCTTCACAAATTTCATAAAATCCCTCTTTGGAATTCAATGTTCTCATGAGCGCGCCATCGATAAATGGCACAATATAGGATTTTGACAACTGAGGCTTATTGTCGACGATTAATTCGACATAGCCATCACTACTTGCTACCAAGATCAAATGCTCTGCAGTCGTTTTTAAAGTCGTTGCCAAATCCAATAAATGTGTGGCAAATAACTCTGGATCTGCAAAATTAGGAATGATCTTCACGTCGCAGATTTTTGACTGCGATGTTGTAAATAACTCCCCTTGACCAACTACCAAACTTTTTATCCCGTATGCCATATGAAAGGCCTTCGCCATACCATACGCGTTGCTATCCGTTCCAAGAATTACTGGTAAAAATTCCTTTTTCATATGTTCCCCCACTATTTCTTTCCGAAAAATTGTTTATACCAAATCAAGAATACATAGACAGTCCAAATATAACGCGCATAATTTTTTGTTCCCGTATAATGAGCTTCTAAATAGCCTAAAAGCATCTCTTGGTCAAAAAACTCACCTGTTTGTGCATCTAAAAATTCATTTTTAATGATTTGATAGTATTTTTCTTCCTTCATCCAATATTTGATTGGCACAGGGAAACCGAGTTTAGGTCGCTTTGCCCACGCTTCCGGTAGCATATCATGTGCAGCGACACGAAGCGCGTACTTCGTATTGATAGAATTGACTCTTTGTTTTGTCGGTAATTTCGACGCAAACGCCATCACTTCTTTATCTAAAAATGGAACGCGAAGTTCTAAAGAATGTGCCATACTCATTTTGTCAGCTTTGAGTAAAATATCCCCTGGTAGCCATAAGTTTAGATCCAAATACTGCATCTTTGTCACATCATCAGCACCTTGGACTTTCTTATAAACCTCACCCGTAATGGTTTTAACCTCAGGTCCGTGTCGATACGCTGGTTTGAGGACAGCGAGCGCATCTTGTTCGTCAAATACTTTAGCCTCTCCGATAAACTTCTCTTCAACTGATTTTCCGCTTCTCGTGAGGAAGTTCGTCATCTTATTTTTTGGGAAAACAGAGGCAACTTTACCTACTGCCTTTCTAATGGCAAATGGTACTTTCTCATATTTTTCAATCGCTGGTGAATTTTGATACCAAGGATAGCCCCCGAAGATTTCGTCTGCGCCTTCACCTGATAAAACAACCGTTACATGTTCTCTTGCAAGTTGTGCCAGAAAATAAAGTGGCACAGAAGAAGGATTCGACTGTGGTTCGTCCATATGATATTGAATGGTCGGCAAAGCATCAAAACATTCATCTGCTGTAATAATTTTCGTGTGATTTTCAATTCCAAGCATTTCAGAGAGTTCAGCGGCTAATTTCGTCTCGTTGAACATCGCTTCATATTCTTGGAAACCGACTGAAAACGTCTTGTGTGGTTTGAGTAATGCTGTAATATAGCTGCTGTCGATGCCTCCAGATAAGAAAGATCCCACTGTAACATCGCTGATTTTATGATATTCAACCGATTCTTTCATAATCGACTTAATCTGCTCGACATTTGCACTCAAATCATTTTCTTCTATTTTGAATTCATTATGCCAATACTGAACCGTTTGAAGATTCCCATCTTCATAAAGTAGATAATGCGCTGGTTTGAGTTTATAAACACCTTTAAAAAACGTCTCTTCCATAGACGAATATTGGAACGTTAAATACGGTCTTAACGCGTCTTTATTGAGCTCTTTATTGAACATTGGGTGGTGCATAAACGATTTGATTTCAGAACCGAAAATCATCGAACCGTCTTGTGTATTTCTCGTGTAATAGAGCGGTTTAATTCCGAAAAAATCTCTTGCAATAAAGAGTTTTTTGGTTTTTGTATCCCATATTGAAAACGCAAACATCCCTCTTAATCTTTGTAAAATGTCGACGCCATATTCTTCATATCCATGTAAAATTACTTCACTATCTGTATGACTGTGAAATTGATGACCTTTTTTGATAAGTTCTTCGCGAAGTCCTTGATAATTGTAGATTTCACCATTAAAAACAAGCACCAAATCTTCATTTTCATTAAACATCGGTTGCTTTGCAACATCCGACAAATCGATGATGCTCAGACGTCTAAATCCCAAAGATACATTGCTATCGCTATATATACCGTTACTATCCGGTCCTCTGTGTTGAATAGCATCCGTCATCTTTGTGATGATGTCGCTCCCATCTTCTGTTTTTCCAAAATGCGTATATCCTACAAAACCACACATATCTTTTCACCTTTCTATCTGCTAACTGGTTCATTTATCTATTAGCCAGTTCTACTATCTGTTAAATGTTTCATCTATCTGTTAAATACTTCATCTATCTATTTAACTGCGCCATTTTATCCCTAACAATTTGAGTCTCATTAAATGGAATTTCTACCTTCCCAATCACTTGTGCAGTTTCATGTCCTTTTCCTGAAATCAATAAAATATCCCCTGATTCCATGGCTTCAAGTGCTCTCTCAATAGCCTCTTGTCGATCGACAATCGCTTCATATGCACCACCAACATTTTCAACAGCTGCTACCACATCGCGGATAATGGCATTTGGATCTTGTTCCTTAGGATTATCGGAAGTCACAAATGCATAATCTGCTAATTGACCAGCAACTTTTCCCATAGCGATTCTTTTATCTAAACCTAAATCGCCAGGTGCCGCATACACGCCAAAAACCAGCAACAGACGATTTTGAACAAATGGTCGCAACGTCTGAAGGGCCTTTTCAAGTCCATCTTCTGTATGTGCAAAATCAATGACAACTTTTTTATTGTCCTCATCATATACCGTTTCAAAACGCCCTTTAATATGCTTTAATGCTGCAATCCCTTCGGCAATCACGACAAGCTCAAATCCTTCAGACACAGCCCAAGCAACAACTGCCAATGAATTGTAAATGTAGATTTCACCCGGCACATTGACACAAATCTCAATTTCGCCTTTAGGTGTCACAGCAGTATAGATCGAATGATCCACGAAATAACGAATATTTTTTGCATACACGTCCGCATTTTCATTGAGTCCATAGGTCAATAATGGTTTTCCAGCAAGTTCAGATATCAATCGTCTGCCATACGCATCATCTGCATTAATGACATTGGTTCCCTGAGTCATATGAAACAATTTTGCTTTTGCCTGATAATAGGATTCCATATCTTTATGAAGCTCCAGATGATCGGGGGTTAAATTGGTAAATATGCCCGCATTAAAATCGCAGTATCCCACTCGGTTGAGTTCAAGCGCATGTGAAGACACTTCCATGAGGCAATATGCCACATGTTCTGAAACCATTTCAGCGAGTACTTGCTGAAGCGTGAGGGATTCAGGCGTCGTATTTGGCGTGTCAATTTTTCGTTCTCCAATCAACGTACCGATGGTTCCAATAATCCCTGTTTTTTTATTTTGCAATTCGAGCAAAGACTTTATAAAATAAGTTATAGATGTTTTTCCATTGGTTCCAGTAATTCCCACGAGATTTAGTTGAGACGTTGGATTCTTATAAAAATTTGAAGAAATTCCAGCAAGTCCAAGTCGCGTATTGTTCATGTGAATCACCGTTATGTCATCTGGTATCTGCAACTCTTCTCGTGTAATCAACTCTTCTTGAATTACAATGACCGATGCGCCATTTGCAATAGCTGCCGGAATAAACTGATGTCCATCTACAGAAAATCCGGAAATCGCCACAAAAAGAGTGCCTTCATTCACTTTTCGCGAATCAAACGCGATTCCTGACACCTCTTGTTCTAAGTTTCCTTTGATGCATTTATATTCTAAGCCTTTTAGACAATTTGATAATTTCATAACGTCCTCCCTTATCGATGCCACTCGATAATCAATACCTATATCTTGTCATAGACGCATTGAAATTGCAAGTAAAAATAATGAAATCTAAGGAGGTTCCTATGGATGAAAAACGGCATTTGGCCATGTTTTGGACACCACTTTCCAACGGTAAAATTAAATGTGAATTATGTCCACATAGCTGCATCATTTCCCCTCATCAGACAGGGCGTTGTCGCGCGAGAATTAACATAGATGGAATACTGTATACAGAAAACTTTGGAAAAATCGTGTCCTACGGTTATGATCCCATTGAAAAAAAACCACTGAAATGCTATGAATCTGGCTCCATGATTTTTTCCATTGGAACTTTTGGATGCAACTTTTCATGTGAATTTTGCCAAAATCATGAATTGGTCTATTTTGAAGGACCTGTTGAAGAAGCGGATGATGACCTTATATTATCTCTTGCACAAAAAAATCAATCCATCGGAATCGCATATACTTACAATGAATCCAGCGTTTGGTACGAATACGTCTATCATATGGCAAAACGCGTTCATGCAAATGGCCTTAGAAACGTCTTAGTGACCAATGGGTTTATAAGTGAACAACCGCTTTTACAACTACTGCCTTATATCGATGCGATGAATATTGACTTAAAAGCGATGACTCCTGATTTTTATCAAAATATCTGCCACGGTGCTCTCGCACCTGTCATGGAATCAATCAAGCTCTGTCATGGAAAAACTCACGTTGAAGTCACGTATTTACTCATCGACGGACTCAATACGCACGAAGATGAAATTGAGCACATGGCAAAATGGCTTGCTTCAATTGATCCAAATATTCCCCTTCACTTGACGCGATATTTTCCCAACTATCATCTCGACATTCCCATGACGTCTTACGAAACCATACAAAAGGCGAGCGCCATCGCGAGAACATATCTTAAACACGTCTTCAATGGCAATGTATACTAGATGAACATTGCCAACGCTACAATTAAACGCCCACGAATGCAGGGCGCACAAACGGAGGGCGCATGAATGCAGGGCACACGAAAAAAAGAGTGACTGGCAATAGAAACTGCCCAATCACTCTTTATTCATGTTCATTAGATGCTTATTTTTTTAAAATCGGATCAATCATTGGCGATCTTAAACGCGCGCCTGGATTGAAGTCGCTACCGATTAATGGTCTAGCGTATTTCATAAATGCTTCAGTGACATTGTTCCCTGCTGCATTGATGAATTCGTCAGGCATGTGTTTTGTTTTAGCTGCAATTTCTTTTAACTCAACGAGTCTAAAGTCAACTGCATAATCGCCTTTTCTTTCCATAACAACAGATCCGTCCATGTTGTCAATAAGTGCAAATTGAACCGCTTTTTCAGCAACTTCTCTTGCTTCTTTTTGATCTGTATCTGAAACACAACCAAGGAACGAACGTTGCATGTAACCTAAAGTATCTGCGCGAACTCGGCCGATGCATAATTTTGCTTTAACTTCAGCAACAAGTAAATCGCCTAATGCACCAGTACCAGAAAGTTGAACGTTACCATGCGCATCTTTTTCAACGTTTTCCTGAAGTTTTGTGATAATCGCTTCGCCATTTTCATCTTGAATCCCTTCAGAAACAGCAACGATACATCTACCGTATTTTTCATACGTTTCTTTCACGTCTTTTAAGAAGTTTTCAATAATAAATGGTCTTTCTGGGAAGTAAATGAGGTGTGGACCGTCATCTTCGTATACTTTACCAAGTGCAGCAGCACCTGTTAAGAAACCAGCATGTCTACCCATGATAACGCCGATGTATACGCCAGCAAGTGCTCTATTGTCGTAGTTGATACCAGCAAAAGCAGAAGCAACGTATCTAGCAGCTGAACCATAACCTGGTGTATGGTCGTTGATCACTAAATCGTTATCGACTGTTTTAGGGATATGAACTGCTCTAAAGTCGTAATTTTGTTTTTTAGCTTCTTCATTAACGATTCTCACGGTATCAGAAGAATCATTTCCGCCAATGTAGAAGAAGAAACGAATGTTGTGTGCTTTCATTGATTCAAACATTTTTGCACAGAACTCAGGTGTTGGTTTAACGCGTGTTGAAAGAAGTGCTGAAGATGGTGTTGCAGCAACAGCTTCAAGGTTTGCAACTGTTTCTCTTGTTAAATCCATAAATTCTTCATTTACGATTCCTTCAACGCCGTGAACTGCTCCGTAGATTCTTTCTACTTGTGGGTATTTTTTTGCTTCTAAAACGACACCAACCATTGATTGGTTAATAACTGCAGTAGGGCCGCCACCTTGAGCAACCAATAAATTACCTCTTAATACTTTTTCACTCATGTTTTTCCTCCTAGTTTAAACCGTAAATCTTAGAGTATTTTTCCTCTAAATAATCACAATAGTATTTAGAATTTAATGTTTCACCTGTGATCATTTTGATGAGTTCGTTTGGTTTTTTAAGTGCTCCATATTGATGCACTTTTTCATTGAGCCATTTTGTCAGTGGTTCAAAGTTACCACTACCAAGCTCAGCGTTCACATCGATGTCTTTTGACATAAAGTGAGCAAGTTGTGCAGCATACGCACTTCCCAATGCATAAGTAGGGAAATAACCAAATAAACCTTCTGACCAGTGAACATCTTGGAGTACGCCTTCGCTATCTTTAGATGGCGTAATTCCCAAATAATCATGCACTTTTTGATTCCATACTTTTGGAAGATCTTCTACTTTAATCGTACCGTCAATTAAACCAAGCTCAATTTCATAGCGAATCATAATATGGAGTGAATACGTCAACTCATCCGCTTCAATACGAATCAGCGAAGGTTCCACTCGATTGATTGCTTCATTGAATTCATCCACAGTGACATCTGCTAATTGCTCAGGAAACTGTTTTTTGAGCTCTGGTAAATAGAATTTTAAGAAAGACTCATTTTTGCAGAAATTGTTTTCAAAAATTCTCGATTGTGACTCATGGAAACCATTTGACGTTCCGCTCGCTAAAATCGTACCTTGTAGATCTCGACCAAAATTTTGCTCATAAATAGCATGTCCACCTTCGTGAGCAGTGCTATAAAGTGCATTTGACAAGTCATTCTCATAATAATGTGTTGTGAGTCTAACATCGTCAATATCCACACCCATGGTAAATGGATGCACGCTTTCCTTAAACATCCCTCTCTCAAGATCAAAGCCCATCATTGCTAACAGGTCTTTTGACACTCGATCTTGGATGTCTACAGGATAATTTCTAAATAAGAAATCTGTGCGTATGTCTTTTTGCTTTTCAGCAATTTTTTGAAGCAATGGAACGATTCGCGCACGTAGCTCATCAAAAAATACATTGAGTTGATCTACAGTCATTCCGTCTTCGAAGTCTCCGATGTAGAGGTTGTATGGATGTCCTTCATAACCTCTGTACTCTGCAAATTTAAGAAGATAGTCAATGACCTCTGTGAGATAAGGTTTAAACATCTCAAAATCAGATTTTTCCTTTGCTTCTTCCCAAACCATAGAAGATTTAGATGTGAGCATGTTATATTTTTGGAACTCATCCATCGGAATTTTTGTAAGTTTATCAAACTCTTTTTGGGTATCTTTAACGATAACTGCATCTATTTCCGTTAATTGGTCTAGATGTTGCATTAAAAGGTTCAAGTCCGCTTTCATTTGCTCATTCACTAGCAATTCGTACTGATAACCACTTAATACACCGATTGCTTGACTTCTTACATCCGCACCACTTTTAGGTGCGCCTGTGGAGGCATCCCAAAATAGCATGGATGTCGAATAGCCAAATGCCTTCATTTTATGCTGTGCTTCTTTCAATCGATTTAATGCTTCATTATAATTGCTCATATGTCTAAATCTCCTTTCAACATCATCACATATTTTGACTCTACCCGAATACTCTAAGATTATAACAAAAAAATATTAGAGTTGAAACCTTTTAATCGATATGATAGACTTATTTTTGGAATTTTATAAGGAGGTTGCCATGTCTTTATTTGAACAATGGAACGCAATTCTTGAAGGTAAAGGTTTGACACAAGCCCAAACAGACGATTTTTGGAATGCCTATTTAGCCGTGGAAAAAAATATCTATGAAGATATTTTAGACAACAAAACAGAAAAATTAACTGGAACGGTTAAAGCATTTGGCGAAAAATACGATCTAGATCCAATGCTCGTTGTGGGTTTCGTAGACGGTATTCATACAAGTTTAATGGAAGAAGTTGATCTCGATGCATTAACTGAGGACTCAGAACTCAATGCAACGATTGATTTTGAAAAACTTTACTTCAATATGCACAAAGCAAAAGCAGAATGGTTATACAAAATCCCAGCTTGGGAAACTATTTTAACAAAAGAACAAATGAAAGCGATCAAACAAAACTACGTGGATACAGTAACCGTTCGAGTTGAAAACAAACTCGGCAGAAACGACGTTTGCCACTGTGGTAGCGGCAAAAAGTACAAAAAATGCTGCCTCGATAAAGATCAAGCAGCACAATAATCTGATATTTACAGATGAATCCTAAAAAATAAAGGGAATTTGATGACGACATCAAGTTCCCTTTTTTTATGGTTGTATATTATGATGAATACATCCGCAATTGTATGAATGCATCACCAATTTTCTGATTGGCTGTATTTGGATTTATAGAGTTTTCGTCGATCTAAAACAAAGATCGGATCGGTAAATGTCTCTTCAGCTTGATCTTTCAATGCTTTGTTCATATCGTACATTCTAGCATCGATCATGTCGAGATAATGAAGGAGCTCTCCTTCAGGTATCAACGGCTTTTTCGGACTTCCGAACTCGGGTTCATAATGATGCGTTAGAATCATGTGTTGAATCAATAGAGAAATTTCACAATCAATTCCAAGTTCGTCGGAAATTCGATCAATTCGTTTGATTCCCATGATAATATGACCAAGTAACTGTCCTTCTTTTGTATAGTCTTCCACCACACCCACTTCAGTGGCATCCATCTCGTTAATTTTCTCAATATCGTGTAAAATAACCCCTGCATACACCAAATCCATGTTGAGGTTTTTATAGACGCCACCCAAAGCCTCTGCCGATCTAAGCATTCTCAGGATATGATATAAAAGGCCGGATTTAATGGCGTGGTGATTGGATTTTGCCGCTGGATAATACATGAGCTTGGGTTTATAAAGATCGATAACTGCTGTCACAAGTCTTCTTATTTCTGAAGATTCCATGCGATCCACATAAGAAAGAATTTCATCCAACATCAATTTTGCTTCAATCGGTGCCATCGGAATGAACTGACTAAAATCCACATCATCTTCTTCGTTAATTGCACGTAGTTTGATGAGTTTTAATTGAACGGATTGTTGCCACTGCGTCACAGTTCCCATCACCTTGACAACTTCTCCCGGATTGTACATCGTTTCTACATCGCCTTTAACATCCCAAAGTTTTGCATTCACTTCTCCAGATATATCTTGAAGTGTAAAATCGATATAGGGTTTGTTTGCGCTTGAGGTCTTAATATTTTTGGCTTTTACGAGATAAAAGCCCGTTATTTCTTCGCCTATTTTCATTTCTTTAATTAACACTGATTTCTCCTTATTGAACACTATTAGTTATATGATATACGATTTGGAACGCGAATGATAGTATCTCTTTTAACGATTCAAAATCCATTGAATTCTCGATGGTATCATTTTGAGTATGATAATAGCGCGTATCAAACTCCACTAAACTCACAGACTGAAAGCCACTCTCTTCCATTGAGGCATGGTCACTGGCCGCAATTCGGCTTTCCACCACATCGAGACCAAGTTGATTGCCAATTGCCATGACGTCATCTTGGAGGTCAAATGACACATCATAACTTGAACACACTAAAATATTATACTCACCAGAAGAACCAATCATGTCTAGGTTCACCACTTGAAATTTATCTGCATCCAAAACGCCACTCTCTCCAAACGCCTTTGACCCGAGTAACCCCTCTTCTTCACCATTAAATGCCACAAAATAATAATCCATGGCAGGATCGCCATACTGCTTTAATATTTTTGCCATCATCAGCATACCCGTTGTACCAGATGCATTATCTAGCGCGCCGACATTGGCAGTTCCATCAAAATTGCTACCTAGATGGTCAAAATGTGCCGAAATGATCACGCCTTTGTCTCCCGTGCCATCGATCATCCCCACAACATTGGTCGCTGCAACATCCATCACTTGAACATCTGTGGAAGCCTGAATCGTCGCCTCTGGATGCTCTTTTAAATACGTCACAATCTCAGGGGAAATCTCATATGCGAGATATTGGTCATTTTCATCTACAATCGGATCACTCACATAAGGTGATAAAACAAAGAAACCAGAATTTTCATCTGGATTCTCCATAAGAATCACCTTAGGCTGATGTTCAGATTGCTTCATCTGTTCTGTTAGCGATGCTGCAGAATAGGCCAACATCGCATTTTTTGTATAGACGACGATGTCTGGATTGCCTATTTTGTCAAACTTCGTCACATCAAAAGGACTATCGATAATTCCAAAAGTTCCCGAGAAACTTCCTTTTGAAAGTAAATTTGCATGTCCAACAACCTCTGCAAAATCACTTCCAAACTTCAGTTCCTTGACTTGATTGCCATCTGTTATTGTCATGGTTGTTTCTGCTTGCTTGATTGGCGACACCATTTGAAATGACATCTCATAGTCATCGGCAAATTCAGGTTCAACTAAGCCAATTTTAGCCATTTCGGACTGGATATATGCCACTGCATGTTCATTTCCCTCAGTTCCAGGAAGACGGCCTGCGCATTCTTCTGAGGTTAAATAAGTAAGGACTTCTTTCATATATGGCACATCCCAAGCTTGTTCGTCTAGATCTACAAGTGGGATCGTAGTAACTTCTTGAGGCTTTACTTCTTGAGGATCAACTTGTGACAACTCGTCTTTGGTATCCGTCTTGATTGAGTCTTTAGATGACACGTACCAAAAGATTCCGATGGCTGTCAGTGTCAATACGATGATGAGCATTGCTAGGATGATTCTTCGATTGCTTCGTTTCATATGTTCCTCCATTATGTATAAAAACTCAGAATAGGACTCAGTCTTACGCTGGCCTTACTCTGAGTTTTAATTTTTAACTAAAATTTTTCGATTGTATATTTCGCTTTTAAAGATTCTACTTTGTTGATGTAAGCTGCGTTTTGTTTTTGGATGAGTAATTGATGTGCAATTTGTGGTTGAACCGCTTCAAATGGTTGTGTTACCGCAGGTTGCTCACCTGTTTTTAAAATTAAATGATATCCAAATTGAGTTTGAACAGGTTTTGATACTTCATTCACTGCCATATCAAATACAGCAACTTCAAATTCAGGAACCATTTGACCTTTAGAGAAGAATCCTAAATCGCCACCTTCTTGATTTGAAGGACATTTTGAATATTTTTGAGCTGCCTCAGCAAAGTCTAAACCGCCTTCGATTTCAGCTAAAATTTCATTTGCTTGTTCTTCAGTATCCACTAAGATATGAGATGCTTGAATTTGTTCTTGACCTTCAAAGTATTGTGGGTTTTCTTTGTAAAACGCTTCAATTTCATCATCTGCAACCGTCACTGTTTCAATTAAGTTTTTGATGTTGAATTGTTTTAATAAGTTATCTTTCATTCTATTTAATTCAGTTTGGAATGCTTCTGTCTCTTCTAAATTTGACTCAAGCGCTTCAGCATAAAATAATTCTTGGTAAATTAACTCATCTACCAGACGTTGCATGCCTTGCTCTCCTTGAAATTGTCCTTGAACTTGAGGACCGATTGTTTGATAAAACATATTCAAATCATGTTCTGTAATGTCTCTGCCATTAACTCTAGCAATTACTTTAGTTTCCATAGTGTTATAACTCCCTTCATTTTCCGATGAACACTTACAATCGTCCTCACCAACATTAATATTATCAGATTTATAAGTCTATCGCAAATTATCCCAATGCTTTTTTTATAAATAAACTGTAAAAACTTTCAAATTGATTTTGAGTAATTTCTAGTTCGTCAAATACGCGAACATCTAGTTCGTAAAATTTATTGTGATTATCCAGTGCCTTCCATGAATAACAGTTCATTAAATGGACCGCCATAACCAATTTTTTATTGATGATATGTCCACTAAGCGGCGAATGATGATAAAGCGCTGCTTCCACTACCGGATACGGGAATCCCCACAAATCCAGTAAATATCCGCCAATTTCATCATGATTAAATCCAATTTTCTCTTTTTCAAGCGCGTAAAACGAGCTTTCAGCATTTCCTTGAACCGTTTCATTGATGACATCAAATAAATTGGCATAATTACTCATAAATACGATTGAGCCCACGTTGTGAAGCAGTCCAACCGCTGATATATTGTTATCAAGCGGTTTATTTTGACACTCTAGATAGAACGCATTGAGCATTCGATTGGTTAACGCCATCTGTTTCCAATGAAGTTCTCTCGTCTCGATATCCATCTTGAAATTATCAAAAACCGCAGTGGTCAAAATGATATTTTTGACGTTGATTAACCCAATATACATTATGGCCTGACGAATGGACGCTGTCTTTGCATTGTAAAAGGCCGTATTCGCCATTTTAAGAATACTCGTCGTTGTCGATGGATCCTCTTCAATCACTCTTGCAATATCATCTATGGATTCATTGTTCTTAATCATTTCATTCATTCTGAAATAAATCTTAGGAATGGTTGGAAGCGATGTAAGTCCTGAAACGAGATTGATCAGTTGGCGATTGTGAATTTTTTCATCTATTTTGACGATTTTATCAATCATGCATAGAAGTTCGCTCACTGAGACGGATTTACTCAACTGAATCTTTGAAAAGCCCAAATCGACGGGCATAAAATGACGTCGTGGCTGATCACAATTGTCTATCCCAACTTGAATCACATTTGGATACTTAAACTTCAACACTTCATAGATCTCAGTTTTTTGACGAATTTGACTGTCGATGATGGCTAGGGAAATCATCTGCGCGTTTAATTCTCGAACCATCTGATCAAAATGATCCGCAAAAATTAACTGATATCTGCTAAAGTCCAGATATTGTTTAATTGTCTCAACATAGTTCCGATCCTCGGTAACCAGTAAAAGGTTTATCATAAACACTTCCTATCTATCGAATTTATTCGTTATTTCAACACTTTTTATTGAAATGAATGGTTTACTTATGTTAAAATTAAAGACAATGAAAGGCAATTTTCTTATTTGAGGTGTACCTCCCTCTGAAAATCCCTATGATACACATTCAATTAAGGGGATTGCGCCTGTCATTCCTTATACTAGAGTGCCATCTCTAGTATTTTTTTTATTATACACTATTCACCCGCGAATTTTTTTTATCATTCTTGTAGAATATATTTTATTTTTATCACAATTTACGACATAAAATGACAAATTCGTGGTATATGATATATAGATTTCTCATATTTATAGATTTACCCCATTTTCACAATAAACCACCAAAGGATGTGAAGGATTCATGACTTTTGTAAACCTCGGCAAACTCACTCAATACTTAGACCATTACTGCTTTACTTTATACAGTAAAATTGACGATGAAATGGTGCCACAGCTTCATCTCATCGAAGAAAGCAGTATTCAATCGGAATTGCTAAAAAAGATGTTAGATGAAGAAAAATATGCCATCTACTATTGCAATTCATTTGATTATCAACAGAAATCCTATGTGTTTGCTTTGCAATTTGATTCAAAAATCATGGACATTTACTACAAAATTCCCACTTCGGCTGGAATTAAGTACAAGTCTTTACTCGATATTATCATTCATACGACGCTCGACTATATCAACGAATGTGTGAACGGGCTGATTGCTCAAGAAGAAATCATCGAGAAATCCTATTCTGACCTACTAAAAATCTCTGGTAGACGCCTCATTCAAAGCATTTTGCAAAATGATCACGTCGTTAATCCATTTGAGAAATTTAATAAAATTTCATCACTCAGTTATGAAAAATCATTTAGCGATGGCAAAATTCTTTTACTCAATTCACAGGCGGCTGAAGCACTGGCTTCACAGCACATTTTAAAACCTTTGGTTCAGTTTGAAAATAAAATCCCCTTATCGAGTACACGACATATCCGTAAAATTTTAGAGCTTAGCAATGCTGAAGTCTACTTACTTTCAGATGGTGAATATCTCTATAGTACGGTTGAATTTTCACATACAAATGATCATTCTACAAATCTGTTTACCATTGAGTTTAACAACTACTCATCATGGCAGCTCAATCATAATGCCAACAAACTCATGCAAGTGACTCACGAAGAAGTCTATATTCCTAAGCCTAAAATTAGTTACTTTAACTTCAGTGCCGAAGTCAAAAAAATATTTCCAGAAATCGAATCCAAAAAAATACTCAATCTGTATCGTTTGACACTTGAAGCGCTTAAGCAAGTTAAAGGCACCATATTGGTGGTGTCAAAAAATGCAAGAAGCGAATCATACCGTTTAAGAAATCAAGGATTTTGCATCGAAGCATTGCCCTTAACTCCTTCGATAGTTCGCTCAATTACGAGTATTGACGGTGCTGTTTTAATGGATCTAGACGGCTGTTGTCACGGAATTGGTGTTATTTTAGATGGCATTGCTACAGATAAAGGTGATCCTTCACGTGGTGCTCGCTATAACTCAGCGATTCGTTATGTTGAAACCATCACGAAAAATCCAGATTACTCCAATTGTTTTGCTATCGTCATCTCAGAAGATGGCGATGTCGACATGATTTCACAATATTTAACTTAAACTGACAGTCGTTATTTATTAATGAAAACCTCATAAAGAGTAATTAATAAGAGAACCGAGCAAAACCAAAAACTAAAAACCGCTAAATAGATGGATCCCTTTACAACAGAGTAAGTTGCAAGTACAACTAAAATGATGAGCATCAACATGCCTCTGCGCGTGATTCGATAGTCCCCCATTGATTACCTCCATACTTTAGTTTACTCTTTTATTTTACTTGATTTCAATTTGGAATTCTAGTGTTTTAACACTAGGATTCTTCTGTTTTTTGTAGAAGTCTTGTTATAAGTGGAGTATACTTAAAAAGGGTACGAAAGCGTCATATTATTTTAGGAGGACAGTTCGCATGATTAACAAAAATTACGTTCTAGATATTATGAAAACCATACTATTAACAGATAGTCCAAGTGGTTATACACAAAAGGTAATGTCCGTTATTTCAACAGAAGCCTCAAAACTCGGCTATACATTTGAATCAAACGCTAAGGGCAATGGCATCATCACGATTCCGGGAAAAGATGCATCAAAAACAGTCGGCCTATCTGCACATGTTGACACACTTGGCGCGATGGTCCGAAGCATTTCTTCATCAGGTACTTTAAAATTTACATTGGTGGGTGGACCAATCGTCCCAACATTAGATAGTGAATATTGTAAAATTTACACGCGAGATGGACAGGTTTACTCAGGGACATTTTTAAGCAATGCACCTGCGGCTCACGTTCACAAAGACAGCAGCACAATGGCGAGAACACCTGAAACAATGGAAGTTCGACTAGATGTCGCTGTAAAATCCAAAGCGGACGTTTTAGCATTAGGCATTCAAGTGGGCGATTTTATATGCATTGATCCTAAAACAACGATTATCAACGATTTTGTTAAGTCGAGATTTTTAGATGACAAGGCTTCTGTAGCATGTATTTTCGGCGTTCTTGAACATTTATCGAGAGAAAAGATTCAACCTGAATATACGACAAAAGTGATCATTTCTACTTATGAAGAAGTTGGACATGGCTCTGCACATATCCCAGCTGACATTACCGAACTCTTAGCAGTGGATATGGGATGTATTGGAGAAGATCTATCTTGTACTGAATACGACGTCTCTATCTGTGCAAAAGACTCATCGGGTCCTTATGATTACGAGATGACAGGCAAACTCATCGATCTCGCTAAAGGAAATTCTCTTAGCTATGCAATTGACATCTATCCTTATTATGGTTCTGACGTCAGTGCAGCACTAAGAGCAGGCAATAACATCAAAGGTGCACTCATCGGTCCAGGTGTACACGCTTCACACGGTATGGAAAGAACCCATTACTCAGGGCTTGAAAACACCATGAAACTCGTCTACCACTACTTAATGAGCAGATAAATAAATACACTTAAATTTTAAGACTATGCATCCATATGGGCGCATAGTCTTTTTGTTTACAGAAGTTTCCTAGCGAGATAGCAAGTTTCTTAAACATGAGCATTGAACTGTTTCATCGTCGCTCTCACGGGTATGAAAGAATTAAATGCGGTACTGGAGGGGTTATGCGAAGAAAACTCTATTATTTTCAACTCACTGTCATATTGTCTTTAATCCTAGTCGTTCTATTTGAAAGAACTGACTGGATTTTTCTCCTATTTGCGCCTCTGATTTCATTTGCGACAATCGTGTGTAGCGAAACTTTTTTGCTCCACGATTCCTACTATGACTTGTTTTATTTTAATGTATTCAAATCCATTCCCTACTTATTCACCTTACTCATTGAAATATATCGAGCTGGATTTAAGATGATTTTAGTCGTTTTACAAAATTCTCACGCCCCCACATTTATTGAAATCTCAACAGATTTAGATCAAAACTTTGAAACTGTTATCTTATGTAATTCCATCACACTGACACCTGGAACCATCACGGTTGATATCGAAGGTCAACGACTCCTAGTTTTGTGGATGAACCCAACGACACAAAATTCATCTGAAGCAGGAGAAATAATCAAAGGCAAACTCGAAAGGAGGATCAAAAAGGGCTTATGATGATAGCTGTTATATTAATTGGCATTTTTTCTCTCTTTAGTTTTTTAAGACTCATCCTAGGACCTACTATTTGGGATCGACTGTTGTGTGCGAATTTGATTACCTCTAAATTTTTAATGATATTGATATTACTTGCTTATATTGAAAATCAAACCTATTTTATAGACTTTGCAATCGTATATGCACTACTTGGATTTATAGGTCTAATGTTTGTTGCCATCAGCATCCAAAAAAGAGGCAAATTGTTATAAAATATCCCTCTACTAGACTTAAAAGGAGGAAATCGCATGATTGGTACATTTTTTATCATCGCAGGAATCATTTTTATTTTCTTTGGCATCATCGGTTTATTCCGATTTGATAATTTTTATTCCCGCGCTCTTGTATCTTCGAAAATAGACACTGTGGGTTATTTATCCATACTTATCGGCGTTATCATAAAGAGTGGATGGACATTTTTATCCATGAAAATTGTATTGATTCTTCTCGTGACACTCCTTGTCAATCCACTCACGACACATATTATAACGCGTTCAGCCTACATCAACGGATTGAAAACAAGAAAGGATTCCAAATGAGAACAATTTTGATGATTCTATTAATCCCACTAGCGGTCGTCATCATACAATCTCGAAAACTGAAACAAGCCATTATTTTATTGAGCTTATTCTCGCTGATAATCTCAATTGTCTACTTGCTCTATTATGCGCCTGATGTGGCTATCGCTGAAGCTGTCATAGGTACGACACTTTCAACGCTTTTGTTTTTAGTGGCTCTAAAAAAATATCGCGTATTCTCTGTCTACATCTCACTAGATGCTCAACAGGTAAACGATGCCATCTACTTTGAGCGCTCAAAAGATCCGCTGATAGAGAAATTGAGTAAGTTCTGTTCTAAAGAAGGACTCGAACTCCACACTGTGTACACAGTTGACAGCGTCGATACGTTACTCAATAATCATCCATACGCAATTATAATCGATGAAATTGAACGTCGTCCTGTTCTCTATATCAATGAAAATTCATTAAAAGCTGAACGCTTATATGAGTTCCTTATGTCTGAAAGTATATCTATACAACTCATCAAAAGGGAGGTTTACTTATGAACCGAAAAATCATCGCCCTATTGATGAGTTCACTCGCCATATTGGTGATCTTAATCAGCCGAGATAGCCCTTTATCAACGCAATCTCCATTGACAATTTTTTATATCAAAAATAGCGAATCCATGATTCAGTCACCAAATGTTGTCACCGCCATTTATCTCTATTTTAGATATTATGACACCCTATTTGAAGCATTGATGTTACTATTTAGCGTTACTGGAATCGTGAGATTCTCTCGACTGCCATCTTCTGAAGAGGAGGATTCCAATGAATGAAAATTCAAAACTCATCACACGAACTATGGGCGCTCTATACCCCATCATCCAACTGTTTAGCATCTACATCATCTTAAATGGACACCTATCACCCGGCGGTGGATTTCAAGGTGGCGCACTTATTATGAGCGTTTTTATTTGCAGTTACATTGCAAATCCTCAAGATTTTGGACACCTGCATCAACTTCATCGTATCGAAAAAATTGCCTTATTGCTGATTTATCTTGTGGCCATAGGATTTTTAACGACGCTTGTTCACCGATTCTTGCCCCAGCTTAATATTCCTTATTTGATCATCATGAATCTACTCATATCATTGAAAGTTGCCAGTGGACTGACATTGATCTTCTATCACTTCATTCAAGACGAGGAGGCGTTATGAACTCGGTACTTTTTACAGGCGAAAATATCAGCATTGCGCTATTTTTCATAGGCCTTTATGGCGTTTGTTCTAGGCGCAATATATTAAAATCCATCATCAGTTTGAGTATTATGCAAGCTTCAATCATCTTATTCTTTTTATCGCTTAACGAAACGGTTCATCATGCACCCATCGGTAAGCAAGCATATCTCATGCATCGCATAGAGGTCGTTGCTGATCCATTACCACAAGCCCTTATGATTACAGCTATTGTCATCGGCGTATCCGTAACGGCTCTTTGTCTCACTCTATTTGTTTCACTTTATCACACATACGGAACCACCAACTGGAGAAAATTATACGATAAGAAAGGAAAAGAAGGATTATGAATCCCATTGTCTACGTCTTAATTCCACTTCTATTAGGATTTTCAAATCTCGCTTTTTCAAATTTATCTGTTCATTTGACAAAGCTCATAACGCTGACGCAACTTTTTTTTGTTTTTTCATTGCTTATAAATCTTACTCCACGCGGATTGACACAACTGGTCGATGTGCCTTTTCCGTTCGGCATGGCGCTCTCTATTGACGATTACTCTTGGATCATGCTCGTACTAAACAATGTTCTCTTTTTAATTGCTACTTTCTATTCCACAGGAAAGTCCTATTTTTCACGCAATATGATCTTTGAACTATTAAGTCTTCAAGGCATCATCAATGCGCTATTACTGTCTGTAGACCTATTTAACATCTACATCTTATTTGAAGTGTCTACAGTTTTAGTGACGCTATTAATTATGGCAAAAAAAGATTCCCGATCTCTTTATGATGGTCTCATCTACCTGATGTCAAATTTAGTTGCCATGGCCTTTTTTTTAATGGGGCTTGGATTTTTATACAAAACATTTGGCAATCTTGACATTCACAGCCTTCTAATTCAGGTAAAAAACTGGACGGATCTCCGGTCATTGACATTGCCCCTTGCATTTATCCTCACAGCACTGAGTCTAAAATCAGCTCTCATTCCTGCCTTTGGTTGGCTCCCTCATGCACATGCTTCTTTAGCCGCACCAACGGGAGTTTCTGCTATTTTATCTGGTATTTTTGTGCAGATTGGGCTTTATTTAATCTACCGAATCTCCATTATTTTTTCTCCTATCGTCACATTAGGACCACTTTTATTAACCCTTGGATATGCAACAACATGTATTGGCTTTATATTCGCTATATGCCAAACGGATATCAAGTCCCTGCTCGCCTATCAAACCATCGCAACGTCTGGCATTATCCTCATCGGAATAGGACATGGTACAGAACTGTCTATTGCTGCATCTTTTTATCACCTCGTTGCGCATGGGCTCTACAAACCATTGCTCTTTTTAACAGCAGGCCAAATGATTCACCTCTATCAATCCCGACAAATCAGCGATATGCATCATTTATGGAAACATTCAAAATCATTGTCCTTGTTTTGGATTATCGGTACATTTAGCATCATAGGAGTGCCTTTTTTCGGTGGATTTATGGGGAAAAATTTACTTTTACAACATTGGGATTTATATGTCATCACCTTTGGAATCGCACTTTCTTTTATGAAATTTATCCCTGTTATTTGGAGTGCTTCCTCCTTTGAAGATCATACACAGTCAGTCAACACGTCCAAATATGAGCGTTCATCACTTATACTTACAGCGTTTCTATGTATCCTATGGGGAGTGTTCTCATCGCCTATCTTAAATCAGGTATTTCATATTTCATTGAATGATTCTTGGACGCGCTATTTATCAAAACTCTTTGAATATCTTCTCATCTTACTGATCAGTTACTTAGCTCATCACGTTATGACGCGTAATGGGGAAAAAAATAACGCCCTATTTCAACGAATAAGACGTCTTAAAATGGATTATAATCAAATGAATGTATCACTCGTACTACTTTTTACATTTGTTTTAGGGTATCTCACTTTGTACCGTTAATTTTTAAAATACGCAAAACCCACTGCGCCTTCACCTGCATGAACACCAACCACCGAACCAATCTCAATAACTGTAATTTGATCAATGACGAACCGCGACTTTAAGATCGATTGAATCTCTTCTAATTTTTTCTGACTATGAGAATGTCCAATTGCGAGGAAATCCACATGTCCATCTGGAAACGACTCGCTTAATTGCTGAATCATCCATTCATAGCCTTTTTTATCTCCACGTGCCTTCTCGCACACTTTTACGAGTCCATCTTTTGCTTCGATGATTACTTTTAAGTTCAACATTTTACCAATTAAAGCAGAACCAGTTGAAAGTCTGCCACCGCGCTTTAGATTCTCAAGAGTATCTAACATGCAGTAAATTTGAGATTTCTCAGAGAGTTTGTTGGCATACTTCACAACCTCGACGATATCTGCACCACTTTTAATTTTTTCCTGAACAAGTTGAATCATCAACCCAAGTGCATAACTTGTCGTAGCAGTATCTATAAGAAATACACGCTCTGGCTCCTCTAACATCTCTTTCGCAATCACAGCAGAGTTATACGTCCCGCTTAATTTTGAAGATACTACCATGCACACCACGTATTCGTGTTGAATCAGCGCCTTTTCAAAAAGTTCGTGAAATTCACCGGGATTTACTTGCGACGTGGTGGGAAGCGCAGGGGATGTACGCATTTTTTCATAGAATTCATTATTGGTGATGCCCGTTTTATCTATATATTCCGTATCTCCAAATAACACTTTAAGCGGTGCAAATTCAACACCTATCGAGGATAACACCTCAGGGGATAAATCACAAGTACTGTCCGTTATCAATTGAATTTTCATCTTAATCTCCTCTTCTGATTCATTTAGAATTATTCATTTGTCGAATCAACTTCTCATTTATGATTGCTTTGAACTTCAATTTGTTTGATAATCAAAGTATCGTTGTAAATTTTTTACTTCAAATCCTTAAAGTAATCCGTCACTTTTGAGAGCGCTTTAATAAGTGCAATGGTTTCTTCAGGCTCAAGTTCAGACATGGCAGAAGAAATCATCTCATCGTGAAATTTCTCATGGTGAACAAACGCCTTTCTCCCTAAGTCCGTCAAAGAGATCAGAACAACACGTCGGTCTTCTTCGCTCCTAACGCGTTCTACGTATCCCTTTTTGACCAAATTATTGATGGAAATGGTTAACGTCCCCACTGTAATATTCAGTTTTGTGGCAAGTGCAGTCATAGGCGATACATCTTCCATACCAATCGCGTCGATGACGTGTAATTCACTCACTGTCAAATTCCCAAATTCGCCCTTTTTGAGCGTGTCCTCTTCTATATTTAATATTTGATTAAACATGAGGACAAAGAGATTGTTGAGGATCTTTTTCCCGTAATCCATATTCACTCCAATAATTAATTTGATATTCAAACTATTTTCAGTATAAATTGAATCCTTTATTTTGTCAAGAAAGCTTGCTTGAGCATGCAAACAGGTATTATTTATTGTGCTTTCTTCGGATGCGTCAACCATAAACAAAATGGAAGACTCAGCCAACATAGAACAGCGAATGGCGCAAACTCTAAGGCACTAACGCCCGTGATGGCTAAGATGATGATCGCATTGACGTTCCAAGGCATCAGTGGTGCAATGGCAGTTCCTGAATTCGCAATGACTTGAGAAAGCGTTGTATGGTCATAACCATGCTTTTTAAACGTCGATTTCAAATACTTCCCTGGAATGAGTATGCCAACTGTTTGATCGCAGGTCAGTGCATTGAGTCCGATAGACAATACACTTGTATTCAAGACAAGTTGTCTTGGAGAGTTGCTTTTACCAGCGACCCATGCGATGAGCGGATCTAGCCATCCACACTTTTCATAGATCGTACTCATAGAAATACCTGCCATGATGATGATAACCACTTCAAACATAGCCATGGCACCGCCGATTTCAAGAGACTGAATAAATGCATAAGGCGAACCACTCTCAAAACCATTGAGCATAAAATCGAGTAATTCCATCACCGAATTTTGTTGGATGAAAAGAATCACAACCGCTGAAAGTCCTATGCCGATAGATAGGACGCTCTTGGTCTTCATCCCTTTAAAACTCGTCCACAAGATCACCAATGGGATTATAAATAATAATGGAGAGATCACAAATGTCTCTTTAAGTTGAAACTTCAACTGAGTCATCTCATCAATCGAAATCTGAGCTGGAAATTTTAATGAGAACAGATAAAAAATCACACCTGTAAGAATCATGGCCGGCAGCATGCTCCATCCCGTTTCTTTGAAGTACTTTCTAAAAGTCACTTCTGTTGTTTCAAGCGTGAAATTCACAAGGGCTGAGATAGGCGATAATCTGTCAGCAATATAAGCGCCCGATAAAATCGCGCCCATTAAAATACCTTTTGGGAGTCCTACGCTAACGCCCAGCGTTAAAACCGCGATTCCAGCTGTACTCAAAGTGCCTAATCCAGTACCTAGGAAAAATGCCACTACACCAGTGAGTAAATAAGCAAATAACAAAAAGTTGATATGCTCTACAATTCCAAATCCATAGTAAATCAAACTTGGAACGATACCCGATGCTGTCCACATGGCAACATTGACCCCGATGAGCAAAACGACAATATAGATATCTTTGATGCTGTAAATCCCTTCACCGAGCCAATGAAAGCTCTCTTTAAAAGAGACACCAATTGTTTTTAATAACCCGACCGCCAGTATTAACGTAAAAGAAAGTCCCCATACCAGCGACTTTCCAATCCCCAAACAAGTGAAAATGCCAATTACAAATATCATTGCAATCAAAATTCCCATTTTGCCAGATCGTATTGGTTGCTGCTGCATGAAGACCTCCGGTTGATTTAAAAGTTGGTTATACCCGTTGGTTATACCTGTTGGTTATACCGTTTATAAAAATCGATTGTACTGTACTTGTGGTTTTTTCTTTGAAAAAATGCTGATAGATTTTGTCGGACATAGGTTGACGCATCTATAGCAAAGCGTACAATTTCCATGTTGTTCTACTTGATTCTCTTTTTTTGGTTCCTTGAGTTCTAAATTTTTCATCGGGCATCTGTCGACACATAAACCACATTGGGTGCATGTTTGATGATCGATTTTAACCGACCCAGTTAACTTCTTTTCCCATTTTGAAAATGGAATTCTTTGTACTGAACCTAAGAAAATAGAACCGACGCCATCGCCTCTTTTTCTGCGAATCTCTTTCACAAAATCTTCACAGTAAAGTTCAATTCGGTTTTCAGTTAATCTGATTTTTTTATCTGCGGCAGATTCTTTTTCATTGCCTAACAACTTTGAATCTGCAATATTTGATGGCATTTTAAAGTGTTCAATTGACACGATAGAAGCATAACATTTTCTCAAAATCCTCGCTAAATAAGCCCCGCCGTCACCAGAAAAACTCGACTGTGTGGCAATCACGATGGATTTCTTGTCTTCGATTTCTTTTGCAATTCGCTTGATAAATCGCCACATAATCATAGGCGACATCGACCCATAAACCGGATAGGCAAAGAGTAAAAAGTCAGCATCTTGAATTTTCAACATATCTTCATCTGTAAAATCCTCAACGCTGATCATCTCAAGATCTGCTCCATGAGTGGCAAAAGATGACTTCATCTTCTCCACAACATGCTTGGTGTTACCCGTTCCAGAAAAATACATCGCTAAAATTTTCATATCAACCCTCTATTCTTTATTTCTCACGTATTTTAAACTCACACTTGGATTGTTTGTTTTTCTCGAATGAATTTCAAATTGCTTCAGCGAACTTACAAAAGGCGTCAATTTTGAAAAACCATAGTTTCTTGAGTCAAAGTCCGGATAACGTTTTGTTAGAATGCTTCCCACTTCACCTAAAAATGCCCAACCATCTTCATCTGATATCTCATTGATAATGTTTCGAATAACATCGATCAACGCATCTTTGGTAATCATACCCGATTTAATCTCAGGTGTTGAAGGTTGTCCCGCTTTTTCAGTGATATTCTGAGCGGCTGTTGTTGCAGATAATACCTCTAAGTACTTAAATTTCTCACATGCAGCGATAAACGGCGTCGGTGTTTTCTTTTCACCCATTCCTAGAACGTACATGCCAGCTTCTCTAAGTCTTGAAGCCAATTTTGTAAAGTCGCTATCACTCGATACGATACAAAAACCATCGACGTTGTGTGAATACAAGATATCCATTGCATCTATGATAAGTGCCGCATCGGTGGCATTTTTTCCAGTTGTATAGCTATATTGTTGGATCGGTGTAATTGAATGGTTCAGTAACACCGTCTTCCATGAAGCGAGTTGAGGTTTCGTCCAATCGCCATATATTCTCTTATAAGTGGGGGTCCCATGATTAGACACCTCGTCAATAATGTATTTGATGTACTTATCCGACACATTGTCTGCATCAATTAGTACCGCAATACGCTTATCTTGTTTTTCTCTATTTTCACTATTCATAGCCATCTCCAGTCTAGATTATAGTCTTATTAATATATTATATGTCCGAACTTTATATTACAAGATATAATTGCTTAAAGACATAAAGAAAGTGCAAAGCTCACTCAAGAACTTTGCACTTAGATTTGCAGTTAATTCAATTATTCATTCAATTGTCGACTCAATCTTCTTACGAATTCGCGATTTCTTTAAATTGCGCTAAGTCGCTATGAACTTCACTCGTAATTGGGTTGCGTTTAAATTTGTAAATTTTGTAGAAATGATATCCAAATACTGCCACGTTAGAAGCAAGTGCTAAAACACTCACCACCATAAGAGCAGTTTCGCTATGTGAAGATTTTACTGCGAAATCAGATGTATCTACAAATGCTGGATAACTCATAACAAACATCATCCAAAATGCCAATGTTTGTGCACGGTGTTGTAACCAAGCGCCTTTTTTGATGAAGAACGCTGGAATGGTACAAGAGATAAGAAGTGCAGCACCTGCATAGAATGAATGATCTGGAACACAGTTATATACATATGCAAAGTTCCATAAATCATATGCGATGATCCAGAACCATAATTGGTCAGGCCATAACATATCTTTCTTTTTATCTTTACCAATCTTGATGCCCACCCAACCTGAGATGGTGATGATATTTAAAATTCCTGCGATACCATTCATGATGTTCCATGGTCCACCGATGATTAACATGCCATCAACGACACCGTTAAATCCAGAACATTGGAAGTCACGAACAACAGCTTCTAAAATATTGATTGAGAGTATAAGTGCGGGAAAAAACAATAAAAATTTGTTGTTTGTTGCGCCTTTAATGTGTCTCAAAGCTAAGAAACCTAAACAACCTGCTAATGCTGAATACACTTTGGCCCAGTGGAACCAAGTGCCAACGCTTGTGCCCTCCCCAGCTGTTTTAGGCCAAACTGCAATGGTCAATACTGCCGGTAAAGCAACAAATAACGCGAGTGATACCCATTTGTTGAGACGTGCGATTTCATTTAAAAGCATCAAACCGCCGAGTACAACAAACCACATGATCAATGATCCAAATGGTATGGACTCAAATAAGAACATAATATTCCTCCCCAGATTTTGACAGTCTTTGTATTTTTTTTGTCAAAATCATATTCCACTTAATATTCTAGCACAATATTTTAAAAAAACAATGTTAATCCATCGCATCGCAACATCGTCGTATTTAAGTCAATTTCAGCTCTTTAGCTTTTCTTAAGCAAATCTCGAATTTCCGTTAAAAGTTGTATATCCTCTGCCACGGCCTTAGGCGCTTCAGGTGCTGGTTCTGGTTTTGACCTGAGTTTTTCAATGAGTCGAATCATTAAGAAAATCACAAGTGCAATGATGACAAAGTCGACAATATTCTGAATAAACATACCATAATTGAGCGCTACTTCAGGTGTTTCACCTTGAGCCTCTTCAATCACCCATTTTAATGACTTAAAATCCACTTTTCCTAACAAAATACCGATTAACGGCATAATCACATCATTCACAAGCGAAGTGACAATTTTACCAAACGCACCCCCAATGATGACTCCAACAGCTAAGTCCAATACATTTCCACGCATGACAAATTTTTTAAAATCTTTTAGCATCCCAATCCTCCTATCTTTATTATATGATTCAAACACTCACAATCAAATAATCGACTCTTATGAATCATTTCTTATGAAATTGCAGGAAGTTCAAAAAAAATGAGAGTCTATACAATCGTATACACCCTCATTATAATCTTATTATTCAACTATTTCTACGAAAACTAAACAGTCTTCTACTCTGATTTTTTTTCTTCTTTATAAGGAAAAATAACAACGAGAAGTCTGATAATCACATAAAATAGGATTAGTACCACAAATACGCCTGCTAATCCATAAAGCATTAACTGTAAACCCATTTCAAACTCTGTCATCACGCGCCTCCTATCTCATCAGTAGCCAAGGTACCAATGCTAAAACCATACCTCCAGCTACAATTGAACCTAATTGACCCGCCACATTTGCACTTACTGCTTGCATTAAGATGAAATTATGTGGATCTTCTTGTTTTGCCATCTTTTGAATAATTCTAGCAGACATTGGGAATGCTGAGATACCAGCCGCGCCTACCATTGGATTGATTTTTTCTTTTGTAAATAAGTTGAGGAATTTCGCAAACAGTACACCACCTGCTGTATCAAATACGAATGCCACTAGACCCATTGCCATAATAATCAACGTTTTCACATCTAAGAATTTTTCATAGTGCATTGTTGCACCGATGGTAATCCCTAAAAGTAAAGTTACGAGATTTGCAAGTTCATTTTGTGCTGCTTTCGATAATCTTTCAAGTACACCCGATTCTCTAATTAAATTACCGAACATCAATAGACCAACGAGCGGAACACTGATTGGTGCGATAATCCCTGCGATAATGGTAATGAGGATTGGAAATGCAACAAGAACTGTTTTAGAAACTTTGACTTCATGATATTGCATTCTGATAAGACGTTCTTTTTTTGTCGTCAAAGCCTTGATAACCGGCGGTTGAATAACTGGAACAAGCGCCATATATGAATACGCTGCAACCGAAATTGGTCCAAGCCATTCTTTGGCAAATTTTGATGCCACAAAGATCGAAGTAGGACCGTCCGCAGCACCGATGATACCGATAGAAGCAGCCGTTTTAAGATCAAATCCTAATTCAGGAAACAATGTATTGAGATAGAGCGCAGCAAGCGCTGTAAAGAAGATACCAAATTGTGCAGCTGCCCCGAAGAACAACATCTTTGGATTTTTTAATAGTGGTGTAAAATCAATCATCGCCCCAACAGCTACAAAGATCAACACCGGGAAAATTTCTGTTAAAATGCCCGCATTATAGAAAATCTGTAAAACACCTGCATTGCCCTCAAACTCCCAAATTGTACTTAAAGGCAAATTCACTAAAATTGCGCCAAAACCAATCGGTAATAGCAACATCGGCTCATAATCTTTCTTAATTGCAAGATAAATGAGTGCCCCTCCAATTGCATACATCACAAGATATTGCCACTGAAATTCCACAATACCTTGAAACAATTGTGCAAACTCTTCCATATAAAACCTCCCACGACTCTAAAATTCTTATTTGCTCAAAGTAGATTTCAATAAAAAAGACTTTTACCCCGAAATATCGAAGTAAAAGTCTCGCTTTCTCATGAGCTGTTGACCGGGCATCTCTGCCGAACTGACGACCAACTGCACAGCTTTCACGCTGCAAGCTACTCCCTTAAACCCATGAAAATTATACCACTTACACAACTTTTGTACAAACTAAAATTTTTTAGTGACTCAGATTTATACAACTTCCATCATTCGTCTCTATTGCCATATCGCACTGATTTATAGGCTTGTGTAAGCTCGATAAATTCAGGCTCATGCTGACCTTTATCCTTAAGCTCCTGTAAAAACTCATCTGGCGATAAATGGCGCTTCTTTTCATAGCCCTTTTGTTTCCAGTTTGATAGCGCCTCACGATATTTTAGACGAATCTTCGAGTGAAGCACTTCTTCATGATACCGATTGGTCCATTTTTTTAAAAGACCCGAAAGCGGATTTTTCATATCAAAGATAAAAGTTCTTTCCTCTTCAGCTCCAGGCGCGATCGTACGTTTTTTCTTATGAGAAACCTTTTTCAAGATAAAATACACCACTAAGATGATGCCCACAACAGCAAGTATAGTAAATAAGATCTCTGCAACCTGCGATACACCCGTCTCTGGATGACCATCAAAGAACTCTTCACTTTTTAGCTGAATCTCACCAAATTTAACTTCATGAAGCTTGTCTCCATTTGTGACCAAACCCGTTAGCAATGTAATCAAATAGATAAACGGCAACGTCAAAAGCTGTAACACTAAGATGATGCCATCCTGTAAAAGAAACAACCCTTTCACCAGCAATTGAAATAACCCAAGATGACGCATTTGAAACACGATAAACAGTAAGATGATAACCGTCACCGATACTCGACTAAATCTACTTAAATTCGCATCGCGATTGATTCCGTTGGACTCATAAACATCATATGCCGTGCGCATATTCACGAGATTGAGATTTAAAAATGCCACTACACAATAAAATGGGAAGTACACATCTCCCACACTTTGAAATGTTCCGCCGAACTTGTCTCTAAACAGGACATAGATCAAAAAACTCATCACAACAACTGAAGGAATGGTAATCTGTCTCACCGTCTTAATGCGGTCGTGTGACACTTCATAGTTTTGTCCTACTACCCATATATATGCAAAAGCAACGCTTCTAAACAATTTGTATAAATCAAACGGCGCATTGAGTATCACACCTTCGGCAAATACAATCACCGCTAACCCAAGTAACGCCAGCGCAAACGATCGATAGGCTTTCTCCTGTGAAATCATGTGCGTGGAGATTGCACTGATGGTGAACACCACAAATCCCATGATAATCGCTGGAAATAAAGAAGTCATTACAGCGGGTGTGCTTCTAAACCAAACCGTCAAAGTCATCACAATCATCATGGACATGAGAACTGTATCAGCTGATTTTAGTACAATGCCCAATCGATCCGCCGTTAGATATTTTCTTATCTGATGCCATCTTTTCACTGTGCCACCTCCATATCTTCATCTGCAAACGCAGACAACCACTCAATTCGAGGTGACAGCTTTGATGACCATTCGCACGGTTTTAAAAGAATCACTTTGATACGAGAACCTCTTTTAGCATAATCATTGAGTTCGTTGACCACGCTTTCCGTCAAAAATGCAGTGATAAAAACGACGAGCGCCTCTCGACTGAGCTGAACACGCATCTTTCTCAGTAGTTTATCCATGGCAATTCCTCTATAGACAGTAACCAGTGCCAATGCATCAAAGATCATCGTTCTTTGAGCTGGATGAGATGATGGCGGTACAATGATACCGGTTCGACTCATAGCATCCACTGAATTGGAACAAAATCCGACATCCATTTTATCATCCATCGCCTCTTGAATCACTGCTGCGCTAAGTTCAACACCTCTTTCAATGGCTTCTGTATCGATCTCATTCCAGTGAATGTCCGTCGTCTGGACATCTAAACAGATACAAACCGAAGGCTCTGCCGTAAAGTCCATCTTTTTAACTTGCAAAGCACCCGTTTTAGCAGTCGCTTTCCAGTCGATAGTGTTGAAACTATCATTGTGCGTATACTGTCTAACGCCAATGGCTTGAATCGGGTCTGGATTGATCCAGCGTCTAACAGATATCTGCCCTTGCATCGTGTTGGCAATCAGATTAAATGCACGTAATGGCTTCACTTTAGGATAAACGAACAAGGCATCCGATTGCTCATACGTATATTCCGCTTTTGTAAACCCAAACAGATCGCCAAACGTCGCATAGACAGGTTGCAATTTGTAATATCCTCTCTTTGAGCATTCAAAATAGTCCTGTCTAGCCACTCTTTCATAAAATAAAAACGACGTGACAATATTGTATTCAATATGTGTTTCAGCCGTGATGCGCTCCTTATCCGTCCATTCTGCTGAAAAAACATCCGGCATAAATGAACTGATCATCACCCAAGGAAGAGGAAGGATTTTTTTGTTCGTCATCACAGTGGAAATCGGAACAACCTCTCCCACTTCTACTCTTTTGTGAACATACTTACGCGTCACTTCAAACTTGCTCGGTGCCAGCTTGTTCCACTGATTGGTCAAGAAACCACCCACTGAAACAAGGATGAGAAGTACGATTATCACTATCATAGTAGGCTCCTACTTAAAGTTTTCTGTTGGTACCGTCACAGACGCGAGTATCGTATCTAATACTTGATCGCTAGTTGTCGAATAACTATTTTTAAGTTTTAAACGATGCTTAAACATCGGTTTCACTAATTGTTTAACATCGTCTGGCAAGACAAAATCTCTTCCTTTTACAGCGGCATATGCCTGTGCTGCTTTGTATATCGCCATATTTCCACGAGGACTAATGCCCAAATCCACATCATCATGCGTACGTGTCGCTTCTACGATGTCGATGATGTAATTCACCACACTCTCGTCAATATGCGTTTGTGTAAATACACTTCTCGCCGCTTCTATTTCTTCTCGACTAATCACTGACGACAGTTCTTCAATCGGGTTGTTTTCTCTAAAACGCGTCAGAATCGCCTTGGATTCTTCTCGTGTTGGATACCCCATAGAAAGCTGCATAAAAAATCGATCAAGCTGGGCTTCTGGAAGTGGGAACGTTCCCCCTGTTTCAATGGGATTCTGAGTCGCCAATACAAAAAACGGCTCTTCTAGTTTATACGTCACGCCATCCACCGTAATCTGATGCTCTTCCATAGCTTCAAGAAGGCTCGACTGCGTTCTAGGTGTCGCGCGATTGATCTCATCTGCAAGGATGATTTGATTCATTAAAGGTCCTTTTTTGAATTCAAATGCATTTTTTTGCTGATTAAAATAATTCAGCCCCGTCAAATCGGAAGGTAATAAGTCCGGCGTAAATTGAATCCGACAAAAATCCGCATCCATTGATTTTGCAAGTGCTTTTGCAAGCATCGTCTTTCCCGTACCCGGTATATCTTCAAGCAAAACATGCCCAGAACAGATCATAGAAGTGGTAATCATATCGATGATCTCGTCTTTCCCAATAATCACTTTTTGAATGTTCGTTCTCAATTTTTCCGTTAATCCATGAATACTGTCTTTCGCTGTCATATTGCCTCCCTAAATTCATTTATAATAATATGATTATATCATATATTTTTGTCCCGCTTCATCCGTTACAAAAATGTGAGATTCTTAGTCTATTTCTCACTACGCACCATACACTTCCTTGTAAATGGTTTCAACGTCCATGACATCCTTTTGAATGTCGATGAGTTTCACTTTTGCCGTACTTAACGCAGCGAGATATTGGTCGAGTTGCGCGTTGTTTTGAAATTCAATTCGCACGGAATCATCTCCGATAAGCTGTACTTTTTCGCTGGCTATCAGTGAACTTGCCATTTCACTTGCTTTTGCTGCATCCGATACCTGAAAAATATAGCTGTACTGTTCATTGAGTGCACTTGGTGGTTCAATCATGCGTCCTTGATTGATACAGATGATGCGGTGCGCTAACTTTTCTACCTCGCCCAGTTGATGCGATGAAAACAAAATCGAGATATCTTCTGTTGCCATGAGTTTTTCAAGGGTGCTTCTCAGGTGAATAATCCCAGTTGGGTCCAGTCCGTTCGTTGGTTCATCTAGGATTAAGAACTTTGGTTTACTCATAATCGCGATACCCAGCGCCAATCTTTGTTTCATCCCCATGGAATAGCCCGCCACTTTACGGTCGAGTGCTTCTTTCAGCTCTGTAAATTCATAGATTTCTTTGACGCGTTCTTTACTGATTTTTCTCAGTCCTGCGATGAGTTCGATATTGTCTCTGCCTGTCATGTCCATGTAAAGCCCTGGACTTTCAATCAATGAGGCTTGCGATGCAAGTGCTTTTTCTCTTTCTTTAAACAAATCGAATCCATTGACTTTAACGGTGCCACTATCTGGATAGATCAAGTTGCAAATACATTTCATCGTCGTTGATTTTCCCGCGCCATTCGGTCCAATAAAACCCACGATTTCATGGGGTTTTACATAAAACGACACATCTTTGAGTACGTGTTTTTTTCCAAAGCTTTTATTTAAATTTGTTACCTCTACTACGTAATTGTTCATGATTTTGTCCTCCTGTATTCTGCATTTGTATAATGAATTTCAGTATTAGTTTAATGAATTATTGTTAATCATGTATATTCAACTTATATATTTTCATCATGAATGCCTTAGTTATGAGTAATTTTGCTTGCTTGTAATTCTACTCTCTCGCACCAACAAAGTCTTTTCTAAGATACGTCACATAGCTCATACCACTTACGATCGCAAACCCTATCAGATTGACGAGTATCCCCATGATGAAATTGCTTCGGCTCAACACGAGGAGTACTTTGTCTACGAATACGTAGGAGTATGGATACCAGAAGTTGACTAGGACTGTTTTAGGTAAAAAGGATGCAAATACAAACGCTGCTAAAATCAACGTCACCATCACACCGATGGTTTTACTTTGACTGTCCACAAGTAGTGCAATCCAGTTGACAACTGCGATTGAGAAAAGAATCACTGCCATGACCATGACAAATCCCATTACAATGTATTTCCATGTTGGCAACAAAAGAAGGCTTGCTGCGGTTCCATCACTTGTCCAGTGCAATAGACTTTGTCTTGTCATAATCGGATACGCAAAATCACCGATACCGCCCTTTAAAGTACATAATAGGAAATAAATTCCCGCACCTGCAAGTAGCAAAACAAAGCTGAGCATCACGACAAATATCCCTCTTGCTAAGAACAGCTTACCGCGTCTCCACGGCATAGTTTGGTACATTTTGAAGCTACCTTCAAGGATTTCTCTTACATACACTTCGATGATCATAAACAAAATCATCACGAGGATAAATATGACATATTTCGAGCTGAAGAAGAGCTTCATCCCATTGGCACCATTGACCTTGTAGTCATTGATCATCGGTTTGATTTTTGCATCCATCAAATACTTCGTATAGTCTGCTTTTAGTTGGATATCATTCTCCACATAACCGCGTCTTTCATATTCTTCTTTTGATTCAACGCCAGCTTTCATGCCTTGAAGCACACGATTGTAAAGTTTATTGGAGACAAAATTGAGGTATTCATAGTCTTTTTCGTAATTGTTTTTATAAAATACCATCATTGCCTGTTCATCTTTGGCTTGCTCATTGTAATAGTCGCGATTAGCAATCATCTGTTCTGGTGACAATCCATTCATCGAGATTTCTTTTTTGATAAATGTCGAATATGAAACGCTTAGACTTTGTGAATACTTTTGATTCAAATCATATCGTTCCGATATTTTCGTCATATAACTCGCTTCATCCTTTAGTTGAAGTCCAAATAACAAAATGATTCCAGCTATGAGCACTGCCATAAAAAACCAGTTTACTCTACTTTTTATAAATCGTTTGAATTCAAATTTAAGTAATGTTCCCATCTTGTCCCCCTATTTTCCGTCATATGTTTTAATCTCGATGGATTCGATTGTAACGATTTTTGTCGTTTCAAAGGTATACTCATCATGTTCTATTTTAAAGATGGCATCTACTACATCCATCCCTTCATAGACTTGTGCAAACACCGTGAATTCCAAATCAATACGGGGTTCGCCACCATACGCATCGTACGTCTCACGGACCTCTTTTGGATAGAGATCTTCTAGATCATCCATCGTCTCTAGAAACTCTTGATCCATCTCTTCTGTTGCTACTATGTAAAACTCTCCACTCGGCTGACTCTCACCTTTTCTCGCCATTCCCACCGCACCTGTGTAATGTCTAATATCATTTGTCGTTTCAGTCACATAAGTACTTCCGAAAAATTCTTCAAAGGTCTTATCGTCATCTGGATTAAACGTCATGATAATATGAGATACGGGTCTTTTATCCATGGTACCTTCTTCATAATACTTCGTTTCAACGATTTTTTTAAACGCTTCTACCGTTTTAGGTGCAACATCCGATAACAGTTTCATCTTGAATTCACCTTCACTGGTTTTAATGATGGCGATTTCATCACCCACTTTGGGTTTTTCCATCTGCCTTGGCAGTGGCACATCTTTCTTTCCTGAACAGCCACTTAATAGCATCAAACTCAGGATGACCATGCTTAAGATCCGTGTTAATCTTTTTAATGCGACGTTTTGTTTTTTCATTGTAAATACCTCCTGATTTATTATTTTCTTCTTAGATTGCCTTCTTCTCAAAATACTTCATCCCGCCAAAGAGCATTAGTCCCGTGGATAGGGTTAGTATCAGTACTGCCGATAACACGGTCACATTCTGCGTGCCTTCGACGATGCGACTGACTCTAAACATGTTAAACGGCACTATGTTATAATGTCTACCAATGGTCAAAAAGTGTGTTGCACCAATCGTTCCACCGACTACAATGCCGGAAACGAGTAAACTCATCATCTCATTATTCACCACTGCTGAGATGAGCTGAACAACGGCGATGATAAAGCCTACGTAGAGGATCATGAGTAAAACGGCTATGAGGGCGTATTGGTAAAAAGGGATGAGGTCTACGCCATTGTGGGGCTGGTAATACCAATCATGAGTTTCAAATTGATTAGCTGGTGCCATATGTGCAAAACTATAAAGACTTACGACTGGGTGCTTCATTCCTTTGAATGCCATTTCTATATAATTTGGAATAGGCACAAGTCTCGTAAAAATATCAGAAAGATAAGTAACTGGATATTTTAGAGATACAAATCCATTTTTTATGCCATAGAAAACTCCTGTAATTATCGCAGGAACTAATACAACCACAACGGTTTGAACGACTGTCGATATCCATTTGCTTAGATAATATTTTTTCCGAGAAACCGACTGTGTCAGTAAGAGTTTTAGAACCCCGGACTGTTTATCTTTATTGACAGACGCGTATCCTAATAAAATTGGCAGTAGAATCAACAAAAATGGCATGAGTTCATATAAATACGTATACCAAGCAGTAATGTTGTTGGCTTCATCGTTGTAGAGTGGTTCCATATTATTTTGATAGATATAATCCAAGTATCTCGCATCAAAAATATCATTAAATACTTGATCATTACTGCTTATTGGACTAAAATCTATTGATTCATAAGGAATTCCATTACTTACATGTTGCCACAACTCGTAGATTTCTTTTTTCAAGGTTGCCTTATCTATCGGTCTGTAAGAATCTTTGACTATTTTAGCTTCTATGAGATACAAAAAAATATTCAGCCTTATTATTTCTTCTGAATTACATTCAATCACACTTTGTGCAATTTCTATTTCAGTTCTATCAAATAAATTTACACTTCTTACAAGCTTTACAAATGTAGCATTATCTAACGACCTCTCCAACTTTACTTTGTCCTTCATGATTGTATTTAATAATGTCAATTCAGGATTCAATTTATATCCTATTATATTATGCCCTTGAAATGGTCGATATTTTCTTTGTTCCTCAATTGGGTTCATGGTTAAGACAATCATCAAGCAGATAGCACCTATGAGTATCCAAGTGATCGGTTTTTTGAGTTGTTTGATGGTGAGTTTTTTATGTAGCACTGCTGTATTCACCCCCTCTGCAAATTAATCTTGTCTTTCATCAAAACTCGAACTATTTACTTCGACCTAGATCGCCTTCTTCTCAAAATATTTCATCCCACCATAGAGCATTAGTCCCGTGGACAGGGTTAGTATCAGTACTGCTGAGAGTACCGTTACATTCTGTGTGCCTTCGACGATGCGACTGACTCTAAACATGTTAAACAGCACGATGTTATAATGTCTACCGATGGTCAAAAAGTGTGTCGCACCGATCGTTCCACCTACCACGATACCGGATACAAGTAAACTCATCATTTCATTATTCACAATCGCTGAGATGAGCTGAACAACTGCAACCATAAAACCTACATAGAGGATCATGAGTACAAGTGCGATGAGGGCGTATTGGTAAAAGGGAATGAGGTCTACGCCTTTGTGGGGTTGATACCAAACATTTCTAAAATTATCCGCAGGTGCCATATTTACAAAACTATAATAACTTACAGTTGAGTGTTCACCTTTTTTAAATGCCATTTCGACATAATTTGGAATTGGCACGAGTCTCGTAAAAATATCCGAAAGATAGGTTACTGGATATTTTAAGGATACAAATCCATTTTTCACGCCGTAAATGATGCCCGTAATAATCGCAGGAATCGTTGTGATGGTAACTGTTTGTACAACAGTTGCTATCCACTTGCTCAGATAATACCTTTTTCGAGAAACCGACTGAGTCAGTAAGAGTTTTAGAACGCCTGATTTTTTATCTTTAATAACAGACGCATATCCAATTAGAATTGGCAGTAGAGTCAGTAAAAATGGTATAAGTTCATAAAAATACGTATACCCGGTGGTAATGTTGTTAGCTTCATCGTTGTAAAGTGGTTCCATATCATTTTGATAGAGTTTATCCCAATATCTTGCCTGTAAAAGTTCCTTATCAGCTTTTTCGTCATATGCCAATGGTCTGAAATTTATTGAATCATAAGGAACACCATTGCTAACATGTTGCCACATATCAGAGATGTCTTCTTTGAGCAAACCAATATCAATTGGTCTATATGAATCTCTATACAATTTAATCGTTATAAGTTTCTTTAATATATTGAGTCTAATTGTTTCTTTCGCGTTACCCTCAATAATACTTTGCGCAGTTTCTCTACCAGTTTTATCCCATAAGTTTAAACTTCTTACGATTGTTTGCAACGTTTCATTATCCACTGATTTTATCCACTGGTCCTTATTCATCATAAATGCTTTTAAAAGAGTCATCTCAGAATCCAATTTACTACCCATTACATTATGCCCCTGAAATGGTCGATATTTTCTTTGTTCCTCAATTGGGTTCATGGTTAAGACAATCATTAAACAGATTGCGCCTATCAGTATCCACGTGATTGGTTTTTTTAGTTGTTTGATGGTGAGTTTTTTATGTAACATAGGCAGCCTCCATATGACTATAATTTCTCAAAACCTGTGGATGTATGATTTAGTAATGTGATACCGCTTAGTTTCCGTCGTATGTTTTGATTTCTATGGATTCGATTGTAACTTTCCTTTCAGGCTCAAGTGTATATGGTGCTAGTTCGATATTAAAAATTTCATCGACAATTTCTTGCCCTTCGTAAACATGTGCAAACACCGTATAAATCACGTCACCTCTCGGGTCACCGCCATATATGCCATAGTTTTTCACAACTTCTTCAGAATACATATCTTTCAATTGACTTAACCCTTCGAGATAACTTTGATCAAGTTCAGCTGTCGCATTTATATAAAATCCTGTAGTTGCGTCTTTTTTATAATACTTCAACATGCCAACTGCACCAGAATAATGACGGACATCGTCTGCATTTTCGTGGATATACTCTTTACCGATAACTTCAGTTGTCAATGCTTCATCATGTTCAAATACTGTCGCAACAACATTTGCACCTGAGTTATTTGCAATTCCCATGTTTTCATAGTATTTTCTATTGACTAATTGTTTAAATGCTTCAACTGTTTTAGGTGCAACATCTGATAAAAGCTTGATTCGAATTTCACCTTCACTGGTTTTTATGATGGCTATTTCATCACCTTTTTCGGGTTTCTCCATCTGTCTTGGCAAAGTATCATTACCTTTCGTAGTACATCCAGACATCATTATGCTGCTGATAAAAATAAGACTAATCAGTAGATATTTATTGACATTTAATATATTTTGTCTTGTTTTCATTTCTTTCCTCCTAGATTGCCTTTTTCTCAAAATACTTCGTCCCACCATAAAGCATCAATCCAGTGGACAATGTCAATATCAGTACCGCTGATAACACCGTCACGTTTTGCGTTCCCTCGATAATCCGACCAACTCTGAACATGTTAAATGGGATAATATTAAAGTGATTTCCTATAGTCAAAAAGTGTGTTGCACCTATCATTCCACCAACCACCAATCCGGAAACGAGCAAACTCATTATTTCATTATTCACCATCGCTGAGATCAGCTGAACCACCGCAACTATAAATCCTACATATAGAATCATCAGTAATAGTGCCATTAGGGCGTATTGGTAAAAAGCGACCAAATCTATTTCAGGATGTGGTACAAAATAGAAATTATTGAAATTGTCTGCGTTTGCCATGTGTACAAAACTATAGTTACTGATTCTTGGATGTTCGCCATTTTTTACAGCAACTTCAACAAAATTTGGAATCGGTAAAACTCTGGTCAGAACATTGGTTAAATACGTCACAGGATATTTAAGTGATGTAAAACCATTTTTAAAACCATAGTAAATTCCCATACTAACCGCAGGAATAACAATAACCACTATTGTCTGAATCCACTTTGTTAGCCAACTACTCATGTAATATTTTTTTCTTGATACAGATTGGGTCAGCAGAAGTTTAAGAACACCAGAATTCTTATCTCGATTGATAGTACTAAAGGTTAAAAATAGTGGAATTAAAATGAACATGATTGGACCAGTTTCATATAGAAACATATACCAAACGGTTATGTTATTTGCTTCATCTTTGTATAATGGTCTCATGTCATTTTGATAAAGATTATACCAATACCTAGTTTCAAGAAGTACTTGTTCGTCTCCGCCAGCTGAGCTGCCAAATGGACTGAAATCTACAGATTCATATGGAACATCCGTATGAACTTGTTGCCATATTCCGTAAATATCTTGCTTTAACAGTTGTTTGTCCAAACTAATTTCGGAGTCCCTCTTTTTTCTCAAAAACATTAAGTCAAAAATAATATTTCGTCTTAAAGCTTCTTTAGAATCATCTTTCAAACTCGCCTTTGAAACATTTTCAACTGCTTCATCAAATATTCTACAGCTTTCAACAACTGTTGGATATTTATCTCTTTTTTTCATATCAGTTATAACTGAATTAATGCACGCAGTAGTAGAAGAAGATAAATAATTTGAATCATCTCCTTTAAAAGGTCGATTTTTTCGCTCTGATTCTACAATAGACATGGTCATTACAATAACCATGCAAATCAAAGCTGTGAGGATCCAAGTAACCGGTTTTTTCAGTTGTTTGATGGTGAGTTTTTTATATAACATAAGACCTCCTCAATGAAATGAAATAAACTATTCTACGCAATTAGAATATGTAATGTTATCAAAAATAAAAAATTTAACAATATTTTTATTATGGTACCATATTTCAAATGTTATTTGTGTGAATTTTCTGAAATATAATCATCATATAAATTAGAAATAAACCCTCACCATTAAATGAGGGTTTGTAATACGGCGCGTACTACCGCAATATTATTTATTCGTTTTCAGAAACTGAAAATGCTGCATTACCTGTGCTTGCAGAATCTCTTTGTATTGCATGATATTCATCACGTGTTTTACCCGTTTGTGTTCCACATGGATAAGTACAATAACATGAACCATTTGTTCCAGCTTGAACTGTTAAAGTTTCTTGAGATTTCATAAGTTTTTTCATTTGTCATTACCTCTTCTATTAGTTTATTTTTTTGTTCGTTTTAAACCACATACTGTACTGTTTTTATTGCTGTGTAATAAGTATTACCGCGCCGTTATTACCTGTTTCAGATGGTGCTTTTTAGATGGTGCTCTTACAGTAACTGGGCAATCTGGTTTGCCGTTGTGAAGAGGTGTCCTTCATTTTCTTGGTCAGTTACTTTGATCGGAAGATTGAGTTCTTTTGTAAGTTTTAAATACAGATGTAGCATTTCTTCTGCTGTTTTATAAAACGGAGTACCAAATAGATTGGTGTCCAGATGATGGTGTAAGTCTTCATGTGGGATACCCAGTGTTTCGGATATCTCTGTTAAGAGTTGTTCTTTTGTAAAGTTGCTCACGGGTAACCTCCTATGAAAATTGTGCGATGATCTTTAGTGCGACAGTGGCGATGTTATTCATTTGGTTGAGATTCGTCATAGGTACTGTCGATTTTGCATTATGTTGATCGATGAACCATTCAACCTTTTGAGGTGAAAGATACATCGGTTTATCGGGAATTTCATAATCTGCATCGTAAATCTTATAATAGCGGTTGGACAGATGGAAAACATCCACTGCACGATCTGTTTTATTAAGTAAATGCGCGCTATAGTTTTCAAGGTCAGTACCACTCACTTCATGGCTGTTCATCGATAAAATCATAAAGTCCGGCTTGAGTGCAAGTGCTAACATCATGGCGTATAGTCCATAGGTATTGCTGATTTTTTTGTTATAGAGAAGCATCCCCTTTGGCACATCCACTAAGATTAAGTCCGGCTGGTGCTCTTTGATGACTTGACCGAGCCAACTCGACAGATGTTTCACTTGTTCATCTGGCGTGTATTGGGTTGACATAAAGAATTCCGGTAGACAAACCCCTGACACGAGCTCAATATCTCGATGACTGCTAATGACCAATGGGCGATAGCCTATTTTCTCAAATTCATGTTTTAAACTGAGTGCGATTTCTTCACTGTCTTGACTTTCGATAAGTCCACCGAGATAGACCACTGGGATATCTGTGGCTACGAAACTATCATCAAAGCGTTCTTCAAAAGTTTCTTGATAAAACTGAATTTGTTCTGTACGGTTTAATGAATCACCTATCTCTCGCAGTATAGTGAGTACGTGTTCATCATTTCCACGATAACTCACAGTTCCTTCACTTCTGAGTGTTTTTTCGATGAGAGTCTTTATGTGTTCATCTAAATTCTCTTCATTGGTGACAGCCGTTAGAATCAAATGGTCTACATGGCTTGATTGAATATCATAAATACTTTTTACTGTGGCGCTATCATCTTCTCTATTTACGGAAAAACCGATGCTTTTACCTAAGTAACTGGAACCCATTGGCACCAGTGGATATACGATGTTTTCCTGATGTATCAAATGTTTGACGATACCATAATACGTATCACTATAAGGATAAAGGTGTATGTGCTTCTTCTGATTCATCATATATTTGCCCTCATTTCGTCCATTTCTCCATGTAATGCTCTAGCTTTCAACATCTGATGAAAATCTGCTCGCATCTTTTTACATTTTGGATTGATGACTTCTGGCGAGTTGATGCCTTCTTCATGCCCTTTGATGCAAAGTGAACAATGTCTAAAGGCGAAACAGTTTTCACATCTGCCCTGATTGAGCTTTGCGACATTTAAAATTCGATAGGCGTCAGTGATTTGGATTCCCTTTTGTACGGTTCCCATCTTGTTATATTCGAACATTTCGTTGACACGTTCACAAGGAAACAATGTACCATCCACATCTACAAATACTTTTTTCATGCCTGGGATGCATTGTCCAGACGGACAGAATTTAGTCCCTAATGTGGTGAGTTTTGCCCAGTCTTCTTTTAATTTAACTACATTAGATGCAAACATCGTCTGTAAGAAAAATTGGTCTTTTGAGTCGATGGCTTTCATGTCTTGTAGATAATAGAGAAATTTGCTGTGTTCAGACTTAATGGCAAAATCTTCGATTTCTTTGAATTTACCTTCAGTGGTATAATCCTCAACCAAAGTCGGCATAACTAAGATTTTCTGAAGGATTGGATATTCTAAGAAAAATTCTTTATACTTATAAAAGTCTTGAGTTGGATCAATGACCATGTTTGTACTGATTCTTGGTAGATACTCCGGAAACTTTGTTTCGATGAGATTGAGTTTTTCCATCACATGATCGAAGACGCTTTCTGAGCTATTACGGAAGATACGGTTGCGATCGTTAAGCTCTTTTGGTCCATCGAGACTGAATGTTAAGCTAAAGTTGTGTTCTTTAAAGAATCGAATCATGTCTTCAGTAAGCAATGTACCGTTGGTCGTCATCGAATAAGAAATCGACTTTTTGTGGAGCATCGTCTTTGCAAGAATGACTGTTCTCACGATGGATTCATATTCAATCAGTGGTTCGCCTCCATAAAATGAAATCGATACTTCATCACAATCCACTGATTTTTCGTTCAACATCGCAAGTGATTGTTCAATGAGTTCAGGCGACATCCTTTTACTGCTATGCGTTCTATTTCCTTTATCCCCTACAACGTATGGGCAATATTCACATTTGAGGTTGCAGTTTTGAGTAACTTGCAAAACCATGGAACTTACTTTTCTGTTGGTGTATTCTTCTAAGAAGCAACTATCTGGATGTTCAATTTCTTGAACGCGATTTGTCGATAGATAGCCTTGCTGAGTTAACTGATGAACGCGTTCTGTTGCGGGTACAGCTTGAGATTCACATTGGTTATTTGAAAGACTGTCTTTCAGATAATGAAAACTCGCTTCATCAATCCGTACGCTTTCGTTTTTGTTCACATCATAAAAGTAATAATGTGCTGGTGTTTTAAAAAGGTGGATAAAGGGTTTCATTGAACGGTTCCTTTCTGGGATGATTTTATTAGAGCTGAAATATTTCAAATTTATGATAAGTTTTTATCAAGAACTTTGTATATATAACTATTACAAATATTACGATAACTTAATTGTTTCCATTTTTACTTTCCGTAACTTTTGGTTGATAATCATGTGAAAGCTTGATATCTTCGCCATTACAGAATCCAACTGAACTTAGTCCAAACAAAATACTACAATTTACCAATAATGTTACAATAAATTTTATGTATAATTTTCTTTTCATTTTACACCTCATCGTTTATACTTTAATCAATAAACTCATGATAGATTAAAACACATAAAAAAAAAACCCGAATAAATTCGGGCCAAGGAGGTAATCTATGTTTGCATCATATAACACAAATGAATTCGGAATTAAAATCAAAGAAATTCGTACTTTACTTGGTCATACGCAACTTGATGTATCTAAAGGTACACGCATTAATATTGATACACTTAGAAGAATTGAAAACGGAGAGTGTATTCCACGTTACGACACGCTTGCACTTCTAGGAACGTATTATAAAATGGATATTAACCACTTATTTACTCAATATCAACAAAGTCACCTATTACTTAGCTTTTTAAAATCACTTGATCACCTGATGTTGTATGCAAAATTTGATGAAATTAAGCAATGTCATCAAAATTTTCTTGTAAAGCTCAATTTAAGTAAAGATCTTGAACTTGTTGAAAAGATGACACTTACACAAATTGATTATTTCATTCAAGCATCTAGTTTGAGGTATAAAGAAGAAAATCAAGCTGCGCTAGAATTGACCTGTAGTGCACTTAAAATAACCAATAAAGATTTTGAAATTGAAAATTTCAAACAATTTTCTTATAGTTCTATTGAGATCCGATTGTTAACTCTTGCTGCGAATTGCCTTGGTGAATTACGAAAATGTGAATTGAGCAATCAAATATTTATGTATATCCTTACAATTATAAAAGATGACATTTATAATGAAAAAGCCGAGGATATGATTATTGTTAAAGCGCTTGCAGCCATTTCATATAATTACCATCGACTCGATCAAAATGAACTTGCTCTTGAATATGCTCAAAAAGGTATAGAATTTTCACTACGAAAAGGTTGCATGGATCTTATTTATTTCCTCTATATAAGAGAAGGTGCCGCAAAATACCATTTAAATGATCCATCTTATATTGAGTCTTTTGTTGATTGTCTTTGCTATATCCGATCAACTAGAAATAAAGAAAACTATAATTATATGTTAAATCTCATCAAAGACAAATTCAAAGTGGATTTATCCTACATATTAAGTTAATTTGATCGTTTTTTGTTTTTTAGAATGTAAGCTGGATTGTCTCAAAAACGCACTAAAAAGGGCTATTGCAAAAGTCATATTTGCAATAGCCCTTCTATCTCTTTACTTCTCTTTCGTCACATTAATCAGTTCGTATGCTTCACTTGCTTCATTTAAAACAGATGTAACTTCTAAATCGCTTGCGAACTTGATGACAACATGTGGGTAAGTGAGTATTTGTGGAACGTTTGAGTCTTTTGGTGGGTTGCCTTCAGCTACGAGGATTTTTTTCTCGCCATCGTAATCGCCAAAAGATACCACAGAAAGTCCATAACCGCCAGTTGGTTTTTCTCCCATTGAAATTAACATGTATTTAAAGCCATCATCGCCTTCCCAGATAAAATATCCACGCTCAGGCAGCATTAAGTCTGATTGTAACTTAAAGTTTGATGCCAAATCATCAATTGAGATCACTTCAAATTCAATTGGTGTTCCAAAATTTTGTGCTTCAGACGCTGCTTCTTTTTGAGCTTCTTGCGCTGATTTCACATCATCTGAAGAATTGTCTTTCGAACATCCCACGAAAGAAAATGTCAATATTGCAATCACGAGTACCACTAATAATTTCTTCATCTTATTCATCGTCATTTCTCCTATCATTAAAATGTCCAGTTGCCATCTACAAACAATTTCATAGGTGTGCCATCTTTTGCATAAGCAGTCACTTCCATATCAGGACCACCAATCATAAAATCCACATGAATCAAGCTAAAATTCGCGCCTTTTGCTTCAAGTTCATCTGAAGTAAGGTTTGAACCATCTCTCATGGCATATGCATATGCTCTGCCAAGTGCTAAGTGAACAGAGGCATTTTCATCAAACAAAGTGTTATTGAATAAAATTCCCGTGTTTGAGATTGGTGAATCGTTTTGAACCAGTGCAACTTCGCCCAGATAACGTGCACCTTCATCGGTTGCAAGCATGTCGTCGAGGACTTCCTTGCCTTTTCCCGCATAGTATTCTACCACTTTACCATCTTTAAAAGTAAAACCAAAATCATCTACGATTTTTCCATTGTGACTAAGTGGTTTGGTTGATTTTACCGTTCCATTGACTTTATAACGATGTGGGGTCGTAAACACTTCTTCTGTCGGGATATTCGCCACAAACGATTCATTTGCATGGCTTAGTTTTGAACCACCCATCCAAAAATGATCATCTGCAAGGCAAATTTCAAGATCAGTGCCTTCAGCTTTAAATACCAGTTTATCAAAATTCTTATCATTTAAGAAATTCTTATATTTTTTTAAATTCTCATCGTGTTGTTCCCATGCTGCAACTGGGTCTTCTGTGCTGACACGCGTAGCATCAAAGATTTTATCCCAAAGGGCTTCAATCGCTGCTTCATCTGTTTTTTCAGGAAATACACTTTTTGCCCATGCGAGACTTGGTACTGCTGCGATACACCATTTAGTTTGACCCGTCATACGATATCTCGTCGCTGGTGACATGGCAGTGGAGATCGATTTTTGATCTACTGCAACTTTTTCACCTGGAATATCTTTTAAGAGTTCAGGGTCTGGCGCACTAATATATAAGTGGTGATAGTTATCTTCATATAATTTAATAAGTAATTCTGCTTTCCATTCTGGATAATTCTCGAAAACAGAATCATTTGCATTTTGATATCTTGCGAGTATCATTGCGTCATCCGACATCATGAACTCTACGTGCTTTGCGCCTTTTGCATAGGCTTTTTTCATGACTTCTCGAGCCAGCGGTAGCCCCGATTCGTTGGAATTGATGATGAGTCCTTGGTTGGGTTGAACGTTCATACCTACATTGACAATTAATGATGCGTACTTTTCAAGTTCTTTTGAGTAATCTTTCATGTTGTCCTCTCTTTACCTCATTATAGTTCTTGTCAGAATAGTGCTAACAGTGTCGATTTCATCTATTTTGAATTATACATGAAATTAAAAGGTGGGACAAGTAAATATACTTTGAACAAACACGATGAATAAAGCCATGATACAGATCTTTATAATCTGCATCATGGCAATAAATGATCAATCCAGTCCCAAAGTCCCTCCTGGATTCATGATATTATTGGGATCAAAGTGTTTTTTAAGTGCTTTGTATACATCGTGCTGCTCTGTTCCCACTTGCTTTTCAAGCCACGGCGCAATCATTTTACCGATGCCGTGATGGTGACTCATGGAAGCGCCATATTTTAAGATGTTATCCAAAATGCCATACTGATAGGAAACATATTCGTCAATATCGCTGATTTTCGCGATAAAGATAAAGTATAGATTGGCACCTTGAGGATAAACGTGTGACATATGCGTCATGCAGATGGTGTTGGGACGGCTTTTACAGTAAGCACGTACACCTTTGTGAACAGCTTCCATAGTGTCCCAAGTCACGGTACATTCTAGTGTATCGGTCATGATGCCAAAATCCTGTAAATCCTCACGCATGTAGGGGTCTCTAAATCTTCCGTGCTCCCATCCTTTTGTCGGGATGCCTGTGAGATAAAACCCACCATATCGTTTGCACACTTTATGCAAATTCTTAATAATATTCTTAGTAAAGCCTTTTTCACCATCTGTAAACCCTAAGAAAAGACAACGCTCACCAGCTTTATATCCCATCACTTCAATCACTTTGTTGAGCGGAGTATCTTCGACGCCATAGAGTTTTAACATGACGTCTGTCTCTTCTGGGTCAGATAATCGAAATACAGAAGGGAATCCAAACTGACTCTGCATGATTTCTCGAGCAGCTTCTCGTGCGTCCGACCAGTTTTTGAAGATGAAACTAAATCGACGTTGATTCTCTGGCATGTACCTAAATACTTTTAACGTACATTCAACGAGTACACCGTATGCACCTTCACTTCCCATCATAATGTGGTCAATATTGGGACCTGTAGATTGTGCAGGATACTCTTTGGTCTTAATCGTACCCACTGGTGTGATATATTCTTGGCACATGACCAAATCGGCTGCATTTCCAAAATAAGTTGAGTTTTGACCAGCGCCTCTCGTCACAACCCAGCCTCCAACAACTGAGTATTCAAAGGATTGTGGAAAATGGCCACATGTATAAGCGCGTTTTGCACCAAATAAGGATTGCGCATCGTTGAGCGTCTTTTCCAGCTGTGGTCCACTCATCCCAGCTTCCACGGTGATCGTCTGATTGGTTTCGTTAAATTTGACGACTTTGTTCATATGAACGCGCATATCCAGCGATACGCCACCCTTCATACATTCAACGCCTCGCGTTACCGAAGAACCTCCTCCGTAGATATAGATTGGAATTTGATGCGTGTTACAATACGTTACGATTTGTTGTATATCGGATTTATTGCGCGGATGGAGTACTAAATCTGGAATATTTTCCACAATTCCTTTTCTCAGTCGCATGAGGTCAATCATCGTCTTGCCGTACGCCACTTGAAGTCTAGAGTATTCATCAAGCCGAATGTTTTCAGCGCCTAAAACCTTTTTGAAAAACTCAATATGATGAGGCTCAAGTTTCGACGGCATGTTGACATTCACTAGGGCATCGCCCGTTTCTTTTCGAGTTTTAAAGTCTTCGTCTGTCATGTTAAATGTTTTTTTCATAAGTGCATACAGACGTTTGTTCGGATGCTTGAACTCATTGGGATCACCCCACTTTAAAATCGATCGGTACGATCCTTTCACAGGCGCCTCTTCACACCATGTTGGATAAAATGTTTCGTTTTTCTTACTCATATTGATCCTCCTGTTTGATGATGATTTCATTGAGTTCGCTGTAGAGCGATTTGAGATGTGGATAAATTCTGGAATAGATGCGTTTATACAGTTGATGGTATATCGTTGCTGCTTGCTTTTGTGGATAAAAGATTTTGCTAGATCTCACCATATGTTCCACGGCGACTTGGTAGTTTGGGTAAATTCCCAGTCCTACAAAAGCGATAATCGCGGCTCCAAGCCCAGCTGCTTCATACGTTTCTCCCTTTACAATAGGAAGATCAAACATGTCAGAGGTAATCTGGCAGATTTCATCACTCTGTGATCCACCCCCACTGACAAATATCTGTTTTACTTTTACTTTTGATTTATGTTCGATTTTTCTTAAGCCGTCGATTAATCCATAATTGATGCCTTCAATGATGGCTTTATAAAAATGCGCTCTCGTGTGACAATCGTTAAATCCGATGACTGAACCTTTTGCATCTGGATTTTTAAGTCCCGGAGTCCAGTACGGCTGCAAGATGAGACCTTCCGAACCGGGCGGTACATCTTGAAGACACTTATTGAGAAGCACTTCAGGTTCGATGCCTTTTTCAAAGGCTTCCACCATCTCGCGATTTGCAAACTCCTGTTTAAACCATCGAATCATCCAGTATCCTCTAAAAATCTGTACTTCTGGATTGTAGTGGTTTGGGATGACAGATGGATATGCTGGCATAAACATAATCGGTTCAAAATAGTGATCGGATGTGGTCTGTATCGTGGCAGTGGTACCAAAACTTACGCTGGCTTGATCTGGATGGACGCATCCTACGCCTACTGTTTCACAGCCTTTGTCCGAACCGCCGTTGACGACCACCATCTCAGGATCAAGTCCCGTTAACTGTGCAATTTCTGGAAGAATTTTACCGATAATTTTTCCGGGCTTTTCAAGCGTGTACAGTTTCTCTTTTTCAATCCCAAACACATCCCATCTATAATCCGCACTCGATTTGGGCCAACTTTGCGTTTTATAATTAAACGGAACATGTGCAATCTGGTTGGCGACTGAATCTACGATATTTCCCGTTAGCCGATACTGCAAATAGCAAGGCAACAGGACATAGTGTTTTGTCTTTTTCCAGTTATCCGGTTCATTTTCTCGAATCCAGTTCACTTTTGAAAGTTTTCGTGTGATGTGTATGGCGCGTTCCATTCTAACCGCCTTAAACATCGCCCTATCTTTGAGTTTCAATGGTTTTTTGCATTCCGCTACGCGCTGATCTAGCCAAAGAATACTGGGACGTACGATTTGATACGATTCGTCTAGGTAGACTCCCGTATCCCTCAGAACCGATAGGCAAATTCCCTTTGCATGGATGGCATCATCACCAACACGCTCCACTAGTTCCTTTAAGCATTCTATGATCTTGTCATGATACAAATCCGGATTTTGTTCTGCAAATCCAGGTCGTTTGCTAAAGTAGGGTTCAAATTCTCTTTTAACTTTTTGTTTAAGATGCCCTTGCTGATCAAATAACAATGCACGTACACTTTGGGTTCCACAATCCACAGCAATTACATGTGATGACATCTAGTCCTCCTTAAGAGTTTGAGTTGCGACGATGTTGACACCTAAATCTAAGATATTTTCTACGATGATGTCCCCCATGGCGATTGGGAGGTTCACCTTGACTGATTCCAATGCTTCCATAATGTCAAATATGCGATGTTTATCGACATTTTGAGATGTTTTAACGGATAATCGTGGATATTTCGAGCTATTAACCCTCACCGTTGTGGTGATGAGTCGAGTTGGGTGATACCACTCTTGTCTTGCAAATTCGATGCCCTTTGGACATTGATTACCCGATACGCTGATTGCTCCACCCTCAGTTTGTTGCGACTCGTAAACTTCAAGCAAACACCCTCTCGGGCATACTATACAGATCAGTTCCATATCCCCTCCATGTATATTCATGTAAATTCATGAAATTCATTTAAACTCATTTAAATTCATATAATCCTTATGAATTTTCTCTGATGTATTCAAGTGCCGCTAGTCCAGCTGTTTCCCCACTTTTGGATACGTGATCCACTAGATCAAATACTTTCAATGAATTTCCACAACTAAAGACGCCTGATACAGATGTCATCTGATGAGCATCAATCGAAGGACCTTTGGTCTTTTCATCTATTGTCACGCCTAATTTCTCTGCGATTTCATTCTCTGGAATGAGACCCACTGATAAAATGAGTCCATCGCACAAGATGGTTTCTTCTGTTCCCTCTATTATATTGAACCGATTATCCACTGAGGCAATCACGATACTTTCTAAACGTTCTGTTCCGTGCACTTCGATGACGGTTTTAGAAAGATGTAATGGTATGCCATAGTCATGTAGACACTGTTGAATATTGCGTTTGAGCCCTGAAGGTTCAGATTTTGCTTCATAAACGCCTAAAACTTCAGCGCCTTCTAAAGTTAAACGTCTCGCCATGATCAATCCAATATCGCCACTTCCCAAGATGACACAGCGCTTGCAAGGTAACATGCCATCGATGTTGACTAAGTACTGTGCTGTTCCAGCTGTATATATCCCCGAAGGTCTTGAACCTGCGATATAGAGTTGTCGGCTTGTGCGTTCTCTACAACCTGTTGCTAATATGATGGTTTTAGCCTGTATTTCCACAACCCCTTGTTCTGCCATGACGATTTGAGCGATAAATCCCGCTTCAGTTTTTACAAATGCCGTTACAAATGCCTTGAGCAATGTCTCGATAGGGGTTTGCGCCAGCAAATCGATGTACCGCTGTGCATATTCTGGGCCTGTTAACTGCTCTTTAAATCGAATCAGGCCAAATCCATCGTGGATACATTGCTTCAAGATTCCGCCAAGACGATTTTCGCGTTCAATGACAATGACGGTTCCACCTTTTTCATGTACCTTTAGTGCGGCTGCGAGTCCTGCTGGTCCTCCACCGATCACCATACAATCATAAATCATCGTCTCCTCCATTTCTCACTCCATGCATTGATAGATTTCACGATTCTTGTGATGCTTTGTTATGTGATGCTTTGTTATGTGATGCTTTGCGATGTGATGCTTTAACGATTTGAAGAATTCGTGTCTTTGCCCATTTTGGTTTCTTTCATGACGATTTTAGACTGCCCTGATTTTTTTGTAATTTCATCCATTGGAATGCCTTTGACTTCATGTATAATTTCCATGACCAGCGGCATGCAAAATCCACCTTGACACCTTCCCATACCTGCACGGACGCGTCGTTTGATACCGTCCACTGTATCCACTGGAATGGGACTTTTTAATGCATCGACGATCTCGCCACGGCTGATTTCTTCACATCTACAAATAATATCACCATATTCTGGGTTATTTTGAATGATGACTTTTCGATCTTGTAAGCTCATATTGGCTAAATCTGGAATGGCATGACGTTTTGGATTCCAGTTGGATTTTAACGCAACAGGTGCTTGTTGAATCGACTGAAGCTGCTCAATCGCGATGTGTTCTACCCTTTCAGCAATTGCGGGTGCAGATGCAAACCCAGGTGATTGGATCCCTGCCACATGAATGAGGTTTTTAACTTTCGTTGACCCCTCAATGATAAAATCTTCTTTATAAGTTGCCGCGCGAATTCCTGTAAAATACGTGATGTCATCTTCGCGCTTCATGCCTTCAATTTGAGGTAATTTTTGATCGAGCAATTCTTTAACCGTTTCTAGGTGTGTTTCATAATTATCACGATCCGGCGTTTCAATCGCATTCGGTCCTACTAGTAGATTTCCTTCATAGGTCTTGATAATGCCTCCGCCTTTTGTATTTTTACTGCTTCTATCGCTTACAAACCCCAAAATGCCGTTGATCAAATGTCCTTTCTTCTTATCAAATAGGACGATTTCTCCTTTTCGTGGGTGGATGGAATAATAGCGATCACCTGCCATCTGCGCGATGTAATCTGCATAGACGCCAGCTGCATTGATGACGATTTTAGGCTGAATGACCCCGCGATTGGTAACGACGGATTGAATCTGGTCTCGTTCGCTTTTAATGTAGATGACTTCTGTATTTAACTGGAGTTCTACGCCGTTTTCAATAGCATTTTCTGCATATGCAACGGTCATTTTATATGGGGACGTTACCCCAGACTCTGCGCAAAGTACCCCCCATTTGACGCCTTTGGAGAGATGAGGTTCCGCTTGATACACTTGTTTTTGATTTAAAAATTTTAGACCTTTCATGCCGATTTTTTTAGATTTTATCCAAAAATAGGGTTTGCTGATTTTCGTCCAGTTTGAACGAAACAATATCAAGGAACCACACCATCTGATGGGCACTTCTAGTTCTTCAGAAATCCGATGATACATGTGATTGCCTTTGATATTTAGCGCGCATTTCAAAGAATTGGCATGAGCGGCTATCCCCGGATGCACCATTCCGTCATTTCTCGATGAAGTGTGTACGGCAACATCGTAGGATTTTTCCACTAAAATGACATTGAGCTGATATTTTGAAAGTTCCCGAGCAATTGAACTTCCTACGATACCCGCACCGATCACCAGTACATCACAGGTTTGAGTCTGTCCTTTATGTTCCAAAAGACACTTTTCTCCATAAGCTGTATCCAGTCGATTGGCTTCGATCTTGTTTAACTTGTCCACATGGATGCGGCTCATCTCACTGTCTTCAGCGACGATGTCATTGATGACCTCTTTGAAAGGCGATTTTGCTGCGATGTATCCGGCTTTTAATACATCCTCGTAGCTTGCAGTGGTTCCCTTTAGGTAGATTGACGATTGATACATGCTACACTCTACTTGCTTGAGTGTTTCAATTTGATGGATTTTCTTTTGTACTTTTTTCAACCATTTTTCTTGTTGTCTCATATACACCTCATTTATTCGGTCGTCCGGACGTTTGAACCTTTGTTTCATCATATCACATTGTTACAGAATAGTAAAACAAAAAAAATCCACCGGTGAATCCCTTCATTTTAGCGTATCAAGACGCTTATAAAGGTGGAATCACCTGTGGATTTTATAATAATTCTGTCGGAAAAGCAGATACTCCAACGGGTACTTTTAATTCATAATATTGATAAACGCCTTTGAATCCTTTGACGTACAGCCATCTTTTCATAAACATGAGATCGGAGCCTGTCTTCAAACCCAACATCTCGGCTTCGCGTTCATCTGCACTGACGACTGTGACTTCTTGTGTCATCTTTTCAATAGGGAGTTTGATCACTTCTAATAACAGTTTACCGATGGAGTTTTCCAAGGGGTATTCTCCTTTTCGGCTGACAAAATCGATGTGAGAATAAAATTTTTCTAGTCCTAGCGGATGCCCATCGATGGTTCTATTCCGCTCAAAATAAAAGATTTCATCTGTTTCGATGTTCATTTCTGAATGGGTGTTCTGAAGCGTTTTTGCTACCAGCACTTCGTTTTTATGCTCCCATCCCCTAAGCGATAAGGAGTAGGTTAAACTGATAAGGGGTTCAAAACCAATACTCGTCTCTTTCTGTTTGATATAGGTGCCTTTCCCCTGTCTTTTCTCTAAAAAGCCCTCTTTTACCAGTTCGTTGATGGCTTCTCTAACAGTCGCTCGACCCACTTGAAACTCTTTCATCAACTCTTGCTCGCTCTTGATGGTGTCTCCAACCGCATATGCGTCTGATTGAATCACAAGCAACAATTGATCTTTGAGTTGTATATAGAGTGGTATGTGCAATTTTCTATTTAATTTCATAATGACCTCGATTTGTTTTCATTTCACCTAAAAAGAAAGAGCATAATTCATAATAGTCGTCCTAAAATGATGATGCTCTTTCACTCTTATGCTCTTATATTATACACCAGTCGAGATGCCTATCAAACTTTAAATTTCATGATTTCTTCATTTAATTGAATTGAAATTTGGTTGAGGCTTTGTGCCGCTTTTGCCACTTCTTCAACTGCGTACGTTTGTTGTTCCATAGAAGCTGTAACTTCTTCAGATGCTGCAGCAGTTTCTTCTGATACCGCTGAGATGTTTTCAATACTGCTTACAATGGATTCCTTATCGACATTGAGTCCACTGACAGAATTGCCGATGGCATCGATGTTCGTCGAGATCAGCTGATATGCATTCTTGATGGTATCAAACGAATGAATCACTTCTGTTACTGCGACATTTTGTTTTTCAGAGATGGCTTTGAGGTCGTTCATGCTCTTAACGGATTGTGAGCCATCTTTCATGATATTGCCCACGATGTCCTTGATTTGAACCGCGGATTCCGATGTTTGTTCTGCGAGTTTGCGGATCTCGTCTGCAACAACCGCAAATCCTCTTCCGTGTTCACCAGCTCTTGCAGCTTCAATGGATGCGTTCAATGCAAGTAAGTTGGTTTGATTCGAAATATTTGTGATGGTATCTAGTATCGATCCTATCTCTAAGGTTCTTTCATTTAATTGTTTAATGACAGCTTCAATATCTTCATTGGCAGAGATGGACTCTCCATTTCTCGACTTCAGTTCTGTAACCGATTGTATACCTTGGTCATATGCATGACTTGTAGATACTGCGCTTTCCACCATTCTGTCTGTATACGTATTGAGTTCAACAAATTTATCAGAAAGTGATTTTGCCACAAGGGTACTTCTCTCCGCGTCAACAGCTTGATCTTGAGCGCCTTTTGCAATATCTTCAACTGTTCTAGCCACTTGATCAGCAGAGGCACTAACTTCTTCGCTTGTTGCTGCAAGGCTTTCAGACGATTGAGTGAGCATTTCAGATACGTCTTGTATATTTTTAACGAGTTTACCTAGGTCCACAAGTGTGTCGTCAAAGTATCGACTCAATACGCCGATCTCGTCTTTTGATTCGATATTTGAAAGTGCGCCCAATTCACCCGTTCTTGCTTTTAACATTGAGTCTACAAGGCGTTTGATATTTTTATTAAATTTACTTGTAAAGCCCCAAATAATAACGCCGCCTACGACGATAGCGATCACAGCGATGATGATCATCATGCTGATGATTTTCCAAATTTCAGCATGGATTTCATCATAATAAAGTGTACAGATGACGGACCAATTGATTTCTGGAATGGTATAAATCGATGCGTATTTGGTTTTTGTTGCCTTGCCTTCTACGTATTCATATTCAACGCCAGCCTTTTTATTTTTAATGGCATCTTTTAACTCTGCTGTGACGAGTTCTGTTCCGATTTTAGCTGGATCGGCATGCGCCATAATGATGTTATTGGTATCTACTATAATAGGATAGCCTTTTTCGCCGATTTTAATATCTTTTGTCTGTAAGTTTAAGGTTTCTAGTAAAACATCTACTGCCATTACACCTACGAACTGATTGGATGCGCTATAAACTGGCTGACAGGCAGTCACCACCATTTTACCTACGGTATCATCAAAATAAGGTTCTGTCCATATAAATGTTCCTGCCTCTTTGGCAGCAATATACCAATCGCGTGTCCTAGGATCATAATCGCCTAAGTCATCGTCCGGTTTCATAATCATGCGTTTATCTTCCGTCCCCAAGTAGATAAACAAGATGTCGGAATTGGCTTTGACATATTTGTCTAAGTCAGCAAGTAATGCTTTTTCAGCTGTCTCAGACGTCATGATATTGCGTGCGTTCTCACTTTCAGCAAGTGCTTTAATCGATGTTTCAAATGCGGTTAAATAATTGCTGACAGAAATCCCCACTTGCATGGATAAACTGTCCACGGATTTTTTCTGTGAATTTTCAAATACGGATGATACCTGCATTGAGGTACCAAACCCTATTGCCAATTCTGCCACCAGAAGTGCGATGATAAATATCGCAAAAAAGGTGCGTCTCAAACTTCTCTTTACTTTCAACCCTTCCATAATGGTTCCCCCTTGTTTTTCACACTCGCTTTTCCATCCAACCTCATAAATATCAAAAAAACGACAATACACAGAGTACTGAGTATTGTCGTCTCACTTCATTCGGCGTCAGTAGCGTGTATAGTGATAATATACACATTTTTACAACCAAATAAACAAAATTGTACCAATTTCACGCGCTTATTTCGCAATTTTATCCGATAATGACTCGAATTCAGAATGCGCCTTTGCGATCATTTTAAGAATTGGATTTGTTCTTAGAATTGGATTTGTCCTTAGAATTGGCTTTCATCCTTTTTATAGAAGTCAAATTTAGGTTCGATGAATTTTAACACATGCGTTTCAGGTGCGTCCATATGTGCCGTGATGTCTTCAAAGATGTGTTCCCACGACCAGAGGGATTCGTTGAGGTTGAGATACTCTCTCACGAATTCTGCACTCGATGGCGTAATTGGGTGGAGAAGTGTCAAGATGCTCTTAGCTGCATATAGACAGTCCGCTACCACTTGTGCTCTCAGATCATTGTCATCTTGATCATCCGCTTGTTTCATATACTTCGACCAGTACTTGCTCACATTTCTGATGATGTCATCAATGGTATAGATCACGAGGTGAAACTCTTGTCTGGCCATATTGTGCTCATACTCGTAGATGGCTTTGTGAATCATGTCTTTCATTTCCTCAGCAACAGCTACGCGCGGAACTCTTGAATCAAAGTACTTTTGCGAGGTGTAGAAACACGATCTCAATAGACGATTATATACGTTTGTCAACAAGTTACCATCTTTGAGAACCACATCTGGTGCGTCTTCTGGACAGCTAGGATCAAATGGTTTTGGACTAAAGCTCACGCTTTTTTTAGAGAGTCCAAGACTTAAGAAGTGCATTCTCAATTGATCTTTTGTATAGTAGTTTAAGAGTTCATCTGCCATTGGCGGTTTGATATCGCTCGAACTACTCGCTTTAGAGTCTAAAAACAATAAGTGACAGTTGGCAACAAGTTGTGGGAAATTGACTTCTGATAAGTTATTGCTGTCTTCTGGATGAATGCCCAAATATGCCATGAGCATTCCCATTTCAGCGATTCCGTAGAAGTATATATTGTCTTCACCAATAAATTGGTATACTTTTGACTCTTTATCTAACCACCATTTTTTCCAATCTTCCAGTGGCTTTTGAAGTTGGTCAAGATAGGTCAATGTAAATGAAATCGGTGCCCAAAGCGATTCTGGCCACACCCAGAAAGTCAGATCTTCGAGTCCATCTTTTTCAGGAACGGGAACGCCCCAAGTGATGTTTCCTGATAATCTAAATGGAACCAACGTCTTCCCTGTGCGGTAACGAATGCCCTGCTCATCTAAAATGATACGTGCATGGTCTCTCGCTTCAAGTGTGTTGAATTCGTATGTGACAGATGGCTTTTTCCCATCGTCTTGTAATGTCGTCTCTCCAAGAGATACACCTTTTTCAATAAGCGCATTGTAATCATTTCTTTTGACATAAATGACTGGTAGTTTTAAAAACTCGTCCATGGTATTGGTCACATTGGCACGAACGTGTTTTTCTGCACGCATCTTGCTGACCATGTCTCTAAGGTGCTCCATATACTCTTCAAGGACGAAATACCAGTTGTTCACGTCTTTTAGAATTGGTTTTTGCCCAGATAAAGTGCTGACGGGATCGATCAGTTCTTCTGGCATGTATTGATGACCTAGAGCACATTCGTCTGCATAGGCTTTGTCCGATTGACATCCATCTACTGGACATTTTCCAACGACTTGTCGTCCATTTAAGAAAACTTGTTCAACTGGATCAAAAAACTGTGGTGACGACATGACTTTCAATGTATTTTGCGCGTAAAGGGCTTTAAAAAGTTCATTGGATACTTTTTTGTGCATTTCACCTGTCTTTCCAAATGCAGATGAACCATATAAACTTGGCGCTACGTCGTAATCTGCTAAGATACGCGTTTGCAACTGATAAAACCGGTAAACATAGTCTTCCATGCTAATGGCTTCGCCAGTTTCTTCTATATGCTTTTTATAGCTTGCAAGTATCGGCGATCCGTAGCAATCTGTTCCTGAAACAAAGATGACATTGTCTTGTCCTATTCTATCTTTTAAAAATCTTGCATACGTATCTGCGTGAATAAATACGCCGCCAATGTGTCCGAAGTGTAATGACTTATTGCCGTATGGCATCCCAGCTGTGATAATTGCGCGTTTTGGAAATTCCGGTCTCGGTCTTTTTGGTGTATACATATATAACGCCTCCTTTTTTTGTATAAAAAAACACCCCTACAGCTTACGCTATAGGGGCGATTGTCTCGCGGTACCACCCTACTTGTCTTATGATTGCTTCGGCGACTCCCAATAGGAATCTTCCTGAATCATAAAATCTCATGTTCTATAACGTGAACACACGTCATCCCATCAATTCATTCCGGGACACAGCTCCGAGCCTTGCTTCATTTAGTCAATAACGGTTCTTTTTCACCTACCAGAACTCTCTTTGCGCATCTTCTAAATTACTCTTCTCTTCTTCGCCTTTAAATATGACTTAAAATGGATTTATATAAGTCCACTTATGTTGAAGTATAAGGGGTTTCGGGCATTTTGTCAAGTGAATCCATTTTGAGAAAGATTGAGTTCACTCAGTTAAAGTGTTTATCTATTCATGTGTTTATCTACTCATGTGTTTATCTACTCAACAGGAAAAACTCAATTTTTTTTCATGTATTGTTTTTACTTGTGGAAATTGCATAATTACCTTTTAAGTGCCAAAATCATGTATTATTAAATTTAAAATGGCTCAATGACGCAATTTCAAAAATTGAGATTTTAATAAATTAAAATTATGCAATTTTCTAACTTAAGGTCTGTTTAAGTTTAGATGCGTATACTAAATTTATCGTAAGAGCTAGCGATTCCTAAACGATTGAAAATGACTTTAAAAATAATCCATAAAGAAAGTGGTGAACCCTATGAAAAAATTTTTAACAACCTTACTCATTCTACTCATATTAAGTTTTAGTATCACTGGATGCCAATCGAGCGCCAGTACATCTGGTAGCGATGCCCAATCCGTGGAGGCATTTGAAACCACCAGTTCAGCAGAATCTTCTGGCGACAGTTCAACAGAAGCCACGGGCAACAGTTCAGAAACCGTCAACTGGGATGACCTCACTAACAGCGATATCACGGTAGAGTATTCAAAGAAAGACCTTGATTCATCATATAGCGTAAGTGACGCCACAAGCATCACACTATCAGGTGAAACTGCAGTGGTTAAAGGCGATGGTGCTGAAGTTGAAAGTTCAACGATTACCATCACAGCAGCAGGGACTTATATCGTTTCAGGCACCTTAACAAATGGCCAAATCATCGTCAATGCAGGTGAAGAAGACGACGTACAAATCGTCCTTAACGAAGCGACAATTCATCACGATCGTTCTTCAGCACTTTATGTCATCAGTGCGGACAAAGTGATCCTCACATTGGCAGATGACACAACGAACACCCTCACAGATGGAGAAAATTACACTTTTTCTGAAGGCGAAGATGAACCGGATGCAACTATTTTCAGCAAGCAAGATTTGACCATTAATGGTACTGGTACTTTAAATGTTGAAGGTAATTACAATCACGGTATCGATACTAAAGACAATCTCGTCATCGCACAAGCAACTGTGAACGTCGAAGCAGTCAATGACGCAATTCGAGGGAAAGATGGCGTTGCAATTCATTCAGGAACAATTAATCTCACCTCAGGTGGCGATGCGATTCAATCCTATCACGAAACCAATTTAGAAAAAGGATATGTTGTAATAGATGGTGGCAATATCACGATTTCAGCTGGTGATGATGCCATTCATGCAGAAACACATCTCATCATTCACGATGGATCGATTACGATTAATGAAAGTTACGAAGGTTTAGAAGCGCGCATGATCCTCATTACTGGTGGCGATACGCAACTCAACGCTTCTGATGATGGCATCAACGCAGCTGGTTCAGTCTCGACAACAGCAACAACAACAACAACAACAACAGCGGCAGCAGCAGGCGAAAACGCTCAACAAGGTCGCATGGGCATGGGATTAGAAGCTGGAGGCAATTATGAATTCAAACAAACAGGTGGAACACTTTACCTCAATGCCGATGGCGATGGTCTTGATTCAAATGGCGTTTTCTATATCGAAGGTGGTACTGTGATCGTCGATGGTCCAGTGATGAACGGCAATGGCGCACTTGATTATACAGGAACTGGAAGCGTTAGCGGTGGAACACTCATCGCAGCAGGTAGCTCTGGTATGGCACAGGCACCTAGTGAAGACAGCGAAAACAATGCGCTTATGATCTATTTCACAGCTGTTCAATCTGCAAAAACAACTGTGACGCTCAAAGACAGTTCTGGCAACACAGTCATGGAACACACTCCAGCAAAAGAGTTCCAAACCATCGTATTTAGCAACGATGATTTAAAATTAGATGAAACGTACTCCATCTATGTGGGCGGTAAACTCACAACAACGTTAACATTAAGTTCTAAAATCATGACAGTCTCAGAAACAGGCGAGACTGTAACAGGACAATTTGGTGGCATGAACGGCGGCATGAAAGGTGGTCAGATGCCGAGTGGCGAAGCACCAAGCGGTGAACGTCCAACGGGTGAGCGACCTAGTGGTGAACCACCTACTCGTCCATAATCAGAATTCTTTCTCAATCTAGATAATACCAAAAAAAGCTATGACGCCTCTTGTGACACTACATCACAAGGGCGATCATAGCTTTTTGACTGGAGCTAGTGAAGGGAATCGAACCCTTAACCTGCGGTTTACGATACCGCTGCTCTACCGTTGAGCCACACCAGCACACCTACAGTTTTAATTTACGCCTGTAGGTCGCCAGTGTCAATATGAAAATGATTTATTTTACATAATAATCATTTACAAGCAAGTCTTGTATGATTTCAGTTGGAATTTCAAATGTAACCAGTCCCATATATCCCGGAGCTACTTCATATTTGTCAAATGCTATGACGAGTTTGCCTTCTGCAGTGATGTAGAAATTTTGATCGGGATGGATGGCTTTGAACGGTTCGATGTCCTCTTCTAGCACCCAGTAGATTTTTGAGTCATCTGCCTCCATCTCTGCAATCATGGTTTCTATGATATATTCCGAGATGCGCTCAATATAGTGTTCATCCTTGAAAAGACTTGGAAGAGTCACCATGACACTGTTCACTTTGTCGATGGTGTCGTACTTCATCGTGGTTGAGGAAGACCCTACTATATTGACATTGTAACGCCCAATGGATAATATTTCATCTGTGTCCGTGAGAATTTCATATCCGGAAACTATGCCCATATGTCCATCCATCGCTTCTATTTCAGGGATTTCTTTTTTAAATGTTTCGTAAAGTGCCTTGTTCTCTTCATAGTACTTCTCGTTTAAGGTCGCTTCGAGTTCTTTGTCGGACAGCCCTGATATCACTGGTGTTTCAACAGATGCCATGACGTTATCATTTTCAATTTTTTCGAATCTAAACGTCAGCACTTTGACAAATTCACCGATGACAGGTACTTCTGACAAAGCCATGGCAAAGCTTGAACTCATGTTGAGCCCTGCTACAAAGAGCAAAAATGCAGCAGCAACCGAAGTAAAAGTACGCATCCAGATGACCTTATGATGTTGTTTTTTAAAGGATTCTTTGATTTTATCTTCAAGAGCATCTGGCGCCTTGATGGTGTGATAATCTTGTTTTAATTGTTCTAATTGTTCTAATTGATTTAATTGTTCTAATTGTTCGTTTTTTTCTAATTTTTTCATGTTAGACCTCCTCCTGTAATTCAATCTTAAGTAGTTTTAGTCCTCTATAGAGTCGTGTCTTGATGGTGTTTTCATTTTGCTGTAAGATCTGTGCGATATCACTGATCTTGAAGTCTTCAAAATAGCGCAACATGATGATCATCTTGAGTTCGGTTGGAAGCGTTTCAATGGCACTTTGTAGGTCAAAGTTCATATAAGTATCTTCCGACTCCAATATTTTTTCAAAATCGTCTGGGTCATAAATGACGATTTTTTTGTTTTTTCTCAGATAATCAAGCGCTGTATTCACCATGATTTTATAAAACCAGCTGTTGAGCGATTCTGGAAATTGCTGTTTTTCAAATGCTTTTAACGCTTTAACAATACTGTCTTGTATGACGTCCATTGCATCTTCTGCATGACGGGTATACGAATAGATAAACCGATAATGCGCATCTTTGTTTTCCAGCAAATAGGCTTGAAACGCTTGTGTTTGTTTTTTCTTTGAGTTCATAACTGTCTCCTGTATTCTCTAGTAAGCTTACACCCATAGGACGCATGGCAAACTAAAAAAGTTTTGACTGATGAAATAAAATGCAGAAAAAACACCTTTCACCAAGCGCGTGCTTCGTAAAAGGTGTTCATTAGCGTCATACATATTTATATTGCTTATTTATTTTGCTTATTTATTTTGCTTATTTATAATGCTTATTTATTTTGCTTATTTTATTTCATATCCGAATTCTTTTTGAAGAGCTTGTCCATAACACGTGCAAAGAATCCTTTCTTCACTGCTGATTGCTCAACTGGATGAGATGCTTTAGGTGTAACCGGACTCGTTGAGACCGGTGTAGCAGGTTTCGTTGCCGTTGGAGTCGAGTGGTTTGAACGTCTCGATGGATATGGTTTCGATTGCGCTGCGCTTGATTTCGGATGTGCAGTATTGGTTCTTGACTGCGCTGCATTCGATCTTGGCTGTGTTGAGTTTGATCGTGGCTGAGCTGCATTCGTGTGTGGCTGCGCTGAGTTTGACCTAGACTGCGTCGAACTAGACTTTCCTTGTGAAGGTCTTGATTTCGTCTGTGTAGCACTTGATTTCGTCTGTGTAGCACTTGGTTTCGCCGGTGCCTGAGATGGTTTTGGCGGTACTTTTTTAGGTTTATCCTTCAAGTCTTCATCCGTCGGCAATGGCAATTCTTCAATCAGTGTTCCAATGTGTTCTTCAATCTCATACAGTGTGTATTGGTCGTCTTTTGTTACAAGTGATAATGCCTTTCCGCCCTGACCTGCACGACCCGTTCTACCGATTCGATGAATGTAATTGTCTTTATCTTGGGGCACATCGTAGTTGATAACGAGCGAAAGATCATCTACGTGAAGTCCTCTTGCAGCAACATCTGTTGCCACTAAAATTTCAAATCCACCCTTTTTAAACTGTTGTATCGAGTGCATTCTACTTGACTGAGAATTCGCTCCGTGAAGCGCTTTGGATGTATATCCTTTTTCATTTAAAAAGATATTGACGCGATCAACGGTCATGCGGGTATTGCAAAAAACCATGCAACTTTCAGGTTGTTCCATTCGTAGGATTCTATCGAGCTGGAATCTTTTTTCATTGGGTTGCAATTTATAGTAATACTGCGTAATTGCATCGACTGTTTTTGTATCGGATTCAATCTCAATTTTTTGTGGATTGCGCATATAATGATGACATAACGACTGAATCTCTTCAGGCATCGTCGCTGAAAAGAGCATCGTCACTCTGTCGCGCGGAATTTCTTTTACGATTCGCTGAACTTGATCTAAAAAGCCCATATCCAGCATGCGGTCTGCTTCATCGAGTACGAGAAACTTCACATCTGATAGATCTAAATTGCCCTGTTTCATGTGATCATATATTCTACCAGGGGTTCCCACTACGAGTTCGACCCCTTTTTCAAGCTTTTCAACTTCAGTCACCATACTGTGTCCGCCATAAATCACGGTTGAACGTATGTGTTTATATTTTGCGATGTTGCGGATTTCTTGATCCACTTGAACAGCAAGTTCTCTTGTAGGTGCCATGACGAGCGCCTGTGGTTTTGTGCGACCTTTTTGAATTTTTTCAATCATTGGGACGCCGAAAGCAGCTGTTTTTCCACTGCCTGTTTTTGAAACGACGATTAAATCTTTGTTTTCAAGTGCCATTGGAATGGCTTCTGCTTGTACTTGTGTAGGTGCTTCATATCCCATTTCATGAAGTGCCTTGATGATTTCATTTGATAAGTTAAATAAGTTAAATTGATTTTCCATATTGCCTCTTTAATTAAATTTATGTAAACAACACAAGACTCATTATACCACAATTTTGTGGTAAAGGTGATGAAATAATTGTCATGCAGAATTTTCAAAGAATATCGTGACGACTTTTGACATTTTCGATACAATGATTTTGAATGAATGAATTGGAGGAGACATGAAAGCAAAATACCAAGCACTTTTAGCTGAAATATTGATATTAATTGCCGTAGCGCTATGGGGGTCTTCATTTGCACTGACGAAACCCCTTCTAGATGTTATGGGCGTCTTTACGTTTATGGGAGCGCGTTTTTTAACGGGGGGCATTTTACTGGGATGTTTTTTAATCCTCTTTAAGAAACTCACCCTGACCAAAGATGCCATCAAAGGCGGGTTCATCACTGGCGCATTGCTCTTTGCGGGATTTATTTTTCATACCTATGGTCTCAAATACACGAGTATTGCCAAAAATGCCTTTATCGTAGGCAGCAACGTCATCTTTGTACCGATGATCTTAAGCGTCCTCTATCATAAAAAGCAAAGCAAAAGCGTCTGGTTTTCAACGATATTTGCGTTGATTGGCCTTGCACTCGTCACGCTTGACGGCAAACAAACAGGACTCAATAAAGGCGATGTCATCACTTTAATCGGCACTTTAATTCTTTGCTTTTATATCCTAAAGGTGGAAATTTACACGAAAAAAGGAGATCCTCTGACAATTGCAACAGTACAAATCTTAACGGTTGGGTTAATGAGTCTTGTACCTGCATGTATCTTTGAATCCCCTTTAGCGTATTTTTCATCGTCTTTCTATTCGCCACTGGTTATTGGAAATCTTGCAATCCTAAGTATTGGTTGTACCAGCATCGCATACCTGATTTCAAACTATGGTCAAAGCCATATTTCGGCCGCTCGTGCTTCTCTACTTTATATCTTTGAACCTATTTTCGGAGCGTTTCTCGGCTGGCTTTTATTAGGAGAAGTCGTTGGACTTCAAGGCATGATTGGTGCTACTTTAATCGTTTTAAGTACCATCATTCCACCGCTTCTTAATGAGCTTTCACTAAGAAAACATCACTAAACTAGCTGCCATGACTACCATTCCTGAGATGAGTCCATAGATGGCGATGTGATGCTCTCCGTATTTTTCAGCTGTCGGCAATAATTCATCTAGTGAAATATACACCATGATACCTGCAACACCTGCAAAGATAATCCCCATCAACGATTCACTAAAGAAGTTATATAACAAGAAAAAACCAACAATTGCGCCTAATGGTTCTGAAAGCCCTGATAAGAAGGACATTCTAAAAGCTTTTCTGCGATCGTTTGTTGCAAAATAAATCGGAACAGAAACTGCGATTCCCTCAGGAATGTTGTGGATGGCAATAGCTACTGCAATGCTAATTCCTAGAGTCGGGTTTTTAAGTGCAGCGGTAAATGTCGCCAATCCTTCTGGAAAGTTGTGGATGGTAATCGCCAGTGCTGAGAACAATCCCATTCTTAAGAGCGCTTTATCTGTTCTTTCTTTATGTTTTTTGTGTTTCTCCATCACTTCTATCTTACACGCTTCATCCTGACATCTTTCAAGTTCTGTGACATCATGGATCTCATGAGGATTCTCCCCTTCTGGAACAAGCTTATCGATTAACGCAATTAAAGCCAAACCTGCAAAGAACGAAATCGTCGTAATCAAATATCCTGTATGCTGTCCGTAAACTTCCACAAGAGATTCTTTCGCCTTTGGAAAAATCTCAATCATGGAAACATAGATCATGACGCCTGCTGAAAATCCTAAAGCAGCTGATAAAAATTTATGATTGGTCTGCTTGGTATAGAAAGCGAGTGCTGAGCCAATTCCTGTTGATAGACCTGCGAAAATCGTGAGTCCAAATGCAAATAGTATATCTTTTAGTTCAAATGTCATTGATTCCTCCATTGAAAATTCATTATGATTGATTACAATTCATTATATCATTAATCATTCTCAATTTGTACTCATTTCAATTTTGTTTTTCATAAATCGAATAAATATTTCCACTAACTCTGGGTCAAAAAAGCTTCCACTCTTCGCGCGAATCTTCTCTTCCAATACTTGAAGATTAAGCGTACCACTTTGAACCATCTCTTCATGTACGCGATCAAAGTAATTAATAATAGCAATAATTCTAGCTGCTGCTGGAATTTCTTCACCACTTAATGCCCTTGGATAGCCGGTTCCATCCCACTTTTCATGATGTGACAGTACAAATTCAGAAACTCTTGAAAACTCATTGACCGTTTTAAGCATCTGATATCCAACTTCAGGATGACGCTCAAACTCTAATTTTTCAGCCACTGTCAGCGATTGTCTTCTTTCAAGGAGTTCTGGATTAATGGCAATTTTTCCGATATCGTGCATAAGTCCAGTCAATTTTAATTCACGCACTTCATCTTCAGTCATTTTCAAGGATTCACCAAACGCTTCACACAAATTACTCACTCTTTGTGAATGCGTGCGCTCTTTTTCATTTTGTTCGTACAAATTATTGAGGATCAGTTCAATCATCTGCTGTCTCATCTTCGTACTTTCAGATAATTTTCTTCTATACATATTGTCTTCAGCAATTTTAAAAATATCTTCAATGGAAATATCAAATGTCGATTTTGTCCCTATTCCATATGAAAATGAGAAGATCAGCTTATCCATCAGGATATTTTTTGAATTCGCATCGATTCGCTTCATTAAAAGCTCTGCTTCCACTTCATCTGTATTTGGCAGTAGAAGCACAAATTCATCTCCGCCTATTCGTGCAAAAATATCCCCACGTCTACATTCAGATTGAATAAAGAGCGTTGCCGCTTTCAAAAGTTCATCCCCCATACTATGTCCAAGGGCATCGTTGACGAGCTTGAGTCCATTGACGTCGATCATCACCAAGCTTAGCGGGAACTTGCTCACTTGATTAAGAGCATTTAATGCCACTTCAAAATACCGTCTATTATAAGCACCTGTTAATTGGTCGTGATAACTTAAATATTCAATTCGATTCATTTTTTCGCGTTGATCTGAGACATCTCTAAACACCAATACATGACCTTGTGTTTTCCCTTTCTTATCTATAATAGGCGCAATGGTTTTTTCAATCGGAAGCTCTCCTCCAAAACGATTGCTAATCACTTCATAACTCAATGACTTATCATCAGAGTAATTGTCAATATCTTCTGTAGACTCTTTTTTATTTTCAGTCTTAAAAATGTCATTTAAAGGACGGCCATAGGCTTCTTGTATCGTCCATCCAGTCATGGCTTCCGCCATTTTGTTCATCACTTCGACTTCATCATCACTATTTACTGCAATTAAACCATCCCCCATAGACAACAATGTCGTGGTGAGTTTGTTCTCAATTTCATAATAAGCACTCTTAACGCGTTTTACCATGAGATTAAATGTCCGTTTTAATCGACTAATTTCATCGGTTTCTTCTATATCATGATGCAAAATCACTTCATAATCGCCATCTGCGACCTTTAGAGCCATCTCTGAAAGTTCAGATATCGGTCTTGTAATCTTATCAATGCCTAGATACAGTACAATCATCACGATGATAATCATGGAGATTCCTACGCCAAAAACAAGATAAATCAAGCGTTTAACGACATTTTGATACGCACTTGTATCATAGGTAATCTCGATAATTCGACTATGATCACTCAATGGATTTTGGTTTTGCTCTGGTAAATAAACCACACGTTTAATAATCACGCCTTCTTTAGTTTCAAAAGAAGATTCTCTAATTGCACGTTCTACCATTGCAACACTTTCTTCTGTTGGCATATATTTTTCACCGCTATTGGTGAACTGATAGCCATAAACGTCAAAAACGTGAATTTGACTTACGATTGGATTGGTATCTGCAATTTCTTCAAGTGAGCGAATTGGATCTAGTTGTTTCACATTTTCAGCAAACGCTTCATTGCTATAAGAAATTTCAAAAATAACCGTATTTGACATGCCAGATACATAAGAAAACTTCGTCAACAATCCCGTAGCAACGTTGGTTCTAATTTTTTCATGTACGACTTGATTGCCTTTCAGTACAGCCGTCATTCTCTCGCCCAATTTTTCATCAAACGTCGCGAAATTAAACTGGATGGCTTCTTTAATGGTCGCTTCATAGATGGTTAAATCGGAATTGATTAAAATGAGGTCGTACTTATTTCCCAACCTCGATTGAATACTTTCCAGATCGACTTCTCCGTTATTTTTAGCATATTGTTCTTCATATATTTCTTTGAATTTAAGGACAGCGGTTTCCATTTCAGTTTCTAGTTGTTTATCAAGCATGCTAAAGCCACCGTCGATTTGTTCCACTGCGACGATGGCATTTGATTCGATATAATCCATTTGCAGAGCATGTTCTTTTGATAAGATATTGGTCGCTTGATAATTGACAAAAATCGCCAAGACAATGGTCGATATGATAATCGTCGGCAATACAAATCCAATCATCTTCTGCTTAACCGTAAATAGAAACTGTTTCATGATCACTCCTAAACGCAATTAATTTAGAAAATTGCATAATTAACCAATTTTGTAATGCTGTAGTTCATTTTTTATCTGTTCATACAATCGCTTCGCGTTCTCTTGAGCGGTGATGCGTTCTTGGTTGAGCGTTTCACAATTGTCTTCGAGAAGCTGCATCAACTCTGGGTACTCACAAGAGTCAAAACTGATTTTCATCTGTTTGATGACGACTCCAAGATCTAACCCTTTTCGATACGGGCGGTCTTCTGTTAAAGCAGTAAAAACATCTGCAAATGCTAATATGACTGCTTCTCTGCTAATTTCTCCATGGGCGAGATGAAACGGATATCCCGATCCATCTTGTTTCTCGTGATGCGCAGAAGCCCATAATGTGATATCCTCTAAATTTGATAAATTGCTCAAAATTTCGTACGTATAGCTCGTATGTTTTTTCATACGCTCATATTCATTGTCCGTCAGAGGTGCATTTTTTTCAATCAATTCAACGGCGACCCCCATCTTCCCGATATCGTGTAAGAGTCCAGCAATTTTGATTTTTAAGATGGTGTCGGATTCTAGATGGTCGAGTCTGGCAATTGCACACGCCACCGCACTAACCCCTTGAGAATGTGTGGCAGTGAACTCACTGCGAAAGTCGATAACTTTTGCTAGTGTTTCAGCGAACCGTTCTAACAACTCGGTTGTCAATGGAATTTCACCATCTCGTGCCAACACAAAATTTAGTACGGTTTGCATCGACATATTGTCAATATCAAACCAAAATTCCGGATTTTCTGCGCATTCTAAAAAAGCATCATAAGAACGCGGTTTAAATAGGTAGCCGACCAATGGTTGTAATTGCCTTATTATTTCCTTTGCTTGCTTATCATTCTCAACGTCCGGATGGATTAACACATCAATTCGATCTGCTAAATGTAAAATCGAACAAATTTCGACAATTCTTGGATCAATTCCATCAGAAAATTGCCATTTGATATGATGATGCAAGATGACTTTTGAAATATCTTCAAAATACGGCAACCCCTCAATCATGATCGATCCTAAATACGAATGTGCGTATGGATTGCTCACATCTAAAAATAGAAGTTCGTCTCGTTCTTTCACGGTCAGAGCCCCTATATCGTGTACGGATGCAGACATGACGAGAAGTTTTAAATCTGCTGAATTTAAACCATATTGTTTACCGAGATAATATGCAATAACGGCTACACGCCTATGATGATTCTTAAGTATTGGATTGATGAGATCCAATGATTGAATAATGGTCACTAACAATTCTTTATACGTTGTTTTTTGACTCACACCGATCACCTCTCTATGTTTTCATAGAAAGTATACCCTCATAATACAGCTATCACACAACTATCACAAAAAATATTCATTTTATTGAACATCTAGTTCAGCTGCTTCACCATTTTCGAGTGCATCAGAAGCCCCATAGATTTCTCGACCTCTAATTTTCAGTTTTGCACGCTCTTTTTCAACTTCTGCACTAATTAAATCTCGAACCTTTTCTGGATGTTTGATATTTTTTAAAAGAAGTTCTTTATGCGTTTCATCCACGGTGTATAGCGTAATGGTCCCCACTCCAAAAATGCGATCCATAATTGATCTTTTCAAATTCATGTCCAATATACGATAAAGGAGCATTTCATTTTCACGCGTGTTTAAAAACCCTTCTTTTAAGAATAGTCTTTGATTTTTTAATGTATATACAGTAAATGATAACGGCATACCAAGTATGCGTTTTCTGTCCTTCCAAAGTTGAGATGGGTCAATTGTTTTAGCCATATGTTCCTCCTAAAATTTCTAATCAAGAATGATCTGTATATTCATCAGTCATACTTTTATTTCATTATAGTCTTTGTACTTAACACTAATCAATAAAAAGTTCAAATTGTTCTAAAAAACAAAGACCTCACACGCTTGCTCACGTGAGAGGTCTTGTCATTCTAACAGCTTGTTCATTTACAACTTAAAGCTTGTTCATTTCTAAATTAGTTCATTTTATATTTTGAAATCTGGTCATTTAAGTGATCGATCAGTTCGTTAAGCGCATCCATATTCGCCGTGATTTCTTCAACGCTTGCACATTCTTCTTCTGAAGCTGCACTCACGCGTTCAATCATCTCTGCATTTTTATGTGAAAGGACTTCTACATTACGCGTACTAGATAATACGTGTGTTTTGACATCTGTCACTTCTTGAATTCGATCTTTTAGAACTTCTACACTTGAAAGAATTGCGTTAATGGATTGCTCTGCTGTTGAATACTGTAACAACGTCTCTTCAATCTGCGCATTGGATTTATTCATCATCTCATAGTTCACACTTGTAATCTCATTGGATGCCTTGATTTCTTCAAGAACCGATTTGATGATTTGGTCAATTTGAGCACCTGATTCAGCAGATTCTTCTGCAAGTTTTCGAATTTCATCTGCTACAACGGCAAATCCTCTTCCAGCTTCACCCGCTCTTGCAGCTTCGATTGACGCATTGAGTGCCAATAAGTTCGTTTGATTTGCAATCCCTTTAATCGTTTCAAGAATGCTTAAAATGGTTCCTGAACGTTCATAGAGTTCTGTCATTTTGCGGTTTAACACGGTGAATCCTTCTGCAGTTTCCACAAATTGAGATTTCATCTGATAAATCTGATCACTGGATGCTTTGGTATGTTCTTTTACCTTTTCGCCTTCCACATTTGAAGAATCAACAGATTCTTTCATCTGAAGGATGGTCGTTTCAAGTGAATGCGTATCTTCTATTAAATGTCCCATTTCAGTTGCTTGTTGTTGAATATTTTTAGAAGTTTCTTCTAAAGAAGCAGTTGTTTCTTGTACCATGCCTGTGATATTGTGACTAGACTCTTGCACTTCTGTAAAGTTCATCACCACTTCTGAAGTAATCTTTTTAATTTCAGAAACCAACCCGTAGCTATTATCTCTTAAGCTCGTCATAGAATCTGCTAACACTTTAAACTCGCCCTTATAATCAGCTGAAATTGTCGTCGTTAGATCAAAATTCGCCAATTTTTGACAATCATCTGCTAAATTTTTAATCGGTCTTAGCATTTTATTGATCATCATCATCATAATTAAGCCAATGAATACAAGTGATACCAAGGAGAATCCTAATATAATCACAAATGTCGATCTAGAATTTGCAATTTCAGGTGAAATGTCAAATGTAACGCCTAATACGGCAATTGCCTGGCCACTTTCATCTTTGACTGGAAAATAATAAGAAATCAAGGTGAGTCCATCGCTACTAATTTGTCCACCTTCAACGATTTCATTTGTTTTTATAACTTCCTTGTAGGCATCTAACTCTTTGCTTTCAAGTGCTTGGTTTGGCTTTGTTGCAATATCTACATCATCAATACCATCTACTAAATAAACGAATTGATCGTTAAGACTTGCGGCGTAATGAAGGTCTTTTGCATCAATTGCACGTCTGATTTTAATCAGATCTCGTCTGATGGTTTTATACGCTTCGTTGTCTACTTTTGGATTGTCTTTAACTTGATTGATTAAACTAGGAGTAAACATCTGTTCTAGAGTTTTTGCCGCTGTCTCTGCATCTAACTTGGTACTAATTTTCATGTCTTTCATAATTGAAAAATACGTAATTCCCGATAGAGCTGCGACTAAAACGATGACAAGTATCAGGGTCATTCTAACGATTCTCGAGCTAATTCGCCCTTTAAGTTTCGTGCTCATGTAAATTTTTTCCTCCCGGTTTAACGAGTTTTCATACTCACATATCTCATTTGTAAAATTCTACACCGTGTATAAACATATCACAAAACAGCAGGACAATCATTATTAAAATTTAACAATTTATTGACTTGTGGAAATTGCATAATTACCTTTTCTGTGTGAAAATCATGTGTTGATAAAATTAAAATGGCTCAATCACGCCATTTCAAAAATTGAGATTCTCACAAATAAGAATTATGCAATTTTCTAACTTAAATGCATTATTTGCGCATACAGAATTCATGTATAAAAATTTATGTGATTCCAACTTTCTACTATTTATAGTATAATGTTGACATATTTATCTGTAAAAGAAAGATGAATGATTAATTATTGGAGGTTTATTGCATGTTTTGTTCACAATGTGGCACTAAAAATGATGAAGGCGCAAAATTTTGTACGAATTGCGGCGCAACTCTTGAAGTAAAAGCTGCTCCCGTGGTTAAAGAACCAGTTGTTGAGACTCCTGTTGTTGAGACTCCAGTTGTTGAAACTCCAGCTTCTGAAGAACCTGTTTATGTGGCTCCGGCTCCACAGCCAACACCACAACCTACTCCACAACCAATACCACAACCAGCTCCAGCTTCGCAACCTGTGTATACTCAAAATACAGTTTTAACACCTGAGCAGTTTGCTGAGACACCTAAAAAGAAAAAACCACTTATTCCAGTACTCATTGCACTCGTAGTGGTAATCGCACTTGTCGTTGGGGGAATGTTTATTTTAGGTGGTGGATACTCACAAAAAACACCTGAAAAAGCCATTATGTCGTTCTTTAAATGTATTGAAAAAGGTGATGTCGATGCGTTTTTAGACATGATTCCAGGCGATGAAATGAAAGACCTCAAAGAATACATGGAAGAATACGATGAAGATTTGGATGAGTATCTCGAACAAAATTTAGAAGATTTAAATGATATGTTTGAAGATGAAGTCGGTAAAAATTGGATCGACAAAATCGAGATTACAGATGTAGATATCGATGATGATTATGCTTCAGTAGAAGTAGAACTCGACGGTGAAGCTGAATACCTTGACTTAGAAAAAATCGACGGAAAATGGTATATTGATTTTAGTGGTCTTTTCTAAGAACTTGATGCATTTTAGAGGTAGAAAATAACCATCAAATAGCTCAAATTTCATACTTTAAACGCAAATAAGGGGAATTCAATTGAATTCCCCTTAATACATAGATTGAAGATTCATAACATACACTAAAAAAACACGATTCGTTCTTTACTCATTTGTTAATTTACTGATGAACTTGTTACTTTACCGATTTTGACTCGAATTCTCAACTCGTAAAACTTCTTAAAACTAATTTCTAAAACAATCACTTAGTTCAGTTCAAAACTTACTTTTAAAACGCTTTTAAATCATTTCTTCAATCTATGAAGAGGAAAATGTCCTCTTAGGCTATATGTACCCAGTAGTTTTTAAAATAAACATTATTTTGCCTTTTATATGACCACATCTTATTTAAGGTTTATTTCAGTTTTATCAACTAAAATAGAAATAAGTCAAACACATAGAAACAAGTCCAACACAAGGAGGCATCAATGACTTTATATTTAAATTTTATCACTGCATGGGTTGCTGTAATTCTCGCTTTTCTTTTGAGCATTATATACGTTCTACGAATCGTGAATAAAAAGAATCCTTCCCCCACACTCACTAAAATCAATCGGTTTTTGAGAAAACATCACAAGATCATGGGAATCGCCCTCATATTAACCGGCTTTATTCACGGCTATTTTTCAAGTGAAAAAGTCCTGAGTTTTAATATCGGTACCCTCTCGTGGATCGTCTCCATATTACTTGGTATCAACTGGATGATGCGTGCGTGGTTGAAAAAAGTGAAAGGATGGATGCTTTACCATCGCGCATTGACCGTGATATTTATCGCGACCATCGTACTCCACATCGTCGATGTGGGCGGTATTCAGTTCCATCACCTCATACTATCGGATCTTGAGGCATTAACTGCTTCAGAATCCATCTCAACAGATTCTTCAGATACGTCTGATGAAAATTTTACAGAAAACACACAAGATAGCGCGACAGCTGCATCTAGCGAAACGGTGACAGAATCAGAGACAGAATCTTCATCGACGGCACATACTGAGGCATCCTCAGAAACATCGACAGAAAAAACGAATGAAACTACTACAGAAGCAAAGACCGAGACAACTACGAAATCAACGACTGAGGCAACCACGGAGGCAACTACTGAAGCAGCCTCTGGATCCATTTACAAAGATGGCGTCTATACAGGTGAAGCCACTGGATTTAGACCGGGATTGATCGTAGAAGTGGAAATCAAAAACGATGAAATCATTCGAATAGAAGTCATCGAACACAACGAAGTTCACTCGAGATATTACGCTCGACCTGTTGAAGAAATCCCCGCAGCCATCATCGCTTCACAAAGCACAGATGTCGATACGGTCAGTGGCGCAACCTTTACATCTAACGGCATCATGAAAGCCGTTGAAAATGCGCTTGAAAAAGCACGCATCCAGTAAAGAGATTGAGATTGCTTCCAATAGTGAGATTTCTTCCAATAGAAAGATCTCTTCCAATAATGAATCGTGAATTCTCCTCCTCAAGTGGTGTACCGTATGAAAATATGGTACACTTATTTTATATGAACGATTCAGGAGAAAATAGATGAAAGAAATGATTCGACTACTGGACATAATTGATATAAATGATTTTCAGTCGTTACAGGACGACATCGCTCTATCCACGGATATGGCGCTATTAACCGTAGATTACAAAGGCGTACCAGTGACTGAGCACAGCAGTTGCCAGTCTTATTGTCATCTTCTTAGACAGCAAGTGCCTTATCAAGACCTCTGTCAAAAATGCGATTCCAGAGGTGGACTTGAAGCAGCGAGACTTCAAAAGCCATATATCTATATTTGCCATCGGGGCATCGTCGACCTTGCAGTGCCCATCATCGCAAACAATCAGTACTTAGGAGCATTGATGGCAGGTCAAGTGCGCATCAGCGATGATTCAAAACTCGAATGGATTGCCGCAAAGAAAGAATATGCTTTAGAACTTGAGGTTCAACATCAGCTAGAGGACAGTTTTGAAAAGCTTCCCGTGATGACATATGAAAAAATAGAAGCCATTGGCAATCTTCTTTTTGGCATCAGTAAAGTTCTCGTCGACCGCGCACTCCTCAAACTTGAACTGGACGGTGCATCACGGTCACTTGATGAAAATTCACACAGAGGCTTACCACATGGTTCTTCGGCAAGTGCATCAACAACATCTGGCTCTGCTCATGCTGCATCTTCAACACCGTCTGGTTTGTTAAAAACGGATCATATTGATCATATTCCGACTCAATATCTTTTTTTAAAACCCGCAATTGAATTTTTACATCAGCATCTTTCGGACAAAGTCTATATCGAAGAAGTGTCTGCACTCTGTAATATCAGCGAAAGTTATTTTAGCAAGTGCTTTAACAAGGCATTTGGCATGAGTTTTTCAGCCTATCAAAATAGGCTCAAGCTATTAAAAGCAGAGGAACTCATCACCACGACCAATAAAAACATCAATCAAATCTCGGACGAACTCGGCTATGAAAATGCAAGTTACTTTATCCGCGTGTTCAAAAAAGAGTACAATGTGACACCTGCCATGTACAAACAGCGATACATTGAAAAAACACAGTTTGATCACAGGCAACAGCCAAAACAACCAATTAAATAGTCTTTGTAATATCACAAAACAGCACAAAGTGCTGTTTTTTATTGTTTCAGGCACCTTAAAAGTGATATTTTACAATTTCTTTATATAATTTTGATGCTATTTTATCCGATGTAGATTTTGTCCCACTTGCATATAATGTGTTTAACCGGTCACACATTTTATGATTAAGAGGAGATTGAGAATATGAAAAGAATTTTAATTGCTCCGTCAAAATACGTACAAGGCAAACACGTGCTTCAAGAAATGACTCAAATCGTGAGTGAATATGGAAAAAAACCTTTACTCGTTGCATCTGATAACGACCTTAAATACGTAGCAGAAGATCTCAAAATTGCACAAGAAAAATTGGCTTGTCCGATGGTTGAAACTTCATTTAGAGGCGAATGTTCAAAAGTTGAAATCGAAAGACTTAGAAAAGTGGCCGTTTCCCATGGCTGTGATGTCATCATTGGTCTTGGTGGCGGTAAAGCCCTTGACACGGCGAAAGCAATTTCCCATTTTGAAAATTTACCCGTTATTATTGTTCCAACAATTGCTTCAACGGATGCACCATGCAGCAGTTTGGCAGTTATATATACAGAAGAAGGCGCTTTTGAGGAGTATATCTTCTTTAAGAGCAATCCAAATCTCGTATTAGTTGATTCTAACGTTATTGCAAAAGCACCTGTTCGATTCTTAGTAGCGGGCATGGGGGATGCACTTTCTACTTATTTCGAAGCACGTTCATGTGCTCGTGCTAGCGCAAATAACATTCCTGGGGGCAAGAGCACAAAGGCGGCGATCGCAGCGGCAACACTTTGCTACGAGACGCTTATGGAGGATTCAGTAAAAGCGAAAGCAGCTTGTGAGGCAAATGTCGTAACAACTGCTCTCGACAATATTATTGAAGCCAACATCTTACTCAGTGGACTTGGATTTGAGAGTAGCGGTTTAGCAGCAGCACACGCTGTTCACAACGGCTTAACAGCTCTTGATGAGACGCACCACTGTTTCCATGGCGAAAAAGTTGCCTTTGGCGTGCTTGTTCATTTAGTTCTTGAAAATGCCGATTCTAAAGAAATCGACAAAGTAATCCAGTACTGTAAATCAGTGGGATTACCAACGACGCTTCATGCATTAGGGGTTAAAGACATTACAGATGAAAAAGTCATGGCAGTTGCGAAACTCGCTTGTGCTGAAGGCGAAACAATTCACAACATGCCGTTTGAAGTGACTGCTGACGACGTTTTCGCGGCAATCTATACAGCAAATATTTTGGGGGCTTAAATGAAAAAAATTATCAATTCAACGGATTCAATTGTTCATGAAATGTGTCTTGGGATGGAAAAATCGCATCCTGATATGATCAAATACACACCGAAATACAAAATCATCCAAAGAAAAACATTGAACCCAGATAAAGTGACGCTGATCTGTGGTGGCGGTAGTGGTCACGAACCGGCACATGCTGGTTATGTAGGCGTTGGCATGCTCGATGCAGCTGTATGTGGCGATGTATTTGCATCCCCTTCATCGATTCAAGTGTACAATGCCATTAAAAATACAGCTTCTAACAAAGGAACGCTGCTCATCGTGAAGAATTACTCTGGCGATTGCATGAATTTTGATACTGCTGCTGAAATGGCTGAAGAAGATGATGAAATTAAAGTAGAACGCGTTTATGTTAATGACGATATCGCGGTTAAAGATAGTTTATATACTATTGGACGCCGTGGCGTTGCTGGAACTGTGCTTGTGGAAAAAATCGCTGGCGCAGCAGCTGAAGAAGGATTGTCACTTGAAGAAGTGAAAGCCGTGGCTCAAAAAGCCATCGATTCAGTGAGAAGTATCGGTTATGCACTGACGTCTTGTACCGTTCCTGCAAAAGGAACGCCTACTTTTGAGCTTGGTGAAGATGAAATCGAATTCGGGGTTGGAATTCACGGCGAACCAGGTATTGAAAGACGTCCAAATAAAACGAGCGCAGAGCTTGCTCAAGAGATGATTCAAATGCTTCTTGCTGACTTAAAAGTGGCAAGTGGCGACGAAGTGGTGCTTTTAGTGAATGGACTTGGTGCAACACCGCTTCAAGAACTTTATCTCATGAGCAATGATGCACATGCAGCGCTTGAAGCAGCTGGTGTGAAGGTTTATAAAACGATGGTTGGCAACTACATGACAGCGATCGACATGGCAGGCGCTTCTTTATCTATTATGAAAATGGATGACGAGCTGAAAAAATACTATCAATCGCCAGTTAATACTGTAGCGCTTAAGATGATTTAATAGAAAGATGATGAATAGAAAGAGGTTATCATGAACACACTTAAAACAGCTGATCTCGTAACGATGGTTTCAGATATGGCACATGTTATTATTGAAAATGAAGTTTATTTCTGTGAGCTAGATTCGGTAGCTGGCGACGGCGATTTTGGGATGTCGATCTCTAAAGGATTTAGAAAGTTAAAAGAAAACTGGAACGAACTCGATACAACATCAATTGGTAGTTTTTTAAACGATTGTAGCGAAATCATCTCAGAACATTGCGGTGGCGCGTCGGGTCCAATCTGGGGTTCGGCATTTAGAGGCGCTTCTAAAGCATCTGCTGATCAAACAGAGTTAACACTTGGTGCATTTGCTGAGATGATGACTGCTGCAGGTGCGGCGATTCAAAAAAGAGGCAAAGCGCAAGAAGGCGACAAAACGCTTCTCGATGCACTCCTTCCTTCTATTCGTGCCCTTTCTTCAGCTGCTGAAAGTCAACAATCATTTGCAGAGGCGCTTCACCTTGGCGCAATTGCCGCTGCTGAAGGCGCTGAAAAAACAAAAACCATGGTTGCTTCAAGAGGTCGCGCTTCATACGTAGGCGAAAGAAGTCTTGAACATCCAGATGCAGGCGCTATGGCGCTTGGCGTGATTTTCCACTATGTGGCAGATCAATATCAATCTAGAGTATAAGTTTATCCCACCTATAAAAAAACCTATAGATTCGGCTCGCTTCAATAAAATGAACGCTTAGCTGATTCTATAGGTTTTTTACTTTGATACATGCAACGCTCGCTTTTATATGATAAAATAATAAAATGATATAATAATAAATAAATCGAGTTAAGGAGCATCTTATGAATCCACAGTATCAACTCAGCTTAACGATCCATCCACAAAGTCATGAAGTGGATGTGAAAGGAACCCTTCAGTACATTCACAATACCAACAACGCGACACAAACCCTAAAACTCTACTTACATAAAGATTTTAAGAACATATCGTTTGAAAGCCCTCTTATCGACCATTATTCGATGGATCAAAATGGAGACCCTCTTAGCTTTTTAGATTGTTCGAGACCCCTCACTTTTCGTTTAAAGCACCCCCTCCAAACAGGTGAGTCACTTACTTTTCAATTTTCGTATGATGGTCAATTGACGTTTGGCGATTTTCCTATTGGCGAGATCTCAGAAGATTTTACCGAACTTGGCATCTATGCGCCTGTTTTTCCAGTGACGGAGGATATGGGAAATGCAACATTCGACCTTACTGTATCATGCGATGCACAGATGACCTTTGTTCATGCCGATTTGAAAAAGGCACTGTTTGATTTTGCCCTCATTGGTTCAAAGCACTTTACGCATCAGGTGATTCAGCAGCCTGGTTTATCTGTCTATTATGCCCTTGCGTCGGATGAGACTAAGGCGAAGAATATCGCTATTATGTGCGATTCTCTTCTCACCTATTATACGCATCAATTTGGCGACCGCGATACGTCTGACCTTAAAATCGTGATTACGCCGCGCACTGAAGGTGGAGGGTATTGTCGCGAAGGCCTCATCGTCTTAAGTACGGATGTTTCTGAAGCCTTATATGCTGAGGATATCTATGGATATTTGGCTCATGAACTGGCGCATCTATGGTGGCTCAAAGCACCTTTGACTACCTTTGAAGATTGGTTAAATGAATCCTTCGCTGAGTTTTCACGCATGCTCGCCTGTAAAACAAGATTTGGTGAACCATGGTATGACCATCGAATCGCCAAATACAAAGAAACCTATCACACGACACCTCCGATTATTGGCATCGACAGAAATGACCCAAAAGCATTTGAAGTGCTCTACAAAAAAGGCACTGCGATCTTGTCAGATGTTTTTCAGGAGTTATCCGAAGACGAACTTAAACATCTATTTCATACGATCCACTTTCAGAAGATCGCTTCTACTGATGCATTGCTTGGTTTGTTAGAAGGCATGTACGGCTCTGACTTCGCTAGGGAATTCAGATTGAAACTTGAGCGGTTGTAATATTGCATTCTATTATAATCAAACAATTCTCGCGCTCTGCTTACTTGGTCTATCACTTCTAGTATTTTTTTGTTGGCTACTTTTCATAGTTTATCGAAGAATGCATGGAGATAATCCTTTTCAGTAGGGTGTTTTTCATACTATGGAATTAGATAGATTCTTGGTTTAAATATATCATACAAGATATAAAGCTCCCGCATTGTCCACTATGGGTTTGAGCCTTGATATTCGTACCGTACGTTTGAGTGTGAACAACAAATCAAAACGAGCCACCGACCATTATACCAAGCATCGACTTGATTTAATGACTGGTGGCTCATTTAGGTTAGTTCATTGAGTTACTGACTGTTTTGTGTAACAGATCGATTTGATTGATCACTCATGGCTAAATGCTTACTTTAAAAAATTTACCACTTCATAGCTGATATTTTCTGTTGGCATGATGATCTCTCTCGGCGCTAATGGATCGTCAAGGGTGATTTCGATGCCTTTCAATAGGGCTAGTTTGGCTAATGATAATGCTGGTACACAAATAAATTCCTCTGGTGTATTAAGGTTTGATTTGAATTTTTTGTATTCTTTAATCAATTGAATAAGCAACTCATTAACACCGGTATCTTTTTCTATAATTGCGATCAAGATATGTGCATAGAGTCTTATGAATTCTGAAATTTTCTTACTCAATACTAAATTCAAATGTTCTCTCGCCTCGTCGTATTTATCTTCTACGACATATTTGAGAGCATACCCCATGCTACATGTTATTTTATCTGTAGCTTCTTGATCCAACTTTCCTCGTCCACCCAAACTATTCGCAACGATTTTTATCATGTTTGGATTTTCTGACAGAATTGCATACCATAAATATCTTTTATTTACCATCGACAGAACCCCAGATCCTAAATCTTCTTTTCTCTGCTTATCATGCCATTCCGTAGATTTATAGCCGCAAAGTGCTGCACAATAGAATCGATTTTTCAATAGTGCAACATCTTTATTATGCAAATATCCAGATATCGCTAGTGATTTAAAACTGTTCGATCTACTCATGTAAAATCCACCTACATTGATTGGAAGTCCTTTTTTTTCAAAATTTTCAATATCTTCTTTGATACACTCTTGAAACGTATTAACTACTATATAAATATCTTTTAAATACTGTTTCCCCATATAGCCCTCCTATGGTAATATTTTAGACGTAACTTCTCCTGTATCTTTACTTATTCTGTCTAATACTAAAATCAAGCTACGTGTATCTTGTGCAGCTTCAACAATTCTTGCTACTTCCATATAATATTTATTATTAGTTGCTCGCATTCTATCAATTACATCTGTTACCCACTGCTGAGACATTTGTTTATATTTAATTCCATTTTTCTCATGAGTTTTAAGTTGCGCACTCCCATATTTAGACTCCACAATCCTTACAGACTCTACAGTTCCGTCATCTGCGTATTTGATATACACTTTATCAAACCCTTGGTTTCCAGGTAGGTGAACATCTCCTACATGGTGATATTCTGGGAAATTCAATTTATGGGTGACGTCTGATATGCCTTCGCCGAGATCCCCTTTGATACCATTAAATGTGTTTGTGTTTTTATTCTTAAATTTAACAGCGAGTTGCTTCATTTCATCTAATGAATATTTACCGGACTTAACGGCTGCTCGCATTTCGTTCAGCTTTGAAGGAATGACATTGCCTGCACTGTCAAATAATTCATCAAATTGAGCATCAAGTGACTTAACTGTTTTTACGACGACTTCATCCAGCTGCTTAATCTCAGCCTTAAATAAATCCGTACCGCCAGCCATTTCCTTGAGTTGTTCTTTGATGACTTTGGCTTCTTCTGCACTTATTTTACCACTCGCGATATCATCTAACAATGATTTGAACTGTGTCGCGTCTATTTTACCCGCATTATCCACCATGCTTTTGAGATTTGGATGAAGTTCCGCGCAACCTAAGTTGTGCGTTAGGAGGTTGCTTTCCCCTGCGAAATAATTGTGGTTGTCGGTTACTGAGAAATTGTAGATGGTCGTGTCTTCGGTGCTGGTGTGGACAATGCATCAAAAAAGCCACCCACCATTATACCAAGCATCGACTTGATTTAATGGCTGGTGGCTCATTTAGGTCTGTTGATTGTGTTACTGACTTCATTGTTTTACTGACTGCTTTTGTGTTACTGATTGATTTGATTGATCACTCATGGCTAAATGCTTACTTTAAAAAATTTACCACTTCATAGCTGATATTTTCTGTTGGCATGATGATCTCTCTCGGTGCTAATGGATCGTCAAGGGTGATTTCGATGCCTTTCATTAGGGCTAGTTTTGCTGTTGCTAGAACAACAATAGATATAAATTCATCCGGTGTATTTCGGATGGTTCTAGATTTCCTATGTTCATTTAGCATCTCAGCGAGTGAATTATTGACTTGATCTTGATCGTGATCAATGATTCCTTTTATTGCTTCGATATACCAATCAACATAATCCGACTTTTTCTTGTCTAATGCACGATCAATATGTTCTTGAGCTTGATCGTATTTGTCTTCAACGACATACTTAAGTATATACCCATGATGATAATATACTTTGTTAACGCCATCTGAATCTAGTTTACCTCTTCCACCCAATTTATTTGCATATCGCAAAACCAAGTCCATATTTTCTGAAATTATTGCATATTCTAAGCCATCCATTCTTATCATTGAAAGAACTCCCAATGGTAGTTCATTTGAATTTTCATTATCATACGCTTCCATTGACTTATAGCCACAAAGCGCTGCACAATAAAATCTATTTTTCATGAGAGCGACGTCTTTGTTTAATAAATACGTAAATAATGCAAATGTTTTAAATTGTCTTGCTCTAATTGACAAAAATCCCCCCACGTTAACTGGGAATCCATTCAAACTATAATTTTTTTCGTCTTCCTCAATATCTTTAGCATACATTTCGTATAATGTAGGTACTTTTTTCAAATAATCCTTACCCATTTCTCATGCTCCTTATGGCAATATTTTTGAAGTGATCTCGCCTGTATCTTTACTAATCACATCTAACACCCGAATCAAACTACGCGTTCCTATTGATGCATTTACAATATTCGCAATTTTTATATAATACGAATCTTGTGTTGCTCGCATTCTATCAGTTACATCTTCTACCCATTCTACAGACATTTGTGGAATTCGTCGTTTTTCTGCACCTCGCTCAATGTACCCAAGTTTTGAACTCCCATATTTCGATTCCACAATCCTTACAGATTCTACAGTTCCGTCGTCTGCGTATTTGATATACACATTATCAAACCCTTTGTTTCCAGGTAGGTGAATATCTCCTACATGGCGATACTCTGGGAATTTCAATTTGTGGGTGACGTCTGATATGCCTTCACCGAGATCCCCTTTGATGCCATTAAATGTGTTTGTGTTTTTATTCTTAAATTTAACAGCGAGTTGCTTCATTTCATCTAATGAATATTTACCGGACTTAACGGCTGCTCGCATTTCGTTCAGCTTTGAAGGAATGACATTGCCTGCACTGTCAAATAATTCATCAAATTGAGCATCAAGTGACTTAACTGTTTTTACGACGACTTCATCCAGCTGCTTAATCTCAGCCTTAAATAAATCCGTACCGCCAGCCATTTCCTTGAGTTGTTCTTTGATGACTTTGGCTTCTTCTGCACTTATTTTACCACTTGCGATATCATCTAACAACGATTTGAACTGCGTCCCGTCCACTTTTCCCGCATTATCCACCATGTTTTTGAGCCTTGGATGAATGTCGGCGCAGTTAATGTTGTGCGTTAAGAGATTGCTTTCCCCTGCGAAATAATTGTGGTTGTCGGTTACTGAGAAATTGTAGATGGTTGTGCCTTCGGTGCTGGTGTGGACAATGCTCTGAATTGCGATGCCATTTCCACCAGCATCCTTTAAAAGGTCGCTTTCTGATAAGTCCTTCGCCTCAATCCAGCCTTTGCCGACCACCCAGAATGGATGCTCCTCAGTGGCTGTGATCGCGCCTTGCGATGTGGTGATGGTGTATAGTTCGTCTTTGAATCCAACGTATGTGCCGTAAACTTCTTTTGGCTCTACTGCGCCTGTGGTTTCATTTACGGAGTATACGAGATCTCCCACTGCGATGGTCTCAACTGGTTTATAGCCGTCCGCTGTCATGATGCGTGTGCCTGCTACGAGGCAGCCTGAGCCGGCGAGTTTGTCGGTAAATTCGTCAAGTTGCTCGGCGATGTCGTCGGCTTTTTTGTCGAAGAATTGTAAAATGTCATCTTTCAGTCCATTTAATGCATTTTTGAACTTACTAAATTTTCCGACGAAAAAGATGTTGAGTGAGAATCAAGTAATTGAGCCATCAACCGTTCAACTTACTAGTCAAATGGTTAATGGCTCATGATCATACAAATCTTTTAATGCTCAGTCATCACGTTAAAAATTTTGACCTATAATTATTTATATGAGATTTCACTTTCACTACCACATATAATGATCTAAAAATCTATCATGCAGTTCGCTTTCAAATCCCAAATTTTTCGATAGTTTTTCAAACAACTGATCAAAATCTCTCAGTATATTTGCATAATTTCTTGTGACTATTGAAGCTGAGCAAAGATTATATTCTTTCACAATAACATTTCTATCATTTTTATCAATATAAACAACATCAAACAATTCATCGTTTTTCACCATACAGACGGCTTTATCTTTTTCTTCTAACAAACTAAAATGCTCTTCATTACAATATTTTAGGATGAGTGAATCAATCTTTTTAAAATCATTTTGACTTGCTGCTTCTTCATAGTCAGTACGATCTTTAAAATTATAATTTCGTTCGTAACTTTTATGGTATAAGACGATGAATAATCCATAGGCTACATTTTCTTCTTCAAATTCACCCTTCACATAAATATCATTTCTGTTTTGTTCACAAACCAAAAAGCGATTTTCTTTAAATTTTAATAGAATTTGAATTTCTGGATCTGCAGTTCCGTCTGATTGTTTACGACAAATTGATATTTCATCGTCACTTTTATAAATACAAATTTTTTCGTAATTTAAATAGTCTTCTATTTTAATCATTTGCGTTCTCCTAACTTTTTTGTTCGTTATCAACAGGTTTAAAGCCGTCCGCTGTCATGATGCGTGTGCCAGCTACGAAGTAATGCATTTTTGATAACACTATAAAATCCAATTGCGCTGAACATCAATTGGGTATTTCACAATTCCCCATTATTGCCACATATAATGTTCTAAAAAGCTATCATGCAAATCGCTTTCTAACCCTAAATCTTCTGATAATTTTTCAAATAATTGTTCAAAATCTCTTAATTTATTTGCGTAATTTCTTGTGACTGCAGATGCTAAGTAGAGGTTATATTCTTTTACAATAACCCTTCTATTATTTCCGTTAATATAAACAACATCAAACAGTTCATCATTTTTCAACATACAGACGGCTTTATCTTTTTCTTCTAACAAACTAAAATGCTCTTTATTACAATATTTTAGGATGAGTGAATCAATCTTTTTAAAATCTTTTTGACTTGCTGCTTCTTCATAGTCAGCATCATCTTTAAAATTATAATTTCGTTCGTAACTTTCATGGTATAAGGCGATGAATAATCCATAGGCTACATTTTCTTCTTCAAATTCACCCTTCACATAAATATCATTTCTGTTTTGTTCACAAACCAAAAAGCGATTTTCTTTAAATTTTAATAGAATTTGAATTTCTGGATCTGCAGTTCCGTCTGATTGTTTACGACAAATTGATATTTCATCGTCACTTTTATAAATACAAATTTTTTCGTAATCTAAATAGTCTTCTATATTAATCATTTGCGTTCTCCTAAATTAATGTGTTCTTTATCAACAGGTTTAAAGCCGTCCGCTGTCATGATGCGTGTGCCAGCTACGAAGTAATGCATTTTTGATAACACTATAAAATGCAATTGCGCTGAACATCAATTGGGTATTTCACAATTCCCCATTATTGCCACATATAATGTTCTAAAAAGCTATCATGCAAATCGCTTTCTAACCCTAAATCTTCTGATAATTTTATAAATAATTGTTCAAAATCTCTCAGTATATTTGCATAATTCCTTGTAACTACAGAAGCTGAGCAGAGGTCATAGTCTTTCACAATAACCCTTCTTTTATTTTGGTTAATATAAACAACATCAAACAGTTCATCATTTTTCAACATACAGACGGCTTTATCTTTTTCTTCTAACAAACTATAATGCTCTTCATTACAATATTTTCGGATGAGTGAATCTATCTTTTTAAAATCATTTTGACTTGCTGCTTCTTCATAGTCAGTACGATCTTTAAAATTATAATTTCGTTCGTATCTTTTATGACATAAAACAAGTATTAATCCGTATGCTACTGTTTCAGAATCAAATTCATTTCTAACATAAATATCATTTCTTCGTTTTTCACAAACAAAAAAACGATTATCTTTGATTATTAATACTACTCCTGTTTCTTGATCAGCCATCCCACAAGATAGCCTCTGACTTATGGCTATTTTATCAATCTCCTGAACAATCGCATATTTGTCATGACTTAAATAATCTTCCAATTTTATCATAATATATCTCCCTCAAAATCTTTAATTTTAATTATTTACAACAAATCATGTGAATTATTCGTTATTTGATCTTATTAATAAAAGGGCTTTCAAATAAATCACTTTTAACAAGTCAATTTTAGTACTCGGTAGAATTATTATTTCGAAATTATTAATTAAAGCTTGTAGTATTTCTAAGTTTATGTATTTTCTATAAACCCTTAATCTGAAAAATCCGTTTCCGCTTTATTAACATCACATAGCGATTCAAATACTCTCTCCCTAATTCTTTCTGGGTTAATTTCGTTCTTTAAATCCTTAACTTGTTTATAATACGCATCTACAATAATTGGCTTTTCAATTATGTCATTTAAAATATTTTTAGAAAAGTATATTAAATCCATTAAATTTGAAGTTCTCGTGACCATATGCATTTTTTGGAAGTCTTCAAATGTTCTAATCGCTGACTCAGCTATTAATAGCTTAGAAAATGAATCCAACCGACCAATTATACTTATTACACCTGTAAATAGTGGTTCAAGGTAATCCCGCATGTTATATTGACTGATTTTAGATAAAATACTATCTGTTAATTTAGAAACGCTATAACAACTTGTACCTATATTTTGAAGGTTTTTTAGTTCGTCATTGAACATCTCTTTCACCCAAATTAACTCCAGTTCTTTTGGAACATTAAACGACTTATACTCTTCATATGTGTCATCACGAGACATAAAAAAATGGCTTCCATTATGCTGTATGAAATTATTTTTGCCTGATCGAATTCATTTGACATTTAATATTCTCCTTAGCGTTATTGTTTTTATTTGCTGTCGCACATCGCTATAAGTACCTTAGAACGCATATTTTGATTTACAAATATCCAAACAAAACACTCTGTACTCTTTAGCAAGGTCGTTATATCACTCAAACACAACTTTAAACTCTTTATTTCTACAGTACTTATTGACTTCTTCAACAATTTTATCTCTAATTTCAAGGTTAAAAACTTCGCTTTGATAGGGTTCTTTCCAATATTTCATAGAACTTTTGAGTGCAGAAAAACCACCAACTACGAGTTCCCCTGTCGCCTTTACAACTTTACCTTCAAATTCTATTTTCACATACGTTGAAGTACCTGTAATATTCATAAATATCCACCTCATTTTTTATCCATTTAATAATTGCCATTTTACATATTTCTATTTTTCGATTAAATAAATTTATTATATACTTGGGTGCAATGACAATCGGAACACCATTTTGACAATTTTGTTTCCCTATCTTTTCTAAATGCTTTCTCAACATTCTCAACATCAGCAGCGTTTTGTATATTTTTCAAGTCATACATGTACTCATATGTTGTATAACTACATGGACTTATGTATCCATTTTCATTGATGAACCAAAACCAACTTCCAGGATGACACTCACTAATTTCGATTTTTTGATTCTCAGTAGATGCTTTTATCCTTTTTTCATAAGACTCACCACCATGTATAATTAATCCAGACTTTAAAAATTTTGTTTTGATCTTTTCAAAATTAGTATAGAACTCATCTACCTGTTGTTTCTCGAATCTATTTTCCGGATAAAACTCAGGTCTATCAAAACCACCTAGTTGATTAAATGTTAATTCATTCACGCCTAAATCAAGTATTTTTTGGCAAAATTGTTCAAAATATTCTATGTTATTTCTCAGAAGAATCGTATTGACCTTAATTACAAGATTGCTCCCACGTTCTTTTTTTCTTTCACTTAACGTAGAAATGTTTTTCGTTACTTTTTCAAAATGCCCCTTTAAATTTCTTGCCATATCATTACATTCATCAAATCCGTCCAAACTTATAACTATTTCATCAAAATAATCTAAAACACACTCTTGGATTTCTATTGAATCTAACAATAATCCGTTAGTCGTTGTGCTGACTTTTATATCAAAATCTTTTTTTAGTTTTTTTGATAATTTAATAATAGGTTCCCATAGAAAAGGCTCCCCCCAATCCAACTCACTAATATTTCTTGATTGTTGAGTCTTTTATATTCACCTAAAATATTAATAAAATTCGTAATATTTTCTTCATTAGCAGAATCTCTCTTTCGATCCACTTCATTACTATATGAACAAAACAAACAATTCATATTGCAGTTTTGTGTAATTCTCCAAACGATTACGCGCGCATCACTCATCATTAGCCCTCACTTTATAATGTTAATATACATAATTTCATCATCTACCACTGTGTCGTTATTCCCAAGTCCTTCTCAATTAATTGTTTCGCTTCATTAAATCTCGACAAGTAATCTCCTGAAATAGAGTAGTACTTCAAGTTGTTTTCATTAAGTAGCGTTTTAATCTGTTCGCTATACTTCCAGCGATCGGAAGCTATTTCTTCATTTCTGGTACCATCCTGAACAAATTCTACTGTAGGTTCTAAAAACAAAATTAGATCAAATGAATTGATTTTATTGATTGCATCGGATAACAAACTTAAATCCTGTATCTCATCTTCATTCTTTAATAAAAATTGAGCATAAAATTTAGTTGTAAGAGAATCAGTATCTATAAAGAGAATTTTGTTACTTTCTTTAAGCGCTTCTATTTCATTTTTTTTATGCTTGATGAGTATTTCAACTAAATCATCTTTAGTTAAAAATTCTTCATTTCCAGCCATCTCTGTGATATCCCTACCAATTTCACTTACATAATTCGTGTTATATGCCAATGCCAAATTTTGAGTTAATGTAGACTTTCCGGTACTTTCACTTCCAACAATCAATACTTTTTTTACATAATAAGATCTACAGATCTGAGGAATATAAGCCCAGTGATCATAGACCCACTTTCTAATATTCGTGGAGCTTATAGGGACTTCATTTCGATCGAAATAAACCACTTCACTATCAGGTGAGTACAAATTTTCAAACCGATTTGTCCCTAAGTAATCACTTCCGCAAAACACAGCATCAATCGGCTTTCTAATCGCATTTTTTATATCCAATGCACCCTTTTCCCAAAAGTAATCCGTATTATAATCCTCTTTGTTGATGGCTTTATCCTCAATCATGATAATTTTTATATGACTTACATGTTTAAAACTATTATAAATCCAACGATATCTCAATTCTTTTGATGTACTTTCTCGCCCTTCACACCAACTTATAACTACATATAATTCCGTGCACATGGATGCAGCTCGAATGATATCGTGTATGTGTCCAATATGTAAAGGATCAAAAGATCCTCCATACATGCCAATTTTATACTTCATATCTAAACTCCTTGTGACTTTCTTTATGCCATTTCCAGAACATAATAATGGCATTAATCAAATAAATGCTCCACATCAATAAGGTCGCGACATCTGAGCCACCATTGATATAATCTACTAACCACATGTATACAGTGATCACATCAATAACAATCCAAAGCACCCACTGCTCCATAAGCCTCTTTACACTTAAGATCATCGCCAACACACTAAGACAAGTTGACATACTATCTATATAAGGTAGGTTTCCTCCCATTTTTTTCAGCACAGTTCCGTAAATAAATACACTTATTATTGAAATAATTGCAACCATTACTTCCTTTTTTATACTAAGCCTTGCTTTAATCACTTCTTTTGCTTCTTGGTCTATATGTTTTTTCCACATTGACCATCCCACAAATTGCATCGGTAAATAATAAAGACTATTGAGCATCACTTCGCCATAATATCTTGCTTCGAATGCGATCCACGCATACAATATTGTATTTATAGCGCCAAACAAATAACAACTCATTTTCCCTTTTCCTGTTAATATGACGCACAGAACTCCTGTAACACCAGCTGCTATTCCTCTAAAATTATCCCCCCAATACAAAGATAAAGTTACCATTACACTTATTGAAAAGAGTAACCATATTATCTCCCAAGCCTTCCATCCAAATATCTCATCCTTAATAAAACCCTTTATGCGATTCATCGTCCGTCTCCTTTAATGTATACAATTTACTTGGTCTATGTGCATCCCCTTCCGTTTTCTTATCTGTTTCTTTTACAAGAGGCATGATTTTTTTTCTGAAGTTTGCCTTGTATAAACGCTTTCCAAGAAGGATTTCATACACAGTTTGAAGGGCTGGCAATGAAAATTCCTCACCTACAAACTCAAATGCAATTTTTGTATATTCCACTTTATTTTTAATTCTTTCTAGTGCATATTTGAGCATCTCAAGATGATCAAATGCGAGTTTTTCTTTTTCATCAATCATTCTGTTTACAGGCAATAACGACACTTCCAGAACTTTGTTACCGTTTATCAGTTTAAGTTGTTCACTTGATACAAGCGCTAAATAGGATATCGAGATGATTCTCATTCGAGGATCGCGATTAATATCGCCCCATGTGAATAATTGTTCTAAATAGACATCGCAGATTCCAACCTTTTCTTCAATTGCTCGACGTGCAGCCATCTCCAACGTTTCATCCATTTTAACAAAAACGCCCGGTAAAGCTAAACACCCTGCAAAAGGCATCTCTTTACGTTTAACTAAAACGATTTTCAGTTCATCGTTTTCAATTGTGAAAATAAGAATATCCACCGTCACAGATGGTTTTTCATAATCATTTTTATTGTAAGTACTTATAAAGTTCTGTTCTTCGTTGCTATCAAACATATCTAAACACCTCCGTAAATAAGTAGCAAAAGTATACTATCTAACTTGATGATAGTATACTTTTGCTACTATGTCAATACTGTTCATCCTTTTTTTTACTACAATTGGATTAAATAATCCATTTGTCCTCTCAAAATAACACAAAATAAAACGATGGCACTCATCACAAGCGCCATCGTTTCTCAAATCTAGTTAAAATCTAACTTCCATTTTAATCCTTATATTTATCCTTATTTGTTCTTATTTCCCCTTATCCCCTAACCTTTTTTCCTTTAACCATTCTCGAATATCCCGCTAATAGTGCCAATGCCACTACGAGAACGATTGCCAGTTGCCATGTTGTTGGCATGAAGTCAGCTGGTAAGAACATCGCCAAGCTGTTATTGAGCACATGAAAGACGATGGATGGCAAAAGTGAGCCGGATTGGATGGCCATCGCACCAAATGCAAGTCCTAACGCAAATGTTGGAACAAGGCGGACTAAATCCAGATGCACAACTGAGAAGATCAGCGCTGTAACGATGATGGCACCTTTTTTGCCCATGGATTTTTCAAGTGGTCTGAGTGCAAATCCTCTAAACAAGACCTCTTCACAAATCCCCGGTGTCAATGCGATAAACACGAATTGTAACCACATCGGCCATTGTGATAACTGTTCTTCAAGCCCTGCAAGTGTTGGCGCTTCCGAGATGTGTGGCATGATGACATTTTGATAAATTAACGATATCGCAAATGCACTCACCCACATCAAACCACCAAGTACAAAACTGTTGAGTTTTGGTAGTTTCAAACCAAACGACTTTTTAAAGTCTGCTTTTAGGAACCAAATTAAGAACACTGGTATCGCTAAAAACGCGCCAAGTTGATTGATGTAAAAAATCGTCTCTGACTTGAGTTTCATCGGTAGCAACAAGCTTAAATTCACATATAAAATGATGATAATAGAAATAATCATAAAGACGTCGATGCTCTCAAGTAGCGTTCTCTTTTCAATGTTTTTGCGTCTTAGTTTAAATGAGAATTCCTTGCCTGAACCAAAGAGAATTTTTTCAGTGGCAAAGACTTTAAACATAAAGCCTAAACTAAAGATTGCAAGGAGCAAGTTCACCACAAATGTGATGGTAAAGTACGAGAAGTTAACTTGATTCATCAAGGCATTTCTCAGCATAATCGTCGAATTTAAAATCGGAATCATGCTCAGTGTGGTACTCATCTCGATTCCCGGTGTTGTTCCAGCGTATGCAGGAAGCATAAAGAGGAATACAAGCGGTGTTGAATATGCGCCTGCTTCTTTATATGTGCTGGCAAACATCCCCACTGCGATACAGAGCCCCGAACCAATAAATAAAAGTGGTAATAGTACCATAAATACATTGAACATCAAAAGTGGTGTCATGGTGATGCCAAGTGTCGAAGCATCCATGAAAAGTGGAATCATCAGTGCAAGTCCAATAATCACAAGTGCAGTTGACACTACGGAAAACAAGATACAGGCAAATAGTTTGCCTAAAATCATCTCAATTCGCGTAATTGGAACCGATAAAAGTGTCTCAAGTGTTTCCGATTCCTTCTCTGTCGTCGTGAGTTCAAATGCAAAGTTGAGAATCATCAATAGAACATATAAAACAAGGAACAACGGGATGAAATTACTTGCCGAACGGCTGGCAACTTCAACTTGGCTCGCTTTGTCTTCAATCGTGATTTTGTTGATATCGAGTTGCTCCCAAGTCAAATGAACCGATTGAATCAATTTTTCTTGTTCTTGCATTTTAAACTCAGAGATGATTTCTCCCACGCGTTTTGATGCTCTTTGACCTGAAGTTCGTCCAAAGTCATATTTGAGCTTAAACTGATGTGACTCTCCGCTATTTTCATAATATAAAACAGCATCAATGGTCTGATCTTCAACCGCTTTCTCAAAGTCCTTGATTTGGGCAGAATCCTGAATATCAATGACATCTGAATCGCTTAGTAGTGCATCAAACGCCTCTGGAAGTTGCCCTTCTACACAGATGATACTCGCTGTCTCTTGAACTGATTTTTCTGTACTTTGAGAAAAGTAATTAAATCCCATCAAAATAAGCGGCATAAGGAAGAACGGCGCAATGAGTCCAATCAAAATACGTTTATTTCTAAGAAGTGATCTCGATTCTTTTTCTATGATTTTTAGAATTTTTTTGTAATTCATTTCGCGTCACCTCCGAAAATCACACGATCATTTGCAAATACTTTGTTCATAAATACAATCGCCAATATCGCAATACCTGAATTTACAAGTAATGTCTGAAGAATTGGCATCAACTTGTAGCTGCCCAAAATCGCTTCTCTCATCACAAGCGTCGTGTTTGTAATCGGTAAAAATAAGATGCCCGTGCTCATTTCAAGATCTGGAATCATGAAGATATATGTGAGCACCATCATCCCGATAAGTGCAAACGATGCAAAGGATTGTGATTCTTGATACGTTCTTGCAAACATCCCGATACCGATAAAGATTGCACTGCTTAAAATCATAATCGGAATCAGTTGTAGTAATATAAAGAATACTAGTCCTACTGATATATTGATCTCTACACCACTCACTTGGCTTGATACCACAAGTGCAATTGGGAGTAATGATAAGATATTAATAAGGCCACTGATGAGACCAACTGTTGAACATGCTAGGAGTTTTCCTGTGATGATCTCGTATCGTTTAATTGGCACAGAGAAGATCGTCTCTAGTGTAAAACGCTCTTTTTCACCCGCACTCAAATCAGAGGACAACACATTGGTTCCCAAAATTCCGTAAAGTACGATTATGAGCGGAAGCACCATGCCAATGACCATGCTGATGATTCTTGAAAGTTCTTCACCCTTCATATTTTCTTCGGTTACCTGAACAACGGATGTAAATGCTTCATCGATGTTGTACGATTTGAGCATCATCATCTTTTCATTCTCTGAATACGTCTCAAACGTCGATTCAAGAAGGGATTTTAAACGGCCACTGGATTCAAAACTCGAATGATACGTGATCTCAAATGTGGTCTGTTCACCTTCGATACTTGCCGAAAGATAACCATCCACCGCTTCAAAATCAAGCGCGTCTATCTCGGATTGTGCCAATGTTTTCTGTTCAATTTCAAGATTTTTCTCTTTTTCTAGTAGCGACACAAATCCCGGTGCAACTGTATCACTCACCATTATACGCATCATTTTTTCTTCATTTTTCGAATTCACGACATTCATCATCCCCATGAGGAAAACCAGAATCACTGGATAGATGAGTATCGGGATAAACAACGTAATCAGCGCCTTTTTATCTCTAAAAAAGGTCCGCAGTTCCTTTTTAAATATTGCCAATATTTTATTCATTTGCCATCGCCTCGCTATCAATGTAGTGTAAGAAAATGTCACGAATATTTTGTTTGCCAGTTTTCAAGCGCATCTCTTCCATTGTACCCGAATCGACGATTTTGCCTTTGTGAATCAGTCCGATTCGGTCACATAGGGCATCTGCTTCTTCCATGTAATGCGTCGAGAAGATTATGGTTTTGCCATTTTTCTTTTCATTGATGATAAAATCAATGATCGCGCGCGATGTTAAAATATCCAGTCCTAAAGTCGGTTCATCTAGTATGTAAACTTCAGGGTCGTGGATGAGACATCTAGCGATGGATGTTTTCTGTACTTGACCAGTTGAAAGCTTTTCAACTACTTTGTCTTTAAATGAATTCATGTCCAGTGCATTGAGGATCCGTTCAATTCTTTTCTCAAGTTCTTTCTTTTCAATTCCGTATAAATTTCCAAAGAAACGCATGGTTTCAACTGGTGTGAGCTTTTTATAAAGTTTTGTATTGCCCGAAAGGAATCCGATGGATTGTTTCACTTGTTCTGGCTGCGTAAGTACGTCATAACCGTTAATCGTGATACTGCCTTCTGTCGGCGTCATGATGGTAGACATCATTCTTAAAAGTGTCGTTTTTCCTGCGCCATTTGGGCCCAAAAGACCATAGATTTCGCCTTTTTCAATATGGGTTGACACGTTGTTCACTGCGTATATGTCCCCTAATTTTTTATCGCGAAATACTTTTGATACATTGTTAATTTTGATCATATTGTCCTCCTTAAGAATCTTGTCGTTAATAGTGTAAATGGTTTCTGTCCAGCTTGCATGAGAATCCTATTAAAATTGTCTGAGTTTCATCGTCGTAAAGCTCATGACCACAATTGCTACTAAATCGAGACTGCCCACGATTCGAACTAGCGTGTCTGACGTGTTCACCCCTATCCAGCGCAAACTAAAAATGATTAAGCTCATGAATACGACGGCTAAACTGATATTGCGTATTGTCCGGATTTTTTTATTTTATTCATGGATGATATGCCTCTTTTGATATTCGCGGATGCGTCTTCTTAGCGGGTGATTCATCTGTAAAAGACTAAGTCCGATTAAGCCAAGTCCTGTTGCAAGTCCTAAATTGAAAAATGGCGAGATACTGATGTAGATCCCACGTTGACTGGACATATACAAGTTAATTATGCCAACGACTAAATTCAATAGTGCTGCGAATAGTTCCAGATAGATTAGTCCTTTCCAAAATTTATATACTCGCGTCAAATGCATAATTTTCGATTCTGTATCGGTGTAGATTTCAAATGGTTCATCTGTTTTTTCCCGTCTAAAATACGCCCATCTCATGTATGTCGAGATACAATCAATGCCACTTTCCTCTAAAAACCGAAAGTAGGCAATGCTTTCTGGATGTGTCGGCGCATGGTCGAGTAATTCGATGCGGTACTCGTACTTATTGTTCGGCGTTTCATCAAAGACATATCGACACCAACTGTAGCTCGTCATCGAAAAGCCTTTCGATGCCATCTCGTTGATCCATTCTTCTTCTTTCATGAAATTCCAGTATGGTTTCCAAATCACATGTCTCATGCTTTCACCCCCATGACGATGTTTTTGCCATTTTTGAGTAGTTCGTCTAGTCGTTCAATTTCACCGTCCACAGCTTGTTTGCCAAGCGAGGTGATGACGTATTCTTTTTTTCTCGAATCTTTATCTCCATCCACACTTCGAATCCAGTTCTTTTCTAGTAATGTATTAATGGCTCCGTATAACGTGCCCGCTCCAAGCGTTACGCGGTCATGACTGAGTTCTTTGACATTTTGCATGATGCCGTATCCATGCATAGGTTCGAATAATGATAAAAGTATGTAATACACACCTTCTGTCAGAGCCACTCGATCTAATCCTTCGCCCATTTAAGCACCTCCTAACTTTTATTTTGTTATCGGTTGACGTTATATCGCCTACCGTTATATCGTCTACTGTAATCACATTATATCGCCAGCCGTTATACTTGTCAACGATATATTTGTCGCCGATATAGTTTTTTCATAAAATGCGCAAAAAAATACACTTCTTTTAAACGAAGTGTACTTTATTAGTTCAGTTGTGTATTGGGATTTAGAATGCTGTTTTGTAGGTTTGCCTCTGTTTCAGATATTGAATCCAGCTCATCCCCTACGTTTGGATCTACTTCTACATTCGGTTCAACCTCTATGTCCGTTTCATCTTCTATGTCCAGTTCATCCTCTATGTCCGTTTCATCTTCTACGTCCAGTTCATCTTCTATGTCCGGTTTATCCACTGGTTTCATTTTATTCCACTGATCCCATCCATTTGCACTGATGCTCAGTTGGTCGCCATCTTCAGTTTCTTCATAAATTGCCAGTTGAAACTGATTGTATGCGTCTAACGTACTTGGCAACTTCTTCGCTTCAGCATAGGAGAGTTCCGCTCTGCTTGGCTTTTTCTGAACGCTTGAGTTCTTAGAAGGTTGTTCTGTCCGAGGATTTGATTGAACATCACCTGATTGAAGCCCTGTCTGGATTCTTGACTGAATCTTCGCCTCAGTAGGCTGTGGCTGCATCTCAGAAAGTGAAGAGGCAGCTCTATTTGAAGTGCTCGCTTGTGTTGACTGCGTCACTATTTTATAGGGATTATTGACTTCATTTGATCGATTGGATACGTATGCCGAAATTCTATTGAGATTTCTCGGGTCAAACAATCTCATGTCCAACATGGAGATCAACTCCTTTAGGGTATAAGCACATAAAATCACTTATTGTAAAGATACCCATTTTCAACGAAACGAATCACTTATTTAACTGTTTAGTTATTATGTCATAGTAATTTTCGTCGAGGATCTTTGCCGAAAAATAAAACATGGATTTTACGTACTCCGTCATCTTTTCACGGTAGGTTTCCAGTTGCTCTTCTGGCAAGTCGACAAAGGGTTCGAATACCTTCTCTGCGGTATTCCACTTTCCAACGTCTGTGATGTAGCTATAATTACTAAAGACGACCAAGGCAGGCGAATCTGAGAACAAATCGCGCCCCATAAGCAATCTCGAATCATATGGAAGCCCTAATAAGTTAGACAAGGTTGGCATAATATCTAAACTCGAACCGTATTTTTCAACGGTTTGTGGTTCCATATTAGGTGTATATAAGATAAATGCATTGTGATACAGTTCAAAATTTGGGTCGATGGGTTGACCTGCGAGTTCTTCCATTTCTTCTAACTTCAATCCATATGGATAGTGATCTGCCCCGATGGCGATAAGTGTTTTATCTGCAACACCGGCTTTTTCCAGCTCTTCTAGTAAGTAGGCAACGGCTCTATCCAGTTCGATTTGTGCCGCGAGATATCCTTTGACATTTTCTGAATAGGGCAAATCTTTTACGAGGTCAAAATGCTTGGCTGTCATGCTATTGGAATCCACTTCATAATGCATATGTCCGCTCACGGTCATATAATACGCGTGAAAATGTTCTGCGTTTATATAGTCCGGAATGGAGACTTTCATCATTTCACTGTCGGACTCTGGCCATATATCTTCAACGACGAGGCCATTGCCGACCCCTTTGTAATCATATCCCATGTTGGGATGTGATAGATGGCGGTTATAATACGTGTACGTGTGGTTATGATACGCATTGGTTTGATATCCTTCTTTACGAAGTTGATTGCCCAGTGCAAATGCCATATTGTTTTCGCTAGATTGACTAAAGCTCCATACGCCATTTTTAGGAATCAATCCCGTGTTTGCTACATATTCCCCATCTGAGGTACTCACACCCCAAAGTGGCGTGTAAAAATTGGGAAAGTAATAGCCTTCGTGCGCCATTTTGTAAAGTGTTGGTGTTAATTCTGGATCGATGGCTAAATGCGAGAATGCTTCTGCTGTTATAAAGATTAGATTGTAGTCTTTGTAAATTCCTGTATAGGCATTTGTTTTCGAAGGTTCCACTTCTTTAAAGTATTGGTGCATGGACAACAGGATGTCATCTTCTTCTTCGCGAATCAGTGCATCGAAGTCAATTGGAAGCACTTGATCTTTGACTGTTTGGGAATTCGTCTCTGTCACAGTACCACTTACACCCGAATTTGAATGGCTTTGCCCATTTGCGCCAGCGGCTGAGGCAGTTGAGTTATCTTTTGATTCTTCTTCGAGTTCTAGGACATCGGTTGGATTCTGTGCCGCTTCTTCGATGTCATCGATTTTCATCTTCCAGCCAAATAAGTAACGCTGGGCGTCGATGCGCATATAGCTCAGGAGGCCCAGGTTGCTGACGGAAAATTCCGGGCAGTTGATTTGATAATACACCGAATATGGGGAGTTTTCGCTTCGTTCCCAAAGGTGTAAGATGCCGATGGTGGATAAGTGAACGCCCACCGCAACAATCGGCAATAACAGCCATTTTCTTTGATCCAGTGGTTCAATTTGGACGCCCTTTTTGTATATGTGCAGCGCTCCAACCAGCGGTATGTACATTACGAGTGCAGGCAGTAGATTTTTGAGAAAGCCTAAAAATGCCATGCCGGCAAATTCCAGTGTTTTTCCTGCGTTTTCAAGTGAATAAAATGTATAAAAAGTCGTCATCATCTTATAGAAAATGAGTTGGCTCATAAAAATCGTACAAAATACGAGGATGGTAAAGAAAAAGAGGCGTTTACGTCTTGCGTCATTGCGGATTTTCAGCGTTAGAAAGCCGGCGATGCACACGGCAACGGTGTCAAAAAGCGAGGCAAATAGTACACTATTGGTCCAAATGGTGCCCCATATAAAAAGCCGCATGGTCATCTCACAGGTAAATACTGTGAGCCATAAGTATAAAAGTGGGTGTTTTTGTAAAGTTGTCTTAAAGGTCTGAATCGTCTGTTTCACAAGGTTTCCCCCTTGAACTATTTTTCTGTGGATTGGCAGATACACTGCGACCTCCATTATATCATAGTTTGTCATCCCTTTTAAGTTTGTATGTTCATTTAAGTTTCTCTGTATTTTTCTCTATATTCATGATTTTTCTGGGTAAGTATGAGTTAAGCCCATTTATTGCGCTTGAGAATACCAGTTTTGGAGGTGCCTATGGACACATTACAATTAATAGGAAAACGACAATCTGTTCGGGAATATAAGAAAAAGAAATTTGGCGAGCAAGATAAAAAATTTCTCAATGTCCTCTTTTTAGAAAAACCCATCCTAAAAGGGGATCAATCCATTGAGTTTGTGTTTATCGATCACGGTTGGGAAGCGGCTGAAAAGCTCGTGGGTAAAGCAGGATACTTTGGTAAAATGATTCAAGCACCACATTATTATGCCGTGCTCTGTCATTCGGGTGCTTCTTATTACAAAATTGCCGGTTATCAAGGTGAATGGTTTGTCCTTAAGGCGATCCAGGAAAATCTTGGCACATGCTGGATTCGAGTAGATGATCAATTGGCTGCAAAAGAGATTTTAGGCATTAAGAGCGATAAAGAACTTGTCGCACTCATTGCCATTGGTTACCCAAAAAAAGATCATCAGCAGTCACAGCTTTTTTCTGCGACACATAAGAGCAGTTTGTCGACTTTGACAGATTTAGGATATCCCAATATTAGCACATACGATCCAAAGGTGTGTGAAGATTTTAGAAAACCGATTACGGACTTTGTTTATGTTCAGAAGTTCGGCAATACAACGACTCTTGAAGAACTCGAACAGCTCGGATTTCACGAGGCTCTCTTTTACATGCGCGTTGCACCTTCGTACGAAAACCGTCAACCATGGATTTTTGTCATTAAAGAAAAAGAAATCGACCTCTTAATTGAAGTCGATTCTAAGATTACACCTGTGATTGAAGGGCTTGATGCGGGTATTGCGATGCTCTATTTTGAAATTGGCATGCACGCATCGGGTATTAAAGGTTCTTGGGACTTTAACGAATCTCATTCAGAACTTGATATGCCAGAAAATTATAAGTTAGCTGGTCGGTATATCTTCTGATGACTTGTCCTGATATGATGGTGATCTTACTGTGATGATTTTCTTACTGTGATGATTTTTTTACTGTGAGGGTTTCTCTATATATGAAACCGTCTAATCAGTTCGTCTTTCACTGTTTTATCTTTAAATATAATCGTTCCTACGATTATGGCCGCTGAGAGACCGATGCTGATATAGCTAAATAGTGGTCTCGTCACGACGCCATTTAAGATCATGATAACTGGGATCAACCCAATAACCGTCATAACAATTTGATAAATCATGTATTCACGCCACGCCATGCGATTGATGAGCATCAAGATAAAAATCGCAATATTGGCGAGTATATACAGTTGTGGGATCACGTAGTTGACGGACCACCCTCTAAATCCAATCATTTGATCGATTAAAAAGAGAAAAATGGACGCTGAGATGGCCTGCACCAATATCTTGGACGCCATATGCACGTTGTTTTTAATGGCGTGATATAGAACGGTCCAACTATAGAGTACAGCGCCTATTGAGAGAACCGACCACATGATGCCTTCATTAAATTTAAAATCGACGATAATCGACGTGATGACGATCAAAACAGATACAAATGTAAAGATTTTTTTGACAAAATTGTATTCTACTTGTATGTCATCCAGTTCGGGATAGCGCTTTTCGTGAACGTGGTCGTCCAACGCTTCAAGTGGCGCTTCGCAGATTGGACAGCGGTTCATATCGTCTTTGATCTTTATTTTACACTGGTTACAATACTTCATAAAACGCTCCATTGCTTTCAATAGTCACTTCAAGACCATCGCTCGAAAGTTTTCTTAAGAAGATTTTTTGAACATCTGTATGAACCAATTGGGAAGACAGTGTCACCACGAGTTTGTCTTCGTAGGAACATATCGCACATTTCATCGGATCGTTCGCGGAGGTATTCATCAGAAGCTCAAAATAATCCACTTCATCTTTATATGGCTCAGGCATCTCGATTTTTCCGACGTTGGACATGGTGCTGGTGTAAGATTGAACGGATTTGAGATGAATCCATTTAACAAAATGATTTTTTAGTGCCAATGGGAAGATTCTCGTCACAAGGTTTTGTCGCATAGATACTTCATGTGACAATACATTTTGCATTTTTTCCTTTGTAATCTCCGATCTAAACTGTTGTTTTACGATTTGAGCAAGCTCGTTGAAATCATATCGGTTTTGATGCGTGTCGACGCGAACTGCTATGTGTGAAAAGAAGTTCATATTCGTCGTGGATTCAAAAAATCGCCTCAAATTCACTGGCGATGCAATGTGAATCGGCTTCTTCGTCAATTGATCCACTTGATGACTTTGATAGATGGACCAAATATAGACGCTCATCAAATACTCCGTTAGAGTCAATTCATAGGATTTGCTCACTTTTAGTGCTTCTTCTACACTTAAAAAAGTATGAATCACACCGATTTTATAGGCCGGAATCAATTTGCCTCGCATGCGCAATGCTTTAGGCAATTTTTCCGGCTTTGTAGATTTTTTGAGAGAATATTTTACATAGCTATCTTCAAGTTCTGAATGCACTTTGAGTCGAACTTGTTCTTTCATGACCACAGTTCCATCGAGAAGCTGTAAATAATTAGTGGTCAATGCTTTTAAAAAATTGGTCGCGCCAGTTCCATCTGTTATGGCATGAAACACTTCAAGGCTAATTCGATTTTTATAGTAAAAAACACGCATCAGAAGATGGTTCTTATTTTTCGTATCGATGTAAAAACAGGGTCTTAATGATTCTTCTTGAACCTTTGGCACGACATTTACAGGTTCAAAATAATACCAAAAAAAGCCGCGTCGTATCCTAAAGTTAAAGTTTCCAAAATTTGGAAGCGTAAGCGCTAAGGCATTCTGTAAAACTTCAGGAAGAACTGGCTTTTTTAATTGAACAGACAATCTAAAAACATTGCTAAAATTTTTATGTGAAATTAATGGAAATACGTTCGCAGCATTGTCTAGGCGGTGCCACGATGGCAATTTCTGTGTGCTTTTTTTCAAAACCAATCCTCCTTTCGATATTTTTAAGGACTCATTAAATATGATTTAGATGATTGGCTCAATTATACCATAAATTGCGTCTTCTTACGACTGATTCTCTAATAAAGGCTTTTGATCATATCTACTTCCAGCCATTACAACCGTACCTCCAACAAAAAGCGGCAAATAGTACGTACATAGACGCCAGATAAGCAACGCAGCAACGACAATATTGGATGGGAAAAACATTTGATATACGAGGTAAAAACTACCTTCTGCACCTAATGCAGCTCCTGGGAGCGGTATAAACGCCGTGACCATAGAGACAAATGCAGCTGCACCAATCATATATAGAATCGAAAGATGTGGGAGTTGAAACCCATAACCAATGACAAGCGGAATTGAAAAATAAAACGTATGTTGAATCAACGTATAGAAGACGATGCTCATCCAAGTCCGGAAGGTTTCCTTTGACTTTCGCATTTGTTCATGGAAAACAGTCATTTGCTTCAATGTTTTCGTACAAAAACGGTTCATTTTTTTATTTTTAAAACGCCTTCTTACAAAACGCGACAAGCGAATCATCATGCCTTTCGTCAATTTGTAGTTCCATCCGATTAAGACCAATGCCATGATAACGATGACGTTCAGTGCAAATCCAATGAGGCCTAAGTACGTAAAATTTGGAATGTGTGATAGGAAAAACTTTGCTCCAAATACGATGACCATAAGGGTATACACCACAAGTACGGCCTGATACACGATAAATTTTTTGGTAAGCACCGAGGCGCCTTCACCAACAGACACCTCATTTTTGTGGAGCATATAAAGCTGCATCGGTTGACCACCAGATGCAAATGGTGTGACGTTGTTAAAAAATTGCCCTGCAAGCGTGATGCGTACGGATTCCTTGAAACTGAGTGAACTGTCCGTGTGATGGATCAGTTTATGCAAAATGATGGATTCTAATAACCAATAGCTCACCATGCACCCCATCGCCATCAAGATAAATGTTGGTTTAATTTGATGAATGGCCTTTACGAGCTGATCGAGTTTATCATTTGACATTAAAAAAGCAAATACAATCACTAAGCTCACAATTGGAAACAGCCCTTTAATTATACGCTTGTGATTTTTTTTCATAACTGCCTCGACTTTCATAGTCTAAGAGTGCTTCATAATAGGTGTCCCACATGCTGCCTACCGAATCTCTTTCATAAAATAAACTGCCTTTTTCAGATTGATTTGCCCAATCCCTGTAAAAATCTTCATCGTTCGCTAATTTTTTGATGAGAATCTCAAAGGTATCGTTGTCGTTGGCTTTTAAGTAATAGTCAAATAAGATATCTTCATATAGTTCTAAATCCCGTAACACCATGGGAAGCTTTACGTTCATCGATTCCAAAATCGTCATTGGAAAGAGTTCGCTATACGATGGCAAAAACATCACATCCGCCGTATTGTAAAGTGCGTTCATCTCACTTCTTTCAACAATGCCTACAAATTTGACGTTCTTTGGTGGATTTTTAACGACTTCATTGAGCGCTTCAAATCCATCCGTAATTTTTCCAAATGAAAAGCCACCTGCCCATAAGAACTTAATATTAGGACACTTCTCTGCCACTTTGACAAAATCCAAAATGCCTTTTCTCGTTTGAACTTGTCCAACACCCAATACGACAAATTCATCTTCACCGATGTCATATTTCTTTCTTAGCTTCCTCTTCTCATCACTTGATACACGATGAAACTGTTCTTTTGAAACAAAATTTGGAATATATGTTACCTTATCTCTGGGAAAACCAAGGGCTTCTAGCTTATCAATAAACACTGGATTCACCGTTACGAGCGTGTCCATAGTTTTGTAAAATTCTATAATATACCAGTAGAAAATTCTCTTCATCCAATTTGGTAGCTTGATACTCCCTTCTACTGTCTCTGGTATAAAATGCACCGAACCCACGCGTACAGTATGTTTTCTATGAAGAAGTGCGTGGAGATAAAATCTAAAATTAATGGAGTGATAATGTGTAATTTCACCCGCTTTAAACGTATTAATTCTAAAATCAAACTGATCATCTAATCTCTCTGTGACCAATGCAAGTTGTTCAAGATAAGCTGCACCAACGCCTTGGCCTTTCACTTTATCCGCGAGGGACATGACAGTGAGTGTCGGTTTTTTGATGTTATGAAAATACGCTTTTACATTTTTAATATTCATATTTATTACCTAATTGACCTTTCACATTATTTGGTCATCATCCATTGTCATTATAACCACGAAAAGTTAAGTTTTAATTAAAATAAACTTAATTTGAGATGAACATTTCATTTTATTTTACTGTCATAAAAGTGATAAATTTCTGAAGTCTAATCAAACTTTAATGAAACTATTTTATAATAAGTTACGTCTAATAAAAAGACACCTTAATTTGCCTGGAGGTAACTTATGTATAAATGGAAATGGAAACTAAAATCGAATCATACCGTGTTGCTTTCATTTGGACTTCTGCTCTTTTTAGTGTATACCTATTGGACGCTCATATCAGAAGAATCCTTTCAAACTCATTATATCGTGAATGTTTACGAGAATCAATTTTCAAATCCCTTCCATGCAAATAACAGCGAACAACAGATTGAAACAGCCAATACGCAAACAGTTAAATGGACAAACGAAGAACCAACCCCTCCTTTAGCACATGGTAAAAAGACCAAAAAAATTACAGGCGTTTTTCAACAACAACTCGACCATGAACGCATCGAAGTAAAAGTCAATCAACAACCTGTCATTTTTATTTGTTCTCAGTCACTGGCTGATGTATCTGCTGGAGCCGAACTTGAACTGATTTATTTTGTGAACTCAAAAGGTCAATTTGAAGTGGTGGAATTGTTGCATTAACCTCGCGTACTTTGCCCTTTCAAGATTGGGGTAGTGAGTAACATTTGATAGAATGCGAGCGCAATCAAAGCTCCTATCGCACTGCTTAGTGCAAAAGCCAAGTAAAACAGATGACTGTTTGCAAAGCTTCCATTGAGTATGAGCACCCCTACTGACGCACCGATGAGTCCCGTACCAAAAACCTCACCTAGAAATGCACTCATAGAATTTTTAAATTTAGTATACATAACCCCCGCGATGAGAGCGCCAAATAGACTTCCTGGAAATGCTAATATCGTTCCAGTTCCCATGAGATTTCTCAGTAGTGATATACAAAATGCATTGCCTACGGCATAAAAAGGACCTAGTAAAATCGCCGACAGCACATTGATGAGATGTTGAATTGGGAATGCTTTGATGGGACCGATTGGGATATGAAGCACTCCCGCACTGATCGTTCCTATTGCGATAAATAGTCCTGATAAGACCATCTTACGTGTTGATTTCATCGGATTAATTTCCTCCTAAAACAATAGATTTATTCATACTTATTGACTTAATAAAGTCAAGTCTTCCCCGTTTAACACTTTATTGATCGTCCTCATCGCACACATTTTTCCACACATTGAACACGAATGCGCTTCCTCTGTTGCAATACTTTCTCTATAACGCCTAGCCTTCTCTGGATCGATGGCAAGAGCATACATCGTTTCCCAGTCTATCGCTTGTCTAGCAGCGCTCATCTCATTGTCCCACTGACGTGCACCTTCAATTTTTTTACCTAAATCACCTGCATGTGCAGCGATTTTAAATGCGATCAGCCCCTCAATCATGTCGTCAATATCTGGCAATCTCAAATGTTCTGCTGGTGTTACATAGCACAAAAAGTCAACACCTTTAGAGGCTGCAAGTGCACCACCGATAGCGCCTGTAATATGGTCATATCCTGGTGCGACGTCCGTTACAAGTGGTCCGAGTACATAAAAAGGCGCACCATGACACAGTTTCTTCTGCAAAATGACGTTGCTTTCGATCTCATCGATGGACATATGACCAGGACCTTCAATGATCACTTGGACATCTTTCGCCCATGCGCGTTTGGTGAGTTCGCCTAAAACAATCAGTTCATGAATCTGTGAAGCATCTGTTGAATCGGCGATACTCCCCGGTCTCATGGCATCTCCTAAGCTCAACGTCATATCATATTTACGACAAATGTCGAGTAAATCGTCAAAATGCGACACAAAAGGATTTTCTTTTCCGGTAAGCGTCATCCAAGCAAAGAGAAGCGACCCGCCTCTTGAGACAATATTGGTCAATCTTGGGTTGTTTTTAAATGTTTGCATGGTGTGGCGATTCACGCCTGCGTGTACCGTGATGAAATCTACGCCATCCTTCCCGTGTTGATCCACTACCGCCAAGAACTCTTCTGCCTCAATTTCGGCGAGTTCTTTATCATAAAATCCAAGTGCATCATAAATTGGCACGGTTCCAATCATCGCGGTAGATCGATGGACAAGGTCTTTTCTAAAATCAGCAGTTTTCCCATAATTGCTCAGATCCATGATCCCGTGTGCGCCCATTTCCATCGCTTTAAGCGCTTTGGACATCTCGCAATCATAGTCATGTGCATCTTTTGAAATACCTAAATTGACATTGACCTTCGTCGTCAATCCTTCTCCTACTCCAACAGCTTGTAAATTTACGTGATTTTTGTTAGCGGGTATGACAATTCGCCCCTTTGCCATCTGCTGAACCAGCCAGTTCAGGTCCATCTTTTCAGTTTCTGCTACACGCCTCATTTCTGGAGTGATGATGCCTTTTTTTGCCGCTTCCATCTGCGTGCAATACGTCTTGTTTTCCATAAATCCTCCTTGTCTTGTGCGGTAAAAAGCCGAAAAAAAAACGCGACAAAGGGTCGCGTTAATCGAATGATTCGAATATCTCAGCTTTCCTACGCCAGTATGATCTGGATCAGGTACGAGGGTAAAGAACGAATTCTTTTCTCAGCCATAAAATGGCACCCCTAGTGAGTGATCTTATTAAATTGTTCACGTTTACTGTAACATATTCTTATCAGAAAATCTATTAAATATTCCAGATATTCAATTGTGTATCCACTAGATATTTATCTACATAATCCGCAGTTACTGGTCGGCTAAATAAATATCCCTGCATAAAATCACACTCTTTTGGAGCTAATTTGTTGTATTCTTCTACAGTTTCAACGCCCTCAATCACAACCTTAAATCCAAGTGAATGTGCAATGTACACCAAACTATCAATAATTTTTGAATGCTCATGATGGATAAACCGTTCTTTCAAACTTCGATCAATTTTGATGCTATCCACAGGTAAAAATGTCAAATAATTCAAAGATGAATACCCTGTACCAAAATCATCCAGTGCAATCCGAACGCCAAGCGATTTTAATTGATTGAGTACTTTAATGCTTTCTTCGCGATTTTCAAGTAAGACACTTTCAGTAATTTCTATCTCGATTACAGATGGTTCAAGATGTCTCGCCTCAAGGCACTCTCTTAGAAAATCCACGACTTGTCCATCAATAATTTGCTTGGTGGATACGTTCACTGCAACAGGTAAAATGTCTAAGCCTCTATTCTTCCAGCGCACGATCTGATCGAGCACTTCACAAATCACCCATTTTCCAATATCGAGTATCATCAGAGTTTCTTCAGCCACTGGAATAAACACATCCGGTGCAAGTGAAAAATCTTTGAGTCTTATTAATGCTTCAAAGCCAACGACTTTTTGCGTTTGAACCTCAATAATAGGTTGATATACCATCATAAACAAATCATTTTCTATCGCATCGTGCAATTTTTTCTCAATGCTTACGCGTTTTTCAAACTCAGAGCTCATATGCGCATCATAATAATGTCGTTGATTTTTGCCATTTTTCTTCGCGTGATACATCGCAATATCTGCTTTTGACATCAGATCCATGACGGTGTCTCCATCAAGTGGATATCTCGAAATACCATAACTTGCAGAGATGTGATTTTTGATGGCATCAATTTGAATACCTTGTTTGATTCCATTTGCGACTTGTTCTATGCACGGTTCTATTGCGTTTGGATCAACGGTATTGGGAATTAATATGACGAATTCATCACCACCAAAGCGAAACACTTCTGAACTATCACTCACAGCATGTTCTATTCGTCTTGCAACTTCAGATAATATTTTGTCTCCATAAAGGTGCCCTAAGGAGTCATTGATATTTTTAAAGTTATCTAGATCCAGCAAAATGATGGTTCCAACTTGTTTGTACTGAAGATTCATTTCTAAATTTTCGACAAACTTACGACGGTTGAAAAGACCCGTTAACGCATCGTGTTCTGCTAAATATTGAATGGTGCTTTCTTTATTTAAAATCTCATCATATTGCTGTGTAAGCTGCTTTTCACTTGAAATTAATTGTTTGATGGTTACTTCAAGTTCTTTATTGGTCAACTTAAGTTTACTGTTGGATGTTTCAGTATAGTTTGTAAAATAAGCCATCACAATAGATACTAATATGCCTGTCATAATGAGCATAAAAAACAAAGCAGAATATACGTTCCAACCCGATTTAGGGTACATTTTAATCACAATATTTGAACTATAAAGTTCAACATCTTGAGACAACGCTTGTTTTTTAAAAATCAAAGCATCACTCTCTCGATTGGTCCAAATGATGCGTTCTTCTAAACTGATGGCGTCCATAGTTGAGAGCTCAATGTCGTATTTAGATGAAAGAGCTGCAATACCAGATGCCTTTATCACTTGATTATAATCAAAAATAATGGCAATTTGTCCAACGTACATGTTATCACGTGCAATGGGAATTCTGACGATGATTCCTACGCCACCTTCCACTAAATTAACAGGTGCCGCGAGTACCGCCACCATATGCTCTTTTGCGAACAAAAGTAGGTCTCTTTGATCTTCAATCTCTGCTAAATCTACCCCGATGACGTTTTTTTGGTCTTCAGGGTACATATGTGTAATGGTCGTATCTGTGATATAAAAAATCCCTCTGATGAGACTGCCATCGTCAAAGATTTCCTTTGCAAACACATCGAAATGTTCTTTGGGCATCTGATTTTCCGATGATATAAACGATACGAGTGAAGACGCACTGATCATTCTAGATTGTATGATATGGTCAAGACTCGTCTGAACAACCGTCAAATGATCTTTGACAATGCGTTTTTCATTTTCTACGGACCGATCGTACTCATAATAAGCAGATAAGCTAAATAATCCCAATATGATTAAAAATGATAGTGCGACTTTTATTACTTTAATCAGTTTGCTGTTCATCTTCTCCCCCAAATGCTAGACTTATCGAACTGATTGATTATATGTAGATTAATTAAAAAAATCGTGTGAAAATGCGTTATATATAAAATTATAACTCATTTTCACACGATTAGAAGGAAATTATTTACAGAATGGATTGATTTTACATGTTCTTAACACAAAAACTAGAGTTCAATTAATTTTTCTCGCAAAAATGCTTTTGTTTGATCATCAGCAAATGTTGCCTCGATACTATTTTCATAGATGGATTTCCAGTGATCCTGTGTCCACTGAAACGTTTGAGTGAGTAATTCGTATTCCATTGACATCGTCGTATTTGACACTGTACGATTGTCAGTGTTGATTGTCAGTTTCACGTTTTTGTTATAATAAGCATCTATTGGGTGCTCTGTAATAACGGGTACGGCTTTTGTCTGTACATTGCTCGTCGGACACGACTCTATGACGATGCCCCTTTGAACAATCATTTCATAAACTTCTGGATCTTGAATCATCGCAACACCATGTCCGAGTCTTTCTGCGTGAAGCATCTCCACAGCATCTTTCATGTTTGCTGCAATTCCAGTCTCTCCAGCATGGATCGTAACGTGATAACCAAGAGAACGCGCATAAGCCACTGGTTCAATAAATCGTTCGGAAAAGCGATCGCGTTCACCACCACATAAATCGACCGCCACGACGCCATTACCGATTAAATGTTTTCCTGCGTTGATGACTTCATAGAAACCTTCTACTGAGGTATTTCTAAGATAGGATAAAATCACATTGCCTTTGATATCGTGAACAAACTCAGCTTTACGAATGCCGAGTACGACACTTTCAATAATTTCTTCTAATGAGAGACCTTTTTGTGTGTGCAGTTGGGGCGCGAATCGAATCTCAATATATTTAACATTTTCTGCAGATGCGTCTTCCATTAACTCATAAGTTACTCGTGTCAGCGCTTCCTTTGTCTGCATGATGCTGATGGGAAGTTCAAATCTCTTAAGGTACGTATCAAGCGAATCGCAATCCGCTGGGGCTACAAGGACTTCCGTAATCTCTTCAATGGTTGTAAATGGATGCTGATCCCTTGCTAATTCTAAGACTGTCTCCGGTCGCAAACTCCCATCTAAGTGACAATGTAATTCGATTTTTGGCCATGCTTTCATGCGTTTTTCCTCCTAATATTTAAATCCGTGTATGCTCATCTTTTTCATAAAAAAACGCCTGATTACGAAGAAAATACACATAGGCATTTTCCTCGTAATCAAGCGTATTCGGTGCTTGGTAGAGACCCCCATACCATATTAATGGGGTTATACGAAGTTGAGTTTTTTCAATTTTATTTTTACTATGTCAATTATAATCAGCATTTTTTCTGTTGTCACTTTTTTTGTGAATTTATTACAAACAATTCACACACTATTTCACTGGCTACAGAACAACAAATACTTAAGACGCTTTAAAAGACAACATTTTACATCTTTTTCCATTTTGGTAGAACAATATAACTATTTTAGTAGAAACTCTCCACAATAAATGCTACAATGAAAGTGTCTATACAGACGCATAATATTTTAGGAGGGTTATTTATATGGAACAAAACAATTATCAACCTCAACCAAATCAACAACAACCTGCTGACGGTAAAGCGATTGCTTCGTTAGTTCTCGGTATTGTTTCTTTGGTTACAATCTTTTTTGGCTATGGTGCTTTATTAGGTCTTATTCTTTCTATCGTAGGATTGATCTTGGGAATCAATTCTAAGAAAACACGCCCATCTGGCATGGCAACTGCAGGTGTTGTTCTAAACATCATCGCACTTGTATTAACTGCTTTAACATTTATCGCATGCGTAGCTTGTGTAGGTGCAATTGCTAGTTTAGGCTTAGGAAGCTACTAAGTAGGTTCATATGTATCCAGTGCTACATGTCTTGGGAAAAGATATTGCCACCTATGGGCTATTGATTACCATTGGTGTCATTTTAGGTATTCTGGCATCACTTTACCTCAGTAAAAATAGAGGGATCCTAAAAGAAGATATATTTTTTACATACATCTATGGAGTGATTGGATTGGCAGTTGGTGGAAAACTTTTATATTTAATTGTAAATGCCCGTTTGCTTTGGGTGAAGAGAGCTTTCTTATTCTCGCATCCAGATGTCCTAATGGGCATTTTATCTGGTGGCTTTGTGTTCTACGGTGGGCTTATCGGTGGCATCGCCATGGCGTATATTTATTCGAAACAGTTTAAGGTGTCTTTTAGTCGACTGATGTCTGTGATTCTTCCTTCGATTCCGCTCATTCACGCAATTGGCAGACTTGGATGTTTCGCAGCAGGTTGTTGTTATGGGATTCCATATCACGGACCCTTTCATGTGATTTTTACACATTCGCCCATCGCTCCATCGGGGATTCCATTGTTTCCAGTTCAACTAGTTGAAAGTATTCTCAACTTGTTTATTTTTTTCATTTTATTTGTGTATGCAAAAAAAGAACGTTCATCTCGGTTTTTAGCAGGTGTTTACCTCATTCTCTATAGCGTGATGCGATTTAATTTAGAGTATCTTCGCGGGGATACAGAAAGAGGCTTTCAGTGGCTTTTTTCAACGTCTCAATGGATGAGTTTAGGACTATTGTTAGTGGGAATTTGGCTCATTATCAAAAAATCGCCTCTTGCAAACCACAATATATAGTGCTATCATTTGTTTGATAACACAATTTAAGAGCACTACCTTTGTTGGTCGCACATGTTAAAAGGGAATCAGGATAAGCCTGAACAGCACCCACTACTGTAAGTCGAACAATTGTATCAAACCACTGGCACTGCCGGGAAGGGATACATGCGGATGAAGACGAGTCAGGAGACCTGCCAACAAAACATACTCACCCGGGGATGGGGTCTTGAAGTATATCAAAAGATTTTTCAGAATGATGATTCGAAAGATTTTTCAGAATGATGATTCGAAAGATTTTTCAGAATGATGATTCGCTTGACACTCTCTTGATTACAGAAGCATTTCCACTGGATGGAAGTGCTTTTTTTGTGTGTTGAATTAAATCTATGATTGAATCTATCAACGAACTGGTCAAGGAGGCTTAATATGCTAGAAAGTCAAAGAATTGTGGAAGAATACTTAAATCAGCAAGATTGGCGCGTCAAGGAGAATTCAAACTCACCTTATTGTTATGGGGCACTCAATAAACATCTCTCAAGCGAAGTATCAAAGGATTACTGGCTTCGCCATGTGTATCCGGCGGAAATTTCAAAAGGATACATTGAGGGCGATTATCATATACACGATCTTGGCGGCATCACGCTTTATTGCTGTGGTTACTCACTTAGACGCATCATTCAAGAAGGCGTCAAAGGCATCCCCAATATTCCCGTGTCATCTCCTGCAAAGCATTTTGCTTCAATTCTAAATCAGCTATCGAACCTCATCACGATTTATCAAAATGAGATTATGGGCGCTGTTGCCTTTAGTTCTGTGGATACGTATCTTGCACCTTTTATAAAAGAAGATGATCTCACTTATGATGAAGTGAAACAAAATTTACAGAATTTCATTTTTTCTATTAATTCCAACTCGCGCGGAGGTGCAGAACCCGCATTTAGCAATATTACATTGGATTTAACGCCTCCTCTTGATTTAATTGATCAACGCGTATATATGGGTAAAGAACGTTTGTCTTATACGTACCGGGACTGTCAAAAAGAGATGGATTTATTCAATCGCGCCTTTTATGAACTGATGATTAAAGGAGATGCCAATTCACGTCCGTTTGCGTATCCCATTCCAACTTATAACATTCATAGTCGATTTGATTTTGACAATGCACTTAACGATCTCCTTTGGGAAATGGCAGGAAAATTTGGTTATCCCTATTTTGCAAATTTTCTCAATAGCGAGATGAAACCCGAAGATGCACGAAGCATGTGTTGCCGTTTGCGCCTTGACTTAAGGGAACTTGAACGCAAAAATGGCGGTCTCTTTGGCGCTGGCGAAAGCACGGGTTCCATAGGTGTCGTAACACTTAATTTACCGAGATATGGCTATCAAGCGAATAGCAAGCAAGCTTTATTTAAACTCATTGAAAAGAATATGATTCTCGCAAAAGACAGTCTTGAAATCAAGCGTTCATTTTTAGAAAAAAATGTCTTGAATGCCGGTCTAATTCCTGCGTTTACTACTTATGTTGGAGGATTTGACAATCATTTTAGCACCATTGGACTCGTGGGACTCAATGAAATGTGTGAGAATTTCTTAGGGGAAGATATTTTATCCGAAAGAGGTAAAGCACTCAGCATCGAAGTATTAGAATGGATGCGTGAAAAACTCAAAGACTTTCAAGAGGAAACGGGAAATCTTTATAATCTTGAAGCCACTCCGGCAGAATCGACGGCGTATCGTTTGGCAAAAAAGGATGTGCAGATTTTTCCAGATATCAAAACTCAAGGAACGTATGAAACGCCCTATTATACCAATAGTTGCCATATCCCCGTTGGTAAAATCGAGTCTATCCAACAGGTTTTTGATCATCAAAATGATATTCAAATTCTCTTTACAGGTGGGACAGTGATCCATGTATTTTTAGGGAAACCCATCACCGGACAACAAGCTAAAAAAATAGTTCAAACGGTCTGCACTCAATATAAAGTGCCTTATGTGAGTTTATCTCCTGTTAACTATTACTGCAAGCACCACGGCTATATCAACGAAGCAACCGACTCATGCCCCATCTGCGGTGAGGAAATTGATAAATATCAGCGCATTACCGGTTACCTGAGAAATGTCAAATTCTTCAATGACGGTAAGCGACAAGAATTTAACGAGAGGCATCAATTATGAAGATAAGGTATAAACTCATCGAACACGAAAGAACTGAGGATGCGCCGTTTATCGGCTGTCTTATCTGCGCGATTCATTGCCATATCGGTTGCAAGAATTGTTTTAACTCAGACATAAAAAAAATGCCCGATCTTGAAATAGAAGTATCTGAGCTTCTAGATCAAATTCAAGCAAATCCATTTAACGAGGGCATTATATTAGGCGGTTTAGAGTGGTCAGAACAGCCATTTGAACTTATTCATCTTGTTCGAGAAGCTGTAAACCGTCATTTGAAAGTCATGATTTATACAGGCCTCACATATGAATTATTTTCCCAAAAGATACCGATTGCAAAACTTATGAATCTCGGAATCTACCTAAAATATGGCGCTTTTGATGAAACTTTAAAAGTGACACATTATAAACAATACGACGTTGTACTCGCAAGTTCGAATCAAAGGATTTGTTGCCTTTAAATTTACTTGCCTTTCAACTTATTTGCCCTTCAATCTCTTGAGGCGAAAGAAATCTTCTCGCTCTTTTTCTTCAAGAGATTCTTCTATCCATTTGGTGATCTCAGTAAACTTAGGAATCTGAATTTTATCGAGCGCATTGGCACGTTTGCTGGTGCGCTTGATTTCCACAGCGAGGCGATATACGGAGTTTTCAACTTCTGCAAGTCTAAATATCAAGTTTTTAACCTCATTCATTTTTACGACGACGAGATCAATAGACGAGTTGGTGCGATAAAAGCCATAATAAGGCTGAAGCTCGACTTTTTCTCGCTTAATTGTTGGAATTTCAACATTCATGACGCTTCTATTTAAAATTTCAAGTGAACTATTCGGAGGGATGGTCTTTGCAATGTCAGACACGACCTCAGATCCTGTGGTTAAGTTGGCATGATGTAACGCTTCGTACACCTCTTTAAACACCGCGTCAATGTCTTGTTGAAGTGCTTTCACTTCATCAATCATCTGCATCATCTCACGTATCAACACACTTCTTTTCTTATCAAGCAATTGATATCCTTGCTTTGAAAATGCGAGCATCGACTTTGACTTGATTAAGTTGGCTTTGGTTGGTGTCATCTTCTCCATTACGTTTCCTCTTTTTATCATGCTTTTTTATCATGCTTTTTTATAGTACTTTTGAATGGTCTCATCATCTAGTCGATCCAATGCCTCTGGAGGTAAAATCGAGAGAATTTCCCACCCTAAATCCAAACTTTCAGTGATGGTCCGTCTCTTTTCAAAACTTTGATTGATGAACATTTCTTCAAACTTACGTCCAAATGCCATATATTTTTGATCGAGTTCCGACAAATCAGATTCACCGATGATTTGAGCGAGCGATCTCACTTCTAACACCTTTGAAAATGAGGAGAAAAGTTGATTCGCAAGATCGGGATGTTCATCGCGCGTGTAACCAGCACCGATGCCATCTTTCATGAGTCGAGACAATGAAGGCATGACATTTACAGGTGGATTGAGGTCACGATTTGCTAAGTCACGAGCGAGTACTATTTGCCCTTCTGTGATGTATCCCGTCAAGTCCGGTATTGGATGTGTAATGTCGTCATTTGGCATCGTTAATATCGGTATAAATGTAATCGAGCCGTTTTTATTTTTTAACATGCCCGCTCTTTCGTAGAGATTCGCAAGATCCGAATACAAATATCCCGGATATCCTTTTCGACTTGGTACTTCTTCTTTAGCAGAAGCAATTTCTCGGAGTGCTTCACAATAGTTGGTCATATCGGTCATCACGACTAAGATGTGCATGTCTTCTTCAAATGCCAAATACTCTGCTGCAGTCAGTGCACACTTAGGAATGCTCAAACGCTCTGTTACAGGATCATCTGCACAATTAATAAATAAAACAACGCGCTCCATCGTGCCACTTTCTTCAAATCGTTCAATGAAAAAAGAGGCGTCATCCTTTGTCACGCCAATGGCAACAAAGCAAACTGCAAACTCTGAATTGAGTTCTGAGGCGATTTTCGCTTGGCTGACGATTTGAGCTGCTAATTCTTTGTGCGGTAGTCCATTTCCTGAAAAAATTGGCAATTTTTGTCCACGAATCAACGTCGTCAGGACATCAATTGACGAAATTCCCGTTTCAATATAATCCCTAGGATATTTTCGCGAAACTGGATTAATTGGAGCTGCATTGATATTATATTGCTTTTTCGCATACACGTTATCGCCACCATCAATCGGCTTGCCAATACCATTAAACGTTCGTCCTAAAATGGCTTTTGAAAGCCCCATCGTCAAGGGTTCTCCGGTAAATCGAATTTTACTGTTAAAGGTACTCAGACCTGACGTGCCTTCAAAGACTTGTGCAACGACTGCATCTTCATCGATTTTTATGATTTTACCGATGCGTTTTTCATCGTCTAATTGTATCTCGATGATTTCTCCATACTTTGCCTCTTGAATGCCCTTTAAAAAAACTAAAGGCCCTTCGATTTTATCTATTTTGAGATAATGTTTTACCATTTTGCCACCTTTTTATCTTTCGTATGATCCTTCATAACGTGTTAACTCATGATACTTCATAACGCGTTAACTCATGATACTTCATAACGTACTAATAGATCGTCAAAAAAAAGATTCATGTCTTGTTTTAACAGATCGATTGAAGACAAGTCATTATTGGGAACGGTGTATTTCATTTTAGCTACCCTCTCAAACAAGTCATTTTCTCGTATCTTGGATAATGGAATCCCTTTGGAAGTACACTCATTGGCACGTTCATATAATTGCCAAATTGTTTCTAACATGCGATATTGTTTTTCAAGTGGGACATATGAATCTTCCGAATGAAAGGCATTTTGCTGTAAAAAACCCGTTTTAATCACGCGTGCGACCTCTAAAATAATTCTTTGTGAATCCGGTAGCACATCTTCGCCAACGAGCTGAACGATATCGAGTAATTTGCTTTCTTCTTGCAATAACCGCATCATTTGATTGCGAAGAGGCATAAATCCCTCATCCACGGAATCATCATACCAATTTTTTAATATTTTCAAGTATCCACTGTAACTCGACATCCAGTTAATAGATGGATAATGTCTCGCATAAGCAAGTTTGCGATCAAGTGCTAAAAATGTATTGACGTACCGTTTCGTATTTTCAGTAACTGGTTCAGAAAAATCGCCACCAGCTGGAGAAACTGCACCAATTACCGTGATTGAAGCCTCATCTCCATTGAGCGTTCTAACATATCCCGCACGCTCATAGAACTCAGCCAACCGATAAGATAAATAGGCTGGGTACCCTTCTTCGGCAGGCATTTCTTCTAATCGCCCACTGATTTCTCGCAACGCTTCTGCCCACCTAGATGTAGAGTCTGCCATGATGGCAACATCATATCCCATATCCCGATAATACTCGGCGATGGTGATGCCTGTATAAATACTCGCTTCCCTTGCCGCAACAGGCATGTTGGAGGTATTTGCGATCAAAACCGTTCGTTCGATAATGGCCTTTCCCGATTTAGGGTCAATGAGCTTCGGAAATTCTTCAAGTACATCCGTCATCTCATTTCCACGTTCACCACAACCAATGTAGACGATGATATCCGCATCCGACCATTTGGCCAATTGATGCTGTGTCATCGTTTTTCCCGTACCAAAACCGCCGGGAATAGCAGCTGTACCACCTTTGGCTATGGGAAAAAACGTATCGAGAATTCGTTGACCCGTTATCAGTGGTTTACTGATCTTGAGGCGTTCAGTGATAGGACGCGGCTTTCTTACTGGCCATCTTTGAAACAAACTGACTTCAAAAATCTTGCCGCGTTTGTTTTGTATTTTCGCGATGATTTCATTTCCTGAGTAAAGCCCGCTCTTCACGACTTCTACGACAACACCTTCTGCATGTGGTGGAATCATGATTTTGTGAATGATTAACTCAGACTCTTGCGTCGTTCCAATCACCTGCCCTGGCTTTACAAAATCTCCCGTCTCAATTAAAATTTGGGTTTCCCATTTTCGATCTAAAGAAATCGACTGTAGACCAACACCTATCGGTAAAAAATCCCCATGGTTTTCTTGAATGGCTTTCAATGGTCGACCAATTCCATCAAAAATACTTCCAATCATGCCTGGTCCAAGCGCTAACGAAAGCGGCATCCCAAGGCCTTGTATGGATTCGTGTAAAGTCAATCCCTCTGTTTCCTCATATACTTGAATGGTTCCAACCGTATCTTGCATGCCGATGATCTCACCAATAAGATGATTTTCTCCTACTAATACCATTTCACGCATCTGAAAAGTCTCTAAACCACTGCCTTTAACAACCGGTCCATTGATATGAATCACTTTTGCATTACTTTCCTTCATCGCAGGCCTCCTCAGTTGTTTCAAAGAGTTGTCGAATCATACAGCCCAATATCGGTTCTAAACCTTCTATTTCATGATTGAGCGAGTAATCAAAAAGCTCAATTTGATTGATGACTAAATAAAATCCACCAATTAATTGCCGTTCGATTCGAAGATCAAATTGTCTAAAGTTCGCGCGAATCAACTGAATATCCTTTTCATTTGCCATAATGGTAATCTGAGTGGTTTCAGGAAAAGTTGACAACTCAGTTTGCAACTTTTGAATCAAATACTGCCTGTATCCTTCTGTATATGTTTCCTTTTGAACCTCGTCATAAAGGGTTTCTTTTAAACGATTAAGGATTTCTTTGCGCTTAATCATGATGCGATGACTCGCCTCGGTTTTTGCTTTTGCCAAAGTTCTTTGACTTTGTTCAATCATTTTAAACTCAACTTTTTCAAGATACTCAGAGCGCTGAACGGTCAATTTGCTATCCATTTCATCGATGATTTGAGCATATTTTTGATTGAGACTTGTTAAAATTGCAGATGCTTCTGCAATGCTTTTATCTCGAATCATTTTATTAAATAGTTCAATCTTTGAATCGATTGTTATCATTCAATCACCTTCTCGTTTTGATCTAAAATCATCCATTGTTTTCTGACTCATGTGATGATTCGTTCTATTCACTCTCAAAGTTTTAACCCAATTGAATTCTTAATATAATTCATCATGTAGTCTTTATCTTGCAATCCATCCGGTTCTGGTATCATCATAATCAATACTTCTTTATGATTGATTTTCACGTCAAAGATCTCTTGATTTAACTTTGAATACAATGTCTCTGAAATCATGATAAGAGCATATTCTTTTGAGTCGACAAGCTGTTTGACGAGTTCGTTGGCCCGGTCACTATTCGGGACACAAATGCCTTCTATGCCGCCAAATCTCATGGCTACAAGTGTCTGTTCGCTCGCACAAATACAATACGTTTTCATTAGAGTTTACCTAAAATCAAGATGGAAATAATCAAACCGTAAATGGCAATCCCTTCTGCCAATCCAACAAATATAAGCGTTTTACCCAGTATTTTCGGATTTTCTGATACAGCACCAAGTGCAGATGATCCCACACTTCCAACCGCATATCCAGCGCCGATTGTCGCTAGTCCTGTAGAAAGAGCTGCCGCAATGTATCCAAGTCCACTAGAACTCGTCGTCTGCGCGTCAACTTGTGTATTCATCGTTTCAGAAAAAGATGCTTGAGAAAAAATTGAAACTGTTGCTGCAATGAGTATCAAAATAAAGAAGATACTATTTGATCCCAAAATCAGTTTTAACTTGCGGTTGCCTTCCACAACAGAGGGCTGAACATAATAAAATATTCCAATAGCGATTGTAGCGAGTACGATGATTCCAAGTCCGATTACATAGATCATAGCAACCTCCTAAAATTTTTCAGGTGAAAACAATGTGCCTTCACCACTGTAATATTTGCTAAACAACTCATAATAAAAAAGTCTCAATCCCTGTATAAATACGACCAATCCTTCAAGTCCAATAATAATGACGTTCCCTAGGAGAAACATCGAAATACTGCCACCAGAACCTCCAATCATATTCGCCAAAGTGTGAAAAGCTATAAATAACCCTACGTGATTTAACGCGAATGCACCGATACGAATAAAAGAAATGGTATTGCTCATAAAACTCAGCAGGGTTTCTAATAGATCAAATCCACTTTCGACATAATATGCCCCAGGTGCTTCATCATAAAGTCGGTCCCTTTTTAATAGCGCATTTGAAAGTGGCTGCCTGAGTAACAACAAAATTAAACTGGTGCCAATGAGCATCTCATACAGGAAAATCGGTATAAACGCATGCTGTAAAAATATTTCCGTCACTAGAGAAATAAGTGTTCCAAGCAAGATAAGTCCATTGACCCCATTGCGGCCAAAAATGCCTTCTTCAATATCCCCCAGTCGCCATTTGTTAATAATACTATAAATATAACTTATGAAAACTAGGATTAATCCCACTATGATAGACGCTATTAGCATGGTATTGATGTTGTCAATTGGTCGAAGATAAAACAAATTTGGCAAGAATTTTGAAATGACGTGTTCGTAACCAAAAAACGAGTCGTATAAAACGCCAAACGCCATTGACCCAAATCCAATACGCGTTAGAATGCCTCCAAAATCCATTTTTTTAATCTTCTGAAGCAATGCGCCTGCAACTGCAATCACGATGCCTTGCCCTAGATCCCCAAACATCGCACCAAATAAAAACATGTAGGCGATGGCAAAAAACGGCGTCGGATCCAGCTCGTTATGCGAAGGAACTCCGTACATTGTCACAAGGGTTTCGAAGGGTCTAAAAAAAAAATGGTTTTTCATATGCGTCGGAATCGGTATGTTGGTATTGACATCTTCTGAGCCCTTAACTTCCACTAAAGTCTGAGAAGATTTGTTTAGGATTGTCACTATCTCCGCTTGATGATCTCTTGGAATCCAAGCTGAAAAATAGGCTAAATTTTCAGTTACAGCTACTTTTGTACGAACCTGATCGACTTTCAGTTCAAAAAACAGTTGAGTATACAGCGCGTCCATCTCCTCGCGATGATCCTTCAGTTCCTTTTTGATGGTCAAATGAAGCGATTCCAACTGATGTTCACGTTCATCTAGCTCTATTTTAATCGTTTTTATCATTTCATTTGGCGTGGACAATAGTGATTCTGGCAAATAAATCTCCATAAAATCCGTACTTCTGAGAATCCTTCCCATTTCAACATCTAGGCTTTTTGGAGAAATAATCATATAGAGTTCTTTTTCTTCATGCGTCCCAAGATGAAGGACAATCGCTTTGATGTGATCGTAGTTTTGTGAGATTCTCTTCGCCTTTTCTCGTGTTAAAAATCCGAGTTTTACTGTGAAAAACTCCATATTCAAAAGCGCCTTCATGTCAACATCCACTAATTTCATGAAGTCCATAATTTGAAGTTTCTTAAGATCCGTCATTTGTCGTTTGATGCTTTCAATTTCTTCTGAAATCACTGCATATTTACAACAAAAAGCATCAACAGATTGGCTAAGCATGGCCTGATCCATCTTGATATTAACCCACTTGACGTTTAATCTCGGTTTCATATCTAATTGCGCGAGTGTATGCTCTAACCGGTTAAACAATTGCTTGAGTTCTTTATTTTCTTTCAGTGGATAGATGTCCTCCATGTCTAAAATCTCATCTGCATTCTCTTCTGACATCCCAATATTAAAATCCCCTTCGTTAATTTCTAAGAAGGTATCGATAAACTCCACTTTTTCAGTTAAAATAAGAGCTCTCAATTTCTCGTTTAATTGTTCACGCCTACAGACGACATTGATCATATCTAATTTTTTGATTGCCATTTATTGCACCCCTTTTAAATTACGAATTAAAAGCGTTTCAATTGATGTACTTTTAGCCCGAATTCCTTCATAGATGGTAAATAAATCCCGTAGTTCATATTCAAATAGAAACAACATCAAAACGGGCAATAATGCAGATTGACCCGCTGTTCTTTTCATTTTTAAAACCGCTTCATACAAATGCCGCTCCATGGCGCGTTCGAGCATGTACTCTTTATCTAAGAGGATATCGCCATATTCGCTTTTAAGAATATTCTCGATAAAAGATTCGATTGGCATATAACAAAACTGTTTTAACCATTTATAGTCGTAAAGTTTTCCATTGTTTAATGTGAAATTAAATAATTCTTCAGGTGCTATATCAAAATACTTTCGCCCTCTCAAAATCCATTGAATATTCAGCATATCGATATTCATTCCCAGTAATGCCATAATTTCAGATTGGTCCTGTCGATTCAAATGACGGACTGATTCTTGCAGTGTGTTGAAATAGTATCGATCTAGAATCATTTCCATGTGAAAAATCATCTTCGTAGGTTCTTCATCTAAAAACGACTGAAGCGCATGGTGATACTTTTTATCTTTCAACAAATCTATAAATTCCGGGATCGTTTGAGCCATTTCCAGTTTGGTATAATCTAGCTTTTGACTTTGATTGACACGAGAAATCTGAAGTTGCTGCATCGATACTTTTTCCTTCTGAGAGATCGACCTTAAAAAGTGCTTTATGTTTTCCACTTCATATCTCAAAAGCATGGCTTGATAGAATTTCCGATAGTCATCTATATAAAAATGATACAATTTTTCATATGTTTCAATAAAATATTGCCTCATCTTCTGGAAAAACATCACTTCATCCACCTCAACTTGCTTTAAACAGTCTCGATAATGCGTTTGGCGGCTTAAATAGTCGAAAAATTCTTCAATGTGATCCATTTTTAATAATTCGATAAAATCGGATTCTCTTAAAAGATTTCCTAAAATGCCACGTGTTTTTGCATTGGATGCAGCATGTAACCTAACGCTCACGTTGGTCATCTCCTTCCAATGACCATCTTTCGATCGTCAATTTTGAAAAAGCTTTATCGATTAGCTCACTCAAATGTGTTTGGTAAATCTCTTCAATTCTCATTATTTCAGCCTGTGTTTGATCATTTAACTGCTGAATTTGCTCATTGGTTTTTTGAGTCATCCTTTCAATCAATTTTTCAGAATGTGCATGCTGTGCTTGCTTTGCCTTTGATTCCATTTCATTGCGGATATTTTTAATCGCACGCTCGCGATCGTTAATATTTTTGCGAATTTGCATGAATTCATCTGTTAAGTTTTGATCAGAAATAATGATTTTCTTTAAAATTTGCTCAATTTCTTTTGAATCCATAGGACCTCCAAGCGATAAATCGCACGATCATGAGATTATTCAATAAAAAAAAGGGCAACGCCCTGAAAGAAATGAAAATCCTGCTAGCAAGGTGTAGCTTGTAATAATGATAGATTCCCTATATAAAATAGTATCACTAGTTTTCAGAATTTTCAATTTTATTTTATTTTTTATTTTCATTTTCTATAGCACTATAACAATCTTCTTCGGAAAGCGGTTTATGGAAATAATATCCCTGTATAAAATTGCATTCCGTCTTCATTAAAAATTGATGTTGTGTTTCAGTCTCCACACCTTCTGCCACCAATGACATATTAAGTTGTCTTCCCATCTGTACAATCAACGACACGATTTCATCTTGCTGACAATCCGTACCGACGTGATCGATGAAAGATTTGTCAATCTTCAAGATATTAATCGGTAGACTTCTAAGGTAACTTAACGAAGAATACCCTGTCCCGAAGTCATCTAGCGCAATTTGGATGCCTTTCTTTTGCAGTCTATCAAGCGTCGCACTAGCGACATCAAATGCCTGAATTAAAACAGATTCTGTTATTTCAAGTACAAATAGCGATTTATCTATATGGTACTTCTCAAACGCGGCATCGAGAATGGTCTCGAAATCTTGCTGAATGAGTTGAAGTACAGAAACGTTAATCGACATGTGGTACTTTCGGTCAAAATGACTGTTTAATCCCGCGATAAACTCGCACGCACGGTCAATAATCCACGCTCCCATCGGCATAATCAAATGAGATTCTTCCGCTAACGGAATAAATTTAGCGGGTGAAATAAAGCCAAGCTCCGGATGTTGCCATCTAATCAAAGCTTCAAAGCCAACAATCTCGCGAGAAAGTGTATCGACTTGAGGTTGGTATACCAAATAGAGTTCACCGTTAGGAAGCGCTGATTTAAGTGCTTCTTCCATCTCAGTTCTCCAAATGATATGTTCCGAAAGTTTCATTTCGTACCTTTCAACCTTACCTCTACCGTTATCTTTCGCCTGATACATCGCCAAATCGGCTTTTGAAAGAACGGAATCTAAGTGATCTCCATCTTTGGGATATTCGGCAATTCCGATGCTAATGGAGTTTGAAAACTTACTCATTTCAACAAGTACAGGCATATTAGATGCTTGAAGAAGTGCATTTGCTTGTTCAATAGCCTCTTGACCAGTACCATTCATATAGATGATAAACTCATCCCCACTATTTCTATAAATTCTGCTTTGCTCAAACAACGTATTTTCAAGTATTTGTCCAACTTTTTGAATGTATTTGTCCCCAAATCGATGCCCCATGGTATCGTTAATACGTTTGAAATTATCGATATCAATTAATAAAATGCTATATGAGAGAGCTCCTTTTCTCATATCCCTAACCACTCGACTTTCCAGGGCATTCTTGTTTTCAAATCCCGTCAGTTCGTCATGGAAAGCTGCATATCGAATTTGATCTTCCATCTTTTTGAGTTCATCAATATCGGTTAGAGAGATAATCATGCGAATTGGTTCGTTTTTTATATCGTGTTTCATGACACTTTTAAGTAAAAACCATCGATAGCCACTATTGGCGGTAAATAAGCGAATTTGCGTTAAATATTCATAGAACTCATTGGTTTTGTCATGAATCGATTGTGTTTTGATGCGCTCCAGATAATTCTTGAAAGGTTCTATATCTTCATCATAAATATAGCGACTCACATAGTCGACTAAACTGAGGCTTGAATTCACAGCATCAATCGTCGTGAGCCATCTATCGGATACTGAGTAGACATTATCTTTAAGATTCCAGTCGATAATCAAATCTCGAATGGCATCTAATAGCAGTTCATTTTTGTCTTTGCTTTCTTGAAGTTCATCATACATGGTACTTAGCGACTCATACTGTGCTCTCAATTGCTCATCAGATGCAGCAAGTTCGTCATATAATCCACGTTGATCAAAATTTACTCGAGCAAGTTCATTTTTCAGTTGAATGGTCTTGCGCAAGTAAAAGGAAATCACAATAATAAACACTGTCAACGCCGAGATAATAGATAATACCAATATAAGCATTTTTTTGTATTGTTCAAAAAAACTTAATGGTCGATTGACGATTTTTACGTCCTTAGGAAGCTTGGAAACATCAATGCCATAAGCAACTGCTTCATGATAATCAACTGCTTTAATATGCGTTTGACTATCTGAAATTGGAATTTGATCCGCAAGTTCACCCCTTAAAATCCTAACGCTAATGTCTGCTACTCGTTCTCCCATTAATGCAGGACTTAACATATTGCCACCTATCGCCCCATGCCCAATGGCAAAGTCGTAGATAGAATACACTGGCGCATTCGTTGCCCGACAAATTTTCTCAATCATATCTTCAAAATCTATGGTTTGACCGATGACATCTTCATAATAAGCCGTTGTCATGATGGCATCTTTGGAATGAATTTTCGCCACATAGTTTTCAATGGCTTGAATCGACATATCCGTTACCATGATGGTATTAATTTCAGGATAATGATCTTCTACCGCTTCTTCGATGGCTTTTCCCATCGCTTTTCCACTTTCAGTCTGATCATAGATGATGTACATATTTTCTACGTCAGGGTTCACCATTTTGGCGATCTTAATCGTGTCTTCAATCTCAACAGTTTCAAACACCCCCGTCATATTGATGCGCTCTTTCACGAGTTCGTGATAACTTCCATCATTGACACCAGTAAATACAATAGGGACGTCACTAAACAACTCTTCACGATGTGTCACTGCATACGAAAGCGCTGCATCGTCAGATACAATGACGAGATCTAATTGACGTTTCGCATATTTTAACTGCATCAATTCATTGAATCTTGATACCATCTCTTCGCTGGGGAACTCTTTCCAGTCCATATATTCTACGTAGAATTTGACATCTTTTGGGTAATTGGATGTAATCGTCTGCATAACTCCATTTGAAAGATCTTCAGACCACTTGAGACTCGGATGATACGAGTTTAACAATAGAATTTGTTTGCCTTCAAATTCGCCACTTGGAATTGCCACGTCACAATAGGTAACTCTCCACTCTGTATACATAAAAAATAGCAGCAACAAAGAACTTGCTACTGCAAATATGATTTTGATTTTATAGGTTTTAATTTTATTGATTTTGCTAAGGGTTTTATTAAGGGTTTTGTCATGGAATAGTCTCATTAGGATACCTTCTTTAGTTCGATTGCTTCATGTGATCAAGCATTAGATTTATAACCATTCTATACCGAAATAAACTTTCATTTTAAACAAAAAAATAAAAAACCAGTAACACGATTAGTCGTCGTTTCTTACTGGTTGGTAAACTTTATGCACTTGCTTCATTTGAACACATATCTGTTCGATATTCGATCGTCCATTTTGATGCTTCAAAGTTGAGTTGTTTGAGTAATGCTTCTAACGATACGTGGCTGCTGCAAACTCTTTCTTCTTCAAACAATTCTTGTGGTAATTTAATGCCGAGTCCCAATTCAATTGCTCGAATCGAACGTTGGATGCCATCCTTACAGTCAATTTTCTCAAATGATTCCTGAATCGATAATTTTTCTTTTTCACAAAGTTTCATAGAAAATAAATTCTCAATATAGTCGAAAATAGCGGTAAATAATTCCATCTTGTGCATATTTAAATCCCCCCATATTTCTTGTTACATATAGTTTACCACAAAATGTATTAAAATCAAAACACGAATTCAAAATTTTCACACTTTTCTCACATTTTTGTTAGTATGTTTTAAAATAGAAACATTCTGCTGATTTCTTTCAAAAAAAAAACAAAAGGATGTTTAATCAACACCCTTTAATCCACATTTGGTTATTAATGACATTCATGTGAATGGCAAGAATCCCCTGAATCCACAAGGGTTCCGTCTAACCACTGTTTTAATGCATCTTCTACTAGACCAGAACAGCCTCTCACAACTTGAATTCCTGAAAAAGAAAGTACGCGTACAGCGCCTTCACCCATATTGCCAGCGAGCATCCAAGTCACGCCTTTTTCTGCAAGGATTTGTGCAATATTGGATTTACAACCACAACCCTCTGGGGATGCAATTTCTTCTTTTTCAATGATTTCTTTGGATTCGTTTACTGTATAAACTGTAAAGTATGCACAGTGTCCAAAATGATCGTCAATTCTTTCATCTCTTGTTGGCAATGCTATTTTCATATCCGTTACTCCCTTTTCTTTTTTGATTTCTCGTTGATCTTTCTTGAAAGTCTAAACCCGCCAAATCCTGCAATGACAGATATATAGAATCCAAGATCGTACCACCATCCCGTGTTAATCACTTCGTATACGCGAATATCGTGATCAAATAATCCGAGAATCAAAGAAACAGGCGCAATCCATCCGTGCCAAACACCCCAAAAGAATCCAGCTGGATCTTCTGAAGTGATTTTTCCGTCTCCAGGAACACAACCGGTTAATGCAAATACCATTAATGTCAATAAGACAACTAACAGAATCATTCTTTTATTCATCATCGTCACTCCTTATTTTTGGCATATGTCTATATGTATTATAACATATGTCAAAAACAACCCAAAGTCTATTTATAACAAAATGTGATCCCATTTTTTACTTTTGACTTTAGAAACCTTTCATCAAACACTCTTTTCTTCACTTCTGAACGAGAAATCTTAAGTGTGTCCGCGATGAGACGATCCATTCTGACGTCCACTGCAAAATCACATTTGATGGTCACATCTCGTTCGATTAGATGTCCCAAAAGAGTCGTGTTTGTCGGTTCGTCTGCTACAATTGATCTTTCGTCTGTTGCAATTGATCGTTCATCTGGCGACTCAATCAAGACGTCATAACTGTCTGATAAAAATATAAGCTCCGATTTGTTTTTTGCATGCAATGTCCGATCAAATCCGATCTTCTCAGCGAGGTCTTCATCATTCGCTAGGTATTTCTCATAGGTGCTTTCATCAAGCGATTTTGGATGAATTCTCTCGTGAATTGTCATATTCCAGTTGGTTTTACAGTGTTCACAATTATAAATCAGCCACACGTCAATGGACTTTCCATTGGCATTGACTCTAAATTTTTTGCTGTTGATAAAATGTGTTTTCTCCCCACATTTTGAACAATTTTTCATGACAACTGGCATTTGAGTGGGGATAATTTGCCAGTGTTCTATTTTGCGATAGCTCATTTTGCATCTCCTCATATTTTATAAAGGTTCTGCAAAGACTATCACACGCGTGATTCATTCTTATTTATAGATTGATTCTCCTTATGCGATAGCCTCTGCTACGCATTCATTGAAGGGGTCGTCATATAATATTTCCTCCTACTTATGTTCTATACAAATGTCATTTGATAATGCCATTTCCTTAATTACTATAACCTTTCAAGCGGCACACGTCAGCCTCAAAGACTTTTCAGAAATAAACATGCGCCAAAAAACCCCCATCATACCATAAAGGTTTGATAGGGGTTCATATGAATACATCTTATTATGCAGCTTCCGTTTTTTTATACTCACGGACGATGCGCTGTATGCTTTTTTCAGATAAAAAATAGTGTTCTGCCAACTGTTTGACAGACTTTCCATTCTGATAATCACGGTAAATGGACTGATTTCTATTTTCTAGTTCTGAACGCGTTTGTGTTTCTTCTCCCCAAGCTTTTTTAGATTCTGCTTTTCTCGGGATATATAAGTATTCACCATCGATGTACTTCTGAATGAGTTCGATCATTTCTTGTGGTAACACATCGATTGCCTTTTGATAGCTCACTTTTAGCCTCCTAAACATTTTTAAATTCGTTTAGTGTAGCCAAAGCCATCATTTTCCATATTTCATTTAGTCACATGTGACTTAATCACTAGTGACTCAACCATGAGTGTATGTTTCATAATAGCTTTGCTACTATGAAATTGAGTATGTCGTCATATAAAGTTCTCCTCCTATTTAAACTGATAACCCATAAAGAGTCTTAAGTGTTGCAATATCTTTTTCAAGTGCTTCATTGATTGGCACACCTGTCTGAGAACGTTCTACAAAGGCAACGTGTTCTTTTTCGCCAGCGGTGTAAATTCGCTCAACACCTGGCGCTTTTTTAGAGTGTCTTAACTCTCTTAAAATATCTCCCGTTGTCTTTTTAAATGCATCGAGTTCTGTAAATGCATTTACATCTATTGCCATAAAGAAATGTCCCAGTTGATAAGGGACTTTTTGTCCATCTTGATGCCCCGAAAGTGCTTTTAAGAATGCACCGCCTTGTAAAGCTGCAGATAAAATCTCTACGACAGTGGCATATCCATATCCTTTATAACCACCGAGAACTTCGCCGATTCCACCCAGTGGTGCCAATGCAGCGCCTCCCGTTACGAGATCCACGAGAACTTGCTCTGTATCAGTTCGCGCTTCACCATTTTCGCCAATGACCCAACCTTCAGGTAAATCTTTACCGATGCGTTGATACACCTCAATTTTACCGCGTTGTGTAATCGAAGTGGCGCAATCAAGTACAAATGGAAATGCTTCATCTGTTGGAATACCAAACGTCAGTGGATTTGTTCCCAGCATATTCTCTACGCCAAATGTCGGTGCGATGGATGGTCTTGCATTGGTTCCGGTGATTCCAATCATACCAGCTTCAGTGGCCATAGTTGCATAGTACCCAGCGATTCCATAATGGTTGGAATTTCTTACGGCTACCATGCCAAGTCCATAGGTCTTTGCTTTTTCAATGGCCATATTCATGGCGTATTTTGAAACCACTTGCCCCATGCCGTTGTTGGCATCGAGAACTGCAGTCGTTAACCCCTCTTTGATAACATCGATCTTCGTGATTGGATTGATGATGCCCTCTCGTATACGATCGATATAGATGGGTTTCAATCGACCAATACCATGTGAATCAATTCCCCGTTTGTCCGACTCTATCAACACATCTGCACAAAGTGCCGCATCTGCCTCTGGTAATCCAGCTGCGACAAAGACTTCTTTCATGAAATTTTCAAGTACATCAAATGCTAGATATCTCATAAATTCCTCCTATGTAAACTTGTATGATCTCTATTACTTATACTAACTTTTATCTCTTCTATTATCGCTCTTTTTCATATGTATTTCAACATGACAATTAAATAAAACCTAGAAGAATTTGATTTTATCATTCTTCTAGGTTTTTGAATTTTTACAACTGATTTGCAGACAGGTTCTTTTGATAAGCTTTTGTCTGCGTATAGAGTTCTTGTCGATACGGATTGCGGTTTGTCTTTTTCATCGTATAAATCATCATTCCAAATACAAAACAATTAAATAGCAGAGATGCTATACTTACACCCCACAACTGAGTCGTTTCATATGTTGGAAGAATTTGAAAGTACGATTTACTCTGAAAATCAACCGATAAAGAGAACATTGCGTATAATGATAAAATTTGAGCTCTATGTTGCAACCACGCGCCTCTTTTGAAGACATATTCAGCTACGATTGCCGCTAAAAGAATCCCAAAGCCAGCGTACATCGAGCGAGTTGAAATGCAATTATACACATAAGCAAAATTCCATAACGTATAGCCGATAATATACATCCACGTCATGTCTGGCCATATCATATCTTTTGACTTGTCTTTTGAAACCCGAATTCCTACAAACCCTGTCAAAGTAATGATACAAATAACGCCTGCAATTGCGTTGAGAAGATTCCATACGCCGCCTAAAACTAAGACGCCTGCAGGATCAATCGTCGCTTCTTTAAATGTCATAAAAACTTGAACTTCTCTCACTACAGCTTCAGCAATATTTAAAGACAATATTGCTACTGGGAAAATCGCCGCAAACTTCTTGTCACCTAATTTTGTAAATCGAATTAACATAAACCCATAAACGCCAGCAAGTGCAGATACTACCTTAACCCACCCAAACCACGTTTTTCCAGTTGGCGACCCTAGCATACCAGCGAGTACACCGCCTGCAAGTACAATTGGCAATACACAAAAGATCATAATTGAAATGGTCTTATTTCTTCTTGTCAATTCATTAATTACGACTAAACCACTCATCAAAATCAACCATGCAACAATACTTTCTACAGTAATTCCTTCAAAAAACCCCAGCATAAAGCCTCCTTTTTTTTAATATGCATGTATCTCTTTTATATTAAATTCTTTCCCAGAGATCAGTTCAAAATCCTCTGACTGACATTTAGGACAAACGCGTCTCAAATCCACTACATTATACACTTCACCACAAGCATGACATTTTCCCTCAGCTGGAATAATGACAATTTCCAACTTTGTATTTTCATAAGGGGTCTCACTAATTGCAGCTGGGTAGCAAGATTCGATATATTTTGGAATGGCCTGTGATAACTGGCCAATCTCCAAAACGATTTTTTCAACTTCTGTTACATTGTTTTCAGTTACAAATCGATCCACCACTTTGATCACTTCATATACAATGCCTAATTCATGCATCTAAGTCGCCTCTTTTCTTATTTTTCAGCAAATGGATTGATTTTCTTCACAGCGATTTTTACTTTACGCGTCAATGCTTTTTTCATAATTGCTTTTGGTAAAGCATCAATTTCAAAGCCTTCAACATCATTTACACGTACGAGTTTAATCGCATCAAATTTACATCTCAATGTACAAGCACCGCACCCTACACAGAGGTATTCATCTACTTTAGTTGCACCACAACCCATACATCTAGCTGTTTCTTTCTTAATTTGCTCTTCTGTTAAGACCCCACGTAAATCTTTAAATGTCGTTTTAGAAACTTTACCATCTACGTGTGCAATTCTTTGTCTTTCAGTACCATCATAATCTAAGTGATCAGCTAAGTTTTGTTTATTTAACATGATATAAGATTGTGTATCTCTGCCAAATAAAAGCGATTGACCTTTTTGTACAAATCTATGAATAGATACCGCTGCTTCTTTACCTGCTGCGATCGCATCAATTGCAAGTCTTGGACCGCTTGCAACGTCTCCACCTGCAAAGATATCTGCTTGAGAAGATTGTAATGTGATGCCATCCACTTCAATGGTATTTCTACCAGTTAATTTAACGTTCTCACCTTGTAAAAGTGAACCGTAATCATATGTTTGACCAACTGATAATAACACATAATCACATGAAACCACTTTTTTGTCCGCTTCGTCAAATTGTGGGTTAAATCTTCCTTGTGCATCCACTGTTGAAATACAACGTTTAAACTCAACTCCGATGACTTTTCCACCCTCTGTTACAATGCGAGTTGGTCCCCATGAGTTGTTGATGCCGATTTCTTCTTCAAGTGCTTCTTCCACTTCTTCTCTGTGTGCTGGCATACCTTCTCTTGATTCAAGACAGAAGAGTTCAGTTTGAGTCACATTTTTAAGTCTTGCTGAGCTTCTTGCAACGTCGATTGCAACGTTACCACCGCCGATTACGACTACTTTACCTGCAACACTTGGTTCATTTCCGAGATTAATGGTTCTAAGGAAATCTACACCGCTTAATACTTCACTTGCCTCTTCGCCTTCGATACCAAGTTTTCTACCCGATTGTGCACCGATTGCCACATAGAACGCATTGTAACCTTTTTTTCTGAGTTCTTCGATTGTGACATCTTTACCGACTTCAACGCCTGTTTCGAATTTAACGCCCATCTCTCTGATGACGTCGATTTCCGCTTCGAGAACCGGTTTTTCAAGACGATAAGATGGAATTCCAAGTGTTAACATACCACCCAATTTAGGTTGTTTTTCGAATACAGTAATGTCATAGCCATCTAATGCTAAGTCATACGCACAGGTTAAACCCGATGGACCTGAACCGATGATGGCAATCTTCTTATCGCTGTAGTCATGACGTTTTCTAGGCATGTAACGCGTACCAGATTCCATATCTTTTTCAGCAATGAATTTTTTGATATCATCTACTGCAACTGCTTCGTCAAATTCACCACGTGTACAATCTTCTTCACAAAGTCTTGGACATACACGACCACAAACTGCTGGAAGTGGATTGTGTTTTTTGATGAGTTCGAGTGCTTCTGTATATTTACCAAGCGATGCCAATTTAATATAGCCTTGAACTGGTATATGCGCTGGACATTTTGTAATACATGGTGCTGTACCGGATTCGAGTGTATTTTTACGGTTGATTCTGTAATCGCTATTCCAACGATCTTGAGTCCATTCAGTGTCTCTAGGCGTTACTTTTACGACTTTTTCATCGATTGGTGTTTTAGAACATAATTTTTGACCGAGTCTTAACGCATTGGTTGGACAAACGTCTACACATTCTCCACACGCAACACATTTTGTTTCATCTACTTCTGATTTATAGTTTGAGCGAACGATATCGTTGTTCACAAATTCGTTTGCAAGACGCATTGCATAACATCCACATCCACAGCAGTTACAAATCGCATGTGTGTGACCTGGTTCATCTAAATTTGGTACTGAGTGCATAAGACCGTTATCTTCAGCGCGTTTGATGATTTCAAATGCTTCTTCTCTCGTAATTGCGCGACCACGACCTGTTTTAATGTAATATTCAGCAGCATGACCTAATTGAATACACATTTCTTCTTTTAAGTGACCACAGCCTTCGCCCATTGCTTCTCTCGAAGTACGGCACGAACAATCTGACACCGAGAAAATCGTCGCTTCATTTAAATGTTTAGATACTTCTTCATAGCTCGCTCTTCTTGAATCGCCATCGATGGCTCTTTCAATTGGAAGTACGCGCATTGGACCAGCGCCTATTGGCATGATACCAGCAGCCATAGGGCCTTTTTTCGTTCCGAAATAATAAAATGCTTCAGCAACTTGTGGGTATTTTGCCACGAGTTCTTTGTTGTTGTTAATCATTTCAAGGTGGCCAGGTACAAAGATATCTTGCCAGTACATATCCACGCCGTTCACTGTGTTCACAAATGCCACACCTGCCCAAGCGATGTGCTCAAGCGCTGCTTTTACTTTTTCGTATGGCTCACCAGAAGCTTTTGCTACGTCTTCAGCACTGAGTTTTTTTCTAAACTCTAAATGGCAAGCAATTTTTGCTTGAAAAGGATCTAAAATTGGCTCTAAGCAGTAGTATTCTGGACCAAATGGAATCGCTTCTCTACTTGTACCCGCTTTTGTTCGGCCAATTTTGTTTGCTAAGTCTAATATTTCTTGTCTGTATGGTCTGCCATTGACATCCGCCCATGAAAATGCAAACTCAAATCTTTTGGATTTGTTTAAGTTGGTTTTTTGATCTGGTTTTGACATGTTATACTCCTTTTGTGCACTCGCACTGACTCATAATGATTTAAATGATTTAAATTATTTAAATTCTTTTACTGATTTTTCAAGCCATGCAGCCCATTTTTCAACACCTTCGCCTGTTTTTGCTGAAATTGGGATGATTTCCATATTCGGGTTGAGTTTTCTAACGCGTTCTTCCACTTTAGCTAAGTCAAAATCAAAATAAGGAAGTGTATCGATTTTGTTAATTAATAGGACATCACAGATAGAAAACATCAGTGGATATTTAAGTGGTTTGTCGTCTCCTTCAGGAACGCTAAGAATCATCGCATTTTTAACTGCGCCTGTATCAAACTCCGCAGGGCATACGAGATTTCCGACATTTTCTAAAATAACCAAGTCAAGACCTTCATATCCAAGTCCTTCAAGTCCTTGTTTTGTCATATCTGCATCTAAATGGCACATGCCGCCAGTATGGAGCTGAATGACTTTAACACCTGTTTCTGAAATCGTTTGTGCATCTACGTCAGAATCGATATCCGCTTCCATAACGCCGATTGCGAGATTGTTTTTCAAATGATTTAACGTCTTGACCAATGTTGTTGTTTTTCCAGCCCCTGGTGATGCCATTAAATTTAATAAGAATGTTTTCTTTTCTTTTAGTTCTGTTCTTAATAAATCTGCTTGATGATTATTGTCTTCAAAGATGCTCTCTTTGATTTCCATCACTTTGAATTTCTCCATAAGATTCCCTCCTCTAACCGCTCGGATTCTTTGTTTATTAACACAATTGTACGAAAAATTAAAATGACTGTCAAAAAAATAACAACATTGATATTTCAATGTTGTTACTATTTGTATTTCATGTTGTGTTGACATTTTTTCGGTGCGTATTTTTATCTAAAATCGCTGATTTTCTAATCGATATGCTCATTTAATTGTAAGTATAACTTGAATGTAAAATATCGCATCATATTCTTGTATACATTTAAACAATCTATCGATATTTCGGTTGTACATAGAGCAAATCATAAATATTTCCAGTGATTTCAATGCCTGAGACCTCTTTGTATTTTACAGTTGACCCTTTTTTTACCTGTATTGAAATCCAGTAAGGTTGTGCACATCGATTGTTCTCCCAGTCTAATGTCATTTTACATAAAGGTAACACATACTCGACAACATATACATCTCCAGCGCTTGTGGATTGTTCTTTCTTTAACATTAATGGAAACGCAACCTCAAATCCCGTCTCATCGCGATAGAGATAGGTTTGGCCTTTTGTATTTGTGTAACGCATCGCCATGAGTTCAGGCGAGCACGTCATTGTCACTTGTTCTGGTTTGCCTTTTATGAGCACTTCAATGCGCACGGTTTCATACGAAAGAAATCTAAGTGGATTGAGCGCTAATCTAGTTCCCCATACATCTTGCTGGCCACGCCAATGATTCCAGTAACCTTTAATCTCTGCCTTGACTATCTGTATTCCCACGTAATTCTTTACGACGCCATCTACTGCTTGATTGCCACTTGGTGTCTGTGCAGTAAATTCAAATTGGTACTGATCGTCTGGAAGATCCTCTGGAACCTCTAATTGTCCTTCAAAAGTATTTGGAATGCTCTTTGATTTCGTTAAAATGACATCTTGTTGAAAATGTGTTCCCTGAAAAAGTGTTACGACAACACTTGAAGCGTATTTATTCACTGCCGCTGTAAATTTCATCATTCCTCCCGCTTCAAATCCATCAACTTGACCCTTAACAGTAATCGGCGTTCGAATCGTAAATGGAAGCTTTATCACTTTTTGAATACTTGGATTCGAAACAGACTGCGCGGTACATTCAACATAATATGTGCCATCTTTGAGTGTTGGGTTCAGTGTAAATACTTGATCTGTATAATGATATTTATTCCCTATTTTGTTATAATTTGGAATTTGCGAGCTGAATAATAACGCCTTCTCATCCAGCGTTTGTCCTTGCGCATTCTTTAATTTGATTTTGAGTGTATGTGGTAAATGGTAATTGGTGGCGAGTTGGTGAACGACGATGCTTTCTGATGCGGGAACTGAACTGATACTAAATGCCACATCCATTGGTTTTAATTGTCCCCATAACTGCATCGGCGCTTCTGAATCAAGCGTAAATGTCTTTGTCTTTTCATCACTCCACGCACCCTCAATGTCTTTGACCATGTATCTCAGTTCATACGTACCTGGTGTGAGGTTATCTGGAATAGAATAGATCCATACATTATCACCCGATGTTTTTCGGTACATGATTTTGCGCTCTCTGATGCCTCTTTGTGCATCGGTGTATTGATGATCGAGGTCATACGATAAATCGACCCATGATGTTTTGTAACTGGATGTTGAAGGGTTGTAGTCCCAATCGAGGGTAAAATCTGCAATGGGTCTACGGTGTACGTATATGTCCAGTTTGGCAATGTTGGAATCCTTACTAAACGTCGCCTTTCCCACTGGTACGTCTTTGACCTTTCGATAAATGGAATACATGCCAGGCTTCGAGAACGATGTACGTGGTACATTGCTGAAAGACGTATTCACATCACTAAATGCTGAAAACGTTCCTGTTTCAAGTCCTTGTGAGTTATCATAGTAATTTGGATTGTGAACCACTTCATAACCGATTTCAGTGATTGGATCTTTTTCATCATCATAATCGGATTTTGCTAGGTTAAATGTCTGGTTCACTAAAACTGTTTGCTTATTTTCACTTGGATTGTTTGTGCCAATGATTTTGTTGACTTCACTCATAATGGCAGTGAGTGGTTCGTTCACGGTTATTAAATTTCCTAAAATGTCGTACGTTTTATAGCCCGACCGAATAAAGTAATCATGAGGGTATTGTGATTTTGTCGAGTCGTGTCCAACTAAGATCACTTTGAACGTCCCACTCGCTTTTATTTTTTCAATATCCGCTTTATTATTCACGTTCGCATCGGCAAAGTAAACGATGTACTTGTCTGCTCGATTGCGAAGTGTTGGGGTAAATTCTTGTTTGACGTTTTTATAGATTTTACCGCTGTAGTATCCGGTGTAGTTATCTATCGTGCGCCAGTCTGAAACATAGCTACTGACTGATTTAGATACCATCCCACTATACGTTGCTGTTCTCGTAAAACCAAAACCAATTACTTTATTGTTTTTATCATATAAGTTCCACGAGTCATAGTCGTAACTATCTTGTGTCAACGTCCCTGTATATCCACCCGAATCATAGTAAACACTATCTGGTATTGTACTTGGTGTTTCACCAGTTCCCGATTGACTTCTTGAAGCAGTTTCTTTTCTTGTATCAGTGACCGTATGCCAATCTCCATAATCTTTTTGCTCTTGATTATTCACTTCATTGATTTTACTGAGTGTTCCACTATACCCACCACTAGAATATGGCACAGTTGGTGAAGGTGGTGTACTTCCAGTTACAATGCTTGTTGATGCATCTTGCGAGTAGACATACGTGTGACAATCCCATACTTGAACATTTCCCTCTACTCCGGATTGTCTAAGTCCATTTGTCCAGTTCACTCTATTTGCAACGATGCTGTTATTTAAGTCTCTTGAAATGTCTTGATCGTTGAGTACAATCACGTCTACGATTGGAAATTCATATTCAATGTCGGTATAGACTTTGGTCATTGGTGCGAGGTTATCGACTAAGAACTCTCTTTCCATTGTAAATGTGCGTTTATCGTCTGCTGTGATGAACTGTGAAAGTGTTGGTTGTCCGAAAGTTTCCTCTGCATAAAACACGAGTTTGTATTTTCCGAGTGCTGTCGGTTTATATTCTGTGTAGTCTGCGTAATTGCCTTGTTTAACAATTGTTTCGGGCGTTCCGTCCGAGTTAGAATCGTAAAGGATTTTATACGTACTCACAGATATGTTATCGTGATCCACGCTTGCAGCATCATAATAAAAATCGAGTTTTTCATTTCGTGTCAGTAGACTGTTCCATACATTGGCTATTAGTGCGGGTTTATAATCTTCTAGCGTGTACAGTCTATACTTAAACACTTCTGAATCAAAATATCCTTCGGGAATATCACTTCTTTCAATCTTTGATGAAGGGACTTCTGTAGTATTTTGCATTTGTATGTTGATTTGTGTTTTAGCTTTTACAATAAAACTGAGTTGATCTTCTGTTTGAGTACCGTATTTAATCAGCGTATCACTGCCCTCAAGATTGGATGCATAAAAGTGCATTTGTTCAATATGTGCATTTGCCATGAGATACGGCGAATTGACATTTACGACATCAGATTTCGCTTCAATTAAGCGATTTTCTTTAAATGTTCCAGTAACTTTGAATTGTGCTTTTGGTTTAGTTGTGTAAACGAGTACATAGTTAATATAATTGTGATTTTGTTTATCTCCATCGTTATAATTTACTACATACGTATAGAGTTTATCTGCGCCAATCAGTGGGAATGTCCAGTTTCCGGAAATAAATTTTTCTTCATCCGCCTCACTGAGAACTTGACCATTGAGCGTAACCGTTCTTTTATATCTTGGATCATTAGTGGTATCTACGATATGAAACTTTTCGGTATCGAGCATTTCATGTGGTGCTGAAATTTCTCCAAGTTTCGCATAGTCAATTTCAATGTGTACTGGTACTGGTACATTATTCGTTTTGATATTCTCGATCGGACTATTTGCCGTGTCGGTACGATCATCATCATATGCTTTTTCACCTGTATTAAATTGACAAGTGGCTGTACCGTTAAAAATCACGTTGAGAACGGGTTTCTCTACCGATACAAGGTGTTTGTATTTTTCATAAGGTATTGAGATGTCAAAAGTGGCACTGCGCGTATTTGAATTATCCTTTTGTAGTGTGATGGTTTTTAGTTCATTCGTTACTTGATCCACGATTGTAAATGTCCATGAGGATATATCTTCTCTGTGGTACTTCGCTGATTTAAGCACTTCATCGAACTTACCGCCATCTGCGACACCTTTTGAATCCTTTTTATCAAAGAGTGCTTCGTCTTTTAATGTGGCACTCACTTCAACGGTGTAATTAGCTGTGGCACTACTTGATACAAGATCATCGTTCTTACTTAGAATTTTCACGGTTGTAACAATCGGTGTCGGCTCTTTTTTCTTAACGGTATCGAGAGTAAACACTTGATACCACACTTTTGTCGCAAGGTCTGGTCGGTAATGGTACATTGCTACTTCCCCACCTTTTAAAGTGGTTGAAGGTGACAAGACGTGTGCATAGTTATAAGCATTTTTATCTGTTGGATTAGTTGTAGTATTCAGTTCAAAGGGTAATCCTTCGTTGATCCATTTAATTGTCATGGCAATTTGTGTTGTGGAATACTCGGTTTTTAGTCCCATTGCCATTTTATTGTAATCACTTGTATCGGTTAATTTATCTCTATTGAAATAGGGACTTGTTGGTTCCCAAATTCGATAAATCCAGTTTTTTGTGGATGCCTTATTGCCCGATGCTTGATCGATGGGAAAATTGCCGTTGGTGTATTTATTGCCCGCACCATCAAATCCATGATAGCGATATTCTCCGGTTCCCCCTTCATAATAGCCTTTATTGGGTGTTTCTACATACTTGCCTTGTGTGTCTAAATGTCCAGTGGCTTTTTTAAAATCATTGCTTGGTATGTTCTCATATGAACCATAGACGATGATTTTTTTGTCTGCCCATGTTTCGGTATTGAAATAAAATTTACTGCCTTGTATGGTGACGTAATACGGTATATCGGACGGAATACTTTCTAGCGTTCGATATTCGGACCAAGAAAGTCCATAGTAAGGATCTTTGACAAAGAGAACGGTTCCGTCATAATTTGGTGTTTTGGTCTGAAACGTGTAAGCCTGTGAAAGACTATGTGGAAATATCGGTATCAGCTGAAACAACAACACCATGACAAGAAGTAGTGCGAGTTTTTGTTTCTTCATGCTTGCCCCCTATTTTTTAAGTGAAATATAAAGATTAACATTGTTTGTTGTATAAAACATTGTAATTTGTCTACCGTTATACGAAATCCTCAACTCCGCAGCTTTGTTGCCTTGATAATCAAGTGCCTTTATAAATGATTGCCATGCTTTATCGTAGTCCGATTCAAAGAGATACTTAAATAGTGGCTTCATTTGATCTCCGTATCGCTCTAAAAAATATTCTGAATACGGTCTGTTGTAATCTGCTCTTGAATAGTTTTTAGTTACTGCAAGTTGATAAGGTCGATATTGACTGGAAAAGTCGTTAAACTGTGCAACAAAAGTGATATCTCCTAGATTAATCATGGCATCCGTACGTTCATAGATGTTTTCAATTGATTTTGCTTGGTCAAATTCAACTTTAGATGGATATCCACCAAATCCATAGAGTTCACCAAATCTTGATAAACCAGGTGCTAAATATCCTTTTCCACCATCAGAGAGTTTCATGAACATCTCTGCGATATCTACAAGTTCATTCACTGGCTTACCTTGGTAAAGAGGTGCATAAAAGGCTTTTTGGTACTGAATGTCATTTCCGTATTCATCTAAATCATTTACTGGCATCATAACGTATTTTGCATCAGTTTGAACAAATGGTTTTCTGGATTCTTCAGTGAGCATATTGATGATTACTGCTGAAGCTTCAGCACGAGTTGAGTTGTTTTTCGGTCTGAAGGTTTTATCTGGATAGCCTGTTACGATTCCGAATTTGTATGAATCAATAATGTTTTGTTTGTAGTAGTCACTTACTTTGTGATAATCTGCCATTTCATTTTTTACGTATGTGTCAAGCGTACTGGTTGGTCTATACTCTTTTAACACTACTGCATTCACGATAATCGATGTCATTTGTTCACGGTTAATCTGTGCGTTATAATCGGTAAATTCACGATCGAGAATCAGTTTAAGTTCAATCGCTTTGTCCACGTATGGTTTTGACCAATCGCTTGACTTTGATTCATAGCTATAACCGAGTGCTTTCACGGTCATGGCAATAAATTCATTGATTTTAACGTTTTCATTTGGCTTAAAGCTGCCATCGGGATATCCTGTGATAATTTCCTTTGATGACAGCGAATCAATAAATGCTTTTCCCCAGTGATTCGATGGCACGTCTGGGAATGATTTAGCATTTGCGAAAGAAGGATACTTAGCGAACATTCCACACTGCATGACTATGATCGCGATTGTTAAGATCATTATCCACAATTTACGTGTTCTCTTTTCGAATTTTTTACTTAACCACTCTTTTCCTACAACATTTGTAAAGTGTTCTAAATAGTTAATTTTGTAGTTTTTCATGTTTCAATACGCCTCCACATTATGTATTGTCATTAATATTATTCAAACTTGTTTATTCTATCCTCAATTAGTATACCAAAATTAATTTAAAATGATAATCTATTTTTACATATATTTCCATTTTGTTTCTGTTAAGCAAATTTTCCTTTTTTATATTTAGAAATTTATTTCTCAGAAAAATTTTCAAATTAATTCCAGAGAAGTTTTATTTTTATTTAAGACATATCTGTTAAACTAAAACAAAAGACTCTAAAAGTAACAAATACAACTCGTTTAATTAAATTTTCGGAGGACATTATTAATGAAACGTTTATTTTCTAAACAATCACATACCAAATCATCATCAGGCGCTATGAAAAGTGAGACTGCTAAAAATCTCGAAACTTATGAGACTGCTGAAACTGTTAAAAATACTGAAATTGCTGAATCCACTAAAACTATTACCCCGCCTGAAACAAGTGAAGTTGACGAATCAGAAGATGAAGAAGAAAGTGAAACGCCTTATCTCCCTCTTTTCATGGGACTCGGTGTTGCGCTCGGAATCATCTTAGATCAACTTGCACTGGGGATTTCATTTGGCGTTTTGTTCGGATTGATTATTAAGCCTTCAAAAAAATCATGATGATAAAATGTTAAATTTATAACTATTACATTTGTGATAGACGGATTATTAAACTTTCTTCTTATTTTTTACAGTTCAGACAATTATACTGCAAGGGTGATTTCACTATGATAGAATGATTCAGGCTTAAGAAACTGACCTGACATACGAGACAACTTTGTGACGTGGTAGTTCATGTTTGCTGTAGATAAAAAAGGAAGAAAAATGAAATCTGTAAGAAATAAAATAGCCAAAAATACGCTCATCATTACATTTATAATTGCCACAGGAATGGCATTATATGGGACTTTTAGAATTGAAAGCCTTCTCAGAAATGTGAATCAGAAATACATACACGCCATGGGAAATGAGATTGCTTTTGAAGTGAATGCTTATATGAATAAGCATATCGGTTATGTAGAAGGACAAGCAAAAGCCATAGAATTCACACCAGAATATTCCGAATCCTTCATGGAAACGATTATGGTGCACATGGCAGAAGGTCGAGAAGATGTCCTTTACACTTATTTTAATACTCCAAAAGACGATGGTTTTCTCGTCAGCTCAGATGGCTGGAAACCGGATTCTAATTACTCTTGGGAACACAATTCATGGCATCTCGAAGCGCTATCAATCAATGGTGTATATATTGGTTCTCCAGCGGTAGATTCTGTCAGTCATCAACTTGTTGCAGTATTAAGAAAACGCATTCAAGATAGCAACTTAGAAACACAAGGTGTGGTCAACATGGCCATTAGTTTAAAACAACTTTCAAAAATCATGGAACAGTTTGATTTACCAGAGGGTTCAAAAGCCATGATTTTATATAAAGATGGGAAGCTCGTCGCAATTAACGATGCTTCGCTCATACGAAATGATTATGAACACGTACCAACCGTCTATGATTTTGCACCCACTTTTGAACTTGACAGCAAACAATTTGAGATCAACGATAAGGTCTATACGTCAATTCCATTAAAAGTACAAGACTGGACGCTTTGGATCGGTGTACCAAAACGTTTTCTGCTCGCTGGCTCCATTGATACACTCGTTGGATTTGTACTTCTTTATATGCTTGCTGGCGTCATTACACTCATGTATGTGCGCCATTACTCAAAACGCGTTTCAGATCCAATCGTGACACTCACTTCCATTTCAAGTGCAATGGCAGAGGGTGATTATGACGTACAACTCAGTGACGAGCTCTTAGAACAAAACAATGAAATCAGTATTCTCGCGCTCACTTTTGATGATATGCGCAAAAATATTCATCATAGAACCACAGAACTCCAAGCACTCTATGAAGAAATGGCTGCAACAGAAGAAACACTTCGAGAAAATTACGATGAACTCGAACGATACAAAAATGAAGTGGAGTACTATGCTTTTAACAATCCACTGACAGCGCTTCCAAATCGAAAAAAATTACTTCAAAGAATGACGTATCACATTAAAAATCAAGCGCTTGCAAATCGAGCGATTTTATTTGTCACGTTTGAAGAATTTGCACATTATTTTCAAGCACTTGGTCAATCCACCATTGAGGATGTCGATAAGCTATTTGCAGATAAAATCAAGTCAACTCTTTCTAGACTTGATCATCATGCGGAGTTATATGATATGAGCCCTGGTCGCTATGTCATCTTGACACCACCGCTTAATCCATCTGATGACACTTTATCAGTTGCAAACATTCATTCATGGCTTGAACAATTACAAAAACAACTTAAAACTCTACAAATTCAAGATACCATTCTTATAAGAGTCAACATAACGGTTGGCGCTTATAAAATTCCAGATACTGCTGTTGTTACAAATGATTATTTATATGACTCTGATGAATTCATCGAAGAACTGTTGCTCACTTATCTCGATTATGCAGAGAGTGCAATTCATTCGAAAACACTGATCAAATGGTTTGACGACGCGATGTACCAACATAAGGTCTATGAAAATCAAATTGAAAATGGCTTACATCACGCCATTGACAAAGAAGAATTCTATATGCTCTATCAACCAAAATACGATTCAGAATGTCAAATGACAGGCGTTGAAGCACTTATTCGTTGGGATCACGGTAAACTCGGACTTATTCCACCGAGCCACTTCATCCCAATCGCTGAATCTGCTGGACTGATCGATGCCATTGATCGCTTTGCAATTCAAGAAGTCATTAAGGTTCAAATGGAAAGAAAAGCACTCGGACTTTCACTGCTTCCAATTGCCGTCAATTTGTCCATTCTTGAGTTGCTGGACCCATTAGTGGTGGAAAAATTAAATACCATCATTGAAAATGCCCAGTTACCGCGCAATTGCATCGTCATTGAAATTACAGAGACTGCGTTTTCAAAACATCTTGAAATCGCCATTGATAACATTCGTAAATTTAAAATCAGTGGCTATGAGATTCATTTAGACGATTTTGGAACAGGATACTCCTCACTGTCGTATTTAAAGAATTTCGCAGTGGATGCGATTAAGATCGACGTCAGCTTTACCAAGCAGATTACCACTCATCCCAAAGTTAAAAGCATCGTACAGTCTATTATTGAACTATCGAAAAATGTCGGTGCTAAAGTTGTTGCTGAGGGCGTCGAGACCCAAGAGCAATTTGAATGCTTGAAGGCCATGGGATGTGACTATTACCAAGGCTACTACTTCAGTCGACCGGAAAAAGAGTTCTATCATTTACTCGATTTAAACACTCAATAATCCACACTTGATATTCAATAAAAAAGAGCGATTGCAATCACTGCAAACGCTCTTTTATTTATTTGGTTATCTATAATACGACTTTTCTTGCAGAACTGGGAAAAACTTGGAATCCATTTTAACGAGATGTCCTATGAGAATATCGTCGATGATAAAGGATAAAAACGCCGCTTCTTTTAATTGTCCTTGCAAATAGGATTCTTTGTATTTAAGCACTTTTGCGACCAAATTTTTATGTGCCTCCGCATGTATGTCATAATCCACATAACCGATATCGGATAATAGACGTTCCTCTGATGCAAAATGAAATGCCACAAATTCAATGAGACTGTCTAACACATGGATAATTTTCTCAGTTTCATCCGACTCATAGAGGACTCCCACTAAAATATTGGCGAGTTCGTGTAGTTTTTTATGTTCATTGTCTAAAATTTCGTACCCAGACTCCCATTCTGGTTGCCATGCAAATTGTACAATAAACGATTTATCTGCGTCCAATTCTTCTGCGACAACCACTCGATTTCTACCCGATTGTTTGGCGTGATACAGTGCATCATCTGCCCGCTTGTACCAGTGTCTAAATGATTCTGATTGCATATGTTCGGCAAGTCCTATACTGATAGTGATTTTTCCTGAAACTGGATGGACGCTATTTTCAACGGCTTGACGGATGTGCTCTGCTGCGATTTTGGCACCTTGAAAATCCGTCTCAGGCATCAATATAATAAATTCTTCTCCACCAAAACGCATCAACTGATCGCTACTTCTTTTGTGTTTCAACATAACTTCTGAGATAAATCTGAGTACATCATCTCCTGTTGGATGCCCCCATGTATCGTTGACAACTTTAAAATGGTCCAAATCAAGTATGAGTAAACTATACGTTTCATGATATCTTTCTGCGCGTTCGAGTTCTTGACCAATAAAGGAATCTAAAAAATATCGGTTATAAAGTCCAGTTAATTCGTCTTTTATCGCAATTTCTTTTAAACGCGTTTCATTTAAAACGTGTTCTGTCACATCCCTTGCAGATGTATAGAGAAAATCCCAACTTTTCTTTGAACGCCACTCAATATGCCGAACTTCATGCTCTTTATTCTTCATTCTCAGCGTACTGATGGTTATTTGATCATCATTTAATACGTAGTAAAAATGGCGAGTCGCAATTTCATGATCCTCTTCATATATCCATTCCTCAATAGAATGATTCAACACTTCATGCTCTTCATATTTCATTACATCTAAAAACATTTTATTAACTCTTAGTAGCGTTTTGTCTACACTCAATACAAAAAACATATCCAGATCGACCTCTAAAAAAGCACTCATCTCGGATTCTAAGGTTGCTTGTTTCGTTACATCCTGAAATGTAATGACACTTCCACGGAGCTCATGGGTTGGACTATACATGGCTTGAACGATGCCATCAATTTTCACAGGTGATTCTGTCTGGTATATGGAGCCATTATAGGCCATTCGACTAATCGCTCCAGCCGATCGATAGATCGTTTCAATGGGATTAATCGGTTGTTGATCATATTGAATATCCACGTTATAAAACAAATTCTTATAGTGTTTTCCTTGCATGTCAGACTCTGAACAGCCCGTAATTTCTTCTGCTATAGGATTCATTGAAGCTACATTTTTTTGTTCATCTAATACGACGACTGCAACACTTACCGAATGAAGTGTAGATTTTAGAACATCTTGCTTATCATATAAATCACTCTTTAAATGATCAATATCTTCTAAAAGCTGACGTGACGCTTTTAACACGGGTCGAAGAATCATCAAATAGCTCAAGACACTTAAAGCCACGACTAAAAGCAATATAAAAATAGATGCATTTTGAACATGTTCATTGATGACTGCTTGTATAAAGTTGCGCCCCAAAGAAACCGTCAAAATCACAACGAGTAATGTTAATGCAAACCGATTTTTGATACTCGCGCTGAGTTTGCTAAAGTCGTATTTATTATTCATATAAAGCTCCTAAGTTTGAGACTTGATGCCTCTTACAAACGTTGAAACGACACTATTTAGTGGAATGGGTTTCACAGACCACTCTCCGTTATCTTCTAATGTAATCAGCGTACCACCACGTTGAATTTTCCTTTTTCCAATGTGTTTATACCCCAAATAATCAATAGACATACCATAAGTCATGCGAATATTTTTAAAAGTGAGCGAGAGTGTATTTAAATGATCATGACCACAAAAGATACCTCTAATCAAGCCATTGTCGACAGCTGCTTCGAAAAAGTCTGGCTGATACTTTGAAATACCAAAGTAATCTTCTTCTTCGCCGATACTTCCAAAGTGATACTGTACCTCTGGATCGCCTAATTTCATCCTTCTATAGGCTTCTTTAAATTCTGGTAAAGGCATGTGAAAAAATGCAAATGCATGATAACAGTCTGGAAACTCGTTCTTTGTCTTTCTTAAAGACTCCATACACCACTTCGTCTGATCTTCCCGTATACAGTCAAATCCGCTATAAAACCACCCATCTCGGTACATATTCGAATCTAAGAATATCAGCGAACTAAACACATTTCCGGCTGAATTCACCAAATTAACTTGATAGTTCCCCATCCCAGTTAATTCAGACCGCCCTTTTGAAAAAACACTGTATTTTCCAGATTCAAAGATCGTTGCAATTTCATCCTTACTGCCTTTTGAACCCATTTCAATATCGTGGTTTCCAAATACCAATGAATAAGGAATCTTAAAACCATCAAAAAATTCAATGAATTTATGCGCTTGTCGAATATTGTCTCTTGTTCCCGATTTGGGTAAGTATGGAAATATACTGTCTCCAGTAATTGCAATGAAATCGGGATGAGTTATCTCAATAAGTTTTTGAATATCCCCTTTCGCTTTTTCATCTTTTTTTCTAGAAAAAACACTAAATCCAAAGTGGATATCCGTAAGCTGTAATATTTTAAATTCAGATGTTTCAATTTTTAAATCAAAACAATCCTCAGATTTTTGTATGATACGATCTGATTGATACATCGATCAAACTCCTTTTTATTTTAGTGGAATAAGTGCGCCAACTGCCGAAAGAATGGCAGACGTCACCATCAGCAATTGGAAAGGAACTGTCCCCATAAATCCACAGATAGGACTGGATTGTGCTTTTTTTCGAGATTTTCCATACGTAATAATGAGCATAATCCCCACTAGTACGACAACTCCCGACATGATGCGCGTCAAAATAATAAAACTGCTCACTCCAAACATTGCAAATAATAGAGTTGGAATCGTTGCGATGATCCAGCACACTTTATTTCCAAGGCCAATTTGTTCATGAACCACATCTCTTAAGCTCAAAGTATGCGTCCAAAAAGTCGTCACTAATGCAAATAGCGAAAATATACCTGCAAGTAGTGCGCCCCATGACCCAATGCTACGTCCAAGTTGTAAATAGGCCATTTCTTTTGTAATTTCCCCTTTTGCACCTAATAAAACCGTCGCAGTAACGAGAAATACAAACAGTGACGAGATACCAAATCCAATAAAAATGGATGCACGGATTTTTTTGACATCTCCATTTAATCCCTTTACGGATTGTATAACAGATTGATTGGCTGATGTGGCAAAAACAATCATGCTATACAAAGCCAACATATTGGGGAGAGATCTCGTTTCAATAGCGATTGTATTCAATGGCAGTGTAAATGTTGCAACTGTCATAATTCCCACAATTGCAATTAATGCAATTACCGCATATTTTTGTGCAATACCGACTGCTTTCATTCCAGCGAAAACCACACTTCCAGCAGCAACATAGTAGATTATTTGGGCCACTTCAAATGGAACGTTAAACCACGCTTCTATTATTTGTGCACCACCATTGATATTTCCACTGATTCCCAACGCAATCGCGAAACCATATACAGCAAACATCATCCAGCTAAATACTTTTTTGCCTTTTCCCGTAAATAACTCGCCTTCAAAACTTTTAACGAGTTGAGCACCACCATTGTTATAGGATAATTCCGCAATGATCAGATGCAAAATCACATTGATTCCATATGCGACCAATATCATCCATGCGACATCCAAAAAGTTATTTTTAGTCGCTAAAAAAGGTACGGCAATAATGCCTGTACCTATACTATTTCCAACAATCATACTAATTGACTCAAATAAAGTCAACTTTGCTTCGCTTTGAATTTTCATAATTCCCCCATTTAATGAATTCATCTCTTTTTTATATGTCTAAGCTTTTGATAACACCTTTTCATATCTTACTTCATTTTGTTTCAATTTTTCTAATAACATGTTCTCATTCAACTGCACAAACCCACATTTTTCATAAAAAGCTCTCGCTTTTTCATTTTTTTCAAGCACCCAAAGGCGTATGGCATTTTTTTGATTATTTAGCGAGAGTTCTTCCGCGAAAGCAATCAGTTTTTGTCCAATGCCCATCCCTTTAAACTGCGGTTCCACATATATGGCGACGAGTTCGCTATAGTCCGATGTTTCAGCGGATTCTCTTGGCTCGCTAACGAGCACAAATGCCTTCATAATCCCATCTTCTTCATAAACGAAAAAACCATGTTCTCCACTCAGCACTTCTGATAGAGATTGATATCGTTTTACCACAGATAACTCACCATATAAGTAGGTGTCATCAATCATCCCTTTATAGGCAAATCTCCAGCCGTACACGATAATTTCAGCAATTCTTTGAGCATCTATGAGTGTCGCTTTTCTAATCATATTGAGTTCTCCTATGCCTAATTATTTTTTTCGTAAATCTTTTATATCATCTACGCCAGAGTTATCCACTTTTTTAAAGATCGTGATTGTACCGGTATCATTAAGATGCATAAGAAGGGCTAACCCGATCGGGAACCCAAAGAGTCCAATAAAACCAATAAGTTTAACCCCAACAAACATACTCATCAAAGTAATAATAGGATGTAATCCAAGTTGACTTCCCACGATTTTAGGTTCAATAATGTTTCGAATGATGGTGATCACCACATATAAAACAAGTAAACTAATTCCCAAGGCGATGTTTCCCTGAATGAGCGTAATAACACCCCAAGGAATCATCACGCCACCTGTTCCAAGAACCGGCAAAATATCAAATATGGCAATTAATATGGCAATTAATATGGCATTTGGAATCCCAATAATGGATAGACCAATTGATAATTCAACCGCTGTAATAGACATAATCAGCGCATACGATCTAAAGCATACAAAGAGTGTCTCTATGACAAACGACTTAATTTGAACAAATACGCGACTGCTATTTGGCGAAAATTGATTCATAAAAAACGATTGAATTTTGTCGTAATCTCCTGCGATAAAAAAAGTCGATATGATCATTAAAAGTGTTTTAATTAAAAATGCTGGCAACGACGTCGCAACGCCCGAAACAGATGTAACGATTTTTACAGAAGCACCTGTTACCAAATTGCCAAGCGATTTGATCACTTGATCAAAACCTTGATTGATGGCATCTACTAACGCTGGATCCAATCGATAAACTGTTTTTTCAATCCCTTCAAACGATTCGATTAAGAATGGTTGCAATTGATTTTCATAGATACTTGGAAATTTCGAAAAAATATCGATGAGCACTGTGATAATTTTTACACCTAATAGTGACAATAACACGCCAATAGTGGCATAAAATACAAGTACTACCAATAGAGCTACTGGTTTTCGAGGAATCTTTAACTTTTCAGAAATAAATTTTGATGGCCCTTTCAAAACATATGCAACAAGGAATGCAAAAATAAAAGGGCTTACATATCCAATGGCGTATTTTACTGTAATATACCCCATCAATAAGAGTATGAGAAAGTAGATGATATTTACGATAAATTTTTTGCGTCTTTCATACTGATTTTCCATATGCGCTCCTGAGGTTTGTCTTTTTGTTTCTGTATAAGTATCATAACATACATCACGCCTTATTTTTAGCCCCTGCGTATTTATTAATACACTTTTAATATAAAAAATAACGCGCTTATTACAAAAAATTAAGTTGTAGTAGATAATATTTAGAATTCATAAATAATTAACATTAATTTTAAATTGTTTGTCAGATTTCTTTCTCACACTTAAAGTCATATGAACGTATTTATCATATAAAAAAAATTATTTGGTACCCGCACAAAATCATAATTAATTATATCTTCTATGAACAACGTTCAAAAAAAAGAACAAATTGAAGTACCTGCTTTTCATTTCTTAAAATTGTATTAGAATTTATGCGTTTTGGGTAGTAATATAAAGTAAGGGTAAACTTAGTGTCAATAACAGGGAGGAACTTATGTTTAAAGGAGTTGCGGGAAGACTCGCAAGTATTTTTATTGTTTTACTACTCGTCATTGCTGCGGGATTAGTATTTTTAACATTATCAACGGCAAATGGATTTAATGACGATGCAGAACACGATTTAATGACATCTGTTAGATTGCTCGATAATATGATTGAGAACAAAATGAATGATGCAAGTGCGTTGGCACAGCTCTATTCTACCAACAATCAATTGCTTAACGGCATTATGAATGACAACGAAAAGCAGATTGCTATCTTTGCAAATCCAATTTATCAACAGTTCAGCCAATTGACAGGGATGTCCGTGTTTGAGATCGGAGATGAAAAGGGCGTGGTGCTCTATCGTGCGCATAACCCTGAAAAATCAGGCGATGACAAGTCTAGTAATGCAACCATTGCCGCTGCATTAAAGGGAGAAAAGCATGCAGGCGTTGAAGCTGGTACATCAGGTATTGGTATTCGTGCTTTTTATCCAATTCAAACGGCAGGAAATGTCGTAGGTACACTTCAAATCGGCTATAGTGATTCATTTTTCACCAGTTTTAAAGAAACATCCTCTTCTCATGTAGATATTTATACAAATGAAGCTTTACTGTATTCAACTAACGAAAAAAATCAAAATGTTGTAGGAAAAGCATTAACAGAATTTGACTCAAAAACACAAAAAAATATTGAACGTGCGTATAAAGGTGAAGATTTTACCGTTCGTGAAACGAAAATGCTCTATCACTACAAACCTATTTATGATCCATTAAATACGCAAGTTATCGGCGTATTTAAGATTTCTTATGACTTAGCCTACGCTAATGGAAAAATCTTGACTATGTTTGCCATCAATGGCATTATCCTCGTACTAATTGCCGTTGTAATTGGTTTTATCATCTTGTACATCATGAAAAAATTCGTTGCACCGATTAAACTCTTATCAAGTGAAATCAACCGAATTGCAGAATACGATTTATCCGATTTAACTTTAAGTCAGCAAGAAAAATTGCTAAATGATGCTTCTGAAATCGGTGTGATTGCACAGTCGACACTTCATATGAAAAACAACTTAGTTCACTTGATTTCAAGTATTGCTTCTGGTGCAGAACACATCTCGTCTTCCTCTGAAGAATTAACTGCTACAAGCGAACAGTCATCTCATTCGGCGGATGGAATCGCTCGAACGATTGAAGAAATTGCAGGTGGCGCAACAGATCAAGCAAAACAAACTAGTGATGGCGCGAAAGAAATTGAACGTCTAGGGGATTTGATCACGACAGAAAAACAATTAGTCCGTGACTTAAGTGATTCTTCTAACCGCGTTGAAAAACTCAAGGATGAAGGTTTCGTCGTATTAAATGAATTACAACGCAAAACTGAAGACAATACAAAAGCGTCAAATGAGGTTGCGCTCATTATTGAAGAAACAAACAACAACGTTCATACCATTGAAGCTGCAAGTGCTATGATTAAAAACATAGCAGATCAAACGAACTTACTCGCACTTAACGCTGCTATTGAAGCCGCTCGAGCTGGTGAAGCAGGTCGCGGATTTGCAGTTGTAGCAGATGAAATTCGTAAATTAGCAGAGCAGTCCAATCAATTCGCTGAGGAAATTTCATCTGTTATCGTGAATTTAACTCAGAAGATGGGCATAGCGGTAGAAAGTATGACTGCTTCAAAATCGATTAATCAACTTCAAATTGCAAGCTTAAATGATACACAAACGAAGTTTAAGGGAATCGCTGATGCAACAGAACAGGTTCAAGCGATTATTGAATCATTAAACCATTCAAGTGATGAAATGCTTCAAAAGAAAACACAAATCATCGAAATCGTTGAACACCTTGCCTATATTTCTGAAAACAACGCAGCAAGCGCAGAGCAAGCTTCAGCTGCAGTTCAAGAACAAACAGCTGCAATGGATCAAATCGCCGATGCAAGTGAATCTTTAGCAAAACTCGCTGAGGAAATGCAAGTCAATATCAGTAAATTTAGATTATAATCAACGTCGAGATAGGATCAACCTCGATGTTTAATCCACCTCGAAATATAATCAATATTAAGATATGATTAATAGCAAGATATGATTAATAGCAAGATATGATTAATAGCAAATTTATGAATGAACGCAAAAAGTCACGTGACTTTTTGCGTTTTTTTTCATTAAATTGGGTAAATGAAACAGTATGAAAAGATACCATTACGAGTAACTTGTATGAGTAGATGAATGAAGAGGAGGGTTTATATGCGAAAGAAATTCCAACTGCTATTGGCATTAGTTTTAGTTGTTTCCAGCATCTTAGTGCCAATATCTAGTATCGGTTTTGCTGCTGATGAATATGCTTGGGTGAGAGTGGATGTGCATCGATTTGACCTAGCGTCCAGTTTTATTCCACTAGCAAATTTCAATGGAACAGATGGTTATTTTGCCGAGATGACTGGTAACACGATTGAAATCAGAGGATATAATCCAAACACTTTTTTTAAACAAGTGATGGATTTACATGCGAAATACTCATGGACTGAACCTTCAAAAGTCATTTCAGCTAATGGCAAAGTCGCTATTCGTTTTTATCAAGATGTATACAGTCGCAATTTTGGTGGACTTGGCGTTGGTTACTCTCCTAATATTAGTGCCGATACAGCCGACCTTGATTTAGGATATGCAACTGCCAGCAAACGCGTTCCAACAGGAACCTATCAAGATGGTACAATGGTTAAAAAAATGACTTTAGCTGAAAATGGGGACCCTACTTTCCAAGATTCCACGTATGCAGATTTAACCTTAGACTTTTTTGACAAGGCAGAAGTCGGAACAAAACGCGCTATATATGTGACAGTTTATGCAGGTAGCCCTGGAAGTATTGGTGTGCGATACACTTATGAGTGGAAAAAAGTTGAGCCATCTGATTTACTCGTTCAATATGGCGCAACACCATTTGAAAATGGCGTTCGCTTAGAATGGGCTGTAGCAAATGGGCTTGGTTATCGCGTCTTTAGATCTAAAGTTTCTAATGAACTTGGCATTTCTATCACAGATTTCTACATTGAAGGCACTTCCATTGTAGATGTCAATGTCGAACCAAATACCACCTATTACTATACGATTGTACCTGTTCTAGCAGAAGCAAATCCCACATTGGGAACAAGTGAAAGCTTAGGCGCAAGAATTGGCTTTTATACCGTGAAGACGCCTCAAACCATCACTCAAGCGACCGGTAATAAATCTGTAATCGTCCTTCAGCTCAATAACAAAATGATGAATGTCAATGGCACCATTAGCGAACTCGATCCTGGAAGAGGAACAATGCCTCTAAACATCAGCGGTCGAGTGATGATTCCAATTAAGGCGATGATCGAAGCCATGGGCGGGACTGTTGCGTGGGATGGTCCAACACAAAAGGTGACAATCGTCGCGAGGGGAACAACTCTTGAGATGTGGCTCAATAAAAAAAGCATCAAGATCAATGGTCAATCCGCAGAAATGGACGTCGCTCCACTTTCTAAAAATGGACGTACCTACGTTCCAGTTTCATTTGTCGTGAATAACTTAAATGCAAAAGTATCTTGGCTTACAAGTACAAAAGAAGCCATTGTCGTATTTGAGTAAATGAATACCGGATGAATAAAATTTCAAATGTAAAATCAACCTCGGGTGCTGTTGCTATGACAGCACCTTTATTTATTCATTCAAATAAACATTATTCCATGTTATAATATCGTTATTATTAGAAAAGGAGTTTTATATGAGAAATTGTACATACTGTCAATCTGAGAATACAGATCAAGCAAAATTCTGTACGTCTTGTGGCGCACACTTTCAGCAAATTGACAAACCAAAATTCAAGCTATCTCACTTAAAAGAGGCTGCATGTATCGGTATTCCCGCTTATCTGCTACTACTTGTCCTCGCAACAATTATGATGTCGTTGGTTGCATTTTCAATGATCGATTTACTCGATGGTTTTGACCAGACGTTTTCATTTTTTTCACTAATGGATGGGCTCTCTCTCAAGATGTTTAATCCCGTACTCTTTTTAAGTATTTTATCCAACAACTCGTTACATTTGAGTATCGATCAGTATGAAAATATTATGAACTTCTCAGTAGGTCTTATTTTCTTTCAACTGGGAATCTTTGGCGTTATGACACTCACATTATTCCTATATAAATTGATCTCTAAGAAAAATGAGTTGTCAAATGTTGTTTTGTTCGCCTCCTCGCTGATCATAGGCATCCTACAGACTCTCTTATCCTTTATATTTACCATCACAATCGACTCATCATTTTTTAGTGCTAAGATTTCATCGGGTGTGTTTCACAACTTGATCATTTTGCCTATTATTGTGTGGATTTATCAATGGCTTGCTTGTAAAATACTAAAAATCAAGATAACACCTATAGTTTCAACATTCAGCAAGACATTGAACAAGTCATTCGGCGACTCTTCATCACCAGTGCGTTTTGTAAAAGAACATCATCTGTGTTTCAAATACTTCGGGCTTATCGCCATGATGAATTTTGTAAATTTGGTGACACCTCAGTTGTTCAGCTTAAAAGGCAATACTTCTGGTATTTTGGGCACACTCATGATGATGATTATGGGGATACTCAATGCGCTTGTTTATTCGATCCTGCGTGTATTTTCAATTCCATTGATATTGCAGTCTGGAAATGAAACGCTCTCCATTTCTGGCATCAAGACGATGAATGGCGATATTCGATTTGGATTTATTCTAATAGGGGTTATTTCTACGATTCTTCTAATTGGTTCGCTTTATCACTTATTTAGAAAACAGGCACACGAAGAAACGAAAGTCTACTTTATGCGCGCTGGTAAATTTGCTGGTATTGCAGCAATCATATGTTTCGTTTTCGCACTTTTGTCACGCTCAACTGTCCGTTTTGATGCAGAAGCGACATTTATGTCTGATGCCAATGTTTCAATGTCTATTGGAAACCCTTTGTTGTTTAGCATCCTGTTGCCAATCGTTTGGATTATGGGAATATCTGCCGTTGCCTACTACTTAGGAGCGTTCATTGAACCCGTCTTAGCGCGGATTCGCAAAGTAACTGTCATTATGAATCGATTTGTATGGATTTCCGGAATCCTTCTTGTTCTCACACTCATTCTCAGTCTTCCTATGTTGAACAATGAATCTTCAAATTCAACTCGTTCAAGCCATCAAGATACCGATTATTTTGATAACTACTCAGAGGATTCCTCTTATGATGATGAAAATGCCTCTACAGATGCATCGGGTAAAAGTCGTGTCAATCGAGAATTTATTCAATCTGGAGAATTCTTTATTGCAAGTTCAAATCAACTCCTTAAAGCAACTGAAAAAGGTGTGTATACCATTGATCTCGATAAAAAGACAATTCAAAAGGTCGATTCAATGAACGAAACCAAATGGTTCACTTTTGGAAAGACTTGTTATGCCATTCAAAATGGATCTAAAACCAACTTTTATGATCTTAAGGGTGAAAAAATCAATCAGAAGTCTATTGAACTCAACGGCTCCCTATCATTCTCGTTTGACGGTCAATATGTTTACAATGTAGATGATGGGTTCATTTATGATCTGAATGGAAAAGAACAGGGAGCTATTGACTCAGACTATGAATTTATCGCTTTGACTGAAGGTCATACTGCCATTGTGTCAGATGATGAAGGTCAACTTTTGTCATATGATTTTAAATCAAATGAAACAAAGGTTATCTGTGATGCATATAACGAATATTATGTAACAATTTCAGATGTTTTTTACTCTACAACGACTGATTCTACAATTTACTCAGTCGTTGCCGGCGAAAGTACGACTTTACCGCAACTATACGAGTTCTCAACTCAACATGATTTTTATTACGATTCATCTAAAGGTGCGATTTATTCCCTTTCGAATCATGAATTACTATTAAAAATGCCCAACTATGTTTCGCTTACTGTCGACACAATTTCAGGTAGCGCGTTATGCTATATGGATGATAAATGCTATTTTTGGAATGCAGATGAAAAAATACTACGAGATTTATCCGTAGAATTATTGGGGGTAAAAATCAATGACTAAAAAAATTCAACTCATCCTGCTTATTTTGGGATTTAGTTTTCTCCTCTTTGGCTGTGGCGCCAGCGTGGAACAAACACTCATCCTCGACGACAACTTTTCTGGTGCGCGTGTTTTTGATGTTCACGTCGATAACGAATCACTGGATCGCATTACAGGTGGTGCGGATGCTTTAACGGATGTTCTTACAAAAAATAAGCCCGCCATTCTTGAAATGACAACCTATCAAGATCCCGACGGAAATGGTATTCGATATCAATTTTTATACGAGTTCGATACAATTGAAACCTATATTGAAAAGACTCAATCTATTTTAGGTACTGATTTCAACGCAACATTTGAAGAACAAAAGAATCCCGATAACCCTTTTGAACTCAACTTGGTTTATGAAGAAACAGGTGTGAGTCGACTTTTATTACAATGGGCAATTGATGCCGTCGCAGCCTCTGGAATTACAGCAGAGTCCTCAGATAGTTTTATCACTTCCCATGAATATCGTGCGCAATTTAAAGAAATCGATCCAAACATTTACGAAAATGATACTGCATCCTTTAATTTACCGTTTGCACTTAAATCCAAGCGCGTGGATGTTTTAAACGACTTAGATCACTCTATATTCTCTATCTCTACTGTGTTTGATTCATCTGAAATCAGTATGTTTGACCCACAGTATATCGAAAGCTTGTATAAAGAAAAAGGTGCTGTAAAGGTGACAAAATCAAATGACGAAGTTTTTTTCACCTATGAGTTTGAGCGTTTGTCTGACTATCAATCATTCCTTAGAAAGTACGATATTGGAACATTTGTATTTGATACGAACGGTTCAAATCCCGTTCGAAAGTCCGCTCATTTTGACACCTATATCAGCGCTAGTGCTCTTTTAGATTATTATTTAGAATCCCAGCAAGGAGCTGTTTTTGAGATAAAAGGTGAAGGGTATTTTGATGATTCATGTGAATATTATACGGACATGACGATTGACGAGCAAACTGAAGATCACTTCGTCCTCTCATCAACCTATTCAGATGCAATGTTTTCATTTGATTTCAACAAAAGCCTAATAGCATCTAGAGTTCATTTGACTAGGACGCTAGAAAGTCGTTCATCATTTACAACCGAATTCGAAGTTGAACTTGATCCATCCAGTGCTGAACAGTATGATATGGATGCAGTTGTTCAATACTTTGAAAAACTTGGCATTGAAACAGAATACAAAAAAGGCAAATCGCCTAAATTGATTCTCACTCGAACATTTGATCTCAACTCAACCTCAAGTAATCTCTTTAATACAGTTTCCTTCTACGAAACGCATAAGAGTTCAATTTTTTCTGACTCAAAAATTCACTTACTCGATTTTTATGATTTCGATCAATTTATACAATCTGATGACCATGTGGATCAATTGAGAATCAATCATCAACTCGACATTGAGACAATTGAATTCAATGGAATGCGGTTGTCTCAAGAAGAATTAAAAGAGTATGAAAAAGGCGATTATTACGTTTTATCCGCTGAAGGCAATTCCAACTGGAATAGCAGCATCGTGATCCGTAAAAAGGCCTTCCCTATTATACCTGTGACCATTGGAATTGTGTGTCTATTGGCAATAGCTGGATTTGCTGGAGTTGTACTGAAAAAGAGAAAAAATTCTAAAATTGTTGAAAGCGAGATAATATCGCAATAATATCTCGACAAACTGAAAAGAGTGAGCTTTTCTGCCCTTTATCATGCAGAAAACTCACTCTTATTTTTTTTGATGGCTCTAGTGTTTATTCTTTATCGCTCTCATAGGCGATGATATCCCCTGGCTGACACTGAAGCACTTCGCAAATCTTTTCAAGGGTTGAAAATCGAATGGCTTTTGCCTTTCCAGTTTTTAGGATGGATAAGTTGGCCATGGTGATATCCACTTTTTCAGACAATTCGGTGACACTCATCTTTCTCTTGGCTAGCATGACATCTAAGTTAATAATGATTGGCATCTCGTCACCTCATATGGTCAAATCGTTTTCATTTTTAATACGCAACGCTTCTTCTAATAGAGTTTTAAGAAGTTTTGCAAAAAATGAAATCGTCAATGACGTCAATATTAGAAATCCCATCGCAAGTGCAACGCCCACATGAAACACTTGAAATATCACAAGTATCGCACCTAACAACGCATACGAAACAGCTATGATAAATCCACATCGAGCAATAGACCCGAGCAGCTTTGTAGAGCGACTTGTAAAAGCTTCTTTTTGTCGAATGAGATTGAGAAGTGCATTTGTCTGATAAAGTGCAAGGTAGAACGGAATCGTCGTAATGATCATCCACCAATAAACCGGTGATTTTAAAAACGCCACATGAGGATATACCTGCGCTGAACGTTCAGCAATATCAGGCAGCCAAAACAGACACGTCATCGCAATACCCGTTCCAAAACATATAATAAACGATCGTAATAACCACTCTTGATATTTTTTCATCTCGTTTCCCACCATTCGCTTTATTTCTAATTTCGTCTTATTAGATTTCTCTATGTAGACATCATAATCCTCTAGATTATAATCCCCTACATCCTATTATACGCATTTTTTTGAAGAATACAATTAGTTTTGCTGAGTGTCGAGTTGTTTTTCGATATATTTTGATTTATATTCGATAGTTTTTTATTGACAATCGATAAATTCAGTTCTATGATTATCTCATGAATACGACCTAAATCTGTACACTTTTATCAAACAGCCTATCAATCACGACAAATAAAGGAGAAATCTTATGTACGATATACTCATATGTGGCGCAGGACCAGCGGGTTCAAACCTCGCCAGACTACTTGGGAATGACCCTAAAATGAATCAAAAATACTCCGTGGCTATCGTCGATAAACGCGCTTTGGATGCACCTCATGATTCGCGTTACGAGAAAGCCTGTGGTGGGCTTTTGTCCCCAGACGCTCAAAAACTCATGGGTCAAATGGGACTCACCCTTCCAAATCATCTCCTCGAAGATCCACAATTATTTCGAGTGAAGATTATCGACTTTGATCACCAAATTGAAAGTTATTTTAAGCGGCATTACCTCAATATCCACCGAGAAAAATTTGACCGTTATCTATTTCAAATGATACCAGATACCGTTCATACCATCTGCGGAAAGCTCATTACCCATATTCAAGCCGAACAAGACCATTGGCACGTGACGTTTTCAGACTTTACCACCATTAGAGCTCGATTTTTAGTCGGTGCAGACGGTGCGAATTCATTTGTTCGACGTCATCTTTTCCCAAATCAAAAACATCGCGCGAATTATATCAGCATTCAAAAATGGTATCCATTGCAATCCAATTTGCCTTATTATACGGGAGTCTTCTCAAAAGATGTGACGAACTATTATTCGTGGACCATTCAGAAAAGTCAGCATTTCATTGTAGGTACCGCGATTCCAGTTAATGAAAAAAATGTTCATCAAAATATGGCACTTTTAGAACGCAAACTCGAAAAACACCTAGGGCTGAATCTTGAAACGAGCATTAAAACCGAAAGCGCGTTTATTGAACGAACATCATTTGGACGCAAGCTTTGTTTTACGCAGAATTATTATTCTGATTCTGGAAAACGATTGCCACTTGCATTCATCGGTGAAGCTTCCGGAGCAACAAGTCCCACTTCGGCTGAGGGATTTAGCTATGCATTTAAGACATCGCTCAATCTCTATCACGCGCTTTCACTCTCATTGAATTACGCGGATAAACGCTATCAGTCAAAATCACTCAATATTCGACTCAATATTCTGTTGAAAAACTTTAAAAGCCCAGGTATGTATTTTCTTCCACTTCGCGATTTCGCCCTGAGATTTTTGGGTGAACAGCCATCTCATTTTGATTCATCCAATCATAAACATCCCTCTAAATCCATTATTGCCAATCTTTAGTACTCAGTCCTATATTGGATGCCTGTATTGGATGCCTGTGTTGGATACCTGTGTTGGATACCTGTATTTTATGTCTGAAATTGATGAGTAATTTGATACAAAAAAATCGAGAGAATCTCTTTCATAGAAATTTCTCTCGATTACACTTATTTTTCGACTCAATCGTATTTTTACGACTCAATTGCCGCAAATTTCTTGCCAAACGAACCTCGAATCAACAAGGATGTTGTCACTGCGCCCACTAACATGAGTCCAGTAAATGCACCAATGATACCATAAGCATCTAAATTCGGACCAAATTTAAGGATTGCAAACACGATGCCCCCCACTACAATTCTAGGAATAAATGAAATCATCACATTCATATTATTCTTTACTGCAGCTGTTGGATTTGTCCAGTTGAGTGTCGGTCTCATGATATTGATCATAAAATCAACATTTGTAAAAAATATCGTCGAAACAATACATGCGCCCACGCTGACAAGTATATCCATCGCACTCACTGGCATTAAAAATACCGATACAATCGCCATAACGATGGATGCCGTGTAATTGATCAACAGCGTCGTTATGATTCTAGAGAAAATGTTTTGTGCAGTGGTAATTGGTAGTACTTTTAGCTCCCAAAATGATTTCCCATCGCGTGTAATTGCAGTAGCTGAGATACTTCCCATGATACATGGTGAGCACACAATTCCCGTATAGATAAATACTAAAAACGGTTTAAGCTCTGGCGCTCTCAGTGTGTCCATGGTCATGGTGCCCATCAACAAGTAGACGCCAAATAGTACCAGTGGTAAAAATACGGTCATGATAGTATTCAACATGAAAGTTGGATTACTAAAAATAATCCCAAATTGACGTTTAATCAGTAAAACTAATTTACTTTGAGATCGATATGAAATCTTACCTTTTGATTTGCTCACTGAAGTGCTTTGTTCATTGTATTTGGCCATTGCACCTTTATAAAGAGTTTTTGCAAGAAGTGCTAATAACAGCACAAAACCAGCATTTAACAAGAGATAATATATCGTATCTGGGAATGAACCCTTAACCATCTTTGTCAGCCAAATACTCGGTGGGAATTTTTGCCCCATAAAGGCAATTAAGCCATCATTTGAAGATAACATGCGTTGTAATTCTTCAGGTCGCATATCCATTCTCGACATCAACACTTGAAAACCAAGTATCGCTGCGATAATCAACACATTTCCAATAACCATGATAAGATTTCGATTCTTTTTACCCCCGATAAAATTCATAAATGGCATCGTAAGTAAAGTGGCCGCGATCATTGGAAGAACTGGTAATAGAATGGTTCCTACTAGTCCCATCAGGATGGATAAACCTTTAACACCATCCTTTAACGCATAAAAACCAACACCAGGTAAAAGCACGATTCCACTTACGACAATTAAGTATACGTAAACCGTGGATAACTTAGAAAATACAATGGTTCGTTCACTCACAGGCAGTGTTGAGACCAATGACATGTCTTTAGAATAAAAGAATACTGAAATCACCAGTGGGACTGCCATCAAAAATACAAATACCGTCGCAATAATATACGTATAGGTCACCGTGAGTTCCGGTGCATGGATCATTGAAAAGATCTCATAAAACTGAGAAATCACTGCCACAAAAGGCAGTACAATTACAATTGGTAATAAAATCATTAATCTGCCTAAGAATTTGTTCTTCACATTCATCTGCTGTGTATATCGACTCATGAAATCCTTAAGCTGAATCCGCGTCATTGCCCATAATTTATTCATCTTTCGTCATCTCCAAGAAAATATCTTCTAATGAAACAGTTCGATCTTGTTTAATTTCATCGAGCGTTGCACAGCTAATCAATTGTCCTTTATGTATTATCGCTACGCGATCACATAAATTTTCTACAACTTCTAAAACGTGAGAAGAAAATAGAACTGTTCCGCCCGCTTCACAATGCTCTTTCATCAAGTCTTTAAGGACTTTTGACGATTGTGGGTCAAGCCCTACATGTGGTTCATCTAAAATAAATAATTTAGGATTTGGTAAAAGTGCACCACAAATCAATAATTTTTGTCTCATCCCGTGAGAATACGAATTGACCGATTGCGTTAGCGCGTCATCGATTTGAAACAGCTTTGTATAGCGTTCAATTCTTGATTTTCGATCCGCTTTAGATACCTCGTACATGTCCGCAATAAAATTCAAATAATCAATTCCTTTTACTGCATCGTAAATCTCTGGATGATCTGGAACAAATGCAAACTGTTTTTTCGCAGTTACAGGATCTCCTGTGATGCTATGTCCACCAATGGTTACCTCTCCACTTGACGGTGCAATAATCCCCGTAATCATCTTGAGCGTCGTCGTTTTACCCGCTCCATTAGGTCCGATAAAACCAAAGATTTCCCCTTCTTTGATTTCCAAAGAAAGATTGTCAACGGCTTTTTTACCTCCAGTGTAAACTTTTGTAACATTCTTTACTTGTAACATAACTTTCACCTCAATGATTCATATGATTTTCTTACTTTTTTAGTATAACCAATATTCATTAAAATTCTCTTAAAAATAGATTAATCCTAAATTGAATTCATTCTTACGCAACAAAAAACCTGCATTCCGAATGCAGGTTTTTGCTTAATGCTATTTGAGGGGAAGGCACGATGCGCCTTGAAAAAACACTTTACTTAGTTGATTCTTACTGATCCGCTAAAGCGATCAGTTACATAATAAGCAGTCACAGCAGTCCCTTCGATATTGATATAAATGGTCATCACTTCATCCGTTTCGTGATCGTATCCATTTTTTTTACAATCCTCTTCTATCAACTGCTTTACAGCTTCTTCTCGAATACTCGCCAAATCGATACCACTCATTTGAAGGATGATATTTTCTACATTCATCTTACACGCTCCTATGACTTTATTCTATGTGCATAATTTACCCCAATCATTTTGCTCTAATCAAATTTTCTTTTAAGTCAAATTCTTTTAATCACTAATAATAAAATCTAACTTCATACGAAAAACAGTTGACTGCGCAACTATTTAGCAGTATGATGATAAAGGCATTTAGTTGCGCTATCAACTAAATTAAAACAGTATTTTGAGAAGAGGCAACAACATGAAAACAATAGAACAGACCACACATGCATCCGACTTTGAAATTGGACGACAAATTTCTATGCTCTACCGCACCAGTCAGTCATTTTATTCAGGTAAAACGAATAATTTAGATATAGGCGCTGGTCATATGTCCATTATTTTTTACTTATTTCATCACGTGAGTGCCAGTCAAGATGAGTTGACAAAGTCTCTTGAAGTCGATAAGGCAACTGTCGCACGTTCTGTAAAAAAACTTGAAGAGTCGGGTTTAATCATGAGAACGAAAGATGAAAAAGACAGTCGAGTTAACCGCATCACACTTACTGAAGCGGGTTATGCGACACAAGCAGATCTAAAAAAATTGACGAAGCAATGGCAATCTATTTTGCTGAAAGATTTTTCAGACGATGAAATTCTCATGCTCCAACCCCTGATGGACAAACTCATGGAAAATGCACGTGCATTTAGACACTTTAACTGCAACACGAAAGGACACCAACATGACAAATAATGAACTTTTAAAAAATGAACGCATTGGCGTTTTACTCTGGAAATTCTCCGTACCCGCAATTATCGGCATGCTCGTCAATGCACTCTACAATGTTGTCGATAGAATGTACATCGGTTGGCTAAGTCCACTTGCGATGACAGGAATCGGTTTATCACTCCCGCTCATGACCATCCTCATGGGATTTGGTATGCTTGTTGGAATCGGTGGTGGCGCAAGAATTTCCATAAGACTTGGTCAAGGACGAAAAGAAGATGCGGAACATATCCTAGGAAATGCCTTTACACTCCTCACGCTCATCATGATTGTCGTCATGGCTTTAGGACTTGTGTTCAAAGAACCATTACTTTATCTCTTTGGTGCAAGCAATGCGACTTTTGATTATGCAAATTCCTATTTGACGATAATTCTCTATGGATCTATTTTTCAAGGACTCGGATTTGGTTTAACAGGTATCATGCGTTCAGAAGGCAGTCCTAAAATGGCCATGTATACCGTGATTATCAGTGCACTTGTGAATATCATTCTCGATCCAATTCTTATTTTTACATTTAAAATGGGAATTGCTGGAGCAGCCGTTGCGACTATTTTTTCTCAATTTGTGAGCATGGTCTTAGTCATTCGTCATTTTACGTCTGAAAAAAGTAAACTTAAACTTCAACGTAAGCATTTGAAACTGGATAAAAGCATCGTGATCAGCATCATTTCCATTGGTCTATCCCCATTTTTAATGCAAATTGCCGCAAGTGCTGTAACCATTATTGCCAATCATGCTCTAAAATCTGCTGGTGGTGATCTCGCTATCAGTGCAATGACCGTTGTCAATGCAATCGCCATCTTCTTCTTGATGCCTTTATTCGGTATCAATCAGGGGACGCAGCCAATTATTGGTTACAATTACGGTGCGAAACAATACGATCGCGTAAAGCTCACACTCAAACTCGCAATCTTTGCAGCTGCTGTTATCGCATGTTTTGGATTTTTAATGACTCAGTTTTTAACGGTTCCGCTCATTAAAATTTTTAATGACGATCCAAAGCTCGTGGAAATCACTACAAAGGGGATGCGCATTTGGCTCTCCATGCTCCCGGTTGTCAGTTTTCAAATTATCAGTGCCAATTATTTTCAAGCCGTTGGAAAAGCACATAAGTCCATCTTTTTAAGCTTACTTCGACAAGTGATCTTACTCATTCCACTACTTCTTATTTTGCCATCATTCTGGGGATTAACTGGCGTTTGGCTCGCTGGACCAACTGCGGACTTCATCGCTTCGGTCATCACTGCAATTTTCCTTTTTGTTGAGATCAGACACTTGAACACCTCCCATGAAGAGACCACTCGTTAGTGCTGTAAATGGCGCTACTGTTAAGAGTCCAAAGCTGCCAATCAGCGTATGAAGGATTTCTGAAGACACATATTTAAGATTGATCATATTGATCATTGGCGTCCCCTGCGCCATAAACACCATGAGTAGTGAAATAAACCCACCTGAATACGCCAGTAGTAATGTGGTGGTCATCGTGCCCATGACAGCCCTTCCAACATTAAGACCAGACTTAACTGCCTCTCGTTTTGATGTTTGAGGGGCTTTTTTCATAATTTCATCTATTGCAGATGTGATATCCACTGCGACATCCATCATCGCGCCAGAACAAGCAATAAAAATAGAGGCTGTGAATATACTCGTCAAATCTAAATATGAATATCCAGAGTACAATAGGCTCTCTGAAAAAGGCATTACAGCTCCATGAATTTTAAAGGCTTTGACAAAGATGACAGATAAAAGTGCCGTCAGCAACGTACCTAATACCGAACCAAGCGAAGCTGACAGTGTGCGCTTATCCCATCCATATACCAGCATGATGATTGCCACTGTTAAAAAAATCGTCAATGCAAGTCCCATCCAGATCGGATTGATTCCCCATAATAGGGATGGAATCAACAATTTCCATATTGCGAGGATGGTTAAAACAAATGATAAAAGCGAGCGGAGTCCAATCATTCCAGCAAAACCAACAATAAAAACGACAAATCCAACTGATAACCATAAAATCCAATTGAGTCGATAATGATCAACAAGTGTGATGTTTTCAACGACTTGTTCGTTCGTGTCTAAATCTAAAACTGCCAGTGCGATATCTCCCGGTTTAAATACTTTATCACTTTCCAGATTTCCCATAAGCGTATTGATTGCTGTTACTTTTTGGCCTTTAAATGTTCCACTTTTTATAAGCACTTCACAGGTTTGTTCTCCTTGCTGAATCATGCCTGTTGTATGAATGCTGGAATTGTCCGTTTCGAGAATCTCAACTTTTTCACGGCTGGTATGCTCAAATAATTTCTCCTCATAGCTAGAAGGAATGGCCAACAGTATTAGAACTAATATAAAAATAAATAATGTTGGCATCCATAATTTCCATTTATTGTCTGTGGTATTTATATTATTTGTGCGTTTGAACGGTTGCATCCTAAGTTCCTCCGTTATTCAGCTTTTACGTCACCAAAATTTTTAAACATTAAAATGGGTCATCCGAGGAGATAACCCATTTCACTACGCCGTTTAAAATTAATCGTACTCAATTATGCATGATTTATTTAACTTTTGTCAAAGCTTTAAGCTTTAAAAATACATCTGTGTTGTCATATGCACCACTGAACATACTTGAACCCATACCTCTGGCAAATACTGCAGTTGGAATTCCTGTATGTGAATACGATGTCCAGCCAATACCCGATTTGTTGTTTAAAAGATGGGTCACTGTCATTGATAGTGGCTCATATCCACCATATAGTAAAGCATCTTCTTCCGTTAATTTTCGTTCTTTTACAGGGATCATGCTCAACGTATAGGCCTTTTGAAGTTTTTCAACATCAGAAGTTGTTAAAACCATGTTACTATAGGTTGTTTTTGATTTGTTTGCTTCTGTTACCAGTCCGAAGTTTTTCTCTAAATCCACTAGAACAGATTCAAAAGAAGTTTTTTGTGTTCTATAAGTTTCTATCTGAGCATCAAATGCTTCGTATGACATGGTTTGTTCCGTTAATTGTGTCAAATACGTGCTATAGCCAGTACCTGCAAAACCAATGCTCATACCACCTGTTTCATGGTCACCTGTAACGATGATGAGTGTATCTTCTGGATATTTATTGTAGAATTTTACAGCTTCTGCTACTGCGTTATCAAACGCAATGGTATCTTGAATCGCTGCAGTCGCATCATTCGCATGACATGCCCAGTCAATTTTTCCACCTTCTACCATCATAAAAAACCCTTTTTCGTTTTGTAATACGTCAATTCCTTTTCTTGTAAAGTCTGCTAATGATAAGTCTGATGCGCTTCTGTCTACTTCATACGGTAGCGCACCTCCAATTGTAGTTGGTGCAATTGCAATCGTTTTACCACTTGCTTTTGTTAAACCCAAGATGCTTTCTTTTGTATTTAAAACTTGGTATCCGTTGATTTTCGCCAAATCATAGACACTTTGTTGATCGTTTTTCTTACCTCTTGGCAATAAGAAATCTCCACCGCCAAAGTAATCAAAATCACTTTTAATCAATTCAAGTCCAATTTCATAATAGTTGTTTCTAGACGGTTGATGTGCATAATATGCTGCAGGTGTCGCGTGATTGATTGGCACTGAAGAAATAATACCAATTTTATAGCCTAATTGTTTTTTTAGCTTTTCAGCGATTGTTTCGTATGCGATTTTTTTAGTTTCATCCATGTTGATGACACCACTGAGTGTTTTATAGCCTGTCGATAATGAGGTTGCAGTCGAAGCAGAATCTGGACAGAATGAAGTCGAGTCAAAAGTCGTTGCGCTTCCTGCTACTGGGAATTCCATAAATGTTAATGCATCGGATTCAATTTTTTTGTTTTCATTACTTACAACGCCAAGATAATCGCTTGCAGCTGTAAATTGCGGATATGTCATACCATCACCAATAAACATAAAGATGTATTTTGGTGTTTTCCCCGACCAATAGTTGTCTTTTGCATCAGCGAAGTTGACTTCTTTTCCTTGTGTGAAATAAACTGAGCCAGCAAATACCAATAGTACTGCAATCAGTCCTGCTAAAAAGCGTTTTACCATACTTTTCATAAATAAAAACCCTCCAATAATATTTTCGCTACACCGTTATCATAGTGTGCTTATATTATGGAGGGTTTATCGTTTTGTAAAACATAGGTTATTAGTGCGTAAAGTTCGTGATTCAATTATAAATTTGATGACGCTAACCACAAAGAGATGCTGCTGATCATCCGCTTGTTATATCTGATATTAAATCAAATGAATATCGCCTTCATTTTTAAACGCTACCAGAATGTCTTGCCAAATTTGATTCTCAGTTACACGCGCTTGTCGAGGTTCGCAAAGATAGCGAATATTCAGCTCAATGTAACCCGGTTTGACATTTAAATAGACAATTGGCGTCAAGTTATGATAATAAATCATATACTTTTTAGACGCTTCATAGAGCTTTTCTTCTGCTTCCTTGGTTAAATGCAGCGAGTGCCTGTTGATAATTTCCATCAGGAGTTCTTTTGCCATTTCCCAGTCACTTTCAAGGGTGATATGGACTTCAATTTCGTTCCAGATGTATTCAAAGCCCCTATTGGCATTTGTTACAGCGTGTAGAAATAAGAAATTGTTCGGTAGATGGACAATTCTGCCGGTGCTTTGTTCACCAAACTCTTTTGACGATACCTCCACCAGAACGATTTGAAATAAGCGAATATCAATAATATCCCCTGTGATGCCATTGACGTGGATGCGATCCCCCACTTCAAACGGTTTTTGAAAGACGATGATAAACCATGCGGCGATATTGGTGAAAATCTCGCGAAGCGCAATGGCTATACCAGCAGAAATAAATCCCATGTAAGTCATCAAATTGTTATTGGATTCTGACCAAACAAAGTAGATCATAATGAGCATGATTACTGTAAATAAATAGTAAAATCGCTTTCTTAAATTGTAATACGTCGAGGTCTCTTTAATGGCTTTAAAGAGAATTTTACTCATGATTTGAACCGATAGAATATTGATGAGCACCAAAACGATGGAGATCAACGCTTTTTGTGCAGTTACATTGGACTGAAAAAACTCAATCATAGAAACTCCTGTAGACTATTATTTGTTAAAATTGCACGATTGCCTTTTTCTTTAAAAATCAAGAAACTTTAAATTCAAATGTTTTTTATATGGATTAATATTATTTAGATTGGATTAAATTGACTTCGGGCGATTGATGGTAATATCTGTCGTATAGACCTTTTTGTCCATACTCGCTCTGACGATATTTCTGGCTACATCTGCCGGATCCATAAACTGCTCAATATCATAGTCAGATGCTGTGTCATTCCAAAATGGTGTTTTCATCCCTCCTGGATAGACATTGATCACCTCAATAGGTACATCTTGAAGTTCTGCACGTAACGATTCTAAATACCCCTTTGCGCCCCATTTTGCAGCGTTATAGAGTGTTTCATATCGTTTTCCCACAAGTGCTGCGGTAGAGAGGACACTGATGATTCGCTTTCCTTCTTCCCTATCTTTTAGCATATAAGATAACATCTTCGATGTAAAGAGCATCAACCCAATTAGATTGGCTCTTAAGACTTCATCGATGCTTTCTTTTGTCACTTCTAGCGCCGATCCATAAAAAGTCGTTCCTGCGACATTATAAAGGTGCTTAATGCGTCTTCCTGATGATTCAAGTGTTTCTATAAACCCTTCAATGTCCTTTTCTTCTGAAATATCGAGACTATAAGCGAGGACATCTGCTTTTTGTGAGATTTCTTGGAGTTTTAAACGCGCACTTTCTAATTTTTGAACATTTCTACCTAAAATAATCACGTGTTCATCCATGAGTATCAGTAATTTTGCAATTTCATAACCCAGTCCAGAGCTTCCTCCAGTTATCAAGTGATACATAATGACCTCCTGTTTTTTAAGGCATTTGACTTCTTATTGAATATATACCTTAAAATAAACTTTCCAATCGTATTAAAAGTTCACCTGATTTCACCGATTGACCTTCCGTTACAAAAACTGTGTCCACTTTACCGCTCACTGATGCGAGGATGTTGGTTTCCATTTTCATGGCTTCAACAATTGCAACCAATTGATTTTCTTTTACCTCGTCTCCAGATCGAACCAGTAACTTCATGACTTTTCCTGGAATCGATGCGCCAATTTCATAAGGATTCTCCGAATCAGCAAGTGTTGTGGTGACTTTTTTGATTTGCTGTGTTTCATGCTGATCTTCAATGAATATTTCGCGGCGATTCCCATTGACATCGAAGGTCAATTTTCGCTCACCCTCTATCGATTGACTGCCAATTTCAACAAGCTTCACAATGAGTTTTTTACCTGATTCCAGTTCAACCTCACATGTTTCACCTTCTGACATGCCGTGAAAAAACACATCGGATCCCACGCGAGATAAATCTCCCAAGTGATTCAGATTTTCCATATAGGTTTCAAATACTTTTGGATAAAGTGCATAACTTAGTATTTCATCCATTTGAAATGCGCGATGATATTGGTTTTCTAATTTAGTACGAATGGCGTCAAAATCTTCAGGTTCAAGCAATTCACCTGGGCGACATGTGATGGCATTTTCCCCTTTTAGCACCAATTTTTGTAGCGCTTCTGGAAAACCTCCGTCCGGCTGTCCCATCATCCCTTGAAAATACGCCACAACTGAGTCTGGATAAGCGAGTTCTGCACCCTTTTCCATGATGTTGTTCTCATCTAAGTCATTTTGAACCATAAAAATCGCCATATCTCCCACCGCTTTCGAAGAAGGCGTCACTTTTACGATATCTCCAAACATCTGATTCACTGTTTGAAACATCTCTTTGACCTCTCCAAATCGATGTCCCAGTCCGAAGCTTTCAACTTGCGGCTTTAGATTGGAGTATTGACCGCCTGGAATTTCATATTGATAGATTTCTGCAGATGTCGATTTTAAATCGGATTCAAACTGCTTGTAAACTGGTCTTACATCCTCCCAATAATCACTGATGAGCTGTAATTTTTCACTGCTCAACTGGGTATCGCGTTCTGTGTGTTTTAATGCTGCGACAATTGAATTCAGCGAAGGTTGTGAAGTCAGTCCGGACATACTTGAAAATGCACCATCGACGATATCCACACCTGCTTCAGCAGCCATCAAGATCGTTGCGACACCATTGCCTGTGGTGTCATGTGTGTGTAAATGGATGGGCATCGATACTTCGTTTTTTAACGCCTTAATGAGCTTAGTTGCTGCATAAGGCTTTAAGAGCGCCGACATATCTTTGATACATAGAATGTGTGCCCCCGAGCGTTCAATCATCTTAGCCTTTTCTACATAATAATTCAGCGCATATTTATCTCTTGACGCATCTAAAATATCTCCCGTATAGCAGACGCACGCTTCAGCGACTTTTCCATTTTCAAGAACCGCATCAATCGCAACTTCCATGCCTTTTTGCCAATTAAGAGAATCGAAGATTCGAAAAACATCGATTCCACGTTTGGCTGATTCTTGAATAAATGCTTTGACAACATTGTCGGGATAATTTTTATAGCCGACCGTATTGGCACCACGTATCAACATTTGAAAGAGCACGTTTGGAATTTTTTCTCTCAAAAGATCCAGTCGTTCCCATGGAGATTCGTTTAAGAACCGATAGGAGACGTCAAAGGTTGCTCCCCCCCACATTTCAAGCGAAAACAAGTCGCCTGCATGATGCGCTGTAGCAGACGCTATTTTTTTCATGTCAATGGTCCTCAGACGCGTCGCCATAAGGGATTGTTGTGCATCTCGCATCGTCGTATCGGTGATTAAAAGTTTATTTTGATGTTGAATCCAGTCGACCAATCCCTTTGGGCCAACTCGATCGAGAAGTTGCTTGGTTCCTTGTAATTGTTGTTTAGAAACTTCCCGATCATAATGCACAGTTCGAGGACTATCAAACTCAGGTTTATTTCCTTTGGTTTGATTGACTACGATGTTTCCAATATACGAAAGCACTTTTTTCTCAACGTCGCCCTTTGGCACGATATTGAAAAGCGACGGATGCGCTGCTATGAAATTGGTATCACACGTACCCGCGATAAAACGCTCATGATTGAGGACATTCATAAGAAAACCAATGTTCGTCTTCACGCCCTGTATTTTGAGTTCCGATAATGCACGTCTTGATTTTCGCATCGCATCTTCCCACGTTCTACCATGTGTCGTGGCTTTGACCAGTAAGCTGTCATAGTGTGGCGTAATGACGGCTCCAGTAAATCCATTTCCACCATCCAATCGAACCCCAAAACCGGATCCCGAGCGGTAAACGTCAATTCTCCCCGTATCAGGTGCAAAGTGGTTCGATGGGTCTTCTGTGGTGACTCGACACTGGATGGAATAACCATTTAGCGTGATGCTTTCTTGTGAGGGTATCCCAATTTCATCTGAATCAAGTGCGTATCCTTGAGCAACTAAAATTTGACTTTGTACAATGTCAATGCCCGTTACCATCTCAGTTACCGTATGCTCCACCTGAATTCGAGGATTCATCTCAATAAAATAATGATCCCCATTTTTATCTACGAGGAACTCACATGTTCCGGCATTTTTATAGTGGACTGCTCCCGCTATTTTAAGCGCATCTTGGCATAACGCATGTCGTTTTTCAGGAGAAAGCGTAAAAGCTGGCGTATACTCGATGACTTTTTGATGACGTCTTTGAATGGAACAGTCGCGTTCAAAGAGATGTACGAGATTTCCATATTCATCTCCGAGGACTTGTACTTCCACGTGTTTTGGACTTTCTAAGTACTTTTCAACAAACACATCGTCAATGCCAAATGCCTTCTTTGCTTCGCTTTTCGCACTGTGAAACTCTTTTATCAAATCCTCCGGTTTTCTGACGATACGCATCCCTCTTCCGCCACCGCCAGCTGCCGCTTTCAAGATCACTGGATAGCCGCAAACTTCAGCAGCATTAACCGCCTCTTCGTCCGACGCGATGGCTTTTTCGATTCCAGGTATGACAGGAACCCCTACAGAAATAGCCACCTTTTTAGATTGAATTTTATCGCCAAGTTGATTCATCATCTCGTGATCCGGTCCAATAAACACAACACCTGCTTCTTGACATTTTCTTGCAAATTCAGGATTTTCAGAAAGGAATCCATACCCAGGATGAATGGCATCTACCGCCTTTTTCTTCGCAAGTTGAATAATTTCATCTATATTAAGATAGGCTTCAAGAGGACCAAGACCTTTTCCAATTTGATAAGACTCATCTGCTTTCGTTCTGAAAAGTGATTCTTTGTCCTCTTCAGAGTAGATTGCAACCGTTCGAATCCCAAGTTCATGGCACGCTCTAAAGATGCGAATCGCAATTTCACCGCGATTTGCCACGAGGACTCGCTTAAATTTTTGCATAAAAAACCTCCCGAGTGGTTATATTTTAGTTACTATAATAACCGTTCTCGAGAGGAATGTCACGAACATTTTCTGATATATTTAAAATATATTACGTGGTTAACGATTTCGATACGCCAACAATAGGTCCACCATCATTCCATAACTTTTAACGCCATCCGATTGATTGTTTACTTTTAAGTACGCGTCATTTACGTCTGTTGCAATTTCATTGATGCTTCCTTCATAAGGTTTCCAAAATTGATTATAAGCCGTCAAATCTCGCTTAAGTCCCTCTGAATAATGACTTCGAATTTGACTGGATAATTCGGGATTTGAACTTTCTAAAGCTGCTACTGTATGAATTAAGGCAAGTACCGTACCGGAATAGCGAAAATCTGCATCCGGATGTACACACGATGTCACATAAGCGATAAAATTGGCTTCATCTTCTGGTGCAACTCCCCGTTGATGTGCCATTTCATGAAGTGTCGTCGCTGGCAGCAACAAATCGGGTACGTTGATGTTGACATTTGCCTCAGCGGTAAATGGGAAGTAAATCCCAGTAATTCCAGTATAACTCAACCACTCAGATGCTTTAATTGGTTTTGGCTTGCCATAAAATCCCCCTAAAAATGCATACGTTTGGGCAATCTCATCATACCCTTCCGAAGCACGCGCAAATACAGAACGGTAGTTGCCATTTGTTCTCATGACGCCATTTTCATCTTCAAGTTGTTCGTTTCTCAACGCATTTGCTTCATCTGTAAGATCCAAAGCAAGCTCGTATAGTGCGTTTTCGTCATAGTATTGAACCTCAAAGTTCATTCTCTCTTGGATGCCATCTCGATTGTAATGAAATCCCCAAAGAATCATAAATGCAGTATAAACAAGTGCGACATATTGAAGTATTTGTAAAATGCTCTTTAAAAATCCGCCTTTAAATAGCTTCAACAATAACACAATGCCGATCACCACGAGAAGAATGATATGTAAATAGACGGCCATTTCACCGAGTGAATCTCGATAAAAGCCCGAAACGATGCTCATCAGCTGATTCATCCACTTATTCACGCTATTGAGATAGTATTTTTCGAAATTGGGTCCATATCCGACATTGATAATCGACACGATCAGCACCATAATAAACGGGGTGAGATTCCTGATCACTTTGTCCCAATTGACTTCCTTTCTCGGTGATTGCTTGGATTGTTTGGATTGGTTGGATTGGTTGGATTGGTTCTTTGAATTTTGCTCCATGTTCACCATTACACTCCTCAAATTTGTTATAATTTTTTTAAATAAAGCATCATCTCAATCGACTCATCCAGTGAAGGATCCACTTCTTTTGCTATGCCTTGATGGATAAAGTCATATTTCTTTAAAAGTGCAACCGAAGGTTGATTGTCATAATGTGTAATGGCTTCAACCGCCTTTAATTTGAGATCATGTTCTGCAAAATTTAGAACGTGTTTCAGCGCTTCAGTCATAAGGCCTTTTCCCTGATACGCCGGAGATAGTTCATATCCAATCTCCCCTTTTTCATAAAAGAAATCAAAATTCCAAAGGCAGATAGTCCCTACTATTTTACCTTCGACTTCAACACCCCAGAAATATACTTCGCGTTTATTGACATCTTTAACGACTGAACGAATAAACTTTTCAGCCCGCTTGATGGATTCATATGGCGTCATATCTGTGTATTGAAAAATCGCCGGATTGGATCTCAGATCAAAAATATCTTGTGTGTCATTGGAATTTAACGGCCGCAAGATGGCCTTTGATAATGTAAAGATTGGACAAATAGGATTTTTCTTGCTTAACAGTTTCATGGGGGCCTCAGTTCTAGAAACAGAGCTCATTCCTCTACAAAGCATTATTTCGATTGCCGAAATTCTTTCATTAAAAGGCCTCTATTTCGTGATATAATTATTTGTAGAAATTGCGAACAGAATCATGCGATTTCTCAATTATTATATCATATCTATAAAATGGTTTGGAGGTTTCTCATGTTAAAACTAATTGAAGATTTGACAAATGCGTTTGGTCCTTCGGGTTTTGAAGAAGATGTTGTGTCTGCACTCAAACCGTATTGTACGGAATTCGATATGACTGTGGATGCTATGAACAACGTTTACCTTGCCCTCAAAAGCAATACTGGCAACCGACCCGTTTTAATGCTCGATGCGCATCTAGATGAAGTAGGATTTATGGTTCAAAGTATAAAATCTAATGGACTCATTGCTATAGCGAGCTTAGGCGGATGGGTTACGACCAACATTCCCGCTCATACTGTACATATCAAAACCAGAAGCGGTTCACTTGTTAAAGGGATTGTTGCCTCTAAACCACCTCATTTTATGTCTGAAAAAGAAAAAAGTGCACCTATAGAACTTGAAACGCTCATGATCGATGTCGGTGTTACCACTCGAGATGAAGTCACTGAACTTATGGGTATTCAAGTAGGTGATCCAGTAGCGCCTGATGTTCAATTTTCGTATCACGCTCAAAACGGCATCTTATTTGGAAAGGCATTTGATAATCGCTTAGGGTGCGTCTCAGTAATTGAAACCCTTAAGAGACTTCATCAAATGGGAGATATCGGCATCGACGTAATCGGTGCATTAGCCAGCCAAGAAGAGGTTGGAACGAGAGGGGCTTATGTGACCAGTCAGTTGGTACATCCTGATTTTGCCATCGTCTTTGAAGGGTCACCGGCAGACGATTTATATTTTGATACGTTTACAGCGCAGTGCGCACTGAAAAAAGGTGCGCAAATTCGCCACATGGATTCGAGTTATATCAGCCACAGACGATTTATTGATTTTGCAAAAGACCTCGCGGATAGCCACCACATTCCTTATCAAAGTGCCGTTAGAAGAAAAGGTGGCACCAATGCAGGTAAAATTCATGTTCAAGGCAAAGCTGTTCCCGTACTTGTCTTAGGTGTTCCTTCGAGATACGTTCACACGCATTATAATTTTGCAGCACTTGAAGATCTTCATTCAACGGTTAGTCTTGCAGTGGAAGTCATCAAGTCACTTCGAGCAGATTCTTTGGATTATTCATACTAAAAATAAACGCTATCGGTTGAATCGCACCAAAAAGAAGGATATGAAATCTTCTTTTACAGATGCTTGAGCGATTCAACGATAGCGTTATTCATTTCATTATACAATTCGTGTTCCATGAACTTCTTGAATGCCAGTTTTTTCAATGATTTCATGATAATTATCACTGGTTACACCGCCACCGGCAACGATAACAATGCGCCCATTGGCTTGTTCATTCATTCTTTTAAGTTCGTCTAAATGTGCCAATGCATGCTGTTTACCACCTTTTGTTAAAACGCGGTCAACCCCTAGCTCCATCAGTTGCTCGATCATCCAGTCTCGATTTTCAACTTCATCGCATGCCATATGACAAATCACTTTCATCGGCAACGCACATTGAATCAGTTCAGTCATCTTTTTAACATCTATTTGATGATCATGCGTCAAAACACCAAAGACGACGCCTTCAACGCCAAGTGAACGACATACTTTAATATCCCTCTTCATAATGTCTATTTCATCATCTGAGTAGATAAAATCCCCGCCTCTGGGACGGATCATCACGGCAAGTGGAACGTTTAATGTTTGTTGTGCCAGTTGGATAGTTCCAAAACTTGGCGTCGTTCCACCTTCTTTCAGATTATCGCATAGTTCAAGTCGATTTGCACCTTTTGCAACAGCACTTTTAGCTTCTAAATATGACCCTACACACGCTTCTTTTATCATTTTAATCCTTTTAATCCTTTATTGTCTGACCTGTATTTCATACAACTTTAATTTATAGAAATCATTATTGATTGCGATCCTTATTGATTGCGATCCTTATTGATTGTATTTTTACTTAAACTGAACTTCGCCTGCTATTGATTGCTGACATCCATAGTTAATTTTAAGTGACTGTATGCGCTCACGATTTGTAATGACTACCGGCGTCATCAACCACTGCGAATGCTGCTGTAATATCGTTAAATCCAGCTCGAAGACGACATCCCCTTGTAAGACATGGTCGCCTTCCTTTTGTTTTACGGTAAAGCCTTGCCCGCGTAGATGGACCGTATCAATCCCCACGTGAACCAAGACTTCAAGACCATCATCTGTCAGTAAGCAGAAAGCGTGTTTTGTGGAAAATATATGAATCAAACGACCTGATACAGGTGCAACGACCCACTTTGAATCGCCAATGACCGCAAATCCATCTCCAAGCATTTTCTTTGAAAACACTTTATCTGGTACAGCTTCAAGTGGGACTATTTCACCCGATATAGGCGGTAGGATTATCTGTTTTTTTACTTTTCTAAATCCGAACATATTGCCCCTTTTGCCTGTGATGGCGAACTGATTTGATATTGATCACGAAGTTCCTGAAGATTAAGCTGTGAAGCTGCTTCAACATCGATAATTGCCGTTACGTTTGGATGGAGCTGTAGCACTGATGCTGGCAACTCAGGCGTAATATTGCCACTGAGCATTTTCTTGATAGCTTCGCCCTTTTCCTTTCCAGATGCCAATAAAACGATGCCTCTCGATTGCATGATGGTCTTAACGCCCATGCTAATGGCGAGTTTTGGAACTTCCTCAATAGAATCAAAAAATCTTGAGTTATCCTGAATGGTTTGTTCATCGAGCGTGACTTGATGGGTTCTCGCTTCAAACTTCAGATCGGGTTCATTAAATCCAATATGTCCATTTCTGCCAATTCCCAACACCTGCAAATCAATCCCGCCAGCATGCGTAATCTTTCGATCATATTCATGCGCTTCCCGATCAATATCACTGGCAACACCAGAAGGAATGAATCGATTTTCCAGTGGCAAGTTAATGTGGCTAAAAAAGTTTTTTTCCATAAAATGCGCATAACTTTGCTCATGTGATGATTTTAAGCCCATATACTCGTCTAAATTAAAGGCAATTACTTGTTCAAAAGTAATCATACCTTCTTGATAAAACTTGATTAACTCCTTATAAAGTCCCAGTGGGGTCGATCCTGTTGCGAGTCCCAGAACACTATTGGGTTTATTCAGTAATTGCGCGACAAAAAGGTGCGCTGCCTTTCGACTCATTTCCTCATAATCCTTCACAATAATGATATTCATGTTTATCCTCCATTGGTTGACACATCTACTTGTCAACACTTCTATTTTTCAACTATCTTTATCTAATCCATTGTGTTCACTGCTACTTATACGTTCTTAACGCCATCTACAAATACACTTTGAAGTTCAAACTGATTCGTCATCATGACAAAATTCGCTCTTTTTCCAATGTGAAGACTTCCCATTTCATGAAAGACGCCTATTTTTTTTGCAGGATTTTCTGATAACATTTGAACCACTTGAGCGACCTTAAAATCTGACCATTTTATGAGATTTTGTAAAGCTTGATCCGTTGTTAAGATGCTCCCTGCTAAGGTGCCATCTTCAAGCCGACATGCGCCGTCTTTCACAAACACGCGTTGTCCACCTAAGTCATATTCACCTTCTGGCATCATTGCTGCTCGCATTGAATCCGTTATCAGAATGCTATTCTCTACTCCAATGTGTTTTAAAAATGCACCGATAAACCCTGGATGAATGTGAATGCCATCTGCAATCACATCCACTGAAAACGGTTTTGTCAAAGTCGCACCAATAACACCTGGATTTCGATGGTGTAATCCAGTTACGGCATTAAAACAATGCGTTACATGCTGAACACCTTCATCATAAGCTTTCAGAGCTGTTTCAAAATCACATGCTGAGTGCCCCATTGCCAGTAACACGCCTTTGTCTTTCATGGCTTTTGTAAATTGAAAATCGACATCCATCTCCGGAGCAAAAGTCACCATCTTCACCACATCTAAATTGGGGAGAATCCATTCTTCCGTAGGTGCTTGAATATGCGTCTCCGCTTGTGCCCCCTTAAAAATAGGATTGATAAACGGCCCTTCTAAATGAACACCTATGACGGTTGCACCTGCTGCTATTCTATGCGCAGATTGGTTGAGTTGATCTTTTTGAAATACGCGAACGGTCTCCAAAACTTTCAGGATTCTTTCTCGTTCAACTGTCATCGTCGTTGGTAAATAAGCTGTTGTCCCCGATCTAACAAGTGCTTGTGAAATCACTTCAAGCGCTTCATACGTACCGTCCATCGTATCTGCTCCATTAGCACCGTGAATGTGCAAATCGATAAATCCCGGCATAAGCCAATCCGCATAAGTTTCAGTCTCAATCTTATTTAACGATTGCTCACTTTGATACGCCTCACTTTGATATTGTTCTGTGGGTATCATCATCTCAATTTGATTGGAAAAAATAACGCTCACGTTTTCAATGACGCTTTCACCTTGAACCATTTTTTTGGCATGTATTACGTGATATTGTTTTTTTTCACTCACCATTTTCACTCTCCCTTAATCATTCTATCATTCATTTATTTCATTGAGATAACGCTGAATGTCTTCAGCAATTTTCTCCGCTTCAGTACCAACGACTATATGAACATGATGCGCATTCGGTTTTATCATTCCCATTGCGCCGATTTGAACCATTGCCTCCTCGCGAACAAGAGCTGCATCATTGACGCGACACCTCAAACGTGTAATACATGCATCGATTTCCAGTAAATTTGCAGGTCCACCAAGTGCCTGTATATATTGTGAGGCAATTGAAGAAACCGGTTCGATTCGAACAACCGAATCCATACCATTTTCATCAAGAGAGAATTTTAAGGCATCATCCCGCAATGACTTTCGCTTAAGCACTTGACTGAAAATGAAATAGTAAATCCCCGCCGTGACAATTCCAATGGGAAGGATCAGGAGCGGTTTCGTCGCAAGATGAAAATTCAGAAGATAATCCATCACACCAGCAGAAAAGCCAAATCCGTGCAGGATTCCAAATGCCGAGGTAGTCATCATGACCAATCCAGTAATCACTGCATGAGTTATAAAAAGCCATGGTGAAATGAAGAGAATAAGGAATTCAATCGGTTCTGTGATTCCCGTTAAAAATGATGCCAGAGCCGCAATCATGAGGACTTTGGAATTAACTTGATTTTTACCTGAGTTTTTTAGCGCGAGACATGCCGCTGGCAAACCAAAAAGAGTGATTGGATAGAAGCCTGCCATAAAACTACCTGCACGAGCATCTCCAGCGAAAAAGCGCCACATTTCACCTTGTGAAATGTAACCTGAGACATCAGTAAACGTTCCATAGAATAACCAAATAATTGTATTTAAAACATGATGTAATCCAAATGGAATCAAAAGACGATTCAGTAAACCGTAGATGCCAACACCCAATATTCCTATGTGTGTGATGAGGTCTTCAGTCAATTGAAGTCCAATGTGTAGAGTCGGTAACAGTTGCCAAAACAAAAGACCCATGAACAAGGCACTTGCAGCTGTTACAATCGGCACCAACCGTCTGCCACTGAAGAAACCTAGATATGCCGGAAGTGACCATTTATACATTTTATTATAAGTCACCCCTGCGAGTAATCCCATTAGGATGCCCATCAGCACGCCATTGTCTGGTGACGAACTCATCGATTGATAGGTGCTTTGGCACACAATGAACCCCACAGCTCCTGATAGTCCCGCAATTCCATGATGTTCCTTTGCAATGCCTACAGATACCCCAATCGCACAGAGTAATCCAAGATGACTCAATAATGCCTTAGAAACCGTTCGCATCACTTCTCCTGCGCCATCAGGTAATATCGCGCTGAAGCACATAAAAATAGCGACAACAGGCATCACAATAAGCGGCACCATGATAGCTTTACTGAGATTTTGAAGTCTTGAAAATTGTTGTTTTTCCACGTTTCCCTCCTCACAAAAGAGTCGTCATGATGATTCTTGTTGTCATGATGATTCTTGTTGTCATGATGATTCTTGTTGTCATGATGATTTTTATTGTCACGATGATTCTTATCGTCATTTAGCCTTTCGAAACAAAAAACAAAAAGCACGAATCACAATAGAAAACTCTATTGTTGACTCATGCCTGATTTAACAGTAACACGTCATATTGATTTTATTGTCGTTCAATTCGGTTAATGTGTATAGCCATAAATCCCGCTTCATCGTCATTCATCGGAATTCCAAACTCGTCTTCAATGACTTGCTTTAACTTTAAAGCGATTTGATAACTTTCTGGCAATTCGCGTTTTACAGATTCCAATAACGGATTCGTCGCATAAGTTCCTTTTTGTACGCGCTCAATGGTGCTTCTCAAATGCTGAATCAAGCGGTTGTAAGTTAAATCCCTCTTTATCTTAATCCCCAATTCTGATTCGACGATCTCAACAAGCGATTTAATCACGCGCGTCTGCTTGACAGACTGCTTGACATCGATTTGCTCTCTCGCTGCACTTAAATGTTGCGCAATACTTGCGATTTCTTCTTCGCCTATATCCACTGAAAGATCGTTTAAAATCATGTCTCTCGCAAGAATTCCCATTTTAAACTCTTCCGGATAGAGACATTTAATTTCATCCATAAACGGATTATGGATTTCCATTCCCGCTTTTAATCTCTCAAGTGCAAAACTAATATGATCCGTTAACACAACGTAAATTCGCTGATTCAACGGCCCTAAGACTTTCGTTGCCTTAAGCAGAAATTCAGAGCAAGTCATGAAAACTTGCTCATCAATTTGATTCATCAATTCAATATAGTCATGTTTCAATTTATCATCAAAAGTAAAGAACGTTTTTTCTACTAACTCAGATGCAATGTTCTGATACTCTCCTTGTTTCTTACCAAATCCAATGCCTTTGCCAACAAATATGACTTCTTCATTTGTGCTTGGATTTAAAACGAGAATTGCATTGTTATTGTATACTTTCACTATTTGATAGGATTTCACACCATTCTCCACTTATTGACATGATTACACTTTATTGTTCGCTCCGCCTACTTTTTGATTGCGTTTCGGTTTACTGCTAATGCCTTTTCCTTTATCAGGGCGAAATTGATTGTGTTGCTGTTGCTGCTCTTTTTTCTTTTCTAGCAGTTTTTTCATCATTTCCATGTTTTTCTCCGACATAATCGCACCCCTTTCACATGTTATATCCCTATTTTAATGCATTTTTCATTAAAATGGAATAGGGGAAACGTTCTTACTTCGCAAAATCTACGGAAATATCGCCTACATTCGCAGTCAAATCAAGTGTGATCACAGGCTTATCGCCATCGAGAATCCATTTATTTTTTGATTGACTAAAGTCAATTCCATTGGTATCAAGTTCCGATGTAAATTCTGGTGCATCCACGGTCATTTCTACAGCATTATTTTTAGGAATTCCTATGTTCAACTCACCCACATCTGAACTGGCAATCACTTTAACCGCCTTTTTATATATGCCACCTAAGTTAACCGTGCCATCGCCGACATTGGTTTCTACTGCAATATTGAGAGCTTTTCCAAAATCACCAGCGAGGTCAATGGTAATCTCACCTGTATCTGTACTTGTGATTATATCTTGTAACTGTTTTTGTTCTCCATTAAGATTTGCGACAATTTCGCCTACATTTGTCTCCATTTGAATAAATTCTAGTTTGTTTTGCGCTTTTTTACTATTTAAGACAACTTCGCCTACGTCCGAACTCGCATCCACTTCTAAGAATGTTAAGTCATCCATATTCACTGTAAGCCCACCGACGTCTAAGTTCGATATCAGAATAATTTCTACTGAATCTGGTACTGAAATCGTCGCCATTGCATTTTGATTGACCGATCCTAAATCAATGGATTGGTCGTTTTTAAATGTCAGAATCATCTTATCGCCTTTTTTATTTTCATCCATTTTGGCAAGTAGCTTATCATGTGAAGCTTTTTGGCTGAAAGTCAATTCATCTGATGAAGTGGATTCAATTTCTACACCGCTCACAGATAAATCGATGTTGAGTTCTAATGTTTTGACATCACTTAAGTCAGATACGTGTTCAACACTTTTATCCATTTTTGCATCTAAAATGTTATTGCCGTTCATCCAGTCATTATTTCCACTACATCCCGTTGTTGATACGAGCAATAGTGCAACTAATCCGATGACGATTCCTCTTTTTCCAAATTTTTTATTCATTATGTACTCCCCTTTGAATAGTTTCGTTTTTATTTGATTAGAAAATTGCATCATTCTTATTTGTGAGAATCTCAATTTTTGAAATGGCGTGATTGAGCTATTTTAATTTTATCAACACATGACTTTCACACCGAAAAGGTAATTATGCAATTTCCACAGATAAGTAGTGATTTCGCTTTCATTTTCATTATGACCGATAATGGTTAGTATTCGATTAGAAAATTCTTAAGATTCATCTTAATTTTCTTGACCTATCACCTATCACCTATCGCCTATCGCCTATCGACCCTCAGACATATTTTATGTTGTTTCATTGTTTTAAGGGTATAATAAAAGCATGATTGTCATTATTTCCTTTATTGATAGGAGTTCAATATGAATCCATTTTCATCTCAAGCACGTAAAAGTCAAAAAATCCTATGGCTCATCCTTATGGTATTGGCGCTCATCATCATTCAACCTGATCCCGTTCAATCCGTTCTGACATCCGCACCTTATGCAGAGAGATTTTCTCAATCGGAATCAAGTGCGCTGCTACCTTCACAGCTGAATCAAGAAGCCAATGCTGTACAAGAATCTATTATAAAAGCACAAGTCGAAAACTGGGGACTGGGAACAACTTTTATCAGTTACGTTGGCAATAACCGAGCTTACGAGTGGTATGTCGATCAAGGTCATACTGGTACCCATTCTGGAGACAATTGTGGGCCTTCCTGCATTGAAATGGTGGGAAAATGGGCTTATGAGAATTTTGATGTGACCGCTGAAATGGCGCGAAAAAAATACCATTCAACAGGTGGCTGGTGGACGACTGATGATATTCTCTCTGCACTTGAACGCTACCAAATAGAAGCGCATCAACTTGATTATCAAGATGTTTATACGATTACAAACGCAATTGATGCAGGAAATCTTGTCATTATATGTAACGATATGAGTTATATTCCCTATGAGTCAAATTCTGAATATCATGTAGGCGCATTTTATCAAAATGTCACAGGTCATTTTATTGTCGTCAAAGGATATGTTCGCGTAGATACGAAGCTCTATTACGAAGTCTATGATCCAAATAACTGGGATTTAACTTATACGGATCTAACTCCAAAGGGAAAGGATCGGTATTACGAGGCATCCGTTGTGGAAACCTCTTTGTTAAACTGGTTTCCACATGTCATTATAGTCAAACAACCTATCGAGCGATAGGTTGTCTTATTGATAACTTACTTCGAATCCATCGAATCCTTAGAGATTTTTTCCAACATATCCTGTTGGTTATTTTGTGTCATTTTTCGATTCATTAAGTGATTTCGAGTGACATAGAGTCTTTCAAATTGTTTTGTACGTGCTTGTGGATATTTTTTAAAGAACCTTGAACTAGATTTTAAATGCGTCAAGCTGTCAGAAAAACGCGTCAAGGCAGTTTCAGATTCTTGAACTTTAGACTTTAAAACATCCATCATATTATCTAAAAACTCCGATGGGGTCTTAAAACCTTCGATTCGTCTATAAGGCATTTTGCCTTTAAAAGTTGTTTTAGCATCGTTAAGTTTTGTTACAAAGTTTTGCTTTTGTTCATCTAAATTATGACTAATCGTTTCAGATAAGCCCTCGATATTCTCAGTGAGGGTATCCATTTTTTCCACAAAAGTAGCAATTAATTCTTCTGAAGCTTCTTGCATTTTCACTACTAACTTACGTAAACTAATGAGTTCAATCGCCGTTGTCACGGTATCAATAAAGATGACGATATATGAAATCACCAAAAAAGTTTCCATGTAAAGCGCTGGAATCAATTGATAGAGCGCCATTACGTGTGTATTGACAAATCGCCATAAAATAAATCCACCAACGCCCCAAAATATAGACACATCTAGAGCAATTCGCCCCTTAATGTTGAATTTTCTTTCAGAGTAGTCCCACCATCGGGTTTTAAACAAGTATTCCATGATAAACGATGTCATATATTCCCAGACAGATGCTATACTTGCAATATAAATCATGGAGAGTACAACATTGATTACGGCGTCATATACAAGCAGTGATTCGATTAGCGACATGGACAACATCATCGTCGTCGCAGCAAATCCATAGATCGGAATAACGGGGCCTCTTAAGAACCCTCTATTGACGAACTTCTTCTCTTTGATTGACACGTAAGGCGTCTCCCACAACCATCCGATAAACGCGTATACAAGGAAAAGCCATGCGATTTCTAACATCGTATAGGTCATAATTCACCTTCCATTATTTTATTTATAGTTTTATTGTGTTCTTATTGTGTTCTTATTGTGTTTTTATTGTATTTCTACAGTATTTCGATAAAATTTAGATCGTTATTTGAACTACACAAATTAGAAAATTGCATAATTCTAATTTATTAGAATCGAGTTCTAATTTATTAGAATCTCAATTTTTAAAATTGCGTAATTGAGCCATTTTAAATTGAATACTAGATGATTTTGGCACTTAAAAAGTAATGATGCAATTTCCATAAATATTAACGTTACTTAATTATAAGAAATTTTGATGATAAAATCAACTCTACCCACTATAATAGAAAGAGATGCTTCGTGAGCATACAAATCATTTATTCAAAGGAGGACGCTTTATGAACACACTAAAAAATTATATCTTTATTACCTTTGGGGCGTTACTCGTCGCAATTGGCATCTGCTTTTTCTTAATTCCTGCAAACCTTGCAACAGGTGGCATAACCGGTTTAGCCATGGTCATCAACGACATCATCCCGACATTTAGTATCGGGCAAATTTTATTAGTACTCAATATTATTCTATTTATCGTTGGATTTTTAACCATTGGACGTGATTTCGGTGCAAAAACCATCTATGCAAGCTTTTTACTTACCGGTATTATTTATGTCCTTGATACATTTTTCAAAATTCAAGCACCATTGGTAGATGACTTATTTGTGAATTTGATCGTCGGAATACTCATTCAAGGAATCGGGCTTGGAATTGTCTTCAATCAAGACGCTTCTACTGGCGGAACAGATATTATTGCGAAAGTCATCAATAAATATCACCACATTGAAATTGGAAAAGCCCTTTTGATGGCGGATTTCATCGTCGTATCACTTGCTGCTTATAGTTTTGGGATTGAACTTGCCATCTATGCGTTTTTAGGGATTCTAATGAATGGTTTCATTATCGATACGGCAATAGAAGGATTTAATCTGAAAGTGAATGTTTCTATCATTTCGAAAGAAAGTGACCACATACAAAAATATATCGTCGACACGCTAGAACGCGGTGCAACGATATACTCAGCAAAAGGTGCCTATACGATGAGTGAGAAAGAAATCATCACTTCTGTCATGGATAAAAAAGAGTTTATTCGATTAAAAGCGTATATTAAAACCATTGATCCAGATGCTTTCGTGATGATTTCAAATGTAAGAGAAGTGTTAGGTGAAGGCTTTTATAAATAGCCTTCACCTTTTTTATATTTAGTAGAATTTAAGATTTATTGATTTATTGATTAATTGATCTACTGATTTACTAATTTGAATATCATTCGCTTTACAGCATAAAGTTATTTTTCATTAATGCTGAAATAAAAAACGCCATAATACTCAACATGAAGAAATACATATCAAATCCAAAGAACATAAAAAATTGAGATACTCGATTTGTATAATAATAATGCTGTTTTTGCCATAGTTTAAAGATTAAGAGCGATAATAAACTTGTTCCAATAGAGGTAACCGCAAGTATCACTGTATTTCCAAATAACCAAGGATAAATATGAGCAAACATACGATAATCCGATTTAGGTGCAGCTATCATGATGAGTTTAGTAACTGAAAATACTGCAATCATCATATACATTACAATTGCATGTTTACGTTCTCTCGAAATTTTACTGAATCGATTGAAAAGATACAGGATCACGCCTGCAAGTGCGATATATTTGAAAAATGGCGAAAGACTGATCAACCATGAGATGACTCCAAAGAAAATCGTGTTCCCGATCGCAAGTGCCGCTGCCGATAAAAGGGATGACAAGCCCATTCTAAAATTCTCTTTTGCGTACTTAATCCACGCCTCACCTTGACCTGCCATCACAAGTGTTGATGTATCTGCATATCGATCACACCAAGTAATCTGATTCACACCATTTTCTCGCGTGTAGTACTCGTATCCAATTGGATACTTACGCGTCATGGTCAATCTGGTATTCTCAACTAAAACATCCCCATCTCGTGTGAAAAGAGAGACATTTGTGAAAATTCCCCCGTTCGTTTGAGGATATCTTGAAAGACCTTTACTCGCTTTATCAATCGTTTGTTGCGTTCCTAATATATAACTTATCTGATCATTTTCCACATGTGTAATAATTGGATTTAAACTCGTTTTCACGTGATAGAACAACTTGAGTGGTTTAGGCTCTAGCGTCTGTTCATTATATTGCCATACCCCCATTAAAGTGGGTGCACCCGCAGATAAGTGATTGTACTTACTCGACATGACTGTAATTAGACCGTTTTCAACATGAATGTCTTTGAAATAACCATAAAACTTTGTCGAAACTTCATCTTCTATGTCAATAACGGCATTTTCATTGTCATCACTATGAATGAGCACAACGCCTTTTTCATATGAATTAATGCCACAATATGCGACTTCGTTGTTGACTTCAAGAACAACATTGGTGAGATCTTCATAGTCATTATAGCTCATTAATACTTCTGTACCTTGATACAAATGCGTTTCTTCGTTATTTCCACTGAGAACATACGCGCCTTCGACATCAAAAAATTCAGCATTTTCCGTTAACAATTCATGTGATTTTTCATCAAATGTTTTAAGATCTAGCGCGAGGCGATATAGCACCTTACGGTCGCTATAATACACATAAAGTTGTCCCTCATATTCTGACACCTGTACTACCATAATATCGTTATAAGGAATTTTCAAATGATCCTGAGCAATTTCAGCTTGATGTGTTGAGTGGCCGAACCAATCAAAGCATTCTAGTTTTACAACTTGATTCGGTTGATCTAGATAGGCTAATGCATACCCTTGATCATTTGATAATGAAGTTTGACTCATTAATCGATAGTCATCTGGCAAATTTGTTTTAACTTCATACCCAATAGACCAATCATCTGATGGCTGTTGCATCTCTATATCTCTTTCGCTCCAAGCGAAAAGACCAACAAAGCATATCGTTGCAAGGATAAAATAAAATACCCAATAACGATAAAAAATGGGCTTCTTTTCTCGATGTTTTTTTGCAAACCTAAATTCTGACATATGAGCCTCCAAATCTTTATGTATTTTCAAACTAGTGCTTGTTTTTTGTGTTTATTTTGATTATAATTGTTAAGGATGTGCCGTCGTAGCTCAGTCGGTAGAGCAACACCATGGTAAGGTGTAGGTCGTCAGTTCGATTCTGATCGTCGGCTCCAGTAAAGAGAACGCTTTCAACAGTTTGTTGAAGGTGTTTTTTTTATTCAAAATAGAATTAACGTATTATTAACGTAATAGTTTTACATTTCCTCCCTATTCTTTCAAATCCGTTTTTGAAAAAATTGAGACAGTTATACTCACACAATAAAATGTTCAACTGCTTTTTTACGAATCATTATAATAAAAAACGGGTTATCACTATGTGATAACCCGTCATTTTCTTTAACCGAACATCAACCATGCTATTAAGCCAAAGAAAGCAAAAATTCCGAGAAGCACTGGCAACATAGTAATTGCTGCAGCAATAGTTAATGCTAAGAAATCATTTTTTTCAAAGATGACATCTCTCTTATCAGCATCTATTTCTTTCTTTTTAAAACCCTCTTTTAACTTACTAAACATAGTGTGTTCCTTTCTTATCTTGGTTATTCTTAAATTTCTCCAGCAAAGTGACACGCTACAAAGTGTCTTGTTCCCACTTCTTTTGTAGGTGGAATCATCTCTTTACAGATATCTTTTGCATATGGACATCTTGTATGGAATTTACATCCTGCTGGTGTGTTTACGTTACTTGGAATCTCGCCCATAATCGCTTCCATTTTCTTGAGTTTTGTTGGGTCTGCAATTGGAATTGCCGATAACAATGCTCTTGTATATGGATGTGTTGGGTGATCATATAAATCATTTTTATCTGCAATCTCTACAAGCGATCCTAAGTACATTACACCGATTCTATCGCTGATGTGTTTAACTACGCTTAAGTCATGCGAGATAAAGAGGTACGATAAGCCCATTTTCTCTTGTAAGTCCATCATGAGGTTGAGTACTTGTGATTGAATCGATACGTCAAGTGCCGATACTGGCTCATCACATACGACGAATTCTGGATTTAGTGCAAGTGCTCTTGCAATCCCGATTCTTTGTCTTTGTCCACCTGAGAACTGGTGTGGGTATCTGTTTAAATGATACGCCGAAAGTCCACACATTTCAACTACTTCTGTTACTCTATCGTTGAATTCTTGTCCTTTTTTTACCATTCCATGTGCCAACATTGCTTCTCCAACAATGGTACTTACGTTCATTCTTGGGTTTAATGAGCTGTATGGATCTTGGAAAATTAACTGCATTTGTTTTCTTAATTGTTTTAACTCTTGACCTTTAAAGCCCGAGATATCTTTACCATTAAAGATGATCTCACCTTCTGTTGGTTCATATAATCTTACAATTGTTCTACCAAGTGTCGATTTACCACAACCAGACTCTCCTACTAGACCAATCGTTTCGCCTCTTAATACGTCGAACGATACGCCATCTACTGCTTTTACATTCGCTACTGTTCTTTGTAAAAAACCGCCTTTAATAGGGAAATATTTTTTTATATCTCTGACTTCGAGTATTTTTTCTTTCATTACTATTTACCCTCCTTCTGGCAGTGCAAGAAACATGCTGAAGTATGATTTTCTCCTACTGTATATGTTCCAGGTTGCTCTGTTTTACATCTTTCCATAGAGAATTTACATCTTGGTTCAAAATAGCAACCTTGTGGCAATTCAAATGGGTTTGGTACAATCCCTTCAATACTGTTAAGACGTTTCTTGTCTTCTTCAAGATTTGGGATAGAATCCAAAAGTCCAATTGTATATGGATGTTTTGGATTTTTAAAGATTTCAACTGCTGATGCTGACTCTACGATTTTTCCTGCATACATAACGAGTACATGGTGTGCCATCTGTGCAACAACACCAAGGTCATGTGTGATCAGCATAATCGCTGTGTTTGTTTTCTTTTGAAGGTCATTCATCAAAGATAAAATCTGTGCTTGAATTGTTACGTCAAGTGCGGTTGTTGGCTCATCTGCAATTAAAATCTTTGGATTACATGCAAGCGCCATCGCAATCATCGCTCTTTGTCTCATACCACCCGATAATTGGTGTGGATAGTCATTAACTACTTTTTCTGCTCTTGGAATACCAACGAGTTTTAAAAGTTCAATCGCTTTATCATGTGTTTCATGTTTTTTCATGTTTTGGTGAAGTTTTAACGATTCGCCAATTTGCTCTCCAATTTTAAATACTGGGTTAAGCGATGTCATTGGCTCTTGGAAAATCATCGAAATCTCATTTCCTCTATATGTTCTGAGTTTTTTCTCATCAATTCCAACTAACTCTTCTCCGTTAAACTTGATCGATCCTCTTACGATTTTTCCAGGCTTTTCAATTAAGTTGAGGATACTCATCGCTGTGATACTTTTTCCACATCCCGATTCTCCTACAACACCTAATGTTTCGCCTTCTCTTAAGACGAACGAGTTGCCATCTACTGCTTTTACTACGCCTTTTTCTGTAAAAAAGTGCGTTGTTAAGTCTTCAACTACTAATATCTCTTTCATCTTTACACCTACCTTATCTCTTTCGGATCGAACGCATCTCTTAAACCTTCACCTAATAAGTTGATACTTACTACGGTTAACATGATCATAACCCCTGGTGGAATCCATAACCACTGCATTGATCTAAATACGTTTGTATTTCTCGCACGCTCTACCATGTTACCCCATGTTGGCGTCGGTGGTGTTACACCTAAACCTAAGAACGATAAACCTGCTTCTGTTAAGATTGCGCCTGCCATACCAAGTGTTGCACTTACGATGATATATGCAAGTGTGTTTGGTAATAAGTGTTTTACAATTTTCGATCTATCTGAGATACCTAAAATCTCTGTTGCTTGCATAAACTCTTGCTCTCTAAGTGATAAGATTTGTCCCCTTACCAAACGCGCAAGACCTGGCCAGCTTAAGATACCGATTAAGAGCATTACAAAGTACATCTTTTGCTCTGAACTTACTCGCCACATAAGTGCTGCTGAAAGCGAAATAATCGTTGGTGTAAATGGAATTGAGTAGATAATCTCTGCAATACGCATGAGAATGTTGTCTATTCTTCCGCCGTAGTAACCTGCGATACCACCTACTAATGCTCCGATGATAACGTCTACACCTGCTGCCATTAAACCTACTAATATCGAAATTCTTCCTCCAACAAACAGTCTAAGGAGAACATCTCGACCTTGTTCATCTGTTCCTAACCAGTGCTGTGCACTTGGTGGTAATTCTTTATCTTCTAGTTTAAATTCTGATATCTCATAAGGCGATACCATCGGTAAAAAGATTACCATTAATACGATGATCACGAACAAACTCGCTCCAATCACCGCTACTCTATTCTTTTTAAATCGGTCCCATGCAATTCGCCAAGGTCCAACTGCTTTCTTTTTCATAGCGACTTTTTCAGTTTTTACCGCTTTTTTATTATCAGCCATTTGTGCGCCTCCTTCTCTTCCTTCAATTTTTTTACTGATTATTTAACGCGTACACGTGGGTCTACTAACGCATAACTGATATCTGATAACAAGTTACCTGCTAACATCAAGATTGCGTAGAATGTATTTCCCGCCATAAGCATTGAGTAATCTCTGTCTAAGATTGAAGTGTAGAGAATTTGACCGATTCCCGGCCAGATAAATACAGTTTCAAGTAAGATTGATCCTCCGAACAATCCTGGAATATACATACCAAGTAATGTTACGATTGGTAAAAGTGCATTTCTAAATGCATGTTTGTATATAACCACTTTCTCTGATAAGCCTTTTGATCTTGCTGTTCTAATATAATCTTGATTTACTACCTCAATTACAGCATTTCTTACATATCTTGTTAAGCTTGCTAAACTTGATATCGTTACAACTGTAAGTGGTAATATCATATGTTTAAGTACATCTAGTACTTCTTGTCCAAAGCTGTCATATCCTTTTGCAAGGTAGATAGTTGTTCTCATACCGTTAAGTGGTAACCATTTTGATGGGATTGCCACGAAAAAGATCAGTACGAGTGCGAAGAAGAATGACGGCATCGATACGCCCATGAGCGAAAAGACCGTCCAAAAATTGTCAAATACTCCATACTTCTTCACCGCAGATTTGATCCCAACTGGGATTGCGATTAAGAATGCAAAGATCATTCCTAGTAAGTTCAAATAAAATGAGTTCCAGATAAATGTACCGATAACTTCTGTTACTGGTTTTCTAAATTTGTATGATGTTCCAAGGTCACCGCTTAGTGTTCTTCCTACCCATTTGAAATATCTCATGTACGCAGGTTCATCTAAGCCAAGTTTTTCTCTAATCTGTTGTTGTTGCTCTACTGTTGCATTTGATCCGATTCCCAAGTATGCATTTACTGGGTCCCCTGGCATTATCTCAAGCAATGCGAACAAAATGATCGTAATGATGAGCAATACTGGAATCAGATGTAGTAATCTCCTTAAAATATACTTTAACATCCCTTCACTCCTTAAGCACTTTAATAGTTATTTCTATTTTGAATAAAGGCGGTCAATGAAGACCGCCTATTTTCAGTTATTTTACCTAATTATTCAACAATTTTAGCATCTTTAAGCGCTTTTACCCAGTCATAGAGTGAGCTTGTTTTAAAGTCTACTAATTTTGGTGCATAAAGGTCAAAGTAAGTGTTTGCATATACAGGAATCATAACTGCATCTTCATTTAAGATTTTTGCAACTTGTTGATAAACTGGTTTAGCAGTTTCAATATCCATGATTGCTTTACCTTCGTCTAATAATTTATCAACTTCTGGGTTACTGTATCTGCTTGTGTTATCTTTACCACTTCCGATGTAATCTGTGTGGAATGAAGAGTAAAGAGTATGTGGATCTGGAGTTGTGATTGTTGTAGCTAAGAAGAATAAGCTCCATTGATCAACGTTTGCATCTGAGTTGTAGATTACATAGTCAAGAATTGTGTTGAACTCAAGGTAAGCTACTGTTAATTTAACATTTAAACCTTGACCCCAGTCTCTTTCCCACATTGGGATAAGAGTTGCTAAGATGTCGTGGTCTGGCATAGCTGCAACTTTAAGTTCAAATACTTTACCATCTTTTTCTCTAAATCCTGATGGACCAACTTTCCAACCAGCTTCGTCTAATAATGCTTTTGCTTTTTCAAGGTCGAAATCGTATTCGATCATTGAATCAAGAAGTGCATCGTCGATAGCCCAAGAAATTTGTGAGAATGGGTGGTATTGAACAACTGCTAATACTTGATCTGTATCTTTATCATAGTAGTAGCTGTTTACGAATTCTTTAACGTTAAATGCATAGTATAATGCTTGACGAACTTTTTTATCAGCAGTTGGGCCAGCTTGGCAGTTTAATTTAATGTAGCCGTAACCGCTTCTGTTGTATTGGTTGATCGAGAAACCGTTGTTTCTAGCTTCTGCAATTTTTTCTGGTTCGATTTGACCAGCTAATAAGTCAACGCCACCTGTTGTTAATTCCACGATTTCAGTTGTTTGGTCAACGAATTTAAGAATAACTTCTTTAATCATGTAACCTTCACCTGTGTAAAGTGGGTTTCTTTCAAGGTAAACAAGTTCTTTTTCTTTGAATTGTGATACTACGTATGGACCTGAACCCATAGCTTCAGTTGTGATTGCTTCTACAGAAGACGTATCGCCAACTTTGAAATCTTTACCGTAGTAGTGTTTTGGCATGATTGCTGATGTACAGTTTTCAAAGTTAACACGAAGTGCTTCTTTGAAGTTGAATTGTACTGTGTAATCATCAAGAGCTACAACGCCTTGGAAATCTGTAGTTGTTCCAGCATAGTACTCATCGTATCCTAACATATCTTTTACAACAGAACCATAACGGCCTGTGTAAGATGGGTCAGCAAGTACTTGGTATGTGAACACTACGTCGTGTGCTGTTAATGGCGTACCATCAGAGAACACTTGATCTTGTTTCATTTTAAATGTGATTGATTTTCCATCTTCTGAGTATTCCCAGCTTTCAGCTACAGCAGGCTCATATTCGCCATCAAAGTTTCTAGAAACTAATGAGTCGAACACCATGTTTACTACATATCCATCATAAGCTGATGAATAGTAATGAGGGTTAAAGTTACCTGATGCTTCTGTGATACCAACGATTAATGTACCACTTGGTTCTGCAGTTGCTTCTGATGTTGTTTCGCCAGAAGATTTAGTTGTGTCTTTTGCTTCGTCATCTTTAGCGCCACAGCCTACCATAAATGTAGATGCGATCATTACTAAACAAAGCAATAATACTAGCGACTTCTTCATTTGAAATTCCTCCTTATATTATAATGCTTAACTTGAAATGAGATGTCTCATTTCATGATGCTCTATATAAACCACCTTTGGTTTATAACAAATCAAATAATACAAATTTAAACTCACGGATTCAATTTACTACTATATATAAGTACCTCGTATAAAGTACTTATGGCTGTGATAATTCTTTTAACCTGTTGGTAACTTTTTTAAAAACGAATTTCACGAATAGTTTGACAATTTTCATTAAATAAATAAATGTTCAAATTCACTCGCTTTTCTCTTTTTTTCACGCCATATTGTTGTGCATCTGTTGCTTAATTTCTGACTCTTATCTGATCTAAAACATGTTTTTGTACATAATTTATTCACATTTAAGTCACGCTTTTGTCATTTAAAATGTTCATTACTATTTGATTGTGTTAACGAAAGTGCGATTTTATCAGATTTGGTCTTATTGAACTGATTTACTTCAATCTGATTTGTTTCAATTTTGTTCACAAGTTGCTTTAAGATATTTCTCATTCTACACCATTTCTTGTTAAAATAAAATTGAAGAAAAATTCACATTTTAATTATTAACACTTCGTTACATTTGATGATTATTTGAAAATAATATTCATTTGAACAAATTAAATATAGGTAATGAAAATTGATTCGAACCTCGAAGTATCTTTTGTGACATTACAGCCTTTAAATTACAATACATTTACACAAATTTTACCTTTAAGCACCTCATTTTCTATCATCACTCATACTTTGGTTATTTGAGCCATTTGCCATTTTACAATTCGTCGGCGTAACAAAAAATGTCCCACTCAAATATTCATAAAGAAATCTTAACATTTTGCACAGATGTTCTCATCTCATTAAATATTTACATTGAGATCTGACTAAATTGCAGAAGATACAATTTATGATAAAACTCAGTTAAAGCATTATTTGAAGCATTTGAACATAAAAAAACAGATCATTTACAGTTTTATAAAATGTACATCTCATTTAACAAGATTTACATTTACGCGTTAATGTGGTAACGACTGTAATGACATGATCTGCTTTTAGGTTAAATCATTCTGATTGTTTATTTAAAACTAATGGGTGTGTTGCAATTTCAATCTTATTTTCATTAAAAATCGTTTGAATTTGCTCAGTCATGTTAAAGTATACGTCCCAATAATCGTCGGACTTCACCCAAACTCTCACCTTGAAATTTAATGAAGATTCTCCATGATTCCACAGCCGTACAAAAGGCAATGGGTCTTGTAATATTTGTGAATTACTTTCAATAACACTATGAATGAGATTTTTAATCTGACTCACATCGTTTCTAAAGGAAACATTTACATCTAATTCTACGCGACGCGTTGGAAATATGCCATAATTAACAACTGAACTGTTCGCAATATTTGAGTTTGGAATGATTACTGCACGATTATCCGGCGTCTTAAGGTGGGTATAAAACAAGCCAATTTCAGTAACTGTTCCCCCTTGCCCTACTCCTTCAATGTAATCCCCTACGCGAAATGGCCGAAGACTGACAATCAGGACACCGCCAGCAAGATTGGATAAACTTCCTTGTAAAGCAAGACCTATTGCGAGTCCAGCTGCACCAATAATAGCTACAAACGTGGTCATCTCAACACCCGCGGAGTAGATTGCGGTTATAACAACCAACAGTTTTAAACCCATTCTTAAAAAAGATTTTAAAAACGATTGTAATGTTGGATCTATTTTAATCCAAGCCTTATTTTTTGTCATTCGCTTCTCAATCCATTTGGTGATTTTAAATCCAATGACCAAGATTGCCAATACCATAAGCAATCGACTCCCAAGCGATAAAGCCATTTGTTTCAATTCTTCTAAAATAGCTGAGTCCATTTTTACCTCCCTAGCTCTTTCATACAACTTAAAAGATCTTGTACCTGATACTTCTACAATTCAATTTTATGAAATTCCGGCTTCATTTGATGAAAGGTGCATAGATACTTAAAGCCTATTTCTCTAAGCATATACACGGTTTCATCATAATTAGCGCCTAAATAATTTAACGAATGGGCATCGCTTCCAAATGTAATAATCTCTCCATGAAGTTCTTTATAAATCTTTAGCAACTCTTTATGAGGATTTGTATGCCCGAGTCCATAACGAAAACCGCCAGCGTTGATTTCGATTCCTTTTCCATCTTCAATGACTTTTCTTAAAACACATGTCAATTCATCATAATACTGTCCTATTGTGACTTTTGATAAACTCGGTTGATATCGTAGATATAAATCTAGATGTCCCAGTACTGAATAAGCATCAAATCGAGAGATACTTTGATAGAGTTCTTCATAGTAAATACAGACAGATTCTTTTGGAGAATGCAAATCAAAATACTTCCTATTATATAGGTCTTTTCCTTCAACAGAATGAAGAGATGCTATTACAAAATCATACTGATTTTTCATGACTGTATTTGTATTCTTTTCACCAAGATGTGGCTGAATCCCCACTTCAAGCCCTTGATACAGATTAATTTTATCTTGATATTTAAACTTGAGTTGCTGAATCATTCTTTCGGATTCATCTCGATCAAAATCCCAATCAGACTGATAGGAAGCTAAATCTGCATCAAAATCGACGTGATCTGTAATTGCCAAATCCGTAATATTCAGTTCAATCGCTTTTTTAATCATTTCTTCCATTGTTACGTTCGAATCTGGCGAAAAATGACTATGCACATGAAAATCCATTTTAAAGGGCTTATTTCGTTGATTCATCATGTACCTCCTTTTCCTTTCATAAAAATAGGTTACCACAAATATGTTGTTCACACAATTGAGGTAACCTTTTTTATGAATTAATTCACTTATAAACTTACTACGACTTTATCAACCGCGTTAAAATTTCACTCTATCGGCATTTAATCGTCTTAAATTTCTCCAGCAAAGTGACAAGCTACAAAGTGTCTTGTTCCCACTTCTTTTGTAGGTGGAATCATCTCTTTACAGATATCTTTTGCATATGGACATCTTGTATGGAATTTACATCCTGCTGGTGTGTTTACGTTACTTGGAATCTCGCCCATAATCGCTTCCATTTTCTTGAGTTTTGTTGGGTCTGCAATTGGAATTGCCGATAACAATGCTCTTGTATATGGATGTGTTGGGTGATCATATAAATCATTTTTATCTGCAATCTCTACAAGCGATCCTAAGTACATTACACCAATTCTATCGCTGATGTGTTTTACTACGCTTAAGTCATGCGAGATAAAGAGGTACGATAAACCCATTTTCTCTTGTAAGTCCATCATGAGGTTGAGTACTTGTGATTGAATCGATACGTCAAGTGCCGATACTGGCTCATCACATACGACGAATTCTGGATTTAGTGCAAGTGCTCTTGCAATCCCGATTCTTTGTCTTTGTCCACCTGAGAACTGGTGTGGGTATCTGTTTAAATGATACGCCGAAAGTCCACACATTTCAACTACTTCTGTTACTCTATCGTTGAATTCTTGTCCTTTTTTTACCATTCCATGTGCCAACATCGCTTCTCCAACAATGGTACTTACGTTCATTCTTGGGTTTAATGAGCTGTATGGATCTTGGAAAATTAACTGCATTTGTTTTCTTAATTGTTTTAACTCTTGACCTTTAAAGCCCGAGATATCTTTACCATTAAAGATGATCTCGCCTTCTGTTGGTTCATATAATCTTACAATTGTTCTACCAAGTGTCGATTTACCACAACCAGACTCTCCTACTAGACCAATCGTTTCGCCTCTTAATACGTCGAATGATACGCCATCTACTGCTTTTACATTCGCTACTGTTCTTTGTAAAAAACCGCCTTTAATAGGGAAATATTTTTTTATATCTCTGACTTCGAGTATTTTTTCTTTCATTACTATTTACCCTCCTTCTGGCAGTGCAAGAAACATGCTGAAGTATGATTTTCTCCTACTGTATATGTTCCAGGTTGCTCTGTTTTACATCTTTCCATAGAGAATTTACATCTTGGTTCAAAATAGCAACCTTGTGGCAATTCAAATGGGTTTGGTACAATCCCTTCAATACTGTTAAGACGTTTCTTGTCTTCTTCAAGATTTGGGATAGAATCCAAAAGTCCAATTGTATATGGGTGTTTTGGATTTTTAAAGATTTCAACTGCTGATGCTGACTCTACGATTTTTCCTGCATACATAACGAGTACATGGTGTGCCATCTGTGCAACAACACCAAGGTCATGTGTGATCAGCATAATCGCTGTGTTTGTTTTCTTTTGAAGGTCATTCATCAAAGATAAAATCTGTGCTTGAATGGTTACGTCAAGTGCGGTTGTTGGCTCATCTGCAATTAAAATCTTTGGATTACATGCAAGCGCCATCGCGATCATCGCTCTTTGTCTCATACCACCTGATAATTGGTGTGGATAGTCATTAACTACTTTTTCTGCTCTTGGAATACCAACGAGTTTTAAAAGTTCAATCGCTTTATCATGTGCTTCATGCTTTTTCATGTTTTGGTGAAGTTTTAACGATTCGCCAATTTGCTCTCCAATTTTAAATACTGGGTTAAGCGATGTCATTGGCTCTTGGAAGATCATTGAAATTTCATTTCCTCTATATGTTCTGAGTTTTTTCTCATCGATTCCAACTAACTCTTCTCCGTTAAATTTGATCGATCCTCTTACGATTTTTCCAGGCTTTTCAATTAAGTTGAGGATACTCATCGCTGTGATACTTTTTCCACATCCTGATTCCCCTACAACACCTAATGTTTCGCCTTCTCTTAAGACGAACGAGTTGCCATCTACTGCTTTTACTACGCCTTTTTCTGTAAAAAAGTGCGTTGTTAAGTCTTCAACTACTAATATCTCTTTCATCTTTACACCTACCTTATCTCTTTCGGATCGAACGCATCTCTTAAACCTTCACCTAATAAGTTGATACTTACTACGGTTAACATGATCATAACCCCTGGTGGAATCCATAACCACTGCATCGTTCTAAATACGTTTGTATTTCTCGCACGTTCTACCATGTTACCCCATGTTGGCGTCGGTGGTGTTACACCTAAACCTAAGAATGATAAACCTGCTTCTGTTAAGATTGCTCCTGCCATACCAAGTGTTGCACTTACGATGATATATGCAAGTGTGTTTGGTAATAAGTGTTTTACAATTTTCGATCTATCTGAGATACCTAAAATCTCTGTTGCTTGCATAAACTCTTGCTCTCTAAGTGATAAGATTTGTCCCCTTACCAAACGCGCAAGACCTGGCCAGCTTAAGATACCGATCAAGAGCATTACGAAGTACATCTTTTGCTCTGAACTTACTCGCCACATAAGTGCTGCTGAAAGCGAAATAATCGTTGGTGTAAATGGAATTGAGTAGATAATCTCTGCAATACGCATGAGAATGTTGTCTATTCTTCCGCCGTAGTAACCTGCGATACCACCTACTAATGCTCCGATGATAACGTCTACACCTGCTGCCATTAAACCTACTAATATCGAAATTCTTCCTCCAACAAACAGTCTAAGGAGAACATCTCGACCTTGTTCATCTGTTCCTAACCAGTGCTGTGCACTTGGTGGTAATTCTTTATCTTCTAGTCTAAATTCTGATATCTTATAAGGCGATACCATCGGTAAAAAGATTACCATTAATACGATGATCACGAACAAACTCGCTCCAATCACCGCTACTCTATTCTTTTTAAATCGTTCCCATGCAATTCGCCAAGGTCCAACTGCTTTCTTTTTCATAGCGACTTTTTCAGTTTTTACCGCTTTTTTATTATCAGCCATTTGTGCGCCTCCTTCTCTTCCTTCAATTTTTTTACTAATTATTTAACGCGTACACGTGGGTCTACTAACGCATAACTGATATCTGATAACAAGTTACCTGCTAACATCAAGATTGCGTAGAATGTATTTCCCGCCATAAGCATTGAGTAATCTCTGTCTAAGATTGAAGTGTAGAGAATTTGACCGATTCCCGGCCAGATAAATACAGTTTCAAGTAAGATTGATCCTCCGAACAATCCTGGAATATACATACCAAGTAATGTTACGATTGGTAAAAGTGCATTTCTAAATGCATGTTTGTATATAACCACTTTCTCTGATAAGCCTTTTGATCTTGCTGTTCTAATATAATCTTGATTTACTACCTCAATTACAGCATTTCTTACATATCTTGTTAAGCTTGCTAAACTTGATATCGTTACAACTGTAAGTGGTAATATCATATGTTTAAGTACATCTAGTACTTCTTGTCCAAAGCTGTCATATCCTTTTGCAAGGTAGATAGTTGTTCTCATACCGTTAAGTGGTAACCACTTTGATGGGATTGCCACGAAAAAGATCAGTACGAGTGCGAAGAAGAATGACGGCATCGATACGCCCATGAGCGAGAAGACCGTCCAAAAATTGTCAAAGATTCCATACTTCTTCACCGCAGATTTGATCCCAACTGGGATTGCGATTAAGAATGCAAAGATCATTCCTAGTAAGTTCAAATAAAATGAGTTCCAGATAAATGTACCGATAACTTCTGTTACTGGTTTTCTAAATTTGTATGATGTTCCAAGGTCACCGCTTAGTGTTCTTCCTACCCATTTGAAATATCTCATGTACGCAGGTTCATCTAAGCCAAGTTTTTCTCTAATCTGTTGTTGTTGCTCTACTGTTGCATTTGATCCGATTCCCAAGTATGCATTTACTGGGTCCCCTGGCATTATCTCAAGCAATGCGAACAAAATGATCGTAATGATGAGTAATACTGGAATCAAGTGTAGTAATCTCCTTAAAATATACTTTAACATCCCCGTACTCCTTCTCAATCTAACTTTAAAATATCAAATTAAAGGCAGCCTATAATAGACTGCCTTAGATTTTAATAAAGAATTTAACGAATTACTTTAAAGACTATTCAACAATTTTAGCATCTTTAAGAGCTTTTACCCAGTTGTAAAGTGAGCTTGTTTTAAAGTCTACTAATTTTGGTGCATAAAGGTCAAAGTAAGTGTTTGCATATACAGGAATCATAACTGCATCTTCATTTAAGATTTTTGCAACTTGTTGATAAATTGGTTTAGCATCTTCGATTTCCATAACCGCTTTAGCATCATCTAATAATTTATCAACTTCTGGGTTACTGTATCTGCTTGTGTTATCAAGTCCGCTTCCGATGTAATCAGAGTGGAATTCAGAGTAAAGGCTGTGTGGATCTGGAGTTGTGATTGTTGTAGCTAAGAAGAATAAGCTCCATTGATCAACGTTTGCATCTGAGTTGTAGATTACATAGTCAAGAATTGTGTTGAACTCAAGGTAAGCTACTGTTAACTTAACATTTAAACCTTGACCCCAGTCTCTTTCCCACATTGGGATAAGAGTTGCTAAGATGTCGTGGTCTGGCATAGCTGCAACTTTAAGTTCAAATACTTGACCATCTTTTTCTCTAAATCCTGATGGACCAACTTTCCAACCAGCTTCGTCTAATAATGCTTTTGCTTTTTCAAGGTCAAAATCGTATTCGATCATTGAATCAAGAAGTGCATCATCGATAGCCCAAGAAATTTGTGAGAATGGGTGATATTGAACAACTGCTAATACTTGATCTGTATCTTTATCATAGTAGTAGCTGTTTACGAATTCTTTAACGTTAAATGAGTAGTAAAGTGCTTGACGAACTTTTTTATCAGCAGTTGGGCCTGATTGGCAGTTTAATTTAACATAACCGTAACCGCTTCTGTTGTATTGGTTGATTGAGAAACCGTTGTTTCTAGCTTCTGCGATTTTTTCTGGTTCGATTTGACCAGCTAATAAGTCAACGCCACCACTTGTTAATTCCACGATTTCAGTTGTTTGGTCAACGAATTTAAGAATGATTTCTTTAATCATGTAACCTTCACCTGTGAAAAGTGGGTTTCTTTCAAGGTAAACAAGTTCTTTTTCTTTGAATTGTGATACTACGTATGGACCAGAACCCATAACTTCAGTTGTGATTGCTTCTACAGAAGACGTATCGCCAACTTTGAAATCTTTACCGTAGTAGTGTTTTGGCATGATTGCTGATGTACAGTTAGCAAAGTTAACACGAAGTGCTTCTTTGAAGTTAAATTGTACTGTGTAATCATCAAGAGCTACAACGCCTTGGAAATCTGTAGTTGTTCCACCATAGTACTCATCGTATCCTAACATATCTTTTACAGTTGAACCATAACGGCCTGTGTAAGATGGGTCAGCAAGTACTTGGTATGTGAACACTACGTCATGTGCTGTCATTGGTGTACCATCAGAGAACACTTGATCTTGTTTCATTTTAAATGTGATTGATTTTCCATCTTCTGAGTATTCCCAGCTCTCAGCAACCGATGGTTCATATTCGCCATCAAAGTTTCTTGTAACTAATGAATCGAATACCATATCAACTACGTATCCATCATAAGCTGATGAATAGTAATGAGGGTTAAAGTTACCTGATGCTTCTGTGATACCAACGATTAATGTACCACTTGGTTCTGCTTTAGCTTCAGTAGTTGCTTCACCAGCAGCAGCTGTTGTTGTTTCTGTCCCTTTATCTTCTTTTGGGCTACAGCCTACCATGAAAGCAGATGCTACCATCACCAAGCAAAGTAATAATACTAGCGATTTCTTCATTCTAAATAATCCTCCTTCTTAATTTTAATTGGCCATAAACCAAAGCCAATCTATATAAACCTTTCGGTTTATAACTATTTTTACATATTACATCAATTTTGTTACCAAATCAATAACAAATATTTATTTTTGTTTATAGACTTGTAACACAGATGTAACATCCATAATTAATATATAACAAAACAGACCAAAATGGAATAGAAAAATTTATATGGTTTAACATTTAAAATTTGTTACATCCTTGTAATATTTGTGCGAATGATCGATCCCACACCCACTTATTGATTGAACAAACAAAACGAATTTCAACTATTTATCAGCAGTTAAGGCAAATAGAACGGTTTGTTGTGAGAATATTTCGGCAACTCGCGTGTCGAAATTTGTCCCACTTATGTACAATAAAAATTTATCGGTCACTATATTAAGAATAAAATTTCAACCCGACGATTTATTACGAATTCTTAATATTATTGACGTGATATTTCTGTACTCGAAATAGTTGAAATCAGTCATATTTATGTTTTTTCTATGATTACAATCTCTCATAGGAGCAAAAAAAAAGTTCAAAATAAACCCATTGGTTTATTTTGAACTCAAGTTACTCATTTTAAATTGAATAATACATGATTATCGTACTATAGTACGGTAATTAAGCTATTTCCGAATTAATTCGGCATGAAAATCCAAACAATTAGAATCGCGATGATAGAAGTAACTCGTGTCATCATGTACGTTTTTTCATTGATTTTCCCTCTATTAAACTTCCAAAACTCAAAAATTTTAATGGATAGCTTAGGATTGATCACACCAATTAACAAAATCAAAGTAAAAATTATCTTTGCAACAATCATATTGAGCCCTTCACTTTCTGCTTTATTATCTCTATTTTACTCGACTGTAACTGATTTTGCAAGATTACGAGGTTTGTCAACATCATTTCCACGAATTGCTGATACATAATACGCTAAAAGTTGAGTCGGAATCACAGCTAAAATTGGCGTCAACTCATCTAAGGTACTTGGAATATAGAAAACTTCATCTGCAGTCTTTTCAATTTGATCATTACCTTCTTTTGCGATGGCAAATACATGTGCGCCACGTGCTTTAACTTCTTTAATATTAGAAAGCATTTTATCATAAAGTCGATCTTGCGAAGCAAGAGCAACAATAAAAGTATCATGTTCAATTAAAGCAATTGTCCCGTGTTTCAATTCGCCTGCTGCAATGGCAAAACTATTGATGTAAGAAATTTCTTTTAATTTTAGTGACGCTTCATAAGCGAGGTCGCTATCAATGCCACGTCCCATGAAAAATACTTTTTCATTGTTAAAATGTCTTGCAGCTAATTTTTGAATTTCAGGACTACGGTCTAGAACTTGCGCAATCTTATCTGGCATACGTTTTAACTCATCTAAAATCAATCGGTAGCGAGCCGTTTCAAGTCTTCCGTTAAGTCGTCCCATATAGAGCGCTAAAAGATAAAATGCCACGAGTTGCGTTGTAAATGCTTTTGTAGAAGCAACACCAATTTCAGGACCTGCCCATGTATACAACAAATCATCGGATTCTCTCGCTACAGAACTCCCAACGACATTGACAATACTTAGCACTCTTGCACCTTTTCTCTTTGCTTCTCTTAAAGACTGTAATGTATCTAGTGTTTCACCTGATTGAGAAACTGCTATAAAAAGTGTTTTATCATCTATAAATGGATCTCTGTATCTAAATTCTGAAGCGATATCACATTCAACTGGAATCTGCGCAAATGACTCAATTGCACGACGACCTATTAATCCTGCGTGGTAAGCAGTTCCACATGCAACAATATACACTTTATTGATATTTTTAAGAATTTCTGGTGTTAAGTTAACGCCTTCAAGTACAATTTCGTCTTGTGCGTTTAATCGTCGCAACAAAGTATCTTTAACGCCTTTTGGTTGCTCAAATATTTCTTTTAAAGTAAAGTGTTCAAACCCTTCTTTTTCAGCTGAATCTACATCCCAAGTCACTTCAAAAATTTCACGCGATACTGGTTGTTTGAGGCTATTATAAATTTTAACTGAATCCTTCGTTAAATCCACAAACTCATCATTTTCAATCAGCAGCATATTTCGAGTATATTTTAATAAAGCTGGAATATCAGATGCAATAAAGTTTTCATTTTGTCCTAAACCAACAATCAGTGGACTATCTTTTCTCACTGCAACCAATCGATCTGGTTCATATTTTGAGATTGCTCCAATGGCGTACGCCCCTTCCATTCTATCAACTGCTTTATAAACGGCATCTAACAAATCACCTTCATAATAATAGTCAATTAAATGTGCAATCACTTCTGAATCTGTTTCTGACTTAAATTCAATATGCTTGTCATTCATGAGCCATTCTTTGATTTCCATGTAATTTTCGATAATTCCATTATGGATAACAGCAATGGTTTGCTTTGTATTCGCATGTGGGTGTGCATTGGCATCCGATGGCGCACCATGTGTTGCCCATCTTGTATGACCAATTCCCACTAAAGAATTCATTTCTGTATCAATAATACTTTCAAGATTTTTTAGACGTCCTTTAGTTTTGTAAATTTGAATATCTTCATTCACATTTACTGCAATCCCTGCAGAGTCATACCCTCTGTACTCAAGCTTTGATAAACCTTCAATTAAATATGGGACTGCTTTGTTTGTACCAATATAACCTACGATTCCACACATATTTTTATCTCCTCATTCGATTAAGTCATTGAATTCGCAATATAATCAAATACTTTTTTCTATCAAAAAAATAAAAAAACACCCCTATGGAGGTGTTTTTGAACACACTTATAGACTAAAATCAACCTGTCAGCTTTGTTGCCGAAATCACTTTCGGATTTTGTCTGACATTTTCGGTGTTGATAACACCGTGAGGCACCCGCCGAATTTTCGATAAACCTCACCCTCGTCAACTGCAATGCAGTTCTGGCGCTTGTATTCAGTTAATTTGATAGAGTACATTTTGCGTTTCAATGCAGGTCAATTATACCATACTCCTTCCAATTTTAAAATGTTTATTTTGTCGTAAAACGAGTCAGACAGATTAAAAAAATGTTGCTACAATTCAAACATTCCGTAGCAACATTTTTCTATTTATAACGCTCTTTCGTTTAAATATCCTGTTCCCAATTTCTGGTTCTTTCCACCGCGCGTTTCCATCCACTATACAATCTTTCTCTTTCATCACTTTCAATTGTTGAAGAAAAGATCTTTTTAATCGCAAACTGATCCCGCAGACTTTCTGTATCTTTCCAAAAACCAACTGCTAATCCAGCTAAATAGGCTGCTCCAAGGGCAGTCGTTTCTGGAATTTGCGGACGAATGACATCACTTCCTAGTATATCTGACTGAAATTGCATTAAGAAATTATTGACTGTAGCGCCTCCGTCTACTTTCAATCGTCTCAGCTTTAAACCTGAATCTTCTTCCATTGCCTCTAAAACATCTCGAGTTTGATAAGCAAGTGCCTCTAACGTTGCGCGTATGATGTGATTTTTATTGGATCCTCGCGTCAAACCAATAATTGCACCTCGCGCATACATATCCCAATACGGCGCTCCAAGACCTGCAAATGCCGGTACAAAATAAACTCCATTGGTATCTTTAACTTTTGTTGCAAAATACTCTGTATCTTCTGCACTGGTAATTAAGTGCATTTCATCTCTAAGCCACTGAATTGCAGCACCTGCGATAAAAATAGACCCTTCAAGTGCATAATATACTTTGCCATCAATGCCCCAAGCAATCGTCGTCAATAAACCATTTTTTGAAGGAACTCTTTTTTCGCCTGTATTCATTAATAAAAAGCATCCTGTACCATATGTGTTCTTAGCTGAACCCGGAAAAAAACATACTTGTCCAAACAATGCCGCTTGTTGGTCACCAGCAGCACTTGCTATTGGAATTCTTGCGCCTCCAAATGTCTGCACATCTGTATACCCAAAAATATGAGACGATGGTTTCACTTCTGGGAGCATTTCTTTTGGAATATCTAGCCAATTTAGAATCTGCTCATCCCACTCTAACGTGTCAATATTGTACATCATGGTTCTCGATGCATTGCTATAATCTGTGGCATGCACTTCTCCGCGAGTTAGATTCCACATCAACCATGTATCCACATTTCCAAATAACAAATGTCCCGCTTTTGCGTCTTCTCTCGCACCAGGTACATGGTCTAATATCCATTTAAGCTTTGTTGCAGAAAAATAAGCATCTACTACCAATCCTGTAGCATTTCGGATATAGGTCTCATGACCGGCTGCAATTAAATCATCACAAATTGATGACGTCCGTCTACATTGCCAAACAATTGCATGATAGATCGGTTTCCCAGTTCGTTTATCCCATACAATCGTTGTTTCCCTTTGATTCGTAATGCCAATAGCAGCAATTTCAAAAGGCTTGATCCCAGCTGTTTCTAGAACTTCCCTCGCTACACCTGACTGAGTTCCCCAAATTTCCATAGGATCGTGCTCAACCCAGCCAGCTTTTGGATAAATCTGCGAAAACTCTTTTTGTGCCATTTTAATGATGTGACCATCATGATCAAAGATAATTGCCCTTGAACTCGTTGTACCTTGATCTAACGCAAGTATGTACTTTTTTTCTTTATCACTATTAATTTCCATGAAATCCCCCTAGTTATAGAATAATCTCATCCATTTTTCTTGATTTTTATTAGTATCCGTTATCATATTATCACAACTACTCTAAGATTGAAACTCTCTCTATGCCAATGCATTGATTTTATGCTATGATAAGTGTGATAACCGTTTATTCACTCTATTAACTCATACAACCGTAGCTGGAAAGGACATTTTATGTATCAAGCAATTCCCTATGAATTTGATTCAAATCATTCAATCTATATAGACGTAAGAAGTGAATCTGAATATCAAGCAGGTCACATCTATGGCGCAATCAATTTGCCGATTTTATACGACCTAGAACGACATGAGGTGGGTTGGATTTATAAAAATGCCTCTGTTGAAGAAGCCAAAAAAATCGGTTTAAAATACGGTTCAGAAAAACTGCATATTTTTTACGAAGCTATTTTCAAATTAAGAAGTGATTTTCCGGATAAACGCATCGTTTTCTATTGTGCTCGTGGTGGATATAGAAGTCGATCGGTTGCACTTCTCATGCAAAGCATCGATATACCCGTTAATTGGCTTTTAGGAGGATATAAAAGCTATCGAAATGCGGTTCTTACTAAACTCAATCAACCTTCTGAATTGTTTCCAAAGTTCATCGTTTTAAATGGCCTTACAGGCGTTGGAAAAACACATCTTTTACATCACCTTTCCAAACTTGGAGAACCCGTTCTTGATTTAGAAGGTGCTGCAAACCATAAAGGATCAAATCTTGGTGCGATTGGAACTGATGAAGTGCAGTGCGTACAAAATTTTGAAAACTCGCTTTATCATCAATTAATGTCCATTCAGCGCCCCTATTGCTTTGTAGAATCTGAAAGCAGAAGAATTGGAAAAGTACTTGTTCCAAAAGAAATTTTTGATAGTATGCAGCGCGGTACTTTCATTAAAATAACCGCTACCATGGATTTTAGAATAAAAGGTCTACTAAACGATTACTTAGATGCCTCTAATTTTCATGCCGGAATTGAATCTGGATTACTCAAAATCAAACCGTATATTCAACCTTCAATATTCAAAGATCTACAAGCTGCTTATGAAAATCAAAATTATGAACACTTTACTGAGATTCTTTTAAAAGAACATTATGATCCTCTCTATCAAAAAAGCATTGAGTCACATTCACATGAACACTCTTTTGAAGTGTGTGATTATGATCAATGCTCTAAAGACATTCAAAACTGGATTAATTCAGTTCACTTTCAATAAGCGTCACAAGTTCGCTTGCAACACGTTCAAGCTCTTCTTGGTTTTGACCCTCAATCATAACGCGAACAAGTGGTTCCGTTCCAGATGGACGAATGAGGACTCTTCCATTTCCATGGAATTGTGCTTCAATTTCTGCAATTCTATTCGATACCGTTTCATTTTCAGTGAAGCGGTATTTTTTTTCATTTGATACATGGGCATTTTTAAGGACTTGTGGATAAACTGTCATCATTGCAGCTAATTCGGATAATTTTTTATCCGATTCTTTGAGTACTCTTAAAAGTTGTACAGCTGTCAACAATCCATCTCCTGTTGTATTGTGCGCTAAGAAAATGATATGTCCAGATTGCTCGCCGCCGAGTTCGTATCCATTGGCAAGCATTTCCTCAAGTACATAACGATCTCCAACTTGAGTTTTTACGGTATTCATTTGGTTTTCTCTAAGGGCAATATCAAATCCTAAATTACTCATCACAGTGGACACAATGGTATTTTGCTTGAGTTGATGTTTCTCAGCTAAATAGCGTCCACAAATGGCCATAATCTTATCTCCATCAACCAGTTCACCATTTTCATCAATTGCAAGTAGACGATCTGCGTCACCATCAAAAGCGAGCCCGATATCCGCATTAACCGTTTTTACAAATTTCTTGAGATCACCTAGATGGGTTGAACCACAATTTTCATTGATATTGGTTCCGTCTGGCTCGTGGTGAATCGAATATACTTTTGCGTCTAATTCATTTAAAGCAATTGGTGCAACCGTCGATGCTGCTCCATTTGCACAGTCAATGGCTACTTTTAATCCTGCAAAATTGACGTCTCCTAAAGTATCAATCACATAATCAATATAATCTCTCTCAGCTTGTTCGTAGAAACTAACATGACCTAGACTTAATCCAGTTGGAAGTTCTAGCTGCTTATGATCTCGAATACACGCTTCAATTTCATCTTCTATGTCATCCGATAATTTTAAGCCTTTTTCATTAAAAAATTTGATTCCGTTAAATGCCACAGGATTGTGCGATGCGGATATCATAACCCCTGCATCTGCTTTTAATGTCTTAACGAGCTTTGCAATTGCGGGTGTTGGAATCACGCCAACTTGCACAACATCACAGCCCGTTGATAAAATTCCAGCAATTAGCGCATGCTCGAGTAAATTTCCTGAAATTCGCGTATCTTTCCCTACAAGTATTTTTGCTTTTTCTTTGCCTTTTGTAATAACGTGTGCACCATATTTACCAAGTGACATCGCAAGTTCAATTGTCAATTCTCTATTTGCAATTCCTCTTACACCGTCTGTACCAAATAATCTCGCCATTTTAACTCCTTATTCTATTCTCACTTATTCTAAATGCTTTATAATTTATACTTTATGCTTTATGCTTTATGCTTTATGCTTTATGCTTTATACTTTATGCTTTATATTTCTTAGTTTTAAGTCTATTATTTCCATTCAACTCTTGCCCGCTCATTATGCTCGATGAATGATTTTATTCAACATGACATTTAACGCTATCAATTCTTGATTGGTGTCTTTTTCTGTTGGATGTTCTTGATAATACGCTTCTAACATATGTTGCAATTGCTTCGCTTTCTCAGGATCAAACGAATCGTTTTCAAGTGAATGAATCACTTCAATATCAATTGGTTCTGTTACCGTATCCGATAATATATGTTTCATATATCCAACTAAACACTGATTATTTTTACAGCTATCGCATCCTTTACACATATTCTCTACACCAGAATGTAGCATTTGGCGATAATTTTTCAGTTCTTCTGCATTGTGCTTTAAAGCAGATATTTTCACTTCTGTTAATTGGCGTTTAAATATAATCGCTCTAAATACAGTTAGTGCTAAGATGATGCCCATTAACAAAATGACAAACGTCGTTCCCATGCTCATGACATAATTCGATGTGAAGATCTTACCAAGTCCAAAGATCATAAAAATCACAAATGCACCCATTCTGATAAAATGTTCAGGTATTTTATCCCCTAATTTTGCACCAATAAAAATACCAAACAAACTGACAATTACCATACCTGCCACAGTTCCCATTAATGTGAAAAATGGGACCGCTGCTTGAGTCGATAAAGTTAATGCCGTTAGTTGCGTTTTGTCTCCTAACTCACCTAGAAAAAATGCAAGTGCAACCGTGACAATTGCGCCCATTTTTTTACCATTAACTTCTTCTTCTTCATCGTCAGCTATGGATAAGGACAATAGACCAAAAGCAACGAAAAGAACTCCAGCTACTAATTGTAATGCTTCTAAAGGAATTAATTTTGTCAACATTGACCCAAGTACAATCGCTAAACCGTGATTTAAAAACGCTCCTATTGCAACACCCATCAAGATGTGTTTTATTTTATATTGCGTTGCAAATGCCATCGCCATAATCTGCGTTTTATCACCCATTTCAGCTATAAAAATAAGCGCAAACGCTTGTAAAAAATCACCCATATATCTCTCCCTCAACTCAGACTCTAAATCTTATTATCTCATATTTTTCTAGTTGCTTCAATGTATAAGTCATCAATAAAAAAAGTATCAATTGACCTTCTTCATTAGATACAAAGAAAGTGAATTGATACTTTATTCATTAGTCTTCTATTTGATACAAGCTGCGCCGCGTTTCATCGCTTCTTCATTAATAGGCATTAGATGTGCTTTGGATTCTCCAAAGATTTTTTTTAGAGCCTTCATGACTGCATCTGCTGTAACCGTTTTAGTCAATTCAATATATGCGCCTAACATAACCATGTTTGCTACTTTTGAATTGCCTAATTCAACAGCAATTTCATTTGCAGGCACATAAAAAGCTTTTAAGTCAGAACGACTTGCTTTTTTCTCGATTAGCGAGCTATTAATAATGATGTTTCCACCAGTAATAATATCTGCTTCGAACTTCTCAAGTGAAGGCAAGTTCATGATGATCGCAGTTGTTGCATCATCTGTAATAACAGGAGAACCGATTGGTCGATCTGATACCATCACGCTACAGTTTGCAGTACCTCCACGCATTTCAGGACCATAAGAAGGCAACCAAGATACCTCTTTATTTTCAATCATACCCGCATATGTGATCAATTGGCCGATCAGCATAACACCTTGACCACCAAATCCTGCACAAATTACTCTTTCGTTTAACATATTATTTGTCCTCCCCAGGTCTTCTGAAGTTGCCAAGTGGATAGTACGGAATTAAATTATCATTTAACCATTTGAGCGCGTCAATCGGCGTCATTCCCCAGTTTGTCGGGCAAGTTGATAACACTTCGACAATTGAGAATCCTTTACCTTCAATTTGACATTGGAAAGCTTCTTTAATTGCTTTTTTCGCTTTTCTAATATTCGCAGGTGTGTCTACTGATACACGTTCTACAAATACTGCACCATCAATTGTTGCAAGCATTTCTGACACTCGAAGCGGCATACCTGAATGCTCAACCGTTCTACCAAGTGGAGCAGTCGTCGCTTTTTGACCAATTAATGTCGTTGGTGCCATTTGGCCACCAGTCATTCCATAAATCGCATTATTGACGAAAATAGTGGTGATTTTTTCACCTCTATGTGCTACGTGAACAATCTCAGCTGTACCAATTGAAGCCAAATCGCCATCTCCTTGGTACGTAAAAACGACTTTATCCGGAAGAACGCGTTTGATTCCTGTTGCAACTGCAGGCGCTCTACCGTGTGATGCCTCTTGCATATCACAGTTAAAATAATCATACGCAAGTACTGAACATCCTACAGGCGCAACGCCTATCGTATCACCTAAAACATCTAATTCTTCTAATACTTCTGCCACTAATTTATGAATAATTCCATGTGTACAACCTGGACAATAATGCGTTTCTTTATCTGTTAAACCTTTAGATTTTTGATATACAATCGCCATTATTTTGCACCTCCAACCAATTCTTTTACTTTTTCAATTACACCTTCTGGAGTTGGAATCATTCCACCTGAACGTCCATAGAAGTGAACTGTCCATCTGCCATTAGAAGCAATTTTGATATCATCTACCATTTGACCCATAGACATTTCTACTGATAATAATCCCTTACAATTTTCAGGAACTAAATCAAATGCTTTTTCTGGGAAAGGCCATAATGTAATTGGTCGAATTAATCCAACGTTGATGCCTTGAGCTTTTAAATCGATAATTGCGTTTCTTACGATACGAGATGTCGTACCATATGCAACAATAACAAGATCTGCATTTTCTAAATTATAGGCTTCGTAACGCACTTCATTTGCTTTCATTGCATCATATTTTGCTTGTAATCTGATATTGTGATCTTCAAGTTGTTGTGGAGCAAGGAATAAAGAGTTGATAACATTTGGTTTTCTATTTCCTTTTGTACCAACAGTTGCCCATTCTTTTCCAGGAAGCTCAAATCTCGATTTTGATTCTTTAAATTCAATTGGTTCCATCATTTGACCAATCATACCATCGCCTACCATCATAACAGGATTTCGGTAATAATCTGCTGCATCAAATGCTTCTTGCATTAAATCAACCATTTCTTGAAGATTAGCAGGTGCATAAACCAATAATTTATAGTCACCATTACCACCACCACGTGTCACTTGGTTATAATCTGATTGAGCTGGTTGAATTCCACCTAAGCCAGGACCTCCACGTACGATATTGACGATGACACATGGAAGTTCAGCGCCAGCGATATATGTGATGCCTTCTTGTTTTAAAGCAATTCCCGGCGAAGAAGACGATGTCATAACTCTTGCGCCAGCTCCTGAAGCACCATAAACCATATTGATTGCTGCGACTTCTGATTCAGCTTGTAAGAATACGCCACCTGCTTTAGGTAATTCTTTTGACATGTACTCTGGTAATTCATTTTGTGGTGTAATTGGATATCCAAAGAAGTATTTGCAGCCCGCTTTTATAGCAGCAGCTCCAATCGCTTCATTACCTTTCATTAATACCTTAGCCATTTTTTACCTCCCTATAATCTTTCTACAGTTATTACTGAATCCGGACACATCATTGCGCAATTCGCACAACCGATACATTTGTCCATTTCTTTCACAGTTGCAGGGTGAAAACCCTTTTTATTGATCTTAGACGTATCCATCACAACTATTTTTACAGGGCAAGCTGTTGTACATAGTCCACAGCCTTTACAAATGTCTTCATTAAAAGTAACTTTTCCTTTAGCCACGTTTAATTCCTCCTCTACGTATTTAATCCAATGGGGTGCTTTCGAAGTTCACTACATCCATTCTTCTCTCATATACATCTTAATCTGGAAGACCTGTCCTTCCAGATTCAACGGTAAATGGTGGGTAACCTTTTCCAGTGTACTGATGTATTTAATGGGAATATGGGTTGCACGCGAAACTTCCAACGCTAATTGTTGACCTTTGATTACATCTTCAGCACTTGTCTCTCTTAACAAATGCGTATTATTTATGATACCTGTTACTTTTGCTCCAACAGTATCTTCTATATTTCGAATATGTGATATGACATCCATCACCTCTTGCGTCTCTTTTCGGTTCGCATTGAGGACAAAGAACATGTCATATTGACCAGGCTTGAAAAATGCCGCAAATCTCGCTAAAACTCTCGCGCCCACAGCATCTCCGCCGACGTCTAAAATGACTTGTTTAGTTTCATCTTGAAGTGGTGCCAAAATACTTGGGGAGAGCATCGGCACATCTAGATTCGCGTCGTGTCCACGAGCGCCTGAAATAACCTGAATCTGATTTTCTTCAAGCAGGGTCGCTTTTTCTCTAGATCTAAAATAGGGATTGACAATATCTAAATCGCAAAGCGCTATGTTTTGAGTCTGCTTACTGAGTTCCATTGCATAATTAACTGCAAATTCAGTTTTGCCGCTTCCATAGTGTCCTATTATAATTCGGATTCTTGCATCTTTTGTTAAATCTAAAGTCATTTCTTCACCCTTTCTGATTTCATCTATTGAAATTCTATCGTCTAATATCTTATTTGGTTTGCATTACAGTGAATCATTGAAGATTCATGACTCATGATTTATAAATCACTCATAGATTCATAAGCACTCTTAAATTCATAATTACTCGCAGATTCATAATTACTCTTAGATTCTTGATTACTCGCAGATTCATAATTACTCTTAGATTCTTGATTACTCGTAGATTAATGCTTCCTCTTCTTTTCTGAGTACACGCAAGCCACCTTGTGCAAGTGCAATCATCTCATCTTCACCTGGATAAACAGTCACTTCTGAGATGAATTCAACACGTTGTTTGATCCAAGATGTCAACAATGCACCATATGCTAATCCACCCGTTAAAATAATGCCATCCACATTGCCTTTTAGAACAGCTGCACAACTTCCGATTTCTTTCGCAACTTGATATGCCATTGCTTCGAAAATAAGCTCTGCATGTTTATCGCCACTTTCAATCATTTTTACAACATCGCGACCATCATTCGTTCCAAGATAAGCAACTAAGCCACCTTTTCCTTTGATGAGTTTTTTAATATCCGCATGTGTATACTTACCAGAAAAACACATCTTTGCTAAATCGCCAACTGGTAATCCGCCAGAACGCTCTGGTGAAAATGGACCTTCACCATCAAGTGCATTATTAACATCAATAATGCGGCCTTTCTCGTGAGCGCCTACAGAAATTCCACCACCTAGATGCGCAACAATCAAATTAATATCTGTGTATTTTTTTCCTTTTTCATCTGCAAATCTTCTCGCAACAGCTTTCTGATTTAAAGCATGAAAAATTGAAATTCTTTCAATTTCAGGCATACCGGAAATTCTTGCTACTGCCTGCATTTCATCCACAACAACTGGATCGACAATAAAAGAAGGGATATTGAGATGATTTGCAATTTCATGTGCAATCATGCCGCCTAGATTTGATGCGTGTTCGCCACGTGCTGCTTCTTTTAAATCAGCCAACATCTTCTCATTAACCGCATAAGTACCACCTTGAATTGGCTTAAGTAATCCGCCTCTTCCGACAACTGCACTCAATTTAGTCAAATTAATGCCATTTTCATTTAGTGCCGTTAGAATAACCTCTTTTCTAAAATCATATTGATCTGATATTTTTTCATAACGATCAATTTCTTCATTAGAGTGTCTCAACGTCATCTCAAAAACTTCTTTTTCATTATCGTAGATTGCGATTTTTGTCGACGTTGAACCTGGGTTAACCGCCAGTATTCTAAATACTTCCATTTACTGCCTCCTCTGTTCTTTTATAATTGAAAATCACGAATTATTGAATGGATGACATCAATACGCCAAGTGCAATTGAATTGAGTTTTGAATCATCCGAATCTGCTCTTGAAGTTAAAACGATGGGTGCTTTAGCTCCGACAATAATTCCAGCAGATTTTGCATTTCCAAGAAAATTAAGTGCTTTACAGAGTACATTTCCAGCTTCAATTGTCGGACATAAAAGTACATCCACATCGCCAGCCATAGGGTCTTTAATGCCTTTAATTTCTGCTGCTTCCTTTGACACTGCATTATCAAGTGCAAATGGTCCGCCTACATGACAGCCAGTTAGTTGTCCTTCTTTATTCATTTTAACCAGTTCACCTGCATCTACTGTTGCCGGCATTGATTCAGTTACTTTTTCTTTCGCAGCAATCACACCCACATTTGGCATATCAATATTGAGCGCTTTTGTCACGAATAATGTATTCTCAATAATTTGTTTCTTCGTATTTAAGTCAGGCGCAATGTTCATCGCAGCATCTGTCACCAATAATATTTTATGATAGGTTGGTACATCAAAGATTGCCACGTGACTAAGTACATTTCCTGTTCTTAGACCCACCTCTTTATTTAACACGGCTTTTAAAACAATGGAAGTATCCACAAGTCCCTTCATGACCAAATCAGCTTTTCCAGAAGACACTAATTCAACCGCTTTTAAAGATGCTTCGGCCATATCTTTAATATCAATCACTTCAAAAGCACTCAAATCCAACTGAATATCTTGAGCAATTTTTCTAATTTCTACTTCATCTCCTACTAAATAGCCATTCACAATGCCTTGATCATACGCTGCTTTAATGGCTTTAAGTACGTCATCATCTTGTGCACATGCAACCGAAATTCTTTTAGGACCCTTTTCAACTGCTAATTGCAACAATTCATCAAAATTTTTAATCATTGAAAGATACCTCATTTTCATATATTTTTGCAGTTTCTTCACCATTGAGCACGCGTAAAACGCCTAAGTTTAACGCTTCCATCTCATCTTCGCCTGCTTTAACAATCACGGGTGCAATAAATGAAACCATATTTTCTACATAATCTGTCAAGTATTTAGAATATGCCACGCCGCCTGTCAATACAATTGCATCCACTTTACCTTCAAGTACCGTTGCAACTGCACCGATCTCTTTTGCAATTTGATATGCCATAGCATCGTATATCAGTTTTGCGTATTCATCTCCTGCTTCAATGCGTTTTAATGCTTCTCGTCCGTCATTTGTTCCCAAATAAGCCGTCATTCCGCCTTTACCACGCATTTTCTTTTTCATTTCATCCGCTGAGTATTTACCAGAGAAACACATTTTGGCAACATCGCCAACCGGTAATCCCCCTGCTCTTTCTGGTGAAAATGGTCCCATCTCATTGGCATTATTTGCATCGATTATTTTGCCATTTTTCATTGGAACAATGGAAATACCACCACCTAAATGTGCGACAATCAAATTTAGTGACTCCAATTTTACTTGTTTTTCATCTGCAACGCGATGTGCAATTGCTTTTATATTAAGTGCATGTACCAATGATTTACGTTTAATTTGCGGAATTCCCGATACTCTTGCAAGCGGTTCAAATTCATCCACAGCAACAGGATCAACAATATAGGCATCAATTCCCTGCTCTTTTGCCACCGCATCTGCAATCATACCACCTAAATTTGATGCGTGTTCGCCTTGAATTCCAACGATGAGATCTTTTACCATTGCATCGGTTACCTTATAGGCACCACTTGGCATCGGACGTAGAAGACCGCCTCTTCCGACAACTGCAAGTAATTGACACGGATCAAACTGTTTTTCTTTCATCCATGCTACAATCATTTCTTTGCGGTAGTCGTATTGATCTGTAATTTTTGCAAACTCATCAAGTTTACATGTATCATGGCTTAAATTTTCTTGAGCCAATTGCTCAGTGCCGCGATATACCGCAATTTTAGTCGATGTCGAACCTGGATTGATGACTAATACCAATTCACGTTTCATGAAATACCTCCATACAAAGTCTCAATTAATAATACGCAAGTTCCGTGCCAAAATGAGCAATATATCATAAAAACACAATATCACAACTTGCGTCAAAGTGCTGTCATTTCAAAGGTTACAAATGCGTACAAAAAAAACACAGCATTCATATAGACATTTCTTCAGTGAAATGCAAAAAAGTGCATGCAAAATTATGCACACACTTTTTATTCAATGCAAATTGTTGCACCGAATACCATTGAATATAGTTCTTCATCTTCTTCATCTTCTGCATCTGCTATTTGATGCTTATTGCCAAGTCACCGAATATCTAAATCTTTCATCTTGTAATAAAGTGATCTCAATGAGATTCCTAAAACCTGAGCTGTCATTTCGCGATTTCCACCATTCATTGCTAATACAGATTGTATAAATGATTTCTCAAATTTTTTAATATTTTCTGCAAGTACCAGATTTTCATCTCGATTGTCACTTGCATCGGATGCATGAGGTATTGTACTCTTTTCCAACATCACTGGTAAATGCGCCATTGAAATGATATTCTCATGCATTTTTATATTAATCATTGCGCGTCCAATAAAATTTTCAAGCTCTCTGACATTCCCATACCAATTCTGTTCCATGATATAATGAAGAGCTTGAATTTCTATATCTTCTACATTTCGACCATACTCTTGATTGTATTTATTGATTAAGTATTTCACCAGTGCTGGAATATCAGATTTATGTTCTCTTAAAGCTGGAATATCAATTGGAACTACGTTTAATCGATAATATAAGTCTTGGCGAAAACGCTTTTCAACGATTGCTGTTTCTAAATCAACATTTGTTGCAGAAATAATTCGTACGTCAATCGACTTAGGTTTATTACTTCCAACTCTCAAAATTTCTTTTTCTTGTAAGACACGCAAGAGTTTTGCTTGCGTATTTAAACTTAATTCGCCAATTTCATCTAAAAAAATAGTGCCACCATTTGCTTTTTCAAAAAGTCCAATTTTGCCACCTTTTGATGCACCAGTAAATGCACCTTCCTCATAACCAAACAATTCACTTTCAAGTAAGTTATCATTTATAGCCGCACAATTGACTCTCACAAATTGCGAATATCTTCGATTTGAAGCGTTGTGAATCGCATGGGCAAATAATTCTTTACCTGTCCCGCTTTCACCGCGAATAATCACTGTTGCAGGTGTTTCAGCAGCTATCTTGGCTTTCTCAATTGCACTCTGCAAAATATCACTTGTTCCGACTATATCATCAAATGTATATTTCGCTTCCAGATTACGAATAATTTGCTTTGCTTGGTCTAAGCGCTCATAAATCGCATTAATTTCTGTTAAATCATGAATAATCGCAACCGAACCTTTCAGCACACCCTTAACAATAATAGGCGCAGCTTCTGCGATGACTTCTTTTTTCATATGTCCAACTTTTAATTTCTTCCCCTTGACCGGAAGACCTGTTTTTAAAACTTCCTTATGAACACTTTCGCCCTCAGCTAAATCGACTGTGCAATCTTTTCCGATAACATCACTTTCAGTATATCCAGTCATTCGAGTATAGGCAGGATTGATGATTGTACCAATTCCATGCTCATTTACAACTGATATCGCATCCTGTGTCGCATTAATTGTCGCCTCTAAAGTTTCGCGAATTTCACTCAAATTCGTGATTTTTTCTGCGAGTTCTGACACTTCAGAGATGTCTCTAAATACTGCAATTGCCCCAATTATGACTCCATCATCATCTAAAACAGGCATTCTATTCGTTATGATAGTAATATCATTCAGCGGCTGTTGTTGATTGAGTTCCGACTTGCCCGTCTTTAAAATAATGGGAAGCCTTGTATTTTCAATTACTTCAGTCACTTTTTTACCAATGACATCATGAGCCCTTTTACCAGTTAATCGTTCAGCTGATTTATTAAAAATCGTTATTACACCGTCCATATCAACAGCAATCATCGCATCATGTGTAGCATCTAGTATTTTTTCAAAATCTTTTCGCATGTGATATCCCACTCTCAATAAATGACTATTTTTCTGATATTTGAAGATCCAAGCTAATAGGTTCAATTATAATTTCTTTAAACTGCAAATTATTTGGTAGATTCACTTTTAAACGATATTCACCTTCGGACAAAACGTTTGAAAAATCAATATACGGGATGATATCTTCTTTTTTTAAGTCGACCAATTTAGATGCAACATCTTTAACTTTAATTTGTATTCCGTTTTCGCTATTCATCCACTCCGCTTTAAATGCCGTGTTCAAATGTTTCAACTCAATCTCTTCCCACTGATAGGTAAATTCTTTAATCTCAACAGGTTCAATTACAAGTTCTATTTGCACTGTATGACTTCCAGATTCAGCTTCAACACCCTCAGGTAAAAGGAGATCTTTCTCTATAATGATGGTCTCTGATTCGTCTCCAAGTAACTCAATTGTACTCGCCTTTATATTTTCAATGCCCACCATCTTCTCAATTTGACCTCTCACTTTGATCTTTGCTGGTGTTACAGTTGCGGAAACCACCTCATATCCATCTTTGGGACTGCCTTGAATCTCAGTAACGATGTCATACTCTTGAACTTTTCCAATTTTCAAACTCAACTGAGTTGTATTCTGTTCTAAATTCACACCATTAACAAGAGCACCATCCTTATTATAAGGAGATAATGTTACCTCTCTAGAATAATCTTCACTAATTGCATTGACAGAAATCGTTCCAACTAAGTTTTCAACAGAATTGACTAAACTTTCAGGTCCGACTACATTTATTTCAAATGGTTCTAACTCCATTGACTCTTGATACAATGACTCTCTAAAATCATCTGAAATCACAATTTTTACTGGCTTCGCAACAGAAATGACACGATCAATTGTAAATACGATCTCCTTTGGTGACAGCAATTTGATGCTGATTGAATCTGAATTCACTGAACTATTCACGAAAATTTTGTTTACACCATTGCTTACAGATCTTAAATCAGCCCATAAATATATCGATTTAGCATTTAAATTCAATACCTTATTTCTTCGACCAACAACTTCAACATCAACAAAGTAATCACTTTGATTCATAATTTTTAAATTATTTTGATCCAGTTCTTGTGTATTAATGAGTTGAATCGGTACATTTTCGAAAACTCTCGTTATTTCAGGGTCGACGTGATCCATGACAAAAAACCAGAATAAAATCGCAAGAGTCAAAGAAAGTAACTTTGTTCCGGTGTTTTGAGCAAAAAGCTGTTTCGGTAAGTTCCAAATAATGTCAATCCAATTTCGATGAATTTTATTCGCGATTCTTTGTCTTGTTAAACCTTTTCGAGGAGTGTTTTTATTTGTTTTCATTATAATCTCCTCCATCCATTTTTACTTTATTCAATGAACTCTTGGAAATTAAATTCATCTTATTTGAATTTTGGATAGTCTCATTTTCAGAATTCTGAATGGTCTCATTATCTAAAGTCTGGATAGCCTTATTATCTGAATTCTGGATAGCCTTATTATCTAAAGTCTGGATAGTCTTATTATCTAAAGTCTGGATAGTCTCAAGGTTATCTGAAACAACAACATGCCCCCCAACTATAATATCTGGCCATTCATCTACTTCTGAGCTTAGAAATTGCATTTCATTTATATTGCTATTAAAATCATTTCGTCTTAAAAATCCAAAATGGTTTCGAGAGTTTGATTGACCTTCTTTTTTAGCAAACAAGAGTTTTCGTTTCTTTTGAGTTGTCTTATCGTTCCCATTCACCTCATCGCTCAAACTAATTTCGCTTCTATTTTTATCATCTTTTATTCCATTGGCTTTACTTTTATCAACTCGTTCTTTTTCCGAATCCATGTGTTGTTTCATTAATTCTCTTAAAGATCCCGTATCTAAAAACCGTTGTAATTTGCCCTCAATCGCCATGGAAATAGCACCCGTTTCTTCAGAAACTATGATAATCATTGCGTCTGAACTTTCTGTCATTCCCATTGCAGCGCGATGCCTTGTTCCTAATTCTTTACTGATATACTTGTTTGAAGATAATGGAAGAAGACATCCTGCGGCCATTAAACGATTATTTTTTATCACTACCGCTCCATCATGTAATGGAGATTTTGGATAGAAAATATTCATTAATAAATCTGCCCCAATTTGAGCATCTACAACTGTCCCCGTTTCTACGATATCATTAATCCCGATTGTTCTCTCAATTACAATGAGTGCACCAATTTTTTTTCTAGACATGACACCCACAGCATCAACTATTTCATTTATGGATTGAGTCATTTCTAACTCAGTTGTTTTCTTATTGCCTGAAATTAACCACTGTGAGCGCCCTAAATGCTCAAGGGCTTTTCTTAACTCAGGTTGAAACAAAATAACCAGTGCGATTAAGCCGATAGTAAACGTACTCTGTAAAATGTAATTGATTGCATAGAGTTTCGCCCAACCGCTCAGTTTGGATATTACCAAAATAATAATAAACCCTTTCACAAGTTGCTCTGCTCTCGTCTCTTTAATCAAACCAAGAAGCTTATAAAACACAATCGCAATAATTCCAATATCAATGATATAATTTATTCTAATCTCTGCGATGTTTGCCATTATAACATCAATAAATGAATTGACTACTTCCATATTTTTCTCCTTTTCACCAATCTATAATTAACTCCAATTGATCATTTTGCCACAAATACACAGACGAGTTTTAGATCAAATTGATTCTAATGCCTTCAAAATTTTTGTTGTTATGAAATTGTGATGTCTCAAAGTACAGTATACTACATTTAAATTGCTGCATTCCGTTTAATATTGAATCGTAATAAATTTGTAATCAACTATAGATAAATTAGTTGCTTGCTCAATAAAATTGAATAGTATCCAGACGTCATACTCTACTTAATATTCATTTTGTTACGAGTTTTATCTTCATGATAATAGTACTTATCTCGATGAAGCTCTTTTTATCAATGACTGTTTTTCAATTGATAATAACTTTTCTATTGATAATTGCTTCTCTATTGATTACTGTTTTTATTGATTCAAAATTTTATCCTGCCTCATGACACTATTCGCTATTATAATTTCATATAACTTATCTATAATTTCCATAATTTCTAATTTTAATTGACTTATCTGATCATCCAAAGACAGAGTATCTGAGTCATTTATTGTATCTAGGTTCGTTACTAAATCAATAAAATTATTTTCGTTTATACTTGCAAAAAAAGAATTCACTCTTTCGCGATTTTTCATATATATTGCTTGCTCTCTACTACTATCACTCACTGTCATTTCATGAATCTTTTTATACATACCCACTTGATCCGTTACTATAAATCTTTTAATAATATTTTCAATAAGTATTTGATCGATGCGGTCAATTTCAAATCTATAAGTCTGCATATTTTGAACCTGGCTGAGATTAGAATTCTCAAAATTTAAACGACCACTTTTATTATTTGAATCCCCTTCATTTTGATCTAACGCATCCGTATGATGGTTTGTCATACCTACTTGATATTCAACCTGATTACTTATATTGTGGTTGTTCATATCGTGCTTGTTCATATCGTGGTTGTTTGTGCCTTGATTGTTATTACCTTGACTGGTTCGTAATTTCGATTGGCTTTTCTTTTCTTTACTCATAAACTGCTCCCTATTTATCCAATGAATGTGCAATTAATTCTTTTTTCAACTATTCCATTTAGTTATTGTTCAATTAATAATTTTATTTTCTCTAATTTTTTACTTTTTTACAATTTGTTAGATTGATTACTATCATTATATCAAAAAAATAAAAGACCAACGACTAAGAATTCTTAATCATTGATCTTAATATGGTGCCCAGAGGCGGAATCGAACCACCGACACGGGGATTTTCAGTCCCCTGCTCTACCGACTGAGCTATCTGGGCATGTGAGAGTTATACTCTCATAATTAATGTGGTGGGCATAAGTGGACTCGAACCACCGACCTCACGCTTATCAGGCGTGCGCTCTAACCAGCTGAGCTATACGCCCACATTAGAATTGGCGGAGAGGGTGGGATTCGAACCCACGTGGGCTTGCACCCTAACGGTTTTCAAGACCGCCCCGTTATGACCGCTTCGGTACCTCTCCATATGGCGCGTCCGTAGGGACTCGAACCCCAAACCCCCGCCTTAGAAGGGCGGTGCTCTATCCAGTTGAGCTACGAACGCTTATAAAATTGGAGCGGAAGACGAGATTCGAACTCGCGACCCTCGCCTTGGCAAGGCGATGCTCTACCACTGAGCCACTTCCGCAAAATGATTAATTAAATGGTGGAGGGAGAAGGATTCGAACCTTCGAAATCGTCGATAACGGATTTACAGTCCGCCCCCTTTGGCCACTCGGGAACCCCTCCAGTCATAAAATGGAGCCGGTGATGGGACTCGAACCCGCGACCTACTGATTACAAGTCAGTTGCTCTACCAATTGAGCTACACCGGCATAAATGGCGATCCAGAAGGGACTCGAACCCTCGACCTCTAGCGTGACAGGCTAGCGTTCTAACCAACTGAACTACTGGACCGCAATAATGATTACTCGTACATTATTGATGTACAAGTTCCCTCCTAGCAACCAAGTTGCATACGTCGGGCAGTTTTGAAATACAAAACTGAAAATGGTGGAAGTTATAGGGATCGAACCTATGACCCTCTGCTTGTAAGGCAGATGCTCTCCCAGCTGAGCTAAACTTCCATGTGAAAAAAACTCTCGTTTTCTTCAAATTGTCAACGGAACATTGACTGTTTTACTTCGTTAGTCTCCTAAAATTCTTCGAATTTAACGTCGACTGTTATACTTCGTAAAACATAAATGGTGACCCCTAGGGGAATCGAACCCCTGTTACCGCCGTGAAAGGGCGGTGTCTTGACCGCTTGACCAAGGGGCCATGATTAAAATGGTAGCGGCGGGCGGATTCGAACCACCGACCTTCCGGGTATGAACCGGACGCTCTAGCCAACTAAGCTACGCCGCCATAATAAACATGGTTGCGGAGGCAGGATTCGAACCTACGGCCTTTGGGTTATGAGCCCAACGAGCTGCCACTGCTCCACTCCGCGATAATAAATATAAAATTGGTGCCGAGGACCGGAATCGAACCGGTACGGTGTCGCCACCGCAGGATTTTAAGTCCTGTGCGTCTGCCAGTTCCGCCACCACGGCACGTTTAAAATGGCTCCAAGGGAGGGATTCGAACCCTCAGCCTATCGGTTAACAGCCGAGTGCTCCACCGTTGAGCTACCTTGGAATACTTTTAAAAGCATTTCATATTCTTCGGTGTAACAATCACTTATAAACATCACATTTCGCTTTGCTCCATGATTGTTGAGCTACCTTGGAATACTTTTTAGTTCTTAAAGAACAAACTAGCGACGTTCTACTCTCCCAGGCAGCTACCCGCCAAGTACCATCGACGCTGGAGGACTTTACTTCTGTGTTCGGTATGGGAACAGGTGTTTCCCCTCCGCCATCATCACTAGATATGAAATTGTTTACAATTTCAGCCGTAGGTCGGTTTGCGAAGCAAATTGACTAGGCACGTAGTAAAATTTGCCGTAGGTCGGTTTTTCGTAGAAAAACTGACTAGGCACAAGGTTATTATACCCTAGGTCATCAGACCCTGAAAATCACATATAGAGGTTCATTCAAAAGTGTTTGGATCGTTAGGTCAAGTCCTCGATCTATTAGTACCTGTCAGCTGAATGCATTACTGCACTTACACCTCAGGCCTATTACCACATTATCTTCATGGGATCTTACTCCATTTCTGGATGGGAAATCTCATCTTGAGGGGGGCTTCGCGCTTAGATGCCTTCAGCGCTTATCCCGTCCGAACTTAGCTACTCAGCTGTGCCATTGGCATGACAACTGATCCACCAGCGGTTCGTCCATCCCGGTCCTCTCGTACTAAGGACAGCTCCTCTCAAATTTCCTACGCCCACAGCAGATAGGGACCGAACTGTCTCACGACGTTCTGAACCCAGCTCGCGTGCCTCTTTAATGGGCGAACAGCCCAACCCTTGGGACCTACTTCAGCCCCAGGATGAGACGAGCCGACATCGAGGTGCCAAACCTCCCCGTCGATGTGGACTCTTGGGGGAGATAAGCCTGTTATCCCCGGGGTAGCTTTTATCCGTTGAGCGATGGCCCTTCCATGCGGTGCCACCGGATCACTAAGCTCTACTTTCGTACCTGCTCGAAATGTCTCTCTCGCAGTCAAGCTCCCTTTTGCCTTTACACTCTTCGCGCGATTTCCAACCGCGCTGAGGGAACCTTTAGGCGCCTCCGTTACTCTTTAGGAGGCGACCGCCCCAGTCAAACTGCCCACCTGACATTGTCCTAAACCAGGGTAACTGGTCATAGTTAGAATAACGTTATATCAAGAGTGGTATCCCAACGGCGACTCCGCTAAGACTAGCGTCCTAACTTCTCAGTCTCCCACCTATCCTGTACATGATATACCATTATCCAGTGCCAAGCTGCAGTAAAGCTCCACGGGGTCTTTCCGTCTAGCTGCGGGTAACCGGCATCTTTACCGGTACTACAATTTCACCGAGTCTATTGTTGAGACAGCGTCCAAATCGTTACGCCTTTCGTGCGGGTCGGAACTTACCCGACAAGGAATTTCGCTACCTTAGGACCGTTATAGTTACGGCCGCCGTTTACTGGGGCTTCAGTTCTGTGCTTCGATTGCTCTAACACTTCCCCTTAACCTTCCAGCACCGGGCAGGCGTCAGCCCCTATACATCATCTTTCGATTTAGCAGAGACCTGTGTTTTTGGTAAACAGTCGCTTGGACCTATCCTCTGCGGCCGACTCTAGCTCTGAACCTGAGTCGGCACCCCTTCTCCCGAAGTTACGGGGTCATTTTGCCGAGTTCCTTAACAATAGTTTTCTCGCTCGCCTTAGTATTTTCTACTCTCCCACCTGTGTCGGTTTACGGTACAGGCACCTGCTCCCTCGATAGAAACTTTTCTTGACAGTGTGATATCTGCTACTTCGCTACTATTTTCACTCCCCATCACAACTCACCCTTACAAGAGGCGGATTTGCCTACCTCTCAGACTCGTTGCTTGGACGCACTCAACCAATCGTGCGCTTAGCATAACCTCCTGTGTCATTCCCTCTCTCAAACGGTTCTCGGTGGTACAGGAATCTTTACCTGTTGTCCATCGCCTACGACTTTCGTCCTCGGCTTAGGCCCTGACTTACCCTGAGCGGACGAACCTTCCTCAGGAAACCTTGGGTTTTCGGCGGACGGGATTCTCACCCGTCTCTCGTTACTCATGCCAACATTCTCTCTTCTATACAGTCCACAAGTCCTTACGATCTTGCTTCGCCCCGTATACAATGCTCCTCTACCAATTGCCTAAGCAATTCCATAGCTTCGGTAGTAAGTTTTAGCCCCGGTAATCTTCGGCGCAGAATCACTCGACTAGTGAGCTATTACGCACTCTTTAAATGTATGGCTGCTTCTAAGCCAACATCCTAGTTGTCTGTGCAATTCCACATCCTTTTCCACTTAACTTACATTTTGGGACCTTAGCTGATGGTCTGGGCTGTTTCCCTTTTGACTATGAATCTTATCACACACAGTCTGACTCCTGAGTATAAGATATCGGTATTCGGAGTTTGATAGACTTCGGTAGCCGGTGAAAGCCCCTAGGTCATTCAGTGCTCTACCCCCGTATCTCTTTACCTCAAGGCTAGCCCTAAAGCTATTTCGAGGAGAACCAGCTATCTCCGGGTTCGATTGGAATTTCTCCGCTATCCACATGTCATCCCAACCTTTTTCAACAGATATGGGTTCGGGCCTCCAAGAGGTTTTACCCTCGCTTCACCCTGCACATGGATAGGTCACCCGGTTTCGGGTCTACGCCATACAACTTATTCGCCCTTTTCAGACTCGCTTTCGCTGCGGCTCCGTTCCTGAAGAACTTAACCTTGCTGCATAACGTAACTCGTTGGCCCGTTCTACAAAAAGTACATGGTCGTTCTTTAACGAACTTCCATTGCTTGTAAACATAGGGTTTCAGGTTCTTTTCACTCCCCTCTCGGGGTTCTTTTCACCTTTCCCTCACGGTACTATTCTCTATCGGTCACTAGGTAGTATTTAGCCTTGGCAGATGGTCCTGCCTGCTTCCCACAAAATTTCTCGTGTTTCGTGGTACTCCGGATCAGTCTCGCATACCTTCTCTTTTCGCTTACGTGGCTCTCACACTCTTCGGCCTACTTTCCCAAGTAGTTCTGCTAAGATACAGCTTTGCTTTGTTGACTGTCCACACCCCTTCGTCCGAAGACTCAGGTTTGGGCTCTTTCCATTTCGCTCGCCACTACTCTGGAAATCACTTTTGTTTTCTCTTCCTTCGGGTACTTAGATGTTTCAGTTCCCCGAGTTCCCTTCCTATAGCCTATGTATTCAGCTATGGATGACTGGACATTACTCCAGCCGGGTTTCCCCATTCGGACATCTACGGATCTACACTTGCTTGCAGCTCCCCGTAGCTTTTCGCAGCTTACCACGTCCTTCTTCGGCTCCTAGTGCCAAGGCATTCGCCCTATGCTCTTATTAACTTGACCTACATGTGGCACGTAATGTCATCATGCGCTCGTGAGAAACGTTAGTTTCTAGAGCGTTGTGACTTACTGTGTCATCATTCGATCTTTTTTTACACTTTTTTCATGTCTTCTCTATATGCAATTTTCAAGGTACGATTTTTTAATCACATATCCTTTAAAGACATGTGATTCATGGTGGAGATTAAGAGATTCGAACTCTTGACCCCCTGCGTGCAAGGCAGGTGCTCTCCCAGCTGAGCTAAACCCCCATGAGATAAAATGTTTCACATTTTATCGAACCCGACGTGGGAAACGTAGTTTCCAGGAGGGCTTATCCTCACACACTTTCGGCTCTTTATGTGAACCATCGTTTTCTATTCATTTATGAAGTTCTTATTTCCACTCTTTGATAATCTCTTATCTTTAAGCAGTCACAAGACCCTCAAAATTGAACAGCGCAAATGTCTATTTCTCCTTAGAAAGGAGGTGATCCAGCCGCACCTTCCGATACGGCTACCTTGTTACGACTTCACCCCAGTCATTGATTTCATCTTCGACAGCTTCCTCCCTTACGGGTTGGACCACTGGCTTCGGGCGCCCCCAACTTCCATGGTGTGACGGGCGGTGTGTACAAGACCCGGGAACGCATTCACCGCGACATTCTGATTCGCGATTACTAGCAACTCCAACTTCATGTGGGCGAGTTTCAGCCCACAATCCGAACTGGGATCGGCTTTTTAGGATTCGCTCCAGATTGCTCTTTCGCTGCCCGTTGTACCGACCATTGTAGCACGTGTGTAGCCCAGATCATAAGGGGCATGATGATTTGACGTCATCCCCACCTTCCTCCGTGTTATCCACGGCAGTCTGTTTAGAGTGCACAGCTTAACCTGTTTGCAACTAAACACAAGGGTTGCGCTCGTTGCGGGACTTAACCCAACATCTCACGACACGAGCTGACGACAACCATGCACCACCTGTCTTCTCTGTCCCGAAGGAAAGATCCGGCTAAGGATCGGTCAGAGAGATGTCAAGATCTGGTAAGGTTCTTCGCGTTGCTTCGAATTAAACCACATGCTCCGCTGCTTGTGCGGGTCCCCGTCAATTCCTTTGAGTTTCACACTTGCGTGCGTACTCCCCAGGCGGAATACTTAATGCGTTTGCTGCGGCACCGAGCTTTGACACCCGACACCTAGTATTCATCGTTTACGGCGTGGACTACCAGGGTATCTAATCCTGTTCGCTACCCACGCTTTCGTGCCTCAGTGTCAGTTACAGTCCAGTAAGTCGCCTTCGCCACTGGTGTTCCTCCTAATATCTACGAATTTCACCTCTACACTAGGAATTCCACTTACCTCTCCTGCACTCAAGCTAATCAGTTCCAAAGGCTTACATTGGTTGAGCCAATGCCTTTCACCTCTGGCTTGATAAGCCACCTACGCACCCTTTACGCCCAGTGATTCCGGATAACGCTTGCCCCCTACGTATTACCGCGGCTGCTGGCACGTAGTTAGCCGGGGCTTCCTCCTATGGTACCGTCATTTGTTTCTTCCCATAGGACAGAGTTTTACAACCCGAAGGCCTTCTTCACTCACGCGGCGTTGCTGCATCAGGCTTGCGCCCATTGTGCAATATTCCCCACTGCTGCCTCCCGTAGGAGTCTGGACCGTGTCTCAGTTCCAGTGTGGCCGATCACCCTCTCAGGTCGGCTACTGATCGTCGCCTTGGTGAGCCGTTACCTCACCAACTAGCTAATCAGACGCGGGCCCATCCCATACCGATAAATCTTTGTCGACTACATCATGCGATGCTACCGACTTATAAGGTATTAATCACCGTTTCCAGTGGCTATCCCTTTGTATGGGGCAGGTTGCCCACGCGTTACTCACCCGTCCGCCGCTTTCATAAGCTTCACTTAGACCGAAGTCCTCACTCCACTTAATCTCGCTCGACTTGCATGTGTTAGGCACGCCGCCAGCGTTCATCCTGAGCCAGGATCAAACTCTTAAAATTAATTTTAAAGTTTGCCTGTTATCTCATAAATGAGCTAACTTGCTTTTTTGTATAAACTTCTTGCAAAGTTTATCCGGAAACAACTGTTTAGTTGTTTTTATACTTTTCTTTGGAGTGTCTCATTAAATTGCTCTAACTCGACTCTTCAAAAGAATTGCGTTTTTTGGTTTTTTTCATTTGCGCTATTCAATTTTCAAGGTCCTGGTTGATCTCTTGTAATCGTTCTCAATTGCTTGAGACGACTGTTTTATATTAACATCGTTTCATCCAGATGTCAATATCTTTATTTGAGATTTTTTCATTTAATTTCAGCGAATAAGAACTGATTTTGAGTACCGCTCTTAGGCGCTTGTTTATAATACCAAATCCTAAAAATGATGTCAACAGTAAAAATAAAAAAAGATTATTCAGTCTTTTTCCTAGAAAACAACGTTCAAAAATCTTCATTATATAGTTCTTAAAATTGATAACTTATCGCTAAGAATCTATAATAATTCGATGCATCAATTTATAAACAATTTTCTAACCTTATATTTGTGATCTTTTTAAGTAGTTACTTAAGGATCTATTAAGTAGCTACTTAAGGATATATTTAGTAGCTATTCTATGATATATCTAATAGCTACTTAAGATATACTGAACAAAATTGTACTTTCAGAAATTTGGGCACATTTGAAATAATTCCATATAAAATGATTCAATTCATCCATACTGATTATAATTTAGAAGATTGTATAAATCTAATTTGTGAGAATCCCAATTTTTGAAATAGCGTGATTGAGCCATTTTAATTTACTAATACATGATTCTCGCACTGCACAAGGTTATTATGCAATTTCTTCAATTATTGCTTTCTTCAAACCTTAATTTGTGATATGTTTATATTAAATTAATTCGCGTGTCGAATTAATTTGCATCACTTTGCTTAACAGAAACTGTACTAGCATTTTTTCTGTATGCTGTATACGCTAAATTATTTTATTACTATTAAAAGGAGTTCATCCATGAATACAGCTCTCATTAAAAAGAGTTTTTTTAGACTTCCCAAATTATTTCTAGGTTTCTTAGTAATTGCTTTTGGAACTGTATTGACCATACAATCAAATCTCGGAATGAACCCGTGGGGTACCTTTCATCAGGGTGTTTCCCTTAATACCGGAGTAACTTTCGGGGTCGTTTCTCAAGTTACGGGTATTGTGATTATAATTTTTTCACTTTTTTTAAAAATCTATCCAGGAATCGGAACCCTCTTGAACATGTTTTTCATTGGCTTCTTCGTTGATGTTATGACAGACTTAAACATCATTCCTGCAACTCAATCCCTCGCACTTCAAATCATCTATCTATTATTAGGAACTTTTCTCTTCAATTATGGTATTTATTTGTATTTAAGCTGTGAATTAGGTGCAGGTCCTCGTGATGGCTTGTTAGTAGGTCTAGTCAAAATTACAGGTGTTAATGTGTCTATTATTCGCCCAATCATTGAAGTGACTATTGTTACGACTGGAATTCTCCTCGGTGGCGCATTTGGCATTGGAACATTGTTAAACGCTTTTGGAGGTGGTGTTATATTAAATGCTATTTTCACATTCCATTCTTTCAATCCAAAAATGACTAAACAAATGGTTTTAACGGATTTATTGGCCTCAAACTCTAACTCTTAGTTGTATCGATTTAAGAATACAAAATCTATATTTGCATCATTAGTAACTGAGTTTTCATCGTATTTGAGTTTTCATTACTAGTGATTGTTCATTAATTTCGAGTTGGAATGTAAATCTATATAAAAAATAAAACGAACTGCATTTCAATAAGCTGCATTTTATTGAAATCGTTCGTTTTTTTATTTGCAATCTAAAATGTGTTTAAATTTCCTGTTAGGTCGCTCAAGCAATTGTACCCTTTTCGATCTAGATAATCCTGAATACCCTCTAAAACCTCTATTGGTGCATTCGGATTCACAAAGTTTCCTGTTCCAATGGCAATGGCAGATGCTCCCGCTAAAATGAATTCAATTGCATCGCGTTCATTCATGATTCCCCCCATTCCTAGGATTGGAATGTTTACGGCATTATAAACATCGTGTATAAGTTTAACTGCAATTGGCTTTATAGCTGGTCCAGACAGTCCTCCACTTCCTCGCATCAGAACGGGCTTACGCTTTTCAATATCTATCACCATTCCAGCCACCGTGTTAATCATTGAGATACAATTTGCACCTTCACTTTCAACAATTTTTGCAATCTCTTTGATATCAGTTACATTGGGAGAGAGCTTTACAATTAAATGTTTATCCGTCACTTGTCGCACTTTTTTCACAATTTCTCTGACAACAGTTGGGTTTGTTCCAAATGCAAGTCCGCCGTTTTTTACATTTGGGCATGAAATATTCAGCTCTAATGAATCCACATCTGCTTTAGACAGAATTCTCGCCATTTCGCAGTACTCATCAATCGTGTTTCCGTTGATATTGGCTATGATTTTAAGATCAAAACGCCTTAAAAAAGGGATTTCTTCTTTTATAAAAGCGTGGACTCCTGGATTTTGAAGACCTACACTGTTAATCATACCCATCGGTGTTTCTGACATTCGCGTTCCTTCATTTCCTTCACGGGGTTCTAATGTCAGTCCTTTTACTGATATTGCACTCAAAGTATTAAGATCAATGTATTCCGCATATTCTCGTCCAAATCCATAAGTACCCGATGCCACTGTCACTGGATTTTTTAGAATTAATCCGTTGAGATCCACTGATAAATCTATTTTTTTCTCAGATGACACAGATTTTGTTTCCACTGTTTGATCGAAACTCTCATTCCCTTTGTCGCCAGTAAAAAATTGCTGTTTGATCGGATTATTCATTAAAAATCACCTCGCTCCCATAGAACATGGGACCTTCCTTACACGTGCGTACATGTTTATACTCAAAATCATTCTTCTTAACTTTACAAGTACAGACGAGGCAAGCCCCAATCCCACAAGCCATTTTTTCTTCCATCAAAAGTTGAATCGGAATATTGTGGTCTGCGCATATTTTAGCCAGTGATTTAAGCATAATTTCTGGTCCACATGCATAAATCATGTCGTATTGAGTTTCCTTTATTTTTTCTACAAATGGTTCTGTAACATAACCATTTCTATAACGTGAATCTTTTTCTGAAACAACGGTAATAGTTTGATTCGGACGATTAAACGATTCTTCTAAATAAGGAGTTTCACGGTACCCTAGGATGACATCTATTTGAGTATTTTCTTCCGGCCATTTTTGGTATAGACCTTTAACGGGTGCAACTCCAATGCCGCCGCCAACAATGAGAATAGATTTTGCTGGTAGTATCTCAAATCCATTTCCAAGTGGTCCCATCATTTCTACCTCTTGACCAACTTCAAATTGCGATAAAAGACGCGTTCCTTCTCCGATTACTTTGATGGTAAACTCAATTGAATTTTGATCAAAGTAACTAACGGATATTGGTCTTCTTAGTAGTGGCAATCCGGAATTAGAGGTTATGAAATTGAAAAATTGTCCCGGTTGAATTGCTTCCATTTGTTCAGGTCTACTCACTGTTATTTGAAATACATCTGTCTGTAACCATTGTTTACTGAGGATCGTAACTTTCCCATTAAATTTCATGTCATTCTCCTTGTGGCTTTACCAATATCTTTTCTGATTCTTTTCGAGCTCCTGATTAATTGCATCTCGCATCTCAATTGTTGCCTCTCTAGCAGCTTCTTGATAGTGCTTTGTCGTGCCCTCATATGCAAACAATATACCTCTAGACGAATTAATTATTGCCCCTAATCCATCTGAATTGAACGCATGAACGACGTCTTTAGCACCACCACCTTGTGCTCCGTATCCAGGTACAAGGAGGATTGTGTGCGGCATTTGTTTTCTCAACGCTATAAGTTCATCTGGATAAGTTGCGCCCACTACTGCACCGATTGGCGAATAGCCTGTCTCTCCTTTGTATTGTTGATTCCATTGGTTTACTATTTCAGCAACTTTTTCGTAAACCGTCTGCTTGCCTTGAGATTTTTCCGAGTCACAAATGAGATCTTGAAGTTGCCCTGAGGATTTATTGCTTGTTTTTACAAGAACGAAAATTCCCTTTTCATATTGAACAATTTCTTCCATAAATTCTTTCATGCAATCATCACCGAGATAAGGATTGACTGTTGCATAGTCCGCTTCAAATGCGCTGTGTAAACTATCGCCTATTTTCACTTTTCCAAGATGTGCAATGGAGTAAGCCTTTGAAGTAGAACCTATATCGCCTCTTTTAACATCAGCGATGACGATCAATCCTTTTGCTTTTGCGTACTCACAAGTTTTTTTATACGCCTGCATGCCCTCGACACCATATTGCTCATAAAACGCAACTTGAGGTTTTACCGCAGGAACCAAGTCGCAAATCGCATCAATAATGCCTACATTAAACGCATAAATACTTTCTGCTGCACCTTTTAAAGTTTCACCGTACAAATCAAAATTCACCTTCAAAATGTCACTTGGTATTCCCTCTAAACGCGGATCTAATCCCACTACAATTGGACTCTTTTTCTTGATAATTTCCTTTATTAAGCGATCACAAATCATCTTTCACCTCATTAGATTTATAGTTATCTGAAGATGTATATTTATCTGCAGATGTATAGTTATCTGCAGACTGTTATTTATCCGCTTTGCTAGACTCTTTTTTATAAACGATTTGACCTTTATGAATGGTCATGATGACTTCGCCCTTCCCTTGATATCCGTCAAATGGCGTATTTTTTCCTTTTGAAACAAATGTTTCTGATTGTATAATAACTTGCTTGTTGATATCTATAAGTGTCAAATCCGCATCATATCCTTCTTCAATTGATCCAACTTTTGTTAAGCGTGCAATTTTTGCTGGATTTTCTGTTAGTAGCTGAATCAATTGATCAAGCGATATCACTCCAGATTCCACAAGGGATTGATAGCTTACGCTAAATGCACTTTCAATTCCACTGATGCCAAAGCTTGCATTTTTGTATGATGTTTCTTTGCTTTCTTTGTCATGTGGTGCATGATCTGTTGCAATGGCATCAATGAGTCCTTCTTGGAAAGCTTTGAGTAAATACGTTCTATCTGCTTCACTTCGAATTGGAGGATTGACTTTGGCATATGGTGATTGAATATCCACCATATCCGTGCTAAGTGCAAAGTGATGAGGTGCTGCTTCACATGTAACTTCAAGACCTCTTGCCTTGTATTCTCTTATTGCGTCGATTGCTTCTTTTGTACTTAAATGTGAGACATGTAAAATTCCCTGAGTTTTTTCGCATAGTGCAAGATCACGTTTGACAATACTTGATTCTGCGACTTCTGGATATGGCGTATCCTGAAATTGACTCGTCAGTTCATGATCCTCAGAATGTGTCATGATTGGGCGATTCCATTTTTTTGATGCTATAAATGCGCGTTCTATAAAAGTATCATTCATCGTCGTTCTTCCATCATCTGACAGTGCAATGGCACCCTCTTGAAACAAGGCTTCATGATCAGTTAAGTGTTCCCCTCGAATTCCCACAGTTATTGCTGCGACTGGAAGCACCGTAATAATTCCATCGTCTTGAATGGTTTTTTTAAGTTTTCTGTAATGCGCTACTGAATCAATGACGGGGTTGGTGTTGGGCATGCACATCACAGTTGTATAACCGCCTTTTGCACACGCTTTTGTTCCTGTATAAATGGTTTCTTTATACTCAAATCCGGGTTCTCTTAAATGAACATGTAAGTCGATAAAACCTGGAGCGACGATTAGATGACTTGCATCGATGACTTGATCATTTGCTTCACACGACTGATTTGGTTGTATTTTTACAACTTTATCATTTTCGATGAGTATGTCGGTTATCTCATGAACATGCGTTTTAGGATTTACTAAGCAACCATTTTTAATGAGTAACATTGATATGCCTCCAGTCTAATTTAGGTTTCCGGATACAAAAAAACGCCTTAGCTCCTGCTAAGACGTAGAATAACCTCATGTTCGCATCATTCACCTTGCAGGTCTCTCGTACCTGATTAAAGGTTCTTTATTTTCTCCAATTTATCACATCTTTTGTTTCACTGTCAAGGTATTATATGATTTATTTATTATTGACTGTCTAAAATGAGTATGGTATTATTGACGAGATAAAAGAATACCTTTAACTTGATCCGAGAGGTCGAGAAGGCTGAATAAACGATGTTCAACTCCACTTGTGTGGTTTGATTCTGTATGCCTTTACGACTCCGTAGAGGTATTTTTTATGTCCAGACTTTAAAACGATTCAGAGAAATCAAAAGGAGGATTTATGAGACATTTAATTGAACCGGAAGATTTGACACTTGAAGAAATTGAAGCACTTGTAGATACGGGATTAGAAATGTACGCCAATCCAAAAGCTTACTCAAAACTCTGTGATGGAAAAATTCTCGCATCATTATTTTTCGAACCGAGCACGAGAACAAAGTTCAGTTTTGATAGCGCGATGATGCGTCTAGGCGGAAACGTGATTGGATTTGCAGATGCTGAAACGAGCTCTACTAAAAAGGGCGAAAGTCTTGCGGATACCATCCGTGTTATGGGATATTATGCAGATATTTTGGTAATGCGTCACCCAAAAGAAGGTGCGCCAAAACTCGCTTCACAATACTCTTCCATTCCTGTTATCAACGGAGGAGATGGTGGACATCAACATCCAACGCAAACACTCACCGATTTAATTACAATAAAAAAATACAAAGGATCCATAAGTGGTCACAATGTTGCCTTCTGCGGCGACTTAAAATACGGACGTACTGTTCACTCTTTAATCCGAACACTCGCGCGCTTTGGTACGAAAAAATTCACCCTTATTTCACCTGAAGAATTGAAATTACCGGATACTCTTAAAAGACAATTAATCGAGAAATACGGTGCAGAGTTAGTAGAAGTGAGATATATGGAAGACGTCATTGATACCGTGGATATTTTCTATATGACTCGTATCCAGAAAGAACGCTTTTTTAATGAAGCAGATTACTTGAAACTCAAGAATTCTTTTAAACTGACACGAGATAAACTGAAGTCTGCAAAGTCTGATATGATCATTATGCATCCACTTCCACGTGTCAACGAAATTGCCTATGATGTGGATGAAGATCCTAGAGCTGTCTATTTTGAACAATCTGAAATGGGTGTCTATGTTCGAATGGCATTGATTACAAAACTTTTGGAGGTGGGGCCATATGCTAGAGGTTAAGGGAATAGAAAACGGCGTTGTCATCGATCATATTAGTGCAGGGAATGGTTTAAAAATATTCAATCTCTTGTTTGCCGATTTGGAGCAACCCACTGTACTGTTGATGAATGTGAAGAGTGAACTTTTAGGAACCAAAGACATTATTAAAATTGAAAATGTGTTTGATGTCGATTTAGATTTATTGGGACTTGTTGATCCTAGAATTACAGTGAACATCATAAAAGATGGCAAGTTGTTTGACAAAGTCAAAGCCACTATACCGACGACGATTAAAGGTGGTATTAAATGTCATAACCCAAGATGTATTACGCATTCAGATGATTATGCGATTCCTGAGTTTAAACTGGTTAAAGCAAATGGCATCTTAGAGTATGAATGCTCTTATTGCGAAGAAATTACTGTCTATAAACTTTAATAAGAAAGACCTCCATTTAGCGGAGGTCTTTTTCTCTTTTATCATAACGCTATGCATTTAAGAATGATTTTTTCTGCTATTTTAATTCCATCTACTGCAGAAGATGTGATTCCGCCTGCATAACCTGCGCCTTCTCCACAAGGATAAATACCGGGATGCGTAATAGATTCGAGCGTTTCAGCATCTCGGATAATTCTAACTGGCGATGAACTTCTGGATTCGATTGCCGTTAAAATAATCCTTTCATCATCAAATCCAGGTATTTTTTTCCCAAAAGCTCCAAGTGCTTCATAAAGGGCTTCCGTCATAAAATTTGGAAAAAGTTCTGTTAAGTCAGCGTGTTTCACTGAAGGTTCATACGTAGGTTGATAGGCTTCAAACATTTCTTCATAATTCGCAATTTTTGATTTTATATCACGACTATTGGGGTGTGCTGCAGTATATCCCATTTTTGCTTCAACGGACTGCCTAAAGTCTCCAACACTTTGAATAGGTGCAGAATAGTTCCCGCCTCCCAATGCATAAGCGCGTTCTTCAAGTTTTCGTTGAAGCTCAATTCCCGCTAAAACGTCTTCGGTTTCAAAATCCGTCGGTTGAATATTGACCAACAAGGCACTATTCGCATTAGACAAACTTCTGCTATGATAACTCATTCCATTGACGACCAATCGATTTTCTTCTGAGGCTGAAGCGACGACTTTTCCACCTGGACACATGCAAAAGGAATAAACACTTCGGTTGTTTTTAGTGCTATGTGTAACTTTATACTCGGCTGCACCAAGTCTTGGGTGCTGAAAATTGGGACCAAATTGACTTAGATTAATTAATGGTTGTGGGTGTTCAATTCTAACGCCCATTGCAAATGGTTTTTTCTCAAGTGCCATGTTCATCATTTTTAATTGCATCAAGGTACTTCGAGAACTATGTCCAATTGCTAAAATTAAGGATTTCGTACAAAATGTTTTTCCATCATGACAAATTACTTTTGTATGATTGTCCCCTAATGATTCAAATGCAATAGCTTGCGTGTTAAAGTGTATCTCTGCTCCAAGTTCTTGAGTTTTAACTCGAATGTTTTTTACAACTTGACTTAGCACATCGGTTCCAATATGAGGTTTATTGCGATACCGAATGTCTTCAGGCGCTCCTGAATCGACTAAAACCTCTAAAACACGTTCAATTCTCTCATCCTTAATACGCGTTGTCAATTTACCATCTGAGAAAGTCCCTGCGCCACCTTCTCCAAATTGCACATTCGACTGTGGATTCAACGTTCCTGTATTCCAAAAATGTTCAACTGTTTTCTGGCGATCTTCAACAGGTTCACCCATCTCAATCACTATGGGATTTAATCCTGCTGTTGCAAGTTCATAAGCTGCAAAAATCCCGCCTGGTCCGTAACCGATAATGACCGGGCGATCATCGTTTTTCAATGAAGTCGCATTTATCTGGGATTGATACTTTATTGAAACTGGAAAATAGGGTTCGGGTGCTTTTGAAAATCCCTTTTTTAGTAACCAATCTCCTCGATCTGTTTCGATATCGACAATATAAGAAAATACGATTTCTTTACGTGCATCTATGGATTCTCGTATGATTTCAAGATGCTGTATTTCCGTTTCTTTTAACGCTGTTTTTTTCGCCACTTTTTTAAGAAAAGTCTCTTTTAAAACGGGTTCATCTAATGTGAATTTGACTTCTGTTACTCTAATTTTCATTTCATAGTCCTTTTTATATGCATTTTCATTTTTATCAAATGATTCGGTTAATGCTCGTCCGATTCTTCCGAGGTTATTTCAGTCGGCTCCACTTTTTCTTTTAATTCAACCATGCCTAGTTCTTTAGCGCGCTGAATGACTTGTTCATCCGTCAATGAGCGTTCAAATTTCTTTTGATCTTCATAGAAACTTATCACACCGTAAAAAACCAATGAAAAGCCAATTAATAACAAGATAAAATATCGGATCATTTTTTTTGTATTAAATACTAAACCCATTTGTTTCATGTTCGCCTCATGTTATTTATTTTGCTTAATTTTATTATATAGCAACCAAATATCAGGTGTTTCAAAGCCACGTCTCCACGCTGCTGCACCTCTCAAATCAAGTTCTTTGATGATATCCAGTTTTGCATCAATTGTCTGTGCATCTTCAATCCAAATTTTTACTTGCGCATCTTCTTCAAAAAATGTCGCATAATATAGTTTGTCTTGATCATCCCAAATAGGGGTTAATTCATACTTTTCAATGAGATTTGCTTGGGCTTCCATTCCAATAGCAGTCGACTTTGTTTGATACGTATTTGTCTTTTCTGACGATGGATATTCTCTCCAGACTCTTGTGTACATCGGTAAACCCATAATCAATTTTTGAGGATCTACAATGTCTGCGAGTGCTTCCATGTGATCTTTCACCCAGTCATAGCTTGCAACTGGACCACTTTTAGGACTCGATGCCCAGTATTCATCATATGTCATTACGATTAAAAAGTCTACAATTTTGCCCAGTTTTTCATGATCATAACATTTTGACCAATTATCACTTCCACCCATTACTGTGACGTCCATTGATACAATCACATTTTCTAGATGACAATAAACTGATAGTTCGTGAACAAAATGTGACAACGCATCTTTATCCTCTAAATAGACATTTTCAAAGTCTATGTTGATGCCATCATACCCATATGTTTTTATCTCCGTTATAAGTGCCTGAATAAATCTTTGTCGAGCATTCGCGTCATTTAAAAATTCATGAGTACGCTCAATATCAAATGCATTTGAAGCGAGCGCCCAAATCTTATAGTGATTTTCTCGAGCCCACTTAATATAGTTTTCTGACACCTTGCTATTGATATTCCCATCTTTGTCGCTTAACTCATACCAGGTAGGTGAAATGACATCGAGATGAGGCATATTCGAAATATTAGTCGTATCTGGATTGGTACTGTAAACAGCTTCCCATGTCATTACGATTGAATCTGGATATTCTTCAGCGGGTGAAGAAAGCTTTACAGAACGTTCGCCTTCAATTTGTTCGATGCTATGGTCGTCTTTGATGGCGATATAACCGACTTGCCCAGTCTCAGTTACCACTTGTATCGACTGATTGCTAATCGTCCCCACATAGACAGTAGAAGGCTTTAATTCACCTAGTATGGGCGTTTTATAAAACACATTTTTGATCTTGTATATAAACGTATCTGAGGCTTTATTGCGACTATAGGACTCTAAATCAGCCTCCGAATTAAAAAGCCAGGTTTTTGTTGTGAGTGTCAGATTTTGAGAGGCTTCATAATGATTCAATATAATCGCACTCGTTGAAATTTTAGATTCATTTAAGCAGTATAAGCCTATTTTTTTGCCTACTTCCGTTTGGTTTAACTCAATCAAATCAAGATACCATTCGTTGTTTATTTGTTGAATTGTTATTTTGTCAGGTAGTGGTTGATTGTTTAATGTCGTTGTACCATCACCGGAAATACACACATGTTGGTTGGCATTTACAATACTCAGGAGCTTGTTTTTCGAATCAAAATGATAGGATGTATCACTGTCATTGAGCGCATCAAATCGGATGAAAAGATGACCAGTTTCACGGTAAAGCTCAATAACTTCATCTGCGTTAGGATCATCTTCTGATTCATAATTTGAAAGATAAATCACTCGATTATTGGGTTCTATAATTGTGTATGGACTTAATAGCGCATTTACTTTTCGTCTGATTTTAATATTTAACTCAATATCAATTGCCAAGATAGCAGAAATCATGATTGTGATAATCAATATGACACTCAATAAGCTCAGTACTGTCTTTTTCATGTTGCCTCCCTATTATTCACATGAATTTGTGGATAATTTTTATGCAAAGCGCTTTGTTTTTCAATAATATTCAAAGTTATCAACATTATCCACAGCTTGTCCACAGATTCACGAAAATCTTTCCACACTAAATCGTTCAATAATATCAATCTCATCCACAGTAAATCCACCTTTATTTGTGGATATCTTTAATTGCTCATCAACAGTTTCTATGCCCTCTAAATCTGGTAATAGCACCCCTTTTTTGTCCTTACTATATACAACGACGCCATACTTATGTGGATCCAGTTTTGAGATATCTTGAATCTCTTCAAGCGGAGATAGAACATCCACTTGAATGGTGATTTCTGCTAATTCATTGACTTCAAGCGAATCAAACCTATAATCCCTTGAGCATGCTGAAATGGCATTGGTGATGATTTCCTCGAGCGCGTTTGAACGTGTAGGCATAATGGTTCCAATACAGCCCCTAAGAAGTCCATATTTTTTTATCGATACAAAAGTCCCTCTTGGTTGATGTAATTGCTTAATTTCTTTATTTCCTTTATAAGTTTTTCCATTGAGTAGAATGTGATCTTCTTTTAATTCCCAAGTAGGTGGTTTTCTATTTTTTATATAATACTCAATGACTTCTCGAGCAATTTGGACAAATAGGTGTTCATTTTTTTTTGTTTCTGCAAGTTGAGCGTTTAATCGATCATAAATACGTTTGATAGAATCTGCTTCTATATGATTTGAGACGTTTTGACTTTTAGGCGTCAGTTTTGCGACAAGATATCCAACGCCGAATGGACCTTCATAGCTTAAAACTTCAGACTCAAGCTCATAGCGGCTTAAACTTCCCAGCATAAGTGCATATGATCTTAATCCACATTCAGATGCTCGATTGATTTTATTCGCTGATTCTAAAAATATATCATAAGGATTCTGATTTTCAATATTCTGTTTCATCAGTTGATCAAACCAAGGTCCATTTTCATTGTAATCATATGGACCATCTGTCTTTAGCGCGTGTGACATGTCTCCACTAGCAATCACGACAATCCTCTCATTCATGCTGTCCGATACAGATTGAATCATTGCACCATTTTTCAATAGTTCAAGATATGGTAAACTTCCATAACTCATTGCAACGACTTTTATAGGAGATTCATTTTCCAGTAAAAAATGTAACGGTACCAACACACCATGATCCAGCGTAGGTGAAAACTGAAACTTTTGAAAAAGCTTTTGATCCACTTTATAATAGTAACCGCCATTTTCGTCAGAAAATTGTGCTAGTCGCTCTAGAAATATTTGATTTTTTTTATAGAATACATCTGGTTGAGTAGAACCGAATGCGCTTAGATTGCCTTTGTATGGGGTAAAGTCGTAAAGCGAAATTGCATCTGTAAATATCGGTCCATGCGGTGAAATCACCACAATTGTATCTGGTTTCAAAGTCATTATTTCGTCTTTAATTTTTTGATAAGCTTGAATGGTATTTTTCACTTGGTTGCATTGCCAAGTGCCTATCTCCTCAATAAATACTGGAGCGTGTGGTAATAAATAACCAGCTAAGATTGGCATTGTATCCTCCTTTGGTCACATGCTTATATCTATGATTTTTACCCTTATTCGAATGTGGCATTCATCGTTTCCATTAAAAAATGGATTGTGCTCTATTAACAACATAAGCGCTTAAACGCAAACAATAAAAGTCCTTAAATGATAAATTTAAGGACTTTCAATCTATATGGATCTATTCGTTCACTGTATTTTGATTGTGCTGAAGTCCAGCCTTATGAAGTTGTCTAAAGTAAGGACTATTATCCATCAACTCTGAATAAGTTCCAATGTCGATTATCTTTCCTTTTTTAAAGACAACTATTTTATCAAAATTTTTGATGCTGTTCAACCGATGCGCAATTGCAATTACAGTCTGGTTCTTTGTTACTTCCAGCACTTCATCCATTACTTTTAATTCCGTTACATTGTCGAGCGCTGAAGTTGCTTCATCTAGAATGACGATTGGTTGCTTCGATAACCACAATCTAGAGAGCGCCACTCGTTGTCTTTCTCCACCTGATAGAGAAATTCCCCGTTCGCCAAGCTCACGATCCAACTGATTTATACAGGTTGCGTCTAATTGAACTTTTTCTAATGCACGTTTTAACAGATCATCCTCAATTAAGTGACCAAATGACATATTTTCTCGAAGGGTACCGTCAAAAACTGGGGAATTCTGAGGAACGTAATGAATAAACTGATAACAGTCATTTAAACAAAGATCCTTTAACTCTTTCGCATCTAACTGAATGCTTCCAGATGAGTATTTTAAAAGACCCATCAGCAACTGTACGAAAGTCGTCTTTCCTGATCCACTTTCACCAACTAACGCCACGTGTTCACCTGCTTTTATCTCCAATGAAATCGACTCAAGTACAGGTTGATTCTCATATGAATAACTCATGTTTTCAACGGTAATCTCACCTTCCAACGAGGTGACACTTGTTCCGCGAAAAAGTTGTTGATCTTCTTGAAGATCTAAAAAACCTGTAAACTGTTTAAATGCAGTTTGATCTAATTTGTACTGTACATACTGCACATTAAATATTGCGATAGGAGTATAGGCATTCTCAATTAAAGCTAGTAACGCAACCACTTCTCCCACTGTAATCGTTGATTCATACCATGCGAATACTAATATCGTGATGTTTAATGCTGCAACAATCAGTGCAAAAATGGTGAAAAATGCTTCGTGAATTAAGTTCATTTTAACTTTTGAATGTACAATTTGATCTTTTGCTTTTGAAGCTTTCAAAATTTCTTGATCAAACTGTCGATGAAGGCGAAAGACAATCATTTCCATAAATCCTCTTACAAGATAATGGTTCATCGCTTCTTCATTCTTGAGAATTTTTTCTTTATATCGATAGAGTAATTTGAGCAATAAATTGGTAATGATGAATACAATCATATATCCAATTAAAATCCATGCTGTGATTGTATGATTGATTTTCCAAATGAAATAGACACTAAATGCAATCATCGGAACTAAATCTCGTAGGACATTTAACCAAAATCCATAAATAATGTCTCTTGCAGCAGATGCTCCATTTTCAATCTTTTGTGTGAGCTTTCCTGTTCCTAGTTGCTTATAATCACCATACTGCATCTGGCTAATTTTCTTTAATGATAATAGTTTAAATCCTAAGTAGAAGTTATGTTTCAACTTTTTCGAAGGATACTCATCTAAATAATTTAGAATGTATACTGAGAATAATATGACACCATATACAATCAGTGTTGTCATTTTTAACGTCTGAGTGGATAAACCATCAATGACAAACTGAAACATTCGAATTTTAACATTTGATAAAAAGGCAATTAGTATCCCAATTCCCAAATAACTGATAACACTGACTAAATTTTCTTTTATGATTGCTTTTATATAACGCATACTGCACTCCTCATATTTTTCTGAATTGATTCAATATGATTGTACAGTTGATCTGCTAGCAGATACTCAATTCGCTCAGCACAATTTGCTAACAGTTACATCAACTGTACTGAGCAGTTACCGTTTTTGATTTTCATTTTGTCTCCTACTTCGGTTATTTTCAGATTCGTCTACTATACTTTAAAACCATATATAGACCTTTCATAAAAAGTATATCTTATATATGCCACAATTAAAAGGCATCTTTACCTATTTTAATATAATTTTAACTTTAATTTGTTCAATAAAAAAAACCTTATCCGATATGCATATCGAATAAGGTTTGATAAATAAACTTGGATTAACGTTTTGAGAATTGTGGTGCTCTTCTTGCTGCTTTGAGACCGTATTTTTTTCTTTCTTTCATTCTAGAATCTCTTGTTAAGAATCCAGCTGCTTTTAATACCGCTCTGTAAGAAGCATCTACTTGTAATAAAGCTCTTGAAAGACCGTGTCTAACTGCACCAGCTTGACCAGTGTAACCGCCGCCTTCAACTTTTACGATAACATCGTATTTTCCAGCAGTGTTAGTTAAACCTAAAGGTCTTTGAACTTCTCTTCTTAAAGTTTCGAAGTTAAAATATTCATCAACAGATCTACCGTTAACGATGAATTTACCTGTACCAGGAAGTACTCTAACTCTAGCGATTGAAGTTTTTCTTCTTCCAGTACCTTGATATTGAATCGTCTTAGCCATGAGTTATCCCTCCCTTATCCTTTGATTTCTAAAACTTCTGGTTTTTGAGCTTCGTGTTTGTGCTCTGGACCAGCGTATACTTTTAATTTAGTGTACATTTGGCTACCTAAAGAGTTGTGTGGAAGCATGCCTTTAACAGCAAGTTCGATTACTTTTTCAGGTTGTCTTTGGTTCATTTCTCTAAAAGATCTCTCTTTTAAATTTCCGATGTAACCTGTATGCCATCTGTATTTCTTAGCATCCATTTTGTTACCTGTTACTCTGATTTTTTCTGCATTTACAACGATAACGAAATCACCGCAATCTACGTGTGGTGTATAAATTGTTTTATGTTTTCCTCTTAAAATCGCAGCTACTTCTGAAGCTAAACGACCTAATGTCTTTCCATCTGCATCAACTACATACCACTTTCTTTCAATCTCAAGTGGTTTTGCAACATAAGACTTCATTTGAATCCTCCTTCAAAAATATTTCACCGTTTTATCTCAAAAACCCGGGGCAGGATCTTTAGATTATCATTTCTTAGTAGTGTTATAGGTTAATATTTACACTACAAACCACAATCTATTTTATAGTAAAACACTCCCTGTGTCAACAACAATCTTTAAAGTATATTGTCGTATGAGTTCACATAAAAAACAGGTTGTTTCGAACTCCCAAGATGATTCTCTTGATGATTCTCTAGATGGTTTTTCAGCTCAGTTTTATCATAAAAGACGCGTTGTAAGTAAAGTCCATTCGCTGGAGCGGTAAATCTTGCTCTATTACGGTTTTTGCTCATGATGATCTCAGAAAGTAACTGTGAGTCAATTTTTCCGTTACCTACATGTAATAATGTTCCAATGATAATTCTCACCATATTATACAAGAATCCATCTCCCGTCATGGTGATGATCAAGAGCTCATCCCTTTGCGACAATGTCATCTGATAAATGGTTCTTATAGTATCTTCTTTGTTGCTTCCTGTTGCCATGAAAGTCCTAAAATCATGCGTTCCAATAAAAGCAGTCATTGCCTGTTTCATGGCGTCCAGATCTATCGGATAGGGATAATAATAACAATAAGGCGCTCTGAAAGGATCCCGTGATTTCCCCAGTAAAATATGATATTCATACGTTTTAGCGATTGCGGAATACCTTGCATGAAAGGCATCCGATTCTTCTTGCACGCTTATAATGAAAATATCATCTGGAAGAGATCGATTTAAAACATATCGAAGTTGTTCTACTGTCATTGGCAGCTCTTCTTCAAAACTGAAACACTGTCCAAATGCATGTACACCCGCATCCGTTCTCCCAGATCCGTCAATGTTAATATCTCTATTTAAAATATTTCGCAATTCCTTTTCAATAGTGCCTTGAACACTGGATTGGTTTTTTTGACGTTGCCAACCATGATACTTACTACCGTCATATTTGACTATCATTTTAACTGTACACATATGACACCTATAAAATCCAACAAATCACTAAATATATCACCAATACCAAACTTCCGTATAAGTCTCTCATACCATACTTTAAAACTTTAAGACGCGTTCGTCCTTCGCCGCCTCTATAGCAGCGCGCTTCCATCGCCATTGCAAGTTCATCCGCTCGCCGAAATGCGCTGATAAATAACGGAACTAACAGCGGTATCAATGCCTTTGCGCGATTCATCACGTTACCACTTTCAAAATCAGCGCCACGTGCCATCTGTGCTTTCATGATTTTATCTGTTTCTTCTAAAAGCGTAGGTATGAATCTCAATGCAATGGTCATCATCATTGCTAATTCATGTGCTGGTAAACCAATTTTTTTAAACGGATTCAGTAAATACTCAATTCCGTCGGTTAATTCAATTGGAGAAGTCGTTAACGTCAAAATGGACGTTCCGATAATAAGCAATATGAGTCTAAATGCCATAAAAACGGCTCTTTCTAAACCTTCCCAATACACTTTTACAAATCCAAGTTGAAATAGCGGATCACCAGAACCAGTAGTTAAAAGAACATTGATCAAAAATGCAAATAGAATCAACATAAATACTGGTTTAAGTCCCTTAAGAATAAAGTTCAGTGGAACCTTCGAAAGTTTAATCACTATCGCTATAAAAGCTATAATTGCAACATACGCAACCATTTGATTAATCAAGAATAATGAAACCAAATATAATAATGATGCCACTATTTTAAATCTTGGGTCAAGTCGATGAACAACAGATGGAACACTATAATATTGTCCAATGGTTATATCTCTAAGCATGTTGTTTCTCCTAACAATCTGTTGATAATTCAATAACCTTAATTCTTATTCTCTAAATATTCATGAAGCGCTTTTAACGCATCTTCTACTGTAATAATTGAAGGATCCATATGAAATCCATTTTCATTTAACGCACGTACGAGATAGGATATCTGTGGAACTGCTAAACCAATATTTTCAAGCAACTCAATTTCTTGAAACACAATTTCAGGTGAGTCATCCAGTACAACAGATCCCTTATTCATAACAATTAATCGATCTGCAATTTTAGCCATATCTTCCATACTATGCGATACAATGATTACCGTCAAATGATCTCGCTCATGCAACGCCTTAATTTGCATTAAAATTTCATCTCTGCCTCTTGGGTCAAGACCGGCTGTAGGCTCATCTAAAATGAGAACCTGAGGTTTCATTGCCAATACCCCTGCAATTGCCACGCGTCTTTTTTGCCCTCCACTTAGTTCAAATGGCGAGCGATCTTTATATTTTTCATAATCAAGTCCAACTATTTCCATGGCGTCTTTAACGCGTTCGACAACCGTTTCTTCATCCAGACCTAAATTATGTGGGCCAAAGGCAATATCTTTTTCAACTGTTTCTTCAAACAATTGATATTCGGGATATTGAAAAACTAATCCAACTCGTCTTCTAACTTCTAATAGGCGTTTTTTTCTTTCAATTGCTTCTGCTTTGCGAATGCGTTTTTTCTTTGTTTGCTCCAGGTCTAAACCTTCGGTAATGTTATATCCACTGACGATAATTTCACCCGATGAAGGTTTTAAAAGTCCGTTAAGTTGTTGAATCAGCGTGGACTTTCCAGAACCAGTATGCCCAATCAATCCTATAAATTCTCCAGATTCAATCGAAAGTTGAATACGATCTATAGCGACGGTTTCATTAGGTGTGTTCTTATCATAAATGTGGGTTAAATCCTCTATTTTAATTGACATAAATTGTTCACCAACTCACTTACTGTTAAATTTGATACTGAAATAGGGTATCCCATTTGATTCAATTCATGGGACAATAACGTAACTTGAGGGACATCCAGTCCAATTTGTTTTAACTGTCTCACTTGAGAAAAAACTTCCTTAGGCGTTCCTTCAAGAACAATTTGTCCGTCGTCCATCACAATAACTCGATCTGCTTCAGCTGCTTCATCCATATAATGTGTTACATGGACAATTGTCATCTTTTCCATTTTATTTAAATGGTGTATTGTTTGAATCACTTCTCGTCGACCAGACGGATCTAGCATCGCTGTCGGCTCATCAAAAATAATGCACCTTGGTTTCATAGCCAATATTCCTGCTATTGCTACACGTTGTTTTTGTCCACCTGACAAATGATGAGGCGGTTTGCGTTTATAAGCACTCATTTTGACGGTTTCCAATGCTTCGTCTACACGCTTTCGAATTTCTTCTGATGGTAAGCCCAAATTTTCCGGTCCGAAAGCAACATCTTCTTCTACAATCGTCGCAACTAATTGATTGTCGGGATTTTGGAATACCATCCCAGCTCTTTTCCGGATTTCCCAAAGCATATTTTCATCTGATGTATCTAATCCATCTATTGTAATCTTCCCATTTGTTGGAAGGTATATTCCATTTAATAGTTTTGATAATGTTGATTTTCCAGAGCCATTATGACCTATGATCACAACAAACTCGCCCTCACGAATATGAAGATTGACATTTTTTAATGCAAACTTCTCAGGATCTTGTTCATCTTCATATCGAAACGACAACTCTTCAACTTTAATCATGTTCTTATCCACCCTTAAACCAAGTCTTAATTGTATTATAAATTGTTTTCAATTGAAACGCCATAATATGGAGAATAATTAATAATTCGACAATATGTAAATATCATGTTCAAATATCATCACATGATAAAAGTAAAAAAGGGACATAAGTTTAAACTTAGTCCCTCAATTATTATACTAACTCTAATTTGCACATAGGCGCTGCGTCGCCTCTACGAGGACCTGTTTGAATAAGTCTTGTATAGCCACCGCTGCGTTCTTTGTAATTAGGAGCGATTTCATCAAATAACTTCTTAACTACAGCTTCATCAGTTACAAATGCTAAGACTTGTCTTCTTGCGTGAAGATCGCCTCTTTTAGCAAGTGTAATCATTTTGTCAGCAAATTTTTTAGTTTCTTTTGCTCTTGTTACTGTAGTTTCGATACGTCCATTTCTAAGAAGTGATGTTGTTAAGTTTCTAAGCATCAACTGTCTATGTGATGAAGGACGTCCTAGTTTACGGTAATCTGCCATCGGTTTCCCTCCTTTACTCGTCTTCTGCTCTTAACCCTAGATCTAATTCTGCAAGTTTGTATTTAACTTCTTCCATAGATTTTTTACCAAGGTTACGAACTTTCATCATATCATCTTCGCTCTTATTAGTCAGTTCTTCAACTGTATTAATTCCTGCTCTTTTGAGACAATTGTACGAACGAACCGAAAGGTCTAATTCTTCAATTGTCATCTCAAGAACTTTCTCTTTAATATCTTCTTCTTTTTCGACCATGATTTCAACACCTGTGATGCTATCTGTCATATCGATAAAAAGATTTAAATGTTCTGACATAATCTTTGCGCCTAAAGAAGTTGCTTCATCTGGTTTAATGGTTCCATCTGTCCAAACTTCAAGGGTTAATTTATCATAATCTGCTATTTTACCAACTCTAGTTTTATCCACTGTGAAATTTACTTTTCTTACTGGAGTATAAATAGAGTCAACTGGAATGATTCCTATTGGCAGACCTGCTTCTTTATTGTTTTCTGCTGTGACGTATCCACGACCTTGCCCGAGAGCTATTTCCATATAGATTCTTGAATTTTCTTCTAGTGTACAGATATGGAGATCAGTATTCAGTATTTCTACGTCAGCATCAGCTATGATGTCACCTGCTGTTATCTCTCCCGCTTCTGATGCCTCGATTCTTAAAATCTTAACATCTTCATCTGAATGAATTTTCGCAAATAATTCTTTCAGGTTTAAGATGATTTCAATGACATCCTCTTTTACACCTGGAATAGTTGAAAACTCATGTAGAACATTTTCAATCTTAATCCAACGAACCGCAGTTCCCGGCAAAGAAGAAAGTAAAATACGTCTTAAACTGTTACCTAGTGTTGTGGCATAGCCTCTCTCAAGTGGTTCAACAACAAATTTGCCGTATCTTCCTTCGTTAGACAATTCCACACACTCAATTGTTGGTTTTTCAATTTCAATCACTATTTAAGACCCTCCTTCTCTAAAAAATCATAAAACGTACCTTGAGGGTAATAATATAAATACCTTATCTAGAGTACAACTCAACGATTAAGTGTTCTTCGATTGGTAAGTCGATATTATCTCTTACAGGCAATGCTGTAATTTTCCCTTCCATCTTCTCAGTATTAACTTCTAACCAACCTGGAGCTGTTCTAGCAGCTTCAGCTAAAGCTTTGAATTTATCTGATGATTTGCTTGTATCTTTTAATTGGATTACATCACCAACTGAAAGAGTCATTGATGGAATATCAGCTTTATGACCGTTTACAGTGAAATGACCATGTGTTACAAATTGTCTAGCTTCTTTTCTAGAGTTTGCAAAACCTAATCTGTAAACGATATTGTCAAATCTTAATTCTAATAATTGAAGTAAATTTTCACCTGTGATACCTTTCATCTTTTCAGCACGATCATAAGTCGCTCTGAATTGACTTTCAAGTACACCGTAAAATCTTTTTACTTTTTGTTTTTCTCTTAACTGAGTACCATAGCCAGATAATTTGCCTTTTTTAGCACCATGCTGACCAGGAGCAGTTTGTCTTCTATTTAATGCGCATTTGTCGCTGTAACATCTATCACCTTTAAGATAAAGCTTTTGGCCTTCTCTACGACAAAGCTTACAAGATGGTCCTGTATATCTTGCCAATTAAAACACCTCCTATTACTGAATAAACTACACTCTTCTTCTTTTTGGTGGTCTACAACCATTATGTGGAATCGGGCTAACGTCTGCGATTGAAGTTATCTCAAGTCCTGCAGCTTGAAGTGCTCTTATTGCAGCTTCTCTACCAGCACCAGGGCCTTTTACGAAAACAGAAACAGATTTTAAACCGTGTTCCATCGCAGATTTAGAAGCAGCTTCAGCAGCCATTTGAGCGGCATAAGGAGTGTTTTTTCTAGATCCTTTAAAACCTAAGCTACCCGCACTTGACCATGCAATAGCATTGCCATCGTTATCTGTTAAAGTTACGATTGTATTATTGAATGTTGCTTGAATATGAGCTTGGCCACGTTCAACGTTTTTACGTTCGCGTTTTTTTCTCACTTTACGTGCTTTTTTAGCAGCAGCCATTTTTTACGCCTCCTTTGTCACCTATTTTTTCTTCTTACGACTAACAGTTTTCTTAGGACCTTTTCTAGTTCTTGCGTTAGTCTTTGTTTTTTGACCACGACAAGGGAGTCCTTTTCTATGTCTGATGCCTCGGTAACAACCAATTTCTTTTAATCTTTTAATATTCATAGCGATTTCACGTCTAAGGTCACCCTCAACAATGATTTCATCTTCTATGAGTTGTCTTAATTTACTTACTTCATCTTCAGTGAGATCTTTAATTCTAGTATCTTCACTAATGCCAGCTTTTGCTAACAAGTCTTGAGAAGTAGGTTTTCCAATACCATAGATGTAAGTTAAGCCGATAACAGCTCTCTTCTCTCTAGGCAAGTCAACACCTGCAATTCTTGCCATTGAATTACACCTCCTAATGTGTATTAACTGAGTTCAATTGTCAATTATATATATTTCAAATATAAAGAATTTCAGCCGCGCTTTATATTTGTTAACACAAACTTACTACTTATTAACCTTGAGTTTGTTTGTGTTTTGGATTAGCACAGATCACCATGACTTTGCCTTTACGTTTGATGATTTTACACTTCTCGCACATTGGTTTCACTGATGGTCTAACTTTCATTGTTATCCCTCCTTATGACTTTCCACGCCATACAATTCTGCCTCTTGTAAGGTCATATGGCGATAAATCTAATGTAACTTTATCTCCTGGTAAGATGCGAATGAAGTTCATTCTTAGTTTACCCGAAATATGAGCTAACACTACATGTCCATTTTCTAATTTAACTTTAAACATTGCGTTTGGCAATGCTTCAACAACAACGCCTTCAACTTCTATAGAATCACTTTTTGCCATGAATGCATCCCTCCTCATTGGACTTGATATTGTTTTCTTTAATCTTTTTACGTAACATTGCATTATTCAGATTTGTGTGATTTTGAATCGCTTCTCTAATCGACTGATCCATCTGATTGAGTTTGATAAGATGCATCACTTTCTTTTTTTTCGGTTTATCGAGCTTTCTCAAATCACCGTCAGAAACAAGAACATGTTTATCATCTACAACGCCCGTAACAATTAAAATTTTGCCTTTATCTCGTCCTGCTCTTGACTTGACAAATTGACCGAGTTCTAGTTCTTGTGATGAAACTAACATCACTCCACCTCGCTTTGTAACCATGTTAAAAGCATTGGTTCATCATCTGTAATGACTACAGTGTTTTCATAATGAGCAGAAAGAGAACAATCTTTTGTTACAACCGTCCAATCATCATCCAATACTTTAACTTTAAAATCTCCTGAATTAATCATCGGTTCAATGGCTAAAACCATTCCCTTAACAAGTCTTGGTCCACGACCAGGTGCACCGTAATTTGGGATTGGTGGATCTTCGTGCATTTGCCTTCCGATGCCATGTCCAACGAAATCTCTTACGACACTAAAGCCTTTTTCTTCTGCATATGCTTGAATGGCGTGTGATACGTCAGACAAACGATAACCAGTTTTACAAAACTTTAAGCCTTCGAAAAAGCTCTCTTCAGTGACTTTAATGAGTTCTAAAGCCTTCTCGCTTACTTTGCCAACAGGATGTGTTCTTGCAGCATCTCCATGATAACCATTTTTAAAAGCGCCTATATCTATACTGATAATATCGCCTTCCTTTAGTTTGTAACTTCCAGGAATGCCATGAATCACTTGATGGTTCACTGAAGCACAGATTGATGCTGGATAACCGTGATACCCCTTAAATGAAGGCGTTGCACCGTTAGCAAGTATTAATGCTTCAGCGATTGCGTCAAGCTCACCTGTTGTTATACCAGGTTTTATTGCTTTTCTAATTTCTTCATGAGCTAATGCAACAATACGTCCTGATTCTTGCATGAGCTCAATTTCATGTTGTGTTTTAAGTTCGATCATGTCTTAGCCCCTTAGTGCATTAACAATATCCGATGAGACGATTTTGATATCTTGTTCACCGTCTATGTCAACAAGCTTGCCTCTAGTTTGATAGTAATGAATTAAAGGTGATGTTTCATTTGTGTAGACATTGATACGATTTGCAACGGTCTCTTCGACATCGTCGCTTCGCTGATATAGCTCACCGCCACATTTATCACATACACCTGATACAAGTGATGGATTATTTGTAACATGGTAAGTTGCGCCACAACTTCTGCAAATTCTTCTTCCAACAGCTCTTGAAACCAGTAGTGCAGGATCAACTTTGATATTAAGTACCGCAGTTAATCCTACTCCCATGTTTTCAAGCACTTTGTCCAATTCTTCTGCTTGAACTTCCGTTCTCGGAAATCCATCCAATAGGAATCCGTTTTGACAATCAGCTTCTTTAAGACGCGCTTCTACTATTTCTACTACAAGAGAATCTGGTACAAGTGCACCTTTATCAATGAAGGCTTTCGCTCTGAGACCTAACTCAGTTCCTTCCTTAATATTCTTACGGAAGATGTCTCCAGTTGATATGTGTGGAATCTTATATTGATCAACGATAAATTCAGCTTGTGTTCCTTTTCCAGCACCAGGAGGCCCTAGTAATACTAATCTCAAAGCTACCTCCTAATTTAAGAAACCTTCATAATGTCTCATAAGCATTTGTGCCTCAATTTGTTTCATTGTTTCAAGAGCAACAGATACTACGATTAATATTGAAGTACCGCCGAAGCTAAATTGCGTATTTGTGATTGCGCCTAAGAAGTTAGGTAAAATCGCAATTACAGCTAAGAATAAAGCACCAACGATCGTGATTTTGTTAAGTGACTTGCTTAAATGTTCAGCAGTTGGTCTACCTGGTCTGATACCTGGAATAAAACCACCATTTGTTTTCAAACGATCTGCTACATCTACTGGATTGAACGTGATATTTGTGTAGAAATATGTGAAGAAGATGATTAATAATGCATACAAAAGGTTATAGATAACGCCTGTTGAATTTAACCATTTTCCTACAAAACTCGCAAAACCAGTTCCAGGGAAGAATGCAGCGATTGTAGCTGGGAACATTAAAATTGAAATTGCAAAGATTACAGGAATTACGCCTGCTTGATTAACTTTTAATGGAATATGCGTTGTTTGACCACCGTACATTTTTCTTCCAACAACACGCTTAGCATATTGAACTGGAATTTTTCTTTGTCCTTGTTGGATAAAGATAATTCCCATGATAATGAAAACTGCTAACAATGCAAATATAATCACTTGAATAATATTTAACTGTCCAAGTTTAATATTTGAATACATGTTAAGTACTGCTGATGGAAAACCTGCGATGATACCTGCAAAGATAAACATTGAAATACCGTTTCCGATACCTTTATCCGTGATTTTTTCACCTAAGTACATTAAAAACGCTGTTCCCGCTGTAAGTGTTAATACAGCAATAAAGATTGACCATGCACCTTTTGTGATAAAGAACTGTTGGAAATAACCTAAGCTAAAGCCGAAACCTTGGATTAAAGCTAAAACAACTGTTAAATATCTAGTGTATTGAGCAATTTTCTTTCTACCAACTTCGCCTTCTTTTGCAAGGGCTTCAAGCGAAGGGAATGCAATTTGTAATAAGTTTAATACGATCGAAGCGGTAATATACGGGCTTATACCAAGAGCAAAGATAGTGAACGTTTTAAAGTTACCACCGCTCATTAAGTTAAATAATCCTAACAATCCATCTTCTGAGTTCGCAAATGCGCGAGCTAATGCTCCGCTATCTATTCCTGGTACTGGTACTGCAGACCCTAACCTAAAAATAACTATCATCAACAAAGTGTATAATATTCTTTTTCTTAAGTCGGGAATTTTCCAAGCGTTTCTAAGTGTAGACAACAATTAAATCACCTCTGCCTTTCCTCCAGCAGCTTCAATCTTACTTATTGCTGACTGAGTGAATTTATTCGCCTTAACTGTGAGCTTTTTATTCAATTCTCCATCGCCTAAGATCTTAAGTCCATGTCCGAGTTTACTTACAACGCCTGTTTGTAATAAAACTTCTGGTGTGATTTCTGTACCGTCTTCAAAGTCGTTTAATACTTCAACATTGACAACAGTCCATAATTTTTTGAATTTATTATTGAATCCGCGTTTTGGAATTCTTCTGAATAATGGCATCTGACCACCTTCAAAGCCTGGTCTTACACCACCGCCTGAACGTGAATTTTGACCATTCATACCGCGTCCTGCAGTAGTACCAAGTCCTGAACCAGTACCTCTACCTACGCGTTTTCTTGATTTAGTTGATCCTTCTGCTGGTCTTAAATCATGAAGTCTCATGGTCGCACCTCCTTCTTGATTATTACTCTACGATTTTAACTAAGTGATTTACCTGAGCAACCATGCCTCTCATTTGAGCATTGTCTTGTTTCTCTACCACTTGACCTATCTTTTTTAAGCCTAAAGCTTCAACTGTTGCTTTGTGCTTTGGAAGCGCACCAATTGTACTTTTGACTAATTTTACTTTAATTGTAGCCAAGGTTCATACCCCCTAACCTAAGATTTGTTCTACAGTCTTGCCTCTTAATTTAGCAACACTTTCTGCTGTTTTAAGATTTGTAAGACCATCTAAAGTTGCATTAACCATATTTCTAGGGTTATTGCTACCTAAAGATTTTGCTCTTACATCCTTAATGCCTGCTAACTCTAATACCGCACGAACAGGACCACCAGCGATAACTCCTGTACCTTCTTTAGCAGTCATAATTCTTACGCTGCCTGAACCGAAGTGTCCTTCGATGTTATGTGGTACAGTTGTTCCTACTCTTGGAACATAAATCAATCGTTTTTTTGCATCTTCTACAGCTTTTGAGATTGCTTCAGGAACCTCTTTCGCTTTACCAGTTCCGATGCCAACATGGCCATTTTCATCTCCAACAACAACAAGTGCGCTGAATCTGAAATTTCTACCACCTTTAACAACCTTAGTAACACGATTTATATTAATAACCTGTTCTTTGAGGTCTAACTTGCTCGCATCAATCAATTGACGGTTCATCAATATACCTCCCTAATCTAGAATTTTAATCCTGCTTCTCTAGCGCCTTCAGCGAGTTCTTTCACTCTACCGTGGTAAAGATAGCCACCTCTGTCGAATACTACGTTCTCAATGCCTTTTTCAAGAGCTTTTTTAGCAACGAGTTCTCCAACTAATTTAGCAGCTTCTTTATTACCTGTGTTTGAAACCTTTTCTTTGATAGAAGTTTCGAGGCTAGAAGCAGCAATTAAAGTGTTTCCAGTTACATCGTCAATAATTTGAGCATAGATATTTAGGTTTGATCTGAAAACGTTTAATCTTGGTTTTTCAGCTGTACCAGAAATACTCTTACGAACTCTAGCATGACGAGCTTTTCTATTTTCGTTTCTGTTTTTATTAGAAGCCATTTTACGCTACTCCTTTCTTATTTTTTCTTACCTGTCTTACCTTCTTTTCTGATGACAAACTCATCAGCGAAACGGATTCCTTTACCTTTGTAAGGCTCTGGTTTTCTCCATTCTCTGATCTTAGAAGCATAGTTTCCAACTAATTGTTTGTTAATACCTTTTACTACGATTTCTGTAGGAGTATTACAAATAGTTGTAATGCCTTCTGGATCTTCCATCGAAACTGGATGAGAATGACCTAAAGATAAGTCTAATTTATTGCCGTTTTTAGCAGCTTTGTAACCAACACCCACGATCAATAATTTTCTTTCAAATCCTTGAGTTACGCCGATTACCATATTGTTAATAAGTGCTCTTGTTAATCCATGAAGAGCTCTGTGTCTTTTGTTTTCAGATGGACGCGTTACAGTTAACGTTTCTCCATCGATTTGAATGCAAATGTCTTTGTCGATTTGCTCTGACAATTCTCCTAGTGGTCCCTTAACTGTTACTAAATTAGCATCAGAAATGATTACTTGAACCCCTTGAGGTATTGTAATAGGCAATTTACCTACTCTTGACATTGTCACACCTCCTAGTTTATCTTTATTACCATACGTAGCAAATTACTTCGCCACCAACGCCAAGTTTTCTAGCTTCTCTATCAGTAATGATACCGTTTGAAGTAGAAATAATTGCTAAACCTAAACCACCTAATACTTTAGGGATATCAGTTTTCTTTGCGTATACTCTTAAACCTGGTTTAGAGATACGCTTAAGGCCAGTGATAACTCTTTCTTTGTTTTCACCGTATTTAAGTTCTATTCTAATAAGGCCTTGTTTACCATCTTCAATGATATCATAACCTTTAATGTAGCCTTCCTCTAACAGGATCTCTACGATTTTGTTTTTAACATTTGATGCTGGTACATCTACTGATGTATGTTTTACCATATTCGCATTACGTACACGCGTCAGTAAATCAGCAATTGGATCTGTCATTGCCATGCGTAATTACCTCCTTCCGATTTCTTACCAGCTTGCTTTTCTAACACCTGGAATCTGTCCTTTGTAAGCCAATTCTCTAAAACAGATACGGCAAATTCCATATTTTCTTAAATAAGCATGTGGTCTTCCACAGATTTTACATCTATTATATTCTCTAGTTGAGTATTTTTGCGGTCTTGCTTGTTTTACTTTAAGACTGGTTTTAGCCAATGTAAATCCCTCCTTACTTCATGAATGGCATTCCCATTAATTTCAATAATTCTCTTGCCTCTTCATCAGTTTTAGCAGTAGTTACGAAAGTAATGTCCATACCTCTTACTGTTTCGACTTTGTCAATATTGATTTCTGGGAAAATTAACTGTTCTTTAATACCTAAAGTATAGTTACCTCTACCATCAAACGAATTCGCACTTACACCTCTAAAGTCTCTTACCCTAGGCAATGCAATCGTAATGAATCTGTCGATAAACTCATACATTCTTTCGCCTCTAAGTGTTACTTTAGCACCAACGTTCATGCCTTGTCTCACTTTAAAGTTTGCTACTGATTTTTTAGCTTTTGTTACTACTGGTGCTTGACCAGCAATAGTTGCTAACTCATCTACAGCTGCTTTAACTACCTTAGGATTGTCTTTACCATCACCAAGACCCATATTGATAACAATTTTTTCAATTTTTGGGATCTCCATAACGTTTTTATATCCGAATTTCTCCATTAATGCTTTTGCAACATCATTTTGATACTTATCTTTAAATCTTGCCATGAGTCAAACCTCCTTTCTTACTGGGATTAGTCTAGTACTTCACCAGTTTTAACTGATACTCTGACTTTTTTTCCGTTTTCTAATTCTTTGTATTTTACTCTCGTTCCTGTTTTTGCTTTTGCGTCAAACAAAAGAACATTTGATACATGGATTGCTGATTCTTTATGAATTCTACCACCTTGTTGAACTTTCATAGATGGTTTTTGATGTTTAGTCACCATGTTTACATTTTCTACAATTACTCTATCCGTTTTTGGGTTTACGTTTAATACTTTACCTTTTTTGCCTTTATCTTTTCCGGCAATCACGATAACAGTATCACCTTTTTTAATATGCATTTACTACACCTCCTAAGTTTAAAGAACTTCTGGAGCTAGAGAAACGATTTTCATAAATTTCTTATCTCTTAACTCTCTAGCAACTGGTCCGAAGATACGAGTTCCTATTGGAGATAAATCGTCTTTTATAATTACAGCAGCGTTTTCATCAAATTTTACGTAGCTGCCATCAGGTCTTCTTAAACCGTAGACACTTCTTACTATAACTGCCTTAACGACATCACCTTTCTTGACAACTCCACCAGGTGTTGCATTTTTAACACTAGCAACGATAACATCTCCGATGTTACCAAATTTTCTCTTAGAACCACCTAACACGCGGATACAGAGTATTTCTTTTGCACCAGAGTTATCAGCAACTCTTAAACGAGTTTCGTTTTGGATCATGCTTTTTTCCTCCTCTCGCTAAACTACTTAGCTTTTTCCACGATTTCAACTAGTCTCCATCTTTTGTCTCTGCTAAGCGGTCTAGTTTCCATAATTCTTACTTTATCACCAATGCCACATGTGTTTTCTTCATCATGTGCTTTGAATTTTTTAGTTCTTTTTACTCTTTTTCCGTAGAGTGGGTGACGTACAAATTCTTCTACAGTAACAACGATCGTTTTATCCATTTTATCACTAGTTACGTATCCAACTCTAACTTTTCTACTGCCTCTTTCCACAGCGTAACCTCCTTTGCTTATGCTTGGATCTCTTTTTGTCTCAAGATCGTATTAACACGAGCAATATCTTTTTTAATGGCTTTGATTTTCATAGGGTTGTCTAACTGCCCTGTTGCTAATTGGAATCTTAAGTTGAAAAGCTCATTTTTCAACTCTACCATTTTTTCAGTTAATTCTTGAGATGTCATCTCTTTAATTTTATTTGCTTTCAACTTTATTCACCACCCTTTTCGATAGCGTCGTCCTTTTTAACGAATTTACATTTGATTGGCAATTTGTTAGCAGCAAGTCTCATTGCTTCTCTTGCCAATTCTTCATCTACACCAGCAAGTTCGAATAAAACTCTACCTGGTTTAACAACAGCAACCCAGTATTCAGGAGAACCTTTACCAGCACCCATACGTGTTTCAGCAGGTTTTTGTGTAACTGGTTTATGAGGGAAAACTTTAATCCAAACTTTTCCGCCTCTTTTAATTCTTCTATTGATTGCAATTCTGGCTGCTTCTATTTGATTCGCTGTAAGCCATACTGGCTCCATAGCTACTAAACCGTACTCACCATATGATACTGTATTTCCCTTTTGAGCAGTACCAGACATTCTACCTCTGTGAACTCTACGGCGTTTTACTCTTTTCGGCATCAACATAGTCAATTGCCTCCTTTCACAAAACTTGAATTAATTATTATTCTCTCTAGGCTTTCTTGGTCCTTTGTTTGGAGCTGCGTTAGCATTTCTAGGTCTTTGAGGACGTTTTTCAGTAACTTTTCTAGCTTCTTTTCTTCTCAATCTAGTTTCTTCGCTCACGCTTGGTAATACTTCACCTTTGTTGATCCAAACTTTAACACCAATTTTTCCGTATGTTGTATCAGCTTCTGCAAAGCCGTAATCAATATCTGCTCTTAATGTTGATAAAGGTACATTACCTTCAGAATAGCCTTCAGTTCTTGCCATCTCAGCGCCGCCTAAACGACCAGATGTTTGAACTTTGATACCTTCAGCGCCTGATTTAAGTGCTCTTCCGATTACTTGTTTCATCGCTCTTCTAAAAGAAACCCTTTTCTCAAGAGAAAATGCAACGTTCTCAGCAACTAATTGTGCATCGATTTCAACGTTATCAACTTCAGAAATATCTAATTGAATAGACTTTTTAGTGATTCTTTCAAGTTCTTCTCTAAGAACTTTAATGTTTTCGCCACCTTTACCAACAACCATACCAGGTTTTGCAGTAAAGATATTTACGTGAACTTTATCATTAGCTGTTCTATCGATATACACTCTAGAAACACCAGCTGTAAAAAGTCTTTTCTTAACATACTTACGAATTTCGTGATCTTCGATTAATAAATCAGCGAAGTTCTTTTTATTTGCATACCATTTTGAGTCCCAATCTTTGATGACTCCAACTCGGAGTCCGTGTGGGCTAACTTTTTGACCCATTCAGTATACCCTCCTTCTACTCTTTTTCAGCGACAACAACGCCAACATGACTACTTCTTCTCAACACAGGATTTGCTCTACCCATTGATCCAGCGTTCCATCTTTTTAATGTAGGACCTTGATTTGCGTAAATTTCTTTAACGATTAAAGAATCTACATCCATGTGGAAATTATTTTCAGCGTTTGCAACTGCTGAATTTAAAACTTTTAAAAATATTTCAGCACCTTTTCTAGGTGTAAACTTTAAAATTGCTTGTGCATCTTTAACATTTTTTCCTCTTACTAAATCAGCGATAGGCTTCATTTTTCTAGGAGAAATTCTCATGTTTTTAGCTTCTGCTCTTGCTTGCATTTGTAGTACCTCCTTTCGGATTAATGAACTTATTTGCTCTTCTTATCGCCTGCGTGTCCTCTGAATGTTCTTGTTGGAGCAAACTCACCGAGCTTGTGACCAACCATGTCTTCAGTTACATATACAGGAACGTGTTTTTTGCCATCATGAACTGCGATTGTATGACCAACCATTTGTGGAAAAATTGTTGATGATCTTGACCAAGTTTTAAGAACTTTCTTTTCACTTGCCGCGTTCATTTCTTCAACTTTTCTCAACAGACCTTTATGGACAAAAGGACCTTTTTTAAGAGATCTACTCATTGTTGTGTCCTCCTTTCAGATTACGAATTTATTTCTTTCTTCTAGAAACAATATATTTATCGTTTGGATTGCTTTTCTTTCTAGTTTTGTAGCCAAGTGCTGGTTTACCCCATGGAGTAACTGGAGACGGTCTACCGATTGAAGTTCTACCTTCACCACCGCCGTGTGGGTGATCGTTAGGGTTCATTACAGAACCTCTGACAGTCGGTCTAATACCCATGTGTCTAGTTCTACCAGCTTTACCGATTGAAATGTTTTCGTGATCGATATTGCCTACTTGACCAATTGTAGCTCTACATTCTTTTCTTACGTATCTAGTTTCGCCAGATGGTAATCTTAAAAGTGCGTATTTGCCTTCTTTAGCCATTAATTGAGCTGAGTTACCAGCTGAACGTACTAATTGTCCGCCTTTACCTGGTTTCATTTCAATATTGTGTACGATTGTACCAACAGGCATATTCATAAGCGGCATTGCGTTACCTACTTTAATATCTTGTTGCTCACCAGAGTACACTACATCGCCTACTTTTAAGCCGTTTGGATGAAGAATGTATCTTTTTTCACCATCAGCATATACTAAAAGTGCGATATTTGCGCTTCTGTTTGGATCGTATTCAACAGCTGATACTTTTGCTGGAACATTGTCTTTATTTCTTTTAAAGTCGATTAATCTGTATTTTACAGTAGTACCGCCACCTCTATGACGAACAGTGATTTTACCTTGATTGTTTCTACCTGAATTTTTTTTCAAAGCAACAACAAGCGCTTTCTCTGGTTGTTTCTTAGTAATTTCTTCAAATGTAGACATAGTCATCTGTCTGATAGCAGGTGAAGTCGGTTTAAATTTTTTGATACCCATTGTTTATACCTCCTTCGAGTCTTTAATGATTACATGCCTTCAAAGAACTCGATTGTTTTGCTGTCTGCAGTTAATTTTACAATCGCTTTCTTCCAGCTTCTTGTATATCCTTCAGTTCTACCCTGTCTTTTAAGCTTGCCTCTAACGTTCATTGTGTTTACGCTTTCTACTTTTACGCCAAACACTTCTTCAACAGCTTTTTTGATTTGGGTTTTATTTACGTCTTTCAAGACTTCGAAAGTATATTTACGATCAGAAGTTTGAAGCATTGAGTTTTCAGTTACGATAGGTCTAATAATGACATCATAAGAGGTTCTCATTACGCATACACCTCCTCAAATTTCTCTACTGCGCTTTTTGTAACTACGAAGTAGTCGTGATTTAAGATATCGTATACATTGATTTGTCCAGCAAAAGTTGTTTTAACGTTTGCAATATTGTTTGCAGCAATTACAACGTTTTTCTCAACATCACCTGTAACGATAAGAACTTTTTTGTTTGAAACTTTGATGTTCTCTAAAATTTGAATCATCTCTTTTGTTTTTGGAGAAGCTAATTTTAATTCGTCAAGAACGATCATTTCATTGTCTCTTACTTTAGCACTAAATGCAGATTTAAGACCAAGTCTTCTCATTTTTTTAGGTAAAGTATATCTGTAGCTTCTTGGTTTTGGCGCGAATGCCACACCACCACCGATGTAATGCGGAGCTGTTATAGATCCTTGACGCGCATTACCAGTTCCTTTTTGTCTAAATGGTTTTCTACCACCACCAGATACTTCTGCTCTTGTTTTAGCAGACTGTGTACCCTGTCTTTGATTTGCTAAGTAGTTCTTAACGATTTCATGCATTACAGGGATGTTTGGCTCGATGCCAAATACGTTTTCATTTAATTCTATTTCACTGACTTTTTGTCCCGAAATGTTTAATACTTCTAACTTAGGCACTGTGCTTCCTCCTTTCATCAGCTATTACTTGCTTGCTTTAATAGCTTTTCTAATTGTGATACGACCTTTTTTAGGTCCTGGCACTGCACCTTTTACTAATAAAAGATTTCTTTCAGCATCAACTTTTACTACTTCTAGATTTTGTACAGTTACCTTTTCATTACCCATTCTTCCTGCCATTGGCATACCTTTAAGTACGCGAGCTGGAGTTGAGTTAGCACCGATTGAACCGCCGCCTCTGTGGTATTTAGAACCGTGAGTTTCAGGTCCTCTTGATTGATTGTATCTTCTAATTGGACCAGTTGTTCCTTTACCTTTAGAAGTACCAATCACGTCAATTTTTTGACCATCTGTGAAGATGTCAACAGAAATTGTTTGACCAACTGTGAATTCAGCTGGGTTATCAACTCTGAATTCTTTTAATAATTTTTTGAAAGAAACACCTGCTTTGTTAAAGTGGCCTTTCATTGGTTTGTTTACGTGTTTTTCTTTCACGTCACCCGAAGCAACTTGAATAGCGTTGTAACCATCTGTTTCAACAGTTTTAATTTGAGTAACTACCATAGGTGTCACTTCAACAACTGTTACAGCAGTAACGATGCCGTTTTCATTGAATACTTGGGTCATACCGATTTTTTTACCGATAATTCCTACCATGCTTTTCGCACCTCCTAATATTCTTACAGCGGATTGTTCTAAAACAATCATCCTAAAAAATCAGGTTTATCTATTTAAACCGAAATCTTAGTCCAAACTAATCATTAAAGCTTGATTTCAACATCAACACCAGCTGGTAATTCAAGCTTCATGAGAGCATCTACAGTTTTTTGACCTGGATTCAAAATGTCAATCAATCTCTTGTGAGTTCTGATTTCAAATTGCTCTCTAGAGTCTTTGTATTTGTGTACTGCTCTTAAGATAGTTACTATCTCTTTTTTTGTTGGTAACGGAATTGGTCCTGAAACATCCGCTCCTGTTGTCTTTGCAACTTCTACAATTTTAATTGCAGTGTTGTCAAGGATTTTGTGATCAAATGATTTTAATCTGATTCTGATTTTTTGCTTGTTAGCCATTGCTAAACCTCCTTTTTTATCGCATGTTTTGCCATGATCATGCAACCGAGTTTAATGTCCACCGTGCCGGGTGTTTCCTGAACAGTTGAGCACAAAAAAACTCGTCGCCCATATCTGGTATGAACAATTCTCAACGAAAATTCTCTCACAGCTAAGTAACTTTTCGCATCATCGCAATTAGTGCACTAAAACATTATATAATAACCCCTTGATATAATCAAGGGGTTAAATATATTTATTTTCTTTAACAATTTCGCTTGGTGATCAAATCCTATTCAAGAATTCTATTTACGTTACCAGCGCCTACTGTTCTTCCGCCTTCACGGATTGAGAATCTTAAGCCTTCTTCTACTGCGATTGGAGAGATTAATTCGATTTTCATCTCTACGTTATCGCCAGGCATACACATTTCAACACCTGGAGCAAATTCGATTGAACCTGTAACGTCTGTTGTTCTGAAGAAGAATTGTGGTCTGTATCCTTTGAAGAATGGAGTATGTCTTCCACCCTCTTCTTTTGTAAGTACGTATACTTGTGCTTCGAATTTTGTGTGTGGTTTGATTGTTCCTGGTTTTGCAAGAACTTGTCCTCTTTCGATTTCTGTTCTTTGTACACCACGAAGTAATAAACCTACGTTATCGCCTGCTTGACCTTCATCAAGAAGTTTTTTGAACATCTCTACGCCTGTTACAACTACTTTTCTTGGTGCTTCTGCAAGACCAACGATTTCTACTTCTTCTTGTACTTTTACGATACCTCTTTCAATTCTTCCTGTTGCTACTGTACCACGACCTGTGATCGAGAATACGTCTTCAACTGGCATTAAGAAAGGTTTGTCTGTTGCTCTTTCTGGTTGTGGGATATATGTGTCGATAATATCGAACATTTCGATGATTTTTTCTGCCCATGCTGCATCGCCTTCAAGTGCTTTTAATGCAGATCCTCTGATGATTGGTGTATCATCGCCTGGGAATTCGTATTGTGATAATAAATCTCTTACTTCCATTTCAACAAGTTCTAATAACTCATCGTCGTCTACCATATCACATTTGTTTAAGAATACTACGATATATGGTACGCCTACTTGTCTTGATAAAAGGATGTGCTCTCTTGTTTGTGGCATTGGACCGTCAGCTGCAGATACAACTAAGATCGATCCGTCCATTTGTGCTGCTCCTGTGATCATGTTTTTTACGTAGTCAGCATGGCCTGGACAGTCAACGTGTGCGTAGTGTCTTGCTGGTGTTTCATACTCAACGTGAGCTGTAGAGATTGTGATTCCTCTTTCTCTTTCTTCTGGTGCTTTATCGATATTTTCGAAATCTACTTTTTCGCCTAAGCCGTATTTTTCGAATAATACTTTTGTGATTGCAGCTGTTAATGTTGTTTTACCGTGGTCAACGTGACCGATTGTTCCAATATTACAATGTGGTTTGTTTCTTTCAAATTTTTGCTTTGCCATTGTTAGGTTCCTCCCGTAGGTTATTTTTTACCAATAATTTCTTCAGCAATACTTTTTGGTACTTGCTCATAATGGCTGAACAGCATTGTATAAGTTCCTCTTCCTTGTGAAGCAGATCTTAAATCCGTTGCATATCCAAACATTTCTGATAAAGGTACATGTGCTTTAATAATTTGTGCGCCGTGTACCATTTCCATACCTTCAAGTTTACCACGTCTTGAGTTGATATCGCCCATTACGTCACCGAAATACTCTTCAGGTACAGTTACTTCTACTTTCATGAATGGCTCAAGTAAGATTGCATCACCTTTTCTCATCGCTTCTTTGAAAGCCATAGAAGCAGCAAGTTTAAACGCCATCTCGTTCGAGTCAACCTCATGGTATGAACCATCGTAAAGATTCGCTGTCACATCGACAACCTCAAATCCACCAATGATACCTGCTTTAAGAGATCCTTGAATACCATCGTCAATTGCTTTCCAGTATTCTCTAGGAACGCTACCACCAGTAACTGATGATTCGAATGCATATCCTTTACCTGATTCATTTGGAGCAAATTTAATTTTAACGTGACCATATTGACCTTTACCACCCGATTGTTTCGAGTATTTATAATCAATATCTGTCGCTTTTGTGATTGTTTCTTTATAAGCAACTTGAGGTGCACCAATGTTCGCTTCAACTTTGAACTCTCTTAAGAGACGGTCAACGATGATTTCAAGGTGAAGTTCACCCATACCTGCAATGATAACTTGACCAGTTTCTTCATCTGTGTATGTTCTGAAAGTTGGATCTTCTTCAGCTAATTTAGCTAATGCAATACCCATTTTTTCTTGTCCAGCTCTAGTTTTCGGTTCGATTGCAACACGGATAACTGGTTCTGGGAACTCCATAGATTCAAGAATGATGATATTATCAGGATCACATAAAGTATCACCTGTTGTTGTAAATTTAAGACCTACAGCTGCTGCAATGTCACCTGAGTAAACTTTATCAATTTCCTCACGTTTGTTAGCATGCATTTGTAAAATACGGCCGATTCTTTCTTTTTTATCTTTAGTAGAGTTGTGTACATATGAACCTGCTTCAAGTGTACCTGAATAAACTCTAAAGAATGTTAACTTACCAACAAATGGGTCTGTCATGATCTTGAATGCTAAAGAAGAGAATGGAAGTTCATCGCTTGCTGGTCTTGCAATTTCATTACCATCTTCATCAACACCTTTAATTGCTTCGATGTCTGTTGGAGCTGGCATGAAATCAATAACTGCATCAAGCATTTTTTGAACGCCTTTATTCTTATAAGCAGATCCACAAAGAACTGGAACAATGACATTATTAATTGTTGCTTTTCTTAAAGCAGCTTTTAATTGATCCATGTTAAGTTCTTCGCCTTCAAGATATTTTTCCATTAACTCTTCATCAGACTCTGCAATAGATTCCATCATATTATGTCTGTATTCTTCTGCAAGTTCTTTCATATCTTCTGGAACGTCAAGTACTTCAACATTTTCCCCAAGATCATCTCTGAAAAAGTATGCTTTCATCTCCATTAAGTCGATTAAGCCTTGGTATTTATCTTCAGCGCCAATTGGCAATTGAATTGGAACCGCATTCGCTTTTAAACGATCTTTCATCATTTTAACAACTCTGAAGAAATCTGCGCCTGTGATATCCATTTTGTTAACAAATGCCATTCTTGGTACGCCATATTTATTTGCTTGTCTCCAAACTGCTTCAGATTGAGGTTCAACTCCACCTTTAGCACAGAAAACAGCAACTGATCCATCTAATACACGAAGTGATCTTTCAACTTCAACAGTAAAGTCAACGTGACCTGGTGTATCAATAATATTGATACGTTTGCCTTTCCATGCACATGTTGTAGCAGCAGAAGTGATTGTAATACCTCTCTCTTGCTCTTGCTCCATCCAGTCCATAGTAGCACCACCATCGTGAACTTCACCGATTTTGTAGTTGATACCTGTATAATAGAGGATTCTTTCGGTAGTAGTCGTTTTTCCAGCGTCAATGTGCGCCATGATGCCTATATTTCTGGTATTCTCTAATGAATAACCCCTACTCATCGTTTATCCTCCTTTCGAAATTGCTTGGATTTAGCAAACTAAATCCAAACAAGATTTTGGCAATTAGAATCTATAATGTGCAAACGCTTTATTAGCTTCAGCCATTTTGTGTGTGTCTTCTCTTTTCTTAACAGCTGCACCAGTGTTGTTTGCTGCATCCATAATTTCTTTAGCGAGTTTTTCTTGCATTGTTCTCTCGCCTCTTTTACGAGAATACGTAATTAACCATCTAAGACCTAAAGTTTGTCTTCTTTCAGCTCTTACTTCGATTGGTACTTGGTAGTTTGATCCACCAACTCTTCTCGCTTTTACTTCGAGAACTGGCATAATGTTGTTCATCGCTGCTTCAAATACTTCAGCAGGATCTTTACCAGTTTTTTCTCTTACTGTCTCAAATGCACCGTATACGATACTTTGAGCAACGCCTCTTTTACCATCGTACATAACAGCGTTGATTAATTTTGTAACTACCTTGCTTCCGTACATTGGATCAGGTAATACATCTCTTTTTGGCACGTTTCCTTTTCTAGGCACTTTGCTTCCCTCCTTATAATACTTTTTGGTCATTCATCGGTACTCGACATTTTACTGTCGTTGTGCGAATTGCTATTGAATTGTGTTACTATACAAAGCCCCTTCCTTTCGGAAGAGGCCGGCTGTATTACTATTTTTTCTTTGGTCTCTTAGCACCGTATTTAGATCTTGATTGCATTCTGTTGTTAACTCCAGATGAATCAAGGACTCCTCTTACGATATGATATCTACAACCTGGTAAGTCTTTAACTCTACCACCTCTTATCAGAACAACACTGTGCTCTTGTAAGTTGTGGCCTACACCTGGAATATATGCAGTCACCTCAAAACCATTTGTTAATCTAACTCTGGCAACTTTTCTTAACGCAGAGTTTGGTTTTTTAGGCGTAACAGTTTTTACGCTTGTACACACACCTCTTTTTTGTGGTGAGCTCATTTTCACTTGCTTTCTTTTCAAAGTGTTTAAACTTCTTTGTAAAGCAGGAGAAGTTGACTTATCTTCGATTTCAAGTCTTCCTTTTCTCACTAATTGGTTAATAGTAGGCATTCCTTTTCAGCACCTCCTTCCTTATATTTATCTATTTTCAATAACCGCTGTCGCAGCACCAACGTCAATCTTACAAGCTCGCCCAAGTTCTTTCATCGTCTCTACTCTTACAATCTTTACAGATTTTTCAAGAGCCAACTGAACGACCTGGTTTACGATACATTCATCAGCATCATTGGCTATATACACAACAGTTGCATGACCAGCTTCAATGGCCTTCATGGACTGTTTGATTCCAACGCTGATTTTTGAATGTTTAGCGAGTTCTAAAATCTGCATACTGTGTCCCTCCTTGAAGTCGCCAATATGCACTTCATCATTTTAACATCATCGAATTTTACTGTCAATAAGATTTGTGTTAAATACTAGTAAAGGTTTCAACGTCTCCAAGGTCTAACTCGTCGTTACTCTTAACGGTCATCTCCTTGTAATATCTCATTCCTGTACCAGCTGGTATCAGTTTACCAATGATGACATTTTCTTTTAGACCGAGCAATCTGTCTTCTTTACCATTGATTGCAGCTTCTGTAAGAACACGTGTTGTTTCTTGGAAAGAAGCCGCTGATAAGAACGATTCAGTTGCAAGAGAAGCCTTCGTAATCCCCAATAGTGATCTGGTACCAACAGCAAGTTCTCCACCTTCAGCTGATATAGATTCATTTAATCTATTGAATTCTTTTAAGCTTACGACACTTCCAGGCAATAACAATGAATCACCAGATTCGTCAATCTTAATTTTAGAAAGCATCTGTTTAACGATGATTTCGATATGTTTATCATTGATATCAACACCTTGAAGTCGATATACTTTTTGAACTTCTTTAATAATGTACTCACGTACACCGTTTACGCCAACAACGCGAAGTAAGTCGTGTGGATTAATCGAACCTTCAGTAATTGACTGTCCTCTTACAACGCGCTCGCCTTCTTTTACTTTAAGACGTGCACCAAACACGATTAACGCAGTATGTTGTTCACCGGTTTCTTCATTCGTGATGACAACTTCTTTCTTCTTCTTAGTTTCTTTAAAAGAAACTACACCATCTGTTTCAGCAATAACTGCCAAACCTTTTGGTTTTCTAGCTTCAAAAAGTTCTTCAACACGGGGAAGACCTTGTGTGATATCGCCCCCAGCAACCCCACCACTATGGAATGTTCTCATTGTGAGCTGTGTACCAGGCTCACCGATTGATTGAGCTGCAATAATACCAACAGCTTCTCCAACGTGAACTGGTTTACCAGTTGCTAAGTTTAATCCGTAACATTTAGCACAAACACCATATTGTGTATCACATGTTAATACAGATCGAATTCTAAGCGACTTATACCCTGCTTTAATAATTTTATCTGCAATTTTTTCTGTGATAATTTGGTGCGTTGTACAAATGACTTCTCCAGTTTCTAAATGCTTAACATCTTCAACAGGATATCTACCTAAAATACGTTCGAACAACGGCTCGATAAGCTCATTGCCCTCGCGGAATTCAACTACTTCAATGCCAGATGTTGTTTGACAATCTACTTCACGAACAATCACTTCTTGGCTGACGTCAACAAGTCTTCTCGTTAAGTAACCTGAATCGGCAGTTCTTAAAGCTGTATCGGCAAGACCTTTACGAGCACCTGTTGTAGAAATAAAGTATTCTAGAACAGATAAACCCTCTCTAAAGTTTGAAATGATTGGAATCTCAACTGTTTTACCTAATGCATTGGCCATCAGACCACGCATACCAGCCAGCTGTCTAATTTGGTTTTTAGATCCACGGGCTCCAGAATCCGCCATGATTTTGATGTTGTTAAGTGTCGATAGGTTTTTCATCAAGGCATCTGTAACATCTTCTGTGGTTTTTGTCCAAGTTTGAATAATCTTCTCATAACGTTCCTCTTCAGAAATCAAACCTCTTCTGAATGCTTTTTGGTACTGATCCACTGTATTTCTCGCTTCTGCAATTAATCCTTCTTTTTCATCCGGAATTACCATATCAGAAACCGAAACAGTAACAGCGCCACGTGTTGAGTATTTAAAGCCCATATTTTTCATGTGATCTAAAAGCTCAGCTGTAATTGTATTGCCATATTCACTGAAACATTTTGCAATGATCTCTTCCAAGTCTTTCTTCTTACATAAGAAGTCAACTTCAAGACCATATGGATTAACGCTTCTATCAACAAATCCTAAATTTTGTGGAATTTTTTCATTGAAAATAAATCTACCGACTGTACTTTCGATGTTGATAAATCTATCTTCTTCTTTAATATACGTTCTAACAATTACACGCGTATGAAGTGTCACTGCACCATTAAAATAAGCAAGATTTAATTCATCTAAATCTTTAAATACTTTCTTTGTCTCTGGCTGAATTTCACTTTCATAAGTCAAATAGTACGCACCTAATACCATATCCTGAGTTGGAGTTGTAATAGGACGACCATCTTTTGGCGCTAATATATTGTTTACAGAAAGCATTAAAAATCTCGCTTCTGCTTGAGCTTCAACTGATAACGGTACATGGACCGCCATTTGGTCACCATCGAAGTCAGCGTTGTAAGCCGTACATACTAATGGATGTAAGCGAATCGCTTTACCTTCAACAAGAACCGGTTCAAATGCTTGAATACCTAATCTGTGTAGTGTCGGTGCACGATTTAGTAGCACTGGATGTTCAGAGATGACTTCTTCTACAATACTCCAAACTTCAGGCTTCACTCGCTCAACCATACGCTTTGCACTCTTAATATTATGCACATATCCATCATTAACGAGTCGTTTCATAACAAATGGTTTAAATAACTCAAGAGCCATTTTCTTAGGAAGACCGCATTGATAGAATTTAAGTTCCGGTCCTACTACGATAACCGAACGACCTGAATAGTCAACACGTTTACCCAGTAAATTTTGACGGAAACGTCCTTGCTTACCTTTCAACAAGTCAGATAACGACTTAAGTGGTCTATTACCAGGGCCTGTAACAGGTCTACCGCGTCTACCGTTGTCGATCAAAGCATCTACAGCTTCTTGCAACATACGTTTTTCATTTCTAACAATGATATCAGGAGCGCCTAATTCAAGAAGTCTTTTAAGACGATTATTTCTATTGATCACTCTTCTGTAGAGGTCATTTAAATCAGCTGTAGCAAATCTACCACCATCTAATTGAACCATTGGTCTCAAATCAGGTGGAATAACTGGAACAACGTCTAGAATCATCCAATCAGGATTGTTACCTGATTGTCTAAATGCTTCTACAACTTCAAGTCGACGAACAACTCTAATTTTTCTTTGACCTGTACTATCTTTTAATTGAGATTTCAACTCAGTTGCTAATGCATCTAAGTCAACATTTTGTAAAATGATTTTGACTGCCTCTGCACCCATCATCGCTTTAAATGTATTACCATATTTTTCGCGATATTGTGCATACTCAGTTTCAGTTAATAATTGTTTGTATTCGAGACTTGTTTCACCTGGCTCTATTACAATATAAGATGCAAAATACAATACTTTCTCAAGTGATCTCGGTGAAAGATCTAACAGAATACCCATTTTTGATGGGATCCCTTTAAAGTACCAAATGTGCGATACTGGAGCTGCTAATTCAATATGCCCCATTCTTTCACGACGTACTTTTGACTTAGTCACTTCAACACCACAGCGATCACAGACAACGCCTTTGTATCTTACTTTCTTATATTTACCACAATGACATTCCCAGTCTTTTGTTGGTCCGAAAATTTTCTCGCAGAACAACCCTTCTTTTTCAGGTTTCAACGTTCTATAGTTAATTGTTTCAGGTTTTTTAACTTCACCTTTAGACCAAGATCTAATCTTGTCGGGTGACGCCAAACCTATTCTAATGGAATCAAAATTATTGAATTCGATCAAGGGCTACCTCTCCCTTCTCTAATTTTAAGTTAGTTACGCATCATAGTCTTCATCTTCTTCAAATGGAAAATCTTCAAGCTCTTCAAGCTCTTCTTCATCTGCTTCTTGAGCAAATTCATCTTCCGTATTGTCATCGATGAAATTATCTTTGTCGAGTTCGACATCGTTAGTAATTTTATTTTCACGAAGTGCAGTGTTGTAATCTAAACCATCATCGTCATCAGCATCAAGCTCGATTTCAATTTCACCATCATCATCTCTTAATACTTTAACATCAAGCGCTAAAGCTTGTAGTTCTTTAATAAGTACTTTAAATGACTCTGGAATGCCCGGTTCAGAAATGTTTTCACCTTTTACAATTGCTTCGTAAGCTTTTACCCTACCTACGACGTCATCTGACTTAACTGTTAAAATTTCTTGTAAAGTATGTGCAGCACCGTAAGCTTCAAGTGCCCAAACCTCCATCTCACCGAAACGCTGTCCACCGAATTGGGCTTTACCGCCTAATGGTTGTTGTGTTACCAACGAATAAGGACCCGTACTTCTCGCGTGGATTTTGTCGTCAACAAGGTGGTGAAGTTTTAACATATACATGTAACCAACAGTAACAGGATTATCAAATGGTTCTCCTGTTCTTCCGTCTCTTACAATGAGTCGACCATTTCTTGGATAGTTCGCTTTTTCTAAAATACCTTGAATTTGGGTTTCTTTTGCACCATCAAATACAGGAGTTGCAATTTTCCAGCCCATTTTCTTAGCTGCTAAACCTAAGTGAACTTCTAAGACCTGACCGATGTTCATACGAGAAGGTACCCCTAGTGGATTAAGAACAACTTGTAAAGAAGTTCCATCGTCAAGGAATGGCATATCTTCAATAGGTGAAATTTTTGAAATAACCCCTTTATTACCATGACGTCCGGCCATTTTATCGCCTACGTTAATTTTACGTTTTTTTGCAATGTACACACGGATTAATTTGTTCACTCCCGGCGCAAGTTCATCTCCGTTTTCGCGTTCAAACTTTTTAACATCTACGATAATTCCAGATTCTCCATGTGGAACACGTAAAGAGGTGTCTCTTACTTCACGGGCTTTCTCTCCGAAAATTGCTCTAAGCAATCTTTCTTCAGCAGTTAATTCAGTTTCTCCTTTTGGTGTTACTTTACCAACTAGAATATCTCCTGAATTTACTTCAGCACCAATGCGTACGATACCCTCCGCATCAAGATTTTTAAGAGCATCTTCTCCAACATTTGGAATATCTCTTGTAATTTCTTCTTGACCGAGTTTTGTATCACGTGCATCTGACTCATATTTTTCAATATGAATAGAAGACAATTTATCTTCCATTACGAGTTCTTCACTTAACATGATAGCATCCTCGTAATTGTAACCTTCCCATGTCATAAAACCAATTAAAAGGTTTGTTCCAAGTGCAATTTCACCTTCGTCAGTAGAAGGACCATCAGCAATAATTTCATCTGCAATAACACGTTGGCCTTTTTTAACAAGTGGTTTCTGATTGATACAGGTTCCTTGATTTGAACGTTTGAATTTCAATAATTTATAACGATATTTTTTCTTGTCTTCATCGCCTTTTACAACGATTTCATCTGCAGAGACATAATCAATAACCCCATCTACTGGCGATTTGATGACTGCGCCTGAATCTTTTGCAGCAATATGCTCAATACCCGTTCCGATAATTGGTGCTTCCGCTCTTACAAGCGGAACAGCTTGACGCTGCATGTTCGCTCCCATGAGAGCACGGTTCGCATCGTCGTTTTCCAAGAACGGAATCATTGCTGTCGCAATTGAAATCATTTGAAGAGCTGATACTTCAACTAAATCAATATCTGTTGCTGAAAACTCTTTAATGTCCGCACGTCTTCTTGCAACTATTCGGTCATTTACAAAGTGTCCATCGTCAGTAAGCGGCTCATTCGCTGGAGCTACGATATATTTATCTTCGACATCCGCTGTCATGTAAACGATATTTTCACTAACAATGCCTGCTGCTTTGTTCACTTTTCGATAAGGAGATTCAATAAAACCATACTCATTAATTCTCGCGAATGTACTTAAAGAACCAATAAGACCGATATTCGGACCTTCTGGTGTCTCAATTGGACACATTCTACCGTAGTGAGAATGGTGTACGTCACGAACCTCGAATCCCGCACGCTCTCTTGATAAACCACCAGGTCCTAATGCAGATAGTCTTCGTTTATGCGTGAGTTCTGCAAGTGGATTCGTCTGATCCATAAACTGTGATAACTGAGAACCTGTGAAAAATTCTTTGATTGCAGATACGACAGGCTTGATATTGATCAGCGCTTGTGGCGTAATCGCTTCCATGTCTTGTATCGTCATTCTTTCACGTACAACTCTTTCCATACGTGACAAACCAATTCTAAATTGATTTTGTAAAAGTTCTCCAACAGAACGAATTCTTCTGTTTCCTAAGTGGTCGATATCATCCACGTTACCCACGCCAATATTTAAGTTAAGAATATAACTAAATGACGCGATAATATCCGCTGGGATAATATGTCTTGGAACAAGCGACGACATTTTGTTTTCAATCGCTTCAAGTTGTTCTTCAAGAGTATCACAAGTATCCAAGATTTCTTTGAGCACCGGATAATAAACTTTTTCTTTAATTTTAAGTTGATCAGATTGAATAAACTCATTGATGTCGACAAACTGATTGCCAATTACCTTTGCAATCTTGTCATCATTTCCATAAACATCTACTTGTTTTACACCTAAATTTTCAATAATAGATGCCATCTCAATAGATATTTTATTGCCTTTTTCTACTATTATCTCTCCAGTCATTGGATTAATAATATTTTCAGCTGCAATGCGCTCTTCAATTCTGTTAGATATCCCTAATTTTTTGTTGAACTTATAACGACCAACTTTCGCTAAATCATAACGTTTCTCATCAAAAAATAGTGAATTGATTAGGTTTTTTGCACTTTCAACAGTTGGCGGCTCGCCTGGTCTTAATTTTTTGTAAATCTCAATTAAGCCTTCTTCCTGGTTTACGGTACTGTCTTTATCCAGCGTCTTAATAAGCTTTTCGTCCTCACCAAATAGAGATAATATCTCATGATTTGTCTGATATCCTAAAGCTCTTATTAATGTCGTTGCTGGGAGTTTTCTCGTTCTGTCAATTCTTACTGAAACGATGTCGTTAGAATCCGTTTCGTACTCAAGCCATGCGCCTCTGTTTGGTATAATTGTGCTTGAAAATAATTCTGTACCTACCTTATCACGTTTCATGTCGTAATAAGCTCCAGGTGATCTAACAAGCTGACTTACAATAACACGCTCAGCACCATTAATAATAAAGGTCCCTTTGTCTGTCATCAGCGGGAAATCACCCATGAAAACTTTTTGTTCTTTGATTTCGCTAGTTTCTTTGTTGATAAATCTCACTTGTACTCTAAGTGGTACAGCGTAATTCACATCTCTCTCTTTACACTCTTCGACATCGTACTTAGGTTCATCATCAAACTCATAGTCGATGAATTCTAAGCTTAAATTGCCTGTGTAATCTTCAATAGGAGAAATGTCCTTGAAAGCCTCTTTTAAGCCTTCTTCAAGAAACCAATCATAAGATTTCTTCTGAATCTCAATTAGATTTGGTTTCTCTAATAATTCGTTAATTCTAGCAAAACTCATTCTTTTCGTTTTTCCGAGCATTACAGGTTGTGGCATTAAATTTTCACCCCTTGTGTAATAAAAGTCGTGTATATAAAAGGAATATTCCCTTTTTACCGCATTTGCTATAAACTAGAACAAGGCAAAAAACTCCATTCTAAACATACTTATAGCATTATAAAATAGTATCACACTTATCTATAGGTGTCAACTCTTTTTTATAAGAATGTTTAAAATGAAGTTTTTTCTTTTCGTTTTCGTTATAATTTAAAATAGCCACCAGATCATTCTGGTGGCTATTTATTTGAATTACTTCAATTCGATTACTGCGCCAGCTTCTTCTAAAGCAGCTTTGATTTTATCAGCTTCGTCTTTAGAGATACCAGTTTTTAATGTTTGTGGAGCGCCATCTACTAAGTCTTTAGCTTCTTTTAAGCCTAAACCAGTAAGCTCTCTAACCACTTTGATTACGCCGATTTTTTTAGCGCCTGCGTTTGCTAAGATTACATCAAACTCAGTTTTTTCTTCAGCAGCTTCAGCAGCAACAGCGCCACCAGCCATAGCAACAACTGGAGCAGATGCAGAAACACCAAACTCAGCTTCACATGCTTCAACTAATTCTTTAACTTCTAAAATGCTCATGCCTTTGATAGCTTCAATAATTTGTTCTTTAGTCATTTTTAAATACCTCCGTATTATTCTCTAATTCAAATAAATGTTACGCTTGCGCATTTCCTTCTTTTTCTTTGATAAGATTTGATAAGAAATATGCAAAGTTTGAAACTGGAGCCTTGATACTTCCAAGGAATCTTCCAATTAACACTTCTTTCGATGGTAAATCTGCAATTTCGATAATTTGTTCAAGATTACAATATGAGCCTTCAACTACGCCAGCTTTTAGCTCAAGATTTTTATGAGTTTTAGCGAAATCTTTAACGATTTTTGCTGGAATAACAGCATCTTCGATACCGAAAGCGATTGCATTCGGACCAGTTAAATCATTTGATAACGCTTCAAATGGTGTATCTTTAATAGCAATTTTTACTAAGTTATTCTTGTAAACTTTGTATTCTACACCCTCTTTTCTGAATCTGTTTCTAAGATCAGTAACCTCTTCAACAGTTAAACCTCTGTAATCTACGAGAACAGCAGACTTAGCACTTGCAAATCTTTCTTTGATTTCCTCAACTGCTACTTTTTTAGCATCAAGATTATTTGACATTTGTCCACCTCCTTGTATAAATAAAACCTCTCTTCCGTAGACAAGAGAGGCCATAATTTACATACATAAACTATTTATCCTTACCTCGGTAGGAAATTAAGCTTTCGCACCTACTGTCTACGGTTAATTTACTTTTTTAGAACAATGAAATTCTACCAGAGAATTTTCTTGTTGTCAATTATAATTTAGCTGCGTTAACTTTAATACCAGGACCCATTGTAGTTGAAAGCGTTACGCTTCTTAAATAAGTACCTTTAGCAGCAGCAGGTTTTGCTTTTACAACTGCTTCTACTAATGCATTTAAGTTTTCAGTCAATTTAACTTCATCAAATGAAGCTTTACCGATTGAAACGTGTACAATGTTTGTTTTGTCAAGTCTGTATTCAACTTTACCAGCTTTAATTTCATTAACAGCTTTTTCAAGATCGAATGTTACAGTACCTGATTTAGGATTTGGCATTAAGCCTTTAGGACCTAAAACTCTACCTAAACGTCCAAGTTGACCCATCATATCTGGTGTAGATACGATAACATCAAAGTCAAACCAGTTTTCATTTTGGATCTTATTGATGATTTCTTCTGCACCAACAAAGTCAGCGCCTGCTTTTTCAGCTTCGATCGCTTTGTCGCCTTTTGCAACAACGAGTACTCTTTTTGTTTTACCAGTACCATGTGGTAATACAATCGCACCTCTTACTTGTTGATCAGCATGTCTACCATCAACGCCAAGTTTGATGTGTAACTCTACAGTTTCATCAAATTTAGCTTTAGCAGTTTGTCTTACTAATTTAATTGCTTCGTCGAGTTCGTAAAACTTGTTTCTTTCAACAAGCTTAGCTGACTCTTGATAAGCTTTACCTCTTTTTGGCATTTTTTCCTCCTTCGTGGTCAAACGGGAAACCCTCCCACTACATTAAACCAATCACAAGTTTGATTAGTCTTCTACTACGATACCCATACTTCTAGCAGTACCTTCAATCATGCTCATTGCAGCTTCTACGCTTGCAGCATTTAAATCTGGCATTTTTAATTCAGCGATTTCTCTAATTTTTGCTCTTTTTACAGTAGCAACTTTCTTTTTGTTTGGTTCACCTGAACCGCCTTTGATACCTGCTGCCTTAATTAATAAGTTCGCTGCTGGTGGCGTTTTAGTGATAAAAGAATAAGATCTATCTTGATATACGCTGATTACTACTGGAATAATCATACCTTCTTGATCTGCAGTTTTAGCATTGAATTCTTTAACGAATTGCATAATGTTAACGCCTTGTTGACCAAGAGCTGGACCAACTGGTGGAGCTGGTGTTGCTTTACCTGCTGGTATTTGTAATTTTACTAAACCAACTACTTTTTTAGCCATGTCTTTTCACCTCCTTAGAAATTCTTTTTAACTTGATCAAACTCGAGTTCCACTGGAGTCTCGCGACCGAACATCGATATCATTGCTTTTATCGATTGTCTTTCCATATGGATTTCCTCTACAGTTCCAATAAAGTTCTCAAATGGACCGGATATAACAGTAATAGAATCACCCACAGCGAATTCGATGTGAATTGTTCTTTTTTCAAGACCCATATTTTCCACTTCTTCGTCAGTTAATGGAATCGGTTTTGAACCTGGGCCAACAAAACCTGTTACTCCTCTTGTGTTACGTACGACATACCAAGATTCGTCTGTCATAAACATTTTTACTAACGCATAACCTGGGAAGATTTTCTTAGACTTGTCTTTTCGTTTGCCAGCCTTAATTTCTACAATCGTCTCTGTCGGCACAACAACTTGTAAAATCACATCTTCCATGCCTCTATTTTCGACGATTTTTTCAATATTGGCCTTCACTTTATTTTCATGACCTGAATACGTGTGAACAACGTACCATTTCGCATCATTCGTCTCTGCCATGTTTTAAAATAAACCTCCTCCCATTGTTACCGGATCAGTTTTAAGCAAGTAAATTGAAGAGAAACTTAAAAATAGCATCTAGCAAACCAATAGTCACTGCTGAGAAGGCACTCATGATAAGTACTACCACTGTGTAATTCCATACATCTTTGCGAGTTGGCCAAGTTACCTTTTTAATTTCACTCTTAATACCTTTGAAGAATTTACTCACACTGAACTTATTTTCTTTTACATTACTAGAAGCCATTTATCTCAACCCCTTAATATAATTATTAGAAACTATTTAGTTTCTTTGTGAACCGTGTGCTTTTTACAGAATTTACAATATTTGTTCATTTCGATTCTGTCTGGGTTGTTCTTTTTGTTTTTTGTCGTGTTGTAATTTCTGTTTTTGCACTCAGTACATGCTAACGCGATGTTAACTCTCATTTCGACACCTCCTAAACCAACTATTGTACGTGCCTGGCAATGCACAATATACTCGGTTATAACATTACTAGTCTAACCTACCATAAAATAAACCGCATGTCAATAAAAGCACGCTTTCTTGCATGCGAAATAATATTAACATTTATTCATCAACTTTAGCAAGTTAAATAAGGACTAGTTGCCACTAGTCCTTATTCTCTAAAGTAATATTAGAAAATACATAATAGATTTTAAATTAAATACCTATAGTATTCTACAATATATTTTTGATAATTTCAAGTGTTTTTTAAATGCTTTTTTTCTCAAACAATCTATTCAAGAATTCTATTTACGTTACCAGCGCCTACTGTTCTTCCGCCTTCACGGATTGAGAATCTTAAACCTTCTTCTACTGCGATTGGTGAGATTAATTCAATTTTCATCTCTACGTTATCGCCAGGCATACACATTTCAACACCTGGAGCAAATTCGATTGAACCTGTAACGTCTGTTGTTCTGAAGAAGAATTGTGGTCTGTATCCTTTGAAGAATGGAGTATGTCTTCCGCCCTCTTCTTTTGTAAGTACGTATACTTGTGCTTCGAATTTTGTGTGTGGTTTGATTGTTCCTGGTTTTGCAAGAACTTGTCCTCTTTCGATTTCCGTTCTTTGTACGCCACGAAGTAATAAACCTACGTTATCGCCTGCTTGACCTTCATCAAGAAGTTTTTTGAACATCTCTACGCCTGTTACAACTACTTTTCTTGGTGCTTCTGCAAGACCAACGATTTCTACTTCTTCTTGTACTTTTACAACGCCTCTTTCAATTCTTCCTGTTGCTACTGTACCACGACCTGTGATCGAGAATACGTCTTCAACTGGCATTAAGAAAGGTTTGTCTGTTGCTCTTTCTGGTTGTGGGATATATGTGTCGATAATATCGAACATTTCGATGATTTTTTCTGCCCATGCTGCATCGCCTTCAAGTGCTTTTAATGCAGATCCTCTGATGATTGGTGTATCATCGCCTGGGAATTCGTATTGTGATAATAAATCTCTTACTTCCATTTCAACAAGTTCTAATAACTCATCGTCATCTACCATATCACATTTGTTTAAGAATACTACGATATATGGTACGCCTACTTGTCTTGATAAAAGGATGTGCTCTCTTGTTTGTGGCATTGGACCGTCAGCTGCAGATACAACTAAGATCGATCCGTCCATTTGTGCTGCTCCTGTGATCATGTTTTTTACGTAGTCAGCATGGCCTGGACAGTCAACGTGTGCGTAGTGTCTTGCTGGTGTTTCATACTCAACGTGAGCTGTAGAGATTGTGATTCCTCTTTCTCTTTCTTCTGGTGCTTTATCGATATTTTCGAAATCTACTTTTTCGCCTAAGCCGTATTTTTCGAATAATACTTTTGTGATTGCAGCTGTTAATGTTGTTTTACCGTGGTCAACGTGACCGATTGTTCCAATATTACAATGCGGTTTGTTTCTTTCAAATTTTTGCTTTGCCATTGTTAAGTTCCTCCCTTATAAATGTAAATAATTTCTTATTATTAACAGTTGCTATTGGCACTGTTAGTTTCAAATCCAATTGACAATGTGTTTTTCCATCTTCTTTTTAACTCTTTGAAGCGCATTATCTACCGACTTAACGTGTTTGTTCATCTCAACTGAAATCTCATGATAAGATTTACCTTCGAGATACGCATTTAACACTTTCCATTCTAAATCACTCAAAACTTCACCCATTTTCTCTTCCATTTGGCTGAGTTCTTCTCTTTTTATGATGAGACTTTCCGGATTAAGTTCTTTGCTATTGGTATTCATTACCTCATACAAAGTTCGATCTCCCGTATCTTCATCATATATAGGTTTATTAAGCGAAACGTATGAATTTAAAGGAATATGTTTTTGGCGGGTAGCCGTCTTTATTGCCGTGATGATTTGACGCTTTATACACAGTTCAGCAAACGATCTAAATGAAGACATTTTGTCGGGTTGATAATCTCTCATCGCCTTAAACAAGCCAATCATGCCTTCTTGGACGATGTCCTCTCTATCAGCCCCTATTAAAAAATATGAACGCGCTTTTGATCTGACAAAATTCTTATAACGTCTAATGATAATTTCTTGTGCTTTCAAATCGCCTTTTCTTGCCTTTTCAACAATCAACTCTTCATCGAGAAATTCGTCATCTATTGTATTTGCTAACTCCATCCAAGTTGTCCTCCCCCATTAGGAACGTCAGTTCCGCTGTAACAATTGGGAAAATATGTTCCCTTATGACAATTGAGAATATCAGTTTCCTTAATGACAATTGAGAATATCAGTTTCCGTATGACAATTGAGAATATCAGTTTCCTCAATGACAATTCATAAAATCATTATATAGTATTCATATTCGGAACGTCAAGTATCCATCATTTTAGCATTTTTTTCAGTTTTTCGAGGCTCTGGTCGTCCATTAATCCAGCGAAGGTCTGTGGTATATTCACAGGATCCGTCACCTTTTCAATTCGACGATTTGTTTGGTTCATTTCCGCAATAAATTCTAGAACCGTCACTCTTAAAGCGCCACTTCCAAGAACCGCTTGCTGTTCCGCCCAATCTCCAGTTACCACTCGAATTAAGTTTCTCGGATTCTTGGACAACTTTGCAACCTCAACTTCTATATAAGAGTCTGCCGTTTGACGTTCACGCGTAAACACCACCGTTACGCCTTCAATTTTTTCAATTTTAGGTTGCATGCCCTTAACTTGATGCGCATCAAAGACAACTGTAACCAATTGATTGGTAAAAGCCTTATATTCAATCAATTGATGAATCAGCAATCTCCTTGACTCTTCAAGATTGCCTTCATTTGTATATCTTTTGCTTTGATTAATGACATTATATCCATCAATGAATAAATATTTAATTTCATGGAGCTTACCGCGTTTTACTTCATTTTTTTCCGACATGTCTTTGCCTTACAACTTCGTACATCACAATACTTCCAGCTACCGCTGCATTTAAAGAACTCACTTTTCCATGCATTGGAAGAGAAACCATGAGATCACAGGATTCTTTAACAAGTCGACCTATGCCGTCCCCTTCATTTCCAATAACAACAGCAATACTGCCCGTTAAATTGGTTTCATAGTAAACAGGTGCATCCATGTCTGTGCCAACAACCCAAACGCCTAAATCCTTTAATTTGCTAATGGTTTGTGCAATATTGACTACTCTAACAACAGGAACATATTCGACCGCACCACATGATGTTTTAACAACAGTCTGGTTGATCGCCGCACTTCGTCTTTTAGGGACTATAACACCATGTGCCCCTACTGCATTTGCCGTACGTATTATGCTGCCAAGGTTATGAGGATCCGTAATTTCGTCGCATATTATCAGAAATGGCGCTTCGCCCTTTTGTTTTGCATGATCTAAAACTTCTTCAATCTCGTAATATTTATACGGAGAAACATACGCGATAACGCCTTGATGATTCTCTCCTTCAGCAATTTTATCGAGAAATTTTCTTTCAGTGAATTGAATTAAAATTTTCTTTGCACGCGCTTTCTCGATAATCACTTGTAAATTTTTATCTTTTGAACCTTCTAAAATCAACATTTTATTCATTTCATGACCCGCTTCTAAAGCTTCTAATACGGGATTTTTACCATAAATAATATCTTCCACTCTGCACCTCCTGTCTTATTTTAATTGTGCATATTTTATTCTGACTGTCTGAATTTGACCACAAGTCATCTTGCCTTCTGGACACGGTCCTTGCAAACATTTAGGACCTGCTTCTTTAAACAAAGTTGGCGCAACTTCTTTTACTAATTTCAGCATTTCATCCGCTAAAAGTCTAATTTCCCACTGTGCGCGATTGCAGCATCGATGTTGAAAGAAATTAATTAGACTACGTGCATTCATTGTAATAACAATTTTCGTTTCGCAAGCATTTGGAAATACAAAACGCGCATCTTCAATTGCCTGTTTCTCAGCCTGTGCAGCTGCTTTCTTTTCAGGTACGCCCTCTTGAATGAGCGTTTCTTTGATGCTGGTTTCAAGTAAATCAACAAGCGTATTATAGGATTTCTGTGCCATTTCCATAGACTGTATGAAAATCGCCTTAGATTCACTCGACGCTGCAATTGCAGGCGGAATAATGTATTCAAATTGATCAAGTTTAACATATCTTTGTGATTGTTGTGAGTAGGAAGCGATTCTGTGACGTACGAGTTGGTGTGTTAAAACCCGGCTAACGCCTTCTACCGCGAAAGTAAAACTCACATGCTCTACCGGAGAGTGATGACCAAGTTCCATTAACTTATCTAGAAAAAACTCTGTCTTTTCTGCATCCAATTGATCCATAAGATGAACTGCATCTGTCGCCGAATAACACAACTTTGCCGATGCTGCTATTACTTTTTCAGGATCTGGCGTATAGGCAATTAATTGTACCTTCATTTTGCGTACCTGCTTTCTACTTTAAAATAATGACCTTACTTGTTGAATTTTCTTTGCATATCTACTATATTATAAATCCGCCTTTACATCGGCATATGAATCTCCAAGCGGCAGTATGCCCAATAGATAGCGCCTCATATGTACTGCGAAATTTCCATCTGTTTCTTTATATTCAATCAAACGAACTTTTAAAATTCCAAATTCATATAATGTTCCATCGTATGTTTCACTCATATAGCGATCAATCTCAATTACTGGTTTTCCATCATACGCATCAAAGGCACACGATTTAACGATGAGTACCAACAATAGCAATACCGTCATGACAACTAGTACTTTTTCTTTAATTGACCACTTGTGTTTTTCTACCTGGGCTGTTTTTTCCTCTTTAGCCCGTTTATTTTTTCCTGATTTCTGTGTAGCTGATGCATTTTTCATAAGTTCTCCTACGTGCTACATGTATATTTTTTTCAAATTACTCTTTCGGGACGCTTTCTAAATACTCAATTCCCAATTTGATGATTTCTATCACTCGATCTTCATTACCAATTAGATGAAGATAGCCTAGCAAAGACTCAAATCCCGTTGCATATCGATAATCACTCAACAGTGCATTTTTAGGCACTGAAGAAGTGTGTTGATTTCTACCACGCTTAACGAGAGTCCATTCTTCTTCAGATAAGTGTTCTCTAATGCCATTGATCAGTCGAGCTTGAGCCGATGCCTTCACATATAATACGGCCTTCTTAGACATTTCATGAGGCGTTAAAATCGTACTATTCACAAGATACGTCCGAATATAGGATTCGAAGATCGCATCTCCAACGTAGGCGAGCTTTAATGGATTCATCATCCGAACCGTTTGTTCATCTAACGCCTTTAAATGCATCGCAGTAATAAATTTATCCATCTAAATAACTTCCTTGTTGTACACAATTTATACGAAAATTAACATTCGTATCGCGTGTCATAGTCTTTTCTTTTCCGAAATCTCATAAATACACTTAAAACTCGGGAAAGAAAGTTTCCCGAGTTTATATTTCTAACAATGGTGATTCAAACAAAATTGTATTCTCTCTTTTACAAGTTCTTTACCCAATATTTCAATAACAAGTGCAATATCTGGTCCATGAACCTGACCTGTAATTCCTACACGAACTGGCATAAATAAATTTTTTCCCTTATGTCCAGTTTCTTTTTGAATTTCTTTTAAAATAACTTTCACTTGCTCAGCGGTAATGGTTTCACAAGCAAACATTTTTTCAACAAAAAGATTTAACAATGACGGAACGTGTTCCATTTTAATAATTTCATCAGCTTCATTATCTTCAATCTCAACATCACGTCGGCTAAAAAATGTATCGAATTGTTTTAAATCTTCCAGTTTGTTTAATCGCTCTCTCAAAACCTCTACAACTCTTTTAAGCCATTCAAATTTCTCTTCAAATGCCTCATCAGTTGTAAATCCTGCAGCAACAAGATGTGGTCGACAAAGATGCGTCAATTGATCTAAGTCATATCCTTTTATATAGTGATTGTTCATCCAATTGAGTTTATCTACATCAAAAACGCCGCTTGATTTGGATACGCGATCAAACGAAAACTTTTGAATCATTTCTTCAATAGACATAATTTCTTGTCCATCTTCAGGCGACCACCCTACTAATGCAATATAGTTAATAAGCGCTTCCGGTAAATATCCTTTTCTTCTGAAATCTTCAACCGCTACATCGCCCTCACGTTTGCTGAGTTTTTTCTTAGTGTGACTTAAAATAACTGGCAAATGAACAAATTGAGGTGCTTCCCATCCAAACGCTTCATACGTATAGACGTGTTTAGGAGTAGAAATGAGCCACTCATCACCTCGCACAACGTGTGTTATGCCCATATAATGATCATCCACAACCACTGCCATATGGTAAGTAGGGAATCCATCCGTCTTCATCAATACTTGATCGTCTAAATCATTGGTATTTACAGTCACTTTTCCTTTGATGGCATCATCAAATTCAATCACTCTATTTGCAGGTAATTTTAAACGGATGACATGATCTTCTCCTGCAGCTAGCTTTTGATTGATTTCTTCTTGGGACAACGATTTACAATGCCCGTCATATTTAGGTGTTAACCCCTCTTCTTTTTGCTTTTCTCGCACCGACTCAAGACGTTCTTTCGTGCAGAAACAATAGTAAGCATGTCCACTTTCAATTAATTGTTCAGCATGTTTTTGGTAGATATCCAACCTCTTAGACTGAATATAAGGGCCAAAATCTCCCTGTTCAACAATCTGCGTTTTATCTGAATTAAAAAATGGTCCTTCATCATGTTGAACGCCTGCCCAAGTCATCGCCTCAATCATGCCTTCTATTGCGCCTTCAACAAGACGGGTTTGATCGGTATCTTCAATACGAATCAAATAAGTCCCTTCGTTTTGTTTTGCATACAAATAATTATATAAAGCCGTTCTCAATCCGCCTATATGTACATATCCAGTAGGACTCGGTGCAAATCTCAATCTTGGTTTCATCATCATTCCTCCTATTATTCGTCCTATTATACTAAAAATCCGATCCTCTTTCAATCACTAGCTTAATCTTTGACATCACGTGATTGTAACTATCTTGATCGTGAGGTTTTGTGCAATTGGTGCAGTCTTTAATTCCATGATTCATTTGAAATGTTCCGCCACATTCATCTTTTAACATGTAAAGTGGACAATAGCAAAACAAACAATTAAATTCTTCTACATCGATTCCTTTATGGCACGGAAAAAATTCACATTCGCGGTGTTGATGAAACTTGTATTTTTCACTCACGTTCGATATCCTCCTAGTGATTTTTTATTAGTAACACAATTGCTTGACTCGAAATTCCCTGTTCTTGCCCTTCAAATCCCAATTTTTCTGTAGTAGTTGCTTTAACATTGACATTATCAAGTGAACATTTTAACGCTGAACTGATGTTGTGTCTCATTTCTTCAATAAATGGTGCCATTTTAGGCTTTTGAGCTACAATGGTCGCATCTAAATTCCCAATCGCATAGCCTTCTTCAACCATGCGTTCAGATACTTTTTCGAGCAAAATCAAACTCGAAATACCTTTATAAGCGTCAGAAGTGTCCGGAAAATGTTTCCCAATATCGCCCAGTGCCAAGGCACCTAGAATTGCATCCATCACTGCGTGTAACAAAACATCTGCATCTGAATGACCCAAAAGTCCAAAATGATGTGGAATTTTTACGCCACCAATGATTAAATCTCTATTTTCCACTAATTGATGTACATCATAGCCAATTCCTACTCGCATCGCACACTCCTCACTGTTTATAATAGACTCGCAAAATTGCCTCTGCAACAAGCAAATCAAAAGGTTTTGTAATTTTTATATTATGGTCGTTGCTCTTTAGAACGCCACAAGTAAAGCCGAACTTTTCTAGCAGTGCTGCGTCATCTGTTGCAGTGGCATTCTCTGCTTCGACAGAAAAGTGGCAGGTATGAAGCGTCTTGTAATCGAACACCTGTGGCGTTTGCACGGCCCATGCTTTACTTCGATCAATTGTTTCAACGATCTCAAGCGAGTCATTTACCTGCTTAAGCGTATCCGTAACGGGTGTTGCGGCAATTACACCCTTTACCGCTCTATTACTTAATTCATCTAAAAACACTTGGATTTGATCATATGGTAGAAATGGGCGAACACCATCATGTATCAGAACATAGTCAAAGTTTTTTTGATAATGATCCAAAAAATTTAAGCCATTTTTTACAGATAACTGGCGTGTTTGACCACCTTCAACTACATGAATCGGTATTAAAAACCCATCTGATACTTTCCATTCACTGATTTTTACTGCTAATTCTGCACAATCTTCAGCTGGCGCAATGACTACGACTTCATCAATCAATGCACAAAGCAAAAGATGCTTTAACGTCCAGTTGAGGATTTCCTTTCCCTCAAGTTCAAGAAACTGTTTTTTTTGATTCATTCCCATTCGAGTGCCTGAACCAGCAGCTGGAACTAAGGCGACAATACGTTTATTTTTATACATGCGGACACCTCAATTTATACATTCTCTTGTATTATAACAAAAACCATCCTCTATCGCATCTATCTGCGACAAAAAATGGTTTCCTAATTTAATTCTTATCGAATTTATATTTAAATGATCTATTTTTACAGTTAGTTAGGCTTCCTTTTTAGATTTTGCAAAGATCATTCTTCCAGCGGCTGTCTGTAAAACACTTGTCACAACCACTTGTATATGCTCATTCATGAATTTACGACCATCTTCTACAACAATCATCGTTCCATCGTCTAAATACGAAACGCCCTGATGAAATTCTTTGCCTTCTTTAACGATGTGAATGGACATCTCCTCGCCAGGCAAAACCACAGGCTTTACAGCATTAGCAAGCTCATTGATATTGAGAATTGCAATGTCTTGTAGCGTCGCAACCTTATTTAAATTATAGTCATTGGTTACAATAGAACCATTCATCTTTTGTGCGAGTCGAATCAGTTTTACATCCACTTCACTGATATCTTCAAAATCAATATCCACAATTTTAACCGGGACCGGTAAATCCCTTTGAATGATTTTTAATATATCCAACCCTCTTCTACCCCTGTTACGCTTCAGCGCATCAGATGAGTCTGCGATATGACGCAATTCGCCAAGGACAAATTCAGGAATGATCACTTCGCCCTCAATAAATCCAGATTTACAAATATCCGCGATTCGCCCATCAATGATGACGCTTGTATCGAGAATTTTGGGTTTTCCACCATGAGCGACGGAAGATGCTTTTATTGGTTTAGAAGATGTCAGCTTTTTGGCCCATTCTGTCAATTTTGATTGCTCTTTAAATATTTTGAGAGATAACGATGCCCCTAAATAAGCAAAAAACAAAAAACTCAACACTTTTACAGCGTTTGCCACCATGACAATCGGGATAATTTCAAACAATCCACTGATGAGATATGCGATCATGAGTCCAAAAATAACCCCTACTAAGCCAAAAATAAAATCTTGTTGTGGAATTTTTTCCAGCTCTGCTTGTGTGTAATGCGCTAACTTCTGTCCACCTTGAATGATCAACTTTGACGTAGCGTATGCAATCAACCCAAAAAATAACCCAATAATAAGCGGTACAGCTACTTCATATACGATTTTATTTAAGTTCAAAAAATGATATTTATATAAATAATCGGCCACTTGTGTCCCAGTTGTGACACCAATACTCAATCCAACAAATGTAAGAACGTATTTGATAAACTTTTCCATCATTTTGGCTGATTGTTCTCCCCTCATAAAAAATCGAGCATCTTACGATGCTCTGATATTTTCATTTGATTACTCAAATTCTATTTAATTGTAACATAGCTCGATAAAATGTAAACAAATAGATTATTGTCTTCCAATTGTTTCATTTACTAAAACGATGATTTCTTCTTCACGAATTCCTTTTGCAAGGGTTAATTCGCTCACTAGAATTTGTTTAGAACTGATGAGCATTTTTCTTTCTCCTGTTGATAATCCTTTTTCTCTGTCCAAGATTTCAAGATTTCTCACAACTGCAGCCACTTCAAAAATATCCCCAGTTTTTACCTTTTCTAAATTTGCACGATACCTGTGATTCCAATTATCCGGCATTTTCTCTTTGTTTTTCGACAACAAATCCAGAATATCGTCAAAACGACCTTTGTCTATGACACTTCTTACACCAAGATTTTCAGCGTTCTCGGTTGGAATCATGACTTTCATATTCTTCGTAGGCAATTTTAGGATGTAAAATTCTTTGTCGGTTCCCATGAGTTCTTTGTGTTCAATCGCTTCTATAATCCCAGCACCATGCATCGGATAAACGACCTTATCTCCAATTTTAAACATATTCTACCTCCATGAGTCTCTGTTATTATTATACCCCAAATTTGACCTTTATTCAACAAACTTTAATTTTACTATTTGGTAATATGCTTGTCAATAAAATTCTGTTGCAAATTCACAATTCTTTTAACCTTTTCGTTTAGATGCTTTTGTGTTAAAATAAATTTATACAATTTTTAGAATACTCATACAATTTTAAGGAGGCATTATGAAAGATGTCATTTATGATGAATTTCAAAACAAGGTTGATGAAGTCCTAATTAGACACGCAAACCTATTAGATATACTCAGCAAACTTTCTGATTCTGCTTCAAAAACCAATAGAGCTGTCGTTAAGTCCATTACAAACTGCGGTTGTGTGACGCTTGATGTTTCTAAGTCAAACATTCCAGAAGACTTATCTTACGAAGATTTAAAGAAATTTAAGGCGGAACATTTACAAGGTGAACTTTGCCCTGTGTGTCGCGAAAAAATCGAAGAAGAGCTAGGACGTTTAGAATTTTATATCGCTGCGCTCTGCAATTCACTTGATGTGAACTTGTATGATGTTCTTTTAAAAGAATACAAAAAAATTAGCACGCTTGGCCGATACAGTCTTTACTAGAACAGTCTTTACTAGATACACCTAACTACATCCACTCAAACTAATAAGGGGCTGTTGCTTATCTAATTCTTAGATTTGCAACAGCCCCTTATTCATATTTAATCTACACTTTTCTCATCAAAAACTATTCCAAGAAATACGAGAGCATCTCATCCACATGTTTTAATCCAACAACAGTAAATCCATCTGGTCTCGATAATCCCTCTAAATTCCCATGTGGGATGATGGCTTTTTTAAAGCCCATCTTCGCCGCTTCATTAATTCTCTGTTGTACTTGATTGACTGCTCGGATCTCGCCTGTTAAACCGACCTCGCCGAAAATAATCATATCGCTTGGTACAAGAACGTCTTTATAGCTTGATGCAATGGCCATTACAATCGCCAAGTCTGCCGACGGTTCTTCAATAGAAACACCCCCTACGACATTGATATAGATGTCTTGTTGGTATAATGACAGTCCAACAATTTTTTCAAGTACCGCGATTAACAAAACCACTTTATTAAAGTCAATTCCCATCGCCATTCGCCTTGGCAAATTATAATTGGTCTGAGAAACCAGACACTGCATTTCCACCAGAACCGTTCTAGTGCCTTCTAATGCAGGTACGATTATTGAACCAGGCGACTTTTTACTCGTCTCGGACAAGAAAATTTTAGACGGATTATCCACTTCTTTAAGTCCACTGCTGGTCATTTCGAAAACGCCAATTTCATTTGTTGATCCAAAACGATTTTTCACTGCGCGTAAAATTCTAAATAAATTGTGTCCTTCTCCCTCAAAATAAAGAACCGTATCTACCATATGTTCAAGAATTTTAGGGCCTGCAATCGCCCCTGATTTGGTCACGTGTCCCACTAAGAACGTACTCACACCAAACTTCTTTGCGATATTCATAAATTGATTGGTCGCTTCTCTGACTTGACTGACACTTCCAGGTGCAGAAGCAATCTCAGGATTAAAAACAGTCTGAATTGAATCGACAATTAATATATCAGGTTTTAACTGTTCAACGTGAAATTTAATGCGTTCAATATTATTCTCAGAAATGATATAGAGGGATTCATTGTCGACAGAAAGCCTTTGTGCTCTCAGCTTTGTCTGTTTGACAGACTCTTCTCCCGACACATATAAAACGATCTTTTCTTGCGTGGAGAGATTGCTCGCCACTTGCAACAAGAGTGTTGATTTTCCAATTCCTGGATCACCTCCAACTAAAATCAGTGACCCCTTGACTATACCGCCACCTAACACGATGTCCAGTTCGCTTAATTTTGTGGAATAGCGCTCTTCTAAATCAAATACCACATCTTTAATCTTTACAGGTTTAGATTCACCACCAATATTTAAAGTCTGCTTTTTTTCGACTTTCTCTTCCAATTCTTCAACAATTGAGTTCCATGCACCACATTCTACACATTTTCCAAGCCATTTAGGTGCAATTGCACCGCATTCTTGGCAGACAAATTTTGACTTAACTTTGGACATACAACTCCCCTTCTATGATCATTTCTCCGTCAATACAATCAATCGTTATTTTATGAATCTCTTTTGATAAGATTAAATCTGCTATTGGATCTTTAACAAGTTTATCTAAAGTTCGTTTTATCGGCCTTGCACCGTACTGTTCATTATAGCTACGAGTTGCCACATGTTCAAATACAGCTTCTGTAAACGTCAGTTCAATTTCTTTTTGTCGCATGAGCTGTTTTAATTCTTCAAGTTTAATTCTGACAATCTCCACCAAAGCAGAATGTTCTAATCCTTTAAACACGATGATTTCATCAATTCGATTAATAAATTCTGGTTTAAAATGTTTGATACATGCTTCTCTCAATTCTATATCACGTTCGGTTTCTTCACTTAATTTCACAAATCCTACTTGCTTTGGTGCTTTTTCTCCAATTCCCAAATTTGAAGTCATGATAATTAATGCATTTTTGAAATCGTAAGTTCTTCCGCGTCCATCTGTCAATATTCCCTCATCCATAATTTGAAGTAGGATATTCACGACTTCTGAGTGTGCTTTTTCAATTTCATCAAATACAACCACTGAAAAAGGATTTTGTGCAATCGCATTGGTTAAAAATCCACCTTCCCGCGCACCTTCATATCCGGGTGGAGATCCAATCAATTTTGAAATGGCGTGTTTCTCAGTATATTCAGTCATATCAATTTTGATCATACTTTTCTCACTACCAAAATAAATGTCTGCAATCGCTCTAGCAAGCTCCGTTTTTCCCACTCCAGTAGGTCCTACAAACAAGAAATTCCCCACAGGCTTATCTGCATCTTTAATCCCAGTCCTAAATCGCTTAAGAGCCTTTGAAACATATTCAATTGCCGCTTCTTGCCCAAAGACACGTTCATTTAATCTCTTTTCAATCTGCGACAGGCGTTCCTTATCATGTGTCGAGAGTTTCGTCACCGGTATTTTGGTCCATTCCGAAACGATGCTTTCAATATCAGATTCATCCACGACGAGCATCTGCGAAGACATAATTGCCTTCGCCTTTTCATTTTTCTCTATATGATCTAAAATGCGTTTTTCTTCTTGTTGAATTTTTGATGCCTCCGAGAATTTCATTTCCAAGATCAGCGCTTCTTTTTCCTCTTTTAATTTACCTAAACGATATTTTATTTCTTCGACGATTTCAATTGTTTTTAGACTTTCACTTCTTTTTCTAGAACAAGATTCGTCCATAATATCAATCGCTTTATCTGGAAGTTTTCGATCTAAGATATAACGATTCGATAATTCTATTGCCGTTTGCACCGCCTTTTCTGTAATGATGACATTGTGATGTTTCTCATAATTTGATTTGATCTTCATCAGTATTTTTAAAGTTTCTTCTTTTGAAGGTTCTTCAACCTTTAAAATAATAAGTCTTCGAGTAATGGCTTGATCGGGTTCTATATACTTGTGATAATCGTGATAAGTTGTCGCACCAATTAACTGAATTGAACCATTTGTTAAATACGGTTTCAACATTCCAAAGGCATCCATTGATTTTTCACCCGTTGCACCAATGCCAACCAAATTATGAATTTCATCAAAAAACACAATCGTATGTTCATTTTCAGTCAACGCTTTGATGAGCTCTTTCATGCGTTCTTCAAATTGACCTCGGTACATGGTACCAGACACGAGGGATCCCATATTTATCTCATATATTTTCTTGTTTTTTAACGAATCTGGAACTTGATTTAAGACAATTCTTCTTGCAAGGCCTCTTATAATCTCCGTTTTACCCACTCCAGGTTCACCCACTAGGCACGGATTGTTTTTGGTCTTTCTCGTGAGAATTTGGATCAATCTTTCAATTTCGAGCTCTCTGCCAATTGTAACTGCATCTGGCGAATCTTTAACTGCTTCAGTTAGATCAAAACCAATTTGATTGAGTATATTTTGAGTCGCTTCTTCATAATTTTCATCAAAATCTAATGTTTTCACTTCATGACCTCTTAAATAATCTGCTTTTAAAAGATTTGAAGCTTCTTTTTTGTGTACATCATACTCGTGAACGAGTTTTGACATATCTAAACTGAGTTTCGACAACACTTTATATCCAATGGACTGCTTATCTGCAAGAATTCCCATAAATAAATGTTCTGGTAAAATCTCCGAATTATTGGATTTCACAGCATATTGGTAGCTACGAGCCAAACATTCTTTCGCACGCAAGGTATAGTCCACAATGCCGTCAAAATCTGAGATGCGTCCAATTAACTTAATCAATTCTGTTTTAATATCTTTTGCTGTGATTCGATAGTATAAAAACGTTTCTGCTACTTTCGTTCCCTTAATCAGAGACAGTCCTAGCAAGATATGCTCCGTACCCACATAACTATGGCCTAAATCTCTTGCTTCTGAGAACGCAAAATTAATCACATCATTTGCCTTTTCATCAAAATTATAATCTAGCATCACTGTCTCCTTTTTCTTTCTAGTTTATCAATATTTATCCTGAATGAAAAGAGTGAGTATAAAATAAAAGTGTCTGTTTTGTTTTCCAAAACAGACACTTCCCCCTATTTCTCTATTAGGCTTTTCTTTGTATTTATAGAATTCTCTAAATTATTTAAGATCTTCATTGTCTTTTTTCACCTGATCAATGATTTTAAGGGCAATTTGCATTGGTACTTCGTCATAACGTTCCACTCTCATGCTAAACCAACCTCTTGCTTGAGTCATCGATCTCAAATCGGTTGCATAGGCAAACATTTCTGCTTGTGGCGCTTCTGCAATAACCTTTTGATAGCCTGTTTCATTTGGTTCCATACCGAGAATTCTCCCTCTACGACGGTTCATATCGCCCATAATATCGCCCATGAACTCATCAGGAATATAGATTTCAACGTGAGCGATTGGTTCAAGTAAAACCGGTTGTGCTTGTTCAACACCTTTTTTAAATGCTAAATGTGCTGCTAATTTAAAGGCCATTTCCGATGAATCTACCGGATGGTAAGATCCATCCAACAAAGTTGCTTTTAAATTCACTACCGGACATCCCGCTAAAACACCATGCTCTAGGGATTCTTGAAGACCTTTTTCAACTGCTGGAATGTACTGACGAGGTACAGATCCACCAAATATTTTTTCTTCAAAAATAAACGATTCATTACATGGTTCAAACTTCACGTGAATATCACCATATTGACCAGCACCACCAGATTGCTTTTTATGCTTACCTTGAACAGTGGATACACCTTTGATGGTTTCTCGATAAGCAACCTTAGGATTTGCAAGAGTCACCTCTACGCCAAAGATATTTTTTAGTTTACTTGTAATGACCTGAACCTGCATGGTTCCTTGGCCACCCAATAACGTTTGATGTGTCTCTACATTTCTTTCGAGCATAAACGATGGATCTTCATCTGTTAATCTATGAAGTGAAGAGAAGATCTTTTCTTCATCACCTTTTGACTTAGGTTCGATTGCCATAAATAAAGCTGGTTTAGGCATATTGATACCAATGTATTTAATCGGATGATCTTTATCACAAAGTGTATCGCCAGTTGATGTATACTGAAGTTTTGCAGTAGCGCCAATATCTCCAGCTATGACGCGATCTACTTCGAGCTGCTCTTTTCCCCTGAGTAAAAAGAGAGATGCGATGCGTTCTTTTTCATCTCGATTGCTATTGAGTACCTCCATGTCCTTTTTAGCAACACCTGAATAGACTTTAAATAGTGAAATTTTTCCAACAAAAGGATCGACGATGGTTTTGAATACGAATGCTGAAAATGGTTCTTTTTCGTCCAACACGCGCTCGATTTCTTCTTCTGTATCTGGATGCATTCCCTTGTACACGCCACCATTTAACTCTTTAGGTGTTGGGAAATAATCGTAAATCATATCCATCATCGTATGAATGCCAATTCGTTTTTCAACTGCCCCCACGATAACTGGAACGATGTCTCCTGAAATAACGCCTTTTCTTAGCCCTTCATGGATCTCTTCATTGGTAAATACTTCCCCTTCAAAATACTTGTTCATAAGAGATTCATCACTCTCAGCTACCGCTTCAATGAGCATGTCTCTAATTGGTCGAACGCGTTGTTCCATCTCTTCTGGGATTACAGCATCTTCACACTGTGATCCATTAAAAATACGGCCAACTTGGTCCACTACATTTACAAAGCCTTTAAAATCAGCGCCTTCACCTATCGGAATACAAAATGGCGCTATTTTCTTCCCGAAAGTATCTTTCAAATCTTTAATCAATTTCACGTAATTCACATTTTCTTTATCCATTTTATTGATAAAAATAATCTTTGGCATGTCTCTTTTTTCAGTGAAATTCCATGCTTTTTCTGTTCCTACTTCAATACCAGATGCCGCATCTACCATAATTACTGCGCCGCCTGCAACTCTTAATGCACTCATGGTTTCACCCACAAAATCAAAATATCCAGGAGTATCTATAAAGTTATATTTATGTTCATGCCATTCAATTGGAATAAGTGATGCACCTATACTAAATTTACGGTTAATTTCCTCTTTATCATAATCTGAAACTGTATTTCCATCATCGACTCTACCCATTCTGCTAGTCACTTTTGTGGTAAATAGCAAAGCTTCAGTTAATGTTGTTTTTCCACTTCCTCCATGACCTAAAAATGCAACGTTTCTAATTTTGTCAACTGCGTAGTTTTTCATTCGAAAATTCTCCTCTCAAGTTGGATTTGTTTGAATATTTGCACTAGTTATAATATTCTATATTTTATTCTTTTTTCCTTCTTGAGATTTAAAAAAACAATAAAAAACAAAACCACATCATAAGTGAAATGGACGCGTGTTCAATCCTGCTCTTACGATGTGGTCTTAAATGTGGTCTTAAATGTATTCTTAAAGTTTAAACAATAATTCACTCAAATAGATCATATCTCTAGTTGTTGGTCGTTCTCTACTAACGCACCGGACAAGCACCTGTGTCACAGCCATCAGATCCGATGTCAAACTCCGCTTCTTCTTTTTCATATTTCGTAATCAAAGAAGGTCTAAATGGCTTCATTTCAGCTGCGCGTCGAGTATACTCTTCTTCAGTAATCGCTTCATATGGCAATAATTGATAGAAGCTATCGTCAAGTGGTAAGAAAGAAAGTGCCACTGTATCATCCCAATTGTTGTAAACCCACTCTTCAACGAGTTCCCATTCATCCGGTCTTACCGATACCGTGATTGAGCAGTTATGATCCACATAATGTTCCATGAACATCTTGTAAGTTTCAAGTTGTTCTATCGCACTTACGTCGTATTTAGTCGTTCCAATTGGCGCTTTAACCGGGAACTCAACCACTTTTGTCGTGCATGTTTCCCACTCTTGTCCAACTTCTGGAAGGACTGGATATCCTAACTCTTCACAAACTTTAACAAGTGGATCATGTGAATTGATTCTCACACGTCGAATATAGTAAGGAGAATGCGAATGATGAACCCCACTGGAAACCACTGGCAATTGAGAAAGCGTCCCTTCAGGCTTAACGGTTGTTACAAGAACTGGTACATGTCCACCTAACTCTGCAGAATACATCTCAGCTTCTTTGCGAGCTGCATCTCTCAATAATCTCAACAAATTCGCTTGTTCTTCTTTGGTAATTTTAGTCGCATTGACCATATCCATCCAACCCGTTAACGAACATCCCAAGAGTTTATCTCTTTGTTGGACATTGTTCCACATTGGAAGTTCGAGTTCCACACAAGTCATACGATAACTACTTCTCGCAGATAATCTTTGAGCTTTGAGTAAACCTTGAACATCTAATTTATTGTTTTTATCCACAAATGCAAATACATTGATCGTCGTTAAATTACAGAGGCCTTTATTATCTAGCAGAATTTCGCCACATGGATTCACTCCATTGAAGTTTGGTCTTCTTTTCGATCCAGCCACTTCATTCACCCAGCCCGGTTCTCCAGAATAACGCATTCTTTCAAGTTGCCACTTCAATCGTTCTCTTGATGGTTTTTCTTTATAGTAAATGGAGTTATTGCTCATTTGGCGGTGTAAAATTTCTTCATTTACCACCCATTTGCCTTCTTCTAATGTATACAGCTTAGATTTAGCTTCGATACATTCTTGATCATCTGCATCGACAAGGACGATTTCAGCAGTCCGTCTAACGCCTCCAACAACCACATTTTCTCCGATGACATTGGCAATATCCAAACAATCAATTGGTCGAAGTTTTACCATTTTAGCTTCAGCTAAAATTCCAGCTTTTTTCACGACGCGGTCAATTTTATGGAACATGTTTTTCAAGCTCGTATGTCCGCTCGCCGTTCCGCCAAATGTTCTAAGTTTTTCGCCTTTTGGTCGTACATGATCGTAATCGATGATAATGGTTTTGATGTTTCTATACTCATTGCTGTGAATGAGTTGCATAAAGAAGTCTAAAGATTGTACCCAACCTTCTTTTGAATCTCCGATGGTAATTTTAACGGTGTTATTATAGAAAAATTCTAAGCTTGTGTTGTCTTCACGTTCACTTCTTGGAAGCGGCGCATAGTCTTTGTGAACCACTTCAAAGTCAGTTCTTACTTTTGGAAGTTGTGCAACGTCTTCTTTTAATATTCTAACGCCTACGCCTGAACCAATCATGAGCAAATAGAAAATGTCTTTAAATGCACTGAAGTTATTGACGATTTGGAAGCTACAATTGTAATTTGCCATTGGATAGTGTTTTGCAACGGATGTTCCACCTACCCAGAAAGTTCTTCCAGATAAAAATTGTCTTAAATGGAAGATATTATCAAACAACTCCTCCGCTTCAGAGCGATTGGTCTGAGTAATTGAGCAGTTATACTCCACTGCACGTCGAACGGTTTCCCACCAATACTCTCTTCTTTTCTCTTCTGGCAACCATCTTGAATACGTTCTATAGTAAACAAAATCACCCAATTGTTGCATTGGTGAATCCATATGCTTATACTTGCTAATAAACTCATCTGTCAAAAGTCGATTATCTTCTTTTTTTCGAGTGACACGCGTGCTATCTTTTTCATTTCTATATATGATGTATTTTTTGGCAGCGTCTTTTCGCGGACTCTCCATCAAAAGTTCTTCTACAAGATCTTGAATCTGATCGACTGAAATAGGTAAATCTCTTTTTTGCGAAGCTGCAACAATTTGCTCACCAATCGTCTCACAAAGGGGCTTATCAATCCCTAATGTGGTTTCTTTCATAGCCTTCTCAATCGCTCTTACAATCTTTCCAACCTCAAATTCTACAACGCTTCCATCTCTCTTAACTACTTTCATGTGGCACACCCCTTTGATCACATAATTTTCTAATATTTCATACTATATTTAGTATTTTTGTGTCATCATTTACCTAGATATTGTAGCACCGCATCAAAAAACTGTCTATGAATTTACCCCAAAAAAACACAAAAAAACGAAGAAAAACATCTTGCTTTTCTCCGTTTCATACTACATATAGATATTAAGACCTATACGTTTTACTATATATATACATTCACTATTTTTTACCTAACAACCTGAACATATTCTTTTTATAAGCTTCTACACCTGGTTGGTCAAATGGATTTACACCCAATAAATAACCGCTTACTCCACATGCTTTCATAAAGAAATACATCAATTTTCCCAAGTGGTATGGGTCTTTTTTCTCGATAGAAATAATGAGATTCGGAACATTTCCATCAACATGTGCCTCTAAAGTGCCTTTAAATGCATTTTCATTGACATAGCTCATGGTTTTTCCAGCTAGGTAATTTAGACCATCTAAATCCGTATCCTCAAGTTCGATAACAATATCTTTTTGAACTTTTTCGACTCTTACAACGGTTTCGAACACATGTCTTGGGCCATCTTGAATCATTTGTCCCATGGAATGTAAATCTGTTGTGTTGTTCATCTTCGTTGGGAAAATTCCCTTGCCTTCTTTTCCTTCACTTTCTCCGTAGAGTTGCATCCACCATTCCGCTAAAAATGCCATTGAAGGTTCATAATTAACAAGAACCTCAATTTCTTTTCCTTTATTGTAGAGAACATTTCGTAAAAGTGCGTATTGATAACATGGATTCTCATCGATATTTTCGTTTGCAAACTCTTTATGACCATCTGCAACACCCGTCATAAACTCATCGACATTGATTCCAGCAACCGCTATAGGCAATAACCCAACAGGCGTTATCACTGAGTAACGTCCACCGACATTACCTGGAATGACAAATGATTCATATCCATTTGCATCAGCTAGTTTTCTAAGCGCGCCACCAGTCGCATCCGTTGTTGCAATAATGCGTCTTGCAGCTTCTTCTTTACCATATTTGCTTTCAAGAGCTTTTTTCAACACTCTAAAAGCAATTGCTGGCTCTGTCGTTGTGCCTGATTTTGAAATGACATTTAAACAAACCGATTCGTTTTCTACCATTTCAAGTAAATCACTTAAATATTCTCCACTAATATGATGGCCAGCAAAATAAATTTTAGCTGTTTTTCTTTTTTCTTTAGGCAGTTCGTTATAAAAACTGTGCGACAATGCATCAATAACTGTTTTTGCGCCTAGATAGGATCCGCCAATTCCAATGACAATCAAAGTATCTGCCATTTCATTGATCCGTGCTGCCGTCTTTTTTAAACGTTCAAACTCTGCTTGATCATAATGATTTGGATAATTGAGCCAACCCACGTAGTCGTTTCCTGGTCCTTTTTCACTTTCAAGTAATTGACTCGCTGTTTGAATAAACGGTTTTAACAGTTCATATTCATGAGTTCTGATTAACGCATTTTCATAATTAAATTTGATCATTTTACGCTCCATTTCTTAAGAATTCAATAGACTTAACATCGCATACATACCGGAACCAATAATACCTGCATCATTTTTTAGTTGAGCAATCTCAATTTTACCAAAAGGAACCGCTTTAAAATATTTCAAAGACTCGAGCTCACGATTGAGTGAATCAGTTAAAATCGCACCCGCATTGGATATCCCACCACCGAGTAAAATCACTTCTGGATCAAACATACAAACCGTATTCATAATACCAATCGCAAGATATTTGACCATTCGATTCACTACTTCAAGTGCTAATGCATCCCCTTTTTTCGCTTCTGCAAAAATGATTTCTCCACAAACGCGTTTGCGATCCCCTTCGATAGCAGTGAGAATTGAGGATTCCCTACCTTGATCTAATAGATAGTTTGCATAATGAATAATTGCTGTTGACGATGCAAATGTTTCAAGACAACCATTTCTACCACAATTACAATCATAAAGACCTTCGCCAATAATCATGTGACCCAGCTCAGAGGCAATACCATGACTTCCAGAAATTACTTTTCCATCTATCATGACAAATCCACCCACACCTGTTCCTAGTGTTAATAAAATGGCATTTTTGTATTTACCGTGCTGAGCAACCTGCAATTCTGCAACGCCAGCAACCGTTGCGTCATTATCTAAGAAAACAGGTAAACCTGTTTTTTCAGATAATAACTGCTTAAGGGGTACATCATACCAATTTAAATTGACACATGCGATGACATTTCCACTGACAGGGTCTGCGATACCTGGAATTCCTATGCCAATTGCCTTCACTTCATCTCTACAATCACAACGATTGAGCAAATCCTTTACTAATTTTGTCATATCATCTACAATACCGTTAAAGCCAGATTCTACTCGCGTCGGTACTGAAAGTTTTTGAACAATCTCACCATTTTCTTTAACTATGCCTGCAGCAATATTTGTCCCACCTAAATCTATTCCGATATACATGAAATCCTCCAAACTCTAAGTTTGAGTCTATTATACATCAATCCTTTTGATATTCCAAATATCTTTTGCGTATTCTAAGATCGTTCTATCGCTACTAAACTTTCCAGCACCTGCCATGTTCATCCAGCATTTTTTCGCCCAGCCATAAGTGTCTCTAAAGTCTTGATCTACTCGTTTTTGAGCTTCTACATAGCTATCAAAATCCTTCAATATAAAATAGTTATCCGCTTGATGCCATGAAGCACCTTTTAACAGGGCATCATACAGTTCTTTAAACATGCCTGTGCCACCATCGTCAAATGTACCGTCGATGAGTGTATCCACGATTTTTTTCAATCGTTTATTTTCTTTGTAGATCACTTTCGGATCATACGAATCTTTGATCGCTTCAAGTTCATCTACTTCAGCGCCAAAGATATAATTGTTTTCACTACCAGCTTCTTCAACGATTTCTACGTTTGCACCATCCAATGTACCAATTGTAGGCGTTCCATTAAGCATAAACTTCATATTACCCGTTCCAGACGCTTCTTTACCCGCCGTTGAGATTTGCTCTGACAAATCCGCAGCTGGGAACAATTTTTCTGCATATGACACGCGATAGTTCGATACAAATACGACTTTAATTCGACCAGCAACATCCGCATCGTTGTTCACGAGTTTCGCGATTTCATGGATGTACTTAATAATTCCTTTTGCTCTAAAGTATCCAGGTGCAGCTTTAGCGCCAAAGATAAATGTTCTTGGAACGATGTCGAGACTTGGATTTTCTTTAATATCAAAGTACAAATTCATAATTTGGAATGCATTTAACAATTGTCTCTTATATTCATGAAGACGTTTAATTTGAATATCGTAAATAGAATTTGGATCAATTTCAATGCCTTCAACTTCTTTGATATAACTTGCAAGTTGCTCTTTCTTCATTTTTTTTACAGCCATAAAACGATCTAATACAGCTGTGTCATCCGCATATTTTCTGAGTTCTTTTAACTGATCAAGATCGCGTACCCATTTTTTGTTGCCGAGTACGTCTGTAATCATCTCAGTCAACTCTTTGTTTGCAAGTAAAAGCCATCTTCTTTGAGTAATACCATTTGTCTTATTCTGGAATCTATCTGGATACAGTTCATACCAATCTTTCAATTCTTGATTTTTAAGAATTTCCGTATGAAGCGCTGCAACTCCGTTCGTCGCTTTTGTACCAAAAATTGCAAGATAAGCCATATGAATCATATGATTTTGAATGATATGCATGTGTTTGATTTTTTCTTTTGGGAAATTCATTTTATTCAGTTCATACGTGAAATGGCGATCGAGTTTCACGATAATGTCATATACTCTTGGCAACAACTCTTTATAAAAGTCAACCCACCATTTTTCAAGGGCTTCATTGAGAATTGTATGGTTTGTATAAGCAAATGTTTTTTGAACGATTTCACCTGCATGACGTTGAGAAACACCTTCTTCATCAATTAAAATACGTAGTAACTCTGGAATCCCTACAACTGGATGTGTATCATTTAACTGAATCGCTACAAACTCTGGAAACTCTTCAAAATTGTTGCCGTGTTTCTTTTTATATTTCTTTACGATATCTTGTAAAGAAGCAGATACAAAGAAGTATTGTTGTTTTAGTCTTAGGATTTTTCCTTCGTTAGTTGAATCATTCGGATAAAGCACTCTAGAAATATCTTCAGCTCTATTTTTAAGGCTCACTGCTTGATCGTACTCTTGATCGTTAAACTTCTCAAAATCAAATGGTACAACAGGCTCTGCTTTCCAAAGTCTAAGGGTATTGATGTTATTTGTACCGTAACCAATAATTGGTGTATCGTATGGAACAGCCAATACGTCGCCATCGGCAAAATGAACCACAACAGCTTCATCCGGACGTCTAATTGACCATGGATCACCATTTTTTAACCAATGGTCTGCAGCTTCTTTTTGGAATCCTTCTTCAAAATACTGTTTAAAAATTCCGAAATCATAACGGATGCCATAACCGTGAAGTGGCACGTTCATCGTTGCAGCTGAATCTAGAAAACATGCTGCAAGTCGACCTAATCCACCATTTCCAAGTCCTGCATCTTCCTCAATCTCCTCGAGTTCGTTAAGATTGATACCTAGAGCTTCTAACTCCTCTTGAATGTCGTGGTATAAATTGAGGTTCATTAAATTATTGCCAAGTGCACGCCCCATCAAGAATTCCGCAGAAAAATAGAACGCTTGCTTGTCATGGCTATATACTTCCATGCTCTTTTCCCATGGCTCTGCAACTTCAGACATAATTGCCTTTGAGAGTGCAAAGTAAATCTCTTGTTTTGTCGCTGATTCGAGCGATTTTCCAAACTCTGATTTCAAGAAAAACTGAATGTTTTTTGTGTACTTTTTCATAAGTAACCTCCAATAATTAGTTTCATTCGGAAAACATTTCATATGGAAACGTTTCCAACTCCGTAGAGCATTTCATCGCTCTACATATTTTCGTTCGCATACATTCTTAATTTTGTATTCTCATTTCTGTATTGTTAATGCTGTATTCTTATTTCTATATTCTCAACTCAATATTTGAGCGAACATCTGGCTGAACTATTTTGTGACATTTTCCTGTAGCATCAAATAAGTAGAAAATTACTTCACCGAGCGCAGCTTCATCTGTATCAATTGAAACTCGAAATGCATTCATTCCGTCATTTTGTACAGCAAATCTGGTGGTACTATACTTACCTTCTTTAAAATCATAGCTATTTCCATCATCGTTGTACAAAAAGTACTCTGCAATCGTTTCAACATACCCCACTATATAGAGCGTCTTATATGAAATTCGATCAACACGATTTTCAGGGGCATTCAGTACCAATAATCGATCTGGTTTAAGATAGATTGAAAACTGTTCTTTGGCATCTTTCACATAACGAAATCCTTCCGTCATGATTTCAAATGGCGGAACACTTCTATCCGTAATCTTTACTTGATTTTCTAAGTCATCAATTAGCGATTCAAAACGACTCAGCTGTAAACGCAACATTTTTTCTGGAAAGTACACAGATCTACCTTTTGCATTTTGCTCATAGATTGGTGCAAGCATTAGAGAATCTCCAAAATTGAGCTGATCTTCAATCTCCAAGGTTTGAAAATCCACATAACTATATGATAGTGGTGAAAATAGCAACTGATAATGCATATTCGCCTTCATATACTCAGAGTATAAGTAAGACACAAAGGCATATCTTAAACGAATTAAATCTCGTATCGTTTGTTTATTTTTTTCTCCAAATTGCCATGGCTCTTGTACACGGGTTCCCATTGCACTATGATTTCTCAAAAGTGGTGTAAACAAACTGAATTGAAGCCAACGAATCATGAGTTCACTTGAAACATGACTCCCAAAACCGCCTGTATCTGCTCCCGCATAAAGAAATCCTGACATATTGAGCGCTGGCATCATCTGAATATTGAGTTTTAAATGTTCCCACCAAGATTGATTATCCCCTGTCCAAATACCGGAATGTTTTGCCATTCCAATATGCGAAGCTCTTGTTAACAACAAAAATCGTCTATTCGGGTCATACCGTTTAAAACTTTCATCCGCTGCTCGAGTCATAAAATACCCGTATAAATTATGAAGATCGTAATGCACCACTTTTTCTCCCTGATATTGGTGATACATCGATTGATAATCTTTTATACTATTTGACAATTGATTGATTTTATCTTTTAAGCTAAAAAAAGTATGAATATCTAGATTTTTACCTTCTTGTTCCTTTACAAATGCAATCGCCTCTTTTAATCCATCTTCAGAATAAAAAATAGCGGGTTCATTCATATCATTCCAAAAACCATCAATCCCCATACGGATCAGCTGATGATAATAACTACCAAACCACTTTCTCGCATCCGGATTTACAAAATCAGGAAAGTGAACTTTGCCTGGCCATACGGCTGCCACAAAAGGCTTTCCATCTTGATTTGTACAAAAATAATTGTGTTTAACGCCTTCTTCATACACGGCATAACCAGACTCAATCTTCACGCCTGCATCAATAATTGGAACTAAATGAATCCCCTTTTGTCTAAACTGACTCACAAATGTTTCAAAGTGAGGAAACCGTTCTTCACTAACGGTAAAATCTTTGAAATTGTCCATATAATCTATATCTAAATAAATGGCATCAACCGGAATATCGTACTGCTCGAATTGATCCGCTACCGCTTGAACTGCATGTGCATTTTCATAACTCCAGCGACTTTGCTGATAACCAAATGCCCACTTAGGCGGAACATAACTCATTCCAATCAATTCGCGAAACTGAGTTACAATTTCCTGAAAACTGCCTTTGAAAAAATACACGTCGAAATCCTTTCCTTCGACGGTTATAATCAATTGATGATCTGAAGAAAATGCGACATCATAAGTCACTTTTCCAGGAAAATCAATGTACAATCCCCACGTTTGACGACCATGGACCACAAAAAAATTATGCGCTCCATATAACGATTTTTTATCTGGAGTATGATTGGGATCATCTGAACAAAACGACTCGTATAAATACCCTCGCTTGTTCATGCCACGTACCGATTGCCCTAAACCATAAACAACATCACTATCATCTAGTTCAAATGAAACGATTGACTCTTTGCTCGTATAAAGGTCTAAACTGAGTTGATAATTACTGTGTATCTCTTGCCAGTCATGATGCTGTTGTTCGATGATGGTTTCTGTTGGAAAAACTTCTCCAAACTTAAATTTAATGACACCTTTGTCTGAAAGAAATTTTTTAACAAGGACTTTTTCAGTTCCCTTAAGTTGAATCAACTCATCCATTATTAACCTCCTCATAGGCGATATTGCTTGGCGTTACTGCTTGGCGTTATTGCTTGATGCGATCACTATACGATATTGATAGACTCAATTGATTAAAGTGATTCGCTCACATCATCACCCTATATAATTGATGAAACTAATCATTTAACCGTTTTACGGATTCACGAATGACCAAATTTGTCTCAAACACCACATGCTGATGTGCTTCATGCTCATCTAAAATACCGATCATAATTTCGGCTGCAGCTTGCGCAATTCGATCGACTGGTTGATGAACCGTCGTGAGTGGCGGATTATAATAAGCTGCATAGTCAATATCATCAAATCCTAAAATTGAAATATCCTCTGGAATTTTTAGACCTCTTTCACGTATAGCTTTTGCTGCACCTATTGCCATCAAGTCTGAAATTGCAAATACCGCAGTTAAATCAGGCGCTTTATCAATGAGTCGATTCATCGCCTGATACCCTGTCTCAAAAGTATATGCTCCCATTTCAAAATAGAGTTCATTTTTGTCTCTGTGGTGATACTCCAATGCTTTTATATATCCTTCTGTACGTATCGTCCCAACAGATTTATCATTTTCGCCAGTGGATATGATTCCAATGTTTAAATGTCCCTGCTTAAATAAATAATCGACAGCGTCAAAAGCAGCTTTCTCGTTGTCAATCATAACACTTGAAAATAACGTACGATCTATCTGTGTTGGGATTTCAGTTGAAGCCAATATAAATGGAACACCTAATCGTTTAATTTCATTATCTGTTAACAGGTCAAAGTCGCCCCCTAAACAAATAATACCCTTTAGTCTTTTTTCTAAAATAAATTCATTCGCTGCATCGATGTCTTTGATGGATTCATTATTATAATGAATAATTGCTGAATATCCGCCGTACGAGAGTTTTTTCTCAATGACCTCAATCATCTGTGCAAAAAATGGATTATACATTCCCTTGATTAAAATCCCCACATCCATTGAATCCGTCTTTTTTAAATTTCGTGCAGAATTATTTGGAATATAATTTGTGGATTCAATAATTTCCATGACGCGTTGTCGCGTTTCATCTTTCACATCAGAATGTTGGTTAAGTACACGCGAAACCGTACTAACACCCACTCCAGCTAATTTTGCTATGTCTCTTATGTTCAGATTCTTCACAGTCACCTCCAACCGGTAACGTTTTCGGTAACGTTACCAGAATATTATAGCACACGATAAAAAAAATAGAAAGACTTCTTCTTATTTTGACAAAGACAAGCAAATTCGATATAATTACAATCGAACATATGTGCGCAAAAACATATTCACCCCATCATTCAGATATAAAAGAGGAGTATAAACCCTAAAATGCTAAAGGAACACGAAATGAATCATCGTCAAATTATTCATCTTGATATAGACGCTTTTTTTGCATCGGTTGAACAACTAGATCATCCAGAGTATCGTCATCTCCCAGTCATTGTAGGTGGTGATTCTGATAGAAGCGTGGTGTCAACCTGCTCATATGAAGCAAGGCAATATGGTGTCAAAAGCGCAATGAGTATCGTTGTTGCTAAGAAACTGTGTCCTCATGGCATTTATGTCGATGGCAATATGAAGCGTTATGTTGAAATATCTCACTCAATATTTGATAAAATCAGCCAACAGTTCCAAATTACAGAACAAGTGTCCATTGATGAAGCCTATATTGATGTAACGAATGTTGAGCATGTTTGGAAAATTGCCAAATCGCTCAAACAGTCTATTTATGACGATACCGGATTGACTGTTTCAATTGGAATATCCTATAATAAATTTCTTGCAAAATTAGCATCTGATTGGAATAAACCCAATGGTATTTTTCAAATCACTCATGCTGATATTCCCCATATTCTATTTCCACTTCCTATTATTAAAATCCATGGTCTTGGTAAAAAAACATGTGTCAAATTAAATCAAATTGGGATTTTTACCGTGGAAGATCTTTTTCAATATCCAAGTGAGTTGTTATACCCAATTATTGGTGAATCTTGGGCAAATGAAATTATCGAAAGGATTCACGGAATAGATCATCGTCCCGTTGGAGATGCATCAGAAAGAAAATCTTATGGTCGAGAAATCACGTTAGAAGCAGATACCGATCATCGCGATGTTCTTTATCAACAACTGCTACAGTATTTATATAAAATTCATGCAAGTATTTGCAAAAAAGAATTAATGACCAAAACTCTAACTATCAAGGTTAAATATTTTGATTTTGAACAATTTACGAAGAGTTACAGCCTTGAATTTCATACAAATGATTTAAAAATTCTCATGAATGCCTTTGACGCGTTATTTAATTCCATCCAATTTCAAAAACCAGTCCGATTGATTGGACTCACCTTTTCAAATTTAGAAGATAGCAAATATAAACAGTTCACATTGCTTGAAACCCATTATTTTGAGTAAGGTATTTTGAAATCTTATGTTTTGAAACCGACTAATCGTGATATTGTTAGTGTTTTGTATAGAGTCTTTGAAATAGTGTAACTATTAGCGTGTCGTTGATATTGTATAGTCGATATGAATTTAAGATTGGAATTGTGTAATAAATTTAGAATGGCTCAATCACGCCATATCAAAATTTAGATTCTCACAAATTAGAATTAATTGATTTTCTAAAATAAAAGTCTATTTTTAAACATAAAAAAAGTTCCTTATAATAAGGAACTTTTTTTGATTAATTGGCAACGTTCTACTCTCCCAGGCAGCTACCCACCAAGTACCATCGACGCTGAAGGACTTTACTTCTGTGTTCGGTATGGGAACAGGTGTTACCCCTTCGCCATCATTACCAAATAATCAAGCTCAAGTAAACTTGAGCAAACTAGCGACGTTCTACTCTCCCAGGCAGCTACCCACCAAGTACCATCGACGCTGGAGGACTTTACTTCTGTGTTCGGTATGGGAACAGGTGTTTCCCCTCCGCCATCATCACTAGATATGAAATTGTTTACAATTTCAGCCGTAGGTCGGTTTGCGAAGCAAATTGACTAGGCACGTAGTAAAATTTGCCGTAGGTCGGTTTTTCGTAGAAAAACTGACTAGGCACAAGGTTATTATACCCTAGGTCATCAGACCCTGAAAATCACATATAGAGGTTCATTCAAAAGTGTTTGGATCGTTAGGTCAAGTCCTCGATCTATTAGTACCTGTCAGCTGAATGCATTACTGCACTTACACCTCAGGCCTATTACCACATTATCTTCATGGGATCTTACTCCATTTCTGGATGGGAAATCTCATCTTGAGGGGGGCTTCGCGCTTAGATGCCTTCAGCGCTTATCCCGTCCGAACTTAGCTACTCAGCTGTGCCATTGGCATGACAACTGATCCACCAGCGGTTCGTCCATCCCGGTCCTCTCGTACTAAGGACAGCTCCTCTCAAATTTCCTACGCCCACAGCAGATAGGGACCGAACTGTCTCACGACGTTCTGAACCCAGCTCGCGTGCCTCTTTAATGGGCGAACAGCCCAACCCTTGGGACCTACTTCAGCCCCAGGATGAGACGAGCCGACATCGAGGTGCCAAACCTCCCCGTCGATGTGGACTCTTGGGGGAGATAAGCCTGTTATCCCCGGGGTAGCTTTTATCCGTTGAGCGATGGCCCTTCCATGCGGTGCCACCGGATCACTAAGCTCTACTTTCGTACCTGCTCGAAATGTCTCTCTCGCAGTCAAGCTCCCTTTTGCCTTTACACTCTTCGCGCGATTTCCAACCGCGCTGAGGGAACCTTTAGGCGCCTCCGTTACTCTTTAGGAGGCGACCGCCCCAGTCAAACTGCCCACCTGACATTGTCCTAAACCAGGGTAACTGGTCATAGTTAGAATAACGTTATATCAAGAGTGGTATCCCAACGGCGACTCCGCTAAGACTAGCGTCCTAACTTCTCAGTCTCCCACCTATCCTGTACATGATATACCATTATCCAGTGCCAAGCTGCAGTAAAGCTCCACGGGGTCTTTCCGTCTAGCTGCGGGTAACCGGCATCTTTACCGGTACTACAATTTCACCGAGTCTATTGTTGAGACAGCGTCCAAATCGTTACGCCTTTCGTGCGGGTCGGAACTTACCCGACAAGGAATTTCGCTACCTTAGGACCGTTATAGTTACGGCCGCCGTTTACTGGGGCTTCAGTTCTGTGCTTCGATTGCTCTAACACTTCCCCTTAACCTTCCAGCACCGGGCAGGCGTCAGCCCCTATACATCATCTTTCGATTTAGCAGAGACCTGTGTTTTTGGTAAACAGTCGCTTGGACCTATCCTCTGCGGCCGACTCTAGCTCTGAACCTGAGTCGGCACCCCTTCTCCCGAAGTTACGGGGTCATTTTGCCGAGTTCCTTAACAATAGTTTTCTCGCTCGCCTTAGTATTTTCTACTCTCCCACCTGTGTCGGTTTACGGTACAGGCACCTGCTCCCTCGATAGAAACTTTTCTTGACAGTGTGATATCTGCTACTTCGCTACTATTTTCACTCCCCATCACAACTCACCCTTACAAGAGGCGGATTTGCCTACCTCTCAGACTCGTTGCTTGGACGCACTCAACCAATCGTGCGCTTAGCATAACCTCCTGTGTCATTCCCTCTCTCAAACGGTTCTCGGTGGTACAGGAATCTTTACCTGTTGTCCATCGCCTACGACTTTCGTCCTCGGCTTAGGCCCTGACTTACCCTGAGCGGACGAACCTTCCTCAGGAAACCTTGGGTTTTCGGCGGACGGGATTCTCACCCGTCTCTCGTTACTCATGCCAACATTCTCTCTTCTATACAGTCCACAAGTCCTTACGATCTTGCTTCGCCCCATATACAATGCTCCTCTACCAATTGCCTAAGCAATTCCATAGCTTCGGTAGTAAGTTTTAGCCCCGGTAATCTTCGGCGCAGAATCACTCGACTAGTGAGCTATTACGCACTCTTTAAATGTATGGCTGCTTCTAAGCCAACATCCTAGTTGTCTGTGCAATTCCACATCCTTTTCCACTTAACTTACATTTTGGGACCTTAGCTGATGGTCTGGGCTGTTTCCCTTTTGACTATGAATCTTATCACACACAGTCTGACTCCTGAGTATAAGATATCGGTATTCGGAGTTTGATAGACTTCGGTAGCCGGTGAAAGCCCCTAGGTCATTCAGTGCTCTACCCCCGTATCTCTTTACCTCAAGGCTAGCCCTAAAGCTATTTCGAGGAGAACCAGCTATCTCCGGGTTCGATTGGAATTTCTCCGCTATCCACATGTCATCCCAACCTTTTTCAACAGATATGGGTTCGGGCCTCCAAGAGGTTTTACCCTCGCTTCACCCTGCACATGGATAGGTCACCCGGTTTCGGGTCTACGCCATACAACTATTTCGCCCTTTTCAGACTCGCTTTCGCTGCGGCTCCGTTCCTGAAGAACTTAACCTTGCTGCATAACGTAACTCGTTGGCCCGTTCTACAAAAAGTACATGGTCGTTCTTTAACGAACTTCCATTGCTTGTAAACATAGGGTTTCAGGTTCTTTTCACTCCCCTCTCGGGGTTCTTTTCACCTTTCCCTCACGGTACTATTCTCTATCGGTCACTAGGTAGTATTTAGCCTTGGCAGATGGTCCTGCCTGCTTCCCACAAAATTTCTCGTGTTTCGTGGTACTCCGGATCAGTCTCGCATACCTTCTCTTTTCGCTTACGTGGCTCTCACACTCTTCGGCCTACTTTCCCAAGTAGTTCTGCTAAGATACAGCTTTGCTTTATTGACTGTCCACACCCCTTCGTCCGAAGACTCAGGTTTGGGCTCTTTCCATTTCGCTCGCCACTACTCTGGAAATCACTTTTGTTTTCTCTTCCTTCGGGTACTTAGATGTTTCAGTTCCCCGAGTTCCCTTCCTATAGCCTATGTATTCAGCTATGGATGACTGGACATTACTCCAGCCGGGTTTCCCCATTCGGACATCTACGGATCTACACTTGCTTGCAGCTCCCCGTAGCTTTTCGCAGCTTACCACGTCCTTCTTCGGCTCCTAGTGCCAAGGCATTCGCCCTATGCTCTTATTAACTTGACCTACATGTGGCACGTAGTGTCATCATGCGCTCGTGAGAAACGTTAGTTTCTAGAGCGTTGTGACTTACTGTGTCATCATTCGATCTTTTTTTACACTTTTTTCATGTCTTCTCTATATGCAATTTTCAAGGTACGATTAAACTTAACGAAGTTAAGTTTTAAAAAGCGAAGCTTTTAGCGATGAAATCGCCGTAACTTGTAACGAACGAATTTTCAAGGAAAATTTGGGTGGTTACTTGCTTGATGTTTCCATCTAGCAGTTACTTACTTTGCTTTCTTCTTTTGAAGTTCCTGTATCTCTACAAGACCCTCAAAATTGAACAGCGCAAATGTCTATTTCTCCTTAGAAAGGAGGTGATCCAGCCGCACCTTCCGATACGGCTACCTTGTTACGACTTCACCCCAGTCATTGATTTCACCTTCGACAGCTTCCTCCCTTACGGGTTGGACCACTGGCTTCGGGCGCCCCCAACTTCCATGGTGTGACGGGCGGTGTGTACAAGACCCGGGAACGCATTCACCGCGACATTCTGATTCGCGATTACTAGCAACTCCAACTTCATGTGGGCGAGTTTCAGCCCACAATCCGAACTGGGATCGGCTTTTTAGGATTCGCTCCAGATTGCTCTTTCGCTGCCCGTTGTACCGACCATTGTAGCACGTGTGTAGCCCAGATCATAAGGGGCATGATGATTTGACGTCATCCCCACCTTCCTCCGTGTTATCCACGGCAGTCTGTTTAGAGTGCACAGCTTAACCTGTTTGCAACTAAACACAAGGGTTGCGCTCGTTGCGGGACTTAACCCAACATCTCACGACACGAGCTGACGACAACCATGCACCACCTGTCTTCTCTGTCCCGAAGGAAAGATCCGGCTAAGGATCGGTCAGAGAGATGTCAAGATCTGGTAAGGTTCTTCGCGTTGCTTCGAATTAAACCACATGCTCCGCTGCTTGTGCGGGTCCCCGTCAATTCCTTTGAGTTTCACACTTGCGTGCGTACTCCCCAGGCGGAATACTTAATGCGTTTGCTGCGGCACCGAGCTTTGACACCCGACACCTAGTATTCATCGTTTACGGCGTGGACTACCAGGGTATCTAATCCTGTTCGCTACCCACGCTTTCGTGCCTCAGTGTCAGTTACAGTCCAGTAAGTCGCCTTCGCCACTGGTGTTCCTCCTAATATCTACGAATTTCACCTCTACACTAGGAATTCCACTTACCTCTCCTGCACTCAAGCTAATCAGTTCCAAAGGCTTACATTGGTTGAGCCAATGCCTTTCACCTCTGGCTTGATAAGCCACCTACGCACCCTTTACGCCCAGTGATTCCGGATAACGCTTGCCCCCTACGTATTACCGCGGCTGCTGGCACGTAGTTAGCCGGGGCTTCCTCCTATGGTACCGTCATTTGTTTCTTCCCATAGGACAGAGTTTTACAACCCGAAGGCCTTCTTCACTCACGCGGCGTTGCTGCATCAGGCTTGCGCCCATTGTGCAATATTCCCCACTGCTGCCTCCCGTAGGAGTCTGGACCGTGTCTCAGTTCCAGTGTGGCCGATCACCCTCTCAGGTCGGCTACTGATCGTCGCCTTGGTGAGCCGTTACCTCACCAACTAGCTAATCAGACGCGGGCCCATCCCATACCGATAAATCTTTGTCGACTACATCATGCGATGCTACCGACTTATAAGGTATTAATCACCGTTTCCAGTGGCTATCCCTTTGTATGGGGCAGGTTGCCCACGCGTTACTCACCCGTCCGCCGCTTTCATAAGCTTCACTTAGACCGAAGTCCTCACTCCACTTAATCTCGCTCGACTTGCATGTGTTAGGCACGCCGCCAGCGTTCATCCTGAGCCAGGATCAAACTCTTAAAATTAATTTTAAAGTTTGCCTGTTATCTCATAAATGAGCTAACTTGCTTTTTTGTATAAACTTTTTGCAAAGTTTATCCGGAAACAACTGTTTAGTTGTTTTTATACTTTTCTTTGGAGTGTCTCATTAAATTGCTTTAACTCGACTCTTCAAAAGAATTGCGTTTTTGGTTTTTTTCATTTGCGCTATTCAATTTTCAAGGTCCTGGTTGATGTCATTGGTTCTATTTGTTTCGTCATTACCGCCGACAACTTTTATAGTCTATCATGTCGCATCATCTAAGTCAACTACTTTTTTAAAATACTTTTTAATATTTACTTAGCACTTAACTCGTCAAAAGACGACTTGTTCATAATACACTATATAATAGTGGCAAGTCAACATATTATTGCGTTTTGATTGTTACATTATAGCAACATTTCACAAACACTTACACATGATTTTTTTGCTATTTTTTAGTGACAATCGTTTATATACCCGTATGATAAATTCTTAATCACTCACTTAGTCAATTTCTTGATAAATAATTTTCAGTCCCTTAAAAGCAGTGAGAGACCCATTAACAAAATGCTTCGGTCAATAACATCATGACTTCTTGAGGTGTTGTTGCCTTGTTAATTTTGTTTTTATACTCAGCAGCATGTTGAATTCCCTTAAAATACCATGCAGCATGTTTTCTCATTTCTAGTACTGCGATATGCATGCTTTTATATTCAATGAGATTCTGAAAATGTTCTAATGCCACCTTAAGCTTTTCTTGAGGTGTAGGCGATTGATACAGTTCATTGCCTTCTAAGTACGACTCTATTTCAGCTAATAACCACGGATTTCCTTGTAATCCCCTTCCAATCATGATGCCGTCACAATCAGTCATGGTTTTCATTCGAATCGCATCTTCAAGCGAAAAGACATCTCCATTTCCAATCACTGGAATCGATACAGCTTGCTTGACTTGTCTGATAATATCCCAATCCGCATGTCCCATATACATTTGCTCTCTGGTTCTTCCGTGAACTGCGATAGCTGAAACGCCTGCGCTTTCGGCCATTTTAGCAAACTCAACTGCGTTAACAGATTGATCATCCCAACCCTTTCGGAACTTAACTGTTACGGGCTTTGTTGACTTTTTTACTGCAAGCGTTAAAATCTTTTCAGCCAACTTAATGTTTTTCATCAATGCAGATCCTTCTCCGTTATTGACTATTTTAGGCGCTGGACATCCCATATTAAAATCGAGTATATCGTTATTATGCGCGTTCAGGCGATCAAAAACTGCTTCTAATTTATTAGGATCAGCTGTAAAAACTTGAAGCGCCATAGGTTTTTCAACTTCTTCAATGTGCATCAATTGCATTGTTTTTTTATCATTATAGTAAAGAGCGCTAACACTTACCATTTCGCTCACAATTAATCCTTTATGAAATTGACGACAGATGAGTCGAAATGGTAAATCCGTTACACCTGCCATAGGTGCAACAACTACAGGGCTTTTTATTTGTAAACTTCCAATATTCATTTTAAACTATTCACCTTCATTTATAGCTTTCTTAGGTCGATTCATTTGATAAATAATATTAAGACCATCTAAAGTTAAGAATTTATCAACTGTGTCAATTTCTTCAGATTCAGAAGAAATTAAGCTTGAAAACCCTCCTGTTGCAATGACTTTTACATTTTCAGAGTTGAGTTCAGCCTTCATTTTTTTGACGATATAATCTACACTGCCCACATATCCGTAGATAATCCCCGCTTGAATACTCGAAGATGTATTTTTACAAATAACATGGTCTGGTTTCACGAGCTCTACTCGCGTTAATTTAGCAGCACGTTCGTACAATGCATCTGAAGAAATTTTGATGCCCGGTAAAATAGCCCCTCCGAGATATTCAGCCTTATCAGTAATCGCACAAAATGTAGTAGCAGTTCCAAAATCAACAATGATCAGAGGACCACCATATTTTTTCAATCCAGCTACTGCATTAACAATTCTATCTGCTCCGACTTGTCTAGGATTATCATATTTTATATTCATTCCTGTTTTAATTCCAGGACCAATGATAATTGCTTCTCGATTGAAGTATTTTTGAGTCATATGTTGAAGCGAAAACATGACGTGCGGTACTACTGACGATATGATGATGTCTTTCACTTCGGTATAATCTAACTGCTCATGCTTGAAAAGTTGCAAAATAAATATACCAATTTCATCTGCAGACTTCGAATAATCCGTTGCCATTCTCCAATTTGTGATTAATTGGTCTTCTTTATAGACTCCCATTACAATATTTGAATTCCCAACATCTACTGTTAATAGCATATTGCCTCCTATATATAACCATTTATTCCACGAACAGATACTTCTCCTGAAATAATGGATTCTTTCATATTATTCTCATTAACAATGACCAAACTGCCATTTTGATTTAAATCAACCGCATACACGTGACGAATATCGTTCTTTTGAAGAATGACGACTTCTCTATTCAATGTCAATGAATGTGTTTTATGGTATTCAATCACCGGATCCATGACACCTTGCTCAAATGACTCGTAATAGTCAAAAAAACTATCTAAAAAAGCAGGCAATAACTGATTGATATCAATATTTACACCTTCCAACAAGAGTGATGTTGCTTTGTCCGCCAATTCTTCATTAAACTCACGTTGCCTTAAATTGACGCCAATTCCAAGAATGACATAGTGCAAATGGTTGATTTCTGCACTCATCTCAGTCAAAATACCACAAATCTTCTTTTGGTTTATGATTAAGTCATTTGGCCATTTTATACCGACTAATAATCCGGTTGTTTTTTCAATCGCTTGACACATCGCTGCAGCAGCTACCAATGTTATTCCCGAAGCTTGTTCTGGTAAAATAGCGGGTCTTAAAAGCAAACTCATCCACAAGCCTGCATTTTTTTCAGATGTCCAATTGCGTCCAAGTCTTCCTTTGCCAGCCGTTTGTTCAGCCGAAACGACAATACCCTCTATTATACTATTCGTTAAAGCGATTCGCTTCGCTTCTTGATTAGTTGAATCAATTTCTTGGTAATACTCAGAAAACTGAAGTTTTTTAAAAGGTTCTACCATTGATTTTAGAGATGTTGAATTGATTTCTTTAGTCGAGGATATGAGTCTGTACCCTTTGTTGGTAACTGAATGAATCTCATAACCTTCTGTTTTCAACGATTTTATATGTTTCCAAATAGCCGTTCTGGATACTCCTAATCGTGCGCTAATCTCTTCTCCAGATAAGTACTGATCTTGGTGATCCAAAAGCATATTGAGTATTTTATTTTTCATCAAATTATCAGTCCTTTCCTGAAAAATTGAATTGTGGCCTCCTTTATAGCATACCATAAGTTTTGACATAAAATAAAGTGTTCTATCCAAAAGTTAAAAAAATTGCATATTTCTAATTTGCGAGACTCTCCGTTTTTTAAATGGCATGATTGAGTCCGTGGATTGAGTCCGTGGATTGAGTCCGTGGATTGAGTCCGTGGATTGAGTCTGTTGATTGAGTCTGCTGATTGAGTCTGTTGATTGAGTCCGGGATTGAGTCCGTGGATTGAATAATAAAAAACGCCTCTCGGCGTTTTTTATTATCACTTATATACATATCAACAATTTCTGTGAAAATTACCTTGTTTTTAGAAACCACTAAACAACGAGAGCAGAACACCTGCTGCTACTGCCGATCCGATAACGCCTGCGACATTTGGTCCCATTGCATGCATCAGCAAAAAGTTACCTGGGTTTTCCTTTTGTCCAACAACTTGAGAAACCCTTGCTGCCATTGGAACTGCAGAAACACCAGCTGAACCAATCAGTGGATTGATTGGATCTTTTGAGAATTTGTTCATAACTTTTGCGAGCAATACACCACCTGCTGTTCCAAATCCAAAGGCAACAACACCTAGACCTAGAATAGCTAGTGTTTTAACATTTAAAAATGCTTCAGCGGATGCTGTCGCACCAACTGTTGTTCCTAAGAAAATCGTAATCATGTTCATCATATTATTCTGAGCAGTATCCGTTAATCTACTTACCATACCTGATTCTCTAAATAAGTTACCAAGCATTAACATACCAATCAATGCCGCAGCTGGCGGTACGATTAATGATACAATTAAAGTTGTCAAAATCGGAAATATAATTTTTTCAAGTTTAGAAACGGGACGCAATTGTTTCATCACAATTTTTCGTTCTTCTTTTGTCGTCAGAAGTTTCATTATTGGCGGTTGAATTACAGGTACAAGTGCCATGTATGAATATGCAGCGACTGCTATTGATCCCAATAAATGAGGTGCTAATCTTGAAGATAAGAAAATCGCAGTCGGACCATCAGCACCACCAATAATACCAATTGAAGCAGCTTCAGTTGGATCAAACAGTCCCGACGCAATCGCTCCGAAGAATGTTATAAAGATACCTAATTGTGCCGCTGCACCAAGTAAAAGTGATTTTGGATTCGCAATCAACGGTCCGAAATCTGTCATAGCACCAACACCTAAAAATATTAACGGCGGAAAAATCCCTAATTTATTTCCTTGATAGATATAATACAATAATCCACCCATGTTTTTTAAAGATCCGTCTGCTGCATATTCCGGATGTGCCATTAGACCTGCAACAGGCAAATTCGCTAAAAACATACCAAATGCAATTGGTATTAAAAGTAACGGTTCAAATCCTTTTTTGATCGCTAAGAAAAGGAGTAAAAACGAAATACCAATCATAAGCACTTGTTCAGGTGTGATTGCTGCAAATCCAGTGGATAAATAAAAATCCTTAATCGTTTGAAGCATTTTGCATCTCCTTTCGTATTTTGTAGTTTCAGATTAACCGATAACTACTAATACATCCCCTGAATTTACTGATGCACCTTTGCTTACATTGACTGAAAGTACTTTACCAGCTTTTGGTGCCATAATTTCATTTTCCATTTTCATCGCTTCTAAAATTACCAATACATCTCCGCTATTCACCGAGTCACCAACATTCACTTTAATATCTAAAATTGTTCCAGGCATTGGCGAATTAATGCTTTCTCCACCAGATACAGATGGAGCTGGTGCAGCAGCTGGAGCTGGCGTCGGTGCTGCAGCAGGTGCTGGAGCTGCAGCAGGTGCTGGAGTCGCAGTTGGTGCAGCTTTTGGCGCTTCTGCTCTTCTTGCAGGTGCTTGTGCAACGCCGCCAATTTCTTCTACATCTACTTCATATGATTTTCCATTAACAGTTATATTAAACTTCTTCATGATATCCTCCACAAGTGTTATTCATATAATTACATTCTAGATCCCATAACATCATTACGTCCCGTTTTTCCCCATACAGGCGTTGTATCTTGAATACGTCTGATGTTTGATACTCGAATTTGATGCATCGACGTATTCATGGAAGCAGCAATTGCCGCAGTAATGACTGCAATGAGTTCTCCATCATCTTCTGTTTCATATACAGGTTGTACTGGAGCAGTATTGATCATCTTGGCTGGTTCTGGCATCGTTTTTGATGGATTCTTTGACTTTTCAATTGATTGAATAATCTTAGACATCATCGCAGTAATAAACCAGATTAAAATAAGTGCCACAAACGTTATCCCCATACCGAGCAAAATAACATATCCTGTAGCGAGCAATTTATCTGCCATGCCCATTTGTGCAAATGTATCTGCATGTTTAAAATTCTCTAATACATTCATTATTTCACCTCGTTTCTATAATGGGATGTTTCCATGTTTTTTAGAAGGTCTCACTTCTCGTTTTGACGACAACATATCAAACGCATCAATTAATCTAGGGCGAGTCACTGCTGGTTCAATAACATCATCAACAAATCCACGCTCTGCTGCTTTATATGGTGTTGCAAACTCATCTGTATATTCTGCAATAACGCGTTCACGAGTCGCTACTGGGTCTGAAGATTCGCTAATTTCATTTTTAAAGATAATATTAGCAGCACCTTGTGGTCCCATAACTGCAATTTCAGCTGATGGCCATGCATATACAACGTCTGCGCCCAAATCTTTTGAACACATTGCCAAGTAAGCTCCACCATATGCTTTACGAACGATTAATGTCAATTTAGGAACAGTTGCTTCACTATACGCATAAAGCATTTTAGCTCCATGGCGAATGATTCCACCAAGTTCTTGTTGTGTTCCTGGCAAAAATCCTGGTACATCCACAATATTCAATAAAGGAATATTAAACGAATCACATGTTCTAATAAATCTAGCCGATTTATCAGAAGCATTCACATCTAAACAACCAGCTTGCACTTTTGGTTGATTTGCAATAATTCCCACGGTTTTTCCATTTAATCTTGCAAGACATGTGATGATATTTTTTGCAAAGTATGGTTGATATTCCATATAATCGCCTTCATCAACAATTGCACGGATGATATCAAACATATCATATGGTTTATTTGAACTATCTGGAATAATGCTATTTAACGTTTCATCAACAGCATTTAAGTCTTCATCACATAAATATTCAGGTGCAGTTTCGAGATTATTGGATGGTAAAAAGCTCAATAATCTTCTGATTTCTTCGATACATGCTTCATCATTATTTGCAATAAACTGCGCAACACCACTAACTGAGTTGTGAGTCATCGCTCCACCTAATGCTTCAGCTGTTACTTCTTCACCCGTTACAGTTTTGATAACTTGTGGTCCAGTGATAAACATTTGTGATGTTTGATCCACCATAAAGATAAAATCTGTTAAAGCTGGTGAATATACTGCTCCGCCTGCGCAAGGTCCCATTATAGCTGTAATTTGTGGAATCACGCCCGATGCAATGGTATTTTTATAAAAGATTTTTCCATAGCCTGATAATGCATCAACCGCTTCTTGAATTCTCGCACCACCTGAATCGTTTAAGCCAACAATTGGCGCACCCATCTTCATTGCGTTATCCATTGCCTTGCAAATTTTTGCAGCATGCATTTCTCCAAGCGATCCACCAACTACTGTAAAATCCTGTGAATATGCATATACCAATCTGCCATCTACTTTACCATAGCCAATTACAACACCTTCAGCAGGTGCATCTACAGATTCCATTCCAAAATTAGTACATCTGTGTTTAACAAATGCATCCATTTCCACGAAGGTTCCTTCATCGAACAATAAATCTAATCTCTCTCTAGCTGTAAGTTTGCCGCTTTTGTGTTGTTTTTCAATTCGGCTAGTACCACCACCAGCAAGGATTTTTGCTTTTCTCTGTCTTAAATCTTCAAGCTTGTTTACAGACATTTTTAACCTCCAAATCCCATTTTATCTTTCGCTGAGCTCAACTAAAACGCGGTTTGAGCTTTTTGGATGAACAAAGGCAATTTTTGCGCCGCCAGCACCATATCTTGCTGTCTCATCAATCATTTTCATACCTTTTGATTGCATGTATTCAATTGCTTCTTGAATATTGTCTACTCGAAAAGCAATGTGTTGAATCCCTTCGCCATTTTTCTCGATGAATTTCGCGATAGGACCGTCTTCAGAGGTTGATTCTAGAAGTTCAATTTCAGTATCTCCAACTGGTAAAAATGCAACTTTTACTTTTTGATCTTCAACAACTTCTGTTCCTTGCAGTTCAAGTCCTAAAACATCTCGATAAAATCCTAGTGTCTCTTCTAAATTCTTCACTGCGATTCCTATGTGGTCTACTTTTAAAGCTTTCATGAGTCTCTCCCATCCTAAATAGATTTTAACAGTCTGAAAAATCACTGTAAACACAACTTATAAACTATAAATTATCTTTTGCTTTCATTAATTAAGGATATTGATTTGTGCCTTAAAATAATTTGAGTGCTCTTGAAATAATTTGAGTGCTCTTTAAATAATTTGAGTACTCAGCTAGTTATCCTCGACTTAATTTATATTGTTCGAAGAGATAATCTACTGCCGAGAAAGGATCTGATTGCCTTTCTAAAACTTCGTTTGAAAACTTTTCGAGCATTTCTTCATTATGAGAGTTATCCAAAATGGAATGTTCGATTTTTTCTTTAATCATTTCCACCAATTCACTTTTAATATTGCGTTTCCTTCTGATTTGTAACTGACCGGTTGTTTCAAGATGTGCTCGATGTGCCTCAAGTGATTTCAAGAGTTCATCCACGCCCTGATTCTCTGAAGCGATTACCATTTTAACAGGAGGACGCCAATCTAGATTTTTATTAAAATCTAACATCATATCAATTTCACGAGCTGTACGTGTTGCACCATCTCGATCCGATTTATTTACAGCAAACACATCTCCAATTTCCATGACACCCGCCTTAATGGCCTGTATATCATCTCCCAACCCCGGAACCATCACCATTAAGGTTGTGTCACAGTTTTTAACGATGTCGATTTCAGATTGACCGACTCCAACAGTTTCAACAAAAATGACGTCAACACCATAGATATCAAGAATTTTAATTGCAGCAGATGTAGCCTCAGAAATACCACCCAAATGGCCTCGTGCTCCCATACTTCTAATAAAAACATCCTTATCCGTACTGAGATCGTTCATTCGGACGCGATCGCCTAAGATGGCACCGCCTGTAAATGGAGACGTTGGATCAACTGCAATGATGGCCACCTTTTTATTTTGTTTTCTTAGAAGTTTGGTCAATTTGTCCGTCAATGTACTTTTTCCAGCTCCCGGAGGTCCTGTTATACCAATGACATATGCATTTCCGGTATGAGAATATAACTTTTTTAGGATTCTCAACCCTTCTTCATCTTTATTTTCTACTAGCGAAATTAAACGTGCAGCAGCACGTTTATCTTTCTCCAATATTTTTTTCTCGATATCCATGGCAGCCTCTTTAACCCTAGATTTTCAATATCGTCAAATACTTCGTGCCAATCGCACATAACGCTTTTGACGGTTCACTTTATTACGCTTTAACGTTTGAGCGAATATACTCAATTGTCACTTGAGTTGGTGTTCCTGGTGTAAAAATTTCTTTGATTCCTCTTTCTTTTAAATAAGGAATATCTTCATCTGGAATAACGCCTCCACCAATAACCAAAATATCTTCAGCGTTTTCAGCTTTTAATAACTCTACTACTTTTGGCAAAAGTGTGTTGTGTGCCCCTGATAAAATGCTCATTGCAACACAGTCCACATCTTCTTGAATGGCTGCATTTACAATTTGCTCAGCAGTTTGTCTAAGACCTGTGTAAATTACTTCCATACCAGCATCTCTCAATGCTCTTGCGATAACTTTTGCACCTCTATCATGTCCATCTAAACCCGGTTTAGCCACTAATACACGAATTGGTCTTTCCATTATAGTCCTCCTATATCCTATCCTCTATAAGTTTACAGATTGTTGGTATTCTCCAAACACTTCTCTCATAACACCACACACTTCTCCAAGTGTCGCATATGTTTTAACTGCGTCAAGGATAAATGGCATGACGTTTTCTGTTCCTTCACAAGCTTTTTTCAAAGCTTCTAGTGTTGTCTGTACCGCTTGATTGTCTCGTTTTGAACGAAGTTCTGCCAAACGTGCTTTTTGCATTTCACCAACTACTGGATCTACGCGTAGTAAGCCTTTTGGAGACTCTTCTTCAATTTGATATTTGTTCATACCAACTACGACAATTTCACCAGATTCCACTTTTTTCTGATAGTCATATGAAGCGTCCATAATTTCTTGTTGAATGTATCCTTTATCAATTGCTTTTGTCGCGCCGCCGATTTCATCAATGCGTTTGATATACTCATATGCCGCATCTTCAATTTCTTTCGTTTTTGCTTCAACATAGTACGAGCCTGCGAGTGGATCCACCACTTCGGTTACGCCACTTTCATGAGCTACAATCTGTTGTGTTCTAAGCGCAACTCTTACAGAATCTTCAGTTGGAAGCGCAAGTGCTTCATCTTTAGAGTTCGTGTGTAAACTTTGCGTACCGCCTAAAACAGCAGCTAATGTCTGAATTGCAACTCTTACGATGTTATTCTCAGGTTGTTGCGCAGTTAAAGTTGAACCACCTGTCTGAGTATGGAATTTAAGTTGCATGGATTTTGGATCTTTTGCTCCGAAACGATCTTTCATAATTCTCGCCCAAAGACGACGTGCTGCTCTATATTTTGAAACTTCTTCTAAAAGGTCATTGTGTGCATTAAAGAAGAAAGACAATCTTGGTGCAAATGCGTCAACATCCATTCCTGCTTTAATCGCTGCTTCAACGTAAGCGATACCATCCGCTAATGTAAAACCAACTTCTTGAGCTGCGGTTGAACCTGCTTCACGAATGTGATAACCCGATATGGAAATTGTATTCCATTGCGGAACTTCTTGTGAACAATACTCAAATATATCTGTAATTAAACGCATAGAAGGTTCTGTTGGAAAAATATACGTTCCTCTAGCGATGTATTCTTTTAAAATATCATTTTGAATCGTACCTCTGAGTTTTTCAGATGATACGCCTTGTTTTTCTGCTACCGCAATGTACATTGCAAGCAATACTGATGCCGGTGCATTGATGGTCATTGAAGTACTTACTTTATCGAGGGGAATTCCATCAAATAAGATTTCCATATCAGCAAGAGAGTCGATGGCAACGCCTACTTTACCTACTTCACCTTCTGACAATGGGTGATCTGAATCATATCCAATTTGTGTTGGTAAGTCAAATGCGACAGAAAGTCCACTTGAACCTTGCTCAACTAAGTATTTATAACGTTTGTTTGATTCTTCAGCTGTTGCAAAACCCGCATACATTCTCATTGTCCAAAACTGTCCACGATACATCGTCGGTTGTACACCACGTGTGTATGGAAATTGTCCAGGCAAGCCTAAATCATTCATATAGTCTAAATCTGCAATATCAACAGGCGAATAATATCTGTTAACAGGCGCACCTGACCCTGTAGTGAAATTAACTTTTCTTTCAGGACGTTTTTGCAATTTTTCTTGCGTTTTAGCATTCTCTTTATCTACAGCTTCTTTAAGAATTGAAATTTGATTTTTATCAAACATCATAAATCCTCCTTCACCTTTTTTGACCGCATCCGGTTTACTCTAATTAGAATACCACAATTCCATATAAATTACAGTGATTTTAACAAAGTATAATTGTATACTTTATGTATTTTTGTTAATGTTTTTACGCACTTAAGTTATTGTGCGATTGCAAGAAAACTTGCATATTATCTTTTACGAAATATTAAAAAAGAGAAATCTCAAAAAAGATTTCCCTTTGTGTCGTCCTATAAACTGATTCATCGCTTTAGCGATCGATCGGGGTTTAATTTTATTTTGCCAACATGACATTCAACCAATAGTGATCGGAATGTGTGATTCTTGCATCTTGTGTTTTCCACATTTCTATAATTTTAAGATCACCTACTGTTTCCATGAGCTGCTGAAATTTTTCTTCATTGAAATCATTGAAATGGCGGCCATGTCGTAATTGCTCGCTTACTCCATATTTGAACGACACGTATACAACGCCTTTTTCTTTAAGCGCTGCACTAAATCGATTGAGTATTTGAATAATTTCAGGGGTCGTATAGTGAAACAACACTGCACTTGCCCAGATTGCATCAAATTCATCGTGATATCTCATTTCTCTCACGTCCACCATAAGAACTTCTGTATTGAGCAAATTTTTTCCTCTATTATAGACTTCTTCTGCAAAATCGATGGATACGACATCATATCCCTTTGCTTCAAAATGCAAACTATCTCTCCCCGAGCCAAAACCCACGTCTAATATTTTCGCTCCTGGCTTTAACGATTTTTCAAAGTGCTCGTAAATAGGTTGCAAATCTAGTTTAAGTGTATTTTCTATCATATCTGATGCATTTTTATTGTAATATTCTTTTATCATGATTTCACCTCATTTCAACTACTTGCTTATTTTACTTTTTCATAAAGTACTTTACACTACTCAAATGATCATTCAGTTTTACCGACTAAAGCGTGCTGGTTCCGTTTCATACAAATTATTGCCATTTGAATCCATTACTACGTATACTGGCATCTCAACAACTTCCAAACATCTAAGCGCTTCAGGCCCAAGTTCTTCAAATGCTAAAATCTCACACCTTTGAATAGAACTCGCAATGAGTGCGCCTGCCCCTCCAATTGCCGCGAAATAAACTGCTTGATGTTTCACGATACCCTCTTTTATTTGAGGAGATCGATCACCTTTACCAATCATTCCTTTTAATCCAAGTTCCAAGAGTGGCAAGGTTAAATCGTCCATTCTATAACTCGTTGTGGGACCACAAGCGCCGATAACTTGCCCAGGTCGAGCTGGTGACGGGCCTGCATAGTATATCACCTGCCCTTGAATTTCTAACGGAAGGGCTTCACCATTTTTGATCAGTTGAATCAGTTTTAAATGGGCTGCGTCTCGCGCGGTGTATATTTTCCCAGTAAGATAAACCTTATCTCCAGAATGTAACGTTTGAATGACTTCGTCTGTCAGTGGTAAGTTAATGATTCTCTTCATAATACCCTCTACAAAACAATTTTAAGATGCCGCGAAGCGTGACAGTTGATATTCACCACGACCGGAAGACCAGCGATATGAGTGGGGAACGTTTCAATATGAACAGCTAAAGCAGTAGTTTCACCACCTAATCCTTGCGGTCCGATTCCTGTTCGATTGATTTCATCCAGTATTCGCTGCTCCAATAAAGCTAAATGTGGCATTTCATTTGGACATCCTAATTCTCTTAAAAGTGCGTGCTTGGCGATTTGAGCCGCTTTGTCAATGGTACCACCAATTCCAATACCGAGGATGATTGGCGGACACGGATTGGAGCCGGCTGCTCTAACCGTCTCTACAACAAATTTCACAACCCCTTCCACTCCATCAGAAGGCTTTAACATTTTCACTGCAGACATATTCTCACTTCCAAATCCCTTAGAAGCAATTTCTATTTCAAATGCATCGCCTTCTACGATGTCGTAATATACAATTCCCGGGGTATTGTCACCTGTATTCTCCCTTATCAAAGGATCTCTCACAACTGATTTTCTTAAATAACCCTCTTCATAGCCCTGTTGAATACCAAGTTGAATTGCAGATGCTAATCCGCCATCTACGACTTGAACCTCTTGACCAATTTTGACAAAAGCAACCACCATTCCAGTATCTTGGCATATTGGTGCAACTAATGTCTCAGCCAAGCGCGCATTTTCAACAAGATCCATGAGAATCTGTCTTCCAACTTCAGAAGATTCCTTTAAAGATGAATGAATAAATGCATTTTTAATGTTTGAGTCTATTTTATAATTCATCTCAATACAAGCTTCTTTGACCAACTTTGTTATTTCATGCGCTGAAACCTTTCGCATAGCATCCCTCGAATGAATATATTTCTCTTACTTTTGAGATTTTTGATTAACTCGATTTAGAAATTTTTGTGCTTCAATAATATATCTTCCGTGTGATCCTTCACCAATTTTTTCGTTTTCATCAAAGGCTTCAACATCGAATTCTAATTTTTTGCCTTCAATTGAAGTCAACGTTGCAATCGCATATACTTTTTGACCAACTGGCGTAGCTGCAATATGCTTAATGTTCACATAAGTACCTACTGTACTCAACCCTTCATCTAAATTTTGTTGCGCACAGTTTAATGCTGCATTTTCCATTAATCCAATCATCATAGGTGTTGAAAAAACCAAAATATTGCCACTTCCAAATGCTGCTGCGGTATGTTTTTCCTCGACGATGAGTTCTGAGCGAAATTGATCTCCAACCGTTAATTTCATCATAGTTGTCTCCTATCTAGTCAAATTAAATTTAAGTCGTTAACGACAAATGTATTATTTTCTAAACATATATTTCTATAATACCATTTTCCACAAAAATATAAAAGAAAAACCGACTGTCCTAGTAGATCTTAGGACAGTCGGCGATTGATTATTCTTTGCTTCAGTGATTAGCGGTCTTCGCTTTAAACACTTTTTCCAAACGGATGATTCGGTTGTTCTTTTTCTTGCGATTGATTGTTTTGAATGTTTTGAGCATTCACCACTTCTGCTTCAAGTCGTTCTTTTTCTTCTTTCTCTCGAACCGCTTTTCGCTCGCTTTCAATTTTTTCACGATTTTCTTCTATATGAGATGCCAATGCTTCTAAACCATTTTCAAATGCCATTTTAAATTCATCACCACTAATGGTTTCAAATTTAAGAAGCGCTTCTGCAATTGTGTGAAGTTTGTCTAAATGATCTTCTAATAAAGTTTTAGCCTTATCGTATGCACTATCGACAATATTTCTAACTTCGCGATCAATTTCTGCAGCAACATGCTCTGAGTAGTTTTTCATCGAAGTAAAATCTCTACCTAAAAAGACTTCATCTTCTGTTTCATAACTCATTGCGCCTAAATTATCACTCATGGCATATTTCATCACCATTGCTTTGGCAATTTTCGTTACTCGACTTAAGTCATTTTGAGCACCTGTGCTGATATCTCCTAATACGAGACTTTCCGCTACTCGTCCACCTAATAAGATAATGAGTTCACGTTCCATTCCCTTTTTAGTTGCGTAACTTCTATCCTCTTCAGGTAATTGCATTGTGAAACCACCTGCACGACCTCTTGGAATAATCGTCACTTGATGAACTGGATCTGAATCCGGCAATACATTTGCTAGCACTGCATGCCCAGCTTCATGGTAAGCCGTTAATCTACGTTCTTTTTCACTGACAATTCGACTTTTCTTCTCAACGCCTGCAATTACTTTTGTAATCGCTTCTTTGATAGATTCCATACGAATCACTTTATCATCTTTTCTAGCAGATAGTAATGCAGCTTCATTCATGACATTTTCTAAATCCGCCGGTGTAAAACCAGGAGTACTTTGCGCTAATTTCGCATAATCCACATCGGTTGATATCGGTTTATTTTTAGCGTGAATTTTAATAATTTGTTCACGCTCACGAATATCCGGAACACCCACAGTTACTTCTCTATCAAAACGTCCTGGTCTCAATAGCGCTGGATCTAAAATATCCGGTCTGTTGGTTGCAGCGATGACGATGACACCTTGATTATCTGCAAAGCCGTCCATTTCAACAAGTAATTGATTCAGTGTTTGTTCACGTTCGTCGTGACCGCCACCTAAACCTGCTCCACGTCTTCTACCAACTGCATCGATTTCATCAATAAATACAATACAAGGTGAATTTTTCTTAGCTTCTTCAAATAAATCTCTTACCCTTGAAGCTCCGACCCCTACAAACATTTCAACGAAGTCAGATCCTGATATTGTATAAAACGGAACACCAGCTTCTCCTGCACAAGCTCTAGATAAATAAGTTTTACCGGTACCTGGAGGGCCAACCATTAGAATCCCCTTTGGTATTCTCGCGCCTAATGATAAATATTTTCTTGGGAATTTTAAGAAATCAACGATTTCTTGCATTTCCTCTTTTTCTTCTTTTAAGCCAGCCACATCTGCAAACGTAATTTTTCTCGCAGTATCTTTTACGATTTTTGCTCTACTTTTACCAAACGACATGACTTTCGAACCGCCACCTTGTGAGTTCTGCATAAAAATAAACCAAAACACACCTAGCAGAATAAACATGATCAGCGTAGGTAATATTTCTAGTAAAAACGGCGTACTACTCGGTTGAACACCATTGAGTGAAAAATCCTTTTGAGATTGTTGATACGCCAGGATCATATCACCTGTTTGAGTGGCAAGCATCGTCGGAACATAACTCGTAAATGCATCTTCATTTACTAATGTCCCCGAGACTTTATTCCCTTCTATCTTAACTTCTTTTATTTGATCATTAGCCATTTTACTAATAAATTGATCATAACTCAATTCTTGTGTTTTTGTGCCGTCAACACCAGCCATTTTCACAAAAATTACGATGCCAATAAATATTAGCAAATACATCAAGGCTTGCTTCTGACCTTTCTTCATAGCTTCCTCCTTTGGTGAGTGTACATCATATTATTTTAGCACAATTATCTACTTTCAACAAGTTCTCGAAAACTAATAATCATGATGTTTTTCGTTTTTTCTGTAATTTTGCATTGTTCACTGATTCTCATATCTTTTACCCAAATTATCTTTTCTTCATCACAAACTAAAGGGATTTTATCTCTTTCAACATTGGGTATTTTTTCATCGATAAAAAATGCTTTAATTTTCTTATTTCCCTTCATTCCAAGCGGAACAAAGGCATCTCCTTGTCGCCGATATCTCACTTCAAGATTTCCTAAAATGCAGTCTGCATCTATTGCAACACAAGTTGCACTATATTGATATCGATTTCTTTCTTCTATAGGAATGACTTTTGTATAAATTCTCTCATCGCATGGATCTCCCATCATCGTACAAGCATTCGATGAATCTGTAGATGGATATTCTTGGAAAATTAACGCACCATACGTACGGATAACTCGATGACGACTGTCTAACTGACAATACGCTCCCGACCGATTTAACAACATAATTTGCTCGATGATGTCAAACGATATATTTTTCAAGTCCCCTCGAAGTATCTCTATGCAATGTCGAATGAGTTGACGCTGTTCAGCTTTTGACTTGGTCTTCATTTTATCATAATCAAGCTGTATTCCAACCTGTGTTTGACGGCAATACGTCTGAAAAAGTTCCTTCTGGTAATCGCTCCAAAATGCTTTTTCTTCTTTCATAATCTGTACCGTACGCTGTATCGCGTCTTGAAATGATGGATTGTAATGGGTTGACAGATGCGGTATTAATTCATTGCGAATTCTATTTCTCAAGTAGTCATTTTCATCATTGGTATGATCCCGTCGTGGTTCTAAACCATTTTCCAAACAATAACTTTCAATTGATTGACGATCAACATCCAAAAGTGGTCGAATAATTTGTTGATCTCGCATATATTCAATCGATGCGAGACCATCAATACCTGAACCTCTCAATAAATTCATTAAGAACGTTTCCGTTACGTCATTTTTATTCTGAGCAACTGCAATTTTTGTTGCCTGTTCAATATGTCTAACTTCTTCAAATTTCTCATATCGCACAATGCGCCCCGCTTCCTCAAATGAAATATTATTTATCTGAGAAAGCGATGACACATCTACTTTAAAGGTATAACACGGAATGTGATTCTGCGCACAAAATGATTGACAGAACTGTTCGTCCGCGTCTGCAAACTCTCCACGCAACATGTGATTGATGTGTACTGCCACTAAAGATATTGGCCATTCGTCTTTTATGGCATTCAAGGCATGTAATAACGTCAAAGAATCAGGTCCACCTGAAAATCCAACGACTACCTTATCACCGGTCGTCAACAATTGATTCTCTTTGATTGTTTTTCGAATTTGACACATCACATCACATAGCATTTTTATTCTCCTGAAATGGCAAGTTTTTTAATTTTTACAGATGCAGAACCTGTGTAAGGTTCCGCCATAATTGAAAATTCAAAGTCTGAAGAAAACGCTTCGATATCATTTAAAAGTTCGAAATAGTTTCCAGCAACTGTAATTTGCGATACCGGCTTTCCAAGTTTTCCACCTGAAATCTCATAACCATGGCACTGAAGTGAAAAATCACCTGAAATTGGGTCAAGTCCGGCATGCATTCCTTGTAAACTCGTCACATAAACGCCCTCACCAATATCTGAAATCATCTCATCAAACGAGATGGTACCCGGTTTAACGATCAAATTAGATGGTGAGATGCCAACCGTTCCTTTATAAGACGCCTTACTGGCATTTCCAGTAGATTCAACCCCGTCTTTATTGGCTGTTTTAAGATTATGGAAAAATGTTTTTAGTACACCTTCTTCAATAAGTGTGTTCTTCTGTGTCGCAACGCCTTCTGCATCAAAACTTGAAGAAGCTAATCCCATCTCTAAATGCGGATCATCAACAACTGTTAAAACCGAAGTCGACACTTGATCACCTAATCGACCCGCCATTTGAGAAAGGTCTTTCTGAACGTGCTCTGCATTGTAAACGTCGATAAATGCACTAAAGAATTCTGCAAACGTCCCATTTTTAATGACAACTGGACATGTTTTTGACTTAACGGTCTTTGCACCCAACATACTGAGCGCTTCTTCAGCAGCTTGTTTGATAATTTTAGCTTGTGATAGCTGATAAAAATCATTGGATATGTCGTATCCAAGACCCGTCCTTGTATCTACTCCGTCAGAAACCACAATCATCGCATATGCATAACAAATATTGGATAGTTCAGTGACATCAAGACCTTTGGTGTTTTTAATACGTCTAAACGACTCAGATTCATTGTATTGATTATATGAAATACTTTTGATTCGAGGATCATATGCTTTTAGTTCGCGTTCTAACGACAACATAAATTCTATTTTTTCACTGATTGGAGATTGACTTAACTGCTCATTATAATGATTGATTTCCGGATAAGACTCTGAGCCTTTAAATAAGAACACTTCATCGTCCGATTCAATGACTCTTGCATTGTCATATGCTTCTAAAACGAGCATTTCGATGGCTTTTTCATCAATAATTTCTGAATACGCATATCCGAGTTTACCATCTAACATCGCGCGGTAGGATAAACCACTATTTTCACTTAAATTGTACTTATCAATCGCACCATCATATACTGAGATATCAGTTGATTTATTTCGAACATAATAGATTTCTTGCTCTTGAAATCCCTTTTGTTTTCCCTTTTCAAATAAAAGTTCTAATAATCTCGAATCCATTACGCTTCCTCCCTTCCGCCTACTGTTATTTCAGATACTTTTAGCGCAGGTTGTCCAAGTCCCGCAGGAATCGAGCCACTTACAGAACCACACATCCCTTCTCCAGAACCAAAATTATCACTAATCATCTCGATTTTTTGAAGCACTTCAAGTCCAGTTCCAATTAGAGTTGCGCCTTTTACCGGTGCTGTAATTTTTCCATTTTCAATTAAATAGCCTTCTTGTACAGAAAAATTGAATTCGCCTGTCGCTGTGTTGACAGAACCTCCACCTAAGTACTTCGCATAGAGTCCATACTCAATAGACCCAATCATGTCCTCAAACTTGGATTGTCCATTTAAGATATACGTATTGGTCATACGTGAGGTTGGCGCAAATTTATAAGATTGTCGTCTAGAAGAACCTGTGATATCCGCATTCATTCTTCTTGCATTGAGTTTATCAATCATATATCCAGTCAAAACGCCGTCTTTAATTAAAACATTTCTTTGAGTTGGCGTTCCTTCATCATCATAATTTGATGAGCCCCATTCATTCGCTATGGTTCCGTCATCTACTGCATTAACAATGTCTGAAGCGATTTTTTGTCCCATTTTATCCGCGTAGACACTATTGCCTTTAGCAACAGATGTTGCTTCCAATCCATGACCACATGCCTCGTGAAAAATAACCCCACCAAATTTATTGTCGAGAATAACCGGGAATTTTCCACTAGGTGACGATTGTGCATCTAGCATCGTCTTCGCAATACGTGCAGATTCTCTTCCAATCCACTCGACGTCAATTTCATCATACAGTTCAAACCCTTTGCCTGAACCTTTTCCAATAAACCCTCTTTGCATTTTTCCATCTTTTTGTGCGACCGTGTCTATTAAATAGCGTGTACGAACACGTTCATCTTCAACGAATTTTCCTTCAGAATTGGCAATTAAAACATTCTGCTTATAATCTAAATATGTGACAATAACTTGGTTGATTGAAGCGTCATATTTTGATGCTGCTTCAAATCCGCGTTTCATCAAATCTACCTTTGATTGTTTCGAAACACTTGAAGGCATAACCTTAACCGGATGTGCTTGAACAGGGGATGTCATGACAAAATCTATTTTAGCATTTTGAGGAATCCCTTTTATCGCTGCTGCCGCTTTTTTAGCCACTTCCACTAAGTGATCTCGGCTATTTTCACAAGTGTATGTATAAACACTGTTTAACCCTTGAAAAATTCTAATGCCAATGCCATAATCTCTACCTGATAATGATTTTTCAATTTTGCCTTTTACCAATTCCATCGAATTGTTAAAACGATCTTCGACAAAAATCTCAGCAAAGTCACCACCAGTTGATAAAGCCGCTTGTAATACGTCGCTTACAACTTGCTTATTTAACATGCCGCTACCTCCAAATGAATATTAATAAAACATATCGTAACACTAAATAATAAACGATGTATGGTGAGTGTGTTAACATTTTATTAAGAATTGAAAACTGTTAATAACGCAAACCGACCCTACACCTATTTATTTTAACCCATTACATATTTTCCAACAACTTATTTTAATGAAATCTCTATCCCCACACGCAAAAAAACCTTCAGATTTCTCTGAAGGTTAAAATGGAGCCGGTGATGGGACTCGAACCCGCGACCTACTGATTACAAGTCAGTTGCTCTACCAATTGAGCTACACCGGCATAATATATATAATTTTGCTGCGCACCCTCCTAGAAACTTCGTTTCTCATGTCGGGTAATTTTGCTGCGCCCCTCCTAGAAACTTCGTTTCTCATGTCGGGTAATTTTGCTGCGCAAAATTATAAATGGCGATCCAGAAGGGACTCGAACCCTCGACCTCTAGCGTGACAGGCTAGCGTTCTAACCAACTGAACTACTGGACCGCGTTGTTACGAACAAGATTTATATTACACGATTGAGGCAGTTTTGTCAACACTTTTAGCCCAATTTTTCGACGATAAATCCTTCTAAATTATCATAGTCGCTAGCAAAATACTTTTCTATCGCCAATTGATCTAAAACTTGTTGTAATATCAATCCCCCGGCATAAATAATATCCGCTCTTTTCTCCTCAAGTCCAACAATTCCTTTTCTTTCTTCTACAGATAGATGCAAGAGTTTTTGATTGTAATTGCTTATTTGTTCTTTTGTTACGCAAAGTCCATGGACGGCTTGACGCGAGTAAACAGAAACTTGATGTACCATTGTAGCAAAAGTCGTTGCTGTTCCTCCAATTCCAATTGCTTCTGATATTTTATAACGAGAAATTTCATGGATCACTGTCTCAAGTGCGTCTTTGATATAAGCATCTATTGTACTTTTCTCATCTGAAGTCGCTGGATCGTGCGATATAAACGCACCCGTCAATCTAACTGCACCGATGTCCAAGCTATGCGAGAAGATGATTCCCTGCTGGTTACCCACGATTAATTCCGTTGAACCACCGCCAATATCTATAATAAGTAGATTTTCATCTGTTAGATGTGCGCCCATCAAAACGCCTTTGAAACCAATCTCCGCTTCCTTCTTACCACTGATAACTTCAAGTTGCATTCCCGTTTGATTAAAAATCATTTGTTTAAAGATGTCTGAATTCTTAGAATCTCGAACGGCACTTGTCGCCATGATAAAAATATGTTCTGCGCCAAACGAGATTGCTTCCCGCTTAAAGCTATCAATCGCATCTACCGAGTCTTTCATTCGTTCGATATCCAGCATTTTAGTTTCATTGACACCTTTTCCCAATCGAGTCATCCTCAATTTTTTACACGCATCATCAAATCGCCCTTCGTGGTAATTTGCCAACAAAAGACGGATTGAATTCGTCCCTACATCTATACACGCTACTTTCAAAAGAACCTCCTTATTCACCATCGCCTTCATCTTGCAATCCTTTTATCAAGAAAATGATTTCATTGGGTTTTACCATTTTTAATCGCTTTCTAGCAATTTGCTCGACCGCTTCTGTCGACAGAGAATAAATGTACTCATCTTCAAGTTTATCAATATCGCGATCAATCATCGCAATTTCCGTTTTCAATTCCTTCTGTACCCCTTTTAACTCATCAAGCTTTGTCTCAGTTTGGTACATCAAAAATCCGTAATATCCCAGAAGCATCAACACGATGAGAAAGGTTACTTTATTTCGCTTAAAAAATTTCCTTTTGGTTTTCATTGGAACAACACCATCTCCTATTCACTTTCAGAAATGACCTCATATAATAACTTTGAACTCTCTTTTGTGACGTGTTCATCAAGCGCACAAATCTTCACTTGCATTTGTTTGCTCCCTAGGCGAATACTGAGCTCATCTCCAATTGCAACTTCTGTACCTGGTTTTGCTACTTTGCCATTAACAAGAATTCTGCCTTGATCACAAGCTTCTTTCGCAATAGTTCTTCTTTTTATTAGTCTAGCATTTTTTAAATATTTATCAATTCTCATTTTGTACCTCCATAAATCAAGAAAAAGCAGCTAGGCTGCTTTTTCTGATATCATTATGCATTTACTGTTTCTTTTAAAGCTTTACCTGCTTTGAAAACAGGAGCTTTTGAAGCTGGAATATTAATTGTTTCTTTAGGATTTCTAGGGTTTCTTCCAGTTCTTTGTTTTCTTTCTCTAACATCAAAAGTACCGAAACCTACTAATTGAACTTTACCACTTTTAGCAAGTTCTTCCTCTACGCTTTTCATGAAAGCATTTAATGCTAACTCAGCATCTTTTTTAGTTAAACCAGATTTTTCAGCCATACTAGCTACTAATTCAGCTTTATTCACAATATAACCTCCTCAAATTATTAAGTTGTTTTAACTATTATAAGTATACGTTGAAATTTCAACTTTTACAAGAGTTTTTATAAATTTTTTCATAATTATTTTGACTTTTTAGATTCACTCCACAAAACGTTCATTTCCTCACGTATCAATATGTTGGGGGTCTTATTCATTTTTTTCAAGTTTTCTTCAATATATGAAAATCTGTTCACAAATTTTTCAATTGCATCCACAAGCGCTTGTTCGGCATCAATTTTCAAAAGACGTGCGACATTGCTGATAATGAGCAGCAAATCTCCCAGTTCTTCTTTTATTTCATCCTCACGGTTTTCTTGAATCGCAATTTCCCACTCTTTCAGTTCTTCGTGAATTTTCTCAACTGCATCAAGAGGCGAATCCCAATCAAAGCCCACAGCAGCCGCCTTCTTTTGTACTTTTTGAGCACGCATCAAACTTGGCAAGCTATAAGTCACCGACTTCATACTTTCTGCTATTGAAGTTAAGGCTTTTTCTTCATCCTTAATCATTTGCCAATTTGCCAAAACTTCCTCTGAATCTTTCACATCTACAGAACCAAATACATGAGGATGTCTACGAATCATTTTTTCACAAATTCCACGAATGACATCATTCATGTCAAAGTAGCCGTCATCCGATGCAATCGAAGCATGAAAAACCACTTGTAAAAGTACATCTCCAAGTTCCTCAATTAAATTTTCCTCATGACCTTTCACAATGGCATCTTTAACTTCATAGGCTTCTTCAATCAAATTACTTGCTAACGACTCATGTGTTTGCTCTCTATCCCACGGACATCCATTTTCACCTCGTAAAATGGCAATAACATCTTCGAGTTCTCTGAGCTCATGGCGAATAGATTTGCCACCTGGCACAAACAAACTTGTCAAATGATTAAAATCATCTGGTGTGTGATCGAGTTCGCAAAGCGGCACTGTTTTAATCATTTCTTGACAAGGAATACCAGCCCCTCTGATAATGGTCACCAAATGTTCATCCTCCCAAACATCCATAAGCGCTAATTTAAGATGAGATGCTGACATTTGATCATAAACTTGAATAAACAAATGATCCTTGGTTGCATTCATCCACTCATGTTCTACATTAAGAGCATCTAATATCACAAAACCATTTACGGGATCATATTTAAGCGCCGTTACAATGGCATCAATAAAACTCGTTCCATGTACGATGCGAAATTTATCGGATTCGCTTAAATTTTCTTCTATTTTATAACGTTCTAAGATGATTGACACCGTTTTTTCTGCAACAAACGGATTACCTGGAACCGCATACAAAATATCATCATGTTCTGCTAGTGCAATAATCTCATTGGCAATAGCTTCATACACCTCATCAAACGACTCAAATTGATGATAGTAGTCATCAAAAGACTGATAGCACATACCTTGTTCAACTAAATATGGAACAACGGGGTGTCGATCTGTTCTTAAATAAACAGTTTGTCCACTTGTTAAAGTTTTAAAGGCATCCATCGTCAAAAAAGATTCACTACCAGGTCCCATACCTACAATTGTAATCACCTCATGACCTCCTATCTATTTGAAAAATCTATCATTTATTTTTTTGAGTTTTGAACCACCTGGCATCATAATATAGTCATCCTCTGTCAACGTCTTTGTTTTAAAGAGCATCACTAAATAAACCAACATCCCAACTCCAATCGCAAAAACAGTTGCAAGTTTTGGAGAGATTACGAACAAACTGAGTTGATATGATCCCACAACGGCCACACTCATCACCAAAACTGATGTCAGCGGTTTTAGCAACACTTCTTTAAATCCAAAGGAAATATCTGCACGTTTTTTCATCGTAATGAGATTGAGCACAGTCGCCGTTCCATAAGCTGCAAGAGTTGAAATCGCCGCTCCATAAATATTGATTTGAGGAATTCCTACTAATATATATGTTAAAAGTATCTTGATTGCGGCTCCAATCAACAGGTTAATTGCCGGTCTATTTTGTAAACTGAGTCCTTGTAAAATTCCCGTCGTTACTTGAAACATTCCCAAGAAAATCACGCTAAAGCCTAGAATCGCTAAAATATTTCCCGTGGTTACTGCATGTTGTACTTGATTCGGATATAGAAGTTCCATAATAGGTTGTGCTAATAATACCAACCCCGCTGTTGCTGGAAGGCTAATAATCAACGTCATGCGAATCCCATTTTGGATTGTTCGTTCTAGCTGCTTTGTGCCTTTTTGAACAAACAAAACCGCAATTGCAGGCACGATGCTTATTTGGATTGCAGAAGTAATTACTTGAGGTAAATTTACAAGTGTTGCAGCATATCCACTCAGCATACCATAAAGGTCATTGGCTTGATCTCCCATGCCGATATCCGCAAGTCGATTCATTACAACCAGGACATCGATTGAATTCATAAGTGGCATCACAGCTGCTCCAAGTGTAATCGGCACTGCAATGAGGACAATTCGCTTCATCATGTCTGGAATACTTGCTTTTTCACTCGCTACTTGTTGTGTAAACTCTTCCTGATTTTTCTTTCGGAACCGCTTATACATCATGTAAATAACCACTAACCCCGCAAGAGCACCTGCTGTTGCACCAAACGTGGCACCTGCAGCAGCATACTCTAAACTTTTTTTAATCAAGATCACTGCGAGTCCATATCCAATAATAACACGGGCGAACTGTTCATAAATCTGTGAAGCCGCAAAGGGTTTCATTTGTTGAAACCCTTGGAAGAACCCTCTAAATACTGCCATGAGCGACACTAAGAACACGGCAGGCGCTAGTGCTTGAAACGAAAGTATTGCTTTCGGATTATTAATTTTATCTGAGATCGCTTCAGCGCCAAAAAACATAAACAAGGATCCCAAAATCCCCACGCTGGTCATCAAGACCATCCCTGATCTAAATGTACGATCTAAATTGGCATAGTCTCCCATCGCACGTTGCTCAGAGATAATTTTTGCAAGTGCGGTTGGCAACCCTGCCGTTGCAAGGACTATAAAAAAATTGTAAATTGGATACGCACTTGTGTAGTAACTTATCCCTTCTGGCCCTAATAGATTTGCTAAAGGGATTTTAAAAAAGGCACCAATAATTTTTACAAAAACGCCTGCAATACCCAAGATAAACGCACCTTTGACAAATGAATCTGCTTGGTGCTTTGCTTTATTTTCTGACATAATTAAATCTCCTATTATAAAAAGGTCAGTACTGGACTGACCTTTGCTTTACTTTTGAACCATTATTCTTTGATTTATTTTTCTTTTTCTTCTTTAACTTTTTCCATAAATGTTTCTATTTTTGCTTCAGCTTTTAAAGCATCAATTTTTTCAACGTATAGTTGTTGTGCTAAAGCAACGATAATCTGTTCTTTTTGCTCATTAATTTCTGATTCTGTCTTTCCAGCTTCTATCATTTGATTCACTGTTAAAGCATCTTCAACTTTAATGATATGAAATCCATGCTCAGTCTGAACTGGATCGCTTACAGCTCCAATCTCTAACGAAAATGCAACTTTGCTAAACTCAGAAACCATTGCATTTCGGCCAAAATAACCTAAGTCTCCACCTTCAGAGGACGAACCAGGATCTTTTGAATTTTCAATTGCCAACGTATTAAAATCTTCACCTGCATCTAGTTTAGCTTTAATTGCTTGTGCAGTTGCTTGATCTTCTAATAAAATATGACGCGCTTTTACTAACACTCTTTCTGAAGCATAAAGCTCATCTAACTTTGTCTTATTTTCTGAAGCTTCTTTATATACGATATCTTGAAATGCTTTGATGTACATATTAATTTGAATTTGATCTTTAATAAATGCCTCTGTTGCACCAGCTGTTTCAAAATATCCTTTTTTAACACTGTCTTCTTCAAGGGATGTGTTAAACTTATCAATGTTTTCTTGAAGCGCAACTTCATCGATTTTATATCCAGTTGATACCACGTACTGTTCAATCACTTTGTTAATCACTGTGCTGTTGACGATGTATTCTTTTACACTTTCAGAATTTTTCACACCATCTACTTCAGTTTCCATATATTCTTCTCCGTACTGAGCTAAGTAAAGGCCGTACATTGTATTGAATGTATCTAAGTCAATGACTGCGTCGTTAACTACTGCCACTGCGTTTTTAGTATCCACTCCTGTGCTTGTCTCATTTGAGCTTCCTTTTCCTGAACACCCTGTTAATGCCACCATCATTATCACTAATAATCCGGCAATTATCTTTTTCATATTAGACATCCTCTTCTCCTCGTTATATTGATATCAGATGGCATGTATCCTATTTCATAACCATCTCTCATTATACATTTAAATATTCACTATGAAAACTATATATTTTTTCAACAAAATTTTCAAGCATTGTTAATTGTTCTTCTTTTTTTCTTAATCTGTTTGTAATTTTAAGTTTTAATAGTGGAGGAGACGATGCTACAAATGTCACATTTTTAGAATCTTCCGCCATAATTCGACTTACAAAGATCGGGCTAATCGGGTGATCTGGACTAAACTTGAGAGTGAAATCTTTGCCATCTTCGTTGATTTCGATGATATTCATCCATTCACAAAGAGATTTTACATACGCAACGGACATTAAATTGCTAACAGATGTGGGAACCGTCCCAAATCGATCTTCAATTTCTTCATATACGCGATCAAATTCAGATCTTGAATCAATTGCAGCAATTTTTTTGTAAATCTCAATTTTCATTTGATGATTGCTAATATACGTTTCAGGAATAAAGGCATTAATTGCAAAGTCGATTTTTGCTTGTAATTTTTCTCTGACAACTTCTCCTTTTTTCGTACGCATACTTTCTTCGAGTAATTTACAATACATATCATAGCCAATCGCTTCCATATAGCCATGTTGTTCAGTTCCAAGAACGTTGCCTGCACCGCGAATTTCCAAATCTCGCATGGCAATTTTAAAGCCTGCTCCTAGTTCTGTAAATTCTTTAATGGCCTTCAATCGTTTCTCGGCAACTTCATTTAGAACTTTATTTTCTTGATAAAAAATATAACAATACGCCAGACGATTGCTTCTTCCAACGCGCCCGCGCAATTGATAGAGCTGCGAAAGCCCGAATTTATCACCATCATTTATTATAATTGTATTGACATTTGAGATATCGAGTCCAGTTTCAATAATCGTCGTTGATACCAAAACATTGAACGCATTATTCATAAAATCCATCATCAACTTTTCTAGTTGATGCTCATTCATCTGACCATGAGCATAATGTACGATTGCATCTGGCACAAGTTCTTGAATTTTTGCAGCTACACGATCAATATCGACAATTCGATTATGAACAAAATACACTTGACCACCACGTTCGATTTCTCTTGCGATTGCTTCTCTCATGAGATTTTCATCATATTCTACGACATAAGTTTGAATCGGATAACGATCTTCAGGTGGATCTTCGATCACACTCATGTCCCGAATTCCAATCATCGACATATGAAGCGTTCTAGGGATAGGAGTCGCCGTCAAGGTAAGAACATCGATGTTTTCTTTTAATTGCTTGATGCGTTCTTTATGCCTTACACCAAACCGCTGTTCTTCATCGATAATTAAAAGGCCTAAATCCTTAAATTGTACATCTTCAGATAAAATTCGATGTGTCCCTACAACAACATCTACAATGCCCTTTTTACAATCCTCAATGATCTTCGCCTGCTCTTTCTTCGTCCGAAATCTTGAAATCATCTGAATATTTGCAGGGTACTTAGAGAATCTTTCTACCATATTGTTATAGTGTTGCTGTGCTAAAATGGTCGTCGGCACCAAAATGGCAACTTGCTTGGAATCCAAAACCGCTTTAAAAGCTGCACGAATGGCCACTTCTGTCTTTCCATATCCAACATCTCCACAGAGCAGTCGTTCCATCGGCATAGGACTTTCCATATCTGATTTGATTTCATCGATACATCTGAGTTGATCTCTCGTCTCTTGATAGGGAAATAATGCCTCAAACTCCCTTTGCCACTCATTATCTCCAGAAAATGCATACCCTCTTTTTTCTTTACGAATGGCATAGAGTTCGATTAACTCATCTGTCATATCGTCAATGGCTTTTTTAGCGCGCGAGGTCGTCTTCTTCCATTCATTGCCGCCAAGTCGATTTAACTTTAGCTTTTCTTTATCTGTTCCAATGTACTTTTGAACCGCTCCAGCACTTTCCACGGGAATATATAAATAATCATCTTGAGCATAACGCAGTTTCAAAAAATCTTTTCGCGTCTGATCAATTCGCATCTGTTCAATGCCCATGTATTGGCCAACGCCATGACTTTCATGAACGACATAATCGCCTACAGCGAGCTCCGAAAATGCTTTAATGACTTTTCCTTGAGCAGGTTTTTTTCTTGAGATTTTTTTCCCTTCACCATAGAGTTCATTTTCAGTCAAAACGACCGTTTTAAAGGTATCAAAATAAAACCCTTGTTGTAAAGGCAAGTAAACCGCGATCGCTTGACTGCTCATCACGCGATTAAATCCTTCCGCTGTATTGATGACCACATCGAGTTCGACCATGGTATCGAGAAAACGTTTCATGCGTTCTTCATTACTAAAAGCAACCAAGATATGGTATCCTTTTAGTTTTAACTTTTGAAGATCCAGTGCAATTTGATCCAACTTGCCATAGTATTTATCCATCTCTCTAGAAGAGAGTTTGATCACTTGACTCGGAGAAAATCCCTCCGTTTGCTTCATTAATAGTTCTGAAAGCACCATTTGATGATTTTTAAGTTCAGCTAGAATCGCTTCACGGCTATAAATGCGGTCAAACTGTTCTGCGATGACTTCTTCTCTCTCTAAATAATCCGTAAATTGACGCTTGTATTCTTCGTAATACTGGCTCATGCGATTGACACATTGATTGCTTCCCATGAAAAACACAATGGGTTGATGAAAAAAGTCTAACAAGGTAGACGTTTCATCGATGATTAACGAAAAATACTTATCTATACAATCAATAAATAAACGTTCTCTTAAGCTTGAAATTATTTCAATGAGTTTTTCTCTTTTTTCAGCCTTATAATGTGTTTTAAGCGCTTCAAGTCGTTCAACCGCTCGCTCTATTTGATCGGGTTCAATTGTAATTTCTTGACATGGATAGATTTCTATTCGCTCGTATTTGAGTAGCGACTTTTGCGTTTCTAAGTCAAATGAACGAATTGAGTCTACTTCATCACCAAAAAATTCAATTCGAAACGGTGCGTCGTGCATCGTCGAAAACACGTCGAGAATACCACCTCGAATACTATATTGTCCTTTAGATTCAACGATATCCACGCGTTCATATCCAAATGTAAATAGCGTTTCAAGTAATGTCTGTAACGTAATTTCAGTTTGCAAATCCAGCACAAGATGTCGATCCGTTACTTTTGGGTATTTGTACATCAGATTATTGACAGAAGTGAAGATCACAGGTGCCTTTTCTTGTTTGGCAGAAAGCAACGCTTCCATACGCTCAATTCCCACTTGATTTGAGTGCGCAAACGAATCAAACCATACGAGTTCTCGGCTCGGCAAATAGATCGCGCCATCCACATCTTCAGACGCAATCCGCGCTTTATGATCATCTTCAAAAAATAGAATGGTTGGACGTGACAAATCAACGGATACGCACTTGGCAATCCATTTCGTTACGTGCGCTTCAGAACCATGTAGTAAAATGGGACTGATGGCTTCTTCAATACTCTTTTTCAGCGTCTTCACTTCAACTGAATGCTCAAATACGTTCAGTAACAAATTCAGCATATGCGCCTCACTTTATCCGTTAAATCGATTCATTGCAATTTCAATGCCTGACGTGATGATTTCCACAACAGATTGAGCTGCTTTATCGAAAGTTTCATTCATTTGAATCATTTCATCTTTGCTAAACTTCTGCAAGACATAATCCTTAAGTGCCAATGTATTCGATTTTCCAATCCCAATTCTTACCCTTGGAAAGTCATCTTTTTGAAGTAGGTAAATGATGTGGCGCATGCCATTATGTGTGCCTGCGCTTCCTTTTTTTCGGATTCTCAATTTTGCAAAATCCGTATCGACATCGTCGTAAATGACGATTAAATTTTCCATCGGTAGCTGATAAAAATGACAAATACTCTGTACCGTTTCGCCACTTAAATTCATATAAGTTTGTGGTTTTACCAAAACGACTTTTTCACCGCCAATGGTTCCTTCTCCAATAAGTGCCTTATATTTGATTTTGTTGACGTTAATGTTATATTTTTCGCTCAATCGATCAATTGTTTCAAAACCAACATTATGACGTGTTAAATCATATTTTTTTCCTGGATTTCCTAATCCTACTATTACGTACATGTGTCTTTCCACCTTCAGTCTATTCTATCGCAAAATTCACGATTCTTATTTTGTAATAACATGATTCTCATTTTACATTCAAAAGAAAAATCTTCAACTTCAATAGGAATTCTGCATTATCAATAGAGTATTCTCCAATTTCAAAAGAGAATTCTTCAAATTCCATCATGAATTATCTTTACGATTATATCAAAAAAAACGCTTAACAACAATGTGTCAAGCGTATATCTTTCTATTTACAAACTCTAACGTCTTGTGATTTATTTTTATCATTCCTTACTCTTCAAACATTGTACTCACTGAATCATTATTAAAGATTCTGCGAATCGCCTCCGAAAATGCAGGTGCTACTGATAACATTGTGACATTATCAAGCGCTCTCATTTCTGGAGAAACATTGATCGTATCTAGCACGACGAGTTCTGTAATCGCTGAGTCCTTAATACGAGAAACGGCCGGTCCGGAGAACACGCCATGTGTACAACATGCATAAACGTCTTTAGCGCCCATGTCTTTTAAAGCTTTCGCTGCATTGACAATAGTTCCAGCCGTATCAATCATATCGTCAATCAAGATCACGTTTTTACCTTTTACATCACCGATGATGTTCATGATCTCTGATACATTCGGTTCAGGTCTTCTTTTATCGACAATTGCGATTGGTGCATCGAGTTTATTAGATAGGTCTCGCGTTCTCGTCACACTTCCTAAATCTGGTGAAACGACAACTAAATCTTTGATATTCTTGTCTTTAAAATACTGTGCAAGAATTGGAACTCCTTTTAAATGATCGAGTGGAATATCGAAATATCCTTGGATTTGTGCTGCATGTAAGTCCATTGTCAAAACGCGATCTGCGCCTGCTGCTACAATTAAATTGGCAACTAATTTCGCTGAAATCGGATCTCTAGCTTTAGCTTTTCTGTCTTGTCTTGCATAACCATAATACGGAATCACCGCTGTGATTCTACCGGCTGAAGCACGTTTAAGCGCATCAATCATGATTAACAATTCCATCAAATAGTCATTTACCTTAGGTAATGAAAATGACTGAACAACATACACATCAATTCCTCTTACTGTTTCGTTGATATTGACTGAAATCTCTCCGTCACTAAAAGTCTTTACAATACTGTCTCCTAGCGGTAAACCAAGTTCTTTACAAATTGATCTCGCTAAATCTTGATTGGCATTTCCAGTAAAAACTTTTATTTTCCTATCACTCGATTGCATTTGTTCCTCCTACTTATTTTTTTGATATTTGTTCGACCAATCGGTCTTGTTGACTTGTCGTTCTCTGGCAATGGCCAAAGCGTTTTCAGGTACATCCTCGGTAATTGTTGAACCTGCTGCAATATAAGCTTTGTCGCCAATTTTCACTGGCGCAATTAGATTGCTATTACATCCAACAAATACATCATCACCAACTTCAGTGAGGTTCTTATCTTTGCCATTATAATTCACAAAGACAACACCACAACCTAAATTGACATTTTTACCGATTTTTCCGTCTCCAACATATGTTAAATGCGATATTTTTGTTTCATCGCCAATTGTACTGTTTTTCACTTCAACGAAATCCCCAATTTTAACATGTTTTCCAACAATTGATTTTGGTCTTAAGTAGGCATAAGGTCCAATATTTGAATTTTCATCAATTGACGATTCTAACACAGTTGAGTGCTTGACTTTGACACCACGACTGATGGTCGAATCGACAATCTCAGCATAGGGACCGATGATACAATCTTCACCAATAACAGTTTTTCCAATTAACTGAGTACCTGGTTTGATAATTGTATCTTGTCCAACTACGACATTTTTTTCTACGTATATGGTTTCAGGAGATACGAGTGTAACACCTGCTAACATTAATTTCTTTTTAATGTGATCTTGGTGATATTTTTCTGCTTCAGCAAGTGCTAAACGATCATTGACGCCCATCACTTCTGTTGGGTCATCAGTAATAAATGCACTTATTTTACCACCAGCAAGTTTGATGACTTCAAACACGTCTGTCAGGTAATATTCACCTTGTTGATTGTTATTTCTAAGTTCTGAAAGCGCCCATTTTAGGCGGTTTGCTTCAAATAGTCCAATTCCAGAATTTATCTCTCGAATGGATCGAATTTCGCTATCGGCGTCTTTGTGTTCAACAATTTTATCAAATGCACCTGAAGCATCTCTTACAATGCGTCCATATCCAGTTGGATCGTCGAAAATTGTCGAGATTAAACTCGCATCATAGCCACCGTCACGATGATGTTTGATAAATGCTTCAAGTGTTGCTTCACTCAGGAGTGGTGCATCACCGAACAATACCAAAACATCGCCTTCATTTATATAGTCTTCTGCAACTTTTACAGCATGTCCAGTTCCAAGTTGTACTTCTTGCACTACAAATTTTAGATGTTGATTTTCAAGTGCTTTTTCTACCAAATCGCGTCCATGCCCAACGACACATACCACTTCGTGACTTCCTACTTGTTTAGAAAGATCCACAACATGTTGAATCATCGGCGTTCCACTGACTTTGTGAAGGACTTTTGGTAATTTTGACTTCATTCGCTTGCCGTATCCGGCAGCCAAGATTATCGTACATAAATTTCTCATGTTTTACCTCATCACTATGACTTTCACCACGCAAATTATACCACTTTTCAATTTAAAACGAAACAAGTATTAAGAAAAATTGATAAAAGTTCGTGATTTTACCAATTACCCTCTTTTTAGAACACGTCTCATTGTGACAAATCACTCTAAGTGCGCAAAAAAAAAGAATTCGCACATGCGAATCCATTTTTTATCATTATTCCTCAAAATATTCTTCCCCAGTAGAATTCTTCGCTTTTTCATATTCTTCAAAAATAATATTTTGAATCATATCGCGTGTTTCTTGGTTAATTGGATGAGCGATATCTCTATAATCTGCTTCTCCAACTTTTCTGCTTGGCATTGCTACGAATAAACCATTTTGACCTTCAATTACTTTGATATCGTGTACTACAAAAGCATCGTCAAATGTCAAAGAAACAACTGCTTTCATCTTACCATCTTCACGTAACTTTCTAATTCTAACGTCTGTAATATTCATCTTTATCCCCCTAACATATGCTGTTATATTATTATTCTATAAAGATGAAATTATTCCTTCTTTTTTTGTTAAATTTTTTTAATTTTTTTGAAAAATAACATTTTTCTCGTTTGAACTGTCATTTTTACAAATTTTCATAGTTTGGGTGTACCATAATTTGATCGTTCGAATCTATGCCTTCATATTTAATTAAAGCAATATACTCATCTACCAATTTTTGCGATGGGAGCGTCGTATCAAACAACACACAGATTCCTGCGACATTACAATCGAGTTCACGTACCAATTGTGTCATTCCCTTTGCAGAACCTCCTGCCTTCATGAAATCGTCGACGATCAGCACATTAGAATCTTTTTTAATGGCATTTTTAGCAATATACATCGTTTGAAGGTGACCTGTACTTCCCGAAATATAGTTAATGCTTATCTTTGAACCTTCTGTCACCTTATTTTCATGACGTGCAATGACGAGTGGTACATTTAATCCTCGTGCTGTCATCATGGCAATTGGGATGCCTTTTGTTTCAATGGTCAGTACATAATCAATTTTAGCGTGATCGTCTGAGAATTTTTCTGCAAAAATATCGCCAATTCCCTTCGTATAGGTTGGATTATACAAAATGTCCGCCATATATAGATATTTCCCAGGCATCACGCGTTCTGGTTTTTTTATATCTTCACAGATTTTTTCGATTAAAGCATGTTTTTCTTGATGTCCTAACATGGGTACATATTTAGCACCACCTGCCGCTCCAGCAATCGTCACAACTTTTCCTAATGATAAATCTTCCATCATTTTTTTTACAATAACCAAATCTTCACTAATTGTCGATTTTGCCGAATCGAAAATACTTGTAAAATAGTTTAGAGTAAATACTTTATTCGGTGAATCACATAAAATCTTTACAATTGCGCCAATTCTTTCATTTCTTTTTAGTTTACTCACAAGTCACACTCCGAATATTCGTTTTATAATATCTTAATTTTATTCGTTTTCTGATAGGACTTCAATACTTTTTAAATGAATTCTTTCAGGTTTTTAAAAATGTTGGTCTTTTAAGTCATCCGAAAATAGGGTATAATCATTAATGATTTCAACATGCACGCTCGTGCAGTTAGATCAATTTATTTTTAGGAGTCTATATGATTGATTTATCATCATCTAAGCGTATTCACATTGTCGGCATCGGCGGCGTTAGCAATAGTGCAATCGCTGAAATTCTCATGTTACAAGGTCATACAATAAGCGGATCTGATCTACATAAATCTGACATTACCGAAGCATTGGTACAGAAAGGGGCAACTATTTTCTATCACCACGATGCTCAAAATGTCCATCAAGCCGACCTCGTTGTATACACGTCTGCTGTTGCAGAGGACAATGCAGAAATTCAATATACTCAAACGCATCATATTCCTTGTATCAGTCGAGCAGAAATGCTTGGTTACATCATGTCTAGCTATGACAAAAGTATTGCAATTGCAGGCACACACGGAAAAACAACGACCACTTCTATGGTGACGCGTTTATTCAACGATGCGCATTTTGATCCTACAGCACTTGTAGGTGGGTATTTTGCCGATATCAAGAGCAATGTCCGAATTGGGAAAAGCGACCTATTTATCACAGAAGCTTGTGAATACAAAGAAAACTTTCTTGCATTTAAACCGAAAGTGGCTGTAATTCTCAATATAGATGAAGATCATCTCGATTATTATGACAACCTTGATCATATTGTCAGCGCATTTGTTAAGTTCACCGCGAATATCCAAACAGGTGGCATGCTTGTTCTCAATGGAGACGACTACAATTCTCGTAAGATCATTCCATATTATAAAGGAAAACTTCTCACTTTTGGTCTTGCAGATCATTGTGACTATATTGCAAAAAATGTTGTTTATAACGAATCTGGGTGTCCAAATTTTGATATTTATCATAAAGATCAGAAACTTTGCAATTTATCGTTAAATATTCCTGGACAACACAATATTTACAATGCTCTTGCAGCCTTTGTAGTAGGAACAATTTACAATAAAGATATTGAACAGTTAAAATCACGCCTCAGTACATTTAAAAATGCTGACAGACGCTTTGAAACGATTGGAAAAGTTCAAGATATCACCATTGTTGACGATTATGCCCATCATCCAAATGAAATTAAGGCAACATTGGATGCAGCACTTCGCATGGCTGATATCAACCGCATTCTCGTAATATTTCAACCGCATACATTTTCAAGAACCAAAGAGTTGATGAATGAATTTGCGCATGCGTTTAAGAATGCTTCAGAAGTTATTTTATGCGATATTTACGCCGCGCGCGAAGTAGACACAGGCGAAATCAGCTCAGCAGACTTAATGCGACTGATGATGGCAGAAGGCGTGAAAGTTCAGCATTTTGGTGATTTTGAATCCATCAAGAACTATATTTTGGCTAATGCACTCCCTAAGGATTTAATCATCACCATGGGGGCTGGCGACGTCACTAAACTGAGCCGAATTATTAGAGACGCATTATAGGACGTTATCAAGTCGTTCATCAAAACTACAACAAAAATAAAGGGTCAATCTTTTGATTGACCCTTTTTATTATTTATTGAGGATATTAAGCGAGATAGACTCTAATTATTTGCATCTTCTTCTGTGGTATTTTCATCTGTTGCACCTTCTTCATTAGGGACTTCAGATTCTCCACCAATATCAAAACCGTAAAAACCATAAAGTAATGTCTCAAGAGCCGCCGGATCGTGTATCCAATACGAAGCGCCATTAATCATTTGAGCTTCACCTTCCAGCATATAGAACTTGATATTATTCGGATCCATCGTAGCACCTTTAATTGCAAAGTCCATCGCTTCTTCGAGTGTCATATCCGTTTTGACATAGTTTCCACCGATAACGGTGTTGATTACAGACGGCAACTTACTGCTCAATGCTTTATTAATCATCGAATTAACAAAATGTTGTTGTCTTGGTATTCTTTGTACATCGCCTTCGCTTATAGTTCCAGAGTTGTTTTTTCTAAAACGAAGATATTTAACCGTATCGGCACCATTGAGTTCTTGATATCCTGCTTTAAAATGGATGTGAAGCTGAGGATCTGCGTAAAAGTCATCATAATCCATATCAAACGGCACTTCTACTTCATATCCACCCAGCGTGTCGACAACTGCTTCAACTGCTTCGAAATCCACTTTTAAATAATAGTGAATGGGAATGCCTAAGAATTCTGATAGAACTTTCTTCATTCCATTGACACCACCCACTTCTGGGAATCCATATGTCGCATTCATTTTTTTCTGTGCTGCGCCTTCAAAACCTGGCATATAGTGATACGTATCTCTAGGTATCGAAAGAACATCTATGAGGTTTTCTTCTGGATCATAGCTAAACAGCATCATGGTATCTGCAAGATTATCATTTAAACCAAATGCAATTATATTGATTCGATCTGATCCGTCGGCGATCTTCTGAAGCTCAGTTCGATCATCGTCAAACGGATACTCTGTCTCATCAGTGGTAACAACTTCCGATGTCTTTTCTGTTTTTTCTGTCGTTTCCTGTTCATCTGTTTTTGAAATGCTATCAAACGCAAACAGCACGCCTGTAAACACCAATACAAATCCTATAAATGCAATTGCAAATACCTTTAAATAAAATTTCATCTTTTAACCATCCTCATATATCCAACCTATGTGTTTTTCAAACATTAGACAATTTACACTATATTTTAACACAAACCATTTTTTCTTTCATTGCTTTTTTTATTAAAAAACTCTAATATTTGTCTACGAATACCGTTTTCCCACACAACGCATTTAAACTGCGTTTAAAAATCATATTTTAAAAATAAAGTTGCAAAAATCAATAGCGAAACCCCCACGGTTACAAACACATCTGCCATATTAAAAATTGGAAACTGTATGAATCGAAACTCTAAAAAATCCACTACATAATCCAGTCGTATACGATCAATTAAATTGCCAATTGCACCTGCTATCAGAAGCGTATAAGCCATTTTTACGACAATGGTCGTCTCAGTTCGGATGGATTTAATTAAAAATCCAATGAGTCCTGCAATCATCACAGTCGTCAATAAGATTAATAAAAGTTGTTTGTCTCTCAAAATACTAAATGCAGCTCCCGTATTTTCAACGTATCTAAACCCTAGAAGACCTGGAATAAAACCCAGTGCACCTTTACCTATCAATGTCGATATCGCCCAATATTTACTCAATTGATCGAGTCCAATCATAATGATAATGCCAATAAAATATAACATGTTGCCTCCTGATTATTGTAAAGGGGAAACCAACCTTCCAGCGGCTTCTAAAATTTTTCGCACTACCCCTCTTTTTCTGTATGTTTCTATATCATATGCAATACTATCTTCTAAATCTTTAATAAAATCATCATCTAACCGCGCAATGACATTTTCATCATAAATAAATGCATTGACTTCAAAATTGATTTCCATCGAACGAATATCTAAATTTGCTGTACCTACAGTTGCCACAGATTCATCGATGATCATGATTTTCGAATGGATAAAACCCGTTTTATATCGGTAAATTTTAACACCTGCTTCTAACAACTGCTGTATATTCGCTTGAGAAGCCCAGTACACGAAAAAGTGATCGGGTTGTGAAGGAATGATGATCCGAACGTCTACGCCGCTTAATGCTGCAGTTTTAAGACCCATAAGGATACTTTCTTCAGGAACCAAATAGGGCGTTGTGATCCATACTTTGTCCGTGGCGCTGGCAATCATTTTATAAAAGGCTTGCAAAATACACTTCCATTCCGAATCCGGTCCAGAGGCAGCAATTTGAACCATAGAGGTTTCTTTAACCTCCACATGAGGATAATACCTTTCGCCTTGCACCACTTGTTTTGACACATAATTCCAGTCATTTAGGAATATCGTTTGCAGCGCATAGACTGCTTCACCCTTTATTTCCAAATGTGTATCTCGCCAAAATTCAAATTTACTTGAATAACCAATGTACTCATCACCTACATTTAAACCGCCAACAAATCCGATGACGCCATCTATCACCACAATTTTTCGATGATTGCGGTAGTTGAGATCTCTTGAAAAAATCGGTAAAGCGACTTTGAAGAATGAGTACACCTCAATCCCTGCGCTCGTCAGGCTCTTGATGTATTTATTTCCAAGACTCATAGAGCCTACATCGTCAATAATGACACGAACTTTTACGCCTTCGCGCGCTTTTTTTATGAGCAATTCTCTCAATTCATTTCCAACGCGATCGTTTTTAATGATGAAATATTCTAAGTGAACGTGGTCTGTGGCACGTTCAATTGCTGTAAACAATCGATTAAACTTACTAAATCCATTGGTGAGCACTGTTACTTTATTTTTCATTGAAAAAGGCGCTTTCGCATTCTTTAATAATAATTGCACCAGTCTACGATTGGCATCCGTCTGATTGGCAGGCAGTTCAATTAATTCCAATAGATTCGATTGGATATCTGCCGCTTTTTCCATTCGATCGGAATCACTGAGAATTTTAGCTTCCGCTTTTCTCTGTTTTCGATAACTTCGACCAAAAAGGATATATAAGAAAAATCCCAACACAGGGAGTAGCACCAAAACAAGTAGCCACGCGACCGTTCTAGAAGGATTTTTATTTTCTAAAAATATCACCAATCCAATCCACACAATATTGACTCTGAAAAGTACGCGTAACACCTCATAGACTGATTGGAGCACAGGCGTATCAAAATGCAATTGATCATAGCCACCGAACATGTAGACAATCGTTAAAATCAGCACCATAAATGCGATGAATAGATATGCGGTTTTTCTTAGCATCTTTGCCTCCAAGCGACCACGACATAATAGATCCATTACAGTATTTCTAAGGAGTTTTACCCTCTAAAGGTCGTTTCTACTCTAAATATCGGAAATCCTAAAGAAGAAAATTTTTCTTCATACTCCGTTCTGACGTTGTCAATCTCTTTGTTGGCATGTAGATCAAGTGAAATATTGCGCATGATCATATCCGTTTCAGCAAATTCATTTAACGAAAATTCAAATAAACTTCTATTATCTGTTTTAAAATGAATCCAACCATCGTGTGACAAGATCTGTTGATACATCGAAAGAAAATCTCTGTAGGTTAATCTGCGTTTATAATGTCTTTTTTTAGGCCATGGATCACTAAAATTCAAATAAATGCGATCAAGCTCGCCCTTTTCAAAATAATTGAGCGCAAAACGCAAATCAATTTTAATCATCCTCAAATTTGGAATATCATGTTGCTCAGCACGTTCAACAGCCTTAAGCATCACTTCAGTCACGGCATCCACCATAATAAAGTTGATTTCTGGGTATTTTTCTGCCATCTCGATGATAAACTTGCCCTTACCACCTCCAAATTCAGCATGAACGGGATGGTCATTTCCGAATAGTTGGTTCCATTTTCCCTTCATTGATTCGGGATGCGATACAAAATATCTTTTTTTTGCTAGAAGCGCTTCATCTGCGCCTGGTTTTTTTCTAACTCTCAAACTTTACACCTCAAATACTTCCATTATAATTAAATAAAGCAGGCGATGACGCATTTCTTACATCGCCTGTATATTTCGTACAACTCACTGTTCATATTATGCAAATCTTATCTTTTTTCCATGGATTGGTCAAACTATTCAGTGAATATTTTCGGATTCTTACTCCACTTTAAAAGCGTCTCCAGCGACGAAGCTTCTACATAGCCCATCTCAACTGCAATCGGTAGGAGTGTTTCATAATCTGTCAATGTCGAAAACGGGATGCCTTTATCCTGAAAGAGTTCCGATACAACCGGGAAGTTGTAACTGAAAATAGCCAGTGCTCCCAGAACATTTGCGCCTTCTTCGATAAGTGCTTCACAAGCCTTCATTGAACTACCGCCAGTTGACAGCAAATCTTCAATTAATACCACTTTTGCCCCTTCTGGCAATACACCTTCTGTTTGGCGACCTTTTCCGTGTTCTTTGGCACTACTTCTCACATAAACCATCGGCAAATCCAGAATTTGCGCAACCCACGCTGCATGAGGAATACCTGCTGTTGCAGTACCTGCAATAATCTCAGTATCTGGAAATTGATGTTTAATCAATGCCGCAAATCCATTGGCGATTTTGTTTCGCACCTCTGGGTAACTAATGGTCATTCTGTTGTCACAATAAACAGGTGACTTAATTCCTGATACCCATGTAAATAAATTGTTTTCATCCACGATTGTTACAGCTTTAATCTTCAATAAAGATTCTGCAATCTCTCTCGCTAACATACTACCTCCTATTTATTTAAACGCTTCTTTTGAGTAATAATTACCCGCGTTCCAAACAAGATATTCATTTACACCATTTGCTCTTAATGCATCAATTTGTGCTTTAACTTCTTTTGCGCCATATCGTATATGACCTTTCACCCAACTCGCTGTAAAATCTTGAATCCACGGCCTTAATGTGGCTGGAGTGTATAAGTTTTTATCGCGATCAATCGCATCTTTAATGGACCGGTCAATCGTTTCATATGGATACGCATCCGGAACAGAAAGTCCAAAATTATTAGCTCCATAATGACTAGGATACATCATCGGACACATAGTGTCTACAACATTTGAAAGGGCTTCCCAATGTTGACCAATGCCTACGTCATCTTTTGCCGTTGCAACCCATCCAAACACGTCTGCCGAAACGACAACCCCCTCTGAATGTAAAGTCTCATATGCCTTCATCAGAAATTTTTGAATCGCAGCTGTATGGGACAATCCCGATTTATTTCGATAATCCATCGCATTTTTATTGGCAATGGCAGGAAATCTTACGTAGTCAAACTGAATCTCATCAAATCCAAGTTTAGCTGCTTCTTTGGCAACTCCGATGTTATATTCCCAAAGGGATAAATCAAAAGGCGATGCCCATATCAAGCCGTCTGCGTCGCTATACAACGCTTGAGAATCTTTATAGACAATCGCACGTTCTGGATGCGCTTTTGCATATAAAGGGGATTTAAACGTAACAATTCGAGCAATAATATAGACGTTATGAGCTTTCAATTTTTCAATGAGAGGCTTTACATCTTCCATGTATACGTGCTCATTTGCGGTGGGATTATATGTTTCAGCAGATTTTGAATGAAATAATAAATATCCATTATCGTCCTTTACATCGATGACAACTGCGTTTAATTCAGTTTCATCTATAAGGGCGATGATTTCATCCATTCTCGACCCACTCGCTGTATTTCCAGTGACAAATACTCCGCGTACAGGTTCGCGTTCTTGATCTGTCTCTTTTGTATGTTTATCATCCAAAATCATTTGTTTGGGTTCGTAAGCTGTGTACAGCGCATCCATTACCGGATTTTCTATCCAGTCCAGTTTGTTCTGCGTGACGTCACCGCTATTTAAATACCCCTCAATCGTCTCAGTCTCATATTGTCTGACAAATCCAACTGAACTCAACTGACCGGACGCGTCTTTTTTCATATCTTTGATAAAGATCTTTTCTTTTCCATTTATTTGACCGATAGCCACTTTGTTCAAATCATAAATTGTGGCACCACCAGGTTGTACATAATATGTTGCCAATTCTTTTTTTTGCTGCTTTTCTTTCATTTCAGCCTGTTCAGCCTCAAGGCGTTTTTTCTCTTCCGCTTCTCTTCTTCTCGCTTCAATGAGCTGTTTATTTTGCTCTTTTTCAACTTTCACCGCTTCCAGTTCGCGATCAATGAGCTCTTGAGCGCGTTTATTTTCATCATCCGTAATCTTCATTCGAGAAAATCCAATGGTTACGAGACTATATACTGCCAAAATAGACATCATTATAATAAAAACTGTTTTCACACTTATTTTTTTCACACTTATTTTTTTCACGTGATGCCTCCTAAAATGTTACCCTTTATATTTTAACAAACATCGCTATGAAAACATATTAATTTTATATTATATTCTAATGGGTATATACTATTTAAGTCAGACATTGAAAAACTCACCCAAACAAGGAGGACGAAATGAAACTACAATTTCTAGGTGCTGCTGGTCAAGTAACCGGCTCTATGACACTCGTGGAAATACCACCTTATAAATTTCTCGTCGACTGCGGGCAATTTCAAGGCACGCCTAAAGAAGAAGCCTTAAATTTACAGCCTTTTTCATTTGATATTCATGAAGTTGACTTTGTGATTTTAACGCATGCACATATCGATCACACTGGGAGAATTCCATTGCTGGTCAAAAACGGCTTTAACGGAAAAATCTTCTGTTCAAAACCCACTAGTCATTTAAGTGAAATTTTACTTAGAGACTCCGGTAAAATTCACGAAACTGAAACTGCTTGGGAAAATAAAAAGCGTAAACGCGCTGGACTCGATATCATTCAGCCTCTTTTCACAGAAGAAGATGCAATCGAATCCTTACAATATCTGTATCCCGTAGAATATAACACCTCTGTGGCAATTGATGACTCTCTCTCTTTCAAATTGATCCGCGCTGGCCATTTACTGGGATCATCCACATTGATTCTCTCCTATTTTGAAAACAATTTAGAGAAAACACTCGTGTTTTCGGGAGATTTGGGAAACAGCACCAGTCTGCTTGAAAATCCACCTGAGTATGTATCAAATGCAGATTATGTCGTCATTGAATCCACTTACGGTAATCGTCAACACGAACATATTCAAACACGAACCGATGAACTTGTGAATATCCTCATTGATGCTACTCAGAAAAAGGGCACGGTGATTATTCCTTCATTTGCTGTCGGTCGAACACAAGAACTCATCTTTGAACTCAATCACTTTACTCATCAATGCCACGACGGAAGAGAACTCATTTTGAAAGACATTCCCATTTATGTAGATTCTCCAATGGCTCTTGATGCGCTAAAAGTATATGAGAATCATCTCCTTGATATGAGTCCATTGGTTCAATCATACGATGTCAACGCTTTTAAGCTCAGCAATTTGCACCTCGTATCGTCCATCGAAGGCTCCATTGCCCTCAATCATAATCAAATGCCTAAAGTGATTATTTCAGCAAGTGGTATGTGCGAAGCTGGAAGAATTACGCACCACCTCAAACACAACCTTTGGAAACACGACACACACATCATCTTTGTTGGTTATCAGGCAGATGGAACACTGGGTCGACGTTTACTCGATGGCGAAAAAAAAGTCACCATCATGGATTCTGATGTTGTTGTAAATGCAAAACTGCATACCCTTCAAGGATTTTCCGGTCACGCGGATCAAACGCATTTATTGGCATGGCTGCAGGCGATTTCTGGTATGAAGAAAGTGATTGTCAACCATGGCGAATATGAGTCAAGGCTCAGTTTTGCTCAACTGATTAAAGAGCGTTTGGATATTCCTGTTGAAATACCTGAGTTAAACGAAATAGTGGTTCTAGAGTGAATCTAGAGTAATTCTGGAGTGAATTTTATAAATATAGCGCTGCGCAATCAACGTACACCTATGCTTTGCGCACCTAAAAAAGGAGTTATTGCAATCTCATGTTAGATTTGCGATAACTCCTTTAATCATTTCATCATTTCATCTTATTAATCACATCTCACTATGCTTTGCTTTTTTGGCGTTTTGACACCGTCAATAGCAACCCGAGTGCCATACTTAAGAACGCTGCAACCAACACTCTGTATTCAGGTGGTAATAAGAACGTAATCGTATGTGCAGGCACCCAAAATAAAGGAATCGTTTTAAAAATTGCAAACGAGATAAATCCATGCCAATCAATTTTTTGAATCACCTGTTTTGCACTAGGTGAAGCGATGCGATCGCCGAATTTCAAATCCAAATAAGTGTCTGTATAGCGATGGAAAGCCATCATCGTTGGTGCAAATGTCATGTTCATCAACAAACTGGTAAAAAACGCAAAGGCAAATGTATTTCCCTTGCCAATTAACAATCCTTTATCCAGCGCACTCATTACTCCCCCGCTGAAAATCGAGAAAATAAGTGTAATCACCATTCCTAAGAATCCCCAAACAACAACTCGCCATATAAATCCAGGAGCTTTTTTCCATTGTTTCGTTGAAAGACGAACAACGAGCATTTCTCCCATTGTTGCCAATAATCCAAACTTAATAAAACCACTTACATAAGGATGTGCGGTTGTGAAGTTCACAAAAATCTCATGTGTTGTCGGATAAACGACAAATCCAATGAATGCAAGTAGAATTGCACCCCAAATAAAATCACCTTTTTTCAAATTGCCACCTCTTTCTCATTTAACAGTCTCATTTATTATAGTAGATTTGGAAAAGGGATTCAACATTTTATTGAAGGTTTAAAATTTTGTTGTAAATTTGTTGTGAATTTTGTTGTAAGTTTTGATGTGAATCTTTTTATAAATCCTGTTGTACGTTCTACTCAAATACACGTACAATTTCACTTAAGTGTTTAATAATTTGAATTTTTTGAGGACACTTCGTCTCACAAATACCACAAGCAATGCAGTTCGAAGCCTTCGCTTCCTTTGTCAACATACTTTGATATTGATTTTTAATCAGTTCATGTGTATTAAATACATGTGCTCTGTTGTACATCGTAAACACTCTAGGGATTTCCACACCTTGTGGGCATGGAATACAGTATTTACATTGAGTACATGGCACCTGAATCTTTTCTTGATAAGCAGCTTTCACTTTGTCCACTATTGCAAGTGCCTCATCATCCATATTCTTAACAGTCAAGCAATCCGTCATTTCTATATTCATCATCAGCTGTTCCATCGACGACATACCGCTTAAGATGACTTTTACATTTTCTTCATTTGCAAGATATCTAAAGGCCCATTCCACTGGCGAACGCAAATCTGTATACGTATCCCAAATCGCCTTTATATCTTCAGAAGGCGACGAAAGCATGCCACCCTTAAGCGGTTCCATGACGATAACTGGTATACCCTTTGATTCTGCATACTTAAGCCCTTTATATCCCGCTTGTTCTTCCATATCCATATAATTGAGTTGGAGCATGCAAACATCCCAAGAATACTCATTGACAATGCTTTCGAACACAGGATACTCATCATGAAACGAAAATCCAATATGCTTAATTTTTCCATCCGATTTTGCTTTTTCAATGGCTCTAAAGACATTTGTTCTCTTGTAATTATCCCATCTACTTTGATCAAGAGCATGTAGCAAATAGATATCTACATACGACGTTTGTAGTTTTTTTAATTGTTCATCCAAATATTTTTCAAAATCATCTTCAGTCTGAATCAACCAGCTTGGAGATTTGGTCACGAGAATCGCCTTTTCTCGATACCCATCTTTTAACGCCTCACCAACAATGGTTTCGCTTTGACCGTCGTGATATGGATACGCTGTATCGATGTAATTGACGCCATGATCAATTGCATATCGAATCATTTCAACAGACTGTGGAATGTCGATTTGAGATTCTATCATCGGAAATCTCATGCACCCGAGTCCTAATATTGATGCAGATAAGTTTGTCTTGCCAATTTCTCTGTACTTCAAAACACTACCTCCTATAATATAACGTTTAATGATTCATATCATGTTTAACGATACTATAACGCTTAACGATTCGAAAAAAGACTTGAGTGTATGTCTTTATCTTCAATTACCCAATCCTTGTTAAAATGAACCCTCAGAGCATCTAGAATTGCCAAAGAGCACTCATTATAAATCGAATCTACCGTGAGTTCACACTGTCGAGTTTCTTGAGTCGTTGTCACTAAATGGACTTCCGTACAATACTCAGATTTTTGTGTACATTTCATCATATGAAAGGCTAAATCACAAGATTCACCTGAGGCTAAAACGACAGACCATTTAACTTCTGAATACATGGTTCCTTCAATCTTATTAATTGAAAGCTCAACACCATTTAACCAGTTTGCAATTTTATCTGGATGAATCAGTTGTCGGTAGGCACCATACACGTCACAACTCAATCGCGTGGTATTTCTTAAATATAACATCCTCTCACCTCATTTGATAATTCGTGACTCTAAATATATTTTAGACCAGTTTTCTCTAGATTACAACCCTTTCGGCGCTTGTTTCGAATTGTTTGAATGTCCAATCATACATATGTAAAAACAGCCTTAGAATCAAGTTCTAAGGCTGTTAGTTTAATAGACACTTTAATCAAAATGGTTTCTAGAATTGCATATTTGCCATTCTTACATAACCTGCATAACGATCTTTTGCTTGCTCTTCAGCTAAGTCAAATAATACGCTTGCTTCTTCTGGGAATTGTTTTTGAAGTGTTGTATAACGAGTTTCTCCTAAGATAAACTCTCTGAAGCTTGTAGTTGGCTCTTTAGAGTCAAGGATAAATGGATTTTTGCCCGCTTCTTTGAGTCTTGGGTCAAATCTCCATAAATGCCAGTAACCAGCATCTACTGCTTCTTTTTCTCTTCTTTGAGTTGTTCCCATACCTGTTTTGATACCGTGGTTGATACATGGTGCATAACAGATAATTAATGATGGACCATCATAAGATTCAGCTTCTTGAATTGCTTTAAGAGTTTGATTTTGGTTAGCACCCATAGCAATTTGAGCCACGTATACATAGCCGTAAGTTGCAGCAATCATACCAAGGTCTTTTTTCTTCACTTTCATACCTGAAGCAGCGAATTTAGCAATAGCAGCAACTGGAGTCGCTTTAGAAGCTTGTCCACCTGTGTTAGAGTAAACTTCTGTATCAAATACCAATACGTTTACGTTTTCGCCGCTTGCAAGTACATGGTCAAGACCGCCGAATCCGATATCGTATGCCCAACCGTCTCCACCAAGGATCCAGATTGAACGTTTTACAAGGTAATCTTTGTTGTTTTCAGCATAAGTTAAGATTTCTTTAGCAGCTGGATCTGTCACTTTTGCGTTTGCAACAACTTCTAATACTTTTGCAGCAGCAACTTTTGAAGCTTCTGCATCGTCTCTAGAATCTAACCATAATTGGAATGCTTCAGTTACTTCTGGAGCAACATTCATGTTTACAAGTGCTTGGAATTTATCCACCATATTTGCTCTGATAGCTTTAACACCAAGACCCATACCGTATCCAAATTCAGCATTGTCTTCGAATAATGAGTTCGCCCATGCTGGACCTTGTCCTTTAGCATTTTTAGTATAAGGTGTAGCTGGAGCAGATGCACCCCAGATTGAAGAACATCCAGTTGCATTTGCAATCATCATTCTATCACCAAATAATTGTGTAACTGCTTTGATATATGGTGTTTCACCACAACCTGCACAAGCACCTGAGAACTCAAATAATGGTTGAGCAAATTGTGAACCTTTGATTGTATTTAAAGGCATTTTATCTGATTTAACTGGTAATGATGCTGCATATTCCCAGTTTGGAGAATGAACTTCTGTTTGTGTTTCAATTGGTTTCATCACAAGTGCTTTTGTTTTAGCTGGGCAGATATCTGCACAGTTTCCACAACCCGTACAATCGTATGGAGACACTTGGATTCTGTATTTTAATCCCTCAAGGCCTTTACCCATTGCATCTTTCGCTTCAAATGCAGCTGGAGCGTTTGCCATTTCAGCTTCAGTCATTAAGAATGGTCTGATAGCAGCATGTGGACAAACATAAGCACATTGGTTACATTGAATACAGTTTTCAATTTGCCATTCTGGAACATTTACAGCGATACCACGTTTTTCGTATGCAGAAGTACCTGCTTCAAACGTACCATCTTCGTATCCAACAAATGTACTAACCGGTAAATCATCACCTTTTTGAGCATTGATTGGTTTCACGATATCTGTAATAAATGTAGGTTCACCTTTAGCTTCAACAACATGTGAATCAGCAGCAGTTGCCCACTCAGCTGGAACAACAAATTTTTGAACTTTTTCGATTCCTAAATCTACTGCTTTGTTGTTTAAGTCAACGATTTTCTCGCCTTTGTTACCATATGATTTTACAATTGCTTCTTTTAAGTACTTCACAGCGTCATTGAGGTCAATAACTTTAGCAAGTTTAAAGAATGCAGATTGCATAATCATGTTAATTCTATTTCCTAACCCGATTTCTTCAGCAATACCTGTTGCGTCGATTGTGTAGAATTCGATGTTGTTTTTAGCAATATAACGTTTCATTGAACCAGGTAATAATGCTTCAACTTCTTCTGCATTCCATTTACAGTTAAGTACAAAAGTACCACCTTTTCTAAGACCTTTTAATAAGTCATATTGGTATACATAAGATTGATTGTGACAAGCTACATAATCCGCTTCGTCAATTAAATAAGTTGAACGAATTGGATTGTGACCAAATCTTAAGTGAGATACAGTGATACCACCTGATTTTTTAGAGTCATATGAGAAGTAGCCTTGAGCATACATATCTGTTTTATCGCCGATGATTTTGATGGCATTTTTGTTAGCGCCTACAGTACCATCTGAACCTAAACCCCAGAATTTGCAACGAATTGTGCCTTCTGTTTCAGCAACGATATTTTCTTCAATATTTAATGATAAGTTTGTCACGTCATCAACGATACCGATTGTAAAATCATTTGCAGGTGCGTCTTTTTTAAGTTCATCAAATACGCGTTTGATGTGTGATGGTGTAGTATCTTTAGATCCAAGACCAAAACGTCCACCAACGATGATTGGTGCTTCCGCTTTTCCGTAGAAAGCAGTTTTAACGTCTTTGTACATTGGTTCGCCTTCAGCGCCTGGCTCTTTGCTTCTGTCAAGAACAGCGATTTTTTTAACTGTTTTTGGCATTACATCAAAGAAGTACTCAGATACCCAAGGTCTGTATAATCTAACTTTTAATAAACCTACTTTTTCGCCTTTAGCTGTTAAGTAGTCAATTGTCTCTTCGATCGCTTCAACTACTGAACCCATAGAAACGATGATTCTATCCGCATCTGGAGCACCATAGTAGTTAAACGGTTTGTAATCTCTTCCTGTAATTTTGTTGATTTCGTTCATGTAATTAACTACGATTTCTGGAACAGCTTTGTAGAAGTTATTAGATGCTTCTTTAGCTTGGAAGAAAATATCTGGGTTTTGAGCAGTACCTCTTGTAACAGGACGCTCAGGACTTAATGAATTATTTCTAAATGTATTGATTGCTTCATGATCCACTAATCTGTCAAACTCAGCATAATCAATTACTTCGATTTTTTGAACTTCGTGTGATGTTCTGAAACCATCAAAGAAATGAAGGAATGGCACTCTACCTTTGATTGCAGATAAATGCGCAACACCTGCTAAATCCATAACTTCTTGTACAGAACCAGATGCTAATAACGCAAAACCCGTTTGTTTTGCAGACATAACGTCTGAATGATCACCGAAAATTGAAAGCGCATGTCCAGCAATTGCTCTCGCACTTACGTGGAATACACCTGGTAACAACTCACCAGCAATTTTGTACATGTTAGGAATCATTAAAAGTAAACCTTGTGATGCAGTAAATGTCGTAGTTAATGCACCCGCTTGTAAAGATCCGTGAACCGCACCAGCAGCACCAGCTTCTGATTGAAGTTCAGAAACTAATACAGGTTGACCAAAAATGTTCTTTTTGCCTTGAGCAGCCCATTCATCAACCGCTTCTGCCATGTTTGAAGATGGTGTGATTGGGAAGATAGCAGCAACATCTGTAAATGCATATGCAACATACGCAGCAGCTGTGTTACCATCCATGGTTTTCATAACTTTTTTACCCATTAAAAATAGCCTCCTTTAATCATCGTTGATTACAAAAACAGTATAGTATACAAAATACAATCCTGTCAATTAACGTAAAATCAAGTATTTCCTACAATTTGTTAATTATTTGTCACTGCGAATTAGCGACAGGGTGAATCGGTTCACATCCATTATATAGAAGAATGTCTTTAATGTAAACCGTAATAGCAATTTACCAGTACAGATAGTATTATAGCATAGTTGTATTTTGTATACAATCCAGAAAGTGGTGCAATTTCTTAAATATTTTTACCAAAATTTCTCTATAAAACACGAGATTTTTCCTATATAATGGTCGTATAAATCATTCAAGTTAAGAAATATAATAAATACGAGGTGACATAATGAACTGCAAGTTAGATATTAAAGAAGACATCCACTGGATTGGCGTAAATGACCGCGAAACGGCGCTGTTTGAAAACTATTGGCCAATTGATAAAGGCGTGGCATATAACTCATATCTCATTAACGATGAGAAAGTTGCAATTTTAGATACTGTTAAATTTAATAAAACAACTGAGTATCTAGAAAAAATCAAAGACATCATCGGCGATAAAAAAGTCGACTACTTAATTGTCAATCATATGGAGCCCGATCATTCTGGTTCTATGCTTGCATTATTAGCGGCTTATCCAGAGATGAAAATCGTCGGCAATAAAAAAACCTTTCCTTTTATAGAGGGATTTTATGGCATCACTGAGAATTATTTCGAAGTAGATGACAATGATTTAATCAATCTTGGAAAACACAAATTGCGTTTTTATTTAACACCAATGGTGCATTGGCCAGAAACGATGATGACATTTGACGAGACAACTGGCGTCCTATTTTCAATGGATGCATTTGGTGGATTTGGCGCACTTGATGGCGGTATTTTTGACGATGAACTCAATTATGATTTTTACGAAGATGAAACGCGTCGCTATTACAGTAATATCGTTGCAAAATATAGCCCAATGGTACAAAGAAGCTTAAAAAAATTAGGTGGACTTGATATTAAGATGATCGCTCCAACTCATGGTCCAGTTTGGAGAACAAACCCAGGCAAAATCGTGGAATTATATGACAAATGGAGCCGATTTGAAGCAGAGCACGGCGTGGTTATCGTCTATGGTTCCATGTATGGAAACACTGCTAAAATGGCAGATTATCTCGCGCGTTATATTGCCATCAATGGCGTGAAACACGTAAAAGTGTTTGATGCATCTAAAACTCACAATTCTTACATCTTAAGTGAAATTTGGAAATACAAGGCCGTGGTAATTGGTTCATGTGCTTACAACACAAAAGTGTTTAGTTCTGTTGAGACACTCTTAAGCAAACTCAGCAATTCAGGCCTTAAAGACCGATATGTATCTGTTTTTGGCAATAAAGCTTGGTCTGGTGGTGGTGTTTCAGGCATCGATGCTTTTGTCAAAGAAATCGGCTGGGAAAAAATCGGCGACTCCATCGAAGCAACATACTCGCCTAAAGATGCTGAATTTGAAGCCCTACAAAAATTAGGAAAAGAAATAGCCGATCGCTTGAACAGCGATTATAACGTATAACGACATGACTTTTGAAAATCATGTAAACATTATTTAATTAGAAAATTGCAATTAAAAGGGAGTGATGGCTGTCTTGAAATTCTTCAAGATAACCGACACTCCCATTTTTTTATCTAGACTATTTTTAATGACTATTTATCTACGATCACAGTACCTGTTCTACCTTCGATACCTTCTTTAGCTTTTTCAAGCGAAGTAATCAGTGCCTTACGGCCAGGTTTTGATTTCGCAAACTTAACAGCTGCCTGCACTTTTGGCAACATACTACCCGGTGCAAAATGACCTTCAGAAATATATTGATCCACTTCTGATAATGTGATTTCATCTAACCATTTAATATCTGGTTTTCCAAAGTTGATAGCAACTTTTTCTACCGCTGTTAAAATGATCAAATAATCGGCGTCTAAGATCTCAGCAATTTTAGCAGAAGCAAAATCTTTATCAATAACAGCAGGAATACCGATTAAACGGTTGCCTTCTTGATATACTGGGATTCCACCGCCGCCAACAGTGATGACAACGTGCCCGTGATCAACTAAAGCTTTTACAGTTTCTTTTTCAGCAACATCAACAGGAAGCGGAGAAGCCACAACGCGTCTCCAACCTCTACCAGCGTCTTCTACCATTGAATAGCCTTTTTCTTCGATGAGTTTATCAGCTTCTTCTTTAGAATAAAATGCGCCAATTGGTTTTGTCGGTTTGCTAAATGCAGGATCGTTCTTATCAACAATCACTTGAGTTACAACAGTTGCAACAGGTACTTCCATTTTTCTATTTAACAATTCTTCTCTGATGGCATTTTGTAAATGAAAACCAATATAACCTTGGCTCATTGCACCACACTCAGGAAATGGCATTTCTGGTGTTTTTGCAGCAGATAATGCAGATGTTGACATTGCTAAGTTAATCATGCCCACTTGAGGTCCATTTCCATGAGCAAGAATCACTTCATGTCCAGCTTCAATCAAGTCCACGATTGGTTTAGCAGTATTTTTAACCAGTTCAAGTTGTTCTTCTGGAGAGTTGCCAAGTGCATTTCCACCAAGTGCAACAACGATTTTGTCTTTCATTTTCATATTCAATAGCCTCCAACGAGCGTTTATTCAGTCTAGATGTTACCGATAGTCGCAACCATAATTGCTTTGATTGTATGCATTCTGTTTTCAGCTTCATCAAATACAACTGAGTGTTTGCTTCTAAATACTTCGTCAGTAACTTCCATTTCTTCAATGCCGTGCTCTTTACATACTTGAACGCCTACTTCTGTCATTTGATCGTGGAAAGCAGGTAAACAGTGCATAAAGATCACGTTTTTATTGTTTGTTCTCTTTAACATATCCATGTTTACTTGGTATGGTTTTAACATTTTAATTCTTTCTGCAAACATGTGCTCTTCGCCCATTGATACCCATACGTCTGTATAGATGACATCAGCGCCTTCAACTGCAGCAACATCTTCAGAGAATTCTAAGATTGCGCCAGTTTCTTTCGCAACTTCTTTCATTTCATTCACTAAATCTTCTGATGGCCATAATGATTTTGGCGCAAGAGCTACGAAGTGCATACCCATTTTTGCAGCGCCGATCATGAGTGAGTTACCCATGTTGTTTCTCGCATCACCTGCATACACAAATTTAACTTTGTGAAGTGGTTTGTCAACATGTTCCATTATCGTTAAGAAGTCTGCTAAAATTTGTGTTGGGTGGTACATATCTGTTAAACCATTCCAAACTGGAACGCCAGCATATTTCGCAAGTTCTGCAACTGTTTTTTGCTCAAATCCTCTAAATTCAATACCATCATAGAAACGGCCTAATACTTTAGCAGTATCTTCGATACTTTCTTTTTTGCCCATTTGGCTATTTGTTAAAAACGTTACACATGCGCCTTCATCAAACGCTGCAACTTCAAAAGCACAACGAGTTCTTGTAGATGCTTTTTCGAAAATCAAGCAAATGTTTTTTCTTTCAAGCAAGTTTCCTTTGATTCCTGCACGTTTTTTAGCTTTTAAATCTCTTGATAAGTCTAATAAATATCTAATTTCTTCAGGTGTAAAATCCTTTAATGTTAATAAATGTCTTCCTCTTAAATTAACTGGCATTTTAATAATCCTCCTTAAAGATTGAATATCGTTATTTTTGAGCTTTCGCTTTATAACCGTCTGTTATTTCTTAATAAGTTCTCTGTAGATTGGCATAGACATACATCTTGGACCGCCTCTACCTCTAGAGAGTTCAGATGATGGAATTTCATGTAGTGTAATGCCTTCTTCGCGTAACAATCGGTTGGTCACGTGGTTTCTTGAGTATACCACCACTTCACCCGGTGCGATTGCAAGCGTGTTAGAACCGTCGTTCCATTGTTCTCTTCCTGCGTCGATGCCTTTTTTTCCACCACAACGTATGAGCTTAACTGAATCCACTTCTAAGTACTTACTTAAAATATGTTCTAGTGTTTCACATTCTTTTTCAATTTTAAATGATCCTGGTTTTTCTCCTCTCATGAGAGAATATACCGTAAGTGGACCTTCAATTTCTGGATGAATCGTGAACACATTGTGGTCCACCATTGTAAACACCGTATCTAAATGCATAAACGCACGTGTCTTTGGAATGTCAAACGCCAAAATAGTTTGAAAAGGCTGACCATCTGAAAAGATGTTTTTCGCCAATGTTTCAATGGCATCTGCATCTGTTCTTTCTGAAATTCCGATGGCAATCACTTTGTCGCTTAAAACAAGACAATCGCCGCCTTCTATTGAAAAGGTTTCATCCCTATCATACCAAAACGGGATGTCTAAATCTTTATAATTTTTATGATATTTGAAAATATATTTTGAGAAAATTGTCTCACGACATCTTGTTACTGTTCTCATTTTATTAAGTGCAATTCCATTCCCCATAGAAGAAAATGGATCTCTTGTAAAATACAGGTTTGGAAGTGGGTCAACGATAAAAGGATAATCACTTTCTACCATTTCCGCCAGAGATTTAGTCGCTACAGAGCGAATCTCTTCTCTACGAATACCCGCCATCATTTTATCCACCATGTCTTTATTGCTTGAATAGGACAAATAAAATTCCTTCACTAGATCCGCTTGGTATTTGTTTTTAATTCCTGCTTCTGATACAAATTCATTGATAAAAATTTGCTTGAGTGTTTTATCTTCAAGTGTTTCTGCCACAAGATTTTCTAAATAAAGCACTTCTACGCCATTATCTGTAAAAACTTTTGCAAACGCATCATGCTCTTCACGAGCAACCTTCAAATAAGGAATATCATCAAACAACAATCGTCCCATTAAATCAGGTGTCAAATTCTCAATTTCTTCTCCTGGACGATGCAGCAAGACCTTTTTTAATTTCCCTATTTCTGAATAGACTTGTAATCCGTTAAGATTCATTCTTGCACCTCTTTCAGTTTTGGGTTGTAATAAATTGGAAATTTATTCACAATCTCTTTCAAACAAGTATAGTATATCACTGTGCTCTTACCTTTATCAAGTGCAGTTTTTTCAACACTTCACGCCTATTGTGTTAATTGTCAAAAAAATGTGCATATTCATGCATTGTATACTATTCCAGTTTTTACCATTTGTAGATTTTAGAAGTGTTTAAGTCACATGGTCAAATTGTGTCCTGCCGACGATATTTGTCCCATGTATAAAAATCGATTTAATTTTATAAAAAAAAATCCAGGATGTTGCATTTTTACAAGCTTTATCGCCTTATTATACCCATTTTATTCCTTTCGGATATTTTCTTGAAATTTAATATTTGCTTAACCTTTTTTCAAGACTTCACTTGTATGATGTAGCTAAGAAAGCATTTCAAAATAGGAGATGATGGTATGGTTAAAATATCCAGCATATGCTTTACAGTTTGCTTAACACTTTTATTGATCATGGGAATTGCGTTATCATTTATACCTACTTCAACAATGATTGAAACTGTTGTTTCTGCGATTGCAATTGCACTTCTTTTAAGTGGCATTTGGCTGATTATTTCCCTCATAATAGACCGATTTCAAGACATAAAAAATGAGGGTGACGACTATAAAAAATACTAATTCAGGAGGCATGAACATGTTATTAGTCAATACGCCTGATATTCCAGGCAAAAAAATTGTTCGAACCATTCGAATGGTTTCAGGTAGTACCATTCGTGCAAAACATGTCGGAAAAGACATCGCTTCTGCTTTTAGACATTTAGTGGGAGGTGAAATGAAAGAATACAGCGAAATGCTCAATGAAGCAAGGCAGATCGCTACAAAATTGATGGTGGATGAAGCCGTTGCCTTAGGGGCAAATGCCGTCATCAACATTCGCTACTCCTCATCCAGTGTCATTCAAGGTGCTGCTGAAATTCTCGTATGCGGAACAGCGGTCATCTATGAAGAATAAATATTTAACATTCCTACTCAAAAAGAACAGCTAATTCTCATATAAGTGAGCATTAGCTGTTCTTTTCTTTGTAGTTAGTTATTTTTCTTTGTGATTATTTATTTTCTTTACGATTATTTATGGCATGAGTTGATAAGATTCCTCAGTGAGTTTAAATTGATTTTTCAACCCACCTGTTACGGTGATTGTTTGATCTGATGTGATAAAGATTGCCTCGACACCGTCCAACGAGTCAATAAATGTCTCTCCTTTTTCAAGACCCAATAAAAATACTGTCGTTGAAAGCGCATCCCCATCGACAGATTGATCAGAGACAATCACTACTGCCTCTAGTGAATTGTCTTCAGGATAACCTGAAAATGGGTTTAGAATATGATGATACACTTGTCCGTTCTCAGTAAAAAAACGTTCATAGGTACCCGAAGATACCACCGATTGATTATTCACCTCCACGTAACCGAGCTCCGAGCCATCTTCTGCTTGAGGGTTTCGTATGCCAATTTTCCAAGATGAACCGTCGGTCTTACTGCCCACCGTTAAGACGTTTCCACCTAAGTTAATTAGGGCACTTTCGTATCCGAGTTCGAGGATTGTCTCTTTCACGCGATCTGCAATATACCCTTTGGCAATGCCTCCCAAATCAATTGACATGCCTGCAGTCGGTAAATAAACAGTTTGATTTTGCTCATCTAACTCAATGGCACGATAATCCATTAAAGCACGAACACTTTCAATCTGATCTTCGGTTGGTACATGCGCCTCATCTGTCCCAATTCCCCATAAATCAACAAGTGGTCCAATGGTGATATCAAAAAGGCCCTCCGAGGACTCTGAATACCGATTGGCAATTTGTATCAATTCGACAACTGACTCGTCAACTTGAACGCTTTTGAGACCCGCTTGCTGATTGATTTGACTAATTTCTGAGGTTTCAATATTTTTTGATAGCATGGATTCCCATTGACTGATCACATTAAAAATCGTCTCGAAATCTTCATCTGGCACTTTTTTTTCATCGTAAATAGCAACCGAAACCACAGTGCTCATGAGCAATCTTTGTTGCGATGTGACCGTAGCGCCAGTGGCTTCATCCACTCTCACATTTGACTGATACAGCGTTGCAGATTCTGACTCAGAACCTGTCTGAGAACCAGACTCAGATTCAGCTTCAGTTTTCATGTTTTGACATCCGCTGATCCATAAAACAGTGCTTATAACCAGCACAAGGCTTATATTTTTTTGAAACTTCTTGAATAACTTTTGTGTCAACGAAACCTCCATAGCTAATTTTTCTATTCATACACCGTCTGATTTCTAACAACAAAGACGCCGTCATAGTGATGTTTTGTTTCATCAAATACAACGTGACTGACGTTAATCACAGTTACATCTTTTAATGAAAGAAGTGTTTTTTCAATAGCCTTTGCAACCGTATGATCCAGGCTTGAAAATGCTTCATCTAAGATGATGATACTCGATTGTTGAAGCAAGCCTCTCGCAATTGCTAGACGACTCCGTTCTCCACCTGAAATATTTTTACCATTGTCGTAAATCATCCGATCTAATCCATCAGGATGAGATTTTATGAAATCTTTCAATCCAGCCCTTTCAATGGCTTCATTGATTTCTTTCTCAGAATAAGGCTTATATAAACACAGATTGTTTCGAATGGTATCCTCAAAAACGAACACCTGTTGTTCAATATTGGCCAACTGCTTAAAATACGATTGTTTAGTAATCTCATTTAAATCTTGATGGTCCATCTTTATTATACCACTGGACGGTTCAAAATACTTGCGGATTAACTTAAGAAGAGTCGATTTTCCTCCCCCACTTGGTCCGATAATCAAATATTTTTCACCTTTTTTAATGTTTAGAGAGACGTTATTAAGAACTGAATTCTCACCATAAGAAAATCCTACTTTTTCAAATTCTATTTGTTCTTCAAACGACTGAATCTGAGTGGTTTCAGTACTGTTTTCTACATTGAGCAACAATGTATCAATCTTAGCAAACAAACCTTTAGTAGACAAAATTTTTGGAAGCCATTCGCCGATCATCATGATTGGATTCATGATTTTTTCAAGAGCTGTTAACATCAGGACGACCCCACCGAGTGTCAGCTCACCTCTAAGAACTAAGAATACAGACATTGCTACCATGCCATACATCGTCGTATACATCACAAAATTCTGAATGATACCGATGTAGCTAACAATTTTATCAATATGATACCCTTTGTCTTGAATGGATTCCGATTTTCGCTCAAATTCTTCCTTTACCTTGCTCTCAATGTTATTGGATTTGATGATGTGGAAAGCACTGAGAAATTCTTTGATATAGGCTGTGTAATCTTTGTAAAGTTCACTTCGTTTCATTTGATGCTTCTGTAAAGGTTTATTCACGACAATTGTCGCCAAAGCCCCTACCAATCCTACGATGACACCTGCCAACAAAGCCCATGGACTGACATATGTGATGATCGCAATTCCGACAATAAAACTTGAAATATTCATAAGCACTTCATAAATGCCATCGATATAATTCATCTCAATATTCGAAAGATCATTCGTTAATGTACTATAGTAAACCGCTGTATTTTCAGACTGAAATTGATTGATATCCTTATTAAATATCTTTTGAATGTAATGTTTTTTTAGCGTCACAATCGCTTGTTTTTTATAAAGTCCTTTCCCATATGCCATGAGGAATCCAAGAGGCACTAAAATTGCCGCATATATAAGAAGTTTCCCAATCTCTTGACGAAAAATCGTGTGATTCTGAGTTGTAACACAGTCCACCACTTTCATAATACGAATGGACACGAGTCCATCTAACACTTGGTTGGCGGTTGCAATGATTAATGCAAATAACAGCGCTGGTAGAACTTTCAATAATGCTTTTTTCATGCGACTACCTCCTCGAAATACAATTCACTCTCATATTGTATAATTGAACCATTTTTAATCTCGAGAACATAGTCGTATCGATTGGTAATTCCTGGGTAGAATCTGTGAGAAATCGCTAAAACCGTTTGATCCAGTCCAAGAATAGTTGCTTCAATCTCGCTGCCCAACGCTTCATTTAAACTAGAAGTCGCTTCATCCGCAAATAGCAAATCGGATTGTTTGAGAATCGCCCTTGCAATGGAAATTCTTTGACGCTGACCACCTGACAAATTTTTGCCATTTTCTTCAATCTTCATATCCAAACCACCCCGAGAATCGTCTATAAAATCCGACAACCCTGAAAGTTTAACGGCATGAAGGATCGCGTCTTCTGAATAGTCTTTAAACAAAGTGATATTATTTCTCAATGTATCTTCAAATAAAAATACCTCTTGAAAGACATAGGAAATATTATCATTAAAATACTTCGTGGAAATGTCTTTTAAGTCTACATCGTCTACCTGAATTTTACCTGAATACCCTTCATATATTTTAGAAAGAATTTTCATAAGCGTCGTCTTACCGCTTCCACTAGCACCTTTGATTAAGTATTTTTTGCCTTTTTCGATTGTAAAATTTGCATTTTTAATCACATTTTGATTCTCATAGGAAAAATTCAATTGAGACACTTGAATCTTCTCGGAGAACGAGAACGGCAGACGTCCTTGAACCACTTGAACATCCTCATTCTGATCTTTTGTGATTTTTTCATAAATATTTGCAGATGCTTTCACATCATTCCAGAGTGGTAATACTTGACTAATCGGCCAAATGCATCCATTGGCGATCTGAAGCATAAATGTGATTTTCATAATTGAAGCTCCATTGAAGGCCATTTCCATCAAATAGACCAAAATACCAATGAAAATAATATACGTCATAATTCCGATTAGACTTTTCTGACTCTCAGTAAACAAAGTAAAATGAAACCGTTTGCGTTCCACTTTTTGTATGGAGTGTACCGTTTGATCTAAAAACTTGTCTTCAATTCCGTTGAGCTTTAAGATTTCAAGCCCGTTAAATGTATTCGATGCTTTCACTGAAAACTCTTCATTCAAAGTCGAAACCTGTTCTTGAAGAGAAACCGTCTTTGCTTCAAACTTTTGAGAAATTTTTAGAACAATCACCGACAATATCCCAAGAATGAGAGCAAACTTCCAATCCATGACAGCTAATATTATCAATGAAATCACATAAACGCCACCTCTAAAGATCACGTTTAGCAGTTTAACAAAGAAGTTTTGTTCAAAGATATTGATATCATTAATCAAATTAGATAAATACACCTCTTTGGTTTGTTTTCCAAATCTTTCGTAATCCATATGGATGATTTTATCAAATGCCGCCAATCGTATATCTAAAATGGTATCTCTCATAAATCGAATTCTTAGCATACGTGACAAGAATTGAAATCCAGAGACAAACACAATCAATCCCAACATAATGCCAATTGTCTGATATAGTGCCGTCATGCTGTTCTTTGTTATTACGCCAAAGAACAATGCAATACCCAAACTTCCAAGCAGTTGATTCACTACTGGAAAAAAACAGGCAATGATATAGGTTGTAAATGCCTTTTTTCTCTTCATCAACAGTTCTTTCATGTTGACCCCCTTATAAATTGCTTCTCTCAATCTGTCGTAGAAGATCTCGTAAGAACCTCGACGCTTAATCTAATTTTATTGCAAATCGACACACATGATCGCCTCTCAATGCGCACGCTAAGAGTTCAACTTCAAGAGGTCGCTCTAATATAACTTCATACGGAAATTTAGAAAATCCCCCACTACAATAGCACCAATTTTCCGAGATTTCTTGATCATTTAAGATAGCCTCTCTTACAAAAGGGCAGTGGCATGCATAATAGCGTTTCATTTTATCATCGGTCGCTTTTAAATAGTTATCTGGATCATAAGGAATCTTCGTGGCGTAAAGGACATTGCCAACTCTTACTGCAGACATGATTTCTTGATTAGACGCTGCATAATCCACAACGGCTTGAGTGATTTTCTGTTCAAACCACACGCGATTTTCGTCACAATACTGCTGTAATTCCTCTATTTTTCTTTTCTGATAATCTGCTAAATACGCATCTAAGTCACCGAGTTCATGTAATCTTTCACGTTCTTTAATAAAAGGTTCTGCAGAAATCCCATGATTATTATGAGCAAAGGACAACTGAATTTCTCTCGGCGTCATTTTAGCTTCCGCCGACTTCATTATTTCAGCTGTATACTGTGGAAATACTTCTGGAGAAGAGCCAATTCTCGGTTTAGACACCACATTAAAAATATCTTTTGCTCTGTCTGCCCCCACCAACTCTTCCACATGTTTCTCGATAGATTCCATCACGCCCACGCCACCAAGTAATGACGTATAGTAAATGTATATTTCGTTGCGGCCTATTAAATAGAAGTATCGAGCCTGAGCGAGTATCATCTCAAGCTCACTTACCTGAGTATCCACTAAAACTCTCACATAGTTTTTGATCCAATGGACATCCACTGACTCAAATGACAATCCATCGCGCATTAGGGCCGCCTCTAAATGGACGATTGTGCGCACAGCTTCTTCTTTTTGCCAGTTTTCAAATCCTCTTTTATCATAATAATTTTCTAATAATGATTGATTCATGTTTACCTCCCCAAAACCCTCACTCCACTCTCTTACCGTTCAATTTTATCGAGTATAATGCCTCCTGATACAGATGAACCTTGAATTTGTCTATACTCCGAACGATTATCGACAAACACTTTTCGTTTAGCTGGCTGTGATTTATCCACGATGGCAAATCCATTGGTCTCTATTGATCCAGATACCGTTGTCAAACTTAAATTATAAGATTCAGGTTGCGATACATTCACGATGATTTTTCCCGAAACTGTGGATAAATTTAAATTTTCGTTTGAATCTCCACATTCAATTTCAATTGAACCTGAGACATTTTTACCTTCTAAACGAATGGCATTTCCGATGAATTTAATTTTACCCGATGTGGATTTAAGCACACCATTGGCCGTCCTTACATTATCAGCAATAATAGAACCAGACGTTTCTTTTACCTGAAAGTTCTTAGCCACAACATCTGCAATGTGCACTTTTCCACTTACAGATTTTACTTCAATGTCAATTGCTTTGAGTCCAATAAGTGACGTCGACCCCGACACATTTCTAAAGCTCGCACGATCAATCGATGCAGATTTTGGAAGTTTTACATTGATCATGATAGGGGTTGTTGCAGAAAAACCATTTCTAAAAATATTAAAAATGCTCGTTATATCCGTCATTCTATTTTCTTTGATGGTGATGGTATCCCCTTTTTCGGTAATCTCGAGCCAATCTGGCTGGTTGATGAATTCACGTGTTTTCGAATCCATCAACTCTACTGTAACATCATCTACCATGGATTTTTCGATATTGATCTTACAAGAAACAAGCGATACATCGAAGTTCAACATTTTTTCGCCCTTTGTCGGATAGATTTCGCCCTCAATTTGCTCCATTTCCTTTTCAGTTGTCTTTGGCATTTTATCCATTTCATTGTTTGGTTTGCGATAAATCTCAGCGCGCTGTTGATCTTCTGTTTTCTCTGTCATTTCAACCGCTTCAATCATCTCAAGTCCTTGTTCAACGGTAATTTCACCATTTTCAATCATTTTTAAAATTTCTAATTTATCACTCATATTTTTCACCTACTCCGCATAAATTTTAATGACATGTCCATCACTCGTTGTAACGCGTGTGATTTCACCACGATTGCCGTCTTCTACTGATTTTAAAATTTCACCCTGATCTAATTCATCTAACAATTTTGCCACTTCTGGAGAAAACTTTCCGCCAATTTTAAGTCCTGCTTTGAAAATGGCAAATGGCAATTTAATGTCCAAATTTTCTTTTTTATTCATATCTTCAATATACACGCGAATCGTCTTTGGTGATTTTAAAGAGTCGCTTTGCTTTTTAGTCGTTGTTCCACTACTTACTGCATCGATGAGACGCATACCATCTTCTGCAGATATAGTTCCACTTTCAATCATTTTCAAAATTTTCATGACATCTTCATTCATGTGTTACCCTCCTTTAAATGTGTTATTCTACTTTTTATGAGCTATTCTACTTTTTATGAGCTATTCTTTTTTTATGCGTTATTCTCCTTTGATTTTCTTTAATGCTTCTTCAGCCGTTAGTTCTCCTTTGCTGAGTTTTTCTAGAACATCTTTCCGACTGATTTCTTCCTCAGATGGTTTTACGGTATATCCCAACGCTTCAATGACCTGATCCAAGTTACGTCTAACCGTTGGATAGGAAATGCCTAAATCTTTCTCAATTTCTTTGATATTGCCTCGATTTTTAATAAATATCTCAATGAATAGCTTTTGTTCACTGGTTAAATAGTTAAACTTATCTAATACAAAATCCCCTTCAATGCTGGTTTTACACTGATTACAGTGAAGTTTGACGACCTTTAAATTCGCGTCACACACCGGGCATTTCCCTAAAACAATTCGCTTCATTTCACACCTCTTTCTTTCGTACTTGTTCTTCTAATTCTAAAATACGCCTATCTCAATCATCAGTCAATCGAAAATCAATATTTTAACCAAATTCTAACTTTAAAGTTAATTTATTTAATTGTGAAATTAAATTTATTAATTTGCTATACTTTCATTTGCCGATATGCATTTCCGATGGTAGTGTTTAATCCACCCTCAAAAGTGTTTCATTTGCACTTTAAGGAGATCTTTTTTAGAATAAAAAAACACGAGTCTGATTTGACTCGTGTCTCTCTGTATGAATCGCGAATAACGTGTGTTAATTTACGGGATCCATTATACCTCTTTTTTAATTCCAGCCACTTCTCCAATTGTTGCAACTAAGTTTGCAACACTTGTTAATTCTGATGGAATAATGAGTTTTGTCGCTTTGCCATCCGCTACTTTAGTAAGGGCTTCAAAACTTTTGAGTGTTAATACAGCTTGGTCTGCACCAGCTGATTTGATCATCTCTAAACCTTGAGCAGTCGCTTTTTGAATTTTGAGGATTGCTTCTGCTTCCCCTTCTGCTTCTCTAACTTGTGCTTCTTTCTTCGCTTCAGCTCTTAAAATTGCGCTTGTCTTTTCAGCTTCTGCGCTTAAAATAACAGCTTCTTTTTGACCCTCTGCAACTAAAATTGCCGAGCGTTTTTCACCTTCTGCTCTTAAGATCGATTCTCTTCTTTCACGTTCTGCACGCATTTGTTTTTCCATTGCTTCTTGAATATCTTTAGGTGGTAAAATGTTTTTAAGTTCTACACGATTCACTTTAATGCCCCATGGATCTGTTGCTTCATCTAAGATTGCTCTCATTTGAGTATTGATTAAATCTCTAGATGACAAAGTTTCATCTAATTCTAAATTACCGATAATATTACGTAATGTCGTTGCCGTTAAATTTTCAATTGCTAAAATCGGCATTGCAACCCCATACGTATAGAGTTTTGGATCAGTGATTTGGTAATAAACAACGGTGTCAATTTTCATCGTAACGTTATCTCTTGTAATAACTGGTTGTGGTGGAAAATCCGCTACCATCTCTTTTAAAGATACCTTTTTAGAAATTCTGTCGATTAACGGAATTTTGAAGTGTAATCCTGTTTCCCAAGTTGTCAAATAAGCGCCGAGTCTTTCAATGACATATCCATTTGATTGTGGTACTACTCTGATATTGGATGCAATCAAAAGTAGCAACAAGATTAATAATGAAAAGAAAATAATGTAACCCATATACAGCCTCCTAATTAAATTGTTTTAAACCCACATTATTTATATAAATTTTCATAAATAATTGCAAATGCCTCTATCTTTATTATATTTTCAAATATAACCGATTCAATAGATTTTTATAGATTATTCTTCTGCTCTTTTTACAATCAATTTGACACCTTCAATTGCAATTACTTCCACCTCTTCACCCACTTCGTGTGACATCTCATCCATTGCTTTTGAAGTCCAAATTTGACCGTTTAACTTGACCTGACCAAGTTCAAAACTACTAATCGTTTTAATAACAATTCCACGCTTTCCAATTAAAGCATCTACATTTGTTTTCGTTTGTCCTACTTTAAACACTTTTCTCGCAAGTGGTCTTGTATATACGATCATGATCGTTGCTAGTACAATAAACGAAATCACTTGTACAATAATATTTAGACCAAGTGCCGAAGCAATGAGAGCCGCTAAAGCGCCAACCGCAAACCAAATGGATGTCAATCCCATCGTAAAAGCCTCGACCAAAACAAAAAATACAATCAAACCTGCCCAAATAATTGATAATGTCTCTCCACTCATATTGACCTCCATATTAATCTATTTATTTGCGTTCATTTTTCCTATATAATAATAGGACATTGACCTTATATTTTAAATATCATTTTATTTAGCTCATATTGAATCATTCTTCTATTTTCTGTAGAATCATTCATCTGTTATATTTAGTTATAACCCAAAAGTCTTAAAAAACTATTAAATGCAACTTAAAAATCCGACAAATCGGTGAATAGAGTCAAAGGGGCGCGCTATGAAACGTAAAACGAGAACGACATTTAAACTTCCAATTTACTTGCTCATGAACATCCTAATTTCCTTTCCAATTGCATGGGTACTTGAACGTATTCCCTTTTACTTAAAATGGTCTTTACTCGTAATAATCATCAGTATTTTTGCTTATGTCGCTTATCAGAATTATAAGCGTTTGCTACGTGAGTATGAGATTAAGATGCCCGTTTTAGAGAGGATTAATCACTTTAAAAGTCGTACTCTAGACACTCTTTTAAAAGTGAATCATCTGTTTATGGACCTAAACGATTCAAAAGATTATTATTCTGTGATTCTAAACTCTGCCATTGACGTCATTGAAAATGCTTCAAAGGGAAGCATTCTGCTCTACAATTCTAAATCGGGCAAATATGAGTTCCAAACTTGTATTGGCTACGATTTAAACGAATTAAAGAACGTGACCATGGCACTTGAAGATACCTTTCTTTTTATGAACTCTCACGGCAACTACGAAGAACCCATTATTGTGAAAAATATCCGTGAATATGATGAAAAATATCTCAATAAAGAGGAAAATGCACACTTAGAAAAGGCAGGGGGACTTGCCATTGAAGAAGCACTTTGTTCACCTATTATCATCGATGGTCAAATCGTGGCTATCATCAATATTGATAGCGTCAAACGCAATGCTTTTGATGAAGTGGACAAACAGCTCTTGCATTACTTTTCTACGCAAATTGCCATTGCTTTAAAGAGCAAATACCTTGTTGAAGAAACCATCAATCTCTCCAAATTTGACAAACTCACGGGTGCATTAAATCGTAATTATTTTGAAAAAATCACTTCGCTCAGAGAAGATCATCAACTTGAAGAGGCAGAAAATTACGCACTGGTGTTATGCGACTTAAATCACTTGAAAAAAATTAACGACTCCTTTGGGCACGGTGCTGGTGACATTATCTTAAAAAAATTTACCGATATCATATATGATTCTATCCGTGAGACCGATATAGTTTCAAGAATCGGTGGGGACGAGTTCGTTATTCTGTTAAGAAGCATCTCCATGGACCGTGCGCTAGAAAAAATGGAGCAAATTTACCAAAAGTGTGAATCATCTGCTATTCGATATAACGGACACGATTTACCCGTAAGTTTTAGTTACGGAATTGCCGTTTCTCCTGATGATTCAATGATTTATGATATTCTTATGAAAATTGCTGACATTCGCATGTACGAGTTTAAAAATCACTATAAACTCACACACGATTCCATTATTTTAGAAAAATCACCTGATCACTCTTCAAATTAAAACGGGACGCAATGCGTCCTTTTTTTTATCTGATTTTAATGTAATTTTTGGGACGTATGTTATAATAATTTTGAATACTTAGTTTATCTAAATATATGGGAGGCATCTATGACATTAAAATGGTCACTTAATGAATTGTATTCTGGATTTGATTCTGCAGAATTCAAAAATGATTTTTTTCAATTTGAACAAGAAATCGATAAACTCAATAGCGTTGCCAATGAACTGAGTGATGTCGCATCACTTGAATCCTTTTTAAGACTTAGTGAATCGCTTTACAAAACCGCTTCAAAACTAGGTAATTATGCGAATTTGACATTTACAACTAATACATCTAGCGAAGAAGCACTTGCATCCATGAATAAGTTCAGTACTTTATATACGGGCATTTCGTTGGCGCAATCTAAATTAGCAAAATTTTTAAACACCGTTGACAATATAGAACACTTCATTGATTCAAATGAGTATTTGAAGTCGTTTATCTTTATTTTAAATGAGTTCAAACAATCGGCATCACATATGCTTTCAGAAAAAGAAGAAATTCTCGCTTCTAAACTCGCGATTACTGGATCTACTGCTTGGAGCACATTGCAGAGCAAGCTCGTTTCGACATTAAAATGTGATATTACCCTTGATGGTAAAGCACAATCACTTCCAATTACAGTGGTTCGAAATCTAGCGCACGATGCTTCCGCTGAGATTCGCAAAACTGCTTACGAATCCGAACTTGATGCTTATAGCAAAGTAGCAGAAGCTGTTGCCATGTCACTGAATAGCATCAAAGGCGAAGTGATTACCATGGCAGCCATCAGAGGCTATGAGTCCCCTCTTCATATGACGCTTGAAAATTCAAGAATGACGAAAAAAACTCTCGATGCCATGATGAACAGCATCAAAAGAACCATCCCTACTTTTGAACAATATTTGTTAACAAAAGCGGAGCTGTTAGGCAATAAAGATGGCTTGCCATTTTATGATCTCTTTGCACCAGTAGGATCTTCAACTAAGAAGTTTACTTATGAAGAAGGTTCAAAATTTGTAGTGGACAACTTCAGAGCATTTTCAGATAAACTCGCTGATATCGCTGAAAATGCGATTTCAAAAGAGTGGATCGATGTTGAGCCAAGAGAAGGTAAAGTAAGTGGGGCATTCTGTGCATCCCTTCACACCATTGGCGAATTTAGAGTATTGCTTAACTACACTGGTAATTTAGGAGATGTTATCACGATGGCACATGAGCTCGGTCATGGCTATCATGCAATCTGTACCAATGATGAAAGCGCTTTGAACATTGACTATCCAATGCCATTAGCTGAAACTGCTTCAACTTTCTGCGAAACCATCGTCAACAATGCAGCGATTAAAATTGCAACGCCTGAAGAATCAATGACGATTTTAGAAAATTCACTACAAGACGCAACACAAGTTATTTGTGATATCTACTCTCGTTACTTATTTGAAACAGCGGTTTTTGAAACACGTGCAGATCATCCGCTTTCAGTAGAAGAACTCAATACGCTGATGCTAAATGCTCAAAAACAAGCCTACGGAAAAGGATTAGATGCAACGAAACTCCATCCGTATATGTGGCTCATTAAACCACATTATTATTCAGCAGGATTAAACTTCTATAACTTCCCTTATGCATTTGGATTGTTATTTGCAAAAGGATTGTATGCAAAATACCTTGAAAATCCTGAATTCTTTAAAAGCAAGTACGATGATCTTTTAGCAGCTTCAGGACGTTTAAGCGTCGTTGACGTATGTAAAATCATGGACATCGATGTTGAAAACGAAGCTTTCTGGGATGCTTCTCTCGGTATGATCCAATCTGATATCCATAAATTCATAGAACTAGCAAGAGGTCAAAAATGAAAAATGAATGGTCATTAGACGCACTCTACTTAAGTTTTACAGATGCGGCTTACCTTTCAGATCTTCAAATCGCCTCAACACTTGCCAATAAATATGAGGTACTCGCTTGCGAGTACCTTTCTCATCATAATGAGGAAATTCAGGCGATAGAACATTTTCTGAACCATCGTATAGCCGATACAAAACGCCTTCAAAAGCTTCAAGCGTTTGGGCATTTAAAATTTGCAGCGGATACTAAATGCCAAGAAGCCATCGTATTAAAAAGCAAAGTACACACTTTTTGGAATCAACTGACACCTTCAATGGTCGCCTTTAAATACTGGTTAAAAGACGTCTCTGACTTAGATGCACTTGCGAGTCAGTCACCTTTTATTGCGTCGCACTTGTTCTATCTATCTCAGTTAAAGCGTTCGGCACAACATTTATTATCTCAAGAAGAAGAATTATTGATTGCTCAATTATCTACCACCGGTTCATCCGCTTGGGAAATGTTACAAAGTAAAACAACATCACAAGTCACAGAAATCGTCAGCATAGATGGCATCGATCAAGCGCTTCCCATAATGGCCATCCGAAATTTAGCATTTCACACCGATCCATCTGTTCGCAGAGCAGGATATGAAGCAGAGATGCGCGCCTATGAAAAACATGCAGAAATCTCAGCTGCAGCACTTAATAGCATCAAAGGTGAGGTCATTACCCTCGCTAAACTTCGCGGGTTTGAATCCCCACTTTCTGAAGCTTTGTTTAACGCTCGCATGACGCCTGAAGTTTTATCTGCCATGCTATCGGCAATCGAAGAGTTTTTACCGCAGTTTAGACGGTATCTTCAAATAAAAGCAAAAGCACTGGGACATAAGAACGGACTGCCATTCTACGATCTATTTGCGCCACTGACGCAAGCAGATCAAACCTACTCCATCGAAGAAGCAAAAGCTTTTATTGTCAAGTACTACGGGGATTTTAGTCCAGAACTTTCTAGGTATGCCGAGCGTGCTTTTGAACAAGAGTGGGTGGATTTTGAACCTCGAGAAGGAAAACGCGGTGGTGCATTTTGTTCCAATTTACCGAGTATTGGAGAGAGTCGGATTCTCGTGAATTTTAACGGTAAACTTAAGAATGTTTTGACGCTTGCACACGAGCTCGGTCATGGATTTCACGGTCATTGCCTTAAAACAGAAAGTATTCTCAACACGACTTACCCTATGCCAATAGCAGAAACCGCATCTATATTTTGCGAAACAATTGTAAGAAATGCGGTACTCAAAGAGGCTGATCGCGATTTAGCGATCACTATTTTAGAAAATAGCTTACAAAGTGCAACTCAAGTCACTGTGGATATTCTCTCTCGTTTTTATTTTGAATCAGAAGTTTTTTCTAGAAGACAAGATCATCCCCTATCCGTTGGCGAACTCAAGACTATGATGTCCGATGCTCAGAAAAAATCGTACGGAGATGCACTTGATGCTTCTACCTTACATCCGTTTATGTGGCTCAATAAACCGCACTATTACTATGCTCAGCAAAATTTTTATAATTTTCCTTATGCCTTCGGCTTGTTATTTTCACGAGGCTTATATGCTCAGTATCTCAAAGATCCAGATCATTTTCCAACACGCTATGTGCAGATGTTAAGTGAAACAGGTAAACGCTCCATACAAGATCTATGCAAACTCATGTCTGTTGATCCATCTTCAGTAGAATTTTGGCGAGAATCTCTTAAAATGATTCAAGCGGATATCGATCTTTTTGAAAAAATGCTTGAAATCTAACTGCGTTTAGGCACTCAAACATGCGTTTGCCCACACTATCCACAGACTTATCCACAATTTTACTAAAAACCTGTTGAAAGCATGTGAGTTGTCAGTGGAAAACAAAAAGTCAATCCCCCTCAATAAAAAACAGGAAAGTATCTCCGATATTTCGAGAACTTTCCTGTGATCTTTTTTTGAGCTTTTCCTTATGGTTAATTTATATATTCACTTAAGTCCGGTTTTTAATCTGATTAAAAACGACATTCATCAACCGAGGAATAGTCTCCACAACATCCTCACGATACACGCGTTCTGTCTTTTTATGCAAATCCTTTCCCCATGGTCCTAGATGAAGAACTTCCACATCTAACCTTTCAATTGCTTCAAAATCAATATGATATGGATTTTGATACAATGGCATTTGTTTCATCATGTCACTTGGGTCATGCTTCATCTTTTTCATATAACTCATATCGGAAATTCCCATAAAATAGCGATCCGTGATAAGTGAATTTCCTCGTTCTTGAAGACTTTTTTCTAAAGGTTCTCTCAAATGTGTTTCAAAATAAGCACCGCTATCCACCACTGGATAAAAAGGTGGCAATAATCCAATCACAATCATCGGATGGTTACGATTTAAAAGATTCATCAAATACATAATCCAGGCAGCCGTCAAATCCGCTTCGTCAAGACCAAAGTGCTGTTCTTTAAACTGTTTAAACTCGATTTTCACGTCTAAACCTTTTAACTCCACAACCTTTTCAACGAGTTCGTCATAGAGCAAAATTTCAAAATCAAAGCACATACAATCTTCATAAGATGGTAGACCTTGTTTGCGTAAGTACTCATTATAAGAATAATTAAACTGATTAATGGCGTCTTCCATAGACCATTTACAGAGTTCTTTTAACTGTTCAAACTTACCTTTCAAATTTTCTTTCAAAAATAACCAATTAAAATAACCCACTGTGAATTCAGGCGTCGTTACATCGTATGTCGTCTTTATGGTCTTAAATCCCAAAAATGCAGGAGGTGGCGTCATTTTTTTATATAATGTGTCCCCCATCTCCGTATTGAGTTCGATTGCCTTAATCACTTCCATTGCAATACTTACAGAGCTCAAGCCACTATATGCGATTCCAGAATGACCTGCAATGCCTTTAGAAACGATCATCGGCATCATCTTTCCGACAGAGCCTGTTGAAACCGTCAATGAACAATCCATTTCTCGCTGATGTGGTTCTGAAAGTAGCGCAAGTTCATAATTCAATGAAAACTGTTTTTTGAGTTCTAGTAGCACGTGTGTTGCATGGCGCATGCCAAGTGATTGGTACTCTTCATCCGGTACTGAAATCCACAATAGATTGACACCTTTTGGATGTTGAGTTGCCTCTTTCAATTGCTGTAAGTGAATCGCCAATCCGGCTTTCATATCACAAGCGCCTCTTCCCCAAATCCACTCATCTGAGTCCAAATCCAACTGTAAATCCTCAGGAAGATCCGAACACTGTGAAAGTTGGAGTTTGAGGCTATTGGAATCATATGGTTCAAGCGTTCCATATGCACTTGCATCCACTGTATCATGGTGACCAAATAGAATCACTGTTTTCTCAGCCTTTTCATGATGAAGCGCCCAAATGACAGAGCGTCCGAGGTCATCTCCAGCAATGGAAGATGCACCAAAATGATCTGGATGCGCCACAAAATAGTCCAAATTTTTAATCTCATCGAGCAAGACTGCTTCAAATGCTTTTTCATGGACAGTAAAACTATCACTTCTATGTTTAATTAATTTATCTAATAATAATAAAACGTCTCGTTTATCGTTTGCAACCATACATTTTCGTCCTTTGTCAAACTTTCTTATATTGTATTATCTCATTATATTTAGGTGTTGACAATGATTAATGTTGCCTAAGTTTTAAAATAGTAAGAAAGCGACACCCCACATAAATCTGTAGGAAGTGTCGCTTTTGATTTTATAAATCATAATACATTTTATATTCTCTCGGTGTTGGCATGAGCGTCTCAGCATGCGCTTCTTTTCTAAGGTAATCAATTTGATCTTTTAGGATTGATTTTGTAAAGACATCTCCTTCAAGTAAATAGTCACAGTCATTTTCAAGCGCTTCTATTACTTCATTTAAATTTTTAGGCAATGCACCAATGTCTTTGCGTTCTGCTTCTGATAAATTGAATATATTGATATCATACGGTCCAAATTTATGTGCCATTGGATCAATTTTATTTTTGATTCCATCAAACATCGCCATCATCAAAGCTGAAAATGCAAGATAAGGGTTCGCAGTTGCGTCAGCTGGTCTAAACTCGAAACGCTTTTTAGTCGGTTGTGTCGCATACCCTGGAATTCGGATAACTGAACTTCTATTGGCAGTTCCGAAACACACACTGACAGGCGCTTCGTAACCAGGAACCAATCGTTTAAATGAGTTTGTACTAGGGTTTGTAAATGCCATAACCGACGCAGCGTGTTTTAATATCCCCCCAATTGCGTAAAGTCCCATTTGACTGAGGTCAGAATATCCGCCCTTTTCATAGAATAACGGTTCATCATCCATGAACAACTGCATGTGCACGTGCATACCACTTCCCGCTTCGCCGAAGATGGGTTTTGGCATAAAGGTTGCTGTTCGATTGTAGAGCATCGCCGTATTTTTCACCACGTATTTGACCATCATGGATCGGTCTCCCATTACGACGGGTCTTTCAAAATCCAGCTCAATCTCTTGTTGGCCTGGTCCGCCTACTTCTGGATGATGGTATTTTACAGGAACATTGATGGATTCTAAGATGCGCACCATGTCATTTCTCATGTCAAAATTTACATCTTTTGGACGATCGACGTGATAGCCACCTTTGTGGTGAACTAAGTATCCAAAATTATTTTGTGGTTTATTGCCATTCCAACCAGCTTGCTCAGTGTCGATTTCAAATCCCGATTGTCTTCCTTCGGCCATATAATGACAACTATCAAATGTATAGTACTCAAATTCTGGTCCAAGCAATGCCTTATTGGCAATGCCAAGCTTCGTCATGTAATCTTCTACTTTCTCACAAATGAATCTTGGATCACTTTCAAAACGCGTATGTTGCTCGCCTACTCTATAAATTCTCGTCATAAATACGAGGGTTTTTGCTTCATTGAACGGATCAATAAAGTAAGCATTAAGATCCGGTTTAAATACCATATCTGATTTTTCAACACTTAGAAAACCATAACTTGATCCATCAAAACCAATTCCATTTTCAATCGTTTCTGCATTAAAACGTCTTGGCGTAATGGTTAAATGATGCCATCTCCCGGCTAAATCTAACATTTTAAAATCAATAAATTCAATGTCATTTCTTTTACAAAACTCAAGTACTTCCAGATGGTCTCTAAACATGGTCCTGCCTCCTAATGATTTTGTCTTTATTAAACGCTCCATTTTCATCATAGCAGATTTTTTCAGAATTGCATCAATGTTCTGTCAATTTTTTTGAATTCTTACAATTTTATTTTAAGTCGTTAAAAGGAGCTATTTGTCAACTTCTCGTTCTCTTGTTATAATGTTTACAGAGGTGACTTATGAAAACAATCATCATTTTTTGCGATGGCGCATGCTCAGGAAACGGACAAGAGGGCAATGTTGGCGGCTGGGGCGCAGTATTAAAATATAAAGATCAAACAAAAGAACTATTCGGTGGCGCTTTGATGACGACCAATAACGTGATGGAATTAACTGCGGCAATCGAAGGATTAAAAGCGATTACCTCTAAAAATGTTCACGTAGAAGTGTACTCAGATAGTGCCTATGTGGTCAATTGTTTTACCAACGGATGGTATCACAAATGGAGACTCAATGGATGGCGCAACTCAAAGAAGGAACCCGTTGAAAATCGTGATCTTTGGGAAATATTACTCGAATTAGTCGAATCATTTGAACGCGTTACATTTTATAAAATCAAAGGCCATCTCGATGCCAATAAAAAAGCCGACGTACAGAAATGGCTTGCAAAATTTAATCAAGACAATAACCAACAGCTTGATGAAGCGACATTTTTGGACCTTATTAAACTCAATCACTTAGCAGATCAACTTGCTAACGATGGGATTAACTCCGTCCGAGTCTAATCATCAAAAATACACCATAAAAAAAGGTGCGACTAACAAGTCACACCTTCGCTTTTTTGTAAATCTTCTGTATAATTTGCAGCTGCAATCAAAGCTGCTTCAAGTCCATATACCATCATTTCAATACTCATTGAAGGGATATTGGCCTTATCCACCACTTGTTCAGGTGCACTTGGGACATGAATAAAACCACCTCTTACATGAGGATATTTCGTATGGATAAGATGCATGACACCGTACAAGATATGATTGCATACATAAGTACCAGCTGTATTGGATACTGCTGCCGGAACGCCGGATTCACGCATCGCATGTACCATGGCCTTAATCGGTAGATTTGAAAAATAGGCAGCAGGACCGCCCTTGACAATAGGCGCATCAATGGGCGCATTACCTGCATTATCTTCAATTCTCGCATCATCTATGTTAATTCCCACGCGTTCAACGGTGATTTGTGCGCGTCCCGTCGCTTGGCCTGTGCAGATGACAATATCTGGTTGATGTTGCTCCATTAAAAGATCTAATTCGGCTATCGATTGATGAAATACCACTAGAAGAGAGGTGGCAATCACTTCAATTTGACCATAATGACTTTTCAAACGCTCTACAGAAGCAAGCGATGGATTCATTGTATCGCCCCCAAAGGGTCTAAACCCTGTTATCAGTATCTTCATAATAACGTTACCCCCAGATCTTTTAATTCTGCATCCCTTACTTGTAATGCTGTTATAACATTTTCAATATGCTCATCTAGCGCTATTTCAAGATCTTCAGCACCTGAGATGATTTCCTCACGATCCACTGCACGTGCAAATGCCTTATCCTTCATTTTTTTCCTGACAGATTTTGCACCAAGATTTTCTAAGCGTTCTGGACGAACAAGTGCAACAGCCACAACAAATCCAGATAACTCATCTACTGCATAGAGCGTTTTTGCAAGTCGAGTTGTTCTAGGCGTTTGAGTTGCATTAGAATGACCTTTAATCGCCTGAACAAATTCATCGTCAAACCCAAGTTCAGTTAACCACATCACCCCTTTTAATGGATGTTCATCGGGAAACTGTTCAAAATCAATATCATGTAAAAGACCACACATGCCCCATCTTTCTACGTCTTCGCCAAAAATTTTAGCATATCCACACATAGATGCTTCAACTGCAAAGGAATGTTTCAACAAACTTTCACTACTCACATACGTTCTTAACAGATTATACGCTTCTTGTCGATTCATGCTCCACCTCTCAACTTAGTCTATATCTCTATCATACACAATATTCTTACCATTCACAAATTAAAACACAGCATATTTTTCTTACAAGTAAGAGTGCACGATTTAGTAAGAGCGCATGATGATACAACAATTGCGCGAAATAAAAAGAGATGATCTTTCATCATCTCTCCAAATCGAACAATTGATTCATTCTATTCTAACCCTTGTTAATAATTTGTTTCTTAATAAATTGTTTTTAATTGTTTTTAGTAATTTGTTTCCTTAATTTCATAGTATTCTTGAGGATATTGACACGTTGGACAAACTGCAGGTGCTTCTGTTCCTTCATATACATAACCACATACGCTGCATTTCCATCTAACCACTTCATCGCGTTTGAATACTTTTCCGTTCTCAACATTTTCAGCGAGTTTGTTAAATCTCATTTCGTGTTCTACTTCAGCTTTTGCCACAAATTCAAATGCCGCCGCTACTTTCGGGAAACCTTCTTCTCTTGCAACTTTAGCAAACTCAGGATACAAAAGAGACCACTCTTCATTTTCGCCCATTGCTGAAGCCTTTAAGTTTTCTAATGTCGATCCCACTTTTCCAGCTGGATAAGTCGCTGTAATTTCAAGTTCGCCGCCTTCTAAAAAGCTAAAAAATCTCGCGCCATGAATGCGCTCGTTATCTGCTGTTTCTCTAAAAATAGCCGCGATTTGTCTAAAGCCTTCTTTTTCAGCTTGCTCTGCAAAAAGATTGTATCTCGATCTCGCTTGCGACTCTCCTGCAAATGATTTTAATAAGTTTTGCTCCGTTTTAGTCCCTTTAATGCTCGCCATGTTCTTCTCCTTTTATCCTAAACATTTGATCCTATAAATTATGCTGTTGTTGGTGGTATAAATACCCTTGTTGCCAATTCTCGATCTAACATTAAGAGACCTTGACCATTTTCACCAATGAATTTTAAATCACTGATAATTTTTTCAGCCGAACCTTCTTCTTCTACTTGCTCATCAATGAACCAAATCATCAAATTACGTGTCGGACGATCCTTTTCTTCCTCTGCAATTTCTGCAATATTATTGAGAAGTGCAGTTACGTGTTTTTCATGCTCAAGTGTATGCTCATAAACTTCAAGTGGTGAATTCCATTCGAATTTAGGCATTTCAATCGCTTCAAGTTTCACTCTACCACCACGACTTACTAAGTAATCATAAAATTTAAGTCCATGGAATTGTTCTTCTTGGAATTGAACGCGCATCCAATTAGCAAATCCCGGTAAATTAATACTCTCATAGTATGCTGCCATCGCTAAATAGAGATACGCTGAATAGAGTTCAGCATTGATTTGTTTGTTAATAACATCTTCTAATCTCTGATTAATCATAATACGCTCCTTTTAAGAATAGAGCTTAGATTTCTCTAAACTCTATCCATCATTTCAATATGTGATTTATAATTCGTTTTTCCAAAGACCATGAAGGTTGCAATACTCTCTCGCTTTAATGGCCTTTTCATCTGTTTTAAAAATTGCAACCGGTTCGTCACCAGGATTTAAATACGTAATAAGTGTTTCAGATTCAGTAACGAGTTCAATCCACTCAATAAAATGTTCGTCTTTCATCGGGTGTAAAGTTGAACCAACAGTTACTTTGTATCCGCCTTCAATTGGTTCAATCACAGGCACGTGTTTCTCAGTTGCAGAATCAGCTGTTTTTTCTTCCAACAAACCCATCTCTTGTCCACAACATACTAAAGTTCCACCACCTACGTGATTGACTTCCACAATATTTCCACATAAACTACATTTATAGACATCGCTTCTTTTCACCTTTAGTTCCTCCTATGACTTATTTTTACAAGCACTACAAATGCCATATAAGAACATTTGTTGCTCTAATACTTCAAAATCCTCTAACGTCTCACTGACGATATCATCAATCGATACGTCAAAATCATATATTTTGTTACATCTTTGACATTTAAAATGTCCATGAAGACTGGTAAACGCGTCATAATGCACTTCACTTTCATCAATGGTAATTGCCATTGCAATGCCCTTCTCCATGAAAATTTTCAACGTATTATACACAGTTGTTTTTGAAAGAGTAGGGATTTGATCAAAAAGGGCATTATAGATGTTTTCAACAGTGGGATGTTCCTTACTGTTCATTAAAAACTCATAAATTTTAATTCTCTGAAAAGAAGGCTTTATGCCATTCTCTTTTAAAAATTCACCTACATTATTTACCATACAAATCCCTTTCTTTCCTTACAGATTTACTTAAGTTTACTTTAACGGCTCAAACATGTCTTTGCCAACTCCGCAAAGTGGGCATACCCAATCTTCTGGGATGTCTTCAAAAGCTGTACCTGGCTCAATTCCACTATCTGGATCGCCTAATTCTGGATCATACACATAACCACATGCTACACATTCGTATTTCATACTTTTACTCTCCTTATAGTTTGATTTTTTGTTGCGTAGGTGTAACGATTTTTAATTTGTAATGATTACAAATTTATAATACCACCCTTTATTCAATCTGTCAACGACAATTTGAAAAAATAATGAATTCATTACAAGTACGCATATCCATGGTATCTATACCCCATTTAGGACTTATCTAAAACAATTTTTAATTCAATCCGACCAAAAAAGAGCGCTAATTTACAGAAAACTATTTCATTATTTATAACGATAACTTGCTTAATCTTGGCCCAAAAAGGTATATACATACTAGCATCTGTTGATGAAATCAAGAAAGGTGGTAATCATATGAAAAGTAAAATCATCCTCATAGGAAATGGTGGCGCAAGTTATGCAGCACTTGAGGAAATGCTTGAACGTATTCCAGACGCTCAATTCACAATCATTACAGAGGAATCTATCCCAACCTATTATCGCCCCATGCTATCCGAGTACATAAGTGAACCATCCTTACCGAATCGCTTTTTTTTACATGATGACGCATGGTACAAAGAACGTTCTATCTCTGTTCGATACAACTCTAAGGTCACAGAGATATTCACAAACGAAAAATACATTCAATTAGCTTCTGGTGAAAAATTGAATTACGACAGGCTGATTCTAACTACTGGTAGCAACAACTTCATCCCACCACTACCTGGCATACATTTCCCAAATGTCTTAAATTTAAGAACAAAAGCAGATGCAGATCAAATCAAAACTTTGATTCCAACACTAAAAAAAGTGGTCATCATTGGAGGCGGATTACTTGGACTTGAACTCGGTTGGCAACTTAAACGCAGTCGGGCAACGATAGATATCACCGTACTGGAAATGATGGATCGACTCCTGCCAAGACAACTTGATGTGGAATCTTCAATCATTTTTGAAAAGAAAGTTCTAGATGCTGGAATTCAGGTCATTAAAGCCGTTCAGACTCAGGAAATCGTCGGCGGCGAAGTTGCCACAGGCGTTCTATTGTCGAATGGTACTGTAATCGAAGCTGACTTAGTGATTATTTCAATCGGAATCCGTGCCAATATTGCTTTGGCAAAAGAAGCCGGCCTTGCAACTAACAGAGGCGTCATCGTCAATGATTTTATGCAAACAAGCGACCCATTCATCTATGCTGCAGGCGATTGTGCAGAATACAACGGCATCAACTATGCAATTTGGCCAGAAGCTGTCGAGCAAGGTAAAATTGCAGGATTAAATGCTGCAGGAATCGTTTCTGTATATGAACCCATCGTTCCATTTAACATTTATCACGGTATGAATATGCGTCTTTTTTCAATTGGGGATGTTGGCAGTAATCCAGAGAATCAATACGAAATCACGCACCGCGGCGATCAAGAAAATTTTGAAAAATACTATTATGTTGACGATAAGATTGTAGGCGGCATCCTCATGGGCAATATTTCTAAATCGGGGAAATTGAAAAAAGCAGTGGCTGCTCAACTTTCCAAACAAGCATTCGAGGCCATGCTTTAATTCAAAATAGAAAAGGGTTGATTCACATATCATGCTATGCGAATCGACCCTTATTTTAATTCAAGTCAATTATTTTTATTCAAGTCACTTATTTTTATTCAAGCCTCATCATTTCAATCAAGACTTCTATTTTTGATCAAGAATCCAATTTGCAATATCTTCAATCACCTGTTCTGACACATTGTTTCCTTTAATGTACTCATCTGGTGTCGACATGCCTTCACCCTTCATAAATAAATGATTTAAATCGCTGTAGAGTTTATATGTCGCTTGATCACCCAGTGCTTCTTTCCATAACTCAAGTTCAGCTGCTGGCACTTGGTAATCTCTTTCGCCTTGTAAAATCAACATCGGAATATCTAATTTTGCTGCTTCTTTTGCTGGATTGTAATCGCGAATATCCATCCAATATTTCGCTCCGATACCCATCAAATCATTGATATTGGTATCTTCTTTTAACTTATCAGACGATATAAGATCCGCTGCTTTTTGTACATAATCAATTTTTTGTTGATCTTCTTCGCTAATTGAACCATCTAAGTTCATAATGTACTTATATTGTTCAACAATTAAGTTTTGAAGCGTCGTAACATTCCCTGCCATCACGATTAACCCTGCAACTGAATCATTGTCTTTTGCAATTCTAGGTGCTTGATTTCCACCAAGAGAATGACCTAAAACATAGATTTTATCTGCATCAATATCATCACGCTCGGATAAAAAATCCACCGCGTATTGTGCATCTTCTACCACTTCATCATATATCGTAAATTCTTTAGCAGCTTCTGCAGCAGCAAATGCCTCTTTATACGTAAAAGTTCGTTTATCATATCTTAATACTGCAATATCTTGTTTTAACAATCCAGCTGCAATATCTTTAAATGGTTTATTACCATAAATCGTTTCATCTCGATCATTCGGACCAGAACCGTGTACCAAGACTACCACAGGATATTTTTCTTTTCCCGTATCTGGAACACTGAGTGTACCATTCATGATAAACTCACCTGAGCCAAATGTCACTTCATATTCTTTTGCATTGGCAATGCCCGCATTAAAATAATCCTCTACCGAAGAAATTTCTTTATAGTTAAATCCGGCAATTTCACCTTCATAGTTAAATACGACATTATATACGAGGTCTTTTTCCAAGTGCACGACACCAATGCTCACGATATGAAACTCTTCTGTTTGTTGACTCATCACACCAGAAGTGCTTTCAAATGCGCCATAAGACTTAACGAGTTGATTCGTAATCTCTGTCATTGCTTCTTTTGTAAATACATCTTTCATATCGGGAATATAAGTGAATTCCGTCAATAGATCATCGTATTTCTCAGTTGTAAACATATCGACGAACGTTTGCGCCATGCCTTCAGCATCGAAATCAATTTCTTTAAGTGTTTCTTTTTGAACACTTGAGTTCGTACTTGAAGTACTTGTATTATTGGAATTTGCATCTTTTTTGTCCTTCGCACTACATCCAGGCACTATCACTAAAGTGGCAGCGAGAAACATAGCCAATACAGCGTTTCTAAATTTCATAATGCACGTCTCCTCTTTTTTTACTGTCATTTTGCATTTAAACAATACCTATATGATACATTAATTCTGAAAATAAAAAAAGTCCGGAATTGTAAACTCCTTGGGAATTTTTCCGGACTCTCTTACGGTTCAGTTGCTTTTACCGTCTATTCTTATGAACGACTGCTATTTCGAATAGTTAAACATCATCTTGATGAGTTCGTGCATTTTTTCTTGCATTTTTTCTTGATCCAGTTCTTCATAATCCATCATGCATGTTGATGCATGAGATTCCATAATTGCCAATCCAACTTTATGAACGGATTGCTTGATTGCAGCGATTTGGACAAGCACTTCGTCGCAACCCCTACCTGAATCAATCATATCTTCAACCCCTTGAATATGACCCTTAATCGTTCTCAAGCGATTGATGATTTTCTTTTTTTCCTCATTTTCTGCCATAAGATTCACCGCGCTTCTATATAAATAGACTCATGTTTGAATCTTCAGCCGCGCCGAGCATAGAAGCCACACCGCCAAGTTCCACACCATCAATGAGCTCTTCTTGAGTGATTCCCATTAAATCCATGGACATATTACATGCCACCATGCGAACCCCATTATCAATTGCCATTTTTAGCATATCTTCTAAAGAATCTACATTATGTTTTTTCATCACCATGCGAATCATCTTAGGACCCATGCCAAACATGTTCATATTAGAAAGTTTGAGTTTCTTCGTTCCCCTAGGCATCATCCCACTGAACATTCTGCTAATGAAATCTTTTTTTACAGAGACTTTTTCTGGTTTTCTTAAAATATTAAGTCCCCAGAAAGTAAAGAATAACGTCACTTTTTTGCCCATAGAAGCGGCACCATTTGCGATTATCAATGAAGCAATGGCTTTATCCATATCTCCGCTAAATACCACCATGGTTTTGTCGTCCTTTACCACTGCAGGTGTCGGTGTTGATTTTTTCTTACCTTTGCGAATTCTCGCATAGAACGCTTTATCTTCCTTACCTGAATCCAAAAGTGTATTTCCCGTCTTGTCACACCAAACGCCGATGTCGTTCATAAACCCAGGATCAGTTGCTTTAATTTCCAGTATGTCGCCTACTTTCATCAGTTCAATAGCCTTATGCACTTGCATAATAGGACCTGGACACTGGAGGCCACAAGCATTTACTTTAATCACTTCTGCATTGGCATCTTCAACAAACGTTTCATCTTCAACATCACCTGTTTCAGAAACGTGCGCATCAGCCATAGGCGCGTTGCCTGAACAATTGTCATTGCCCTCATTTTGACATAATACGGTTGCGTAAGTTGAGTATCCACCAATTAAGTTATAAACATTTTCAAATCCATTTTGCATGAGAATTCTAGAAGCTGCATGACCTCGAATTCCCACTGCACAATATACAATATAAGTCTTTGAACGATCGAGTTCAGAAAGTCTATCTCTCAACTGATCTACCGGAATATTGATGGAATTTGTAATGTATCCCATTTCCCTTTCCATTGGCTCTCTGACATCTAATACGACTGCATTTGCATCAAGCTGAGCAAATTCATGCCACTGGAATGGCTTAGTGATGCCTTTTAAAATGTTTTCTCCAACGAATCCAGCCATATTTACAGGATCTTTCGCCGATGAATATGGAGGTGCATATGCCAACTCAAGTTCATTGAGATCATAAACTGTCGCGTTAAAACGAATAGCCGTTGCAATGACATCAATTCTCTTTTCAACGCCTTCATAACCAACATTTTGTGCACCTAAAACTTTACCATCTTTATCGAAGATCATTTTCAGCGACATTGGTAATGCCCCTGGATAATATCCTGCATGTGAATTTGGATGCACGATTACAGTATAGTAATCCTTTCCATAGACTTTCCCTTCACGCTTTAAAGCCTTTTCATTTAGTCCAGTTGCAGCAACTGTCATGTCAAATACTTTTGCTACAGAAGTTCCCATTGAACCTTTAAACGGCGTGTGTCTTCCGGCGATATTATCTGCACAAATTCGCCCTTGCTTATTTGCTGGACCCGCAAGAGGAATCATGGTTTTTGTCTTGCGAATGAACTCGGTCACCTCTACTGCATCACCGATGGCATAGATGTTCGGGTCCGATGTCTTCATAAATTCATCTACGACAATGCCATTTCTCTCATTAATAGTCAAACCTGCGAGTTTTGCAAGTTCACTTTGCGGACGAATTCCAATGGATAGGATCACCATATCCGCTTCAACTTGTTTGCCGCTTTGAAGGGTGATTTTTGTGACACCATTATGATATTCAAATGACTTCACGCCATCACTAAGATATAAATTCACTTTTTTCATATTCATATGTTTATGGACAATCTGCGCCATTTCAAAATCCACAGGTGCCATGACTTGATCCGCCATTTCAACAACGGAAACTTCCATACCGAGATCATGTAAATTTTCTGCCATCTCAAGACCGATAAATCCACCGCCGATTACAGCTGCAGTTTTAGGTTTCACATGATCTACGTGACTTTTAATTCTGTCTACATCCGGAATATTCCAAAGCGAAAAAATATTTGGTGCGTCAATCCCTGAAATATGTGGTTTCAAAGGTGTTGATCCTGGCGAAAGCACCAACACGTCATAATTTTCTTGGTAAACGCGATTGTTTTTTATGTCTTTTACTTCAATTGTTTTATTTTCTTTATCAATGGATAACACTTCATTTTCAACTCGAACATCGATGTTAAAACGCTTATTCATCCCTTCAGGTGTTTGAACAAGTAGCGCACTTCTCTCTGCTATAGTACCGCCTATATAGTACGGCAAACCACAGTTTGCAAAAGAAATGTAGGGACCTCTTTCCATCATGATGATTTCTGCTTGCTCGTCCATTCTTCTGAGTCTTGCAGCTGTACTTGCGCCTCCTGCAACTCCTCCGACAATAATTACTTTCTTACCCATAATAGCCTCCAACGTATTGTTGTTAAAAAAAAAGCCCCTTGGGGCTTATGACCTATAATCCTAATAAAGCATCCATTCGATCTTTATCAAAGCCTTGAATAATTTCATCTTCGATATAAATCACAGGAACGCCCATAAAACCTTTTGACATGAGTTCTTTTCTCGCTTCAATATCTGTCGATACATTTTTCTCTGTGTATTGTACGTGATTGTCATCTAAATATTCTTTTACCATTGCACAATAACCACATGTATTGCTTGAATAAACCACTACATTTTTAGACATATTAAATTACCTCCACTTTGTATTTTTGTACATCATTGTATATCTTTGTAAATCTTTATAAATCTTTATAAATCTTTATAAATCTTTGATATCTAATTACCCATATTGATATGAATTAATCAAAACCAGTTATTCTTCAGTTCACCCCCTAAGGTGGGGGGTCAACTTCATGATACTGCAATGTTTTTTGAATGTCAATTGTTTTTAAATAAAAAATCAAAAATGAATTGTAAACAAATTATCCCAAAACCATGCACATGTTTTCCACAACTTTGGAATTATTATGTAAACAAAAACACTTCTTAATTTTCTGTATTTTTCTGCAATTGTTAAATATCTTTAATTAAATATCGAACATTCAGTAACAAAGACGTCGTTTTATTCACGATTACCATGAGTGCATGTGTATAAACATCAAAAAATCAGAAAAATAACAAAATTATTGTTCGGTTATGCACATTATCCACAGTTTTATCCACACTCTTATCTCCATTATTCACAGGTCAACCATTTTCTGCTACACTAAGGTTACGGAGGCAATTATGTGGAGCAAACGTGGGCATCGCGGAGATGCATTGGAAGAACTCATTACGTATACCAATCAATACTATCATCAACTCGGATTATGCCGAATCGATAAAGTAAGTACACCGATCAAAGTAATTGATATCGATTCGAGCGGCATGATTACAAAGGGATTTTTTGAAAAGAAATCTACAGTGGATTTCATCGGCGTCGCTCAAGGCGTGTGCATTGCATTTGATGCGAAAGAGACGAATTTAAAAAGTCTCCCACTTCAAAATATTCACCCCCATCAAATCACTTATATGGAGGATATCGATCGGCAAGGTGGACTAGCATTTATCATTCTTCATTTTAAATTTAACGATGCCTTTTACTTAGTGCCACTTGAAGTTCTTAAGTATTATTATCAAGCGAACGAAACGTCAAATCGAAAATCCATTCCTTTTAAAGCAATGGAGGATCGTTTTTTAATCAAGAAAGAGCGTTCTGGAAGCATTATCAATTATTTAGCAACATTGAACGAATACGTTCATTATAAGGAAGAACTTAAAAAAAACTATGGAGGAAAGCATGAATAATCCATCGTTATCCCCTCGTCAAAATTCGGTTTATCTCGTCAATAGTTTCACTTATCAAGATAGGGGCGGTAATCCCGCTGGTGTTTGTTTTGATTTGGATTGCACTTTAAGTGATGCGGATATGCAACGTATAGCCCGGGAGGTAGGGGTATCTGAAACCGCATTTATTCAATCGACTTCTGGAGAAGCTGATTTTCACATTCGATTTTTTACCCCAACAGATGAAGTGCCGTTATGTGGACATGCAACAATTGCAAGTTTTTGGCTATTAAAGATGCACAACTTCATTAATGATGGTGAATTTCTTCAAAAAACCGGTGCTGGCATTTTAAAAGTACGCGTCCGAACTGAGGTTATCGGTGAAAGACCAAGAACACTCGTCACCATGGAGCAATCAAAGCCCCTTCAGATCGCACATAAAGCAGTTTCAAACGCGTCCATTTTAAACTGTTTTCCTCAAATTCAACTACATGATACATTGCTTCCAGAAATTTGGAGTACCGGACTTGAAGATTTATTGTTGCCGCTTGCGTCATACGATACACTCAAGAACCTCTCCATCAACATGGAGGCATTGGCACAACTTTCAAAATCTCTCGACATCATTGGTGCTCATGCTTTTGCATTTGACACATTAGGCCAGTTGCATACGCGTAATTTTGCTCCCCTCTACGGAATTGATGAAGAAGCTGCAACAGGTACCTCTAATGGCGCATTGACTGCGTATTTGCATCATTATTTATGGTCAAAAAACGAAAAAATCTCCCTATCGATTTTGCAGGGAGAAACGATGGGAGAAACCAGTCAGATTATAACAGAATCCATATGGTCAAATGAAAAACAGACCGTCTGGGTAGGCGGTCTGTGTGTTTTAAATCCATTATCCAATGATTCTTCCGTCAGTTGAAATGGTCACTTCAGTATACGGAACGATGCATTGTGCTTTTAACATAGCACCTTTAACTGCTTGAATCATTCCACCACAGCAAGGCACTTCCATGCGAACAACTGTAATACTTTTGATGGTGTTTTTGCTGAGAATTTCTGCGATTTTATCCGTATTGTATTGATTGTCATCCAGCTTTGGACATCCAATCACCGTAATTTTTCCCTTGATAAAATCCCTATGAAAATCCCCATAGGCAAACGCCGTACAATCCGCTGCGATTAACAGATGTGCATTTTCAAAATAAGGCGCTTGAGCGTTTACCAATTTTAACTGCACTGGCCATTGTTGTAATTCAGAAGCAATAAACGCTGGTGCACTCGACACTGGCGTGCTAGATGCTGGTGCACTCGACACTGGCGTGCTAGATGCTGGTGCACTCGACACTGGCGTGCTCGACACTGATCCCATATCCACCGCAAATGAAACTGCTTTTCTTTCAAAGGTTTTCGCAGCAGTCCCAGAACAGCCACATGCAGAAGCTGTCTGAGTACTTTCTTGACTCTTCGCTTTAATATTCTTGCGTTCTGGATTGAATGCATCTACTTCTTTCTCGACGATATGAATCGCATCCACCGGACATTTTGGTAAACACATCCCCAGTCCATCACAGTACGATTCACTCACAAGTTTCGCTTTTCCATCAATAATCTCAATGGCACCTTGCATACAAGCACTTGCACAAAGACCACATCCAACACACTTCTCTTCATTTATCTCAATCACATTTCTTTTCATCATTTACCTCCCTGGTCGACTCACGTTTCATCTTATACCCTTATTATAGTGACCACGAACGGTGGTGTCCGTAACAATTGTTACTTTTATCAAATGACCATATCGTTGTAAATCGCATGTTTGCCTTTATATGATTCAATGGAAATCACAGACCGATCAATTCCACCCACAATTCTCGCAGGAACGCCTACAGCCGTTGATTCAGTTATCGTATCTTTTAACACAACCGATCCCGCACCGATTTTTGTCCCCGCAGCGATGTGAATCGGGCCTAGAATTTTTGCGCCTGCGCCAATAGTGACGCGATCTCCAATAGTTGGATGGCGTTTGCCTGTATCTTTTCCAGTTCCTCCAAGGGTCACGCCTTGATAAATCGTCACAAAATCACCGATAATCGTCGTTTCACCAATGACCACACCTGTTCCGTGGTCGATGAACAATGACTTTCCAATTGTTGCACCTGGATGAATCTCAATTCCAGTAAAGAATCGACTCAATTGAGACAATAATCTCGCTAGGAAAAAGAATCGATGTTTGTAGAAAACATGTGACATTCTAAATAGCCCCATGGCATGCACAGAAGGGTATAATAGGAGAATTTCCAAATAGGATTTTGCCGCCGGATCTGTTTCCTTGATAAACTTCAAATAATCTCGAATTCGTTTAAACATATAAACCTACTTTCTCTATCCATCTTTATCTTTCGATTAAAACGCTCCGTTTAACATACTTGATTTAAAATACTTGATTAGAAATGTACTTATCGCCACCATCTGGGGAAATCACCAATAGTTTTTTTCCTTTTCCCAGTTGTTTCGCTTTTTCAATAGCGCCTACGATAGCCGCACCACTTGAAATTCCTAAGAAAAGACCTTCTTCGTGCAAAATTCTTTGAGTCATTTCATATGCCTCTTGGCTGGATACTGTGATAATTTCATCCACCACAGAAGCATCGTAAATATCCGGTATAAAACCAGCGCCAATTCCCTGAATTTTATGAGGTCCAGGTAAACTACCAGATAAAACAGATGATTCTTTTGGTTCAACGGCTACAATGTCAATGCCTTCAAAGTGTTCTTTTAGACGTCTTCCTGCACCAGAGATCGTTCCACCCGTTCCAACACTTGACACAAATGCATCTAAAGATTCAAACTCATCGATAATTTCAGCGCCTGTTGTTTGATAATGCATCTCACGATTAGCAACATTGTTAAATTGATTTGGCATAAAGTACTGATTTTCCTTAACCAATTGATGCGCTTCACTTATAGCTCCCGACATGCCCTTACTTCCATCCGTTAATAAAAGCTCTGCGCCATATGCCTTAATGATATTTCGTCTTTCCACACTCATCGTATCCGGCATCACGATGATCACGCGATACCCTTTTAATTTTCCGATATAAGCTAGGGCAATTCCAGTATTGCCACTTGTCGGCTCGACGATCGTCATTCCCGATTTTAATGCCCCTGATGCTTCAGCAGCTTCAATCATGCCTAGTGCAGCCCTTACTTTTACACTTCCAGTTAAATTCATGCCCTCTAACTTGACATATATGTCTGCCATCTCATCCGTTACGATTCGATTTAACTTAACAACTGGGGTATTTCCTATTAAATTCCAAATAGTTTTCTCATTTTTCATGTCATTTGCCTCTCATTTTCTCAAATTTTGGTATAAAAAAACTCCGCCTCTATCATAAGAGACGAAGTATACTCCGCGGTTCCACCCTTTTGATTTTCACTACAACTGAAAATCCACCTTACAGTCACACTTAACATGGACTTTCTCTGTATCGGGAGAACCCGGTGTAGCCTACTTCATTTCGGTACACTGCTCCAAAGGGCACTTCAGTAAAACGCATCTGAAAACTTCCACCAACCGTTTTCTCTCTAGAAGATCCTGTTTAACTTACTTTCCTTTTTCGTCGCTTTCTCATTTTTAATTCCAAGTGTTTTACTAAGATATCTTAGATGTATAATACAACCGATTTATAAACCTGTCAATCCTTTTTCATCAAAATAATATTTGAACAATTTGTGAATAAAACGCCTCGTCTATTCCGTTGTTTTTCGTCTAATATCAGCTGCCATAGGGGTAAATAACAATATAAGCGGCAATACCATCACTGCGCCATAAGCGAAAAATAAAACTTCGTAGTTGATTTGATCTGCAATGATGCCACCTGCAAACGTAAATACAAATGTCGCAATTCCAGATGATACCGCAGAATAAATGGCAACTGCAGAAGTTACCACACTGCTCGGTGTAATATCACAGATGACTTCAACAAATAACGGAATGAAAATTCCAGCAACAATGCCTCTTAGAACACCTGCCATGAGGAAAAGACTCACAACGTCACTTGTTCCCAATATCACCATACGCAGTACTGCTATAAGATTCATCACGATTAACAATTTAAATGCTCCAAAGTGATTCAGTAGTTTCTTTGAGTTAAAGACAAACGGAATTTCTACACACACCGAGATGAACATCAAAATTCCGATCATGGACATATCAATGCCTCTGCTTCTAATATAAAGTCCAAGATATTGATCTGCACCAAAGAACGATCCCACAAGTAAAAAGCTATAGATTAAAACAAAGATATAATTCTTTTGTTTAAGTAATTTTTTTAAATCCTTTTTGAAGTGACTTCTCTTAACCTGAACCGGTCGATCTTGCATCGTCATCAAAATCACCCATCCGAAAGTAAAAGCCGCAGCAGAAACATAGAAAACAGAACCTAGACCAAATGAGTTCGCCACTCGACCCGCTAAAAAGGCTCCGACTGCATATCCAACAGATCCCCAAACGCGGATAAATCCAAATGATTTATTGGAATTTTGATTGACATATTCGATTGCCATGGAGTCCATGAGTGGACCTTGCGCACACATAAAAAATTGATACATCAAGTAAAACGAAACCACTGCAAGACTTTTGGTAAATACTGTAATGAAAATAACCACGACAGCACTCATAACAATGGATATCTGAAGGACGATTTTCCTTCTACCTGTATAATCCGAAAGTGCGCCCCAAACAGGTTGAATAAAAAGGGCGATCAGTGGCAAAATAGACATAATCACGCCAACAGTTGGAAGGGATAACCCCACCTCTTCATTCATATAAACCGTTATAAGCGTTGTTACAGATGCCCAGGCTAAATACAGAACAAAATAGAATATATTGAATTTTTTCATAAAACCTCACACGTTGATCTCAGTAATAATTGCATCATGTCGTTTTCAGTATAGCACAAATACCATGTTATAAGTGTGAGATTACAGAAATTTCATCGTTAGTGATTAGTGCAATGCCCCAGAGCAGGTGATTATAGCACAAAATGACAAGAGTCCTCGCCCTGCGGTCTGCGGATTGTCATTTTGTGCTATAATCACCTGCTCTGGGGTTATTTGACTGAATGCGCTTACTTCTGAAATTTTGTGTGGGAAGGAGGAAGAGCATTATGATGATGAAACGGGCGAGGACTCTTGCCATTTTTCTCCACTCCCACCAGTTTTACTCCCATATAAACAAGGCCCCTATGTGGGTGGCATCTGTGAAAAATGGCAATCCGCAGACCAACGGGCGAGGACTCTTGCCATTTTTCTTCACCTCCACCTGTTTTACCCCCATATAAACAAGGCCCCTATGTAGGTGGCATCTGTGAAAAATGGCAATCCGCAGACCAACGGGCGAGGACTCTTGCCATTTTTCTTCACCTCCATCAGTTTTACCCCCATATAAACAAGGCCCCTATGTGGGTGGCATCTGTGAAAAATGGCAATCCGCAGACCGTAGGGCGAGGACTCTTGCCATTTTTCTTCACCTCCACCTGTTTTACCCCCATATAAACAAGGCCCCTATGTGGGTGGCATCTATGAAAAATGGCAATCCGCAGACCGTAGGGCGAGGACTCTTGCCATTTTTCTTCACCTCCACCTGTTTTACCCCCATATAAACAAGGCCCCTATGTAGGTGGCATCTGTGAAAAATGGCAATCCGCAGACCGTAGGGCGAGGACTCTTGCCATTTTTCTTCACCTCCATCAGTTTTACCCTCATATAAACAAGGCCCCTATGTAGGTGGCATCTATGAAAAATGGCAATCCGCAGACCAACGGGCGAGGACTCTTGCCATTTTTCTTCACCTCCACCAGTTTTACTCCCATATAAACAAGGCCCCTATGTAGGTGGCATCTGTGAAAAATGGCAATCCGCAGACCGTAGGGCGAGGACTCTTGCCATTTTTCTCCACCACCATCAGTTTTACCCCCATATAAACAAGGCCCCTACGTAGGTGGCATCTATGAAAAATGGCAATCCGCAGACCAACGGGCGAGGACTCTTGCCATTTTTTATAGATGCCACCTACATAGGGGCCAATTTACATCTAAAACTACACATCTTTAATCAATTTCACATTAATCTTTCTCTTTCTTGGACCATCAAACTCACAGAGGAAAACGGACTGAAACATACCAAGTTCAATACGTCCATTGTCCACAATGAGCGTCTCCGTATTGCCAAACAAGGAAGCTTTAATGTGCGCATCGCTATTCCCTTCAATGTGTTTGTAATTCCCATCTTTCGGTACAATCGTGCGCATGCTTTCGATAATATCACTTTGAACTTCTGGGTCGTAATTTTTGTTTAGAGTGAGTGCTGCTGTCGTATGTGGTACGTGAATCACCACAATTCCATGACGCATATCTTCCTTCGCAACTAATTCTTTCAACAAATCTAGTATTTCAAACATTTGAAACTTTTCACTTGTTTTAATTTCCAGCGTTTGAAACATAATCTCCCCTCCAATCGCATTTATACTCTACTGTATTTATACGATTTTTAGTGTCATATAAACATTAATTTTCGCGTTTTGCCTTAAGATACATCACGCGTTCACCTAGAACGAGATAGAGAATCCCCATACCAAGTAGTACACAAACTGCCGTTATCGTCGTTTGATCCACTCTTCCATAGACTACAGCCCCTTTTATGGCACCAAATGCCCATTTATGAGGGGTCAAATTCGCTAAAAACAATAGTGGCTTTGAGGTGATGATCTCGAGTGGCCACATGCAACCACCAATCATACCCATGCCGGTTAACACAATTGGTGAAAATGAACTCAGCTGTGCAGTTGTTTTCATTAAGCTTACTACAAACAAACTAAGCGCAGTCATGGTAAAAATGTAAAGCGCGCCGATTCCAATAACGAGGAGCAAATTATTCCCCCATTCGATATTAAACACAAACTTACCCGCCAAAATCATGACGATAATCTGAATCACTCCGATGAGCATTGCACCGATAAGATGCGCTGCAAGTAAATCGCGTCTAGTGGCTGGAGAAACGAGGATACGATCCAGTGTATGGAGGCGTTTGTCGTCTAAAATATCCCCTACCGTAAACATCAAAGAATACGTCACAAAGAAAATCGTCATTCCCACAACATAGTGAATATTCATGCCTTTGGAAAGCGCATCGACTTCATCGAGAATTTGAGCTGAATTCTGAATGGGTTTTTTATCTGCCCACTGCTCGATAAAAGTTGTCTGTACTTTTTGATAAAGCTCTGTTTTATCAACAGAAGGATTGCTTTCAGAAACTTGTGCCAATACCTTTTCACTTAATAATTGTGTTTGCTCAACGAGGGCTATTTCCGCTTCTAAAACACGAGATAACTGTGAGCTTTCAACGGATTCTTTTATCTGTAGGATCTCAATGCCGTTTTCTATTTGATAAAAATTTTCATTGAGGATCACTGCAGCAACAACACCTCGATTGACCACTAGATCTGTTGCTTCAGACTCTGACACCAACTCCACTTTATAGTGATAATCCGATGTGAGTTTACTAATGATATTGGATGCTTCCATGCTCATATCTTGGTCTACGACGGCGATTGTCGCCGTGTAATTGCCATTCATTGACCCACCAAATACACCTGCGAGCACAAAACTCATGGCAATCATGATGATGTAAAGCCATTTGCTTTCTTTCATTAACCTCAACTTAAGCTGTATGAGTGCCTTCATATGAAGCAACCTCCTTTCTTTTGATGATAATCGCTGCAATTACTGTGAATACAGCCGTTATCCCGACGAGAATGCCATAATAAAATACAAGATCACGCCATACAGAATTTTGATATGTTTTGATAAACAAATCTAAAACCACTCCATTTAAAGCGAGGTATTTAATCTTTTGAAAAATGTCCGGGAACACTTCAAGTGGAACGTAACTCCCACCAATAAGTGCAAATACATGTACCAATAAACTTTCAAACAAGTTCGCTACCTTATAATTTTCCGCAGATAACGTGATGGCACCGATAAAGACACCGACTCCGCTCACTGCCATAGAAGAAAATACTATTCCAACGATTACTTTGATTGGCGTTTCCCATTCTACTCCAAGTGCCAATTTTGAAAATAGTACAAGTGCACACATCTGAATAAAGCACAGTGTCATCGTCATTAAAAACTTCGCCGTCAGAATTTTCCCATAGCTTAATCCGGATACCGTTCCGCGGTCTAAAGTGAGCATCTGTTTTTCTTTTAATAATTCTCTCCCCATGTAACTGGACGAATAGAGAATAAACATCGCCATCATAGCAATCGCATAATACGTAAAACTGCTGATCATTCGTTTTCCAGGTAACGATTTAGATAACACATGCGAAATGCCTGAATCACTTAGTGCCATGGCATCTCCATCCACTTCATAGACAGAATTCATATTTTCATAAAGAGTCTCCATTGGCACATACTCTGAACCAACTTCTAAGAAGACATTTTTACTGACAATTTTCTTATTGATTTCATCAAAATAACTATTGAAAACACTCTCAACTATTTGAGCTGAATACTTTTTATCAGGATGTTCAATAAACTGAACGTCGATCACATTGCGATTTGGTAAAATAAAATTTACATACTGATTATAAATAAAGTCTTTCGGTAAAATCACAATTGCACTGATTTTTTCATCCTTTAACGCCGCTTTCGCATCGTCTAGTGTCATGACCGTTGTCGACATAATGGACTTTACCTGTTCATTTCCAAGAAACTCATTAAAGAACACTGCTTCAAAATCTGGAAATTCACCCATCGACTCTAAATTCTCTGCTTGATCACCCATGAATTCTTTTGCCATTTCGTAAAATGCCTTTTGTTCCAGCTGTGCATCATACTCTTTTACAATTCCCACTTTGATGGGATCCATTGTACCCGATTCTCCAAACGACCCCTTCAGTGCAAAACTTAAAATCGTCGTGAGCACAATCGGCATCAATATAAAGATGAGAAGTGCCTTTTTATCTGATAAGAGCACTTTAATATCTTTTATATAAAGCTTTAACAACATAACTCTGCCCCCTAATCTCTTAGACCTCTCCCTGTTAATTTTAAGAATACTTGCTCTAAGTTCGGTTTTGTAACATCGTACGACATGATCCCCAAATCCAAATTCATCAAGTTTTTAAAGATTTCTTTTTGATTGCTGCCATTGCCACTGACAAGTAATGAAATCTCATTCTCATCTACTAATTGTGTGGCGATGACGTGATTCATTTGCTTAAACGTATCTAAATGTGGTTTTGCCAAATCTTCAAACTTAATGCGAATCGACGTATGACTTTCCGACTGATCGATAAGTTCTTCTTGTGTCCCAGATGCAATCACTTTTCCGTGATCCATGATGTAGACATTTTGACAAATTGCCTCAACTTCTTCCATATAGTGACTGGTATAAATCACGGTCATTCCCTGTTGGTTGAGTAGTTTCACGGTTTCTAAAATATGATTTCTCGATTGAGGATCAATCCCAACAGTTGGTTCATCCATGATGATAAGTTTTGGATTGTGTAGGAGTGCTACCCCGATATTTATACGGCGTTTCATTCCTCCTGAATAATTTTGCACGCGATCTTTTAAACGATCGTCAATACCAATGATCTCAGAAACTGCTTCAATTCGCTTTTTAAGTTCTGCGCCATGCAGTCCATAAAGTCCCCCAAAATACTTGAGGTTTTCATAACCCGACAACGCCTCATAAAGGGCAATTTCCTGTGGCACATACCCCAGATCAGGTTGAATTGCCTTAGGATTTTTGATAATATCTACGCCATTGTAAAATAATTTGCCTGAAGTTGGCTTGTAGAGCGTAGAAATCATGGAAATCGTCGTCGATTTTCCCGCTCCATTTGGACCGAGCAATCCCACGATTTCACCTTTTCTAAACTCTAAATTTACACCATCAACCGCTTTAATTTGACCAAATTCCTTTTTTAAGTTCTCAGCTACCAGTATCATTTGTTCACACTCCAGTCTTCTAAATTTTCTATTGGTTCAATTGTACTCTTTGAAATCACATCAAAACTCAAATCTTGCTCTTTCTCAATATCCCAATGCGTTGTTTTAAATGTAATGATTTGACGGTCGAGTGCAATGACACCGGATTCAATTTCGCTAAAATTCAAAGTGATGTTCACTGTTTCTTCTATTAAGTACCCATCCACATCTACATAAGCGACTTCTTTATATTTTTCAATGGTCATTGCATTCAGCAGCGTATTGATCAACTCTTTGTAATCAGATTCTGACAACTCACTTTCTTGATTAAATCCTTTAACAAACGATTGAAAAACCTCGGGGTTTTTTAAAAGCGCTTCGCGAATCTGCTTTAAAAAAATCGATAGCTGCTCTTTTGTCGGTTTAACTGAGAATCGAGTTGCTTTGACGTCTCCGTCTTTATTTTGAATCAAAGTTTTCTCGCCTACAAAGATGTTATCCGCTACAAGCAAGTCATTCCAGTCATCACCTAAAGATGTAAAAAATGATTGATAATCCACTTCTTCAGATGCATTCTCCGTTACTTTAGATGTATTCTCTGTTACTTTAGATGTATTCTCTGTTACTTTAGATGTATTCTCAGATATTTTTGATGCATTGTCTTTTAAAAAATCATTCACATCTAGCTGATATAAAGAAGCTGAAAAAGGGGCTTTTACATACCACTGTTCTGCGGAAGTCTGGTAAGCCTTAAAGTCCATTCCCAAGCGTCCCATATAAATATATGCATCTATAATGGATTGATGTTTCGAACGATTGAAATGCTTCTCAATCTCAAATTCAAAATGGTTCATTTGTTGAATTTCATATTGTTCCTCTTGATTTAACTCACTTAAAAACGCTTGATTAAACTCACTATTGATCTCCACTTCAATTTTACTTGCGCCGTGAGTCATTTCCTCCGTTTGATTGACGGCTTTCATGTAGTCATCGAATCCTTCACCTGCCATACATCCTGTAAGTGCCACACCAAGCACGATAAGAGCACTTAATTTCCCCCACCACTTCATTCGTTTTATCAAATGAACACCTCCAATACGAGTTTTTTTATTATAATGTATACGTTATCATCTTATAGTGTATACTTTATCAGCTTCATGCCACTTTCACATCTGACTTTTTTCACAATAAATAAAAAACACCCATGACTTTTGTCATGAGTGTTTGGTCTCCTTGAATAATGAACACGTAGTTTAATGCTATGTTTTCGATTTTTATTTATAATAGTAGTAGACGTTGCGGATTAGTTTGGTCTCCTTGAGCAGTTGACTATCTTTATTCGGTGGGTGAATGTTTGAGCATATAGATGGCCAATTGCGTCCGATCTCGTAGTTCTAACTTGTCTAAAATACTCGTGAGATGATTTTTAATGGTGCCTTCTGATACAAAGAGTTTTTGTGCAATTTCCTTATTACTAAACCCTTCAGCAACTGCTAAAGAGATGAGTTTTTCTCGTTCTGTCAACAAATGCTCCAAAGATGCCACTGCGGATTCATCTTTTGATGCCTCTTTTGTGAGTGGTTTTAAATGTTTCAACAGCTTTGAAGCCACAAGGGGTTCGATGATGGTTCCACCGACGATGGCAGTGCGAATTGCTTCAACAATTCGCTCAGGCGTTGCATCTTTGAGCAAGTATCCACTTGCGCCGTATCTTAAAGATTCTAAGATGTCCTCATCTTCCATAAAAGTCGTCAAAATCAACACTTGAACTTCTGGATGCTCTTGTTTTATTCTTTTAGTTGCCTCTACGCCATTCATATTTGGCATGCGTATATCCATTAAAATCGCATGAGGGGACTGTTGCTCACATTTGTAAACCGCTTCTTCTCCCTCGTTTGCACACCAAATCACTTCCATATCCTCTTGTTGACTTACAATCATGCTAAGACCTTGAACCATCAATGGTTGATCGTCGACAATTGCCACTTTAATCATACACCCTCCTGCTGAGATAACGGTACCCGAATCGTCGTTCGAAACCCGAACTCATCTCCTTCAAATGTCACTATTCCATTATATTTTGCCATGCGTGCCTTGATAAAGGACATGCCATTGCCTTCTTTTATCAAATGTTCCACCTTTCCATTATCCATGATTTTCAATAAAAGATCTTGTGTGTCCAACATTTGAAATGAAATCCAGATTTTCTTTGCACGTCCATGTTTTGCACTATTTGCAATAGATTCAAGTACTATATGATACAAATCAACGCTTAATTCATCCGATATTTTTTCATCATAAAGCTGATATTCAAAATAAATAGCAATCCCCGTATCTAACTGAAATTGTGTTGTTTTTTTAGATAATTGATCATAAAAAGTCTCATGTGAAATAATCTCACGATGCTCTGATACCAACGTCCTTAACGCCCTTAATATCTCTCGCGAACGATCAATTGCCTCTTGTAGTTCTGAGACAATTGCACCATCCATTTGATTTTGATACTTCATTTTCAGCATCTCTAAAGCCATGATGTGACCGGTTACTTCATGACCGACAGAATCATGCAATGATTTCGCCAGTTCAGATCGTTCTTTAAGTCTTGTTAACCTTGCAATTTCAAAGTTTGCAGATTCCAGCATATCATTTGTAGTTTCAAGCGCTTGATTACTCTGGGTGAGATGTTCGTTTTGTTCTTTTAAGCGATTATTAAGCTTTTCAGCTTCTTGCTTGCTTTTTAAGTAACTTTTGTAAACAAATAAAATGCCGACATAAAGTGAAAATATGATCCCTAAAAACACCGTTTGAGATGCAATCTGGTAATTCACGCCATAATCAAAGAGAAACTTAAAACAAATGGTAATACTCACTGCATTAAAAATCGTCCAAACAACTGATTTTTCACGATCAAGCCACAAGATTGTTTCGCAAATATTAAAGAAATATAGTAAAATGTATAAGTGATTGATATTATACCGCGAATAGTAATTGAGCAAAATAAGGATGATGCAATCCAGCGCCAGTGTCCATTGGCGTTTTTGATGCGTTATACCACGTAAAAAAGGTACCACTGCATATGCAACGGATAAAGCCATGATCATTTGTGCGCGTACCCCCGTCGCAGACTCAAATAAAAAAGCAATCATCAACATTAATAATGAAACGATTAAACGCACCAAATTGTATCGCATGGCACCACCCCCTATTCATCAAACGGATTTCTGTCTTTATTGTACCATTAGTCCGTGATATTTTTCTTACAAAATTGCAAGAAAACTTTTTTGTGACTACTTTATGGTTCCGTACGTGTTGAAATTCCAACAATTATTGTATGATTGAACCCGATTGCTATTGGGTATCTAAGCATTGTATTTAAACAATTTTATAAAATAATTATTTATTAACAGATTGTTCTGGGTATACAATGCGACGACGATATCAATTGCAATTATATAATAGGAATGACCCATTCTCATCATACATAGCCTAGTACTATTTTCCCGATATAAATACATTGCAATTATTGAGAGGTCAATTTATAATACTCTTAAGGAGCGTGATTTTGAAATGAAAGATAACAATCATAAGATTAAAAGCATTTTGAAACAAGTTATGATTTTTAACAACTTCTACGAAGAAGTGATTCAATCTAGCCTCGTTAAAAATCAAGATAATGCTGTAAGCAAATTAGAATTTAGACTACTTCACACCGTATATCGTCACGAAAGGCTCATGATCTCTGAGGTATCAGAAATTTTAAATATCTCCTTACCAAATTGCAGCCGTTATGTTAAAACTGCTATTGAGGACGGATATATCAATAAGCAAATCGACTTAGACGATAAAAGAATTTACTACATTTCATTAACTGAAAAAGGTAAAAACATCGTAGAATCTACGCTTGGAAATTTTAGCGACGAGATGACGCATCAGCTTGTTGATTTGGATCATAAAACGTTAGATAAACTTGATCAAACGTTCTCAAATCTCAACAATTTGCTCTCTGAAACGCTATTTACAGCACCGAATAAGAATCACTAAAATGAGAATCATTTAAACTACAAAAACTACCTTAAAGAGACTTCTTTAAATGGTAGTTTTTTTATTGACAAAATCCGAGTAAAGTCGTATTATATAATTGAACATATGAGCAATCGTTCATATGAAATTAAATGAGGTGACACTAATGGAAAAAACAGTTTTGATACTCAACGGACTCGGCTGTGCCAGTTGCGCAGCTAAAATTGAGGACCGCTCTAAGAAATTATCAGGTGTGAACAATCTCACATTGGATTTTTCTCGGTCTAAGCTCTCCTTTGAACATGAGCGCCAACACAAGGACGTTTTAATAAAAGAAATAGAAAAAATTGTTAAAACACTTGAACCCGATGTGACCGTTCTCTCAGAAGAACAGTTAAAAGCTCAAAAAAATAGTCAAAAACAGTCTGCTCACAATATTCCCGAGCTGATTCGACTTGCAGTGAGTCTTATGCTCTTTTTCTCAGGTCTTCTTACAGCTCAATTTCCATCTGTACAGATCGGACTTTTGCTTTCAGCTTACCTATTGTCAGGATATCATGTTCTATGGACTTCATTTAAGAATATCACGCGCGGAGACATTTTTGATGAAAACTTCCTCATGTCTCTTGCAACTTTTGGAGCACTTGCAATTGGAGAATACCCAGAAGCGGTTGCAGTTATGGTGTTCTATGAAATTGGAGAGTATTTCCAAGATTTAGCAGTCAACAAATCCAAACATGCGATTACCGCTTTAATGGATATTCGTCCTGATTCAGCGACTGTTAATCGAAATGGTTTTTGGATGACTGTTTCCCCAGAAGATGTGCAAGTTGGAGAAGTGATTCTCGTTAAACCAGGTGAACGCATGCCACTAGATGGTATCGTCACTGATGGTTCTTCTAGTATAGATGTTTCAGCCTTAACTGGTGAATCCGTTCCTGATTATGTTTCATTTGGAGGCGAAGTTTTGAGTGGAAGCGTTGTATTAAACGGCTCTTTACAAGTTAAAACAACTTCCATTTTCTCTGAATCTACCGTTTCAAGAATTCTATCACTCGTGGAAAATGCCACAGCACATAAATCACCTACTGAAAATTTTATCACGAAATTTGCAAAATACTACACGCCAGCAGTAGTAGGTATCGCAGCAGCTTTAGTTGCAGTTCCGACACTCCTGTTGGGCACCGAAGTATTTAATGAATGGCTCTACAGAAGTTTGATTTTCCTTGTCATTTCTTGTCCTTGTGCTCTTGTGGTATCTGTACCTCTTGGATTTTTTAGCGGCATCGGAAACGCCTCCAAGCGTGGCATCTTAGTAAAGGGGGGCAATTACCTCGAAGCGTTAACTGAAGTGGATACCATTGTATTTGATAAAACAGGAACTTTAACTGAAGGAAAATTTGAAGTCTTTAAAATTCACGTCGTAGAAGATACTGAAACTTCAAAATCGAATCTCATAAAATACGCTGCTCTTGCTGAATACAACTCAAATCACCCAATTGCGAAATCCATTTTGGCTTATGCACATGCAAGCATTGATCCAAAAGACATCTTAAAAGTGGAAGAGGTCAGCGGTCACGGATTAATCGTCGAAACGCCTTACGGAACCATCAGCGCTGGAAATAACAAACTCATGAACCGTCAAAAGATTCATTATACCGAACACCCTTCGATTCACACACAAATTCACATCGCACTTGATCATCAATATCTTGGATCATTAGAAGTCAGAGATAAGATTAAGGCGGATGCACCACAGACCATCGCACATTTGAAACAACTTGGGTATCGACTTCTTATGCTCACAGGCGATAAAGAACAAGTTGCATCAGAAGTTGCAGTACAGCTCGGAATGGATGAAGTTTATAGCGAACTCCTTCCACAAGATAAGTACAATTTGGTACAAACTGAACTTTCAAAAGGCAATAAAGTGGCCTTTGTAGGCGATGGCATCAACGATGCGCCAGTTCTAGCTCTATCAACAGTTGGCATCTCCATGGGTGCAATCGGTAGCGATGTGGCAATAGAAGCATCCGATGTGGTTTTAATGACAGATGAACCATCAAACATCCCAGCTGCCATTGAGATTTCAAAAAAAACCAAACGCATCGTCACACAAAATATCTACTTTGCACTTGGTACAAAATTATTGATCATGTTACTCGGCGCATTTGGATTAAGCACCATGTGGATGGCCATTTTTGCAGACGTCGGAGTTGCCTTAATCGCCGTATTAAATTCAACACGCATCCTTGCTTATCATCCGCCCCATTTAAACAACTCATTGAACATTCATAGTTAGAAACAATCCCTTCATTTATTAAAATGTTGATGCATTTCTAAAATGATGAAAATTTGAAGCTTTTTACAGTTCAATCATTTTTAACCTTTTTTATCAACTACTCATTTTTTTGTAGGGTTCTCAATTATTTGAAAAAAGCCACGGTCGAGATTTCTTGGCCCTTGGCTTTTTTATTTTTTTGTTTCATTTATAAGGAAAATAGTTTAATATATTAAACACAAAACAGCTTAAAAATCGCGTCAAAAAACTTTGTAAAAAAAATCAATTAGACACTAGTATTTCTATGATTTTCTGCTATAATTGTACTTGTGTTTAAAACAGTATTAGTATACTTATTAGTTAATATTTTAAGTATTATAAGATGAAAAACTAGCATTTTCAATCATTCTAAAAATTCGTTCATTCAACAATAAGGGAGACGACAGACGATTCCCAATATCCATTTTATGAGGAGGGCCTGCCTTGAAAGGTTATAAGAAAATTAAACTACACGGGTTTAATAACCTAACAAAGACATTGAGTTTTAACATCTATGATATTTGTTATACCCGTACTGCTGAAGACAGACAAAAATATATCGAGTATATTGACGAGCAATATAACTCAGAACGTCTTACCAACATTTTACAAGATGTCACTAAAATGATCGGCGCTCACGTTTTAAATGTCGCTAAGCAAGATTATGATCCTCAAGGAGCTAGCGTAACGATTCTCATCTCTGAGGAAGAAGTACCAGATGGTTGCCTCGATCAATCCTGCAATAAAGGCGTGCTTGTCAATGTCCCACAACACGTTGTAGGGCATCTCGACAAAAGTCACTTGACGGTTCATACGTATCCAGAATATCATCCGGATAATGGTCTAAGTACATTTAGAGTGGACATCGACGTATCAACTTGTGGCCAGATCTCTCCACTAAAAGCCTTGAACTACCTCATTGATAGCTTTGATTCGGATATCATCACAATCGATTACCGCGTGCGCGGATTTACAAGAGATGCTTCAGGTCAAAAATTATTTATCGACCACAACATCAACTCCATTCAAAATTACGTAGCAAAAAGAACGTTGAACAAATATCAACTCATTGATGTCAACGTGTATCAAGAAAACATTTTTCACACTAAAATGCTCTTAAAAGATTTCGAGCTCAATAACTACTTATTCGAAGTGAGCAAGGACGATTTAACACCAAAAGAACAACGCGACATCATGCTAAAACTCAAACGAGAAATGACTGAGATCTACTATGGTCGAAATATCGGCAAAGCATAAATTTACTCATTCGTACTACGAATCAAATTGTTAGAAGATAGGAGGCGACGATATTGGATCAGCATAAAACACCTGTTTTTACTGCGATGAAAGCATATCACGCAAAAAATGTCACTCCCTTCGACGTTCCAGGGCATAAACACGGACGTGGACTAAGAGAATATGCTGCGTATTTTGGCGATACCATGCTAGAACTCGACGTCAATTCAATGAAACCACTGGATTTTTTAGGAAATCCAATCAGCGTGATTAAAGAATCCGAAGATCTTATGGCAGAAGCATTTGGAGCAGATCGCGCCTACTTTATCGTCAATGGAACTTCATTTGCCGTACAGGTCATGATTATGACTGCACTTAGCGAAGGCGATAAGATTATTTTACCGAGAAATGTTCATAAATCTGCCATTAACTCCTTGATTTTATGTGGCGCAGCACCTGTTTATATGAGTCCTGAAATCGATAGTGAGATGGGCGTTTCACACAACGTCACCCTTGATTCTGTTCAAAAAGCATGCGAAGACCACCCTGATGCAAAGGCGATCTTCATCATCAACCCAACTTACTATGGTGCAACTTGTGACTTGAAGACCATTGTCGATTACTGTCATAGTAAAGGCCTTTTAGTGCTGATAGATGAAGCACATGGGACACACTTTCATTTTAACGACAAATTCCCATTAAGCGGTATGCAAGCTGGTGCGGATATGTCTTCTGTGAGTCTCCACAAAACGGGCGGTTCCCTCACTCAAAGTTCAGCACTTTTAATAAAAACTGATCGCATCGACGGTCAATACGTGCGAAAAGTCATCAACATGATGCAAACGACAAGTCCTTCATATTTACTTATGGGCTCGCTAGATGTCGCTCGAAAAATGCTCGCTACAGAAGGTGAAAAAATCCTAAATCACGTCATCGAGGTTGCAGAGTACGCACGCAAGCAGATCAATCAAATCCCTGGTTGCTACTCTATCGGTTCTGAATCCATTGGAAGACCTGGTATTTATGGTTTCGACCCCACAAAACTCAGCGTCACAACTCGTGACATGGGACTTAACGGCATGGAGCTCTATGACATTTTAAGAGATGAGTACAATATTCAAATGGAAACTGGCGACGTGTACAACTCACTTGCAATTTTAAGTGTTGGCGATGATTATGACAATGTGAACAAACTCATCGATGCACTGAAAGACATTAGCAAGCGTTTTATGAGCGAGCGTATCGACTATAAGAAAATTGACCTCCATTATCCAGAAGTGGTCATTACACCAAGAGATGCATTTTATGCTGAAAAGGAAATGGTCCCTCTCGATGAAACACTTGGACGCATCAGTGGCGAATCCATTATGAGTTACCCACCGGGTATACCGGTCGTTAGCTATGGCGAGCGCATCAATGAATCCGTTCTCGCGCAGCTCAAATTGTTCAAGTCCTCTCACGGAATTATCACAGGCATGGAAGATCCAGAGGCGGATTTCATCAAGGTCATTAAAGAGTAAGCATTCAATATTCAATATTCAGTATTTAATAATCAGTAATCAGTATTTAATAATCAGTATTTAATAATCAGTATTTAATAATCAGTATTTAATATTCAGTATTTAATAATCAGTATTTAATAATCACTATTCATTATTCAGGAGGTTTTATATGGAACTTTGGTACACCGAAAAACATACAGATACAGTGGATTTTTCCATTAAAGTCAATAAACACATCTATTCTGAAACAAGCCCATTTCAAGCGATTGATTTCTTTGAATCAGACGAGTTCGGAACATTTTTTACACTTGATGGTCTTATGATGGTCAACGAAAAAGACGAATTTGTCTATCACGATATGATCACACACGTTGCTATGGCAACAAACCCAGAGATCAAACGCGTTCTCGTTATCGGCGGTGGCGATGGCGGTACGGTAAGAGAACTCACTCGTTATGAACACATCGAAAAAATCGACATGGTAGAGATCGACGAAATGGTGGTTCGTGCTTGTGAAAAATTCCTTCCTATCACGGCAGGAAAACTCAACGACCCAAGAGTTACGCTATATTTTGAAGATGGTCTTGCGTTCATTCACGGAAAAGTGGATGAATACGACCTCATTTTAGTAGACAGCACCGATCCAATTGGACCTGGTGAAGGTTTATTCTCAGAAGCGTTTTACAACGATTGTTTCAAAGCACTTTCTGATAAAGGCATCTTGATCAACCAACACGAAAGCCCTTATTATCCAAACTATGCACGTGAAATGAAACGTTCACATTCAAAAATCAAAAAAATCTTCCCAGTGAGCAGAGTATATCAATTCCATATGCCTACCTACCCATCAGGACACTGGTTATTTGGATTTGCTTCTAAACACTTTGATCCAATTGCAGACTTCAAACCAGAAGCATGGGAAGCATTTGGATTAGAAACAAAATACTACAATACAGAACTTCACAAAGGATGTTTTGCGCTTCCAACATTTGTGAAGAAATTACTTGAGGAGTAAGTCATGCAATCAAACATTCATACATTTATTGGCTGTGATTCAGAATTTGACGACGCACAAGTGGTGATTTTTGGTGCACCTTTTGATTCGACAACCTCTTTTAGACCTGGTACTCGATTTGCGGCTGACTATATTCGCTTAGACTCATTTGGACTCGAAACATATAGCCCCTACCTTGATAAAGATTTAGCAGATTATGCGTTGACGGATATTGGCAATTTGGATCTTCCATTTGGCAGCGCTACTCGCGCTCTTGAGTCAATCGAAGAAACCACTCGCACCATTTTAAATGCTGGGAAAATACCATTTTTAATTGGTGGCGAGCACCTCGTATCACTTGGTTCTATCAAGGCCGCTTACGAAAAATATCCAGATATGAAACTGCTTCATTTCGACGCACACACCGATCTCAGAGAGCATTATATGGGAGAACCCCTTTCTCATGCTGCTGTTATCAGACGTGCGTGGGATTTCATGGGAGATGGGACGATTTTTCAATTTGGCATACGCTCAGGCGAAAAACAGGAGTTTGAATGGGCGAAATCACATACACACCTTGAAAAGTTCGACTATAGCACCTTAGAAGATGTGGTTAATAAGATTGGTCCTGAAACGCCAGTCTACATCACAATCGATTTAGACATCTTAGATCCATCGATATTTCCTGGTACCGGAACTCCAGAACCAGGTGGCATCACATTTAGAGACATGATTGAGATCATTCGATCATTTACAGGCCTCAATGTGATTGGAGCGGATGTCGTTGAACTTTCGCCACACTACGATACAACTGGCGTGAGTACTGCTACTGCTTGTAAAGTAATCCGCGAACTCTTATTGGCAATTTTATAGTACAAATTTAAAGACTGCGTGCACATCCACATAAGGTGATGTTCGTAGTCTTTTTTTGCAATTGAATCTTTTTGGCAATTTAATCTTTCTTTAACTCTTTTTAAAGTCCTTCTAAAGCATTTCGTGTTATATTGACGAAGTACAAGGAGGGATTATGGAAGACAATCAAAAAAAATTCAACAAGTTAACAATTTTCAAGGCTATCATACTCATTGGAGTGGTGATTCTCATCATCATTGGACTTATGCCGCCTCGAATTTCAACCGAAGAAACAGGTCTCAAAATCAGCGGACTATACGGCGATTTGTATCAGTGGGCGGATATAAGTGAGGTATCGTTATTATCTCAAATGCCTGTAATCGGCACACGAACAAACGGTATGGATTTAGGACCTGTATTAAGAGGTCACTTTCAAGTCAAAGAGTATGGCGATTCACTCTTGCAAATCAATCAAAATCATCCTGCATTTGTTAGTTTTAAGTATCAAAACAAGTTCATCTTTGTGAGTTTCAAATCGTCAGATGCTGCAAAAGCTATATATGACACCCTTGTCGAAAAAACATCGCATTAGATATACGAACAGCTAAATGCCAATAAAAAAGACTCTATCACTTTCCAAATTTCAAACTGAAATTGGAAGTGGATAGAGTCTTTTATTTCTCATGATACTGAATGACTGATTGAATGACAGATTGAGTTACTTGTTAAGTTACTTGTTAAATTACTTTTCAATTTGCTCAAAATCTTCTTTTGTCACAATTTTAAGTGCTAAGAATACCACACCGTATACCACGACTGCGACGAATACCGATAGAAGCAAGTCCACCGTCAATGATAATTTTTTCTCGAATAAACGATACGTTCCAAGAGCTGATGCAACCATAAGGGCATTTGCAAAAAGAGTCTGTATACCTTTTACGATGATAGCCTTTGTCGGTTTACAGTGTTTGTACACTTCAATCGCATTGAGAATAGCTGCCACAGCATACGCTAAGAGCGTTGAATACGCTGCGCCATCTACGTTGATACTTTCAATACCGATTAACGCATACGCAGAAACAACTTTAATGATTGCACCAATTGCCAAGTGAATCACCGGTTTTCTATATTGATTGATGCCCTGTAAGATACTAGTCGTCGCTAAATAAATCGACAAGAATACGATTGAAATACCTAAGATGGCAAGTACCGATGCTGCATCTCCTGCAATTGCAGCTTTTGACGGATATAAGAATAAAAGGATTTGTTTAGAGAAAATCGCAATTCCCAATCCCAAAGGCAATCCCAATACAAGGGATAACAATACGCCAAAGTTAATTTGGTATTTCATATTTGGATTTTTTTGTGTAAAGCTCTTCGTAATCATCGGCAATAACGTTACCTGTAAAGCGCCAAAGATTACCTGAGAAATGTTGATGATTGGAGCTGAATAAAACGAAACATATGAATAAAGAACCGCGGCGGTACTGCCTAATCCGATATCACGAAGTCTCCAAACGACAAGCGTTCCATCAATCATGGATAAAAGTGGCATAATCGATGCGCCAAGTGCAATTGGTACCACCAGTTTAAGAATTTGACTCGTGATCTGTTTAAACTGACCCTTAGTCTTTTGATGATTTTTGTAATACTTTTTATATCGATTAATGGAATAGAGCCAGCTGATAATCGCACCAAATGCTGCACCCGACGTTCCCGCAGCAGCGATATAGCCATCGTTCATGCCAAATCCTGAGAGTGCTGCAACAACGCCCAAACCTAAGATCACTCTGCCGAGTTGTTCAAGAAGTTGCGAGATGCCATAGACTTCCATGTGCTGGGTTCCTTGGAAAAATCCTCGATAAGCCGCATTGATGGCTACAAAATATGAGGCAAATCCCAAAACGATAAATGAATACTGGCTATCTGGATAGCCAAGCGCACTGGATATGACACCTGAAAAACCAACGAGAAGTATCAACGTTCCAACGCCAAAGATGTGAAGCAATTGCCTAGAAACATTTAATATGTCACTTTGTAAGGTCTGATTGTCATTGGCACTGGCTTCTGCCACCATTTTAGCGATAACAGCTGGTATCGCCGTGCACGAAAACACAATCAAAATATTGTACCACGGATATGCAAGCGCATAATATGCTACTGCATCTTCCGACATAAAAATCGCCAGTGGTACGCGGTAAATGGCTCCGATAATCTTGATGATAATCCCGGTTAATCCGAGTATGCCTAAATTCTTAGCAAATTTATTTTTCATAATCCCTCTTTTTTTAGTGAAGATTTCGTGTCCGTCTTACCGATGTAATCCATACACGCCAATCTGATACTTTTTAGTTACGACATTATCTATTATAAACGATTCCGGGCAAAAAATACAATACCCGTGCAAATTGAGCTCAAATAATTTCATGCGCTCATTTTACACGGGTTATGTTTGTTTTATTCAGTCAACTTAAACGTTAACGTTACAGGATTATGGTCGCTGTTTGCAAAGTTTAAATCCGTTGTGTTGACTTCGACAATTTCAACATTTGGAGATACTAAAAATCCATCGATAATCGTCACAAACGTTTCACCTTCAACGTAAGGTTTTGCCAAGTCACGAACTGACATCTTCGTAGAGTCCGCTGCGAACTTAAAGCCTGTTGCTGTCATTTCATCTGAAACTTCAACTAACCACTCTGGCCAGTTCTTAATAAACTCAGGATCTTTTGTTTGAACATCCGACAAGAGTTGGTTCCAGTCTCCACCGAGAACGACATATTTGCCTTCATTATACTTGCCTTCCATATAACGAATGAGGTGTTTCACTTGCTTATTTCTCAACACGCCACCTTCATCATATGCTGAAAGATGTAAGTTCACCAAGAAGAGTGACTTTCCATTATCCAGTTTTACTTCTGTCTCTACAAAACATCTATCAAGCTCCATCAACTTCATTGGCCACGATTCTTGACCCTCTAACTGGTGACGGTTCGCCATCTCCATTTTGTATTTCGACATAGACACCATACCTGCATCCACGTAGCCAATTGGCTCAAACACCGGAACCGGTACCCACTGTGCATGATAGTTGTTAGCAAATACCGAGCCATATTCAGGCAAGCTATCTTTTAACAATTGATATTCATCCACTTTGTATGTTCTAAGTGCTTTTAAATCCACTTCTTGTAAAAACATAAAATCTGCTTGATTCGACACTAAAAACGATGTAATCGCTTCCATGTTGGTTTCTGTTTGTTCTTTACTTGACGCTCTCCCCATTTTGCCGCCATCCATAAAGAAATCTTGCTTTGCATCATTTCCCGCATAACCGATGTTAAACGTCGTCACTTGGTAAGTTCCCGCAACGCTCATCTTCTCATCTTGATTGTTTTCAAGCTCAAGCGCTTCAATCGGGTCGTGATTCACATCTGTAATTGTTAGTACCCCCAAATATCCCCCAAATAGCAATGCTGCTATTAGAATAATGGCTACTATAATCTTGAGTAGCTTTTTCAACACAATATCCTCCTTCTCACTCACGATCAACGCCGTGTTCATTTCAAAAATATTATATCATAAATAAGTGAGAATTTCTTCGGTCATTTTGTTGTCGTCCGAACCTTCGAATAGGGCCTCTGAAAGCCAGATACGATCCGCTTTAATCGCTTGCATAACCAGCATCATCAAGCCATTTGCACATTTGATATTTGCTTCTAATGCCATGGTCATCATCGGCGTGATGGAGGGCGTATAATTCAAATCCAAAACAAACGCCATTTGCTTTATGAGTGACGCATTGATCCAAGTATCATTCACATCGACAGATTGTCCCATAGGCGTGCAGTTAACCATTAAACTATAGGATGCCTTTTCATTTATAAAATCTTCATAAGAGAGACATTGACAGCCGTCAAACTGATGCGCAGCCTTTTCAGGCGTTCTTGAAACGACGACAATTTCTTCGGCTTTTAAATCTTTCAGAGCTACCGTCACCATCTTGGCTGCTCCACCCGTCCCCAGTACAACGACACGCTTTAAATCGTGTAATCGATGGTAGTTCAAACAGGATACAAAGCCATCGTAATCCGTATTATAGCCAATCCAACGTTCGCCTTCCTTTTTAACCGTATTCACTGCTCCAATTCGAAGGGCTTTCTCATCCACACTGTCTAGAAGTTGTATCACGCGTTCTTTATAAGGAATGGTTACGTTCATGCCATCTAACGCTTTAGTAATACCCTTAAATTGCGTTTCGAAATCCTCTCGTGGGATTTCAATCAGTTCATAAGTCGCTGAAATCCCCTCTGGAGAGTCCACATTGGATGTGCATCGCTCACGTAACTGCTGATAAACGGCTTGATGGATGAGAGGCGATTTTGAATACGCAATATGTTCACCAATCAACGCAAATTTCTTATTCATACGCTTTCAATCCCTCTTCTTCTATCAATAAATCTAATAACACAAGTGCCGTTACTGCTTTGACAATGGGCACCGCACGAAGCGCTACACATGGATCATGTCGACCTGTAATTTTAAGACAAGTCATCTCATCCGTTTCCGCATCTAAGGTCTCTTGTTCAATGCCAATAGATGCTGTAGGTTTAAACACACAGTCAAAGAGTATGGGCATACCATTGGTAATACCGCCATTGATGCCGCCATTGTGATTGGCATTGGTCTTGACGCTTCCTTGATGATCCAATATAAATGCATCCACGACTTCACTGCCCTTTTTAGAAGCAAAGTCAAAGCCATCGCCAAAACTGACCCCTTTAAGAGCTGGAATGGCAAAAAGGCCATAGGACAATCGACTTTCAACCGTGTCAAAAAATGGAGCTCCCAATCCAACGGGGATATTATAAACGCCCATTTCTATCTGAGCTCCCACAGAATCGCTCGCATCTCGTGCCTCTGAGACAATTTGAAGCATCTGCTCTTTCACAGAATCAAACATCGGAATGTGCATTTGATTCAAAACCTCTAAAGTTTCATCATATAATGCAAAATGATGGAGCGAAGGCGCATGGACATCACCCACTTTTTTAATATGCCCCACTAGATGAATATTGCGTTTATATAAGAGAAATTCTGCAATAGCGCCTGCAAATACCAAAGGCGCAGTTAAACGCGCAGAAAAATGTCCTCCACCTCTTGGATCGTTTGCTCCATGCGACTTAACATACCCTGTATAGTCTGCATGGCCTGGCCTCCAAATGTGCTTGTGTTGTTCATAATCACTTGATTTTTCATCGCGATTTTGAAAAATCACACATAGCGGTGTGCCAGTGGTTTTTTCTTGATAGATGCCACTTAAAATCTCATATGAATCCGTCTCCGATCGTGCTGTTGTCCATTGATTTCGTCCAGGTCGTCTCTTTTCAAGGCATTGATCAATCCAAGCCATGTCCAACAACACATTGGGTGGCAGTCCTTCAATGACACATCCCACAGCGAAGCCGTGTGATTCTCCAAATAAAGTCACTTTTAAATGATTTCCAAAACTACTTGCCATGGCACTGTCCTCCCACTTTTCTATAGTGTTCCCAAAATTCTGGATAGGATTTGTTCACACACGAACTGCCGTTCAAAATAACCGTTTCATCAATACACGTCGCTGCGATGGCGAGTGCCATTGCAATTCGGTGATCATTCCAAGAATCCACTTCACCACCATGTAACCGCTGTTTACCTCGTATGAATAGACCTTCTGGTCGTTCTTCAATATCCGCGCCTAACTTACTAAGCTCTGTAGCAATGGCCTTTAGTCGATCAGATTCTTTGATTCGAAGTCTCGCTGCACCGGCGATTTCCCATGTTCCTGGTGTTAACGCAAGCATCACTGTAAGTATGGGCACGAGATCTGGCGACTGTGAGACATCTATGGTCAAATCAACGCCTTGATTCGATGATTTTCTATTCTTTATTGTTTGACTGCTGGATTCCATGGTGATCTCGATGATGGTCTCGATGATGGATTCAATCACGCGATCTGCCTGAAGCGAATCGCGATTGAGTCCCTCTAAACGAATCTCTGCGCCAAGGTAGTTGGCCACTAACCAAAATGCCGCTTGAGAATAGTCCCCTTCTACAGTATACGTCCTACTCTGAAAGCGTTGATTTCCATGAATATGAATGATTGGAAAGCGATTCTCATTTCGCGCCATTTCTTCCGTCGGTATTGCTTCGATTGATACTTTTTCCGTCGATATCTCTTCAGTTGGAATCTCGACAGTTGGAATTTCAATCTGAGCCTCGACACCAAACGCCTTTAGGCATGCATCCGTGAGCATCACGTACTGTTGCGACTCTAGATGCGTTGACAAACAAATCCGCGAATTTCCCGATAGCAAAGGCAAAGCGAACATCAATCCACTGATAAACTGCGAGCTGATATCTCCTCGCACACTATAATCTCCTGACTGCCAACTCCCCTGAACAGTAAGAGGGAGTCCACGCGTTTTTCCAGTTGTCTGGTATTGGATGCGCTGCTCGTCGAAAAGGGTGTAATATGCATCATAATGGCGCTCGGATAGGCGCTCAGTTCCTGTATAGACCGTCTTCTCTTCATTCAGAAAAAAAAGCGGGATTAAAAATCTCGCTGTTGATCCCGATTCGTTACAATCGATAACAAGTGGCTGTTTAATAGGCGCAGCTCCTGTTTCGTAGTAGGCTTGAATGTGAGGATTACTTAATTCTAAATCCACAGAGCCATCTACACGAGACAGCATATGCACCTTTGCGCCAAACTGTTTCATGGCATTTAAAGTTGCTTCAATATCCTCTGACATGGAGATGTTGTTCACCTGTGAAACGCCCTCACATAAGCACGCACAGATAATTGCGCGATGTCCGACGCTCTTTGACGAGGGGACTTTCAAACAACCTTTTAGATGGGCACGATTTAAAGACACCACACTGTCTTTTGATCGACTCATCGTGATCTGACTCTCATTAGTATTTTCCCGATTGGGCATTGAGACCTCCAATAAACTTTGAAAATGCAATTTCAGGCGGTTCATGTACAATGACAGCTTCGCCAATATCGTCTAGCGCAACATAAGTAAACATGTTTTCGCTCGACTTTTTATCGTGTTTAATAAACTCAAAGAGTTTGGATTCATTAATATCGGTCTGAAGTCCAATTGGTAGACCACATCGCTTAAGCAAATCCACAACACGTCTATAATTGTAATCCGAAATATCTCCACTATGAAGACTCATTCTCGCTTGTACCGCCATGCCAATGGCCACCGCTTCTCCGTGCAAGTATTGATCATATTCGTAATACTGTTCAATGGCATGACCCACCGTGTGTCCGAAGTTCAATAAATTTCTCACACCAAGATCGCGCTCGTCTTCTGCCACGATCTTTGCTTTGATCTCACAACATCCGGCAATTAACTCACTGACAAGAGGTAAAATTTCGTGCATGACAGGCGATAAATTTTTACATTTTTCAAAAACGGTTGCCCGTTCAATTTCTAATTCATTTTTATGTGTACTCAGATATTGTGCTGACATAATCGTCAAAATATCATTGACTGCACGTTCAATTTTGTCAAATAGATACCGGTCAAACGCGAGTCCGTATTTAATGACTTCAGCAAGTCCATTTGACCACTGACGAATCGGGAGTTTGTCTAGTAACTTAGGATCAATATACACTGCAGAAGGTTGATAAAATGCCCCCACTAAATTTTTACCGTACGTTAAATTCAGCGCAACCTTTCCCCCAACACTGCTGTCAACCATGGCAAGTAGCGTCGTTGGAATTTGTATGTACTTCACACCCCGCATGTAAGTCGCTGCCGCAAATCCAGCCAAATCACCTACCACACCTCCGCCAAATGCAATCACCGTTGCATGTCTCGATAGACCGAGTTCACACATCTGATTGAGTAAATCTTCATAGACGGTCATGCTTTTAGACGATTCGCCACTTGGAACGGCGATAAAATTCAATCCTTCAAAATAATCCGTAAACGATTGAAACACACTGCTATCCGTGATGATGGCATGGTCTCGATCTTTTACAAGTTGCTTTAAAAAGGCATTGGAAATACATCCACCTTCAATGTGAATGGTATAGGACTTGTCCTCTGTATTTTCATTTAATTCGACCTGAACCTCATAAGTTTTCTTTTTCATAAGCACTCCTTGAGACTATTATAACACAGTTGACATTGGGCTTGAACAATAGGATTTAGAAACATCCTATATGAAAAATCAGTCCTAATTGCGAGAAAATTCATTATAAAAAAAATACCCTATTATAAGAATGATAATCGATAATCTATCGTATATAGTAGATAATAGATCGTCTAGAATAGATAGTCTAATGTCAATTATCTATTGTCCACTGTCGATAGTCGATAGTCAAATAATAAAGTACTTTCATGTATTTATATAGCTGTTACAATGCCAATAATGCTCTCAATTTATTGGCAACGCCATCATTGGCATTGGACTCAATGACTTCATTCTCCGGAAGGTGCTCTTTTAGCAAAGCGTCTGCATTTCCCATGATAAATCCATTTCCAACCACTGACAGCATCTCAAGATCGTTGAGCCCATCTCCAAATGCCACCACTTCTTCAGCCGACGCATCGAAATGATGTAAGGTTTCAAGGATTGCTTTTCCTTTATTGACGCCTTTTGGCATCACCTCTAGACACTCCGGAATCGAAAACGTCACGTCGACAAATTCGCTGAAACGCTCTTTGATCAACGCTGCTACGGGGATTAGTTTTGCAGCAACTTGAGATGTAAAGAAGATTTTACTGATGGGCTGATGATAATAGTCTTGAAAAACAACCTGCTGGTATTCAAACTCGCCTTTTGCATAATAATCTTTAAAAATATCATCAATTTCTTCGATCATCCAGTGATCCCCTTGATAAATGTTCTTAAAAACACCTGCTTCTATATCAACTTCAAGAATTTGCTTCACAATTTCAGGTGCTATGAGCGCTTCATAGATCTTCTCACCTGATAGATTTTGTACCACTGAACCATTTGCAGTGATGAGAAACGCGTCTACACCGATGCTTTTTTTAATTCGCGCAGCGTCTACGTGATGACGTCCTGTTGCAATCATAAAATGGATGCCTGACTGAATGAGTTTTCGAATAGTTTCTTTCGTGTAATCGCTCACCACGTGATCTGGATTGAGCAATGTCCCATCCAAATCCGAAACGACTACTTTGATCTGTTTACTTTTCATACCGTACCTCCAGTTTTAGTATAGCTGAATCTTTCGGGAAACAAAAGATTCATTCCGTCATAAAAAAACTAAATCTCTTTAACATTCTCATTTTCTATATTATAATAACGCAGAAGGAGGTGAGCACATGGCGTACTATAAGCAACCGTTTAAACATCGTTTAGAAATTCATGAAAGTCGAGTATTTGAAGTGCTCTCAGCCATGATTAGCCTATCATTTGAATATCACCATCAGCCGTTATTACCACTTGATGGACTAAAAGACATTCAAACTCACGTAGAAGCAATACAAGATATCCAGTGGGAAATGACCTTCCTTTTTCAGCATCAAGACTTTCTCTTTAGTTGGATGGAATTTGCCCTCATCACTGAAGAAAGAAGTGATATCCAAAGTTACTTCGATGCCATTGAAACTTTAAATTTAACCGATAAATGGTTCTATTTCCTCGGTTCAAGGATTGCACCTGAGACATTAAATAGCTGCGCACACTCACCTGAAGCTTTTTATCGAGTTCTCCTCGAACATGAGGTCAAAGATGCAGCGCAGATTTATGAATTTTTATTCAAATTTGATGACTTGCTCCATCGTTTTAGGCAACTTGCCACGAACATTGACACATGCCCAGCATTTAGCGAAACGTTAGAAAATCAACGAAAAGCAGGCATTTATCAACAGACTCAACAGCTATTTTCAGAAAATATGACTGACAGGCACCCCCTCTCATATGCACAAGAGCTTATGAGCAAACCCTTTTGGAACATTGCCGACTATGAGGAATATGAATTTGTAATCATTTATTATCTCAGTCCTTATCGATTAAGACTTTCTAGCGCTCATCGCATGATCTACGTCCATTCGTTGATTCGACTCAATAGCCATAAAGAAGACGTGCATCTTTCGCTTGCAGAACAACATAAACTTCTCAGCGATGCAAATCGCCTCAAAATCCTTCAAATGCTCTACATGAAACCCATGTACGGCAAGCAAATTGCCGATGCAACTGGCCTCACCACAGCGACGGTGTCTCATCACCTTGAGGTTTTGAAACAGCATGGATTGATTCATATGGAACAAGAAAAACAGATCAAGTATTTTAGCACTAACTTGAGTAGACTTAAATCGCTCAATCAAGAGACCCTTCAGTATATTCAATCTGCGCCAGCTTCGAGTGCGCCAGCATCGAGTGCCATGGCATCCCATACGCAATAAAGTTCAGCGAATCCTAGCTGAACTTTTTTTATTGTCTATTGACAGGGCTTCATCCAAATTGTATATTAGATGTATATCTAATAAGACGAACGTCTAATATGCATTGAGAGGATGAGACCATGATCAATCAAACAGTAAAACCCATTATATCCGTTCAAAATCTAAAAAGAACGTATCACACCAAAGTTGGTCTGATGAATCAAGAAAAGAAAATCGTCGAAGCGTTGAAAGGCATCAATTTCGACATTTATCCTGGCGAGATTTTTGGACTTTTAGGACCCAATGGCGCAGGTAAAACGACGACCATCAAAATATTAACAACGCTACTAGCGCCTACGGATGGATCCGCCCAAGTTTTAGGGTACGAGACTTTCGGACAAGAAAAACACATCCGCTCTAAAATTAATTTTATCTTTGGAGGGGAGCGCAGCCTTTACTGGCGTTTAAGCGCTGAAGATAACTTAAAATTTTTTGCGGACTTATATAAAATTCCTCGTCGCGAGCAACCCAAACTCATCGATGGACTCCTAGATCAAGTTGGGCTATCCCACGCCAAGCGCCATAAGGTTGAAACGTATTCTAAAGGGATGAAACAAAGGCTACAAATCGCTCGTGCGCTTCTCAATAATCCAGAAGTGATTTTTCTCGATGAGCCCAGCCTTGGACTCGATCCAGTGGGCGCACGAGAACTCAAGCAAATCGTCAAAAACATCGCCAATCAAGGAAAAACCGTTCTACTAACAACACACTATATGCAAGAAGCCGAGGAACTTTGTGATCGAATCGCCATTATCAATCACGGCGAACTCATAGCGCTTGACACGGTGGACGGACTCAAGTCTCGCATCACAGAACAGATGCGAACACGCATCAAACAAGAACGACTCAATCAGATCAAAGATGTGGAAATCTCACTAGAAGACGTCTACATCGAACTTATTGGAGGTCAAAATGCGTAACGTTGTGAACGTCTTAATTTCTAGTGGCCTTCAACAGTTTAGAACCTCCATCGGAAGACCGATGTTTCGTTTTTGCGTCATCGCTCAGCCCATCATCTTCGGTCTACTCCTTGGCATGATGTATCTCAAGCGTTCCACTGAAGACTTTATGCTCTACGCCGTCATCGGTAGTGGACTTTCGACGTTTTGGTCGAGTATCTGCTTTTCCTCAGCAAGTGACATCATGAGAGAACGTTGGTATGGCACACTGGAGAACCTCTTTGCAGCACCTGTCGGATTCAAATGGATCGTCCTTGGTAAAATCATCGGAAATTCTCTTTGGGGATTAATCAGTTTTGGCATCAGCGTCACAGTGGTGGTTTTATTTTTTAACAAGCCCTTGATCATCGCAAACCTTTCATGGTTTCTACTCGGATTTGTGTTGATGATTCTGTCTCTCGTGGCAATCGCTTATCTATTTGCTGGGCTCTTTACCCTATCAAGAAACGCTCGTACTTTGATGAACTTTTTCGAAGCGCCTATTTTCATCCTATGCGGGATGATGTTTCCACTTGAATTGTTGCCAAAATTTGTGTTGCCGCTCTCGTACCTCTTTTCGCCAACATGGGCCGTTAAAATATTAAGAGGTGCCATCGAAGGCGCATCTTCATCGCAAATTTTGCCGTATTTCATCGGCATATTGATCTTGACTGTGATTTATACCGTTTCAGCGATTTATTTGTTTAGACGCATCGATGTGAAATGTCGAATCGATGCCACTTTGGAGGTGTACTAATGGATTGGTTCAAACGCATACTTCGAAACGCCGTCATCCCCTATAAGAACATCTTCGGCGCCATGGGCTATCAAAATTACCTCATGGTAAATATCGGCGGTCCCCTTTTTCAAATGATTTGCTTTACGCTGATTGCTTCTTATGCCAACCAAAGTTATGACAGCACTTATTGGTTTATTGGAAATGCCCTCGTGATGACCTACTTCAACGCCATTTTCGGCGTCGGTTCACAGCTCTCTGCAGAAAAATCTTATGGCACATTGCTCCTTCTCATTGCGTCTCCAACCAACCGCATGAGCATCTTTGTTCCTCGTGCTATTTTGCATATTTTCGACAGCTTGCTCACGGTCTTCATCGGATTGATCACAGGAGCATTGTTATTTGGCTTTACATTGCCATTGAGCCAAGTGCCAGCTTTTATCTTGGTCATCTTCATTGCTGCATTTTCAGCGATGTCATTTGGTCTTTTAATCTCAAGCCTTGGGCTCCTGACGCGAGATCTCAATCTCATCCTCAACATCGCTTCCATGACGCTTCTTGGATTAACTGGCGCTAACTTTCCACTTGAGTATCTCCCCTTCTGGATTCAGCGCATCGCCCACGTGCTGCCACTGACGCGTAGTATCGAACTCTGTCGACTCTTGCAAGCTGGCGAATCCCTTGGAAGTCACCTGTCCTTACTCTACGGCGAATGCCTCGTGGGACTTGGTATCATGCTCGTGGGATTTGTCGTGTTCTCTATCACAGAAAAAATGGCCATCAAACGAGGCATTCTTGAGTTATTTTGATTATTATCTGTGTTACACTGAATCGCTACTCGTATTGCAACTTGTATCGCAACTTGAATAATGTTTGAATAGCTACCAAACGCTTTCCTCAGTTGGATTGCGCGGCGAACTAAAAAAAGAGTGATTGTCTTTCTCAGCGAATTTCGCTAAGTGGCAATCACTCTTGATTATTTTGTCGATTCCTCTTTAATTTTCATATCATTTAGTAAGCCTTCATAACACGTGTGAATCCACTCTTCATTGACTTTATAAAGGTAGTGTTTATCGCCTTCATGTACGATTTTAATCAGCTTTCCCGTGGTCAAGTTATTGATATGATAGGAAATGGTCGCCGATGAGACTTGTAGCTTGGTGGCGATGTCCTTTAAGGACTGCATGCCATTTGCAATACACATCAGCACTTCATATCTGGTTTTATCCCCAAGGTTTTTAAACGTTACAATGCGTTCTAACTGACTTTCCTTTTGCAGCTCTCTTACTTTGGCAAGAGTTGCCTCCGCCTCGAGTCCCCAACTACTGAAAACCCTGCGATCATTGGCATATATGATAATACTGGTCGTATTGATATAGGATACCAGTACATCTCCTTCAGGTAAAATTCCGCTTTGAACCATACCGTTGGTGATTTCAGAAAGTGCTTGTTCGATGTTTTTGTTTAGCCTTTGAACCAGCGATAATCCATACTGCTCCACTTTTTCTTCATGGGGCTTATATAACGATTCAAAAATCGGCTCTAACTCTTTAATCAACTCGATCCAATCCGTCATGGACTCCAATGGTAGCCTTAACAGCATCATCATCTTCCATTTTTCTTCATCTTCATTGACGACTGAATCGATGAACTCTGCCATGAGGTTCGCATCTGCTAAATATGGCTGAATTGCCTCGATGCAGACGTCAGAGAACGGTTCAAACATCTCTTTTTTATAAAGATAAGCTAAGATGGCTTCACTTACTTGACGTTCATCCAACTTGCTGAGAAATTCTAAATACGCGTCGGCGTCTTGATACCCGAAAAATGGGTAGGGACATCTGAAAAAATGTGCCATCGACGAATCGGTAAAATAGTACTTTTTAATACGGACTGCGTAGGGCTCAAGTAAAGATTTCATGTGAAGATAATGATCGATGATGTCTTGAGAAACCATCGACGAATAATTTGACAAATCGTCATCTTGCAAATCTTTTATAGAGACAACTTCTGGAAATAAAAGCAAATCATTGATTTTACTCTCTATCTTATGAAATCTAAATTTTTCCATCTACGACACTCCTATCTATTATACGTTCTTATGATCCACTCTGAATTATGCTGTTTCACCAGCAAGTTCAGCTACCGCTTCAATTTCATCATCCATGGCTTTAAAAGGTCGTGCAAAATACGCTAACGCTACAAAAACAATTCCTGAAAAAATGGCAATCGTCGCACTGACTGAGATTTTATCGACACCGAATCCAAATAGAACTTGCCCAACTGGCATTGCGATCATGAGGCAAAGATTCATAATACTCGCTGCACGTCCCATAAATTCAATTGGTACCAACTGATCAAATAGTGTACCGATGGCAATATTGACGATGGTGCTCAGAATGACAATTGCAAATGAAATGAGACTTAAAATCACAAGCGGTATCAAATTGCTGTTAAATAACCCAATAAAATAGTTGGATGAAACCACACCGATTAAAAGAATTAAGGTATTAATCAATAAAAATGTTCGAATCGTCATCGTGCCGATTTTCATCTTCGAAACCACTTTTCCCACTAATATAGGACCTATTAAACTGGCAATTGATATCGCTGCCATCACCGTTCCGTACTGCATTTCAGTGCCATTAAGCGTTTCTTTTATGGTATAAATTAAACCCACGCTAAAAATTGCAGAGAATGAAAAGTTTAATACCACACCTAAACCAATGATGAGTTTAAGAATTTTTGATTCTTTCACTACCAGTATACCTTCTTTTAAATCTTTTCCAAACGATTTTAAATCCAACTTGATCGGTTTTTTATTGAGTTTTGGAATTTCTATGGTCATTTCACTGATGGCAGAAATGACAAAGCTGATGGCATTAAAAATTAAAATCAATTGTAGTCCCATAAATGCATAAAGTGCAGACGCTACAAGCGGCGAGATGATGTTTGAAACACTTGAGAAGATCGCTTTGATTTGATTGGCTTCAAGTAATTTTTCTTTTTCAACAATACTCGGTACAACCGCAGCCATAGAACATCCAAAGAAGATCTCTACCATCTCGAGAATTACAACGAGCACATAAATACTCGCAAGTGATAAACCGTCATTCATAAAATAGTACAACGCGTAAATTCCAATCAATAGCCCATTAAACAAATCCAATCGCACAATGCTTTTTTTGCGATCAAACCAATCGCCAAAGACGCCTGCAATAGGGGATAATAAAAGTCTAGGAATGATGGAAATCGCCACCATTGAGGCAAATATCGTCGCTGAACCGGTAATTGCTAACACATATAACGATAACGCAAATTGTTGCATGTTGCTCCCGACGCTCGACGTCACGTTCCCTATGATCAATCGTCTAAAGTTTTTTTCCTTCATGAGTTTCATATAATCGCTCCTTTAAAATTGGTTTCTCTAAAAGTCGTTTGTATGTATGTGATACATTTCTATATTTACATTATACTTAGATATTTGTATTAGTCAATGCTTAAATTAGATATTTATCTAATTGTTAAACATACACCTCATAAAAGCATAAAAAAACACTGAATTCTACCGAATCAGCGCTCGCAATTAGAGATTTATCTAATTAGTTAATAATTGAACCTTTTATCACTTTAAACTTTTGTCACTTTAAACGTTTATCAACTCACCTAACGCGTTGGAAAGCCATTCTTGTTCTTCATTCCCGATAGGTGAAGATAGCAACCATTCATTTTCCGCCAGAAATTGCTCAACGAAGTAATTCATATTGTTATTTTTTTCACCATCATTTACAAATAAAAAGCTATTTTCATCCTCACGAGAGATGCGTTCAATCGCTTCTTGTTGAACAAATTCACAAGTCCAATTTTCAATCATTTGTTTTTCTAACATCATATCAGTCACATCCTTTCATGTCCTAACATGTACAGTTTAATTATAATTGTTAATTAATTAACTATCTATACTTATATTTTAACACGTTTGCATTAAAAGTAAAGAATCAAATGCTGCAGAACAAAAAAATTCATATAAAATTAGAAATTCATCTACAATTGGAAACTCATATAGATTAGAAGTTGCTTCAAAATATTGAACTTGCGCTAAAATAAAACGAGTTGACCTCCATCTAACCATATGTTAGATCAGAAGCCAACTCGTTTATCATTTTCAAAGGAAGTTATATCGAGCTATAGGAAAATTTATTAACCTAAAAATTGAACGATGTCTTGTTGTACAGTTGTGATGCCGTTGATTCCAAATGTGTTTACGAGTACATTTGCAACATTTGGCGATAAGAATGCTGGTAATGTTGGTCCAAGTTTAATGTTTTTTACGCCTAAGAACAACAATGCAAGTAACACGATCACAGCTTTTTGCTCATACCATGCGATATTATAAGAAATTGGAAGTTCATTGATATCATTGAGCTCAAATACTTCTTTTAACTTAAGAGCAATTACTGCAAGTGAATAAGAATCATTACATTGACCTGCATCAAGCACTCTTGGGATACCACCGATATCGCCGAGGTTCAATTTGTTATAACGATATTTTGCACAACCCGCTGTCAATATCACAGTATCTTTTGGAAGTGTTTCTGCAAACTCTGTATAGTAATCTCTTGATTTCATACGACCATCGCAACCCGCCATAACAAAGAATTGTTTGATTGCGCCTGTTTTCACTGCATCGACTACTTTGTCAGCAAGTGCCAATACTTGATTGTGAGCAAAACCACCGATGATTTTACCAGTTTCGATCTCAGTTGGGGATGGCAAACGTTTTGCATGTGCAATTACTTCGCTGAAATCTTTTGCTTTTCCATCGACTCTGTTTGGCAAGTGTTTAAAACCTTCAAAACCTGAAGAACCTGTTGTATAAACGCGATCTTTATAGCTTTCTGCCGGTGGAACGATACAGTTCGTCGTGAAGATGATTGGACCATTGAATGACTCAAATTCTTCTTTTTGTTTCCACCAAGCATTTCCGTAGTTCCCTGCAAAATGCGTGTATTTTTTAAACGCTGGGTAATAGTGAGCTGGCAACATTTCGCTGTGTGTGTACACATCAACGCCTGTTCCTTCAGTTTGAGCCAATAATTCTTCCATATCTTTTAAATCGTGACCGCTGATGAGGATTGCCGGATTATTTCTAACGCCGATGTTTACTTCAGTGATTTCTGGATTTCCGTAAGTGCTTGTATTAGCTTGATCGAGAAGTGCCATAACATTAACACCATATTTACCAGTTTCAAGTGTTAACGCTACTAGATCGTCCGCAGAAAGCGAATCATCCAGAGTCGCTAATAACGCTTTTTCAATAAATGTGTAAATGGTTTCATCTTTAAAGCCTAAGTTCGCTGCGTGCTCAGCATACGCTGCCATTCCTTTTAATCCGTAAACGATGAGTTCTCTCAAACTTCTCACATCTTCATTTTCAGTTGCAAGAACACCTACTTGTGCTTCTTGCGATTTCGCTTCGAATTCTGCTTTTGGTGCAAACCAAGTCGCAGATGCATGATATGCCTTATTTTCTAAAACGCCATTTTCTTTTAATGTCGATTTGATTTCTTCTCTCACTAAGAGGGCATTTTCAATTTTACTTGCAATGGCGTTTTTGTCGAAGTTCGCATTGGTAATTGTTGCGAATAAGCCATCGAGTAATACGTAATCTGCTTTTGCTGTGTTTAAATTTGCTTTTCTTGCTTGTTGATTAAACTCTGATACGCCTTTGAGGGTGTAGATCAATAAATCTTGTAAATTTGCGACGTTGTCTGTTTTACCACATACGCCTACTCGACTACATCCTTTGCCACCAGCGGCTTCTTGACATTGAAAACAAAACATACTCATAATTTTCTCTCCTTTTTTATCATCATTTTTATTTTTGACTGTTTGATTGTGTTGATAAACCTATCATAGAGTATTTGAATCATTCATTCGGTAACATACGTTACATTTCACACGCAACTGATTTTTTTAATAGATTTTCTCCTTTCATAGCGACTTTGACACTCACTTGACATTTTATATAATTCCAAAATAAGTCTGTTTGACTTAATTTTTTTACGCGTATTTTCGATTAAATAATATTATTTAAGATGATAGTGACGAATGACTATAGATATGGTAAATTGATGCTACAGTTTCAATATTGGGAGTATGGAAACTGTGAATCAATGAAATTAACTTATGGGAGTGAGTCACATGATGAAAAAAGAATTTTCAATGAGTCGATTGGTAAAATCAGAAGATTTGAACCACCACGGGACGCTGTTTGCTGGGAGAATGGCAGAATGGTTTGTAGAAGGCTGTTTCATCGCAGCTGCATCGCTTCACGGCAATCCTGAAGAGATTGTATGTCTTAAATTACACGGTATGAAGTTTTCAAAACCCGCTAAAAAAGGACAAATTATCCAGCTCAATACGCATGTTGTAAAAGTAGGAAAAAGTAGCATCACCGTTTACGGATGTGTCACTGGTGTCAACGATGAAATTGTTTCTGCAGATGGCTTCATCACATTTGTTTGCGTCGATGACAACGGCGTAAAAAAAGAGCATGGAATCACCTTGCCACCTGTAACGGATAGCAAAGAGCTCATGCTCCTTGAACTTGCTAATCAACTTAAATAACGCTTGATTAAAAGTAACGTTTAATCAGACTAATTTAAATCAGACTCAGCACTTTTATTTCTAAATTTAAAGTCTCATGATTTGGGCGGCTGCAAATGCCGCTCCAAATCCATTGTCTATATTCACTACAGTGATCCCCGACGCGCAACTATTGAGCATCGTCAAAAGGGCACTCACACCGCCAAAACTCGTGCCATATCCAACACTGGTTGGTACGCCAATGATGGGTTTTTCAACAAGTCCACCTACGACACTTGCCAATGCACCTTCCATCCCCGCCACGACAATCACCACTTTAGCGCCTCGAATCACCTCTAAACGCGCAAACAATCTGTGAATCCCCGCAACGCCCACATCTACGATCTTTTCAGCACGAAATCCTAACGCTTGAATCGTTTCATACGCTTCTTCTACCACAGGTAAGTCCGAGGTTCCGGCTGCAACAATGGCAACATACTCGTCAGACAGTACTTTAGGCTGTTCTCGAATGGTGATAACACGTCCCGCTAAGTTAAACTCAGCATGCGGTATCTCTGTTTTGACTGCTTGAAACATCGCTTCATTCGCACGTGTCGCAAGGACGTCAGATCCTTTTTCCACCATGTGCTTTGCAATCCCCACCACTTGTTCAACTGTTTTTCCCTCGCAATAAATCACCTCAGGATGGCCTGTTCGATGCGCGCGATGATGGTCGATCATGGCATAACCAAGCTCGCTAAACGGCATCGTCTCTAGAATTTTAGACGCATCCTCCACTTGAGTTTTACCACTTGCAACATCGGATAATAATTGCTTAATTGCTTCCGTTTTCATCGACAATCACCCCTTTATTAAAACTGCCCATTTGATAGCCGGATAAATCTAGTGTCACTTGCTCAAATCCAAACCCTTTAAGGACTTCAGCAATCAAATGCATCTTCTCTACATCGAAGAAAGTACTCATATAGGCATCTGTCACTTCAATTCTCGCTAAATTCCCCTGTTTTCTCACACGCACAGCGCGTATGCCACTTTGGATTAAATACGATTCTGCTTTTTCAATCATCCGCAGATCCTCCATGACAATGGGAACATCATAAGGAAGTCTCGTCAACAAACACGCATACGCTGGCTTGTCCCAAGTCGGTAGTCCGAGAACTTTGGACCACTCTCTAATCTCAGCTTTTGTCACGCCACTTTCTAAAAGCGGACTTTGTACATTTAATTCTCTGAGTGCACGCATGCCCGGTCGATAATCTTTGGTATCATCTGCGTTGGAACCATCCACCACGGTCTGATATCCCAGTTTTTTAGCCGTTTCTTGAATCGTGGAAAAGATCACCGTCTTGCACAGATAACACCGGTCAACTGGATTTGTCTTAACGGCATCGGGTATCCCCGCAGTGATGTGATGATGTAAAATTCCGTACGACTGCGTAAATGCATCTGCTTCTTCAACTTCCCAATTGGCGATATAAGGGGATTTCATGGTAATCGCCACCACTTGATCGCCTTTTAACTGAGATGCAACATAAAGCAAAAATGCACTGTCCACACCACCAGAAAACGCCACTGCTATCGTCTCAATCGCTTCTATACATACACAAAGTCGATCAAATTTATCTGAACTTTGTCTTAAACTGAATATTGGATTCACGTGTTTTGTCTCCTTTATCTATCGCTAAATCGATCCGAGTAAAAGTCAAATCTATTTCAAATCTGAGACTCTTTTCTTGAATCTACGCATCTATATATCCAAACTAAAATTCACGCTGAATGCGCTTATAGATGTCTTTGATCGACAATCCCGTTTCACTGGCAATGCGCTTTATCACTTCATATTCAGGTTTTACATTGACGAGTTTTCCATTATAATACGCCTTTTTCAATGAAATCGGCCCAAACTCAGTTGATATCGTCTCATATTTGCGTTCAATTTTCACCTTATCCACTGCAATCATGCGCATGCCTATGGAAGTCGTCTGGGAAAATACAATTTCCTGAAGTTTCTCAATATCTCGATTACGCGCCAATATACTTAACTTAATCGCAGGGCGACCTTTTTTCATAATGATGGGCGTTTTAAACACATCAAGTGCCCCAGCTTCAAGAAGTTTTTCTTCCGCATAAACAAGCCACTCAGAACTCATATCGTCAATATTGGTTTCAAGTAGTGTTTGACCTTCAAGTTGAGACGTTCTCGGCTGCTCCCCCTCACTTATCGGTTCTACAATCATCACCCGAAGAAGATTTGGAATGTCTAAATCATGTTTCCCTAGTCCATATCCGATTTCTTTTGTAATAAACTGTTTTTCATCTGTAAATTTATGGGTCAATGCCTTTAAAATTGCTGCACCTGTGGGAGTCGTCATCTCAAAACGCTCGACACGATTTTGAATAGGCACCCCTTTTAAAATCTCCATCGTCGCAGGGGCAGGCACTGGCATCAGTCCATGTGCACATCTTACAAATCCACCGCCCACTTCCACGCGCGAAGTGATCACTTGAGTAATTCCTAAATGATCGTAGCAAATTGCAGCGCCTACGACATCCACGATGGAATCAATGGCACCAACTTCATGAAAATGCACCTCTTCAACAGACTTTCCGTGAATTTTCGCCTCTGCATGTGCGATTAAATCAAAAATTTTTAAGCTCAGGCTCTTAATGGCATCGCTTAACGAACTGTTTTGAATGAGCTTTTGAATATCTCCATAGGTTCTACCGTGGACATGAGGCATGTGGTCGTGACCGTTGTGTGCCTGGTCATGTGCATGGTCATGTGAATGGTCATGTGCATGGTCGTGGGGATGCGAATGGTCATGGGGATGCGCCTGTATCGGTTCATCCTCATGAAAATGAGGATCGTGTGAATGCTCATGCTTATGGTCATGTAAATGTTCATGATTGAGATCCATCACCATCACAGAAGTCCCTGTAATGCCGTGTTTTTGTCCTTTTTCTATCTTCAACTCAAATTCATGATCGAGGTTTAATTTAGAGAGTTCGCTGCGTAAATAATCGGCAGAAACGCCAAGATCCAGCATGGCACCTAAATTCATATCGCCGCTAATGCCTGCGAAACATTCATAGTACAGTGTTTTCACATTTTCCTCCTAAGTTCATCATCCTATATGTCAGTCTATTTTTCAGACCGCTCATCAGACTGCAAATCCGCTTATTTATTACGCTACTTGCTTCTATTTTCTATTTTCTATCCGCTATCGACTCATAAAAAACTTCCATCAACATCAACCCTTGTGGCTGTGCCGTTTCCCCTGCAAGTTCACGCCTTCCAGTTATAAATATTTCATCAATGCTATCGACGCTTCTTTTATGCATGCCAATTTCTACTAATGTTCCAACCAAAATGCGAATCATGTTATATAAAAATCCATCTCCGTAAAAATCAAACACAATTTCTCGTTCTTTTTTCGTGATATCAATACGCTCAATCGTACGAACGGTGGATTTTTTCGTCTTATCCGATGAAAAGCCTTTAAAATCGTGCTTTCCTAAAAGTTTTAATACCCCTTTTTTCATCTGCGCGACATCTAAACTTTCTCCGCTATGAATGCCCACTACATGGCGCTCAAACACAGGCGGCGTCGCATCCGTCCATAGACGATAGGCATAGTGTTTTCTCGTCGCATGAAATCTCGCGTGAAAGCCACTTGGTACGACCTCTACCTTTAAAATCACAATATCATCAGGTAAATACTGATTCATTTGATTTTTAAGATCCTCCACTCTCACTTTTTTTGCTGTAGAAAAACTTGCCACTTGATTCATGGCATGCACACCCGCATCTGTTCTGCCTGATCCCTGTATTTCTATGGGTTCCTCTAAAAGCTGTGATAATACCTTTTCAATTTTCCCTTGAATCGTCATATCCGACTGCTTGAGTTTTTGCCATCCTTTATATCTCGTCCCTTCGTAACGAACATCCAATCGATACGTCACCGGTTCTAAATGCGCCATAGGCTTTCTCCTAACTCGTGTATAAACACATTTACCATTCTCTCAATATTATCTTACTGCACTCGAAATAATTCATCTTACTACTATCTTAACATAAAAGAAAAGAGTAGCAAGACTTCTTCTCAATTAGAAATCATTCGCTACTCTGTTTGGCACTTATCTTGATGCAAATATATAATCTTCTTGTGATCTCAAATACTCAATATCATCTGGCTCTAAACTGCGATAGAGAATTTGACGATAATGCGCACTTAAATCTTCTCTTTGATTGATGCCTTTGATCTTAATTTCGTCCCAATGCACTTTTTTCTTTTTATCGAATAAATCAAAATCCACAATTCTCTCGTGATTTTCCATATATTCTAGAGCTATGAGCACTTTTTTGATCTCGACTGCACTCAAATACGTGTATAATACGACTTTATAGCCTGCATTTGACGAGAAAAACAATCCCGTATCTTCACTCCAACCCTCTTTTAAAATCATCCCTGCACCTAAGCAGTCCAGTACATAGATCAAGCGGTTATAATGGGACTTATATTCTTCATACTTATCTCGAATATTAATGGTTAGATTACACCAGTCATTGGTTGTACCACTGCGGTTGATGTATTTGAGCGAATGATGATCGAGCATGTTAATTGTGTCTGAAAAATGCTCTTGCGTATACACTGATTTTTCATATAAATCATGAAACTCGAGTTTTTTATTTAAGTTGCCTTTCGTGAAGAGAATCACCGTTCCCTCGCTGTAGCTATTTAACACCGTTCTCGTTGGTTCAACAGTCGCTTTAAAATCATCTGCAATTTCTTCAACCGTTTTTTCAATATTGCCAATAACTTTCATAATGATAATTCTCGGTGCACGGCGCACATACGAAATCACATTAGAAGCACTACAGTTCAGCGCTTTCATGAGGAACGATTGTGCACTGTCCTCAAGAATAATACATTTTTCCACTTTAAAATCATGAATAGGTTCTTTGGCATTTTCAGATATATAGATTAACGTCTGATGATGACTCATCAAAGATATGATGTCTTCAAACGTCTTAATTTTTTCTCCAATGTCCACTTTTGAAAAATGCGTACATAAAAAACTTCTAAATAAACTCTCATCTTTGGTCTCGACGATTAGAATTCTCGGACCACTTCTCACAAATGACATAATTGCCATCTCCTTGTCTCATCAAAAATTGCTCTACAACGTAAAATTCTGTAAATAAGTAACCCCCAAAGTTTAGTGAATCTAAGACTTTGGGGTGAACATCCATTTGCACTGGACTAAATATAGTGTAATCCTTTTTAAATAAAAATCAAGCAGGAGATTAAGACATTTTCATAACAACTCATAAGCCCTCAAACGAGTGCATCACAATCCAGACACTGAGTGTGCATAAACAGTCATTACAGACCTTCCTAGTCGCTAGAATCTCTTAAAAATAGAGATGTGTGAAATGCCCATCTGTTCCAAAAATTAATGCCTTTTTAATAAAAATTTCTGAGTCAACGCATCTAAATTAGGTATATATAGATTGGCGTCTGTATAAAAATACAGGATTATTATGGGCCAATAATAAAATGAAAGGATGGTCACTATGTCAGATATTTTAAATCTTGACCCAGCTGATGAAAAAGTCATTGCGCTCGATCAATTCATTGAACTTCATCATCACGAAGAAGAATCTCTGATTGCGATTTTACACAAAGCGCAAGAGATATTTGGTTATTTACCAAGTGAACTACAACTCTATATTGCGCGGAAACTCAATATTCCCGCTGCAAAAGTATATGGTGTTGTGAGCTTCTATTCGTACTTTTCACAGACTAAAAGAGGGAAGTACACAATTAACATTTGCATGGGTACTGCTTGCTTTGTTAAAGGTTCTGAAAAGGTTATGCACGAATTTTCCGATCAACTTGGCGTTAAACCTGGAGAAAGTACAGGCGATGGACTCTTCACACTCAAAGATGTCAGATGCATTGGCGCATGCGGGCTCGCACCAGTCGTAATGGTCAATGAAAAAGTCTTTGGACACGTTAAACCAGAAGATGTTCAAAAAATTATCAACGATTTCAAATCACAGGAAGGGAGTGAATCATAATGGCTGTTAAAACACTTGAAGAACTCAAGAAAATACGCGAAGACCAAATTAAAAAAGTGAAACTCCGTGAATCCGGTGAATCTGACGATCAAACCATCGAAATTTTAATTGGTATGGCCACATGTGGCATCGCAGCTGGTAGTCGTGACGTTCTCAACGAATTTGTGAAACAGATTAGCGACAGACAACTCGACGCTATCAAAGTCGTACAAGTTGGGTGTATGGGTTACTGTCACAGCGAACCAACGGTTCAAGTCAACATGCCAGGTCATGAACCTACAATATATGGAAATGTCAACAAAGCATTTGTCACCGATATCATTGAAAAGCACATTGAAAAAGGCGAAATCCTCGACGATCATGTGCTTATCAAAACCTATCACAGCGCATTATAAGGAGGCTAAATATGGCGACACAAAGAACGCATATTATGGTCTGCGGTGGTACAGGATGTGTTTCATCTGAAAGCTTAGAAATCGTTGACCAATTTAAAAAAGACATCGAAGCAGCGGGTTACTCAGACGAAGTGGCTGTGATTAAGACGGGATGCTTTGGCTTTTGCGGTCAAGGACCTATCGTGAAAATTCATCCGGATAATGTTTTTTATGTCCAAGTCAAAGTAGCAGACGTCAGTGAAATCGTCTCTGAACACATCATCAAAGGAAGGCGTGTTGAGCGATTGCTTTATAAAGAACCTGAAACTCAGATCAGTTTAAGCAAACACGATCAAATGAGTTTTTATAAGAAACAATACCGGATTGCCCTCAGAAACTGTGGACTTATCAACCCTGAGGACATCAACGAATACATCGCTTTTAGCGGTTACGAAGCACTTGGTCAGGCACTGACTGACTATACGCCTGAAAAAGTCATCGAAATCGTGAAAGCCAGTGGTTTACGTGGTCGTGGCGGCGGCGGCTTCTCAACAGGACTCAAATGGGAACTCACGAGAAAAACTGTCTCCGATCAAAAATACGTCATTTGTAATGCAGATGAAGGCGACCCGGGTGCTTTTATGGACCGTTCAATCCTAGAAGGCGACCCTCACTCTGTTATAGAAGCGATGGCGATTGCAGGATATGCAATCGGCGCTAGTGAAGGTATCGTGTATATTCGTGCAGAATATCCACTTGCCATCAAACGTCTTGAAATCGCACTTGCTCAAGCGAGAGAATACGGCCTGCTCGGCGAAAATATCTTTGGATCGAATTTTTCATTTGATATTCGCATCAAACTTGGCGCAGGCGCATTTGTCTGTGGTGAAGAGACTGCATTGATCCATTCTGTGGAAGGGCACCGTGGCGAACCGACGAAAAAACCACCATTCCCTTCAGTGGAAGGCTATAATAAAAAACCAACTTCTGTAAACAACGTGGAAACATTTGCCAACGTTGCACCAATCTTACTTAAGGGCGCTGATTGGTTCAGTTCTATCGGTACTGAAAAATCAAAAGGTACAAAAGTATTTGCCCTTGCTGGAAAAGTGAACAACGTCGGACTCGTGGAAGTACCAATGGGAACCACTTTACGCGAGATTATCTACGATATCGGCGGTGGGATCATCGGTGGCAAAGCGTTTAAAGCCGTGCAAACAGGTGGACCTTCTGGTGGCGTCATCACAGTGGCCGATCTCGATACACCAATCGACTACGAAAGTCTCAAGAACATCGGTTCCATGATGGGATCCGGTGGTATGATCGTCATGGATGAAGACGACTGTATGGTGAACATCGCAAAATTCTACCTTGAATTTACACAAGATGAATCCTGTGGTAAATGTACACCATGTCGCCTTGGAACAAAACGCATGTTTGAGATTCTCGACAAGATTACCAAAGGCGAAGGCACAATGGAGGATATCACGAAGCTCAAAACACTTGGTAAATCCATCAAGGAAAGTGCACTTTGCGGCCTTGGTCAAACAGCTCCAAATCCTGTATTGAGTACGATTGAATATTTTTACGATGAATACCTAGCTCATATTCAAGATAAAAAATGTCCTGCTGGTGCATGTAAAGCGCTTGCTAAATACAAAGTAATCGAAGATAAATGTATTGGTTGTACTGCGTGTGCACGTGTCTGTCCAGTGAACTGTATCGCTGGCGCACCAAAACAAAAACACGTCATTGATGAAGAAAAATGTATTGCTTGTGGCGCATGCTATACAGCTTGTAAATTCCAAGCAATTCTCAAACCATAAGGGGGGTATTCATATGAAAATGGTCAATATCACCATTAACGACATGCCCTTACAAGTACCAGAGGGCATGACGATATTAGAAGCATCAAAACTCGTCAACATGAAAATACCAACACTGTGCCATATGGATCTAAAAGATTTTGGCATCGTCAATAAAAATGCATCTTGTCGTGTCTGTGTTGTGGAAGTCGAAGGGCGACCTGCACTGGCACCATCGTGTTCAGAAGCATGTGTTGAAGGCATGGTGATTCGTACGGACTCCATCCGCGCGATCTCTGCACGCCGCACTGCTGTAGAACTCTTACTTTCCAATCACCCATTTGACTGTTTGCTCTGTCCAAAGAATTTAGAATGCGAGCTTCAAGCACTCGCTTCGGATCTGGGTATCCGTGAAATTCGCTATTCAGGTGAAAAGATGAATTATGAAAAAGATACCTCCTCTTATGCACTTGTAAAAGATCCAAATAAATGCGTGATGTGTCGTCGATGTGAAACCATGTGTAACGACGTTCAAACTTGTGGTATCTTATCTGCTGTTAATCGCGGATTCAATGTATTTGTAGGACCTGCCTTTAATCTCGACATGGCAGATACTTCTTGTACGTTCTGCGGTCAATGCGTTGCAGTTTGCCCAACGGCTGCTCTCACTGAAGTGAATAACACTGATAAAGTATGGGATGCTTTAGCCGATCCTAAAAAACACGTAGTGGTACAAGTCGCTCCAGCTGTTCGGGTGGCCATCGGTGAAGAATTTGGTATGGCTGCGGGTACCATTACTACTGGTAAATTGGTCAGTGCACTTAGAGCACTGGAATTTAACAGCATTTTTGATACAGATTTTGGTGCTGACTTGACGATTATGGAAGAAGCATCTGAACTCATTCACAGAATTCAGCACGGGGGAACACTTCCAATGCTTACAAGCTGTTGTCCAGCTTGGGTTAAATTCTTTGAACACCAATTTCCAGATATGCTGGATATCCCTTCAACTTGTAAATCACCTCAAATCATGCTCGGTGCTATGATTAAGAGCTATTATGCCGAAAAGGCAAATATCCCAGTTGAAGATATCGTGGTGGTATCCATCATGCCTTGTCTTGCTAAAAAAGCGGAAGCTGCTCGTCCTGAGCTTACAAAAGACGAACAACAAAATGTCGACATTGTTTTGACGACGAGGGAACTTGCTCTTATGTTAAAAGAAGCCGGTATTAATTTTGCTGGTCTCCCTGAGTCTGATTTTGATCAACTGCTCGGACACAGTACAGGTGCATCTGTTATCTTCGGTACAACAGGCGGCGTTATCGAGGCGGCTGTTCGTACGGCGTATGACTGGATTACTGGTGAAACGCTTGAAAAAGTGGACTTCCAACAGCTCAGAGGTCTTGAAGGCATTCGTTCTGCGACTGTTCAAGTTGGCGATATGAATTTGAGAATCGGTATTGCTCACGGCCTTGGCAACGCAAGACGTCTTCTTGAAGATATTCGCGATGGCAAATCTCAGTTTGATGCCATCGAGATTATGGCGTGTCCAGGCGGATGTATCGGCGGCGGTGGTCAACCTTATCACCACGGTGATATCGAGATCATCAAAAAACGTCAAATGGCGATTTATGCTGAAGACAAAAACAAAGTCCTCCGCAAATCCCACGACAACCCATATATCAAACAACTCTACGATGAATACATCGGTGAACCTTACAACGAACGCGCTCATCAACTCCTCCATACGCACTATGTGCCTAGGAAGAAGATTTAAGGGGAATGGTGAATACCTAAGTTGAAATGAAACAGATGAAAAGTCAATTGATTTAGTGAAGTAAGATTAAAAGCCGATTCCAACCTACTGGGGAATCGGCTTTTTGTATGGGTATTATGGGAGTTATTGTGTTAAAATTTATTAAGAGCGTGTGTAGTAAATTGAGTATAGTTGTACACTTCTTAAAACTCTATATCCGGATATCTTCTGATTTCAGAATAGTCCTCTGCATGAACATTTCCATTTTTATCAGCAGTTATGCGCACGCAGAAACCATCAAAATAAAAAACGTAAAAAGAATAATCAAACGGATTCCATTCTTCTAATGTATCAAAATTTTGTTCTGACTGCCAAAGAAAGTCCTCTCTCGACGGATAGTACAAACTCCATTCGTATGGCACATTCCAATAAGTTGTCACACGTTCCATTGATAAATTATCTTCATTCATTTGAAGGAGCACTTTATTAGGTATACAAACGCTCCACAAACTGTGAGTTACATCTATTTCAGCTAAATACTGAGTTGCTGTATTTTTGTAATAAAATCGACTTAATTGACCTTTTTTAGGTTGTATGATCCAGTTGTCTTGATCCGTTCTCGTATATAAAATCCCCGGTTGACCGAGGTGTTCTAATTCATTTTTTATCAATTCCCATTTCGAATCATTCAAAATAGTTCGATCTATCTGATAGTCAGCATATTGTTTGTACTTATTTAATTTATTGATATCTATAGGTTCACTTTCGTTCATTTGAATGATACACTCGTATTCGCTACTTAGTAAATCCTGATCAGTAAAGTAAAACTGCACATAATAATCTTTGAAATCATATTGCAAGGCATAGTCACCAATATTAGATTTTTCTATCACACGATAATTTGATCCAAAATAATCTTCAATGGCTGCTCTGTTCTTAGGAACATCATATGGCAATATTGAACTTATATTACAAGCATTTGCTATACAAATTCCATCCTTTTTTGTTGCACTCGAAAAATATAGATACCCACTCGGTCCTTGCAATATCTCATACTCGTCGTTAATCCATATAAAAAAGTCTCGATTTTCTGGATTTAGGCACTCTGGAACTTTCTTTCCTAAATATCGCACATACTTCCATAAGTCTTTCCAATTTCCTTCCAGTTGCGCTTCAAACTCATCATTTTCTAGGCTGAATTCTTTGGGAAATTTTACAGAAAATGTTTCTACTGGTGACTCATATGACGAATCAACTTTATCTATATCCGAATTACTCGAACATGCTGTCAATATCATCATAAATGCTATAATAAGTACAAAGTAAATGACTGTCCTAATTTGTTTCATTTACAACCTCCTTTATTTTGTATCAGTTCTTGGCACTTCCTTAAGCACCCCTTAGTTTAAGAAAGTTTTCTTTTCTTAAATTGTTTTCTGAAAACTGAAAATAATTTCCGTTTTCATCAGGTAATAATCCCAAATTATAATACTCTTCAAATGGAAATAACTCTACCTTAAACACAGGATACTTAAATGTATACTTATCAAAAAAAATCGTACTTTTCTCACCTATTTTAAATACATAATTTACACTTTTCATATTTAAGTCTCCATAATTATATGTCCAAGCATGACCAAGTTCATGTCCTAAATTAATAAACGATTCAGTTTTTTGTAAATAATTTGTCCCCGTTTTTGAATCAGTAACATAAACATCTATATTGTAATCAGGGTCAAATTCAATTTTATTATCTTTAAAGCCACATTTACCTTTTTTATACATAATAGTAATAACTGCAGAACAATTTATCAAATCTTCTATTAATTTGTTTCCATTTGGTTTATCTTGTTTAACAGGAATACCAATAATAGAAATAAATCCTTGTTCATCAACAAACAGATCATAGTCGGTCAATTTTTCTAAAAGACACTCAAATGTATTTCTAATTTCTGGATTGTCTGATGCAATTTTTAAGGTATGTCCGCTAGGATCTACAAATTTAATTGGATTTCCACCACAGTACGCATAAAGATTCAACGTCACTGGTTCTCTCAAACTTCCTACATACGTATCCTGAGTAATAAACCTCGCAATCTCCGGACTATAGTACCTTGCTCTCAGATAATAAAGCCCTGATTCTTCATCAAAGTACTCGCCTGAGTAGCGGTATGGATTGTAAAGGGTGTTGGTTTGTGCACCGGTTTTGATTTCACCCCTAACGGCGTCATACTGATAGTTTGAGACCTCGGCACCTGTTTCGTCAAGGATTTTATTGACGTCGCCGTGGCCGTCCCTTATAAATGTGTAGTAATGGCCACCTGAGCTGCGGTAGGTGGGTCCGATTCCGCGGATATTGCTTGCGTAAAGTTGACCGCCGACCGCTTCATCTATGGTGTCTGCGCCTGCATAGTAAAACTGTGTGGTGGCGCTATTTACGGTCTTTTGTGATCTGAGACCGGATAATGAAAATAACTTTATCGCAGTAAAAAGCACCACTTCGCAATACGAAGTGGTGCTTTTTTTAGCAAACCAATTTGAACTTTAGACGTAGATAGAATATTGTAAAACTAATTCTTATATGCAAACGGCGCTAATCACTTCAATGGATTAACGTCGTGCATTTTAGGTACTCGTCTACGTTTATTCAAAACATCACTTTCAATAATGGTTCAGTATTAATTTGTTCTAACAAAATTTATCTTGATAACATTCTCTAATACACAACTTATTAAGTTTGATAAACGAATCATAAATACTATTGTCATTTTGTCTATGTTTAATTTTCTTCTAAGCTACTATCATAGAATTTACCATCATTACGTTGTATAAACGTCCATATTATTGGTTCTAATTCTTTATCTTCAATAAACATTGTATTTATAATTACATCATCAAGTCCGTCCTTATTAACATCCTTAATTTCTGTTTTTGTAATTCGAGTGCCTATTTTGAATGGTGCATCAAAATCATAGAGAATATTTTCATCCTCGTTTGCCAAATAAACTACTGGGTGAATTTTATCTTCTGTGCATATCTCTCCAGAAATCAATGAAACTCTTCCCCAATTATCCATTTCTGTTGATAACGAACATTCTTCAATTTTATAGAAATGTTCAATATTGTTTAGATTTAAAGGTCTGTACTCCATTTCTTCTTTAAAATTGCTTTCTTCGGTAATTTTTGCCTTTTTATTATCCACTAAATTCATTTTTATTCTTTCATTACTACTAAGATCTAAAACAAACTCCCCATTGTTTCCAGACTGATCTGAAAATTGTACTTCAATTGTATTTTTGTTTAATGTACCTTCTAATTTCTTTAAATATTTTGAAGTCTTAAAAGAATAGAAATAAAAATCAGGTTTTGCTATTGAATCTATTGAATACCAGCCTTCTACATAACCGTTTTGAATTTTAGTTAGAAAGAACGAAGGATTGTCATACCTACCCCCAGTCCATTCTTCTACAACCCAAATTTTTCCAATGTAACTTTCATAATCAACACTTACATTTTCATCATTTTTATCGGATACATTTTCCAAAGTATTTTCATCACTTGAATTTGCAGCTAAATCTTGTTCTATATGATTGCATCCTGTAGCACAAAAACATACAATTATACAAACGATTAGGCATCTAATCATTTTTACTTTTACCATAAGTAAATCTCCTTTTGTTTTTAACATTAGTATTATTATTTAAAATATTCATACCATTGTTTTGCGTAATCAATTCTATTTTGCTTTCTATTGTTATCGTCACTTGATCGTTCATAAGAGGCATGAAAAATTAATGCTAAATCACCTACATCTTTTTTGGATAATATATAGTTTTCAAAGGACATTTCATCTGGAGAACCGTATCCCAATGTAGGAAACCATTCTTTCTTTTCAGATTTCAATTTAGAGTTACTGCTCCATACAATAAAATCCAATTGTAAATTCATAAGTCGTTTTGGATCATTTACTGCCATTTCATTTGTTTCATCAACAGTTAAGTTTGCCCAATTGAGAAATTTACTTGCATCATCCCATTGAACAAGACCATACCCTAAATTAGTATTATTTTGATCTTGCCATGCTCCGGGATTCATTTGACTTTCTTGTTGAATATTCCCAAGTAACCCACAAATAGCTTCTACCGTCCAGCCTTTGTCAATTAGATAATAATAAATATATTCTGCATTTGATTTTTGCTGTTCATCAGTCAATCGTGTTTTATCAGTTAATGGAATCGCATAAACAGGAATACTTGCAAGCTTCCATTCTCTGTAGAATTTTACACCTAACTCATACATAGTTTTTCCTACGCTTTTTATTGCATTCATCCAATCTTCAGGACAATGCCCACTCGGATCTACATATCTGAGCGGATTCCCATTACAATATGCATACAAGTTCAGCGATAACGGCTGTTGTAAACTCCCCGCATACGTATCCTGAGTAATAAACCTCGCAATCTCCGGACTATAATACCTTGCTCTCAGATAATAAAGCCCTGATTCTTCATCAAAGTACTCGCCTGAATAGCGGTATGGATTGTATAGGGTGTTGGTTTGTGCGCCGATTTTGATTTCATTGCCGTAGGCGTCATACTGATAGTTTGAGACCTCGGTACCTGTTTCGTCAAGAATTTTATTGACGTCGCCGTGTCCGTCCCTTATAAATGTGTAGTAATGTCCGCCTGAGCTGCGACCGATGAGTCCGAATCCACGGATATTGCTTGCGTATAGTTGACCGCCGACCGCTTCATCGATGATGTCTGCGCCTGCTAATGATAGCAGTCCATTTTCTTATTGGGGGGCATTAAAAAACGGCGTCTACTCATACAGTTCAAGTAAACCGCCGTCTTTTTCACTCATCGTTTCGATGGTGATTCTTACTCTCAAACGAAACCCTTCAAAAAAGTTTTCTGTATAGCCATTTCTACACAATCCATCTAAAATTATATTTGTGTAAGCCTCATTATTTTTGTGTAATTTTTTTATTCTTGTTTAAGGCAGATAAAATAAATTCATACGGAATTTGTCTAATTTAGTACACTCTCCAAATCACCATACTCATGAGTTAGTTTTCTTAAACAGCATTCTTTTGTTTACTAAATACATACTACTTCTAGATTACATTATGGGATTTGTTAACATTTAACTTATGAATCAAATATATTCATATTTAATCCCTACGATTATTCCAGCAGTGTCTGCGTAAAAAGTCAAAATCATATCATCCTTATAGTATATATATACCTCGCGTAGCTCGTTAGCACTTGAATTATCAAAATCACCATACTTAACTAAAACATCTGACAGACAATCATTTACTTTGATACCTCTTTTTGTTTCAAATTTTGATGTAGTCAAATCAATACCCACAATCATTCCCTGTGGATTAACTACGACTTTAAAATCATCATATACAAAAATGTCATTTACATTATTTTCAGCAGAAAGTCTAGCACTTACTAATTTTTCTAATGTTTCTAATTCATCATAATTTCCTCCTAAAACAATATTTGTTCCATTATCAATTATTTTAAAATCGTTATCATCCAAAACGCATATTTCTTGTACTTTTGACTCCACAATATCCCTTGAATCAGAAACCATACTTAATTCGTTATCATTCTTTGTTGTTTCTGCCGATTCATTAGATAAAGGTTCTTCAACTTTTTCTTTACTTGAGCAACCATCACAGAATAAAAATATTATACTTATCACAACGACCAATAGAATTAGTTGCGCATATTTGTGACTTCTCATTTATAAACTCCTTCCACTACGTTCAAAGGCATTACACCATAATCACCATTAAAATATAGATTTAGTATTTCATCAGTTCTATTCTGCCATCCCTGACGATATTTTGCGTTCTCAGGGTTTTTTGAAACAATTTCATCATAGTAAGCATCTATGTCCGCCTTAATCACCTCATACGAAGCTCCAGTGTTTATATGGTCTATCAAATTATCTATAACATTCAATGAACCGACATTATATCGTAGAGCTACTAGAGCATCCAACTGCTGTTGACTTAGTTGAATTGTTATTAGTGGTGAGTCAACAATTTTTGTTGCCATATTGTTTGCTACCCCCGTCAATAACTCCAATGCGAATTTTGCACTTATGGTGGAGGCTGTTCCAATACCCAAGCTCAGTGGGTCTTGTGTCAAATCGTAACCATAACCAATGGTTGTATTATTGATAGATGTCTTTACCCCCAAAATTTTACCCTTATCATCCAACAATAGTGTATTTATATTGACTTCATGATTTGCTATAAAATTGAGTCCATTCTCACTAACTGTAGTTGCTCCAGTTTTACTCGTACCCTTACTAGCAACACCGGATGCTTTATTAAAAAACATTTTCATCACATCATATATTTTTGATCCTGCATTATAAAATCCATCAACTATATTTTTCAAAATTTCTGGACAATGCCCGCTAGGATCTACATATCTGAGCGGATTTCCATTACAATATGCATACAAATTCAGCGATAACGGTTGCTGCAAATTCCCTGCAAAAGTATCCTGAGTAATAAACCTCGCAATCTCCGGACTATAATACCTTGCTCTCAGATAATAAAGCCCTGATTCTTCATCATAGTACTCGCCTGAGTATCGGTATGGATTGTAAAGAGTGTTGGTTTGTGCGCCGGTTTTAATTTCATTGCCGTAGGCGTCATACTGATAGTTTGAGACCTCGGCACCTGTTTCGTCAAGGATTTTATTGACGTCGCCGTGTCCGTCCCTTATAAATGTGTAGTAATGGCTGCCTGAGCTGCGACCGATGAGTCCGAATCCGCGGATATTGCTTGCGTAAAGTTGACCGCCAACCGCTTCATCGATGATGTCTGCGCCTGCATAGTAAAACTGTGTGGTTGCGCCATTTACGGTCTTTTGTGATCTGAGGCCGTCTGGGTAGTAGGCGTAGGTTGAGACTTTGCCTGCTGGGTCTTTAAATGCGATCATGCGATTTTTGTGGTCGTATTGGTAGGTTTTTGTGGTTTGCTGAGTGCCTACCGTGTGTATTTGGGTGGTGAGGTTGCCACTTAAGTCGTAGGTGTAGGAGGTGGTTTCTGGTGTTGATAAATACAAACCCATAGAATATTTTACATTCCATGGGTTTGACTGAATATTACTCATTAAATTAAGAAACCTTACTTATTATCAATATAAATCTTTAGTTTAATCCTCTGATTAAAGACCAAGACGATATGGTAATATAATATCTGTATAGTCATCTGGATGAATATTTCCTTTTCGATCCGCAGTTACTCCTATCCAAAAATCGTCTAGTTCAAAAATGTAAAATGAAGTTTCTTCTACATCCCAGTCTTTTTCTGCTTCCCAAAAAAACCATCCAGTATCACGTGTTTCAATCTTCCATTCAAAAGGCAAATTTATTTGTTTTATCAAATCACTAATCTGAATAGTAGAATCATTCATATTAAACAGCAAACTATTGGGTACACTTAGATGATGACAAACATGATTTCCAAATCCTATGATTTTTTTTGTTATAGGATCTTTGTAATAAAAATATCCCCTTTTACCAAATCGAGGTGACCAATCATCATCCGTACTCTTTAACACCTCAATTGAATTTTTCCCTAGATAATCAAAATCCTTTTGAATTGCACGCCAATTTGAATTCTTAAAAGCTTCAAGTGTAATATATTTTTGTTCTGAGGGATAACCTTGAATGACTTGTGCTATTTCATCAAAAGACATCAATCCAAGATAGACGAAGCGTCTTGCCTTTGGATTAATTTTTATTTGATTTATATTAAATGTCACCTGATATCGATCTGTAAAATACACATATGCTGATTCATCCAAACAAACTGTTTCAATTTTATTTTGAACAGACTGTTTTTCAGATATTGGTCGTTCCGTCACTGTATTATTTTCACTGGAACACCCTGAGCTTAGACAAATCAATGATACAGCAAGTACTAATACCGTTAATTTTCTAAACGTGATCTTTCTATGTATCGTAAAACAAGTTGCCACTCACTACCTCCAATCTGTTTATAAAATCGTCCATATTTTTTATTATACAGATAATTCTGATATTTACAACAAATTAACTGTTATTTCTAAAAAACTATATTTAATCGGTTGTGTTGTTTATATACATTTGTGTTTAATTTTGTTATATTCAGTTCAGTTGTGAAGAAAACCACAAATTGAAATTCTAACATTAGTCAGAAAAAAGGTGTAGATGAAATAAAGTGGCAACATATACTGTTACCACTTTGACTTCACATGTATTAATAAATTTAATAACACCCTTTATTATTTGGGTTTCCACATTGACACTGCTTTACTCTCTAAATCAACTTGCGCAATGCAGCCGCGCATTCCAATATAGAGAACATCACCTTCAAATACGATTGAGTTCGGATACAAATTTTGCCAGAATGCATTTTCTACGGCCACTTCAGTAATTTTATTATTACTAAGTATTAATAATTTATCATATGTTACCAAATACATAATAGACTCTTCTTTGATAACAAAACAATAAGGATCTGATCCAATTTCTAACACTTCATCTGCAGTCCACTTTGAGTGATGATTAACTAGTTTTAATATTTTGCCATTGCTTGGATCCGCTGCGTATTGAGATTCAATCATGTAACATTCGTCATTCAAGACAAAAAAGTCTATGATATTCCCATTGTATACAAGATATTTTTTGTTTTTATCTCCCTTAGGATAGAAAAAAACACCCCCATTCTCTTCAAATCCGTGAACACTTACAAAAAAACCGTCTTCTACATATAACTTCTTATAACTATAATTCCGAAACCATTTCCACTCTGATTCTTTAGCGTTTATCGTATTTCCTGGTCTGCTCGAATTAAGTCTCCAACTGATTATTTGATCTTGTAAGGTTTTCCAATCACCACCAAATGGTTCTGGCGCATCTAATTTCGCCCAATCATTGCTACTGATCACATCTTTAATTGACACCGTTTTCATGCTATTATTTTCAACTTTTTCGTCAACATCTTGTAATATACTATTTTCTATTTCAGTAGAAATTTTATAATCTGTAACATCCTTTTCAACCACATTAAACTTATAACCGATAAAAAGCACAAGAATGGCAATCAAAATTAAAATACTTTTTCCATATATTTTTTTCATGTATATCTCTCCTATTTATTTTGGATCGTATAATCCAGTTGAGTAATATTTAGAATACGCCCACCATCCTGAGATCTGCCACCATTTATATTTTTTGTACTTATAATATTGATATCCCGTCTCTCCATTTTTTACACCTTCCAACTTAGGAAGGCCACTTGCAATTAAAAATATTTGTGGATGACCCTCTTCTAAATTTTCAGGATTAAACCCATCAGGATCATATAACAATAGCTCTCCAGCGGCATTGGCTAGATATAACGGACAAAGTTGCGTTAGTCTTCTTCCCGACCAACTCATATCCATATCAACTGAAAACTTCAAATCTAAAGGATATTCGTACGCTCCATGAGTATGAATTGCGGCAGCTAACTCATCTTCTTTATTCAATTGAACCTTATAAAATAGTGGCATTTTAACAGATACCCTTTCTCCAGGTACAGTCACTTCACCGTGCCAGGGTTCTAAGTATAAATATTTACCATCCTTATTCTTATAAATATAAGTCGCCCATTCAAAATTATTTTTAACGCCTTCTTCTTCAGTAGCATAAATAGTTGCAAAATCAATTGCCGCTTCATCTCTAGTTTCAAATACATCCCCCGCACGATGTCCACTAGGATCTCTAAATGTTATTGGATTACCATTACAATATGCATACAAGTTCAGTGATAAAGGTTCTCTCAAACTTCCGACATACGTATCCTGAGTAATAAACCTCGCAATCTCCGGACTATAATACCTTGCTCTCAGATAATAAAGCCCTGATTCTTCATCAAAGTACTCGCCTGAGTAGCGGTATGGATTGTAAAGGGTGTTGGTTTGTGATGCGGTTTTGATTTCATTGCCGTAGGCGTCATACTGATAGTTTGAGACCTCGGCACCTGTTTCGTCAAGGATTTTATTGACGTCGCCGTGGCCGTCCCTTATAAATGTGTAGTAATGGCCGCCTGAGCTACGACCGATGAGTCCAAATCCGCGGATATTGCTTGCGTATAATTGACCGCCAACCGCTTCGTCGATGATGTCTGCGCCTGCATAGTAAAACTGTGTCGTCGCGCCATTTACGGTCTTTTGTGATCTGAGACCGTCTGGGTAGTAGGCGTAGGTTGAGACTTTGCCTGCTGGGTCTTTGAATGCGGTCATGCGGTTTTTGTGGTCATATTGGTAGGTTTTTGTCGTTTGCTGAGTGCCTACCGTGTGCGACTCTGTGGTGAGGTTGCCATTGTCGTCATAGGTGTAGGTGGTGGTTTCGGGTTGTGGATTAGTTACTTGATTTACAATTGGTTCAAATACAATCGAACTTGTGTACAGTCCTACAAGTTGAGAAGCTGTTCTATTCGCTGATACCGCGGACATATTCATTGCTTGTAAAATGCATGGAGTATACATCATAACAACAACAGGTGGTTTAGGTAGTCCAGGAAGAGGAGTCGTTCCTCGAGGCGGTTTAGGCACCGTTCCATTGCTTATTGTAAATGATTGAACTGCTATTAAACCTTCCCATTTGAAAGTTAGTTGAACATTTGGAAGAGGACTTGTTCCGTCATGGTTTAAAGTGACTACTTTTCCGGTCTGTTTTACAGTAATATATCTCGATACTTCAGCTGGTGTAATTTCAATGACCATCGATGAAAATTCATCGGCACTAGCCATTTCTCCATTTTGTTTAGCTAAAACCGACATCGAGATCGTCGTAATACCGTTAACTGTAGATTTTCCATCTACTACTACATCTAAAGATTTAATCTTTGTAAAGGATACTGATTTTTTAACACTCGCTCCATTCCACAAAAAATTTATATCCATGCTAAGTTCTTTAGGTCTATAAATTATGTCACTAACATCAATAATTTTAATATACTTCATTGTCACGGTACCATCAACAAGCAATTTACTAGTGTCAAATATAACGTTCGACGAATTCGCTGAAGTATTAGTGCTACTTGTTATTTTTAGATTCTGTAATTGACTTGCAGGGGCAGGTTTTCCATTAATTTTACCAACTACTTTAAATGTTACGCTATCACCCACATTGAGTGAACGATTTTCAATATCCACATTTGATGTTACTTCTAATGTTTTTGACGATTGTGAAAACTGAACTGAATGTAGCAATTGCGACTGAGTTTTTATGAGTTTATTTGCACTGTCATAACTATACGTCGTTTGTTTCGACGTATATGGATTTAAAGACGGCACTTCATCATATTTTGTTAGAATATTTCCGTTCTTATCAAAGGTGTAGCTCGTTGCGTTGCCGTTGTCATAAGCGACTTTTGTCAGGCGATTGAGCGTGTCATAGGTGTAGGTCTTGGTACCGTTTGATCCCGTTTCGTAGATGCGGTTGCCATTGACATCGTAATTATAGGTATAACTACTTACATTGACATTACCTGCTTTGGTCGTCACCTTTGTTGCCAAGAGCCCATCTGTGGTGTAGGTGTTCACTTCGATGATGCCACTTGGATAGATAGTCTGTCTTAATAGTCCATCTGCATAGTAGCTGTACTGCGTCACTTTGTCATCTCTCGTCACTGAGATCATGCGGTTGCGACTGTCATAGCCGTAACTTGTGAGTTTGCCAAAGTAATCCGTCATGCTCACCATTCGGCTGTTTTGATCGTAGGTGTAGGTGATGGTTTTGCTATCTGGCATGGTTTTAGTGAGCAACAGTCCATCTGGCGAATAACTTTGTCGGATGGTTCCGTTTTCGTCTTTGATTTCTGTGATTCTGCCTTCTATATCGTAGACCGTTTCTGTGATTTTACTTCCGTCGATTTCTTTGATTTTTCGTCCGAGATGGTCGTACTGATACTGTACGATTTTACCTGAGTAGTCTTTGCTGTAGAGGACATTTCCCATTTTGTCGTAGACAAATTGTTCTGTTTTTCCTACAGGGTTGGTGGTTTTGAGTAAGCGTCCTTGGTTGTCGTACTCGTATGATGTGACACTGCCTCCTGCGGTTACGACTTTTCTTGGTGACCCGAATAAGCTTGGTGTAATCGTAGTCACTTCACCAAGCGCATTGGTTACACGTAAAAGGTTTCCGAGTGAGTCGTAGGCGTAAGTCGTCTTGTTACCTTTGTAATCCGTCTCTGATATGACGTTGCCATTGCCATCGTATGCCATCGTGCGGTAGATCATAGATCCATTTGAAATTTTTCCCACGCGAATAACTTGACCAAGCTTATCTGTTTGCTCATAAGTTTGAGCACCTGTTTCGTCTGTGATGATCTTTGCAAATGAGTCATCGAGATAGTTAACCGATTGGCTACTTCCATCTGGAGCTTCTGTTTTTATGACTCTTCCAAGGACGTCATAGGTCATTTTGGTTTCAAATCCCATCGGATCAACGACTTTGATGACTTGACCTTGTTCGTTGTAAATATTTTTTGTCGACTTTCCTGTATCGAGATTCGTCGTCGATAAAGGTCTACCTAGCGCACTATACTGATACTGTGTACGGACACCTGATGCTGATGTTACTGTCGTGCTATTATTCACATCGTCATACGTAGCTGATGACATCACTGTACCGTCAACGTTCGTTTGTATGACTCTTCCTAACGCGTCATAAGATACTTTTGTGCTTACGCCGAGTGGACTGATAATTTCAATTAATCGACCGTTATTAAAGTCGTACTTGTATGAAGTTTCAGCAGTAACCATTTGTTCGTTGATCCCTTGATTAAAACCATTTGTTCTGGTGGTCTGAGTTGTTTTAGTCAGGTATGCACCTTGATACTCAGAGCCATATTCATAAAATGTTTCTGTGGATTCGTCTGACTTTTGTGTTTTCAAGTGTGTCACATTGCCATATGTGTCGTAGTCAAAGTACGTCGTCACAGACTGATCGACACCATCAACGATGTTTGATTGCTTGATAGATCTATAATTTTTATCATTATTACCTAGTTCAAAATAAGTTGATGCGTAATTTGAATTCTTTAAATTTTTAACACTTGAAACTAACAAATGATAATTTCCATATTCATTTCGCGTTTCAATTCCATCTGCATCACGATGGTAAATTAAGTCACCAACACTGTTGTAAGTATAAATTTCATTTATTTCAGAAAAATTATTATTGTCTAAATTGTAAATGTATTTTTTTACCCCTTTAAGCTGTTTTCTATCATCATGATGGTAAAACGTATTTGACAATAATTTTCCGCTTAACGTCGTTGTGATTTCATTATAAACCGAACCATACGTTTCATGGACAAGTGTTTTAATAAGATTATTTGAAGTGACTTTTGTTGAATGACTACTTCCATTAACCGCCCATGGTTCATCATACTCATACTTTATTTCTTGACTCATTTGATGACTGTCAATGATTTGATGACTTGTCACTCGCATGATTTCTTGAGTTCCTGACGAGCCAAGATAAGTTTTTAACTTTTTATATCCAAATACTTGCTTTCCACCCGTTGGATATTCAATTTGATTTAGATAGAAATAATCATTTTTAAAGTCTTCTTTATAAGGATCTACAAAAGAATATGCACTTTTATTTTGTAGATAGTTATACTTGGTGCTTTTTCCAGTTGGATCAATATATTCGCTCAGCAAATACTCAGTTGTATAGCCTGGTGCAAATACATGATTAAATGTCATCACACGTTGATCTGGAAAAGTTACAGTTACTTTTTTACCAGTTTCTGTTATTGTTTCGTTAAATACAATCTCTCTTCCAACTGTGTCGATGATTTTCTTTAACACACGCTGTTCACCGACTGTTTCATAAATCCATTCAATTTTATTTCCATAGCGATCAATCATCGCCATCAGAGTTCCATCTTCAGCAAAATACTGAGTGGTTCCCACTCTCATATAAATTGCATACTCCGAAATTTTTCCAGTGTATGATTGCGTATAAGTAGAATCTTTCCATATTGAAATATCTTCTAATCCGTAATTCTCTAACTTATATCGATTATCCTCATAATTAATAATTTTATAGGTTTGTCCATTGCCGAGGTGTAAGTAATTTGCGGTTTGTTTAACCCCTCTAAATTCTCTTTCTGTCTTTTCTATACTTGGAAAGCCCCAAGACCATCCCATTCCAACATTTTCAAATTTATCTTTATAACTCAAATAATTCAATTTATCCACTATTTTTTCGGTATGGTTATAGCCATCTTCCTCATTCACAGTAGCTTCATAGATTTCATACAAATCATTTCCTATATAGTCTTTACCTACACTGACGTATACCGGAAATTGTGCTGTTATTTCTTTCATCCTACCAAAAGTTATGTTCGTATGTGTTCCAATACTCTTGTAATAAAGATTTCCATATGGTTCATAGGTTCCATTTCTATAAACATATACTCCGGATTTTGAAATATGCACATCATAGTCAGCGCCAGAATATGTCTGTTCATCTAATTGCCCAAAATCCTCATCTGCAACTTTTGACTCTCTCGAGTTATAAGAAAGACCAATTGCAACATTGAATCCGTTTCTCCCCGGTAATGATTCTGATGGGGTTTGCGTATATAACGTACCATCAAAAGTACTGACACTTGTACCATTTGGGCTCCAAGAAAATGGCGCAGTGTATTCTTTGTTATATGTTGGAATTTGTACATTTCCCGCATCAGAAGTTGCAGTATTGACACCGTTACTTTCAATATTTGAAGCTTGTATCAACTTAGACTTACTTTTTGGTGTGTAGTTCACAATGATCGATAATATATCCAAGATTGAATTTTGACTGAATTGTTCAATTTGACGAATCTTCTCAAAATCAATGTGATATTGATCTAAAACGTACTTTTCATTGCCATCAAGGTGAACATTTTCTTTTGGCATTTTTGAAATGTCATATGTATGTTCGTTTTTTATAATTACCAATACATCTAGTTCTAATGTTTTAGCAGCATATACAGCTTTTGAAGCTGCAGTTGCATCATATCCTAGCAAAATAAGCTGAATAACGCTATCAACGTTTGATTCATCATGATGATACACATTAATTTGTTGTTCCAAAACTTGAAGAACATTAATCAACAATTTGGAATCTGAGTAGTAATTTACAAGTGTTAAAGCTTGCTTCAAAGTAAATGTCATTTGATTGCTTAGACTCGCTGCTTGAACAGCTTTTCTTAAGGTGACGTTTTGAAGAAGTGGATCATTCATGATTGCATCACTTAATCCTTCTGAATCACATAAAATTTGCTTTTGTTCCGCTGACAACTCGTTGTAAAAACTGTAGTTGTTTAACATGTCATCCACCAACGGCAATACTTGTATATTCGCCGGTGTCGTGCTAATCGGACTATTTGCATCCAACCCTAGCAATTCTTCCATGCTCACTGCATGCTCTGTACTTTCTCCATCTGATGCGGTTTCATCGGCGAAGCTTAATTGTATTCCGGAAAACGACGGAATAATCAAGCTGATAACTAGTAGCCATGAAACGATTTTTTTGCCCAATTTCATGTAAATCCTCCAAAATATTTATATTTGTTAACAACAATATGTCAACTATTTCATTATACAGATTATTTGGAATTTTACAATTATCAAACTGTTGTTTCTATAACATTATTTTCATACAGTTATCTTCCAATCTTATACTCTGACTTACTGTGTTGCTAAAAAAAGTCAAAGCTGCAAAACTCCAACTCACTCTTCGCGCATAAAAAAACACAGCCTTTACATTTTTTGTAAAATGTGTTTTACAAAATTGACTTTTACGCGATAATATGTTAATGTGAGTTTACAAATATGAATGAGGTGATGCAATGATTGTGAGGAGAGAACCTTTAGAAGATTTGATTCGTTTTAAGGATAAAAACTTAATTAAAGTTGTAACTGGCATCCGTCGTTGTGGTAAATCAACGCTATTTGAAATATTCCAGAACGATTTAAAGGGTCATGGCGTCGATGAAGAGCAAATTATCTATGTGAATCTGGAAGATGGTGATTTTAGGGATATACGCACATCCGTAAAATTATATGAATATGTTGAAAATAAACTGATCAAAGATAAAATGAACTATGTATTTCTTGACGAAGTCCAACAAGTGGATCATTTTCAAGAAGGTGTAGACTGGCTCTATGCAAAGAAAAATGTGGATCTGTATATAACTGGATCAAATGCATTTTTATTATCCGGAGAACTTGCAACCCTCCTGTCAGGTCGATATGTTGAAATAAAGATGCAACCACTCTCTTTTAAGGAATATGTTTCAGCTTACCCAAACAACACAAATACTGCGGTTTTGTACACGAACTATCTGCAGAATAGTTCTTTCCCCGGAACTCTTGAATTAGATAGAAAAAAGGACATTCGGCTATATCTTGAAGGCATCTACAATACCATTCTTCTTAAAGATATTGTCACCAGAAAGAAAATTTCAGATCCAACTTTGCTTCAAAGTGTTGTGGAGTTTATTTTTGACAATATCGGTAATCTATGTTCTTCGACAAAAATTGCAAATTCGATGACATCGTCAGGAAGAAAGATCAGTGTTCCCACTGTAGAAAGTTATCTAAGTGCATTAGCGGATAGTTTTATAGTTTATAAAGTAGGTCGATATGATGTAAAAGGAAAACAATATCTTACGACTGGATCTAAATATTATGTCGCCGATATCGGACTTCGCTATTTTCTTTTGGGGACACGATATGCAGATATGGGGCACATTCTAGAAAATGTCGTATACCTTGAGCTTTTAAGAAGAGGTTATGAAGTTTATATAGGAAAAGTAGGCGATGCGGAAGTTGATTTCATCGCCATAAACGAAACCGGTGTAACCTACTATCAAGTCACTCAGACCGTCATGGAAGAACAGACTCTAAAAAGGGAACTTTCTTCTCTAAATGCTATCAAAGATCACAATCCAAAACTTTTGCTTACAATGGATTATGCCCCTCTCATTTCTCACAATGGAATTAAGCAAATAAATGTTCTTGAATGGTTGTTGAACGACTAGCATCAACGACATGTGCTAAGCGTAATATTTACATTTATCATACTGTCGCACACTCTGCCGCACACTAAAAAACCGACCTTCGTAAAGTTAGAAATTGAAGTCTAACTTTTGAGAGTCGGTTCATTTTATTATTTAACCACTTTTTTTCTCGTCGCAACCAATAACACAATACCAGCGATAGATAAAATCATTGAGAGGTAATAGCCAAATCCAAATCCAAAGATGCTAAAGAATAATTCGCGTACATCGGAGATCAGCACTACGAGCAAAAATATCAGCGCCATCGGCACACAGGTGAATCCATAGTGAACGGCATGCATCACAGATGCGCCTTTTACTCTAAGTCCACTCATCACCAAACTCGCTATGCCTAATATTGGCAACAAAATTAAAAAGTATCCAATATAAAGAAGTTTTCCAAGTCCACCATGACCCATAGCCGCAAGTAAACTATCGAGTTTTCCTACGATTGCCTGATACCCTCTAAAGATATCAAAGCCCGACTTTTTCATCTCTTCATATTTCACCGCTGTTAAATTTGGGTTATTCTTCACCCATGGGGTAAAAAATAAAACAATCAACAACAAACTGATAACCATTAGGATCGTCTGTCTATTTTTCTTGAGTACTTGCATCATACGTTTATTCTCCTTTACAACAGGTCTATTTATGATGTGGTTCAACATCAATCATCTGGTTCAATGTATTTCATTTCCATTATAACGATTATGCGTTTGGTTGTATATTAAGTTTTTGTGAAACTGTTCAGCGGTTTATGAAAATCTGATAAGATATTATTATCCATATGAAAACGCATCAAAATCAGGATAAAAACTTACACATGGAGGCGTGTTAAATGAAACAGAAGCAATCCATTGAAACACTTTTGAAGACATACGAGGAACAAGTTTGGATCAATCCAATGAAAAAGAATTATTCAGCGGCAATTGCTGAGATTCAGCATCAATTTCCGGATTTGCCTACACTTGAAGATATTGAATCAGCAGACAGACGACTTCGCAGATTTGCACCGGTTTTTATGTCGCTTTTTCCAGAAACGGTCGAAACAAATGGCATCATCGAATCTGAATTGAAAGACATTCTCACGTTCCAAAGAAGCCTCATCACGTTTATCGGCGGTAGTATTCTCGGTTCTTGGGATGCTAAGCTCGACAGCCATCTTCCCATTGCAGGGTCTGTAAAAGCAAGAGGTGGCGTCTATGAAATCATCTGTTTTGCCGAGTCGTTGGCACTGGAAGCGGGCTTGATAACATGCGACATCAGCGAAGGCGTTGAATATTATTCGGATTATTCTGTATTGACGTCTGAGGCCGCTCAAGCATTATTTTCGCAGTACACACTCATTGTTGGGTCAACCGGAAACTTAGGACTCAGCATCGGCATCTCTGGAAAAGCACTTGGTTTTCATGTCATCGTGCATATGTCACACGACGCAAAACCATGGAAAATCAATCTTTTAAGAGAAAAAGGCGCCGAGGTCGTACTTCACAGCTCAGACTACTCAAAAGCGGTGGAAGAAGGCAGAAAAATTGCTGAGGGCAATACAAATGCCTACTTTATTGACGATGAAAATTCACGTCTCTTATTTACTGGCTATGCCGTAGCAGCGCTTCGCTTGAAAGAACAAATTGAACTTTCAGAAATAGCTGTCGATGAAGCTCATCCCCTTTTTGTCTACTTGCCTTGTGGCGTTGGTGGCGCACCTGGCGGGATTGCCTATGGTCTCAAATGCCTCTATCAAGATCACGTTCGCATTTTCTTCGCTGAACCTACTCACGCACCGTGCATGCTGCTTGGCATGGCAACTCAAAAACACGATGCCATCAGCACGTTTGATATGGGGTTAGATACGCTCACTGAAGCAGACGGATTAGCCGTTGGAAGGGCTTCTGGATTCGTAGGAAAAGTGATGACGCCACTGATCGACGGCATCTATACCGTATCCGATGACAAACTCTTATGGATGGTATTCATGCTCTCTCTTTCTGAACAAATTAAGCTGGAACCCTCTGCCCTTGCAGGCTTTGCTGGTCCGATTCAATTATTTTATAGTCAAAATGGCTTCCATTATCTCAAAGAAGCCGGTTTACTTGAACACATGAGAGACGCACATCACATCTCATGGGCAACAGGCGGCGGTCTTGTACCTGAAGAGGTGATGCAAGATTTTATAAAACGTGGCGAATCCATTAAAATTGAATTTTAAAAAAAAATTTCGAATATATTTAGGAGGTTTACATGAAAAAGCGATTATCGTGGATATTCATCTGTCTGATGGTTATTTTATCGACGTATTCACCTGCATTTGCAGTGGTTACAGTAGAAGATACCATCGGATTTATGCTCAATCAAGAGCTGCAATCATGGGATGAGTTTGAATACGGTGAAATCATCCTCGAAAACAGCCGCTGTTTTATTCCACTAAAGATTGTGTCTGAAAAATTGGGCTTTTCTGTGGAGTGGAATGGTGCTGATCGTACCATCCTAATCTCAAAAGATGCACAGCAAATCCTGTTTAAAATCAACAGCACCGGCATCTATACCCCTTCGGGATCTTCAACTTTGGACGTCGCACCATTTATCCGAAATGAGCGTGCCTATGTACCCATGTCGGGACTTTTTAAAGCGTTAAACTACGACGTTGCATGGCTTACAGGTTACGACTTACAAACAAAGTACCATTTCCCAGCACTTCAATTTGATCGCGATCATTATGTGGTTGTGTCTACTGCCACTGACGAGACATCCAATATCAGTCATACAGATACCCTCCACGAACAATGGGTGAAAGATCACTATGTCGAATGGGGACTGGGCACAACGTTCAAATCTTATGTTGGCAACAACCGTTCCTATGATTGGTATATCAACCAACAAGATACTGGAACATACAGCGGCAACAACTGTGGACCTTCTTCGACGATTATGATGGCGAAGTGGCTCAATCCAAATTTTACAGACACCGCAGAGATGGCGCGTAACAAGTACCTCTTAGAGGGTGGCTGGTGGTATACCAACACGATTACGGCTTATTATGATTCCGTGGGAATTGATTATAAATATCTTTCTTTTAACAAAAGTACTTATCAAGACAACATCAACCTTCTCAAGACCTCTCTTAAAAATGGTGAAATCTCGCTTCTGTGTACAGAGATTGGAAAGGTTCCTTATTCTACAGAAGCCACTCGTGTCAACCGTTTCTACGTGTTTGACAGCGGTCATTTCTTAGTGGTGAAGGGCTATGTGGAAGTAGACGATAAAACCTATTTCGAAGTGTACGACCCAAACAATTGGGATTTTTACTATCCAGATGGCACGCCGATGGGGCGCGACCGCTACTATGAAGCCAATGCTCTGATGCACGCAGTTCAGGTGTGGTGGCCATATGCCATCACAGTGGCTGAACCGAAGTAAGGGTATAAAAATAAGGATTCACCTTAAACCACATTAAAGTGGAGAGGTGAATCCTTTTTTGTTTATTTTAAACTTTCCATGAACCGATCAAATGCTTCCAATCCTTCTTCTGTTCTCTTAAACACGCCTGCGTGTTCAAGTGCCATGAGGAACTTCGCGCCAGTTTCTCTTTTGAGTAGCGCCATGGCTTCTTCTTTTGTAGAAGGCTGTGGAGTATGCTTTTGTAGAGTCTCGTACCAATCAAGATGAAGTGCGAGCGCATCTCGATTGTCTGGTGACATTCGACCACTGACGAGACACTCTGCTAGAAGATTGAGTTCACTTTCAAGTCGACCCGGCAACACTGCCAGTCCCATAACTTCAATTAGTCCGATGTTTTCACGTTTGATATGGTGAATCTCCGCATGTGGATGGAAGAGTCCATGAGGGTGTTCCGCTGTGGTGCGGTTATTCCTTAAGACGATATCCATCTCATATAGCGACCCTCTGCGTCTTGCAATCGGCGTCACTGTGTTGTGAGGCGTCCCATCTGTATGACTGATGATGTTCTGTGATGCATCTGAATAGCTTTGCCATTTGACAAACACTTGATGCGCCGTCTCCACGACCTGTTCTTTCGACGCTCCACTGATACGAATCACTGACATTGGCCATTTAACACGACTAACTCGTACACCTTGAGAGCCAAAGTGATCATACTCTTTTTCAGATTCCGCTCTCGCCATGGCAAATTCATATTGCCCACCCTGATAATGATCGTGTGTCAGTATGGAACCGCCCACAATTGGTAGGTCTGCATTGGAGCCCACAAAATAATGTGGGAGCCACTCTACAAAATCCACGAGTCGTTCAAAGGTTGCGCGCGTCATCTTCATAGGAACATGTTCCGAGTTTAGGACGATACAGTGCTCGTGATAATAGGCATAAGGTGAGTATTGAAGCATCCATTTTTCACCGGCAAGTTCACAAGGCACCAGCCTGAGATTTTGTCTGGCTGGGTGATCCAGTCTGCCCTCATACCCTTCGTTTTCAATACACAACAAGCATTTTGGATAGGCTTCATGTTGTGATTTCGGTTGATTGGCAAGCGCTGCAATCGCTTTGGGATCTTTCTCAGGTTTTGACAGGTTGATGGTGATATCCAGCGCACCGTAGGGCGTTGGCGACTGCCAGACGATATTTTTCTCGATGCGATTCATGCGAATGTAATTGGAATACATCCCCATTTGATAGAGGTAATGCGTCGCGAGATTTGGATCTTCTGAGCGACGCGAATTGAAAGTCGCAATCACTTCTGAGGGTCTTCCCATGAGACAGTTCATCAGTCCAGCATCAAATAAGTCCGCATAGTCCGGCGACAGCGATTCCAGTTGTCCCTGTTCTACTGCCCACTCCATCATCCCACGAAGTACAGATTGCAATGAATCTAGGAGCTTCGCAGAGTCACTTTTCGCATCATCACCATGTGATAAAATAGCGTCAATGCTTTGATCCTCTGCTATTTCACAGGGTTCAATCTTCAAATATGCATAGATTCGATTGCGCGTAAATGCGAGATCGTCAATGTGTATCAGTTGAGCCTTCAATCCATATTGGATGAGTTGGTTCACTCTTTGATGAATGGTCATGGTAAACTCCTTATGTTATTGATATTGTTGATGGTGTTAATGGTGTTGATATTTTTGATGAGGGGTTACTTTTGATATTGCTGATTGGGGGTTACTTATGAAATCCTTGGGGGTGATTTTGATGGAATACCCACGCTGAACGGATGATGTCTTCAACGTCTGTCACATCAGCATGCCAGCCGAGCACTTTTTCTGCAAGTGCAGAGGATGCCACCAATCGATCTGGATCGCCTCCACGTCTTTCGGCTACCACCACTGGAATCGCATGTCCTGTAACGCGTCTTGCTGCCTCTATCATCTCAAGTACTGAGAATCCATTGCCATTTCCGAGATTGTAGATCCCGCTTTCTGGCGCTTTGAAGAGTTTTTCCATGGCGAGAAGATGTGCTTTAATCAAGTCACTCACATGGATATAATCCCTAATACACGTGCCATCTGGCGTGTCATAATCATCGCCAAAGACGCTGATAAACTCACGTTGTCCAAGTGGTACCTGTAAAATAAGTGGAATCAAATGCGTTTCCGGTCTATGGGATTCCCCGATGACGCCACTGAGATGCGCGCCAGCCACATTAAAATATCTGAGGCAAATAGACTTGATACCATATGCTTGATCCGACCATTTTAACATTTTTTCCACGGCGAGCTTGGTTTCGCCATAAGGATTAATCGGGCTCGTCGGTGTCGCCTCAGAAATGAGGTCAATTCCAGGGTTGCCATATGTTGCCGCAGTAGAAGAAAAGACGATCTTTTGAACGCCAAATTCCGCCATGACTTCTAATAGCACTTTTGAACCTCCGACATTGTTATCGTAGTATTTAAGCGGCTCATTGACACTTTCACCCACAAGCGAAAATGCTGCAAAATGAACCACTGCATCAATGGTGTTCTCTTCAAACACGCGTCTAAGTGCTTCTTTGTCTCGAATATCCACTTGATAAAATAGCGCCTCTGGATGTAGCGCCTCGCGATAGCCAGTCACGAGACTATCGACTACCACCACTTGATATTTTTTTTCTATTAAGGCATAGACCATATGGCTTCCAATATAACCTGCACCACCACATACTAGTATCATATTGATTCATTTCCTTTCATTTTGGCTTTCATTTTGACTTTCATTTTGACTTTCGTAATAACTTAATTATAGATACTACTCGCCATTCATAGCGTAGTTGATCTATAGCGTTATCTATTTCATTATACTCGCATTTATTTTCATATCGCTAGTGACGTTTTCATGACGTTTTTAGTACAACCTATACGCCTATAACTCTCTAGCGCCATCGCCGATTTGAGCGCTGTAAAATTCTGCATGAAGGCCTGTACTTTCATAATACTTCGGAGCAATGTAGTCCATAAATTCTTGAACATGGGCTTTTTCGACGATATTTACCGTGCAACCACCAAACCCAGCACCCGTCATACGCGCTCCGATGACATAAGGAAGTTCCCAAGCGAGAGATACCAGTGTGTCTAGCTCAATACACGACACTTCATAATCATCTCGAAGTGAGATATGAGACGCGTTCATCAATCGACCAAAGGCTGCTAAATCATTTGCCTGAAGGACGTTTACAGCCTCCAGTGTTCTGAGATTTTCCATGACGGCGTGTTTCGCTCTTTTTCTCGTCACAGTATCCGAGATACAAGATGCCACGGTTTCAAACTGTGATGCATTGAGTTCTCCTAGCGTTGTGATTCGATAATGTGGCAAGATCATTTTAACAGCATAGTCGCATTCCATGCGTCTTTCATTGTACTTTGAATCAGCAAGACCTCGTCTTTTATTGGTATTGATGATGACGATTTGATGGTCGTCCATCTGAACAGGTGCGTATTGATATTCCAGCGTTGCAGTATTCAGTAGGATGGCATGGTCTTTTTTCCCCATGCCGATGGCAAACTGATCCATGATGCCACATTTCACCCCGATAAACTGGTTTTCAGCCCGTTGACAGAGTTTTACGAGTTCAATCATCGGTAAATTAAAGCCGTAGCATGTATTGATTAGGGTCGCAATCACCAGTTCTAGCGAAGCACTTGAGGAAAGTCCAGCACCATTTGGGATATTGCCATAAATGAGGATATCGAATCCTTTATCTAATGTGTATCCAAGTTTTTCAAATTGATCAAACACACCTAATACATAGTTGCACCAACCATTTGCTTGATTATATGAGAAATGACCAAGCGGATAATGTCCAATGCCATTGTCTTCAAAATTCTCCGAATAAAGTCTTAGCTGTTTGTCGCCATTTTCTGTAACGACGGCATAAGTCCCATTTGTCAATGCGCATGGAAAGACGTGTCCGCCATTGTAATCTGTATGTTCTCCGATGAGATTGACGCGACCTGGCGCAAAGAAAACACGCAAGGAGGCTTGATCTTTCTTAGAAAATAAAGATTGATGTTTGTTCATGAGTTTATTTTTCATCTGTAAGGGTCTCCATAAAATAAAGTCGTGATGCAAAATCCGGATAAACGCGAACGGATGCATCAAATCCCGTTCCACAAAAACCTTGTTTGAGAGCGATTCCAATGGTGTTAAGCACTTGACCTGAAAGCGTATACCTTTCAGCTTCACCATCGAGTTTGTAATATTTTGCGACGATGTTATGCACCAGCGAATCTTGTTTGATGTGAATCGGTGCCACCATGTTGATCAAACTGCCAAACTGGCGCACGTCAACCTTCTCAGGGAGGTTGGTGATCTGATATTGGCGCGATGGATCGAGCCCCTTCGTCACGAGTTTAAGCTGAGGACGATTTGGCTCTGCAAGTGTCTGAAATACCCCACACACCGCATGACTTTTATCTCTGGATACCATCATCCAGCTACGACTATTGCCTTGAGATGGATGTGAGAGTCGATAGAAATCTCCAAATTGGAGAACGTTCCGCCACTTTTTATAAAGCGCTACTTGCTCTTTTACCTTCTGAAGCTCGTCTTTGCTGTAATCCGAGAGATGACATTCATACCCCAATACGCCAAAGCTCGCCACATTAAATCGAGTGGCTAATGGCACATTTCGCAGGGTTTGATGATTTGGGCAATCCGATACATGCGCGGTATACACTGAAGGGGGATATCCAAAGCTATAGCCTTCTTGAATGGTCAATCGACTGATGGCGTCTGTGTTATCGCTTGCCCAGATTTGTGGCATGTAGCACAGCATCCCGAGATCAAATCGATTGCCTCCTGAAGCACAACTCTCAAACAAAATGTGTGGGAATGTCTCCGTTAAGATGCGCATCACGCGATAAAGTCCCATATAATAACGGTGTAAACACTCGCCTTGTTGATAGGGTGCTAAATTGCTGCTATAAATATCTGTGAAAATACGGTTCATATCCCATTTCACATAGTCGATGCCACCTGTTTTAAAGATGTCAGACATAGACTGGATCAGGAAATTTTGAACCTCTTCACGTGTTAAATCGAGGATATATTGATGACGACCTAAGGATTGATGTTGACCAGGAACCTTCATCGCCCATTCCGGATGTTGACGGTAGCAATCGCTGTCTTCGCTCACCATCTCAGGCTCAACCCAGATGCCGAATTGCATATCCAGTGCATGGATTTTATCCGATAGACCTTTAATGCCGTTTGGGAGTTTTTTCAGATTCACTGTCCAATCGCCCAGTGCACAGGTATCGTTGTCGCGTTGACCAAACCACCCATCGTCCATGACGAAAAGTTCAATCCCCGCATCTCTCGCTGACTTTGCGAGTTTTAACAGTTTCCCCTCGTTAAAATCAAAATACGCCGCTTCCCAGCTGTTCAGTAAAATAGGTCGTTCTTTGTATTGCCACTCGCCCCTGACGATGTGGTTTCGAATAAAATCATGCATGCTTTGACTGATTCCAGAGTAGCCTGTATCCGAGAACACCATAACGCTTTCTGGCGACTCAAATACTTCTTCTGGTAGAACTGTCCATCTAAAATGCATCGGATGAATGCCCTGAAGGACTCTCATTTTATTGAGGCCCGTCGTTTCAACACATCCCATGTGATCGCCACTATAAATGAGGTTAAACCCATAGCAATTGCCATAGGTTTCACCTGTTTCATGTTCACTTACCATAAAAAATGGATTCATGCGATTGCTCGATACACCCGCATGACTGCCAAACATATGACTGCCTGGCATCGCAGGTACTTGTGAGCGATTCATCTCTCTCGCCCATGCACCTGAGAAATTGGTGATGTGATAAGCCGAATGATCAAAATCCAGTTGATTGCTCATGAGTCGATGAATCACTACCGGAGAGTTCCCCTTGTTGAGCACTCTCGCTCTTTTTGTGAGTACATCGCTCCCTTCATATACATGATAGTCGAGCTCTAGATACACCTCGTGGTGACGCTCTTTTAAGCGAATCGTCAACGTCAGCCCATCCTCATCAGAGACGGCTGCACACGGTAGCGTCGCATGTAGAGATTTTCCCTGAGTCACTCGGCTGGATTCAAAGAGGAAATCACTGGATCGACTTCCATCTTCGTATTCTAAGACGATAAATGGTTCCCGAACATCGCCTTTTCCAAGACTTGAGATTTCCAGTTTTCGGCTTTCAAGTCCAATGGTCTGCTGAGATTCATCATAAGCAATTAGATTGCCCTGAAGATAGGTACATTTTTCTTTCAAAGCTTCCTTGATCATTTCAAGTTCTTCCGGTTGATCGATGTCTAAATGACACCCGTAATACAGATGTTCCAGATGACCTGTTGGCAACGTGTGAAAGAGATAACTCGTCTTTTTCGTTTGAAGTGCAAAGGTGCCTTGATAGTGAAGGACTTGAACACTCATTTGATCGCTCATAACAACTCCTCTTTGATCGTGTTGACTATTTTCTCGTGTTGACTATTTTCTCGTTTTTAATTCCGCTGAGATTTTATTCATTTTTGCTTCATCTAAATGATAGCGTTTTCTAAAGAAAATGATGGATGCAATCAGTCCAACCATTGGTACTACGATCATCAAGAATCTCAGTCCAAGGAGCGTCGATGCGGTTTGCGTTTTCGCGTGTATGTCTAGGTGAATCACATCAAGTCCAACGCCTGCAATGAGCACTGAAAATGCGGAAGCCAATTTTACCACAAAGGTTTGAAGTGAAAAGACCACACTTTCATTTCGCTGATTATTTTTCCAATCGCCATAATCCACGGTGTCCGCTAAAAATACAGTGGTTAAAACGGTTGCTAAACCAAATCCGATAAAGATAATGACTGCTGCGACACTCAACAATGCAATATTTTGTATACCCATTGTTCCAAGGATAAACAACATCGAGTAACCAACGAGCGTGCAACCGATGGCACCTGTTAAAAGCGATTTGCTGCTGAATTTTTTTCTTAAGACTGGAAGCATCATCATAGATAAAATCTGTGCTGCGCCGCCAACTGTTCCAAACACGCCGAAGAGTGCTGCATTTTGAATATCGTATTTAAAGAAGTAAAGCGCTAGTTGTTGCGTTAAATAAAGTGAGCTGTTGAAAACCACGATGGCGATTACCACTACAAGTGCCTGATCGTTTTTGAAAATCGATGAGAACATCTCTTTGATGGTTGGGCTTTTTTCAAGTTGTTTTGTCTTTTCTTTGACATTTCTAACGGTTACAGATAACGCCAAGATAAAAAATACACTGACGATCATCGCGAGTAGTGCAAAGCCTTTTCGCTCGCTTCCACCACCAAGCATCGGTACGATTACCATGGTAAGTGCCACAGGAAGTGCAAATCCAACCCCTGCACAGCTTCTTGCGATGACGGATAAATTTTCTCTTTCTTTCCCCGGTGATGTAATCGCTGGAATCATGGACCAATATGGAATATCCATCACGGTATATGTCATCCCCCATAGGATATAGGCAACAGATGCGTACACGAGCAGCCCCATGCCACTTAAACTTTCAGGTACTGAGAACATGGCTACGAGCACTGCGGCATTGAGTACTGTGCCGATTATCAGCCATGGACGGAATTTACCCATCTTCGTATGTGTTTTTTCCACTACAATCCCCATAAATGGATCGTTAAATGCATCGAATATTCGCGCTGCCATAAACAAAACCCCAATAAATGTTGCGCTTATCCCTAAAACCGTGTTGTAGTAGTACATTAAAAATCCTGCTACCAATGAGTACACCATGTCTTTTCCAATGGCGCCTATTCCATAGGACACTTTTTCTTTTGTCGCTGATTTCATGTGATTCCTCCCCTAATTTTAATTGCAATCATCCGTTCCTGTATTTACTTTTCGATGTGATAATCCATTTTTTGAACCAGTTTGCCGCAGCGAATGATGAGCGATCCACGACCAGCGACTCCGGTTGTGCGCACATAGGTACCACACATACCGCCACGCATTGGAACTGTGGCTGGACCGATGAGTTCAAGTGGACCTTCTACCTCTAAACTCACGGGTTCAGTGAAGTATGCAAGCCCTTCGCCCTCTTCATTTGTCGCTCGGATGCGAATGGTGGCTACATCATACGTGTCGCCTTCTATTAATCTGGTCGTATCTGAATCCACTGCCAACAGCACGGACTGTGTTGGTTTTTTTCGGACACTTTTTACCACTTGACCGTTTTTAATCGCCTCAATTCGATATTCCGTAGCTGCACCGCCCCAATTGCCTACATAGTCATAAAACAACTGCTCGGCTTTCGTGAAATTCATCCCATGAAACATCATCAATTTAAGTGCTCGAAGCTTATATTTAAGTGGCAATTTCGACTGACCATATGTCGATGCTGCCATTAACACGGATTTGATTGTTTCTGACACATGATGACTGAATCCTTCCCGCTTTTCCATGAGTTCTCCGATGAAGTCATCGAGTACAAATGGTGGGTGTGGCATATGAGGAAATTGACCTCTAGCCGGCTGAAATGTTTTGACATATGCGTCATTTTTATAGAGTTTGATCTCATCTGCGTTTGAAAAAACGTAGACACTTCCGATGCCACCTTCTGGAAAATCTCCTATCGCCATATCTGAGCTCGCGCATAAAATCGGGCGATGATCGGATTGACTACTATACACAGATGCTGCGAGTTTATGATTTCTAAACATATCCAGCACGCCGTGATAACAGATTCGATCGCCACTACCAAAGTCTTTATGGGTGTTATAGTCAAAGAGACACCAGCCAAATCCACCGGCAACGCCTTCTCCACCATAAAGCGCATCCACCACGACCGCATGCCGTCTTGCATGCTCAGTGCGGTGTGCTTCCGGATCAAAACTCTTTGTTGGGAACATGTGACCATTGTATTCTGAGACGAGGTAGGCTTTTGAAACGTCCGGTGTCACGTCGCGTTTCGGAGCAATTCCCTTTGTACTTCCGTTAAATGAAAAATCGTTGAAGGTATACACGTCTTCGTATAAATGACTTTTTCGAATGCATCTGACGCCACCTGTCTGACGAGACGGATCGAGTTGATGTGCAATTTCGTTTGCTTTTATATAAAAGGCATCGTCGTCTTTGGATTCGTTAATGCGCACCCCCCACAGGATAATGGAAGGGTGATTGCGATATTGCAGCACCATTTCGCGAACCTGCTGTAGTGCCACTTGTTTCCATTGTTCATCCCCAATGTGCTGCCAACCTGGAATTTCTGTAAATACCAACAATCCCATCTCATCACATGCGTCCATAAAGTGTTGAGACTGTGGATAATGTGACGTTCTAACCGCATTCATCCCCAGTTCGTGCTTTAATATGTGTACATCGAGCACTTGAGGTCGCTTTGGCATGGCATATCCCACATAAGGATAGCTTTGATGGCGATTGAGTCCTCTGAGTTTAAGCGGTTGACCGTTGAGATAAAATCCATCTGCTTTGAACGTTCCTTCACGAAATCCAAATCTGGTTTGGTAGCAGTCCTTTTCTTGTTGAATTGAAGGGGACTGCAGCACCTCTAAAGTTACTTTTACATCGTAGATTGTTGGATTTTCCAGTGTCCACAATAGCACTTTTGATAGCTTAAACGTCTCGCTCAGGTTGAGCTCTTTTACTTGAATGGTCTTGGTTTCATCTAGTAACCACTCTTGATTCGGTCCGATCACTTCATAACGCAGCTTCATGGATTGACCAAGACACGCCTCACTAAGTGTTGTCTCTGCTACCAATACAGGCGCATCCGACAGGACCTCTTTTGAGAATAGAAACACATCTTTAATGTGTATATGTGGCTTCACTTCCAGCACCACTTCACGGTACATCCCACCATAGGTCATATAGTCAACGACATATCCAAACGGTGGTATGTTCAACGATTCAGAACTATTGGCTTTCACTACGAGGACGTTTTCTTCATTCCATCTGAGATTCTGGGACAAGTCTACGGTAAATGCGGTATAGCCTCCAGAATGCGTTAGGAGTTCTACGCCGTTCAAATAGACCGTGGCTTCATGCGCTACCCCCTGAAAAGTGATCTGAACCGTTTTGCCGTTCCATTCATCAGGTGCTGAAAAGAGTTTCTTGTATCCCGCTAACATCTGATATTCATGCTCTGTAAAATAATGAAAGTCGGTAACTGCCACAGTATGCGGAATTCGCACCTTTACCATATTTTCAACTAGGTTTGTATGTGAAACGTCTTGAAAACTTGGGCTGAAATACCAACCATCGTTCCAGTTTATTTTCATAGTTCCTCCTTCACTGGGGTAACGCCGTGTATTGAGATCTTGCACACGTTTATGGTCTATAACTGTCTTTGCGTTGCCAATTTTACCACTTCATATGCGCCATTATAGGTACCGATTTCATTGGCTTTCAGGATGTGATGAACCATTTTTTCTAAAAGGGATGGGCTGTGAATAATCTCGTCCAACATTTGCAATGAAAGTGCAGTGGATTCACATTCAATGGTGCCATCTCCGATTTCAGCAGCGCGTATCGCGCCCCATGCTTCATGGCCTCCAACGCGCTTAATCATGAGTTTCGGCACCGGATAAAATGCCAATTCACTTGGTTTTGTGATCAGAAGATCTGTCGAACGCATGAGTAAATTGGATGCATATACGGCTTCAAAAATATTGGAATGATAAAATGCGTGAATGCCTGTCACTTCAGACGATTCATTTGCTATTTCAGCAAATTTAGCTGTTTTATCCCACTGATTAAAATAAAGTTCTGAGCGACTTTTAAGTGATTTGATGTCTTCACAAAGTCCATCCCAAACGCCTTTATGATCGCCTACATTGATATATAAAACGATTTTATTGTCATCAACAAGAGGTAATAAACTCTTGATGATGTCTGCGAAGATTTCTCGCTGCGCCCCAGCACCACCAACTGTTAACAGGATACGCTTTGCTTCTCCGTTTTGAATTCGCTTGAGACGTTTTTCACAATCTACAGGTAAATTCGCCACTAGCTCGTGATCGATGTAGTGCCCTGTATCATATAGTGCATTTTCTGGCATCGGATGAAGGATTTTCTTGCCGTCCATTCCTTTAAGTGTCTTATATCCTAAATATGCTGAAGGTGTCTGAACCGTATGGATGGCACCTTCTGAAAGATGTAGCGCCATTGGCCAGTTGTCTGGAATCACATTGACTACGCGCTTGACACCCGCGTGAACAGCTGCTTGAGAAGGCCATACATGTGTCGCAATAAATGGCATATCCTTCGGAATCTCACCATACACAGGCACCATGAGTTCAGCGACTTTTTGATCCATGGCATTGTAGCTGAGCTTTCTAAAACCTTCTGAATTCAGTGGTTCCCAATAGTATTTATTGAATAGTGGATATTTTTGCGACCATCTCGAACCCATGGAATAGAGTTGATTGAGATGTGCAATGACTTTTCCACCTGTTGTTTCTTGATAGGCATGTAGGTCAAACCAATAAGGCGTATATCCCATGGCGTGAGCTGCGGATGCGATTGCCATGGAAATTCGATAATGTCCAAATCCCATGCGGATATTTCCGATGATGATGTCTTTTTTAGGGTCTAATGACAAATTTCCCTTTCCATTTGCTGCGATGGTGATGTTTTGAATGGGAATAAAAGGTGCCATAGACGAAAGTGGCTCAGAGGTAAGGGGATACTGTTTTTGTGTATCATCACCAAATTTTTTCAGGTGTTTCTTTTTTGAACGCACTGCTTTTCGATAGACCTTTTCAGGTATTCTATTATTGAAGATCATTTTAGATTTTTCCATGATGGACGCCTCTTTCTTTTTATTCATATCGTTCGAATCAAGTGGATGGTTGAATCAAGTGGATGGTTGAGCCATGTCAATGGTCGAGCCATGTCAATGGTCGAGCCATTTATTTAAGATAATGAAGTGACATATCAATCAACATTTCAAGTTGCTGATGATCGCTTATATTTGCATCACTTTTAAGAATATGCCCTCTTAATAGCAATTTTTGCGCTAAACTCATCAGGGCATGTGTCGCTGTATAATAGTAGCTTTCAGGATCGAGGTCTGAGCGAATACTGCCATCGCGGATACCTCTTTCTATGGCTTGAATCAACATGGACTTCAAGTCGACGATGCATTTTTCATAGCACTCGAGTTTTTCGCTATCAGCCTGTTCTCTCACTAGATACACGTCGAATTCGTGGACAAACTTTAAAAAGTCTGGATGTGCATCGTATAATTCAATAAATACAGACAAGATCTGCTTAACGCCAAGCCAACCCGTTTCGGCTTGTTGTGAAGCCTCTTCATATTGCTTATATAAAGCGTTGATTTCTTGCTGCCATACCATCATCGCCACTGCGATGGTCAAATCCAGTTTCGTTTTGAAGTATCGATAGACGGAAGCCACGCCAATTTGCGCTTCTTTCGCAACATCTGTCATCTTCGTGTTGTCGATGCCTTTTTCTTTAAACACTTCAATGGCAGCTAAAACCACTTCTTCTTTTCGACCTTCCTTCAGCTGTTCCACTTCTTGCTTACGTTTATCTTTTAAATCCATGCTCATATAAACGAATCCTTTCTTAATTTCAGCTTGTAATTGTATCCAGTTGTACCTACTTCTATCAATTGTCTAATCTATGCTCTACTTTTCAGTGCTATGCTTTATCTAGGTTATGCTTTTTCTAAGTTATGCTTTATCTAGTCTATATGTCTTTATTCAGAACGCATCAAGCTTATTTCGTCCCGCTTGATAGTCAGTCTATCATCTCGATATTTATTCTATCATGTGTCTTTTTTTTGTCAACGTGTATTTAAACTCATACAATTGTCGGCTCCATCTTATTCGTAAAAAAACTACAAAAAAAAACGCATTCGCACTACGGGAAGTAGAGGATGCGTTTTTCAATAAGATCTATTTCATTTTAATGTTCTAACACTTCATTTTCAGCAACTGAGATTTTTACATGATTGTTTTCAAGTATTGCCTTGAGTAAGTTGCCTTCTTTGATGAGCTTGCGAATGTACAATTCAGCAATTTCGTCCTCAATTAATCTTTGGATAGTTCTTCTAAGTGGACGTGCTCCATACTTTTCATCAAATCCTTCTGATAAAATCAGCGATTTGACGTCGTCAGATACTTCAAGTGCCATTTTCTTTTCTTTGACTTCACCAGATACTTCTGCAAGTTGTAAATCCACAATTTGTCTAAGCTCATCTTTTGAAAGTGGCTTAAATACAATGATGTCATCAATACGATTGAGAAACTCTGGTCTAAATGTTTCGCGAAGCATTTCACGAATGGTATTTTCCATGCGAATCTGTGATTCACTTCCGAACCCAATTCCAGATGTTTTAATATTCGTCCCAACATTTGATGTCATGATAATCACTGTATTTTCAAAGAAAACGGTTCTTCCTTGACCATCTGTTAATCGACCATCTTCTAAAATTTGAAGTAAAATATTGAAAACGTCTGTGTGTGCTTTTTCGATTTCATCTAATAAGATGACGGAATACGGTTTGCGTCGCACCTTTTCGGTAAGTTGTCCACCTTGTTCATAGCCTACATATCCCGGAGGCGCACCAATCAATTTTGATACGGTATGTTTTTCCATGTATTCAGACATATCGACACGTATAATCGCATCTTCAGTTCCAAACAATTCCTCTGCAAGACTTCTCGCCAACTCTGTTTTTCCAACGCCCGTTGGTCCTACAAAGATGAACGACGACGGTTTTCTTTTCTTACGGAATCCCGATCGATTTCTTCGAACTGCTTTTGAGATGGCTTCAATTGCCGATTGTTGCCCAATGACACGTCGGTGTAATCGATGTTCAAGCTCAATGAGTTTTTCAGCTTCTTCTTCCGTGATGCGGTTCACTGGAATTTTGGTCCACGCTTCAATCACGTAAGCCACGTCTTCCACAGTGAGTTCAACCGTTTGACTTGTACTTTCAAGCGCTTCAATGCGGTCAGTCATTCTTAAAATTTCCACTTGTAAATCTGCCGATTTTTCAAAATCTTCTGCTTCAACGGCCTCTGCGCGTTTCGCTTCAACTTTTTGTAAATCTTCTTTAAGCGCTTTTAGCTCAACTAAACCATGATTTTTTAAGTTTGCACGCGAACCAGCTTCATCGATGACATCGATTGCTTTATCCGGCAAAAATCGATCGGTGATATATCTTTCCGAAAGTTTGACTGCAGCTTCGATGACATCATCGCTAATGATGACTTTATGATACGATTCATAATAATCTTTTATGCCCATTAAGATCTCAATACTATCTCCAATGGAAGGTTCATCTACCACAACCGGTTGGAATCGTCTTTCTAGAGCCGCATCTTTTTCAATATGCTTACGATACTCATCGAGGGTTGTCGCACCAATGATCTGAACTTCGCCTCTAGCAAGTGCTGGTTTTAAGATATTCGCAGCGTTCATCACGCCACCATGAACCTCTCCAGCGCCCATAATGTTATGCACTTCGTCGATTACGAGGATGATGTTGCCATGTTTTGAAGCTTCAGTAATGATGGATTTCATACGTCCCTCAAACTGTCCTCTAAACTGCGTTCCAGCGACTATAGCGGTCATATCCAATAGATAGATTTCAGTATCGAGTAATTTTTCAGGTACTTGTTTCTCTACGATTCTCACAGCTAATCCTTCTGCAATCGCAGTCTTACCAACACCTGGTTCACCTAGCAAGAGCGGATTGTTTTTACTACGTCTGTTGAGAATCTGAACCACGCGGTCGATTTCGCGATTACGACCGATGATGCGGTCAATTTCGCCTGCTTTCGCTTTTTCAATGAGATTGGTTCCATATTTGCTGAGTGTTTTTAGTTTCAGTTTTTTGCTATTTTTATTGTCGTTTGAACGTCCTTTTGATTTTTGATCACTACCAGTATCTGATGTAAAATCATAGCTATCAAACTCATTTCTCGGCATAAAGAAATCAAAACCACGATTTGAATGTTCATGATTTGAATGTTCATGACTTGATTGTTCGTCATCTTCTCCATCTTCATCGCTATACTCTTCAAGCAGATCATGGTCATGATCATCATCATCGTCTTCATCTTCGCCATAAGAATCTTCATTTTCGCCAAATGTCATGAAATTCATCAAAGGGTTGTCTTCATCATGATCCATATTTTGGAACAATTTGTTCATCTGTTTAGAGAGATTGTCCATTTCCTCAGGAGACAGGTTGATTTGATTCATGATTTCATCCATAACTGGATAGCCCATTTTTTGTGCACATTCCAGACAAAGATCCATGTAAACGGTTTTTCCATTTTCAATTTTAGCCGTTCTCATCATTGCCACATTTTTGTTGCAATTTGTACATTTTTTCATATGCTCACACCTTATCTATTTTTATTGTCGTTGTCTTCAAATATATTATCCATTATAACTTACAATATCTTCTAAATCATATCTAATTTGTAAAATTTTTGAGTCTCAAAACCCTATCTTTCAGTTGTCAAACAAGTTAACTACGAGTAAACTGTATTTATACAATATTTAGCAATGCGAAGTATAGCGCTCAACCATTAAGGAGGCTTTATGATTCACTCAAATCCAGTAGATCCAAATCTACAAAAGATTCAACAGATCAAAGTCAGTCGCGTCATAGAAAATCTAAAGAAAAACAACATGAATGGCTATTACGTAGACTCTATAGACGCTTTAAAATCTCTAATTCAAACACTGATTCCGACTCAATCGACAATTGCTGTTGGTGGCTCTCAAACACTCTTTGAAACAGGTCTTCTTGACTGGATTCGTCAGTCGGATTACGTCTTTTACGATCGATATGCACCCGGTTTGTCTGCAGATGATTTAAAAACCATTCACCGAAAAGCTTTTACAGCGGATGCCTACCTTTGTAGTTCAAACGCCATCACTGAACAAGGTGAACTCTATAATGTCGATGGTTCAGGCAATCGAGTGGCTGCTATGATTTACGGACCCGATCGCGTCATCGTAGTTGCTGGTCTCAATAAAATCGTTAAAAACCTAGATGAAGCCAAACTCAGAAATCGTGAAATCGCAGCGCCTACAAACTGTGTCCGTCTCAACATGGCCACACCATGCGCCACCACAAGTAGCTGTGCGGATTGTAAATCACCTGCGAGAATCTGCTGCGCCTATACCACGATCGGTTTTCAGCGTAATAAAGACCGCATCCACGTCATCTTCATTGATGGTCATTTTGGCTATTAATCGGATGGATCAAAAGGATTTATTAAAAAAGCTCCTACCATCATTGGTAAGAGCTTTATTTATTTTATTGCTATAACGCATCTTTTAACGATTCAGATCTCATGACGCGTTCTACAATCACTTTATCGCCTTCCCAATATAAGATCATAGCCATTGGACCGGTTACAAGTAAACAAGCTTCGTTCGACTCCGTGTTGATTCGATCTAAATTTTCAGCAACTGCTTTAAAAATGGCTTCTTCCGAAAAAGGTAAGTCTTCAGTCTGCTCGATTTGAACTTTTAAAATATTCTCTGCCATACTGCCTCCTAACAACTCATGACTCTATTTTACATGAATTTTGGTACATTGAACAGTGATTTATCATAAATTATGAAATCACCTTAGCGCCTTTTGAAGGTCGTACTTTTGGATAAATCACCATAAAGCCCACTAATAAGCACATAGTAAAAATGGTCAAAATAGGAGAATGTTTGATGAAAAAGTTGTGAAATGCAGCAAATGCACCAATTATCACAAAGTTCATAAGTGTAGAAGCGAGGTTTTTTTCAGAAGTTGTACCAATCACACGTGAAAAAGGAAGTTCTACTGGGAAAAAGTTAATCCTCACAAAGCACATGAAAATGCTAATGACATTAATCAGTACAAGTCCTAATATGGATTCCACACCGCATAAGATGCCAAACACGACACTCATAATCACAAGAATCGGAAGACCATATTTTAAATAATAGGCTTTCATCGATCCTTTTATGAGCGCTTGATAATTGTCAATTGGAAAACTCTTATAGATAAAGGATGCTTCTGCGTGTTCACTGTACTTGATAAACTCGTAATTGCTCAAGGCAAAAATCACGGCAAAATACATCACTGTATACGTCATAGAGCCTTGCAAATTCGAAAATGCTTCCGATATATTGTCAGTTGCTGTAAAAATTGAGAACAACATAATCACCGGAAATATCAATCCCATAATAAAATTCGGATAGATCATGAGTTTTAAACGTCGATCACGACTGAGATTAAAGTGTGTAAATCGAACGAAGGCACGTTCAATATGATCGCGTGCAATGATTTTAAAAATCCATTCTTTGACCCTGGCACTTAACGTATCTTTTCGGATAAACAATCCACTTTCAATTTGTAAACTCGATAAATAATTTTCAAAGTTCGGTAGAATGCGCTTCATTAAGAAGATTCCAAGCAAGATTGGCACGAGAAATGCCAAAATCGACATAATAATGAAAGGTCTTGAAAAATCACCTTCCACAAATAGTTTGAAGAATCCCGCAAACCAAGCTGGTGGCAATAAGTACGTATACCACTTTATTTGATACTGAATTGTAAAATCAATGAATTCAAAAATTCTCCCCATAAATTGGTAAGAAATGATGGTGACCACTGACAAGATAATCTGAAATACATTGATGATGTCTTTGAGTTTTTCTCCATTAAACCGCTCTAGAATAAATGAATAGAGGATGGTCGTCAAGAAAATGATGAACAAGGATAAAAAGACCATGACAAACACGTAAGCTAACAAAAATAATGCGCCGTGCTTAACCGTACCTATAACGATACTTGAAATATTCAGTGCTGCAAACATCAAAAACATATAATACGTAATGTGGATGAGTTTTGCCGCATTCATAGTTTCACTATTCACAGGTTTCGTCATAATGATGTTCTTATCTCGTATATCTAAAAGGACATTGGAAAAATCCGAAAGCATATACATGATCATAAAAAAGAAATTCATAGAGAAAACGATTGAGACTTTGAAAAATAAGTCTGATGGTATAAACATCACAATACCCATAAACAGACCGACAATGGCTTGCATGAGAAGTGCTGCTTTTGTTCCTTGTAGTTTCTTTTTCCCACTGGATTCTGGCGACAAATTGTACGTTTTCCGATCGTCCATGGTGAGTTTAAGTTTAAGGATTGCCAAAAGCACATCAAAATCGATCTTAGATCGACTAAACAACTTCTCAAATTTCCTTAAAAACCGAATCAGTAAAAAGTCTTTAGTCATGGATGCCCTCCACCACAGCAACAAATTGAGTTGCGATTTCTTCATGTTGACTAAAGCCCGTTAACTGGTTGAAAATTTCTTGAAGAGACTCCTCGTGGCTCGCTTGTTGAAGCTCTTTAAAATGCCCATCTGCAACGACGACGCCGTTATTGAGCACGATGATGCGATCGCTGATTTTTTCTACTACTTCCATGATATGAGACGAATAGAAAATCGTCTTCCCCTTTTGTGCGAGTTGTTTCATGATTTCATTGAACACCATCACGCTGTTTGCATCTAGTCCTGTGATGGGTTCATCGTAAAAAAGAATGTCCGGATTGTGAATCAGACTGGCAATAATCATCAATTTTTGTTTCATTCCTTTTGAATAAGAAGAAATTCGGTTGTCAATGGCCTCTTTGATGCCAAATAACTCAAACAACGTCTCGCCTTTTTCTTTGACTTCCTTCATATTCAGTTTGTAAAGTTCGCCAATAAACGCAAGGTACTCAAATCCCGTCAAACTTTCATAAATTGTCGCAATCTCAGGTACATACCCAATTTTTCGCTTGTGTTCCACTGGATTGTTTCGAATATCCTCTCCCATAATCTCAACTGTTCCGTCATACTGTTCAATCATTCCCAGCATTACTTTAACCGTCGTGCTCTTTCCTGCACCATTTGGTCCTATGTATCCCACGATTTGCCCCGGTTGAACATCTAAGTTAACCCCTTTTAGCACATAATCACCCGAATCTTTGTAGCGCATTTTTAAATCTCTTATGCGAATTGCTTCCATATATATTCCTCCCAACTCTGTCATAACTTCAGTATAACCTATTTGTCAAAATTTTATCAGCTAGTCCTAATAAAACGATTTACAAAGTGTTAAAAATGTCTTAATAGATTTGATTTATACTATTTGATAGTGTTATATTGAAACTGATGTGAATAAAATAATGGATGTGATTACGTCACAGAACGCTTTTCATCCATTTGGTATAATAAATTTGAAAATGAGAAAATAGATACGTTGAAAGGTGGTCTTTTTAGATGGCAAATGTGATTATTATTGGCAATGGCCCAGCAGGAGTTTCTACAGCACTTTATACTGCACGTGCAGGCATTCAAACGACAATTATCGGTAAAGATTATGGTGCTCTAGGAAAAGCTTCTGAAATCGAAAATTACTACGGATTCGAGCATCCTATCTCAGGAAAAGATTTAATTCAAAATGGCATCGCTCAAGCCAAGCGGTTAGGGGTACAGTTTATCAACGATGAAGTTTTAGGCATTTCATATATGAATAAACTCACTGTGACGACAAAACACAAAATGCACGAAGCAGATACCGTGGTGATTGCAACTGGTTCATCACGCGTAACGCCTTCTATAAAAGGCATTCGGGATTTTGAAGGTAAAGGAGTCAGCTACTGTGCTGTATGTGATGCATTTTTCTATCGAGGTAAAGATGTAGCTGTATTAGGTGAAGGTGAATATGCAGTTCACGAAGCAATGGAACTCGTTGCCACTTCAAAATCAGTGACGATTTTAACCAATGGTAAGGATATGACGACTTCAGTTCCTGAGACAGTTCAAGTCATTACCAAAGAAATAGAAGCCATTCACGGTGACGAACTCATCAGTCACGTTCAATTTAAGGACGGTTCATCACTTAACATCGCTGGACTTTTCGTAGCAGTTGGCGTTGCGGGTTCTACAGCCCTCGCTAAAAAAATCGGCGCAGATACAAATAACAATCGCATCGTCATCGATGAAAATATGTCAACAAATATTCCAGGACTTTACGCTGCAGGCGACTGCACAGGGGGACTCCTTCAAATTTCAAAAGCCGTTTATGAAGGGTCGAAAGCTGGAACAGAGATCGTCAAATACTTGCGCACACTCTATAAAGATCAACCGATGAACGAGGAAGAATCCGAAGAAGTGGCAAGTTAACCATCATCTAAAGATAAAAAGCAAAGGAGACGCGAACGTCTCCTTTTTTAATGTCTCTGTTACATATCTAATACTTGCTCGATCACGTTGATCATAATATCTTTTGTCATCATCCCCGGTACATAACCCACAACGTTACCTTCTTTATTGATCATAAAGGTCGTCGGGAATGCTGAAATTCGGTAATCCAATAAAACATCACCCGTCTCATCAAACACCACTGGGAACGTATACTGGTTGTCTTCTAAGAACGCTTTGATATCTTCTATGCTACCATCTGATCCACTAGGATTTTGATCTGTTTTAGGATTTGCAACGCCTAAGAAAACAACCTCGTCTTCATTGAGTCCATACTCTTTATAGAGCGCTTCAATATCCGGCATTTCTTGTTTACACGGTGGACACCATGTCGCCCAGAAGTTTAAAAATACCACTTTGCCTTTGTAATCTGAGAGTGTATGGGTATTACCATATTGATCCGTTAAAGTAAAATCAATCGCTGGAAGGAGTTCTTCGGATGTGTTGGATTCAGTGCTAGCTTCAGAAGTCGATTCTGTATACGCTTCGCTTGAACCTTCCTCAGTTACGGCTTCTCCACTGGTATCTGACTTTTCTTGTGCTGTTTGTTCTATTCCTGTAAACGAATTCAGATAGTTAGACACGCCGTTCATCCAACCTGTAAACACCATAATTCCCATGAGAATTAAGAGAATCCCACCCACTTTGATCGTGTACTTCATCAATTTTTGCTTAGATTTTAGGAAATTCAACACTTGATTTGAGAATAGCCCTAAAAGCATAAATGGAATCAGAAAACCAACGGCATAAACTAAAACAAGAAGATTACCCATTAAAGCTGTTGAAGCCCCTGATGCGAGGATTAGAACCGATGAAAGGGCTGGTCCTACACATGGCGTCCAAGAAAAACTAAACGTAAATCCTAATAAAATCGCTGTGATTGGATTCATTTCACGCTTCATAAAATTGACGTTAATTTTCTTTTCCTTTTGTAAAAATGAAAGATCAAAGATGCCAAGTTGAAAAAGTCCCATTAAAACGATTAAGACACCACCAATGCGTGTAAAGAGCATTTTGTTATCCGCAAAGAGTCCACCGATTGTCGTAAATGAGATGCCTAAAATAAAGAAAGAAAACGAGACTCCTAAGATGAAAAACAGGGTGTTGAATAGCGTTTTCTTTCGATCAAACGAAATGTTGCCATTGGCATCGCGCTTATTTGTGCTTCCAGCTAAATAACCGATATACACAGGTATCAATGGGATCACACAAGGCGAAAAAAACGAGAGGATACCCTCTAAAAAGACGATGATAAAACTAATACTTTCCGTTCCAACTAAGCCATTTAACATAGTACGCTCCATATTTGATAAATTTAGTTAAGATGCTCATTTAAGAAATGATGTTACTCATTAAAAAAGTGATGTCGCTCAATTTATGAATGGACAATGACTCATCAAAGACTGTTAAAAAAAAAGCGAAGCTCTTTAGAGCATCGCTAATATGGCATCTTTTGGTTTAAAACCGACAGAACTGTTGGCAATTTTTCCATCTTTCATCACAACCAATGTTGGGATGCTCATCACTTTAAATGCTGCTGCAAGTTCTTGTTCTTCATCAACATTTATTTTTCCAACTTTTGCTTTTCCAGCCACTTCTTTTGCTACTTCTTCAAGTACTGGCGCTACCATTTTACAAGGTCCACACCATGGTGCCCAAAAATCCAAAATAACGGGTACATCTGATTTTAATACTTCTGATTCAAAATTTTCACTGGTAATTTGTAAAATACTCATTATGAACTCCTTCGTTTTATCTGTTAGTTTTTTTCTCAAATAGTCATCTTAATTCTATTATACGGATTAAGCTACGTTTATCTGTGACTGAGTCACATTGACGTGTTGTGTCTCACACATGACTTACAACTTATTATTTAGGTACCCTAAAATAATAAAACAAAACCACCAACAAATCAACCTTTGAATAAAACAACTTTGCTAATGATCATGTCACCTTTTGTACAAATTAAAAAGAGAGCCCATACACTGGCTCTCTCTTTAAAAGTGGAGGATTATTTTTGACCCATATGAAACTGCTCAGCTTCCTCTCTCGACGGAATGGATTCTTGAGCACCTTTTCGCATCACGGTGATTGCGGATACTTTTGAAGCAAAATGGAGCGCATCTCCCATAGAATTGCCTTCCAATAATTTGACGAGGACAGCACCTGTGAAGCTATCGCCTGCGCATGTCGTATCAATTGCTCTTACTTTGTGAGCGGGTTCATGTAAGATCATATGGCCGTCGCTGTAATAGGCACCTTTAGCCCCCATTGTACAGATGACGCCTTTCACGCCTTTTGAATGAAGGATTTTAGCCGCTTTTACAAAACTATCGGCATCGTGAACTTCTATTCCAGTTAAGAGATTCATCTCAGTTTCATTCGGTGTTAACAAATCGATTAATGATAATAACTCATCGCTCAGCCCTTCTGGTGGCACTGGTGCCGGATTGAGCACTGTCATGATATCATACTGTCTGCCCAGTTTAAAAAACTGCTCAATTGCTTCAAGATTGATTTCTAATTGTGATACGAGAATACTTGCACCCTGAATGAGTGATTCGCTTTCCATCACAAGGTCCAACGACATCGTATAGTTCGCCGATGGAATGACGACGATGTTATTTTCACCATGATCGTCAATCATAATATGTGCCGTACCTGTTGCTTTATCCACTCTTTTAACAGCATCAATATTGACCCTTTTTTCTTTTAAAACCTTTATAATTTCATCCCCATATGCATCTTGTCCAATACAACCGATCATATGAGTGGGTATTCCGAGTCTAGATAAGGCAACTGCTTGATTGCCACCTTTGCCGCCTGTTGTTGTGGTAAAGTCGTATCCCAAGATGGTTTCACCTGCTACGGGAATTCTCGGACCTCTACAAACCAGATCCATATTCAGACTTCCACAAACGACGGCATAGCCCTTTTCTTTTTTTTCTGTCATAATCACGATTCCATTTCACTTAATTCAGTTTTTTTATGTGACTTAAACCATTTAGACACCTTGTCTTGAATCACTTCAATATAAGCCGCTATGATAATCACAATACCGGTTGCAACGTATTGCCAAAATGTCGCTACATTCGATACGATAAGACCGTTTCTTAATCCTGCAAATAAAATCGCGCCCAAGACTGTTCCCGCAACGGTTCCACGTCCACCTGCCATGCTGGTACCACCAATTGCAACCGCTGCAATGGCATTGAGTTCATATCCCTGTCCAGTGGTTGGATCGCCTGTGCCTAAACTTGCCACTTGAATCATGGCTGCAAGTCCCGTTCCGATCATTGCAATGGCATAAACAAAGATTTTTACGCTGTTGAGCTTAATTCCTGAAAGTCGAGCAGCTTCTTCATTTCCACCAATTGAATAGATATACGTTCCTATCTTTAGTTTTGTCATGATAACATACATAAAAATGGCAAATGCGATAAAGAATAACGCTGAAACTTTGATAACGCCACCCACTGAACCATTGATTAAATCACGATAGGCTGTAGGTACATTTAAAATTGGATATCCTTTTGATAATAAATATGCAACCCCTCTATAAACAGACATCGCACCCAAAGTTGCTATAAAAGGTTGTAATTTCAGTTTTGCCACTAAAACACCGTTGAGTGCTCCAAGAAGTAGACTTGATCCAAGACCAATGAATAGACACACCATCGGGTGCACACCAGCAACAGCCGCGCTCGATATAATAACGCAAACAAGTGCCAACGCAGAACCAACAGAAAGATCGATTCCACCAGTTATGATAACCGCTGTCATACCAATTGCCATGAGTCCATAGATAATCGATTGTTCAAAAATATCTTGAATATTATTTGCCGAGAGATAAATCGGTCTGTGAATACCAAATATGATGCCCATCACAATGATTGCAACCACAATACTGAGTTCTCTCGTATTTCGTTTTATAAATGTTTTCATTTTGAATGACCTCCAATTGCCAAGGATAATATATTGTTTTCAGAAAAATCTTCCCGTAAAACCTCTCCAACCATTTTGCCTTCATTCATCACCATGATACGATCACTCATGCCCATTACTTCAGTGAGTTCTGAAGAAATGAGGATAATGGACTTACCTGCAGCAACGATTTCTTCCATCAAACGATAAATTTCCGTTTTTGCCCCTACGTCAATGCCTTTCGTTGGTTCATCTAGAATGATAATATCCGCATCCGTCGATAACCACTTAGCCAGGATCACCTTTTGAACATTTCCACCGGATAAATTTCTGGTATAAAAATCCGGTTGATTCGGATAGAGGCCTACATAGCTTCCCTGCTGTGTTGCATTGTCATTTTTAAGTTTTCGTTTTACAAAACCCTTCACGGAATATTTATCAAGGGATGCCAACGATATATTATCTGAGTTACTGAAATCATAAATGAAACCTTCTTCTTTTCTGTTTTCAGATACCAGTGCAATTCTATTTTTTATGCCATCATAAGGTGTTTTATGCTGAACAACTTGCCCTTTTACATATAATTTTCCGCCTGTAGCGCACTCTGCACCAAAGATCGTACGCATCAGCTCTGTTCGCTGAGCACCAATTAATCCAAAAAATCCTAAAATTTCAGATTTTTTGAGGCCAAAATTGATATTTGAAAATGTCTCTCCTGAATACTCTTCAACCTTTAATACAATTTCTTTTTCATTTGCACAACACGGTTTCGTGCGTTTTGCAAACATAGAGACATCTCTACCAACCATGCTTTTGATCAAATCTTCTTTACTTGTCTCTTTCATATCAAATGTCTTGATGTACTTGCCATCTCGTAAAATCGACGCACGATCGCACATTTTAAATATTTCATCTAATTTATGACTGATATATAAAATCGTAATGCCTTGTTGATTGAGCTCTCTCATAATTTTAAATAGAATCTCAACCTCATTATTACTTAAAGAAGCCGTTGGTTCATCAAATGAAATGATCTTCGCGTTGGCACGTAACGCCTTGGCAATCTGAATCATTTGCTTGTGTCCCGCGCTTAACGAACTGATTTTATCTGTTGCTTTGAAGGTGCATCCCAAACGTTTTAAGATGCGGTCCGTTTCTTCAATCATTGCTTTTTTATTCATAAACCCCATTTTAGAAACTTCGCTTCCAAGCATGAGATTTTGATACACCGTTAATTCTGGAACGACGCTGATTTCCTGATGAACCTTGCAAATTCCGAATTGAATGGCATCGTGAATACTATGAAATTCCATTTTTTCATCGTCGATGTATACTTGGCCTTCTGTTGGTTTTAATACGCCATGAAGTATATTCAGAAGGGTTGATTTACCTGCACCATTTTCTCCCATAATCGCGTGGATTTCGCCTCGCTTGATTCCAAATGACACGTCCTCTAGAGCACGCTGTCCAGAAAATGATTTGGTGATGTTTTCAAATCTTATATATCTGTCTTGATTTTCCATTGACTTACCATCCTCGACTCTGGTTATCTTTCGAAATGGGCAATCTGGTACATTGCCCATTTCAAAAGTAAGATCATTCACATTGATTATATCTTCTATTTGGAAATCGTCTGTTTTATTCTTCGAACTTCATGCCATCCCAACCAACTGAGTTCATGATTTCGAGAGCATCTTTATCCACGTTTGTTTTATCCACCACTACTTGAGGAGAATAAATTACTTTAGGAACATCTTGTCCAGCGAGTTTTCTAATTAACATTTCAGTAGAAATTTGAGCCATATAATATGGGAAAGAGTCAATTGTCGCTGTTAATTCTCCATCTGCAATGGGTGTTTTTGCTTCTGAAGTCCCATCTGTTCCGACGATGATGATTTTGCCAATTTTATCCGCTGCTCTTGCTGATTCAAGCGCACCCATTGCCATTGTATCGTTATTTGCGTAAATACCTTTTAAATCTGGATATTGTTTTAACCAAATATCTGTTACGTCTTTTGCTTTCATTCTATCCCAGTCAGCGTTTTGAACAGCTACTACTTCAACTTTAGGATTGTTTTCTTCAAACCATTTTTTAAAACCTTCTGTTCTTGAGATCGCTGGAGATGCTTTTGGCAAACCTTGAATGATCGCTACTTGACCTTCGCCGCCAATTGCTTCATTGATATATTCTGCAGCTAATTGACCTGCTTGGTAATGCCATGCGCCAACTGTACTTTCAATTTGTGGCATAAATGCATCCATTGAAACAACCATTTCAATGCCTTTTTTATTTGCTTCTTCAGCACCTGGTACAAGATTACCTGGTGAAATAGCTGAAACGAGGATACCATCGTATTCTTTATTAATCATATCGTTAAATACAGCTAATTGACCTTGCTCATCTGATTCGCCTTGAGCTGCTCTAACGTCAATTGTAATGTCATAACCTTGGTCTTGAAGATCTGCAACGATTGCCTCAGCACCTTCTTTTTGCATTCTCCAAAATTCATTTTCAAACGCTTTGCAAACATATCCCAATTGAAGCGGTTGATCCAATTTCGGAATAGGTCCAAGTTCTGCAATTGCATCTGCATAAGTCATTGCGCCATCATAAAAATCATAGCCTTGCTCAGCAACATCTGCTGCTGGTAAATCTTCTACTGCCGTGCTACTTTCCGTTCCTTCCGCTTTGGTTGTTGTACAACCACTGAGTGTTGCTAAAATCAATACTGCTACTAATAAAATACTAATAACTCTCTTCATTTTCTGCCTCCTTGGATTTCTGGGTTTAAAACAACATGTTTAATTCCCCAAGATTAGAACTGTTTATTTCAAAACCATACTATCTTTGATCAGATTCGTGATGGTATTTGACAAAATGATGTGATGCTGCATAATACGTTCATGGAATGCGTCATATACTTTCTAAACAATGGATTATTACTTTAGGTTAAACGTTTAACCATTCACGCGATACCCTTGATTTTTAAGGGTATCCCACTCCCTACCGAGTGCTGTTGCGAATAATCAACTCTGCTTTGAGTGGCGTTGTATATTTTTTAAAACGATCTGTCTTAATCTTACAAATAAGGGTTTCGGCTGATCGGTAACCCATTTGATAACTGGGCTGTCTAATCGTCGTCAAGCTTGGTGAAACGACACTAGAAACATAAATATCATCGTAGCCTACCACGGCTATATCTTCTGGAACTCTTATGATTCGTTCGTGTAGCGTTCGATAAACGCCAAGTGCAATTAAGTCATTACCGCAGATAAAACAATCGATGTCCGTTCTGCTCTCTAAGATTTTGTTAGAAATCTCGTATCCCCAGTCTGTGGTATATGAACCCGCATAGAGATGGTCTTTCATAGGCTCTATCCCAGCTGCCTGATGGGCTCTTAAAAAACCGTTATATCGATCTTTAGCTGTTTTGAGTTCTATCGGACCTGACAAATGACAGATGTTGCGATATCCTTTTTCCAGTAGGTAAGTGACTGCTGAAAAAACACCTTCTTCATTGTCGACCACCACTTGTGCATCTTCATCGAGTTCTGCAATCATTCGGTCAACTGAAACTATCGGTACTCTTGAATTTAAAAGCTCATGACTCACGGTGGTTCTTGATCTCGATGCACTGATAATGATGCCATCCACCATCTTTTCTTGAAGCATCTCAAGATACGTTTCTTCCTTCTCAAGTTGGTTATCTGAATTGCAAAGAATGACTGTGTAGTCATTTTCATTTGCACAATCCTCTACACCTCTTGCCAGATCCGGGAAGAATGGATTCGAAATATCAGGAATAATGAGTCCAAGTGTCTTTGTTTGCTTCGTCACCATGGAGCTTGCAATGCGGTTTGGAATGTAGCCTTCTTCTTTAATGATTTGGAGCACTCGCTCTCTAGTTTCATCTGAGATTTTTCCTGGCTTGTTGTTAATCACATTTGAAACAGTCGCGATGGAAACTCCAGCTAGTTTGGCGATTTGATTGATTGTTACCATCACAAACACTCCTAATTTAACTTAGTTAAACGCTTAACCTAATATTACTGTCCCTTAATAAATTTGTCAACACTCTTTTTTTATTTGAATAAAAAAAAGCGATGCTACTTGTCATAGTCATCGCTTCATAGATTGAATTTGATTATTTTTTAAAGATTCCAAGTGGTTTTCCAACTGGTAAGAATACGCGACCAAATGTTGCATTTAAAACATTTGCTGCAGATCCATAAAAACCAAATAATGCAATAAAGAATTCGCTCCAAGCTGCAAGTACGTGGCCAGCCTCAATACCCCAAATTGTGCTAAGTGAAAGACCTAAGAATAATAAGTCAATTAAAACGAAGATAATCATAAGCACTTTGTTTGTTTCAAGCGAACCAATTGTCATGTAGATTGAGAAAATTAAATAGCCTAAAAATGCAAAACCTAATTGTTTGATATCCGCATTTGCAGCCATTTCTTTACCGAAAACGCCATTGCTTGTCATCCAAGTCATCGCTACTGCTAACCAGAAAAATGCATAACCGCCAAATGCAGTCGCACCAAATACATTGCCTTTTTTAGCATCGTTTACGCAAGCATAAATTTGTGCACACGCTCCTAAGAAAATTGCCCAAGGTACGAGGAAAGATGTGCCACTTGTCCAACCAAGTTTTTGACTAGATGCTACAAAAGTAATCATTGCAAGCCCGAATAGGCCTAGTGCAGACGGATCTGCCGTAAAAATTTTTCTTTCATTTTGATCCACAGGTAAACCCTCCCAAAAATAATAAATAATAATTGAATATAACCTCACACAGATTACCATAAAAAGCCCATTGAATCAAGAAATTAATCCATCAAATGACGACTTGTGAATTAAATGTAAATTTGCTGGATTTTTACGAAATCATGGGTATAATGATAAGAACACATCGAACCAATTTTAGGTTAGAATTGACACACTTATTGAAGGAGGACAGCATGAATACTGCCGCATTTTTAGATATAGATGGTACTTTATATAGAAATTCCCTGCTCATTGAGCATTTTAAAAAGATGGTCAAATACGAAGTGATCGATCCTGCTCTATGGCATACAAGCGTTCGCGATGCTTTTATCGAATGGCGAAAACGCGTTGGGGAATACGATGATTATATGCTTAAACTCGTGGAAATTTACTACGATGCCCTCAAAGGAAAAAAAGCGGCTGATTTGGAGTTTATCTCACATCAAGTCATCGCACTTAATGGGGATATTGTGTATAAATACACGCGCAACCGCATCCTTTGGCACAAAAAACAAGGACACAAGGTATTTTTTATCTCAGGGAGTCCTGATTTCCTCGTGTCCAAAATGGCTGAAAAATATGATATTGACGGGTACCGTGGTACCAGTTATTTAGTTGATTCCGATGGCAATTTCACGGGTGAAGTCATTCCCATGTGGGATGCGGATAGCAAGAACAAAGCCATCGATGCTTTGGTTCAAGCGTACGACATCGATTTGAGTAAAAGTTACGCATACGGCGATACCAATGGTGATTTGTCCATGCTCTGTAGAGTAGGAAACCCCATTGCCATCAATCCTGCTAAAGAACTGCTACTCAATTTAAAATCATCACCAGAACTACTGAAAAAAACCAAGGTCATCATTGAACGTAAAGATTTGATTTACGAACTTGATGCCAATGTTAAAATCATCGATGAGCAGAGTTTACTTGAATAACCTGATAGACATCTTCACGTCTATGTGTTAACAACGGCAATTGTTCTCGAACTTGAGTTACCTCATCTAGATCAATATCTCCGATGAGGTAACCTTCATTTTCATCCAATCTTCCAATAATATCTCCCCATGGGTCTACGACAATTGAATTTCCATAAGAAATATAACTTCTCGAATAATCTCGTGCCGGTGCGCATCCAACTGTGAACACTTGGTTGTCGATGGCGCGCATTCTAAAAAGAAGCTCCCAATGAGCGGGTCCAGTGGTCATATTAAATGACGCTGGATACACCAACACTTTTGCACCCTGATCTACCATAAGGCGTGCCAATTCCGGAAATCTCACATCATAGCAAACTGCCACGCCAATCTTTCCGTAAATCGTATCGACCACAGTTACGTCACTACCTGAATGAAGCGCTTCCGATTCTTTAAAGTACTGTCCATTTTCAATATCGATATCATATAGATGAATTTTTCGATGCTTTCCAATTTGTTTGCCTTCGGGATCAAAGATAAACGTTGTATTATAAATTTTGCCACCGTCATTTGGATCAATCTCAGGAATGGTTCCTCCGACGATGTAGATTTTCTTCACTCGTGCCATGAGACTTAAAAGCGTCCACGTTTCACCGCCCTCTGTCTCCGCGTATTGAGCAAATTTATTCGTCTCATAGGGACAATTGAACATCTCAGGCAACACCACCATCTTCGCCCCTAAATTGGCGAGGTGTTCAATATTCTTAATCGCTTTTTTGACGGATGATTCTTTATCTTTATATGATAACATTTGGATTAAACCAATTTTCAACTGATTACTCAACTTGACTGCCCCCTATCTTTGCTTCAATTGCCTCTGTTAAACGCAGAACGGACTGATGTCCTTCCTCACGCGAATCAATCGGCAGTTTATCTGTATGACTCATCTGAATGTGTTCACTTAGTGGCATTCTCAAATTACTAAACACGAGTTTTAATGAGAGTTCACTCCCCTTAAACTGATCTTCATAAAAAGGCGCGCCACCATTTGAAAAAATAATTCCCATTTTATGCTCTGAGAGAAGATCTGTTACATAAGGACGTTTATGTGAAAAATCACACATAAAAATCATTTGTAATCGATCCACTACTCTTTTTAGCTTACTTGGAAGTCCATTAAAATAGACAGGTGCTGCAAAAACCACCACTTTTGCTACTTTCAGCTGCTCGTAAAAACGCTGCATATCATCTTCGTGGACACAGGTTCCCCACTTATTTTTACACACTTCGCAATCGATGCAATCCTTAACGTTTAACTCGTTGACATCCACATAAGCTGCTTCAATGCCACGCCATTCAAGTTCGCGCTTCAGCGCCTGTGACCAATTGGCGGTATTGCCATGTCGGCGATGACTTCCCATCACTATTATAACGTCTTTTTGTGTAATTACTTGCTCTTTTTTATTCATTCGGCCTCATTTGTCAAGTTGCAAATAGACTGGATGCGTCTACATAACATCGGCGCACCTGCAACCACATTATATTTATCATTTTCAACGGTAAAGGTACATTCTCCACCAGCTTCTAAAATCATGAGATAGCCTGCTGCCAAATCCCACTTACTGAGTCTAAGCTCCCAATACGCATCATAGATACCCGCTGCGACGAGACACAAGTCATACGCTGCAGCACCTAAGCGTCGAACCCCTTTTACAAGCGGGATCATTTTTTCGATATTTTTAGAATTATTATTATTCGCAGTTGCCCTGTCGTATGGAAACCCTGTTGCTACTACAGATTCCACGAGTTGATCGCGCTGAGATGCTTGCATTTTTTCGTGATTTTGATAAGCGCCACACCCTTTTTCTGCATAATACAGTTCACCTAACATCGGAAGGTATACCACTCCAAATACCGGCGTATCTCCATACCACCTAGCGATGGATACTGCAAAGATTGGATGACCAATGCTGTAATTTGTCGTGCCATCGAGCGGGTCAATAATCCAGCAATATCCTGAACTATCTTTTACATGTGCCTTATTTTGCATGCCTTGTTCTTCTGATAAAATATCATCATTTGGAAAAAGTTCTTGAATGCGACGGACAATCCCTCTATCACATGCAAGATCGACTTCGGTGACTAAATCCACTGACGTACTTTTCGTTTCTATGGACAAGTGCTTCGATCTAAATTTTTCTTTTTGCCATCCTCCCGCTTCTTGAGCGAGCGCTATAATTGGATGATACATCGCACTAATCGCAGGTTGGATGTATGTGTTCATCTGTGCGTCTACCTGTTGTTTGTTATCTGTCATGTAAATGCCTCTATTTCATATTTTCTTTGTTTATCATATTTTCTGAATCTCATCATTATTATAAACGATTCCTCTGAAAATCGTTAGTTTTTTTAACTTTTTGTAAAGATTACAAATTTGTGTTTAGACCTCTTTTTTTTGGCTAACTATACAGTGTAATCACAAAAATATGGAGGGTAACATGAGATCAAATATAACAATGGGCGGTAATCCAATCAAATTATTAGGCGAAGAAATTAAAGTAGGTATGCAGGCACCTGCATTTAAAGCAGTGAAAAAAGATATGTCTCCATTTGAGTTATCCGAACTCGATGGAAAAATCAAGATCATCAGCGTCGTACCATCAGTGGATACAAAAATCTGTGAATTTCAAACCATTCATTTTAATGAAGAAGCAACTAAAAATCCAAATGTTGTAGTCGTAACGATTAGCGTGGATTTACCTTTTGCACTTGGCAGATTCTGCGTCGCAAATCACATTGAAAATTCAATCGTCGTGTCTGACCACAGAGCACTGGATTTTGGTCTTAAATATGGTTTTGCAATCGATGAAATCCGCTTGTTAGCTCGTGGTATCGTCGTGATTGACGAAAAAAATGAAGTTCGCTATGTTGAATATGTTCAAGAAGTTGGTACACATCCAGACTATGATAAAGTACTCGAATTTGTACATAACATGTAGACATAAAAATTGACACAAATAAACCTCAGCTTCATTCGCAATTAGGTAGATGCGATTGAAAACTGAGGTTTTTTTTACTCATGACCATCCACTAAAGAAAAAGTGGAACCCATTAAAGGAAAAGCGGCACCAATATTGGAACGAGTGTGGATAAGATTACGCCTGTTGAAAATGAAAGAATGGCGGTTTCACTGTTGGTATTTTTAGATACAATTGGCAAAGTGGTATCCATGGCAGTTGCCCCAGATGGTGCAATGGCCTGAATAAATCCTAGATACTTTGCAACAATTGGAATTAGCGCAATGGCGAAAATTTCTCTCACCACATTGGCAAGAAAAGCCAACACGGACAATTCAGAAGAGTACGGCGCAATGAGCACCGACGAGAGAGAATACCATCCCAAACCCGAAGCCACAGCGCCCGATTCATTGAGCGGATATCCCAACAAAGAACCGACAACAAGTGCGCCTAACAAACTGCCAATCACGACACCCACAGGAACGAGAAAGAACAAAATACCTGTTTTTTGAATATCTTTAAAGATGTTTTTATTTTTACCGATGTCGATTCCCACGAAAAAGAGCAGGAGACAAAGTCCTATCGTCAAGAGGTGATCTGTTACCCCATAAAAACTGTGTGGAACAAAATAGCCTACAACGCCTCCAGCAATTACCGCTAAAATAATTTTTATAGTCATGCTTTAGGCACCTCCTTGTTTTTATTAAAGAGCTTCACCAACACATGTACGATCAAAATACTTCCAAAAACAGTGCCTATTGAAAAGAGCACGGCATGCAAGCCAATTTTAGCAAAGGCATCCAAAATCTGATCATCCATTCCAATTCTCATCCCCATAATAAAGAGAAGTGCAAAGAGGCATGCCAGTTGCAAATGGTCTATTTTCCCCATCAACTTCTGATGAATCCATCCCTTGTAGCTTAAAAATCCACCTACAATCAGTAACCCTAAATACAACAGTATGCTGCTCATACGCGTCCTCCTACTGGAATCTTTCCTTGATAAACCAACTCTCCAGTTGGTTGCAACAACACTTTAACTGGTTGAATTTCCACACCTGCATCCATTGCGCGATAAAAAGTTTCAGCAAACTTTGGATCGGTATCAGCTTTTGGAATAAACACCTGCGATTCGCTTAAAACCAGTAACAAAACGCCTGCTGATTCTCCACTTTCTTTGATCTGGATCAGTTCGTCAAGATGTCTGGCACCTCTCACTGTAGGCGCATCGGGAAACTTAGCTACGCCAGATTCAGATAATGAACACCCTTTTACTTCTACCCAAATGACACGTTCATCCGAAGATCGTTCAGCACGAAAATCGATGCGAGATTGACCATGCTTGACTTCGGCGCGAATCTGAGTAAATGGTCCAAATGGATTGATCTCATCGGAACGTAAGATGGCTTCCGCTAAATAACGGTGATACCCTGAATGTACTAAGACAAACTCCGACTCTTTCTTAGCGGCAATCATATCCCACTCCGTTTTTCGAGTGGCACTGCCTGCATATCGAATCAAACACTCATTGCCTTCATAAAGCAGCTCTGTTAATCGACCTGGGTCATGAACATGAACGAGCTCTCGCTTGTCTCCAACTAACACTTCTGCTAAATAACGATTCGGTCTACTCACGAAAATAGCTGGCACTAAATCTGAAATTTTGTAAAGTACCATAAAAAGTCTCCTTAAACGTGTTTAATCGGCAATTTTAAATGCTTTTGACCTTGCGATTTCAGTTCCTTCCGTATCTTTTAAGATGCACTGTACAGAATCGTCTTCATTGAGTGCACGATGAACGGAAAATGACGTGTCGCTGATCCATTTAAATTTCACTTCTTCTCCATTGATCAGAACAGTCATTTTTTCATAAAAGGCTTTACCGGTAAAAGTCGTTGTCTCATCTTCGACTGTGGCATTTTCCATGACAATCGTCTTGAGCGCTTCATTATAATGCGCATTATCAGCTATCACCCAAGGTTCAATTTCACTTTTATTTTTTAACTTTTCAAGAATCATGTAGTTCAGTGCTTGCGTATTTTGATAGAGTTCATCTGAAGCAGTCACTTCGTTGCCCTCTGCATCATATCCAACGCCACGTTGAAAAATAGGCATTTTCTCGCTGGCGATGGCAAGCGCTTTTAGGTAATCCGGCACTTCCAGTTCTGCATCGCGCAACAAACGCTCTGTCATATTGGAAATATTCATCGCTGGAAGCTCCTTTGATGTTTGATCGAAATTCGACCAAAGAAGGTACGATACCCCCATAATTCTCATATCTGCCTGTAGTACCTCATTGGATTCATTTCCTACATAACCCGACTCGCGATATACTTGGTAATCATCCCCTAGCATCGGCAAATGATCGCCATAAAAGAGTAAAATCGTCGGTTCGTCACTTTGTTTTAAATACTCCACGAGGCGTTTTAACTCAATATCTGATAAATACACCCCTTGTGCATAGTTATTGAGAAAATACGTCGCTGAATCGGATAGTCGATCTTTAACTTTTACAGTCAACTCTTCAGGGGTAAATCTTGCATTTCCATACGGTCCATGATTTTGCATGGTCACGACAAAGTTAAATAACGGTTGTTCATTTTTTTCTATTTCATCAATAATCATGTTCGTCGTATAGTGATCGGATGCAAACTCTCCAACAATTTCAACGTCATTCATATATTCGAGTGTCTTAAACTCATCAAATCCCAAGTGCTTATAAACTTCATCACGATTGTAGTACCAGTTCATGTATGGGTGAATCCCCACCGTTTTATAGCCTTGATGTCTTAAAATAGATGCGAGCGAAATCGTCGGCGAATGTATTTCATTTGGATAGACCATGTACCAATCACTTGAATAGTTTTTCATGGTCAATCCTGTCAGAATTTCAAATTCTGTATTTGATGTTCCGCCTCCAAAAACGGGTACATATAACTCACCGTATCGGCTCTCTGATCGAAGGGATTGAAAGTTTACCGCAGGATTTTGCGAATATTCGACACCGAGCTTTGTCGGATCCCAAAAAGCTTCTGATTGTACCACGATGATGTTGGGCTTTTCAGTGAGTTTTTTCTCAGTGGTTCGCTCATTGTATGCATTGACATACTCGGTATAAATGTCTGTAGCTTCTTCAAGCGCTTCTGCCTCTATCATGACTTGCGGACGTGTATTGTTAGACAGCGAATAGATAAATCCCGTTTTCATAATGGAAATATCTGCCGAATTGATATTTTGGCCGATGAGTAAAAATCCGACACTCACAAATGTAAGCACCAGTGCTGCTACTCTGTGATCTTTTAAAGGATGACTTTTAAAAAATTTTGCCGTTAAAAATGCCAATAAAACAGCAAACACAACGCCGACACCTACCATAATCAGCATCTTTGCATTAACGATTTGTGGCAATAAGATCCAAACCTCTTTAACTAAGAAAAAATCTTCATATAATAGAGGGACATTTCTCAAGGAAAACTTGGCTATATTGACGAAACTGAGAACTGCCGCTAAAGTCCCGACTGTGTATGTGATCCAATGTATTTTTTTAGTGACTAAGAGTCCCACTCCCGAAATTGCCAATAACGTAAATAAATTCATCGAGAATAAAAAGGGATTTTGAGCAATCCACACAAATGTGTCCACTAAACTTTTTCTAAAAATGGCTTCTGTGCCAATGATGATGATTAAGTAAATTGCCAACATCTTCGCAAAGGCAATTCGATTGGTCCGATTGAGCGTTTTTTTTAACATATTCCTCCAAAAATTAACCGATTCCAAATTGAATCAAAATGACGTCACACTATTTTCATTATACGCTATTATTCTGCATTCGGTACCCTGCTTTTTGTGAATTATTTGAAATGATATTTTCGTGCATCCCCCTATTATAAATGCTACAATAGAGGAGGTGCCTAAACAGCATACACTTTTCGCAAGGAGGTTATAATGAATATTTTTCATCCAAAATTTTTTACGACGATTAAAGACTATTCAAAGAAGCAATTTATGAACGATATCATCGCTGGTATTATCGTTGCAATTGTCGCATTGCCTCTTTCCATAGCCCTTGCCATCTCTTCTGGCGTATCGCCTGAAAAAGGTTTGCACACAGCCATCATCGCTGGATTTTTAATCTCATTTTTAGGGGGTAGCCGCGTCCAAATTGGCGGACCTACCGGTGCCTTTATGGTCATTGTATTTGGTATCGTCGCTAAATACGGACTTGACGGACTTATCATGGCCACGATGATGGGCGGATTGATGATGGTCCTTATGGGCGTTTTTCGAATGGGAAGCGTCATCAAATTTATACCACACACCATTACAACGGGCTTCACGAGTGGTATCGCAATTACCATATTTTCATCGCAAGTCAAAGATTTTCTCGGCCTTCAAATAAAAGATGTTCCAGCTGAGTTTTTACCAAAATGGTCAGCATATTTCAAGGCAATTGACACGGTGGATTTATATACGATTTTAATTGGTCTCTTAGCACTTGCTATAATTGTTTTCTGGCCAAAGAAAAAAATCAAAGTTCCTGGGACGCTAATTGCACTCATTGTTACCACTTTAGTGGTTCAATTAACGGGAATCGAAGTTATGACCATCGGCGGTAAGTTCGGGGAGTTATCTTCTGCACTTCCGATGCCAAAACTTCCAGCATTTAGCCTCGAAAAAATACAATATCTCATCGGTCCTGCGTTTACCATTGCTATCTTAGGAGCAATTGAGTCATTACTTTCAGCGGTGGTTGCAGATGGTATGATTGGTGGAAAACACCGCTCAAACACCGAGCTCATTGGGCAAGGAATTGCCAATATGGCATCGGGATTATTCGGTGGAATCCCAGCAACAGGTGCAATTGCAAGAACTGTTACCAACATTAACAACGGCGGTAGAACACCTGTAGCGGGTATGGTACATGCCATCACGCTCCTCTTGATTATGGTACTCTTTATGCCGCTTGCTAAAATGATTCCACTCTCTGCACTGGCAGCCATCTTGATCGTCGTTGCCTATAACATGAGTGAATGGCGCGAGTTTTTACAACTCCTTAAATCGCCAAAAAGCGACGTGGCCGTACTTCTCATCACCTTCTTTGTCACAGTCCTTGTTGACCTTGTAAAAGCAATCGAAATCGGCATGGTATTGGCTTCATTACTCTTTATGAAACGCATGGCGGATGTCACTGAAGTGAAAGAATTGATCCGCGATACTGCTGAAGATGACGATAGTTTTACGCCGTCATTTGACCGCGAACTTCTCAAACGTTTACCGCAGCAAATTCAAGTTTATGAAATTAACGGACCGATGTTTTTTGGTGCTGCAGATAAATTCTTAGAGGTTATCAATGAAGTAAGTGGCAATACAAAAACACTTATACTTCGTATGCGAAATGTCCCTGCAATGGATGCTTCTGCAATACATGCCATTAAGCGTTTTATGAAAGTATGTAAAAAGTACAAAATCAAACTTGTGATTTCTGGACTCAAACAACAGCCGTATGATGTCTTATTAAAAGCCGGTCTCATCGATGAAATTGGTGAACATCATGTCTTCCCAACATTTGAAGAAGCTTTAATCTACGCTGAAGCCTATCACAAAGAGCTCGTTAAGTAGACTGATCTATGCACTAAAAAGCGCTTTCAGGCTGATTTATGCGCGTTTTAAAAAATACTAATAATAATTATGAGAGTACGTATCAACAAGTAAGTGTAAGTAATCATGTGTAAGCGTATATTTGTAAGCATGTATTTGTAAGTATGTATTTGTAAGCATGTATAAGTAATTATGTATATTTAATTATGTATATTCAATTATGTATATTCAATTTAGTATGTTCAAAAAAAAGGAGTTCGTATGTTCGAAGTTAAAATTCACGGAAAGCACGTGGAAAAGTACAAAAATCAGTATCCACTCATCTTTAAAGAAGCCATCATCGGCTACCAAATGATTGAAAATACTTTGGTAGATGAAGGAACTGTTCTAAAACTCGTCGATGAAAGAGGACGATATCTTGCCACTGGCTATTTTGGTAAACAAAACAAAGGGTTGGGTTGGGTTTTATCAAAAAATGAAAAAGAAAAGTTTGATCTAACTTTCTTTCAAAAAAAGCTCTACCAAGCATTAGAGAAAAGACTTCCTTTGTATCGTAATCCAAAGACTACTGCTTTCCGTGTATTTAACGGCGAGGGAGATGGCATCGGCGGTTTAACCATTGATTTTTATAATGGTTACTATCTTATTAACTGGTATAATCGCGGCATCTATCAATTTAAGCCATTGATTCTTGAAGCGCTCAAAAAATCGGTTGAATTCGATGCTATCTACGAAAAAATTCGCTTTGATGGGCTCGATACGGAGACAACTGATGGCTTTTTAGAAGGTAAACCTGCTGAATTTCCTATCATTGTAAAAGAAAATGGCGTCAATGTTTCCGTCTTTTTTAACGACGGCGCAATGGTCGGTGTCTTTTTGGACCAACGCGAAGTACGAAAAAGCATACGCAATACCTATGCAAAAGGAAAAACTGTCCTCAATACCTTTTCGTATACGGGTGTCTTTTCTGTATTTGCTGCACTCGGTGGTGCAAAATCAACGACAAGTGTCGATCTTGCCAATCGAAGCATAGAATATACCAGAAAAAACTTTGAAATCAACCAACTCTCACCTGAACACAATGAAATTCTGGTGGAAGATGTTTTCCACTACTTCAAGTACGCGCATAAGAAGGGACTTCAATTCGATATGGTCGTTCTTGATCCACCAAGCTATGCCAAATCAAAGGATTTTGTTTTTAGCGCGGAGAAAGACTATGCTGGTTTACTCGCAGAAGTCATTCAAATTACCAAAAATCAAGGCGTTATCGTAGCTTCCAACAATTCAAGTACCATTTCACTTGATAAGTTTAAGCAAATCATCGGAAAAGCCTTTAATGAAGCACATGCAAAATTTAAAATTCTTGAAGTGCATCAATGTCCAAAAGATTTTAGAGTTCACCCTCTTTACGAGGAAAGCAATTACCTAAAAGTTGCTTTTATCAAAGTTCTCAAATAAAATATGAAGTAGGAGGCGTTTTATGCCACATCTCGTATTCAGAGGCATTCGAAAAGAAGATCTCGTTGAATTTGAAAAGGAATTACTGGTCAACGCATCGGATATCATCAACTGTCCAATCGACCATTTTACGGTAGAATGGCAAGAAACATTGTTTATTTCAAACGGAATTGAAAATAATGGGGGTTATCCCTTTGTCAATATCTTTTGGTTTAAACGCCCCCTTGAACAAGAAAAGGCAATTATGCAATTAATCACAGATGCAGTTCATTTAAAGGGCTATAAAGATGTCTGTATTTATTTTCACGAACTCAATCCTAAAAAGTATTATGAAAATGGGATTTCATTTTAGAAAGGTTTAACCATGCGAATTCAAAAAATATCTATTTTATGTATGTGTCTTGTGAGTTTTCTATTTGTTTTAAGTGCGTGTACGAGTCATTACGAACAAATTGACGATCCCATTAGACCAGAATCTACAATCCAAAATGGAGCAAGCGAACAATCGGAGTCTGGAATTTGTTCAATCATTGAACAGAATGATAAACAAACGGTTTCCGTGCATTATCCTGTGACTGGATATGCAAAAATTGACGAAATTATCGCTGGCTTTTCTTTGAATCGCATTGAATTATTTAAGCAAGAAACTGCCAATATCAAGATTGTTACTGATGAAAATTTGCCCTATGAACTTCATATGGATTATGAAATCACCTATCAAACGTCACGTCATATCTCAATTTTATTTACTGAGAGTAAGTACCTTGGCAGTTTACAACCAGAAAAAACCATCTACACGTATAATTTCAACATCGAACAAGAGCGTTTATTATCACTAAAGGATATATTTAAAGGATCCTCTGCCTATTTAGAAGTGCTCTCTCAATACGTTTACGAAGCATTGATTAATGAAAATGTTCTCAATCTCACACTTGACAAAGAGTGGGTAACTAAGGGAAGTCAACCTCTTGAAGCTAACTTCAAACATTTTTTACTCGTTGAAGGCGGGGTTCAAATCTTCTTTGAAAAATATCAATTAGGTCCTGCGTTTATCGGAGAACCCATTTTAACGGTACCATTTGATGTTTTCACTGCGCATATTGAACTTAAAGAAAAGTCCTTAGAATCTGAAGTTTCAACCACTGAGCCCGAAGATCCTTCTCCTATAGTCGAAACGACAGAAGCTGTAACGGAATCCACCACTGATCAAGATGATGCTTCCAATACAGACCCAGCCGTTTCCGCTAAAAAAAGGATTGCTATAACGTTTGAAGATGGACCTCATCCGATTTATACGCCCCTCATTTTAGATACATTAAAATCCAGAAATGAAGAAGCCACTTTCTTTTTAATCGGAAAACGAGCCTTTATTTATACCGACCTGACCAAGCGTATTTATGACGATGGGCATCTCATCGGTTCACATAGCTGGAATCATCCACAATTGACTCGTTTGAGCAACAGTGACCTTACTATTCAATTCAACCGTACCAATCAAGTGATTCAAAACATTACAGGATTTACGCCATTTTTATACAGACCACCTTACGGTATATACAACGAAGCTGTATTAGAAAGTGGGAACATGCCTGCAATTTTATGGTCAATTGATCCACTTGATATGAAATTCCAAGATTCTGAGTACATTAAGAATTACGTACTCGATCACGCATTTGATGGTGCCATTATCATGCTCCACGATAATAATCCTTATACCACGCAAGCGCTCAGCGCCATCATCGATGGACTGATCAAAGACGGATTTGAAATTGTCTCCTTAGACGAACTTCTCGATTTAAATGCTTCGAGTTTGAAGAATAATACCAATGTGTATTCGCGAGGGGCAGAAATCAAGTAGAGTTGAAACGAGCGAATTACTCGATTAAATAAAATCAAAACAAGCAAAAAATAAGACGCTTTTCACTTGGTCCTCGGCTTCGCCTGCGGAATCGTTTAAAGCGTCTTATTTTTTTGCTTGTTCATAAGTTATTAATGCAACGAGAAAATATGCCCATTAAATAGACAATTACGTCGATGAAATGTGAAAGATCAAGGAGCTATCTGCTTCTATGTCTCAACCATTTACTCGCTCTCTCTTCCCATCCTTTCCCTCACCTCAAAATAATGACTCAAGCATAAAAAGAAGCAAGAACCCTTAAACGATTCCGCAGGCATAATAGTAGGATGCAAACGAGAGTTGCTTTGTGATTTTCATCATTTGCTCACCTAAATTTGAATCACACATGCATAAAAAGAAACAAGAACCCTTGAACGATTCCGCAGGCGTAGCCGAGGACTTAGTGAAAGGGTTCTTGCTTTTTTTATGCAGTATATCACATTTAAATTAATATAACTGAAAAATCACAAAGCAACTCTCTTTTGTATCCGCGATCGCCGAGGACTTAGTGAAAGGATTCTTGCTTCTTTTATGCTTTACTCTTTATCTTTAACCTTTTTACTTCTTTTTGTATCTTTTGAAAACTCTTTGTCATGTGAAGGTGCTTTGTCACGTGAACTTGATTTTTCACGGTAAGCGGATTTATCTCTGCTACCTGATTTTTCTCTTGAAGAGTCTCTGTCTTTGCTGTAACCTCTATCGTCTTTTCTCTTGCCGCCCTTAGGTGCATCTGAGTAAGACTTTCCGCCTTTACCTTTGCCATCTTTAGCAGGTTCAATCGAAATTGGTTTACCTTTGATCATGCGCTTGTCCATTTTTTCCATCACGCGTTCAGCATGACTTTCTGGAATTTCAACAAACGTAAAGCTATCAAAAATATCCACGCTTCCGATCAATCTACCTTCAATGCCTGCTTCGTTTGCAATAGCACCAACGATATCTCTTGGTCTTACATTGTGGTTATTTCCCACATTGATGTGCATACGAATCATACCAGCACTTGAACGTCTTGTTTTGCCTGACTTCGAGTTCTTATCGCCCTCTCTATCATTTCGACTGCCTCTATCACGCGATGGTGATTTTGCATTATCAATTGAATCGATTTCTTGAATATTTTCAAGTTCTAATTCCATTTGGAACAATGCAGCAGCAATTTCAACAGCTGAATACGTACTATCTGTCAATTCTTCGATAAAATCAACATATTTACGATCGACGCCCGCTTCGATTCTCTCTTTGATTTTGCTCATAAAGAGTTCGCGCTTCATCGCTTGTAAATCGCTAATTTTTGGAATTGGATGTGGTTTAATATCCGATTTTGTATATCTCATGATGCTTCTTAAAAGGTGGAAATCTCTTGATGTAATAAATGTAAATGAAATTCCCTCTTTACCAGCACGGCCCGTTCTACCAATACGGTGAACATAGTATTCTTCATGCGATGGCATATCGTAATTGAATACAGCCTCTACGTTATCGATGTCGAGCCCTCTCGCTGCAACGTCTGTTGCAATAAGAATCTCAATATCGCCACGTTTAAATTTGTTGATAACATTCATACGAAGCGTTTGCTTCATATCGCCATGAATTTTATCACACATGTAACCTCTTGCCTGAAGCATGTCCGTTACTTCATCTACACGCTTTTTTGTGTTACAAAATACAATCGATAATTTATAATTGTAAATGTCGATAAGGCGTGTTAAGATTTCCATTTTATCTCGATCTTTCATTTCAAGATACACTTGCTCAATGCTCGGTGCCGATAACTGAGTATGTGTAACTTTTAAAATTTCAGGATCTCTTTGGTACTTGTTGATGATGTTCATAATCTCTTTTGGCATTGTTGCTGAGAATAAAAGCGTTTGGATTTCGTGATCCACTTCGTCAAGAACAAGTTCAATGTCCTCTCTAAAGCCCATGTTCAGCATCTCATCTGCTTCATCTAAGATGAGCATTTTAAGATTTGACATTTTAAGCGTTTTTCTTCTCAAGTGGTCTAAAACTCTACCTGGCGTACCAATAACCACTTGTGCGCCTGATCTTAAACCTTTGATTTGTCTTTCGATATCTTGTCCACCGTAGATTGGTAAAATATGAAGACCTCTCAAATATTTACCAATTCGATTCACTTCCTCCGAAATCTGTACTGCAAGTTCACGCGTTGGGCATAATACTAATGCTTGTACATTTTTGTTTGATAAGTCAATCTTCTCTAACATCGGAATTGTAAAAGCAGCTGTTTTACCTGTTCCTGTCTGCGCCTGTCCAACAAGGTCCCGTCCTGTAAATGCTACAGGGATTGCCATTGCTTGTATAGGCGTTGTTTCCTCAAAGCCCATATCTTCAACAGCTTTCAAAATTTCTTTTGAGCAGTTTAATTCACTAAATTGAATTTTTTCCATTCATTGTTCCTTTCCTATCTATAAAATAAACAAAGGTCAGACATACTAACCTTTGAATAGCACTTCCATGTTAATCTGTGGTAAAAGCTCGTTTTTGAGCCCACCAATTATCTATTATATCATATAGTCAGAAAATGACCTATTATTATTTTGACACATTTGAATCACTATATCAAATGATTTGTATCAATAGACAACAACACGCGTCTAGATATGATCACTCGTCAGGATATGATCATGCGTCAAGTGATAATCACATATGGCTGCGCTTACTGCGAAAGCGACAACCTTAGGTGCTTACGGTTAAATATACCCTTTATTCTAGCGTTTATATATTTTTTATATCATTTCTCAGTATAATCTACAACACCTGCATGTTGCGCTGTTTTTTTCAAAATTTGGATGGCTTCAAAACAAGTCTCCCTGCTATCAAATACGGTACTGGAAAATATCGTTTCACCTTGAAAGCCCATCAATGAAAATGTACCCATTGGGCGAATTAAAAAATAGGGCGGCGTAAGTTGTTCATTTTCTTCATCGCTAATTTGTGCCACGACGACCGATTCGCGTATCTGTGATAAACACGCCTCTAAAGACGAACGGCTCTCAAAAGTTTGAGATGTGATTTTGACAGTTTCACCTACATCTTTAAATGTAAAATAGTATCTGTTCAATGGATTTTGTTTAATCTCAAAAATGGATCGATTCATATTCTCACCTTTTAATTGTATTTTCTAGCTCTCGTTAAATGTACGCTCAATATCTCGTCAAATGGTTTCTACATATTATCGTTAAATGTATTTTCTATCTATAGAGTACTTGTGTCACACCTTTGATATAAGTGCCAGAGGTCATTTCTCTAGTCATTAAAATACATCCAATCGTCATTTTTATCCCTTACCTTACTACTCAAATCGAGCCACAGCTCCTTAGATAGATTGTAGATTCCATCTGCATGATTTATAATAAAGGTGAACTCACATCATCAAATGGGGAGGATGATATGCAAGTTAGCTTAAAGCTCGCTCATGAATTTAACACCATCTTACTTTCACATTTAGTCACATTGTCGTTGCTCATTGTCTTTACTTCCTATATTTATCATCGGGCAAAAAAAACACCGCTACTTTATAGTTACTTAGCGGTTGTTGGGATGATTGCATTGTGGTTACTCGCGAAAATTCTCAAAACGGTTTCGCCTGTCATTGAGCTGAGATGGATCTTTATCTTACTACAGTATTTTGCAATTGATTCTTTGGGGCCATTTCTTTTAATTTTTGCCTACATCTATCAAAAGAAACGAATGCCCTCTAAAAAAGCGCTCATTTTAGGTAGTATTTTGCCACTTGCCTCTTTTGTGGCTATTTTGACAAACCCACTTCACATGACGTTCTACTCGTATTTTGATATTTATAGAGACTCGTTTGGTACTACTTTTTATTTTGCACAAAGTGTCCATTATCTTTATCTAATCGCAGGCATCGCCATGTTGACAAAAGGCTTCACCTCTCAGCCCATTTTTAATGGTAAAAAGAGCCTCGGCAATGTATTTGCTGTTTTCGTTCTTTTGCCTGTCATGGCAAATTTTTATTATTTATTCTTTAAAATGGATCTGTTCGAGTGGATATTCCCTTTTCCAGTCTTTGATTTTTCACCCATCGCGGCTTCGATTTCATTGATATTTTTCGCGATTCCAACACTTAAATATCGTTTTTTTGATTTATCACCTCTATCTCAAATGAAACTCTTTGATTCAGTGACTCAAGGGATTGTCTTTATTGCCCAAAATCATTCTATTTTGGAAAGCAATGCCTCATTTGATACCCTATTTAACCTAAGTGCATCACCGGTAACTGTTGAGTCCTTTTTAAATGAAGTTTCTTGTTTTTCTGAAAAAGACCGAGAGGCACTTTATACTTTTTTCACCACTGATAAAATGCCTTTACTCGAATTAACCGATGAACTGAATCGAACTTTGGTATTCGATCAAGTGAATAGAAAACATCATAAAATCATCATCGTTAAAGATCTTTCACTTCTCGTCGATCAAAAAATGAGACTATCTGAACAAAATCACGCTCTAGAAATTGTCAATAAGAAGCTCGATCAGATGGCACGTGACTCAAAAGCCCTTTACGTTGCGCGAAACAAATCAAAACTCGCTCAAAACATTCACGATATTCTCGGTCACAGCATCACAGTCGTCCTAGCATCGGCTGAAGTAGCTGCCACACAACCACCGGAAATCGCAAAAGAAAAAGCCCTTCAAATTGAAGAGCTTATGATTAGCAGTTTAAATGATTTGAGAAATACATTTAAAAAAGATTCTACGACTTGGAATGATAGTACCCTTTCCAAAATCCTCCATCATTTAAAAAACGATAGTATCGATGTTGAAATAAGCATTATCGGGAATGTATACGAGACAACTGGAGAACAAACCGAAGCTGTTTATCGTATGTGCCAAGAGGCAATTACCAATGCCATCAAACATGGTCAAGCAAGTAAACTCTTCATTATTTTAAAATACACCGACCAAGGTTTAAATGTCTATACCATCGACAATGGCAAGGGTTGTTCGAATATCACTCACAATCATGGACTACAAGGTATTGCAAACCGGTTTCACTTACTTTCTGGATCCGTTCAATTTTCATCAGATGGTGAATCAGGCTTTTCAATTCACGCGAACATTCCTAAACAAGTGAGTGCTTAATTGCAAATACCGATAGCTCCGTTCGGTAAGAATATCCCGTAATTGATAATAATTTGCTGATTTTATTTTTAATGGTGCCCTCACTGTAACACAGAGTGGCACCTATTTCTTTATTCGTCTTTCCCTGTGCAATTAGCTGCATAATTTTAATATCCACTTGATCAAAGAGCATCTCGTCAATGGCGATTTTCTTTTCGCTATTAATCACATACGCTTCAGAAGCTGCCTTTAGAAAAGGCGCTACACACGCGTGAAAGACAATTTGATTATGATAGACATTTTTAATTGTGGAAAGGAGTACTTCTGGGGACATATCTTTAATTAAGTAACCATTTGCACCCAATTGTATGGCATGTTTGATGTTGATCTCATCTTCAAACGTCGTCAGTAAGATCACTTTCACTTCTGGATAGATCTCTTTTAGTTCTTTTAAAGTTTCAACACCTGATTTTATGGGCATCCCTATATCCAATAACGCAATGTCTGGGAGTTCATTTTTGCACGTTTTCATCACTTCTTCCCCATTGCTACAAGATGCAATGATTTGGATATCACCCTCTTTTTTCAACATCTCTTCTAACATGGTTCGTAAAAGTAAATGATCATCCGCTAAGAGAATTTTTATCATAATTTAGACGTCCTTCCTCGACATTTTATCAACTGAATTTCTAATGCCTTTATAAATTTTTCGAAGTTCCGTACTTAAATCTTTGAGTTCCTCGGTATAGGTTTCATCCTTAAAACTCACTTCTTGAATCCTTTTTAGATGGGTTAACGACTGTTCTATCTGGTGAATTAAAGTGGTCTGAATATGATCAATCATCACCAATCGTTCATTTTCCGCTTCTAAAGCACTCGAAACACTTACATAATGGGTGAGTTTTACGTTCGCTTGTTCTAAAAAAATATTTCGTTGTTCCAATGTTTTTTCGGATTCTTTAATCTCTGTGATATCTTGAATGACGACTGTATAGCCTACAAGTTGTTTTCCCGATGTTAGAACCGGTCGTAAATCAAAATAGAAACATTTATTGAGTGATGAGTGATGAACTTCACCCTTAATATGCTCTAAAAGCTGAATTTTTTGATCTAACGCTTCATAAGTGGCAATCCCCTCATGATCCATAAAAACCATGAGTTCGGATAGTGTTTTGATCTCTCCAAATAGCTTTTTAAAGACATCCATATGATTGACATGCGTAATCGTACCATCCAGATCCACTACAAATACCAATTCCTCTAACACCGAAAAAGAGTTAAACAAATTGACTGTGATATCTTGGAAAAACGTTTTGTCTTTCATACTCACTTGAATGAGTATCCCCGCCATTAAGGTGATCCACGCTGCCAAGGCGCTTAATTGACTGATGATGCTATACGTATAAGTAACTGGAATATTCTCAACCGCAACACTCATCATGTAAGCCCCCATTGAAACAAGGACAAAAAGCGTCAAAAAATGCACCAAATAGAGCATGACACTCTTTTTAAACTTAGTCGCAAGTTTAAGATTATAAAAAATTCCAACGAAAAGCATCACAATTGTAATAACTGCCAAAATGAACGCATGATAATCTAAAATTCTCACCAAAAGATACCCCTTTATAAGAAGTTGATCACGTACTGTTTGTTTAAAAGCTTTGATTTAAAATCTTTGATTTAAAAGCTTTGTTTTAAAATGACAATATTCCTACTTTTTATTATATTTCATTTATAAATGAATTTAAACCAAAAAAACTCTCAAGCAAAAGTGCTGTTCTAAGCGTTACATCCTCCTGTTCGAGCAACTCTTTCGCCATTTTTTTATCGACCAACACAACCTCTGCGTCTTCTTCATCCGTTAGATACTCTTTCGAAGGCGTCCCTGAGTAATAACCATATGCCACTTCAATTCGCTCATTGACGATTCCCACCGAAATATATCGCGCTGGCGAGGCTTTCACAAACTGGAAATTCATCCCCGTTTCTTCCTTAAATTCTCTTGCACTTGTAATTTCAATAGACTCATTTGCATCACAAAGACCAGCGGGTAACATGTACAGATATTTCCCTGCAGACACTCTAAATTCTTTGAGTAAAACTACGTGCGTCTTTTCAGGGTTTGTTGCAAATATCATGGCACCGTCACTATACACTTTGCCACTGAACAGCTCATTTTCAATGCGTTCAATGCCATTTCGAGATGCGATTTCCCATGTTCTCATTTGACCTTTTTTATCAATATATTCTATTTCAAATGCTTTAAGATATTTTAAAGATTTGAGCTCTTTCACGGATTTTACTTGTATAGGTGTTTTCAAAATATTTACCTCATTTATTTTATTTTGCCTTTTAGCATGCTTTTATTATATAATATCAAAGGATTTATTAGAAGAAACTTATCAGCAAGCCACTTTGTATTGCTGATTCAATAGAAGGTCCATTCGATTAAATGCTGCCATAGATTCAAGTTGCGCAGTCATTTATTTATCGACCTGAGTTTTAACACATACAAGAAAGGATGCCTCATGAGTATTTTAAATGTCAAAAATCTCAGCCACGGTTTTGGAGATCGTGCTATTTTTAACAACGTATCATTCCGCTTATTGAAAGGGGAACACATCGGTTTAATCGGCGCAAATGGCGAAGGTAAATCGACTTTTATGAACATTATCACCCACAAACTTGAGCCAGATGAAGGACAAGTAGAATGGTCAAGCCGCGTGCGTTCTGGCTACCTCGACCAACATACGAGCTTAGAAAAAGGAACGACGATCAAATCCGTACTTGAAGGCGCTTTCCAATACCTTTTTGATATGGAAGCGGAAATGAACGACATGTACATGCGCATGGGCGAAGTTTCTCAAGAAGAACTCGACCTATTAATGGAAGACGTCGGCACCATTCAAGATATCCTCAACCACAATGACTTTTATGTCATCGACTCCAAAATCAACGAGGTTGCACGTGGTTTAGGTTTACTCGAAGTAGGACTTGATAAAACGGTGGATTCCCTCAGTGGTGGACAAAGAACGAAGATTTTGCTCGCAAAATTACTTCTTGAAAAACCGGACATTTTACTCCTCGATGAGCCGACGAACTACTTAGATGAAGAACATATTGAGTGGTTAAAAAAATATCTTCAAGAGTATGAAAATGCCTTTATCTTGATTTCACATGATATTCCATTTTTAAATAGCGTTGTCAATCTCATATACCACATGGACAACAAAGAACTCAATCGCTATGTAGGTGATTATGATAACTTCATGAGAATCTATGAAGTGAAGAAAAAACAATTAGAATCTGCATTTAAACAGCAACAACAAGAAATTTCAGACCTTGAAGACTTTGTTGCGAGAAATAAAGCGCGTGTTTCAACGCGTAACATGGCGATGTCGCGTCAGAAAAAACTCGATAAAATGGATAAAATCGAGTTGGCGCGTGAAAAGCCAAAACCAGAATTCAACTTTAAGTTAGCACGTACTTCAGGAAAACTCATCTTTGAAACCAAAGATTTGGTGATCGGTTATGATGAAGCCTTATGTCGTCCACTCAATCTGCGTTTAGAACGTGGTCAAAAGGTTGCCATCACAGGTGCCAACGGTCTTGGTAAGACGACTTTATTAAAAAGTATTTTGGGTGAAATCAAAAGTATTTCGGGTTCTGTTGAAACAGGTGAATTCCTTTATACAGGCTACTTTGAGCAAGAGATCAAAGAAGCGAACTACAATACGTGTATCGAAGAAGTTTGGAAAGATTTCCAATCCTATACACAATATGAAATCCGTGCAGCCCTTGCAAAATGTGGTTTAACCACTCAACATATCGAGAGCAAAGTGGTCGTTCTCAGCGGTGGTGAGCAAGCAAAAGTCAGACTTTGCAAACTCATCAACAAAGAAACGAATTTCCTTGTACTAGATGAGCCGACTAACCACTTAGACGTCGATGCAAAAGAAGAGCTTAAACGTGCACTCATTGCCTATAAAGGCACGATTTTACTCATTTCCCACGAACCAGAATTCTACAGAGACATCGTGTCAGATGTTTGGAATTTGGAGCAGTGGACGACGAAGATTGTTTAATGTTTAAAATGGGATGTGTAGCATAAAAAAAGCAAGTTCCCTTTCACTTGATTCACTGCAACATCTGAAACAAAAGAGAGTCATCTTGTGATTTTCTCAGTTGTTTGAGTTTGAATGTGATGTACAGCATAAAAAAAGCAAGTTCCCTTTCACTTGATCCACTGCAACATCTGAAACAAAAGAGAGTCATCTTGTGATTTTCTCAGTTGTTTGAGTTTGAATGTGATGTACAGCATAAAAAAAGCAAGTTCCCTTTCACTTGGTCCTCGGCTTCGCCTGCGGAAACGTTCAAGGGTACTTGCTTCTTTTTATGCTTGTGTATCGACATTTTAAAGCTGGGTGAAATAATGAAAATCACAAGATCACTCTCGTTTGTTTCCTGCTACTCAGCCTGCGGAATCGTTCAAGGGTACTTGCTTCTTTTTATGCTTGTGTATCGACCTTTTAAAGCTAGATGAAATAATGAAAATCACAAGATGACTTTCTTTTGTTTTCGGCTACTCAGCCTGTGGAATCGTTCAAGGGTACTTGCTTCTTTTTATGCTTGTGTATTGACATTTAAAGGCTGGAGGAAATGATGAAAGTCACAGTGAATGAAATACTATCCAAAATGTAAAATAATTTTAGATGATGGTGTCTTTAATAGATGTTTCATCGAAAAATATTTAAATAAGACACAAGTAAAATACCTCTGAACGATTCCGCAGGCAAAGCCGAGGACCAAGTGAAGAGGTACTTTTACTTGTGTCTTATATTAACATGTTATTCAATCTGATCATCATAATATAAAATCATCTAAAATCATTTTGTCTTTTGAAACCATGGAAAGAATTTATTGGTTCTCTTTCTATACTCATCAAAGCCCGGACGGTTCTCCATAGCCTTTTCAAGAAGTGGCACTCCGGATACAAATAGAAGCAACAGCGTAATCGTCAGTGGACTGATGATCGCGAACCAATGTGCACCTGATGACAGGGCAATTAAGAAAATTCCCCACCACATTGTGGCCTCTCCAAAGTAATTCGGATGTCTCGTCAGCGACCAAAGTCCTGTTGTCATGAGCTTTCCTTTACTTTCTTTCGATTGTTTAAATGCCCTTAATTGCGCATCACCAACCACTTCGAAAAAGTAGCCTGTCATCCAAATCAATACACCGACGATGAACAACCAATTCGACGCAGAGATGTCGGAGTTAAATGTGGTTGAACTAAGCGCTTTATGAATCCAAACCACAGGAAGTGATATGATGAGCATAAAAAGCCCTTGAAGTAAATAGACCTGGAAAAATGCGCGTGGTATCACCCATTTTCCCCATTCTTTTCGCCAATTGGCATATCTAAAATCCTCTGGTTTACCCCAGTTCCTTCTAACGATATGATAAAACAATCTTCCGCCCCACAGAGTGACTAGACCTGTCGTAGTCAGAGAAATCCAATGGTAGCTAGAAGTTCTGATCATTGCGAACGCCGCAACAACAACAAACCCTAGGCCCCAAGCCATATCCACGATACTATTATTTTTTATAGCGGTACCAATTATAAAGAATGTTAGAAAATAGCCTAACACCACGAGTACGACTTCTAGTTCAATGTTCATAAATACTCACCTCATCTTTTGTCATTTGTAATACAGGCAATTGCAACAGCTCCAATACCTGCATGTATCGCTGTAATCGACGATATTTCCGTAAATATTTCAGGAGATTTTCCCGTCAATTCTTCAAATGTTCTTCTGTATTTTTCAGCGAGTGGCTGATTTCCAATATGCACAATCGCATAACGATCCATTCCACCTTGTTTCACCAGACGTTTTACCTTGTTAAAAATCATCCGATCGATTGTTTTGCGTCTAAGCGCTAATCCAAAAGCAGTTCCTTCTCCGTCTTTATTAAGAGACATAATCGGCTTTAAATTCAGTTTCAACAGAATATTTCCAATGGTATTTGGAACACGTCCGCCTTTAACAGCATACTTAAACGTATCCAAACTCACTAATATCGATGCATTTTGAATGTCATTTCGAATGCCCTCTAAAATGATCTTTAAACTCTCTCCTCGATTGGCGCGTTTAGCTGCCTCTAATACGACAAGCCCCTGCGCGCCGGAATTGAGTTTCGAATCCACGAGCGTTACTCGTTCTTCTGCTCCAGACACTTTTAAAATCGCATTTTTAAAACTCGACCAAGTACCACTTAATTTACTAGAAACGCTAACGATCACCACGTGTTCATAAACCTCGAGAAGCGACTCTAGTCGAATCATAATTTGTTTTTCATCCAGTTGTGAACTCGTAGGATAACTCTGACTATTGTCTAAAATGGCATGAATGTTCTCATGATTGGCAGTCAATTTATCCAAATAGACACTATCATCTGCAATTAGCGCAATAGGCAACGTGTGTATTTGCTCTTTTAAAAGTTGTTTATCTTCAATGTCCGCAATTGAATCCGTCAAAATTGCAATTTTTGCTTTTGGATTTTGCTTCACATCAAACTGCAAATACATGTCCTCAACTTTTGACTTACGAATGCGATAATTCGCCTCAATCAGTCTTTTTGTCACCATTGCAGGCGAGTTGGTGTGCACGTGAATTTTGGAAATTTCTTGATTGCCAGTAACAATGACCGAATCCCCTAAATCACTAATCAACCTCAATATTTCAGCCTTATTTTCAATATCTTGATAAACCAGTATTTCCGTACAAAAGCGATGCGTTGGAAACTGTTCAAATGACTCTTCATCTGCTGTATGTTCATGTATCATTTGATGTCTATTGATTACGGGAACCTCTTTGTCGTTTTTCTTCCCTTGTACAATGCTGTTGATGCCTTCCAAAAACAACACAAATCCTTTTGCACCTGCATCAACCACTCGATTTTTTTTGAGGACATCCAACATCTCTGGCGTCTCATCCAAGATTTTATTCACATTTTCATAAGCATTTATCAGTAAATCTTCAAAATAACGATGTTTCTCTCTATTGGTATTCAGGTATTTCGCCCATTCTCTTACAACGGTTAGAATCGTTCCTTCTACAGGTGCATCCACAGCTGAATACACTTCCTTCGCTGCTCCTTCTGCACCCATAGCAAATTGTTCAATGGTCAACGTCTTTAAATGTCCACATGCACGGTAAAATCCATTGATAAAACTTGCAAAAATAATGCCTGAATTGCCACGCGCATTTTCAAAAGCCACATTTGACATAGAATGAATCACCACATTAAAATCCGATGACACCTCAGTTTCTTCCGCAATCGAACTCATGGTTACCATCAAATTCGTCCCAGTATCTCCATCTTTTACAGGAAACACATTGATTTGATTGAGTAGTTCACGATTTTCTCTAACGCGTTCTACACCCGATCTAAAATAATTGTAAAAATCAATTCCATTAATAACAGACGTACTCATCATTCACCTCATATTATCTACATACTCAAATTCAATTATTACCGCATAGGTCGTCTATTGTTGTCATTTTGTTTATCAAATTGCTTGTTAATTTGTAATCATTACAATGTATACCCAATCGTTGCTTCGTCTATCAAAATTTCTTTCAAATTATAAGTTTCATTATGCTTACCTATTGTCAAGTGCACATATAAGATGCTCCTTCACTAAGTCCTCGGCTTCGCCTGCGGAATCGTTCAGGTGCATCTTATATGTGCACTTGAATAGACGTGATTCAAGTCGAAACTTAGTACTGATTTCAACATTAATTAACATAACTAATTTCACTCAGCTCTACAATGTCTATACACATGCATAAAAGAAACAAGTACCCTTGAACGATTCCGCAGGCTGAGTAGCCGAAAATAAAAGAAAGTCATCTTATGATTTTCATCATTTCATCCAACATTAAATATCGATACACAAGCATAAAAAGAAGCAAGTACCCTTGAACGATTCCGCAGGCAGAATAGTTAGGAAACAAAAGAAAGTGATCTTGTGATTTTCATCATGACTCCTAGCTTTAAAATGTCGATATACAAGCATAAATAGAAGTAAGTACCCTTGAACGATTCCGCAGGCAAAGCCGAGGACTTAGTGAAAGGGTACTTGCTTCTTTTTATGCTTATATGAAGTACTTTGAGATTAGTTCCATAGCAACTTCTATCGTATCTGGACTATTTACCAGTTCGTTTAATAAATTTGTTTGTGTGTAAAAAAAAGTGACAAGATCAAATCATACAGACTTTATCTTGCCACTTTCATTATATGGTGTTAAAAATCAAATTACTTGTTTTTTATTTTCAAGGATATAGTGCAATATCAAAAAGGGCTGCATTTGTACTTAAAGAATTCGAATTTTTAAATTCAATTTTCAGTTGATTAAATCCAGAAATATCAACATCAATTGCAATTGGTTTTACGCCCCCGGTCATAATGTCAGATGTATAAATTAATTGGTCATCACCGTAAATTCTTACAATATTTTGAGAAGTACTATCTTTTCGTTCTTCAAGCATTCCAAAAGTAGTTGTAAGTCTGGAATACTTTCCATCAATGTTGTATATTACATATCCATCATACGTCCAAGTCATACTTTTATTTCTATCATAAACTCTACCTAGATTATCAACCGGTTTTTCAACATAATAGGTATCCCTTGAGCGATAGAATGACTTTAATTGTAATAAATATATAGCAGGTGTACCAAGGTCATTTTTTCCTATATAAATTGACCGCGTTTTAGGTTCCCATGTAACCGGTTTTCCTACTGCTTCAGAAATAGCTTTAACAGGCAAATAAGTACTACCATTAATAATAAGAGGTTTTAATTCATTCCCTGCACTATCTTTTGAAATAAATGCATTACCATCTAAGTATACTTTGATATCACTAATGGTTGCTGAAAGCGTAGATGAATTTGCAAACGATACTGCCGATAATAAAAGCGCCATTACTAAAAAAGCTGAAAAAAATCCTGATGAAAAATATTTAATCTTCTTCATAAAATCCCCCATCTGTTATTTATTGATATACTTAATTTTAGAAAAAATATAATTTTATGTCAATAAAAAAACAAATTCACTCTTGTTTTGTACTCAAAGGTTATTAATCGTCCGTAACAATACAACATCGCCTTCATAAAATTAATAGGAACATACAATTAAGCGTTATGTATTTAAACCACTTCCTTCGTAAATTATTCAGAAGCAAGTACCTTTAATCATTTCCACAGGCTGAGTAGCAGAAAACAAACGAGAGTGATCTTATGATTTTCATCATGACTCCTAGCTTTAAAATGTCGATACACAAGCATAAAAAGAAGCAAGTACCCTTGAGCGATTCCGCAGGCGAAGCCGAGGACTTAGTGAAAGGGGACTTGCTTTTTTTATGCTTTATATCTCCCACCATGTCTGCTATGATAGTGATAAATGCATTTTCAAAACATTGGAGGTCTTCCATGAAGGATTACAACATCTTTGACATCATTGGCCCTGTGATGATTGGTCCATCTAGTTCACATACAGCCGGTGCGTGTCGTATTGGCTACACGGCGCTGAATATCATTAAAGTTCCTATAACTGAAGTGAGCTTCACACTCTATGGCTCATTTGCAAAAACCTATAAAGGTCATGGTACAGACATTGCACTTTTAGGGGGATTTTTGGGGCTAAAACCCGATGACGAACGCATCGTCGATGCTTTTAAAATCGCCAACACTCGTGGCTTGAAGTATGAATTTATCACATCTGAAGAGGACGTTGCACATCCAAATACAGTGAAAATCACAGCTAAAACCAACCGACTTGAAACGTACGTTATCATTGGAATTTCAATTGGTGGCGGCAAGATGATGATCACAAGCATCAATGGCATTGACGTACAATATACGGGCGATTTCAATACATTGATTACACATCACAAAGACAATTCCGGCATGCTCTCCAAGATTACGACGCTCTTGTCCGAACATCGTATCAATATCGCGTTTATGAAACTCTATCGCGAAGAAAAGGGAAAGAAGGCCATTGGCATCATTGAAACGGATGAAAATATCGATAAAGAATTGCTTGATGAACTCATTCACATTGACGGCATGCTCTTTGTTAATATGATAGAGAAAATCTATGATTAATCTTTTCGAGGACATTGAACCCCCTCGAAATGTATCGTGTTCTTTTATGATCTTTTATGTTCTTTTATGATCTTTTATGTTCTTTTATGATCGTTCTAAAATACAGTAAGGAGACCGCCTATGAAATTTATATCAGGAGCTGAGATTATTGAGTATTGCAAGCAGAACAATGCAAAACTGCACGATGTCTCATTATCCGTTGAAATCGAAAAAACTGGAAGAAGTTATGGATATATCCGAGATTATCTGAAAAATGTCCTTCGCGTCATGAGTGCCGCAGTGAAATTGGGCATTGAAGATGATGAAGACAAGATCAAAGGCAAGATTATTGGAAATGATAGCGTTTTGTTAAAAAAACGTATGGAATCCTCCCTGACAGTGTGTGGCTCGACGATTGCAAAAGCTGCAGCCTATGCGCTAAGCACGATGGAAGTCAATGCCTCTATGGGGAAAATAGTCGCTTCGCCAACAGCAGGCTCGTGTGGTGTCATGCCAGCTGTTCTCATGACCACCAAGGAACGTTTTAATTTTTCAGAAGAAAAGTTATTAGAAGGATTGCTTGCAGCAAACCTAGTTGGAACCATCGTCGCAAGAAACGCTACGATATCAGGTGCTGAAGGTGGTTGTCAAGCCGAAGTTGGAACTGCATCTGCCATGGCTTCCGGCGCAGTGGTTCATATGCTCGGTGGTACACCTGAGCAAGTTTTCAATGCTGCTGCCATGTGTTTTAAAAATTTGCTCGGCCTCGTATGTGATCCAATCGCCGGACTCGTTGAAAGTCCATGTGCAAAGAGAAATGCCATGGGTGCTGCCAATGCGCTTCTTTGTGCAGAAATGTCACTCGCGGGGATTAATAGCATCATTCCTTTTGACGAAGTTGTGGATGCCATGTATCGAGTTGGAAAGGCACTTCCACCATCCCTAAGAGAAACGTCCATGGGTGGACTTGCCACTACTAAAACAGGCATTCAAATCAATACTGAATTATTTGGAGAAAAAAAATAATTGAAATGATGAATCCACATTAAAAAAGGTAACCTCTACAAGTGCAGCTGTCAGACGACAGATATTGCAACTCGTATGGGTTACCTTTCATTATTTCACTCACTCTCATGAATCAAATGTTTAGATGGATTCATTTGTTTTGAATTTTATGAATCTTTATAGATCTCTTTTATAGGACTCTTCTTTGTCTCTAATCCAAATGAATATGGCAGTATCCACCAGGATTTTTTGTCAGATAGTCCTGATGATATTCCTCAGCTGGATAATAGTATTTGAGCGGCTCAACTTCTGTGACAATTGGCTTTTCATACTTCTTTTGTTCTTCTTCTTTTGAAGCGAGAATGACAGGAAGATCCGCTTCATCTTCATAATAAATGCCTGTGCGATATTGCGAACCAATATCCCCACCTTGGCGGTTAAGAAGTGTTGGATCAATGACTTTCCACAGTTTGCTTAAAATCGTTTCTAGCGAAATCATCATTTCATCATATTCCACAACTAAGACTTCAGCATGTCCCGTCGTATTGGAACAAACTTCTTTATAAGATGGTTCTAAAGTATGGCCATTTGCATACCCAACTTCTGTTTTTTCAATGCCTTTGATTCGTTTAAAATAAGCTTCCATTCCCCAAAAACAACCACCTGCAAGTACGATTTTCTTCATAGAATTCATCCTTTCTCACAATTATGGAAATTGTATAATAATATAACATGATTGTATATTGTATATTGTATTGTTTTTTCACCCGTTCTATTGTTCTGCCTATCCTTTATTGCTCTTTTTGCAAAATAAGTGAATTCACTTTTAATGCACCTTGAAGGACTTCTATCGTCATCGGAAGTTCAGGTCCTGTTTCACCGTCTAAATCAGATGTAATGACATCTTCGCAGTGCACATAGATGTGTCGACCTTGAACATATTGGATATAATCACTTTTTGGATGTTCGCCATTTAGAACTTGTACCGCTAAAGGCATTAAGTCGAGAATTGGACATTTTTTAAATATAATGACATCTAAAAGTCCATCTGCAACATCTGAATAAGGTGCTAATTTTCTAAATCCACCAGCAGAACGTCCATTCATAATAAGCGCAAAATAAATATTTTCTTTATACTCCACGCCATCAATCGTAACAGTCGCATCAAACGTTCTCAATTTCGAGATTTCCTCAACGCCTTTGATATAGTATGCCAAAACGCCAATGACGTTTTTTGCTTGTTCGTTAACACGTTGGCTGATATCGACTAAATTACCGAAACTTGCCACGTTGATAAAATACTTATCGTTGGCTTTACCAATATCACAGTTCACATAATGATCGGTAAGGGCAATCTCAGTCATACCAGCTACATCTTTTGGTACTTCAAAGTACTGCGCAAAATCATTAGCTGTACCTGATGGAAAAAGCGCTAATGGACAATCAATTTTATGCTTCATCATTAAATTGACCACTTGATGCACCGTACCGTCACCACCTGACACGATGATTTTTTTAAATTCACTAAAATCGAGCGTCTGTAAATACGCTTCAACCTCCTGAATATTTTTCATTCTGTAAGGAATAATTTGCATGCCTTCGGACTGAAAACGATCGATGACATAGTCCAGTTGCGCAGGAAAACTGCGAGTACCTGATTTTGGATTGTAAAGTAATAATACTTTCATAATTAACCTCTTGTTATGATTTATTTTCATTTTTAGTTATATGATAGACGCGTTCATAATTTTCAAAGCCAGTACTATGATAGAGTTTGCCAGCAACGGGAGAATCATATTGCAAATAAAGCGTCTTACCTTCACGGACAAGTGCTTCGCAGAGAGATTGAAAACACATGCGACCAATAGATTTTCCTTGAAAAATTTTTTTCGTTGCAACACCGACAATAAGAGCCGATGATTCAGATTCATAATCTGTTTGTGCAACGCTCACCAATTGATTGTTCCATTTGACGCCAACAGCTCGACCTCGTCTACAATTAAGTTTTTCCGTCATGTATTGATCCGCTGCAAAATGTTCAAACACATCTCGATAAACGGATACGATTTCATCCATGTCATCAGAAGACAACAAAGATAGTTGATAGGGTGATTGTAACTCAACCGATTTGCTATGCCAATTTTCCGGTGTGCACCTTGCAATCCATGCGCCTTCACGAATGGTTGTTTCGAAACACATATCCGACAGCAACTGCATAACCTCAGTATGGACGATTGCTTGTTTCCAGTCAATAGACATCAGTAAATTTTCCATGTGATTTTTGCAACATTTTAAATCAAAACCCTCTTGATAGGCTATCTGAATATTCCCTGTTTTTCTTAAAAAGACTGCAACTTTGATCTCATGGCCTTCAGAATATGTCCATGCATCTTGATATGGATTTTGATGATTGAGTGTATAGCAGATAAAATAATTACGTGTTGTATCTTCTTTGACAAAATCATACAGTGTTTCAGCACGCGCTTTTATAAACATCGATTCACTCCTAACTTATCCACGAGCTTTAAATAAACCGTTAATAGTTACCTCTGCAATCACCTGAAACTGCTTCTTGATGGCTGTTGAAATTGCTTCATCTATTTTTGAATGCAACAAGTCATCCAAATTCACCCACATCACCTGTGGATAATCCAGCGTGATTGCATGTTCTGTCCACATAAAAAAAAGTTCTGGATGCCAGACTCTGTGTGTAAACACGTGTTTAAAGCCTTTTTTAGTATGCGAAACTGTGGACTGTAACCCCAAAGTCTCCTGAACCCATATCTCGACTAGTTGCTTGTCCAATGACTCATGAGAATTCTTTGACTTTAGAGAAACTTCCGAAGCTTGTGATACTCGCAGTTCCTGTGAAACTTCCGATTCTTTTGATACTTGCGATTCCTGTGAAACTTGCGGTTTTTGCGAAATTTGCAGTTTTTGTGAAACTTTCAACTCTTGTGAAATTTGCAGTTTTTGTGAAACTTGCAACTCCTGTGATACTCGCGACTCTTTGGATATGCCTTGTTCCTTACGATATTCATCAAGATCAAATGCTGGAAATCCCCATAAGTCAGATAATAGTCCCAAATCATTTTTTCTCATGAGTAACACCTGATTTTGATGAAGCATCACGATCATAGCCACTCTTTGTTCAATTTTTTTCGCCTTTTTAATTTTTACGGGATAGTCTTTCGTCGTCTGGTGCAGATTGGCCCTACAAGTCACACGAAATGGACATAGTTCACATCTAGGCTGTGTCGGCGTACACACTGTGGCTCCAAGCTCCATCATCGCTTGATTAAAATCTCCAACAGGTCGACTTTCATGATGTTGCATGAGCTCCTTCATCAACTCATTGGCCTGATTACGAAAAATCATTACATTCTTAGGCTGGTTGACAGCGAGGTCATTTTCGTAGATTCTCGACAACACTCGAAACACATTGCCATCAACCGCTGCGATGCACTCATTAAAAGCAATCGATGCAATTGCAGCAGATGTATAAGGACCAATCCCTGGAAGTTTCTCTAACGCTGCTGCACGATTTGGAAACTCACCACGATATTCAGTCGCTACGATTCGTGCACATTTGATCAGATTGCGTGCACGGGAATAGTACCCAAGGCCTTCCCAATATTTAAATACTTCTTCTTCATTTGCATTTGCAAGGGATTCTACAGTTGGAAATCGCTCCATAAATCGGTGGTAATACGGTAAAACCGTCACCACTTGCGTTTGTTGAAGCATAATTTCCGAAATCCACACTTTGTAGGGCGTAATATCATGACGCCAAGGGAGATCCCTTTTAACACCATCATACCATTCGAGCAAATCGGTTGGTGGTTGGAAATTAGTTGAACTCACTAAATTCTGTTTTTTCTTCAAACTCATTAATCTTCCTTTTATATAATAACTGCTAACGTGTCATACACGTGTTACCACCCTTGGATTTTGCACGTTTTAAACGGTCTGCAACTCGATCCATCACGGATTGCTGTGTGTCTCCTTTTCGGATCACAGTTCCACCCACAGAGACTGTAAATTCAATATCTCTAAAGGTTTCATTTCGCAAAACGCTTCCCTCTGCGAGAATACGAATACGCTCACATAACTTCTGCATGTGTTCATTGGTGACACCCGAGAAGAAAAATAAAAATTCATCATTTTGCCATCTGCCGATAAAATCAGCCCCTCTAAATGAATTTCTAAATGTTCTTGCAAGTACACTTAACACTTCATCGCTCAATGCTCTTCCAAAAGTTGCATTCACGCCTTCGAAATTATCAATATCCACAAGTGCAACGCCAAAATGAAATGAAAATCGCTCAAACATCTTGATTTTTTCATCTAAAATAAGATCTATATAGGTCCGATTAGGAAGATCTGTCAAAGGATCCATCAAAAGCAATTGCGATTCAGCATTCAATCGTTCAGAAGTCTTAACCGACTCCATTACTGGTGCCATCGTTACGAGCACAGATCTCTCGCCATTTGGAAGGGCTTCTAACATAGAAACTCTGTATTTTAAAGGGACGCGATGCCCGCGTTTATGTTTTGTATACGCATCTACTTCACGTTGTACGCCATCGGAAAAAGTAAGTTCTACCGGACAATTACCAAGACACAGTTGTCTACCTGCATCATCCATCAAATTGAGGATATCCTCAGAAAAATTCGTCATAAGCATATCTTCAGCACTATACCCCGTCAATCGCTTTGCCCCTTGATTCCAGTGCAAAATCGTCCCCATCTCACTGACAATAAATGCACCTTCAAAGAGTACATTTAATATCTCCATTTGAAGTTTCATCTCAGGACCCATTTCTTGACTCATCTCTAGAGTTTCTTTTTTACGTTTTTTATGTGTGTTGTCCTTTTCTTGAGTGCGGTCCTTTTCTTGAGTATTGTCATTTACTTGAGTACTTTGTTTTTCAGACATGGCATCCTCCGATTTCATCATTCTCTTTTTAGTATATACCCAAATCAGTGATTTGAAGACTGAAAATTTTATAATGCTTAACTTACTGTGAATTTCTTAGTATAATATCTTTGAAAATTACATCATCTATATTTTGAAAATTACACCATCTATATAAAGTGAGGACATTATGTATTGCAGCGAATGTGGAACTAAAATCAACGACGATTGTAGTTATTGCTATCATTGTGGAAAGAAAATTCATTACAACCTAACAAATAAATCAAAAAGCACCGTTAAGCCTACTCAAATGTTTTTTTCAGATTCAAAACAAAATCATGTGCAGAATTTTTCATTTAAGCGGATTTCTAAAATAATTAAATTACATCCAATCATTTCATTAATTATTGCTATAGTTTCAATTTGCTCGGTATACTTGTTTATAAGCACTTCAAATTTTGATGGTCCTCATAGCGATATGAATAAAACACCACAGTCAGTGACCAGAAATTTTTTTAAGGCAATCAAAAATGAAGATGTAGATTTGCTGTTATCTTGTATTAAAGACGGTAAGTATTTAGATGAATATGGAGATCCAGTTAGAGATCAAACGCGTATCGAGGGGTATTTACATGAAGCAAACGCTCTAATGGCAAATCGTTACGGTTCAAATTGGTATCACAAACTAAAAGTTGACCGAGCTGAATCCTTTAACGAGGAAGACTACCCTATGTTATATTACCTGAACGTTAGTATTTCTTCTGAAGCTAACGGTCTCATAATGATTGAAGAGTCCGAAGGTCGTTATTATATTGAACCATATGGTGCAAATCGTTCAGAAATTGAAGGTTACCAAGATATTGTAGGTAGGTAAAAATTTGCCTTTCCTTCAACGCTTACCTCGTTTCATCATTCTTAAATTTCCATTAATTAGAGTTCTGTCCTAGTCTTATACTAAAAAAAATGATATAATTTCTCAGTATTAACTACGTCGTTGTATTTTAGTAGTTGTATCTTAGTACTTTTATTTCGACAAAGTCTCATAATTTGGAGAATTTTATGCCAACACAACAAGATTACATATATCTTGTATTTTCAAAAACTGGAACGTGGCTTGCAAGAACGATCAAGCATTTCACCCCTTCGAGTTATGTGCACACGTCCATTAGCTTTGATGATACATTTTCGAGAATGTACAGTTTCGGAAGAGTGAATCCAGACAATCCATTTTCAGGTGGATTTGTAGAAGAAAATTTATTTGAAGGCGTCTATAAAAAAAATGATGCTGCTGAATGTAAAATATACCGAGTTCCAGTAACGAGAAGGCAATTCAACGGCCTTAATCGCGATATTCGATTTTTTTACAAACATCGTCATCGCTACCACTATAATTTTTTAGGCCTTTTTGGCGTACTAGTGAATCGTCCACTTCCTCGTAAAAATCACTATTTTTGCTCTCAATTTGTCTATATGCTTCTAAAAAAGCATGGTGTTTTAGACATCGGAAAACATCCGGGACTGGTGCAAGCGACGGATTTCTTTGATCTGGACAACATGACACTTATATATGAAGGCAATATCAAACAATTTAAAAAACTTCGACACGAGCTTATGCGACATTTTTCTCGCCATGAACAACTACATGGACACGAACAAGTACATGGACATCAACCACTACGAGAACATCAACCATTGTTTGAACACGAACCCTTTCATAGACATTAATGGTTATCACAAATACTTAAAACACATTCTAGCTTTATCTACGAATGTGTTTTTTTATGTTTTCGTTGTATATTCTCCTCTATTGACAACTTCAATTGAAAACAACTTCTAATTCGTTTATAATCAAATTAAGTGTAATTTTGTATTCCATACTCGAGAGGAGTGAAACGGTTGAAAAACACCCCAAATATTCTTACAGCCATCCGCCTTTGTTTAGTCCCAGTGTTTTATTTTGTTTATTTTTCTAATTTGTCTTATGCACATTTATTCGCACTTATTATTTTTATTATTGCCGGGATAACAGATTTTTTGGATGGTTACATTGCAAGGAAATATCAACTGATTACTCCATTTGGTACCGTATTTGATCCGCTAGCAGATAAACTCATGCTGCTAACAGCGCTCACTTCGCTGTATATCGATCACTATGTGCCATTTTGGGTCCTGCTCATTATGTTGGTCAAAGAACTCTTTATGATTTGTACAGGTATCTATTTATACTTACGTAAAGAAAAACTCATTATTCCGTCAAACATTTTTGGCAAGCTCGCAACTGTTGTATTTAGCCTCTCCATTGTATTGTTACTTTGGATGCCAGATGCTAAGTGGTTGCAATATCTTTTAATTCTCGCAGTTGGGTTCAAACTTACAGCCTTTTCTTCCTATGTGACATTTATGATTAGGAGAAAATCACATCACTAAGAAAAGAAACTGGAGGCGCTCAATGAACCTAAAAATCATAACAGATTCCTGCTGTGATTTACCCCTTCAATTTGTAGAAGCACACACATCGCTTTTACACGTCATTGGCATGCCGATACGCATCCAAGACAGAGACGTAATTGATGACTTGGGTAAATCTTATGACAAGACGGAATTCTACAATCTTTTAAGACAAGGCATCATGCCGACTACTTCACAGATCAACGCGTTTCGTTTTGAAGAAGTTTTTCGCAAAGAACTCGCCGAAGGCAATGACATCGTATACTTACCACTCTCTTCAGGAATGAGCGGCACGATGAACTCAGCTATGATTGGCAAACTCAATGCGCTTGAAGATTATCCAGAGCGAAAAATCGAGATCGTCGATACTGTCTCTGCATCTATTGGACTTGGCGTCTTAATTGTTGGAGCCGTACGACTCGCACAAGCTGGAAAATCAGCAGAAGAAGTAGCCGCATGGGCAGATTCTGTCAAACTCAAAACACAACATTGGTTTGGTGTAGACAACCTCACATATTTAAAAAATGGCGGTCGCATCTCTTCTACCTCAGCTATGGTAGGAAATGTTCTCAACGTCAAACCGACACTCGGACTCGACAATGAAGGACGAATCAAACCTTATGGCAATGTCAGAGGCCGTAAAAAATCCATCGCACTTTTAGCTTCAAAAGTTAACGAACATTTTGATCCATCACTCACACAGTTTATCATCGTTGGCCATGGCAATTGTCCAGATGACGCAGAACAGCTTGTTCAGCAGATTCGAGACATCAAACCAAACGTAGAAATTATCGTCAGTGAACTTTCAATGACGATTGCATCACATGTTGGTCCCGATATGATAGCAGTGGCATTTGTTGGAACTGAAAGGGTCAATTAATATGAGTAAAATAGCAGTAGGATTGAGCGGTGGTGTCGATAGTGGCACCACCGCCCTTTTACTTAAAAAGCAAGGTCACGAAGTCATCGGTGTTACCATGTGGCTCTTTGACCACCAATCCAGCGAAATTGAATCTGCACGCCAAATAGCCAAATGCCTAGAAATAGAACACTTGGTACTCGATTATCGCACCTATTTTAATGATCTTGTCATTAAAAACTTTCACGATGCTTATGCACAAGGAAATACGCCCAATCCATGCCTAATCTGCAATGAAAAACTCAAATATGGGCGACTCATTGAAGATGCAGTCGCACATGGCGCTGAGTATTTTTCAACTGGACACTATGCAAAGTGTGTGTATAACCAAGATACAGGTGAATACGAACTCTATCGCTCAGAAAATAAGCGCAAAGATCAATCGTACAATCTCTATCATCTCAATCAAGAGACGCTGAGTCGGCTGATTTTTCCCCTTGGCGATATGGAAAGTAAAGCCGCTGTTCGCGAGACATTTGCGTCCTATCATCTTGAACTCGCCGAGAAAAAAGACAGTATGGGCATCTGCTTCATCGAACACAAAAACCATGCGCTCTATCTTAAAGAACACTCTCATCCGGCCATGTCCCCTGGTGACTTTGTCCTCACCACAGGAGAAATCGTGGGGCATCATCAAGGAACCGCTCACTTCACCATTGGGCAAAAAAGGCGACTGGGCAAAGACCTAAACGGACAATATCTCAATGGAAAATACGTCGTAACAGAGCTGAATGCCCATTCACAGATCGTTACACTTGGAAGCGAAGAGGATCTTTTATATCACACCATCGACTGTGAAGATTTCAACCTCATTTCACCCAAGCTACAAGCGTCGTTGCTTCAGGAATCGCCTGACGAAAATACGCTTGAAGTCTCCGTCATCGTCAGCCAGTGGTCAGCGGTTTACGAAGGAAAATTATGCATTGTGAAGTCAGATGAACTGTTCAAACCAGAATTAACAGTTGAAGTAGGCGAAATCATTCACTCAAATAGTTCAAAGACAACCTGTCTTCTAGAGAACAAAAAAATAAAGACCGCTGCTCGCCTCACGTTTGAAAGTCCCGTTCGGGCACCTTCAAAAGGACAAGCATTGGTCTGTTATATTGGCGATCGTTTAATCGGTGGTGGAATCATCACATCTTATAAATAAATGTGGGGATTCGCCACTTTTTTATATTGATTTTCTTAGTACGCTTTTGCCATGTAAACCATGTGTTTCGCTGGTTTGCCACAGAATGGACACGTATCGCCCAAGTTTTCTTGTTCAAATGGAAGACAGCGAATCGTTACGCCTGTATCTGCTTTTACCTGTGCTTCACACGCTTCGTCGCCACACCACATCGTTTTAGCAAAACCAGGTGTTTCTACCATTTTAGTTTTGAATTCATCGTATGTGCTAAATGTAAACGTCTTCTCATCTCTATTTTTTCTTGCTCTTTCAAGCATGTCGTAATGAATCGTATCCAATAACGTTTTAACGGTCTCAACAGCCCCTTCGCGGTTTAACGTCATCTTTTCAAGCGTGTCGCGTCTTGCTGCCATCATCACGCCGTTTTCAATATCTCTAGGACCCACTTCTAAACGGAGTGGCACGCCTTTCATTTCATATTCATTGAATTTCCAGCCTGGTGAATACTCCGCGCTGTCGTCTAACTTCACGCGGATACCCGCTGCTTTAAGTTCATCAAATAGCGCATTAACGTGCTCAAGTACGCCTTCTTTTTTCTGTGCAATTGGAATAATCACTACTTGAATTGGTGCAAGTCTTGGTGGCAATACCAAACCTCTGTTATCGCCATGCACCATGATTACGCCGCCGATTAGACGAGTCGATACGCCCCATGATGTATGATGTGGATGTTCAAGTTCGCCTGTTCTGCCTTGGAATGTGATTTCAAACGCTTTCGTAAAGTGTTGCGCTAAGTTGTGTGAAGTTCCCGATTGAAGCGCTTTACCATCATGCATAAGCGCCTCGATTGTGTACGTCGCTTCAGCACCAGCAAATTTTTCACGATCTGATTTTCGACCGGCAACCATTGGAATTGCTAAAAGTTCTTCAGCCATCTCTTGATAAATGCCGAGCATTCTAAGTGTTTCTTCTTGCGCCTCTTGTTGTGTTTCATGAAGCGTATGACCTTCTTGCCATAAGAATTCAGACGTTCTTAAAAATGGACGCGTCGCTTTTTCCCAGCGTACAACCGAACACCATTGGTTATAAAGATATGGAAGTTCTCTATAAGTTGTGAGCCATTTTGAGTACATAGAACAAATAATCGTCTCAGATGTTGGTCGTACACAAAGACGTTCAGCAAGCTCTTCACTACCGCCATGTGTTACCCAAGCCACTTCTGGCGCGAAACCTTCAACGTGCTCTTTTTCTTTGTTTAATAAACTCTCTGGAATTAAGAGTGGGAAATACACATTTTGATGACCTGTTTCTTTGAAACGTCTGTCTAAAAATGCTTGAATCCCTTCCCAAAGTGCATAACCGTATGGTTTGATGACCATAAAACCCTTTACAGGTGAATAGTCTACTAAGTCCGTCTTTTTGATGACATCTGTATACCACTGTGCGAAATCATCTTCCATTTTGGTAATGTCTTTTACAAATTCTTTTTCATTTTGCTTACTCATTATAACCTCCGTTAAGATTCATTTTATTTCTCGTGTTTATATGATTACTCTTATTTACTTGATTTCTCTTATTCACCGATAAAACAACACTCGATGATGTCCTCTTTATCCACTTTTACTTTCAAAAAAACAAAAAGCCTTCATCTCTTATTGCTAGAGACGAAGACTCGCGGTACCACTCTAATTAGTAAATTGCTTTACTCACTCGTATAGGATATAACGGTCCTTCCCGTGTACGATTAATACATGCTCAAAGGTAGGTTCAGTGCCATTTACTCTAGGGATCTTTCAGCCGGTGAATCCCATTCTCTAAAGATATCGTTGCACTTACTGGCCTTTTCATAGCCTTATACTACACCCAAAGATTTTTGCAGACTTGTGGGTGTCTAATTTGTCATTCTTCAATTAATATAATCCGTCCCTTTGATTTTGTCAAGGTGTGAGGGAAAATTATGGGGTATGATGGGGTGGCGCTTCACATAATGGTGCTTCCTTCACTTGGTCCTCGGCTGCGCCTGCAGAATCGTTCATGAATCACCATTATGTGAAGCGTCGTCCCACTTACATGGAATTTTCGCCGGTGGCGTTGTGCATGAACGGATTGTAACAACAAGATAAGCGCAAATTTGATGCAACATTTAACCAAAGTACATGTTATATGTTGAAGTGATGGAATTATCGAAGACTTTATGGTAACATCATTAAAATAGGAGGTATCTAAATGTTTAATTTCTTAGATGAAAATATTGATGCATTGATTAAATATTCAAGGTATTATTTAGGTTTTAGTTTCACTTTATTCTTACTTATTGGTGGCGCTGGATATGAATTATTCAGTCAGCGATCAGTCTTATCGTTGTTCATTGGTTTTTCATATTATATATTTTTTAACCTACCTGGATTGATCATGAAATTACAAAAAAAGGTTAATAAACATAGTTGGGAAAAAACCAAGAAGAGACTTAGACGCCAGTTGAATTTTTTTATTGTTTTTTTCACTATTGGAACAATGATGTTTTTACTTGGTAGTATAATGAATTTCGAAAGGGTGACATTTTTTTTAGTTGCGATTAATATGCCATTAGGAATTGTATTAGGAAGTATAAAAACTAAGAAAACATATCTATACGATAAGACATAATAAAGAAGTTTCCTCATTGAGTTTATTAAGGTGTGGGGGAAAACTATGGAGTATGATGGGACGACGCTTCACATAATGGTGCTTCCTTCACTTGGTCCTCGGCTGCGCCTGCGGAATCGTTCATGAATCACCATTATGTGAAGCGTCGTCCCACTTACATGGAATTTTCGCCGGTGGTGTTGTGCGTGAACAACCATTAAATCTCACGACAATTCTTTTCTGTAGGATTTTCGCCGGGTCGATACAATTGATATTGAGACTAATATCAAGAGAGCTCCGCCTGCAAATAGAATTAATTTTGGAACTATCCATTCACCTGTGTTCAAGTAACTAAAAATCGGATTCCAAATTATGAATTGGCTTTTAATGACAATAAAAGTTTCAACTCCTACTAATAGTTCCGAAGCATTTCTAACCGTTGTCATTACTGGTATCAAAAGTTAAAAATTGTATTTTTCAAGCAGAAAATCCATCAAATTCAAATGTACAATTCCCTCTTTTGACAGATCTACCTTATCCATAGTAATCAAGTACTTAGGAAATTGATCATTAATCTTAATAAGTGAATTGATTTCACGATCATATGTCGCATCATCAAGTGCTGTTAAACTCACCTGGAAATACAACCTCGCTGTACCCTTAATTGCTATAAAATCTATTTCATAAGACATATTTTTTCCAACAGTCACCTCATAACCCATTCTTCGCAGTTGAATGTAAACGAGGTTTTCAACGATATGTCCTAAATTTCCCTGTTTATATCCAAGGAGTTTATTTCTTAAACCTGTATCTACAACATAATACTTCCCATTGGTTTTTAAACGTTCTTTACCTCGAATATCATAACGTTCACATTGATAGAGCATGTGGGCATCACACATTAATTGAAGGTAATTATCCACAGTATCAGAAGTGATTTTATGACCATGAGATAGCATCGTATTTTTTATACCATTGGCAGACAGATTATTTCCAATATTCTCGAATACAAACTTAGCTACTTTATAAAAAGCACCTTCATCTTTTATATTTCCTCTCATGATAATGTCTCTGGTGAAGACTGAATCAAATAAGCCTGACAATATAGCTTCCACTACTTCCTCTTGCTTTGCAAGACCTACTGCTGGAAATGACCCAATACGAAGGTATTCATCAAAAAAATTTTCTGCAAATTCTTCTTTATAGGATTTAAATTCAAGGAACTCTTTAAAAGATAAAGGAAAGATCTTTATTTCAATGTAGCGCCCAGAAAGATAGGTTAAATGCTCTCCAGAGAACATTCTCGAGTTTGAACCTGTTACATAAATATCTGCATCAAAACTCGCTCTAAGGCTATTAATGACTTTTCCCCACGATTCAATTTCTTGTACTTCATCAATCAAAAATGTCATCCGCTTATTCTTTACGACTTTTGCTTCTATAAACTTATGCAAATTATGACTGTTTTTTAAATCATCATACATGAATTTTTCAAAGTTAATCTCAACAATTTGATTTTCTTCTACACCTTGTTCTAGCAAGTATGTTTTATAAAGTGAGAGTAGTGACGATTTACCAGACCTTCGAACACCCGTAATCACTTTTACAAAATCATTGTCTCTATATTGGATAAGTTGATCCATATATCGCTTTCGGTTAATCATATACTCCCTCCTTTTTTCTAATTATAGTCTAAAAAATGATGATTATCAATAATTTTCCGATTAACAATAGGAAAACTTCTATATCCGTCCATCCCTTGAAACTCACCTCTATCTGTGCTATGATGTCAAAGATGGGAATGAGGTTCTCCCAAAGTGATTGAACAACCACTTAAACCGCTGATAAGCTGATGACTTCTGTGACTTTATTTTACGTTGCAGATTTATCAGCTTTTTTATTGGATATTTCGTCATAACTTTTTATACAATTTATAGCGATATGTATGCAGCACAACAACAATTAACACCACATTGATTAACGGAGGAAACTGTTATGTTATTGAGTTTAGCACTGATTATGATTATAGGATTTTCACTGAGTGGCATCCTAAACCGATTGAAACTGCCAGGACTCGTGGGGATGATTTTTACAGGCATCCTGCTTGGGCCTTATGTGCTGGATCTTATTTCTGACGATATACTCAATATTTCTACAGAGCTTAGACAGATTGCACTGATTATCATTTTAACGCGTGCAGGGCTTGCCATTGACCTCGCAGACCTGAAGAAAGTCGGTCGTCCGGCGATTCTCATGTGTTTTGTACCAGCACTTTTCGAAATAGGGGCGTTTGTGATCTTTGCACCGATGGTGTTACACATAACCACACTAGAAGCGGCGATTCTCGGTACTGTCATCGCAGCAGTATCACCAGCAGTCATCGTTCCACGCATGCTACACCTTATGGAATCTGGACACGGTAAAGACAAAAGCATTCCACAACTCATCATGGCTGGCGCGTCTATTGACGATATCTTTGTTATCATTTTGTTTACCGCATTTATGGGGATTCACGACGGTCATGCATTTAATGCCATGTCCTTAATCGAAGTACCCATCGCGATCCTATCTGGACTTGCGCTAGGCATTATGACTGGATTCATCCTCGTAAAAGTATTTAAAAGAATTCACATGCGCGATACGATTAAAGTGATGATTATTCTCAGTATTGCTTTCTTATTTGTTTCATTTGAAGCCTTTATTAAACCTTATTTTCCAGTGTCGGGACTCCTTGCCGTTATGGCCATGGGGGGCACTATTTTACAGGCGTATGAAGTCCTTGCAAAACGACTCAAAGGAAAATTTTCTAAGATCTGGGTGGGCGCTGAAATCCTATTATTTGTACTCGTCGGTGCCGCAGTCAATATCCACTACGTGACAGAAGCTGGATTATCCGCTGTTTTATTGATTTTACTGGCTCTCGCGGTTCGTGTTATCGGCGTACAAGTGAGTTTAATGAAAACCTCGCTCAATCTAAAAGAACGCCTTTTTTGCTCCATTGCCTATCTACCAAAGGCCACCGTACAAGCTGCAATTGGCGCATTGCCACTAGCTGCTGGCATCGAAGCAGGTCATACGATCCTCGCCGTGGCAGTCCTAGCAATCCTCATCACTGCACCACTTGGCGCAATTGGGATTGATCAGACTTATAAAAAATGGTTATAATAAGTCTTTATTAACAACAAAACGCTACAACATATATTTTACTTAGTGAAACTATTGAAATATAACAAGATAAAAATGACGATTGCCTTCAGTTGAAACATAATGTTCACATCCTGAAGACATCGTCATTTTATTTAACCTGACAACGTTTTTCATCATTTTTTATCAAAGAATTTATTGAACCAATACATAAATCACGAGTCCAATCTCACAGGCAGTCGTAAACCATACAATGAATACATCATCTTTTGGTAGTTTAGACGTTTTTCCTTGATAATAACGAATAATACCAATACATCCATATATAAAATATGGGGCAAAAATTCCTGTCCTGCTCCAGAAAAAGTCGAGATTCATCTCTCTAGTGATAAGAACATAGATAAGTATCAACACATGCATCCAATTGAGAACTCTACTTCGATTACGCTTATATTGATCATTGACCTCTCCCATTATCAATTCCCCCCCCAGTGATAATATATTATTTTCACCCCAACTATAACACAAATCCCCCATCATATGGCGCTACTTGTCATAAACTAAGATTCTTTTATTAAAATAGTACTTGATTTTACATTTTAAGTATTTGTCTCGCATTTAATGATAAAACAATATGCTCCAAGGTTTTTCGTATTTGCATAAATCTCATCATATGAAAATGCATTATAGACTTTATCAATATTTTTATCGACTTGTATCTCAATTGAGGATTCCGTCATTATGTCCACATCTACATGCAAAATTTCAAAATAGTCTTCATAGACTAGATAAATGCTTGCCACCCTATTATCATATATATAATTTGTGTCTGAATATACAGCGTCATTCAGTTAACATCCATTTTTTTCTTTCCATTTTATGCATCCTTAAAAGGCGAATTGTTGTAAATTAACGTTCTCATCTTTAATGTTAAAATGCACATTCCGTTGACAATCAATCCAGTCACGACAACAAAAGTAGTAACCCCAACTCCTAAGATATAATACATTGAAGTTTCAACATTAAAGAAATGAAGAACTAAACCAAATAATACAAATAAAATTCCTTCAATTCCTAGTAAAATTTTAAATGATCCTTTGGATTTAATAACGATGTAAAAAATTGATGAAAGTGTGATATACTTAAAGATTTGAAAATCTATTTGAATAACAAAGTGCTCAAAACAATAAAATAGCAACAAACTCATACTGAGAATAACTAAGTCGAATCGTTCTAACGACACATACTTTTCACTACCGTATTTTAATACTAAAAATACGATTGCGATTATCGCAACCAAAATCAAATCTACTGAAAACAACTCCTGAAACACAAAACTATACGATATATAAATTTGCTTCAGCACCTTTTTAAGCAATCTTACTATAGATGGCCCTTTTTCTAAATCGAAAGCGACTTCATCTCCAAGACATTCAGCAAAAACAACTCTATTCGCATTGGATTGCCACATATCGAAACCTTTAATTTTCAATTTTGAACTGACCTTTATCGGGACAATCGAATCAAAAAGAGTATGAGCAGGCAACTCAAAAGAATATTGATTTTTATTTAGTGTTCCAACCGTCTTAAATGCATGCCACATTGGGTCGCCAATTAAAATAGCACGTTCATAATTCTCAATGCTGTTTTTTATACCTAAGTTATGATATGTGACAAAGTCTCCGATTCTTACATCCTGTGTCGTATAAAAATGTGAACCTACACACTCAATATTGGGATTTGTAACGCCTCCGTTCTTTACCGAACCAATGAAAGCCACAGCACCTTTTTCAATAATATCTAAAGCAATACTATTCACCACATCAAATTTACCCGTATAACACGCTTCAAAAATGACAATAGGCGAATTGAGAAGTGGAATATCCGTTCCTTTTAACGAACTCCTATCATCTATTTTGAAACTAGTTGGTGAGCCATGTCCATATAGTTTTATATACGAACTCTCAGCGAATAGCTCTTTTATCGTTTCTTTATCTGCACTACGCCCACCTACTCGAGTATAGCTCCAATCGCCATATAACTCGCTAGAGTAATCATCTCTATTTAAAACATCTACTGCCGTTACGTGCTTCTCAGGATTCATTCTCGGATAATAATAACTTCTTACAACTAATAGATTGGCTTGTTGTGCGTTTTTACCCGTAATGATTCCAAGACTGATATCCATACATTCGTCATGATTTAGATCTAGTTGTTTTTGAATGTTTTCTAACTTTGTTGCGTTAAAATCCTTCTGAGAAACAACCCATGCAAAATACTGTGATTGCTCAGTTGTAACGTATTCGTCAATATCAAAACACAGTTTACCACCCCGTAAGGATGCTAGATAAAGACCTGAAACATATAATGATTCCGACTCTATATAGACAGTCAATTGTGAGCTTGCTAAGCACCTGTCATATAAATTTTTCACCTCATCATAAGTTGCAAAAGAGTCACCCTTTGAGCCAATCTCATGCTCTCCAATATAAATGGACTTTTTATTCCCGTACAATAAATCCTGACATTTTTGACTCGATGAATCTGAACAAATAAACAAAGGTAAGTCATATAAACAACTCATATGAGCTGCCATTGCAAGGATTCTTTTATCATCTATCTTAGCAACAACTATTTGTTCTGCATTTATTACAGGTTGAATTACTAAAGCTTCCTCGTCGCTATCAAGATTTTCATCTGCATTACTTTGATATTGATTTAAAAAATGATTAAACCCTTCATTTGTTTCATCCTCACTTATTATTATGGGAACTGATTGCTTAATGGATTCATTTAATCGTTCACAAAACTCAAACTCATCACTTGCTAAGATTGGACTCTGATCAAGCGAAAAACTATGTAAATTACAAATTCCAAGAATTGTAAACATCGATACAATAAAAACTTTATAGACTAATCTATATCTATTCTTCAAAAATCGCCGCATCATAACCCTCTCCCATTATCAATTCCCCCCAGTGATAATATTTTATTTCACCCCAACTATAACACAAATCCCCCATCTTTTGACGCTACTTGTCATAAACTAAGCTGTTTTTGTCATAAACTAAGATTGGTTGTTTAGAATTGACTCTCTGTACCTCCAAGTAGATCTTTTTTTTCGATTTCAAATCGCATATAGATCAAAGAAACTAATAATAGAGTTATGTTTGATACATATCCATACCAAAGGTTAAACTGTTCTTTAACCGACCATACATTTTCTATAAATAAGTACGAATACGGAAAATGACCCTTTATAATCGAACTTTCAGATTGTGTGGCATTTAGTAGCACTGATAGAAACACTATACAAAAGAACACTCCTATACTTGCATTTGTTGAATCTGTTTTCAACGAAATGAGCAAAATCAATGTAATTAGTGATGCTAACATAAAAAGATACAATACAAAACTAGCCGTTACTATCTGGTGAAGAGGTAAAATTGAGAATGAATTTACCGAGTTTATTTGTGAAGCCACGGAAAGCCCTTTTGACATCATTGGGTATTTCCAATCACCTAGTCCACCGATGAAAAATCCTATCATATTGATTGTGCAAAATGACACTATAAACATAGTAACGCCTATAATCAATTCCACAGCTACCTTTGAGATAAAAACTTGCTTCCTTGAATACTCTAGCGTATACATAATTTTATAGCTTCCATCATGAATATGTGTTAAATACCCATCAAAAATTAATAAGATGATCAAACTCGTTAATACGATCAAATTGATGCCACTAAAAAATCGCATACTCATATTTGCACTATTTACTTCATACGGATTCAATACGAGATCCTCTTTGTATCCATCTAAAAAAAGCGTATACGCTTCCCGTGCACGTAATTCCTCAAAAGTAAAACCGTGGCCTTTAATCTCTTGTAAAGGTATAACTTCGTCTTGAATAGAAGTTATATATAGACCATAAATTTTGTTCAGCGTAAGATTGATAAAACGATCATTGTCTTTATTACCACTTAACAGAAATTTACCAACAGTTAATTCATGCTTACTAAGCTCTGAAAAAAACTCGATTTTTTTATCAGCCCCTTCGTCTGCAAGTTCTCTTGAATTAAATTCCCTTAATTTTATCAAAGTCATTGCTTGTGTGTTTGCGACTCGACTCCTACTCATGTGTAAATTGCCCTCTGATTCTAAATAATCAGAACTAGAGTACCAAGTAAAAATCGAAAATAGTACTGAATAGAGTACAATAATGAATACGATTATTTTGTTTTTTGTCCGTTTAAAATGCAATTTAAATATACTTGCAATCATATCAGACCTCGCTTTCCACATTGTATACAGACTTGTACAGCATTTCAATATCTACAGTCTCCCGATAAATATCCACGATTTCAACGTTTTTTAAGACAAAGTATTTGAGAAGTTCATTTAGTCTTTTATCTGATTCTATGGAAATTTTAATTACATTCGAGGAGATTCGTTCTAGTTGAGTCCCATTCAAAACTAAGAACGATTGAACTGCATCAATCAATGGATCTTTGAACTGTATCATGTAATTGAGTTGCATACTTTGCATGACTGGAACATCCACAATTTTTCCATTATTAATGCAGATAATCCTATCTGCAAGCCGTTCTATTTCTCCTAGTTGATGTGATGAAAACAAAATTGACATATCTTCGTGCTTAATTAAATCTTTCAGGGTGTTTCTTAAATTGATAACCCCCGTAGGATCTAAACCATTGGTTGGTTCATCTAAAATCAAAAACTTAGGTTTGCTTAAAATTGCAATCCCCAACCCTAGTCTTTGCTTCATTCCAAGAGAGTATCTTGACACTTTCTTATCTATCGCTTCTCCTATGTCAACAAAATGAATGACTTCTTCTATTCTGTGAGAAGGGATTCGCTTAAGCTGCGAGACCATCTTAATATTTTCTCTACCGGTAAGTTCTGAAAATAGACCTGGATATTCAATCATCGAAGCCATACTTTTCATCGCCATTTTACGTTGCTTTTTAACATCGAATCCATTCATCAAGATGTCTCCTTCATCATGATGAATCAAACCACATAAACACTTCATAGTAGTTGATTTTCCTGCACCATTTGGGCCTATAAATCCAACTATTTCATTTTTTCCAACATCAAAACTTATATGATCAAGGACTAATTTTTTGTTAAATGATTTGCACAAATTTTTTACTTCTACTAATTTATCATTCAAATTAAGCCTCCAAACTAAATATTTTTATGTTCAAACACTTTACACCCCGAAAACAGCAACACTACTGTACACAGCAATAGAATGATCCCACTTGAAATAAAAGTGGTATTATAAACACCTTCAAGTATCCGTACAGGATTAAACATCGTGAAGGGGCTCAAATTAATATGATCCATTTTAGTCAAATGCATTGTTCCTAAATAACCCAACATAAATACGATTCCGCTTATCGTTAAAGATACAATGCTACTCTGAATAAGTGCAGATATAAAAATGGCTATCGCCGATAAAAAAGCGACAAATAAAATAGCAAGACATAATGAAAGCATTAATAATTGATAAAATGGAATCACCTGAGTATTGGAGTTAAAGTCTCCCCCATAAACAAAATGATCATTCAATGGTGGGATTCTCCCAATTGCATTTGGATAAAGTTCACTTATTCTCCCCACTTCTAGTGAACAATCATAGAAATTTGGAATTCCATGTATTTCTGTAAGTGGATTTGATCTCACAACCATTGGATAATTTAGCCTCATATTTTCTCCACTTAAAGCACTCCCACTATATAGCAAACAGATTGGAATCATTAAAATTAAAAGGATTTGAAATAAATTGCTAGCCCAAACGGATAAATACAACTTTTTTCGGTCGTAGCCTGAACTAATCAACAGCTTTATTTTGCCATCTTTTTTCGGAATATTGATTGTGTTATAAGCTAAAAATATAGAAAGAATGACGATTGCAAATGGTAATAGTGTATCTAAATAGGTATATAAGATGTTTATCGTGCTCAACTCATCATTAAATAACATATCCAGATTATTCATGTATAAATAATGATGGTATTGAGCCATTAGTAAATACATATTCGTTGGAATTGTTCCCACACCTTTTTCTCTTACGGCAAAATCAATTGATTCATAAGGTATATCCTTCGCAATATCGCTCCATATTGGTTGAATGGTTGCATTTACATCTAAATTTGCCTTTGTGTCTGGATACTGTTCACGTAAATGTAACATTGTAATCAAAGTAATTAGTCGATTCATCTCTCTGTAATCCTCTGAATAACTTAGATTCCAAATTTTTTCTCCAACTTCATCTAATAATTGAAATGAACTCTCTGCTTTGGGATTCCTTAATTTTTCACTTTCAGTTAATGATTCTGCTTTTTTCACATGAGAAATGGTCATAAACGAATCTGTTGCATAATTCGTTGCAAAATACCGGTGTTCTTTCTTCTCTTCAATACTTTGTATCATAAGCAAACTTGCTAGACATAGAACAAGAATTATAAGCCATGTTTGCCTACTCCTTATTTTTAAATATAGCAACCATTTTAATAGCATATTCGCCTGCTTTCTTTCTATAATTCCCTTTTCAAATTTTTAGTTGTTTTGATTAGCTCTGATGTTTATGGTAATAACACTATGTATGTTCTTTTCTATTATAATTTAGGAGACATTAACAAAATATTAACCAAACATTAAATATGAAATTTATTTAACACTTTGTTCGTCACATTTCAGTTTTTTTGAACATCACACCGAAAGCAAAACCATTATCATGCTGTTTTACCTTTGTTTTGAACAAACAAATTACTTATATTTGTGTTTACTTGTTATATTTTGTGATTTATAATAAGTTAAACGAGTATTGGAGGCTTTCTATGAAATATCGATTACTTTCTAGTATGTTTTATGAAGACAAAGAACTGTATCAGAATACTTACATTACAAGATTTCAAAGTGAATCCACCTATCGATTTAATTTTAAGATTGGAGAACATCATGCTTTTGTAGTAATTCATCATGATATTTTACAATCTATCACGTCAATTTTAAAATTGAATCATCAATTGTCATTAAAAGCAGATACTTTACCTGGTATTGCATTAAAACAATTTACTAAAAAGTGTCTCATAGATGAAATTAAGATGACGAATGAAATTGAAGGTGTTATCAGTACGAGAAAAGAAATCAGCGAGATATTAGACGATCTGAGCAAAAATAGTCGATTGTATGGTCTTGTAAAGAAATATGAACTATTAACAGAAGAGGACATTGCACTTAAAAATTGTACTGACATCCGAATTTTGTATAATGAACTGGTACTTAATGAAGTCGCGGATGACAATATCGACCATATTCCCGATGGATTGATTTTCAGAAAAGACCCTGTTTATGTACAAAGTAAAACCGGTAAAACATTACACACAGGCCTTAATCCTGAAAGCAAAATAATTGAGACAATGACTGAATGTCTTTCTATTATAGATAATGAACACTACAATCCGTTTATCAGTGCTGCTGTATTTCACTATATGTTTGGTCATATCCATCCATTTTATGATGGTAACGGAAGAATAAGTCGATTTATAAGTAGTTACTTATTATCTCGAGAATTACATCCTCTTATTGCTTATCGACTTGCTTATACAATCAAAAAAGATATCAATCGTTATTACAAAAATTTTGATACTGTTAACGATCCTAAAAATAAAGGAGAGATAACAAGTTTTGTACAATATTTTTTACATGTTTTAACCGAATCACTAGAAGAACTTAATTATTCCTTATCAGAAAGTGCAAATAAACTCGCGTACTACGAAAATGAAATTCAAGCGCTACAAAATTCTAACTCTCAAATAGATGAACGTGTAAGTTTAATTCTATATCTACTTGTACAAAACAAACTGTTTGGTGAATCTGAATTAAGTGTCTACGATATAGTTGAAATTACACATCTCAGTCATTCTAAAGTTCGAAATTCACTTAATCTTCTTGAACAAATGGCATTAATTACTTCTTCAAAATCCGGAAGAAAACACGTTTATGAAGTAAATTTGAACAACTGGAAATAAACCACGTTGGTCCGTTATCGAACATCTTAACAATGTGCTATAATAGTTAAAAAAAGAAAACCTTGAGGTGAAAATGGCTAACTTTTTAAAAAATCTATTTAAGGGAAAAGAACCGTCTAATAATGATCAGAGTCCTGTAAATGAATCCAAAAAAGCACCCGCAATAAAACCTATAAAAGAACCTGAAAATTCATCTAATAAAATCAACAGTCTCGGATTGTCTAATGGCACCACTGAGGAAAAGCAGTATAAAAAAATGTCTTATCGTCCACTTCCGCAAAGACCGGTAGTTGTTGAAACTGAATCATCTATCGTGGTTAATACCGAACCATCTACATTAGTTGAAGTTGAGGTTGATGCTGAAGCTGAAAACGAACGCCAAAGACGTCTGAAGAACGATTATATCAGTACCTTTCCATGGAATTTCAAACAGCAAATGGAAGATTCTTATACGATTTTTAACGAGCAATTTGAGACGCTCGTCCAGAAAATTGTCCAAGAACGTATCAATGTACAAAGAAACCGGAAAGATCGTTTTGAAGAAGTTATTCTAAGTTCTATCACTCAACTCAATACCATTGTCGCTTCTGTAAATGCCGTAAAAAACGGTTCTTTTTCAACGATGCGTGATTATAAAAACAGTGAATTCAACGACTATAGTACAAAACTACTCTCCATGATGAACTGGCTAACTGATTTTTTAAATAAGATAAGCAGCGAGAAATTTACGTCCTTTACGGAGCAGTTTCCAATCACTCCAATTGATAAATTTGCAGCTGATAACTCATTATTTTTAACGATGATGGGGATGCTCAAAGGCGATAACGGCGAGAAACTCGTTAAAAGAGAAATCGAAAAGAACAAACTTCAGTTTTTATCAAATTTAAACTTAATTGAACCAGGAGACTCTGAACGATTAGAACTAGATTTTCTCATCGTAGATGGCAAAAAAGTGTATACCTTTGAGGTTAAAGATTACAGCGCAAAAGAAATCGTCATTGATAGCTCTGGATCGACTCATAAAGTCACCAAAAAAGGAAATATCGAGTCCGTCAATATTATCAGCCAAGTTGGACGTTCAAGAAGAATACTAAAAGCCATCTTGGGAACTGAATTTGAAATCATCAATCTAATTGTACTGACTGATCCAGATACCGTGATAAAAAATAATATTGATCGAAACGACTTAAAAATTATTCATTTTGGCTTGTTGAATTTTATATTAAGTGATATCAATCAAACCGATCAAGAGACCCTTAAACTGAATTATGACCGGATTTTGGCATTTTCAGGTGAAGAACGGTCCTATCCAAAACACGATGTAAAAGCGGCATACGATGCAATCTCTAAGTCCATCAGTACCTTTTTTTCGACGTACCCAAAGGATTTAGAATCGATTTATCTTTATAACGTAAATGAATTTATGAAGCTCATCGACACAGAAAAAAACTTCCTCAAAACAAATGATTTTTCTGAGCTCTTACGTCAAATAGAAGATCCGGCCGATCTTTCTCCGATTGATCGAAGTACGTATGACTTATATAATCTTTTTGAAAGAAGCACTTTCGTCCTCAATAATACTAAAATACTTGAACCTAAGAATATATCATCTAATGCGCAAAGCAGTTTCAGTCAGGATTTATTAAAAGATGAACCAACGCTCTCAGTTGTTGATTTTAGTTATGAACATCTTCTTTATAATAGAGGGCTTTCATTTGCCTATCTCATCCAAGAGGAAAAAAACAAAGCACAATTAGCAGATAAAAAAACTCTCAAAATTTACCGTTTTCTTTTTGATGATGCTATCCAGTTAACAGTTGAACCTGCTAAAAAAATAGAGTCAGCCATTCACGTTGCTGAGGTACTTTATCAAGAAAAGCTCACTAAGTATGGTGAAAATCATCTTAATACACAGCGGGGCATGGATGATCTTGGTTATTTATACGGAGATCTTGGCAATTACGAACAAAGCAGTCATTACTATAGCAAACTCTATGTCCAACAAAAGAGGGTATTGGGAGAAAATCATATACAGACTCTGAAAACAGGGCATTCTTATGGAACTGCACTGGGAAGTGCTAAAAAGTATGATGCCGCTTCTGCTTTATTGGAAACAGTCTATCAAAAACGCTACGAAGTTCTCGGACGTGGACATGTTGACACGCTTGAATCTGGAAAATTCGCATGCTTATATCTTCATAAGGCAAAAAAATTAGAAGAAGCATTAGAATTAGGAAAAATCTTATATGAAAGTTCAAAAGAAGTTTTAGGTGAGTTGCACAAAACAACTTTAACTCGACTAAGCGACTTGGGTGTTTTGTACTCTGAAAGTGGCGAACTAGAACTCAGTTTGTCATTGGGATTAGAATGTTACGAAAAAAGCAAGAGTGTTTTAGGAGAAGACAATAGCTCAACACTAATAAGGCTCAGTAATTTAGCAACTTTTTACTATGATTTGGATGATTATGAAAATGCAGAAAAGGCTTTTCAAACACTGTATGATTGCTATAAAGAGACTTTAGAGCCCGATCATATTAGACGGATTCTTGCAGGGCTAAATCTCGCGTGTACTTATTGTGAGAATTCCAAATTTGAAGAGGCCATTGCACTTGCAGAACCTTTGTTTATATCAGCATCATCGAAAAAAGACATCACGCCTCTAGACAAGCATAAGTTCTCTCGTCTCTACGGACTTATTCTCGCAAAATCAAATCAAATCGACGCTTCGCGTTCTCTCTATGAGCAGATTTCAAGCGATTTAGAACTCGTTAAAGACGAGCTCAGTTTGTATCAGCTAAAGAAATTAGCACAGTGGCAAAGATTAATTGGGATAGAGTAGTTAGACTGTTCACCCAAATAAAACAAATGACGATCCCCTTCACATCAACATCGTGAGGGCATCGTCATTTTTAATTTACACTATTTTCACTTATCATAAATTCAATTACTTCAACCTCTTCAACACTTCACACAAAAACTCATATGTTCTTGCAGTGGAGCTGATGCTGAGGCGTTCGAATGGTGTGTGTACATCGTGCATGTTTGGTCCAAGGGATACCATGTCGATGTCGCCGACTTTTTCTTTTAAGAAGCCACATTCAAGTCCTGCATGGATTGCGTCTACTTTGATGTCGGTTCCAGTTAAATCTTTATACGTTGCACCCATTAAATCGCGGATAGGGGATTCCACTTTAAATGGCCATTCTGGATAATCGGCCACAAGGGAATTGATTCCGCCCACTGCTTCGCTGATGAGTGCCATCACTTCATTGAGTTCTTGTTTTTTCGATTTGACGGAGCTTCTGATTGCATTAGTGAGTTTTACACCTTGCTCAGTGAGTTCAAGTACGCCGAGATTATTGGACGACTCTACCAATCCTGGCATGCCTGCGCTCATGGTATACACGCCAAACGGTGTCAATCTAAGCAGCTTTTCAATTGCATCTCTCGTCTTCACATCGTAAACTTGTTTAGGAAGCTCACAAGGTGCCAGTTCAAGTTTGATGCCGCCATCTGCTACTTCGTACTCCGTCTTAAATGTTTGCTCGAGCGACGCCACCAAATCTTCCAATAGGTAGCGATCTTCGCTTGAAACGGCGAATTTCATCACACAGCGTTTCGCGATGGCATTCATTTTTTCGCCACCATATATTTCAAAGAGTTCAAATGGGAAATGTCCCTTAAATGCCGATAAGATTCTACCCGCGAGTTTAATTGCATTGGCTCTATTTTTACCGATCTCGATTCCAGAGTGACCCCCTGCTAATCCCGAAACAGTGAGTGTATAAGCGTGTGTGTGTTCTGGCTGTGCCCATTTCACGGGAATTTCAGTGATATTGTTCACACCACCTGCACAAGAAGCCAAAAGTGTGCCTTCTTCTTCAGAGTCAATATTGATGAGAATATCCCCCGATACATGCGCTGGATCCAGCGACATGACGCCGTCCATGCCCGTTTCTTCAGATGTCGTAAATAACGCAACGAGGTTCGGATGCTCTAAAGTCTTACTTTCCAAGATGCTCATCGCCATGGCAACCGCTATGCCATTGTCCGCTCCAAGTGTCGTTCCCTCTGTTTTGATCCAGTCACCCTCTACGACGAGTGGAATCGGTTGTGTCTCAAAATCAAAATCTAACGTATCGAGTTTTACGCATACCATATCTGTATGGCCTTGCAAAATCACCGTTGGCGCTTTCTCATAACCAGGCGTTGCCGGTTTTTTTATGATGATATTGTTGAGTGGTTCTTTGATCACTTCAAGTCCTAAGTTCTTTGCAAATGCTTCTAAATAGCTCGCAACAGCGGCTTCATTTCCCGATTCTCTCGGAATTTGTGTCAATGCCTCAAAATTTCTAAATACACTTTCTGGATTTAAACCCTTTAACACATCTTTCATAAAAAGTCCCCTTTTCTATACATACGACTTATTTCATAAACGATCGTCTAAATAGTCTTTCAGGTTTATTTTAACATAGAATATTTCGTCTATCTATGTTTATTGTAAAATCAACCATCCCTTTGCAGGAAGCACATGCTCACTTGACGGCTCAACTTTTCGATTCTCGTAAATGTCTTCCGTACAATCAGACGGGATGCGTATCTGACAAGGTTCATCGGACAAATTAAGAATGAATTTTAGTTTATGCTGCTCGGTTTCTTTCGTGTAAGCTAAGAGTTGAGTATCCACTTTATGCACACCAAGTTCTGACGCCTTGATCCATTTCACATCCACCGCTTTCATGGCATCATAGGTCGAACGCAGGTGAATTAATTGCTTGACATGATTTCTCAGATCTGTATTTTGCTTGCTTTCATCCCATGTCATGCATTGTCTATTGCCATCATGCACGCCTGTTAATCCAATTTCACTACCGTAATAGACACTTGGTGAACCTGAAAAGGACATTTGCATTAAAAAGGCTAATTTTACTAGGGCATCATCATCGTGGAGCATCGTCTTCAGACGAGACGTGTCATGACTATCCAGTAAATTGAATAGATACGGCGTAATATTCTTCGGGTACATCACGAGTAATTTACTTACATCGTTTTGAAATTTCTGTACATCATAATCGGCGTATTCCGCTTCATTGCTCAGTAAATGCCAGATTGGATAGGTCAGTTCATAATTCATCACCGAATCAAACTGTTCGCCTCGAAGCCAAGATGTCGAATCATCCCAGTTTTCTCCTAATATAAATACATCCGGTTTAATGGCCTTCACGTGCTGTCTAAACATACGCCAAAACTCATGTGAAACCTCGTTAGAAACATCTAATCGCCAACCATCAATATCGTATTCCTCGATCCAATACGTCGCTACGTCCAAGAGATACGCTTGCGCCACTGGATTGCCTGTGCGCCATTTTGGCATATTGGGTGTAAATGCAAACGTCTCATAATTGAGCATGCCCTCTTTGAATTCCCTAGAAAGCTTTGGAAATCCCTGTTCGTTCAGCGGAAAGTTAATGACAGGCTCACTGAGCAAGTGAAAACACTGAGCATACTCAGAATCATAACCGTGTTTCACCACATCCTGAAAATACGGATGCTTGAATCCACAGTGATTAAACACAGCATCGAGCATCACGCGAATCCCTCGTTTATGCGCCTCTTGAACCAGCAGTTTGAACGTCGCATTGTCGCCAAAGCTCGGATCAATTTTAAAATAATCAATCGTGTCGTATTTGTGTGTCGTCGGTGCTTCAAATATCGGCGTAAAATAGATCCCCGTCGCACCAAGATCTTTGATATAATCGAGTTTCTCAATAACGCCTTTTAAATCCCCACCAAAATGCATCTCGTTGGTCACCTTTGTCTGGCTCCCCCAAGGAAGCGTATGAGGTAGATCGAGCGAAGCGTCACCATTTGCAAAACGCTCCGGAAAAATCTGATACCAAACGGTGTCTTTCACCCATGTAGGGGCACTAAAGACATCTTCTGCATTGAGATAAGGAAAATTATAATAATCCCCAAATGAATGAATCGATTCAGGATGAACTTTTAAATCCATCGTGCCATGAGCACCCATAAAAGTCGTATCATCTAGCAAAAATGCATACCGCATGCGCTTATACTCTGGTGAAATCGCGATAAACCAATAATCATAATGAAGATCTGTATATTCTTTCTCCATCACCTTCGAGTGCTCAGCGCGTCGATGTCGGTTAAAGGGATCGCCCCAAAGTGCTTTGACGCTTTTTATATCATCCTTCGCCGTTCTCAGCCTGATATGAACTGTCTGTTCATCATACGCATAGGCATATTTACTTTTTGCTTCATGGTACAAACCGTGGATATTCATAGTGTTCTCTCCTGTTTTCATAAATTCACTATGAGTATTTTGCTCAATTTTAGAAATCACTTTCACTTGCATTTTTAGATAGAATTCTGTTGTGATTTTGGATCAAACGCCGACTTGAACCCTTCCCCAATCATGCGGATACTTCCCACTGAAAGTGAGATGAAGACCATCGGGAACAGCCATAACCAGTATTTAAACTTGATGGTATTGAACCCTCGAAGCCCTGGTATGAGGTTTCCCCACGTTGGAAGTGGAGGCGTAAATTCAGTGAATGAAAAGCCAAGCTCTACAAACGCCAAAGTAAGCTCTAAAATAATAGCATTACACATCATAATGGTCGATGCGATAATAATCGTTCCAAAGACATTTGGCAGTAAGTGTCTCGTAATTTGTTTCACCTTCGAAATTCCCATCAGCTTCGCCGCTTCCATAAACTCTTCCTTCATCAGAGACTGTAATTGCGCACGCACCATAGTGGCAAGCGACGGAAATGAAATAAGTCCATAGAGTCCCATAATAAATAACATCCAAGACGTTTCATTATCAAAGGAATGTCTCGATAAAATCGCCCCTATACACACCACCGGTAGAATCGGTAAAGACTGGATAAAATCCATGATTCTCATGATGAGATAGTCTACTTTTTTACCATAAAATCCAGCGACTGCGCCAAAACCAATCCCGAGTATGGAGTATATAAAAGTGGCAACCACAGCAAATAAAAGCGATCGCTTACCACCTTCCATCACCAACAAGAAGATATCTTGCCCGTAGTTATTGGTTCCAAACCAGTGATTTGAACTTGGAGGCGCTTTTCTATTAAAGGAATCATAGCTATAGACGCCGTACTTTGAAAATACAGGCGTTAAGAAAATCAACAGCATCACCGCAATAAACAAGACCAATCCCACGACTGCCACTGGGTTGGACATAAATTTGCGTGCCACTTGTTTCCAAGGACCATCTGAAGCTGATTTTTGCTGGCGTTTCACATATTTTTCCATTTTTTTCTCATTCGTATTCTTCATCATAATCCTACCTCCGTGCGTAACTTTGGATCAAATATCGCATACATTAGGTCTGCGAGAATATTGCCAAACACTGTCACAATTGAAAAGAATACCGCACAAGATAAAATAAGATTGGATGAATACCAATAAAGCGCTTCGATAAATAGCGAACCAATCCCCGGCCAAGCGAAGATTGCTTCGATGAAGATATTGCCGATAAACATTCCCGGCAACATAATCGCCACAAGAGAAATCATAGGAATCATGGCATTTCTCATGGCGTGTTTATATAAAACCGTTCTTTCTCTAAGTCCTTTAGACTTTGCTGTACGGATATAATCCTGATCGAGGACATCGCCTACTGCGTTTCTCACATATGGGATTACGCCAAACGAACCGGTAATTGCGATAGTTATTACGGGTAAGAACATATGTCTTGCCACATCAAACCATTCTGCCATCTGCGACGGATACCCTTTCGCTAAAAACAATACATTGTGCATCCCGCTAATAGGTAGCTGAAAACGCGTAGCAATTTTAAAAATCATTAAAAGACCAAAATAAAAAGTTGGAATGGATGTTCCGATAATCGCCACCCAAGTCATCGTATGATCAAAGATAGAATTTTTCTTCTGAGCTGTCCGTATACCTATCGGAATCGAGATCAACAGCATCAAGATTAAACCTGTAAAATTTAAAAGTAGCGATTTCCAAAGATGCGTCCCCACAACTTGCATCGCTGGCTTTTGATGTTGAAGAGAGAGTCCAAAGTCTCCTTTTACTGCGCGTTTAAGCCAAATCCAGTACCGCTCATGCCATGGCTTGTTATAGCCGAACTCCTCCATGACCTTGTCGTAATACTCTTGAGTGATTTCTTGTTCGCCAAACCTCAAATACGCTCTCGCTTCATCACTTGGGAGTGTACTGATAAAAAAGTGCAAAAACATCGTTGATAATATAATGATGATTAGTCCATTAACAACCCTTCTAAATAGATATTTAGTGATAATAACGCCCCCTTCCGTTTTAAGCATTATATCACCTAGAATTTTCTGAATAATTAGAACACTCTTAGTTTTGTATTAAGAATTGTTAATGATACTCTGTAATTGTTAAAAAATCGCAATCACCTGTTAAGCGCAATTGCGATTTTTCGAATTTATCGTATGGGGGTACGAATCATTATAATCTGCCGTAGATCTTCGTCACATGATGAATCTTCTCTGCAAGCGCAGGTGATAAGTCATGTTTCGTAATTCTCCACAGCCAGTTACCACCTAAGGTCGATGGAAAGTTCATGCGCGCTCGATTGTCTAGACCTAAAAAGTCCTGCATCTGAGCGATGGCGAGGTAAGCAACCGAGCTCCAAATACCACGGATAAAGCCCCAGTGATAGCCTTCGCCTCTGTCGAGTTTTAGGTAATCAATGGCAAAGCGTCGATCGTGTTTCGCCACCGTATCCATCCAGCCACAAACTGTTTCATTGTCATGCGTTCCTGTATATGCGATAAAGTTTTCTTCGTAATTATGCGGTAAATAGTCGCTTTCTTCGCGAGAATCAAAGGCAAACTGGAGGATTTTCATCCCAGGAAAACCTGTAAATTCACGAAGTTCAATCACTTCATCTGTGAGATATCCAAGGTCTTCAGCGATGATATTGACATCGCCAAGTGCCTCTCTTACCGCTTCAAATAGTGCCTTTCCAGGGCCTTTTACCCATTTGCCTTTTTCAGCTGTAGGATCGCCATATGGAATTTCCCAATAAGCTTCAAAGCCTCTAAAATGGTCAATTCGAATCACATCGAAGAGTTTTAAACTGTACTCAATACGCTTAATCCACCATGTGTATTTTTGTTCAGCCATATAAGCCCAATCGTAAATAGGATTGCCCCAAAGCTGACCTGTTACAGAAAATGCATCTGGTGGACAGCCTGCAACACACATCGGTTTGAATTTTTTATCGAGTTTAAATAATCTTGGATTTGCCCACACATCCGCTGAATCTTCCGCAACGTAGATCGGCAAATCTCCAATAATCTGTATCCCTTTATCCTCAGCAACAGCTTTGAGTGCATACCACTGTTTGAAGAAAAAGTACTGCGTAAACACCCAAAATTGGATATCTTCTGCATTGGTTCTCTTAAATGCTTCTACTTTTGGCGTCTTGCTGTTTTCATAACCAGCTTCCCACTCCATCCAAGATTTATTGCCATTTTTAGCTTTTATCGCCATATAGAGGGCAAAATCTTCGAGCCACGCTTTTTCGCTTTCATAAAAACGTTCTAGTTCATGAGAAAGTTTTACTTTTGCGTGATCAAAAGCCAGCTTAAGAAGTGGCATTTTGTTTTGATAAAGTTTCTCATAATCCACTTTATGGCGATTCTTGCCAAAGTCTGTTTTATCGACCACTTTTTTATCTAAATAACCCATATCAATCAGTTCGTTAAGATCAATAAAATAAGGATTGCCAGCAAATGCTGAAAATGATTGATACGGTGAATCTCCAAATCCGGTAATACCAATCGGTAGAATCTGCCAAACGCGTTGACCACTCTCCACCATAAAATCAATAAAATCGTATGCACCCTTTCCTAAATCACCGATGCCGTAATCACCCGGTAAGGATGAAATATGTAGTAAAATACCACTGCTTCTCTTCCTCATATATAGCCCCTTTTCTTTGCAACCGTTTGCACAATCCAATTATATTCACTTTTTTTGACCTTGTCAATAATGCAATCGTGTCATTTCATTCATTATACATACAAATAATTTTACACGACTCCGATAATTAAAGTTGAATTATACCAATGAATACCCTAAAATTAAAGAAGAAAGCAATTAATTTCATTTCTTCTTAGGCTTTTATTCATAAATTTGCGCAAACGATTGCGCTTTTTAACCATAAGGAGGTTCACTTCATGCGCAGACACATTCATTTTAGAGCATCTCATAAGCGTTTTACCATGAAAAGCTACACAAAGAACGTTTTCATTTGCCTCACCACAACACTCCTGCTCGTATCGGCATCCTTTTCACTAACAGGTTGCCAAGCTAAAACCAACACCCAGACCACAGCACCCATCACGGAAAACACTCTCACAGCAAGCGAAGCAACTAGCGAAGCGACCAGTGATGCGAGTGCCAATACGCCTGAAGTTTCTACCTCTTGCATCACCAAAGACGATATGATCTATTTCCTCATGGTGGATAGATTTGCTGATAGCAACCCCGATGACAATCTTCCAGATGTGGACAAGAACAACCCGAAAGCCTTTCAAGGGGGCGATCTACAAGGCATCATCAATCAACTTGACTACATCAAATCACTTGGCACAAATGCTCTATGGATCACGCCTATCATGGAAAATGGACCAAATGGGTATCATGGATACTGGATTTATGATTTTTACAAAGTGGACCCACACTTTGGCGATTTAGAAACATTTAAAACTTTGGTGGCTGAAGCGCACAAATGCGATATAAAAGTCGTCCTCGACTACATCGTCAACCATACAGGATATGATTCGCCTTGGCTTAAAGATCCTGAAAAACAAGACTGGTTTCACGAGAATAAGACAATCAACAACTGGAAAGACAAAACTGAAGTAGAGATGGGCTGGCTCGCAGGACTTCCCGATCTCGACCAATCCAATCCAGAAGTTGAAGCGTACTTTATCGACAATGCCCTGTGGTGGATTGAGGAAACTGGCATCGACGGTTTTAGACTCGATACCGTTCGCCATGTCTCTCACGATTTTTGGAAAACATTCTCTAGTACCATCAAAGCCAAGTATCCCGACTTTTTCTTACTTGGCGAAGTGTGGGATCAAAATGCAAAGACGCTTGAAGCCTATCACCAAGACGGTATCGACAGCATCACAAACTACTCACTTTTCAATGGTATCGAAAATGCCTTTAAACTTCAAACGATGCCCGCATCTTTAGTCAATGCGCTAAAAAAAGAATCTGAGTTTTCACATCCGTCGCAAAATGCACTCTTTATCGACAATCACGACAATTCAAGATTTATGAGCAATAACCCACGCATGTCTGAAGAATACACCAAAGAAGCACTGACTTTCTTATACACTTATCCGGCGATTCCAGTACTTTACTACGGGACAGAGATCGGTATGAAAGGCGCCTATGATCCTGATAACCGCCAGATGATGGCATGGGAGAACACTGAAAACAGCGCCCTTTTAGATTATGTTAAAACCCTTAAAGACATTCGCGACCAGTACATGGACACCTTCACTTTAGTGGCTTCTGGCAGTGATTTCATCGCATATGAAATCAAAAAAGACGACCAAAAGATGCTGATCGTCATGAATACTTCTGATAAAGAAACCACCGTAACCTTTGATTACGCAGCGAAAAGCTTAACCGACTATACCACTTCAACTGCTGTTGATGCATATAATGGTCAATCCGTTTCTCTGAAATTTGCGCCTGTGTCCATTGGGTTTTACGTGGTGAAATAATGAAAAACTTCAGGTTTTTATCGCGCTAGCAAACTGCGTTTACCTCGGACGAGTCTCCACCCAAAAATGAAAAATCCACCTTCAAGGTGGATTTCCATTTTTTAGTGGAGATGGAACGTTACTGTTCATATACACATACAACTTGATGTGGCCAGTTTCAAGTGGTTCACGAGATACAATTTGCAGAGAAATGAACTATAGTTCATCTGATTATTCATCTCATGCTATTAATTAGATACATTAGCTCATTTTTCGCTGCTCTTTCCCTATCTTCATCAAAGTTGCCAAAAATATCACCACTAAATTGATAAATTGTTTCATCCTTTTGAAATTCTCCCAAGATATGTGTGTAGTCACCTTCTGGATAGTTTTCACTTGATGTATAATGTGATGTAACATCATTAACAATCCATTTAAGTTGGTGGTCAATGTTTTCTATTGCTTTAGATGCTGAAATCGTTATTGTAAAAAACTCTGAATTCGAGATTTTCATTGGCCTTATTATAACATTATAACCATCCCAATCACCTTTTTGCTTGCTTCTTTCAAGTGAAAATTCTTCTGATGCCACATGTATATATGGATTATCTAAACTCGATGAATAATTTGGAATAAGCACTTTTTTTTCTTCAAAAAAAGTTTTCAATTCTTCAACTGAGTCAATGTATTTAATCATTACAGAATAATCTGCAATATAGCTCTGTAACCATAACATGGCAATCGAAAAAAGTACAATAAGAATAATAATCAGGATAATTTGCTTTATTTTTTTCATAGGGAAAAACTCCTTATATTACTAAATATTAAATTTATACATATAAGTTTCATAATTTGATGGAATGTAGATTTTTGGCATTATATATCCAGAAGTGTTATTTGCTACACTAGGATACCAATGAAAGAGATATATTTTGAATCTCAGCATTTTTGGCATCTTCAAACTTGAAGTAATACTTTTGTGTCAACACATCGGCATATTCTGATGATAGTTTTGCCAGTTTTTCTGCGAGTATTTTAGCGTCACTCAATCTTATGATAATATTCTCCGTGGACTCTGAGATTAAATCCGGTATATCTTCAGTTTCTTCAAGTTCTATCATCGGATGGTTCATCTTTTTTCTGTAAAGATCTATTGCTGTGCTCTTAACTATAGTAACGATTAAGTACTTTGTCTTGTTACACTTAATGTCATTTATTCTTTCTATGTAAGGAATTAACTTGATGATGGATGTTTGTACCACATCTGCTGCATCATGAGAATTATTTAATATTTTATTAGCGATGTAGTACATTTCCTTATGATATTCGCGATAAATCCTCTCTAGCAGGTCTCTTGATTCAGTATTTTCTATGACCATTAAAAATAGTAGCATCATTCACCTCATTCAGGGTTTATTATTTGTGACTATTTGTGACTGTTTATAATTATTTGTAATTGTCATTATTATATCACACAACTAAGTGCCATTATATATTATTTATCTTCCACAGATTACATAACACCTCTCAATTGATTCACTGATTTGAACGAACTGAGAGGTGTTTTTTTAAAGTATTCTTATTAATGCTCAGTATAACAATTTATGAACTCACCTTTTGTAAAGCCAGTCTTCTCATTTGTTATGTCAATCAAAATATACATACTTTCTACGTTGTTATGGATGATGTCTCCTACTAAATGGGCCTTGCCATTAAAGAAATCAGAATTCTCTTTGTCAAATAAGTCCATATCATACATCTCAATATAAGGATTGGATTTTCTTTTATACTTTTCGACACTATAGACTTTGTCGTCTATACTCAGAGTACCATTCATATAATAAAAACTAAACGGAAATTGAATCAATTTTCCATTGAAAGTCACTTTTTCTACATCTAAAGAAGAATTGCTTTTATCAACTTCAAATTGAAACTGAAATTTTTTGATATCGATAGTTAGAGTCATAATAATAACGATAATTGCAATAATTCCCACTATCGAGATCATGATTAAAAATTGTCTTTTTTTCATCAGAATCCTTCCATATCCAGTTTATTTTCTAATTTCATTCTCATTTTTTACTGTTTTCTTATTTAAAGACAGCATCCACAAATGTAGTTTGAAATACTTATTAGAGATCCTTTTAGTATTTAAGCTATAAGCATCAAATCATTATGGTTTTACCGGTGTTTTAATTCTTATGCTTTTGTTATCATCTAAAATTATCTTATCAATCAACGCTTCAGTGGAATATTTTTCATTTACAAATAGCTTAACAAACATATTTGTATTCATTAAATTTTCATGATGATATAACTCATTATGTGTTTCTGAAAGTTCAATCTGAGAACTCCCATCATTACCAACATTATGTTTCAGAGTCAATTAATTCGCAAATAGAAGATTATTTGTCTGAACTAGTTGGTATTCATTTTCAGTACTATTATACTTTTTAACTTCCCAGTAACAAGGTACATTAACAAATAAGTAATCTGCATTTTTTGTGCCTGCTTCTATAGGTTTGATAATTCTTACAGTTATGTTTTCGTTATCATTAAACTGAAAAATGTCCTTTAGCAACTGAATGACCCCTTCATCGGAAAATGAGTTGTCACTCAATACATTTACAAGATGTCACCTCATTACGCGTCGTCAAAATTTTATCGAAATCCTCATCCATAAATATGTTTGTATCATACTTATTTTCATCACTTTGAGAAAGCTCCCACGTATTTAAAATTTCAGTTTTCAAATGAGTCAAATTTTTTTGTATTTCCGTTTCTATTTTACTATTCATTATAATTTGATTCTCAGAATTATTTCCACTAAAGATTAGAGTATTTTCAACTGATGCATATTTACAAAACCAAACCAACAGAACGAAAATGATAATGATAATAGATATAAAAATAATCCTCAACTTACTCTTCATATTGTCACCTTGTTTTTTATCGGTTATCAACCTTGATAAAATCGCTCACTTTAATTATGGTATAAATATTAGTTACTAAATATTTATCTAAACCCTCCATCTATTCATATTTTCTCTCAACTAGTATCCACAATATCCTCCTAAAAAATTATTTTCAACTGAACTCACTATATCATAAATAAATAATTTTAGTTGACACTTGTAATAAACTAAGCTGTTTTTGTAATAAACTAAGATTCTTTTATTAAAATAAAACTTGACTTAAAAGGTTTTAAGTATTTTTGCTTTTATATCATATCCAAAAGATTCATTTATTTACATATTATAAAGTTACTCTGAATTACGCCTATCACGGATAATGAATCTTAGATAGTAAACAAAACACCTCTCAATCGATTCACTGATTTGAACGAACTGAGAGGTGTTTTTATTGTCACAATTCTATTTAACTAATACTGGTTCACATCATACCCCATGTTTTCAAGCAGCTCTACGATGCTTTTTTCCCCAACAAAGTGCGCTAAGCCAACCGTGATAAAATACGTTTTTCCGTCGTTTTGCTTGAGTATTGCATCTATTTTATCTGCCATTTTTTCATTTCTAATGAAGAGTATTTTTTCTTGATATTCGTCGATCAATGCTTGATCCCAATTTGTATTTTCTGATTTAGATTCATTTTCACACAATTCTTCTAATTCTTCTAAATCTCCTGCACTCCAATAACCCATAATTTTTTTTATTTCCTCAATATATTCTTCACTTTTTAAAGATTTAAGCAGTATTTCGACCTGCAATTCAAGGCTCATATTATACAGAACATCATATTCATATTTTGCTTCTTCAAGTCCATATATCGGTTTATTTTGCTCTTGTGCTAGATTATAAATATACTGGTCTACTGGCACTGCTTCTTTTAACGCCTTTTGGAGTATTATAGAACTATATATCATACTAATCTGCATCGGTTTAAAATTGCGCACTGCGTTGATGTCCATATCTACTTCAGTCAATTTGTCTCTTAACAATGTGTACTCTTCATCAGATAATAAATCCTTTAGATTATTTCCCATCTCTAGGCGTGAATCTTTTGCTATTTCTTCAAGTTCTTCTTTGCTTAACTGTTTCCCAAAATCAATTTCAAAATAGGCTTCATCCGAAACCTCTAACGCTTTAGTAATTTTTTCGTTAATCGGATACATGGATTCTTCAGAGACATGGATTCCCCCTAAGAAATAAACTGTCGTATCGCCTTTTTCAACTTTCCACATGACGCCGGTTAGATCCTCTTCGTTTTGAGCTTTACTACAACCCGCCATCAAAGGCATTGTGATGAGTAAAATAATTAGTGTTAGGATAATAGCTTTAGATTGGTTTTGAAATTTTTTTGATATCATGGTTTGCTCCTCTTATTGGTTTATTATTGAAATGACATCCGTCACATATGATTCTTACATCGCCAAGATTAAAGCAAACGCCATGAATCCAGAATTAATCATTGAGTGAAGTAAAGTGGTTGCGATTAATGGTGGTCCTGACTGGATTTTAAACACTAAATACGTATACGATAAAATCAAGCCTATTACAAATGCGTCTAACGCTTTGACCACTGCAAAACCGACACCTAATGTATCAACATACGCTAAAAAATGTGGTATTGCAAATAATGCCGCTGAAAAAATGCCAATACTAACAAAACTAGGTTTGTTTTTTCCTTTTCTTTTTCTATGCATAAACAAAATCTCTATTGGAATAAACTGAAATAGTAACGTTTCTGTAACTGGTGCGATTAATACAGCCCCAATAATTACGCTAAGCAAGGATTCTTTTGATGCCAAAGCGTCAGAACTATTATGCATCAAAAAAAATAATGGTTGAAATAAGCAGGTAACAATCACTGCGGTTACCCACATAAGAAGTAAAAAAGCAAGAGAGGGAAGATGACTCACTTTTTGATGTAGGCGCAGATACCATTTTTCCTTCAAAATATTGGGCTTCTGTTCATTCAGGTTGTTCTTTAGTTCACTCATATTGTTTTCTAATTCAGACATATTATTCTCTAATTCAGACATAGATTTTCTCCTAATTTTGCTAATAAATAATTTGTTTTTCTTTAATACAATTATATTCTATAAATTTCAATATAAAAATTCAATGGCATTCCATTAATCGGTTAGTTTTTGGGGTTAGATGGTATTTTCTATAAACTCACATCGGTTAACGTCCTTGTTGATTGCTATGTTTTCAAGTATAATCAGATTATAAATTCTTTTATTCTTAAATACACCCATCATAGATGATGGGTAACTTTCGGAGGCTCCATGTACTATAACACCATCATCTTTGGTAAATCTATTTTAGACATTCGAAAAAAACTAAAGTTAACGCAGAGTGATATTTGTGAACTCACTGGTATCAATGTCAACACAATTCGTCGCCTTGAAAATGGAAAAGTCTATCCCAAACCAGAGACACTTGATTTACTCAGTGTGGTCTATAAACAAGATATCTCACAAGTTTTCTTAAACTGTCGGATGGATGATTATAAAGAGTTTAATTCACTACTGGCGAAGTTTGACGCAGCTTCTGAGGCGAGCGATATGGTTAAAACGCGTGAATATTTACATACATTAACTGAACTTGAAAAATCTGAAATGAATATTTATTATAGAAACCTTCTAAAGCAAATGATTTATTTAATAGAAGGTTCTATCCCTTATGTTGAAGGTACTGATTACGAAGCAGCAAAGGATTTGTTTTTAAAAGGATTAAGGATGACTATAAGTGAATTTAACTACGAAAACTACGCAGATCATGTATATAACAAACTTGAACTTCAAATTTTGATGAATTTGGCATCCATAGAAAGTGATCTAAAAAATCCCCTTATGTCCTTTGAATTAATTGAGCACTGTGTACGAATATTAGACAAAATTCCTGAGCTTAACCAAGGTATATTACCATCAAAAATATACTATACTGCATCAACGATTTTCCATCTCAATCAGCAATATGAAAAATCCCTTGACTATGCTGTCAAGGGAATTGAATATAACAATCTTACAAGAAGTCAATTTGGATGTGGTCATCTATATGCTCGCAAGGGTTTTGCAGAACTAAACCTCAACTACGATAGTGAAATTTATCTTCAATCATTTCGTACAGCTGCTTTTTACCACGATGTGCTCAATCAACCACAGCTAAAAACACTCCTTAATCGCATGCTAGACAAACGGGGAATTACACTTTAGTGTTTTACCATCTCCTGCACTTCAACTTCAAGTTGCTCTAGTGTCGCTTTAAGGGACTCTTCTGTTATCTGACCGCCCCATATATAGTCTGTTGTGATCTCCATTAACTTGTTTCCAATGTACCCAGATTGACTGGAGAGTGCCATGTGTTGAAGCGCCAATGGTTGATTGTACTGATTCATGAGCTGTTTGTGCGCGTGTATCACGCTTTCAGGTATTGGGTTTCCATTGAGCGTCAAGCTGTTATCTTGAGCCATTTGATACTGTTCTTCCTGAACTGATTTTAGAACGGTTCCAGACATTTTAAGTCGCTCTGTTGAATAATCCTTTAAAGTTCTTTGAAATTCGGAACTAAGTAAATAGTTGGCGAAATCCACGGCTTTTGCTTGTTCTTCAGAGCCATTATTCAATATGCCAAATCCAACCGCCACAGAAAGGCTATAATCCGAAATGATAAATCCAGACTCTTTCTCGGCAATCTGTTTTGAAAAATCTATTAAATCAAAGGCGTTAAATGCTGCTTGTGTCAAGTAATTGACTGGTCTTTGATCTGCGATTGCTGCATATTCTTCCGCTTCCGATACAAATAATTCACTGCTGGTATCTGTATTAAAATTTAGAATCTCATCTTTCGTGAGCTCACGTTTTGGTAATGTTTCTATAAATGCTTTGCATTTTTTCACTTTATCCATCATCGCTTGTTGGTCAAATTGAATGGTATCATTGGTCAAATAAAATAAATTGAAAAATCCCATTTGCAAAAACAATTCATAGTCAAAGATGTTCATCGTCGCAACCGATGTGTCTGCCCATTTCATAAACAAATCTTCTACTTCTTGAGTCGATAAAAATGCGACACTTGAGTCCTGACCAAATGAATCAACCAGTGTCCGGTTCATCATATTTCCATATGCGAGTACCGATAAAGCACTATATCGCTCACTTTTCATACCATCAAACACATCGTCGTAGTTCTCAATAACACCCTCAAGTGGTAACAATGCATCCTTCATGGTTTCCATCTGATGCAGTTCATCCACGCAACGCGTATTAAACAACAGTATTTCAGGCTGATCATCAGAGGATAGAAGTTCTTCTCGTGCTTCGAAATACGCTTCCTGACTGTTGGCGTTCACATTGATCAAATTGACCTCAACCCCTGTTTTTTCTTCATATGTTTTAGCTGCATGCTCCATAAGTGTGAACCCAGAAGCAGCTGGGAACCGATCTCCATATGTATTCCACATCACCACATCGATTTTTTCCTTTGGTGCATCACTTCCTTTTAATGTGTTAGAACAAGCCACTGTTGACACCAACACACTCACAAGACACATGCACGCAACGCCTCTTTTTAATGTTTTCCTAAATGTTCTTTTAAATGTTCCCTTTAAATTTACACTTGTTACTTTCTCATTTTCACACTGCATATCCTTAGCCTCTTTTCGTCAATTTTTATTTGTCACTTGATGATTCTAGGCTATAGAAAATATATTAAGATAATATTAAAGACGAAGAAAGTATGTATTAAATAAAAACTTTTTATCCTAGCCAATTCCCTTTTTTCGTACTATAATAAAAAACAGAGATATTTCGCAAGGCTAAACATTATATCGTTGAGCCTGCAATTTGTATAGATTTTATGGAAAAGGGAGATGACTAGATGATCAAAAAATTCGTCAAATACTATAAGCCCCATCGAACGCTGTTTATACTGGACTTGCTGGCAGCTTTTACAATGGCCGGCATCGACCTACTCTTTCCGATGTTTTCTAGGACATTTATCAACGACTTGATTCCCAACAAGGAGTTAAAGCTCATCGTTATTTATTCGACCATCGTACTCTTGCTTTATGTGTTCAAGATTGGTCTCAATTACTTCATGGGCTATTGGGGACACGTTTTAGGCTCTCGAATAGAATTTGATATGCGAAAAGATTTATTTATGCACATTCAAAAGTTGGAATTTTCATTTTTTGACAATATTAAGACAGGGCAACTCATGAATCGACTCACATCCGACCTCAACGAGGTGACGGAGCTTGCACATCATGGTCCTGAAGATCTGTTTGTTTCACTGGTGATGCTGATTGGAAGTTTTATCTTGCTCTGTCAAATCAATCTTCCACTCACGCTGATTATCTTTATTTTTGTGATTTTTACGATCATCTTTTCCATTCGTCAACGAAAATCCATGATGGTGACATTTAGAAGTGTGCGCGCTAAAATGGCCGATATCAATGCACAGCTTGAGAGCAGCATCTCAGGAATCCGTCTTTCAAAATCATTTGCCAATGAAGCTTTTGAAATCGAGAAATTCCATACGACAAACGATGCGCATCTCCATTCGAGAAAAGATTCGTTTAAGGCGATTGCTTCATTTTCAGCAGGGAACAGCTTTTTTATCGACATGATGACTTTGGCTTCCATGGTGGCAGGCGGTATTTTCGTGTACGTAGGCGCGATTGATTATGGTGACTTGGTGGCATTTTTACTATTTATCGCGTTTTTCACGAAACCGATTCGAGCACTGATTCAGTTTACTCAACAGTTCCAGTCAGGGAGCGCGGGTTTTGAGCGCTTTATCGAGATTATGGAGATGCAACCTAAAATTGTAGATGCAGAAGATGCGTTATCACTAAATTCCGTGAAAGGTGAAATTGAATTTAAAGACGTTACTTTTTCATATGAGGCCACTGGCGAACCTGTACTGAGCGATTTCAGTCTATTGATACCGCATGGTAAGACGATTGCACTTGTAGGCCCTTCAGGAGTTGGAAAGACGACGATTACTCAGCTGATTCCGAGGTTTTATGACATTCAAAGTGGACAGATTTCCATTGATGGTACGGATATTCAAAAAATCACCATGAACTCCTTGAGAAATCAAATCGGCATCGTTCAACAAGATGTGTTTCTCTTTTATGGCACGATTCGTGATAATATTGCGTATGGTAAACCGGATGCGACAGATGATGAAATTATTGAAGCCGCTAAAAAAGCGAATATTCATGAGTTTATCAGTGGTCTAGATTATGGCTATGATGCATTTGTAGGCGAACGTGGTGTGAAACTCTCTGGAGGTCAGAAGCAGCGAATTGCGATTGCGCGTGTATTCCTCAAAAATCCACCGATCCTCATCCTTGATGAAGCAACATCTGCCCTTGATAATGAAAATGAAAGCGCCATCCAAAAATCCATCGAAGCACTTTCAAAAGGTCGCACGACACTGATTATCGCGCACCGACTTTCGACGATTAAGAACGCCGACGAAATCTTGGTCATGACCGATCAAGGCATCGCAGAGCGTGGTTCACACGATGCTCTCATCGAACGCGGTGCTCTCTATAGCAGACTCTATCACGCTCAGTTCAGAGGGTATATTCCGGATGAGCTTCAAGGGTAAAACATAAAACATAAAACATAAAAAATAAAAAATAAGGATTCATCTTTTCCCTGTTAATGGTGGTATGCTACCTATTGACGGGTTGGGATGAATCCTTTGTTATTTTTTTATTATCAATTTTTTATATTAATGAAACTGCCACTAAGGACAAAACACCTAGTAGGATTATCATTATTTGTACTTTTTTGAATTGTTCTTTTGGATAATCTTTAAATTTTGTCTGAATGGAATCTATTAACAACACCACAAGTAACGAGCTGATTAATATTGATCCTAAATGATTAATTTGTAGGTTCTTATTCACATATAGAATCGCTATGTAACATAGTGTATAAAATAATGCATAACCTAGTTTTGAAATTTTCGACATAATTGGTCTCCTCATAATTGGTATCACTCATCTATTAAATATGATTTTCAATTCACCTCAATCAATACAATTTGATATTATTATAACTAAAATTATTTTTAATTTCAATTTAAACTTCCTTCTACTTATCAGACATTCCATCATACCCTTTGTACATATGAAAAATCAAAGCATTCTTACAAGTTTTATTGACAACTTCAATAACTTTTTCACTTCTTTTTCCACTACCACAGTACAATAATACAACTTGATTATTGAAAACACTAGATACTAAACTTGAGTTACCTAGTAATTCATCATGTGGGTATAACAAAGCACCGTCCAAATGTCCTCTATCAAATTCCTCTTTTGATCGTACGTCAATCACAATTAACTTGTCAAATTTATTTTTCAATCCTGTTACATCAACAGTTTCAACGTCAATCACTACATTTTCTGAACTTTGAGAATTCTGAACATCTGTAACAACCATACTATTTACAATGTCAGTATCGATTAATTTTACTGTTTTCAATGTAACAATAAGTTCATCCGCATACAAATCAGTCAATTGAGATTCCACTATTTTTCCATCTTGATCAACTAAAGCAAATCCATTTTGATAATATAATGTTTCCTTGTCAAATATTTTGTACATTGTAAATATATCTCCATTTTTGTCCGGAACAACATCAATTCCTAAATTATGAAGTATATCTATCTTGTTTAAAAGTTCCGATTCTGCGTTTGCGATCAACTTAAATTTTACATTTATATTCATTGCTGACAAATTTGAAATCACACGTAATTGATCACTATTACATTCACACGAAGGATTTGTTAAAAAAATTAGTGCTGTGTATTCATTAGACATAATTTCATTATTTAGTTTTGTTATTACCTTATTTTGTTTTTCAAAATTGTCTTCTGTATTGAAGTCCAAATCAGAAATTAAATACATTAATGCAAACATTAAAAATACACATAAAAACATTATTACAAATTTTTTCATATATTTATTAAGAAAACTCTTATAGAATATTTCTTGCTCCTTTCACTTTAAGTTACAATTTTTCGAATATACTTGGAAATAATAGTATTGAAATATGAAAATAGCAATTACTTATTTTTAGTATTTATTTTTTGCGTATCAATAATCACAAACATTGTACCATACGCTTTTTTCACATAGTGAATATCCCGCAACATAACAAGGAGCATAGCAAGCTGCTTTGCACGCAACTATTATTGCCATTTGGGCAGGTCCTACTACACCTGTTATTGCTGCACCTCCGATATCACATGCACCTTCACAAGCAAACTGGCAACTACCATCCATATGTCCTGGATATGTTACCCACTTAACACATCCCGGAACAGATCTACAATTTGTATTTCCATTTGTTGTGATGTCTGATTTAATTGATGATATTCTCATACTTTGCTCTGTTTTTTTAGCTTTAATAGTGCGTATTTCACTCACTAAATTATGATTAGCATTTTTAAAAGATTTATTGTACAACTTTCCATCATAATAAACTGAAATTTCTGCTTTTCCAGAGCTTGCTATTTTACTATAATCTGTAACTGTTGCAAATAAATATTTATCCTTAAAGAAATACGTATAATTCAACAAAGATTCCATACGCACACTATCAGTTTTAGTATTAAGGTTTACATTATATGTAATACTTAATCCTATAACTTTACTACCATCAAATACTTTTGAAACATCATAAACTTTATTAAAAATAATGTTACTCGAATATTTTTTGTATATGAAATCTTCTTGAACCAAATTAATAAAATGGTCTTCACTCTTATCATGCGCATCTGCAAATGATGTAATAGTAATACTTGTTAAGATAAGTACAACTATCAATAACCCTGATAATACCTTCTTCAATCTATTTCCCACCCTTTCTATTTGCTATTTTTATTTCAATACTATGTTAACGATATTATAAAAAAAAAAAAAATATATGTCAATCAGAAAAAATATACAAATAATACATTTTTAAATATTCATATTTATTTACTAATTTATTTTAAAAAGCCATTTTGTGCAAAATTATCACACTTTAAACATCATATTGCAGTATCCTGATGTGCTAATCGACCGCGTTTATGATATAACTTCTTGACTACTTGTATCAAATTCATCAAATGCTGATATTTCTATTTTAGTTTGAAAACATCTGCCCTTGATAATGAAAATGAAAGCGCCATCCAAAAATCCATCGAAGCACTTTCAAAAGGTCGCACGACACTGATTATCGCGCACCGACTTTCGACGATTAAGAACGCCGACGAAATCTTGGTCATGACCGATCAAGGCGTCGCAGAGCGTGGCTCACACGATGCGCTCATCGAACGTGGTGCTCTCTATAGCAGACTCTATCACGCTCAGTTCAGAGGGTATATTCCGGATGAGCTTCAAGGGTAAAAAATAAAACATAAAACATAAAAAATAAGGATTCATCTTTTCCCTGTTAATGGTAGTGTACTACCTATTGACGGGTTGGGATGAATCCTTTTATCTTTTTATACCGCCTTCACTGCGCTCTCATTAAGCTCAATTTGCCATAAACCAACAACACGCTGCAGGTAAAAATTGCCATGGTAATGACTTCACACAGCTTATACGAGCAGAGTCCAAAGTAGAGTTCAATGACAAAAAGTGCTTCGACGATGACCAGTACAGAAGCCGTTTGTTTATAGCGTTTTCGTTCAAATTTATTGAGCGGATGATTGGGCGATTCCACTGGAGAAAGCCATATGATCAAGGCACTTGAAATTCCCAAAATCCAAAGCACATGCTGTATTTCAGCATATTTAAAAATCATCATTTGAATATTTAGTACAATAATTGAGTAAATAAAACATTTTGAGGCACTTCCTGCGTGATATCCACCTGCATAAACCCTTAAAGGGATGTAAGCAATCATCAAGACGATGACTTCTACTAACATCCCCCAAAGTAGCCCTATAATGCTCATTGAGAGTAAATGAATGACTTGAGTCACTCCATATTTGATGCCGTATGCATATAGGCTTTGATCTTCTTCTTGGATGACATTTCTGTCTACCCAGCGGTCCGTAATTTTTCCTGCAATATCATCGATGATCATGTGTTTTCAACTTCTCACTATTTTGTGGTAATTTCGGTTGATTCAGAAAGAAGAAGCAGGTCGTATTCACATTATTTTTAGTTCCCGATAACGCCATTTTGGATAAAAGAATATCCATTTTTCTGTTCATAAAAAAACCCCCTCAATAAAATTTTATAGTGGTGTTGCTTGCACACACTCTACCATAAAATTTACACTTTAGGGGGCTACTTGTAATAAACTAAGCTGTTTTTGTAATAAACTAAGATTTGTTTTGATTGATTTTTGATTTTGGGGTGTTTTTTGTAGTTTGATGCCATGTCAAATTATCTCTATTTTTATCCAGAATTTAATTAAAATAAGATTTGTGCTTTAATATATATCCGGCTGCAGATAAGTAAATTGATAAAAAAAACAAAGCCAAAATTAGAACGTCATAAACATGCTGCCTAATCATCAAGACAATTGATATAAAAACATAGCAACTAAAAAATATACATAAAAGAACGGATAGATAATACGAATACTTTTTCTTTAACAAAATTCCAACTCCAGACAGAACGAATAAAATACCCAGTACAATGCCCAAACCGTTAAAATATGGATGAATACTATAGTTCACAAATTCTAAAATTTCACTGTGAAGTAAGTTGTCGAGTGATTCATTGATACTTACAACACCATATAAAACAAAAACGAATGATAATATCCTCATCAGTTATTTCTCCTAATGCTAATAACTTAAATATTCTTCATCGGTACTCCAATAAAGAACTGCACAAACAAATACTAAGAACGGGGCTACTTGTAATAAACTAAGCTGTTTTTGTAATAAACTAAGATTTGTTTTGATTGATTTTTGATTTTGGGGTGTTTTTGCTCGTTATGCAAATAAAAGAATTTTCACTTTAAAGATCTGTTGATCGTGATGAATATGCATTTCACCATTGTACTTTTCCACTGTTTTTTTCACGATACCAAGGCCAAGTCCGTGACCAGTTCCTTTTGATTTCGTCGTTATTAATTTTTCGCCTTCACGCTTTATTTCTCCATCAAACGCATTGACTGTCTCGATTAACAAGCGCTTTTTGACGTATCGAATCGTCACTGTCAGTTCACGTTCTTTTCCATATCGTTCAAGTGCTTCCATACCATTGTCGATGAGATTGCTCAAGATCGTGGACAAATCAAACGTTGGAATATTCAAAACTTCAGGGACTTCCAAATCGTATTTCATTGCAATTTGTTTTTCAGCCGCTTCACTTCTTTTAAAATTTAAAATACTGTCAATCACTTGATTTCCTGTTGAGATTCGATCGGTTGTCGCAGTATAGTGAGAGACAATTTCACCGATATACTCGTGAATTTCACTGGTGCTATCATTTTTTGAAAGCTCATTGAGCATGTTCATATGATTTCGCCATTCGTGTTTCATAGAACTATACCACTCTTCGGTGTTTTTCATCAGTTCAAACTGATTCTCATAATATCTATTTTGTTGAGTTAACAGTTCATTTTCCATGAGTTTCAAACTGTTTTTATGTTGGGTGTCATAGAGGTAAAAGACGATGACATTAATTAAAAATACGGTCATCAAGGATATAAAAATCAGCGGTGTCATTTCACTAACCGACTGATATAACACGACGACCAAGTATAACGACATAATCGGAATAAAAAATACCGACATCCAGTAGAGCGGAAGAATCTTCACTTGATTTTTAATGCTCTTAAAGTTTCCAAATAAGAGCACTGCCATATAGGCAATTAATTTGTTGGCAACAAGTGCAAGAGAGTTATCAATCGTCGTCGTTTCAACGATTGATTTTCCAAGATACCCCATTGCAACGACCACTATGATTTCCACAAACGTGAAAATAAAGCTGATATAAAAAACTGACAATAACCGGCTTTTAATTGATGCATGATAATTATACGTAAGTGCATATAATGTCAATAAGTTGGTCGCAAGGAGAATCACTGGAATATTGACGAACATAAACATCAAAGAGATGATGAGTGTATAAAGTACATAACTTCCAATATTCACCCATTTTGTCGTTCGGCGTTCTTCAAAGAAGAGATCTAAAAATTTATAAACTGTATAAGTCCCGAAAAAACTCGTTAATAAATACACCCATTGAAAATTCGTTAAATTCATGAATTCAGTGCCTCCTCCACTTTCATTTGAAAGTGTCTTACTTCTTTTCGATAACTCTGGCTAATCATCAGTTTGCTGTGATTGCTTAAGATGACGTAATCATATGAGAATTCTATAATGTTGTGATAGTTGACTAAAATCGAGTTGTGAATTCTTAAAAATAAGCAATCGGCTAATTCATCGCTGACTTCATCGATTTTCCCGTAGAAATAATCCGCTTCCGTCATAGTGACAATCTTGATTTTCCTGCCTTCCGCTTCAAAGTAAAGCACGTCATTTACAGGCACTTTCTTGCTGGTATGCCCTGTTTTATAACCATAGACTTTGACTTGATGGTTGAGAAAAAAGGCCTTTTCAAGTATAAACTGTAATTTGACAGTATCTATCGGCTTTACGAGAAAGTTGAGAGGTCTCGATTCGAAGAGTTTCATGGCATGCCGTTCACTACCTGAAATATATACGATTTGAAGGCGCTCATTGCCCATGGCGTTTCGAATGAGCAGCCCCAAATCCGCCCCACTCAGTTCATATAATTCTATATCTAAAAACAATAAATCTAGATTCTTGTCTGCCTTCAGAAAGTCATAGACTTCTTCTCCACTGTTGAACAGTTCGATGTGAATTGGAACTGCTAATTTTGCTGCGATTTTTTTGATTTCTTTTGAAAGTCCCGAACGGATGATCTCTTTGTCATCACAAACCCCAATGGCATACATGGTTGTTCCCCCTTCTCGTGCAACATCTTACTCAATTCTATCATAAATAGCTTCTGAAACAAACTACATGAACCCTCACGAGGATTCGACGAACCTTATTCTATCATGTGAATCATGCGAATCGCCTCTGCTACTGACCATGCTTGTGCTGAACATCCCCTTTGCGCATGTGGTGCGCCACCTTCAAAAATTTCTGAGATGCTTCCATGAATTCCTTCATCGAGATGTGTCAACAGACTTTCGAGCTCTGCTTGAATCTTTGATTCGTCATGGTACGTTTTATAATGAGCCTCTAAATACGGGCCGATTAACCATCCCCATGCTGTGCCTCTGTGATATGCTCCATCTCGACTCAAGAGATCGCCTTCATAAACTGCGTGGAAATTTTCATCTTCACGTCGTAGCGTCAGAAGTCCGTAAGGAACTTTAAAGTGCTTCTCTACATAGTCGACAATTGTTTTCCATCTTGTGTTCTCTAAAACGGCAAATGGCAAACTCACTGAAAAGATCATGTTAGGTCTTGGGATATCCACTGGATTTCCGTCGATGATCAGATCATATAAATTCTGATCCGTTTCGTTCCAAAACGATGCATTAAAAGCAGTTTTGACTTTTAAAGCGATTTGTTCGTATCGATTGGCTTTGTTTGTTTTGTGTAACTGTTCACTAAGCGACTGCATGATGCGAAGGGCATTGTACCACAGTGCATTGATTTCAACAGCTTTACCATGTCTCGGCGTCACTACCCAACCATTGACTTTTACATCCATCCAAGTAAGCTGGGTGGTTTCATTTCCAGTACTTAAAAGACCATCTTCATCCATATAGATGTCGTTAATCGTCCCTTTGATGTGATGCTCCATGATGTCTTCAAGTTTTGGATAAAGTCGTTTGATGGCATCGATATCCTGGGTTTTCTCCAAATAGAGATACAGTGCATTAAATAGCCATAGGGTTCCATCCGAGGTATTATACATCGGCGGTTGACCTTCATCCGGAAAATTATTCGGGATAATGCCGTTACTCGACATCTGAAGAAATCCTTCGATCATCTCAAGTGCTTCGCTGTACCTTCCAGTCTCGAGCGTCAATCCCGGTATGGCGATCATCGTATCACGCCCCCAATCGGTAAACCACGGATACCCCGCTATGATGGTTTTCTTTCCCGTTGTCGCGCGATATACGATAAAGTCATCTGCCGCTTGATAGAGGCGCTTAAGAGCATCTTGATTGATGGGTTGATTCGATGCTAGATGTTTCGATGCTATATCTGTTAATGTATGATAGCGATCCACTCGATTTTTAAAAATTTCTTCTACTGGCATAAAATTCGGTTCTAAATTGATCGTCACATCCAAACAATTATACCCAGTTTGAAGGGGTACACGCAGCATTCCCAAAATGATGTGTTGCTCTTCATCTGGATAACCGCGCTGTGTCTCAATTGGATAATAGCTTTTATCCGAATACATGCGATTGGATTCAAATGTTCCCTGAGAATACTGTATATAAATGGTTTTTTCATGAGCCGTTATTTTCAAAATATTGCCCGTTAACACTTCAATTTGATAATCCTCTATCATCGGCGTGATCACATCGTGGTGATCTCTAAAATTCAACCAAGGCGTCCAGTCAAATGTGTATCCCTGCTGATCGTTTGCTCGTATCTGATCGGGTAGATCTATCTCGTATCGCACTGCCAGTTGATTGCTTCCATAGAGAAATGCGTGCGTTTGTTTTACTTGAATTTGCATCTCGGGTATGAAAAAGGTTTGCTCGATGACACCTTGATGATTTCCCTCTATAAAATAAGTGGATGTCATTGGATTTTCAACATTGGAAACGTTTTCAGTGTTCAAGACAATTCGATTTGAACTTTGTGAAATCGCCATTTCGCCCTTAGATATTAAGTGCATTCTTTCAATGGGTGGGTTATAACTAACGGTATATAGACTGTGATATTTTCGGCAATTGACTTGATCCCACGTGCCAAAACTATACCCTCCGAGTCCGTTTGTCATCAGGTATTCATGGTTCATAATCTCTGATTGTGGTTTGCTTTTAGGCTGAAAATTCTGTGTCGTTTCAGGTTGGTTCATGATGTGCCTCCTCTTAATTAATCTCACCTAAGTGTTTTAATACTTCTTCTAAAATGTGTTCATTTGCAGCGACAATAATGCCTTTTCCATTAAATCCATGTGCGCTTCCTTCGATGGTTCCGACGATACAGCCTGCTTCTTCTGCTATTAAAAGCCCTGGCGCGAGTTCCCAGACATTGCTTGAAAACACAATGTGGCATCCATTTTTTCCAGCGCCTACAAAGGCAAAATCTACGGATGATGCACCTTGAATTCTGACTCTCATGGCTTTTTCTGCGAGAATTTCCATGGCTTTTAATTGAAATCCTCTAGAGGATGGATTGGATTTTGAAAAGTCGCCAAATGAAACGATGACTTCTGAAAGGGTTTTATCCGCATGTGATAAGGCGGTATCCACTTTCCGATATGCTTTCGTTTGAAGATGATAGTGAAGCATTCCCTTTCCGCTTTCTGCTAAATACATCTCACCTAATGCAGGCAAATAGATGATGCTCAGTATCGGGAGTTTGTTTTCAAGCAACGCTACCTGTACACCGTAGTATGGGATATCACAGGTAAAATTCAAAGTTCCATCGATAGGGTCACACACCCACGTCCGTTGATTGGTAAGCTCTGAGTGATTTTCTTCTTCTCCGATAAAATGATCTTCTGGAAATGCTTTCATGATGGCTTCTTTGATGCGGCGCTCCATTTGAAAGTCTAGATTGGTGACGATATCTTGTTTGCCTTTTGCACTTATTTCAACAACTTCAGGATTTTCAATAAGGGATTTGACAATCTCTATTAAGCTGTTTTTAATTTGCTCAATCATATGGACCTCCAGTAAAACGATTGATAGTTTGTAAATGCTCCTTTTATTTATTGATGCTTCATTTATTTATTGATGCCTCTTTTATTTATTAATGCTTCTTTTATTATACGAAATGAACTTTTTTTCGTCTATTACGTTTTTGCAACTTGACTTTTAAGTGTCGTTTTGATAAATTATTAACAAGCAACGTGCGTTTCAAATATTCAGAGGACATCCTTAGTCTATTTGTTCCCCTTGCTTGATAAAGTAATCAACCTAAAAGAAAAGAGTATTCTAATCTTAAAGGGAGCTGATTGACGCGTTTTTTGTGTGCATGCTTCTTGGCGAGAGAATGTCTCTTTTCAAGAAGCTTTTATTTTTTTGATGCGATTTAAATGTAGGTAAACATAGAGTCAACTGCACATGATGTTATTTGATTCAATCATATGGAGGGTTTCATGAAATCATTGAAAAATTTAATTGATACGTTATACGAACAGGAAGATTTATCTGATGACTTGTTACTCAGGTTAATAACTGAGGTCGAATCAGATGCTGATGCGAAGCAATACCTCATGGCGCGTGCCGTTGAAAAGCGAAAAGCATTTTATCAAGATGATGTATTTATGCGTGGGCTCATTGAGTTTACAAATTACTGTAAGCAAAATTGCAATTATTGTGGGATACGAGGAAAGAATGCCAAGGTCGATCGCTATCGACTCGATCAAGAGACCATACTTGCTTGCTGTAAGGAAGGGTATCAGTTGGGATATCGTACGTTTGTCCTACAAGGTGGGGAAGATCCCTATTTTACACAAGAGGTCATGGTGGATTTGGTCAAAGCCATCAAAAAACAACATCCAGATTGCGCCATTACACTTTCTATCGGTGAACTAAGTTATGAGATGTATGCTGCGTTAAAAGAGGCTGGCGCGGATCGCTACTTGCTCAGACATGAAACGGCCTCTAAATCCCTCTACGAATCCCTTCACCCAAATATGAGTTTTGAAAATAGACGTCGTTGTCTCAATGACCTCAAATCTCTTGGCTATCAAGTTGGTGCAGGGTTTATGGTGGGTTTACCTGGTCAGACAGATGCAGACCTTCTCCTTGATTTACGATTTTTAAAGACGCTCTCGCCGGAAATGGTGGGGATTGGTCCATTTATTCCACACGACGAAACACCTCTAAAGGGTTCAACTGGCGGCACTGTGGACAAAGTGTTGACGATGCTCGCTTTGACGCGTTTGCTTCTGCCAAAGGCACTTCTACCTTCTACAACTGCCATGGGAACACTCGATCCAAAGGGCAGAGAAAAAGCGCTAAAAGCTGGCGCAAATGTTGTTATGCCAAATCTTTCACCGCTTGCTGTACGTGAAAAATATGAACTGTATAAAGACAAAATCTGCACTGGTGATGAAGCCGCACATTGTAGAATGTGTATTGAAGGCCGCATCAAGAGTGCAGGATTTAAAGTCAATATGGGGCGTGGCGACCACGCGTCAAAAGTTCAACTAGATGAACCTGATTTCATCGTCATTGAATAACTGAAATGAGGTTAAATCATCCCTGCAACTGTGCTCAGGATGGTTTTGATGATGATGAATACCACTAAGAAAGTGACAGTCACGAGGGCGTTGCTCAGTCTGGAATATTCCACTGGGTCAGCGCCGTCTTGATTGATAAAGTAATGTGCTTTGCTGCCGAGTGCAATGTCAATCACGTTCAATACGAACATGAGAATAATCGTAAATAAGAATATTTTATTCACAAGATCGAATCCTTTAAGGATGGTCTGCGTGAACAATTCTCCGTCGAAAAAGACGTCCATGATGTTTCCTTCGATCACTGCGAGTCCAAACATGCCCATAATTGCTAAGAATGCAATGGCAATAAAGGACTTGATAATGATGGAAAAAACACGTCTTCCCATGCTGCTTTCCGAGAATAGCAACTTTTCAATCGGATGATAGATTTTTTCATACTTTTCGTCATACGCTTTTACGGATATCTTCGCGATATCTCGGCTAAGCAAGTGTACGATACTCGCCTTATCTTCTACGAGCATGGCATCGTTTTCGTTGCGAGCCAGTTCAAAATAGCGATCCTTTTCTTCTTTGTTCAGTCCTTCTAGATGAAATACTTCACCGTACTTCATATGAATGCTCAGAGCATACATCACTTTATTTTTTTGTCTGCCTGTTGTGGTTTTAGATGCAGATGTAGGCGTTGACTGCTGTGTAGACTGTGACGCTGCAGAGTGTTGAGATGCAGACTGTGGTGTATTTTGATCGTTCATTCTTACCTCCCTTAATGTCATACGAATTTGATACCATATTATCTGAATTGTCAAACAATAAGTTGAGTTTATTATACCATCATTTTATTTTTTTGTATAACTCATCTAATCATAATCGAGATGATTTCATTCATTTGCGTAAATCGATATCATTTCATTTATTTGCATAAATCGATATCGTTTTATTCATTTGCGTAAATCGATATCGTTTCATCCATTAGCGCAGCATGGTTTCGAGCTCTTCGATAAATTTTCTTTTATCATCGATGATTTCTAGTAGTACATAATATGCGATCGAAGTCGTTGTATCGCTAACGACCATTCTTCCCTGGATATCCACTAAAAGTGCATAGATTGCCTTCTCCTGATTGAGTGCGTACTCCATCAGAACTTTACGTTCAGTAATATGGATGGGCGTGATGGTTCTTGCGAACTGATTGACCAATGAAGAAATCTTATCAAACACGCTAAAATCAATCGTCTCAGCAATTGCATCTGTTATATTTTCCATGATTTTTTTATAATGCCCAATATCCTTATTCGCCGACCGTATGAGCACGCCAATAAGCAGTCGCATTCGAATGTCGCCACTGTTTTCTTGAAGTCGTAAATAAGCACTTTTCTTTTTTTCTGTAATGTCGATTGCTTTTCTTAGTATATCGCGTATGTCGTACATATTTTCCTCGTCTCAAATTTGCAGTTTAACCTACTATTTTCTAAACCTAATCATGAAGCAGTTTCATAAAGAAGGACCTGTGTAAATGATTTATGCACAAATCCTTTAGATGCTTCGTTGAATTGTATAGGTTGTTTATTCGTGATTCTATCTCTATTTTACATCTAATTGATTGGAAATGATACCTCAAACACCCTATTTTAGATAATTATTATTTTAACAAACTATAAATTTAAATTTATTGAATCATTCAGATTCGAAAATGGGAAATTGAAGTTCATTTACTTACTACGATTAGAATTTTCTTGTCGCTTATCTTGATACATCCTTTTGTCTGCTACTTGAAAGATTTCATCAAAAGTCGTACCATCATCAGGGTACAGAGCATGACCTAAGCTTGCACCCACTTGAATTGTATTATTTTTAACGGTGATATCGAAGAAGAGATGTTCTTTAATCCGGTGCATTGCTTGAACAAGGGCCATTTCATCTGAAATGACTGGTACGATGATTAAAAACTCATCTCCACCAACGCGATAAACAATGTCCCCGCTTCTCGCAATTGATTTGAGTTTTTTTGTCGTTTCAATTAGAACGATATCTCCCACCATGTGACCAAATGTGTCGTTGATGTATTTAAATTGATTGAGATCTAATATGATAATGCCCACTTTATGTTCGTTGCGGTTTGAGGAGGACATGAATTGTTCCATGTCTTCAGGTAGTCCATTTCGATTTCTCGCACCAGTCAATTGGTCGTGTATGGCTTCTTTTCGAATCACTTCATTAGCTTTGATGGATAAATAAGTCGCCGCTGTTATTAGGTCAAAGACGATAAAACTCACAACAAATAGAAGCACTGTTTTAAATTGGTCTGGACGGTACTGTTTGCCCGCATCAATTCCCACTTTCCAATCAAAGAGATTTCCATTATATTGGAACCATTCCAAATCCTTGGTGATTAAATTGGATTCCCCAAAGAGGACATCCTCTCCTGATAAAATGATGACGTCAATTCCAAGAACGGTCTGATATTCGTCAAATAGCTTTTCAAAAGACTCTTTTCTTATAACCAAGCTTGTCATTCCCCAGTAATTACCCTGATGGTCGAGAAGTGGACTCCTCACAATATAGCCCTCACCACCTTGAACAAGTTTAACGGGGCCTTGAAAGGAGGATCTCAGCGTTTCTTTAACTTCCAACACGGATTTACGTTGAGATTCATTTTCTGCTAAGTCTACTCCGATGGATGATTTGTTAGCTTCATATGGATAATTCCATTGAATGGTGGTTCCCTTTAGTATGCCAATATTATTTACAAAGTCCAGTTGATCTCGCATCAAGAAGTCTAGATAGGCATAAATTGATGCATCATTTGTTTCTGGACAGGTATTCAAATAGGCTTCAAATCCTTTGATTAAGTTGGATATGGTTACAATTTTCGTGCTCATCATATTATCAAAATGGGCAAACTGCTCGGTCGCTTCAAGTTTTTTAAGCTGCTGAACTCGATTGGATTCATAAAGTGCAAATCCAAAAATGACCATACTAAACACAACTCCGACAAATACCGCAGCAATAATAGGTTTTTTTCGCTTGTACAGCTTAATAAAATTTATCATGAGCCTAAATCCCTTCATTTGATCAATTGCGAAAATCAGGTATCATATAATTTCACATATAAGAATTATGCAATTTTCCAACTTAGATAACATGATTTTACAGTAGGCGTTTATTGCGTTTTCACTATAGAATCATATTTAATTGGTTTATTTATACCTAATATGTAAAACTATATGCAATATGAATAAAAAAATAACAGACAGCTGATACCATCTGTTATTTGTTTGCTATGTATTTTGGTATAATGCTTGACTTTGTAGTATTTTCACTTAAAAATTCTACTTTTTCCAATAGCATAAATTACAAAATCAGTGAATCAAATGCTCCTATGATTCAATTTTTGTTTGAACAGAAAATAAATCTTGATTGTGGATCGATACTTTTTCAAGTGTGATACCATGAGCTGAACTCAATGATTTGTCACAGAAAAACAAAATGTCATCGACGAGATAGCGATTGTATTTTTTTTCTTCTCCATTTTCAGGCAAGTTAAAACGCACTTCTGGTTCCCTAAAATCTTCTTGATTGTTTTTTGTAAGCGTTTTGCCGCTTGAACGGATCATGATAACGCTTTGTCGTTCCTTTTTAAGAAAGTTTCGAACTTCCGGTTGAATTTTAATGTTCATGTTGTCACCTCACTTTGCTAATTGCTTACGGTACTTTGATACCCGATTTGGTCATGGATAAACATATAACAACTTTTCACTTGGTCCTCGGCTTCGCCTGCGGGGTTCGCTTTCACACGCACCCACCCAGCGCACAGACAACTACTCACTTGGTCCTCGGCTTCGCCTGCGGGGTTCGCTTTCACACGCACCCACCTAGCGCACAGGCAACTACTCACTTGGTCCTCGGCTTCGCCTGCGGAATTCGCTTTCACACGCACCCACCTAGCGCACAGACAACTACTCACTTGGTCCTCGGCTTCGCCTGCGGAATCGTTCATACGTTGTCTGTGCGCTAGGTGGGTGAGGGGTGTAAGAGAATTGGCCTGTATGCGTATTTGAAGATCAAGGGATTTGGTCGTTTGAGGATGAGGTAAAGTCCGCGCTTTAAGACACTCCAATAAATATGCATGAACGATTCCACAGGCAACGCCGAGGACTAAGTGAATGCATGTTTATTGGAGTGTTCTTGTGTATTTATTTCGATTTAGTGAGTAAATGTGAGAATAAAATAAAAGAAACCATGGACATGGTTTCTTCCGATTGTTTTCCTCTATAATTCGCCACATGTGATGCATGGGTGAGTTTGCAAATTAAGCGTGAATCTTAAATTCCCAAATATTTTTGGTTCTCACATATAATGCGATTCCCTCGCAGTTCTCTTAACTACCCAATGTGTAGACAACGTATGAACGATTCCGCAGGCAAAGCCGAGGACCAAGTGAAAAGTTGTTTGTGCACTGGGGAGTTAAAGATCGAGTAAATTTGGGAATAAAATAAAAAGAAACCATGGACATGGTTTCTTCCGATTGTTTTCCTCTATAATTCGCCACATGTGATGCCTGGGTGAATTTGCAGATTAAGTGCGAATCTTAAATTCCCAAATATTCTTGGTTCTCACATATGATGCGATTCCCTCGTAATTCTATTAACTACCCAATGTACAGACAACGTATGAACGATTCCGCAGGCGAAGCCGAGGACTTAGTGAAAAGTTGTCCGTGCACTGGGGAGTTAAAGATCGAGTAAATGTGAGAATAAAATAAAAGAAACCATGTACATGGTTTCTTCCGATTGTTTTCCTCTATAATTCGCCACATGTGATGCATGGGTGAGTTTGCAAATTAAGTGTGAGTCTTAAATTCCCAAATATTCTTGGTTCTCACATATGATGCGATTCCCTCGTAATTCTATTAACTACACAATGTACAGACAACATATGAACGATTCCGCAGGCGAAGCCGAGGACCAAGTGAATAGTTGTCTGTGCAATGGGTAGTTAAATGAATTACGTAATTCGCATCCTCACATCAAAAAGAATAATTGAAGATACGCCATCACTTTACCCCCAACCATCAGAATCAAAACTGCCATAATCGGTCGAATGTCTCGTCGTTGATCAAACAAAAGATACGTGTAAACGTATGAAACAATCGCGACGATTTGATTCAACCAATAAAGTAATGGCATATTCCATATAGATTGATCACCTTGAATGAACACTAACCCAGCATAGGCAATGAGATATAGTCCTAGAATCACTAAAGTACGCATATAGTCTTCCATTTTTTTAAATAGACCGTTGAGTAAACTCACGGGAACTACAAATAGAAAAAACATCTTGATAAAATATAGAATAATTCCAAATACTGCCCCCAGTACGAGCGAAAATGAAATTCCCAATACGCCATAATGTTCAATCCATTCATCCGCTTGATCAAGGTTGCTCGTTTTATTCATAATAGGAATTGAAATGAGTAACATAAGGATCAATACCCCTATGATATATTTACGTGCATCAACTTTTAAAAGTTTATTGTGGATGTCTTTTATAATCATTGAACTAATTCCCCTCTCTGATGATCTGCTCTTCTCTCTATCACTACGTATTAAAGTCCGTAGAGTACCCAGTAATCTGCAAATAGAAAAATGAAAAACTGTTTTCCTCTACTTTTCTCACATATGATACATGGGTGAGTCTGCAGATTAAGTGTGAGCCTTGAATTCTCAAATGTTCTTGGTTCTCACATATAATGTGATTCCCTCGCAGTTCTCTTAACTACCCAATGTACAGACAACGTATGAACGATTCCGCAGGCGAAGCCGAGGACCAAGTGAAAAGTTGTCTGTACATTGGGTAGTAAAAAGAACTACGTATTTCGCATATATCATGAACACATCCATCAACTTATAAAAGTCTATTGTGGATATCTTTTATACTCATTGAACTGATTTCCCTCTCTGATGAAAGTTCCGTCTTGTGATTTAATTTTTAGATTCATTAAATCGACTTTTCTCTTCATCGCTACGTATTGAAGTCCGTAGAGTACCCAGTAATCTGCAACCAGAAAAATGACAAAGATTGCAAGTATTCCCCAAGGTGAAGTCGGTAGTCCCATATTAAAGGTGATCCATGAAAAATAAATAGAGAAAGTAACAAGGACATTGGCGAAAAGCTTTAAATGCAGTTTAGAGCCATGATCATCAAATAGCTCAAAACAAATGGGAATCATAAAACCCGTCCAACATGTGATGGCAAATTGATAGAGATAAATGGTCAGTTCCGACCACTTGAATCGATTGTTGAGGACTAAATTTAACGACTGCTGATCGAGTGACTGAATAATCAAGATTACATGTAATATGAACACGCTAATGAACATGCCCATAAGCGATTTTTTCAGTATTTTTTTTATATATTCTTTCATTGATTTCACCTCAAATCCCTAAATGTGTTTTGATTTTGTCAACATATCGCCTAGATACATAGGTCTTATCGCCATTTTTAAATTTTAATGTAATCGTTCCTGTGATACTCAAATCAAGACTTTTTACCTTTTGAAAATTGACAATTTCCGAATTGGATATTCTAACAAAATATTTATTAGGAGGATTTTCTTCCAGTTCATACAATCTATTCTTTAATGCAAAAGTCCCGTCATCGCATAAAGCGACGATTTTACCCGACTCTGTTCTCAAACTTAGAACTGTTTCTGGTGGAATAATAAAAACTTCTCCTTCATGATAGCCAAGTAATTGCTCTTCTGTGTCCGACTTGAGACGGTCGATGATCTCCTGAATCTCAGGCGTAATTCGATCCGTATGTATGGTGAGACACGGTTTATGATATTGTTCATCTATAATGATTTTTACATCCAATGGACTATCTCCTCTCGTTAAGCTATTTGTATTATATAAATAACTTTATAAAGTTTCAATGCGCTTTCAGTAACTGGTCTATTTTAAGCACTACATGGTAAGAACATATGATCATTTTATTCACCTTCAGTTTGTAGATTGGTTCTTAGATTAATTCTCGGATTACTTTTCAGATCGCATATGATAAAACGTATTCGCAACCGTCAAGATGGTTCCCAACGCAGCCATAACAATAAATGCGCCTTTTAGCGATATAAAATCCCCTAGAACACCAACTACCGGAAATAGAAAAATCATGAAAAAACTAAAGACCATGCTCGCCATGGAAAGCAGTGTCGCCCTTTTTTCACTTGGAATTACTTTGTTGATATAATCTCCAAGTGCTACAAAGATCAAACCTTCTGCGAGTGAAATCGGAATGTAAAATAGAAAATGATATTTTGCCAGTGCAATGCCCCACATACTTGCAGAAATCAAGATCGGCATGGAAAGGAGAATGCCTCGTTCTTTAATGACGGCTTCTATCCTAAATACTTGTGGCGCTAAAATTGCTCCAAGGATTCCCGTTACCGCATAAAGAGATCCAATGACGAATTCGCTGTATCCATCCCCTTTCATATAGTTTTGGAGATAGAAGAAAACAGTTGTGGTAAAACTCATGAGAAATTGTGAGAAAAGTATCAGAAAAAGGAGCCTTTTATGACCTTTTAAAATGGCAAAACTTTCTTTAAGTTGTTTCCATAAGCTATAGCGATTTTCTTCAGGTACACTCCCTCCCACTGGTGGTTCAGTGAATTTAAAGGCATATCCAACGCTGATCAAACCGATGATGATGGTAAACGCAAACGCCATGTGATAGCTTTTTGTTGCAAGGTAGCCCCCTGCTAAAAATGAAACCACATTGGCGAGTTGAAAAAGCATTTCTTTATTGCCGCTAATTTTCATATAGTCGTGTTCTTTTCCTGTCGCTTTCATGGAATCATAGACGAGCGCATCTCCTGCACCAGATTCCATATTGTAAGAAAGTGCTGTTATGACAAAAGATATGGCAAACCAGATAAAACTATTGGCAAAAAGAAGCAACATCACACTGATAACTGAGCAAATTCGCCCTAAGATACGTGATGTCCGTCTTCCGTAAAGATCTGCAATCGCTCCCGTTGGAACTTCCATTGCCAAGGAAGTGAGGTGAAAAATTGTTTCCAAGATGCCTAGTTGCGTTAGACTCATGCCTTTTGAAGCGAGGTAAATCATCCAAATTCCTCGAGTTAAATCCACGTTTTGGATGAAGGTGAATAGATAGTTTCTCGGAATGTTTTTTGATAACGCCTCTTTAAACTGTGAAGATTGGTTTGTGTTTTTATTTTTATTTTTATTTGTGTTTGTATTTGATGAATTCATGATTTTCAGTCTCCTCTAATGATTCGTATTTGTTTGATTCGTAATTTAAATTAGAAAATTGCATAATTCTTACTTATGAGAATCGAGTTCTAATTTATTAGAATCGAGTTCTAATTTATTAGAATCTCAATTTTTAAAATGGCGTGATTGAGCCATTTTAATTTTATCAACACATGATTTTCACACCGAAAAGGTAATGATGCAATTTTCACAGATAAACAAAAACCCCAAGCGCATCCGCCTGGGGTGAGGTTCTGAAAATATATACCTTAACTTGGTCGTATTAAAAAGACTTTCGGTATATAATTTTGGACAGACCTCTCCCGTCATTGTCCAAAACTCCTGAAAATCTCTGTAATTCTGCAAAAAAACCGTTCATGCCAAGCATCGGAATCTCCTATTTAATCTAAGTCTCTCTAGTAGAATGAATCAATCTAACATAATCTATCGTGATTTGTCTATCGTGATTTGTCCATCATGGTTTCTACTACATCATCAGTTTAACATCGGTTTAGATTGAGTTCAATATTTTTCGAGTTTTAGATGGCACTTCATCTAAATTTACAGTCGCAATAGATTCAATCGAATTGACTCTCGCCATGTCCGGAAGCGTGACAGTTACTTTGTAATAAGCACCTACTTCTAGCGAACGCCTTGAGTCAAATGACACTTGAATCATGTCACCATTTTTATTGTAGGCTTTCATGGTGTAGTTATAGTGAATTCCTTCTTCAGAAAGGGATCTAGGATTGAGATACTCGTACGCCTGTTTTTCTGACCCTTCTTTTGTAATTTTAATATAGTAATCATTACTTGATACAAATCCATAACTTATTTTGATTCCTAATGCTGCCACGACTGCCAACACCACCACATAGCTTAAACCTTTTTTCATTTTCATCTCTCACTTTCTTATCATTTCACAAACCAGAACAACTCGTTTTCTAACCTCATCTATTCTAGTCTCTGCCTCTTAATTTTCTTTACATGCTTTAATAACAAATTTCTTAAACGCTTGATATATAAATGTATAACGCACTCTACATTTATATCTTAACCCATTGACTGGCGGCCATCCATAACTTGACCTTACAAAATAAAAAAGCACCTTACATTGTTGTAAGGTACTTCAGTTATACTTATTCGAGCGACTGACTCGCGAGAATTATTCGAGTGACTTAATTGCCCAGCGCATCTTAGTGGATTTAGCACGGGTATTTCGGTTGCACTCTTCTTGGGATGGGCGAATAAATTCGGGTGCAACCTCGCTGTACACGCCTTCCCGTAGGTAGTGTTTAAAGGATTTTTTAACCAGACGATCCTCGCCTGAGTGAAATGAAAGAATCGCCACTTTTCCGCCTGGAGCTAGGACATGGGGTAATTTTTCCAAGAATTCATACAGAACTTCAAACTCGCTGTTTACGTCAATTCTAAGCGCTTGAAATGAGCGCTGGCAAGATTTTTTGATATCTTCTTTACGCGTACTTGCCGGTAAAAATGACAGCGTTTCTTCGATAATCTGTCTTAAAGCCGTGGTGGTGTCCACTTTTTTCCCTTTTCGAATGGCGGATACAACTGCTTTTGCAATTTGTGCTGCATAGGGTTCATCTGCGTTTTCAAGAAGCATGCCTTCAAGCTCTTGAACCGTAATATCTTCGAGTCTTTCAGCAGCTGAAATTCCCTTTTCAGGATTGAGTCTCAAATCCAATGGTCCATCAAATTTATAGGAAAATCCACGATCCGGATTGTCAATTTGCATAGATGATACGCCTAGATCTGCGAGAACAAAGTCCAATTTGCCTGATTCTGCGATGACCTCGTCGATATTTGAAAAGTTCAGTTGTTTAATCGTGATACTTTCCGGACCAAATCCCTTACTTGCCAATCTTTCACGCGTTTTGGGTAGCTCTATCGGATCGACGTCGAGCGCGTAGAGATGTCCCTGATGATCCAGTCTCTTGAGCATTTCAAAAGAGTGTCCACCATACCCTAAAGTGGCATCAAGTCCAACTTGTCCAGGCTTGATTTGAAAGAAATCCATAATTTCATTGACGCAAATTGAAATATGCATTCCTGCAGGTGTGCTTCCCTTTTCAATAACGCGTTCAATGGTATTGCCATATTTATCCGGTTGATGCTCTTTATATTTTTCTTTATACGATTTGGGATGTGTTCCCTTATATCGTTCTCTTCGCTTGTGTTTAGGTTCTTGTTGATCCATACTTGCCTCACTTTCGTATTGCTTTCGTATAACTTTCGTTTCGCTTTGGTTTTTTCTTCATCTATCATATATAAAAACACCGTATTTGTATACAGGGAAAATATTTACCTCTTCCCTGAAAAAAGATAGAATAGCGATAGGGGGGTATCCACTTATGGCAATCAAGAGAAATGATAAAAATAAAATTCCACAGGCAAATAAGCTTTTTACCGATCGTGAAGAACCTAGGAAAGTCTTCTGGGATGCTTATCAGCTCATGAAAAAACAACAGTTACTAACCGGAGATAGTGATCTCAAGGTTATTACTTATTATGGTATCGGTGGAATCGGGAAGACCAGTCTCATTCGACAGCTCAAAACAGAACTTGATCAAAAGATTCAAAAGCCTACTTATTTGTCCATTGACCTTGAAGAAAGTTCAGATATGCTCGCCACACTCACAAAAATTAGAAATCTTCTCCAGCGAAATTATCACTTTGACTTTCACTTGTTTGATTTAGCCTACTTTAGCTATATGCAAAAACTGGGATATCCCATTCAAAAAGAAGAAGTTCAAAGCTTTATTTCGAGTAGTCCAATGTTAAATTCTCTACTGGATATCACTTCGGCACTTCCTGGCGCGGGAACTGTTATCGGCCTTATTAAGGGCGTCGATAATCTCGGAGCCGCTATTCGCAATAAACTATCCAATCGTTCGCGAGAACTCAATGAAATTAAAGTGGATAAACCCGAAATACTCTACAAAAACTTACCTTTTTATCTAGCGTGTGATATGGACGCCAATATGGAAAAAGCTGTAGAACCTCTCGTTATTTTTCTGGATACTTATGAGGTTTTAGTCAACGAACTTTCTAGCGTGGGCAATCCATTGATGCATGATTTATGGATTCGTGACGAAACAAGAGGTTTAATCGCAAATTTCAAGAACACACTTTGGGTGATTGCAGGTCGCGACAAGCTCAAATGGGAAACCATCAATCCTGAGTGGCAAGGCACTCTCGATCAACACCTCCTTGGCAATCTATCTGAAAGTGATGCTGAATATTTCTTACGCGAAGCAGGCGTTATCGATTCTCAATTAAGTACTGAAATCTATCAGTTAACCAGTGGAATCCCACTCTTTCTAGATATTTGTGTGGATCGATATCATTCACTTATAGATAAAAATATGGCCCCTAGTATTGAAGATCTTGGTTCCAATACCTTTGACCTTGTCAGTCGGTTTGTCAAATATATGGATGATCACAAAAAAGCCCTTATTTATATGCTTTCTTGCTTAGAAGAATGGACAGAAGATATTCTCACTTTACTGGTGCGCGAATTTTTACCAAGTATTCCATTTACGACGATAGATGCCGTTAAAAACTATTCATTTATTCTTTCAGAAGATGGTGTTTACTTTAAAATTCATTCGTCCATTCGTCAAATAATTTATCCCAATTGTCCTCGCACCACACAAATGAACGTGATACGATATATGATCCATCATTATGAAAATTTGCTAAAACAAGATGCACCAATGCAAGCTCACATACTAAAAAGATCTATTTCGTATCATTTACAAAGTGGATTTGATCATGAACTTCACTGTAGAGAATGGGTCCAACAAACCCTCTCACCAAAACTTCAACAACTCCTCAATCAATGTCAGTATGATGATGCGAAGCAGCTTCTTGAATATTTGCAGCACTCAATTGGAAAAACATTTCCTAACTCAGTTGTTCATGCACTTTTGAAGCTGGACGATGCGATTGTTTTATATTATTCAGGGGATTACCAACTCGCTCAACCCTACGTCACAAATGCTTACGATGAGTTGACGGTTCTTCTAGGCGATACGCACAAAGATACTTTGAAAGCGCTTAAATTGCTGTTAATAACCTACCGAAAACTAGGAAATTATCAACAGTCGCTTGAACTTTCAAAGGTTTATCTTGAACGTTCCGATACACTGGATGCAAAAATCAATCTCGCCATTGCCTATCGCAAAATAGGGGATTTTAACACCTCGATTCAACTTTCAAAAGAGGTCTACGAGATCAAGAAAGAACAGTTCGGTGAAGCTCATCCCTCTACGATACTGGTCATGAGTACATTGGCAAATGCCTATCGTCAATCTGGTGCTTACGAAAAAGCGTGCGAATTATCTGAACTCGTCGTTCGATTGAGAACACAAATAAACGGCGACCTTCATCCTTTAACACTTGCAGCGATCAGTAGTTTGTCTCATTCCTATCGACTAACACATCAATTTGACAGAGCGGTAGCACTTGCTGAAGTCGTTGCACAAGAACGCGAAAAACTTCTTGGTCCTCAACATTTATTAACGATCAAAGCTTATAATCAGCTTGGAAATGCCTACCGACAAAACAAACAATACAATTCCGCTTATGAACAAGCACAAAAAGTTTACCAGAATCGTTTGGAAACACTTGGAGAAAATCATCCAGGTACAATCGGTGCCATGAGCAATTTAGCCAATTCTCATCGTCGACTCAAACGCTTTGAAACAGCTTTCGAATTGTCTTATAGCATCTACCATTGGCGACTGAATCGCTTCGGGGATCATCATCCCGCTACTTTACGCGCTTTGAACAATTATGCACTCTCCTTGTGGACTCTTGGCAAGGTGGATGAAAGTATCGCTTTATTTCAAAATCAATATGAGCTTGCTCTGAAATACTACGATGCCACCCATCCAGCTGCAATCGCTGCAGTACAGAACATGAAGTATCGTGACGATGGCAGCGCTGACAAAAATGTCGAAACTGATGAAAATTTCAATATGAATGGAAACGTTGATATTAATGAAATAGTTGATATTGATGAAATGGTCGATATAAATGAAGAAGATTCCGAGGATGTAGCTGAAGAAAGCGAAACATTAACATTACACGAAATTGATTAAGGCTCATAAAGATTGGTATAATAAAGGTGTCATATGATGTTATTTATTTGGAGGATTTTATGAAAAAAGCACTTATATATTATTCACTCGAAGGTAATACACAGTACGTCGCTGAAAAAATCACAGAGCAATTAGATGTCGACGTCTACAAAATTAAGCCAAAAAAAGAATACCCTACAGGAACCTTTAGCAAGTTTTTGTGGGGTGGAAAAAGTGTTGTCATGGGCGATACACCTGAACTTGAACCTTATGATTTCAATCCAAATCAATATGATCTGATTATTATCGGGACGCCAATATGGGCAAGTAGTTATGCGCCGCCTATTAAGACTTTTTTAAATGAAAATACTTTTAAAGACAAAAAAATCGCCCTATACACCTGTTCGGGTGGTGGCGATACTAAAAAATGCCTCGATAAGTTTAGGGAATCTCTCAATGAGAGCGAAATCGTCTCTACGCTCGCATTGGTCAATCCAAAATCTAAAAAAGCAGACGCCAACGATGAAAAAATCGTGTCATTTTGCCAAACTCTTAAATAAAAATTTTAGCAATAAAAAATTTTCCTAAAAAATTTTAATCATAAAGTGCAGCTTCCTAAGTCACAAGCGATAGTATCCCTTTGACTTGGTGCTGCACTTTTTTGTGTCATTTTATTGAATACCTACTTTTAAGATGCCCCTGATACCACGAGGGAACTATGTTCTTAAAATCATCATAATAGCGGAGTACTTGTTCTGCTTGTCGCCTCATAGTCTGTATCTCACCCTCTCCAAAAGGAATCGCCCATGGCAATGAAGAGAGTGTGTTCGATGCAATGTAGAGTGCTAAAAGTCTAAAAAACAGTTCTGGGACTTCCCCGTCAAAATATCCATCGATTTTACCCGTTGCAAATGCATGACTCACATCTACATCCCAGACGATACGATTGAATTCTTCCCATGGATCACCATAATCATATCGATTAAAATCGATTACTCCGATAGCATCATCCCCACACAAAATCATGTTTCCAACGTGATAATCACCATGATGCAGCGTCATCGGGCGGTTTTGAAGATAGGGCCGTGTTGCTTCAATATAAGCGATTAAAGCATCATCTCTTTGATATTTCAGTTCGCACTGCTGATACATCATGAGTTTTCTGTCCAGTTTTCGATTAAACTTAACTTCCCATGATTCAGATGTCACTTGAGGTTCTATCGTATGTATTTGCCTCAATATGCGCCCAGATTGAACACCTAATCGGTACTGCATCTCAACAGATTTTTGAGGGAGTTCGCTTTCTAAATCCCCACCTTCAATCCAGTTAAATAGTGTATACACACCTTCCTGACAACGCCCTATAGCAAATGGTCGCGAGTGCTGAAAATCAAAAGTATCCAGCCTACGCATCATGGTGTATTCTTGTTTTTTTGCTTCCAAATCATCTATTGAAGCGACTCTCATCAAAAGCTGTTGTCCATCTTCTGTTACGATATGATACTTTTGATCGGAGGACCAACCTTTTTCTACTTGTTGAATCTGCTTCCAGTTCTGACTTTCTGGAATGTCTTTAAATCGTTCAATGTGATTTTTGTCTGTTATGTGGTCCATCTGATCACCCCTTTGACCTCTATCATATAACGAAAAAAACACGAATCCAAGCGGAAACGTGTTTTTGTAAACTGAGTTTAATGTCAACATTCACGATCAAACATAAGCATCTATTTTCATCCCTTTACCAATGAAACGTCTGATGGCGTTGATATTTTCTTGAGTATGGTCGCTTTGTTCTTTTTTAGCTTGTTCAAGCCGCTTAAACACCGCCCCGTCCGTCTTCTTCGACAGGATATATTCTCTGCTCGTCGCTTGAGAAAGTGCGCGATCAATATGCGCTTGCTCCTCTGCCTTTTCCTTCTCAGTCACTCTATCTAAAACGGTCGTATTGGATGGCATATTATTAAAAGCTTTCCACATGTTCGCAACACTGCCAGTAGGGTTAAACACATTCATTCACATGCACCTCCAGACATAACATTCCTTATGGAATTATATAACCATTTTTGCAAGAATTAATCAAGAATTTTGTGAAAAGTCAAAAAAAGACGGCAGTTTTCACTGCCGCCGCCTAGTAAGTCTAATTTTTATTCAGATATTCAATCTGACTTTCTTGGATAATCATTCTACTTTAGTCGAGTTGTTTTCCTTTTTTTCGTCTGATCACAATTCCGACCACGATGAGTGTGATGCCCACTAGATAGAAAAAGCTTGCCGCGATTTGTCCAGTTTTAGGTAAAAATCCGCCATTTCCCGCATCTAATGGAATTTCTTCAACATCTATATCAATGAAAATTTCTTCTTCATTGCCATCTTCATCTTGAACCGTGATAACGAATGAATCTTCTCCCTTAAACCCTTTGTTTGGAGTATATGTCCAGTTACCACGATCATCTAAATCGATGGTTCCATTCGTTGGTGGTTTTGTGACAGTTGGTTTTTCACCTTCTTTAACTGGAATTTTACCTTCTTTTGGTTGGTCTTCCAATGTCTTTTCGTTTACTTCTTTCTTTTCAGTGGTCGTTTCAGTGGAAGGCTCCGTTGTTACGACTTCTGTAGTCGGCTGAGGAACAGTTGTTGGTTCTGTCGGAATAGGTGTTGGTTCTGGTACAGGTGTTGGATTTGGTACAGGTGTTGGTTCTGGTTTTACGTAAGGCTTGTGATTAATGACTTTTACAAATACCGTTGAATTGAGTGGAATGGTTCCTTTTAAATCCCCAACGACATTCATTTGATAGCCTTCAAATCCATAGTCAACTTCTGAAAGTTCATACGTAGTCCCTTTTGGAAGCTCCATCTCAAAAACATCCGTATGCTTCAACTCAAATTCAGCTTTACCATTTGTAAACACGATGTTTGCAACATGTGTCGCTTTATTTGTCGTCATTTGAACCGGATATGTTCCTGTTAAAGCCGGTGAGATTACTAGTTTAAAACGGAAAGCCTTATCCGTATCGCCCACACCGGACACCAATTTTTCCACATGTAGTTTACCATGCGTGTTATTGGTATTTTCAAACACAACACTTGGCGTACTCATCCCAAGAATCTTTCCTGTGGATAAACCATCAACATGCGTATCATAATCCACATAATTCTTCTCAATCACTTCATAAGTCGAATTATTTGGTAAATGCTCCACCGTAATGGATTGACCATGAATCAATTTGAAAGTTGCTTCTCCTGAGCCATTAAAAGTCATTTTACCCGATTGAACACTCACGTTTTGAGCATCTCGAATCACATAATCGCGTTCACTATCTTCAAGTGGTGAAATTTTGAGTGTAAATTCAAATTCACGATCTAACTCACCACCTACACCAAGCACTTGCTTTTCAACCCTTAAATTCCCGTAAGAACTTTTACTGTTTACAAACTCATGTGCAAGGAGTCCGTTTCCAGAGATGGTTCCATTAGCATGATCTGAAACAGTCCCGTCTACTTTGATGTCATAGATGTCAGTTGAATCGATTAGTTCAGTTACGGTATAATTCACGCCTTTAGGAAGATCTTTAATCAAGACTCCTTGACCATGTTTTAATGTGATAATTGCCTCATTATTCACAAGGTGAATGGAGCCATCTTCTTTTCCACCGATTCCTGTATAGACATACGTATCTGTTAAAGGTGAAGCATTGGCAATCTGAACCTTGAAGCTAAAGAGTTTATTTGTATCGCCTGCATTTCCAGCTACTTTCTTCGTAATTTTCAAATCGGAGAAAATATCTTTATGGTTGTTATAATTCACATTTTGAGTCGCAGACACTGCGATTGTTCCAGTTGCAACATTTCCAGTGGTTTCTGCACAGTCTCCAGAAAGGGTTGTTGTATACCCACCAAAATCCACATAACTTTCAGTTACTATGAAATTCGTGTTTGTTGGTAAATTCATGACTTTAATCGACTCGCCATTTTTCAGCGAAAACAACGCCAACTCGGATGAGAACGTCACGTCACCATATACAATCACGCCATTTGCCAGCGTCTTTTCATACATGTAAGTGCCAACTACGCCATTTGCTCTCAGTGAAAAATCAAATGACTTTGTTAAATCTCCGTCATTGCCTGTAACATTTTTGCTAATTTTCAAATGCCCTGTGGTATTGCTCAGATGATTGATGATGGAAATTTTGTTATTCACCACACCATCAATGCTTGTCGTCGTCACACCGCCCACTTTTTCAACATGTACTGCGTACTCGCGATTCATGAGTTCATATCCAGCAGGTGCAGCTGTTTCTTTCAATATATAGTCGCCAACTGGTAATCCTCTAAGCGTCAATTTTCCAGAAGCATCTGTCGTTCCACTTCTGAAAATTTTCGACCTATCTGATGTAAAAATGGCAAATTTTGCTCCAGCGAGTGGTGTACCTGATCCTAATTTAGTGATCTCGACCCAGCCGCTTCGCACCATTGTTGCCCCAGCGTCAGAAGAACTTACGCTGTAATTTTTGTTATTATTAACTTCAGAAATATTGGAACCAATAAGTTTAACGGTGTTGTTCAAAGTGACGTTTGCATTGGCAACAATCTCTGTTTTATAAGTTAATCGATAGCCTTTTTCAGGCGAATTTTCTGGTATATTAAACGTCAATACGCGCGTATTGGAATCATAAAGTAGATTCTCTCCCAGTGTCAATGGTACTGCGTCTCCTAAGGTATACGTTCCATCGGATTGAAGTGACATTTCATGCACTGCAAAATGATCTCCAGTTAAATCAAGATTTCCTTTAGCATCAGATAAAAGTTCCATCCCTTGCGGAAGGGTATCTTCTATTCTTAAAAGAGGCGTTGCTTGATTTGCCAAGTTCAACAAGTACGGTTTGTAATCCACCGTCCACGATAAAATACCATCTGCTGGCGATGAAGCTTGATAATTCTTACCAATCACTTCACTCACGACAGCAACTGACTTTGTAGTAGACGTCCCCGTCCAGTTTTCACCTTTTAGTTTTAAGATGTTTGAAATATTAGTCGTCTTATTACTATTAAAATACGTTAAAAGCGTCACCGCTGTTGGACGTGCTTTGACTAAAATAACATATGGATCTGAAATCTGATCGAATGTAAACGTCGCAGTTCCGTCCACTGTAAAATCACTTGTGAAATTTGGTAATGTGCTCGATAGGTCTGTTTCTTGAGCGGTAATAACGCCAGCACCACTTCGATCACCTTGATACATTAAAAAGTTTTTGCCCGGTACGATTTCAACAAACTCCCAACCAGTTGGCAATTGATCTGTTACCGTAACTTTTCCAAATGTTTGCGTTGAATCCATGGTGAGATCGTTTGTCAAGTTTGAAAGGTCATTTTTATTGATCAATAGTCTAAATACCACTGATTTGTCTACATAGTTGAAACTGTTTGACGCATTAGCACTTGCCTTGTTGCGATTCGCATGTGGATCTGCTGCGTCGCTTACAGTTAACGCTTCTTTTAGCATCATCTCTGAATTGGTTGCTACAGTTGCTTGTCGCGCATTGAGTTTTTCATTTGCACTAAAGAGCGTTGCTGTGTTGTTGATATTGATTCTGCTTCCAGAAGTGGTGTTTGCCGCATATACAGCTGGATCTGTCACAACAGAATTAAACGTAAAGGTACGCGTTCCGCCTGAAACATCGATTCCATTATCATTGCTCTCTGTTACGACCAATAAATCGGCGATTGCGACACCGCTTGCATTTTCAATCGTATAAACCGTTGGTTTAAGTCCCGATCCAACAAATGAAGTCGCATCATACTTTTGTCGATAAGCAGGCGTTAAATTTGCTAAATCTCCTGCTGTAACTTGTAGCAGACCATTGGCTGCATTTCCAACAATTGTCGCCGTTGCAGCATTAAAAGAAGTTCCATATACCAATAAATCCATCACTCTTAAGTCCGCGTTCTGATCCGATGCCAGCACTTGTACGGTCCAAGGAATTTTATGTGTAGTCGGATCATATGCACCGCCACTTTTAGTGATCGGATACATCCCGATATTCACTGCAACATTGCTACTTCCAATGTTTCCCTGTCCGTCCCACGAGATATAGGCGCGATTAGAAATCGATTGGACTTGATGGCCTACATTGTGTTCTTCTTTTACTTTTGTTTTAATTTCCAACATGACATTTTTGGTTAAGTTTGGTATGCCTCCGATACTCTCTGTCGACAATGCATACTCATCATCCACAGGTCTTGTTAAAATATCCGTCCATGCAGCGTTCCACTGACTCGTCCCGCTATCCCAAGTCGTCCATTTAGCTGACACAAACTCTAATTTAGAGTCCAAGACATCGGTAATAATTGCGTTTGGTAGTGTCGCTTCCATGTGGTTGGCAATAATACGCCATGTGATGTATCCAACTTTTTTACCACCTTCATCCACCACAGTCGTTTCTGCAGCAGCTTTTTCAATCCACTGATTTTGAAAAGAGATGCTTTTCGAAAAAGTCGAAATCAACGCACTTTCTTTAAAAAGCTTTCCTGTATTGGTAATCGTTCTTGTGCCATTTGTGACAAAATCTTGCGCAATATTCGTCGTATAAAAAATGTAAATTGGTCCTGTTGTACTCTGAGGAATTTCATACGTATAAGTTGAGCCATTTAGAACAGGTTGCGGGGTCATTTCAACTGCTGAAAGCACATCTGATGACGTTCCCATCTTAAAAGTCCTTTTAAGCGAACCCACTGTTCCAAGGTCATCGGAAAACGTATATCCCCCTAAATCCACTTGGTTGCCACCTTGTGTTGCTTCTAATTTAACATTCCAGTCAATGGTTTCACCATTTTTTGCACCTTGCTTTTGACCCGATACGGTAATCGGAAGCGCTGGTATATGGACTGTGTACGTTTTTTCTAAAACTGTTATGCTAATGTCTTGATCGGAAGCACCTGCTGATGCACCGTTATATAGTAAAGAAGCCTCAAAATAACAGTTAACTGAGTTATAACTTCCGTCGAAAACCGCTGTATCTCCATCAAATAAAATATTTGCTACTAGGCGATTCCCAGGTTCGTTGGTGATCGTCAAAGTTCCAACTTTTTTACTATCATACGACAGCGTATACGTCGGTGGACTTGTGAGTGTAAATCCTTCTGCTATGAGAAATGTCGCAGTATCATTTTGATGGATATAATTGGTATCCCCCTCTGCCACATCACCCTTTACAGGCACTTGAAACTCAAATTTCAAATTGATATTTTTTTCAAAATTCAGCGATCCATTCTCGGGAATGGTCACACCGTCCTGTTTTAGCGTCACCGTCTTATTCAGCAACAAATTTGACACCTCAGCATATGAAAAAATATTCATGTGCGATGGTACAAATCCTGCAACTAGAAGGACAAATACTAAAAACAAATTTAGATACTTCTGAGTGAGTTTTGACTGTTTAAACTTTCTTACCATTTAATTCTCCTTATTTTATCTTCATTAGATGAGTACACCGATCTATAAAAACTAGTAATTTAAGTCAAGTAATTGTAGACTCATGTATTTCTACCAGTTTAATTGTAATCATTCCATTTTTGTATCGTTTATTGACACATGCCATTCTATTATACATGATGAGCTTTCTATTGACTACTGATGTAAAGAAGTTTTAAAGATTTTGCAGAATATTTAATAAATCTATTGACCTTCCCATTATGGGAACCTTTATAATGTAAATAGAAACAATAAAGTACCACATGCTTAAAGCGATTTCGGCCGAAATCCCACTTAAGGAGATGATTTTATGAAAATTGGTGAAATGGCAAAATTAGCAGGCGTTTCGACGAAAATGCTCAGACACTACGATTCAATCGGACTGTTTTCTCCAGAAAATGTCAATGGTGAAAATGGCTATCGCCAGTACAGCATCGAGCAGCTTCACAAACTCACGTGGATTACCACGTTAAAGGCGCTGGATTTTAGCCTTGATGAGATTCGAAAACTTCTGTCTAACGAAACTGAAAGCACGCATTTTTTGACAGCTCTTGCTGAAAAACGCATGGCTTTGGACCATTTATTTAAACAAACACTCATAAAATCACTCCAAATTGATTACTTACTCGATCATATTAAACGGGAGGGATTTCACATGAATCAAACGATTGATATTTCTAAAATGAACGAATCTAATTTGCTCGCTATTAAAAAAGGCATGCCCAATATGGACATGCTACTAGAGAAAGCTTACCAGATGATGGATTCTACCCTGTCTGGCGATGCATACGGGCTGTTCCGAATTGATCTCAAACAATTTAAAGCCTTTAATGACGTGGATGGTTATGAAGTCGGCGACAAAGTCATTGTCACCCTTTATAAAATACTTGAAACATCCCTTGAAAAATTTGAACTCGGTTTTAGCGTGGCGCGTGCAGGTGGGGATGAATTTGTCATCTTTGCTAAGGGACAAGTTGAAACTTTGAAAGCACTTGCAAGTGAGGTCAAATCAGCTGTTCATAATATTGATTATCAAAACCTCGGCTGCCATAAACCCATCGACATCTATTTAAGCGCCGTTATTTCACATAGCATCAATCGCGAGCAAATCCGAACCATCATCGACGATACGCAGTCGCTTTTGCTCAAAGCGCATCAAGATCTTTATGATGGCGGAAAAGGCATCTGCATCGTTGAACAGGAGTAATGTAGTAAAAAATCAAAGACGTCATGGCACGTGCTCAAATTGGGCAGCGCCATAACGTCTTTTTTACTTAAGTCTTTTTTACTTAAGTCTTTTACTCACATTTTTTATTCGCATTCTGTCACTTCCGTATAGTCCGGTGTATTGGATTCTAGTTCAAGTAGATTTTTACTGAAAAATCCCATTGCGCATGCAGACGTTCCTAAAATACACGTCATCAAAAACATCAATGCCATACCCGTTCCTTTGCCCGAACCAAGAAGCCAATTGAGTTGAGAAGAAAATGCGCTTCCGTGGAGCATCAAAGGTTCAAAGACATGATCTGCAAGGTAACCTCCTAGTAAAAATCCAATGGGCATAGACGCCATCTGTATCATATCGCGAACTGAAAAAACGCGACCTTGAAAACTCGGTTCAATTTTTGATTGCCAAAGCGACTCATACGCACTGCTCATAAACGGTAGAAAAAAGCTCGATAAAAACGCACCTACTGCCCAGACTGTCACATTTTGTCCAATCGACAATAGCAAGTCTCCGAATAGAAACGAACCTATTCCCGATAAGATAATCGCTTTTACACGATTTGATGGACTTTTACTCAAGCTCACTACAACGCTTCCTAGTATTCCACCCACTCCAATTGCCGATTGAACCGACGCAAGCGCTAAATGATCCGAACCACTTCTTGCAAGAATCATCGCTGGTAATATGCCAAAGTATGTCAGCGAAGCAAAAAAATTCATACCGACATACAGTGACATGAGTTGAAGAAGTCCTTTGAATTTCTTTAAATACTGAATTCCCTCTTTAAAATTCGACTTAAAATGATGTTCGATTAAATGTTTACTCTTTGAACTGTCTATTTTTGGTAATGCGACACCTAATAAGATGCTAATTGCCACGACAAACGTCACAACATCTATCATCATAACACCTGAAATTCCCATGGAAAGTACCAAAATACTCCCTAGAACAGGTGCTAAGACACTGGCACTATAGGCTGAAAATGAACGCATTCCACTGGCTTTCGTGTAATTTTCTTTTGGTACGAGGAGCGAAACAGTACTTGAAAACGCTGGAATTTGAAAGGCTTCAGCTGCAGATGCGACTGCTTCTGCAAAAAAAAGATGCCACACCTGAAGCTGATCCGTCATAAAGAGTATCAATAGCGTCGTCGTCATAAGACCCGCAACTAAATCCGCTCCAATCAAAATTTTCTTTCGATCATATCGATCCACCACAACGCCTGCAATAGGACACATGAGAATATACGGCATATACGAGAAAAATCCCAATAGAGCAGTCGTTGTCGCTGACTCCATCTGTGTATATGCCCAAATAATCAAAGCAAATCGAGTCATGGCAGTACCCATCGTCGATATAAATTGCCCAAACCAAACGAGTGTAAAAGTTTGCATTGAGCTTAAGTTAAGTCTTTTTATCTTTCTAATATGTTTCATCTTTCTAATATGTTTCATCATTCTGACCCTCCGGTTATTCTTAATCCGTGGAAGGTATAAATCGTACATTCAAAAAATAATAAAAAGAGGTATAAAAACACCTCTTTTACTTACATCGTCATATAAAATGACCCTTAGAGAATGCGCCTTTATTCCTAACCACATGATTTTCACTTAAATTGATCTTCCTAAAAATGGGCATAGCTATCCCGTTATTGAGAACGAACAATTAGCGAATCATAGTAGTTAATCATAAATGACCTCCATCTCCTTGGTTTATTTACCTTCAATATAGCAAAAATAAAGGCTTAATTCAAGTGTATATTGAACTAAGCCTCTCATCTTAATATGACTTATCTTTGCATATTTAAAATTATTTTCTTTTACTTCGCGTATTTTCCCCAACTAAATTCTGGTGCATTGGTTCTGACTTCGCGACCTTTTTCATCAAATTCTCTCCACTCAGGAAAAATATACTCGCTATATGGATTGTCATATCCATCTTTCGCATAGGACTGTTTAAACTCTTTAAACTCTTTTTGGATATAGACAGTTGGTCCTAGTGAATTGGTGTAGTAACCGTGGAAATCCATATAAACAACTGTTCCGCTTTTAAGTTTATACGGTTTATTGACATATGGGTACACATCTGTATTGAACTTGTAACCCTCTGTGTCTCCCGTCTTAATGGCATGTCTGTAATATGCTTTCATCACGGTGTCTCGATATCCGATAATCTCAGCTGCATCTTCTTTTTTACCAGTTGTAAAGGTAATCAAATCCTTTGCGAGCTGTGTGTAATTTGGAAGTCCCATTCCAAGGGTGATGCCCACTGCTTTGTCCTGTACATAAACTGCGTAGCTTTCCCAAATTTCATGATCATATAACAAATCAAACATGCTGCGTTCATGATAATACGCATCATCACCATCGTGATGATCCTGAACGAGTAAGATTTCCATCGGTCTCACAATCAGTTTCATATCACTTGGCGTCAAATCGGATGCTTTCGTTCCGTAGAGATTTAATGACGGATCATTGAAATACGTATGATATCGCTCACTTGTCTTTCCATAGTTATTTTTTACATAGTTTTCAAAAATCGATACCAACGCTGTATTGTTTCTCAAGTACGTGCTTTCTACTCGGTAGTACTCCGAAAGCGGTGTAAAATATATCGCACCGCCCGCCATAGTTCTCACAAAATCACTGAGCTCTAAAGCGATTTTCGAATGGTTTTGGAAAACTAAATACGTGCGCGTTTTGTCGGCAGATTCTTTATACTGATATCCATAATAAGAAGTGAAATCTGAACCGATTGCAGTTTGATTGAGTTTAATTTCTTCGCCTTGTTTGACAAAGTACTTCAGGTATTCCGATTCAACTAAGCTCGCTTTGTCTCCTAAAAAATGTTTTGTCAGTGTCATAATTTTATTATATGCTTCATCATCTTGTTTATTAAACGAAAAACCGATCCCGTCTTCGCCAAATGAAAAATTGCCATAGGATCTGAAGAACTTTCCGCCTTTATAATCGCCTTCACCTGGTTTGAAAGCTTCAAGACGACCAATTTCAATTAACTGGAAATCTTCATCCGGTGTATCCGTGTTATCAATAGAAAGAGAAACCAAGAATGGTTTGACGATCTCTTGTATTTCCTTGATGCGACTCATGACTGAAGGCGTTTTAAATTTAACTGTAATAACTGAACCTGATGTCGTTTCGGTCATGGTTTTAACGGCTGCACTTTGAAGTTCACTGATACTAATGTAGATTTGATTATTGACCATCGCAATGCGACCTTCATCCATCTCTTCTGTTAACTTAGGCATCAGACCATTGATCGTCGTATTACAGAGCAAAGTGTGATCGATCACCACGAGATACGAGTAACCAAATCCTTTATTAAGAGGCGCTTCCAGACGATATTTCAAATTGAACGCCGTCGTAAATGCCTTGAGCGGTACATAGACGTATTTTCCCCTGTGAACATATTCTTTTCCGTACTTCACTTTATCCCAAGTGAATTCTTTTCCATCCACCATAATCTTGGCCGAAGTCACTTTTACTGGTGCTGCAAATGAAGCAGAACTAAAACTCACTGCACCGAGTGGCACTAAGCCCATCATCATCACTATAATTAACAATACCGAAAGAGGTCTTTTAAACATAAAATCTCCTTTTTATTTTATAAGTATTTACTATGTCTTTTCATTATAGCAAATACCTGTGGGAATTGCATAGTTTCTTTTTGAGTGCCAAAATAAAAAAACAACCACGTGTAACGTGATTGATTGAGGCTATCTTATACTACTACATCCTTATATCGTTCACTTTCGAGAACTTCGATCATAAAGTCATATGGCGTCAATGCAACTGAATGGATCACTGACGAAAATACTGATGGCGATTGGCCACTTGCAAATTTCACGCCTTTATAATCATCCAGTGTTTGAAATACGTTGGTAAGACTGTTAACATTCCAAAAGACAATTTCAGGAATTTTATATCCATGTGACTTGTAATGCTTCTCCATATTTTGATAGAAAGTCCATTTATCATCTTGTTTAGTATGACACTCATCAAACTGCATGTCGGATACGACGATTAATGTTTCTGGCATATCCTTTTGTTTTGCACGATTATTGACTGCTGCTTGTAAAATCAGTGAAAGCGCTTTTTCAAAATCAGTGTTCCATCCCCATGCACTTGATATGTTCATCACACGTTCATATAGCGTATTTCCTGTGACTTTTACAAGCGTTGGATCTTGACTAAATGTCATAAAGTGTCCTGCGAAAATACCTTTGCTTCTTTCAGCAAAATAAAGGGCAAGTCCAATGGAGGTAGCCATAGGTCGGCCCGCCATAGACCCAGAAACATCTGCCATAACAAGTATATTGCGTTCGTCTCCATCAATATAATCCGGTAAATGTCTCCATTGTTCTTCAAGAACAGCGTGATTTTCTTTATCATTTTCATAAAGTATTTTTTCAATGATGTTATATGGGTAAAGTACAGACGCATTAATATTCTCTTTTCCATCTTTGACAGCTTGAATATACTCCAAAAATCGCTGATCGTCATGTTTTACAAATGCTTTACTATATAGACTCATTGCATTTGAAGGCACTGCAGAATATTGAATATTCTCCCAATCGTTTGATGACATTCTAACTTCAAGAACATCCATTTTTTTACGTATGCAAGACAATGTTTGGCGGTATTCTTTTGCACTCATTCCGAGTTCCTTATGTAACTGAATTGCAGCTTTTCTTGTTTCTACAGATGACGTATTGATACTCGGAAGCCATTTTACCATCAAAGAAGGCGTTTCAGATATCATATCCTCTTCTAATTGCGTTTTTATTAAAATGGCCACGTCTTTAAACAACGGCGTATCAAATAATACAAGTAAGTCATCCCAACGACCATAATGGCTAATCAACGAAAGATTTTTTCGAATTACCTCAGGATGAAGATAAGCTAAATGTTTATATAGAATTCGTGCAACTTTTCTTTCTCCCAAACCACCTCGGATATCTCTAGAATAAAATAGCATTTTCGTTGCAAGCAGAGGATCTTCTGCAAACGCTTGACTAAACATCGTTTCAATATCTAATGGATTTCTATTTCTTAAAGCACCTATTGAACCAAATAAGTCCACCAATGAAGAATTCGTTGACTTTAGCGCATTAGCTCCGTTAATGGTCTTAGTTTGATTGTTTAATGTTTTTAAAGTATCTAAATAATTCATTGGTTCTCCTTTCGAAAAAAGCGGATAGTGGCAAGATTCGAACTTGCGACACTTTCATTTAATTTGATTGCAGTCAATGCCTATGCCTAGACACAATTTCAAAGTGCTCTGCCACTATCCATAGCTTAACAAGACGCATTTACATTTAAGGATGTATTTATTGCTGTTAGCGTCTTTATGGGTGTTTTGGGTTCTTACTTTTTAGCTACTCAAACTAAATAGTTGTTATAATAATTAAATACCGTTTGTATCTGTATCTAATGCTGGGATTTAAAATTGTAAATTGGCTTTAAAATGGCTGTAATTTCAACTGTTTCGCCGATATGATCGAGGATGTCCGAAAGGGGTTTATATGCCATTGGCGATTCATCTACCGTCTTGTGTGTGACCGAAGTAGAATAAACTTCTTTCATCGCGTCTTTAAACGCCTCAAATTCAATGGATTCCATTGCCTGTGTACGCGACATCAATCTCCCAGCACCATGTGGTGCTGAGCAATTCCACTCTGAATTTCCTTTTCCCACTGCAAGAATTGAACCATCTCTCATATTCAGGGGAATTAAGACTTCTTGTCCTTTATTTGCTTTAATAGCGCCTTTTCTAACGATTTGATCTTCAAAATCAATAAAGTTATGAATGGTATGAAAGCGTTCAAATGCGGTATGTCGAAATAAAAACTCTAATATTTTATTGGCAATAAGCTCTCGATTTAATGTCGCAAACTGCTGACAAATCAACATATCATGCAAATAATCTTCTCGTTTTTCGCCCTCTAAAAAACACATTTGATCAGGTAATTGCTTTTCTTTAAAATGTAGACGCTTCAGTTCAGTGATTCCCTCTTGAATTTCTCGCTTGCGGCCTTGTACTTTATACGCTTCAATCAACGCTTGACGACTTTCAAGATAAATTTCATCATATCCTGAGTGGTAAGCAATCGCTTCTTTTTGATAGTGCGTTGCGACTACATGCCCCAAATTTCTTGAGCCAGAATGAATGACAAGATATCTCATGCCATCCGCATCTTCGTTTATTTCAATAAAATGATTTCCCCCTCCAAGAGTCCCAAGCGCTCGATTCCATCTCGACAAATCTTGACGGTTTTCCTTTAATAATCTCAACTCTTCAAGTGTCGATATAAAGTCAGTTTGCTTATGTTCATTAATCGCCTTTCCGTTTGGAATATTTTGATGGATATACTGATCCAGTGACTCAAGATCAATTTCGACCTGTCCTAACTTAACCGTCAACATCCCACAGCCAATATCCACACCTACAATATTGGGAATGACTTTTTCGCCAAGGTTCGCAGTAAACCCGATAACACATCCCTTTCCAGAATGCACATCTGGCATAACTCGAATTTTGGAATTGGCAAAGGCTTCTATATCGCAAATACTTCTGATTTGTTCAATTGCACTTTCTTCAATCGTGCTTGCGTAAATAATTGCTTCACTGTACTTTCCGTTAATCTTCATGGTATTTTCCTTCATTTGCTATGATATTATCATTTGCTTTTCAAACTATGAACCAATCATAACTCGAATTGTTACATAAAGATTGTTCAGTAAATAAATAATTTTGTTTTTTTCATCTTTTTTTTATCTTTTTTTTAATGCTTCATTGTAATCTTATTTTGATTTTTTATGCTATTTTATGATTCGCATGTATTATTTTTGTTCTCTGGTTGCTCATATCGTTCATATTTAGATAGCGTATTTCTGGCTTCGCGTATGATTTCTTCTCTAATTTCAACGGGTTCGATTACTTCACATTGAGATCCAAAGGAGAGTATAAACTTTCGAATGACCATTTGATTACGCATATCAGCTTCGAATAAATACATGCGCGTCTTCTCATCTAAGCAAGTTACAACTTGATTTTGTCCATAGATTTTTTCATCGAGCATTCTCCCTAGTCTACCCTTGATAATAAGTTTGACATGTGTGAGAGGTTCTACCATTCCCTCTTGATCAAAATAGTCCGACTCCTGATAATCCCAAGGAATTTTATAAGTTTCATCCAATAACTCAATTTCAAGTATACGATGCAATTTAAACTTGTTATAAAGCATCTGCTGACTCATGTAGTCACCATCTTCTCGTGCAAAAATCATCCAATTGGTGAACTTAAATAGTTTATACGGATGAATCACTCTTTCACCATCACGTACATATCCACGATACAAAATTTTTACTTTTCGTTTTGAATCGATGGCAGTTTGAAGTATGTAATATCTTCTTTCAAGTTCTTCTGACGTCATACTCAATGGAAAGTGTCCATATAGCGCAAGTTCATCTGTATCTGGAGATTGTTCATTTTCCAAAAAAACACCCCCTAGATAATCGAGCAATAATTGCTTATGAGGAATGTTTCCTTCTTTTAAAAGATAATCATAAGCAACAGAAAGAGACTTCAATTGTAATGCACTCGGTCTCATGCTTGGTAATATTGAATCAAACTCCAGATAATAGCCGCCATTTCGACCTGGCCTAAAATGAATCGGATAACCCGCATCATATAAAGTATTTTTATAATTGTTTATATTTCTTGTTGTTTCTTCCCCTAATAAATAGGCAATTTCAGATTTTTTACAGTACCTTTTGGATTTAAGGATTTTTAAAAGTCGGATACACTGTATTGTCTTGTTGGGTTTATCATTTTTTTTGATTGGCATTGAATACCTCATTATGGAATTAGTAGATTCATAAAATATTAAACTTTTTTTGAGGAACTTTTTTTAAGGCTAACTGAAACGATTTATATTAAAAATTAATCTCTATATAACTAATGATGTCTTGTTTATTGTAACTGTGCATTATTCCATATGTTGGATCATAAAATACGCCATCAAAATAGACCAACAGATGGCTTTTTTCATTTCCTCTCACGTTTAAAATGCAACATTTGGGAAGACTAAACTCACGGCCGCGCGTATACACCGCTTGATGATATGTCAATCCCAGATAATCAAGTGTTTCGAGCACTTTACTGAGGCTTCCCTGCCATTTTGTACTTTTCATAATTTTCAGTACGTCATCTACGGGTAATCCAGAGAGCATCGCGACACACGTTTGTCCACAATCCGCATTCATCGGCTGTTTCACATATTTAATATGGTCAATAAGGCGAATAGGATTCTCTTTAGTATATGGGCTATTGTGATTGATTCTTGTCAATTTGTCTAAGATTTTAAGTTGAACAGCATATTCATCGCTAACGCTTAACTGACTCATCACATCTTTTCCAACTGGGATGAAATAGTTTCCATGACCTTTAGGTACGAGCTTGCATTCAAAGGAAAGCCCTTCAATGACAACCTCAACAGGAACCATCCCTTTTATTTCACACGTCTCCCAAACATTAAAAGGAACCGCTATAAACGTTCTATTTCCTTCTTTAAAGCAATTTGCTATAAATACATGCTCCATGTCTCTCGTATCTCCTTTATTGGATAAACTTTTTTTCATAAGTCATCATCTACTCATCAGCAAAGGGGGCGATTATATTTTATACTTGATGTTCAAATTGCGCGACATCGCCCATCACCAATAAATCTCTTGAACTATTGGAAATTAACCTGATTTAGTCTACCGGTCGGTTGCGTTCGATTGCATATCGTCCGGTATTCTTCCGGTATCTTCCGACAATTATAACCTTTACTCTAAAACTTTATAACCCGTAGAAGGACCATTTCCAACTTTTATGATCTTTCCCGATTCTCTAAGTTTATTGATCAGTTCAATTGTTTGAGATTTTTCTAGCTTGATTTGTCTCTGAATATCCATTCGTTTAATCATAGGAAACTTCTGAATGATGGTATAAATCTCATTTTCCTTGCCAATCAATGCGCTTTCATTTACTAAAAAATGTTCCTTTATCTGATTTGAAGATTGATTGACGAAAGGCAATATAATCACAACGGTATTTTCACTTGTTAAAAACTGAGGTTTAACATCGTAGTCAATATACTGTTCTTTAATCCGGCGAATACCCGTAGCCAGTTTTTCGATAATTTTAAGTCTCAAAAAAATGTCTGCAATGATTTTATTCCTAGCCTTTGATATTCTACCTTCAATAAACTCTTCTTTTAATAGCCCTATTGGCAAACCACCAGGTGATATAATTTCAATTCTATCTGAGAAAATTTCAACTCGCGCATCTACTTCAACAGAGTAATCTCTATGAACGAGCATATTCGCAACAGCTTCTCTATATGCGATCATTGGTACATCCTCAACTGTCTTTCGATAAGCCGATTCAATGATTTCACCCATATTAATATGTTTTTTATAAAAAGACATGCACTCATCAAATTGTTGAAGCAGCGAACACGATTCAAGCGTTATTTTATCTTTTATTCTATTCACAGTTCTATCTGAAAAAGCAACCATTTGAACAGAAGAGCACTTCAGATTATTCTGATCAGAAAGCAATAAAGCTGCATGATTGTATTGATTATTCTCTATTAATCCCAAAGTTTTTAAAAGATCCTCTGACAGGGTAGATATCTTAAGTTGTTTTTTCATCAGCCGACTCAAATAGTCAAAAGTCAACTCTTGTTCGATCGAAATTAAATCTTCAAATCCTAAATTTCGACCTGCAAGAATTAGGTTTTGATACATAGTCGCATCTACTTGAACCGTCGACGTATCCCTTCTCATAAACGCTTTGTTTTGGTATGTATACGGTGAATGATCTCCTTTATACACTTTAACAACAAGTAGTTTCAATGCTTCTAAAGAATGAACTTCAAATTCGTAATAAGGTTTTGGGATAATCGCATCATTGATGGCATTTTCAATATTTAGTTTTAACTCCTCAACCCTATCTACACCAACAATGGTACCGTCGTCCCTTACGCCAATTACAATCATACCATCATGAAAATTTGCAAATGCACACACTGTTTTTAGTATCGTCTTTGAATATTCCAGTTTGTACTCAATATTCTTTCTCTCGCCTTCTAAGAACATAGAATCGACCTCCATTATCGGACGATATTTAATCGTCCGACATAAGAATATCATATATAATTCCATACTTCAAGTTACATCTCTTCGGTCAATAAAAAAACTGATGCTATCACTTTTCCATTATCCAAAAATAGCAACAGTCACCAATAGATGGACAACATCGACTGGCGACTGATAATAATCAACGACCTAATGAATCAAGTATGCCTCAAAGTTCTTCATGTTCTTTTTGCAATGGATTTCATCATCATGCAACTTAAAAACACCACACAAAAGTCATTTATATGAGACTTTTGTGTGGTGCAAAGACCGATTTAAGTAATATATGTTGAATTTGCAATCCTTTCTATTTAGTTCGTTATCCTCATTATGTAAAAATATATTTCATCCTTACACGATTATGACTGATTGTATCGTCAATTTGAAATCCAAAAGATGTATACAGCGCACGTGCTGGTTCATTTTTCTCATATACATTTAATATCAAATCAAGCAACTTACGCTTTTTTGCCCAATCAATTGATGCATTAACAAGTTTGCTAGCAATCCCGTTCTTCCGAGCTTCTGGCAAAACATACAAATCACTTAACTTAGCATAATGGATGATTTCATTTCCATTCTCATTTTTCCGTTCTTTTTGTTGTATCCGTACAAAGCCACTGATTCCTTTATCATTTTCTGCTACAAATATAACGGATTTCTCTCCAATGAGTGATGTTTCAATCCAAAATAAAATTTCGTCATCTAGATTATCATCGCTCGGTTCAAATCTACTCATATCCAAGACAAAATAACGATATAGCCTTTTTAAAGTTTGAACATCTTCATGCTTTGCTTCTCTCAATAAATACATACATCTCCTCCAAAAGTAAAATAATTTGCTCATGATGCGGGTTGCGCATTTCCCATGCGACACAATGACCATTTTAATGAAGAGATTCTGACTTCTTCAGCTAACTTCCAAAGATTGTTTACCATTCGCACTTCAACGTTTCGCTTAAATTGTTCTTCAAATAAATTGTCATATTTAACGACTGCTATGGGGATTTCTGTTTGATCACTGACATAAAATCCTGCGGTTTCATCAAAGTAGAAATTTGAGGCATCAAATTCATAGACATAAAGTGTTGTATTAGCCATTCTTTCATACCATGCATGTTCAATAGAAACACAATGCTGTGAAGATGAAGAAAAAAACTTTGAAATATCATCGATCGTCGTTTCATCTGTGACTCTATAACCAACACGAGGGCAGTCACGTGGCGTTAACCAATTTGGTAAGCTTGCCTCTGTTAACGACCAAACCAATCCTTTTGATTGATCCATATCTTTTCTGTATGGAATTCGTGGAACAAACTGCTTAATATTTGATTCTTCGCTTACATGAAATAATCTCAACTGTAGACCTCCTGAATGTATAAATACTTGTAAAATCACTAATATCACAAAAGTAAATATCGTTACGACCGCGGTCGAATGCAGTCGAATAGGGTCGATGCTATTTGATTGAGTGAACGCATCGTACACACTGTTAGAAACGTCTCTAACAAAATGCATACTCACAGTCCGCTTGTCCACTCTGATAATGACATTCTATGATTTCAGCCGGTTTCATCTGCTCAATGTAAGCGAGCGTTCTAAACGCCATGCCATGACCTACTAAAATCACGCGATTATAGCCTGCATATTTATCTGCAACGCGTCGCATTCTGCTTCTCATCTCATCTAACGTCTCCCATTTCATGTCTTGTCCCTTTGGATAGACGCCTTTGTGTAACCTAAACTCATCCGCAAGCGCAAAGGATTCTTCCGAAGTGGTGTACTGGTTGGATTTATCCGGTTCCCATTCATGCAAATCCACATCGACGACTATTTTTAGTCCCGTTGCCCGAGAAATAATGGCTGCTGTTTGAAGTGCTCTCGTATAGGGAGATGAAACGATGATTTCAGCGGTTGTGAGACGCTTGTCCTGAGCCGTGGCTTCTGCTTGATTGATTCCAGTTTGTGAAAGCGGTGCAAATGAACGCCCAAATCCCCAAAACCCCTTTTCCATCATTTCGCTATAATCCGCCTCGCCGTGCCGTACAAGATAGTAATGCGTCATGTATACCTCCATTGTGTAATCGTTGTATTGACAGATCCTTGTTATACGTTTGTCCTAATAACTATTTTATCAGAAAAAACGACCAAATGAATGAAGTATGCCTCAAAGTTTTTCTTGTTTTTCTTGTTCTTCTTGTTCTTTTGAAATGGATTTTCATCATAGCACAACTTAAAAACACCACTTAAAAGTCTTTTATATGAGACTTTTGTGTAGTGTTATGAGTTTTTGTCTTTTGTGGAAGACTTTATGCAAATGGAATAGAATACACAACTCAAGGGTTATTGTGATACGCTTCTGCGTGCAAAATCTGAGTGCGGTTTTTCACTTACCGAACAAAATATTGATGTAATCTTGCCTTGTATCTATGATACGAATAATTTTTACTGTTTGTTTTTCTAAACGGTAGAACACATAGTTTTTCTCTACGACAAAGTACATATAATCTGTGGGAATATCGATGCTATTCATCAGAGGTCTACCCAGTAATGGATACGTTTCAAACTTCCTGATACTATCAAGTAAGTGCCTTATCTTTTCAGAAGCAATTTCATTATCGAATGCTCCTTCTAAATAACCTTTGATTTTAATAAGATCTTCTTTAGCGAGTGGCGAAAATTGAATCTTGTACATATTTTATAATCCTAAGGCAGATTGAATATCGTCCATTGAGATCCAACTATCCTCTCTTGCGGATTTTTCACCTTCTTCTATATGTGCCATTAATTTCAAAGTCGCTTTCATTTTTTCATAATCTTCAATATCCATGAGCACAAATTTCCCATGTCCTTTTTTTGTGAGATAAACTGGTGAATTTTCTTTACAAGCATTTAATACGTCGTTATAATTTCTCAAATCAGAAACCGGTCGAATATTAGACATTTTCATCGCCTCCTTTTATTAAAATTATACAAGGATGTGCTGTAAAATACAACGCACATTTTACAGCACATCCTTATGCTTAATCCTTGATTCTTCGCTTACATGAAATTATCTCATCTGTAAACCTTTTGATGTAAATACTTGTAAAATCAACGACATCACACAGGCTGAACCTCGTTACGACTGCGGGCGAATGCGGTCGTAATTTCAGTGTAATCGAGATAGTCTTTCGACCAATTTTTCTGCATTGAATTTCCTTCTTCAATTGAATAGATCAGTGGTTCTATAAATGTAACGATTAACCGAATCACAATATCAAAATCAAGTGAAGTTGTTAACGATTTCTTAGTAAAAGACTTCCAACGAGTAATCATACTTACTACCCTATTCATCGATGCTATTCTATTAAATAAACGAATCGTACACTCCGTGCCTCTATTGGTGAATGTTCGACTAATTGCCTCCTTCAAAATTTCACCCTCAAAATCATAATGACTCGCTAAATAATATATATCATAATAATCTTTCATTCTATTCGTCGTTTCCATTCGATCAAACATTGCTTGAAGTTTTTCTGCAATCGTTGATTCAAGTGAATAGGATGCCACCCTAGGAGGAACAAAACCATCTAACTGAGTAGGAATTTCAACTTCATTAACCTTTGGAGCAATAACATCTCCCAAACCTATATCAATATCAAATGGAGTCTTTGTATTTGCAATAATTGCGAGCATTTTTAATCTAACACCGTGATAAGTTTTCATTTCAGCTATATTTTCTATTGTTTTAATTTCAAATTGAATGAATTCATTCTCTGTTGTTGTTTGACAGATACGATCAATAACCTTTTTCATTAGTCATTACATCCACATCCCTATAATTCGACTTACTTTATTCTTTATATTCATCGTTTCTGCATAATCAAGCAAATTCCGGATATTTTTTTTTGAGTCTTTGACATAAGTCATAATGGCATAATTAAAAACCTCTTTATCCATCTTAAATTCATACCTAATGACATCGCAAATGGTTCTATCTCTATCAAAGATTTTCATATGATGTCCTTCAAACATAATTTCAGAGAGTCCAAGTTCCATATAGCCATCAATCAAAAAATAAATATGCATTGGTGGATTGTTGATCTTATATTTAGACTTCTTTTTATTTTTGCTCACTGCAACATGCCATGCAGAAGGGGTTCTTTGTGTATAACCATAGAGAAATAGTGCGGAATCTAAACATACAACACCTTCAGGAAATAGTTTCCCAATTACAACAGCATCCGAAACTATATCTCCATCAATCCATTCATAATAACCAGTCTTTATTTTCTCAACCAATCCCTTTTCAATCAGTTTATTGAGTTCGGTATTGTGAAAACCAGCTGCAGTAAAGTCTGATAGCTTGATAATACCATTATGTTTATCAAATACTTTTTTATAAGCTTCTACATCCGTAAAATCACCCTCTTTCAATCGTTAAAGTGGTCTTTTTTACACAATAACATTTGTTGACTTATTTTTCAAGTAAAAAAGACCTCTTTTGTTTTTTAAAGAGATCTTTTTTACGAAGTATGTTATGCATTTTTTACCATAATTGTGATACGCTTCTGGGTATCCCACACAAATGAGTGTTAACAAACTCTTTATTAATTCCAAGAATCCTCTAAAAGAAAGTCGATGATGTTTTTATGCTCAATACCGTTTCTCGATCGATTTACCTGATCCATTGAAATTACTATTTTAGGAAAATTATCATCAATTGATTCAAGAACAGAAAACTCCCTTTCAATCGTCGTTTCTTCTGCTAATAAATACGTCACTTGAAAATAGGTTGTCTTTTCTCCATCTACAGCGATAAAGTCAACCTCTCTATCATCGTATTTTCCAACATAAATTTCATAACCTCTTCTTCTGAGTTCAAGGTAAACAATATTTTCAAGAGCTTGACCGATATCTCTTTCATTATCAAAGTAAAGATTTCTTATCCCTAAATCATTGATGAAGTATTTCTCATTCGTCTTCATCAGCTCTTTACCTTTGATATTATAGCGTGGTACTCCATGGACTAGATAGGTGCTTTTAGCAGCTTCAATGAAATTATAAATTGTTTCTTTGGAGAGTTTACGCCCTTCACTTTTAAGATAATTTGTTATGGTTCCTGCTGAGAAGATTTGACCAATATTATTGATTAGATATGACATAAAACGCTGTAGTAAATCTACATCTCTCACATTATATCGTTTGACAATATCTCTTAATAAAATGGACTGATACATGTCCATAAGATAGTTTTTAGCAGTTCGTTCTTCATCAAATTGGAATTTTCCAGGCATTCCACCTGTTTTGAGGTACTCTAAAAAAACAGTCTCTTTTGTAAATGAACCAACCTCTAAATTTGTAAAACTCTCATATACTTCCATATACGACAGAGGCAATACTTCTATGGTATAAAAGCGACCTGTTAGATACGTTGCAAGTTCTCCAGAGAGTAACTTTGAGTTAGAGCCAGTGATAAAGATTTCAGTATCACCTTTTGAATTCAAAGAATTAACAACTTTTTCAAAACCATCAACTTCTTGAACTTCATCTAAGAAGACGTAGGTTTTCTTTCCCATTATTTTTTTTGATTCAATATATTCATTGAGGGCCTTATATTCTTTGAGCGATTCAAATTCCAGCCACTCAAAGTTGAGACTGATCATCTGATCCTTATCTATACCTTGATTCAGTAGTTCTTCTTGTATCTGCATAAGCAATGTCGATTTCCCAACACGGCGCATACCAAGCAGCACCTTGATGACTTGTTTTCCCATTACTTTTCTTATTTCTTCTAAGTATTTCTCACGTTTAATCATCATAGCCATCACCTCAAATTAAAAATACCACATAAAAGTCTTTTGTACAAGACTTTTGTGTGGTATTTTGAGGTTTTGTCTTTTATAAGAGACTTTAATCAAAAGAAATGACGTGCAAGATCTGTTTTCTCAAATGTCGCTTTGATCGTTGCTTAGTGAAAATTTGGATGAATGTTATTTAAAACACAACTCAAGGGTTACTTGTGGTACGTTCCTGGGTATCGCTGTTGTAGTAGTTTTTTCTACTCATTTTATTTATGTCAATTTATTTAGTAAGTTTCAATCTAAAATATTCAAATTTCTTCTTGTCTTAAGAAATAGATAAAAAAATCAATTTACTTCTACAATCAGCTCATTCGTTTCCTGAATTAGTTGTTCATATTCACTATTTGAATAGTGTAAAAGAGATCTTATATACTTCAAATCAGCGATTACAATTATTTTTAAGTCTTCACCATAATGCTTTGTCATATCATGAATGGCAATTTCCTGATTAGTTGCAAATGCAACTGAAAATATAGTTTGAGTATCTTTTGGACTATTGTCTCTAATAAATTTGTTTATTAACTCTCTATTTTCATTTTCAATATCTTCTTTGAATACCGCGTCTAATAAAAAAGGTAATCTATGAATGCTATCTGTTTCAGACGCAAGTTCATTAAATGCAAAATGATAAGACATTACAGTTTTATGTAGTTCAACACCTTGTGAAGGAAAAGCTGAAATTTTGTATAAATCATTATATTGTACTTCTTCTAACGGCTTTACATTAAGAGCTTGTAGATTTCTAGTAAAAATCTTCTTAAATCTTTTCTCTTTGAAAACTCTAGTTCTTATTACATCCTCATCCGTTTTAAAGTCTCTTATGAGTTTTAAAAGAGTCTCTTCTTCTTCTTTTAACTCAATAACTTTGGCTTTTATTTTCACTCCAAGTTTTAATGTAGCTTTAGAATCTAGCCATTTATCAAATTTAATCTGAGTGTTTTGATATTCACAGACAACGTTATACATCTGTTCAATTTCATTTCTTAAGTTAGTAATCTTCTTGAATAAGCTATTTACGCTACTTGTTCGTTCGATTATCTGTAACTTTAAATCTTCTTTCTGCTTGTTGGTATCATTTATGCTCTGTTGATACATATAGAATTCATCTAATTTAAAATCAAACTTTCTTTGACATGTTGGACATTCTCCATCAACTGGATTTTGTCTATTCTGATTTGTTCCCACATACTGTAGTACTTTTCTTCGTTGCTCAATGAGACTCAATTGGTTACTTTTTTTTGTATGAGCATTTTCAAGTTCTTTAAGCTCTCTTTTCTTCTCATTAAATCTAAGCAAATAATCCATAGCCTCATTTTGGAAATTTTCATCATTAAGTTGCGAAGCTGTGAGTTGAACATCATCATTCATCATTGTTTCAAAATAATGCAACTCATGTCTTACTTGTCTTAATTTAGATTCTAATGCACTTTTTTCAACTCTATCCGAAGGTTTAACTATACCTAAATAATAATCGAAATAGTCATCTCGGAAATTTTTATAGTAATCCAAATTAGAAAATGACCTTTGCAAATAAACCCAACCAACAGACTGAGAAATATAGTATGGTAAAAACATAGTCTCTAAAGGTGCTTCTTTAAGTTCACCTTTACTTTCAAGTATCAAATCAAAATCAAACCGCTTTCTCAAGTATGATTTTAGCTTTTTATGTTCTTCAGAGCTATTCCCGTCAATGCCATTAAAACGAAAAATTCGCTCTCCATCTTTTACTATTAAAATAGAATTATCTCTTACAAAAGTTATATTGGTGTTCACTTCATTTTTTTTAAGTATACAATCCAATCTAAAAATTACGTTTTCATTCAAAAGAGGTTGTAAATTGTGCTTAACATCATTAATTCCAAGAGTGAATAATAGACTTTGCAAAAATGTACTTTTACCTGAAGTATTCTTTCCTATCACAATATTGACTTTATCGCCAAACTCAGTTGTAAAGCACTTATCATCAGAATAAACCAAGAACCTATTAAACTTCAATTTGTTCTGCATTTTTGATCCCTCACTCTCATACATGCCGCAAAAATTGTTGCTTTGATAACTAACTCGTCGAGCTTATACGAATTATTATCTTTGTACATACTATACAAAGCTGCTACGCACTCTTCCTCACGAAAATATTCATCGAGAAAATGACTATTTATTTCTACAAATTTTAGAATCCTTTGATGTTCAACCTGTGTCAAGTCTTTAAAACAGTCAACGCTGTTATCAAACTCATTTTCAAAATCATCTCTTCTAGAAATAGGTATTTTAAGTGCCTCTGATAACTCAGACTTTAAGTTCCGCCAAGTTTCAAAAGCTAATGCCTTTTCAGTAATTACCCTAAACGCAGCATTTATCTCAACAGAATAAACCCTTTTCGACTCGTCCAACAAATCAAACGTCGAACCTTGGTTAAAAGTATGTTCTACTTTACGAAATACTTTCATCAAAGTATCAATAGCCGCCTCAGGATCTGGTACATTCTTTCCAAAAATACTTGCACATTTACCTACAAGGCATTCCTTTTGATTCTTAACAGTTCTACTAAGATCAATGTACTCAAAACACAAACTCCTAAGCTCTTCTACCATTCTTTTATCTTTAATTGTTAATTTACTAATAATATCGGTTTGTAATTCAATAGGAAATTTATCAAATTTTACAAACACATTGCTTTCATTAACTTGAATACCAAACTCTTTTTTCTCTTCAGTAACCTTATCTGTAACTTCTGCTTTAATAGTAGATGTCTGGTTACTTAAGAAAGAAAGTTTATGATAGTATTCTGCTGATTTTGCAATATCTTTACTTGAAAGTTCTTTACCTGTAGTTAATAACTTTTCTACTATTTCTCTCCAAGCTTTATTATTAGTCCCGATTTTACTACTCTTCTTGACTTGATATGCATCTATATACTCTATCTCGTTTCTATGTAAAAAGCAAAATATCACGTCATCTGCATGTTCAATCGAAACAAAATACTCTCTATCGTGAATTATATTAAAATTCTCTAAAATAAGATACAATGCGCAATGCTTCTGCATTTCAAAACCACTTGTTGCATGAACACCTGCATTTAATCCACTCTCAGCCATATCATCACTCCTATATAAAATAAAAGAAACTACATTTATATTGTACTATCATTGTAAATTATAAACAAGTGATACTAAAACAAATATTTTATATTTTCCTAACTATTAACACAAAAATAATTAATCACTGATAAAACCGCAGTCACTTGTGATACGGTTCTGGGTATCGCACTTGGGGGAGTGTCAAAAAATATAAGCACCAAATTTAACCATTAAATAACCTACTTAATTAAGTTCATTTATATATCCACTGAGTCAACTTCACAAATACTACTAAAAGACATTAGATTTTATAATCTAATTTTTAACCCTTTACCTTTTTACAATATCAAAATTTTCAAATAATCAATTAATAATACATTCTTGCACTACTTAAATTGATGATAAAATTATATTTTTAACAGCATCAACATAGGTTTCTTTATTTTTTCTTTTATAAACACTAATATATGAAGGATGATGAATAGGTAAAAAACTATACTCCCCATGCTTATATATTTTATACTCATAGTCATCGAATTTATCAAATACAATTTTCATGCTTTTTTCAACTGACTCAATTACATTTTTTCCCAACAATATAATCACTTTAGGCTCAAGTAACTCAATTTCTTTCTTTAGATTGACAATACAAAGATCCATTTCCTTCTTCGTTGGATATCTTAATTTACCATTACTATTTAATGGCAAACATTTTACTACATTAGTTTTGTAGAATTTACATCCTTGTACTTCCGACTCCATTTCATTAATAAGTTTTCCAGATATAGTAGTTACAGACAAAGGTATTTCATCAAATACATCTTCAACCTTTTTAGCTGAAAGTCCCACCCACATTACATCACATTCTTCAACCTTATCTAATAATGGTCTCTGATTATTACACATATTACACATACTACAATTCATTATCTCTTTGATCATTTATTCCTCCAAGTTTACTGGTTTTATAAATAAACTCATACAATATATTATCGTCACATCTACTGTAATTTTTAGTATGTATATTGAAATTTCCTCTATCCATCACAGAGGATAAAACCTTATTTTCTTGGTAATCTAAATCTATACCTGTTTTAACAAACTCATTAAATAATGCTGTTCCATGGTAGGGTCTAAATTGAAAAACACTTGATCTAAAGTTTCCATCAGCATTTTGCGAATATTCATATATAGAAGTTGCAAGATTTAAGCTCAATTCCATATCTCTTTTAGACTCCATAGGAAATCCAAAAATAAAATAACCTTTAATGTCAATTCCGCATTTTAATATTTTTCTTGTTGTATTTATTATCTCATCCACTGTTCCTGATTTATTTATCATTTTCCTAACTTTTTCAGATCCAGATTCAATTCCAATAAACAATTCTTTACAACCACTATTTTTCATTTCTATGAGAATTTCTTTTGGTGTGTTTTCAAATGTTTTGATATGTGCCATAGCTCTCCAAAAAACATCAAATTGACTAAATATTTCAATAGCATCTTGAATCGATTGTTGACTTCTCAAAAACAAATCGTCCAAAACCCTAATGCATTGAATAGTTGAATCTGTTCGCACTAGATCGCTTATTTCTGATATAATCACGGACTTGTCCTTTAGTCTTATTTTACTATTTGGATTTAAGCTTTTTGCCGCTCCGCAAAAAGCACAGTTATAAATGCATCCTCTTGATGTAACTATTGACCTTTCTTTCAAACCAAAGTGATTTACCACATAATTCTCATTTAGTAATCTTCTATTTAGTGGTAAAATATTAATATTCTCTGGAAAATAATTTGATTTGCTATCTACTTGGAATACTTTTCTTCCTGTGCTTTCACATAAAGGTGATTCAGAAACCCTATCTGTTATTACATCACTAATAATTAAGTCTCCTTCACCTATAATCACAACTAAGTCATTAATTGTATCCCATTTTATGATTTCTTTATAAATAAACTTAGTGCATTGTCCACCAATAATAAACTTTGCTTTCGCATTATATGATTCAACTATGCTTTTAACTATCGAAATATTAACGGAAAAAATATTGATTCCAATGATATCCGGTTCTATTTCATGCAATCTCTTCAAAATCTGATTAATATTAAGACCTAATTGTATTGTGTCTAAAATAGTTACATCCCAATTTTCTTCTTTAATTTTAGTAGCCAAATAACCTAGACCAAAAGGAGGTAAATACTCATTACCAGCCATTTCTGTTTCAAAGTGATCATATATTGGTGAATTAATCAACACAACCTTCATTTTATAATCCCCCTATTGAAAAATCATGTTCCTTTAAAATAATTGATCCTATTTTTTTAATGTTATTTTCAAGGCACTCTTCTGTATCAACATATTCAATATTATAATCTAATTCTTTTAGGAACTTACCAGCACTAAACGACAATTCTATTTCACGTTTACTGTTAAAATCTCTTTCGAACCTTGTTAATGACGATCTATTTGATAGCCTCTCAATAATTGTCTTTTCATTTGCATGAATAATCACAGATAAGTCAGGTTTCAATATTCCTGTATTTATATTCATCACCTCTATCATGCTCAGTCCATCTAAACACTGCAATATCAATGAAGAGGCTATATATCTATCACACAAAACTATGTATCCTTTTTTTAAATTGGGTAAAATTTCAGACTTAATATGATTGTGTCTATCAGCTGTAACCAAATTTGCAAGTGTATACGATGAATAACTCTCCTCAGAATCTCGTATATATTTCCCAATCTCAGTATCAGTTGGTTCCTTTGTAACATAAACTAGCTTTTTCATTGAGATTAAGTATTTTTCCAATTTTTTAATAACAGTCGTTTTTCCTGCCCCATTGGGTCCATCAAATGTAACAAACATAGGAACCTCCCATAAATAGTTTATACCTGATCTATATATTTAGTTAGTCTTCTAAATTATTAGACAATTTGATCGTACTCAAAACAACATTCAGATAATTCATTTGTTGCAGTCAGTTCCCAACCTTTATTTGTATATCGTCCCATCTCAGAAAAGAGATAAATATTTTTTTTTGCTCGTGAGCACAATACGTAAAGAAGCTTATTTGTATCTTCTATCCTCAAAGGCTTCATATCAGGATTATATATGTAATTCCAATGCGGTAGATGACCATTTAATAAATCGAAAGCAATTACAGTAATATATTCTTCACCTTTAATTCCATGAATTGTGTTTATCACAATCCCATTTTCATCTTCAAAGCTCTTAACAATTGCATTAAAACTATAATCCAACTTATGTTTATCAATTTTTTTTTCGATTTTCTCAAAAAATTCACCATATAAAATTGCTAACTCATCTTCCAATCTAACTCCCATAATTGTAAAAACATTTCCTATTGCATCCTTTAATGTTTGGATACCATCTTCCATACTTATCGAAGTTGCATTAACTGCTTTTAGAATTTCAAGTTTTCCTATATATTCCTTAATTCCAATATCATAATCATTAGTGATAATTGTAATAATCTCATCTGCAATCTTTCTCCTCAAATATTGATGTGAATATTCCTATTCGGTGGAGCCTCAGTTCCGGTGTGGCGTGAGCCACTTGTCCGGAACCATTGAGCCACCAGCGAGTTTTTAGTTATTCGCTTAATCGTTTATCTAGACCATAGACTTCTCGCATGGATAAATCTTTTGTAGGGTCTACACTTTCGATGTTTATCTTGTATGAATCATGTACGATGCGATCTAGTATTGCATCTGCTAAAGGTGAATCATCTCCACCAAGTTGATCATACCAACCTTCGTGTCGGTATTGTGAACAGAAGATTGTAGATGAGTGTTTTCTTCTTCTGTGCAAAAGTTCAAATATGTCTTTTGCTTCCGTAGCTGTAGGTTTTAATAGCAACCATTCATCAATAATCAGCAGCAAAGGATTAGAATATTTTGCCATTACTTTTTTATAGGTACCTTCGTTTCTTGAATGTTCAAGATCAAGAAGTAAGTCAGGAAGTCGCACATATTGTGTTTTAAACTTATGTTTACAGGCTTCCATGCCAAAAGCATTAGCAAGATATGTTTTGCCACTTCCAGTCGCACCTGTTATAAATATATTTCTAAATTCAGCTATATACTCACAAGTTGCAAGACGTTTAATCAAGTCTTTGTTGATTTTTCGACCTGAGGAATAATTAATATCTACGATACTTGCGCCGGGTTGTTCAAACTCTGCATTTTTTATCAAACGATACAGTCGATTATTTTTCCTTCTTGTGTACTCAATATCAACCATCATTCCAATACGATCTTCAAAATCAATATCTTTCATTTGAGGATCGGTAATTTGTTGACGATAAGCATCTGCCATTGCGGTTAATCGCATTTCTATAAGTTTATCAATAGTCGAATTATTTATCATTATTTTTACCTCCATAGTAGTTAGATCCGCGTGTTACACCGAATTTGTTCTTTACGATCTGCTCAGGTATAGGCTTTGGCTTATCAAGTATCCTAGCGGCAAGAATATTTTTGATACTCTTGTAACTTGGACTCGAAGTATAACTCAAAGCTTTTTCACAAGCTGCTTCAAGGCTTTCTTCAGAATGTCTCTCGGCTAGCCTGAGTAATCCCATGCAGCTTTTATAGGTTTGTTGCTCCACGCGACTGGAGGCAAGAATAGCGCTGATAACTTTATGTGTATGTGTGCCAATTTGTTCGGCCCATTTTCTAAAGCGATCGCCATTCCATTCAAGATACTTTTGATGATCTAGAGGCATATGCTCCAAGATGGTACTGTATTGACCCTTGCGTCCATAAAGTCGCTTGTGGGAGGCAATACGGTTATGATTGTAAAAGATTTCGATGACTCTATCTGTTACCCGCACATCTACTTTACGTTTGATATACTCATACGGAACGGAATATAGCATTCCATCCAAAGATATGTGATAATTAAACTGAACGGTGGCTTGTTTCCAGTCTGCCAGTTCGTAAGAGGTAGTGGGTAGTGGGCTTAGGAAAGGCAACTCTTCGTAGTGGAAGAGACTCCACCTGCTGCCTTCTTTCTTTTGGAAATCCTTTGAGTTAAAAATCTCAAGTTTTTCTTTAATCGCAGCATTGAGTTCCACTAAAGTGAAGAACTGTTCATTTCTTAAAGCAGCTGTAATCCAAGTAGAAATGTTACCAACGGTACCCTCGACATTTGCTTTGTCTTTCGGTTTTCTAACCCTTGCTGGAATGATTGCAGTACCATAATGTTCAGCCATTTCATGATACGTGGCATTGAGTTTTGGCGTGTACCAATCTTTGGTGTGAACTACCGCTGTTTTGCAATTATCTGGAACTAGAATCTTAGTAACACCACCAAAGTAGTTGTACATATGAACATGGGCCGTTATCCAAGCACGTTGCTTTTCATTGATGAAGGCTTCAACATACGCGTATTGACTATAAGTCATGACACTAACAAAAAGATATGCATCTATGACTTCGCCGGTATCGGGATCAATTATTTTGGCTGGATCACCAGCCCAATCTACCTCGACTTGTTCTCCAGGTTTTCGACTAATATGCATAGTTGCACGACGCTTTTGTTCATCCTCTTGAAGGTAACGACAAAACTGAGAGTACATGAGTGGTGTTTCACCGCTAAGTCTGCATTCTTCCATGTACTCAGCCCAAAGCAACTTCTTGCTTACACCGTTTTTAAGCAGTTCGCCTCGGATGTACGCATAGTTGGGTTGGCGCTTGCCATGAGGCTCTTTCTGAGCAGGGAAAAGTAATGTTTGCCACTCATGGTTGGTTCTTGTGTTACTCTTTGTCCACTGGACACCTAATTCGGTCGCTTTTTTAACTATTTTTGCGACTGTGTTGCGCGAACAAGAACAGCTGAGCGCAATATTTCGCTCACTAAACCCAAGACTTTTAAGTCTCAGAATTTCATTATAATCGGTCATTAAATGACCTCCTTTACATGTATTTACATCTTTTGGATGTATGATTACAGTATAAAGGTTTTATTTCAAATGGCTCACACAACGGAATGGTGGCTCAATCTAAAACGGAATGATGGCTCAATTATATCGGACAGGTGGATCAATTTAGTGCGGATTATTCAATTGATGACCAGATTTTTGAGTGAATAATAGGTTTGCAATAAGAAAAAAAACATTTAACGGATCATATTTAATAGGGGTAATATCCGGAGCATCAAAATTGCATTCTGGTAATAATTCACGTAATTTATTCGCCATTGGAAATATTTGATACCACTGTGGGGCAACTATACATATTTCACTTTCAGATATATCTTTTTTCAATTCATCTTTTATTATCTCCGAAATATGTCTAGCCAAATCATCTTTATCTATATTTGCTTCATAACATATTTTGCCGATTTCAGATTTAATCTGTGAAACTGATGTTACACCTGTAGATTCAACCTCGTAATTCACATAATAATCTACAACTCTTTGAGTGGATCTATAACATCCATGTAAACAGCACTCTTTAAACATAACAGGAAATAAATCTCTAATCTCCTCAGGGGTTTTTGCAACTCCTCCCAATCCCCTATATATTGCCTGATTTACATCTCCAACAAATAGTATATTTATTTTATTGTTTGCTTTTATGATCGATGACAATATTTGATATTGTTTTTCATTGGTATCTTGATATTCGTCTACATGTATACTTCTTATTAATCGTGAGATGTTAGAAGCAATGAATTCTTTTTGTTCTACTAACTCTAATGAATATTCCAGTATTTTATCAAAATCAATTTCTTTCTTATCCTCAATGAACTCACAATACCTAGACATTACTGTATCATTATCATATAGATCATTTATATATCCTTTAATGCCTAGACTATCGGCAATTTCTGTTACATACTTCTCTTTTACATATTCGTCAATAACCTTATATCCCTTACTTAACTTACTATGATACATTGAATATGGCCTAATAATATATTTCATACAAAATTGATGTATTGTTCCAGACCAAATTTCTTTGGTATCTATATCCATTTCTATCAATCTTTTTTCGATTTCAATAGCCGCCCTGTTTGTATATGTCATCGCAATATTAAGTAGCTTTGATTCTGGATATTGGGTAACTAAAAAAGCTAATCTATAGGTTATTGTTCTTGTCTTTCCACTACCAGGACATGCGGTCAAAATAAAATTTTCATCACTTTCGCATACAGATTTTTGAATATCATTTAAATCATTCAGAAATTCATATCCCATATTTCTTCACCATACTTATAAAAATTGTAACTACATCATTCGGTAATTTAGAGCAAAACTCATTTATGAAATCCCTCTTATCATCATCATTTTTAATATTACAATACACTTCAACAAGAGACTTGATTTTAGAAGATTCCTTGTATTCATACAGCGAATATTTTGCCATTTTCAGTATAATATCTTGATTGATAATTTCTTGGCATGCAAAAGCAATTGCCTCTAGGATATATGATGGAATTATTGCAGCTGCTGAAATAGTATTTGCCAAAACTGTAGCATACCATCCTTTACCCATGCTTTTTGCTAGGGTAAGTATCGAGTCATATCTTGAACTACTTTCCCCAGATAAATTTGCTTTATGCTTATCAATAGTAGCTTGATCTGTATAATGCAGATCAATTACTTTTTCAATGAAATTACGGTTTTTTTCTTCATTAGCAAAGTCAACTTCTAATGTATGAGGTGCGTAGAACATATCAACAAACTCATTATAACCAAACAACCTATCCAGTTTTTCTTGTCTAGATTTACCTCTTTTAGCTGCTTCAACACTACACTTTTCAGCACCAGCTATAACTTGATCCAAATCAGTAATAATAGCGCAATACCTTTTAAGTCTTTGTTCATGGAAAATGCATGCAACATTTTCAAATGCAACACTTCCAACATTAATTAAACCAATCCCAAGTTCATCCAGAGATACTCCCATAACTTCTTTCACCAATGTCGGTATAAGTATTTCTTCTCCATCACCTTCAACCAATATTATCCCTTTTGAAAAGAGTAACACTGAGCGCTTTGCATCTAGATATCTCTCAAGACATTGAGTTAAAGTAACATCCTTTAACTTGAACTCATTTTCACCAAACTCATTCAATCCATTAGCCGGTTGCATAACTTCCGAAAAATTCCCACATGTTCTAAGAATATTTACTTTATCAATCTCAGCTACTTCTGATAAATGCGTAGAATGTGTAGTCATTACAACTTGTGTAAAGTCTTTTGAAACTTGCAAATTTGCGAATAGTGTTTTTTGAATGTGGGTATGTATGTGAGCCTCTGGTTCTTCGATAATCATTACATTCATTAATTCCTGATTACGATTAACTTCAAATTCAACTAGCTTCAAAGCAATATATAACATATTCAGGTGCCCCAAACCTAACAAATCAATGTCCTGCTTGTCAGACGGTGTCATTGTCAAATACTTTGATAGTGCAGCAATATCATCTTTCATCTGTGATTGTAGAGTTACATCTGGGGAATATACCATGCCTATCATCTCATTAAGTTTTCTATTTATTTGATGCCCAATGCTTGAAATTTGATCAACATCAGATATTTTTCTATTAACCTCATTTATTTTAGTCTTGATATCTTCAGAATCATCTGCTGATATATCACATTTTATCGTATCAACAATTCGTCTTATTGGATTTTTAGGTTTCTTTAAGTCAGAAGCAACGTCACGTAATGCATCAACAAATTCAACTGAAATATATTTCCATATTTCCAATATATCTACTCTACTACCCAAGATTGCTGCATCGTCTTCATCAGGATTAGCACATTGATTCCCGTCCAAATCCCCAACAATTTTCTTGTATTCTTCATTGTTTGTAAAATCAATTTGAGATCTTGATGTATAAGAAAATTCATAGTCTGTTAGCTTTATCTTACTTCTAATTTCATCAAACTCTTCTGCTGAATCTGCGTTTGCTAATTTCTTTCTAATATTTTTATGAGGTCTAATGAATAAGGTGACTGTCCCATAATCATAGTCTTCACATCTAATAAATGATTTTAAAAAATCTTCATTTTCTATATCTGGTATCATATCTTTGCAAATTTCATTGTTTTTTTCATCATATGTAATCTCATCAAAATATGCTGAGATAATAATCCAATGACCTTTCCAATCATCTAATGAATCTGCGAAGTCTGATTCCTTCAATCTTTTAGTACTGTAGTAATATGAGTCGTCTAATAATATTCTCAATGCCGTCATTGCATTTGATTTACCGGAATCATTTTCTCCAATAATAGTGTTTGCACCTTTTTTAAAATCAAACTTGGTTGCTTTTAAATTTTTATAATTAACTATTTGCAAATATTTTAAGTACATTGATCTCCCCCTATCAAACATATTTTATTTTATATAAACGACAACACTAACTTACTTATGATACGGTTCCCCCTTCATAATCCTAAACCCCCGATACACTTGTTCTAGCAGCACGACTTTCATCATCTGGTGCGGAAAGGTCATTTTAGAAAACGACAGTGCAAAGTTTGAACGCTTTAGGACAGCATCGGATAGTCCCAAGCTTCCGCCGATGATGAATACCACGTCGGAGTTGCCTTCGAGGCCGAGGTTTGCGAGTTTTTCTGAAAAGTCTTCAGAAGTGAGGTGTTTGCCGGCAATTTCAAGGGTGATGACGTATTGAGAGTCCTTTATTTTACTTAGGATGCGTTCGCCTTCTTTGTCTTTGATTAGCTCCATCTCTTTATCTGAGAGTGTCTCAGGTGCTTTCTCGTCTGCCACTTCCACAAACGACAGCGTACAATACTTAGAAAGACGCTTAGCATATTCTGCCACAGCGTCTTGATAAAATTTTTCTTTGATTTTTCCCACAGTGATACATGTGATTCTCATGCGATTCCTCTTTTATTCTTAATTAATTAAAATCGTGAAACTTTTTATTTGAATATTATAATTACTATAGTCCTTAAACTCATAAAGCGCTTTAATTCTTAATAACTTTTGGTTTTATTCTTATGTTCTTTTATCGCTTCCATTTCTTACGCTCTCACTTACGCCTGTCCTTCATCTTTCACTACAATTCCCATCAGACGACTGAGGGATACTGCCTGAAGTGGCGTAACGACTGCGCCGTAGAGGTCGGGGATACTCGTTCCGAGGCCTTCGATGATGCACGTTCTAAAGTCCATTCCACTGAGTTTGGTGTTTGACATTTGACACTCTGTCAAATCACAGTCAACCCACTGAATCTCATTAAATACAGCGCCTTGAAACTCACTTAAAACCAGTGAAGATTTGTCTATTAGGACGTTCTTAAACTCTGCATATCTAAAATTGCCATACTTCGCTTGACATGCGATCATCTTCACACTGCTAAACATGGCGTCATTGAAACTCGTCCCCATCATTTTACATTGATCAAAGATGACTTTGTGCGCAATGGCGTGTCCAAAATTAGAATTCGACAAGTCACATCCTTCAAAACGCACATCCACAAGTTCAATTCCAGTAAAGTCCACCTGTTTAAATGTCACATTCTTAAAGACCACTTCTTTGACGCAAATTTTATGAAAATGACAAGGCTCAATCACCTCATCCTCAATTCTAACGCTTTCAATCAAGGCTTCATCTTCAAGTACATCTACGAGTGACCCCATAAGTGGAAGGTCCTCCGCAATAGACGGCTCAAAAATAAAGCCACTTTTTTTCTTTTTAGGCACACTCGCCATTTTATACCTCTACTAGTTCGTATTGACCTGTGCCAAATCCAATTTTTACTGCGTGAACAATGGTGGCACGACCGTCATTGAACAAACATTCGCCAGATTCTTTTTGCAAAATATCTAAACATGCACTATCGATTGCCACTGGATCTTTGGAAATAAAGACGCCAATGTCTTTCGCTACTTCGTCCATATGTTGACCCATACAGTCACAATCCGCTGTAATATTGATTAAAAAACTGATGTAGATGTTGTCTTTGCCGAGTTGTGCGCCATACGCATACTCTGCCATTTTTTCTTTAAAATTGCTGCTGCTCCAATCATTGACAATCGCACCGGTTGGACATATCGCGATACAACCTGCACAGCCCACGCATTTTTCAGGGTGTATATAAGCAGTTTCACGCATCTCAATGGCATGCACATCACATTTCGTCACACACAGACCGCATGCCACACATTTTTTATCGCGCACTTTAGGACTGATGCCCGAATGCTGTGCGAGTTTGCCACCTCTTGCGCCAAATCCCATGGAAAGCTGCTTGAGTGCCCCGCCAAATCCAGCGGAACCATGCCCTTTAAAATGACTCATCACAATAAACTGCGAGTAATCTGAAAATGCCTTGCCAATTTTACACGAATCAATATACGTTTGATGGATCGGGATTTCATCATAGGCTTCACCGTGATCGCCATCTGCGATGATGATTGGCAGCTGATTGAATCCATGCGCCAACGCCGTTGCAATGTGATTGTCTCTCGTGGTTCTAGAGCCTCTATACAAAACGTTTGTTTCAATATAAGCACTTTCGATGCTATTTGACTTGAGATAATCGATTACGCCAAGATAGCAATTTGAAGGGATGTACGTGTGGTTGCCTTTTTCACCAAAATGCACTTTAATGGGAACTGTGCCAGCAAATTCATGTTGTTCTTCTCTCACGAGGATTTCCAACAACTCTCTCGCTGCATCACTCAATTGCTGATACTTTTTATTTTCAACGCGTTTAAAATAAACTTTTGACATAATACCTCCAATGGTTTCATTTAAAAAAGTACACTTTCAAACAATTCTTTACTACTCAGAAACCAACAAATTGACCATATGTTTCTTTATCGCATTGGCCCAATTGGTATCAGTGGCGTATTTTTTCCCAATACTGTCGACAGACACGCCGTTATAATAGACAGCCCCTTCTGTTAAATACTTCTCAGAGAGGTATTTTGCAACAGAATCCACGCTTTCAGCTGGACTTGAATACGTCTTCGCACTTTTAAAAGGCGAGGCATCATACGCGCGAAAACCAAAGAGATTGTTTTTTTCTTTGGCGATTGTACTGGTTCCGTAGGCGGATTCATGGATGGCAAGACTGGTTAAAAACCATGCATTGACGCCATATTTTTGCTCAGCATCTGCAAATGCCGATCCAAGACCTTCCATGGCTGTACCCTTGAGTTTTTCATTGATGGCATCTGCAGAAGCGCCGCTTTGTAAAGTAACATCATCAAAATACGCTTCTACACTGTTGGCCGTATTGCCTTCATAGATGTTGACGGCTGTATTTGCACCAATCGCGCTCGTTGCAGTAGAGACTGGATTGATGCCGAGTTTACTTTGTAGGATGTCCTGAAAACGGTTCATCGCCGTGTAATAGCTTTGGCTCGGCCCTGTAAAACCCGTTGTAATCTTACTATTGTTATTTATATTTATGTTATTTGCCATATTTCACACACTTTCTTTAAAGTAATCAGGTGAATTCTCTAAATAATCAGATGGATCTTCTACCACATCTATCGGTTTTGTCACGATAGAAATTTCCTAACACATGGATTCATCGTCCGTTTTGGGCAAAATGTTGACTGCGTATGACATTTCAGCTACATGTGAAATGGTTTGATAGATGGAGCAATACTCTGTCGCAAGTTGGAACGATCGCTCGACGCCGACTTCTTTATCTGGCGCAAATACTGATATTTCAACATGAACCCATTTTAGTGTGGTTGGAATTTCTTCTCGCTTTTCGCCTGTAATGACCATCTCGGCGTGATCGAATTGAATGCGTTTTTTTCGCATGATATCGAGAAAAGTGGCGTATAAACAAGAACCCAGTGCGCCGAGTAACATATCATAAGGTGCAACTGTCCCCACTGAACTTCCAACATTGATTGAAGTTTTTGGCGCTATCAGTTCACCATTAAATGTATTTTCAAATACCAGTTTGACTTCTTTCTTTTCCATGTTTTCCATCCTTTCTCTTGTCATCGTTCGTCGATGATTGATCATTGATGATTCTTAGGTACTCTTTTACTTATTTTATCATATCTTGAGAAATCAGTCGATTGATTCAATTGTTAGAGTTGATTCGATTGATTGAATTATTCCGATTCATTAATCGAATTGATCGAACTGATTAATTGAATTATATCGCTTAGTTTGCTGAATTTTGTGCTTAGAGTGCTTGACCATCGTATCATTTTTACGTCTCAAATTGCGAATTGTCCCGATACAAAATTCTCAATTTGAGATTAAATCTTCGGTTTTCTCATTTTGAGAATGATTAATCTTCCACTATTCCCTTCATTCAATCGACTCTATCCATTGATATCACACTATTTCCACTCAACTTCACCCTACTTGAGCTCTATTGGCACGATGTTTGCATCTAATAAATCAGAACAAGCAAAATTTAAAATCAGAACATGATGCTTTAATTTCCATAAAGCATTTAATAATTTTAACAAGCTATAAATTAATTTTCAGAGGTTATTCATTTTACAAATAAAGGATGGTCAGTATGTTATTAAGTGAGCGCGTGATTGAAACATTAAAAGCAGAGGTCAAACCGGCTATGGGATGTACAGAACCCGTTGCAGTGGCTTTGGCAGTTGCAAAGGCAAAAGAATTGTGTTGTGGACAAATCATGGAAAAACTCGATTCTATCCACATTCAAGTGGCAGTTTCTCCTAATATCCTCAAAAACGGACTTGGCGTCGGCATTCCTGGAACCAATCAAGTGGGGCTGATGATGGCCATTGCGCTTGGAATCACTTCTTGCGATAGCCAAAATGGCCTCGAAGTATTTAAAAATGTCAACCAATCTGATATTGATCGCGCTATGATCTTGATTCAAAATAAACAAATTGAACTTTCGATTGCAGATACGTCAAAAAAAGTCTATATTGAAGCCACTGTCAACTGCCCAGACCATTTTGGAAAGGCCATTATTCAAGATAGACACGACCTTTTCACGCACCTCGAATCCACTCAAGGCATCTTATATAAAGCAGCTGTTCAAGATGTTTCTTGTACCTGTGATAATCCCGTCTACGAAATGACCATCGATGAGATTATCTCTGTTGCTGAACAACTTCCATTTAAAGATATTGAGTTTTTACTCGAAGGCTACACCATGAATGAAGCCATCGCAGAATACGGCATTTCACATGCATGCGGCATGAAAATCGGCCATACCCTTACAAGAAGCAAATATCATACACACGGGCTCATGTGCGATGCGATGTCGCTCACAGCAGGCGCATCTGACGCGAGAATGTCCGGTGCACTCTTACCGGTCATGAGCAGCAACGGCAGTGGCAACAACGGATTAACTGCACTTCTTCCCATCTTGGCATTTTCTCGACATGAAAAAGTCTCTCAAGATTCAATGGCGCGCGCTGCAGTCATCTCGCACCTTGTCAACAGCGTCATCAAACACAACATCGGCAGACTCTCTGCACTTTGCGGTTGTGGCGTTGCTGCAGGAACAGGCGCTGCTGTAGCCCTTACATGGCTTATGGGCGGTAGCAATGAGCAAATCCACGGTGCTGTGCAAAACATGATTGCCAACACCACTGGAATGATCTGTGATGGTGCAAAACTCGGTTGTTCATTAAAACTTGCAACGTCTGCTTCAGCAGCTGTTCAGTCAGCACTCTTAGCCATCGACCGCGTTATCACACCTTCTGGCAATGGAATTATCGGAAAAAACGCCGACATCTCCATCCGAAACCTTGGTATTCTCTCAAGAGAGGCTATGGATACCGTGGACCAAGTGGTGCTCAAAATCATGACCATGGAAGCTGCGACTTTTTAGTCAATCACTATATAGTCAATCATTTTATAACGAATCATTGCTAGCCACTTAGATTAGAACATCCAAAAAAATAGAGGAGCATTTGCAGGATAACGTTAAGATTCTGCAAAGCTCCTCTTTAATTATTCATTAGGTTTCATATGAAATGGAACCGATCGATTTTCACGCTCGCCACTGGATGTGATGCCGTGCATTTTTGATACAGGGTCTTGAATGAGAAGACCATTGATGATATCGAATCCGAAGATGGCATAGAGGACCTCTTCAATCGTGGATACGAGCTGAAAATGCAAGCCTTCTCTCACTTCAACAGGTACATCTTCCAAATCACGTTCATTTTCTTTTGGTAAAATGACCCAGTTGACACCCGATCGATGTGCAGCGATGATTTTTTCTTTAATCCCACCCACTGGTAAAATACGTCCAGAGAGTGTAATTTCACCCGTCATCGCCAAATCTGACGGTACTTTCAATTGCGTTACCAAAGAGGCAATCACCGAGAAAAGCGCAGTTCCAGCAGAAGGGCCGTCTTTTTGAATGGCACCTGATGGCACATGTAGATGCAAATCCTTCGATCCAAAATCAAAGTCATCTGCGTATTTCCCCAGTCTCGACTTCACTAAACTCAAGGCGATTCTTGCAGATTCCTTCATGACATCTCCCAAATTCCCCGTTAAAATGAGCTGCCCAGTGCCCTTGATAAACGCACCTTCAATAAATAAGATATCGCCTCCAACTGGCGTCCACGCAAGTCCTGTAACCACGCCAATCGGATTGTTCTGACCCGCTAAATTGGTTTTGACCAGTGGTTTCCCAATGAGTTCATCCAGTTGTTGACTGACGACGGTGTAAGGTATTTGAACCTCATCTGTGACTATTTTTTCAGACACAACACGCGCAACCGTTGTCATGACCCGCTTGAGTCCACGTACACCGGATTCTCTCGTATAGTCTTCAATCAAATGTCGAATGGTTTCATCTTCAAATCGAAGATCCGTCTTAGTCAATCCAACACTTTCGACCACTTCACATACTAAGTGTTCACTGGCAATGTGAAACTTCTCCAAACTGGTATAACTGCTCAGTTCAATTACTTCCATCCTGTCAAGCAATGGCCCCGGAATGGTTTTAGCTGAATTTGCAGTGGCAATAAAGAAGACATCTGATAAATCAAACGGTACCTCTAAATAGTGATCTGCAAATGTATTATTTTGCTCAGGATCGAGCACTTCAAGAAGCGCACTGGCTGGATCACCACTGTTGCCAACTTGTAGTTTATCAATTTCATCTAAGACAAAGATCGGATTTGTCGCACCAGCTTTCTTCATACCTTGAATGATTCGTCCCGGAAGCGCTGCCACATACGTACGACGATGGCCTCTGATTTCCGCTTCATCTCGCATTCCACCTAGGCTCACTCGAACATAAGGGCGATTGAGCGCTCTCGCAATACTTCTACCAAGACTCGTTTTCCCAGTTCCCGGAGGCCCTAACAACAACAAAATCGTCCCCTGCTTGTCTTTTTTGAGTTTTAAAACAGCTAAGTGCTGAATAATCCGTTCCTTAACTTCCTTAAGGCCGTAGTGGTCCTCATCTAAGATGGTCTTCGCCATGGCAATATCAATTTCTTGAGCTTCAGTTTTCTCCCACGGAAGCGCCAATAGCAAATCAAGATAGTTCCCTACAACACTTTTTTCATTACTTTGTTGAGGCAGCGCATCATATTTGAGTAATTCTGTTTTCGCAACCTCTTTTACATCAGGCGGCATAGCAGACTCATCAATGCGCGTCGCATACTCTTTTTTGTTTTTCTGACTTTGTGGTTCGTCATCCAGTTCGTCTTGAATCGCCTTCAATTGCTCACGCAAGAACGCTTTTCGATAGTTTTTATTCGCTTCTTGAGAAAACTTATCTCCCACTTCCTTTTGGAATCGATAAAATTCCTTTTGTTTAATCAACGTGTCAATCAGCCTCAATCCCATTTCACTCATGGTTTTCGCCTCTAAAACGCGTTGACGATCGTCAGTTGAGACATTTAGATACTGGAGAATCAACCCCGATACCTGCTCAATGTCCTTGATATTTTCCACATAGGAAATAAATGAATCAATGCCTTTCGTATAAACACTGATTTCCATCATTTGTTGCTTAATTGTATTAAAAATTTCATTGAGTGCTTGCTGTGGTAAATCCACTTCAACATCACTCATTGCATACTCTGCTTTAATACCCGTATCCATTTGTACAAAATTGAGTATTTTCACGCGTTGTAATGCTTTAACATTGATGTAAAAAAAGCCGTTTTCACGCTTGATACTTCGAATTTCAAGTAACACACCATAGCGATAGTAATCGCTCACGCCACCTGAGGCGCTGGAGGTTCTCTTTCTAATTGCCACTCCAATGGCAACCATAGAATCGGCAATGAGTTCTTTCTCTAAATTACGGGAAGGATCTTCTTTTACATCTATCGAAACTTCATTTCCTTTAAACAGAACTGTTTCAGACATTCCTAAGACGTTTAATATCGGACTGTATTCTTTCGTTTTCATGGTGGACCTCCTTCCTGGATTACAATTTTTATACCCGATAACTCGCAAGTCAGACAAAAAAAATGAAGGATTGCTAAAATCCTTCACATTTATATTTAATCATATTCAATTTACATTCGCTTCATTGGATGCTAGAATTAAATTTTCAAATCAATCTCGTGAATGACGCCTGCGCCACCATTTTCTTTAAGATACACACTGGAATCTCGTATTTTGGCTACGGTGTCGCCTTCAGAACGCACATTAAATTCAGAACCTACTTTACCGAGGAAAATGGCACCGACATCTGCTTCTTTTAAACCGATGAGCGTTTTTTCTCCAGATGGACTTACCGTCCAAATTTTGAGTTCTTTAAAAATCGCATCAGACTCATCAATCCATCCATTTTGATCGCCGTCAAACGCTGCTAATTCTTGGAACCCGCTACCTAAAGTTGGTCCAAATAGCTCCGTTCCATCGTCCACCTTGCCGTTATTGTTTCGGTCAAACGCTAAAAATCCACTACCTGCTGCAAGATTTCTAAAAACATCGGCTTTTCCATCAAGTGTAATATCCAGTTGAATAGAATCCTCGCCGAATGCCACGCCTTTTCCATCGAAATTCACGACGAGTGGATCGACCATAATCGAAGCGGAAACCATGTCTAATTCTTGCATCTGTAGACTTTCATGTGATAGTTCTAAGTTCACATTGAAATCAATGGTTTTTCCGTCTGCAGTCTTTACGACGCCTTGTGATTGAAATGTCATGTTTTCACTTTCTGATACGACGTGTTTTGCATGAATCATCCCAATATTCAGTGTTGCATTTGGTGGCAATCCACCAGATCTAACAGGTGAGGTCTCAGTTGCTGAATTAGCTGTACCAGGAACACTCTCCGCTCTAGAGACATTTTCTGTCCTCGGGACATGTTCTGTCCTCGGAGTGTCATAATAACGACTGGTTTTCGCGTGGGAATCTTCATCCATTTTAAGAAACTGTTTAAACTTAAATCGCTTACCTGTGAGATAGGAAATAAAATCTTCAATCATCTTGATCTTAGCCTTATCTTCGTCAGATAAATTGAATAGGTTTTCTGCTTCTGCTTTTGTCACTTGTAAAGCATCATCAGATATAGCCACTTCAATGGGTGGTAACACGGGTCTTTGAGTGATTCGGATATTTTGAATATCCACCTCCAACTTCTCTACTCGCGTGTAAGTTGAAGTCGCTTGTTGCTCTAATTCATAACTCGCAATTTTCATTTTACACCTCCATGTGTGCTGCAATTGAGTATCCATACTCTAACAGATATATCGGCTTATCACATGAAAAATATAATATGAAACATTCAAAATTTAAGAAAAAATTTAGAATATTTTGCAAACATCACTCTTTTAGTTTGAGCTTTCTATACAGAGTCGCTCGGCTAATACCTAGTTGCTTCGCCACTTGCATCAACCCCTCACCTGAACTTCCGTACTGCGCGATCATTCGATCAATTGCAGCCTTTTCAAGTGCTTCGATTGTGAGCACTTTTCCATTTTCATCCACAAAAGGCGAAAACTGTGACTTACAAGAATCAACACACTCACGTTGGCGCCCAAGATGTGTTTCATGGTCTTGATGGGCTTGGTTTTCTTGAGACGCCATAACCGCTCTTAAGCGCTTCGGCAAATGATAAGCCTGTAGCAAGTCTTCATCGCATAAATTGATGGCATATTCTACAGCATTTTCAAGCTCTCTCACATTTCCAGGCCAATTATGCGCTTGAATGGCCCCTAAAAACTCATCGGATATCTTCGGAATTTTTTTATCAAACTTCTGGCTCCATTTTTTGACCATGTACTCCGTTGTCAGAAGCAAATCGTCTTTCCGCTCTCTCAAAGCCGGAATTTGAATCGGAATCACATTTAATCGATAATAGAGATCCTGTCTAAACGTTCCCTCTAAAACCTTTGCTTCCAAATCTTGATGTGTCGCTGCAATAATACGCACATCCACTTCAATCGGCGAACCACTTCCAAGACGGTCAATTTGTTTTTCTTGAATCGCTCTAAGTATTTTCGACTGTAAGTGAAGTGGCATATCGCCAATTTCATCTAAAAAAAGCGTTCCATGATTGGCCAATTGAAATTTTCCCGGTTTACCGCCACGCCTTGCCCCAGAAAATGCCCCTTCTTCATACCCAAACAATTCACTTTCAAGTAAATGATCGGGAATCGCAGCACAATTTATGGCGACAAACGGCATTTTAGCGCGTTTGCTTGCATGATGAATCGCCCTAGCAAACAGTTCTTTACCGGTTCCGCTTTCTCCCAAAATGAGCACTGTTGAGGCACTCGTGGCAAATTTAGCCGCTAAGGACTTCGCTTGAACGATGGATTCAGACTGACCGATAATATGATCAAAACATACCGGTGCAGAATCCAACATCATTTCGCTGACGGTATCGAGAACTTCCTCGATCGACCGTATGGTGATGAGATAGCCCCTGATTTCAGCGCTCACTTTGATCGGCATGACGTCGTAAACGCCTTGTATTCCGCCGTCAAATGTATAGTACTGATTTTTCTCATTGGTACGCATGCTCAATATTCGAAGCACTTCTTTATCTATAAATAAGTCACTTAGATGTTCAGGCTGAGGTGGAAATTTTTTACCAAAGACATTCACATATTTTTGATTCACTCTTAAGATGTGACCACTTCGATCGCATTCGATTAAGCTCGTATCGAGGCTATCAATGATCACTTCTAGCTCAGATGCTAGCATTTCAAGCGCTTCATGGCTTTCATGCTCCTTAAGTTTTGACGCGATCAAATCCGCCATACGATCGAGAAAACTCATGAGATTCTTTTGATTGTCAATCAGTGCATTGCGACGATCCTCAGTAAATGCAATCAATCCAATCACCCCAATAGGATTTCCTTCGAGGCGAATCGGACAACAAACCTCAGCATGTTCAGTGCATTTGTCTTTTGAATCACAATTTTGGCACGCTTGATGCGCGCCAGGATTTTCAATGATAAATCCCACATTCTCTTTTAGAGCATAGCAAAAGGCAGAGTTGTCACTGACTACACTGCCCACACTTTCCTTATATCGACCTGTGCCCGCGAGGCGAACCCGCTTTTCATCAACAATGGTCACATCGATGTTCACCACACTGGCGATCGCTTCACAAATCATTTGAACACTAGCTATAATCTTACTCAGCGACACATTTTCCTCCGGTTAATTTGATAGCGTCATCATTTTCACAATTTCTTGCGCCCATTTGATGGAATCAAAATAGACTTCACCCAGTTTTATCTCATCGATTTCCAAGGCTTTAGCATATTCTGAAACCAGTGTGAAATCAGCTTTTTCATAGGCATAAATCAAATTTAGAACTGGCATAAGAAGCCCTTTTTGATGAATAAGTGCCTCTTTCACAGATTCAGGTAGTGAAATATCCCCCAGCGCTTCTGCCATATTTTGATCGAGCATTGCGTCGATAGCACTAAAAAGTCCCATCATGGATGCTTCATATTTAATTTTCTTTAGATTGCTATTATTGGCAATCGCCTCTGAAAATTTGGTGCGCACCAGCGTCATCATCATCAATTCTTTTGGCTTATTATGACTCATCTCCTGAATCATCAATATATTGATCCAACGCTCAATTTCTTTAAGCCCCATATAGGTCAAAGCGCGTTTAATGGAATAAATCAAATCATCACCCGCACGCGTCTTAATGACACGCATGAGTCGATAGGCGAGATTCACATCATTTTCGATAATTTCCGCCAACGCTTGATATGAAGGCTCTTCTTTTTTAAGTTCCATGATAATGCGACCATACTGCGTTTTCGTCGTCGATTTGCTACTTGATTTTCCAACAATAGACGGTTTACTGAAAAAATATCCTTGAAACAAGGTAAAACCCATCTCTTTTGCTTGCTTGTAAACTTCTTCTGTTTCAACTTTTTCAGCAAGCAAAATTTTATGATGCTCAAGTGCTTTCGCAACATAAGGGCGTATGGTTTCAAGAGGCGTCAACATCAAATCATATTTAATAATATCCGCATAAGGCACTAGTGGATATTCATGATACGACTCCACAAAATCATCCAGTGCAATTTTATAGCCTTTCGCCCTTAATTCTTTCACGCGTTCTATCAGCGTATCATCAACGATGACATCTTCGAGGACTTCAATGACCAATCGACTATTTTCAATAAGTTCAATGGCATCTGCTTTAATTAAATCCACATCGAAATTAATAAAAGCGCGTTTATCATCTACAATGGCGTCAATTCCAGATTCAAATAATCCTCCTAAAACGCCTGCTGTGGCAGTTGTTGCTGAAGTTCCGTCAAATGCATTTGATGTACTTCCCGATCGAAATAAAAGTTCGTAACCGTATACGTCTAAATTTGTCTTAAAGATTGGTTGTCGCGCAATAAACATACAGTCTCCCATCCGGTCATTTATAGTCATAAGAAACACAATATATTGTATTCACTATTCAAGTGTTTCGTTAGCTATATCATGTATACCCCACCAAAAATAAAAATGGACTATAAATAGCCCATTTTATATTATTTTCATCACTATTTATTCAAATTGATCAATATGGGTGATAAACGTTTCTACAATCTTTGGATCAAATTGGATTCCTGCGAACTTCTTAATTTCAGCTATTGCAACCTCTCTAGGCAATGCTTTTCTGTATGCTCGGTCACTGGTCATGGCATCATAAGTATCCGCCACGGCGATAATTCTCGATAAATACGGAATCGCCTCTCCTTTTAATCCTCTCGGATAACCACTTCCATCCCAAGATTCGTGATGTGCCAATACATATTCGGCGATCTCTGTCATTTCACTTACTGATTTTAAGATACGAAATCCGATATCGGGGTGTTTCTTAATTTCTTCATATTCATCTGCTGTCAATGCTGCAGGTTTATTGAGAATATTCTCATCAATAGCAATCTTGCCAATATCGTGCAGTAAACCCATAGTTTTTAGTTCATTGAGCTCTCGTGTAGAAGCACCAAGTGCTTTTCCTAGTTTATAGCTTAAATCCCCCACGCGAATACTATGTTGTTCTTCTCGTTTATTTTTCTCGTGAAGGGTGTTGATTATCGCATAAACCGCTTTCCCTCGAATACTTGGAACTTCCGTTAATTTATTGCGATTCATATAATCTTCTGCCGTTTTAAGAAGCATCCATACAGGTTCGTGGGTGGAATGACGCTCCGCCCAACCAATTGAAACAGATATGGTCACTTCACCGATTTTGATGTCGGAGCAAGCCTTTCTTAGATCGTTGGCCAATTGTTCCATTTTAGATGATTCTGAATTTGGTACAAGTATTGCGAATTCATCCCCGCCAATTCTACAAGCGATGTACGATGGATCCATCAATTCCTTAATTCGGTTTGATACCTCAACCAAGATCATATCCCCAACGACATGTCCAAATGCATCATTGATTATTTTCAGACCATTGAGATCAAGCATAATGCAGCCACAAGGCATATAGGATTCGTGATTGAATTTTTTGAGCGATAAATCGTAAAAACTTCTGTTATAAAGATCGGTCAAATCGTCGTGTGTGCTGATATACTGCATATTGCGTTCTCTCGCTTTACGCTCTGATATATCTGAATACACCGCATAGCCACCTGCCACATAATCTCCAATCAAGATAGGGACGCTTTGCACCGAAACTTCTAAAGTTCGACCATCCGCGCCATATCGAATGCCTTCTTCATAACCAATTTGACCTTTAAGAATCATCTTGGTGAGTTCATGTGTCCCTTGGTTCAAGCTTTCTTTTGACAATACCATCTCATCTAAATTTTTTCCGATAATTTGACTTAATGGGTATCCATAAAACGACTCAAATCGATCATTCACGTCTAAAACGTTCAGTTCATGATCAAACATCACAATTGCGTTGCTTGAATTTTTAAATAGCGCTTCAAAATTTATCTTTTGTCTACTTGCTTCTTGTTCCATCGCTACAAGTTGCCCTACAGAGGCTTCGAGTTCTTCATTCAGCGCTTGGAATTCTTCTTTATCATCTGATATTTGACGGATCATGCTGTATGTGCTTTTTAACAGCTCATTGATTTTCTGCGTTAAAGGCATTAATACAGAGGAAGAACGAATGTATAGGTAATAGCCGAAATCCTTTTCAACATCAATCTTTGCAATCTGGCGTTCCAGTTCCATCAACGGCTTAGTGATTTGTCTTCTTTGATTAAAAAACATATAGCCAAAGAGAACCGTAACAAATACAATGAGTGCGATATTTAAAATTCTCATGCTGCTTTGAGACGCAAAGTAAACATCTTTCGGAATAAAGCACAGCACTTTCCAGTGTACATTTTCAACTTCAGAGTAATAAAAATACCCCTCTCGGCCGTCTACAGTCGCCGTCAAAAGCTCATCACTTAATGTTGTTTTGTCCTGTTCAAGAGACTGTTTCCATTTATTCAGATGGGATAATGCTTCCATTTCTTTTTCAAGAGTATCATTTGTAACCGTTTGATCAAAATCGCGGATATTGCTATTCACAACTTGGTTATTGCTATCTAAAATAAAAAACCATTCACCTTTTGCATGCTTACGATAGCCTAAAATCTCATTGAGATCTTTTAGCTCAACATTGGCTCCAATGACGCCTAAAAGTTCCTCGTCACGATTATAAAAAGACTTGGATAATGTTAAGATCTGTTTGCCATTCGAGGCTGAATCATACTTATTAATAATGGTCAATTGATTGCTATCAACTGCTTGTTGATACCAATCTTGATAATGTATACCCGCATCGTTGTATACACCTATATTGTCTATGTAATTTCCGTCCGGAAGTCCGATAAAAATCGACAAATACTCCGGGTGTTGATCTGTTTGTTCTTGATAAAATTTTCGAATGGCTTCAGGATTTTCCAAGTTTCTCATGGAATATCTCAAAGCATTCGTGATAATTTCACTTCTCGCGTCAATCCAATTCCCAATTAACGTGGTCGATAGCTTCATATCCAGTGAAGCATTTTTTTCAGCTTCTACGGACAGCGCTTTTTTTGAATTGACATACTGAATATTGGTAACTGCTACGATGAGCACCAACATTAGAAAAAGAGTCAAGTACATGCCTTTAATTATTCTACTCACGTCACCACATCCGCACAAAAAATCGTAATATAGTCTTTCGGGCATATATTACGATTCGTATTTCTTTCATTATAACTTACATACTACTTGGATACAAGGTTTTGTCTATGTTCCAAAGCAAAATTCAAGCAAAGTTCAAACAAATCTCAAGTAAAATTCAACATATTCCCACACTAAAGTCCAAACAACCACTCAAGCGCACCTGGCAATCTTCTTGCCCACGCGGTTTCATAATGGGTTCCATCCTCTTCTACGACGACTTTGACTTGGACACGAGAAACGCCAAGTTCCAGTAAATGTCTTTCCAGCGCCCGTGTCCCATCGATGTAGATTTGATTGAAATTTTCAATTTCATCGCTGCTCGTTTCTTTTGTTCCAACGTCGAGATACCATTTTGTTGGCATGTTCACATCGAGTTGTCTCATGTGTTCAAAGAGCGCTTGATCTGCAAACCAAGCAGCTGTCGACATGGCACATACTTTACTAAAAACATGCGGATATTTTGCACCAAAGTATAGCGACATAAGTCCACCCATAGAACTCCCGGCAATCGTCGTGTGATCTCGATCCGCTTTCGTCCGATATGTGCTATCGATATAAGGTTTTAACTGATGTACCAAAAACTCGGCAAACGCTTCACCTTCTCCTCCAACTTCACGCTGAAAATGGCCAGATGCCTTCATATCTTCCATGCGTTCAGTTACCCACGGAGAGTATTCGTCAAGTCGCTCAAGTCCCGGCGCACAATCGATTCCCACGACAATCGCACCTTCAAATGACTTTGTTTTCATCAGGTGTTCAATGGTTGTATGAACATCCCATATCGCACCGTGCTTTGCTAAAGATAAATCAAACAAATTTTGCCCATCGTGCATATAGATAACAGGATAGTGTACATCTGTTTTAATATCATATTCCAAAGGCTTCCAAATTCGAACTGTTCGCGATTTATTAAGCGCTTTCATGTGTACTTCAATGATGTCTAATTGGCTCATAAATCCTCCTTTTATCTGCGTCTCCCCATTGGAGACACTTTTCGTTTTTCATTATACATTAGAGATTCCGCCATGGAAAAAATCTCGCTGAGCGATTGATCTCTACTGTGTTTAATTTCATAACCAAGCGAAATACTCAGTGGAACTGGTCCAATTTGAACCATTCTACAGTCTTCAAGAATTCGGCTAATCATACTCTTAAGTACAGGCTCGGAAGTTCGCTCCACTAAAATGGCGAACTCATCGCCACCTAGTCTAAACACCGGATGACCATCTGCATTCTTTTTAACAATTTTAGATACCTCAACGATATATCGATCACCTAATTGATGACCATAATGGTCGTTGATAAACTTGAGTTCATTCATATCACCTATGATTAACCCAATTGGCAATGTGTCATTCTCAAGTTCATAGCGCATGGTTAATTCGTTAAAATATCGTCGATTGTAAAGTTCAGTTAACGGATCATTATAGCTGAGGTACTCAAGCGCATTGGCTTTTTCGCTGATGATATTTTTCTTCTGTGCATTGGATATGGCGATGGCAACATAAGAAGCAAGTGCTTTGATGACTTCAAAATCGGATTCAGAAAACTGATGGATGCGATAACTTTGCATCGTAATCAGTCCGATGCATCGATTTTCAATAATCATCCGCGCATAGATGATACTCTTACTTTTATTGTTTCTATCTCCCATAAATAAAAAATTGGAATCTAGATGGTATTGACTATATTCCTCATACAACGAACAAATATAGATATCTGAATGTTCCTTGATGCAATAGGATCCTAGGGAATTTTCTGTGCGAACGTTGATTTTTAAACTCGAAAGCGGCAATCCGTTTTCCTCAAAATACTCGTATTTTAAAACCCCTTCTAATTCATCATATAGCGCAATGCCGAAAACATCTGCACTCATAAGTTCATAGACAGAGTTCCTCAAAATTTCATAGATTTGCTGTAAATCTAATGATGCCGTGAGTTTTTGACCGATGACACCAATATGCGCCAGATTTTTCAACGTTTTTTCCAGCTCATTGGTCTTACTCTTAAGTTCAACATTTTTTAAGAAATTGATTTCTTCACGATTTTTTTTAGATTCACCCTCTAAACGACCCTTCAAATTGTTGATTTCCTGCTGAGTCTGTTCTCCGAGTTCCTTATCATTTAACAGGTTGTATTTTTTATAATGCTCGAGAGCAAGCTTGAAATTGCCAATCTCTTCATATAATTTTGAAAGATGTAGATGACTTTCAATCTCAAGATAGAGCATCTGGGATTGCGTCGCGTATTTCAGTGTCTTAAGTAGGTATTTCTCTGACTTATGATACTCTTTGAGCAACAAATAATTTTCGCCAATATTTACAAGAACAAGTGTTATACTCGGGTGTGCAGTATCCCCATAAAGCCTTTTATATACATCATAAGCTGTCATGAGGCATTCAAGAGAGGTTTCATAGGCCTTCTCTTCCATATAAATGAGCGCATAATTGTTGTAAAGATCTCCTAAGAGTTTCGTATTCTCAATCTTATCTTTATACTCAAGCGCTTTATTAATAATCTCTTTCGCTTTCTCAACATTGCCTATGGACGTATACACAGTGGTCATGTTGATCAAAGACTGTATAACGAATTTAAAATCCTCTAAATCTAAGCTCAAATCATAGGCCTTATTAAATTTTTCAAGTGCCCGTTGAAATTTTCGTTCTTCTCGATACAAAACGCCTAAATTGCTATAACACAAATATGTCCCTAATGGTTTATTGTTGTCTTCAAAGTAATCCAGCGCTCGATAAAGCAGTTGAATGGATAAATCCAACGTTCCAACAAGTAGATAACATCTCCCCATTAAAAAATAGAGTTCTGCCTTTTCATCTGTATCTGCAAGTAGATCGAAATCTAGTTTTAGATAATTTTTTTCGATAAATGATTTAGGATCATTATTCACTTCTGCCAGTCGATCGATTAACACGCTATCTTGCATACTTATCACCATATATTTAAATATTTGTAACATTATATCACGATTATAATTTACAAACAACCGAATATAGGACTATCGTCCTGTAACTTAACTTATTTTGTGCAACTTATGTCATTTACGATTGTCTATTGATTCTGTTATTAAGCATTTCGACGACCTGAAATAAGCTTTACTTTATGCTCTGCCATGATGTTTTTAATCGGCTCAACATCCTCTTGTGAAATGGAGATCATTTCTCTTCTTTTTTTATTGCCACGCTTGTAAACGAGCGCAACTTCTTTTCCAACAAACTCATATGAATAGTATTCCATCTGATCAAACGCCGTGTACCAAACTTTGCCAATATGCGAAGTTGTCACAATCACATCTAACAGTTCAATGATGGCCCATATGATGGACATTTCAATCGATATCACGATCATTAGAATCCGTGTAAAAAGATCAATTTTCAAATAAATTGCAGAAAGAAAAATAATCACTGGGATTGTCATTCCCATTAAAAAATAGATCACTCTGTACTTGCTTTGATTTTTAATCGTGTAGACGATGGTTTCTTTTGAAAAAATCCGTCTTCTAAAATCGTTTGACAACATCATCGTGCAAAATGCTGCTAACAGCACATATCCATAAAAACTCCCCGACATTTCGTCCTCCCTGTAATAAAAATATAAGCCAATTTTAGTGATTGAGTCACGCTAGTGATTGAGTCACGCTAGTGATCGAGTCACGCTAGTGATCGAGTCATGCTAGTGATCGATCCCGTCTCTCGAAAGAACGCCTGCGTGATAATAATGCTTCACTTCCTTCATTTCAGTGACAAGATCTGCAATCTCGATAATTGCTTCAGGTGCATATCGCCCCGTTAAGACCACTTCCACATGAGGCGCTCTACCTATTAGCGCTGAAATCACGTCTTCAACTTGTATCAATTGATAATGGAGCGCAATAAAAATTTCATCGAGTATGACCACATCGAAAGTTCCCAATTTCAATCGGTCTGCGCATTTACTAAGCGCTTCTTCAGCAGCGATGACATCGCTTTCTTCAGGAGATTTAAACACAAAACATCCCTTTCCAAGCTGCTCAATCTCAATATTTGGAACAAGTTCAGTTATCTTTGTTTCATTGTATTTCATGTCTTTGACAAACTGTCCAACGTAGACCGATTTTCCAGACATAGCCGCTCTTAAAGCAAGTCCAAATGCTGCAGTTGATTTACCTTTGCCATTACCGGTGTATACTTGAATATAACCTTTTTCCATCTAATTTTCCTCTCCTAACTACGACTCATGCTACTTACGATTCATGCTGCTTATGATTCATGCTGCTTATGATTCATGCTGCTTACGACTCATACTATGCTGTTCACTATTCATGCTGAAGAGCTTTGTAAAATTGCCCTTCTTTATCAAAATACTGATCCAAGACAGAAAGTGGTATTTCACACGTTGGAAAACCGGCAGCATAAGGTGCCACTTCGTATATATGATAATGAATTTGCATCAAATCTTTTTCAAAAGTCACGGAAAATTGCCCATTTGTCAAAGCTTCAATACGTTCTTCTGTAGATGCGTTGGCATCTAGATAAAGTTGAATATCTTTGTCATTAATAAACTGAGCATCGGCGAAATTTGCAATGACACGTTTCCAATCGACATCTAATCTAAAAAGAGTTTCAAGTTTAAGTGAATCTCCCGTTCCGAGATCGTAATAGAGCGTTTCCCAGTACGGATTTGGGTGTGCTGCTCCAAATCCATAAAAATACCCTTTCATTTCGTAATTCAGTAAATTGCCCACTCGACTCAGCTCATAGTCGTAATTAACCACTGCGTCTATATGATCGACGGTTGCCAAATCTACGACAGCCTCTTCACCAAATAACGTATCTCCGATATACTCTTTAGCAGTTTCAAAGAGTGCCTTATTAAGTTTAGATTGGACATACAAATTGTCTAGTGAAAACTGAGGATAGAAGATACTGCTTCCAATATATGTTGATAGGATGTCTGTTTGATACGTCATTCCGCCATCAAGATCCCCCGATTTTTTTACGGTTTCTATCTCTCCACCTTCATAAGGGATGATCCATTTCATTCGTTCAAGTGTGTCGTCCATTGGGACTACGACGATTTGATCGCCGTCACGCGTGGCTTTAACTGGAAAATAGAATTCTGAATATTTTTTAATAGGCACTCCATCTCGATTGATAAAATACGATTTTATACCATTGTTGGCAACGAAGAGATTCTCTTCAACAGGGTAAGCATAATAATATCCATCTTGTCCTTGCACCTGTCCATCTCCATTGACGAGTTTATATTTCACAACTGCATCGCCATTGAGGCCATATCCCGTCCAAAATTCCAATTTATCTGTCACTAAATAGCGCCAAGTATCCACTCTGACAATATAACCATTGGGTTCAATCACATAGTCTCCCCGTGGATCAATTAGACCATATACACCTTCTGCGAGCACACCTAACGTAAGCTCATCCTCTTTTGGTTTAACTTTGACAAGGGCTCTTCCGCCATAAAAATCCCAAGCTTGCTCATACTTTGCGTCGATCACTACTTCATCGTCGTCCATAAACCCATAAAGCCCTGTTTTACTATCTTGAAATGCATGCCAACCAGAGCTCACACTCTCATCTTCAATGAGCGCATCGCTTTCATCAACAATTTTTCCAGGGGGATCATTATTGAGTGAAACTTTCATGATGATGACAACGACGAGCAACAAACTCATATAAAATATAAAATGACGCACCCATCTCTTTAAACGGCCATTTTGAAGACGATTGCCATCAATTTCACTCGATATAATTGAATCCGCTTCGCTACGGATTTTTTCTTTTTTGCGGTTTATTTTCATAAGAATTCCCTTCAAATTACTGACATGTCTCAGTCTGATACACTTATGATTATTATAACGTATTTAGCCTGTTAAATACTATCAAAATCCGATAAAACACGCGAAAAAAAACGCTTATTTTTTATCAAGAAGCACTCGTTTCTCTTCTTTCAAATAAGCGTTTGTCTACATCTATTTAGTTTTGCTCGCGAATGTCTCTATCGCCAGCATCAATTACCATCAAGTAAGTTTCCGAGTCCACCGAGGATGCTACCTTCACCTGTTGATTTGCCGCCATAAGAACGTGCATTGGCGAGGATTCGATCTGCCATTCTAGAGAACGGAAGCGATTGAAGCCAAACTTTACCTGGACCTCTTAATGTCGCAAAGAATAAACCTTCGCCACCAAACAACGCGCTTTTAACACCTTTAACCATCTCGATATTATAATCTACCGAACCAGTAAGTGCCACTAAACAACCTGTATCGACTCTTAACACTTCACCTGCAGCAAGTTCTCTTTCAATAATCGTACCACCAGCATGTAAAAATGCCAGCCCATCACCTTCCAATTTTTGCATGATGAAACCTTCACCACCAAAGAAGCCTACGCCAATTTTTTTCTGGAATGCAATGCCAATGGAAATACCTTTTGCAGAACACAAATAAGCATCTTTTTGAGCGATCAACTTTCCACCTACAGAAGTCAAATCAACAGGTACAATCTTGCCTGGATATGCAGCTGCAAATGCCACTTTTTTACGATCTCCTGCATTATTTGTAAATTGTGTCATAAATAAACTTTCGCCTGTAATCATTCTTTTTCCAGCGCCCATGAGTTTTCCCATGAATCCGCCACCTTGATCGGTACCATCGCCAAAAACCGTTTCCATCTCAATACCATTTTCCATGTACATCATAGCGCCAGCTTCAGCCATCACCGTTTCACTTGGATCTAACTCGATTTCAACAAATTGCATATCATCGCCGTATAATTCATAATCGATATCGTGCGCTCTCATAATGCCTCCTGAACAATATAATTGGGTTTGTAGACTTGAAATTATTTTATCACATGACATTTACACTTTCAATTATTTACAAAATATAACTTTTAAAGCGTTCTCATGGCTCATCGCTCTCAAAAGTTTCTCTTAATACCTTCCCAATGGCGTCTTCAATGTGAATCTTCGCCCAACTGTCTCGAGATGTTTTGCCTTTATTTATAAGCACAAGTTTATTCCCTCGATAATAATCAATCAGACCTGCTGCGGGAAAAACTACCAGTGAAGTTCCACCGACAATGAGCACATCGGCAGCAACAATGTAGTCAATCGCACGATCGACCACATCCATATTCAGACTCTCTTCATATAAAACAACATCTGGTTTAATCATTGCACCACAGATATTACAATGTGGAATTCCTTCGCTGTGGATAATCTTATCCAATCCATATTTTTTTCCACAATCCATACAGGTATTTTTGTGAATAGAACCATGAAGTTCTAAAACATTTTTCGATCCAGCTTTTTGATGAAGTCCATCGATGTTTTGAGTAATAACGGCCTTCAATTTACCGTTAGCTTCTAACTGAGCCAAAACTTTGTGGGCATCATTTGGCTGAGCCTCTTCGTAAATCATCGATTCACGATAAAATTTAAAGAAAGACTCTGGTTCTTTCATAAAAAACCGTCTGCTGAGAATTTCTTCAGGTGAGATGACTTTTCCAGAAGTGTGATAAAGTCCATTTGCGGACCTAAAGTCTGGAATGTTACTCTCTGTGGAAACACCTGCACCTCCAAAAAATACAATATTATGACTTTCCTCTAGTAATGTTCTTAAATCGCGATATGCCATTTTAATCACTCCTGTCTTATGGGCGTTTTGCTATTATATGCTTAATTATTTATACGATCCTTATATAGCGTTTGACACCACCTGTGGATTCCCTTGATATGTGGCTTGATATGTGCCTTATTATTTGTTAGTATGAGTATGTTCGGTTAATGAAACATACCAGAATCCATTAATCAAAAACTTACAACTGGAGGTTCTATTGAAACTTGTCATCAACACTTCTAAATCCGCCTATTTTAATTTAGCACTTGAAGAATACTTACTTTCGCAATATGAAGACGAATTTTTTATGTTATGGACAAGCGTTCCTTCCATTTTAATCGGGAAACACCAAAATACTTATACAGAAATCAATATACCCTACGTCGAAGAAAACAAAATCCCTGTGGTGAGACGCATGTCAGGAGGCGGAACCGTTTTCTGCGATCCGGGCAATATCAATTTTACGTTTATAGAAAAAGATCAGGGAAGTTTTGCAGACTTTCAAAAATTTACTAAACCCATTTTAAATTATATTCAAACCCTTGGAGTTCCAGCAGAATTTTCTGGTAGAAATGACCTTGTCATCCATGGACAAAAGTTTTCAGGCAATGCTCAGTATCGTCTGAAGAGCAGAATCCTACATCATGGAACACTTCTATTTGACTCTATGATCGGTAACCTTGTCAATGCCTTAACGCCAAAAGAGGAAAAATTCAAGGATAAATCCGTTAGTTCGGTCAAAGCGCGCGTGACAAATATCAAGGCTCATCTTGAAAACAAAGACATGACAGTTGAGACATTTCGTTCAGAAATATATGCGTATATTCACGAAACATTTGCAGATTGTAGCTTTTATGAGCTTACAGAGTCTGATATTCAAGCAGTCAATCGACTCGTGAAAGATAAATACGAAACTTGGCAATGGAACTATGGTGATTCACCCAAATACGACTATGAAAATATCCGTAAGTTCCCTTCCGGTCTTGTTGAGCTCGGTCTGACGGTACGAAAAGGTGTTATTCAGCACCTTTCACTACATGGGGATTTCTATGCAACTAAAGAAACAACTGAATTATGCGAAACACTTATCGGTGTGCCTCATGAGGCTGCTGCGATTCACGCTGCATTAAGTTTAGTCGATTTCAATGCCTATTTGCAAGGCATACCAGTAGATGAATTTGTTGCATTTATGACTGAAATATAATCCAGGAGGCTTTTCCAATGACGAAAATCCCTTACACCAAAAAACCCGATTGGTTAAAAGTAAAGATTTCTAATCCTAAGAATCTGAACCAAGTAACATCGCTCATTCAATCTCTCAATCTCAACACCGTCTGTCACGGGGCAAACTGTCCAAATCGACTGGAGTGTTTTTCTAAAAAAACTGCAACTTTTATGATCTTAGGAAGTGTCTGTAGCCGCCATTGCCGTTTTTGCAATATCGAAAGCGGTCAATTGCTGCCGCCCGACCTGGATGAACCTTATCGCGTTGCAAAAGCAGTGAAAGAACTCGAATTAAAGCATGCGGTCATCACCTCGGTTACGAGAGATGATTTATCCGATGGAGGCGCTTACATTTTTGCAGAAACCATCAGGGCCATACGCGAGGCGTCACCTGATACGATTATCGAAGTGCTGATTCCTGACTTTAAAGGTGATTTTGATGCATTAAAATGTGTGATGGATGCAAAGCCACATGTCATTAATCACAATGTTGAAACCGTTGAGCGTCTATACGAAAGTGTACGACCTGAAGCGGATTATGCGCAAAGTCTAGAGCTTCTCAAACGCGTTAAAGAATATGCACCTTCTATTTTATCAAAATCTGGTTTTATGCTGGGTCTTGGTGAAGAACAGCCTGAGGTGCACAAGCTCATAGAGGATTTAAAAGCGGTTCACACGGACATCTTAACTATCGGGCAATATTTGCCACCATCTAGCCAACATGCGCCACTTATTGCTTATATCACACCAGAAGCATTTGATGCTTATGGTCAATACGCGAGAGCGATTGGTATCGATCATGTCGCTTCTTCACCACTTGTTCGCAGCTCATACAATGCGCACGAGCTGTATTTATAACGTCACTTAGGGTTTTTAAGTGGCGATGGTTTTGAAAAAAGATACCCTTGGTGCACATTGCAGCCGAAGTTGAGAAGCATATCACTTTGTTTTTTCGTTTCGACACCTTCTGCGACGATGTTGATGCCATAGGTATCTTTTAAGTTGATAATGGTTCGTATGAGCGTGCCTGTTTTCTGATCATCACTGAGTTGTTGAATGAATGATTTGTCGATTTTGAGTTCGTCAAAGCCAAGTTTAGATAGATAACTCAGTGACGAATATCCCGTTCCAAAATCATCTAAAGAAATCTTAAATCCTTCTATTCTTAATTGTCTCAGAACATCCGCCATTAAATCTAAATTTTCAATCAAACTGTCTTCGGTAATTTCTAAAGTAATGTGATGTGGATTGATTCCCTTCTTCTTTGTCTCTTGTATCACAAAGTCTGAAAACTCAGGCGATGCAATATGTGTCGGCGATATATTAATCGACACAGAGATGTCTTCACCATAGACTTTCACTAAGGCGCGATATTCTTCAAGAACTTTTCGAATCACCATATTGCCAAAAACAATACTTAAATTTGCCTTATCAATAATCGGGATAAATGTCGATGGTGGCACCGAGCCAAGCGTCGGAGATTCCCACCTTGCCAAGGCTTCTACTCCCACCACTTTATTGTCCGTGCAATCGCGTTTTTCTTGATAACTGATATAAAATTCATTATGACTAATCCCTTGTGCCAAGTAATTCTTAATCTTCTCTTCACTTCTAAATTTTTCATCCAGTTCATAATCATAATTCATCACGCTATATTTTTTATGAATTTTTGCCTGTTCAAGCGCCATTGCCGCTTTTTGTATCACTTCAGAAATACTGTCATACTCTCCGTCAATTTCAACAAAACCTGCATTAAAATGAATATTCGTGGGAATATCCTTTTCATCGGCTTCTAGATTGATCACATCTGCAAGTTTCCCAATTCTAATCAGCATATCGTCTGAATTTTTTGAAAGACTATGCCATACAAACTCATTACCAGCGATTTTTGCCACACACTCATCGATTTGTTTTTCTTTTTCAAGAGCCGCCCCCACATGACAGATGACTCGATCGCCAAGATCCGTCCCGTAAATGGAGTTAATTAGATTGAGTCCGCGAATATTTAGAAGGACTAAAAAACCAGTCTTTGGCTTTTTCTCATCCATTTCTTCAATAAAACGGTTGCCGTTTGGCAGTTTTGTTAATTGATCATAATACGCTAAATGATAAATTTTATCCAGATGTAAATCAACATCCATCATGCTGTCTAACAAGTACTTTTTAATTGCGCCAAAAACAACTAGTAAGATGATCTCAAGCATGAGTAGTACCAATGCGTGTATTCCCCACTCAAATGGATTGTTTAAAAGTGCTTCATGTGCACCACGGTACTCAATCCACCCAAAATGTATCATTACTGGAAAGGTTATATAAAGCCCAAATAAAACAAGCGAATAAATAAGGCCTGTTTTATATGTAAAAAATCCGATGGTTAGAATCAAACTGATGGTAAGAAGGGCTACGCCTGAGCTATTGATGCCATATACATAAAGAGATGCCATCCCCTGAACAAGTGATGTTACAATTAACACGATGATTTTTGCGCGTATACTCACAAGTTCTCTTGCAAAAAAAAGAAATAATAACACAGCACCAATGGCAGCATTATAGGTCACAAAAAATAGCTTTGACTCAACAACATAGACTGCGTATGCACCAACAAAACAAATCAGAGATGCCAATGGGAGTATGATGTTAATGCTACTTTCAATGCGACTAAGTATCATTTTTTCATATGTTTTACTCTCCATAAGCACCTCCGAATGGATTCTACATTTAAAAAGATTCTAGGTTTAAAAAAGGTTCTAGGTTAAAAAGCCTTTATTTTTACAAGATTATGATAATATATACCTGTTTTGTGTTAAATTTAAGCACCTTTTTCAGATTAGGAAACTGCTTAATTTAATTTATGAAAATTGATGACAACGAATTCGATTATGTAGTTATATTTGCATGACTGTCTAAGATTTTTTGTTAGTGAAATGTTACAAATTTGAAGGATTTATTTGAAATTTTCTGTGTTTTAGAATAACATAAGAAGTGTATGTATATTCATGTGCGCAAAAGCATCATATCGTTTCGAACATTCAATCATTTTTCCTATTTTTATCACAATTTTTAGGCAAAAGATGACTCATCGTGAGAAGTGAATGCTCAACCTATGACTGTTTGCGCCGAGCATAAACACAAAACTTATAGTAACTTAAGGAGGTTTATCGTGAAAAGAAAGTTGTCAGTATTATTATTAGTTGTACTACTCATCACATCTATTCCAATGTTTGCGGACACATATGTGGTGCAAGATGGTGATGTTCTTTGGAAGATCGCTGAAAAATACGGAATGGATTACAAAACATTGGCAGAACTTAACAACATTAAAGACCCTAACTTCATCAAAGTTGGTCAAGTGCTTAATGTAACCAAAAAAGTAGCTGAAAAACCTGCTACAACACCTGTAGTGACACCTGTTGCAAAAACAGTTGATCCAGTTGTGAATATCGATATTCTTTCAACAAATGACTTCCACGGAAACTTAGTAGCTGGTTCTGAAGCAGGCGCTGCTAAACTTGCTGCTTACATTGATTTCTATGAAAGCTTAAATCCAGATGGAACGATCATTTTAGATGCTGGTGACTCTTTCCAAGGTACACCAATGTCAAACTTACTTTACGGCTCACCAGTTGTTGCTTTCTTCAATGAAGTTGGCTACACAGCTACAACAGTTGGTAACCACGAGTTTGACTGGGGTATTGAAACAGTTTTCAAAACAATGAAAGCTGAAAATGCAAAATACCAAATGTTAACTGCTAACGTTTATGAAAATGGCAAACTTGCTTCTTGGGCAAAACCATACATGATCAAAGAAGTTAACGGCGTTAAAGTAGGTATCATCGGTATCTCTACTCCTGATACTGCTACAACAGCTCACAAAGATTTCGTTGGCAAATATACTTTTGAAAACCCAACTAAAATCGTAAATGCTTTAGTTCCAACACTTGAAAAAGAAGGCGCTGATTTAATCGTTGTATTATCTCACTTACCAGCTGTTCAAGATAGCAAAACAAAAGCAATCACTGGTGAATTAGCAGATCTTGCAAACACTGTTAAAGGTGTTGATGCAATTATCGGTGGTCATGCACACAACGTTGTAACTGGTAAAGTAAACAACATTCCAGTAATCATGGCTTCAAAAAATGGTCGTATGATTGGTAACATCAAATTAACTTACGATACAGTAAACGACAAAGTTCTTGAAAGTAGCTCACAAGTTTATGGCGTTCAAAAAGGTACTTTAGGAATCCCAGTAAATGCTAAGATCGAAGCACTTGTTGCAAAATACAATACAGACTTAGCACCTACATTCAATAAATTAGTAGGTACTTTAACTGCTCCAATGACAAAAGACTACAATACAACTTCACCTGCTGGTAACTGGTTCGCTGACGTTTTAAGAGCTTCTAAGAAAGCAGACGTTGCATTCACAAACGCTGGTGGTATCCGTATTGAAGTTCCAGCTGGTCCTGTAACAATGGAAAAAATCTTTGAAATTATGCCATTTGATAATACACCTGTAACTACAACTATGAAAGGTAAAGATATCGTAGCTGTATTGGAACAAGGCTGTACACTTAAAAAAGGTATGATTCAAATTTCTGGTTTAACTTTCACTTATGATTCTTCTAAACCAGAATACAGCAGAGTCATTGAAGTTAAAATGGCTGATGGTTCTTTAATCGACATGAACAAAGACTACTTAGTTGTTACAAATGACTTCTTATCTGGTGGTCAAGATGAGTACGTAACACTTAAAAACTTTAAATGGTCTAACCCTTACAATGAACCATTATTAAGAAACTTATTAGCAGAAGACTTAAAAACTAAAGGAACATTGACTCCTGATACAACTTTAAGAGCTGTTGATGTGAAAAAATAAGGTTCGTTAGATTGATGTAATGAGCCGTGCAAGATAAAAGCCACGAAGATAGATTCTCTCCAAACGCGAAGTCCTCGCCGCGATGCGGCTGTGGAGCGTTTTACGATTATCTCTCTTCGTGGCTTTTTTATGATGCAATACATGGTTCATTTCTTTCAATTTGCACTCTGTGAGTGGTAAAAGCCTAAAGATAGGATCACTCTCCAAACGCGAAGTCTTTACCGCGATGCGGCTTAATCATGATCGTCCACTTCAAACTCATCTGTTTCTAACTCATCCAATTCTTCAACGTCTTCATCGTTTTCACGTTCATCTTCACTTTCCAAGTCATCTTTTTGGTGATCCTCTGTACTGTTTATCTCATTTTGTGTCTCCGTACTCTCTATCTCTTCTGGATCCTCTTTAATATCTTCAGAACTGTTTTCATCAATTTCTATGACCCAGTTCATCTTTTCTGAATGAGGATCTATTTTTTTATAAATATCCTTAATACTTAAATGCTCGACTTCATACTCGGAAAGATTTTTGTATTGATCACTTAATAGCGCTCTTCCCAAACTTCCCTTTCTCATTTCATATGTTTCATACTGATGACTCACAGCAATCCCTATCTCGCCATTTGATGCCATTAGACTTAAATCATCTTTAATCTTTGACACGAGTCGTTGTCCCTGATCATTCAATGGCGCTATACCAATCAAAATATCGTGTTTATCACTAACATAACCCAAATCTTTGGCAGCTACTATCATATTCTTTAGTACCTCTAGATACAAATGTTCCAATGCTTCATCTTCACGAACTAGAGTCTTAGCTTCATCATTTAAATAAACAACGCGTTTTATATAGCCTCGAGCATCCAATTCAAATTCGATACTTGGGTTGATATCCATACTTAAAACTGCTGCTGTTTCCAATGAATGTGATTGACCAAAAAGAATTGCACAAATAAATAACGCTGCTGCTACAATAAGCTTTATTGAGCGAACCACTCTAAGTCGATCAGAGCCTTCTACATGATTTTTTATCGAACAAATATCTTCATCAAAAAAATACACTTGATCGCCAACATGAATCCCCTTTTTAAATTTTATGCGCATTAACTCGCTATTTTCCGTTAGCATGATGACATTATCATCCTCTATTTCCAATGCCAATCCACTATACATTTTAGAAGAGATTACTTTACTTTGATCCATTTTTGTATCTCCTCCAAATCTTTGATAAACACTAGCATCATAGAAAGTATAAACACTTTACTTTTTTCGATAATTTTGACACTGACTTTCACGTAATGATGAATCATCAAGATAGGCAATCTTAATTTTTTATATAATAGAGAAACAATTTCATCGTTTTGACTAGAGGCTTCTGCTATTTGACACGCTCTCTTGCAAGTATCTGTATGCTTTGGCTTCGTATCGATAATTCGTCTAAATGATAAACCAAATTTATGAAGTTCTTCTTTCCAGAGAATGATTTCATCTAACAGAATGGAATTCTCTTTTTCATCAGAATCGCCATATTCATTTATCTCCCCTGACAGATCAACGACTTATTTGTCGTCATCTTCATCGTCATCATCGTCATCGTCGTCATCGTCTTGATTATTCTTGTTACTTTCTAAAACAAGTTGTTCAAAAATCTGTTGATTTATTTTTTTATATTCAATTGAATCACTGATTGCCGCAAGCAATGTCATAAATTTTTCACTCACTAAGAACACTTCAAACTGTTCTTTCGATAAGTTTTTTAGCCCTGTAAGCTTTTCAACTTCTTCTCTATAATACTGCATGAGCAAACTATTTCCTACTCTTTTTATATTATCAGTTTGCTGAGCATTCAATCTTTGTAAGTAAACAGGTGAACCCATGAGCGCAACACCAATATCATTCAAAAGAAATTCGTATGCTTGACCGTCAGAATCAAGCCCTATGAGAATAGGTAATGCATTCGCTACATTTAATTCAAGAAAAATTGATTTTAAACCCTCTTGAATCTCTACGCCGATTAGTTGAGGGTACTTTGTACTTGAATCTGTAGTTTTAACCACTGAAATGATTTTACCTTTTGAATCTACTACGAATGTAAAATCCTGTGATCCATCTACATATAGTGTGGAATATGTCTGAGTTGCAACATCTGTCTCCATCGTTCCCGACTGTACTTGCGCCGCTACAATTATTGAACTATTCATCATAATTAAAACCATCACCAAAATGAATATACTGCCCTTAGAGATACCCTTTTTTAATACTTCAATACTTGATTTTTTCATTTTCATCCTCCTAAATTATTTTACTAATCATGCTGTGTTTGAAGCATCAATTTTCAAACATCCAGTATATAATACAAACCGATTCACTAATTTAGGTGGTTTTTTCAAAAAATAAAAGGAGACATTGTAAATCTATTATTAGATTCACAATGTCTCCTTAGTCATTTACTTATTATTAACAGTCACTATTTCTAGTTCCTATTATTTGTAAAGCATTTGACGAATAATTGAAATTGCTTCAGCTCTTGTAGCTAACTCAAGTGGTCTGTATGCATTGTTGTAACCAACGATGATACCTTCTTTTTGAACATAGCCAACATATTTCAAGTTTTCGCTAGAAATCTTAGCAGCATCTGTAAATGTTACGCTTGGTGAATGATCAGCCAAGTCAACATTGTTGATGATTGCATGAGCTTTCGCAGTGATAGCAGCGATATCTTGACGAGTGATTTTTTCCATAGGTCTGAAGTTACCATCTTTATCAGCAGCGATTAAACCTAAATCAGCAGCTTTTGCAAGGTAACCAGCATACCATTCGCCAGCAGCAACATCTTTAAATGTGCCTTTACCTGAGTTTGTTTCGCCCATAGCTCTTACGATCATAGCAACGAACTCAGCTCTAGTGATATTAGCTTGTGGTGCAAATGAAGTTTCAGATACGCCAGAAGCAACGAATTTAGCTAACATTTCTTCGATATTTGCTTGTGCCCAGTGTCCTTTGATATCAGCAAAAGTTTTGCTGTAAGACATTAATGCATAAGCGCTAAAGTGTGGAGCTTTTGCAGTTAACATACCTGTTTGTGCATCGAAAGTTGTCATGATAAATTTCCATGAACCATCTGCTTCTTGAACCCAAACGCCAACGTTTTGTGGGTTTATTGTTCCAGCAGGAACTTTAAATGATAACTCAGGTTGAGCTTTAAATGTACCAACTTTTTTACCATCTACTAAAACGTCTAATTCATAAGCAACGTTAAGTGGTGTAACACCTTCTTCAACATTGTATTTTTCAACAGCTTTAGGAGCCATTTGAACCGTTACATCTTTACCAGCAAAATCAGCGAATCCAGCAGGTAATTCAAATGTAACGTTTGTTCCTTGAATAACGATTGGTGAACCAGCTTTTGCAGCTGCTTCGAGTGCTGCATTTGGTAAGCTTACGCTTACAGGTTTAGTAGCATCTACTGAAGCAGGAAGTTGAATAACCACTGCGCCACCTTTTGCTGCTTCAACAGCCGCTTTAGCTACATCAGCAGGAAGAGTTACAACTGTACCAGTTGCGCCAGTGCTCACGCCTAATTTAGCAGGATCTACTTGTCCAGGTGTTGCTGGAGTTGTAGGTGTAGTAGGTGTAACTGGTGTTGTTGGTGTTCCAGGAGTACCTGGTGTTGTTGGTAAACCTGCACCTGGATCTGGTGTAACTGGTGTTGGTGTTGGATCTGGTGTTGGCGCTGGTGTGCTATATACAAGTGTAAGCGTAATTGCTCCAGCATTTCCAACTGTTAAGCCGTAAATAGATTCGTTACCTGCATAATCAACAGCCGATAAAAGATATCCGTTTAAACTAAGTCCAGTAACATCAATTGTATTCAATGCAGACTCAGCTACCACTTCGCCAGTTTGATTCATTAAAAGATAATATGCTATTTGATGCTCATCAGTTGCTGTTACTGTAACAACTGAAGGACTTGTTGAACTAACTGATGAAACTTTTGGTGCTTTTGTGTCAATAACAACTGGATAAGTGTAAATTTGTGTACCAAAACCATCTACTGAAGCTTCAATTTCATAATAATACTGACCATCAGCAACTCGTTTGTCATTGATTTTACCGTCCCAAATCAGAGACTTTTCATCATCTAATGTACTATCAGGCATTATATAGAATGGTTGTCCACTATAAGGTTTTCTCATGTTTTTTATTTTATTTAAACTGATATAGCCTAAAGAATTCTTATTTGCATCTAGTATTTTTACATTCATTGTTTTGATATTTCTCAATAGAGAAAATGACATTGAAACTGTATCTTTATATTGATCATTGTTTGGTGAAAATGCAACCGTATCCCAATCCCAATTACCTGTTATTGGATTAAAACCTAAATATCTCCAGGTAGTTGTTTTTTTCATATTTGAATCTACTGTTGTAAGTACATCACTCACCATTCGATGATATTCTGTTCCTGTTTTTTCATCAAAATAGAATCCACTTAGGTCAGAGCCATCATCAGCTTTATCATAAGCAGACAGATCAAATACAGGTGCAGCATCCCATTCTCCGTTAAACGCTAAGTATGGAATACTTAGATTTGGAATACCAGCTTCAAACATATCAATAAATTCAACATAGCCTTCTACAAAATATCCATTGTTACATAAAATTTCAAGTGCATCTTTCATTGGCATGAATTTCTTATCTGCGTATTCATATGAGCCACTTACATTTGAAATATCAACTTTCACAGTAATTGTATTTGTGCTATTTCCAGCTACCGGTACAATAACTATTGGAGTATTAGTTGTTGTTTTAACTAATTCTTTTGTATTATAAACATTGATAGTTGATGCATCTACATCTGGTGTAATTGTTATTACGCCCACAGTTGTTGACTGTGCTGCAATCAAATTACTTCCAGATACAGTTATTACAGTTCCTTCTAACATCATGTCATCTAAAAGTCTAAATGTATTATCTAATAGAGCATCTGTTAATGTGGAACCAGATATTACATATTGATGATCATTTGATGAAAAGTTTTCAAGTGCCACTTGGAACTCAAATACATCACCAACTTCTTTCATATTTATTTTGGCTTCTTTTTTAGCACCTACTGCATGAGGATATACATCTGTATTAACAACTGCATCTAAATTTAATAGACCTGCTCCCTGTTTTCTTACAGAGTAATAAGTTCCATATGGATCTACAATCGGATTTGCAGTCCCCATCATAAGCGCTTTGGCAAATATTCCCTTATTATGTTCAGTCATTGTAGGGAATTTCTTGTCAATATACTGCATTACTATTGCTGAAGCACCAGCGATATGAGGAGCAGCCATTGATGTTCCACTCATAGTTGTGTATTTACCATCATTTACCGTTGAATAAATATCTCCACCAGGTGCAGTAATCTCAGGCTTAAATTCTAAACTAGGTGTTGGACCCCAAGATGAAAAATCACTCATTTCAAGTGCATCTGGTTTGGCAAATTCAGCCCAATTAGCTGGGTCAAATTCTACAGTTTTTACTGTAGCAGCATTAAGTGCATTTCCATCTGCTTGACTAATAAACATAGCAGGGATTGTTGCATTATCTGGATATGCCATTGAAATTAAACCTGGTTCATACTTACTGTTGAATACAATAACTCCCGCAGCACCGTGTTTTTCCGCGTTAGATATTTTATCAGTAAAATTATATGATCCTCTTTTAATTAGTGCGATTTTACCAGTTAAGTCTTTTCCAGCGAAGTCTGCATCTGTTCCGCCCAAACCACAATACACATATTCTACAGGTCCTTGATTAAATACAGTTACTGGATCTGCATTGCCTGTTGGTTGAAACTTGATTTTTAGACCTTCTGAACTTTTAATGTATTGTAATGTTGCTATTGTATTTTCTGATGAAGCTACAGAGAAAGTATCCGCACCAGCACTTGGTGATCCTACTAAACCTGTGTCCGGATTTGAGTGCCAAGTATAATTATATGAGTTGGCATTTCCTTGACCAAATCTATAAGAATTACCTGCAGAAACAGATATTAATAAACCTGCCTTCTCAGCTCTAGAAATAGAAATTTGTTCTGGATCTTGTCCGTCTGTAAAGCCAGATGTAGAACCCAAACTCATATTGATAACATCTGCTCCTAAAATTACTGCATCGTCAATTGCTGCTACAATTGTATCTTCTGATGCATATTTATCCTTGTCACTAAATACCTTTAAAGATAATATTTGAGCTTCTGGAGCAACCCCTTTTATAGCGCCGTTAGCTGCTACTGTACCTGATACGTGACCACCATGCTCAGATGCTTCAGAGTATTGCAAATCTGGTTTTGTGTCCGCATCTCTATCAGCATAGTCATATGCAAAAGGCACTTTAGCAGATTTGTAAAAATCATTTGCAGTGTAGACAACTGATCCACTTGACTTAGTAAGACCAAAATTTTCTGCCGCAAGATCTTGATTTGCCACTACTGCTTCTACAAAAGATTTTGTGATTCTGCCTGTAGCATCATTTGTAAGTTTAAAATCTGGATGCATATAGTCAATTCCAGAGTCAATTACTGCTACTACCATCCCTTCACCTTTATAACCTACATCCCACATTGAGTTGGTATGTATGATCGGCTTACTATTGTTCATTTGAGGCTCTGGAAGTGTATATTGCTTTGCGATATAAACATTTTTAACATTTGGCAAAGCTTTTATTTTAGCTATATCAGCATATGTTGCGTCACAGCTAAATCCATTAAACGATGCTGTAAATGTATGTTGTAAAACAACGTCATCATTCAATGATTGAATTTTTGAAAATACCTGATTTTGAGCGGTAACTAGCTCATCATTTAGTTTTTCAACTTCATTTGAGTTAAGCTCAGTGTAACTAACGCCTGCATTAATAGCAGACTCAATAACTGGTTCCCCTTTCAGTTCGACAATTAAACGAACCGAATCATTACTGTTTGATTCTGTTATTTGCGTAACTGGTACTTTGAATGAGCTGTCAATCGTTACACCAAATGCCGGTGAAACTGTGCTCATTACGATCAATACAGCAAGTAAAACAGACCATATTCTCTTTTTGTTCATCTTGACCTCCTCAACTATTTGTCACACTGTGTTCATTTTCATTTCAGAAAGTTCACACAATTAACATTACGTTAATATTCATTATAACGTTTGATTACAAAAAAGTAAACCGAAAATGGCAACGAATTCAGAAATATATAAAAATTTTTTTATAATTGTTTTTCAACACATACAAGCACTTTCAACATTTCAATTTTTTCAATTTCAAATACGATTACCTTCAATCTGCTATCTATTCTCAATATCTTGTATATATAGTCTATATTTGAGAATAAAAATACATTATCTACATCATATAGATATAATGAATCATCTCAATTCTATGCATCGTACTCTTTCAAATAAAAAACGGCACTAAGATTTCTCTTAGTGCCGTCTAATGCAAATCACATTTATCAAGTCTTTCTGTTTGGTATCTTTACAATTTAACCACTTATCTGTTTAACTATTTAATATTGAGCAAGTTGTAAAGAATAGCCGCTACCTGAGCTCTAGTTGCATTGCCATTTGGATTAAGTTGATTGTTATTACCTGTTACATAACCACCTTCAACTAACGCTTGCATTGCAGTTTTTGCATATGACGCCACTGAAGCTGCATCTGTAAAGCTTGCAAAGTTCTGAACGCCAGTGTTTGAAGGTAATTCTTTAATTAATACCAATGTTTGGTAAAGCATTGTAAACATTTCTTGTCTGCTAATTAAAGCATCTGGAGCAAACGTGTTATTGCCTTTACCCGTTGTGATTCCCATAGCCTTAGCTGTTGCAAGGTATGGTGTGTAGTAAGTGTTACCAGCATCAGCAAAGTTTGTTGTTAATGACTTGTCTGCTTGGATGCCAAATGCATTCATCATCATCACTAAGAATTCTGCTCTTGTGATATTTTTGTTTGGATTAAATGAATCTGCACTTGTACCACTTGCAATTTGTCTAGCTGTAACGAATGCTACAGGGCTAAAGAACCAATCATTTGCTTTCACATCTTTAAATGACACAGATTGGTAACCAATCATATATTTAGAGAAGTGATCTGTAACGAATTCAACAGATTTTGTAGCAGGGTTGTAATTGCCTCTCATTGTTTTAAGGTTACCATTGTCATCTACGTAGTAGATTACGATTGATTCTGGATTTTCACCAACTTTTAACTCATATGGTAAGCTTACTTGAACGTTTCCTTCACCAAATGAAGAGACTTTTTTGTCGCCAACTGTCACTATAAAGTCGTAAACAGGACGATCACCAACTACTTTTTTAACTTCTTCAGAAAGTGCTTTTGTATCAAGTGATGCAATTTCAACACTTACATTACCTGTACCTGCATTTCCAATTGTATCTACTGCATTTTTATCAAATTGTACGCTACCTACGCCTGTCGCTACTTTTACGCTTGCGCTTGTTTCATTTGCAATTTGTTCAAATGCTTTTGCATCGATTACAACTTTAACTTCTTTCTCGTCGGCTTTAGTATCAACTTTGATTTCAAGCACAGCTTTTTCATCTTTAGCATCTACTTTTGCAACAAGTTCTTTAACTGCTTCTACCGGAACTGGAGCAACAGTTTGACCCTTTTCTTGTTTTGTTTCTTTAATCTCTACAGTTCCTGTAGATGGTTTTGTTGGTTCTACTGGTTTTGTAGGCTCAACTGGTTTTGTTGGTTCTACTGGTTTTGTAGGCTCAACTGGTTTTGTTGGTTCTACTGGATTAGGTTGTGGTGCTACAGGATCTGTGTTTGTGCCAGGTGTACAAACAACGTCTGCACGATCACGGACTCTAATTCTTGCGCCTTCAGTATCAATAGAAGATAAACCAACTGCAGTTATATTAGCACCAACTGCTAAATTTTCAATTGTTTTTGCCTTTGTGATATAACCATCAATGAATACACGACATTCAATACCTGATCCATCTTTTACAAAGATGCTTTCAATCACGCCATTAGCATATGCAAGGTTTGTGATCTTACCTGATACTTGAATGATACTACCTAAATTACTTGCTTTTGCAGCTTGAGCAGTTGCAAGTACAATTGGTCTTGGTAACGCCTTAATTGATTCATCAATAATGGTTACTTTTTGAACTGCGATTTGACGTTCGCCATTGTATGAACTTGTCACACCTTTGATTTCAACTGTTTGACCAGCTCTTACATCTCCAGCTACTGGGAATGCATTGATACCTGCTGTTGCATCTTGAACGTAGATACAGTCAAAGAATGCAGTATCTTTATCATATCCAGATGCATTTGAAGTAACGATACCTCTAATTGTAAATGATTCGCCTTCTTCAGCAGATTGAACATCTTTAATCGATGTAATTGTCGCTGGATTGATAAAGTTTACGATGTTTTCAGAAATTGTGTAGTTACTATATTCAGGTGTAGTGAAGTTATCAAGTTCTGCTTTAACTTCGAAGTTACTCATGAATACTGCACCTGCTGCGATAATTGTTGCTGTCTTTCCATTTGGATACGTGATGGTTTCAGACGCTGCTACCATGTATTTATCCGAGTATTTAGGAACAGAAACCCCTTTAATACCTGTTGTACCATCTCCATCATCATCTGACGAATAGCTTGTTAAGTGACCATATACGATAGGACTTACAGTTGACGGAATTACAGTAGATGGTTGTTTGTTCGCATCAATTGTATAAATTGTAGATCCACCGTAATTTGAATATTTTTGCGCATCTGGCTTAACGCCTTTTACGAAAGGATTTGCCATATTGTAGTTAGTGAGGTAAAGACGTGGTTCTTGACCACCATTATTAACTTTATCTTTAATCTCATCATCTGAAATTCTTAAAGATGATCCAATAGCATTTAATAATACATTTTGAGTTGCTGACATTTGGTCTGCAGCTGGCAGTTTAAACGGTGTATCTTTTCCATCTGCATATTTGTCGTAACTTTCATAATAATCACCCCAACCTGTTATGATGAGGGTATTTCCAGCTTCAGCAAATGCTTTAATCGCTGCAACTTCTGCTTCTGAATAGCTCTTATATCCAAATAAGATCGCACTACCATTTCTTCTCGTTGGTGGTGTTAAAATTAACATTTTGTATTTTGGATTTTGAGTAGCTGCGATTAACTCTTCACTTGTTTTAAGTTCAACGACACGAACATCCGCTTGAACTGCTAAGTTTGCAAAGTTACCCATGCTTGCTTTGTAGTTACCGTTTACATATTCATTGTAATGACTTGCATCAATACCTACATATACGAGTTTATTTGCATCTCTTACATTTAAAGTAATGCTTTGCGTAAATTCTTTTATTTGAGTACCAATTAAGATTGTCACTTTAGCAGTCACAACCATGTTTCCTGCTTTCGTTGGCGTATATGATAAAGTGTGTGCATATGTTCCAGTAGCTGCAACTTGAGCATTTGGAGTTTCTGACGCTACCACTTTACCGTTCACACTGTACTCTACAGATGAAACAGTTACAGGTGATGATTCGTTGTTAAATAACGTTGTTTTCAAGCTTAGAGCTTCGTTTGTAACCGGCATACTTGTTGCTGATTCGAGTGAACTAATACCAACGAGTGGCGCTTGTCCAATCCAAACTGGTGCTGTTACAGCGATATTTTTATCCGCTTGAGTCACTCTTACATAATAGTAACCTTGAATTGATGGCATCTCAAAGTTCCATTCTACATCATTTGTAACAAAAGTTCCATTTGCTACTACTCTTCCACTATTTGTTACAATTTCAACTTTTGAAATAACATCATCACTATCTGGATCACTTACTTTTACATTGAACTGTAAAGCAGTTGTAGGTACTTCTGCAATCACGCTACCCATCTTTTGATCATTTACAGTATAGTTGATGTTTAAGTTTTTATCTTCTGTAGCGTATACTGATCTGTCTTTCAAACCTCTCAAAAGACCTGTTGTTGAGAATTCATCAGTAATGATAACAGTTCTTGCTGTGTTGGCATTACCCCATTTACCTTTATGGTTATCTTGGTTATTTGTTGGAGCAACGTGCCATCCTTTATCAAGTGCTTTTGTATATTCTGTATAACTTGGGAAATATCCACCTGAACCGATTGCACCTTCACCATTACCTACTTCAACTGCAACCATTTTGTTGTCAATTGATGGTGAATAGTAAGCGAAATCTGCAAATGTACCAAACGTTACACCTGGATGGTTAAATTGTGATAAGTTCATCATTGGATCTGGATTTTTAATCAATTCTGCATAGTATGCTTTTAAGCCTGCATCAGCTGACTTGTTATTTAAATCTTTATTATTTCTACTTACGAGACCATTTGAGTTAAATGTGTTAATATGTCCAGGGCCACCTGACCATGTCATCTCATAACCTGGTAAAGCTACTTTAGAACCTGCATTTGCTTCATTGAAAGCATATGCGTCATTTCTATATGTGTTCCATTTTGCTAAACTGTCTGCAGTCATAAGCGACGCATCATTCATAGCGCCTGCAACATTTGGTGTTGCAGTTGTATCAAAGTAGTTCGAGTGATCTGTAAATGCAGCAAAATCTACTGATTCACTTGCATCTAAAGATTTGAGATAGTTTAGACCATCTGCTAAAGTACCTGAACCGTCTGAATATTGAGCAGTATGGGCGTGTAACTGACCAAAGTATGCTCTAAATTTAGGTGTTCCTACTACGAAATTCCAAGTTGTAGAATTTGTTTGTTTATCAGTACGTGTAACTGTAACTGTTACATTATACGTACCATCAGCAAGGGTACTTGTTTGGTAACTGTATTTTTTGTCTTGTTCAACAGCAGTCATTAACTGATCTGCTACTATTACTTCTTTATCTTTTTTAATGGTTACTTTAACTATAGGATTTGTATCCGCATTACCTAAAGTTACCGCGATTAATGGATTTTTCACATCGCCAGTACTTGCATTTCTTGCAGGTAAAACGGATGTGATTTGTGGTTTATTATCAATGATAATGCTTTGTTCTTTTGAAGTTGTTGTTAAATTTGAAACGTCTGTTGCAGTTACAGTGAATTTAATCACATCTTCTGAACCAACGATTTCTGTACCTGGTATTGTAAAACGGTAATTGTTGTTTGCCTTGTCAAAAGTCATCGCAACATCAGATTTCACTGTTTTACCGATTGTGTAAGTGATTTTTACATCTTTAATACCTTTGTTATCTTCTGCTTTAACACTTACATTGTAATCTTGTGCAGGTTTAGCAGCTAAATAGCTTTCATTTAATGTTACAACTGGTGCTTTTGTATCGTTTGCAACATCATATACTGCGATGCCATTATCTTCAGCTGGACCCGTATACAATTGAGCGTTTCCACTCTTATCAAGAGTTACGACTGCGTATAAATCTACGACATCTCCTGCAACGACTTGACTTGGATAAGGAACTGCCTTATAAATGTTGATTGAATCTGTACCATTTGAAACCGTGGTATTTGTTGCATCATATGCACTTAAAGTTACATTTTTAATTTTGACAAATCTGCTGAGCATGTTTTTGCATTCTTTTTTCAATTCTGCAATCGTCACTTCTTGTGGCGCAATTCTAACGTCACTTGTTTTGATAATAGAAGATCCATCTGTTTTGTTTGGTGTCATTTGTGGAACACCATTGTACATGGAATACTTTCCAGTAAACTGAATTTCATCACCAATTTTTGCGCCTGTAGGTGCACTACCAAATACATATAAAGAATACATTTTTCCATCAATTTCTGATTGAATCACTGGATTTTTATATGATTGAACGAGGTAAACAAGTGTACCTTTAACTTTTACATTTTCAGTCGTTGTTGTACCAAGTGCTAAAGCTTCTTTAATATTCATTACAGCATTTGGATCTTTGATCGTGAATTCTTTAGAGTAGAGGTCACTATCTGTTTTGCCATCTGCTTTTGCTATTGCTTTTAAAGTCACTTTTGCACCGATAGCGCCTGTTATTTCAACAGGAGTAGAATATTGTGTACTCGCTGTTGTTGGAGTAGATCCATCAAGTGTATAGTAGATTTTTGCAGTTGCATCACTACAAGTGATCGTGATTTTTTCACCGCTGTTTACAGTTGCTACATCTGGTGTAGATGACACAAATAATTTATCTGCAGCACCTTGTTTTGACATGGTAACAACTTGTGCTTTTACGCCTGTAGAGGCACCATAAACTCTTACAGTAACATCCACTTTATCTCCCTCAGCTACACCTGGGAAAGATGCTAATGTAACTGGGTCTATTGTAAGCTTGTCTGTACCTTGTGATAATTCACTTAATGAAGAAAGGGTTGCACCACTAATTTTTACGAATTCACACATACGGTTATAACCAAGTGTTTTATCCGTAGGCGTTGCAATTATGTCTGCTATCGTCGCAGTTCCTCTGTCAGGTGTAGCGTTATTTGAAGATTCCACTACGATAGATGCTTCACTGATCCCCGACAACTGAATTAGATTATTAAATAAAGCGCGTTTTCCTTTGGCTACTACTAAATCACCAACTTTTAAGTTCGTTGCATTAGAAGTTAAGTAAAGTCCAATTGCACCCGTAGTATCTTGAACGTATACCGTTTTACCAGAAATATACGTTACAACGCCTTTAACGATGACATTTTCAGTATCCAAGGCCGTTGCTTTTGCTTCCGCTGTTGTAAGTGGCGCTCTTGTATCTATTGTGTATGCAAATGTTTTTACATCACTGTTTTCAAGACCTGTTTTTAATGCTTTTGCATAAACAGTTGTGTCTCCTGTGATATAAATAACCGAACCTGATGTCCAGTTTACTGCATCTGCTGCTTCTGTGTTGTATTGCACAACTGCATCTGCAGTCGTTGTTGATAGTGTTACTTTTGTTCCTGATAAAACGACCCCTGCAGGCACACTTGCTGTAACTGCAGCGCATTTTGTCTCTGCTGGTTGTGCACTATTTCTTGGGTTAACTGTTCCACTTGTAAAATCTGTATTGTTGTTATTTGTATCTACGCCCTCAAATGCACGAATGATTGACTGTGTTGTATTTGATGATGGAACTGCAGCTGCTCCTGTTCCTTCATAATCGAATGCAGAACCAAATCCAACATAGTCAACTACATCAACATCTGCCTTTCCAGTAACTGCAGTTGCTTTTTTAGCTAAAGCAACTTTTCCACCCGAACCACTCATGTTATTCGTTCCAGACGCACTAAAAGCGGGTAGATCTATTCCAGTTGAACCACCACCTAGTTTGACTAAGTAATATGCACCTGGTTGAATTGTCCCTGTTAGTGCTACAGCAGCAAATACTTTACCTTCACCTGCTGCTGCATACTGAACGGACCAACCGTTTAAATCTTGTGCAGATCCAGTTGGGTTATAAAGTTCTACAAAGTCATTTTTGTATGTGGAACCTGTAGTACCGCCATTTACATAAATTTGACTAATAATGATGTGGTCTGCCTGCGCTGGTGCATCAGCAATTGATACAGGCACGCCCATCGAGGTGATAATGATTAAAATCGCCATCACCAAACTGAGATGTTTTTTCATCGTCTTCATGTTGCCCCCTTGATAAATTTTTGTTAATTTTGATAAAAATTATGTGATATGTGAATTGTATAAGTGATTTATACAAGAATATCCATATAGTAAATGGACTTAAATGCTTTGTTATTGGTAATGAATGTTACTATCCTTTACTAATGACTCTTCGTTAAATGTTTGTTCCCGTAAAATGTCGCTCCTAAAAATGCCACAAGCGGTACAGTGAGTACGATTCCAATAGAACCTGCAAGACCTTGAATGATCTCAATCGCCATCATGTCGCTATTAAAGATTTGTAAGTACGGATAGTCAAACATTCTAAAAAGTACCAACATATTAAGTGATGCACCTGCAAAAGCGAGAATTAATGTATTTGCCATGGTACCCATCGCATCTTTTCCAATATTCATGCCTGATCTAAACAGTTCAGTGGCTTTCGCTTTTGGATTCATCTCTTTAAGTTCTGCGATTGCTGAGGTAATGGTTAACGCGACGTCCATTACTGCCCCAAGAGAGGCGATTAATACACCACTGACTAAAAGTCCAGTTATTTTTAAGCCTTCATCCGATGATCTTAAAACCAATTCTTCTGCTTCTGCCATATTAAAACCGTTAATTGGGCTAACTTTTCCTGCAATCATGGCGATTAATCCCGCGATTGCAACACCGCCAACGCACCCAACAACTGCGATCCAAGTCTTCTTTGTAAATCCATTAAGGACTACCAGTGAGATAAATGTCGTAACTGCTACAATAAAGATTGCGCTTGGTATCGTTGGAAATCCCTTCCTTAATAAAGGAATCAAAACATACCAGATACTGAAAATTGTAAAGACCAATCCAGCCGTTGCAGCGATACCTTTTCTACCACCGATCACAACCAAACTTCCGATAAAGATCACCGCAAGTCCTATGAGCATCGGTCCTCTGTTATAATTGACAATTGATGTCACGTACGGTTCGCCTTGCTCATCGTAATCCAGTCTAACGATAATTTTTGTACCTTCTTTTAAATCAATATTATTGTACGCATTGAGGTAATTGATCATATAAAGTTCTTTTCCTTTATACTCACCACTTTTTAACTCAAGATTGAGTTCCTGTGTTCCAATTCTTAATCCCTCAGTCCATGTATCTGGACTTGCGTTATCTGATAATATCTCCGTCACTTGCGCAGTCGCGAACATCACTTTACTTGCCGATGTCGCATGCGCGCCTTCTTCTGGAAGGTTCAGCCAATACGCAAAAGCAAAAAACGCAAAAATGCCAAGAGTTAGTACCACCCCTTGGATTATTCGAGCATTCTTACTTGTTGTTTTCGTAATGAATTGCGTACTGATTTTTTCTTTCTTTTGAATATGCTGATTGCCGTTTTTCATTCCTGTTTACCGCCTAGTCTAATTCTATAAATTACTACCAGTTTTGAGCACCATTCTATAGTTATATCATAAAAAATCATTTACAATTTGTAATATTTTCGTAATTCTCTATTACAAGTTATAAAAAATCCTTCTATAAGTCAATCAAAGTGTTTACAATTTGTTTTCTTTTCACAAAAACTTTTTTATATGGTTGAAAATCGAAGTGTCTAGCAATCAATAAATCCGTAATTTCTCACAATTTTATATCATCATTTTCTGTTACTTTGTTACTATTTTTTTGAGCGATTTTGTTGTAAAAAAACATATAATTTCACCGTTCAACCTACCCGTTGAATTGAGTAGATTTGACGCAAATAACATTTAGCACCAGTTGTCATTATATAACTTCAATGTGAAATATAAGTTATCGTGAGGTTAAATAAAAATGATATAATGTGGATGAATACAATTTGCTAAGACAAGAAAGCAGTCACTCATAAATCACTATTCAACACCAAAGAACCTACAAGGAGCGCTTTATGAACCAACAAAACATTGTTTATCTAATCTTAAATGGCACTACTTACGGTGGTAGCGAAAAACACACACTAGATCTCATCAATCATTTACCTATCGATCAATACGCACCGTATCTCATCTGTACTGAAGGTAATCCCATCGATAAAGGTGTAACTCCTGAGCTTTCGACTCATGTGTTTCCTATAAGTCGAAGTCCAAAAAACTTCTTTAAAATCGCCCGCCTTATAAGAGACCTAAATCCAGATATTTTACATCTACAAGCCGCACGCGGGATTGCAACAGGACGTTATATCACGCTTTACAATCGGCTCATTCACCGTTCAAAATATAAAGTCATCTCCACAACTCACGGCTGGATACTGCCTCATTTTAAGTTTGTCAAACTCGTTGAACTTTTTTTCACTTCGTTCAAAAATATCGACGAAATCACATTAGCTGTATCTCAAAAATCTGTGGATGAACTCATCAAAAAAGGATTTCATCCACAAAAAACAAAACATATCTACAATGGAATTGATCTTTCAAAGTTTGATACAAGTAGACGTATTCGTACAGAAGTTTCACATATTGGTTTTGTAGGACGATTGGTCCATCAAAAGGGTGTTGAGTATTTCATAGAAATGCTTCAACATTTTGATCAAAATTTTACGAGTCAAGACTTGTCTGATCCTAATTTTCCAACGTTTCATATCTATGGTGATGGTGAATACCGCGAAGCTATTGAAAAATGTATTCGAGACCTTCACCATATCCGTGTCACTTACCATGGTCATCTTGCAGCAGATCAAATCACAACCGCATACGATCAAATCGATCTACTTATAGCTCCCTCCATTGATGAGGGACTTCCCTATACTTTTATAGAAGCCATGAACTGCGGCATCCCTGTCATTGCCTCCGATGTCGGTGGCGTCTGTGAAATCGTCAAACAAGGCATCAACGGCTGGCTCATCGAACCAAAATCCACACAAGCCCTGATTCACGCAATAAAAGATGCCCTTGAAAAGGACATCTCTGCACTGTCTGAAAATGCTATTGAAACATCAAGTCATTTTTCTTTAGAGAAAATGGTGGAAAATACAGTGAAGTGTTATGAACAGATACAAAGACGCAGGTAATTGAATATTTTCATTCATCAGAGCAACTGAAATCATGAGTAAGAGCCACCCTGTGCATTTTTTAGAGCCACCTCGTTCACCCAAGAGCCAGTGGGTATAGTTATTCCATGTGCTAAAGGCACAAATAACTATATTGGAGGTCAAATAATGACCAAATACCGAGAAATACTAAGGCTTAAAAGTCAAGGTATGAGCAACAGATGGATTGCTACAAGCTGTCAATGTTCACGTAACACCGTTGCAGATGTCCTTAAGAAATCTACGCAAATGTCTGTCGAGTGGCCAATTACGGAAAATTTATGCGATCAAGATTTACATCTGATGCTTTTTCCCGAAAAAACTTTAACGCCTTCTTTACGACAAATGCCAGATTGTGAGCTGATTCATAAAGAGCTCGCTAAAAACGGTGTTACACTTAGTCTGTTATGGTCTGAGTACACAGTAAATACACGTTCAGCTGGACAAATTCCATTTAGCTACAGTCAGTTTTCAAGGCATTATAGGAAGTATGCTCAAGTTACCAAAGCGACCATGCGGATTTCAAGAAAACCTGGTGAAATGATGGAAGTCGACTGGGCAGGCACAACTTTATCACTTGAAAATGATTTTGACTGGTCCAAAACACCGGTATATATCTTTGTAGCAACGCTTCCATGTAGTCAATACTCATATGTTGAAGCTTTCACAAACATGACTAGTGAAAGTTGGATTACTGCTCATCAGAACGCTTTTAAGTTCCTTGGTGGTGTTCCGCGTATTCTTATTCCAGATAATCTTAAAACGGGAGTCGAAAAGGCTTCAAAATACGATCCCATCATAAATAAGGTTTATCAAGAGATGGCTGAACACTATAACACAGTCGTATTGCCTGCTCGGGTTAGGAAGCCAAGAGATAAAGCATCAGCTGAAGGTACAGTTGGCAACATTACAACATGGATAATTGCCGCACTCAGAAATCAACAGTTTTTTACGCTTACTGAAATCAATAAGGAAGTACGCGAAAAACTTGAGGAGTTTAATGCCAGACCATTTCAAAAAAAGCCAGGAAGCAGATTAACAGCATTTATGGAAGAAGAAAAAGCTTTTCTCATGCCATTACCCGCTTCCTCATACGAGATAGCCACTTGGATGAAAGCTACCGTACAGTATGATTATCACATAAGTGCGGATCGAATGCACTATTCAGTTCCGCATGAATACATTAAATGTGAAGTTCATATTCGTATTTCCAAGGAAACGATAGAAGTTTTTTATGAAGATCATCGTATTACAAGCCACAAGCGATTGCATGGGCTACCAAATCAGCGTGTAACTTTACCGGATCACATGCCTGATAATCATAAAAAATATCTTCAATGGGATTCTGAGAGATTTACAGAATGGGCCAAAAATATTGGACCAAATGTTCAAATAACAATGCACTCAATTCTTGCTGCACACAAAGTTAAACAACAAGGCTATCGAGCAGCAATGGGAATCGTTAAACTTGCAGATAAATACTCCATAGAAAGACTTGAACAGGCTTGTAATCGAGCCTTAACGTATACTTCGAGTCCAAGTTTGAAAAGTATTCAAACCATCCTAAAAACAGGTCAAGACAAGTTAGATAGGAAAAATGAATATATTTTAGAGCTCCCTAGAAGTAGTGAATTCAGCTACACAAGAGGCGCAGACTACTATGGAGGGAAAAAACATGATTAATCAAGCTACAATTAAGAAAATGAGCGAAATGCGCTTAACAGCAATGGCTGAAGCTTTTCAAAATCAAATCTCAGATGATAATTATCAGTCTCTTACCTTTGAAGAACGTGTTGGTTTAATAGTAGATCAAGAGTGGTATCGACGTAAAAATAATAAAATCACTTGTCTCATCAAGAAAGCAGGATTTAGATATTCAAATGCCTGTATTGAAGATATAGAATACCACGCTGATCGCAAACTAAATAAAGAACAAATATTAAGACTCGCAACATGCGGCTACATTCATGATAAAAAGAATATCATCATAAGTGGAACTTCAGGAAACGGAAAATCTTACATGGCATGTGCATTTGGAAATGCTTCTTGTAGAAACGATCTATCAACTAAATATATACGACTTCCTGAGTTGCTAGAAGAACTTGCTATTGCGCGTGGTGAAGGCGTCTACAAAAAAGTTATGAAAAGCTATAAGAAAGTAAAGTTACTCATCCTCGATGAATGGCTATTAACACCACTGCGAGGAGCACAAGCACTTGATTTACTTGAAATAATTGAAACTAGACACCAAAACAACTCAACAATATTTTGCTCTCAATCGTCACCAGCAGGATGGCATGAGAAAATTGGTGAGGATACACTGGCTGATGCAATTCTAGATCGAATTGTTCATGACTCCTATACAATTACAATTGATGGTAAAATTTCAATGAGAGAACGTCACGGTATTAAGTAAACTGATTGCAGGGCCATCACATGTATGGTGGTGGCTCTGTTTTGAACACAGTGGCTCTCGTATATGCTTGTACTGGCTCTCACTCATGAATTTGATGACTTTTTGATATGAAAATATTCAGGTAATGCGTCTTTATTTATTATAAAACAATTAATTAGGTCTATCTTGGTCACCATCCGCTTTAAAAAAGCAACAAGTGTCTATTCGATTAGAACTATCTACCCAAATATCAATATTTTTTTGTTCAAAAGGCGAAAAATAATCTGGAATGATGTTCATATCATCGTCAGTTTTTTCAACCATCCCAGCATCTAATGCGTACTGAGGATTAAATCCATCGAAATAAAAATCTATATATTCATTATCTTTGAGTAAATGATTTAAAAATTCCCCACAACCAGAAAATAACTGATGACAACCTAAGTAATCAACAATTCTTACAATTGAAACGCCTTTATAGAATTGTGATTTTGTCACACAAAGTGCCTTATTATGATTATCATCCGATAGTCCCCATACATTATACGTATATACCGGATGACTATAAAAACGTCTATTATAATACCATGCATCTTTATAAGGAATTTGATTAGAAACATTTTTGAAATCAAAAAATTCTTTCAACGACTCAATCGTTTCTAATTTCTTTACTTCGGTTCTTATATCTGTTCGATGCTTTTGAACAGGTCTATTTTCGATTTTTGCTATAGTAAATTGCTCCACATCCGACAGCATATAAAAATGCTTCATTTTAGCAGTATAATACTTATAAATCCTACTTAATAACGGTACGGATGTTTCAGCATTTGCGCCAACACCTAGATCTGTTCTTGCACCGATAATCGTCATAAGTCTTTTTTTTAACTCCATTCCAAGCATTGGAACAGCTCCGTCAATCGTTTTCCATACAACTCCCCAAACGTCTAATTTTTCAGCACATTCAGAACATGGTAAAAAACCTAGAAGTCCTTCAATTTCGTTTGATTCATGCGTTTTTGCAATCAGAAAGTTAACTCTTCCATCCACTACCATTTCATATTCAAAAAACTTCCTATCAATTGCAAGAATATGATTTCTTTTCCAATGAATATTAATAAAATTCATCACTTCATCAATTTCTTCATAATTCGCCAATCTAATTGTATATTTCTCATCAAATCTATTCATAATATTACCTAGGAAACCTTATTACTAATAATTTCAGATAACCCATTTATCGTAAACATCAAATCGTTACTAAAATCATCGTCAGAGAAAACCATTGAAAAATGGTCTTCACAATCCGAAATCAATCCAAGAAACCCTAAAGAATCTAAAAACCCAACTTCTAAATAATTACTACCCATGTTATTTTCAACATCGCTAAGTGATACTCCATTATTTACAAACCATTCACTGATCCATTCTTTTATCATATATCCTCCAACTATCTATTCAATTTCACGAGCTAAAACTCTTGCAGGACTTCCATCAGAACCTAAAACTTTTAATGGCAATGCTATCAATTCATACTTTTTGCCATCTAATAATGATTCAGTATTATTTAAATACTCAGCCATCATAATCTCATTACCCAACAGAATTTGGTGATTTGGTGAATCGACTGACTTTGAATTCGAAATAGAGCTTCCATCATCTGGAGATGGTGTATCTAAAGCCATAAACTTCATTCCATGGTCTACTAAATATTGGACAGCATCTGTTTCAAAATATGGGAAAGCCTTATAATACTGAGGTGTTTTCCAATGATGATACCAAGCGAAAACGAATATCATATGGCTCGTAATTGATAATTCGCTAACATCATCTAGAGTAACGACTGATCCAGCTTTAAATCTTCTAAAATCAACGACTGTTGCAGGACCTACCATTAAATTTACATCCAAAGATTCCATTTTCTTTCCATCTTTAATAAAATGATAAGGTGCATCCATATGTGTTCCAGCATGTGATCCCATGAGCAATCTGTGAGTGTTTCGACCTACTGTATCGATTAATCCCATTGGTTCTATTTCAACGGTCTGATGCCAAGGGGTGCCACATGTCGGCATTTCAGTTTCTATACAAAATGTTAAATCAATTATTTTCATAAGCTACTTCCTTTCCATTTTAATTAGCTCAAAGATAATGTTAATCGCATCACATTTTGCAAAGCAAATTTGTAAGGCTTTTTGATTAACAATTGTTGTTTCAAAATCTGTTACTAAAGTACTCGGTGAATTTTCAAAAGCACAATTATTAACAAATACTGTTACAGCACCATAGCCAGCAGAGTCAAGAAACACTTCAACATCATTGGAAGGTGATAAAACCAAATGAATATCTTGCTTATCTAAAACGCCTCTCATATTACAAGTTATTATATTATTTTCAAATTTTACTTTATTGCCAAAAATACACTTTAAAAAATTAACCGCTGTTTTACAATTTGAATAACTTCCATATATTGTATTTTGGTTAATCGTTACATTGGTTTTATCAAGAACTGAATCATATAAAATAACTTCGATTGGAAGTTGGTCTTCCGTTGCATCAAAAAATATCAAATCATGTGTATTCTGCCATTCTTTCATAAATAACTTCTTGATTTGAACATTCATTAAGTTGAGTTCTTGAAACTTATACGTGGACTTAAAGTTATCCATTATTGAATCTTTTGATTCTCTATTTGCAATCAAAGAAATATGATCAAATTTTAAAACCATTTACTTTTCATCTCCAATTTTTTGTTCATTTCCAATGTACTCATTAAACCCAAACTCTGTCATAATAAGTTCTTCGTCTTTAACTAAAGTTTGCGCTATTTCTTCTAATTTTTTTTCATCCATATTCACTTTGTCATAATTACTATAAGCCATTATCAAATCTAATGGATTCACTCGATATTTAGTAGATATTTTATGGATATATTTCATATAGCTCGTATGAAATTCCGCCAGTCCGCAATAAACATCCAACGAACTCAGCCCGTGTCTCCAAAGATTTCTTACATATTTTTCACCACAGGACAATATTTTTTTCAAATCATATCGATTATCATTATACCGCCTAATAATATTAGCAACAATCAACTCTGTGGCAGCATTTCCAGCACTTCTTCCCATTCCCATGATGGAAGTATCGATAAAATCAAATCCTTTATTATAAGCGAATAATGAATTTGCAACTCCTAGGCCGAGATTATCGTGCCCATGAAATCCAATTTTTATTTTACTCACACTTCTGATTGCATCATAGTATTGCTCTATCTCACAATGACTCATACTTCCTGCTGAATCAACTATATAAACTACATCTGCTCCATATTCTTCTGACAACTTAACCATTTCTGCAAACTCATATGGGGAGGCTGTATATGATTTCATGTAGTTTGCCATTACTTCTAATCCTAGCTTTTTAGCTCTCCGAATAAATGGTTCAGATTTATGAACATCATCAATATTAGTTCCAATACGAACGAACGACGCTCCAAACTGGACAAGTTTATCTAAATCTTCAACCTCTGAAATTCCTGGAATGCAAAACATTCCATATTTAGCATTGGTAATACCTAATTGCGCTGCTTTCAAATATTCTTCGTCTGTACAGAATGCTGTTCCATTTTTTGCTGAGCTCGCATTTAATCCCATACCATGCCCAACCTCAATATATTGAACTCCAGCTTTATCCAATTCTCTTCCTATTTTCTCCGTTTCATATTCAGAAAACTGAAAATTAATTGCATAACTTCCATCTCTTAAGGTTACATCCATTAATTCGGTTTTAGTTGACATTCTGTGCCTCCCACTCGGTTCGAATTAGGTTTCTGTCTATCTTTCCATTAATATTACGACTTAGAGCTTTAACATTCCAAAAGTAATCAATCATATAATTCTTGCCTAATTTATCTAATACCAACCTTTTAATTTGAGTTTCATCTGACTTAAAATTTGTAGTTTTATTAACATAAACACAACAAATTTTTTCTTCACCTGTTTTATCAAATACGCCAATTACAGCACATTCTAAAATTTCATCATTTTCAATAACGATTGCTTCAATTAAAGCAGGACTTAAATTCATTCCACCTTTAATAATCAAATCCTTTGATCTTCCCGTTATATAGAGATTTTCTTTAACTAATTTTGCTAAATCTCCCGACATATAAAAACCATCATTAAAATACGATTCTGTGTTTTCATTTGTGTAGCCCAAGAACATCCATGGAACTTTAATACGAATTTCATTGTTTTCATCAAGTCTCAAATCTACACCATTAAGTAATTCTCCAACACTATTACCTTCCGACAATGCTAATGATTCATCCGTTTCAACAGATATAAACAAAGTTTCAGATAATCCATAGCTTGCATAAACATTTACACCATATCTATTATTGAATTGATCTCTAATTTTACTAGTGAGTGCTGCTGTTCCAACTAAAAAGATCATTCTATGTTGTTTACAATAGATTTCACCCTTATCACTCCTATCTAATTGATCAATCATCATCAGCATTGATGGTGATAGCCAAAAAACATTTGCATTATAAAGGATAACTATCTCCCAAAATTTCCTTGCAGTAATGACAGAAAATCTTTGCATTAGAACAATTGAATTTCCAGCTAGAAATGGACCAATCAAGGAATTCAATATACCTGCCATATAGGTCATGGGCATAACATGTAAAAAAACACCTTCATCAGCGATTTTGACTTTATCATTCAAAGCCAATGCGGTTTCAAATAAGTTGTTGAGTGTATGAACGACTCCTTTGGTTACTCCCGACGTTCCTGAAGTATATGTCACAAGAAATGGACAATTATCCTCTCTTAAGTGCATTCTTTCAATCACTTTCTTTTTCACATCTATATCTTCATTTTTTTCTTTGACTAACTCATTGAATACTTCACTCATTGTAACCACAGAATGTCCATAATAAAAATTACTTGATAATTTATCATCTACTACTAAAAATGTATGAGGAATAGACTCTAAAATACCCTTGATTTCATTACTTCCTTTTTGAGGATCAATAACCATAATTTTCTTTTCCGTCATCATCACAGAAAAATAAAATTGAGACAATTCATATGAATTTTCCATTATGACAATAATTGAATCATTAATTACATTATTCTCAATGTACTTAGATAAAACAATACACTCAAAAAAATACTGATTATACGAAACTCCTCGTTTTTTAAAATCATCATAGATAAACGTTTTTGAAAAATCAAGGTTATCAATTATCATTTCAACTCTTTTTAACATTAGGACATCCTTTATTACATATTTTTTCTATCTAAATACTATCAAATACTCTATCTCATGTCTATGCCAAGTAAATGAAACACCTTTTCAGATTAATGATCTATATTAAAGCTCTAATCTTCAAGCTGTTCATCTAGATTTAACCATCCTAAATTCAATAATTTTTCATTCTCAACTTCGCTATTATTAGTATATAAATACTTCGTCTCGTTATTCTCAATGTAACTCAGTCCAAGTTTTAAATTATATATACCATACTCTCTAGGAATCGTAAAAACAAACTCTCTAATCTCACTATCTTCCCAATAATGAACTTGATCCATATTATCTAATTTATACAATTCTCCACCAAATGAAATATCGTCATCTTTTAAAATATGCAAATCATTTGGAAATCCATAGAGAAGTGGGTATACATTGTATTTAACTTCTTTAAGTGCACGTATAGAAATGATAACTTTTGTTGAAAGATCATCTGATACACTCGTCCTAATTGACTGAACACTTAATAACTCTCCAAAAGTTTTAGAAATACCATTTACCAAATCTGTTTTTTGTACCCATTCACTATACTCAACCTTGTTATTTCTAATTGACTTATACTCAGTCTCATCTGTTCTTAGAAAATATGATTTTGTAAGATCATAAACAAAACTTTTGTCATGTAAAAATAATGGTTGAACATAAAACTGATCCAATTGAGAATCTATAGTTTTAAAGTTCAATATTATTTTTGAATCTGATCTCTGAGGGATAAATTCTCCTATTGCTACTCCATTTGCACATTTATAATGATAAGTATTTAATATTATTCTATTTCTATTCGTATCTTCTTCAATGATATGAAGTAATACAAGTTCTTCATCATTTTCTTTTTGATTTATTGATAATGCATATCCAACATTGTATAATTTCCCAGCTTTATAATCCTTATATGGAATCACATAATCATATGATTGTGAAATCGATTTTACATCGCTTGGAACGAATACCTTATTTGGTAACGCGTACATCAGACATGCAAAAATTATTACCAGTGGTATCAAAAGTAGAGATAAGTTATCTTTTGATTTCTGTTTTACCGAGTTACTAGAAAAAGAAATTCCGGATTCAAGCGAAAATAGTAAAACGCCTGCCAAGTACCATAATAACCTTCTATTTTCAACATTTAAAACAAAAGCTTGTGTTCCAACTGCAGCCAAGGATGCAATCAGCCAAACGATGGTACTAAACTCATTCTTAATTGAATGGGTTTTACTTGTATATCTACGATAAAACGCAAACAAAACTAACAAGACTGGCATAGAAAATAGTATTAACCCAGTTAATCCAGTTTCTGCAAACAATCCAAAGTAGGTGTTATGTGGAATATTATCAATGTATTCAACTCCAATCTTATTAAAGTAATTGAATGAGTTGAGACTAAAATTTCCACGCCCGATTCCCATTATAGGATGATCTAAACCCATTAACAGAGCTACTTTACTTAAACTTGTTCTTTCTCCTACTCCAGCTTCTATATTAACCAACTTATGAATCATTCTTTTTGTGAAGTAATTATCCATTGTGTATTGATCGATTAGTAAGAAGGTCATCCCCAGAATACCAACAATCAAAACCAATGCTAATGAAATTTTCCAATTTTTAAAAAGATAATATATAACGATTATAACAAAACCCATCACAAAACCAATCATCCCACCTCTTGAACCTGTGAAAAGTAATGCAACAATAGATAATGACATCATTAAATAATTCATCATTTTATCTCTTTTATGAGTTGCAAATTGAGAAAAAAGACCAAAGGTAAAAAAAGTAATCGAAAGAAAAGTTGCTGCGTGATTTGGATCAGAATCAGTTCCCATGTACATAGAAGAGTAATTAGGATTACTCGACCAATTCAAAATGCCTCTACTTGAAAGACCATAAATAACAAAGCCACCAAAAATAAAAATCAAGGTTGATAAGTACCAAGATTTCTTAAATAAGTTAAACTTAATCTCATTAAGTGTCCAATAACCTATCATAAAATAAACGATACATATTCCGGTTTTTACCAATTCTTCAAAAATACCTATTAAACCTGCATTCACTAGCGCATCATTTAAAAGTGCATTCACTCCGCATAGTAGAATCCATAATAGTAGAATAAACCAAATAAATACATGTTTAAAAATTTGCTGAATTTTTTTCGTTTTTAATAGAGTCAATGATCCAATTAGAAATATTGGAATTAATATATCAGAAAAAGCTAAGTTGAATTTCGAATTTTGAGTAATATTAACTACTTGAGTAATATTAATCGTTAGCAACAATAGTACATATAAACTTGATATCCATTTAGAAGAACGTTTTTTTTCCAAATCAAACCTCAAACATCTATTTTATTTTACGCAAAAGTTTCCTTAAAAATATACATAAAACCATTCTATTTTTTTAGTTTTTTAGTTAATAACTGCTTTAATTCTTTTATTTTTCCAAAATTTAAGATACCTAGCACTAAAAAATAAACAATAACACAAACAATTATTGCTACAGCAAGTGCAATATAGTAACTCCAGATTGAAACTGTCATTCTATAAACAACATGACCGACAAGTCCCATTATAATACTTGAAACTAAGATTTTAGTAAAAACCTCAAAGTAATTAGCGAGCTGAAATGAAAGCGTTTTTCTCACTTTAATAAACAATAATGTCGCAGTAAAAATAGTGCTAATAGAGGTTGCAGCAGCCAAGCCTTTTATCCCCATGTAAGCTGATAAAATGATGTTCAATATGACATTAAGGATTACACCATATATAGAATTAATCATTGGCGTCTTTGTATCATTGAGGGCAAATAGTGTTTTGACAAGTATTTCTCTTAGTCCAATTGCAGCAATTCCAATTGAATAATATACCAATGCTTCTGAAGTTAACTGAATTGCTTGATCAGTAAACACACCTCTTCCAAATAAAAGTTGAATAATTTCTTTACTAAAAACAATAAAACCTACTGAAGAAGGAATAACAAACAGAAAAGTAGTCGAAACTGATTCTTTTAGTACACGATTTAATCCCTCGCTATCATTTTCAACAGCCAATTTCGAGATTTTAGGATAAAAAACGACTACAATAGACAAGACAAATATTCCTGTAACAAAACTGATTAATGTATTTGCATAATTAAGTGCCGATATGCCTCCAACAGCTATTCTTGAAGCTATCGTCTTATCTACTAATAGATTTAATTGAGTAACAGATACTCCTAGCATAATCGGAGTTACCATTTTATACATATCAATCACATAAGGATCATTAAATTTAATTGTTAGCTTATGTCTATATCCTTTTTTCAACACAAATGGATATAGAAGAAAAAGTTGCGATATTGTAGCAATAACAAAACCGTAAGATAAAATGATTTCGTTTGAACTTTTACTAACCAAAATAGATCCAATTAAAATTAGATTATATGGAATTCCTATAATTGCAGGAATTAAAAAATTATCTCGGATTTGTAGAAAACCAGAAAAAACGGAAACAAGAGCAAAAAAATAAATTGAAAAAACAGCTATTCGTGTAAATTGGACTGCAATTCTTAACGTCTCTCCGTCAAATCCAGAGGCAAAGACAAGTACAATTTGTTTTGTGAAAATCAATACTATTGCAATCATAATCGTACAAATAATCATCAAAATATTAATTACATTACTTGTAAATTGATGTGATTTAACGTCGCCTTCTTTATTAATAACAGTATTGCTTAAAGGAATATACCCTGCAGAAATACCCATTGAGAGAAATCCAAAAACGACTGTTGGGATTGAAATAGCAACAAGGTAGGCATCACTAATATTTGATGCTCCATACATACTTGATAAACTAAGTTCTCTAAAAAATCCTAAAAATTTTGATGCAATTGTTGCAATCATTACAATAATTGTAAATTTCTTCATATTCAACTTCTTTCTAGTTTTTGAGTGATTAAAGATAAGTCAGAATAAGCTAATACTAACCTTTCATCAATGCATTTGCGATAACAAAATCAAACTCATCATCAATATCAATCGATTGATGCTTTTCCATAATATACGCAAAACTTCTTTCACTAAAGATATCCTTAGTTTGTAAAATAAATGCTGTATCTACAATATAGAGAGCACCATTTATCCTATAATATGTTGGAATTTCTTGTCTCTGTAGTCCATTTACTTCAGGTCTAATAAATCTTTCTAAAGATAAATCTTCTGATAGTGTATTCGACCAAAGAGGTGAATGATCTACTTCACATACACCAATAACTGATTTCGCATTTTTTCTTTCAAACAATTGATAACCTTGTACAATATTTTCCACTGTTCGTAAAGGAGATGTAGGCTGTAACAATGCGACCGTATCATAATTTTTTCCTGACTCGTTTAATCTCACAATAATTTCTCTAACAACGTCCCAAGAAGAAGCAGTATCACTCGACAACTCATTCGATCTCAAAAAAGGTACACTTGCACCCCATTGTTTCGCAATTTCTGCATACAAAACTGAATCAGTAGAGACAATAATTTCATCGAATAAATTAGATGCTTTAGCCGCTAATATTGAATATGCAAGTAAAGGTTTCCCGTTTAACTCTTTGATATTTTTATCTTTTAATCCTTTCGATCCAGATCGAGCAGGGATTATTGCTAGATTCTTCATTTGTCATACCTCAATATCATAAAATTTTTTCTTCAAATCAATTTTACTATTGATCAAATTTCGTTTTAAAATATCAACAATTTTATCTGAAGTATTTCCATCTCCATACGGATTTTGTGTCTGCTTAGCAACTGATATAAATTCATCAGACAAAACCTGTTTAAATGCATTATTAATTGAATCTCTTGTCGGTTCGCAATTTACTATACTTGATGCTTGTATTCTTCCTTTTTGCCTGTCACCAATATTAATTGTAGGAATTCCAAAAGAAGGCGCTTCAACTAAGCCACTTGATGAGTTTCCTGCAACAAATGAGCAGTATTTCAAACTGCTTAAATACCGTCTCATCCCTAATGATGTAAAATCATGTATATGATCATTATCTCGTGCATATTGTTCTATCAGGCGATTAATAATACGTCCGTCAGCATCTGCATTTGCTTTTGTAATAATAAAATTCAGATGAGAATTTTCTTTGCACACTTCTAACAATTCCATAATTTGTCGCTCTGAACTATTATTTTCAAGTGTGACAGGGTGAAAAGTAACGACAGCATAAGGAAGACTTAAGTCCACCCCTAAGTCTTTACTCAATTCTTCTTTAGAATATAGTGTTTCTCTCAGTATATTTTCAATGCCAATCGCGCCAACATTAAAAACTCTATCCGGATGTTCACCTAATTGAATGACGCGTTTTCGATAAGATTCTGTACTTGTAAAATGTAAAAAACTAAGCTTAGTAATTGCATGACGAATCGACTCATCAATAGCACCTTCTGTTGTTTCTCCACCATATAAATGTGCAATAGGGATATTTTGAATCATGGCAACATTTGCAACCGCAAGCGTTTCATAACGATCCCCTAAAACAATTAATAAATCTGGTTTAAGTCGATCAAAATAACTTGCAAAACTAATCATAGCTAGTCCCATCGATTTTGAAATTGAAGATGTAGTATCAGAACTCAATAAAATCTCAATTTTCTCATCAATTACAAATCCATCGTTTTCTATTTCTTTGTATGTTAAACCAAACTCTGGAGATAAATGTGCACCAGACGCAACAATTCTTACATCAAATTCTGCCATTTCAATTAATTTCTTAATTATGGGTTTTAACAATCCATATTCAGCACGAGTCGCTGTTAAAATGCATATTTTTTTCATAAATCATCAACTTTCTTTTACAATTAAACGCATTGAACGGTTATACTTCATTAAGTTGTATACCAAACATTAGGTATTTCATGTCTATTTTTAGGCAAATCATTTGTATCCAATCTAGGCATTTTAAATTTATGGTCTACTGATAAATTTGCAACACCTACACGAGTTGATAACGCAAGCTTACATTTGTTTTTTTCTAATATTTTGATTGTATCATCATTGTAGGAACCATATGGGTAGCACATAGTCCATAGACTTTTACTAACCCCTAATTTTGTCAGAAACTCTAATGATTTAGTGATTTGTTCTTCTTGTTTTTCATAACTTAATGTTTCTAACCAGTAATGATTATAACTATGCGAACCAATATGCATGCCGTTTCTCAACATGCACCTTAATTGATCTTCATCCATATATAATTCGCGGCTAAAACTTTTCTCATCCATGCCAATATACTTATCAAAAAGTTGATTGGTAATTAAATGTCTTAGTTCCTCTTGTAACTCCGACTGTAACAAACGTTTTATAAAAACAACTTCCTTTGAATCAAATCGACTCTCTTTTGCTAACTTATTGAAGTATATTTCATTTTTCTCTAGCTTAAAATCCAATCTATAGTTATCTAAGAGTTTATATATATCTAGAATGATTTTGTTTTTATCGTGCTCTGATGCTAAAATATAATGTATTTTATTCACATCCAACACTGAATTTTCAGCGATCGCTTTTACCGGTGGATAAAAACTTCCTTGTATTCCCATCTCATCTAGCAAAGGAAATACGTAATTGTAATGATCTTTGTATGCATCGTCAAAAGTTAATAGTACCGATTTTGGAGGAAGTGGCTCATCGTTCCATACCGACTCAATTACATCTTCCATCTTGATAAAATTATAATGCTTTTGTAAAAACAGAAGCTGCTCTTTAAACAAATTAATATCAAGTCCTTTTATTTCAGGATATCTTGAATTAACTAAATCTCTTACATAATGATACATTACAATTGTCACTTTATTATTATGATCATTCATTACGTTCCTCACTTTAAACTCGATTCATATTAAAAACTGTCGAACTATATCTCTATCAATTCATCTTCTTTAAACTCTTTTTTCGCTGTCATTCCGATTATATCAAACCATTTCATAGGCGTTATCCCTGAACCTGGCCTCTTAACAGTAATATTATCCTCAGTAAAAACCTCTCCTGGTAAAATATCTCTTTTTGCGATAATACTTTTACGAGCAATCACAATATTCTTTATTTCTGATTCTGCAGGTTTTTTAATGCCATCACCTAAGGCTAATTCAATATTTCGAATAGAATCTACCATTTTTTTCAACTCGTGTGGCTCTAAACTTGCTTGATGATCTGGTCCTTCCATGTTTTGATCTAAAGTGAAATGTTTTTCAATAACAGTTGCACCTAATGCAACTGCTGCAATAGGAACTTCAATTCCCCTTGTATGGTCAGAATATCCTACCTTTAATTTAAACTCATTTTCTAGTGTTTTCATTGCCATCAAATTGACATCGCTAAAAGGTGTCGGATATTCAGTCGTACAATGTAGCAACGTAATATCATTTGTACCATATTTTGTCAAAATATTAACCGCTTCTCTAACTTCTTCTATTGTACTCATGCCAGTTGATAGAATAACTTTCTTTTGCAATTTTGCTATTTTGATTAAATAAGGTAAATTTGTAATTTCTCCAGATGGAATTTTCCACGTATCCATATCTAAACTCGATAAAAAATCGATACTGTCATGGTCAAATGGAGTAGACATAAAACAAACGCCTACTTGATCGCAATACTTCTTAAGCGTAATAAACTCCTCAAAAGATAATTCTAATTTTTTTACCATTTCTAATTGTGTTTCTTGATTTCCTGTACTTTCTTTTTGATACTCAGCTTTTTCCGCAAACTTTGACATGACATTTTCCGCTTTAAATGTTTGAAATTTGATAATGTCTGCACCAGCATCTTTTGCTGCTAGTATCATTTTATATGCTAAATCCATACTACCGTTATGATTAACGCCAGCTTCTGCTATAATTAATGTTTTGGGGCTCATAAGTTTCTCCTTGATCATTATTTCTTAATTAAACACTCCATCATATGAGTATCAAATACATGGATTCCAGTATGTTTTTTTACTTTCGCTCTTTCGCCATATGAGTCATCAATAAAAATGGATTGAGGCGTATCAATGTACAAGTATTTTTCATCATCACTACCAATATGAATAACTTGATCAAAAACTCCTTGTAAATGAAATTTGCGGAGATTTTCTTCCAAATCTCCTGCATGACGTGTGATTAATATTATAGGAATTTGTTCATTTATACATTGATATATAAACATGATCATTTGCAAGTTAACATTTCCATTTACTATAATTGTATCATCGAAGTCAATAAAGACTTTATCATATTTAATATTGCTTACAAATCGATTGTAAAGCGCTCTATCAAGTTCTATTTCATATTCATTTACTAAGACTTGATCTATATGATTTCCATTAAATAAGTGTAGCGTTAACAAAGGCAAATTAATGCCTAAATTCCTTGTATAGGAAGAAGTTCCGGCGATTCGAGACGCAACTTCAAGCAATGAAAAATCGCCGTCTATATTTTTTTTAACTTGAAAAAACCATCCACCTTTTTGATTCAACTTTGAATTGATGATTTCTGCTAATCTTAAAAGTTCTGGATTTTTTTCGCCTATTGCATTTACACTGATTCCGCCCTTAACTCTTTTCCTCGTTCTACCACCAGCATAAATTAATTTTCCGTCGTTATTTGTAAAACAGTCAACGGTATATTCTTCACCAGGCAAATATTCAAGTAAAAGCATACCACTAGGATCCATGTCCATACAAAATCGATTCAAATCTTCCTGATTATTAACACGTTTGGTGTTTACAGAACCTTGTCCTACATCCGGTTTTATGAACAATGGGAACTCTAAGTTCATATCATCAAAATGATAACACCTCGGAATATTCATCGCACTTTTTAACAAATCGTAGGTTTTACTCTTTGATCTTGTAATACTTGCGGTATTAAAATCTGGGGCAATTACGATTGGTTTTAGAAGATGTCTAAATTCTGAAAACTTGTAAATAATACCATCCATTGCAGGATAAATGAAATCAATATTTTGATCCCTTATCATCTCATCAAATCTAATGATTTCTTCTGCATCACTTGAATCTGTTATAAAAGGTAAATTATCTATATGCTGTGAATATACAAATCGACCATGATCATACGAACTTGATCCACCCACTAATTCAAAGTGAATGGAATGTTCAACAGCTCGAAATATTTCAAGCCCAATTTCTGTTCCACAGGGATATACTAACACTCTTTTTTTCATTTTTTCAGCCATCCTATCATTCGCTTTCTAATCGTCTTCTCATTTCTTCCATTTCATCAATTTGACCCATGTCCATCCAACTATTCTCACTAATGGGATAAACACCAACCTTGCATCCATTTAATCGATAACGTTCAATGATATCTGGAAAACCAATCTTCTCATTGTTTTTAAGCTCTTCAATAACAATTGGTTCGACAATGTACATTCCAGTGTTAGTAAAAAAAGAAAGCTCGGGCTTTTCTTTCATACTTTCAATTTCACCAGTCTCGCTAATTTCAATTACGCCATAAGGGATCTTAATGTTTTTTAGCGAGCATACCATTGTAATCAAATTATTTTCTTTTTTATGATAGTTGTATATTTTTTCATAATCCTCTTCAATGAGGATATCACAATTAGTCAAAATAAATGTAGAATCAATTTTTCCCTTTAACAAGCTGAGTCCACCACCTGTCCCAAGTGGAATATCTTCATCGATATAGTTAACTTGATAGGCTTTTTCAATCTCATTAAAGTACGCTTTGATCATGTTTTTTTTATGATTTATAATTAGATAGAAATCATTACTACCATATCTATTAAACCGATTCATTATGTGTTCAACAATAGGAATTTCACCAATTGGTATTAATGGTTTGGGCAAAATTTTTGTATACGGGTAAAGCCGTGTTCCCAACCCACCTGCCATAATAACCACAGGTAAATTAATATCACTTTTACTATAAATTTCTTCATCATTCCACAAAATGATAGAGATTATCTTACAAGCGTCATTTAGAATTGGCAAAGCCTCAATTGAATGATCTCGCATAAACTGTCTGGCTTTAGTCTTTTCGGACTCGAAAATATACTTAGGACTGTAGTTCGCAATGTCCTTAACTTTCGCATCTAAATTTCCCTTTCGCAAAATCCATCTTCTAATATCACCATCGGTTATTGCTGCAACAAATCTTTCGTTTTTTTCAACAAAGAGCACTTTTTTTGCCACCTGATCTAACTGACTCATTGCATCAATCATTGTGGTTTCTTCATCTATTAAGAATTCGGTTATATCCATCATCACACCTCAGGGTTTTTTAAACACTCAACAACGTATTTTGCATCCTCTAAAGTAAGATTTGTGCTACAAGGAATATTGACTACTCTTTGTAAATAGCGATTTGCTTCTTCAATCTGATAGGTTTGACTTCCTACATATGGCTTTTGCTCACTGATCAGTCCCCAAATAGGTCGAGCTTGAATCTTTTTTGTCGCTAAAAATTGAATCATTTGATCTCGATCTAATACATAGGGTTTCTCAACATATAATGCATAAAACCAATAATTTGGTCGGATATTTTTACCAAAGTCTAGAATTTTTAGTCCATCAACCGCATCAAATTCCGCCTTGTAATACTCATAATTTTTTTTCTTAGTTTCAATAAAATCTTCCAATTGCTCTAATTGTGCCAGTCCTAATGCTGCTTGTAGATTCGTCATCCGGTAATTATATCCAATTTCATCGTGTGTAAAATAGAGTTCATCACTTTTAGCTTGAGTCGTTAAATGTTTCGCGCGTTTTAGTAAATCTTCATTATTGGAAACAATCATACCACCACCGCCAGTTGTAATAATTTTATTTCCATTAAACGAATATATACCAACATCACCAATTGTACCTGCATGTTTTCCAGCATACATACCATCTACATAATAGGTGCCAATAGCCTCTGTAGCATCTTCAATAACCTTCAAATTATAATGCTTAGCAATCGACATAATCTCTTCCATGTTAGCCATATTTCCAAAAACATGTACTACTAAAATCGCTTTAATCTGTTTTTTAGTTGCTTTATTGATTAACTTTCCATTTTCAAATATACATTGATTTTGACAAAAATGACGAAGTTTAACAGTATCCATGGTGAGTGAATCGTCGCAATCCATAAAAATCGGTTCAGCACCAATATACTTAATTGGATTAATTGCCGCAATAAAAGTCAATGTTGGTACAATCACTTCATCGTTTTGAGTTACATCGCAAAGCATCAAAGACATATGAATACCTGATGTTCCATTTTGACAGGATACAGCTCCCTTACATTTCGCATATTCCGCAATTTTCTTTTCAAAGTCACTCACATATGGTCCACCAGTTGAAACCCATTCAGTTTCAACAGCATGCGTTACGTATTCAAGCTCTTTACCTTTTAAATTTGGTACTGATAAAGGAATAAATTTTTGAGACATTCAAATCACCTCCACACATTAAATGTTATATATATCTGTTTTATATTTTTCCAAATTGGACTTAAAGAACTCAATCGTTTCAGCGATACCTTGTTCGAAAGTGTAATTTGGCTTCCAATCTGTTAGCCTCATTATTTTTTCATTTGATCCAAGAAGTCTATTTACTTCGCTTTTTTCTGGTCTTAGTCTTTGTTCATCACAGATAATTCTTGCATTTGGATTAATTTGTTTAATCAATTCCTCAGCTAATTGACCGATAGACACTTCTTGTTGAGTAGCAATGTTGATTTCCTCACCAATTGTTCTGGAAGACTTAGCAATCTCAATAAAACCATTTACTGTATCTTTAACATAATTAAAGTCTCGTGTTGGCGTTAATGAACCTAACTCTATTTCAGTTTTACCTGCTAACAACTGAGTAATAATGGTAGGTATTACAGCTCTAGCAGATTGTCTTGGACCATAAGTGTTAAAAGGTCTAACAATGGTGATTGGCATATTGAAACTACGATAAAAAGATTCTGCAAGTCTATCAGCACCTATTTTTGTAGCTGAATATGGAGACTGTCCCTGAAATGGATGTTTTTCGTCAATTGGAACATATTGAGCCGTTCCATATACTTCTGATGTCGACGTTACTAATAATCTAGACAGTTCTAAATCTTTAGCCGCTTGAAGAACATTTAAAGTTCCTTTGATATTCGTATCGACGTAAGTGTCTGGTGAATGGTAACTAAATGGAATAGCTATGAGAGCTGCTAAATGAAACACTTCATCCATACTTTTCATCGCTTCTCTAACACCATTTGGATCTCTTACATCACCAGTAAAAACCTCAACTTCTTTCATAATTTCTTTTGGAAGTGTATCTAACCACCCCCAAGTATTAAATGAATTATAATATGCAAAGGCTTTTACCTTGTGTCCTTGTCTAACGAGTTCTTCAGTTAAATGACTTCCAATGAAGCCATCCGCTCCAGTAACTAATATTTTTTTCATAGATTAATCCTCACTTTGTTTATTTAATATTCTAATTCGATTACTTGACATTATTGTCAACATAAAAATAAACACAAAATCTCTCATAAACGTTTGAAAGAGTGCTAAGAAAACGTAAAGAAAAAATAAAAATCTACAGTCTTTATCTTTAATTGATCTATATATCGCAATTAACATTGCGCTAAATAACACAAATCCTACTATTCCATATCTCAAAATAGTTTCCAATACCCAATTATGAGTGTGTGGAATGATGAGCTTCGTCTTATAGTTAATTTTAATGTGTCCAAGTTGTTCAATTGTATTACCACCATAACCTACAACTGGATTTAAATTAATATACTCCATTGAAGTTATGAAAATATCAACTCTATCTGAAGATCTAAATAATTTTGAAGCCTCATAAGGATGACTTGCAAGCCAACTACTCACAAAAGTAGTCGAAATGAGTACAAATCCAATAGATATTAAAATAAATTTTCTTTTATTTTTTACATTACTATAAAAGTAATATACTAAAATAAGCAAAACGCCTAAATAAGCTCCCCTTGAAGTTGTTAATATCAACCCTAACATAATCGATATACTAAAAACTAAAGGTTTCTTATTTTTCAAAGAAATAAGTAATGAAAATAAAAGTGGTATGGGTATCGAATTTGGCCAACCTGGAAATAATTGATACGCTAAATCGTTTCGAAACAATATAGATAGCGAATATCTATTCATGCGAATCATCTCATATAAAGCGACACCAATAATCAGAAATGACATCAATACCGAGAAACGATATATCCAATTCTTTAAATGATCATAATTAACATTGAGCGATAATACTAGAATAATATATTGAAAAGTAAAAATAAATTGCGTTACTGTTCTCATATCCATTTTATTTGAATAAATTGCATATGAAAATGTTGTAATTGTAACCCAAGTTAAAAACAAAAACATAAACAAAATAGCACGACTATTATGGATGAATTTGATTTTGCCTTTTGCTTTGATTATACTTACTAAAAACACCATATAGTAAATACAGTTTGCTACATATATAAAATTAAAATAGAATAAAAACACTAAGAAAAAGCTAAAAAAAATCATTTAATACCACACTTTCATCGCTTATTCATTTTTTCTGTAATACATCTTCCAAATTTTTTCTTTCGTATGCATCTAACAAACTATTCTTAGTAGCATTGTAAATTCTAATTCCATTATCTCTGGAAAACTTGTCTAATGCATAATGATGATAGGCAACCATCGCATAATATTTCATTTCATAACCAATGCTATTTTCTCTCACAGGGGATGTTTCTAACGAATCGTCATAATAATGTTCAATCTTAATATTTGCGAAAGAATTGAAATCGCTTCCCAACAAATAAATTTCGCTAAAGCCCATATAAATTGCAGTTTGAATGCAACCAAGTATCACATTATAAGGAGCTGTAACATTTTTTGTTAAATCAACTCGAATTAAGTCCTTATGTTGAAACAACTTACATGATTGAAAATAAATATTACCTTTTTGCATATTATTCATATCAATTACTTTGCTTGCATTTGTCCTAACAAAAAAAATGGTGTTATTTAGTTTATTAAACATTTCTTTTGTTTCTATGATATGAGATTCATCATAAAAATGTTCATCATATAAGCAATAATAATTAATATTCAAATCACTTGGGATATTTCCTTTATACAAATAATTGACACCAAATACAATTTCGTTCTTTAACATCGATAAATCAATTTCTCTTAACGAAGGTCCTGTTCCTAAAATAAAACATCGCTGTCCTTTGTGCAAATCTTTAAACTTAATGTTATTTTTTACTCGTTTTTTATCTTCACTTATATTAAATTTAACTTGTGACAATAGATTAAATGTGCCATACATCGCACTGTCAATTAATTCTTTGATCTCATATTTACTCATATTTTCCTACTTTTCATTTTTAACAGACTCAATAAATGCAGATACTTGATTGCTATATACGGCATGCTTCTTCAATTTTCCATCCTCAAAATCCCACCATTTTATTTGTAGCAAATCATTTATTGTATCATCATCAAATCTTTTTCTAATAAACTTTGCTGGATTACCTGCCCAAATTTCATAAGGAGGTACATCTTTAGTCACTACACTTCCCATTCCAATTACAGCACCATGCCCCACTGTAACGCCTGATTTAATTAAAACCTTCGCTCCAATCCAGACATCATTACCAATAGTAGTTCGACCCGATAACGGATTATAATCATGATACGAATACTTAGTTTTTATTTGTTCTTTATGCTTGTTAAAAACAGGCGACGTAGATAACCAATCAAGAGTATGAGATGCACCACCAATTTCGCAATTACATGCAATTGAACAAAATGATCCTATATCAGTATTAACAATTGAACAATCATATCCACAAAATGAGCATTTTCCCATGCTTGAATTAATAACTTGTGTCCCTGATGCTACCCCAGAAGTCTTGTGAATCTTTGAATTTAGAATAGAACGTAATCTCAATTTTTTCATTAATTTCGAAAAATAATATTCTATAATCATCAAAATCCTCCATTTTTATTTATATATTTCTAAATAACTAAGCTCCTTCTCTTCAGGCATATTAATCAAAACTGCTTTCTGCTTCCCATAATAGACAAACATACTACCTGCTGCAACGCCATGTGCACCTGCATCTAAAGCTAATTTAAGATCCGCGGCATCTTTTGCACCGCCACATGCAACAACTGGGATTTCTACTGCATGCGATATTTCTTTGATGAGATCCAAATCGTATCCTTTCATCATGCCGTCATTTGAGATGGAGTTTAAAAGGATTTCACCCGCTCCTAACGATTCTGCAAACTTTGCAAGTTCAATTGGTGAATATTTTGCCTTCATTTCGCCAGAACGTGTATAAACATGTCGTCGTCCAAACAAATCCGTTTTAACATCAATTGATGCGACAATACTTTGATTACCTGCAAACTGTGCAGCCTCTTTTATCAACTCAGGTCCTTCTATTAACGCCGTATTAATAATAACTTTCTCGTATCCAATGTAGAATAACTTTTCAATTTCTGATAATTTTGTAATCCCACCACCATAACTTAGCGGCATAAAAGCTTCACTAGCAATATCTTTAAGATACTCAAAATCTGGCGATTTACCATTTGCTGTCGCTCGAATGTCTAAAATACAAAGTTCATCCACACCCTTGCCGTTAAAAATTTTGACTGAATTGACTGGGTCTCCCAGATATCTAGGCTTTTTAAATTGTGTGGTCTTTACTAATCCTCTATCAATCATGGTGAGGCACGGTATAATTCTTGGTCGTTGAAACATGTTATACACCTCTTGCAAAATTCTCTAATAAAGCCATACCGAACTTGTGACTTTTTTCAGGGTGAAATTGAAAACCATAGATGTTTTCAAAATGAACAGCTGCAGAAAATTCAAATCCATAATCACACGACATAAGTTCATACATAGATGAGTCACAAACAGCATAATACGAATGCACAAAGTAATATCTCTGAACGCCTTCAAGGCCTCTTACCACTGGATTATTCACATCTGACATTTCCACGATATCCCATCCCATATGAGGCACTTTAAGATCTTTTCGCTCTTGAAAATTAAATTTTTTACATTCAAAAGGGATAAGATTAAGTCCAATTTCAACACCTTCTTCACTACATCTTCCAAGCATTTGCATTCCAAGGCAAATTCCAGCTAAAGGTTTCTTGTTTACCTTCGCATGTTGAATAATCGCTTCTTCAAGACCTTTTTCTCTCAGCTTCTTCATCCCAGCGTCAAATGACCCAACACCAGGTAATATCAGCTTATCCATGCATGCGATTTCGTCAACAGTACTTATGAGTTTTGCTTCTGCTCCGATCTTCTTAAGCATGTTTACAATGGAACCCACGTTCCCTATGCCATAATCAATTACACCTATCACTAGACACCTCTATTTTTAACGGAAATTTCGTTTTTCTACACCTAATTTTTTTGCCATTTTGATTGAAAACTCAATTAATCCCAACGAATTTTTATAATCTTTGTATGTTTTATTTTCGCCTTCAATCATCTGATTAAAATCATTTACTGAAATTCCTAATTTCTTAGCAATGTATTCTTTATCTTCTTGCATGATTTTTTCATCATATGGGGTCTCATTTAATTTCGCTATAGCTTCATCTCTAGTCATTTGGCCAGTAAGTACTAAATTTGAAAAATAACATTTACGTTTGTCATATCCGAATTTATGTGGTAAGTAATAGCCTTCATAAAAACGAGTAAAAATATTTTCATAATGCTTATTTTCATATTTTTCCCATCCAAATTTTTCTTTCAAAATCTTCTCTGCTGCATCTTTATCATAATGAATTAAATCTAATGGAGCAACGCGTTTCATGCCTTTAATATAAGCATAATACAGTCGATACTTAAACATACTACAAAGTGGCATCGTTTTTAGTTTCACGCTTCCAAATCTATGATGAATGTCTTTAATCATTTTTAAATCATTTAGATGTACCCATTCAATCGGTGGTCTTACACATTCTGTTGCAATATTAGATCCTGACAAAACATACTTAATATTGTTTTTTACAGCATAGTTATATAGCCCCGCAAATATAACATGATCTTGAGGTAAATCTTGGTAAGGGACCTGCGCTTTAAAGAACGCTAGTTGTAAATCTCTCATCTCATCCCATTTAACAACTTCAGTGTATAGGTCCAAATCAAGCGCTTTGACTAATCGTTCGATATTTTCAACAGCAACATTTAAATTCCAACCCGTATCAACAGTATAGACGAGTGGTCTTAGTCCCATCTTTTCTTTCGCAATATATGCCAAATATGAACTGTCCGTTCCGCCACTTAACCCTAAAATACAATCATACGGTTTTCCTTCTCCATCTTTTCTAATTTGAGCTGCAATTTTTTCAAGCTCCTCAAAATCATCAAAATTTGGCTTCCAGTCTGTTAAGATGTCCGTGTGATAACTATTACAATAATCACAAACACCTTTTTCATCAAACACTATTTTACTATCAGTTGTATCCATCACACAGTTTGAACACATTTGATATTCACGTTTACTCATATTTTTCTCCTCAATCACGTCAAACTTCACTTTGACTCTCTATTTTCTCCAAACCGTACGATTTACATAATCTGTGTACGACAAAATGATTCTCACGACTTTATCCGATACATTGGGCATGCTATAATCTGCTACGTGTCTCAGCGTTCCAATTTCTTGTGTTTCAAGCACTTTAAGTCCCTGTAAAATACGCTCTTTTTGTAAACCCACCATCATGACAGATGTCTCTTCCATCGCTTCAGGACGTTCGTGTGCTTCACGAATATTCAGTGCTTTGAAACCCAAAATAGACGACTCTTCACTGATGGTGCCACTATCACTCAACACTGCTTTTGCGTGCTTTTGAAGTTTTACATAGTCATTAAAACCAAGTGGTTTAAGCGCTTGTATCAATTGATGGAATGTTACGCCATGCGCTTCAATCATTTTACGTGTTCTAGGATGTGTACTGATGATAATAGGAAGCTTAAACGTTTCGGCTACTTCATTTAAACTTTCAACGAGGTTCAGAAAATTGATTTCTGAATTGATATTTTCTTCTCTATGTGCTGAAACGACGAAGTACTCATTTTCTTTCAGCTCTAATCTCTCTAAAACATCTGATTTTTCAATATCAGCCAGTCTCGAATGAATCACTTCATACATCGGACTTCCCGTCTTGATGATTCGATCTGCAGGCAATCCCTCGCGAAGTAAGTATTCTCTCGCGATATCACTATAGGTTAAGTTGATATCGGATGTATGATCCACGATTTTGCGATTTGTTTCTTCTGGCACACGTTGATCAAAGCAACGATTACCTGCTTCCATATGGAAAATTGGGATATGACGTCTCTTCGCTGCAATAGCGCAAAGGCAACTGTTTGTATCTCCCAAGACGAGAAATGCATCCGGTTTAACTTCCTCTAAAATCGGATCAATTTTCACTAAAATATTTCCAATTGTCTCAACCGCGGTTCCTGTTGCAGCGTTTAAGAAATAATCTGGCTTTTTCAAATGAAAATCATTAAAAAACACTTCATTCAGTTCATAGTCATAATTTTGACCTGTATGTACCAATATATGTTCCACAGCTTCTGATGCATCTAGTTTATTGATGACAGCAGACAATCTGATAATTTCTGGTCTCGTCCCCACTACCGTCATCACTTTTAGCTTTTTCATAATTAAACCTCCAAGAAATACGTATCTGGTTTGTTGGGATCAAAAGCTTCATTGGCCCACATAATCGTCACCATATCGGTTAATCCCAAATTTTCAATATTATGCGTATAACCAACTGGGATATCTACTACTTCAAGTTTGTCACCTGATACATAATACTCGATAACTTCATCTTCATCCATTTTTCTAAAGCGAATCACGCCTTGTCCACTGACCACTAAAAACTTTTCGTTTTTTGTATGATGCCAATGATTTCCTTTCGTGATTCCAGGTTTCGAAATATTCACAGACACTTGACCACGATCTGGTGTTTTAATAAATTCGGTAAAAGAGCCTCTGTGGTCACAATTCATCTTAAGCTCATAACAAAACGCTTCTTTTGGAAGGTAGCTTAAATACGTACTATAAAGCTTTTTTACAAACGCATCAGACATATCCGGAATCATGCGGTCCGATCGACTCGCTTTAAAACTTTGTAAAAGATTCACAATCTCCCCAAGCTTCACCACATGAGTCGTCTCAACTTCGCAGAATTCTAAACATCGTCTCTCTTTACCTTCAAGTGCATTTAACAGTTCGGATACCACATCATCTATATACACGAGATTCATAACTACATTGGGATCATTGACCTGTATTGGCAAGTCACGTGCAATATTATGACAAAAAGTCGCCACGGCACTGTTGTAATTTGGTCGACACCATTTGCCAAAGACATTTGGGAATCGATACACAAGTATACGTGCACCAGTTGTTTGACCATACGTAAATATCAATTCTTCACCCGCTCGCTTGCTTTCTCCATATGGATTATCAAGAGCTGCTTGAATCGACGATGAAATCATCACAGGACAGGTATTGTGATGTTGTTTTAGTCCTTCCAACAAAGTTGATGTAAAACCAAAATTTCCTGTCATAAAATCTTCTGTTTTTTCCGGACGATTCACTCCTGCTAGATGAAATACAAACTCTGCTTGTTCACAATATGTGTCTAGTAAGCTTGGATCTGTTTCTTGGTCAAATGCCATAATTTCGTGACAATTTTGATGATTTAACTCAGAGATTAAATTTTTACCGATAAATCCATTGGATCCAGTGACTAAAATCTTCATGCTTTTCTCCAGTTTTCAAGCTCTTCTCTTACATAATCAAGCTGTAACAATTTTTCTTTAATCTGCTCTACATTGAGCCTTTCTGTGTTATGAGAATTATATTCTTCTTCAGTTGTTAGGTTTTGATCCCCTTCAACAAAGTATTTATCATAATTAAGATCGCGTTTATCAGCAGGCACTCTATAAAAACCGCCCATATCTTTTGCAACTAAGTACTCTTCTTTGGTTAACAATGTTTCGTATAACTTTTCGCCATGTCGTGTTCCGATGATTTTGATTTCATTGTCTACGCCAAATAGTTCTTTAACAGCAGTTGCGAGGTCTGCAATGGTAGATGCTGGTGATTTTTGAACCATGATATCGCCTGCTTCTGCATGCTCATATGCAAAGATCACAAGCTCAACTGCTTCATCCAAACTCATGAGAAAACGCGTCATGTTTGGATCGGTAATTGTCAGCGGTTTGCTGCTTTTGATTTGGTCAATAAAGAGTGGAATCACCGATCCTCTAGATGCCATAACGTTTCCATAGCGCGTTCCACAAATCAAAGTATGCTCAGGTGCAATCGTCTTAGCTTTTGATACAAATACCTTTTCCATCATAGCTTTCGATATGCCCATGGCATTAATCGGATAAGCTGCTTTATCTGTGGATAAACATATCACTTTTTTAACACCCATCTCAATGGATGCTGTCAATACATTATCAGTACCAATAATGTTCGTTTTTACCGCTTCCATAGGGAAAAATTCACATGAAGGCACTTGCTTAAGCGCAGCTGCATGAAAAACATAATCCACTCCGTACATGGCATTTTTCACACTTGAAAGGTCTCTGACATCACCTATGTAAAATTTAAGCTTGTCATTATTGTAAAGCTTTCTCATATCATCTTGCTTTTTTTCATCTCTTGAAAAAATGCGCACTTCTTTGATATCTGTATCTAAAAATCGCTTCATCACTGCATTGCCAAACGATCCAGTACCACCTGTTATGAGTAGGGTTTTGTTTTTAAACATGTGAATTCTCCTTCAGATCAATCAATTTATTTTCTAATAGGTTCATAAAACTCTCTTTACTAAATTGAGTTTGATAATATTGTTTTGATTGTCTCGCATAATGATCATACGATTTCAAATTTGAAAATTCTAAAATGTAGTTTGCCAGTGTTTGATAATCTTCCGCATCACACACAAGGCCGCATTCTGCATCTTTTATCACGCGACTTGTTTCGCCATCAATCGCGCCAATAATCGGCTTTCCAGCTGCCATATAGGATTGAACTTTCCCGGGTAATGTATAGGATAGGAACTTATCTTTACGCAATGTAATCAACATGGCATCCGCCATTTCGTAGTATTCACGCATCGCTTCAACAGGCTTTCTTCCGTGGAAGATGACGTTGTTGAGTTGATAATTTAACGCGAGTTCTTTACAAGAGGCTAATTTTGAGCCATCTCCTACAACATGAATTTTAATGTGTTCAACTGCCTTCAATTCATTCGCAGCCTTTATAATTGTTTCCACGCTTTGCATATCACCAATATTACCAGCAAACACAAAATTAAAATGGTTAGTATTTTCTTTTGTCGATTTAACCTCTTCAAAAAGATCTTCTGCATATTGTGGCAAGTAGCTCTTAGGCACATTAGTCAATTGTAGTTCTTCATCAAAATATTGTTCAAATGACTTTGATGTTATCAAAAGTTCATCTGCTGACTGGTAAATCCATCGAGATATCTTCTTAAAGATTTTATAAATAATTGAGGATTCTTTGATACCGCCAGCAGACAAACTTGCAGGCCAAAGATCTAAGCAATAAAACAAAATTTTTTTATGATGCTTTTTCTTATAGAATAGCGCTGGAATTCCCATGAATACTGGAGAAAGCTGATTGACTAAAACCACATCGTATGAATCTTTTAATTTTAGAGCTTTCACTGTTCCTGAAAGCGCAAAACTCAAATAGTTCATGAATAATCTTGCACTTCCTTTGCCTCTACCGATTTCATGAGTTCGAATAATCTCAACACCATTTAATGTTTCTTGTCGTTTTTGTCCCTTCTTATAAGGTTCAAGTACCACACCTTCAGGATAATTCGGTAGTCCCGTTAATACAGTCACCTCATGTCCCTTTTGAACTAAACTTTCACAGATATCAGTAACTCTAAATGGCTCTGGATAATAGTATTGACAAACAACTAAGATTTTCATCATCACACACTCGCTATTTTTTACTCATTAAGTATTCTTTCACTTCACCCTCAAGGCCTTTTGCAAAAGGCATAGGTTGATATCCAAATGCTTCTTTTGCTTTTTCATGATCAAAATGTCGATCTTCACCCATTCTTAATACTTTTTCAACATAATCAATTTTATCTATACTGAACAGTTTAATCAGTTTTGCTCCAAAGACCGCTAAGAACATTGGTACATGAATAAAGTGCGTTTTTTTGTTTAAGAAGCCGCTGATTAGAACAAACATCTCTTTCATAGTGATTGCTCGCTCTCCAGACAAGATAAAATCGCCTGTCTTCACATGTTGGCTCATTAAGACTTGATAATATGCTCTGCCTAAGTCTCTTCCGTGAACAGGTTGTAAAAGATTTTTCCCTCCGCTGATAATTGGAAACAATCTTAATTTATCAACCATTTTAATGAATACAATCATATTTCGATCATTTAAATAACCATATATCATAGTAGGTCGTAGATAAGTTAATTGAATGTCTGAATCATTTTTCTTAATCATCTCTTGAATATCACTTTCAATAGATTGATATTCTTCAGATGCTGACTTGTATTTCGAATATATCCCTGTTGTATGAACAAAAATGGCTCTTTTGACTTGATTTTTTATAGCAGCTTCCATTACAATTCTCGAAAAGAAAATAGATGCTATATGTATAACTGTTTCGACTCCTTGCATCGCTTGTGTCACAAAATCTAAATCAGTTAAATCTCCAATTTTTACATCAATATTTAGTCCAGTTCTTTTAAATAACTCTGTTTCTTTTTTATCTCGTACAATACAACGTATAGGTCCTTTGTATTGATTATTTTTCAATTCTTCTAAAAAGTACTTTCCAGAATGTCCAGTTATCCCCGTAATTAAAATCATTAATACAAATCCTCTCTGAGCTAAACTTTATTTTGAGCGCTTATTTCCCGTTCCGCCTTCTACAACACCTTCAGATTTTAAAACACTGAGTATTGTGCCAAAAAAACACTTCATATCCATTCTAAGGCCAATTTTTCGTGCATACTCACCATCTAATTTCGCTTTTATTTCAATTTCAAGTTCATCTCTTCCGTTAATCTGTGCCCATCCAGTTAAACCAACTGGAATGTCATTTGCACCGTATTTATCTCTTTCTTCAATCAAATCAAATTGATTCCATAGCGCAGGTCTTGGTCCGATTATACTCATCTCGCCTTTTAAAATATTAATAATTTGAGGAAGTTCATCTAAGCTCGTTTTCCTTAGAAATTTTCCAACAGTCGTGATCCATTGATCTGGATTTTCTAAAAGGTGAGTCGGTGTATCCTTAGGTGTATCTATTCTCATTGTTCGAAATTTTAATATATTGAAATGCTTCTTATGGATCCCTACACGTTTTTGTCTAAATAGCACTGGACCCTTCGAATCCACTTTTATCGCCACAATAAGTATTAACAATAGCGGTGATAAAACAATCAGCCCTAAGGCGGATAAAATGAAATCAATTAAACGTTTTATTTTCAAATACATAAATATTACCCCTTCAATATATAAATCCCATCCCCTTGTGGATCTTGCCACTGAATAAACTTAGGATGGTTCACAGTATCTATCACCCAAATATATGGGTTTCCTCGCTTTTTTAGTATGCCTTCTAAAATCTCGCCGATTTCATCGCGAATGCCCAAGATTACTACTTGTTCATGTTCTGAATAATTTTGTTCGATCACTTGGCTCATGTGGTTTTGAATCTTGATGACTGCTTGATACGACCTAGCCACAAAATCAATGGTTTTTTTTGACAAATAAGTGAACCCACTTGGTGTCAGCATATATTTAACTTTATTGCCATCGAGTCTCTCAGCTTTAATCAAACCCGTTTTCACAAATTTCTTCAGCAGAATATTCACCATTCCAAGAGAAATGCCTACTTCACTCGATATGTCCCTTTGTGATATATAGTCATGCTTCTGAATAATTTCGAGCATATTGATTTCAAATAATTCCATTGTTTTAACTCCATTAAATTATATTATACACTATAGAGAAGAGTCGTGCTCGCTTTCAATATTAAACTTGCATTAAAAAGGATTCGTTCAATGATTGAACACTATAATTAGAATACCATTTTACATGAGTCTCGTCAATAAAATATAACACTTTTGTCACAATGACTATCTTCTATATTGTTCGTACTTAAATATGCGATTTTTTAACGAATCTCTACATTTTATTGTCAACATATGGTAAACTGTATCTGTATGATTTTATACATAATTTTTTTATATAGGTGGATGACATATGACTTTACGCGCGATTAAAAAATTGACACTTGCAACAATAGATATTCTATCTTTTGGACTTTCCATCACACTCTCATATCTGATTATTTTTGACCAGATGAACTATCAAAATGTACCATGGTCAAAGTCTATATTGTTGGTTTTACTCGGTATGATTCTCATCAAGTTCATCGTGATGCTTTTTTTCAAAATGTATAGTAAGATGTGGCGTTTTGCAGGCATCACCGAGATCAAGGAGATTGTCTTAGCTTGTGCTACTGGTTCTGCACTGAGCATGGCGCTATTATTCCTTATGTCAAGGCAGACTGAGTTTGCTGACATCATCATTCCAAGAAGTGTTATGGTCTTATCATTTATCTTTGATGTGGCTCTTATCGGTGGATCACGCTTTACTTATCGCATGTTTTTTCATGTCAATCCAAAAGAAATTCGAAAGATTCAGCTTAAAAAGCGCACGCTCATCTACGGTGCTGGCCAAGCTGGTGTTATTACATTAAAAGAACTGAATACCAATCCCCATGGCATATATGCACCTATTGGTTTTATAGATGACAATCCAACAAAAAAAGGACAAAAATTACAAGGTCTTCCAATATTCGGCGGAAAAACTGAACTCGAAAAAATTGCACTAAAAGAGAAGATCGAAGCCATCGTCATCGCGATTCCCTCTGCATCAGATGAAGCGCGTAAGGAAGCCATACATGCAGCGAAAGAAACCGGTGCAATGGTCAGTATTCTCCCACGCGTTCACGATTTAATCGACGGTGCAATAACAGTATCGAAGATTCGTCCTGTTGAAATTGAAGATTTACTCGGTCGTGCACAAGTCAAACTCAACAACGATATCATAAGTGGCTATATCAAAGGCAAGTCCGTACTTGTTACGGGTGGCGGCGGTTCAATCGGATCTGAACTCTGTAGACAAATTGTCAAATACGAACCTTCTAAACTTATCATTATCGATATCTATGAAAACAATGCCTATGACATTCAACAAGAGTTACGTAGTAAATATCCAAGCTTGTCACTCGCTGTCATCATTGCATCCGTGAGAGATCGTAGCCGTATGGAAATGATTCTTGCAAAGGAGAATCCTCAGGTCATTTTTCATGCTGCAGCACATAAACACGTCCCACTTATGGAAGATTCACCAGAAGAAGCTGTTAAAAACAATGTTTTTGGTACACAAAACATGGTGGAGTTGTCCAACCAATATCAAGTAGAAAAATTTGTCTTAATATCAACTGATAAAGCTGTAAATCCAACAAATGTCATGGGTGCATCAAAACGCCTCTGTGAAATGATCTTGCAAAGTTATTCTCAAAAATCAGATGTGAAAACCGAATATGCCGCAGTGAGATTTGGCAACGTGTTAGGTAGCAACGGTAGCGTCATTCCACTATTTAAAAAACAAATTCAAAACGGTGGTCCTGTAACGGTTACACACCCTGACATTATCCGATATTTTATGACGATTCCTGAAGCTGCACAGCTCGTCATCCAAGCTGGTGGACTTGCAAATGGCGGAGAAATCTTTGTCCTAGATATGGGTGAACCTGTTAAAATTGATACTCTTGCAAGAGATTTAATACGGTTATCAGGATTTAAACCAGATGAAGACATCAAGATCGAATACTCCGGATTGAGACCAGGAGAAAAACTGTACGAAGAACTTCTTATGTCAGAAGAAGGATTGAATCGAACTGAGAACGATAAAATCTTTATTGCAAAACCATTGACTTTGACTTACGATACTTTAACCTCAGAACTTGATTGTTTAAAAAAATTATATGGCCAAAGCGAAGCATTAACTCAAAAAATCAAACAAATTGTTCCAACATTCAAATCACCAGCTGAGGTAAATGCTGAAAAAGAGAGGTAAAGATTATTCGAGTTCATATCAAATTAAGGTGGATACTTGTGATTAGTTGGATGTGTCTCATCTTCATGATGTCACATCTTGATAGCGTCAAATCTTGGTATCTTACAGGTGAATTATTCACAACAATAAAAACTGCAAGTTACGATGTCGATTCTACTATAGATGAAAAACTCAAACAATACGACGCACCAGAGTTGTCAAATCAACTCAAGCTGATACGCAAATTTGCTCATTTTATTGAGTATTTTGTCTTATTTTTACTTGTTTATCATGTTGTCACTTATTATCAATCAATGAAGTATGCTATAATTACATCTATATTATTATGTATTGCATTTGCTGGGTTAGATGAATTTCACCAGTCTTTCGTACCTGGAAGAGCTGCGCGATTAACTGATGTCATGATTGATTCTTTTGGTGTTTTAACAGGTTTTGCACTTGTAACACTCACTTCACGATTAAGAAAGGCACATACGAATGAAAATTAAAGTTTTACTCATCGCAGAAACGGTAATGGACGGCGTTGGAAAACACGTAGATGACATTATCGAATACATTGATAAAGATAAATTTGATATTGTCGTTGCTCATGGTGTGGATCGAATGGACTATCGCTTTCTTTCTACAGTTGAAAAATGGAAAAAGGACATTCAGTTTGTCCCTGTTCCATACTTCAAACGAGAAATCAGCTTAAAAAATGATTTTAAGGCTTTTAAAGAAGTGAATCAACTCATTAAGACGATACGGCCGGATGTTGTGCACTGTCATAGTTCAAAAGCCGGTGTTGTTGGTAGAGTAGCAGCTAAACTTCACAGAGTAAAAAGAATCTACTATACACCACATGCATACTCTATGCAAAATCCTGGCAATCAAACGTCCAAATATTTATTGTATTTAAGTATTGAGCGCTTTTTAGCGCGATTTGCAACCACTAATACTTTAAACGTTTCAAGGGGTGAAAAACAATTCGCTATAAAGCACAAACTACATAAAGCAGATCATTTTAAAGTGATTTATAACGCACTATCCGTCAAAGAGACAGAAGAACATCCTCAGATGAAATTTGATTTTATACCCAAAAATGCTTTTGTCGTTGGTTGTATCGCTCGGATGTTTGGTCAAAAAAATCCTGAAGAGTTTCTAAAAATCGCAAGAGAAATATGTAATCGCAGAAAAGATGTCTTTTTTATTTGGGTAGGCGATGGCGATTTCTTAGAGCAGACTAAAATGCAAGCCAAAGAGATGAAATTAGATCGATCTTTATACTTTGCAGGTCATCAAACAAATGTGTATGCCTTTTTGGAACGATTTGACGTGTTTCTCTCAACTTCATTCTACGAAGGCATGCCTTACACATTGATTGAAGCTATGCAGTCCCAATGTCCTATATTAGCCTCAAATGTCATCGGGAATAACGAAGCTGTTGATCAGGGATATAATGGCTATCTATACGAGCTTGGCGATATTCAGGATGCTTGTAACAAACTAGAAATCATGCTCGACAATCCAACCATCATTGAAAAAATGAAAGTGGCATCACGAGCAAGATACATCTCAACTTTTACCATCAATGAGATGATCACGCGAATCGAAGCTATGTATAGTGAATAAACAAAAACCGTTAGTGACTCTGATGTTCTCAACAAACAGTCCACTAACGGTTATTATTATGTCTTGATACGCATATTTTAATAGGCATTTTTATTGATAAATCCCTTAAATAAGGTCAATAGAATCACTTTTATATCAAATGCAAATGTCCAGTTTTCAATATAATAAAGATCGTGTTCGATACGTTTTTCAATACTCGTATCACCTCTCCAACCACTTACTTGAGCCCATCCTGTAATTCCAGGACGAACCTGATGTTTAATCATATATCTTGGAATTTCCTCTTTAAATTTGTCCACAAAAAAAGGTCTTTCCGGTCTCGGTCCAACAACACTCATATCCCCTTTTAATACATTGATAAACTGTGGTAACTCATCGATACTTGTCTTTCTCATAAATTCACCCCACTTGGTTTTACGTGGGTCATTTTTTTTCGTCCACTCGGTCTTCTCCATACTAGGATCTTGTACCTTCATCGACCGAAATTTATACATCAAAAATGGCTTTCTGTTGAGACCAATTCTCTCCTGTTTATAGATAATCGGCCCAGGAGAAGTGAGCTTTGTCAGAATCGCACTCAATAGTAGAATGGGAGAAGCAATTGTAAGCGCCATCAATGAAAAAATAATATCGAAGCTTCGTTTCATAAAACTCTTCAGTACATTATCAAGAGGGACATGACGTATATCAACCACAGGTAATCCGTCAATATCATCCATATAGGGTTTTGCTGGTACATACTTATGATAGAGCGGAACAATATGTGTTTTAACACCCGCTTTCTCACAAGCCTTTATAATATCTGGTAAATGTACGTATGCGCTTGCTTGTATAGCGATGATCACGACATCAGCGCGATATTCTGCAATCTTTTTTCCTACGTCTAAAACACTGCCAATTACCGGATATTGATTAAACTCATATTCAACCTTGCTTTCATTTTGTACAGTAGATTCATCTGAAAGTACTCCAATTACATTTAGACCCCACATCGCATTTTGTTCAATATTTTTCAGGAAGCTTTCGCTAATCTCATTTGTGCCAACGACTAAACACGATCGACGATTCGATTCGTCTGCATACAGTTTGGTAATGAGCTGTATCATGAAAAAATAAAGTATAGTCGTCAACAACGTATTAATCACAGCATGTAATAAAAGTGTCCATCTTGAAAAATCATTGATTTTAAAGATAAACAAAATCGCAATGATGGTAATTAAAGTATAAAGATTACTTTTTGAAATGCGAATAAGCGCTTCAAAAATTCCCATGTGTCGATTGATCTTAAAAAGATCATGTAAATGATAATAAAGCATCGTGGTAGGCAAGGCAATCAACAAAGGCAACACTGTCTGAAAAGGCGTGGTGACGAGATTTCCAGGCGATAGAATCTCTGTATAAAATCGAATATAATAAGATGTCCAAAAGGAAAGTGCAACTAGAAATACATTTAAAACGATTTGTAAACGATTCAATGCTTTCAAATTCTCATTTACCACTTTGTGCCTCCATGACTGTTTAGTTTGACTTCCAATAATGTTTAAATAACGCTGAGAAAACACCTAACATAAGACCTAGCACTGTCGCTATTGCCACAATCAACATCTTTCTTGGTGCAACTGGTTCATCGTTGGTATTCGCTTGATTATTAATCACTACTTTAGAGTGAATCACATCTAATATCAAAGGATTTAAAGTGGATTCATCTCCTGTTTCATAATATAGATTGAGTGCTGCAAGTTCAGTTTTTAATTCTTCTTGCATTTTTCGGCTGTTATTGATATATATTTCCATGTCGTTAATCGCTTTTTTAAGATCAATGATTTTTTGCTCTGCTAGAGTATAGTTCTCATTGACGATTTCTTCCAACATGTATTCCTTAGATAGATTACTTAAATCGACCCCACGTTCTTTTGCTATCTCAGCAGCAAGTACTGGATCCGATGTTACCAGTTTGTTCAGCGTAATCACCTTTGGAATTGTTTTTAGTTCTTCTTCCATACTTTTTAACACTTGCTTATTTCGATCCATCTCTTCTAAATTGCGATCGTCTTGAACTTTTAAATCACGAATAAATGCCTGTATTGCATTTTCTTTATACGTAAGAGCTAACTCGTCCACCATATTCTTAGCGACAGATTTCGCTATTTTTTCAGCTTCAGAAGCACTCCCTGCTTTGACAGAAATGTAAAAACCATTTAATTCAAGTTCAGAGGTGACGTTGATTTTTCCCTTCAATGCTCGAGGAGTTGTATCTAGTTTCAAGTCCTTAATAACTGATTTTAAAACAGAGTGACTTGTAGCGGCACTTAGATAATCCATCTTATTCGTCGACGGATAATTATAAACGCCATATTTAGTGTCTGCCGTCTCAGGAATCTTAATGACTCCGCTTACTGACGATTCATAAACTGGTTTTGCTAAGGCGAATGCATACACGCCACCCAAAACCAATGTAATAACCGTTACGCCTATTATAAGCCTTTTATAATTAAATAAAGCAACTAATAATTCCTTCAAAGATATCTCATCGTCATGTTGATGGTTCGAATGATTGTTTTGATTATTACCTTCCATAAAAACTCCTTATTTAGATGTGATAAATACCTATAATATTATACACTAAATCCCTACAAAATCAAAGTACACAAAGGTTTATATTTAATCAACTGTGTGATAAAATAAAAATAACGTTAAAAGAAAGAAGGAGTTTTATGAAGAAAAACAATAGCAAACCTTTGATACATACTAAGAGTTGGTATGAATCCTTTAGTCTTATACTTATCTTGTTTTTTATAGCGGTCATTCCCTTACTAATCAGAGTCACAATGGTTCATTATCCTATGGATCAATTCAGTTGGTATTCCTCTGAAACCGTTTATTTTGATAGCTTTTCGCTATTCAAGTCCTACGCGATTGTTGTAAGTGGTTTCTTTTCACTTCTATTATTAGTGAAAAAAGGCGTTGTCGATAAGTGCATAAACTGGAAAGACCCCGTTATCCTCATCACTGTTGCCATGATGTCGATTACACTTTTATCCCACATATTTTCAACGAATACTTACGTTTCTAACCGTGGTTTTTTACATCGTTATGAAGGGGTTTGGACTTGGCTCTCCTATTTTAGTATGTTTTTACTCGTTTATAGTCATCCATGGACAGATAAAAATAAAAAATACTTTATAAGAGCATTTGTACTCTCAAATTATTTACTGTGTGTCATCGGAATTTTTCAGTATTTTGGTATTAACATCATCATCAACGAACTTACCAAACCTTTTATAACTGCACTAAACATGAAAAATATACCCTATACTGCTAATTATATTGTAGAATACAAAACCATCGTGCAAACACTTTATCATTATAACTATGTAGCTTATTACATTTCTATGAGTTTTCCTTTTATCGTTTCACTCTTATTACACGAGAAGGGCATTAAGAACAAGTTAGCCTATGGTATTTTATCCATCTTAATCTTACTCAACTTGTTTGGATCAACTGCACGTAGCGGTTTGATCAGTTTAATCTTAATAGCACCTTTGTTTATTTGGATTAATCGTCATCTACTCTTTAAAAGAAAGTGGACTTTTCCAGTTTTAACAGCCAGTTTAATCATCTTATTTGTTGGTTTCGAATTTTTCAGCAACGGTTTCATCACCATGAGATTAAAAAGCATCACAGCTTATCAACCTATACAAACGTCTATTCAATCCATCAATATTCACGATAACGTTATTGATATGAGCATTAATGAAGATCAACTAGAGATAATCGTATTGAATCACAACTCTGAAAGCTGGGAGGTCGCCTATAAACTAAATGGTGAACAAGTTTTTCCTATAGGATTTGATGAATCTGGCAAATTGTACTTCGATCATGAGAAGTTATTGTCCTTAAGATCTAATTTATCTAAAACCGACACCGACATCTTTTTAGCCATTGGGTACGAAGGTACTACATGGCAATTTGGATATCAAAATGAACAGCTTGAATATGTTAATCCTTACAATAAATTCGATGTTATTAGCAAACCAGAATCAATCGGATTTAAAGGTTATGAGACGCTTGGTTCTGCTAGAGGATATATTTGGTCAAGGTCACTTCCGATTATATTAGATAAACCGTTACTCGGTCACGGTCCAGATACTTTCGCAACTGTATTTCCTCAATCTGATTATCTTGGTAAAATGACTGCTTACGGAACCAACAATATGATTGTTGACAAACCACATAATCAATACATTCAAATGGCCATCAATAGCGGAATAATATACCTAATAGGTTTCATCAGTTATTTACTCATCCTAGTAAGACGTTCTTATAAAGATTTAAAAACAACGCAATTTAAAGCATATAATACCATGCAATCCGCAACGCTCTGTGCTATCATTTCATACTATATTGCAGCATTCTTTAACGATTCAACAGTCCATGTATCACCCGTGTTTTGGACACTGCTGGCACTTTCATTAGTTACTTTTAAATCAAAGCAAACTGAAATCTTATAATATGTTCTACTAATCAAAATAGTAAACACTCTTCTGATTGAATTCCAATAAAATCATGAAGAGTGTTTTTATTTGCTTATATTTAACCTTTGTACGTAAAAAGCCCTCTGATTTCTCAGAGGGCTTTAATGTTAACTTATAAATCTAACTACTTAATAGCAGCTTCGAAAGAGAAGTTAGCTAATTTGTTAGCATTAGCATCTGCATAAGCAGCTGTTTTGTAGAAGCTTACTTTTACAGTTTGGCCAACTTTTACAACTGTAGGATCAACAGTAAATGTTACAGTTAATTTCTTATCTGCACATGTTGCGCCAGTTACAGTGTATAATTTACCGTTTACATCAACGATAAATGCAGTTGTTTCTGGAGTACCAGGGAATACTACGTTGTCAGTTAATTCAACAACCATAGTTACTGTAGTACCTGATAATGTAGCGCTTGCTAACTTAGTAGCTGCTGGAGCAATTTTATCAACAACTGTACCAATGTTAATTGCTGTAGTTGTAGATGCATTGAATTTGTTTCCATAGATATCTGATAAGTTAGAGTTTGCATTAACAACAACGAATGTTGAGTCAAGATCATTTTTAGCATCTTGAGTTAAGTTTTCGTTTAATGTTAAAGTGATTTCTTTGTATTCTGCATCGTATTCAGCATTGATTACATAGATAGAATCAGTAGCTGTTTTAACCATAAAGTCAGAAGCAGTTAATGTTAATGGGTTGATATCGCCAGTAGTAACTGTTACTACAACTTTGTTTGTAGCAATAGCTTCTGGAGCACTGAATGCTAATGAAGCAGCATCAAATGCAACAACTGGAACTACTGAAGAAGCAACTTTGTTGCCAGCTAAGTCAGCAACGTTTACTACTGTTAAGCTTGTTACAGCTTTGATAGTAGTCATTTTTGGTAATTGGATTTTCACAGTTGTGCCATCAGCTAATACTGATACTTCGTGTGAATCGCCTAAAGAAACTGGAGTAGTACCAGCTAATACGTAAGAGTAGTTAGCTTTTGCAGTTGCAGTAGCAACATCTACTTTTTCATTGAAGTATACGTATAATGCAACGCCTACTTTATCAGTTTGAGCTGTGTATTTAACAGCGCTAATAACTGGAGCTGTTAAGTCAGCAACTTTGATTGTAGCAGCGTAAGGAATCATTACGTTTTCAAATGGAGTTAAATCTTTAACGCCTGTGATTTCAACTGTGTAATCTGCAGCTTTTAAACCAGCAGCAGCAACAGTAGTTAATACGATCTTAGTTTTTACTTCTTTACCAGTTTTTGTATCAACATAGTAAGCAGCAGCATTCATGTTTTGAGTTACTGGAGTTTTGTCTGTTGATTTAACTGTGTAAGTACCAGTAGCTTTGTTTACAGCTTTGCTGAATTCAACGATTAACTCGTTTTGTTCTGAAACTGTTACTGATTTAACTTCTGGTCTTGTAATATCAGCTGTAGGAACAACATTGAATTTAATGTCATCTGCTTTGTTACCATAGTTATCAGTTACTGATTTCAAAGTGATTTCAGTTCCAGCTAATGGAAGGTAAGGAGAAGCAAATGTTAATTTGTAAGTTGCACCAGTTGCATCTGTAGAAACAGCTGCTACAGTAGCTGAAAGAACGCTTGTTGAAGCAGTAAATGTACCTTCAACTGGCTCAGAGAATTTAACAACAACATCTGTTTGTGATGCAGAAACTACTTCAGCCAAAGCTGGTTTAGTTTCATCTTTAGCAACAGCGAATTGAGTGTTGTTAGAGATTAATCTGAATCCTGCGAAGTCAACAACATTTGAGTTAACAGCGATTGTGTGTGCGCCATCAGCTAATCTGTTTGTTAATGTAAGAGTTACAACTCTCTCTTCAACAGTAATCATCGCGCCAAATAATTTGTCGTCGATTTTGTAGTTGCTTAAAGTGCTAGCAGTAGCTGGGCTAACTGGTTCGCTGAAAGTAAGAACTAATTTTTTGTTTCCGTAAACGTCAACTTTTTCTACTGTTGGAGCTACGAAATCGTTAGTAGTGAATTTTTCAGAAACTTTTTTAAGTTCTTTACCGTTTACATCTTTGATAGATGAAATCGCTAAAGTGTACTCTTTTTGGTTAGCCATAGTTGAGTAAACAGTTACAACGTTTTTCTCAACTGCAACAGCATCAGCAGCAACGCCACCAACTGTTACACTTGTTTTATCGAATGATTTAGCATCGATTTCGTTGTTGAAAGTTACCATAACTTCTCTTAAGTTAGCAGCAGCTACTGATTTAACAGCTAAGTCTGTTACAACTGGAGTAGTTGGTTGAAGTCTTCCTAATGCAACGCCAAGAGTTGTTTCTTTGCCGTTCATTTTAACTTCAGATACTGCAACCCACATAGCTTCGAAAGCTTGACCTCTAGTCAAGAAACCTTCAGCTGTGAATTTGATACCTAATTTAGCAGCATCAGCAACAACTGTAGCATAGTTAGCATCAGTTACTTTGTAACCAAGTGCATTCATAAGTACAGCAGCTAATTCTTGAGCAGTAACGCCAGCTTTAGGATCGAACATGTTACCAGTTCTACCTGACATCCAACCATTTTCTTTTGCGTAAGCAACGAAAGGTTTAGCCCAATCTGCAATTTTAGCTACGTCTGCGTAATCAGCAGTTTTAGCAAATTTAGCAGCCTCTTCTTTTTTGCCGTTTAATTCTGCAATTAAAGCAGCTAATTCTTCTCTAGTTAACGCTTTGTTAACCATTAGATCACCATTTTGATCGCCTGATACAAACTTGTTCTGTTGTAATAACTGAGCACCAGTTTCACCAGCAGCGAAAGTAGGGATCATACCTAGTACAAGCACGAATGCTAATACTAAAGATAATACTCTTTTCATCTGTGAATTCCTCCCTTTTAATAGGTTTAATTTTTTGCTTCTTATTACAGAAGAGAGTTTTGATCAATAACCCCCTTCTGAGGCCAAAGCTCAGCCTCAGAATCGCATCATCCGCGTTGGGATATCGCAAAATCCTATTATTGATTATAACATCTCTGTAGAAGCTAGGTCAATTAAAGTTTTTTATTGTAATAGAACTGTAAAACTACAGACCCATCACCACAAGCACATTATATCGGATAATAACGCTGTTGTCTGTTACACATCCATTACAATAGATTACATTTACATGACATGACCTATATACCACACCTGTGACCGAATAATCAACAGGTGAGAATATCATTACTTAAATGATTGAATTGCTGCATCAAGCTGTGGATCATATTTCAACTCAGCATTGACTTTTGTCGCTTTTATCAAAGCTTCCATCGTCGCACTATCTAAAATTTTACTTTGTTTAAGTTGATAATGTGATTGAAATAATTGAATTGCGGCTGTGGTTTGTGTCGATAACTTTCCATCTGCTGTAACGGTATAGCCCAATAACTTCAGTCTTTGTTGAGCACTATAGATATTTAATGAAGATTGTCCATCATTTATATTTAATGGTGCTAAGTTTGCTTCAATTTCTGTGGTCATCACAGCTGGTGCTTTTACCTCTGTACTTGGAACAATCCCTACACCATTAACTGTATAATTATTTGCAAGTTTGTATTCCGCTATGGTCATCTTCACTGCACCACCGTTATTTAAAGGAAGTAAAGATTGAACTGTACCTTTTCCAAAGGACGTTTCGCCGATGACTTTACCACTACCCGTTTGTTGAATGCTTCCAGCAAAAATCTCAGAAGCACTTGCAGAGCCTTTATTGATAAGAACTACGACTTCTGCCGGTGTCTTGTCGGTATTCGCACGATAAACCCGATCATTGGTTCCTTTATAATCGATTTTGACAATCTCTTTTCCTTTTGGAATAAAGTAGTCACTTAAATGAATCGCAGAATCTAATAATCCACCTGGATTATTTCGCACATCGACGATGATCTTTTGAATGTTTTGATTGACCATGTATGCCATTGCAGCATCAAATTCCGCATTCGTCTTTTGACCGAATTCTTTCACTAAAATGTACCCGATTTTTTGATCTGATACTTTTTGATCTAACACTTTATATTCAACGGATTTTATCACAATTGTGTCTCTTATAATGTCAACTGTGATTGGATTTGTTGATCCTACACGTTTAATCTTTAATATGACATGAGTGCCTTTTTCACCACGAATCAATGTACTTGCTTTTTCAGTCGTAAACCCGGATGCATTGATGCCGTCTATTTCGATAATCAAATCTCCTGGAAGTAATCCCGCTTTATCAGCTGGAGTGCCTTTTACAGGGGAAACGACTTCAACAAATCCACTTTTCCCATCGGTAATATAGACACCAATCCCACTAAACTCGCCCTCTAAAGTGGTATTAAAACTTTGATACTCTTTAGGCGTAAAATACGTGCTATATGGATCGAGCGCTGTAAAAATTCCTTTATAAGCACCCTCAATTAACGCTTGCTTATCAACATCTTTAAAATAATTACTTTGCACTGTTTCCATCATAAAGTCAATGTAACTGTGAAAATCTGTATCTGTCTTTGTATTTGTTGTAGTGATGACCTTAGTCGTCACACCATCGGATAGCTGTATTTGACGATCAGATACCAATAGTTGCGACACTGAAAAATTGAACTGTTCACTCCTTGCAGAATCGTCTACACGATTCAATTGTCGTTTTGATTGACTAAATACAGGTGTCAACGCCATGCCTACCATTAAAAGTACCAATAAAATCGCCAATATACTCTTAAATAATGCCCGCCTCTTTTGTTTTCTCACTTTTTTCATCATGAGTTTTTCTTTTGGGCTTAAGGTCTTTTTTTCTGTCTTTGCCATGGTTTCACTCCTTATTTATCTATTCGCTCTAACGATCTCCAAATACAGATTACCTTCTCTTTTTTCAACAACTGCTGTGTCGATCATTGCACTGATGAGCGTCAGTTCGTCTTCAGAATCATTTTCTCCGGCAAGTTGCCAGTAGTATTCTTCAATTTCAGACTGTCTTTGCCTGTTTAAAATATTTTTCAAGTGTTCAATTTGTTCATCTGTATACTGTGTATGATAATCAATGATTTTTAGAGTTGTTTTCTCATCACTTGTGATGATCTTGAAATCAACTTCATTGGTATCTTCTTTTAAAAATAACGTCGTTAATTCATCGACAATTTTGCAGATTTTCTTAATTTCATGTCTCACGTCTTAGAGTTCCCCCTTTTAAATGCATCGATAATCGGTAGCATAAAGCCCGCAACGATACCGCCAGCGAACCCGTTATTGTAAAGATTAATCCCTCCATGGATAATACCGATATTTGTCACAACTGTCAAGTGTAAAACACCGGCGATAAGTCCTGCAACTGGTCCATAAACCCCAGCGATCGGTGCAATCGTCGTTGAAAATAATGCAGAGATGATAAAAGTCGTACTTGAAAAATCGTATTTAAAAAATAATCCAGCTAATAAAACCCCTGCGATAATGGGAAAACAATTTCTCGGTTGCTTTCCAAACGCTGAAAATCCAACCACAGTAAAGATACCCGCTAAAACTGGTCCATTAAACGTACCACCGAGCAATGCGACAAACGCCATCGCTCCAAGCCCCATGACGCCCATATTGAAAAAGGTCATTCCGTATCCGACGAGCGAAGTGAAATCTGTAATGGTTCTTCCTTTATATTCAAAGATCGCCTTATATTCTTTTAGTATATTTTTATTGATGACGATTGCAATGGCAATTAAGTACAAAAATGAGACCACTAACACGAGAATGAGACCGAGATCATTTGTGTCGCTTATAAGAGAGACTGGTGCAATTTCCACCTTGAAACTTCTCAAGGCACTTGTGACAATCGTTCCAATGATTCCAGCTGTGAATCCAATATTATAAAGATTATATCCATCGTGAAAGCGAATCATGTGTGAAGAAAGTGGCACAATGATGAAACCTATGCCAATACCCGTTAAAAGTCCCATGAGATAACTAAAGCCTTCTTCAAAAATCCCCCCAAACGTAATAAAACTCACAATTGGTGCAAGCGCTGTGCTAAACATGATGACAAGTATGATATTTTTAAAGGGAATCTTTTGGTATCTTGCATATAAATACCCGCCATAATAAATAGGAAGGATATTGACGATGTTCTTTCCGAAAAAGGAAAAGCCTAGTACGGTAAAAAATGCCGCGATTAACAGTCCATTAATCCTCATTTTAAATCGTTTGAGTAGATAAAGGTTAAAAAATGCAATCAACGATGCATTGATACAGGCTGCTCCGAGACCTCCAACTACGATAAAATCCGTGATTAAAGTAGTCGGCGACTGAATAATCTTATATAGACCTACTTCCAAATCAATGAGTCCATTCTCTCGCATGAGTGCATGGTACACGCCAAATAGCAGTAATAGAATTGGGAACACCAATAGAATCGCAAGTTTATGCTCTTTATGTAGTTCTCTTTCTTGTATCATGTTGGAAATGACCATTTACACCTCTTTGTTTGTTTTTCTCTTATTATAATTTAAAATGCCCCTAGCGTAAACCTTGAACACGATATATTTGACATGAAAAGCCTCAAAGAAACCTCATAAAAAACCTCATAAAAAACCTTATAAAAAGCCTTATAAAAAACCTCGCTATACCGAATGCGAACGCTCTCAGCTATAGCGAGGTTTAAACCAAGTTGATATCTTTTAATTATGACTATGTCACTATTAAACTTGTCAATTCTGCAGACTTGATGTAACTGGAGTGTCTTCAATTGCCCATTGTGATTACCTATTACCTATTGAATATTACCTATCATCTATTCAGAATCTTCTCTCGATAATCATATCGCATGTTGTCCTTCAAATGGTTGATAAAACTCGTTATCAGAGCTGCAGCTTCTGCTTTTTTCAACGGTTCATTCGGTAAAATCTGACCATATGGTGTACCAGTGATAAGTCCAATTTCGTTGGCAACATAAATATAGTCCTTTGCCCACGCTTGAATTTCATTATCATCTACGAATCCAGTTTTATATGGTGGATTTGGTGCTTTATATTGTAGACCTAGTGCTCGTATCATTATAGCGATTGCTTCTGAACGTGTTATTGTATTGCTAGGATCAAATTTACTGTCTTTCCCAGACATAATATCATTATCTTTTATATACTTAATATAATTATAATCTGGATCACTCGGCAAAATATCTAAATATGGCGTTTCTACTCCTGGTCTGGTTCTTTTGTAAAATTCCGTCTTACTTGTTTCTGGCAGAACTCCATTTGTTGCAACGACAATTGCTTTTGCAAACTCCAATCTAGAAATTGGCGCATTTGGTACAAAATACTCCTTTTCTATATCAAAAATTTGGAGAGAAGTTAGGAGTTCAATTTCCTCCTGTGCTGCATGACCGCCAATATCTCTTATATGAGTGACATTGAGTGATTTTTTATCAAGTATTTCATCACTACTCAATTTAAGTTCACCCGTGTACATTTTTTTTTCGTTCTCGTTAACTACACCATCCTTTATAGATGGTAATACATATTTGTATACAAGTACATTTTCGGTTGTTTTTACTTGAAAATACTGAGAATCAATATCTATAGACTGTGGATCAGTGTATTGCTTCTCAAAGCTAACATTTACACCAGATGACATACCAATATCTACAGTTCCAGTCCAGATGATTTCTGGCTTTGAACTTGTATTGTTTGCATCGTAAGATGGATTTTTTTTTCTTGTTTCAATTTTTTGATGAATGACATAAGTCATATTGCTGCCATATAGATGATCATACCCAACAATTGGTTTTGCATCTATAGTATATTTGACAGTTCCATTATTTTCAAAAAAATTTCCATCAATATAGTACAATTTCTCTGCACTTACATTACCGGAGATATAGTCTATTGCTGAATGATGTGTTATAGCACTTGTTTCAAAAAAACTATTACTATCTAATGTAAAAACGTTATTTGTTGTTGTAATCGTCTCTGTATATTGTTTAGGACTACTCAATTTTTTTTTGTAACTCGTTTGTTTAATACTATCATTATTTTCTTTCGTGACATCAAAAGTGATTTTCCGTTCTAACTCAATCCCTTTTTCAACATTACTTAGTTCAAAAGAATAGCCCAGTGTATACTTATTCTTGTCTTTTGGTACTTCAGGAACTTTAACAAGTCCTTTTAAAAGAACAGGTTCACCAGTGATAAAGCAAAGCTCCTGATACTCATAGGTTCCAGACACTGTGAGATCACCAATTAAACCACCATCTATCCAGATGACTTGTCCATGTGAAAATGGTGTAACAATGCTGATTAAAATCAGTAAAATCACCATATTTATTTTGATCTTTCTCTTCATCTCATTCTCCTAACTCTCAATAGTTACTAAAGTAGCTGAATTAACATGTATAAAATTCAGCCAATTTTAGTAACATAGTTTTTAATCAGCTACAAAGATGACAAGAGCTGTATTATCAATACTCATAGTGTAGATATAATCACCTTTTTTTATATCATCAATAGCTATAACCTTATTTCCTTTTATTATTATTGAATCCGTGTATCTGATAGATATATTGGCTGTTGTAGCCACCCACTGCCCAGTATAATTTGCAACTTGATGTGCATCAGTAATTTGAATTAACTTCCATGTTAAATCTTTATCGGTGACAATCCCTCTAGAGAGTTTTGCATTAGCGAATGTTTCATTAAGTTTTTTTGCAACATCCTCTTCCTTATAGACAGAATCATCGATATTTTGATTAATCAATAAACCTTTATGTCTTAAATGCATCGCTATAATACTATTATCATATTCATTAACTACCATGAATGTATAATATCGCTTGAATTGAAGACCAGGTAAATCCTGTCGATAGTTTTTATCCTGATTTTCAGTTTTAGCATACGAATCATTAAAAAAGTCTTTAGGCTTAATACTTTTAAACTTATCTTTATCAGTCATGTCAATAATTTCTGAATCAGTATCCAAATTGTATGGGCCTGATTCATTTGGATTCGGTGAATTTAAAACATTATTGGTATAACCTGTATGATTTCTCAATGTAATCGTATTCGGATTGACTTGTTCTATTGCACCGATTCGGATACGATTAAATATATTGTCATAAGGTGTAACCACTTTTACAATCATAGCATTACGACTTGATTCAACTCTTTCAGATACTACAAAGACAGTGTCTCCTTTTTCCAGTTTGGAATTTGGTACTACAAGGCCATCCTTGATAACAATAGTTCCTTCAGTGATGTTAAAATTCTCTTTTGTTGCAATTTCAAATTTATTTTGCGTATGATCAGCACTTCTAACAGTACTTGAATATAGGGTTTCGCCACCTGTTTTTACAGTGAGTTTTACAATAGTTGAAACACCATATACTTTTTTAACAACTGCATACGCCTCATAGTTACCATACTGACGTTGAAGTTCCGTTATATTAAGTTTTTGATTCCCTACATATATTTCAGTATCCGTATTTGTCTTCAAATCAACTGTGAATGATTCAGCTGAAATCCAGTCATTATTTGAAATATACTCTGGTTTTGATAATCCATCTGATCCAGTAAATATGATTTCTTTTTTAGCTGCGTTTACATTTTTTATCTTACCTTTATAAATAATCTCAAATAAAACCTCTGGTGCTTCAATTTCTATCTTACTCGCTATCATGCTAGAAATATCATCAAAATATACTTTGATTGGTAAACCTACTTTTAGAGCGCTCTTGGAAACGACATTTCCATCCTTAGAAAATGTAGTACTACCATTAATGGCATAAAGTTCTAATACGCCTGTAGATAATTCAACTTGAATACTATTATTATAAATATCAACCACTTTTCCGATGCGCATTTTCCCATATTTCGGAATGTATCCCGGTTCTCCACTATAGGATTCTCCATCCACAGATATGATGTAACCATTTGAAATTTCAGCGGTTACAGGCATTCCATAAACAAAATTACTCAGTGTGGTGACGCGACTGTTGATACGCAAGTTGGCATAAGATGCCAGTGGTACTTGATAAAGTTTTTCGTCATAACCATAGATGGTCATCGTTGCGGGGCCATCTTCTGCAAGAGGTGTGATCTCGCGAACAGTACCAGAAATGCTCTTCTTATCCAGCGGTGCCACTTTAATATACAGCACTTGTTTCGTTTCATTGACGAGGTATTCAAGAACGTCGCCGATGGCCAATTTTTTGACGCCGCCAACGGAGCCATTTTTATATGTGATAATGTCATCGCGTTGTCCAGAGTACATATCTTCATCTACGATGATGTCGTAAACATCCCCCGTAATATCTGTTACGCGATAAATTTCAGAGATAATGGCTTTTCCATTTTTCACTTGATTTTTGGTGCGAATATCGATGAGCGTTCCATAATGAAACGTCGTATAAATGTCTGCAGAACTATTCGCATTAATTTTTTCTAGTACGAGATTATGATCTAGCACATCGACAAATCTCAATTCTCCACCGATGGTATAGTACTCAATTTCATCTCCCATGGCGATATTGGCATTGTTTGAAACGATGGCATTTTTATAGGTCACATAATCCAGTTGTTTTCCGAGTTTACTATGTGTTTCACTGACGAGTTTTGTAACGGTTCCGTCGGTATTTTTCACCGTGATGGTATTGCGGTTGATGACGTTGCCATTGTCATACACTTTTTCAGGTTTAATCCCGATGACAAGACCAAATCCAGATGCAATGCCTCGTGCCGCATACTGTGTTTCATAAGCAGCATCTAAAATCACTGCCATTTCACCTCTAGAAACTGTGGTTTTTGGACCAAAACTCCCATCATTTCTGAGTTTGATGATCCCATCTGTCGTAAGATCTTCTATAAGTGCGCGATAGACAGGTGTAACCGTTGCCCAATCTGAATAAGTGAATACAGTGGTTGGTAAATTATTTGGACTCTTACTTATAGCACGTGATATCCAAACGGCAATCTTTTCTTTAGTGACAGTTTGATTAAGATTCAAAATTTCTTTATCATCTATGATTCCCAGTATTTGTGCTTCTGTTAAATATTCTTGGTTCATAATGAGTTTCATCTTATCTGGCGTTGTAGAGGAGCCGGTCTGAGCGTAAACTCTCTGCATGACATTTGCCTCATTCCCTCTTAAGCGAACAAGCATTCCAAGGGCTTCATAGCCAGTAATAGCCTGTGATGGATAATATTTTTTATCTCCGTATTGTTTAACGACTTCAAATGCCGCCATTTTAACGATCGATCGGTGGCCATATGTGCCAGAAATATCTGTGTAATACGAGTTGGATATGATGTCTTTTGCTTTCGCAGCGCCCGTCAGAGTATTGGCCTTTGAAACGTCTGTTTTCACAGCGCGAAACTCAGGAACGGGCACATCAAAGGATTCGTCACTAAAGGCAATCCACGATGTGCACATACAGATTATGATGAAGAGAGATAAGAGCTTTTTCATGTTTGCCTCCTTATTTGATATTTGTTAGTAAAACATAATCACCCGATTCATCAATTCTCGCGATGACTCTGTTATTTTTCGTGTCTACTGTTGCAGCTACAGGAATATAGGTGTTGGTTTTCGTGCTGTATCTATAGAGTCCAACGAGGGATTCTTGTGACATTGTCAGCCCAATCGCGTCATAGGTAAACGTGACATCCATGGTACCTGCGAGTTGTGAAAATGCCTTTACTTGCTCGTTTGCACTGGCGTCAAATTCAATTGATGTGACTTTAGAAACTTGTTTTTTACCGCGAATATTTGGCGTTAAATACAATCTTTCTGTGGACTTCGACGTATTTTCTGTCAGCCTAGCATAGGCGTTATAGTAATCCGCTACCGATTTAAAGGTCGATGTATTCAGTGCAACAGGTGTCAATCGGTACTGTGTTGCACCAAAATTCACGATGATGCTCGATAGGTTAGATGCCACAAGTGCTTCTGGTAAAACCAAACGTTTAATGGTCGTCGTCGATTTAACTTGATCGCTGACGTCAACGACGATTTGTCCACTGGTGATTTTGGATGCGAAATTTACGTTCAAAATTCCGCCATTTTCTGACGATGTAAAGTTTTGACCTGCAGGTACCCCTAAATCACCATCGACATCTTCTGGTCCCAACTCTTTGATATCTTTAATGTCTTGGAAGGTTAACGATGCCATATTGGAAAATCCAGATAAACCAAATTTGTTCGCACCTCTTAAAACAAACACGATTCGCTCAGCTGTTGCCATATTTTCAAGTCCCGGAAGTGAAGTGATCTTATAAGGTTCTATATTGGTAATGCCTAAATATTTAAAATCAATATAATTTTTGTTGAGTAACTCTGTATCCGTTTTCGTTCCAATGTATACGTAAATTTCAAAATAATTAGACGTATTCGATACATAGTCATAGAGCTTGATATACTTATTGTCTACCACTGCTACTTTCAAGTTTTGTGGATCTTGTGGTATTGGCACTGTAAATTCAATCTTAGCAGAATTATCAGTAATACCTCCATCACTATTCAGTACGACGATGGAAATTTTATCTTCAAAATCCACGACTGGTGTTGTCACAATCAAGGTGTTGCTATCCACAAACTCAACGCTTGTAGCTTGCGTACCACCTTTGACATAATGGATGGAGTCATCACGATAAACCCCTTGTTCTACTTCAGGTACCTTATCTTTTGGTCCTACTGTAAGCCATTCCCCACCAAAGTAGACTTTGGCACCTTCCATAAATCCAGTACCCTTTAACATAATCTTTTGATTTCCAGTGACGTGGATTCGGTTGATGATATTGCCATCTACATCGTAAACTACTGGATTCACCGTCGGTGCAGAGACAACGGTAAGTGCATCTGTTTTAATGGCGATTCCGTAATCGTTGTTGAGTATCTGAACGGTTTTCTTTCCAAGCGTCATGTTCGTTGGCGTTGTAAATGTATACACGCTTCCACGTTCTGAAATCACCCCATTATAGATAGGTATCCCCGCTCTTGTTCCGATGATGGCATAAGCACCTTCTCTAAAGTCACTCCCCTTAACGACGATTTTATTGCCCCCATAGATGGAAGTTTTCGTCGGCGTAATGGTATCAATTCTCGGACCTGATAGCGGCTTTTTATACACAAAGTAGAACGGAAGTTTTTCAGTCCCGTAGTTTGTTCCGATCAAATCCTCTAAATTATTAGAAGTTGCAAGACCTTTATCTTGATTTTCAATCATAATTGGATACTCTTGGTTGACATCGTTGACGGATGCTTTTGGTACGGTTGCCACGATTAAATCATAAGTGACTCCGTTGATCTGTTTGGACGTCAGCTCTTTAATTGTCGCTTTATAAGCGCCAATATAAACACTTACGCCTTCACGGAAGTCGTTACCTATAATTTCAATGTCAATTCCACCGTCGTAAGAGGATTCCACTAACCATTTAGTCTTATCAAACGAAAGTACTTGTGGTTCAATATTAAGAATCTTTGGCTCACTGGCTGGATTGGTGTACGTAAAGCTCTTTGTCGCCTTTCCGCCGTCGATGTTAAAAAACGTCAATGGAACGGAACCGATTGTAAAGTATGAAGGTGTGATTAAATTGACGTGGTATTCATTGTCATAATTAACTTCTGGTGCATATCCACGTTCTACAAAAAGACGTCTGTCGCTGATCTCAAGTTTAATGTATTCATACACGTTACCTGAGTACGTTTTTGCATCAACACCTTTAAGTCCATAAGGCACGTAGTAATCGCCTGCTGAATTTTTAAGCATATCCAGTGGCACATAGACGGTATTATTATTGTATTTAAATGTTCTCGTGTAAATGACATTGTTCTCGGTTAAAGTCAACTTGACTTCACCAGAATCCCCATAATAACTGACGGTCAGGCCGCCCTCTAGATTAACAGTTGTCCGTTGATTGTTGATGAGACCTGAATTTGGTGCAATTCTCTGAATTTCACGATTATCAATATCCCCAAAACGTACAAGTGCTTGGACATTATTGAGAAGTTGCGTTTGTGTTGCATCATCTTGTGCATATCCATAGATAATGGAACGATACATTTTGGAGCCATATAAGTCTTTTGGTTCTTGACCTTGACGTCGACCAAAATCTGGCACTACTTTTGATAGAATCGGAGTGGTCGCCATATAGGTGTATTTTACTTTGTTGCTGACGCCTGAATCGTTGTTAATGACATAAACATCTACAGCACCTGCTGCATGAGGTGGCGTGATGACTTTAATAAATCCCTTTGAGTATTCGACGATCTTCGCTTCATTCTCACCAAAGTAGATCTTTGGCAAGATCACCGATTCATAGTGATGCGTATAATAAGGATTGGTAATATTCGGTACTTTTGTGATGGCATTTGGATCGACACTTGGTGAAAGTAAGTCATCCCAAACACCGTTTTTAAATTGATCCACAAAGACATCTCCCGGATCGTAGTTTGGACCTCCTACTGTATTTTCGTACGGTTCATAGTATCTAAATTCGTAACCGACGATTTCAACAATTTCACCACCATTAGACGATCCACTATTGGGAACGATTCGAGATATCACTGGATCTGAAAGCGGAATAATATAGATAAAACCTTTATCTCTTCCGGTATTTCCTCCATCCGGATTGACGACGACGACTGGTACAGCCAGTTCATCTACGCCGAACTCCTTGTCTAAATCTTTAATGGATGCTGGCATCTTGATTTTAATCCAAGAACCATCTAATGACACATACGTATCTTGAGCAGGAACTAAGACAGAGTCAATAAATACTTGCACATCATCTTCAAAATCACGACCTGAAATGGTGACATAGAAACCACCATCAACCGATCCTTTTGGAGGTTGAATATCAGTTATGACAGGATTAGATGTCGATTGTGAAATATAGTAGAAACCTTCTTCTTCAAGTTTGCTTGCACTTTTGGTATCTGGATTGACGACGATTAAATCCTTGTATCCTTTTCCAGTTGTCAAAGATGGAACTTCAAAGAGTATTTGATTTTTAGAAAGAACTTTGGTTAAATTTCCTTCAATTCTGCCATTTGTCACATTGACCGTATATGGCGTAATCATGCTAAGTGGAGTACCATCTAGTTCAAGTCCTAAATCCGTCACAAGAACAGGTCTTTGATTGCCTAGAGCATCTTCTGCAACAAATAAATTGGGTGCTTTGTATTTTAAGATATACGATTTATCTCGACCATTTGTTAAAACAGGCTCTTCTGCGAAGTTATAAGAAAGCGTGAATCGCTCGTTATCAGGCGATTTAAACGTCACCGAGTCTGCATAATCCGCTAGGAAAACTTGTTTTTTACCCTCTTGATTGAGATCAATACGCGCAACTTGATTGTTCATTTTCGCTTCAAATACAGGACCACCTGCTATTGCAATTAACGTAACGCCTGTAGCTGCTGTATAACTAATCGTCACAGCGCCCACTAGCTGATTGTTGGCATTGTACGCTTGGAACCCACCATTTTCATATCGAATGGCATAACTTTGAGTGGAAGTTGCAATGGCTGGATTGTCAAACTCGTCATTTGAAAACGACGCCATTTCACCAGTGGATTGATTGAAAACAGATGCATTTTCATAAAAATCTGAATAAATTGCCTTGCCGACTTCCGTCGTAATGATGGCTTCTTCATCCGGAGACACATACGCATCAAATACGATCGAACCCGTTGGATCTTTTTTATAGCTGTTGACTTCTTTTCCATCCATTACAACGCGTGTACCGATTAATCGGAATGCATCGACGCCACGTTCACTCACCGCAGTTGGATCCGGTTTTAAGAAATTGTCGCCATTGATGATGACCAGTGTGCCATAAGTTCCAATTTTCGGAGAAAAACTATCAAATACAGGGTTTTTATTAAATGTTTTTACGTAGGTAAAATCACTTACAGCAAGCCCGCCACTTGGATTGAGGATTTGGAGCTGTGTTGTTCCTTCTCTTCCTGGAGGCGCTTTAAAAGTAACCAGTGTTTTATTGCCCGTTTTATCGAGTTCTCTTGTAAAACTTTTGATTTCTTCACCGTCTAAAAAGAGCTTCATGCCATTTTGAAGGTTGGAGCCCGTAATGACGATTTCCTCCCCACCTTCGACGGTGATGATGTTTGGCTTAACGCTTTCAATAACAGGAATATCTGACGTTTTGACAAACTCAATAAAATCCGATTTGATGGCTGAATAGCCAAAAATATCCGATTTTCTCGTTGGATTGGTAATTTGAATATGTTTAATTCCGCCATCCCGAATCAACGCTACATTCGGTACGCGAATGAGAATTTTGGTTCCAATTTGATTATTAGATGTACCGTCCACGACTTTCCCAGTCTTGTCGAGAACCGTCATTTCCAGAGGGACTGGTCGTCCGTCAGCATACGTGAGCACTTGTTCAGCCGGATCGGATTCATTGAATTTATATTTAATAACCCCTACAACGGTATAGCTGTTTCCTGCTATAGTATAGGTATATTCTTCATTTGGGAAAAATCCCATCTGATATAAATTGTTAAACGTATTATCGTTGTTCTTTTTCACTAAAACAGTTGGCTTTCTTACAACAACAGTGCCATCCGCTTCAACCACACGGTCTACTAAGAATTTGTCGCCTTTTAATGAAATGAGTGTGTCATTTTTAAGTTTCGAATACCCACTTGCAGTATCTTCAATTTGTACAACATTCGGAGCAACGGTGTTGATAATAGGTGTAAATGTACTTGGTTCAAATTCAAATCCTTCTTTTTTATAAATCACTTGGCTAAAAACAAATTCTTTACCGAGGTTACCGTTGAGGTTGTCTTTGACTTTAAGCGTGGTTTTCATCTCCACAACGACGTCTTTAAGTGGTGCCGTTTCCGCATCGGAGACGCTACCCGTCATGACCATCACTTGGTCGGTAGCACCTTTAACGATTTGAAAGGCGTTGTTTGCATCACGTAAGAATTTTACTTTTTTACCGATCTGCATATTGATTTGACGTTCAATGGTGACGTTTTCTCCTTTATACGTACCGTCGGTATATTTTAAAAGGAGGATTTCATCACTTGAAAGGCCAGCTGGTGCTTCTTTAAATGCGCCATTTGTGCCTCCGAGGTCTGGGATATTAAGCGTTAATAGATAATTTCCTTTAATTTCAACAGAACTGCCTGTGTCAGGACCTTTTTCAGGATATATCCCTACAATAGAAGGTTTATAGTCCGCCTGTATCACTGTGAATTCATCAAATGTTCCATCGGTTTTCTTGACCACTTGTTCTGCAACAACCTGTCCATTTTGAACGTCTGTTACGACAACATAGTAGTTGCGTCTTTCAAAATCCACATGACTCGGAACTTTAACTGTTAAAACGTCCTCATTGCCATTGACATTGAGTCCGAGTGAAACAAATTGTGCCTTGTTCACATCGGTATATTTATCTGATCCATCTAAGGCTTTTAAAAAGTACACTTGATAATTGCGTGTATCGGAAAAATTATCCGATCTAAAATACACTTCATCCGCTTCAATCCCTTTAGTTGGGTCAGCTTTAACACCCGTATTTGGGAACATACGCACATCATCAACACCGAGATTTTCTATAATTCTAAACGCATTTTTATAAGTGTATTCTACTTTAATAACAGGGTCTGTTCCTGTCGTTTTATTAAAAACGATATTTTGATATCCAAGTGCGCCTGGATTGGTGATATTACTAAGTTTAAGGGTGGTTGCTGTCTGTCCTGTTCCCATACTCGTCGTCGCAAGACCCACACCGTAAGTCCCTGTAATTGCACCAGTATTAAGCGCATTCAAATAATTCCCCTTGAAATTAATTTCTTTTTCAAGTGGATTAGTCGCATCTTTATTCACGGTTTGCTTATCCGAACTCTGAATATTAGGGAAAGATCCTGTATTTAAGTTGAATATTTTGTTACCAATGCGGACATCTCCCAAAATTTTAGCCGCTTGGACGCTGGTGAGCGTAATTTTAATAAAATCTTCTGTATTGGTGGTTCGAGATCCAAGTTCAGAATAACCATCACTTGTATCAAAGAGTACGGCTACATCTTTTAAGTTTTCACCAAAGATTTCTAAATATCCCCCTTGACGTTCAAAGACTTCATGTGTCATGGAGTATTTAATACTCGTGACTTCACGCGTCAAACTCCCTGTAATTCCTACGCTCACTGCATATGATGCGAGCTCTGTAAGTGGTAATGTCGTCAATATCATCAATAACGCTAAAATTAGTGTTAGTTTTCTTTTCATATATATACACCCCTTAATATCACCATAGATAGTCTACTTAGTTATTATCGGTTTAAGTATATCATTTCTTTATGTATAGCACCTATTTTGTATTCAATTTGTAACATGACATCTTTGTTGCAGGCTTCATGAAGTGTCCTTATCAAAAAAAAGTAAAAAAAAAGACTTAAATTCTCATCGAATTAAGTCTCCAACTAATAAATATAGTTAAGAAGGGGGGAATCTCTCGAGTGGGAAAATTTGGGGGATTACCCACTCGGAATTCATCATTGGGGTTTTGTTGCAATTTACATAAATATTTTGGGGGTTTATTGTGTGTTAAACAATCTGAATATCGCTTAACATGGTTTTATTATAAAAGGCAGTTGTGTATTAGTTATGACCCCTTTGTGAATAATCTGTTAAGAGTGATTTATTTTGAAATACTTATAAAAAAGCCAATACATGCGGTTTAAATTTATGAAAACAGGGCAATAATTAAGTGAAGCGCTTCTTTTTTTCACTAAGTGGTCAATTTTTAGTTTCAATGGGTTATTTTCTTTTCCAATGTTTAATGTTATAATACAGACAAATTATTTTTGTAGTCTAATTAAAGTGAGAATTACACTGAATTTGGAGGACTTTTCATGCACCTGTCTAAAAGGCATCAAGAACAACCAAATTTTATAATAGAAACGCTCGGAAAGTTTGACGTCTTGAAAAATGGGCATTCTCTAGTTTCTAACTCATCTGGTTCTAAAAAGATTTGGGAACTTTACAAGTTTATGCTCACACACCGAGATCGTTCTTTTACGCCAGAATCTCTCTCGGATCAACTTTGGGTCTCTGAATCTTACAATGATCCTCGAAGCACACTCAGAAGACAAATGCATCGACTACGTCAATCATTACTTGAAGAAGATAGTTCCGATCATATGAATACCTTATTATTTACAAATGGGTACTATAAATGGAACGATCAAATTCAGTATCAAGTAGATATCGATGTTTTTGAATCTCTGATCAAGCAAGGCGATTTAGCAAAATCAAATCAACCAGAAGTAGCACTAAGGAACTATAAAGAAGCTTTATCTCTTTATAAAGGCGATTATTTACCAGACTGTTACGATCAACACTGGGTATTTTCTGTGAGGAATCACTATCGAAGACTGTACCTAAAAACCGTTACGAATGCCGTTGAATTAATGCGTGGACTGAGTTTGTACGACGATATGATTGAAATTTGTCAGAGCGCTATTAAAATAGATGTCTATGAAGAACCTTTTCATATCTACTTAATGGAAGCACTCTATGAGAAAAATCAACAAAAGCAGGCTCTCGAGCATTATGAATACATTACGGGATTTTACTATCAAGAAATGGGGTTAAAACCCTCAACTGAAATGAAATTGCTCTACAAAAAGCTCTTAAAATCACACGCACCATCAGCGGATGCGGATATGGGAACTTCACCATTTGAGTCTTTAGAATCTGAAATCACCCTTGAAAATGCATTTTTCTGCGAACCCGAAGTATTTAAGTCTATTTATGAACTCGAAAGACGCAGGAGTCAACGGTCAAAGGCTGCATTTAGCATCGGCGTTGTGAACATCAGTCGAACAAAAGGATATTCTCAGTCGCAAGAAGATTTAAAGCTTTACCGACTGAAACAACACTTTATGGAGCACTTGCGTAGCGGAGATACGTTTACCCAGTGGAACGAGTCACAAATGGTGATCTTGTTGCCAGGAGTGGATACCCCTTTAATGGAACAAATTTTACAACGTGTTCTCAGTTCATTCCCACTACAGCAAGATCTTCACATTACTCAAATCAAGCACATGACGGCAGATGGAGAAAATCCTCTTAAAGCATCTATTCTATAATAAGTGATCTATTCAACACGATTTAAAGGCGTATCCCAATCAGGATACGCCTTTTTGATTCATCTAATACGGCTTATGAGTGTTTATCTTTTCTTACGAAGCCATACGCCAATACTTGCAACAATTCCTCCTAAACCATAGAATAGCTCAGCAGGAAGTTGACCTGTTTGTGGCAATGCATCTCCAAGAGGTACAGTTTCTTCTTCTACTTCAACCACTGGCACAACTGCTTCATCTGGTTCATCTACATAAAAACGATCAATATCAAACGCTGCAAGTGGCGTCACTTCTTCTTCAATGACTACTGTGGTTGGCTGAGTTGCTGGTTCAGTTGTTGGTATAGTTTCAGGTTCAGGTTGTGGTTCTCTTTCTCGTTCTGTTACAGGTTCTGTTTGAGGTTCTGTTGGAATTTCAGGTGCTACATAGGTATATTGATAAATAACATCAATGTTTCCTTCTACATAAACACCATTTTGATTGGCTGGCGTTTCATTTAAAGTATAGTTTGGAAATACTTTTGGACTGGTTGTATATGGTGTTCCAATCTGACCAGTAATTGTTTCTGGTGCAACGATATCCATTCCATTGTGCGTCCAATGGATGCTCACTGTACCATTTACAATTGGTACTGGTACAAAATGAGCGGTATAAGTGATGTCTCTATTTCCCATAACTGCAGTCATGGTCGCTTGATCACTTGTGTAAGCTGCATCGGTTTCATAATCCAGTTGAATTTGGACTTGTGAACCAACGGAAACAGGCATCTCTATTTCAGGGATTTCAATGACTTCCCATGACCAATGACTAAACAGATATCCGGTATTTGGTACAGCTGAAATGGTATAGGTTTCTCCTTCCATGTAGACGCCACTACCACTCAATGTACCGGTTCCAATAGGTTCATCGATTAATGTCACATTGTGTTTTGGAATTTCTCTGAAGTGTGCTGTATAAATCACACCTCGTTCTCCCATGACATCGGATAATGTTGGGTTATCATTTTCATTTGGAATGGGTTCTGAACCCGTATCAAGTGTTGAATACTCACTTGTTTCTTTCGGTTCAATGATTTCTTCTTCATAAACCCAAGTCCATTTCACAAATTCATACCCTGTGTTTGGAGTAGCAGTTAATGTATATGTTTCACCAGGGTAGTAGAGTCCAGCACCAGTTAAATTCCCACCTTCCATTGGATCTGCGATGGTTTCAACATTATAACCTTGGATTGGTTCAAAAATAGCGGTTCCATTTAAATCATACCATGGCATAATGAGTGTCAATGGATTGTCGTATACAACCCAAGGATTGCCTGGAATTGGAGGTACTGGAGGAGGCGTTGATCCACCGTCTAACAAGACGACAAATGGATTTTCATCAAATTCCCATCTGACAAATTGATACCCTCTGTTTGGTGTAGCTGTCATAGTGACGGTTTCGCCATCTTCATATATACCAGATGTTTCTGCAGTTCCAGAGCCCTCTGGAGAAACAGAAAGGTTTAGATGATACTCAAGAAGTTCATACATATGTGTGGTTACGATAATATCATAACTTGGAACGGTGATTTCAAAAGAATTTGGATATGACCAATAATTGGAATTTTTCATTGGTTCAATCCCACTGTTAATCGTAATCATCGGCTGTGGTTCAACCGAATAATATTGAAACCAATAACCATTTTCAGGTATCACTGTAATGGTAATTCGTTCGCCTTCAGGATAATACCCATTTCCTCCGACGATTTGTGCAGTTCCTTCAGGGTCGACAACTGTCTGGACATGTCGCATTGGAATTGGTTCGAAATTCGCTGTTAATGAGAGATCATGGTTTGGCATTCCAATATTTAGAGTGCTATTTGTTGAAAAAACAGTTGTTGTTCCTGTTTCAGTCCAGTTGACAAATCGTGCACTTTCGAGCGGATTTGCAATAAGCGTTATTGGACTGTCGTAAGGATACTCATCTGCTGGAGTTCCCGTAACTGTTCCTAGATTCAAATCATTTGAACCATAAGTCAATGTGTAATACTCCATGTTAAACACTGCTTTAAAATCTAGTGGAGATACTGCTGGTAGTGTTAAGTCACTTGTTCCATCTGGATGATTGGATATTTCAATTCCATTAAAAAATCGATCCATCTCAGTAATTGAATGGTAATTACTGCTCATTGGTAACTTCATTTCCCAGTGATCAAAAGAATATCCAATGGCTGGTTGTGCGGTTAAGTGACAAATTGAAAAAAGATTCCACATACCCGCACCTGAGACTGTACCACCATTTGATGGTTCTGCAATTGCTGATATTAAAACTTGCGGAATCGGGATTGGGCCACAATCCGTTTCTTCAGCAAATGTGTACGATTGTCCCCCGACAATCAACATCAAGCTGAGTAAAATCATTACAAATTTTTTACCTACTTTCATAACATACTCCTCTCTTTAATGACTAAAGAAAGGCCGGTTGCACTATTTGCTCCACAGTATTCAAGTGCCCATTTTAGAAAACTGTTTCATCACATCCTCCTTATACAAAGTAAAACATCTAAAACAAAACAAACCATCGACGATCCATTCCTCAGTCCTCGACGTTTAATTTATACCTTGTTTAAAGTGATACAAACGCTTGTGGATAATGTCACGCGTGACACTGTCATTTAACTGTACTTTGTTATTCTTTTCTCTCTTCGGGTATAATACCATCGATGAATTCAAGGAGGTCACTGTGAAAATCTTAAAAAATGAAACGAGTATCCGCTTTCGAATGATAACTGTAACTGCTATCATCATAGTGATTGTTACAGTTGCTTTAATTGCTAGTCATTATCGAGATTCTATGGCCCTTGTCAAAGAAACTGCCATTTCAAGAGCTGTTCAAGTAAAAAATTTTATAGCACCTGAAGTTGAACAATCCTTAGAGGATTATGTTGAAATTGCCACGGCTGGCGATTCAACTTCAGATATTTATACTCAAATAAAATCAAAAATTGAAACCATTCAAGGTGTGACAGGGGCAAAATTCGTCTATCTGTCCCTTAAACTTGAAGGACAATGGATTTATTTTGCAGATGGCTATGAAGCTGGAAATCCGCTTTTTACGCCCCTTTCTACGCCAGTAGAATCTGACTATGAATCTATCTATGAAATGCTTGAAACCTCCGGAGAAGAAATCCCTGGAAAATACGAAAATGGCGACTTTGGAAGGCTCATGAGCAGTTATTTTCCAGTAAAAGATGATAGTGGACGTGTGGTCGCTGTTATAGGTACGGATTTTGATATTGAACAAAATTACCAGTTTTTTATTAAGCAATTTATTAGAAGTCTTATTATTTCACTTGTTTTAATGCTATCCACAATATTTGTCATCGATCTATTTATTCGAAAATGGATTACGTTGCCTTTACAGACCATGCTGACGGCGACAACTGCTATTTCAAATGGAGATCTTCAAAGCAGTATGCCCGATATCGGCAAAGGTGAAGTGCTTAAATTATCTGCCTCTATTCAGCAGATGCAGCATCAGCTACGCTCAATTGCCATACAAATTCAGCAAACCGCTTCACAGGTTTCAGAAGGTGCTGCACATCTAAGTGAGATGAGTTTGCAACTTTCTCAAGATGCCAGTGAACAGTCCCATGCAGCAGCAGGCATCACGACTTCTATTGCACAGCTTGAAAGGGATGCAAGGCGAAGCGCTGAAAACGCTTCAAATGGGCTAATGCTTTCAGAAAATGCCATTTCTGAAGTGATAAGTGGGACAAACGGTGCTTCCCAACTGGTTCACACGATGCAGGATTTAGAGAAATCGGCGCTCGAAATGAAACGCATTAATCGGGTCATTGATGATTTAGCCTTTCAAACACATATATTGGCGCTCAATGCCGCTATAGAAGCTGCACGTGTCGGCGAAGCTGGAAAAGGTTTCTCAGTGGTTGCTGAAGAAGTTCAAAACTTAGCAAAATTATCCTCTCAGTCTTCAAAAGAAACCGCAAGTTTAATCGAAAGTGTCTTTAAACAAGCAAAAGCTGGACTTAATCAATCAGAAATTATGCTATGCGACTTTCAGACGATTGAAAAGCATGTTTCAGAGATTAAAGCCAGCAGTCTTGAAATTGACAAGATCAACACAAGTCAGTCCACTGCAATTATGGAAATTTCAAACTGGATGCAGCATATTTCTGACAGTATCTTAAGAACAAGTACCACGGCAGATGAAACCGCCGCTTCAAGTGAAGAGCTCAATGCACAAGCAGAAAATCTCAATCGTCACACACATCAGTTTAAACTTTAATAACTTTTAACGATCTCCCATATTTATAGATACAAATCATGACCATTCTATTATATAATTAAACGAGATTGATATATTCTAACACTTCATTTTCATTCATCCATATAGAAGATCAATATAGATCGCTAACAGGGGGATTATATGGCATTTAAAGATTTTATCAAACGCAATCGATGGATTATCAGCACTTTTTTAATTGCTTATGTCGTTATACTTATTGGATTCGCAGTTATAGAGATTTTTCCGTTTGGCGATCAACAAATTATGGTCATCGACAGTTGGCATCAGTACTATCCGTTTTTACAGGAGCTGCATCACAAGTTACAATCAGGGGAATCGCTCTTTTATTCATGGCATCCGGGATTAGGCGTCAACTTTTTCCTCATCATGGCATATTATGCGTTTAGCCCGATTTATCTACTTTCCATTGTGTTTCCAAAAGCCTATTTGAGAGAGTTTATGATGCTGGCAACTGGACTCAAGATTGCACTCGCGGGAACTTTCTTTTCCATCTACATTAAGCGCGTCTTTGATAAAAACGATATTTCCATCACTTTATTTGGACTACTATACGCATTTTGCGGCTTTAACATGGGCTATTACTGGAACATTATGTGGCTCGATGCAGTCGCACTATTACCGCTCATCATTTTAGGTGTTCATCAGCTGATTCAGCATCAAAAATGGATTCTTTACACGCTCACACTCAGTCTCGCGCTCATCAGTAACTTTTATATTGGATTTTTTATTTGTCTCTTTCTTCTCTTTTATTTTTTTGTTCTGCTGATTTGTCAAAACCAGAAAATTCAACTTAAGTGGTTGTTTCATAAAACGCTTACCATGGGAATTGCCTCACTTTTGGCAATTGGCATCGCTTCTGTTGTATTGATTCCTACTTACAAAGGATTACAATTAACACATGCGGTAAATAGCACATTCCCTCAAGTATTTAAACCGTATTTTGAAACGCTTGCACTGGTCAACAATTTGCTTCCGACTATTGCACCTACCGTTAAAAGCGGTCTACCAAATATTTTTTCAGGATTTGCGAGCTTATTTTTCATGGCTTTCTTTTTTGCTTCTCCAGAGATTCCGTTTCGAAAAAAAGTCTCCGCTTTCCTGTTGACTGTCTTTTTCATGCTGAGCTTTAATTTCAATGTTCTGAATTATATTTGGCATGGTTTTCATTTTCCTAACGAAGTGCCTTACCGATTTTCATTTTTATTGTCTTTTTTACTCATTAGCTGGGGATATGAAGGCTTTAAGTCTTATAAAAGCGTTCGACTGAGAAATGTAGGGATTATTCTATTTGGATTTATTTTATTCTTACTCATCGACTGGAAACTCGGATCGATGCTTGGATTAACCGTTCCAATGCCAGATGAAATGTTTTTAGTTAGCTTAGGACTAACACTTTTATACGGCGTGTTGGTCGTTGTTTCCCATAGAGAACGCTTACCGAAGCATACATTTGCAATCGGGTTGTCTATTTTGATCATCGGTGAAGTGGTTCTTTCCGGCATTATTGGAACCACTAGTACCAATAGTTCAAGCAGACAAATGTATCCATACCTTAAGGAAGATGTCGATGCCGCCGTTCAATACATTGATACTCAATCCGATCAGTTTACGCGAACGGATATGATAAAATGGTATACCACCAACGATCCGACACTCTATGGTTATCAAGGTGCTTCCATGTTTTCTTCCACAGCCAATGCCAATGTGACGACGCTCATGCAACGCATTGGACTTGCTGCATCACCAGAGTCTAATCGCTATTTATACTCAAGTAATACACCCGTTGTGAACTTGATTCTCAATATGAATTATCTTCTAGGCAGAAATCAAGATGGTGATTATCCAAGCGCTACAATGACAAAAGTATTCGACAGCAATCAAGTTCACGTCTATCGCAATAACTATCCATCGACTCTTGGATTTATGGTGGATCAATCATTCTACACATGGAATACACAATCTTCTGATGTCTTCGACGTTCAAGAAGATTTTGTACGGGCAGCAACTAAAAATGATCTTTCACTCTTTCGACCGGTTGATATCCTCACTGCAGATTATGTCAACATGAATGTCGCTGCACCGCATGATGGCAGATATTCCTATACAAATGAAGATGCGACAAAAGTAGGAAACGTGACGCTACATTTAAAAGCGCCTGAAAGTAAACAGATGTATGTGTATATGCATGCAAATCACGCTTATAAAACAACCATTACGGTACACGGTCAAGCAACCGAATATGAAATGAGACGCGGCCTCATCATCGACCTTGGGTACCTTCAAAAAGGAGAGGACGTTCAGATCAATTTTGAAACACAAGCCCAGTATTCGGGATTCTTTATTGTGAAGCCCGTTACATTTGACCACGAAGCCTTTGAGACTGTATATGAGAAACTCTCTAAAGATACGATGACAATAGAGTCATTTCAATCGACGCATATCAAAGGCACTGTGAATGCATCTGAAAATGGCATCTTGTTCACTTCCATCCCTTACGAAAAAGGTTGGTCTGTAAGTGTTGATGGGAAAAAAATAAAACCTTTTGCCATTCAGAATGCGTTTATTTGCATTCCACTTGCAAAAGGTTCTCATACAGTTGAATTTCGCTATGTTCCAGATGGATTCCTGTTAGGACTTACACTTTCTCTTGTTTCTATCTTAGTCGTCATAGCATGTTACATGCTCCGATTAAGACGAGAGAAAAAACAAATTCCATCTCTGAATCAATAAAAGTCGGATTAATCAAGGCGCTTATCGATGATATATCGAGGGCGTCTTTTTATTTCGTCATAAATGCGTGAAATGTAAAGACCGATGATTCCAAGTGAAAACATCACCATTGAGCCCGTAATCAGAATCAGTAGAATGACCGTTGAAAAACCGTTAATGGCCTGACCAGTAAAGTAATTGTATAACGTTTGCACGCCCATAATCAATGCAAATATAAAGAATATAAGACCACTATAAATAACGAGATGTAGGGGTTTACTCGTATATGAAATGATGGCATCAAATGCTAGGAAAACAAGCTTAGTAAAGCTAAAATGCGTCTTGCCTTCTTGTCGATCATCGACGTGAAACGGCATTTTTACGACTTTAAATCCGACCCAATTGACAATCCCTCTAAAAAATACATGTCGTTCATGAAAGGCTCTTAAGGATTCAATTACCGAGCGATTCATGAGTTTAAAGTCAGAAGAGTTATCCATTTCCATGTCAGACATGATCTTTAAAAACTTATAAAATCCTTTTGCCAAGAATTTGGTTTTTAAGGTTTCATGACCACGCGTGGCTTTAATGCCATCGATGATATCCGCTTTTTCTGTATCCATTATTTCAAGCATGCGTTTGATGTACTTCGGAGGATGCTGTAAATCAGAATCCATCGTCAAATAGTAATCTGCATCAATCGACTCTATCCCTGCACGAAGGGCTGTTTCTTTCCCAAAATTCCGCGCAAAATGGATGGCTTTTACCGAATCATATTGACTGGATAATGATTGAAGTACCTTCCATGTGTGATCTGTCGAGCCATCATCTACAAATAAGTATTCACAAGTGATGCCATCTTCTTTCAAAATACGATTGAGTTCAGTGAAATGATGTACAAGTGCATCCCCTTCATTGAATACGGGAATGATGATGGCCAATGTTTTTCCTTCGAGTATCTTCATCGTAGCACCTCTTGATTCTTTATTTATCAACATATATATCCAGTTCGATCGATTTCACAAAATGAAACATGCTCCCAGTTCGTACTATAATTAATTCTGACAATTAATCCTTATAAATGATCCATTTGTAAATCACAAAATTCCAGCACACGACACATGCCATTTTGAAAAATGGAGAAATCAGCGGACTCATTCCAACAACTTCTGTGAAGAACTTAAGTAGAAATAGATTTGAAACTACGAGATTAAATAAAAACAACATCAAGTACAATATGGTTTGTCGTTTGATATCACCCGTTGATTGAAAGGTCCATTTGCGATTCGTCAAAAAGGAAAACATAAACACCAGGGCATAGACCACCATACTCGAAAGGATGTAGTGAATATGAAACCCTTTATAGAGGACGAGATACAGAAGATATTCCAGTCCAAATGCTGTAAATCCTGTGATTAAGTATTTACTGAGTTGTCTTACGATGAGTGCCTTTTGACTCGAAATTTTCATTGTTTATCCTCTAATATGTGGAATCTAATCTGTGTGGCAGTCTAATCTGTGTAGCAGTCTAATTCTAAATTTTATATATTCATTATAATATATTCATACTGAAATAAAAAGAGCAGGTATCCGTTTTTTGAATACCTGCTCTTTGCTTAATGACTGAGTGTACTAGTCACTTAGTGACTTTGTCATTTAATGACTTAGTCATTTTTCTTTTTTAAGAATACGCCAGCTGCTGTGATCAAACCGCCAATTCCGTAGAATAATTCTGCAGGAATTTGACCAGTTTTAGGAAGTGCATCTGCAAGTGGTGTTTCTTCTTCTTCAACTTCTTCAATAATCACTTCTGGAGTTGATGAACCGTATTTATCGATATCGAATGGAGCTGTCGCATCGCCTAGTGGTGTTGCTTCTTCTTCTACTACAACGCCATTTGTGTATACGTAAACGACTGTTGTTGTACCTTCTGAAATAGTTCCATTTGCATTAGAAGGTGTTTCTACTAATGTATAGCCTTCAAAAGCAAGTTCGATTGTCGAGTAAGTGCTACCAACATCACCTGTAAAGCTTGAAGATGATAATACTTTTCCTTGTGTATCTTGGTAAGATACTTCAACTGTTCCTTTAGTCGCTTCAACTGGTGTTGGACCTACTGGTACAACTGGTGCTTCTGTTGGAGCAACTGTTGGAGCTTCTGTTGGTGCAGTAGTTGGTGCTTCTGTTGGAGCTTCAGTTGGATTTTCTGTAGGTGCTTCTGTTTCAATTGCTTTCCATTGTGCAACTACAGTAATGTTTTCAGTTACAACAGTACTTGCTGTAAATGGTGTTTCACCTAAAAACCATCCTAAGAATGTAAATCCTTCTTTTGTTGTTGATGGAAGTTCACCTAATGAAGTTCCTTGGTTAATTGTTGCAGGAGCGACAGTTGAACCACCGTTTGCATCAAATGTTACGGTTACTTGTACCACTGGATCTTCAGTTGGTTTTTCTGTTGCTTTTTCTTTCCATTGTGCAACAACTGTTACGTTTTCACTTACTACTGTTTCAGCTGTAAATGGTGTTTCTCCTACAAACCATCCTAAGAAGTCAAAGCCATCTTTTGATGTTGTTGGAAGTGTTCCAAGTGCTGTTCCTTTATCTACTGTAACTGGTTCAACTGCTGAACCACCATTTGCATCAAATGTTACAGTTACTTTTGCTGCTGGAATTTCTTTCCATTGTGCATTAAATGTTGTGTTTGATTCAAAGATTCTTTCAACTGTTAATTGATCACCATTCTCATCATACCAATATTCAAATGTAAATCCATCTTTTGATGTTTGTGGAATATAACCTAGTGCAGTTCCTTTTTCAATTTCTACTGAATCAACTGCTGTTCCACCATTTGAATTAAAAGTAAGTGTTATTTTTTCAATTGGTTTTGCTTCCCATTTTGCATAGAATGTCACATCGCCTGTTACTAAATAGTCTCCTGTTAATTCAACAAGTTCATCTTCAGTAAACCAACCAATGAAATTGTATTTGTCTCTCTCTGGTGTTGGAATTGAGCCTACTGGTTGATTGTACTCAACTTCAACATCTGAAGCTGCGCCATTTAATGAACCACCATTTGGATTAAATGTTACTGTATAAGCTTTTGGAGTCCAAAATGCTGTAAATGCGTAATCTTGTTTAATTTGAAGATCAGATGTTAATTTTGTACCATCCATTGCATACCAGCCTTCTAATTGGTAGTGCTCTTTAGAAGAACCTGGAACTGGATCAATTACATTACCATGAGCAACTTCTTTGCTTTCAACAGGTGAACCACCAGCTGCATCAAATGTTACATTGTATTTAATTTGAGTCCAGTGTGCTTTTAATGTGATACTATCTTTTAAAACGTATTCGCTATTGATTGGTGCTACGCCTTCTGGTAAATACCAGCCAGCAAATTCATAACCTTCTTTTTCAGTTAATGGCAATGTGCCAATTTTTGCGTCTACTACTGAATCAAATGAAGGTACTGGATTTCCGCCATTCGCATCAAATGTCACTGTTACTGGTTTTGCAGTCCAGTGTGCAACTAATGTGATATTTTGAGTAACTGGTGTTGAGAAATCGTATTTATCATTTCCTAAATACCAACCATCAAATGTATAACCCTCTTTTTCAACTTCTTGTGCTGAAACTGCAGTGTTATATTTAACAGTTTGTGGTGTTGATGAACCTGTTTTAAATGTTCCTTTATTTGCATCAAATGTTACTGTATAGTCTTTTGCTTCCCATTTTGCTGTTACGTTAATAGTTGTTTTAATTGCTGTATCTTGAGTAAACTCTGTACCATTTTCAAAGAACCAACCTTTAAATTCGTATCCTTCTTTTGTCGGTACTGGAAGTGGTCGGATATATGCGTTATAAGGTACTTCAGCTTGGTCTACATATGAGCCACCGTTTGAATCATAGTTAACTTTGTAAAGATTTGTTTTCCATTGAGCTGTAACGTCTAAGTTTGAAGTGACTACTGTGTTCGCTTTAAACTCAGTACCATCTGCAGTTGTCCATTTTAAGAATGTTTTTCCTTCAATTGAAACTACTGGTAACGAACCAACTGTTTTGCCGTGTTGTACTTTAACAGCAGCCGGATCAGATTCTGTGCCGTTTCCATGATAAGTCACTGTATATTCTTTTAACTGCCATTTTGCTTTAACAGTCATGTTATCTAATACTTTTGTTGCTACTGTAAATTCAGTTGTTCCATCTGCTAAGAACCAACCTTTAAAGTCATATCCTTCTTTTGTTGGTGTTGGTGTAGAGGTTACTGATTGATTGTATTTCACTTTTACAGTTTTTGGTTCAGTCATATTTCCGCCATCTGGATTGTATGTTACTGTGTACTCATTTGGCGTCCATTTTGCAAATACTGTCATGCTATTTCTTACGATTGTAGAAGTTGTAAATTTAGTTGCATTTGTCATGTTATTTGCATCTGTATACCATCCACCAAATGCATGACCAGTTAATGTTGTAGTTGGAAGTGGGTTAATTGCTGATGCATAATCAATTGTTTGAGCTGGAACAGCTGAGCCACCTTTTGCTTCAAAAGTAACTGTAACTCGATCAGCTAATCCTTTGATTGTTCCATTTACTTGGTTTTCAACTGGAACATTAAATGTATAACCTAATGACACCAATGTTTGTGATGTATTTGTTCCATTTACTGGATCAAATGCAAATACATCTGTTACTTGTTTAGTTCCTTTTACTTTAAATGTAAAATCTTGGAAATCTGCTGCAACCATACTATTTAAAGCTTTAGTATAAGTTACTGTTGTTTCACCTGCTGTTGTTTTTTCTGATTTTGTAAAGCCTGTTAATGAAAATTCAACTGATGGATTTGTACCAGCATTTGAATATTTAAAACTAATGACAACATTACCATCTTTGATTTCTTTTGTTGGTGCAGATACTGTAATGTTTGCTGCAGTTGGTTTTGGAGTACCTGGTAAACTCATTAAGTAATCATAAACTGCTCTAACATTTTCTGCATTGTTTTCCCATCTTGGTGTACTTCCGTTTGAATAATGCCATACAGCTGCTTGTGTTGCTGCAATCGCATCTTCAGTACTTAATTTATTTCCTTCATAATACTTATCTTTTACAGTAAAACCTAACCAATTAGTTTTATAAGTCCAATAACTATTAAAAAAATAAGTTGAGTTTTTAAATGTATTTACCTTAGCTTCTAATGTTTCTAAGTTTACGTTAGAAAATCCGTTTGTGATAATAGTTCTTACTTTTGGTGCATTGCTTCCAATGTAAGAAATATCTTCTAAAAACTTAGCGTTATAAAATGCATTCTTTTTAATCTCAGTTGATTTATCCACGCAATATGCATTGTAAATCACATTTCCTGGATTTTTAACGACATCAAACATCATAGTTATTGCTTCTCTTCCACTTCCATCTGTGAAATCAAGCGAAGAACCTTGATAACCATTTCCTTTATACTGGAACGTGTCGCCTGTTTCAGCGAAGCTCATTGTCGGTATGCCGCTAAGTACTAAAATTGCGACCAATACCATTGATACTACTTTCTTCATCGTGTTTCTCATGTGTTTTTCTCCTTTGCCAAATAAATTTCCTTTGGCAGTCGGACGGTCTTGGTTTTCGTGATTCACTCAAACTTTAGACTCCAGACTTTGCGTCCTCAGCTTTCACTGAGTTTGCCCTTGCATTATAGGTGTTTGCTACTTGTAATGCATTTCTTTCAAGTCATTTATGTAAATGCTTAAACGACATTGATAACTTTACTATCTGTCCAGTTTCTCATGGGACTTTCCACAGTGGACTGAGCAGCTACTGCTGTACTGATCAGGTTGAGCATTTCAAGTTCACTTCTAAAATGCATCTTTTTACCTGTATCTAACCACTCAATCACGCCTTGCCAGCTCTGATTTTCCTGATGATGAATGGTTACTAAAAAATTTGTTCCGAAATGATTTTTTGGAATAGATCCCAATCCATACACCTCCATCCTCGGAATTTGCTGTGGTCTATCACCACTATCAATATCTTACCAAATGATTGTGACACCGTATGCACATCTATGTGACATCCTTGTGACAACACAAAAACCGGATCATCTCGTGTCACACTGCTTTTACTTTTCAGTATTTGCAATGCATACACGGATAATCCGGTTTTGTATTTTCTAACAAATTCAGTTAGTAAACTTTAATTTTATTTATTAACCTGATTCTTGGTGCTAAAAAATTTATTTTTTCTTTTTAAGATAAATCCCAATTGCTGAGATGACACCACCGAGTCCATAGAAGAGTTCTGCTGGAAGTTGACCAGTTTGTGGTAATGCATCACCAAGCGGTGTTTCCTCCTCTACAAGCTCTTCTTCATTTGGTACGAGTTGTGGCGTACTGAATGAATCGATATCAAATGGTTCTGTTGCAGCTGCTAGTGGTGTTTCTTCTTCATTGACAACGACTCCATTAGAATAAACATAAGTCACTGTAGTTGTACCTTCAGTAATGATGCCACTTGCATTAGCCGGTGTTGATACTAAAGAATAGCCTTCAAATGCAAGTTCTACTGTTGAGTATGAACTACCAACTTCACCTGTGATGCTAGAAGATGAAAGCAAATTACCTTCTGTATCTTCATAGTTGACGATGACGGTACCATTCACTGTTGGATTTGGTGTTGGTCCTTCAGTTTCAGGTTGAGTTGGAGGTTCTGTAACTGGTTCTGTCGGTGGAGTTGTAGGTGGCTCTGTTGGTGGAGTTGTAGGTGGCTCTGTTGGTGGAGTTGTAGGTGGTTCTGTAGGTGGTTCTGTTGGTGGTTCTGTAGGTGGTTCTGTAGGTGGTTCTGTTGGTATGACTTTTTCAACAAATGTTGCAACGACTGATTTATCAGCATTCATTGTGAGAGACTCGCTAGGGTTTGTTCCACTTAAGTCACCTGACCAACCAGCGAATTCCCATCCTTCTGCTGGTGTTGCAATGAGCCCAACGATTGTTCCTTCTTCATAAGACTCTAAATCAGGTGTTAAAGAAACTGTTCCTGAACCCACGATGCTAACGGTCAATGTGTAATATTCAGGTTCTGGAGGAAGTTCTTCTTCAACAAATGTTGCAACGACTGCTTTGTTGCCATTCATGATAATGGATGTTGTAAGATCTGATCCGCTTAAATCGCCCGACCAACCTTGGAATACCCATCCTACTGATGGTGTTGCCACAAGACCTACTTCTGTACCTGAGTTATATGCTTCAAGTTCTGGGTCTGCAACAACTGTACCTGATCCAACGATACTGATATTAAGTGTATATTGTTCTGGTGGAATTTGTTGTTCTGTAAAAGTTGCTGTAACAACTTTATGTCCATTCATAACAAGTGTTTCATTTGCATTGTCACCTGTTAAATCATCTGACCAACCAGCAAATTCCCAGCCTGCTTCTGGAATTGCTACTAAAGCTACTTCAGCATTTGGATCATAGTATGGTAAGTCTGGAGTTTCAACGACGGATCCTTGACCAACGACATTAACTGTTAAGGTGTAAAGTTCAATAAATTCTGCTTGAATCGCCATATTTCCAAGAATTGTAACGTTTTCATTTGCTGTACTGCTTGTTAAATCGCCTGTCCAACCATTAAATTTCCATCCTTCTGCTGGAGTTGCAGTGAGTGGAACAATGGTGTTTTTCGTATAAACATGTGGGCCAATATCTGGAGTGATGGTTCCTGATCCGACTTGTGACATCGTCAAAGTATATTCAGGAAGTGGAAGCACATTGATGGTTGCGGTTGCAGTTTCACTGTAGTAAGTGCCTGCTAATGCTGATGGTCCTGTTAATTCCACTTTAACTTTGTAAACAAATGTAAGCACTTCTGGAACTGTTCCATCAAATGCGAAACTTCCATCTGCATTTAGAACAAATGCTGGATAAGCAGTTGGTGGTGTTACAAGTTCGTAGCTGATTACACTGCTGTATTCTGTACTATCCATCACGAGTTCATTGAGATCATTGACGGATACATTATCATTTAATGAATCTCCTACAAAAATCGAGTACGTATCATCCACAGCGTATGGCGCAACAGCCACTTCAGGTACTGGGAAAGTTAAAATTGTAGGCACTTCACTATTTTTAGGAATATAACTAAATTGTGCGTATTCATTGGTATCGAGTACGCCATAGTAATATGGTAATGCACTGATTCTATATGTCAATTCATCTTCAGTTTCATTCATGACATCGCCATAATTCCAAGTAATCATTTTGCTTGTTTCATTGTATGTGACTTCTGGTGCACCTGCTGGTAAGCCATTGATTTCAAAGCTACCTGCAACGAGTGCAAAACCTTCAGGAATCACGTCAGTCACTACGCCATTTGAACCAATTCTGCCGATTTGAAGTTGAATGGACTCATATATTTCGTCTAATTCAGCAGTTGTAGGTGCTTCATAGTATTTTACTTGATATTTTTCAGAGCCAGTTGGATTGAGCGTTGAACGTGCATATCCTAAATTGGTACTGTTCATGCCGTTCACTAATGCCACGGTATAAATGCTCACGCCATTTGCCTCTGCTGCAAGACCTTCTGTGATAAGTTTAGCTCTTCCATTAGCTTCATAATTACTTCCAGATCCCATAAATCCTGGGTATCTGTCTTGATGATCATCATCATATAGTTCATATCGATCGGTTGAATAACGAATATATCTAAATTCTAGTTCAACGATGTTTTCGCCTGCAGGCTGTACCACTCTATATAAATTTGTATAGTCATCATTGCTCATATTCATATAGAAAGTTGGAACGCCATCTGAGAAGAAAACAATTGCTTGGTATGCATTGCTTCTGCCAAATCTTGAAAGCATCTCTTTTGCAAGGAGCATACCGGCTTGCATATTGGTTCCATCGTCTTTACCGACTTTAGAACTTTCAATTTCTCCTACGACTTGGCCTTGGTGTGTTGTGAATTCTTGTTCAACTTCTGCTGAGTCACTATACGTTACCAAAGCTACTCTATTTTGTTTATAATTTTCAACTGGTAATACATCTTTCACAAAATCTTTTGATGCATCTTTCATTGCTGCAAGTTTATCTTTATTCATACTAGAGGATAAATCCAGTACGACAACCACATCTACTGGTGTCATGCTTTCATTGGTTTGGATATTCAATTTTACTTCATACTCTCTTGTCGGTGCAATCCAAGTAGCCGTTTTATCCAGCACAACTGTCGGTGCTGGAACCGCTGTAACAACTGGGATCATCCCTAAAATCATCACTGCTATAAGAAGCAGTGCGCTTACTTTTTTCACTGTCCTTTTCATAAAAGTCTCCTTTGCCAAATGTACATTTGGTAATCGGACGATCTTAGCAAATCAATTCTCTCATCCATCTAATGGATTGAAATTTCTATTGCCTTAGACTCCAGACTTTGCGTCCTAAGCTTTCACCTAGTTTGCCTTTTTCGGTTCTAAACAACGGTGATGCTCTTTGTATCTTCCCATTTCCTCAAATCGCCGAGCGCCATTTGTTCCATCAGCGCATTTTCTATGAGATTGAGCATCTCTCTTTCACTTCTGAAATGAATCTTTTTGCCTGTGTCGAGCCACTCAATCACACCTTGAAACGTATGATTTTCAGTTCGATAAATGGAAACGAGAAAATTAGCACCTAAGAATTGTTCTTTTACAGCTTTCATACGATTTCCTCCTTTTGCGGAGTCATACAAATGATCTGTGACAATTGACAATTGACAATTGATAATCGATCATTGACCATTGATTATTGATTATTGAATGATACAATTGAAGAATTTATCAAAATCACCTATCGCTTTGTATATCCAATAGATACCCCCCACTCGTTACAAAATGATAACGTATGCGTGACACCTACGTGACAAAAAAACTCAGCGAATAAGCGGTATACAGGACTTTTTTTAGTTCTTATTTTGAACTATCCTGTTATGCTCATTCGCTGAGTTCTATTGTGTTAAAACAACGTAAATTCAATTATTTTAGTTATATTGTGTGAACGATGATGCGCCGAGTTATGTAAACTCGTTGTCTTTCATATCATCATTTTATGACCAAACGTCGAAATTATTTACTTTCACGCTTCACTACTTCTTGTACAATAAACGATGCGACGTCTTCAGCATACGTACCTGTTCCAAAACCTGCATCAAATCCAAGTTCCTTTGCAAGCTCATAAGAAATTCTCGGTCCGCCTGCACATACGATGAGTTTATCGCGAATGCCTTCAGATTCAAGTAACTCAATTAAATTGGTCATGTTCATAATATGCACGTCTTTTTGTGTTACGATTTGTGACACAATGATCGCATCCGCATTGAGTTCGATGGCTTTTGCAATGAGGTCCTCATTTGGCACTTGTGCGCCCATGTTATACGCTTTGATACCGTGGTATCTTTCAAGTCCATAGTGTCCATCAAAGCCTTTCATGTTCATAATCGCGTCAATACCAACTGTATGGGCATCTGTACCTGTACATGCACCGACAATCACCACATCACGTTTAATATTTTCTTCAATATATGCTTCCACTTCGTATTTATCCATCACGTCAGAATCTACTTTAGGCACTTCGATTTGCGTGTAATCTACTGTATGAGTGGATTTGCCATACATGATAAAAAATGTATAACCTACACCTAAATCTTGCGCAGAAACCACAGCCGGTTCTTCGATTCCCATTTTAATTAAAAGTTGTTTTGCTGCTTCTTTACTTTCATCGTTACATGGAACGGGTAGCGTAAATGAAAACTGCATCATACCGTCGTTCATGGTGTCGCCATAAGGTTTTATTTTCGTTAAGTCCAAACCGTTATTCACGCTCATGTTATTTACCTCCTAACATCATTGGGATAAATGGGTTGAAATAGCGATTCCCTTTTTGAGTAACGCCATCAAGACCTTTACCACCGTCCATTTTACGTGTTACAGAAGCAAATTTGCCTTGTTCAATTGTGGACATAATACCGATTTCTTCAATTTCTGCAAGTAAGTCAGCTGCTTCTTTTAAAACGCTTTGTGCACGTTTTTGAATCATGCCATCTTTTTTGTATTCGATTTCATCGCCGAAATGTCTCATATTGTTAAAGATGTATTTCGCATTTTCAATTGAAAGCGCACGGTCTTGTAAAAGTGGTGTGTGGATGGCTTCAGTTGGCATACCTAATAATTGTAAGCCTTGATTCGTCATAATAGATACGACGTTAAATAAAGCATCTTGAATGTGTCCTTTAAAAATATTACCCGTCATGTATTTTGTTGGAGGCATATATTTAAGCGGTGCATTTGGGAAAATTTCTCTTGCCATTTGTGCTTGAGAAAGTTCTAATAAGAAACCATCTTCCGTATCAGGGTTCATTTCAAATGCATGTCCAAGACCCATTTGTTCTTCAGGTAGACCCGCTAAAAACGCAAATTGCTCATTGATGAGTTGTGATGCGAGTACCGTATGTGCTTCTTCAATCGCATCTGATGTTGTCAAATAATTGTCTTCCCCTGTATTGATGATAATGCCTGCAAATCCGTTGATGATTCTCGAGAAATATTGATCGACTAACGTTCTTTGCATATTGATATCTCTAAATAAAATGCCGTAAAGCGCATCGTTTAACATGACATCAAGTCGTTCAATTGCGCCCATTGCAGCGATTTCTGGCATACAAAGACCTGAACAATAGTTACAAAGACGGATATATTTACCCACTTCTTGACCCACTTCATCTAGTGCTTTTCTCATGATTCTAAAGTTTTCTTGAGTTGCATACGTCCCACCAAAACCTTCAGTCGTTGGACCATATGGCACGTAGTCGAGTAAGCTTTGAGCAGTTGTTCTGATAACTGCAATGATATCCGCACCTTGTCTTGCAGCAGCTTGCGCTTGTAAAACGTCTTCGTAGATATTACCAGTTGCAACGATAACATACAAGTAAGGTTTAGGACCTTCTCCGATTGTACGTAAAAATTCGTCGCGAGTTGCACGATTGTTTTTAATGCGCTCAACCATTTTTTTCGCTTCAACTTCAATCACTTGAACGATTTTTTCATCATTTTGAGCCGGTACTGTCACTAAGTCGATTTCATTCGCTGCAATTCCCTCAGCGATTTCTTGAGCAGATTTTCCCAGTGCAACCATTGCATTACCTAACCAATAAGCAGCACCTTCTGCAAGTCCGCCGCCTTTTTTGATATTGTCTACCACAACATTTGGTAGGGGTCTTTCTATGTCGTCAATGCCGTCAACGCCGAGTAGACGAACGATAGTTCTTTCTACCGCAACAGTTGTATGACGATCAATGAATTTTTGCGTGTCTTCAGCGATAACTTTAGCTGATTGACGCGCTTTATCGACGATACTAAAATCCAAATTTAATTTACTCGCCATGTGATCCTCCTAATATTTCTTTCGCACGTTTAATGATGCGTTTATCTAATCCCATAAGTTCAGAAATTCTTATCGCTTCTTTGGGAATTTCTTTCATTTGACTCACTTCTGAAAGTCTGTAGTCCATGTATTCGTGTAGCAATGAAACGCCTTCTTTTTCAATTTTATCTCGAATCAGTTCCAAATCGATATGTGAAAGTCCATTGACTTGATAATGCGCAGTTTCAGGTACACTGGTCAATCCGTCAAAATGCGTGGTGATGACTGCTCGAGAAGACAGCGTTTTCAAATGTTCAATCAATGCTTTTGAGATGGCATATCCTTCTAGCGGATTGGTGCCTCTTGCAAGTTCATCAATTAAAATGAGTCCAAATTCACCTTCGCGTTCAATGGCTCTTTCAATTTCCACAATCTCCCCACCAAATGTGCTCAGTCCCATATCGATGGACTGAAAATCTCCTACTGAAACAAAGATAAAATCGAAAATAGGTAGTTCTGCACTTTCACAAGGAACGAAAAAACCAAATTGTGCCATAGCAACCACTTGTCCAATGAGCTTCAGCGAGACTGTTTTTCCGCCCATGTTAGCCCCTGTAATAAGCGTCACCGATTTTTTGAGGGAAACGTTGATTGGTGTAAACTTTTTACCGGACTTCTCTAGGCTACTGCTCACTTTTAAATGGCGACCACCTCTTATGATAACGGTCTCATCTTCATGAATAAGTGGTCTGACACAGCTAAATGCCACAGAAAATTGTGTTTTGGCTATTAGAAGATCTATCTGCCCAATACATTCGGTGTTGGTTTGTAAGACTTCTAAATAGGGTTTTAATTTCTCTGTCAGCTGATAGCGCACTTCTAGTTCTTCATCATCTTCTTCCACTAGAAGTTGTTCTTTTTCTTTGATCAAGTGTTCATTTTGTCGAATGGTAAAGATGGTATACATGGGTACATCGGATTTATATGCAAATCTCATATCTGTACTTACTTTTGACAGCATTTCCTGATCGCGTATGGAGATTCTGATGTCTCCATTTGGACTTACTGGAAATCCCTCTTCAATTAGTGCTTCAATGGATTGCTTGAGTTCTTGCTTAATGGTTTTATCCATTCTTTCTATTTCACTTCTTACAAAAGTCAATTTTTCTGAATAGATACTATAAAGATAGAACGTGCTGACGCCACTCTTTTCAGGATCTAACAGGTCTATAATAGGTTCTGTTGGAAGAAGGACATATGCGCCGACAATTTTCTCCCAGTGTAATTGTTCTAGCTGAATGGAAATTTTTTGCATCTGAAGAACCATTTGTTTCACTTCAAAAAGCTCAGTCACAGAAAGCGGTTCTCCTACTAAGATTCGATCAAATGTCGTATCAAGCTGCTTGATGTCTTTCAAGAGTGATTTTAACTCAAGCACCTCTGAACGATTGTGCTCAAAAATCTTGAGATTTGCCTCGAGTTCGTCGTAAGCTTTATTGAGTGAATGGTGCTCTTTCCTTGAAAATGGAATCATGCTCTTTTTCGCAAGTTCGCCATATGGTGATGCCAACTGAAGCCGATCAAAGACAAAATTCAGGTCTAAATCCTCTTTGTTTTTTTTGCTGATAAACCCTAACTTCATCTCGTCCTCCTATCTTTACATCTGCATCACATCAAGCACTGGAACCTGTGAAATTTTCGCTTCTAATGCCTGTTTAAAAGAACCTGAATCATAATAATATCCCATAGGCGCATAGGGATTGATGGTCAATGCGATTAATTTAATCGCGCGGCGTACTTTAATATGCACGCCGACGCGCATAAAATAAAGCCAGTCTTTGTAATCAATAAAGACTTTAGTGGCATCTCCAATGATCCATTCGAAGTTTTTATAATGCGGTGTCGTATGGATGATTTCCATAACGGTTTTCGTCACCAAAGCCCCTGGAATAATGAGCATTTTAACTTCATCATCAATAGCTTTTGCAATGGTTCTGCCTGCGTTTAAGGCAGTTGCCACATCCTCTAAAACAACAAATTCTCCACTATTTTTAACTAAAATAGGGCGTTTCAGCGCATCTGCTTGCTCCCACAACTCACAGATGGCTTCATCTTCAACCTCAGGAAGATTAAACAAAGAAACTTTATAAGCTGTCTGCTCAACTGTTTTCATCATGTCTCTGCTGACAACTGCTCCAGTGGAAAGAATACAGGCATCAGTAATCGCTGGTGAAGCGGACGATGTCCGATCAAGTGCGCCGTCCACCACGACATAATCTGCGCCGTATTCTAGCATTTTCTCTGAAACTTTTCGAATGGCAGCATTTGTTGAAGGACCGCCTATTTGAACATAACCATCATTTAATGTCCGACCGATGATGACTCTGCCCATAGCAGTATGATGCTCTGTTACTTCCAGAACTGCCATTTTAACTTCTGAAAGGTTAAAGAGCATCTCTGCCGTAGCGACGATTGAATTCTTTTTCAGATAAATCATCGGTTTATCCGTTTTTGTGACGATGTCTTGACGCTCTCCATCTCTCCCTATAGACGTCAATCCAACACACAGGTTGCGTTGGTTCATTTCCTCAATCATCTGATTGAGTGTCACTGTCTTGCCTGCATTCTTAGCCATACCGACGATGGAAACAATTCGATATTCCGTTTCAAATAAGTCTAGTAATTGCATGCAAGCCTCCGTAATCATTCCTTATACCGTATACTGTATGATCTTTCTCTACTTTTTAAAAGGGGGATGCTATTATTCTTCGTCGTGGTGGCTTCTTTGAGTTCTTTCAAGTTCTTTTAAATCGATTGAAATTCTATTGCCTTGTAATAAACCGCCAACGCCAAATAATTTGTGATCTTTTTGCTCTTGCGTTTCAACTGCGCCTTCTTTTTCGAAGTCATAGCTTGATGGTTGAGCATAAGTTGTGATTACGCCTTCATAGTTTCTGAGAATCACTTTTTCTGGTGATTGCGAAATCATGTATTGTGGCATAACTGGAATTTTACCACCACCACCTGGTGCGTCAACAACAAACGTTGGGATACAGTAACCAGAAGTATGGCCGCGTAAACCTTCGATGATCTCGATTCCTTTTGAAACCGGCGTTCTAAAGTGTTCAATACCAGTTGAAAGGTCACATTGATAGATGTAGTAAGGTCTTACTCTCATCATAACTAAATCGTGTACGAGATCTCTCATGATGTGAACGCTGTCGTTGATTCCTTTTAATAATACCGATTGGTTACCAAGCGGGATACCTGCATCTGCAAGCATTGCACATGCTTTTTTAGTTTCTGGAGTCACTTCTTTTGAGTGATTAAAGTGTGTATTTAACCAAATTGGATGGTATTTTTTGAGCATGTTCACGAGTTCAGGTGTGATTCTTTGTGGGCACACAACTGGTGTTCTCGAACCAAGTCGAATAATTTCTACGTGTGGAATTTGTCTTAATTTGCTGATGATGTACTCAAGTAAATCATCTGAAACTAAAAGCGCATCGCCACCTGAGAGTAATACGTCTCTTACAACTGGAGTTCTTGCAATATAATCGATTGCTGCATCAATTCTCGCTCTTGGAACGCCACCATCATTGTGACCAGCAAATCTTCTTCTTGTACAGTGACGGCAGTACATTGAGCACATATCTGTAATTAAGAACAGTACGCGGTCTGGATATCTGTGTGTAATCCCTGGAACTGGTGAATCGCCATCTTCGTGTAATGGGTCATCCATATCAGCAGAACATTTGTAAGTTTCATAGATAGTAGGAACTGCTTGCATTCTCACTGGACATTTTGGATCTTCTTTATCCATTAAAAGTGCATAGTAAGGTGTGATTCCCATTCTTAAAATTTCAAGGGATTTGATTACGCCTTCTTCTTCTTTTTCAGTGAGTGTTACCACTTGTTTGAGTTGTTCCAATGTAGTAATTCTATTTCTTACTTGCCATTCCCATGAATCCCATTCTGCTTGTGTTGCATTTTTCCACATTTCGATCTCAGTATAGTGTCTCATAATACCCGCCTCCTTATGCGTAAAGCTCTTCATAGATTTTTCTTAAAACAGCACTTTCTCTCATAATTTGTAGTGTAATTTCAGCATGTCCTTTTGTATAACCATTTCCAACGATCATTGTCACGTCTTTGCCTACGCCTTCAGCACCAAGTGCTGCTTTTGTAAAGCTTGTCGCCATACTAAAGAAGTATACAAGACCGTCGTCTTTTGTCGCTAAAATAGAAGACATCTCTGTATTTGGAACGTTAACGCAGTTGATTACGATGTCACACATTTTACCATTTGTCACTTCTTCAACTTTTCTAAGCACTTCAACTGCATTTGTTGCGTCTGCTACGATAAAATCATCGGCAATTCCAGCACCCATCACGCGTTCTTTTGTTGCATCGCTGTGTTGTAAACAGATTACTTGACCTGTTACGCCAGCACGTTTTTTCGCTTCATATAAACACAGCATACCCGATTTACCGCCGCCACCGATTACAAGTACGGTATGACCTGGTTTAACGAGTTTTGCTGTTTGAGCTGGAGCACCTGCTACGTCAAGTACTGAAAGTGCTAAATTTTCAGGGATATCTGATGGAATTTTCGCATATAGACCACTTTCAAATAAGATTGCTTGACCTTTGATATCTACTTGATCGATATTCATACGAATATCTAGGATTTCTTCTATTACGAGTGGTGTCAACGATAAGGAAACCAATGTTGCGATTTTATCGCCAACGGCTAAATCCGTTTTGCCAATAAGAGCGTCACCGATTTGAGCCACAGTACCAATGAGCATTCCGCCTGAACCTGTCACTGGGTTTTTGTGTTTTCCTTGTGTTTCAACGATGTTCATCATAATTTCTTTGATTTTCGCTTCGTCTCTACCTGCTTGTTCTTTAATCTGTGTAAATGATGCAGAGTCGATGTTTAATGTCTGTACGTCAATTAAAATTTCATTGTCATAGATTTCCATGTCGTTTGAAATTTTTTGAGCTGGTTGTGGTAAAATGCCCACTGGCTCAATTACGCGGTGTGTACCAAATTTACATCCTTTTTTCATACTTGCCTCCAAAATCATCTCTTAATTTAATTGTCTCTTACTTACACGAATCGATGATAATCAATCACCATCGTATTCGTTACTGTCATCTCAAATTTTCGTACCATTCATATACATGCAAAATCTATGCCAAACTTTTAACAGACTTTTTGTAAGTTGTCTCGACGATTTTAAAGCATATCCCAATTGTGAATTCGGGTTAGAATATGCTTGTAAGTATTGAAAATACAGAGTATATCGAATAACTTCATTTTGGAGGCTACTAACTTATATAACAAAGCATGTGTTTTAAAACAAAAACAAGTGCCCAAAATTGAGCACTCGCTTGTTCTTCATTCGATTTCGTATTTTTTGAGTTTATACTGAAGTGTTTGTCTAGGAATTTGAAGGCGTCTAGCGGTCTTTGCAATATTGCCCCCACATTCTTCTAGGGCAGTTCTTACTATATGCGCTTCTGCCTTTTCCAGTGCAAGAACCAATCCTTCAGATGCATCTGCTTCACAAGTGATGGTCTTTGGTTCGTTGATTTGATCATTAAACGCCTTTAAATTATAGGGTAAATCTGAAATTTGAATGATATCTGTGTCTACAAAATTCACCGCACCTTCAATGACGTGTTCTAGTTCTCGAACATTCCCTTCCCAAGGGTAGGCTAAAAACAACTTCATCACTTCATCTGAGACACTTTTGATGCTCCGATAAAGAAGTCCATTATACTTGCGAATAAAATACTGTGTCAAAAGCTGGATATCCTCTTTGCGATCCGCTAACTTAGGAATCCAAAGAGTGACTGTATTGAGCCTATAATATAAATCTCTTCGAATCAACCCCTGCTCAATTGCATGATTGGGTTCAATGTTCGTGGCTGCTAAAATTCTGACATCCACTTGCCTTTCTTTTGTATCTCCAATGCGCCTTATTTTACCATCTTGCAACACCCTTAAGAGTTTCGCTTGAAGTTCCATTGGCATGGAATTGATTTCATCTAAAAAAAGTGTCCCAGAATCCGCTAGTTCGAATAAACCGGGACGATCGACAGCACCTGTAAATCCACCTTTTACCGTTCCAAAAAGGATACCTTCTAACAAAGATCCTGGAAGTGCTGCACAGTTTTGCGCAATAAAAGGCTTTAAACTCCGACGACTGGCATTGTGTATGGCTTGCGTCAAAAGTTCTTTTCCCGTCCCAGTGTCTCCGTAAATCAATACGGGGATTTCAGTATTAGCAGCTTTCATCGCAATCGTTTTCACACGATTGAACTCCGCATGAGTCGTAATTATATCTGTAAACTTATACCCTTTCGCAGAAAAACTGTGTCGCCTCTCGCTTTCTTCCGTATTATGGACACGCGTTTGAAGATCTATGACTTTTTCAGTTAATTCTTTATACGAGGTAATATTTCTTGAAATTTCAACTGCACCTTCGATTTTTTGGTGATGAATAATCGGAAGTGTACTATTAATCGTCGCAATATTTTTACCTTTGTATGTGCGATACGTTTGCTCTCTGTTGAGAATCGGTTCCTTCGTTGCAAGCACTTTTAGGAGCGTGCTTTCTTCTTCTTTTAAAGAAGGATATATTTCAGTAATATGTTTGCTGATTGATTCTTGAATATTGATGTCATCCAGAAGGGCAGAATTACGATTACAATAGACCAGATTGCCTTTATTATCAACAATTTGAATGCCATCACTAACATGTTCAAGTAATAATTTAATATGTTCTAAAGTTAACATAAGCCGCATGGATCACCTCGTTTCAACTAAAATTGTGTTCAATTGATATAGATATGCCCAAAATTGGGCGTTCGCTTAATTTTGGGCATGTTTCTTTATAGGATAACACCTTTTCCGTAGTCCTTTGCCATATGCAATTTTTCATATGCCAGTTCTAAAAATTTGTCTTCAGAAGACCATTGATTCATGGGGAGTACCACAAAACGACATGTAATCGCCTGATGAATTCCCCACTTCATGGTGTCTATGAGCATTTTTAAATGTTCAGCTTCAATGTAAGCATCTTTAGCTGTGACATCTGGCATCACAAGGGCAAATGTATCCCCTTTGATTCTCGCCACCATCGCACCTGTATTTCGAATACGCTCAGACTCTGAAATGTACTTACGCATGGTCAATATTAGCTGAATGATCACCTGATCGCCCGTGTTGAATCCGTATTGGCGATTGATGATACTCAGATCATCAATATCAAAAAAAATAATGGAAGACTCGCTATTTTTGTCATAGCACCGCTCAAATTCAAGTGAAAGTATATTTTTAAGTTTTTCTTCTGTGTTGATTTTGACTAACTCTTCAGAAATAATGCCCTCTTTCTTGATAAAGGCTTTCATTTCATTGTAATTCATCCGTTCAACTTTAAGTAGATATAAAAATCCCAACATAAAAAGCGATGTAGTGTAAATCGCCATGACAAAATACACTTCAGAAAGTGTTTTCAAATCTGTAAACACGACCAACATCGTCGGTATGACGCTTAAAAGAACCACCAACAGTACCACTTGATACAGTCGGTGTCGGGAAAAATTCTCTTCACTATTATTTTGAGATCTTACAGACATCTTTATTCCTCCAACAGGGAAGTATTCAATTGCCGTATCTTAATTCTTACAGTGGAAGGCAATTCGTGATCCCCTTCTATTGTGAGCTGATAACATAATTCGATGTCAATTCTATTCTCATCCCACTTAAATGATTCGCCATAAGTGGTCATGATGAATGTGCCATAAGGTGTCGTATAAAAATTCTCAAAAGATTCTTGTAACTGAATTTTCAGGTTGCTTTTTACATCGCCATAGCGTCTGATATGAACCGATGTCCCATCGTACGATAAAAGCGTTTTAGTTCCATCCATACCGCTGATTTCCGTCTCGTCGTACATGAGATATTGCTTGTTTCGCTCGACTTTATATGTCGCTTCCGTATACAAAGTCATCTCCTGCGTTTCCCCTTCAGGACTAATAATCACAGAATCTACTTGTATCGATAAAACTTGCTTATTCTGGCTTATTTCGCTCGCAATCATATCTTGTCCTATTCTACTATCCATTTGTTAACTAGCGTACGAATGCTTTCCACGTGATTTTCCGCTTCTTTTCTAGCACGTGCACCGTCTTTTTTAATGATGGCATCAAATATGCGATTATGTGATTCTTGAATTTCTTTGAAGTTGTTAAACTCGTTGAAATAGATGAGTCTAAAACGTTGGAATTGGTCATGTAGATCATAAATAATGGCGATGAGTCGTTGATTTTTAGTCGCTTCAAATATCAAGGAGTGAAACTCGTTATCCGCTTCAATCATATTTTTTTTGTCCATGCTTTCCATTGAATCGTTGAAACTTTCCACAATTCGCGCCAAACTCTCTTTTTCTGCATCGGACATGCGTTCAGCCGCCAAGTAAGCTGCAAAGCCTTCAAGTTCTTTTCGGATTTCAAGGACTTCAATGATGTCGTTCTTCGTCAAATCTGCTACATACGCGCCTTTTCTCGGAATCATGATGACAAAACTTTCTTTTTCAAGTTTTCTAATAGCTTCTCTAACTGGCGTACGACTCACCCCGAGTTGATCGGCTATGGTCACTTCCATTAAACGCTCGCCTGGTTTCAATTCTCCCGCCAAAATCGCATTTCTGAGATATTCAAATACAACTTCTCCCAATGGTTTATAATTTCTAATCTCTAATTTATCAAAATTCAAAATCATCTCTCCTTCTCTCATTTATCCGTTATATGTTGAAACCACATAGCTTTGTGGGTAAATCATCTTTAATTTCTTATGTGCCGTTTTAGCGCGCTCATATGTACTAAAAAAACCAAATACAGTCGGTCCACTACCACTCATCAGCACAGAATCCGCTCCAAATTCACTCAATGTGGACTTAATCTCGGATACTTTAGGATACAATTTGAGCGTAACGGACTCTAAGACGTTTATCATCTGTGTATAAATCTCAAATTTATTCTGATTTTCAAGTGCTTGTATCATTCGCGAAGTATCTGGATGTTCTGTGATCGCATCCAAATTTAACTGTGTATACACCTCTTTTGTAGACACGCCGAAATTGGGTTTAACGAGTACCATCCAAGCGTGTTCAAAACCGCGAATAGGTGTCAATTGCTCACCTAAACCTCTTGCAACAGCACAGCCTTCCATAAAACAAAAGGGAATATCTGCGCCAAGTTGGAAGCCAATTTCTTGAAGTTTTTGAGTAGACAATCCTAACTGACAGAGCTCATTGATGCCAGTGATAACAGCTGCCGCATTGGTGCTTCCCCCAGCTAAACCTGCAGCAATGGGAATATTCTTTTCTATATGAATGCGAAAACCCACCTCTAAACTGAATAAATCCATCATCAATTGCGCTGCTCGATATGCCAGATTTTTATCATCTGTCGGTAAAAAATGATCTGAACAAGTCAGAGTAATGCCACTTGCACTCTTTTCGATGGTTACGATATCATAAAGATTGATTTGTTGCATCACCATCTCCACATCGTGATACCCATTGTCTCGTCGTCCTAAGACGTCCAGAGATAAATTAATTTTTGCACGAGATTTAATTTGAATACTTTTATCTGTATCCAACATGAAATGGCCTCCAAGATCGTTGATGTTTTACAATGAATACAAAATACATAAAAAATACATTAAGTAAATTATAGTCTATTTCAAGGGATTAATCTAGACCAAATTTAAAACAAAAGCTGACAAATTACGTGTTTTTTTACCGTACTCTGTCAGCCATTATAAGTGTTCGTATTTATAAATCATTTCATTTGACACACATGCTATTCATTACCATGAATGTTTGTATTTATCATGGATGCTTTTTAATTTCCATCACATAAAAAGTCGTATATAAAATATCGTCATCTAGATCGAACTGATCTGGATAGGTTGAGTAGATCAAATCCTTGTAGGATTGTTCTTCAAAAGGTTCTCTCACTTCATTTATTTTGACAAAACCCACTTTTTCATAGCTCTTTTGAGCGCGCAAGTTAAAATGCGCGACTTTGAGTCTCATGGTATGAATTGGATAATGCGTAAAAACATAACTGAGAAACCGTCTAATCATCTCAGAACCATAACCTTCTGACAAGTGGTTTGGATCCACTGCCACACCGAGTTCAGCTCTTCCTTTCAAATAGTTGATGTGTTTAAGCGTAATAAACCCCACCGGATCACCATTGGAAAAGAGTCCAAAGACTTTCTTTCGAAATAATTTTTGCTTTGAAAAATACCACGCATCGTACTCGGCTTTATACCGAAATGGAAAATTGTAATGAAAAAACCGGGGATCATCATGTTTTCCCCATTTGGCAAATCCATAGGTGTCTTGCCGCTTTAACTTTTTAAATACAAGCTCCATGGCATCACCTCATTTGAGAAGTATTCGCAAATTTCGTGTATTTACCAAGCCATGCAAGGTAGACCTTTCCAGTCTCACCATTTCTTTGTTTGGCGATAATGACTTCTCCGATGCCTTTTAATTTTTCATCCACTGTATCTGGATTATAATATTCATCACGGTATAAAAACATAACGAGATCGGCATCCTGCTCAATCGCTCCGGATTCACGAAGGTCGGATAGAATCGGTCTGTGGTCTGCTCTCAGTTCGGACGCACGGGATAACTGTGAAAGCGCAATCACTGGGCAGTTCATCTCTCTCGCGATTCCCTTTAAAGATCTAGAAATCGTCGAAATTTCTTGTTGTCTATTTTCTTGTTTTCCACCGCCAGACATTAATTGCAAGTAGTCGATCATAATCATATCGAGTCCATGATTCATCTTCAGTCGGCGACATTTACTTCTTATTTCTGCGACGGTAATCCCCGGCGTGTCATCGATAAATACTTTGGCTTCTCCAAGTTGTGCACTACTCCGTGCCAATTTAAACCAATCGTCATCTTCTACTTGTCCCGTTCTAATATCGGAAATCGAGACAAGTGACTGTGCACTCAGCATACGCTGAACCAGCTGATCTGCCGCCATCTCAAGACTGAAAATCGCAACGCTCTTCTTTTCTTTAACAGCAGCATGTTGACACAGATTCAGTGCAAAGGCTGTCTTTCCCATGGAAGGACGCGCAGCAATCAAGATAAAATCGGACCTTTGAAGGCCATTGGTCATCTCATCTAAAGCGTCAAAACCGGTTGGAATTCCCGTAAGTGCATTTGGATCTTCATGAAGCTGAACAATTTTTTCATATGTCAGCTGAAGAATATCCGAAATTTCCTGAAATCCTTTTTTATCTCGATTTTGTGAAATCTCAAAAATACTGGCTTCTGCTTCTTCAAGCAGGAGCTCTGCATCGTGTGATTCGTACCCTTTTTCAACAATTTCAGTTGAAGCGCGAATGAGTCTTCTGAGCATGAATTTTTCATGCACGATCTTTGAGTGATTGACCACGTTGGAAATCAACGTTCCTACATCAGATAACTCAGTTAAATATTCAAATCCACCAACAGCATCAATGAGTTGATTTTTAGTCAACTCATCTGCGATGGTGATCATATCAACAGTTTTTCCATTTGAAAATAAAAATTTGATGGTTCTAAATATTTCTTTATGGGCTTCGTGATAAAACTCGTCCTCTGAACTGATAACATCTAAAACATCGCCAATTAAATCACTATCCAATATTAATGAACCGAGAACACTTTGCTCAGCGTTAATATCATGTGGCATGGTTTTTAAGTTCATGTGATTGTACCCCTACTTCATTAGATTCTTCATATGAACCATTATAGCATGTTATGGAATCATTATGTGAACTTTAAAGTAGCGTAATTTAAGATAGGAAAAACGTCCTTTTTTCAGGATATAATTTTCCTTGGCGATCTTCGTATACCGCGTACTTAAGTCAATTGATTCAACAATTTCCTGTGAACTGACTTTGTTTGCTGGTGCATAAAGAATTTTATACCATAGCGTTTTTTCCCGGGTGAGATAGTGACCATTTTCCAGTATCACTTCTGGGTCAAAATGACTTCCGTCTTTTGCTTGAGTCATGAGATATGTCAAGAAGTAAATACTTCTAACTGCATAAGCATGTGTATTTTGACGTTTCATAAAACCTATCGGCAAAATCCAAAAGAGTGTCATTCCAATAATCGCCACAAGTCCGAGACCGATATAGAAAAACCAAATCCAAGATATGGACTGATCGCGTCGTTTGCCAACCGTTATTTCAGATCCTTTCTTCAGACCCCCATCGCCTTCCATTAAAAGCCCCTCTACATCAACTGGTCCGAAATTTGTATTTTCAATCGAAGGATCCGCTGTAACTGCGACGTTTTCCTTCTCTTCATCTGTCAGCATCGCCAAAGTTGGAGTTTCTACAGTTGATTGCGCCTCGCTATAGGATGGTGTGCTTTCAAAAATAACCCATCCGTAGTCTTTCAAGTACACCTCTGCCCATGCATGTGCGTCTTTTTCCGTCACCTTTGAAAAAGAACCATCCGAATGGACTTCATCAGGATCTACGCGGAAACCTTCCACATAACGAGCTGGAATCCCATTGGCACGTGACAAAATCACCAATGAGGATGCAAAATACGTACAGTAACCACGTTTGCCTTCAAATAAAAACTGAGAAACAAAATCCCGTCTACTATAATTACTCACAGGGGTTAAAGTGTATTCGTAATTTTGAGATAAGAAATTGGTAATGAGCTGAATCTTTTCAATATCCGTTTTTGCAAATGAACCAAGTTCAAGTCCCAAATCAAGAGTTTTTCTCTCGATTCGATCAGAAAGCTGCAAATAATCAACATCTGGTGAGATAAAGAAATCGCTCTGACTGGCTTTAAAACTGTATTCTTTGAGATGCTTGATAAAAAAGCCCGCTTTATAAAAAGCTTCATTTTCCGCAGAAACATAGACCTTTTCATCCCCTAAAGTCGTTTCAAATAGTCCCATTGGTGTAAATAGCGTGGTCGTTTTAATTTCATCCGGATTAAGTTTCACAGTCCCACTGATGCCGTTATATTGACCGGACTTGAGTATTTTTTGGTTGTTTTCATCACTGAGATAGTACTTAAATCCATTTTTATAGACGATTCCATTATTCATCCATTTTAAACCATCGTAGTAATCTTTGATGGATGTTTTTAAATAGACAGCTTCAGTAATCGGTTGGTCAAATTTCACCCAAAAAAGTGGGTCCACACTATTGATAGGGTCTACGGGTCCACCTAAAATATCATTGCTGCCTTTGTATGGCGTTTCGTTTAAGGAATACATTCTGAACTGACTGCTCTCGTAACCACTTCGAGTTCCCCAGATATTCGGCGTAATGAGATCGACAAAAAAGTTGACTTGTTTCACAGGAAAAAACGCAGAAATGAAACTACCAGCAAGTATGATAAGTCCCGCAAAAAGGATGGTGATGCGCATCACTCTTCCAGATTTATAGTACGAGGTTCGATAGCCATCCAATTGACTGAGTTGTCTTTCGCTCTGAATGAAAATAAAAAAAGATAAGACGCCTGCAAAGTAAAGTCCACTATAAGTCCATGGCAAATCTAAATAGAAATACCAAATGACGATAAATCCGATAATTGGCATCAAAACAATCCAGTTTAACCACTTAACGGCAAGAATCGTCCAGATCATTAACGTTAAAAGTGCGACAATGCTCATCAGAAAATAAAGTTCATATGCTTTATTGAGTCCTATTTTTTCACCGTTTATGATGGTTTTTTCAATACGTTCATTGACCATCCAATTCCCAAATCGAATCACTTTATGATAATCGACTGCATCTTTCAAGGTGTGAACAATCTTGATATTATGTCTTACCGCCTGAACGTTTGATTCTGAATTGGATGTAGGACTGGATTTATTTTGACTTTTCTCAATATAGACATCACTTTGATTGCCTTGAGCAAGTGTTAAGACAAAATCCGCACTATAAATCAACAAAATCAGTGCAATGGCAATGCCAAGTCCTTTTAATGCAATTGATTTATAGGTAGTTAAGAGATAGATGCCCCAATACGTAAGGGTCGTTGCGCTCATCAAAACCAGTCCATCTAATGAAAATGGACTAAAAAAATGAAATATCATGATGAAAGATAGACACATGAGAAATCCAGAAACCCATTTTGAAGATCGATTATTTATTTTCATAAGCCACGTCCATTAACTGATCGATATAGTGAATTTTGACTTTATTATCTGCTAATCGTTCATAGCATTCACGCAATTCCACCGTCTTAGGATCAAATGTGTAAAGGTGAATATTCTGTTGGTTGTTTTGTAAGAGTTCAAGAACAGAAGGGCTTAGCGATTGCGTTAAGATGACAATTGCTTCATTGAGCATGCCATGATCTGTTCTAAATTCTTCCATTTGCATTTTCATAAAGTGCGCGAACTCAACATCAGAACTACTTTCAAATGCAGTAAACATCTCTAGAACCATCTGAAAATCTTTTGTGGTTTCCGCTTCAAATTGTTGAGCATATCCGTTATTTAGGACAATTTTCGTTTTGATGTCGCGATCAATGAGTCCCTTGACTAAAGAAACCGCAAAAGAGACCAGCGTTTCTTCTTTTTCTAGGTTCATTTGAGCATCATAAGCACCATCTACAAGAACGATACTTTTCGTATTCACCGTCTGTTCAAACTCCTTAGTATGCAGACGATCTGTTTTAGCACTGACTTTCCAGTGAATATTTTTAATTTGATCCCCAGGAACATAAGGTCTAATGTTAATTAAATTTGTTCGATCCTCTAGTGTTCTTTCGTGAGATTTAAGCGTACCAAACAAATCTTGTGATTGATGCACGTGTTCTTTCAAAGATACGACTTTGGGATACACGGTGATATCAATCTCTTTGTTATAGACAATGGCTTTTTTTTCAAGCATGAGTGGGTCGTAGATCTCAACATTGACTTGGCCAATTTTATAATATCCTCGGTGCTTGCAAATGATGTCTTTTGAAAAATTAATTTTGTCATAATTTCTAAAATAAGCAATTTCTTTCAAAGCAGCGTCTGCATTTAACTTTTTATCCATTTTGAATTCAATGAGCGTATGCAAAATGGGTACAATACTCGTATTGGTAATTTTATAATCGATATTAATAGAGTCTCCCACAGTGACGCTGCGTTCATTGGTAAAATATTGTATATATAAATTCTTGATGTTGTGTCGAAGTATCCAGTGTGAAGCCAGTAAAACAGACATAAAAATGATGAAATAATGATAGAGTGTTTTACCCCCGGATAATATGGCAACGATCAATAAGAGACCCGATAGGCCATATAAAAACCATTTTTTTGCTTTGAGCATAGGCACTTTCCCCCAATAATTGTTTTGCCTAACGAGTCACTTTTGGCACTTCCACCGATTCCACGATCTCCTGCATCAATGCTTTGAGTCCATTTCCACGATGCAACGCTTCACCTTTTAGAATCAATCGATGCGCAATAATGGTTTCAAAAAGTTGGCTAATATCTGATGCGATGACATAATCTCTCCCATCGAGGTACGCCTTTGCCCTCGCTCCATTAAACAAATGAACTGATGCTCTTGGGCTTGCGCCTAACTTAATAGATGAATGGTCGCGTGTTGCCTTAATGAGTTTAACAATGTATTTCTTAAGTGCTGGATCCACGTATACTTTTTCAATTTGAGCCTGAGCGAGCGCTAATTGTTCTTGTGTCACCACTGGTTGAATGGCTGCAGGTGTTTCTTTAAGAGATAATACCTCAATTTCTTCATCGGTAGTTGGATATCCCAATGAAATTCGCATCATAAAACGATCTAATTGCGCCTCAGGTAGTGGAAATGTGCCCTGCAGCTCAATTGGATTTTCTGTTGCGATGACGATAAATGGCTTTTCAAGCGTCAAAGTCTTTCCATCAACTGTGATTTGTGCTTCTTCCATAGCTTCTAATAAACTCGACTGAGTTTTTGGCGATGTTCGGTTGATTTCATCTGCTAATAAGATGTTGGTAAAAAGAGGGCCTTCATGAAAGACGAACTCTTGCTTTTCTTTGGAATAAATGGATATCCCAATGAGATCTGAAGGCATCAAGTCAGGTGTAAACTGAATTCTTCGATACTTACAATTAAGCGCATATGAAAACGCCTTTGCCAAAGTTGTTTTACCTAAACCAGGTAAATCTTCAATTAACACATGTCCACCAGACAATAAAGCAATGAGAATGCCTTCAATTGCTGCATCTTTTCCCACTAAGGTTTTCTTAATTTCTTTTTTAACGGATTCAATCATATGTACCCCCCATATTTTGTAATGATGATGACTCTACTTTTATTCTAACCCTTTTGAAGCCTCTTTAACGCATTTTTCTGAAATATCAGATAATTTTAAGTATAAAATAAGAAGATCCGAAGATCTTCTTATTAAGCTGTTGCCCGAAGGCTTTTGTTTTACCTAGCTGTCACTGTGTCTTACCAAGATGCCGCTGTGTCCTACCTAGATGTCATTCTGTCATTTCCGTGGTGTCGTTATGTCACTCCCAGTTGTCAGTCTGTCATGCCCAGTTGTCTTAAATTCATCATACAACTTTTCAAGATAAATGTGCTTTAAGATTTCTTTATATTCTCGTATTGAATGTACTAAATCATTACAATTTCGTTTTAATTCATCCTGCGTTTCTTATACTTTGTGGCAATTGCCTCATTACCTGTCGCAATGAACTTTTGGTATGAATAACGCTTCTATGAACTACTCTTCTACAACGTGAATTTTAAGTTGTGTGCTCACTTTTGGATATACCTTCACAGTTACATTTGTCGTTCCAAGTGTACGGATCGGTTGGTCCATGATGATTTTCTTTTTATCCAAGTCGATGTTGTATTTTTTCTTAATCAAGTCAGAAACGTCTTTGTTTGTAATCGATCCAAATAATCTTCCACCATCTCCAGCTTTTGTCTTAATCGTTACATCCAGTTGGCTAATTTTCTCTGCCAATTCTTTTGCCTGTGCCAACGCTTCTTCTTCGCGTTTGGTTTTTGATGCATTTTGATGTTCTAACTCGCGTACACTTCCATCCGTCGCTTCTTTTGCTAATCCTCTTGGAATGAGAAAATTACGTGCATGTCCATCGCTTGCATTGATGATTTCGCCTTTTTTACCTGTTCCTTTAATGTCTTTTAATAAAATTACTTTCATTTTGTCACACCTTCCTCAAAATATTGATCTATACTGACGATTAATTTTTCTTTAATGGTTTCAATATCGGTATCATGAAACTGAGCACCTGCTACTTCAAGGTGTCCACCACCACCTAATTTTTCAAGAATGATCTGGACATTGATGTCGCCGAGCGAGCGTCCTGAAATAAACACGGTACCATCATTTTTTTTCGCAATGACAAAGGAGGCAATGATGCCTTTAATGTCGAGCAAGTCATCTGCTGCTTGGGCTGCAATTAACTGTATGTTTTCACTGTGTATAAACGCTGTAGAGATTGCTACAGATTCTCGATGACGAATGGCAGTTCCAACAATAGCCGCTTTTTCAATAAATGTCTGCAAATCGTCTTGAAACAACTGTCTAACTCTTGTGGTATCTGCACCTTGTCTTCTTAAATACGCTGCAGCATCAAAAGTTCGCACACCTGTTTTCAATGTAAAATTCTTTGTATCCACGGTGATGCCTGCCAAGAGCGCATCTGCTTCTTCTTTTTCAATTCTCGGTTTATTTTCCATGTACTGAAGAATTTCTGTCACGAGTTCAGATGTACTCGAAGCATAGGGCTCCATGTATTTTAGGACTGCTTTATCGATAAATTCTGTGCTTCTTCGATGATGATCGATGAGCACCACGCGATTGGAGTGTTCAATCAATTCTGGGCACTCCGTTAAGCTTGGTTTATGTGTATCGACTACCACCACAAGTGTACGCTCATCTAAATAATCGATTGCGTCATCTGAACTTAGAAATTTGTACGCTTCTTTATTTTCAACAGTTTTGTAAACTGTGCGAATGCTTTCGTTTACTTCATTTAGCACGATAAAGGCCTCTTTACCTCGATTGAGAACACATCTATAGATGCCTAGTGCTGCGCCAAATGAATCCATATCTGGATTTTTATGTCCCATAATCATGACGCGATTGCTTTCGTCAATGAGCGATCTAAAACCATGTGCTATCACTCTTGCCTTCACGCGATTGCGTTTTTCTACAGCTTTCGTCTTTCCGCCGTAGAATTCAAATGCATTTTTTCTGCGAATGACAGCTTGATCTCCACCACGTCCGAGTGCGAGCTCTAAGCAAGCATACGCATCTTCTTCTAATTGAACAGGGGTCGTTCCATTAACGCCTATTCCAATACTTAAAGTCACTGGAATTCGATTGCCTACGTCAATTTCACGGACATCATCTAGAATTGAAAACTTTTTCGCTTCCAAATTTTCAAGATATTTTGACTCGAAAATAATGAGGTATTTGTCCTTTTGATATCGCTTAATCATACCATTCATACGGGTTGCCCAAAGGCTCACACGTTTTTCAATTTCTGAAGTCACAAATGGTATTTTTTCTTCTTTTGTCTCATTCATAACATCTTCAAAATTGTCGACATTGATGAGGGCTAAAACCGGTTTTTCTTCATCGTATTTCATTTTGAGCTCTGAATACTCAGTTGTATCAAACCAATAGAGCATCACCACATAATTTTGTGGAATGTCTTCTTCAAGATTGACCATATTGGCATAGACGCTAAAAGTTCGATCACCCACTCGCACATTATCAATATGTTCCCCGCTTTTCAATTGTTCCATTGTAATAGAGGGAATATACGAGATGATACTCTTACCAATCGCATTACTATCTAACAAAGTTTCGGAAAACTTCGAATTGTACCAATTGATTTTGCCATCTAAGTCCGTTACTACCAGTGGAATTGGTAAATTGAATACAGCATATCGCGCTGCACTATCAATATGCGTTGATAAAGCTTCAATATATTTTTTCCACTTGTGAATTTTTGCTCGACTTGAAAGGCTATTATAAATAATCAAGCTGATGAGTACGAGCAGCCCGGCAATTCCCAATAGCAAGTTATATAACGCGAGTAAAATCACGTTAATGGCAATGACTATTAGATAGAGATTCATCGTCTCTTTGAACGGGTTACTCATTTTATTACTTCCCATATGTCTACCCCATATCGTATCATCAATCCTTAAAATTGCTGCATCTGATGATTTATCAATCTATTTATTATTGCTGATATTTATTAGTGCTTTTATTCATCATTGCTTCTATTTATTCTGTTTTTTTGTTGCTCAATTTTCGAATGTCGATTAAGACATCAAAGAACCCAAATAATGCCATGTACTGAAGCATTCCGAAAACTGCAAAAAGTACAATAATGATGATTGATGCAAATTTACCTAATCGCTTTTTAATAAGGGCATACAATACTGCTGCGCCTTGAACTGCAAACATCATGGTAAAGAGATAAACGAGGTTGGATAATAACATCTCAACATCCATGAATCCAGTCATTCCAATAACGTACGAGAGTATTAACATGGCTGCACTGCCGTAAGCGAGATGCCTTGGATATTTAAAGTCTTCAAACCCTCCCAAAGGGACATGATCAATGTGCATTTTTTTAAGAATTTGCTTGGACAGTACTAAATTGATAGAAGCTAATATCATTGAAAAAACAATAATAATCGCAGGCATTAACATTTTGAGCATTTTTTCCAATAAATCAAAAGTTTTGTTGATGGCTTCAATGCTTTCTTCTGACGCGTCTCCAAGATTTCCTGTTACGCCGACGAGTTCAGACTGCATCTCTCTGCTTAGTTGAAACATCTCATCTAAAGCTTCTTGCAGAGAAATACCCGTTAAAAGTTCGGTTACCGACATCATTAATAATAGTCCAATGATGACACCTAAAGTGCCGATCAACACCGTTCTTAAATTGCTCGCACGTCGTTTTATCGCTAATCCAAGTGGATAACCAACTGAAAAAATAAATACGCCCAGTGTAAAGCTCGCCATAAAAGTTACTATAAATCCCGCTACAAACGACGCTACAACGACGGATAATACGGTGTACTTCGATTCATTTCTGACCGATGCAATAATGACTGGCAAAGGAATCAAAAAGGCTAACAACGTCTGTCCAATCGGTAAATAGAACATCAATATCATGCCAATGGCTATAATCACAGAAAAAATTCCTGCTTCCGTTAATTGTTTCGTCTTGTTCAAGTTGCTTTCCTCCATTGATTAACTAAAATTTATCGTCGGTATATGAATCACTCAAAGAACTGGGATTCCAATTTACATAATATACACTCGTACTATTGATTATACACTATTTCAAGATTTTTTGACGAGATGTTACAAAAAAAATTAACGCCACCCCGTTAGGATGGCGTTTTTTCTATTCATCAATCATTTACGAAAGGTAAAAGAGCGATAATTCTAGCTCTTTTAACTGCACTTGTCACCATTCTTTGGTGTTTTGCACAAGTACCAGTTACTCTTCTAGGCAATATTTTGCCTCTTTCAGTAAGATACTTTTGAAGTTTTTTTGTATCTTTATAATCGATAGATTCTACTTTATCTTGACAAAAAGCACAACCTTTTCTTTTTCTACGTCTTTTTACCATAGTGTTTTTCCTCCTTCTACTTAGAATGGAACGTCATCATCATCTTCAATCGATTGAAAATCTTCGAAGTTACTACCTTCGAATGAAAAATCATCGCTCTTACCTGGTGATAACTGTGATTTTTCTCCCCATTCGAGGAATTCAACTCGATTTGCAAGCACTTCAGTCGTATATCGTGTCTCACCTGCTGTTGATTTATAAGTGCTGGTTTGAATCGATCCTTGAATTGCTACGAGTTTACCTTTAGCTAAATATTGAGAGCAATTTTCAGCCTGTTTTCCCCAAACAACAATTCGAATAAAATCAGCTGTTGGTCTACCTTGGCTTTCAAATTCCTGCTTTTTTTCTCGTGTGAGTCCTTTATCGATTGCCATCGTAAAATTGGCTACTGCCATCCCGCTTCCGGGAACAAATCTAAGTTCTGGGTCTCTTGCCAAACGCCCGATTAATACTACACTATTCATTAATGAGCCCCCATTTTATCTTATTTGTCTTCTAAATTTACGATGATATAACGAATCACGTCGTCAGAAATTTTAAAATTTCTTTCGAGTTCTTTCGGAAGCGTCGGGTTCGCATTAAAGTTAACTAATACATAATAACCTTCTCTGAGTTTTTCAATCTCATAAGCAAGTTTTCTGTTACCCCACTCTTCAACTTTTAGTATTTCGCCATCTGCAGCAATAATTGATTTGAATTTTTCAATCGCCTCAACTCTTTTTTCTTCTTCGATAGATGGTTTTAAAATAAAAATAGTCTCATAATTTCTCATATTTACACCTCCCTGTGGACATAATGGCCCTATACGGGCAGAGAAGTAGCGACAGTTGTCGCACTTACAACATTAGAATTATATCACTTGTCCATATGCTTGACAAGTTTTTTTATATTGCATTTATTCAACATTTAAAGTAAAGGCTTATGTACATCTAAAGTAAAGGCATATTCACATTAATAAACTGACTACCTACAATTCATTACTTTTGTATTTTTTCACCGTTTCGATAAATGTCTTTGATGCGTTTTTCAATTTTTACACGTGGAATCCAGATTTCTTTTTCACATTTTTCGCATTTTATAATAAAATCAATCCCAACTCTCAATATGACAAAGGAATTGCCACCACAAGGATGTTCTTTTTTTGTCGTAATTTTATCGCCAATTTCGAGTTTCAGCGGCATTTTAATCCTCCCATTTTAATGGTTTTACATCGTAGTGATTCTCATTTTTAGTGAATATATAGAGCTGAATGCCCTGTTTATTTTCTATTGATATGGCCTCTAGAAGTTGTGCCCGATCATGAGATGTAAATTTGAGCGACAGCCCACAGCTTGCACTCACTTCTCTTGGGGTTGGAATCAGCTCAATATCAAAATTCGGTAACAGCATTCTTTCAAATTTAATCGCTTGATGTGTCGATGTAAAGGTGATGACATAATGTGTCTGTTCTGCATTTACCAAATCATCCTCTTGATGATCGTTTGTTTCAATTTGTGAAAACGTCATAATTCTCACCTTTCTACAAGTTAAGTTGTGTTGATTAAAGCGTAAACGTGTTGTTCGCTTCGTTCAATACTTCTACTATGGCGTACATATTGGAAATACTTCCAACTTGAAGCATGTCTTTAAGTCCATAATAATCAAGACATGCGCCACATACATGAATTTCTGTTCCAAATTCAACGAGTTTTTTTAAGTGCTCAATGACCTGTGTATTGGTCGTAGGCAGTTTGACTCCAGAATTGACAAAAACAATGGCCTTTGGGTAAGGTTCGCTTTCTGATAAAGCATAGAAGTAGCTTTTAATCAGCGCTTCTCCTAGTTCTCGATCGCCTTCTCCCATGACATCTCGGCTCACATACACGGCCATATTGGCTAAATCTGGTCTTTTTTGAACGGTTTCTTCTGGCGACTGTGCATATGCACCTTTAAAAATACTAATTTCATAAGCACCTTCATTTTCAGAGACACAAAAATGAAGTTTCAGGCTCTTTGCCAACTTTGAGACATTATCCCGTGCAATTAAATTATCCACCACTGTAATAATGTTCCCTTCTTGAATGCCCTCTAAAGCTTTTTTTGTTTCAATAACTGGTTTAGGGCAAGCAAGCCCTCTTGCATCAATTTTTATTTCCATTAGAAATCACCTCATTATTTCAACTTAAATACCATATATTGAAAAGCATATTGCAAAATGTTGTACTTATAAAAATAAATCGCAAACTGAGATTTTTCAACGGCATTTAGTATCTGATCTGCCCAATTAAATACACTTAGATAGGTTAGCATGGTCATGCCAAAGTAAACACTTACAACTCCTAGAGCAGAACCGACGATTAATCCTCCGCCGTTATTAAATGTATGAATCACAGGCAATTTTGATAAAAACTGACTAAAAATCTGTAAAAAGCTCAATAACGCCACAACGAATAAAACAAGTGCAATAAAACCAAGGGCATTTAATATCATTTCGCTCATCTGTGCAGACACGGTGTTGACAAAATCAGTCGTCGTTGCGGCAACCTTATCATGCAAACTGTCTTTGATTTTATCTGCAAATCCCATAGGAATTTTTAAAACTCCAACAGCTTGATCCATTTGTTCTTGACCCATTGGGGCATCCACCCCAGACTGAAGTTGAAGTTTTTTCAATAAATATTGACTCACTTGTTTTGAAATTTTAGGGGTTGGATCGCCAAAAATTTTCACTAAGAAAGCGGTAAATTGAACATGAAAGAGTTTCCCAATGATAACCGCTACAATCCACTTAAAAAATTCAATGATTGCGTAAATCAGTCCTTTCTTCCACCCCGTATACATGGCACTTCCAATGATGACAATGACCACAATATCAACCCAATTCATATGATTCCTCCTATTATTTCAAGTTATAGACATCTAAGTGATTGATAAATTCTATTGCAAAACTGTGCTTACTGATTACATGTACGTTTTTAATCTCATCTTTTACGCGATAGGATTCAAGCATTTTACCTTCCTTACTTAAAATAAATAGCTCTTTTTCATCGTAGACCAATAGCTTTTCTCCAATTTGGTACATGCCTTTGATCGTTTCAATAGGAAGTTTGAATTCTTGAAGCACTTTATTATCTGTTGCCACCTGTACAATTTTATTTTTTTGCGTTGAAACCGTCTGATTTTCTCCCGTGTTAGGGACGAAAAACAGCCAAGGTGACTCTGCGAGAATAAATTTTGAAATCGTTTGTTTTGCTTTATAATTTCCAGTTAATTTTCCATCAAATCCAAAATACGAGATGCCTTGATCCGTTAAAACATAAAGCTGCTGATCAAATACGGCAACATCATATGCGATTTGCTTTTCTATGTTACTGCCTCCTACAATCGTTCCATTAAATGAAGTTAAAACAACCTTAGTATTGTACTCATTTCGACTTAAATCCAATATCGCAATAATGGCGTTTTGAGATTTTACATCGACCTCATAATCAATGACGGTTCCCTTTGGAAGTACTGTGCTGCAAAGTGTTTTCAACTGACTGTCTAACAGCAAAAATTCTTGATTGTCTTTAACCACTGCAATATAGTCTTCAAAACATTTAACAGACAAAATTGTCCCTAATCCATATCTTTTTGTTACTATATTCCCTTTCGAATCGACTAAAAATATATCGCCCGCTTTTTGTTCCGCTATGGCAAAATAATCGTCCCCTTCAGCGATACAGACATTTTTTGATGAAATATCCTTTTCCCACAGCAACATACCTTCATCTGAAATATATTGAACCGCAGTTCGACCAGCGATAATGTAAGCATCTGACGTAGTAATCACCTGAGCGCGATTTTCAAAGTCATTGTTGAGATTGAAAAATATTTGATGGGTTCGCTTATAATTATCTGCTACTACTTTGGATGCTTGAGAAATGACGTTCTCAAACTGAACGGATAAAAATATGCAAATGAGTAATATCGTTAAAGAAAGTCCACGCCCTATTTTCATGTATTCGCCTCTAAATAAGTCTAAATTTCAGACAATTTTTTCGGTGGCTTTTCGCCAAAGTATAAATAGAAATACGTTTTGATTCGACCGTTGTATAGTTTACGATTTTTTGTCGCTTTTTCACCAAACGTCGTTTCAAATTCCTCATAAGAAGTAATGATATACTTAGACCACGTTTTATACGGCAAGAATATTTTTCCCATGAGTTTGTATAATTTCTTAACATCCTCAAGTTCATTTAAACGCTCACCATATGGTGGATTACAAATGATATAACCGTACTGGTCTTTCGTACTGAAGTCTTTAACATCGCGAACTTGAAAGTGGACAATGTCCTCAACCCCTGCTAGTTCAGCATTTTCTCTAGCAACTTTAATAGATCGTGGGTCGATATCATAACCTTCAATCTTAATATCCACATCATGTAAAATGGCCTCATAGGCTTCTTTTCGAGCTTGCTTCCAAATCGCAGGATCAATAAACGGCCATAATTCACTATCGAACTTTCGATTTAATCCAGGTGCAATATTTTTCGCCATCATGGCAGCTTCAATTACAATCGTTCCAGAACCGCAAAATGGATCAATTAAATGAATTTTAGGCTGCCATTTGCTCACCAATAATAAGCCAGCTGCTAAAGTTTCTTTTAAAGGCGCATCATTTCCACGTTCACGATAGCCCCTCTTATGAAGTCCAGCGCCTGATGTATCAATACTAACCGTTACTTCATCCTTTAAAATTCCAACGGTGATGCTATAAGTTTCTGCAGTTTCTTTAAACCACTCCACTTTATAAAGTCCGGACAATTTTTTTACAATTGCACGTTTACTGATACTTTGAATGTCAGATAAGCTAAATAGTTTAGACTTTACCGACTTCGCATTTACTGGAAAAGTGGCTTCTTTATTTAAATAAACTTCCCAAGGCAACTTATACACTTGATCAAAAAGTTGCTCAAACGTTGTCGCTTTAAACATGCCTACGATAATGTGAACACGTTCAGCTGTTCGAAGCCAAATATTCGCCTTTGCAATACCATACGCATCTGAATCAAATAACACACGACCATTCTCTACAACGACGTTTTCATATCCTAAGGATTTAATTTCTTGTCCAACAATTGCTTCCATACCGAATACAGCGGTTGCCATACATCTAAATTTCATTTTTCACCATCCATTTTAATCATACAATCACTTTAGAAAATTGCATAATTCTTATTTGTGAGAATCGAGTTCTAATTTATTAGAATCGAGTTCTAATTTATTAGAATCTCAAATTTTGAAATGGCGTGATTGAGCCATTTTAATTTTATCAACACATGATTTTCACACCGAAAAGGTAATTATGCAATTTCCACACTTAATAAATTCATTTTCTCAAATCTATTTCATTATAGCATAAAGGACGCTTGCGCGCCCCTAATCCTGCCTAAAAATAATTGTCACAAATTTTTTTCAGCTTTGCATCATCTAACGGTTTCGGATAATAATCACTAAAACCATAGTCTCTAAAAAATTCTCGTTCATTGTCTACCAATTTATTGGAAATCGCAATAATGGGCTTGATTTCTTTCCGTCTTCTTTCGATTTCATCATACACCTTAAATCCGTCACACGCTTCAATCATCACATTCAATATCATTAGATCTGGATTGATCGTAAAGTACTTTTGAATCGCTTCTTCCCCTGTATGGGCAAAGAAAATATCGTACAGTCGAAATAGCTCTAATGATAAGTTTGGTTTTTCATAGTCTGCAATCAAAATGACTTTCTTTTGTTTTGTGAGTGTTTCCGTTGTCTTTGTCGTGTGATATTCTTTAGGAATAACTTTTCTATAAGTGCTAATAAGTTCGATGAATAATTTTCCCTCAATACCTGTACTGATTTCCAATGTCCCATTTAATTTTTTGCTCATTTTATCGGCTAACATTAGACCTAACGCTTGTGAATAGTCCTCAACCGTATCAAAATCAACATTGTGATCTAAGTCAAAATAAGGCAACAACTTTTGATTTTTCTCAAACTGATAGTTCACTGACATGACCATTTTCAAAATTATTTTTGAATGTGATTGAGAGACGTCGGAAACCCTGATTAATACCTTCTCTGTATCAGAAATGAATTGTATAAATTCTAATAAATAGGCAATGACATTCTTTAAAATGAGCGCATCCCCAACTAATACATCTGGAATGGTTTCTGAGTAATCTAGTTCATAATGATCCTCTTGTGCAATTTGAGAAGGCAATACCACTTGATTCACTGTTTCTTCAATGATTTTCCTAATGGAAAATGCTTCCTTCATACCACCAATTTCAACATGTTCACGCTCTGAAAACATTAAAAACCGATTAAGCGACTCATATAAGTTATCTGAATTGCTCTTAAGGATTTGAAGATAATCGCTTTTAAGAAGGTCATTTTGACAGTCTTCATAAAGATTAAAAAAGCCCATATAGGATCGAAGTGGGATTTTCATCGATTTTGCAAATCCAATTGTAAAATCCTTAAGGTACTCATTTCGACTGTTCATTCGCTCGAGTTCTAACTTCAACTGATGAATCTGATCCAGTGTTTCAAAGTGTTGACTGGTATAGAGAACATCCTCATAGTGTATTTCCATGAGGCCAATGTATTGATCGTCTCGATAAAGTGGAATTTTGTGTACGACGACATGTCTCGTAGAGTGCTCACGTTCATTTTTTACAATTAAATGTTTTTGACGACCATTTTGACTGCATTCTTGCATAGAACATCCAGGACAGACATCTTCAAATCCCATAAAAACTTGATAACACTTTTTGTTCAAAATATTTTGATAAGAATCAGAACACTTTTTATTCGCCCATTGAATGCTATAATCTCCATTTACGATAAATACCGGCGATTGGATATCATTAATAAAATCCTGTGCTCCGATTTGTGCACCAATTTGCTCTAAGCGAATGCGCTCGTTTTCTTTATTGAGCTGTTCGATTTCATGTATCAACGATTCTCTTGAAAGATGGCTATAGTCCATACAATATCCCTCCAGTATCATATGACCATTATATCAAAGAAATAACATCGAACAACACAAAGATGTCCTAATTTTCAGTTTTTTTCACAATTTCAAGCCGCCCCATATTCAGTTTTGAGACAATGGCATCAATGATTTCAAATCGACCTTCAACAAGCAAATAGACTGGTACACTGGTCTGATAGTTATTCTCTGAAAGACTTTGATCATACCGACCTTTTACCATAACTTCTCCAAGCTCCGACAAGTGTCCTTCGAGGTCTATATATTTCACCAATACACGCTCTCCTTTACTCATCGTCCAACACATCGCTTCTTCTGGATTGAGTTTAAGTGTTGTCATGCTGTTTCCTTCATTTGGTACTAAGTATGCATTTTCTGTAATCATTTCTTCAATAATCTGTGTATTTGAGGACAAATTATACGTCACTGTTTTTCCCAATAAATCTTCTTTTGCACTGTATGCAGTTTCGCTGATGCTTTCAACGGGAATTTCAATGACTTTTAAATCTTCACTTTCTATTTTTTTGCCCGCTGTCAAATCACAACTCGTGACTAAAACTGAAGCTAAGTTCATCTGTTTAGCTTGATTTAATCGATTTAATTCTAATCCAGTCAACAATAAACTGGCTATTACTAACGCTATAATCACACTTATTTTTTTCATGGATCACCTCTTAATTATCAATTGGAAATTCGTACCACACATCCGCTTTCATCTCTTTTACAAATATCCCTTGGAAAATAAATTGAGGCATGTAATCATACTCACAGACAATATGACAGCCTTTATGGCCATCCTTTTCACCATACTCAACTTCTAATAGAGTAAGCCGGTGTTTCTTTGGAAATGCTTGTGTGATGCTCTCTTTCACTTGTGTGATGAGGAGTGAATTATTATCAATCACGCCTTTTGTCAATGCATCAAAGCGCAGGTTTAACAGGGCATCATAACTTGCCTTTTCAATGGTGACAATGATGTCTTCTTGTATCATTTTAAAAAAGGCAAGTTCTTGCATACATAATGTCATGGGAAATATTACCCCCACCAACATAAAGAAAATGACAATCGTTAATCCAATTTCGGATAGTCCTTTGACCTTTGTTTTATTTATCACGGATGCTCCTACATACTGATTTTTCTAGACAAAAACTCTTCTTCAAACTTAAAAATCACCTCTGATTGTTGTCGACGGGTCAAATTTTTAATGCTTGAGTATCGGTATACGCCAGTTACGCTGAGGATATTCAAAGATCCCTTTTTTACACTGAGCTTGTCTGAACACGTTACTTTGATTTGATCAATGCCTAGTTCAATCAGTTTTTGTTTTAAACGATCCACATCTTCTCGTGCCAATCCATTCTGCTCCTCAGCTAGTAAATAGTACGTTCGACATACACTTGAAAATTGCAATTTTGAGTACATTGGCAATATATACTCAAATAAAGACACAAATAATAGGCAAACCAATATCAAAGATATTCCCAATATAATGGTATTTTCAATACTCATAAATATTATCTCGGAAATATTTGGCCACTAATGGAGTTACTCCACCAAGTTTGCATGTCTGTGATAATCCCCGTCGCAAAAGCACGGATTCCAGGAATTAAGATAAACGCAGCTACAATCAAACCAATGGCAATTCCAATAATCGCACTCATGCCAAACTCACCTTTTTCATCGTGTAAAAACTTTTCACAGCCTCTTTTAAGCGCTGTTTTAACCTTTAAAACCGTTTCTAATAGCATCTCTTTCTCCTTATCTAAAAATTATTTGGGCGGACTGAAACATTTGATCTATAAGAGGTAAAAAAATAACACCTGAAGCCGATATAACAAAACAAACCACTGCAGCGAAGTACTTTTTACGTATTTTTTTGGTATCCTTGCGCATTTGTGCTAAATACTTTTGAAACAGCATATGATCTAATCGAAGAAAAGATTCTTTTGAAAGTCCACTAACCAGGGATCCTTCTAAAATCCCAATAAGAATCATCCCTTCTTCATGTGAAAAATGTGTTTTCAAATAGGCAATGCCTAATTTTGTGTCATTGTTGTGAGAAATAATCACTGACATTTGAATGAGTATTTTTTTTAGATGTTTATCCACGACAATCTGATGCAGGTTTTTTAAAATATCCTCTGCACGTGTTCCAGAACATGTCTGAACGTACATATATTTGTACATTCTATAAAAGTTTTTAGCCAAACTTGTTTGTGGATATTGAAAGTTATGGGGCTTTTTGAGCTTGCTCGTGTCTGCTAGTTTAACCTGTTTAACCTTCATATTTTCCAAAAGGATACTTGCAATTAGACATCCTGCCAAACTATTCACTAAAAGTAATACCACACTGCGTCCTCCTTTACTTAATAGTGTTTGGGATTTGCCGTTATAATAATTGTCATTCCTATACAAAAAAACAATGTAAGGACTACTGTAAAACCGATGTGTCGAATAAAAAACCCCATTATATAATCATGATCCTTAACGATTTTAACTGTTGTAAATACCACGAGTAACAAACTAAATAACATCAGATTTCGATCGTGTTCAAGTTCAACTTTGCGCTTGTTAATTTCAACTTGTATGGAAGTATATTCATTTTCGATGGCGCGCATTAATTCTGCTACATTACCTCTACGCTTGTAGACAATTTCAATATTTAAAAAAATATATTTTATATACTCATTCTTGGTGCTGTCCTGCAATGTTTTGAATGCTCTAGCAGGCGATACGCCCATTTTGACTGCTTGATTGAATTTTTTTATTAATTGATTAATATATCGATTTTCAATGGCATTTTGTGAATCTCTTATGGCGATCATGATGTCTTCTGATTTTACAAGTCTTGAATTTACTTGTGTTAAAAAGTTAAAGATCCCTTTATCAATAGATAAATCCACCCACTTGATGTATTTTTCCATCGCAAATATTGGTAGTAAAATTCCTATAAAGAGGGCACTTCCACGGATGAACCACTGTTTACAAACCATCATTGTCACCAAAGTCATAATCATCAACCAAAGACTATAGAATAATCCGAGGTCAGTTAAGGTGATTTTTTCATCTAAAAAAGTAAAATTCAGATACCGTTTTTGGATATAATCCATGAAGGTTCTTTTAGTTTTAAACGAATATATTTCTTCACTCATGCTCATTTTGATGGCATTCTTATTTAAATGAAGGATGCCAAATACGCCCCATATGACTCCGATTAAATTAAGTCCTATTATAATAAACATCATCGATCATCACCTGCAATTTTAAATAGACATTCATAGTCCACTTTATTGGACGAATCTGAAAAATGCTTTAGCTGAATAATTTCATGTACCTCAAATTGATTCAGATAAATAATGTATTCGACACTTTTTACCATCATCTGCATCAACTTGCTTTGATCAATTCGCGTTTCATTTTCAATCAGCATTAACAAACGATCCAGAGCGTCAATTGCAGAACTTGCATGAATTGTTCCCATAATTCGATGGTCCGTGTAGCCTGCCTTGATAAAATCCCATGCTTCACTCCCAACAATTTCACCAATGCAATACGCGTCTAAACTCATGGTCAATCCTTCACGTATTAAATCCGTCAAAGTTAATGTTTTTCCACCAAATTCATTTTTTTTGATGTATTGCACAATGACATTTTTATTCTGTGGATAAAGTTCTGAATCTGATTCACATATCAACACTCTTTCCATTTCATCCCCATCATTCAACAACGCGCGCAGCAAAGTAGTCTTACCTGCTGCTCCTTTTCCACAAATTAAATAATTCCTTCGCTTGTGATTGATTTCTTTAAGCAAGCTTAGTGCCTCGTGATTGAACATTTTTTTCTCCATCAAGATCTCTAAAGTGCATAAACTCGATGAATGCTTTCGAATGTTTAAAGATGCACCATTGACATTTCGCGGTGGAATACAGACATTTATTCGTAAATGCCGCTCTCTATCGCTTACACGGCAGTGATTGTCCACTTCATTGATGAGTCCACCATGTCGAATGATGAGCAATTTACAGAAACGTTCAAAATCTATTTCATTTTCAAATTTCAAAGGTGATTTCTCAATGCATCCATTCCGTTTACACAGGACATAATCAAACTGAGGGATATCAATATCTGAAACAGAATCATCATCGACTAATTTTTGCAAAAGTCCATATCCATAAATGGTGTCAAACAGAAGCTCTTTTATTGCATCTGGATTAAAAATCCCCTTTTGACTCATAATTTTTTTTTCAATTTCCTTTTTCAACACAGAATTTGATACTTTTCCTGCTTCAATATCTGAAATCAGTGTTGAAAATTCAGTGACGACTTCATCTAATAGTTGATTTACCACAGTTGTGTGTGCTCTATTTTCTTGCACATTTTGCCAGTCAAAAGGTTTACTAATGCTCTGAATCAATCCCATATCTTTGTCCTTTCAACGATTTTTTTGACAAAAGCATCTCTCATTTTACAGGACTCAGAAATACTTCCAATATATTGTGATCTAAATAAAGATTTGTACACGCTTTGCAGAGGATTATAACCACTCTTAAGGAAACGAGTATCCGGCAACTTAGCTAACACAACATTCTTACTCTCAGGAATTCCCTGTTTCGCGTTCAATAGTTTTATCGCGTTGTATTGATACCTAACTTCATGCAATTGAGCTTCTGTAACAAATACATTGATATTGCTCATATGTAGCCCAATCATTGTCATCACATCGTATAAAGATGAACCGACATTTAAAACTATGACTTGATAAAAAGTTTTGAGTTGATCAAGAAGCTGTTTTATTTTGTGTTCATCATAATGTTCATAGTTATACATATTGTAATTTCCTAACAGTAGATGTAAGTGAGGCGTCACTTTCTTTACATATCGATCCATCTGTGGGTCAAATGTTAATCCTTTATCTAACACATCTAAAGATAAATTGAGTCCGGTATTATCGATACCCGTTAAGTGACTTTTGATGGGCGTTGTGATGTGTGTCATATCAAAAAGGGTATCCATGCTTGGTTTTAATAAGTTTCCATCAATTAGCAATACTTTTCCAGTTGCTTTTTTTGACAGATGTTGTGCCAGGTGCTTCGCACATCGTGGACTATCAATTACCGTTATAAATGTCGCATTTTCCATCCATCTTTTCTTTTTATGTTTGATTTTAGAAGCGTCCTTATTTTTAATCATTGGAATAGCTGAGTAATTTTCGATAAACTGAAGATCTTCTGATTCCATGCGCAGTTGTTGGAGGTAATGTCGCTTAAGTTGCTCTTGATGATCCATTAAAATGGCCTGCAACTTCTCATTTAAGTCCATCTCGCATGAAATTTTCATTATATTTTTTGAGACAAACACATGATCTCTAACGCCAATATGACAAATGAGCGGATCGCTATGATGTTGATTTATCTTTTCGAGCGTCTTTTGATCTGGTTGCGAAAGCACAATCCAAATAAACCGTTCGTTTTCAGGTATTGGTAGAAGCTGGCAATCAATCCATTGAAATTCAGAGCCTTTTATTAATCTCTTTAGCGTAGTAAACAACTCTTTTTGAGCCTCTGTAAAATAACATACTAAATTCATATCAACCCTCATTTCCAAAATATGGAATTAATATACCATAATTTCCATATTTTGTAAACTGTACAAATAAAAAAAGTAGGTCTTTTGTATGAGACCTACTTTTTAACGATTCAATTTAGTGAAAATATTTATTTTATCTTATGATTTATTGAATACAATTATTGAATACAATTATTGAATTACAATTGACGCCTACCCTCAATAGCTTTCGCAAGTGTTACTTCATCCGCATATTCTAAATCACCACCAACAGGTATTCCATGAGCAAGACGCGTCACTTTGATATCTGTTCCTTTGAGCAATTTAGAGATATACATAGCTGTTGCTTCACCTTCAATAGATGGATTCGTCGCAATGATAATTTCCTTTGTTTCGTCTGACTGTAACCGAACAATAAGTTCTTTAAGCTTAATGTCATTTGGACCAATCCCTTCCATTGGTGAAATTGCACCATGCAGGACGTGATACAAACCATTAAACTCTTTTGTGTTCTCAATTGCCATCAAATCACGAGGTGATTCGACTACACACATGATCTCTTGATCACGTTTATGGTCACAACAAATATCACAGAGCGTTTGATCTGTTAAATTAAAACATTTTTCACAATATCGTACTTTTCTCTTGATGTCTAAAATTGCTTCTGCAAAGTTCACTACCTGATCTTGTTCCATGTTGACAACATGAAAAGCCAATCTTTGCGCACTTTTTTTGCCAACTCCGGGCAATTTTGCAAACTCATCAATTAATCGGCCGATAGCAGGTATATATCTAGACATAATAGCTCCTAAAACAAACCAGGCATATTTAAACCACTTGTATATTTCCCCATCGTTTTATTCATGGTTTCATCCGCTACTTTTAAAGCCTCATTCACAGCAACGATAATGAGATCTTGCAACATTTCTATATCATCGGGATCTACAATTTCAGGTTTTAATTCAATTGCAACTAGCTCTTTTTTACCATTTACAGTTGCTTTAATGGCACCACCACCAGCAGTTGCTTCAAAATTTTCAACTTCTAATTTTTCTTGTGCATCTGTCATTTCTTTTTGAATTTTTTGGATTTGTTTCATCATGTTATTCATATTTCCAGGTATCATTGGTCCTCTACCTTTTGCCATATTTGCCTCCAGTAAATTTATTATTTTATTTCGAGCACATTATTAAAGTCTTTAAAAAAGTCTTTAATTTGTGCTTCTTTATCGGTGCTTGAGTGTCCTTTTTTTTCATTGGCACTGTTTTCAGAATGGGTACTATTTTCCGACCCATCTATTATATCATATTCCAAGGAAATTGGTTTCTTAACTAATTTTGAAATTAAATGATTTAGATATTCAGAATTTGATGCATTATTGAGCAGAGACATAAACATTTTACTTTCTGGCAACAATCCGATATGACATTTGTTATGCATCATTTTAACAGGTGTGGATCCGTGTAATGTTGGAATCAACCCTTTTTTGTCTCTGGATATGACCTCCATAAACATTGGCCATTGCTCGGATACTTCTTCTATCGTGCATTCACCTTCTTTAAACTCAATAAAACGATCAATCTCTTCTTTCTTTGATGATTCAACTGCTGGCTGATCATTTATAGTTGAATCCATCTTTGAAGTTGTTGTATGTTGCGCGTCGCTTTCTCGTTTATATTCATGTAAAGGTGCAGTATTTGCAGGCATTGGCATGCTCACACCTGCTTGTGATAATTTCTTTTCAAGACGCTCTACTCGTTCAATTAAGTTTTGATAACTCTGTTGTGTTTCTGGATAAATTAAACGCATCAATGATGCTTCTAAAAGTGCACGCTTATTCTGAGCATATTTAATCGACTTAGATAATTCAATCAATTCATCTAGCGATCGCGACAGATGAACAGGTGTTAAGTTTACAGAAATGTCCTTTACACTTTCAATATACTCATCAGAGGCGTCTATTAAAGAAGTGTGATTTTCTATGACCATCGTCATAATTAAGAGATCTCTATACACTTCTATCATTGCATTGATAAATTGTTGTATGTCTTTTCCTTGCTTTAAAATACTGTCTATTATAATTAAAACTTCACCCGCTTGATTGCTTTCAAGAAACTGAATGAGATTTAAAATCTGATCTTTCTCTACAATGCCAAATATTTCAACAACATCCGAAATTTTTAGCGAATTGCCACCAATACTCAAACATTGATCTAAACCGCTTAAGGTATCTCTCACTGCGCCATCACTCTTTTGAATGATAAGTTTTAAAGCCTCTACATCATATTGAACGTTCATTTTTTTACAAATATGCTCAAGACGCGTTAGAATTTCGCTAAATGAGACGCGTTTAAAATCATAACGCTGACATCTGGATAGAATCGTGGCAGGTATTTTATGAAGTTCTGTCGTTGCTAAAATGAATAGAACATATTCTGGTGGTTCTTCTAATGTCTTTAATAGCGCATTAAATGCGCCTTGAGAAAGCATGTGGACTTCGTCGATGATATAAACTTTATAGCGACCTTTTGACGGTGTAAACTTAATATGCTCTCTCAACTCACGAATATCATCTACGCTATTATTTGAAGCAGCATCCATTTCAACAACATCGATGAATTGATCTTCCAATATACTCAAACAGTTCTCACATTGATTACATGGGTTTCCATCCGTATTGTTTAAACAGTTTACAGCTCTTGCGAAGATTTTTGCTGTGGATGTTTTTCCTGTTCCTCTTGTCCCTGAAAAAATATATGCATGCCCATAACTATTTGACATAATCTGGTTCTTCAATGGAATTGTGATATGATCTTGACCTATAATTTCATCAAATTCAATGGGTCTCCATTGCCGATAAAGTGCTTGATATGACATAATTTACTCCTTTAGCTTGTAATTCGAACTTTGTCTAAATGACATGATATTCATTTCATGTATCCATTAATGCGCTTACTCTAACTTTTGTTGTCAATCACTTAAAGCCGTATCTTCAATAATTTCTTGTATCTTCTCAGGTTCTTCCGTAATTAAACTTTCAAATACATCCACAAGTTCAGGGGCAAATTGTGATCCTTTATATTTAACGAGTTCTAATAAACCTTCTTCTTTCGTACGAGCTTTTGAATACGATCGCGCAGATGTAATGGCATCAAATGCATCCGCTATCCCAATAATACTGGCATATGCGGGCAAACTCTCTAATTGTTTTTCTGCCATTGGGTAACCTTTTAAATCATATCGCAAATGGTGATATAAAATGGCATCTTTTATATTTTCTTCGAAATTGATGGATTGAAGAATCTGAATCCCCTTTGTTGGGTGTTTTTTGATTTCATCGTATTCATAATCCGTTAATTCACCTTGTTTACACAATATAGCTTGATCGATTCCAATTTTTCCAATATCATGCAAAAGACCTGCAATTTCAACATTTTCGATCTCTTCATTTGAATAACCAAGTTTAGTTGCGATAACCACCGCAAATCGCGAAACGCGACGTGAATGCCCTTCTGTGTATTTATCTTTAGCTTCAATAACGTTGACAAGTGCTTCAATCGTTCCAAAATACTGTTTTCTTAGTTGTTCATAGATGATAGATCGCTGAATGACCATTGCAGCTTGATTTTTAAACATTTTAAGAATCATCATATCATTTGGACTCATTTGCTTAACCGTTCCAATTGCCATGATTGCCATAATTTCTTGATCCACTTCAAGAGGAAGTAACGTCAAGTAATTCATATCTAAGTAATTGATTTTTACAGTCTTGATTTCGGGATTTTCAATTAATTCACGTGAAATATAATTTTCAATATTGATGTTTGTAATCATTGTTTTATTTAAGGTATCAGAAGAATACGCTTTTAATTCCCATTGTTTATTTGAGTTTAAAATATAGATACCACCAACATAAATATTGAAAAGATAATCAATTCTCTTAATGATGTTGTCTAACAAATCCTTAATATCCCAGTTACTGATCAGCGATGAGTTAATTTGATTGACATACTCTAATTCCCTATTTTTTCTCAGAATATTACTTTGCAACGAAATCTCGTCATTAATGGCTTTACCAATACAAAGGTAAGTTCCATTTTCGAGCTTTGATGCAGTCAAATTCACAAATTCACTTGAAATGGACATAGATGATTTAAGCTTAATAGACACATAAACTGGATTATGAATAGCATCATTGACTATTTGTTTCCAGGTTTGACTTTGATCTTCTTTTTGCTCAATAAGCGCTAAAATATTCGTTCCTAACACTTCAGGTTCACTATAACCTAATCGAGACGTGAATACATCATTTACCTTTTGGATATTGCCATCTTCGTCTATTTGAAGTACAAATTGATTGGATGAACTGATTATCGTACGATTAATGCCTTCTTGAGCTTGATTATTTTGAGTCAATTCATGAATCGACATCTTTAACTGATCTAACTCTGCTAATAATGCATCAACTGTTTCAGATGTAGTTTGTATGTGCTCGTGTAGTTGATTTTTAGACTTTGATAGTTCCAATCTTTCTAAGATCAACTCTTCTATTTTCTTGCATTCACCAGAATGTTTGAAATCAAAAGCATTTGACTGACTCAGCCTTTGAAATTCAAGCAAAAAAATCCCTGGTAATTTATAAATAGATAAAATATAGAGCGATATATTCACTAATACTACTAAAAGAATTATAGTTATTTTTATGCTAATTGGTTGTGCTTTAGTTAAGTAAAATACACACAAAACTGAAAACACTGTAAATGGCATAAAAACAAATAGAAATATCAACTTTTGAATTCGATTTTGATAGCTTTTATTCATTGATAACCTCTTGTGAATATAAATTTGTCAGAGCAAGATTTTTTTCAGAAAGTAAATTATCAATTATTCGCACAAACTGAGGCGAGTACTTGATTCCAATGGATTGATGCATTTCTGTTACAAAACGATCTATTGCAGTATGCTCTTCCATAGAGCTCATATATAAATCAAAATCATTTGCCACTCGAATAATTTGCGCATAATAAGGTTGCTCCGTCATAGTTGAACTTTGATCATTTTGAAGATTGTAATCCAAATGATGATGTTCAATCCCATCTAAAATTCCCTGGGTCAATCCTACTCGTTCTACCATCTGTCTTCCCAATAAGCCATGCTGATCTACATCAAGAGCGTATTCGGTAGAATCTTCAGAGAATGCTAGTTTTCCGATATCATGAAGTAAACCAGCGATATATAATTCGTCTATCTCTTGTTGGGTTAAATAAAGTTTTTCTCCAATAATGCGACAAATTTCTGCGACTCTTCTCGAGTGTCCATTAAATTTATCCGTTTTGAGTTCCGAAGCCGTAATAAAGGCCTCAACTGTTTGAAAATAGTTTGATTTAAGCTGTTCATAGAGCATCAATTTTTCAAGTGCAATGGTGACGTTTATTGAAATGGATTCCAATAAGATCAGTTTTTCAGAATCAAATTCAGTTTCACTAATTAATGCTAAGATTCCGATTGTTCGATTGTAATTTGATAAAGGAATATATGCAACTTTTCGGTCTTTTTGAAGAATTTTTCGAACGATTTCATCTTCGAATAATAAATCAGATAGTGAATTCAGTAAAAGAATTTTATTCTCTCTAAATGAATAACTCATGTGTGATTCATTGAAATTCTCATTGACTTCCACCTGCGTATTCAACACAAAATCTTTCGTATATCCTCCGAGTGCTTTTAATTCGAGAATATTATTCTTAATTGCAAGTCTTATTGAACATGTATCAAAATTACCAATAAATGCTATTTTATCTGCTATATCACGTAACGTACTTTCCATACTTAATTGACTTGTAGTTAATTTACTGATTTCACTAATAAAATGTAAATCTCGACTTCTTTTTAAGTAATTATTCAATAACATTTTTTCTTCATTTGAGATTTCAGAAGAGAATACAATATATTTTATTTTTTCATCTTCGAAAATTCGTTTACTCTTTCCTGAAAGTGCTTTTCCATCTTGAAAATGCATCATGACATGGTTAAAATCACGTGTTCGAAACAACTCAAATTGTGACTCTTGTATGCTTAAAATATCAAATATTTGAACGGTTTCTGTTTGGTTTTTTTTCTTGTCAAATCGCTTGACTTCATCCATTAGAAATTGATTCATAACTAATATTTTACCTTCGTAATCAGTTACCCATACAAATGCAGACAATTGATTAGATAACAAATCATAAAAATTAGTTAATTCACTGGATGTTTCTTTTATTAAAGTTATATAGGAATCCAGCTGGTTGAGTTCTTCTGAAATGCTCGCGCTTTGATCAAGTAATTGAGTATACTGCTTACTATCTTCTTCAAAAGCTTCTTTATCACGACTTAATATGTTTGTCTTATCAATATATTCGTGGTTTAATTCAATAAACTCTTTATATTGTATTCTTGTAAAAGTATTACCAAGTAGATAAAACATGCGTTTTTTATCATTTTGATAAATTTTTATAATTGAATACACACCAATAAAAGCAATGAATATTGCAATCGCAATGACTGAAAATAGACGATCCACGGATTGAATGCTTCTTATTTGATATTTTCCAATTGGCAATATAAATAAAATTGACAAAATAATCGTATTTACCAACAATATACATAAAATTCTAAATGCTATATGATATTCAAAATATCGATTATTTTTTTGTTTAACATCATCTCGCTTCATGTAATCCCCTTTAATTGCATCATAAATAAATTATATTAGATAATGACCAAAATGAAAAGCAACTCATAAAAATAAAAAAATCATCCTGCATACATCGATGCCTGATGATTTTTTTGTTACGCCGTGCACTTAACTTCGAGCAATTACTATGGACGTTAACTTGCCAGTTAACTCAAACCAGGCGACCTCGCGGCACATAGATGTTCTCGCTTACCGCTGCTTCCTTCCAGACCTGACGGGGTTCACAAGTATCTATTGCGCAAGACCCAATTCTCAACATTACTTAACAAGCGCAGACTCTACAATAAGTGTCCTTAGCTTAAGCATCAACCCCGCTACAGCGGATTGCGGGTTACAAGGAACCGCTACCTCCCCGTCTAGCACGGCATATCTTTGGCGGAGAGAGCGGGACTCGAACCCGCGGGGCCATGACAGCCTTACACGCTTTCCAGGCGTGCCCCTTAGCCAGCTCGGACATCTCTCCAATAACATACATTTTAATTCAATTCTGTACATGCCGTCAATACATTTATTTCTTACGTTTACTTCGAAAAAAATCTTGCATCATCAAACGACATTCATCTTCTAAAATACCTTGAACAACCACACATGTATGATTCAGCTGCTCAAAATCAAATAAATTAAATACCGATCCACATGCACCGGCTTTGGGATCACCTGCACCATAATATATAGTCCGTATTCTTGACTGAAATAACGCTCCAGTACACATAGGACAGGGCTCAATTGTAACATAGATATCACATTCTGTCAATCTCCAACTCCCTAGATTCCTTGCAGCATCCATCATTGCGTTCATTTCTGCATGGGCAAGCGGACTTTCTGAAACCTCTCGACTATTATGACCTCTTCCAATAATTTTTCCATTCTTCACAACTACAGCTCCTATTGGTACTTCCCCAAATAGAAGTGCTTTTTTACCTTCTTTAATTGCTTCCTTCATCATATATTCATTTATACTTGTTTCAATCATGAGATTTCAACTCCTAAGATTTCTATGTCATTGTAAATAGATTACAAAAAATCCCTGAGTCTTTTAAAACACAGGGATTACATACTCATGGCGCACCCGAGAAGACTTGAACTTCCGACCTATCGCTTAGGAGGCGATCGCTCTATCCACTGAGCTACGAGTGCTAATAGTTACTTAGTATGCTTCATACCAAGATAGTGATTTAAGAAATAAATCTCAACGCGATTATTAAGGTTCTGTTTCCCCTCATCAATCGTTAATGGATTATTAGCACCTAGTGCGTAGATTTTTATCATCTTACTTTGGAATCCGAGATTGACAATCGATTGACTCACGCTGTTGGCCATCTCTAGACTTAGCTGTTGCCTTTGTTCCGTTTGATCAAAATCAGGATAACCATTTGCAAAACCTACAACAGCCATCTCTTCATCAGGATAACGATTGAGTAATAAGAGCAGTGTGTCACTGTCCTCTTTTGAGAGTGTGACGAATTTTGAATCCTTATCATAATGAACAATCAATTTAAACTGTTTTAACTCTGCTAATTGTTCCTTTGTATAAATCGTTCCACGATTACCAGAATCATTTGTTGAAGCACTATTGGATTGATTATTGGATTCACCATTTGTTTCTTCTGAAGTTTCAATATCTGTAGCATCAGATGAATTTTCAGTAGTAGTGGTCACATCTGAGGTTTCTTCCTTATTCATGGCATCAATTGTTTCTACACCATTTGAATTTACAGGGCTCTCATCTGACTTTGTCAGATGCTGAACGATGTAGTAAGCGGACATCGCGATTCCAACTAACAAAACAAATGAAAAAATGCTTAAAACAATCTTGCCTTTTTTTGTCAGTCTATACTCTACCATACATTACTTCTTTGGCTTTACAAATTCTACTAAATTGATAATTTTTTGAATTTCATACTCAATCATAGTATTTTGATCTTCTTGGAATTTCTTTCTATTTTTATTAATTTCCTTTAGATCTTCAATTCTTTTTTCTAATTCTCGAATTGTTGCATCATTTCGATTAAAAACATCTTGCGTTGTTGCAACAGTCTCTTCTAAAACTGTATTCAATGAATCAATTCTTCTATAAGCATCATTCAAAAGCTCATCTAAGCTAATATTTGATATATTCATGATATTGAGAACTGTTTCACGCTTAATATCAATCGGTAAATTTTCAGGAACTGCTTTTAAATAGACATCTGCCATAAAAATAGTCTTTTTAACATCATTGTCCAAATGGGCATTTCTATAAATTTCGTCAATTGTCATCATTTTATTTTTTTCATATGCACCAATAATTAAGTCTAATTTGTCACTAATATTTTGATCCATTTTTTGTTCGCTAAACTTTTCTGGATTCACCGTTTCAAATTTGACAGTCTCAGCACTAATTGCTTGTTTTGGCTCTTCATAAGTTGAATGCTCCAATGAATCAACTGTTACTTTCATTTCATTATTTTCTGATTCTGGATGTTTTACATCATGATTCATTAAATCTGATAAATCTGGAATATGTTCAGGTTCAGGAATCGCATCATACTCTAGTTCAGAATTTGATTCATACTCAGTAATGTCTTGATCGTTTTTGGGTTCAATTAAACCCATTCTTTCAAAGATTGATTTCTTAGGTACCACAGTAACCTCCTAGGTATTAGACTTGCTTTATGATTATCTCTTTCAATTCATTTAATTAAGTTTATAACTAAGATTCATCTTTAAAGGATGGATCCTAATATTATGAGTTTATTTGACTTTCTAGATATTGTATTTTACCCCTATTACTCTTAGAGAGTGTTTTGAAGTTTTCAATGATCTCATCTTTATTCTGAATTTGCTTTTTCTTTACATGAATTTGAGAATTTAACAATTCAATAAGTTCATTTAAATCATCAATATACTCTTTCTTAATCTCGTCGATTTCATTTCCGCTACCATAGCCATTATTTGCCATAACTTCAATAGTTTCTTTTATAATTTCCACGCCAGCATCATCAATATATGTAATGTTACTCCGTGTGTGAATATGATTTTTCAGAGCCTTCTTGTTCTTATTAACCTTTTTATAAATCGTTACTTTACTAACTCCAAGCATCCTAGCAACTTCAATTACCCTATACATAGATCATTCCACCTAATTATCTATTTTTTTCATTAGAGCACTCTGTAACTTATTAATTAAATCCATCTCTTCCATCATTTTAATCTGATACTTTCGTACAATATCATCTTTTAACTCAAGTTCAGAATCTAGATTTACTAACTCGTTTCTTAGTATTTCGACTTGATCATATAAGACATCTCGCTCGCGATCAAACTTGGAAATTGATTTGCTTAATTTCATATCCGTTTTCTCATGACTATTTACTGAGCTTATATCTGATTGCTTTGAAAAAAGAGTTTTTAAAATCTCCAATCCTCTATCATCAAAATAAGTAACTCCATCTATTTTAAAGAGATTCGGATCTATTAATGATTTGTGCGAAATGAGTTTTTCAAAAACTTCTGTTTTTTCAACGCCTAAGATTTCTGCAACTTCGCTTACTTTATACATCGAACCTCCTCCTATAAGTTAACTGTTAATTTACAGTAAATCAAACCACACGTGTTATATAATGCCTTACAGCGTTATATTAATTTTACATAATAATCCTGTAGATTTCAAATACTATTTTAATGAATCGATATCAGAAATATAATGCATTTTTATACTGAATAAGCTAGTATTAATAGCGTTTTAAGTTATATACTGTATACTTAACAAAAAAACGACAGCACTGATAATGTTCTGTAAACACTTACAGTTAGTCGTTTGATTTATTGATAACAAACAATCTTGGTTTTTATGAAAAACACTATTTGTTGTTGCTAATCTCACATTTTTCAACCATTCATTCTATTTAAATGATTAGTTAGCAAATTTTTGTCTATACTTCAGGAATTTTTTCTCTATTTGGTACAATCATTTTACTTAAGTCAGAGGACTAACGTCAGCGATTTGTATCATTTTTAGAATCTAATTAGGTGTATTAGAATGAGATTTTACTCATTTTCTTCAGCCTACCTAGTGAAGTTTCATTTTGATACAGGCTTATCATGATATTTTTCAAGTTTCCTATATAATGTGGATCTTCCAATTTCTAACGCTTCAGCCGTAAGTTGTACATTACAGTCTAATTGATTGTAAACTGTTAGAATATAGTCCTTTTCATGCGCTTCTAATGATTCAAATTTAATTTTAGGTGTCAATTTATGTGCGTTTAATCTGAATTTGTCAGATGATTGATCATAAATAGCTAAGCTATTGATCAAACTCACCACTTGATGAAAACTCATACCTTTCGCTAAATTCAATAATTGTTTTTTTTCTGTTTCACTAACGATACATGCTCGCTTTTTTATAATCAACTCAAGTATATTTAGATCCTCATTGGTAAAATCATGATAGTTTTTTAGCTTGAGCGAGTTCAGTTTGAATTTATCTAATAATTGTGTATACAATTTGTTGACGCTCTCCGAAGTAAAATCTAAGATACATTCATCTGTAAGTGTTGACAGTATTATGTTTTTACACTTGAAATCACTATACTTTGAGTTTTGAAAGTTTGATAGAATTGAATCGCTGTAAACAGTTAACAGCATAATTGTATCTAAGTTTGCACGATATACCCCTTCAATAATGACTGTTTCATTTTGAAACAAACAACTTTTTAGCGTTTGTTTTTGAATGAAGTTAGGCAAACTCACTAGATCTACAATTACTGGATTCATACCTAACTGCAGCGACATATACGTGCATATTGATGTCTTACCAGAGCCTACTCCACCAATGACCAGTTTCGGAAGAGGGTTTGCTATCATCTTTTCAATTTGTCTACTAATTTCTTCCACATAATCATCAGGCGCTGACAAAAAGTCACCTAGTTGATGCTTTGTTTCTACTGCTGTTGCTTTCCCTACAGCTTTATTCTTCTGATACTCATAATTGTGTAAAAATTCCACAATTTTTGCAATTTCATACTCGTTTGGTTTAATTTGTGTAAATAAGGTCAATATACCTTTATTTTGATCATCCTCTTTTATTTGAAATCCTATCGAATAATATTGAGATAGCGCGTCTAAGTAATGTTCACTCAATGAAACAATTGACGTCTGTTTAGACTTAAATGAAATATAACCTGCATTTGTACCAATAAGTGCATCATCAAGAGAGTCGATTTTTTCGAGGTTTGAATCCCATAATCGTGATGAACATTTCACGAGTTCATTATTAACAAGTATATATTGATAGGAGTCCTTTATAATTGAATCTATGAATTTTACAAATTGATCTTCAAAGTAATGATCTGATGAACTGCCACAACTTTTAATTTGACTATTTGGGTAAAGGTTTTGTAGTTTGCATTTGTACCATGACATTGAGATTTCTTTAGAAACTATTTTCTGATTTATACGACCGGTTTCAATAAATTGTACTTTTGCGTCTTTTACTAACTCATTATCCATTCCAACACCTATTTTCCTTTAAAATTGAGCTGTAACAAATTTTAATACGTCTTAAATCCGTACTCCAAAAATTAATATAACTTTTAATTTAGACCTTATATAATTTACAAAAATTGGAAATCAATAGTCATTTGTATATATTTTTACAGCATTTTCTACAATTTTTAAATGAGCAGGTGTCTGACCAAGTAGATTGCCATCTGCGTTAATATAATATTGGCTGCCTGTTACATGAATACTAATTTCCTTGCATTTTAAATAGATAACTTCTTTTAGATCGCTTAATTTACCAGAATATACTTTTGGCATTTCTTTAATGAATTTTGTTTTTTTAACACCGTTCACCAAACACACATCAAATAGACCATCATTCAATAACGCATCAGGGCAAATATTCATCCCGCCTCCAAAATATTTACCATTCCCCACTGCAATCAAAAGCATGTCACCTTCGTAGTATTTACCATCGGCAACAACGGAAACCTGACTAGCTTTAAAAGTTATTCCTGCTTTCATCGTACTTACCATATAAGACGATTTTCCAGGTAACCATTTTTTATAACGATTCGTATCAACAATAATTGGACCATCTATACCAAACGAGCAAACATTGATAAAATTGAAATTGTTCACTATTCCAACATCAATAATAGAAGTTGACTGATGAATGATTGCATCGAAAATTAAATCTAGATACTTTTTTTCTGGCAAGTTCTTAACAAAATCATTACCCGTACCCATCGGTATTATTCCAATTGACGGCATTCTTTCAACAGGAAACTTAAAGCCATTTATCAGTTCAGATAAAGATCCATCGCCTCCAATTGCAACAAACTCATTCCATCCCTCATTATAGTATTGATTAACAGCTCTAGATATATCACCTTCACATTTTGAGACATGAATTAAATACTCGATTTTATCAAAATGCACATCAAACTTTTGTTTTATCAAAGGTAAAACTTCAATTGTTTTACCTTTTCCTGCTACTGGATTTATTATAAACAAAATTCTACGTTTAGTATTTAGCATAAAAAGCTCCCTTACCACTTAAATTCTTTCGGATTTAATCGTTCTAATTATTTTGAGTATTCTTTTTTTGATTCATTGATTTCATGAATTATCTACTTTTCCATTCACAATAAAATAAATAGAGTTTTGATTTATTAAATAACTAGAAAGTACTTGTTTTCATATTCTTATTTTACCATACTCACACTAGATTTTGATAGTAACAATAAAAATAATGTTTCACGTGAAACATTTTGATTAAATTTTGGGATGGTTATACTTGATATAACTAGTCTAAGTACTTTAATTACACACACATAGTTTTCAATGGCTCATTTCTTACTTTTTTCCTATTTAATATTAATTCAATAATTATAACTCTTAACTAATCGATTTATTCAAGTATAAATTTTACAACCCTCTTTTTATAAAATGAATGTAATTTTACACATACAACCTAATATGCATGCCATCCCTAAGAGTATTATCCTCAATCTAATCTGTAATTTTCATACTTAAAACAGTTTACTCATTCATCACTGAATCACCTATAAAACATGTAATAAATAATTCAATCCTTCTAACTCAACCTATCATAGAAAACAATCATTCATATTTGTCTTCTATAACTATTTTTCTATTTCTTAATGACTTTCCTCCATTGTTCTCCTATTTGGTTCTTTATATGGTTCTTTATATGATTCTTTATATAGTCATTATATACAGTTTACTTTATAAGTCGTCTTTATAGTATGCAGGGATGAAGTAATTAATATTTGTTTAGTAGCTTTTGAACAAACATAGATACACTCTAGATCTATTAAACTAAGTTTTGTTTCGATTGCTCACTTTTATTCACATGAATGTTATGAAAATGCTATCATAATTATTTCGAACACATAGATTTAAAAACATTTCAATTCATAAAGTATTGTATTTGATTTTATGAACGATTACTTAATTGATTTATCATACAAATCATGTTCAACAGTTTAATTTATTGATCGAATCATAATACCTGAGATAGACTTTATTTTGTTGATGTAATTCATATTTAATCAATGATACAGAATAAAAAATGTTTCACGTGAAACATTTTGTACCTATGTGACTAGCTCCATCTAATCTTGAATACTAATATATTTCAAAGCCACACAATTTATTTGATTTGCTATATAGATTTTATGAATTTACTATTAGATCGTTCATTCAAAACAAAAAGTAATTAAAGTCTTCCATATCATTCAATTTTTTATTATTATTGTTATCAGTCAAAGGAATCATTTTCTAATTGAACAGTCATTTATGTATTGATTAATAAAGTACCTGTGAATAAGACTAGTTGATCCGTTTTCTAAGAATTAAATCTTCCTATTATATTACTTATTGAGGTCGTATTCCTCACCTTCATATTTCAACTAATTAATCACCTTCAACACAGATAGTTGTATTTTGTTAACTAATAAAAAAACTAGACGTTTCACGTGAAACATCTAGTTACTATTTGGTTACTTAATTTTTTCAAAATAGTCGATTAATCTGTTTAAATCTTCCATCGAATAAAAATCAATACTAATTTTACCCTTGCCTTCTTTTTCTTTAATTTGTACTTTAGTTCCTAAGACAGTAGATATTTGTGACTCAAAATTTAATACATCAATATTTTTATCTATCGTTTTATTTGAACGAAGCTCTTTATCTTTAAACAACTTATCGCTATTTTTTACCAATTCTTCAGTAGCACGAACACTTAACTGCTCAGAAACAACTTTATCAAACGCTTTCTTTCGTATTTTATCACTTTCAAGACTCAACAAAGCCCTTCCATGCCCACTTGTAATGACTTTGTTTGAAATTGCATCTTGAATATATTCATCCAGCTTCAGCAATCGAATTGTATTTGTTATATATACTCTTGATTTACCAGCAATTTTACTCATTTTTTCTTGTGTAAGTTCAAACTCGTCAATTAAACGATTATAAGCCATTGCTTCTTCGATTGGATTTAAATCTTCACGCTGCAAATTTTCAATTAAAGCCAGTTGAGCAATTGTAACAGCATCGACATTTTTAATTATAGCTGGGATTTTCTTTAATCCGATGTGTTTACAAGCTCTCCATCTTCGCTCTCCAGCGATTATTTCATATAACCCACCAGCTTTTTTTAAAACAATTGGCTGTAGCAAACCATGTTCTTCTATTGATGTGGCTAAAGCTTGGATACGTTCAGGATCAAATATTTTTCTTGGCTGATTCTTGTTTGGCATAATAAGATTGATATCTATATCATGTATGAGTTCGCCATGTTCATTGATTTTATTTTCAAAAGCTTCCATAGATTCGTTAGGAATTAAAGCCCCAAGTCCTTTACCTAAACCGGATTTTTTAACACTCATCTTACTCCTCCAAACTTAAAAATTCATCAACCAATTCTATATATGCTTCAGCACCTTTAGACTTTCGATCATAATGAATTACAGGCAATCCAAAACTTGGCGCTTCAGCCAAACGAATATTTCTAGGGATTATCGTTTGATACACTAAACCTTTAAAATGACGTTTCACCTCTTCAACAACTTGAATTGACAAATTGGTCCTTCCATCAAACATACTCAGCAAAACACCTTGAATTTCTAATTTTGAATTAATACTCTTTTTAACTAAATTAAAGGTATTCACCAAATGACTCACGCCTTCTAATGCGTAATACTCACATTGAATAGGAATAATAACACTATCCACAGCAACTAACGCATTAATAGTCAACATACCTAAAGAAGGAGGACAATCCACTAAAATATAATCATACTGATCTTTAATTCTTGCAATCTGATTTTTTAACAAATACTCTCTATTTTCAAACTCAATCAGTTCAATTTCCGCGCCAGCCAATTCAACACTTCCTGGTACAATATCTAAATGATCAAAAGCAGTGTGTAAGATACATTCTTCAATACTAACTTCATTTAACAATACATTGTATATAGATGAGTTCAACTCTTCTTTATTAATTCCAACACCACTTGTCAAGTTTCCTTGTGGGTCGTTATCAATCAACAAAACTCTTTTACCTGCATCAGCTAAAGCAGCTGAAAAATTTACAGCAGTTGTCGTCTTACCAACACCACCCTTTTGATTAAAAATAGCGATTGCTTTTCCCATACTTCCTCCATTGAAATGACTATCTTTATTATACTTCAAATCATTTTTATTTAAAAGTTAAATAGCGATTTCACACTAATAATTACACCAAAAACGTGATTATTAGATCTCATTTGACATGCACATTCATAACATGGCTCTTTAATTTTCTACACAACATATTTAACCAACTTTATTTAAAGCGTTATAAGAATACCGACTTATTATTTACATTATTCATTGATATTTTTTAGTATTTAATTTTATCATCTTCTTCAGTATCTTCTTCTGCATCTCCTTTAGCAACTCCTTTAGCATCTTCTTTAACATCTTCTTCAGCGCCTCTTTAGCATCTCGTTTGGTTATTTATAAACCATTCATCCAAAATTGAACAGACAAAAAAATCCATTCAATAAGTTTAAACTGAGTTAAAATCGTTCGATTCAGTCAATATGTACGTATACTACATGATATTGCCACTACAAAACCCATTCTGCATTTCAATACTTTTACCTATTTACTACTGACTCATATCGTCAATCTCATATCCTTTAGCCAACTGCTTTTTTCAATTCTTTTTTTCATCACTTACATATAATTATTATCACTCTCAACGTTCTATATGTTTTTACAAAAGATCATTGAGATCTATTCTAAACTGTCATGACAAATTTTTGTATTTTATTTAGTATATCTTATTATTATGATATATTGTTTTTATATATTTTATATTTTTATTATCTTTAATTTATCTATTCTATATTTATTTTATTTTATATTATTTCATTGTATTTTTTATAAAACAATTCGAAATTATTTTGTTGTTAAAAATTTTAAATCACACAATGTAAATAACAACTACTCAAACATGATAAAATCACGTATAGACAGTCTAATTACAAAAAAATAAATTTAACAATTCTCAATTTGACCAAAATATTTGAAATAAAAAAACCACCTATAAAGGTGATTTTTTAGGAATTCCTGCTTTTCGTGGATACTTAGATTCTATAGTTCCAATCTTTTGAATAATCATTATATCTCTTTTGCCACAATCATTAGGTAAAATAAATTCTTGAATATCTACTAATTTACATTTAAGCTTAGCCATCGCATTTTGAGCATCTTCTAACTCTGATTTAGTTTTAAGACTTTTATAAGCTAAAAAATATCCATTTACTTTAACAAAAGGCATGACATATTCAAGTAACAATCTCAACTCTGCAACAGCTCGTGACACTGCGAAATCAAAGACTTCGCGATATTTTGTATTTTGTCCAAAATCTTCAGCGCGACCATGAATTAATTCAACTTGATTCAATCCTAGTTCAGCGCATATCATCTCTAAAAAATGAATCCGTTTATTCAAAGAGTCTAACGCAGTCATTTGGCAACTTGGATTCATGATTTTTAAGGGAATTGCTGGAAAACCAGCCCCTGTACCTATATCTATGATTTTTTTATTCTGCAAATCAAAAGGTAATTTTTCAACTAAGATCGAATCTAAAAAATGTTTTATATACACCTCATCTCGCTCAGTGATTGCGGTCAAATTATACTTTTCATTTTCTTCAATCAACAATCGATAATAACATTCAAATTGTTTGAGTTGTTCCTCTGTAACATCCATATTTGCACTTTGAAACCAGTTCATCATGACTTATCTCGCTTTCTATAATGTTCTAAATAAACCAATAAAACCGATATGTCTGCTGGAGAAACGCCTGAAATTCTTGATGCTTGACCGATAGAAGAAGGGCGAATCTCTGTCAGTTTTTGACGCGCTTCTAGACGTAAGCTATCAATTAAATTAAAATTAATTTCAGCAGGAATTTTCTTTTCCTCCAGAGATTTAAACTTTTCAACTTGTTGTAGTTGTTTTTTTATATACCCTTCGTACTTAACAGAAACTTCAATTTGTTTGATAGCATCTTTCGTTAAATCAGCAGGACGACTCTCATCAATTTCAGATAAGTGTTCATAGTAAACCTCAGGTCTTTTAAGAATATCTAAAATTTTCATACCTTGTGTTACCCTTGGTAAATTTAACCGGTCAAGAACAAGATTCAATTGATCGGCTTTTAAATTAGTAGAAGCAATTCTCGCCATTTCAGCTTCGACCATAGCACATTTATCTTTAAATTTTTTATATCTCTCTTCAGATACAAGGCCAATTTGATAGCCTCTCTCTGTCAATCTTAAATCTGCATTATCCTGTCTTAACAACAATCGATATTCTGATCGAGATGTCATCATACGATATGGCTCATCTGTACCTTTTGTCACTAAATCGTCAATTAAGACACCAATGTATGCCTCAGATCGATCTAAAACAAACGGCTCTTTGCCTTTTACTTTTAAAGCAGCATTAATACCCGCTATTAAACCTTGTGCAGCCGCTTCTTCATATCCAGAAGAGCCATTAAATTGACCCGCTGAAAACAATCCTGGTATTTGCTTAAACTCTAGAGAAAGAGTCAAATCCATAGGATTGATACAGTCGTACTCAATGGCATATGCCGGTCTCATAATTTCACAATTTTCAAGACCTGGAATCGTTCTCATAAAAGCAAGTTGAACATCCTCAGCCATACTCGTTGACATGCCTTGAACATACATCTCATTTGTATCTCTTCCTTCAGGTTCAATAAATAACTGATGTCTTTCTTTATCAGCAAAACGCATCAATTTAGTTTCAATAGATGGACAATACCTTGGTCCGGTTCCTTCAATGGTGCCTGTGAACATCCCAGATTTATCTAGATTTCCTAAAATGACTTCATGTGTTTGATTATTCGTATACGTCAACCAACAAGGCAGTTCTTTTAATTCCACATGATCATTCATGAAAGAAAACAGATCATAATCTTGATCGCCCCATTGAATTTCCATTTTATCATAATTTAAAGTTCTTGCATCAATTCTAGCAGGCGTTCCCGTTTTAAAGCGACGTAGTTCAATTTTCTTGTCTTTCATGTCTTCAACAAGCTCATAAGAAGCCGCTAAACCATTAGGACCACTGGAAATAACAGCATCACCAATAAAAATTTTACTACCTAAGTAAGTCCCTGTTGCAAGAACAATTGACATGCCTCTATAAAAAGCACCTGTTTTAGTAATGACACCTACAGGATGATCATTTTCAAAAACAAGATTGGTCACTTCAGCTTGCTTAATGTATAAATTCTCTTGATTTTCTAAAACTTTTTTCATTTCACGATGGTATTGATTTTTGTCAGCTTGAGCTCTTAATGAATGCACAGCGGGGCCTTTACTGCTGTTTAACATCTTGCTTTGTAAAAATGACTTATCGATATTCAGACCCATTTCGCCACCGAGTGCATCAATTTCCTTAACTAAATGACCTTTACCAGTGCCTCCAATAGAAGGATTGCATGGCATCATCGCGATTGAATCTAAATTAATTGACAAAATCAGAGTTTTAACACCCATCCTAGCACTTGCAAGTGCAGCTTCGCAGCCTGCATGCCCAGCACCAACAACAATACAGTCAAAATATCCTGCATCAAACGTTCTAACCATTTATAACTCCTTATTTTCCCAAACAAAATTGACTAAAAATATTATTCAATAGATCCTTTTCAACAGATTCACCTGTAATCTGACCAAGACCAAAAATGGCATCCTTCACATCTACTTCAACAAAATCATACGGCATATGATTGATGATAGCAGCTTTAGCATCTTTTACATTTTTCAAAGCACCTTCAATTAAATGTATATGACGAGTATTACTTACCATTTCACTTTCATCAACCATCAAATCACCATTAAATACCATATCTTTAATAGCAGTTTCAACACTATCTAATCCAATTTCTTTTTCAATTGAAATCTTTAGAATTCGCTTATCTTTTAAATGACTATGAATGACAGATTCATCTATTTTAGATTCTAAATCCGTTTTATTAATTAAAACGATTGCGTGTTTTTCTTTAACCAACTCCATTATTTCAATATCTTCATCAGTTAAACATTCAGATGCATTCAGCATAAAAATCACTAAATCAGCCGCATTAAACATTGACTTAGATCGTTCAACACCAATTTTTTCAACGACATCATCAGTTTTTCGAATACCCGCTGTATCCACGAGTTTTATTGGAATGCCTCCAATGGTCATAAATTCTTCTATTAAATCACGTGTTGTTCCAGCAATTTCAGTTACAATTGCCTTTGAATCTCTTAACAAGGCATTCATCAAACTTGATTTACCGACATTTGGCTTACCTACAATAACAGTCTTCAATCCATCACGTATAACCTTACCATTTTGAGACTGACTTAATAACTTATCTAATGCATGCTCAATTTGTGACAAACGTTCTTCAATTTCTTGATACGTAATTTCTTCAATATCCTCTTCAGGATAATCAATGCATACTTCTATATTTGCCATCAATGAGATGAGATCATTGCGAATTTGTTTAATTTTTTTAGATAAAAACCCCTCTAACTGATGAAATGCTAAATCAAAGCCTTTGGTTGTTTTTGAACTCACTAAATCCATCACAGATTCTGCTTGAGCTAAGTCAATTCTGCCGTTTAAAAAAGCACGTTTAGTAAATTCGCCACGCTCAGCCATCACAGCACCATGTTTCAAGCATACATTTAATACTTCGCGTAATGAAATAATGCCGCCATGACAATTAATTTCAACGATATCTTCTCTCGTATACGTATTAGGTGCCTTCATTTTTACGAGCATCACTTCATCTATGACACGATCTTGACTCACAACATGCCCGTAAACCATTTCTCTGTTTTTGATCTCACGGTTATTTCTAGGTCTGAAAATTTGATCGCTAATAGCAAATGCATCTGGTCCACTCATTCGAACAACTCCAATTGCACCTTCACCAATGGGTGTTGAAATTGCTACAATCGTATCATTAATCATATAGTTCTCCTGTAAATTAAAATATAACCCAGTGTTTAACTGGGTTATGAGAATTAGCTTGTTTTATTCTTTTTATAATCGTAATAAATAACTACTTTTCTAAATGGTTCATCACCTTCAGATTTCGTACTCACACTTGGATTCGTTTGAAGTGCCGAGTGAATAATACGTCTTTCATATGGATTCATTGGCTCAAGTACGACATTTTTACGAGTTTTCTTAACCTTCATTGCTAATTTATCTGCAAGTGTTTCTAAAGTTTCTTTTCTTTTTGCTCTGTAATTCTCTGTATCTAAAATAACACGATAATATTGTTCTTTTTCTTTATTGACTACCAAACTTACCAAGTATTGTAATGAATCTAAAGTTTGACCACGTTTACCAATGAGTATGGCCATGTCTTCACCCATCATATTAATGTTTAAAGTTTCTTCAACGAGTTCAACCGTTACTTCAGCTTGAATATTCATTTCTTTTAAAATACGTGATAAAAATGATTTTGCAGTTTCTCTAATATCATTTTTCTTTGTTACTCGAATTTTTGTCTCTTTAGCGCCAATTCCTAAAAAACCTTTTGAACCTTCATCTAATACTTCAATTTCTACTTGTTCGCGTGTTGCTTCAAGCTCAATTAATGCAAGTCTCAACGCTTCTTCAACGCTTTTTCCAGATTTTTCAACAAAATTCATTGCTAATTGTCCCCCTTAATCGGTCCTCTCATAATACGTTGTTGTACAATTGTAAAGATATTACCTACTGTCCAATATAACATTAATCCACCTGTAAATGATTTACCCCATACTAAAATCATTACTGGGAAAATGGTTTGCATAATTTTCATTTGTTTGTTCATTGCATCTGATCCACCTGTCGATGGTGTTGACGTCGACATTTGATAATAAGTGAGTACTGCTGAAATAAGCGGCATAAGTCCAGGCATTAATAGCAGCCACTGTGGACCTGTAGAAAAAATATTACTCATTAAGTCAGGCTCTGATAAGTTTTTAATCCATAAAAAGGCATCGTGCGTAGCCGTTTGCAATAATTCAGGATTATTAACAAATACATAAGTTCCAGGTTCTCTCATCGCAGTGAATAATCCAATGATAATTGGGAACTGAATAATTAAAGGTAAACATCCACTTAATGGATTATATTTATGTTCTTTATACAGATCCATTAACATTTGATTTTGCTTTTCTTTGTTATCTTTATATTTTTCTTGAATTTCTTTCATCTTCGGTTGTAATGCCGACATTTGTTTTGTTGATCTAAGCTGCTTAATCGTAAACGGCATTAATAATAACTTCGTTAATAATGTAAAAATGATAATTGAGATACCGTAATCATTTACGACACCATAAATTAATCCTAAAATGTAACCAAAAAATTGAGCAAAAATCGTCAATTGTATATCCTCCTATTTTTATTCTAAAGGATCATATCCACCAGGATGGAACGGATGACACTTAGAAATTCTTTTTATACTGAGCCAACTGCCTTTAAATGCACCATATTTTTCAATGGCCATTAAAGAGTATTGAGAGCAAGTAGGTTGAAATCTACAATTACTTCCCAATAGAGGAGAAATAAACTTTCTATAAAACTTAATGAGTAAAATTAAAATTGTTTTCATATTTTATACACTCATTTTTCTAATATACCCGTCTTCTTAAAAATATACTTAAGCGATCGAGTAATCTCATGATAATCAACCGAGTTTGATCTAACTCTTGCGACAAAAATCAGATCATAGTTACCATTTAACTTAAGTTGAGTCCGAAATGACTCATTCAACAATCGTCGCACTCTGTTTCTAACAACACTATTTCCAACCTTTTTACTAATAGAAAAACCAACGCGTGTATATCCCAATTGATTTGGCATATAGTAAACCACGATATTCTTATCCGCGTAGGATTTTCCTTTCTTATAGACCTTAGAAAACTCTGAAGGCTTCTTTAAATGTTCAAGAGTCATGATGCCTCCATTGCGTTAATTGCAAAAAAAGACCACTGACTGCGGTCTTTTAATCCATTAAGCAGATAATTTCTTTCTACCTCTTCTTCTTCTAGCTTTAATTACGTTTCTGCCTGAACTTGTTTTCATTCTTTTGCGGAAACCATGTTCAACTTTTCTTTGTCTTTTCTTTGGTTGATAAGTTCTTTTCATCTCAGACACCTCCTTACTCACGTTACATATACATATATATAAACATATTTTTTTCACAAGTCTGCTAAAACATTATAACTTGAACACTTTACTCTGTCAAGCGAATGCACAGAACTCATAATTTTAGCTCTAAAATTGAATTTCTACTATATATAGTGCGCTTATTCGCACAAAATTTAATATATAGTATTTATCAACAGCTCGTCAACAGAATTTTTAATTTTTTTGAAATTTATCCACATTTATTTAAAAAAGTTCCCATTTCAAAAGTTATCAACAAAAATTATATTTCGCCTTTTTTGTGGATAAGTTTGAAAAAACATCTAAAATTTGATAAAATGATTTGTACTCACAATTTAACCAACTTGTCGACTAAAAAATGTGGATAACTATAATATGTTGATTGTTTATCATTTTTTTTTTGACTTTTTGAATATTTCACTGTGTATATTGTTGATAAATCAACCGTTTTTCTGTTGATAACTCAATTAACGGATTTTTTATCCACAAAGATACCATCATTTTATACAAGATTTATCATACACAATTTTGATTATATTTATCAACACTTATCGTGTTTTGATGTGGATAAACGGGACTTTATAGGAGGATAAAGCATGGACCAAAATTTAGCCGAAATTTGGGAAGAGGCACGAACTAATATGAAAACGGAGCTCATGCCATTGAGTTTTAGTACATGGATTGAAAATATTGAACCTATCACAATTGAAGGAAATACCATCATTCTTCAAACTTCGGGTAATTTGAATCGCAATATACTTGAGACGCGTTACAATGACTTGATTTCAAATACCATTAAATTTATTACCAATAAAGACTATCTCATTAAATACATCATTCCTGAAGAAAATGTTATCGACAATTCCTCTCAGAAAGATCTTAAGTCAAATGATTTATTTGAAAACACAAATTTGAACCCACGATATGTCTTTAATGAATTTGTCGTAGGTAATAGCAATCGATTTGCACATGCAGCATCACTTGCAGTTGCTGAATCACCTGCAAAATCATACAATCCACTCTTTATTTACGGTGGTGTTGGGCTTGGAAAAACCCACTTAATGCATGCAATTGGTCACTATATTCTTTCGCAAAACAAAAATTCGAAAGTGTATTACGTTTCAAGCGAAAAATTTACCAACGAACTCATTAATTCCATCAAAGATGATAAGAATGAAGAGTTTAGAAATAAGTACCGTACAGTAGACGTTTTACTCGTCGATGATATTCAATTTATTGCGGGTAAGGAAAGAACGCAAGAAGAGTTCTTCCATACTTTTAATGCACTATATGAAGCAAATAAGCAAATTATTGTATCATCAGATCGTCCACCTAAAGAAATTCCAACACTTGAAGATCGTTTAAGATCACGATTTGAATGGGGACTCATCACAGATATTCAGCCACCAGATTATGAAACACGCATCGCGATTTTAAAGAAGAAGTCAGAACGCGATAAAATAGACATTCCTGGTGAAGTATTTGAATTTATTGCGACTAAGATTAAATCAAACATTCGTGAACTCGAAGGTGCTCTCAATCGTGTAGTTGCATATTCAACACTGACAAAACGGGAAGTCGACATATCTTTAGTAAATGAAGCACTCAAAGACATTTTTTCTACGACGCAAGTTAGAAAAATTGATGTAGATTATATAAAATCTACCGTCGCTGAGTATTTTAATATGAAGAAAGATGATTTTGAATCGAAAAAGAGAACGCGTCAAATTGCATATCCGAGACAAGTTGCTATGTATATTACGCGTGAATTAACGGACTTATCTTTACCTAAAATAGGGGAAGAATTTGGCGGTCGAGATCATACAACGGTTATTCATGCTTGTGAAAAAATCAGTTCTGAAATGCTGTCTAATCTTGATTTAAAAAATAAAGTAGATAGTATCATCAAAGAAATCAAAGGTGAGTAACTTTGATGTGATTATGTGTATGAATGATTTGTGGATAACTTTCAAAAAATCTTTTTTATCCCATTGTTGATAACTTGAATTTCTGATCATTTTAATCAACAGTTATTTTCGAATTGTTTCTTAAGCTATTTCAATCGTTTGATAGACATTTCCACATGCTAACAGTGCCTACTACTATTACTATATTTGTTTATATTATTATTTATCTATAGGAGGACTACATGATTTTCAAATGCCAACAACATCAGCTTTCAGCTGCAATTAATATGGTTTCAAAAGCTGTCTCTACTAAAACAACACTTCCTATACTTTCTGGTATTTATTTTGAAGGAAAAAACAATCAGTTAAAAGTGATTGGTAACGACTTAAATTTAAGCATTGAGACTTCAATAGAGGCGAGCATTACTGAAGAAGGATCCGTTGTAATTCCTGCTCGATTATTTTCAGAACTCATCAGAAAACTTCCAAACGAAGAAATTACCTTTATGATCTCTGAAAATTATGTAGTAGATATCCTATGTGGAGATTCAAATTACAAAATCGTTGGATTACCAGGAAATGAATATCCAGAACTTCCAACCATAGACGATCAAAATTCATTTTTAATTGATAAAGAATTATTTGCCAATATGATTCGTCAAACAAGTTTTGCAATTTCTCAAGATGAATCACGTCCTATACTAACAGGTGCTCTTTTAGAAATTGAAAATGGTAAATTTAATATGGTAGCAATTGATGGATTTAGAATGGCAATAAAGCGTGCAATTGTTAAAACGGATATTCATAAAAAAGCCGTTGTACCAGGAAGAACGCTTAATGAAATCAATAAACTGTTATCTCAAACAGAAGGTCAAAATGATCTTAGGATTTCTTTCGATGAGAAACAAGTTTTATTTTCTGCTCAGAACTTAAAAGTTTATTCTAGATTACTTGCTGGAGAATTTATTAATTACAATCAAATACTCCCTAATGAATTCAAATCAACTGTGATTACAGATACGGATCATCTTTTAACGGCAATTGATCGTTCGTTCTTAATGGCAAGAGAAAATAAAAATGTTGCGATAAAACTTGAAATTAAAGATGACAATATTCGAATGACTTCCAATTCAGAAATGGGAAGTTCTACAGAAAAAGTAGCGATTAAGTTAGATGGTCCAGATTTGGAAATTGGATTTAATCCTAAATATTTAATGGATGCTCTTAAGATTATTGATAGCGAAGAAATTCGATTAGAATTTGTCAATAGTATCAGCCCATGTATTATTAAACCAATAGATAGTGACAATTATACGTATCTCGTATTACCATGCCGTATCTCAAAATAATGGAGGCATTATGCAAAAAGTATTTATAGAAACAGAATTTATCAAATTGGATCAATTGTTGAAGTTTGCTGAAGTAGTTGATTCAGGTGGACTAGCAAAATTACTGATTTCTGAAGAATACGTAAAAGTAAACGGAAGAGTATGCACTCAAAGAGGCAAAAAAATTGTTCATGATGATTTAATCGATGTAACGATTCCAACGGAAGATGGTCAATCAGAAGTCGTTATTTTAAAAGTCATTAAGAGGGGTTAATTTTGATAATCAAATCCATCACGCTGAAACATTACAGAAATTACGATCAGATTAAAGTAAATTTTGATCAAAAACTCAATATCATCATTGGTGATAATGCGCAAGGTAAGACGAATCTATTGGAATCTGTCTATGTTTCTAGTTTTGGAAAATCATTTAGAACGACGAAAGATAGTGATTTAGTCAAATTTGATCAACTTTATACGCATGTTAAACTTGTAATTGAACGTGAAAATGGAAGAGAAGAGACCATAGAATATCGAATTAATCAAAAATCTAAAAAAGAATTTTTGATCAATGGTGTGAATATTACTAAGATATCGGAGCTTCTAGGAAATTTGAACATCATTCTTTTTTATCCAGATGATTTAAAATTGATTAAAGAGAGTCCCAATGAGAGAAGACGGTTTTTGAATCGAGAATTGTCTCATATTAGTAAACTATATTGTGCAGATATCATCGAATACAACAAAATTCTTTTTCAAAGAAATGAACTATTAAAGAGAATCCCATACAAACCAGAATTAAAAGAAACACTTGATGTCTGGGATTACCAGTTAAGTGATAAAGGATCTAGAATTATTTTAAGGAGACATCAGTTTATTCAAGACCTGAATCGTATCAGTAATGACATTCATTCTAAAGTTACAAAAGGTCGAGAAATTTTGTCAATTGATTATCAAACTGAGGTTGATGACATTCTATCCTTAGAAGACGTGAAGATAAATCTCATGAATAAAATGAGTAAAAATATGGATCAAGATATTAAACGTGGATTTACTTCTGTAGGTCCTCACAGAGATGATATGGATATTAAAATAAATGGTATGAGTATTAAATCTTATGGATCTCAAGGTCAACAAAGAACAGCAGCACTTTCATTAAAATTATCAGAAATTGAAATTGTTAAAAACGATGTTGGTGAGTATCCTATTTTGCTTCTTGATGATGTCATGAGTGAACTTGATATTAATAGACAGAAAGATTTAATTTACGCACTTAGAAATGTTCAAACCATTATTACAACGACTGATATTAAAAATTTGTTGGATGATTATATCAATGCTTCAAAGATTATTAAAATAAAAAATGGAAGTGTTTTAAACCATTAGGAGGTTATACATGTCTAATCAAGCATATAATGCTGACCAGATACAAGTTTTAGAAGGTCTTGAAGCCGTTAGGAAAAGACCGGGAATGTATATTGGCTCAACCAGTATCAGAGGCTTGCATCATCTTGTCTATGAAATCGTGGATAATAGTATTGACGAAGCATTAGCTGGATATTGTAAGAAAATTACTGTGAGTATAGAACCTGGTAATATTGTGATCGTTGAAGACGATGGTCGCGGTATGCCAATTGATATGCATCAGAAAATGGGAATTCCTGCAGTTGAAGTCATTCATACAGTCCTCCATGCTGGTGGTAAATTTGGTGGCGGAGGCTATAAAGTTTCAGGGGGATTACACGGCGTTGGTGCTTCAGTCGTAAATGCACTCTCAGAAAGTTTTGAAGTCGAAGTTAAACGAGATGGCAAAATTCATAAAATAGGTTTTGAACGTGGTATGACTTGCGAGAAATTACATGTCATCGGTGAACTTGAACATGATAAAATTACGGGAACAAAAACTACTTTTAAGGCAGATCACCTAATTTTTGAAACCCTCGAATATGATTTTTCAACTTTAGAGTCTAGAATAAGAGAGTTAGCTTTCTTAAATAAAGGCATTGAAATCATTATTTCGGATAACAGAGAAGGTAGTAAAAAATCATCTCGATTCTTTTACGAAGGTGGTATCAAAGAGTTTGTTCAATATTTGAATGCCAACAGAACACCGATTCACGATGATGTTGTCTATTCTGAACAAATCAACAAAGAAAATACAGTAGAAATTGCTTTTCAGTATACAGATGGCTATTCTGAAAACATCTTTACATTTGCCAATAACATCAGTACACATGAAGGTGGAACGCATTTAGTCGGATTTAGATCAGCGCTTACAAGACTTATCAATGATTATGGTCGTAAAAAAGGCATTATCAAAGAAAAAGATGAAAATTTAACAGGTGAAGATGTTCGTGAGGGCATGACTGCTATTATTTCTGTTAAGTTAGAAGAACCACAATTTGAAGGCCAGACAAAAACTAAACTTGGAAATAGTGAGATCCGTGCTATTGTAGAATCTGCTGCATCTGAAATGCTTGAAAGTTATTTGGAAGAAAATCCAAATCAAGCGAAAATTATCATCGATAAGTGTTTAACTTCTGCAAAAGCACGAGAAGCTGCACGTAAGGCGAGAGAACTTACAAGACGAAAAGGTGCACTCGATGGTTTAACATTGCCTGGTAAATTAGCAGATTGCTCAGAAAAAGATCCTTCAAAATGTGAAATTTTCATCGTCGAAGGGGATTCCGCTGGTGGCTCTGCAAAATTAGGAAGAGATCGAAATATTCAAGCCATTTTACCTTTAAGAGGTAAAATCATGAATGTTGAAAAGGCGAATTTTTCAAAAGTGTTTAGTTCAACAGAAATTCGTGCAATGATTACAGCATTTGGCTGTGGGATAGGCGATGAGTTTGATGTGACGAAGTTGCGTTATGATAAAATCTTTATCATGACCGATGCCGACGTCGATGGCGCGCATATTCGAACGCTTTTATTAACATTCTTCTTTAGATTTATGCGTCCATTAATAGAACAAGGACATGTATATGCTGCAATTCCACCACTTTATAAAGTGAAAAAAGGGAAAAGTATTTATTATTTATATTCTGATAAAGAATTAAATAATTTAATGAATGAAATTGGAAGACAAGGCGTTTCTATTCAGAGATACAAAGGTCTTGGTGAAATGAATGCAGAGCAGCTCTGGTCAACTACAATGGATCCATCTGTTCGAACTATTATGAAAGTTACGATGGATGATGCAGTTGAAGCAGATATGATTTTTTCAACTTTAATGGGTGAAAAAGTAGAACCTCGTAGAGAATTCATTGAACTCAATGCAAAATATGTTAAAAATATTGATACTTATTAGGAGGAATAAAGAGTGAGTGATGATCAAAAAGAATTAGATGATGACATTTTAGAGCCATCCTACGAAGATTCTTCAGATGATGTCAATGAAACAATGAACCTCAATCAAACGATTTTGTTGGTTGATGTTATGGATGAAATGAAAAAATCTTATATGGACTATGCCATGAGTGTTATCGTCAGTCGTGCACTTCCGGACGTAAGAGATGGTTTAAAGCCAGTTCATAGAAGAATATTATATGCCATGAGTGAACTCAATTTTACGCATGAAAAGCAACATAGAAAATCAGCACGTATCGTCGGTGAGGTTATGGGTAAGTACCATCCACATGGTGACTCCTCAATTTATGGTGCACTCGTTAGATTTGCCCAAGATTTTTCCATGAGATATACTTTAATTGATGGTCATGGTAACTTCGGTTCAATCGATGGAGATGGCGCAGCGGCCATGCGTTATACGGAAGCAAGAATGACGCGTTTATCTGGAGAGCTTTTAAGAGATATCGATAAAGAAACAGTTGATTTCGTTCCAAACTTTGATGAAACTGAAAAAGAACCAGTGGTACTTCCAAGTCGTTTTCCAAATTTATTGGTCAATGGTTCAAATGGAATTGCTGTTGGTATGGCAACTTCGATCCCTCCTCATAACTTAGGGGAAATTATTGATGGTACAATTAAATTAATTGATAATCCAGATACAGATATTTATGAATTAATGGAATGCGTAAAAGGTCCGGATTTTCCAACAGCTGCTGAAATCATGGGCATTGAAGGCATTAAACGCGCATATAAAACAGGGCGTGGAAAAGTCATTTTAAGATCTAAAGCAGAAATTGAAGAGATGAAAAATGGCAAAACTCGAATTATCGTGACTGAAATTCCATTCCAAGTCAATAAATCGAAGATGATTGAAGGCATTGCAGAACTCGTTAAAAATAAGCGAATCGAAGGCATCACTGATTTAAGAGATGAAAGTAATCGAAACGGCATTCGAATCGTCATTGAGCTTAGAAAAGATGTCAATGCGAATATCATGCTCAATCAGCTATATAAAAACAGTCAACTTCAAACGACGTTTAGTATTATCATGCTTGCTCTTCTAGATGGCGAGCCAAAAGTATTGAACTTAAAAGAAATGCTTTCAGCTTATATCAATCATCAACGCATCGTTGAAAAACGAAGAGTTACTTATGATTTGAAAAAAGCGAGAGAAAGAGCACATATTTTAGAAGGTCTTAGAATCGCCATCGATAATATCGATGAAATTATAAAAATTATTAGAAGTGCTTATAATGACGCTGAACAACAATTGATGAATCGTTTTGAGTTATCTGAAATTCAAGCCAAAGCCATTGTAGACATGCGTCTTAGAAGACTTCAGGGACTCGAAAGAGAAAAAATTGAAAATGAATATCAAGAGCTTCTAAAGCTAATTGATTATCTCAACGAGTTATTGGCAAATGACGCCATGTTGATGAATATCATAAAAGAAGATTTACTTCGAATTAAAAAATCTTATAATGATGAACGACGCACAGAAATCAGCATGAATCCAGATGAAATTGATTATGAAGATTTAATTGAACAAGATGAAGTCATCATTACATTAACACATGCAGGATACATTAAACGCGTATCAGCTGGCGAGTATGTTTCGCAAAAAAGAGGCGGAAGAGGTAAGACGGGACTTTCAACGAGGGAAGAAGATTTTGTGAAGCATATTTTCACAACATCTACCCATGACTATCTATTGTTCTTCACAAATTTTGGAAAAGTATATCGCTTAAAAGCGTACATGATACCAGATGCATCACGTATCTCTAAAGGAACGGCAATTGTGAATTTATTGCCTCTTGAGCCAAATGAAAAAATTAATGCAGTTCTACCAGTGAAAGATTTTGGCGAGGGATATTTAACACTTTGTACGAAGTATGGGGTTATTAAAAAGACGACTTTGGATCAATTTGATACATCTCGTAAATCGGGTCTCATTGCAATTAATCTGAAAGATGGAGATGAGTTGATATCTGTTCGTAGAACATACGGAAATGACGATTTAATTATTGTCACGACGAAAGGTAAAGCAATTCGATTCCATGAAGATGATGTACGTTCAATGGGAAGAATGGCTACTGGTGTTCGCGCGATCAATTTAACAGGTAAAGACTATATCGTCGAGATGGAAGTTGTAAAAGATGAATCAAAATTATTGGTTGTATCCGAAAACGGCTATGGAAAAAGAACACCACTCACTGAATATAAAGCGCAATCAAGAGGTGGAAAAGGCATTATCACCTACAACATTAGTGGCAAAACGGGTGATGTCGTGGGTGCAATGGTGGTTGAAGATAGCGATGATTTGATGATTATCAACGATGGTGGTGTATTAATTAGAATCAAAGTAGATGAAATTTCAGTCACAGGAAGAATCACATCGGGTGTGAAAGTCATGAGAGTCGATGATACGACAAAAATTGTTTCTATCGCGAGACTATCTGAAACAGACGATGATATTGCTGAAGAAGCAGAAGTGACTGAAGAATTAGTCAATTCAGTTGAATAATGATCAACGTATAAAGATGATTTTTATCACAAAAAAATAGTATTAAAAAAATAACAAACAAGCTAAATAGATATAAGGAAATTGGTTTTTAATAAAATATTTTGAAAATTCAATTTCCTTTTTCAAATTTTTTAGCTTTTTTTTCAAATTAGTGTATAATAAATTAAAGAAACCTATGTCTGAGTAAAATAACCAAAGGGGGATTGTAAATGTCTTTAAGATTAAATACAAATTACAACGAATCTGTTAAAAGTTGGGAAGTTGAATTAATAGGAGAAGTCGATATTAATTCTAAAGCCATTTTAAAAGAAGAGTTAATTCAATTAAATGAAAAAAAACAATCAGATTTTATCTTTAAGTGTGAAAACCTTGAATATATTGACAGCACTGGGTTAGGTGTATTAATTAGCTTTTATAAAAACGTAAAAATCAATAATAATACAGTTCATTTTGAAAAACTCAAACCAAGTATTTTAAAAATATTTACATTAACTGGACTCGATAGAATATTCTCTATACGTAATTAATAGTAAAGGTGGACTAACATAATGAGGGAATCAATTAATATGTCATTGCCAAGTAAACCTGAATATGTCAGTGTTGCAAGACTGACCGCTTCATTTGTTGCCAATCAAATGGGATTTGATATCGAGACAATTGAAGATATAAAGTTGGCAGTTGGTGAAGCATGTAATAATGCAATTATTCATTCAGGAACGACGGATACGTATCAACTGGAATTTATAAAAGAACTCGATAATTTAAAAATTGAAATCGTTGACTCAGGAAAAGGTTTTAGTATGGATCAATACAAAAAACCAAACGCTGAAGATTTACAAGAAAACGGCCTTGGACTTTTTATAATTAAATCTTTAATGGATACAGTGGAAATTGAAACAAGTGAAGGTTGTGGTACAAAAATTATAATGAGTAAGATCGTTGAATAAATGTTCTTCTTCGGTTAGGGGATGATGTTCATGAAAAGAAAGCAAGTAGACATAAAGAGTGATGATTCACTAAACAATGAATTTTTAGCACTTGGAACAAAAGAATTATTTTGTCTATATAAAAATAATAGAGATATTGCCATTCGAAATGAACTCATAAAACGTCATATGTATATCACAGAAATCTTGGCTAAGAAATATATCAACAAAGGTATTGAATATGAAGATATTTTTCAAGTTGCTTCGCTTGGGTTAATTTATGCCATTGAGAGATATGATATAGATAGAGGGTTTGAATTTTCGAGTTTTGCAACACCAACCATTATTGGAGAAATTAAAAAGTATTTTAGAGATAAAGGTTGGTCTGTAAGAGTACCAAGAAGAATTCAAGAGTTGTCCAAGAAAATCAATCAAGCAAAATCAAAACTTCAACAAGATTTGCAGCGCATTCCAAAGGTTAGTGATATTGCAGAGTATTTAAATGTCACTGAAGAGGAAGTGATTGAAGCGATGGAAGCTTCACAAGTCTATACACCGAAGTCTCTTGATTTAACTTATGATGCATCAGGAGATGATAAAGACATTCAGCTTCAAGATATCATTGGACGAGACGATAAATATTTTGATATTATCGAGAATCGAGATTTCATCAATATGTGTCTCAAAAAATTGAACGAGGTTGAGATTAAAATAGTCAATGATCGATTTTTTGAAAACAAAACTCAGATACAAGTGGCTGATGAACTCAACGTGTCTCAGATGACTGTGTCGAGGATGGAAAAGAAAATCATTAAAAAGTTTAGAAAAGAATTACTTAAACTGAATGAAATATAATAATAGGCGCTTCGAGAATCCTCGGAAGCGCCTAATTTTTTATCTTTGAAAATTGTATAATTATTTTTCAGTGCGAAAAGCCTGAATCATTAAATATAAAATGGTTTAATCACGCTATTTTAATGATAGAGATTCAAACAAAAAATCATTTAAGAATGGATGTATGAATATCTTAATGCGTGAATGTACATTTAATATTCACTAAAAAGTAATAAATCCAACGGCTTTTTTTACGCGATCAAGGACTTCTTGAGATATTTCTTCAGCTCTTTCACGTCCTTTTTTGAGAACATCATATACAATTCCATCCGCCATGATGCGATTGAATTCAGATTGAACGTCATGAATTTCTGCATTTACCACTTCAACGAGTTCTTTCTTTAAAGTACCATATCCGCATCCAGCCAATTTTGCCTCTAATTCAGAGATAGAATATGGAGAAAATTGCGAGTAAATCGTTAATAAATTACTTACACCAGGTTTATTTGCCAAATCATAACGAATTTCAGTTTCCGAATCAGTTGTTGCACGCATAATAGACTTTTTAACATGTGCTTCTGAATCCAATAAAGTAATTTTTGAAAATTCATTTGGATTACTTTTACTCATTTTTGAGAGTGGATCATCCAACGACATGATTCTCGCACCATCTTCCATTTTAGCAATCAATGGATCCGGTACTACAAATGTATCTCCAAATCTATTATTGAAGCGAATTGCAATATCACGAGTTAATTCAAGATGTTGTTTCTGGTCATTTCCTACAGGAACAAAATTTGTATCATAAAGTAAAATATCAGATGCCATGAGAACGGGATAAGTAAATAATCCTGTTGTCACAATATCCTTTCCAGCAGATTTGTCCTTAAATTGTGTCATACGACTGAGTTCACCCATGTATGAAAAGCAATTCAAAATCCATGCCAATTCTGCATGAGCAGAAACTTGGGATTGAATGAACAAAGTAATTTTACTTGGATCAAGACCGATTGCAAGATAGAGTGCAGCGAGTTCAATGGTACTTTTTTTAAGTTTTTCTGGATCTTGTGGCACTGTAATTGAGTGCATATCTACAACACAATAGATACAATCTTTGTCATCTTGTTGTTTAACAAAATTTTTCATTGTGATGTAATTGCCAAGATGTATTTGTCCAGTAGGCTGAACACCTGAAAAAACACGTTTCATGTTACCTCCATATTTAATAAGCGCGATGACCATCTTCAGTATGATGGATCATAAGCTTAATTTGTGAATCAAATTTCAAAATGACACATCGTCGTATAAATAAATCATTTGAATTTCAAATAAATCAATTGACAATGATATGTCATATTTTATCACAATAAACCTTTTAATTACAATGTAATTGAGTCATTTAAGCATATAAAAAACTTGATATTATGAGGCATACTGTTACTTTTTCTACTTATCTATAAGTCCAAATAAAGGATTCATCTATTATTATTCTATATAAAAGATTCATTTATTTTAAGTCCATATAAAAGATTCATCTATTATTAGTCCAAATAAAAGATTCATCTATTATTAGTCCATAAAAGTATTCATATAAATCCAAATAGGGATTCAAATTTTCTATTGATTTAATAGAGTGAATATTGACAATAAACAAAACAATTACAAAGGGTTAATGATATATTTGTTCAAATGGTGTTGACTTATATAAGCACCTTAGTGTAAGATTATCAAGTCGCTTGTTGAGAGAATTTAGCAAAACAATTGAAATTAAAAAAATGAAATTAATTGTTGACATGAACTTACAAGTATGATATTCTATTATAGCTGTCACCGATAATTATATTGAATACGAGATGAAAAATGTTCCTTGAAAAAGGCGCAAATGGATTGTATTGGACAGTCATCAACCAGGACCTTGAAAATTGAATAGCGCAAATGAAAAAAACCAAAAAACGCAATTCTTTTGAAGAGTCGAGTTAAAGCAATTTAATGAGACGCTCCAAAGAAAAGTATAAAAACAACTAAACAGTTGTTTCCGGATAAACTTTGCAAGAAGTTTATACAAAAAAGCAAGTTAGCTCATTTATGAGATAACAGGCAAACTTTAAAATTAATTTTAAGAGTTTGATCCTGGCTCAGGATGAACGCTGGCGGCGTGCCTAACACATGCAAGTCGAGCGAGATTAAGTGGAGTGAGGACTTCGGTCCAAGTGAAGCTTATGAAAGCGGCGGACGGGTGAGTAACGCGTGGGCAACCTGCCCCATACAAAGGGATAGCCACTGGAAACGGTGATTAATACCTTATAAGTCGGTAGCATCGCATGATATAGTCGACAAAGATTTATCGGTATGGGATGGGCCCGCGTCTGATTAGCTAGTTGGTGAGGTAACGGCTCACCAAGGCGACGATCAGTAGCCGACCTGAGAGGGTGATCGGCCACACTGGAACTGAGACACGGTCCAGACTCCTACGGGAGGCAGCAGTGGGGAATATTGCACAATGGGCGCAAGCCTGATGCAGCAACGCCGCGTGAGTGAAGAAGGCCTTCGGGTTGTAAAACTCTGTCCTATGGGAAGAAACAAATGACGGTACCATAGGAGGAAGCCCCGGCTAACTACGTGCCAGCAGCCGCGGTAATACGTAGGGGGCAAGCGTTATCCGGAATCACTGGGCGTAAAGGGTGCGTAGGTGGCTTATCAAGCCAGAGGTGAAAGGCATTGGCTCAACCAATGTAAGCCTTTGGAACTGATTAGCTTGAGTGCAGGAGAGGTAAGTGGAATTCCTAGTGTAGAGGTGAAATTCGTAGATATTAGGAGGAACACCAGTGGCGAAGGCGACTTACTGGACTGTAACTGACACTGAGGCACGAAAGCGTGGGTAGCGAACAGGATTAGATACCCTGGTAGTCCACGCCGTAAACGATGAATACTAGGTGTCGGGTGTCAAAGCTCGGTGCCGCAGCAAACGCATTAAGTATTCCGCCTGGGGAGTACGCACGCAAGTGTGAAACTCAAAGGAATTGACGGGGACCCGCACAAGCAGCGGAGCATGTGGTTTAATTCGAAGCAACGCGAAGAACCTTACCAGATCTTGACATCTCTCTGACCGATCCTTAGCCGGATCTTTCCTTCGGGACAGAGAAGACAGGTGGTGCATGGTTGTCGTCAGCTCGTGTCGTGAGATGTTGGGTTAAGTCCCGCAACGAGCGCAACCCTTGTGTTTAGTTGCAAACAGGTTAAGCTGTGCACTCTAAACAGACTGCCGTGGATAACACGGAGGAAGGTGGGGATGACGTCAAATCATCATGCCCCTTATGATCTGGGCTACACACGTGCTACAATGGTCGGTACAACGGGCAGCGAAAGAGCAATCTGGAGCGAATCCTAAAAAGCCGATCCCAGTTCGGATTGTGGGCTGAAACTCGCCCACATGAAGTTGGAGTTGCTAGTAATCGCGAATCAGAATGTCGCGGTGAATGCGTTCCCGGGTCTTGTACACACCGCCCGTCACACCATGGAAGTTGGGGGCGCCCGAAGCCAGTGGTCCAACCCGTAAGGGAGGAAGCTGTCGAAGGTGAAATCAATGACTGGGGTGAAGTCGTAACAAGGTAGCCGTATCGGAAGGTGCGGCTGGATCACCTCCTTTCTAAGGAGAAATAGACATTTGCGCTGTTCAATTTTGAGGGTCTTGTAGAGATACAGGAACTTCAAAAGAAGAAAGCAAAGTAAGTAACTGCTAGATGGAAACATCAAGCAAGTAACCACCCAAATTTTCCTTGAAAATTCGTTCGTTACAAGTTACGGCGATTTCATCGCTAAAAGCTTCGCTTTTTAAAACTTAACTTCGTTAAGTTTAATCGTACCTTGAAAATTGCATATAGAGAAGACATGAAAAAAGTGTAAAAAAAGATCGAATGATGACACAGTAAGTCACAACGCTCTAGAAACTAACGTTTCTCACGAGCGCATGATGACACTACGTGCCACATGTAGGTCAAGTTAATAAGAGCATAGGGCGAATGCCTTGGCACTAGGAGCCGAAGAAGGACGTGGTAAGCTGCGAAAAGCTACGGGGAGCTGCAAGCAAGTGTAGATCCGTAGATGTCCGAATGGGGAAACCCGGCTGGAGTAATGTCCAGTCATCCATAGCTGAATACATAGGCTATAGGAAGGGAACTCGGGGAACTGAAACATCTAAGTACCCGAAGGAAGAGAAAACAAAAGTGATTTCCAGAGTAGTGGCGAGCGAAATGGAAAGAGCCCAAACCTGAGTCTTCGGACGAAGGGGTGTGGACAGTCAATAAAGCAAAGCTGTATCTTAGCAGAACTACTTGGGAAAGTAGGCCGAAGAGTGTGAGAGCCACGTAAGCGAAAAGAGAAGGTATGCGAGACTGATCCGGAGTACCACGAAACACGAGAAATTTTGTGGGAAGCAGGCAGGACCATCTGCCAAGGCTAAATACTACCTAGTGACCGATAGAGAATAGTACCGTGAGGGAAAGGTGAAAAGAACCCCGAGAGGGGAGTGAAAAGAACCTGAAACCCTATGTTTACAAGCAATGGAAGTTCGTTAAAGAACGACCATGTACTTTTTGTAGAACGGGCCAACGAGTTACGTTATGCAGCAAGGTTAAGTTCTTCAGGAACGGAGCCGCAGCGAAAGCGAGTCTGAAAAGGGCGAAATAGTTGTATGGCGTAGACCCGAAACCGGGTGACCTATCCATGTGCAGGGTGAAGCGAGGGTAAAACCTCTTGGAGGCCCGAACCCATATCTGTTGAAAAAGGTTGGGATGACATGTGGATAGCGGAGAAATTCCAATCGAACCCGGAGATAGCTGGTTCTCCTCGAAATAGCTTTAGGGCTAGCCTTGAGGTAAAGAGATACGGGGGTAGAGCACTGAATGACCTAGGGGCTTTCACCGGCTACCGAAGTCTATCAAACTCCGAATACCGATATCTTATACTCAGGAGTCAGACTGTGTGTGATAAGATTCATAGTCAAAAGGGAAACAGCCCAGACCATCAGCTAAGGTCCCAAAATGTAAGTTAAGTGGAAAAGGATGTGGAATTGCACAGACAACTAGGATGTTGGCTTAGAAGCAGCCATACATTTAAAGAGTGCGTAATAGCTCACTAGTCGAGTGATTCTGCGCCGAAGATTACCGGGGCTAAAACTTACTACCGAAGCTATGGAATTGCTTAGGCAATTGGTAGAGGAGCATTGTATATGGGGCGAAGCAAGATCGTAAGGACTTGTGGACTGTATAGAAGAGAGAATGTTGGCATGAGTAACGAGAGACGGGTGAGAATCCCGTCCGCCGAAAACCCAAGGTTTCCTGAGGAAGGTTCGTCCGCTCAGGGTAAGTCAGGGCCTAAGCCGAGGACGAAAGTCGTAGGCGATGGACAACAGGTAAAGATTCCTGTACCACCGAGAACCGTTTGAGAGAGGGAATGACACAGGAGGTTATGCTAAGCGCACGATTGGTTGAGTGCGTCCAAGCAACGAGTCTGAGAGGTAGGCAAATCCGCCTCTTGTAAGGGTGAGTTGTGATGGGGAGTGAAAATAGTAGCGAAGTAGCAGATATCACACTGTCAAGAAAAGTTTCTATCGAGGGAGCAGGTGCCTGTACCGTAAACCGACACAGGTGGGAGAGTAGAAAATACTAAGGCGAGCGAGAAAACTATTGTTAAGGAACTCGGCAAAATGACCCCGTAACTTCGGGAGAAGGGGTGCCGACTCAGGTTCAGAGCTAGAGTCGGCCGCAGAGGATAGGTCCAAGCGACTGTTTACCAAAAACACAGGTCTCTGCTAAATCGAAAGATGATGTATAGGGGCTGACGCCTGCCCGGTGCTGGAAGGTTAAGGGGAAGTGTTAGAGCAATCGAAGCACAGAACTGAAGCCCCAGTAAACGGCGGCCGTAACTATAACGGTCCTAAGGTAGCGAAATTCCTTGTCGGGTAAGTTCCGACCCGCACGAAAGGCGTAACGATTTGGACGCTGTCTCAACAATAGACTCGGTGAAATTGTAGTACCGGTAAAGATGCCGGTTACCCGCAGCTAGACGGAAAGACCCCGTGGAGCTTTACTGCAGCTTGGCACTGGATAATGGTATATCATGTACAGGATAGGTGGGAGACTGAGAAGTTAGGACGCTAGTCTTAGCGGAGTCGCCGTTGGGATACCACTCTTGATATAACGTTATTCTAACTATGACCAGTTACCCTGGTTTAGGACAATGTCAGGTGGGCAGTTTGACTGGGGCGGTCGCCTCCTAAAGAGTAACGGAGGCGCCTAAAGGTTCCCTCAGCGCGGTTGGAAATCGCGCGAAGAGTGTAAAGGCAAAAGGGAGCTTGACTGCGAGAGAGACATTTCGAGCAGGTACGAAAGTAGAGCTTAGTGATCCGGTGGCACCGCATGGAAGGGCCATCGCTCAACGGATAAAAGCTACCCCGGGGATAACAGGCTTATCTCCCCCAAGAGTCCACATCGACGGGGAGGTTTGGCACCTCGATGTCGGCTCGTCTCATCCTGGGGCTGAAGTAGGTCCCAAGGGTTGGGCTGTTCGCCCATTAAAGAGGCACGCGAGCTGGGTTCAGAACGTCGTGAGACAGTTCGGTCCCTATCTGCTGTGGGCGTAGGAAATTTGAGAGGAGCTGTCCTTAGTACGAGAGGACCGGGATGGACGAACCGCTGGTGGATCAGTTGTCATGCCAATGGCACAGCTGAGTAGCTAAGTTCGGACGGGATAAGCGCTGAAGGCATCTAAGCGCGAAGCCCCCCTCAAGATGAGATTTCCCATCCAGAAATGGAGTAAGATCCCATGAAGATAATGTGGTAATAGGCCTGAGGTGTAAGTGCAGTAATGCATTCAGCTGACAGGTACTAATAGATCGAGGACTTGACCTAACGATCCAAACACTTTTGAATGAACCTCTATATGTGATTTTCAGGGTCTGATGACCTAAGGTATAATAACCTTGTGCCTAGTCAGTTTTTCTACGAAAAACCGACCTACGGCAAATTTTACTACGTGCCTAGTCAATTTGCTTCGCAAACCGACCTACGGCTGAAATTGTAAACAATTTCATATCTAGTGATGATGGCGGAGGGGAAACACCTGTTCCCATACCGAACACAGAAGTAAAGTCCTCCAGCGTCGATGGTACTTGGCGGGTAGCTGCCTGGGAGAGTAGAACGTCGCTAGTTTTAAAAAAGTTCTTGATTGATTTCAAGAACTTTTTTTATTGCTTTTTTTGAATTTATATTCTAAACACTTAAGTCATAACTCGAAAACACACTTATAATAAGTCTTATAAACTAAATATTCTACTAATAATGTGTTTTCTCAGAATCCTCATCATATATTTTAAACGCATGTAAACACTCTGCAGAATTCATTTGTTGTAAGTTAATTGTGTATAAATCAGTATTACCAGCGAGCATTTCATACAGAATTGCATCATCGAAACCTATCTGAGAAGCGTCTTGACGCGTTGCACCATAATATACAGTTCCAATTCTAGCCCAATGTATTGCACTAAAACACATTGGACAGGGTTCACAAGTCGTATAGAGAACACAATCAGACAAATCAAATGAATTTAATATACGTGAAGCTTCTCTAATAGCAACAATTTCAGCATGTGCAGTTGGATCTTTTGTAGATATAACTTTATTATGCCCTTTTGAAATGACAACATCATTTCTGACGATTACCGCACCAAATGGACCCCCATCATGTAATTTAATACCTTTTAATGCCTCTTCAACTGCAAGTTTCATATATATATTCATAAGCAATCTCCTCGTAAACGTAGCATATTCTAAATGATTATTACCCAAATTAGAGTGATTCAATAAAAATTGTAAATTGATTGATACTATCTAATGAATAGAGAATAGTTTAAAATAGATTTAAATATGATTGATGGAGGAGTTACAAGTTTGTAACGTACGAATAGTATGATGGAAAAAATAAGTTTAGCTCAATTAAACACACCAATTACAAAATTAGAGTATATTTCCAAAGAACTCGGCGTGAACATATATATGAAGCACGATGAATTGACAGGATTGGAACTATCGGGAAATAAAGTTAGAAAATTAGAGTATTCTATTAAAGAAGCGCTTGATCAAAATTCGGATGTTATTATTACATGCGGTGCTTTGCAATCAAATCACGCTCGTGCAACCGCTATCGCTGCGAGAAGATGTGGACTTGATGTACATTTAGTGCTTAAAAAAAGTAATAAAATGAAATATATAGGCAATCATTTAATAGATATTATTGCAGGTGCAAATATCACATATGTAGATGATGAAGAGTTTATAAAACATGAAACAATCATGAATGATATAAAAGAAGACTATAATAGAAAAGGAAAAATAGCCTATATCATTCCTTTAGGTGCTTCAAATGGTGTAGGAACACTTGGATACTTGGAAGCATATAATGAAATCACGACATTTGAAAGTTCAAAAAATGTCGAATTTGATACAATAGTATGTGCAATTGGATCAGGAGGAACGTACTCTGGGTTATTACTCGGGAATCATTTAAATAATAAAGATAAGCGTATTATTGGATATAGTGTTGGTGGTAGTAGTGAGTATTTTCAAGTTAGAGTCAACAAAATCATACTTGAAACAATCAATTTATTGGGAATTCAATTAGTGATGGAACCCACATGGGGGCATCACTTAATAGTTGATAAATTTCAGGGATTGGGTTATGCGGTAACTACGAAAAAAGAGATAGACTTTATTAAGTATATTGCAAAGTATGAAGGCATCATACTGGATCCTGTATATACAGGTAAAGCTTTTTATGGATTATATCAGCAAATAAAACGTGGAGAGTTGAATCAATGTGAGAATATTTTGTTTATTCATACGGGCGGGATATTTGGAATTAATGACTTTGACATGATCACATAGATTGTATATTTTGTGCTATATATTAATCCTAATACTATATATAGTGATTGTAAAAAAAACAAAAAAAGTTTCGGAATAAGCGTTGACAAGGTTATTTATCACTGGTATACTGTAAAAGTTGTCGGCGGTAATGACGAAACAAATAGAACCAATGACATCAAACAGGACCTTGAAAATTGAATAGCGCAAATGAAAAAAACCAAAAACGCAATTCTTTTGAAGAGTCGAGTTAGAGCAATTTAATGAGACACTCCAAAGAAAAGTATAAAAACAACTAAACAGTTGTTTCCGGATAAACTTTGCAAGAAGTTTATACAAAAAAAGCAAGTTAGCTCATTTATGAGATAACAGGCAAACTTTAAAATTAATTTTAAGAGTTTGATCCTGGCTCAGGATGAACGCTGGCGGCGTGCCTAACACATGCAAGTCGAGCGAGATTAAGTGGAGTGAGGACTTCGGTCCAAGTGAAGTTTATGAAAGCGGCGGACGGGTGAGTAACGCGTGGGCAACCTGCCCCATACAAAGGGATAGCCACTGGAAACGGTGATTAATACCTTATAAGTCGGTAGCATCGCATGATATAGTCGACAAAGATTTATCGGTATGGGATGGGCCCGCGTCTGATTAGCTAGTTGGTGAGGTAACGGCTCACCAAGGCGACGATCAGTAGCCGACCTGAGAGGGTGATCGGCCACACTGGAACTGAGACACGGTCCAGACTCCTACGGGAGGCAGCAGTGGGGAATATTGCACAATGGGCGCAAGCCTGATGCAGCAACGCCGCGTGAGTGAAGAAGGCCTTCGGGTTGTAAAACTCTGTCCTATGGGAAGAAACAAATGACGGTACCATAGGAGGAAGCCCCGGCTAACTACGTGCCAGCAGCCGCGGTAATACGTAGGGGGCAAGCGTTATCCGGAATCACTGGGCGTAAAGGGTGCGTAGGTGGCTTATCAAGCCAGAGGTGAAAGGCATTGGCTCAACCAATGTAAGCCTTTGGAACTGATTAGCTTGAGTGCAGGAGAGGTAAGTGGAATTCCTAGTGTAGAGGTGAAATTCGTAGATATTAGGAGGAACACCAGTGGCGAAGGCGACTTACTGGACTGTAACTGACACTGAGGCACGAAAGCGTGGGTAGCGAACAGGATTAGATACCCTGGTAGTCCACGCCGTAAACGATGAATACTAGGTGTCGGGTGTCAAAGCTCGGTGCCGCAGCAAACGCATTAAGTATTCCGCCTGGGGAGTACGCACGCAAGTGTGAAACTCAAAGGAATTGACGGGGACCCGCACAAGCAGCGGAGCATGTGGTTTAATTCGAAGCAACGCGAAGAACCTTACCAGATCTTGACATCTCTCTGACCGATCCTTAGCCGGATCTTTCCTTCGGGACAGAGAAGACAGGTGGTGCATGGTTGTCGTCAGCTCGTGTCGTGAGATGTTGGGTTAAGTCCCGCAACGAGCGCAACCCTTGTGTTTAGTTGCAAACAGGTTAAGCTGTGCACTCTAAACAGACTGCCGTGGATAACACGGAGGAAGGTGGGGATGACGTCAAATCATCATGCCCCTTATGATCTGGGCTACACACGTGCTACAATGGTCGGTACAACGGGCAGCGAAAGAGCAATCTGGAGCGAATCCTAAAAAGCCGATCCCAGTTCGGATTGTGGGCTGAAACTCGCCCACATGAAGTTGGAGTTGCTAGTAATCGCGAATCAGAATGTCGCGGTGAATGCGTTCCCGGGTCTTGTACACACCGCCCGTCACACCATGGAAGTTGGGGGCGCCCGAAGCCAGTGGTCCAACCCGTAAGGGAGGAAGCTGTCGAAGGTGAAATCAATGACTGGGGTGAAGTCGTAACAAGGTAGCCGTATCGGAAGGTGCGGCTGGATCACCTCCTTTCTAAGGAGAAATAGACATTTGCGCTGTTCAATTTTGAGGGTCTTGTGACTGCTTAAAGATAAGAGATTATCAAAGAGTGGAAATAAGAACTTCATAAATGAATAGAAAACGATGGTTCACATAAAGAGCCGAAAGTGTGTGAGGATAAGCCCTCCTGGAAACTACGTTTCCCACGTCGGGTTCGATAAAATGTGAAACATTTTATCTCATGGGGGTTTAGCTCAGCTGGGAGAGCACCTGCCTTGCACGCAGGGGGTCAAGAGTTCGAATCTCTTAATCTCCACCATGAATCACATGTCTTTAAAGGATATGTGATTAAAAAATCGTACCTTGAAAATTGCATATAGAGAAGACATGAAAAAAGTGTAAAAAAAGATCGAATGATGACACAGTAAGTCACAACGCTCTAGAAACTAACGTTTCTCACGAGCGCATGATGACATTACGTGCCACATGTAGGTCAAGTTAATAAGAGCATAGGGCGAATGCCTTGGCACTAGGAGCCGAAGAAGGACGTGGTAAGCTGCGAAAAGCTACGGGGAGCTGCAAGCAAGTGTAGATCCGTAGATGTCCGAATGGGGAAACCCGGCTGGAGTAATGTCCAGTCATCCATAGCTGAATACATAGGCTATAGGAAGGGAACTCGGGGAACTGAAACATCTAAGTACCCGAAGGAAGAGAAAACAAAAGTGATTTCCAGAGTAGTGGCGAGCGAAATGGAAAGAGCCCAAACCTGAGTCTTCGGACGAAGGGGTGTGGACAGTCAACAAAGCAAAGCTGTATCTTAGCAGAACTACTTGGGAAAGTAGGCCGAAGAGTGTGAGAGCCACGTAAGCGAAAAGAGAAGGTATGCGAGACTGATCCGGAGTACCACGAAACACGAGAAATTTTGTGGGAAGCAGGCAGGACCATCTGCCAAGGCTAAATACTACCTAGTGACCGATAGAGAATAGTACCGTGAGGGAAAGGTGAAAAGAACCCCGAGAGGGGAGTGAAAAGAACCTGAAACCCTATGTTTACAAGCAATGGAAGTTCGTTAAAGAACGACCATGTACTTTTTGTAGAACGGGCCAACGAGTTACGTTATGCAGCAAGGTTAAGTTCTTCAGGAACGGAGCCGCAGCGAAAGCGAGTCTGAAAAGGGCGAAATAGTTGTATGGCGTAGACCCGAAACCGGGTGACCTATCCATGTGCAGGGTGAAGCGAGGGTAAAACCTCTTGGAGGCCCGAACCCATATCTGTTGAAAAAGGTTGGGATGACATGTGGATAGCGGAGAAATTCCAATCGAACCCGGAGATAGCTGGTTCTCCTCGAAATAGCTTTAGGGCTAGCCTTGAGGTAAAGAGATACGGGGGTAGAGCACTGAATGACCTAGGGGCTTTCACCGGCTACCGAAGTCTATCAAACTCCGAATACCGATATCTTATACTCAGGAGTCAGACTGTGTGTGATAAGATTCATAGTCAAAAGGGAAACAGCCCAGACCATCAGCTAAGGTCCCAAAATGTAAGTTAAGTGGAAAAGGATGTGGAATTGCACAGACAACTAGGATGTTGGCTTAGAAGCAGCCATACATTTAAAGAGTGCGTAATAGCTCACTAGTCGAGTGATTCTGCGCCGAAGATTACCGGGGCTAAAACTTACTACCGAAGCTATGGAATTGCTTAGGCAATTGGTAGAGGAGCATTGTATATGGGGCGAAGCAAGATCGTAAGGACTTGTGGACTGTATAGAAGAGAGAATGTTGGCATGAGTAACGAGAGACGGGTGAGAATCCCGTCCGCCGAAAACCCAAGGTTTCCTGAGGAAGGTTCGTCCGCTCAGGGTAAGTCAGGGCCTAAGCCGAGGACGAAAGTCGTAGGCGATGGACAACAGGTAAAGATTCCTGTACCACCGAGAACCGTTTGAGAGAGGGAATGACACAGGAGGTTATGCTAAGCGCACGATTGGTTGAGTGCGTCCAAGCAACGAGTCTGAGAGGTAGGCAAATCCGCCTCTTGTAAGGGTGAGTTGTGATGGGGAGTGAAAATAGTAGCGAAGTAGCAGATATCACACTGTCAAGAAAAGTTTCTATCGAGGGAGCAGGTGCCTGTACCGTAAACCGACACAGGTGGGAGAGTAGAAAATACTAAGGCGAGCGAGAAAACTATTGTTAAGGAACTCGGCAAAATGACCCCGTAACTTCGGGAGAAGGGGTGCCGACTCAGGTTCAGAGCTAGAGTCGGCCGCAGAGGATAGGTCCAAGCGACTGTTTACCAAAAACACAGGTCTCTGCTAAATCGAAAGATGATGTATAGGGGCTGACGCCTGCCCGGTGCTGGAAGGTTAAGGGGAAGTGTTAGAGCAATCGAAGCACAGAACTGAAGCCCCAGTAAACGGCGGCCGTAACTATAACGGTCCTAAGGTAGCGAAATTCCTTGTCGGGTAAGTTCCGACCCGCACGAAAGGCGTAACGATTTGGACGCTGTCTCAACAATAGACTCGGTGAAATTGTAGTACCGGTAAAGATGCCGGTTACCCGCAGCTAGACGGAAAGACCCCGTGGAGCTTTACTGCAGCTTGGCACTGGATAATGGTATATCATGTACAGGATAGGTGGGAGACTGAGAAGTTAGGACGCTAGTCTTAGCGGAGTCGCCGTTGGGATACCACTCTTGATATAACGTTATTCTAACTATGACCAGTTACCCTGGTTTAGGACAATGTCAGGTGGGCAGTTTGACTGGGGCGGTCGCCTCCTAAAGAGTAACGGAGGCGCCTAAAGGTTCCCTCAGCGCGGTTGGAAATCGCGCGAAGAGTGTAAAGGCAAAAGGGAGCTTGACTGCGAGAGAGACATTTCGAGCAGGTACGAAAGTAGAGCTTAGTGATCCGGTGGCACCGCATGGAAGGGCCATCGCTCAACGGATAAAAGCTACCCCGGGGATAACAGGCTTATCTCCCCCAAGAGTCCACATCGACGGGGAGGTTTGGCACCTCGATGTCGGCTCGTCTCATCCTGGGGCTGAAGTAGGTCCCAAGGGTTGGGCTGTTCGCCCATTAAAGAGGCACGCGAGCTGGGTTCAGAACGTCGTGAGACAGTTCGGTCCCTATCTGCTGTGGGCGTAGGAAATTTGAGAGGAGCTGTCCTTAGTACGAGAGGACCGGGATGGACGAACCGCTGGTGGATCAGTTGTCATGCCAATGGCACAGCTGAGTAGCTAAGTTCGGACGGGATAAGCGCTGAAGGCATCTAAGCGCGAAGCCCCCCTCAAGATGAGATTTCCCATCCAGAAATGGAGTAAGATCCCATGAAGATAATGTGGTAATAGGCCTGAGGTGTAAGTGCAGTAATGCATTCAGCTGACAGGTACTAATAGATCGAGGACTTGACCTAACGATCCAAACACTTTTGAATGAACCTCTATATGTGATTTTCAGGGTCTGATGACCTAGGGTATAATAACCTAGGGTTTGATAACCTTAACTTTGTGTAGATTCTTTTATGTGAAAGCATAAATGATTTATATAAGGAGCGAATATATGTTGTGCGTAAGCAATCCGCAGGACGAAGTCCGAGGACGCTTGCTGAAGCAGAAGCATATATGAGCGTAGCCTAGTCAATTTGCTTCGCAAACTGACCTACGGCTGAAATTGTAAACAAGCCTAATCAGTTTTTCTACGAAAAACCGACCTACGGCAAATTTTACTACGTAAAATTTTATCTAGTGATGATGGCGGAGGGGAAACACCTGTTCCCATACCGAACACAGAAGTAAAGTCCTCCAGCGTCGATGGTACTTGGCGGGTAGCTGCCTGGGAGAGTAGAACGTCGCTAGTTTTAAAAAAGTTCTTGATTGATTTCAAGAACTTTTTTTATTGCTTTTTTTGATAGTTTGTTTAGTGGTGATCGAGACATTGAAATTTTACTTAATTGTAGCAGCATTTATCTAAGAAAACTAGAATGTTTATTTGTCTAGTGAGAGTCAATTGTTAAAAAACAAGTACCATTAACTAATATTAAGCAATAATAGAAAACATATTTTTACATTAATAACTTAATAAGCAATAGTAGTTTTGAACTGAGAAAGTAAAAAATTTATAATATGAATAGGTTGTAAAATCTGAGAAAGCTAAGTTACTTGACACCCTAAATAATAATGGATAGAATAAAGTATGATAAGTTAGTGAAATTGTCTAATTCATTGAGATAGATAAATTAATCGGAGGCTACTATGGATCTTTTTGATCAAAAGAAAGAAAATAAATCGCTCACTTCATTAATATTTGAAAAAATAAGAGAAGATATATTGAATGGACGATATGCATGTGGCGATAAGTTAGTAGAAATTAAATTAGCAGATGAATTAGGCGTTAGTAGAACACCAGTAAGGGAAGCGCTTAAACAGCTTGAACTGGATGGTCTCGTTGATAATATTCCAAATCGAGGTGTCGTAGTAAAAGGAATTACAAAAGAAGATATTGATGATATTTTGACTATAAGGCTATGCATTGAAGGGCTAGTGGGACAATGGGCTGCAGAAAGAATTACGGATATAGAGATAAAACAGTTAGAAGAAATTTATGACTTAATGGAATTTTATTCAAGTAAAAAAGACGTAGACAAGTTATTTGAGTTAAATACAAAATTTCATGAAACGCTTTATCATATTGCAAAAAGTAGATATTTAGAAGGAATACTCAATGATTTTCAACTTTTTATCAAGTCAGCTCGAAATAGTTCTTTAAAAGTTGAAGGGCGGATGGAGTGTGCTCTTGATGAACATAAAAATATTGTAAATGCGTTAAGAGAACATGATGTTGAGCGAACAAAAGAAGCACTCATTAAACATATAACCAATTCGAATAATAATATTAAGAGTTTAGTTAATTTTGGTTAGTTGATACTGGGGGAAATATGTCCGAAGAAAGACGTAAGGCAATTAAAGAAATCATTGTTAGTAGCTCTGAACCGATTACTGGAACTGAGTTGGCGGATATTTTTAAAGTTTCAAGGCAAGTCATCGTTCAAGATATCGCACTTTTAAGAGCAGCTGGCGTTTTAATTATGGCGACAACAAATGGTTATATGATATCAAAATCAGATAATAAAAAACAATTAATCAAGACCTTTATTTCAAAACATGAAGGTCTTGATCAACTTGAGGAAGAGTTACAGATTATTGTAGAATATGGTGGTAAGATTATTGACGTCATTGTGGATCATCCAGTTTATGGTGAAATTATTGGAAATCTGTTAATTAATGATAAAGCGGATATTCAGAGATTTATTGAAAAAGTGAGGTCTTCTAACGCGAAACCACTTTCAATCTTAACAAGCGGTGAGCATTTTCATACAATTGAAGTACCAAGTGAAAAAATTTACAATTTGATCATTCAAGAGTTATCAAGAAAAGGTTTTGTTAATGTGGACAATTAACGGAAAATCACTTTTTATTCACAGGCGTCATTAAAGTCAATTGTAAGTCTGAATTTTATAGTTTTGTATTTAGGAACGATTTTTTTTATCACCATGTGACAAGACACATGTTATGTCACATAGTTAAAGATTAAATTAGTACTGAATGAATTAGAATAAATTAGAATGAACTAGAATTAATTAGATTTGATTAAGATGTGTTAGATTTAATTTTAATAAGATTAACTTTGATATAGTTACTTAGAATAGGGTACTTATTATAACATTATTTGTATGAGGACTATCGATAGAAGGATTATTTTAATGAATAAGGAGGATGTGCAACAGAAATGCACAGATGGTTAGTGCTAAAAAGATGCACGAATTGTATATGAAGAATTATTTGATTAAAACATTAAATGGTATGGCTTTAGGTTTATTTTCTTCATTAATAATTGGATTAATTCTTAAGCAAATTGGTGAATTAACACATATATCAATGCTTGTGAATTTTGGCCGATTCGCTCAAGTCATGATGGGGCCAGCGATTGGAGCAGCTGTAGCAAATAGTGTTAAAGCGCCGCCACTTGGTATTTTTGCATCTATTGTTGCAGGTGTCATTGGCACGGGTTGTATCACTTTTAATGAAGCTGGACAAATGCTTATTACGATTGGTGAACCATTGGGTGCGTTTGTATCGGCTTTAGCTGCTGCAGAATTTTCAAAATTAATAGCAGGTAAGACGAAAGTAGATATCGTATTGGTACCAGCTGCAACAATTCTAATTGGTGGGATTGTAGGTGTTTTAGTAAGTCCTGTGATTGCCACTTTTATGAAAAGCATTGGCGAAGTGATTAACACAGCTACGGAATTGCAACCTATCCCAATGGGAATTATAGTTTCTGTACTTATGGGAATTGTATTGACATTACCGATAAGTAGTGCAGCTTTGGCTATATCTCTTGGTTTATCTGGAATTGCGGGTGGTGCTTCCCTTGTTGGGTGTTGTTGTCAAATGATTGGATTTGCAGCGATTAGTTATCGCGAAAATGGTTTTGGTGGAGCGATTGCTCAAGGTCTTGGAACATCGATGTTACAAGTTCCAAATATCATTCGCAATCCAAAAATTTGGATACCACCGATTGTTGCAAGTGCTATCTTAGGACCTATTAGTACAACTTTGCTTCAGATGAAAAGCAATAGCATCGGAGCTGGTATGGGCACAAGTGGCCTTGTTGGTCAATTTGGTGCATATGCTGAAATGGGTGCTGAGCTTGGAAACGTAAAATTTATTGTACTAGTTGCGATTATGCATTTTATTTTACCGTTGATTATTTCATTGGGAATTAGTGAATGGATGCGTAAGAAGAATTGGATCAAGTATGGAGATTTAAAATTAGATCAGAATTGATAAACTGGATAATAATTATAATATTAGATTAAATGGATCTATTGAATTAAATTAATCTATTGAATCAAATGGATCTATTGGATCAAAATTGCTAAAAGGGTTTTTCTGGTGGATAGATTAGGGAATTAAAATAAATAGATGGTTCTTTCAAATGAGTACATGCTGAGTGAGCAGTCATGTAAATTACATTCAAAAGAATCATCTATTTTGTTTTGGATTCGTATGCTTGACAAAAGTTTCCAGAAGATTGGTAGACGATGTCGGATGGCAGGTAGAAAGATTTAAAACCAAACTTTTTACAGCCATTTGGATTTTTAGGATCCCATGTAATATAATAATATTTGCACGTTTTGCAATTGATTTTTTCCATAGCTACTCCTATTGTGTTATAAGAGAATTATAACGCGTACAATGAGGATTTACAATTGTTATCGGGCATGTGCCGTGAATTATTGTCATGAATTATTATTGTGAATATGCTATAATGGTGTGTAGCAATTAAGTGTTAGAGATGGTGGTGTTGATTTTGGATAGAGATAATCAAAGTAGAACGGATTCGGTTCATAAGAAACAAAAAATTGGCATTTTTGATTCGGGTTTGGGAGGCATTTCTGTTTTAAGCGCAATTAAGAAAGTGCTTCCAAATGAATCGTTTTTATATATTGGAGATTCTGCGCATGCTCCTTACGGCATCAAGACGAAGGAAGAAGTCTTTGAATTATCAAAAGGCATATGTGATGAAATGATTGAAAGTGGCGTAAAGGCTATTGTCATTGCATGTAATACGGCGACAAGTGCTGCTGTATCGCGATTAAGAGATTTGTATGACATTTCAATAATCGGAATGGAGCCAGCTGTTAAACCGGCGCTTGAGCAAGTTAAAGGGAAAATTCATGTTTTTGCTACTGAGATGACGTTGAAAGAAGAAAAATTCCAACGATTGATTGATCAACTTGGTGATGGACATAGAATTGTTAAGGTACCGGCTCCTATATGGGTGGATTGCGTGGAAAATCATTTAGCCGATGAAACCTATGTTAGACGATGTGTTTATGATTATTTGGAAGAACATGCGCCAAAATCAGATGGGATTGTTTTAGGATGTACGCATTTTATCTTTTTAAAGAAATATATTCTAGAGTATTATCAGAATCAAATTGAAATATTTGATGGCAACATGGGAACGGCGATACAATTAAAAAACACACTTCATTCAAGTCATCTTATAAATGATTCGCAAGAACGTGGCACTATTGAAATTAGAAATACTAAATCAGAAGAGTATGTACAAAAGTCAAAAGAATTGTTGGCGATTTTAGAGGAGGTTTCGAGTGAATCCTAAACTGATTGAGCTAGTAAATGAAAAATTGAGACTTATTTTAGAGGAAGCAGTTTTTGATGAGTCTTCTGAACAATTGTTTCGATTACACTATGGCATAGATTGTAAGCGACTTGAGCCTAAGGCAATTGCGAAAGAATTGAAAATGCCTCAAAAAAAATTAAAACTCGAGCTGATTAAAATAGATAACAAAGTTTTTAATATATTGAAAAAACATGATTTGTTCGAATAATGTTCATAATCATGTATGTGTCGATAGATCGCAGAAGTTTATAAGTAAACGAATCTGAGAATGGGATGGTGTACATGGCAGTTTTCGAATGGGTTGCATCTGGTATTGTAATAGTGTTTTTTCTATCGTTGTTTTTTGTATCCACACGTGATTTGTTTCGAGACATCATTTATTATAAGAAAAAACAACAAAATGTTAAACAGTTACATCAACATAACAAAAGAGACAATAGAAAAAATAGCATGAAGAAAAACAGTATGAAGAAAAACAGTATGAAGAAAAATAACATAAAGAAAATAACATAATAAATAACATGAAAAAATGAGCTGGGGTTATAAAAAAAATCGATGAATCATACAGTGAGCGAATTATACAGTGAGCGAATTCCACATTAAACGAATCATGAACATGGAGGGGTGTAAATGCGATTAATTCAGGCGTTAGAGTCAATCGTAAATGAAAAATTAATATCATTTCATATGCCCGGCCACAAGAATGGTCGTTTGACAGCCTTAAATGATGATTATTTGAAGTATGATATCACCGAAATACCAGGTGCAGATCATTTACACGATGCAGAGAGTTGCATTCGCGAGACAGAGCAAGCGATTTCTGATTTTTATCAGTCGTATGAATCTCATATGTTGGTAAATGGGAGTACGGTTGGTATTTTGAGTATGATCCTTGGATGCACAGAGCCTGGCGATAAAGTTTTGGTGAACAGAAATGCTCACAAATCCATATATAATGCTATTGAAATGAATAATTTAATTCCTATATACATGTATCCTGAAGTTGATAATGAGTTTGGAGTACCTCAGGATTTTATATTATCAGAACATTTAAAATGTAAAGATTCTGTTGCGGATGTTAAAATTTGCATTTTAACCTATCCAACTTATGAAGGGTTATGTTATTCTATTGAGGACATGATTGAATTTTGTCATGCCAATAAAATACCTGTCTTAGTGGATGAAGCACATGGATCGCATTTGATTTTACACAAAACAGGTCCTAAATCTGCTCTTGAATTAGGTGCTGATGTCGTTGTTCAAAGTTTTCATAAAACCTTGCCTGCGATGACACAGACGTCTTGTATTCATTTTTCTAAAAATGCAGTTTTAAATGATTTTATGAAGGATCGCATTCGATGGTATTTAAAGAGTTTACAATCGAGCAGTCCATCCTATGTATTAATGGCATCAATCGATTCAATGCTGACAATTATGGAAAAAAACGGAAGCTCGCTTGCACATGCGCTAGAAAATCATGTTCAGGATTTTTATACTGAAACGAGTCAGTTGAAATACATGAGATTTTATCATTTTAAGCAGATGGATATTACTAAGATGCTTTTAGTGATTCCCAAAGCCTATTATTGTGAAGGGGTATTTGACGGTCCGTCAATTTCAAGAGCTTTACGTGAAACGCATCGAATTCAATGCGAGTATGAAACGAATAATACGATTTTGTTTATGACGAGCATTGCCAATATGAAGTCGGATTTTGATAAGCTCAAATTAGCGTTATTTGAGATTGAACACGCATATGGTCAATGGATCGCGGAACCATCTGAAAATCAAGGATTCACACTAAAACAGACTGGACAAATCGATTATAATGCCATGTATCAATTTTTAGAAAGGCATAAATGTCAACAACTGAGTGTGTATGACGCGATTCGTCAACCCCGAGAATGTCTCGAGATTGACGATGCAGTCGGAAAAATTTCTTGTGAATATGTGACACCTTATCCTCCTGGAATCCCAATAATTGTGCCAGGTGAGGTCATTAGCGAGATGGTGATTCAGTTGTTTCCAAAAGAAAAGACTCGGATTGAGGTAGTTAAGTGTTAAATAGAAGTGCCCCTGTGGGTAAATATAAGAATGAGGTGCGGTAATGACCAAAGTTAAAAATGAGTTAATGGAATGGGTACAAGCGATATTAATTACACTAGTGATCTTTTTAGTTTATAATTTTTTCTTTGCAACAACAACAGTTTATAATACCTCCATGTATCCAACTCTTGTGGAAAAAGATATGCTGTTTATGTTGAAAGTAGGAAATATTGAACAAGGTGACATTGTCTCATTTAAATCGCAGTTAACACTTTCGAAAGAAGATTATGACAATCTCAATTTTTTGCAAAGAATTATGCATAAAGAAGGAGAGCGTAAAAATTTAATTAAGCGAATTATTGCAGGACCAAATGATACAATTGAAATTTCTGAAGGGGTTGTAATTGTTAATGGATCTGTACTTGATGAACCTTATATCAGCACAACTACTAACAAAGATGTTCCACTTCAAACCATTCCTGAAGGAAAGTATTTTGTCATGGGTGACAATCGAAATGTAAGCTACGATAGCCGCGAAATGGGATTTGTCGATGAAGAAGACATTATTGGTAAAGTCATCTTTAGATTTTTACCATTTAATAAAATCGGTGGCGTTGAGTAATTATTCTGCTCTGTCTGTACTTGATTGAGTCTGTGTAAACGCATTCTCAAAAAATGAGGCTTAAAAAATGAGTGAAGAACACATGATGTGGTATACTATAAATGAGCACGATTAAGTTTCCATAGAATGGAGGAGTTCATATGAAATTAATTATTGCAATTGTTCACGATGAAGATGCACATTCGTTAGTCAAAAAACTAACCAGTGCAGATTTTGGTGTAACAAAACTCGCTTCAACAGGTGGTTTTCTTAAATCCGGAAATACAACGTTGATTATTGGAATTCCTAAAGAGCGAGTGGATGAAGCGCTTAAAATTATTGAAGATACATGTAAAACTCGAAAAGAAATTACGACGACGACTTCTTTAATGGGAGACAATAGCGTAATGGGGATGCCACTTGAAATATCCGTAGGTGGTGCAACTGTATTTGTGATGGATGTTGAAGAGTATTTAAAATTGTAAAAATCACGGCAAGTAAAATCTGAGAAAAGTATTGGAATTGAAAAAATGAGTGTTATGAACTTTTTTAGCGAGGCTATTAAGCATCATCATTTGTCTCACAGCTATTTGATGGTGGGTTCAGCAGATGATGAAATCGCTAAGCAAATTGCAAAAATGATTTTATGTAAACAGGAACACACAGGTTGTGGTTCCTGTTCGTCATGTAAAAAACTGGATTCAGGCAATCATCCGGATTTGTTGATGATCACGCCTGATGGTGCATCTATTAAGAATGAGCAAATTGAGTCTTTTCAAGAGTTCATATTCATTAGGCCTTTTGAGAGCGATTATAAAATAGTCATCTTTAATGAGGCACATTTGATGACGGATCGTGCTCAAAATCGCATGTTAAAAGTATTAGAAGAGCCGCCTGAATATGCTGTTTTTTTGTTGTTGACTTGTCAACCGGAGTTGTTGCTAGACACTGTAAAATCAAGATGTCAAACATTTATCATATCGGACTTGACTTCATGTTCACAAACGGACGACGCGGTCAATAAGGCAGTGGATTTGATTTATAGTATTTGTAAACAAGATGGTGGGCGCATTTTTGAATATGGTCATTTACTCAAGCAAGATAAGACCTCAATTTCTGCGTTTCTATATAGTTTTTCATCCGTTTTAAGAGATGTATTAGTTTTTAGAGAAACACATAATTATCAATTGATTCACAATGAAAATTTATCTATACTTAATTATAAAGAAGTCATTCGAAAATCATCTGAGTGTATTTCAAGAAAATTGAATTTAGAACTCATTCAATTAATAGAAGAAATTGATCAAAAAATCAAAAGTAATATGAATTTTGATCTTACTGTGGACAAGTTGTTGTTCAAGTGTTTAAATAGGGAGGCATAGATGATCACTGTTGTAGGTGTGAGATTTAAAAAAGCAGGTAAAATATATTATTTCGATCCATTAGATGTAGCAGTGAATCAGGGTGATCATGTGATTGTTGAAACTGCAAGAGGTATTGAGTATGGGGAATGCGTTATTGGAAAAAGAGAGATTCCTGAAGAGCAGATTATTAGCCCATTAAAACCTGTTTTAAGAGTTTCAACAGAGGAAGATGATTCGAATCACCAAAATAATAAAGTGAAAGCAGAAGAAGCGATGCGTGTATGTGCAGAAAAAATTGAGGCACATTCACTCGATATGAAGCTAATTGATGTAGAGTATACATTTGATAATAATAAAGTAATCTTCTATTTTACAGCTGATGGAAGAATTGACTTTAGAGAACTTGTAAAAGATTTAGCGGCAATTTTCAGAACGCGAATCGAACTTAGACAAATTGGCGTTCGGGATGAATCAAAGATGGTTAAAGGACTTGGACCTTGTGGTCGAGAAATTTGCTGTGGAAGTTGGCTCGGCGATTTTGCTCCTGTGTCTATTAAAATGGCAAAAGATCAAAATTTATCCCTAAATCCAGTGAAAATTTCTGGTTTATGTGGCCGTCTCATGTGTTGTTTAAAATACGAGTACGATACGTATGTTCAAATTCGTATTGGCATGCCAAATCGTGGAGACAAAGTAAAAACGCCAGAAGGCAATGCCTTGGTCGTGGATACCAATATCTTGCTCGAACAGGTAAAAGTGAGACACTATCTTAAAGATAAACCTGAAGAACTCAGTGAAGATTTAGTGGTTTATACAAAAGATGAAATCAAAGTGGTAGAAGTGAATCGAAATTCAGCACCAGCAGCACCGACTTTATTAACAACTGAACCTGTTGATTTTGCAGAACTTAAAAAATTAGAAGACTAATAATAAAGGCGTTTTGAGAGTTGATTTTCAAAACGTCTTCTTATGTCAACTTTTAATCGTGCAATTTTTTATGGAGATTGAATAATGGAATTTGAAAAGTGGCTAAAGCCCAATGAACGCATAGATGATTTGCAGTTAAATGGATTGAAAATCATTCAAAATCCTCAAGGCTTTTGTTTTGGGATTGATGCAGTACTTTTATCGCATTTTATTAAATTAAAATCAAAAGAACAAGCAGTTGAATTTGGAACGGGTACAGGGATTATTCCCATTTTACTAACGGAAAAAGGAAGTTTTAGTAAGATTACCGCGTTTGAAGTTCAGGATGAAGTTGCCAATATGGCCAATAGAAGTGTTGAAATGAATGGATTATCGGATAAAATCCAGATTATTCATGACAATTTAAAAAATTCAAGTCAGTACATCGAAAATGGATCGATGGACGTTGTGTTCACAAACCCTCCATATATGTCGGGAGAGGGAGGACTTCAAAATGAGGATCTTAAAAAACGGATATCGCGTCATGAGATTCTTTGTAATTTAGAGGATATTCTCTCACAAGCGAGTAAATTATTGCGCTTTAGAGGGCGTTTTTATATGATTCATAGACCCAACCGAATGGTAGATATTTTGACTTTGTGTCGCAAGTATAAACTTGAACCTAAAGAAATTCGCATGATTCAGCCCTATTATGATAAAAAACCCAATATTTTTTTACTGATGTGTTCTAAAGGGGGGCAATCCGATTTGAAATTTATGGATCCGTTGATTGTCTACGAGAGAAATGGGCAGTATACAGATGAAATCTACGACATTTATCGAATGGCTAATATCAGTGTTTTTGGAGAGCAAGCAACTATTGATTTGAAGTAAGAGGAGTTTATATGGCTGGAAAGCTTTATTTATGTGGAACACCTATTGGCAATTTAGAGGATATTACGTATCGCGTATTGGAAACGCTCAAAGCTGTAGATGTCATCTACGCAGAAGATACACGGCATTCGTTAAAATTACTCAATCATTTTGGAATTTCAAAACCTTTATATAGTTATCATGAGCACAATCAAGAGATTGCTGGGAAAGATATTTTGCATAAAGTACAAAATGGTGAAAGTGTTGCTTTGGTTACAGATGCAGGGATGCCTGGTATTTCGGATCCTGGCGAGGGTCTTGTTCGATTGTTTATCGAAAATGATCAATCGTTTGAAGTGATCCCAGGTGTGACGGCATTTACTACTGCGCTAGTTGGATCTGGTATGGATACAACACGGTTTGTATTTGAAGGATTTTTAAGTCGTGATAAAAAACAAAAAAGAGCATTACTTGAGAAAATTGAAAAAGAGACACGAACGATTTTATTTTACGAGTCTCCCCATCGATTAAAGGATACTTTAAAAGTGATGTTAGATGTACTCGGGAATCGCAACCTTGTGTTAGCGAGAGAACTTACTAAGAAGTTTGAGTCGTTCCACCGTGGAACCATTGAATCGATCTATGAGTATTACCAAGAAAATGACCCTAAAGGTGAGATGGTATTAATTGTTGAAGGGTATATTGAGAATGAACGGGATTTGATGAAATATGATCCCGATGAAACGGCAATTGAACACGTTCGAAGATTAATCAAGACGGGGATTGATAAAAAGGATGCGATGAAAATCGTGGCATCCGAACGTCATTTGAAAAAATCGGATGTCTATGCGATGTTACTTAGCGAAGATGAACAATAAAAAAAGGCACAGATGTAAAAACATCGGTGCCTTTGCTTTCTAAAAGTTTTTAATTTCATCCACGCATGCAGGACAAATATTTTTACCCTTAACCATTTTCACGCCTTTTGCTTGACCACAAAATACACAAGCGGGTTCATATTTTTTTAGGATAATGGTTTCGCCTTCAGTAAATATTTCTAAAGCATCTTTTTCGCCGATTGTTAATGTTCTTCTTAGTTCAATTGGGAGAACTACTCTTCCTAGTTCATCTACTTTTCTTACGATTCCTGTCGATTTCATTTTTACCTCCTAAGAATTCATCTCTTCTTCATAAAACATGATAGTATAATCCGATTTAAAAGTCAACGCACGCATTGGAAAAAGAAATAACATTAAAAAAACATTTTTGTAAATAAATGGTAAAATATGGACGTTACTCCATTTCACTCTCCGTACTTTGAGTATGATCCTTTTCTTTTGCCTTTATAATTGTCTCATTGACGTCGTTAGCTGCCTCTTTGATATCTTTTACTTTTTTAGAAAAGTACTTGTCATAAAGGACTTTTCCAATGGATACAGAATGCATAAATGAAGCCAATCCGTCTGCAAATCCTTTATTTTCCTTTATTGTTCCAGTAACAGATTCAGTCGTTTCAGAGATGTTATCGATAGTGGTTCTGAACGATTGGATATCGTGAGCCACTTCACTTGAAATGACTTCTGCGTGTTTTGCAAGTTCCGGAACGACAGCCATGGTAGAATCAATACTCGTTTTGTTGTCATCGACGATGAGGTTGACGCTTTTTACTATTTTTAAAACACGACGTAAGATGAGTATCAGGTAGACAAACAAAGTGACTAAACTGCCCCATAAAATCAATAATAATAGATCTTTAAACGTAAAAACCAATTGACTTTCCATAGTGCCTCCTAAGGATTTTATTCAATGAGTCTTGGGTGACTCAAAATAATGCATATCTAATAAAGATTATACATCAAAAAAGTCACAAAAGAAAGAATAAAGGGCTTCATTCACAATGCGAAAGAAGCCCCTTGAATCATTTGTTTTCAATTAACGAACGCGAAATTCTTGGTTGTTAATGCTGATTTTACTTGCGTCGATAAATAAAGAAGAATCATTGATGTTTACGGCAAAGTTTGGGATTGAGACAAAAATTTCTTCTTCACTCTTTGGGTTGACTGCAGAAAATTCACCAAACCCGTATAGATCATAGGAAATGGTATTGAGACTATCACTTGTAAACGGAATCTCAGATGGTGTATCGTGGTCGATATAATAAAAGGCCTTCACGTCTTTAAAGATGATTTCACCTTCTGTTGAAGCCTCGTTATTCATAACAGCCACAGAAATCACATCGGAATCTGTATCTATATTGACGGAATTTATTTTACCTTTTGCGTAGTGGTCGAGTAATGGATGAAACTGAGTAATCATTTAACACCTCTTAATAACATAAATAGGGAGATATCAAGCTTAAAATCTTGAATCATGTCCTCGGGTTTTTTGTATTCTGTTTTTATATATTGTATGTTTTAATAGTTGAACATACAACATATAAAAACTAGTATATTAATATCATATAATAGAAGACTTAGCAATATGTTTTTTAGATGTTACAAAATTTTTAGGTTGCGGATTCCCCCTAGCTGTGTTAAAATTGCCATAATTAGAGGAAAAAGTAAGGATAGGAAGAGTAACTTGACAAGCGTTTTTAGAGAGTCGACGGTTGGTGTAAGTCGATAACGGGAGCGAGTGAACATGGCCCTTGAACTGATTGTGTGAAGGTATTGAGCACATTCCGGATTGTACACGTTATCGTACGGTTGACAGAGTCAACATGAGGAAATTGCAGTGATGTAATTTCGAAATAGGGTGGTAACACGACGCATGCTTCGTCCCTTTGCTGGGAGGAAGTTTTTATATTTTTTGGATAAAATTAAGGAATGGGTTAAGCAACTAGAAAAAACGAGTGAGATGTTTATTAAAGGAACACATAGAATTAGGAGGTATATATGTCAAAAGGAACTTATTATGTAACAACTCCCATTTATTACCCGAGTTCAAAGCTTCACATTGGACACACCTACACAACGGTTGCTGCGGACGCGATTGCGAGATATAAACGCGCAACTGGTTATGATGTGATGTTTTTAACGGGTACAGATGAACATGGTCAAAAGATTCAAAATGTTGCAAAGGACAAAGGATTGCATCCAAAGGCATTTCTAGATGAAGTGGTAGCGGATATTAAAAAATTATGGGCGACAATGGAAATTTCATATGATGATTTCATTCGAACAACAGATGCCGATCACGAGAGACGCGTACAAGAAATTTTTAAAATTCTTTATGAAAAAGGCGATATTTATAAAGGTGAGTATGCAGGACTTTACTGTACACCATGTGAATCGTTCTGGACAGACTCTCAATTAAAGGATGGAAACTGTCCTGATTGTGGCAGACCTGTACAAATCACAAAAGAAGAAGCGTATTTCTTTAAGTTATCAAACTATCAAGATAGGCTATTAGAGTTATTTGAAAAGAATCCCGATATACTTGAGCCGAAATCGCGCATCAATGAAATGGTGAACAATTTCATCAAACCAGGTCTTGAGGATCTGTGTATTTCTCGCTCGACGTTTGATTGGGGAATTCCGGTTCCGCTTGATGAAAAACACGTGATTTATGTATGGTTGGATGCGCTTAGTAACTACATTACAGCACTTGGATATCCTGAAGTGAAAGATGGAAAATTTGCGAAGTATTGGCCTGCAGATGTGCACCTTGTAGGAAAAGAAATCGTGCGTTTTCATACGATTATCTGGTTTGCAATTTTAATGGCGCTGGATATTCCAGTACCGAAAAAAGTATTTGGTCATGGATGGATATTACTCGAAGGCGGAAAAATGTCAAAATCCGTTGGAAACATCGTTGATCCAGTTGTTCTAATTGACCGTTATGGGGTGGACGCGCTGAAATACTTTTTACTTAGAGAGTATACATTTGGTCAGGATGGTTTATTTACGAATGAAGTTTTACTCAATCGTATTAATGCGGACTTAGCCAATGATCTTGGAAACTTGGTATCGAGAACGATATCCATGGTGGAAAAATATCGAGATGGCATTGTACCGAAAGCAGTAGAGGCAACCGCTTTTGATGCAGATTTAGTTGCGATTTCCACTCAAGCGAGCCGTTTGGTGGACAAAAAACTCGATAATCTCGATTTCTCTGGTGCACTTGAAGAAATTTGGAAAGTAATTCGTCGCACGAATAAGTATATCGATGAGACAATGCCATGGGCTTTGGCGAAAGACGAAGCGGACGCGCCCAAATTAGATGCGGTATTGTATCATTTAGTTGAAAGCATTCGATTGATTTCTGTGTTGATACAACCATTTTTATTCCACACATCACGTAAAATTTGGGAACAAATTGGCATCGCTGAAGGTCCACTCACCGAATGGGATACGACGTCTCAATTTGGCGTATACCCAGTGGGTACGAAAGTCGTAAAAGGAGAAGCACTTTTCCCAAGAATTGATATAAAATTGGAACTTGAAGCACTTGAGGCGCTTTCTAAAGCACAACAACCTGCTGTAGAATCAAAAGAAACAGCAGCACCTAAAGTTGAAACGAAACCGATCAAACCTGAAATAACCATTGACGATTTTGCAAAGGTCGATTTGAGGGTGGCAAAGGTACTTGAGGCGAAAAAACACCCAAGCGCAGATAAATTGCTCATATTGACGTTGAAAGTAGGCGAAGAGACGCGGCAAGTTGTTTCTGGAATAGCAAAACACTATACTCCAGATCAAATGGTTGGAATGGACGTTATTCTCGTTGCCAACTTAAAACCGGTAAAATTGAGAGGCGAGTTATCGCAGGGAATGATTTTAGCCGCAACAACTGGTGAGCAACTCGTACTTGTAACGGCGACGATTGAAGATGGAAGTTGTGTTTCGTAACAATTGATTTAAAATATAGGTTTTGTATAAAAATTCATGCTAAGTTCAAAAATACCTCTACCAAAGAAGTGGTGGAGGTATTTCTTTTTTGCGAATAATCAGGCATAATAGAAAGTGTATCCATCTGTAAAAAACAAGGTTGTATCTGAACAAAAAATGGATATTTGGAGGAGTAATGATGTTATTTGATTCGCATTCACATATAGATGCATCTCAGTTTGATTCAGATCGAGAGCTCGTTATCAAGCGTGCTCAAGAACACGATGTATCATTTATCGTCAATCCAGGTGCAGATTTTGAATCGAGCGTACATGCAATTGAACTTGCTGAAAAATATCCATTTATCTATGCGGCAGTTGGTGTTCATCCTCACGATGCAGAATCTTTAGACGACCAACTATTGATGATGTTAGAACATTTAGCAAAGAAAGACGTCGTAAAGGCCATTGGAGAAATTGGACTGGATTATTATCGCGACTTATCGCCGAGAGAGGTTCAACAAAAATGGTTTGTCGAACAAATTCGCATGGCGAAGCGATTGAAATTACCGATCATTATTCACGATCGAGATGCCAATGAGGATGTGCTGAAATTTCTTAAGGAAGAAAAAGCCTTTGAAACAGGCGTGTTGATGCATTGTTTTTCTGGTAGTAAGGAGTTGGCAAGACAGTATGTCAAACTCGGAGCGATGATTTCGATTGCAGGGCCATTGACGTATAAAAATGCAAGAAAGACCGTTGAAGTTGTGGAAGAAGTCCCTCTGGATCATTTGCTGATTGAGACAGATGCACCCTATTTAACACCTGAACCTAAACGTGGAAAGCGCAATGAACCGATGTTTGTACGCTATACGTGTGAAAAAATGGCGGAAATAAAAGGCATTTCATTTGAAGAGATGGCAAGAATCACGCTTGAAAATGCAAAGAGATTTTTTCGCATTGGTTAAATGCATTTAGCCATTATTTGAAGAAGTGAAGATTGAAATATATATAATGAAGGAAGAGTTTTGTGAAAGAACGAGAACTAATTAAAGAAACCATTATTGTTGAGGGAAAGGATGACGAGTCGGCGGTAAAACGTGCCGTTCAGGCTGAAATCATCATTACACATGGTTTTGGTATTTCTGAAGGAACCTTTAAGCGCATTGAGCATGCTGCTAAGACCACTGGCATCATCATATTTACAGATCCAGACTTTGCTGGAGAACGTATTCGAGAACGCGTTTCAAAACGAGTGAAAGGCAATTGTAAACACGCTTTTCTAAGTCGTAACGAAGCAGAGTATAAGGGCGATATTGGTATTGAAAACGCTTCACCAGAGGCGATTGTCGCTGCACTTGAAAAAGTACGAACATTGAAATTAAATACGGAGAATCTTTTTTCAAAGACGGACCTTTTTATATTTGAGCTTGAAGGCTTTGCACATTCACAAGAGAGAAGAGATGCGCTTGGAAAATTGCTAGGAATTGGTTATTGTAATGCGAAACAATTTCTCAATCGCCTCAATCATTATGGTGTGACACGAGAAGAATTTATTGAATCGATTGAAAGGTTGGGTTATTTAAACCAGTCAAACGACTAAGAAGGAGCTACTATGGAGCGATTAACCTCGCCAAGAACAATTAAGTATATTATGGAGAAATATGGGTTTAAATTCAGCAAAGGACTTGGACAAAATTTCATCATTGATGAAAATGTCTTAACGCGAATTATGGAAGGATCAGAAATTTCGAAAGAGGATGTGATTTTAGAAATTGGCCCTGGAATTGGCGTAATGACAGATGCGCTTTGTGAACATGCTGAAAAGGTCGTGTCCATTGAAATTGATAAGACGCTGATTCCCGTATTAAGTGAAACGGTGGGGCATCATCAGAATTTGACCATCATTCATCAAGATGTTTTAAAAGCAGATGTCAATGCGATTATAAAAGAAGCGTTTGGTACAAAGCGTCCGAAGTTAATTGCTAATTTACCGTATTATGTTACGACACCGATCATTATGATGTTTTTAGAAGAACGCGTGCCGGTTTCGGACTTAATCGTCATGATTCAAAAGGAAGTCGCTGATAGAATTTTAGCTAAACCTTCTACAAAAGATTATGGCGCGCTATCAGTGGTGGTGCAATACTATACAGAACCAAGTATTGTTACCAGAGTTTCTAGAGGTTCGTTTATGCCGATGCCCAATGTGGATTCTACGGTGATTCGACTTAAAGTGAGAGAGTCGGCACCCGTTCAACTCGATCACGAGGAGACATTTTTCCTAACGGTTAAAGATGCGTTTGGAAAACGCAGAAAGACACTTTTAAATGCTCTATCAAGTGGATTTTTGGGAATTTCAAAGATTCAAGCAAAGCAAGCGCTGGATGCAGTGGAAATTCCAGAAAACACCCGTGGTGAAGCATTGACGATAGACGAATTTGCAAAACTTTCAAATGCAATTTATAAGGTGAAGTTCGGAGGTTAACCATGTATAGAATTGTCGAGACAGAACGGTTATTTTTAAAAGTTTTAGATGGCACACACGCTGAGACTGTTCTCAAGTATTATCTCGACAATAAGGACTACTTAATGCCTTGGGAACCCATGCGCACAGAGGGATTTTATTCTCATGAGTTTCAAGTGATGAGTTTGAATTTGGATTTGGCTGCATTTGAAAGAGGCGAGATGCTTAGATTTTGGATTTTCACAAAGGAACGAGACGAACTGATTGGTACGGTGGCTTTGACAAATATTATCCGCGGGGTTTTTAAGTCCTGCTATCTAGGGTATAAATTGTCAGAGCGCTATGTCGGTCAATCTTATATGACAGAAGCCGTGAAAAAAGTCGTTGATATAGCATTCAATGAGCTCAAATTGCATAGAATTGAAGCCAATGTCATGCCGCATAATCATCCGTCCGTCAAAGTTGTGACAAAGCTAGGGTTTGAATCAGAAGGCATTTCAAAAAAATACTTAAAAATTAATGGAACATGGGAAGATCACCAACGCTTTGTTTTAATTAACGACAAAGTGTAAACAGACTAATGGAGGCAGCTATGAGCATTAAAATTGTTACAGATAGTGCGAGCGATTTGCCACGCACATTAACCGAAGAGTTGGGAATAGAGGTATATCCAATTGTTGTATTTGTCAATGATCAAGAATATTTAGATGGCGTGACGCTTTCATCTGATGCGTTTTATGAAGAGATGAAAAAAGGCAGTGTGGTGAAAACCGCTCAAATTCCTCTGGCGTATTTTATCGAAAGATTTGAATCCTACGCAAAATCAGATGACGAATATATTTACCTTGCGTTTTCTTCTGTGCTTTCGGGTACATATCAAACAGCCATGTTAGCTTATGAAGAAGTTAAAGAATCTTATCCTCATTTCAACATGACGATTGTCGACACGAAATGTGTATCGCTAGGACTTGGCGTAATCGTCGCAGAAGCGGCGACGCTTGCAAACAATGGGGCAACGGTGGAAGAAATCGTTGCATATGTTCGCAAAACCACCCCACACATGGAACACGTTTTTTCAGTGGACAATTTAGAATATTTGTTTAGAGGGGGACGTGTGACGCGATCACAAGCATTTATCGGGAATGTTTTAAATATTAAACCGATTTTACACGTCGTAGATGGCGCATTGGTGCCATTTGAAAAAGTAAAAGGTAAGAAAAAAGTACTCAGTGCATTTTTTGACTATATTGAGAAAAATGGTAAGGATTTAGATCGTCAAATTGTGGGCATTGCACATGCACTCAATGAAGCAGATGCAAAATTGATTCAAGAACATTTTGAGACGGTATATGGTACAAAGCGATTTATTGTGAACCAATTGGGTTGTGCAATTGGTGCGCATTGTGGTCCAGGATTGATTACATTGTTTTTCAAAAATGAGATAGAGTGACCGCCTAAAATATAAGAAAGTTGATGGTGAGAAGCGTGAGAAAGGTTGAATTTAACGAGTTAGTTGAAGGGATGATATTGGCATCACCAATAGTAGATGCGGAAGGTATTGTCGAGCTGTTAAGTAGAGGAACAAAATTATCACAACGCCACATTGCGTTGATTAACAAAATGGGCATCATGGAAATCTTTATTATGGAAGCGGAAGATGAGCCATATGAAGAAGTGACGATGAATCTTAACAACTTAATTAAATCAGCTGATGCAAAAGGCAATAATTTTGATTTGGAAAAATTATTAAGTGACCTTGAAGAGATTGATCAACATGTTTACGAACCTGCACAAAGAAGTATTGTGAATCGAAACATGGAGATTAATGTACTCACGGGTGAAGGAAATGTCCCGATTGACATAAAACACAAACGCGCAATTGAAGATAATAAAAATGTTTTCAATCAAATTCGCGATGAAGGTGAGTTGGATTTAGAGCGTATTCGTAAAAATGTGGAAGAAACACTTCCAGATATGATACGAAATAATGACGTGCTGATGAGATTGAAACAATTAAAACAAACAGATGATTATACGTTTGAACATTCGATTCGCGTGTCCATTTTAGCGTCTATGATTGGCAAATGGTTGGGATATTCTCACGAAGAAATCTTAGAACTTGGAGAAGCAGGGCTACTATTTGATATTGGAAAACTCAATATTCCTGAGTTTGTACTCAAAAATCCAAACAATGTTTCAGTGGACGAATATGAGCTCATCAAAAAACATGCGCAGTTTGGATATAGCATTTTATTGAGAACTAAGGGTGTTTCGAGCAATATTAAATATGCAGCGTTACATCATCACGAGAGACTTGATGGATCTGGCTATCCACTTCGATTGAGAGAAAATCAAATCCATGATTTTGCAAAGATTATCATGGTGTGTGACGTGTTTGATGCACTGATTACGGATCGTCCTTATAAAAAAGCCATTTCACCACTGATGGCAGCGGATTATTTGTCATGGTACAGTGGAAAGTTGTTTGATTCTGAAGTTTGTTATGTTTTTATTAACAAATTGGCTGAGTATTATATCGGAAAAGATGTCCGGTTGACGAACGGCAAAGAGGGGCGTATCGTCTATGTAGATGCCAATTACCCGACTCGACCAACGGTTAAAGTAGGTGAAGATTTTGTCGATTTAGCCAAGGATCGTTCTGTCCATGTCGAGGCAATATTATCATAAGGACGATTGACATTTTGGTTAAAATTCATTATACTTTCAGTAATTAAATAATATGCGATGATTTGGGATTCAGTAAAAAGACACGTTGAATGAAGAGATCTAGGTGGGTGGTGAAAACTTAGACAATGTTATTTTGAATTACACCCCAATAGCTTAATACGAAAGTGTTACGTACACAGGCGTTAACTGTTAATGAGGTATGAAAGAGTCGATTTTTCATATGAAGTAAGGTGGTAACACGGGTTCTCTCGTCCTTCGGTGGAGAGAACCCTTTTTATTTTTTGTAAACTGAGGTGGAAAGATGAAAAATGTATATGATGTACTATTAGAAAGAGGATTTATTGAGCAAATCACTCATGAAGACGAAGTGAGAGAACTTTTATCAAAAGAACGCGTTACCTTCTATATTGGATTTGATCCAACTGCAGACAGCTTGCATCTAGGTCACTTTATTCAGATTATGGTCATGATGCATATGCAACAAGCGGGACATCGTCCAATTGCACTTGTTGGTGGTGGAACTGCGAAAATTGGAGATCCTTCAGGAAAAACGGATATGAGAAAAATGTTAACGCCTGAAGATATTGCTTATAATGGTGAGATGCTTAAAAAGCAAATGGAAAAGTATTTAGTGCTCGATGGTGAAAATGGCTATGTGGCAAATAATGGCGAATGGCTCGATCGATTAGAATATATTCCGTTTATACGTGAAATCGGCAGTAAATTTTCTGTGAATCGCATGCTTACAGCTGAATGCTTTAAGCAAAGACTAGAAAAAGGATTGAGTTTCTTAGAATTTAACTATATGATCATGCAAGCGTATGACTTTTTAGAATTACAAAGACGTTTTGGCTGTCAAATGGAGTTTGGTGGAAATGATCAATGGTCAAACATCATTGCTGGTGTGGATTTGGTTCGCCGAATGGAAAACAAACAGGTATATGGATTGACTTTCAAACTATTGTTGACCAGCGATGGCAAAAAAATGGGAAAAACTGAGAAAGGTGCCGTGTGGATAGATCCGGATAAAACATCTCCATATGAACTTTTCCAATACCTTAGAAATATTGAAGATGCGGATGTCGAAAATTGTCTTAGATTATTGACGTTTTTACCAATGGATGAAGTTCGTCGACTTGCTGCACTTCAGGATTCTGAGATTAATCATGCAAAAGAAGTTCTAGCATACGAATTTACCAAGATTGTTCACGGTGAAGAAGAGGCGAAAAAAGCGCTTGATGCTGCAAGATCCCTATTCTCAGGAGCGGGAGATTCTCAAAATGTTCCAACCGTTGAAATGTCTAGAAGTCAATTTGAATCCGGACTGCCACTTTTAGATTTATTACTGGAGATGGGTCTTATTCCATCAAAAGGAGAAGGACGTCGTTTGGTTCAGCAAAATGGTATTGCTGTTCAAAATGTCATTGTAACGGATTTTGGAAAAATTATCACACTGGCGGACTTTGAAGACGATACACTGATGATTCGAAAAGGTAAGAAAGTGTTCCATAGAGTTCAACTTACGGATTAGTGGTCGCTAAGAGACAAATTTATGACGATTGAGCGATGATATGAAAATCGTGTATTGCTGATCAGGAGGAAATATGGAGTTTTGGGATTCGATCGAGAAAGAAATCTTTGATAATGACCATTTGGACATTTATGAAAAAATGTGCCTTCTGGTGTTAATGAGCCAAGGGGAAGAAGTTAAATTATCTTCTGAAAAATTAGCACATTATATGGGGTGTGGATTGAATACTGCAAAGCGTGCGTTTGACTCGCTTCGAATCAAGGGATATCTCTCGAAAGACTATCAAACAGATCCCGTTTCACGCTATGAAAGCAATGTCGTAAGAACGGATGAAGTGCTTGAAATTGTTAAGCCACTGGAAGAAGAATCCGATGATTTTCAAGCGGGTTTCTTTTCCGGTGTAAAATCATCTGAGAAATCTACTGCGAAAATAGCGCAAGGAGACTTACCTCAAGGAGACTTACGTCAAGAATCTGTTCACCCTAAATTAGATGCTGAAAAAGAGCGAAGACAGCAAATGGCTGCGTATATTTTAGGGGATGCGCCCACTGAACAAAAAGAGTTTGTTAGCAAAAAAATAACAAATAGTTCGTTAGTGGATCAAGTGATAGAACTTGTAGATGAAAAAATCAGTTCAAAAGAAGCCAATATCATCTTGGCATTTGCCAATCATGATATTGAACTCATCAAAAAGAAGTATAAAATTGCGAAACAATCTCAAATATCCGATACCATTAGCGTGTTGATCAGCGAATTACAAAAGAAAGAGTCCAAAGTGATTCGATCTGAAGAGGTACTGGCGGAAAACAATCAAATTGATACCAACCGATTGCTAAAGATGCAAGCGTATCAAAACAATAAATTTAATAAGTAAGGTGACTATGACGAAAATGATAAAAATGTGTGGGTTGATTTTGTTTATAGTGTTTACACTTACTGGCTGTAGTCCTTCAAATAACGAAGAATTAGAGACGACTGAAGTTGTTGTGGAAGACGAAACGCGGGAAGAAATTCCGACACCTTCTGAAGCAATTGATCAAGTGCTTCAACAATATTTAGAGGAAGTGCGAGTGTTTGATGTCAATGTCCATCATGATCCAATCTATTCAGAGATTGAAAAATCAGTGACGAATGAAGAGGGTGATGAGCTAAAGGCTCTGATTGCAACGAAAGTAGCCGAATATATGGATGGTTTTTTCAAAGAAAGAATCGCGGAACTTCTTCAAGAACACAATGAACAATACTGTTTATCAGAAGTTGATGATTTATTTGAACGTGTTTCTAGAGAATCACTTTATGAATTAATTGTCTTATATGAAGTAGAGTACTATAAAACCATGCATAAATAAGAAAAATTCACATAAAAAGCGAGCTTGAACCAATTGTGTTCAAGCTCGCTTTTTTAGTGAGGTTGGCGCATAAATGTAAAAAAATGGGTTTCCATTTGTAGTATATACACAACCAAATAATTAACAAATATTAACAATCGATGATAAATGTAGAATTTTCAACGCGTAAACAGATTACAAATTTTACCAATTCGAATTGTTGTTTAGTGGTTAACAACATAAGTTACATTTTCTTAATTGACACTAAAAAATCATATGATATAATTTGAAAGTCATAAGAGGAACATAGCGACTTGCTATGTTCATATTTTTTAGAAAGGTGAATTTATGAAAACGAAACAGAAGATTTTTTTAGGAACCATAGCAAGTTTGCTATTATTAGTAATCGTGCTCACTGTTCAGGTTCAGGCGAATAAAAAAATTGAAGCATTCGAAAAAGAAAAAGAATCCTTAAAGGCAATGATTGATACGCAAAGTGAAAAAATTGAGACGTTATCTGGTGAGCTATCCATTGCTAAGCAAATGATCAGTATACAAGAACCCATGATAGAGGAATACAAAAAATATGCACAGTTTGTTGATTTTGACGCACTAGAATCTACACAGCTTGAAAAAGCAAAAGAAATATCAGAAAAAACCCCTCTTGAATACGAAAGTGCAGTGGTAATGGTAAAATATGCTGATATGTATGACATTCCGTACTCGCTCATCCTATCCATTATTGATATTGAAAGTGGATTTGATAAGAACAAAGTTGGAAGTAGTCAAGATAGAGGGTATATGCAAATTATTCCAAGCACTGAAAAGTGGTTAGCCAATTCGTTTGGAAGTGAATTAGGAATTGCTTATAATCCAGATCGTATTTTTGAACCTGAGTATAACTTAGCGCTGGGGATTAAGTATCTCGACAAGTTGATGAATGATTATGGTGCAAATTATGACCGAGTTTTATCTGAGTATAACCGAGGGGCATCTAATTTAAAAAAATATTATGAAGCCAATAAAACGTATGCGACGACGTATTCCACAAAGGTACTCGATAAACAAGATCAGTATGTGGCGTTTAACGGCAATTAGTAGGTTGAAAATTTTTAATAGTATAAAAAGTATCGGATGAAGCGAAAGTGAAGTCTGATGTTTATTCGCTTGAACAGAAGAAAGTTGAATCCGTTATGAGAATTCTCGTGGTGGGTTCAACTTTTTTGCCATTTTGGGGAATATCTGATACAATTAAACCGAACATCTGTTCACTGTTTTGATTTAATCTTTCTCAAATGAAAGGATTTAACATGGAGAAGTTTCAAATTTCGGTCCGTGGACTTGTTGAATTTGTCTATAGAAGTGGGGATCTCGATACGCGTTTTCAAGGAAGTTCGAAAATGCTCGAAGGTCAAAAAATACATCAGAAGATTCAAAAATCCCAAGGGTCTGATTATAGAAGTGAGGTTTCATTACAAAAGACGGTTCAGTTAGTGGGCGATGATGGACGCTGTTATGATTTGCTGATCAACGGACGAGCAGATGGGATTTTGACGACTGAGACGGGGATTGTCGTCGATGAAATTAAAGGTGTATCACAGTTTTTAGAAACGATTACTGAAGAAACATTTCCGCTTCATTGGGCACAGGTGAAATTATATGGTGCAATCTTATGCGAAGATCTCGGCTTGGATTCGATTGATGTTCAGTTGACTTACGCCCAGTTTGAAACCAATGAAATTAAACGCATTAGAGTAAGTAAAACAGCTAAAGAGCTTATGGAGTTTCTACTTGATACTGCAGAACGGTACAAGAAGTGGCTCATTTTTAAATACGATTGGACGCAGCTGCGTCGTGTGAGTCTAGATGCGCTTCCGTTTCCATTTACTGATTACCGAAAAGGACAAAGGCAACTCGCGATTTCTATATACAATACAATCAAAGATTCTGGTATTCTCTATTCTGAAGCACCAACAGGCACGGGAAAAACCATGTCGACGCTATTTCCGGCAGTCAAGGCGATGAGTCAGGGCTTCGTTGAAAAGATTTTTTATCTATCAGCGAAGACCATCACAAAAGTTGTTGCAGAAGATGCAGTGAAACTCATGCGGGAGGTCTCCGAGACGCCCTTTCATTTTAAGTCGGTGACACTAACCGCAAAGGATAAAATTTGTTTAAATGATGTCGTTGCCTGTTATCCGGATAAATGTCCCTATGCCAAGCGCTATTTTGATAAAAGCTTAGATGCGCTCTGGGAAGTGATTAATTGTGAAGATGTTTTATCAAAAGAAGTGATCCAGCAGTATGCTGAGAAATACAAAATTTGTCCTTACGAATTTTCACTCGATTGTTCATTGTTTATGGATTTAATTATTTGCGATTACAACTATGCGTTTGATCCGCGCGTTTATTTGAGACGTTTTTTTGAATTTCCAATAGAAGATTATGTGTTTTTAGTTGATGAGGCGCATAATTTAGTGGATCGATCTCGAACGATGTATTCTGCTGAGCTGAATAAGGAGAAATTTTACGAAGTAAAAAAACAGATCGCTGAGACAGATAAAGCTTTAAAAAAGGCCTTTGATGGCATTAACAAGATGTTTCTTGAAGTTCGAAAACGATGTGATGAATCAGGCGTGTATGTGCATGAAGACGAAGTGAGCGAGGTTTTTGAACAGATTAAAAAGCGCATGCCCGTTCTTGAAAAATGGCTTGGAGAAAATCATCAGGCGCTTTATTATGAAGCGGTTCTCGATGCGTATTTTGATCTTGTTGGATATTTAAGGATTAGCGAGCTCTATGACAACGGGTATGTGACGTATCTGGTAAATGGCACGCAATCTGATACAAAAATCAAATTATTTTGTGTGAATCCGTCCAATCAAATTCGAAGATTTTTACAAAATAGTCGAGCGACGATCTTTTTTTCAGCTACATTATCTCCGCTCGAGTATTACACGACGTTGTTAACCGGAGCAGCACCATATAAGGTGTTGTGTTTACCGTCTCCTTTTGATCCGAACAATCGAAAAGTGCTCTTTTCATCAGACATCTCCGTGAAATATAAAGACAGAGAGGATTCAATTGCCTCAATTGTCGAGACCATTCGAACGATGGCGACTTCAAAACTCGGAAATTATCTCGTGTTTTTTCCATCATATGCGTATATGCAGCAAGTTTATACAGTTTTTTCTCTTTTATATGAAGAGACATTCGATTTGTTATTACAAAGTCGAGAACTGACAGATGATGAGAAAGTTGAGTTTCTTGGAAATTTTGAGACGCATCGTGCAAAAAGAGAAGACCCAGATCAAGATGCGCGTTCGTTAATTGCATTTGCTGTCATAGGAGGGCATTTTTCTGAAGGGGTCGATCTAAAAGGCGATTTGCTGATTGGCGTGCTAATCGTAGGCGTTGGACTTCCGATGATTAGTTTTGAAAATGATTTGATTAAACACTACTTTGATTATGAAATGAATCGAGGCTATGAGTTTGCCTATCAATTTCCAGGAATGAACAAGGTTCTCCAAAGTGCTGGACGCGTTATACGAAGTGAAACGGATCGCGGTGTCATCGTTCTTTTGGATAAACGCTATGAATCGTTTTCCTATCGGCGGATTTTGCCAAAAGATTGGGGATTTCAAGCGATACAGAAGGGAAAATTGCAACAAGTTTTGAATGAATTTTGGGAAAATGACAGTACAGTGGAAGAATTGTAATCCCATAACATTCACCGAACTAAAAATGAGCACAAAAAAGCTGTTAACTATGAAAATGACATCATTTCACAGATAGCAGCTTTTCTATTAAGAAAATGTAGAGATTTTTAGTGAGATACTCTATTTTTTAGCTAAGCGATAGATTGCTTCGGCAAATATTTCGGTCATCTTGTCGAGATCATCAAGGCCGATGTATTCATCTTTTTGGTGCATTCTGTCTTCTGCCCAAGGGAACAATGCGCCAAAAGCCACTGCGTTTGGAATGGAACGTGCATACGTACCCCCACCGATGGTAATTGGTCGTGCTTCTGTTTCGCCTGTTTTTTCGATGTACACATCCATCAGTGTTTTAACGAGTGGATGATGTGGTTGGAAGAATAGGGGCTGTGAACACTTCCAGTTTTCAAGTGAAATGAAGCTTCCTCTTAGTAGCGTCTCAAGGTTGTTTTTAATTTTACTTTCTTTTTCGGTAATAGGAAAGCGAATATTGATTGTCGCACTACCAGTCTCTTGATTGATATCAATCATTCCAAGATTTAAAACAAGGTTGTTGTAGGCATCGTATAACGCAACACCTAATGATTTTCCATCTGTTTCCATGCCGATTTTGTTCGCTAAAAAGCGAATAAAATTCGATTGGTCGCCAATTTGAATGTCTAAAAGATTCAGCAAGGAAATCAATTGCGAGATGGCATTGAGTCCTTTTTCAGGTGTACTTCCATGAGCGCTGATGCCGTATGATTTTAATAGAACATAGTCATCGTGTTTTTCGTAATCGATGCGCGTATTTCTCGATTCGCTAAATGCCTTAACGATCGATTCGATGGGAGTTGTCTCGATGAGTTTAGCCTCAGCGTAATCTGGAACCATATTAGGTGCATTGCCACCTTTAATGGAAAGCACTTCAATACCACCATCTGGATCCATATCCTCGAATTTTGTATAAAAATCAAATCCAATGATGCCCATTTCGCCGTGTATCACCGGAAAATCTGCATCAGGACTGAAGGCAACTGTTGGTTTTTCTTCTTTTTCAAGATAGTACTTCATGCATTTGCTGCCACTTTCTTCATTGGTACCGAGAATCAAGCGAATGCGTTTGTCTGGTTTAAATCCTGAATCCATCAAGGCTTTCATAGCGAATAACGATGAAATGGCAGGTCCTTTGTCGTCTAAAGTGCCTCGACCATAGAGTTTTCCATCTTCAATATCACCACTATAAGGGCCGTGTGACCAACCATCTCCTTCAGGTACCACATCTAAATGACACAGAATACCGAGCATCTCTTTACCTTCACCAAATTCGATATATCCAGCATAGTTATCAACATTCTTCGTTTTAAATCCCATGCGATTACCAAGGGAGAGCATATACTCTAAAGAGTGCTGAATGCCTTCTCCAAATGGCATGTCGCCGACTGCAGGTGCATTCACGCTTTTGATGCGAATGACCTCTTGTAATGATTGAATCATTTGAGCTTTGTTTTCATTTAAAATGGCTTTGTACATGTAAGATCCTCCCCTAAATAATCAAAAATAATATGTTTTTCGATAAATGATTCTATGGAATCATGATGTTCAATGACGTTAAAGTAATCAGATAATGCCTCAATGGCATGTGCAAGCCCTTCTTGATAGTCATGTTCATACTGTGGATAAGCGATAAGGACATGATCTGAAATGGTATGATACTGTAAAAGCGACAAATCATAATGAAAAATCGATGACAACGCGCTTTTAAACGGTATTTTAGAGAGTGTATCGCGAACCAGTAACGTCTGTAAATGAATAAAATCAAGGTCTACTCGTCTTAAATGTTTAGCGGGAATTGTTTTGCTAAAAATTGCATCAAGGATGTGATTCCAAAAGGGTATAAATGTCTGGTACATCTGCTCATCGCTACATTGAATGTCTTTAGGCTCGAGAGCTAATAATGGTTTTTTCCAATGTTTTTCAATACAGAGCGCATCAAAATTCATCTCCACCCGTTTATGACTCGTATCATCAGGACCGAGCTGACAGATGATTTTGTGACAATGCACATCGAGAATATAATGGGTGATAAACCCAGCAACATAAGCGATGTTTCCCTCCTTTGGATAAGAACGGACATATTCGAGCATTTGATGAAACGTTTCTTGAATATGGGTTTCGTGTAAAGCATTTCCAAAGGATTTATAATGATGTTTGGTGAGTGGATTGAGTTTGTTGATATAATAGAAGATATCAGGACCTTGTGCACCTAAAAGATACATAGGTTGCCAGTGGTCACACCATTTTGGTTGACGATTGAAATGATTTTCAATGTACATCGCACCCAGATGGTGACTCCAGAAATCAGGCATATTTCACCTCGAATGTCGTTTGTAGTTGGGAAGATTTGAAATCAGACCCTTTATTATTATACAACTTTTTGAGCATGAGCGGTATGGATGAAATTGAAAGTCATGGATAAATCTATTTTCCATAAACTATAGAAATGAGGAGTGGAGATTCCGCTTAGGAGTCTTGTCACTCTACGCTCAAAAGGATACAATAAAATGGGAAAACCTAAAACTGTGTAACCATCAAAAAAATCACAAGATAGGATGTGTCAACGTGATTATGATAGGTAGAAAGGAAAACTAAATGGCAAAATACCATCCCCTTATAATAGAAGAAACCATTAGACGAGACGAACTGATCTTTGGCGTCTTGAGTCAAGTGAAAAAAGGCGTTGAAAAGACGTATACGAAAGTCGATATTAAACCCGTATTGATCAAAGAAGAGCGTGTGTATCATATCACTTATTATTATGACAAAAAGGTCCTACACGAAAATGTAAATCAAGGTGAAGCCATTGAGCGCATTCAAACCTTGATGGTCACCTATTTTAAACAAGCGCAGCTTTTTACCGTGAATGCAGATCTTCAAATCCTCATGAGTAAAGACGGCACTGGAACGGTGCTAAAAAAACCAGCAACGCGCATGATGACTTCGCTCAGTCACAATCGACAAAAACAATATCTCATTCAAGAAGGCACTCCTTGCGACTTTATGATTCGCTTGGGAATCATGGACGAAAATGGCAAAGTCTATAAAAAAATGTACGACAAATACCGTCAACTCAATAAGTACTTAGAGTTTGTAGAGGATAGTTTGCCTTATTTGCCAGATCAAATCACCATAGTGGATTTTGGATGCGGCAAAGCCTATCTCACATTTGCACTTTATTACTACCTGGTAAAAATACTGAAAAAAGAAGTGCGCATCATCGGTTTGGATCTAAAAGAAGATGTCATCTCATTTTGCAATGGGATTGCTGAAGAACTCGGATATGATACCCTTGAATTTTTAATGGGGGATATCAAAGATTATGAATCAAATGAGACGATTGATATGGTGGTATCGCTACATGCATGTGATACAGCTACGGATGAGGCGATTGGAAAAGCTGTCAAATGGCATGCAAAAGTCATTTATGCAGTGCCTTGTTGTCAGCATGAGCTTTTTTCTCAACTCGATCACGAAGAAATGAAACCACTCCTTAAATATGGCGTCGTGCGCGACAAAGTTGCAACTGTGGTCACGGACACACTAAGAGCTTGCGCGCTGGAAGCTTCAGGTTACTCTGTACAGTTATTAGAGTTCATCGACATGGTTCATACGCCGAAAAACATCCTCATACGTGCAACGCTACAAGAAAAATCAACCTTACAATTATCTCAAGATTACACAACTTATGAAGCGTTTAAAAACGCTTGGTCGGTCAATCCAAGAATTGATGCGGTTTTATCCCCTTACTTCGTAAAAAATACGAATATTTAACAAAAACAAAACGAAAACATTCGGGCTTTAATTGACAATCCTGTGAACTTTTGGTACGATGGTTGTGGTGAAAAAGCGGAACTTCTTTTTAACCCATTGAGATCAATGAGTCAAAAAAGAATCAAATATAATTGAAAGAGGTGTTGTTATGTCAACAGTAGTTGTTGTAGGTGCTCAATGGGGTGACGAAGGCAAAGGAAAAGTCATCGATTATCTATCCAGTGAAGCGGATGTCGTCGTTAGAGGACAAGGTGGTAACAATGCAGGTCACACTGTGGTTGTAGGAGATAAAAAATACGCACTTCATTTAATCCCTTCTGGTATATTAAATGACAATACAGTCAATGTCATTGGAAATGGTGTTGTTTTTGATGCTGAAGGGTTTTTAAAGGAAATTGACGGTTTACGCGAAAAAGGAATCTCAACGGATTCTATCTGCGTATCAGATCGCGCACATGTTGTTTTTCCATATCATAGAGAGCTCGACCGATTGGCTGAAGAGTCAAGGGGTGCGGACATGATCGGTACGACTAAAAAGGGCATTGGGCCTGCATATATGGATAAAGTGGAGCGAAGCGGCATTCGTATGTGTGATTTTATCGACGAAGAAATCTTTGAACCGCTTTTTAGAAAACAAATTGAAGCGAAAAACAAGATGATTACAGCTATTTATGGAGGCGAACCTCTTGATGCAGATGCTTTAGTGCGTCAATATACGTACTATGCAAAGAGAGTGCGTCCATTTGTGAAAGATACCTCTTTAATTGTATTTAATGCGCTTAAATCAGGTAAAAAAGTGCTTCTTGAAGGCGCGCAAGGCACATTGCTCGATCTGGATTACGGAACGTATCCTTATGTGACGAGTTCACATCCTACTTCAGGTGGATTTACCATAGGTTCAGGGATTGGTCCAAATGAAATCGGTGAAGTTGTTGGGATTACGAAAGCGTATACGACACGTGTCGGCAAGGGTCCATTTGTAACGGAGCTTGATAACGAGATTGGTGATCGCATCCGAATAGCAGGCAATGAGTTTGGCACGACGACTGGAAGACCTAGAAGATGCGGTTGGCTTGACACGGTTGTGGTGAAGTATTCTGCTAGAGTAAATGGCATGACGTGTATTGCGCTCATGTTACTCGATGTACTTACAGGATTTGAGACCGTTAAAATTTGTACGGGATACAAATATGGCGATGAAATCTTAGAGCATTTTCCAGCGAGTCTTAACATTTTAAGTAAGTGTGAACCGATTTATGAAGAACTACCAGGATGGACAGAGGATCTAAGAAACTGCACGTCGTTTGAATCGCTTCCGGAAAATGCAAAAGCGTATATCAACAGAATTGAAACTTTGACAGGTGTCCCTGTGAAGATCATCTCTGTTGGACCAAAGAGAACAGAAACAATTATCAGAGGGTCTATCTATTAATATATCCATCTATTAATGTATCATGCTGAATGTATAAACGTTGCCAATCGAAAGGTGGGCAACGTTTTTTTTATAAAGCGCATAGTTCTATAATAAATTCTTTTAATAAATTGAAATAATTGTTAAAATGATACTATATTGTTTTTTTAAAATCAAAAATTGCGAGGTATTGAATGAGAAGATGTGAGACCTGTAATCTCGAGTTTGAGAAGGGAAAATTTTGTAACAAATGTGGGGGGCCACTTGTCGACATGAATGTTTCACTGCAAATTGAACCCGAAAAATTGAGCGATGATCAAGTTCAATTAGGTCCCGAAGCAACTCCTGAAATGACAAATGAACCAGTACCTGATGCAGCGCCAGAAAATAAACCAGAAATCAAACCAGAAATCAAACCAGAAATTAAACCAGAAGTCGTACCAGAACCAATAAAGCAAGCTGTACCACAAGCCGCACCACAAGAAATACCACAAACAACAACTGCTGGAGCAAAAAAAGAAAAGAAAAAGCATGGAAAGCTCAAAATTGCCATTCTTTCAACATCAGCGATTCTGATGATTTTAGTGGTAGGAGCAGGCGTTTATTTTACCCGTTCCAAAATTGATATGCCATCTGTTGGGAAGTTTGATCAAGAGGCGTTTAATAGTGAGGTCTTACTGGATTTATTTAGTGATGATGAATTTTCAGTCGTTGTACCTGACGCCGCAATTAACAGATTTATAAAAGATCATCTTAAAGAAAATCTCTCAGATGTGAGCATTCTTGGAAGCGAAATTGACGAGATGGTCTTTTCGAGCGAAACAAGCGAATTATACTTTCAGTTATCAAATGGTATGGTTCAGTCCACTGTTACAATGGCACTGGATCTTGATGTAGATGACAATCAACTTGATCTTTCTAATGAAGGCATGTCTATCGGAAAGTGGAGAGTGCCACTTTTCAAAAGCATAGCATCGGATAAGTTGAATCTTAATGATTTATTGCAAGATGACTTACAGGTACCTAAAGGGTTCACAATCCATAAAGTGAAGCTGACATCTAAGGGTGTGAAATTCGAAGGCGCTGTTAATGTAGAAGAACTGCGTCAAATCATGCTTGAAATATTCGAATCAAAACGCTCAGATATCAGTGCGACCAGTGATATGACCATTGACCAATATGATATATGGGACTTAATGGAGAGAGGGGAATATATATCGGATGATGAAGTTTTAGCGTTCTTCTCTAAATATCACAATAGTGAAGCTTTTGCAGGGACATTACTCGCAATGATCACTGAGGATGCTCAAGAGCATGCGATGGATCTTATGGGTCTAAAAGTCTTTGCGTATTCAGATGATCAAAAAGAAGCTGTGGTTTCACAGCAAACGGAAGTGAATGACATCATAAACGAAGCAACCTCTGAAGAAGCATCAAAAGTAAAACAAGATGAAGCGATCGCTTTTGCAAATGGCGTTGTATTGGCGATGGTGAATTATCATGAAGATCAAGGAAAGAGAATGCATCTCATTTCGTATAATGGAATGCCGTATTCCACAACGCTTCAACAATTTATCACACCAAGTCAATTGACACTCCCATATAATAGCGGTAACTATGATTCCTTTAAGATTTTCATCAAAAATGGCATGCCTTTTGTATGCATCCAGACGGATGAAGGGTATTTGGTACACGATGGCATATCGGGTGAACTCTATACGGATTATAATGCAGCAGCAAGTGCATATGGGTATAACGAATCCATTACCATTCCAACAAATTCGCTTTTACCAAAGGGAAATGCGGATCGCACCAATATCGCAGCAGTGACGAGTAGTTTTCTTGGCTCGAGTAAATCGATATTTGTGAAGTACTTAAAAAGTGATGGAACTTGGGCATTTTTAATGTGTACACCGGGAAGTGATAGTCAAGATATCAAGAACGTTATACTAAAAAAATCAAGTGGGACATGGCAAGTTGTGGAAGCTTATGACGAAACATTTACAAGCTATTCCATCAGCGATACGCTTTTATCACAGGGATTTAATGTCACTTTACTTCCACCGTTCGAATACGGTGATTTTGACAACTATCCTGCAAGCAAATCTGATATACAAGCAGTTGTGAATTATTTAAGTCAAAGCAGCAGCGTGACTTCTTCGGATGAATGCGATTATTATGCAAAGGTTGGAAATGTCATCGTACTGAACTTTGTATCCGGTAAGCGGTTTATACTCGAGATGAACTCTAGCAATGCAACTCAAGTTGACAACGTCATTACACTGCAAAAAGGTGAACACTTTGTGGACTACAGTCATGTTCTGACGAAATATTTCGGAACCTATTTACCGCTGTATATCTTTTTACAAAATTAGAATAGAAGGTGACCCCAATTAATCATTATAAAAGAAAAAATCTTAGGAAACGACGCGCGATGATTGTCATGACACTCATCCTACTCATCGCTGCAGTCGTAGTGGTGTTAAAAATGACCCTACTCAATAATAAAGAAGATAAGACTGAACACTATATCACTGTAGAAACCTCTGAACCTGTCACTACAGAAAGTATGACGAATGGTGTACAAACAGAAACAACTGAAAATACAACCTTAGAGACGACTGAAAATGCCGCCATGGAGACGACTGAAAGTCAAACTGCTCAAGTGACAACTGAGCCTTCAAGTAGCACAGTGAAAAAGCCTTCAGACACGACTTTCACTTTAGAGGAAGTTTATAACTACGACAAAAATCAGGTGGGTACAATTAGTCACCCGTCGTCGATGACGGTTTTGGTCAATAAGCTTAACCAGTTACCTCAGGAATACATTCCTGAAGACTTAGTGGTTCCAAATGTGAAATTTTCATTCTCGGGTGATAATCCTAAGAAATACATGAGAGAAGAAGCGGCTACGGCACTTGAACAGATGTTTCAGGGGGCTAAAGATAATGGTTACAGAATCTATGCAGTGAGTGGTTATCGTTCTTACGAACGCCAAAAATCTCTTTACAATAATTATGTGAGTCAATATGGTCAAGCATCTGCAGATCAGTTTAGTGCGCAACCGGGGAAAAGTGAGCACCAAACGGGACTCGCAATGGATGTCACTTCTGAAAGTGTGGGATATGAGCTTGTTGGTGAATTTGGCGAAACAGATGAAGGAAAATGGCTCGCTGAAAATGCACATGTCTATGGTTTTATTTTGAGATATCCATCCGACAAAACTGAAATTACAGGCTACATGTACGAACCTTGGCATTTTAGATATGTAGGTGTGAGTTTAGCTCAGGAAGTTTACAACTCGAAATTATCGCTAGAAGAGTATTATGATTCGATACAATAATCAACCTTAATTGTAATGATCTTGCATCATTCAAATAAAACACAAAATATATTATTAAATGGGGGACGTAAAATGAAATCAAAATTAGGCATTACCGTTGGATTGTTTGGAGCAGGGGTTTACTTTGGAAATCTCTTCGGGGGCATGTTGATATCGCTCTTATTGCTTGCATACGTGCTTTTATTTGAAGAAAATGAATGGCTCAAAATTGCGACGATTAAAGCAACAGTTTTACTAATGAGTTTTGCATTTGCTGGCATGCTCATCGACATGATTCCAAGAACAATTGAAGTGTTTACAAGCTTTGTAGATATTTTTGAAGTGGATTACGATGTGATGATGATTCACAGAATTACATCATTTTTCTCGACAGTTCTCAACTATCTTGAAGCTGTACTGTTCTTAGTTCTAGGCGTTAAAGCATTGAATCAAGGAACTGTAAAAATTGGATTTATCGATCAAATCATACAAAAAAATTATAAGGACGTGAAATAATGGATCTATTTAAAGACATCAGTAAAAAAGTCGTTACAGCAAGTAAAGATGCGATTAAAATGACGCAAAATTTAACAGAAGTGGCTTCAAAAAAATCAAAAATCTCGGATTTGAACAATTTAAAATCAAAAAAATTTGAAGCAATGGGCGAATTTTATTATCAAAATTACGCTGAAAATCCAATCGAAGCGTTTCAGGGGATTATTCAAGAAATTCAAACAATATTCAGTGAAATTGGTAGACTCGAAGCTGAAATTTTACAAATTCAAGGCACTGTAAAATGTACAAATTGCGGTTCGGAGTTTGGAAAAGGCGTCAATTTCTGCCCAGATTGTGGTCAGAAAAATCTGGCAGTAGAAGTAGCCGTAGAAGTTGAAGTAAAGACCAATAAATGCCCTGTTTGTGATGCAGAACTTGAAGAAAATTCTAAGTTTTGCGGGAGTTGCGGGAATAAAATTGTGAAGGAGTAGCATATGAAGTGTGAGTTTTGTGGAGTAGAGAATACTTCTGATAGCTTATTTTGCATAGAATGTGGAGGAAAATTACCTCCTGTAGAACCACTATCTCAAGCACCGTCTCAAGCACCATCGCCACAAGCACCAACACAAGCGCAAGCATCGACTCAATCAATACCATCGCAACCAGCGTCGTCGCAGAGTGTTGCGCCACTTAGTCAAACGAATTTGTCAGCGAGTTTAAATAGTGAACTTGAAAAAGTCAAACAAGTAAAATCCGGTAAAGTCACAATGCATTTAAAAAAGAACCTAAAGTTGATCATCCCAATTGTAATCGTATGCCTTGCAGTGTTTATCGTCTCTAAATGGACATCGCGTTCAAATGATCTTTATGATCACCGCATTTTGCACATTGAGACGAATGGAGAAACAGCCATCTGTTCCTTTGATGGAGAAGCAGTTGAACTCGAAGAAGGATTTTATACTTCGGCTTATTCGCTGGATCGATCCGTGGTTGCTTTTACAGACTCAAATGGAACATTATATGTCTTCTATGACGACGAAGTGATAGAAGTTGAAGATGATGTCTATTCGTACAAGTTATCCGCGAAGGGTAATCGAATTGCTTACCTGACCAATTATGAAGATCAAGTAGGCGATTTAATGGTGTATGATATGAAATCGGATAAAACCATTGAAATTACTGATGAAGCATACATGGATGCATATTCAGAGGTCTCAAATGGTCCGTTTGTGCTCTCGCCAGAAGGGGATCGAATTGGATTTGTCGGAGATTATGACGATGAAGATGGGTCTTTTGCTGGATTTACAGCTGTCGTTGGTAAAGAACCAGTAAAAATCGGAAAGAACCTCTATCCACTCGCTTTGTCAGACGATGGAAAATACGTGTACCATGCAAAAATTAGCAACGAAGATGGTTCCTTTGACGTCACAGTGATGACGAAGAAAGAGGAGAATAAACTGTTGAACGATGTCTATGATTTCCGTTTGACGTTTAACCTGGATTTATCTCAAGTCGTTTATAGCAAAGAGGGTTCTGAGTATATATCGATAAAAGGCGCTGATGAAATCAAGATGAACCGGTCAACACTCGAACTCGTGAATACAAATGGAGTCGCTCAATCAGTCAATCGTTTAACATCTGAAATAGGTAGTTGTCTTTTTACAGGATTTGAAGACTTAACACGTCAGATTTATACGGATCAAGAAGCACTTTATTACTTGGACGATGATAAAGACGCTCAAAAAATTACGGATGATATCAATCAAGGCTATATCGTCTCAAAAGACAATCAATCGATTTTATGTGGACATGAGGGAGAACTTTATTTAATTAAAAACATTCAAAATCCCGATAAAATCGTGGAATACGATGTTGATGATATGAGCAGTTTCGATGCATCCTCAGACTTAAAACAGATTTACTATATCAACGAAGATTATGAAATCATGTATTTCAATGGGAAAAAATCGACAAAAGTAGGCGATGATCCAACCAATTGGGTTGTGAACAATGCAAATGGCACGTTGTATTACATTTCAGATGAAGAACTGTACTTCGTAGAAAAGACAAAACACGAAAAAATTTCAACGGAATCGGATGTCGTTGGTCTCTTTGAAATCTATGATATTGTCTTTTATTCTGAATCGGATTCCGACTCAGAATATACTTTTTATCGAATGATGAAAAAGGATAAATTTGAATTGATCTATGAGTAATAAAATTAATAGACCACCCTTACAGGTGGTCTTTTTTAGGAGAATGAGATGAATGATTATGCAATTTTACTAATCATGACACTAATCACATGGGTCGTTTTATTGATTCTAACGATAAAACGAAAGTATTATAAATTTCAATCCATTTCAATCTTGGGATTGCTCTTAGGTTGTGCCGTCTTCTTTGGCATGTCGAGCTTGAGTCTATATCAAGAAGATCAATTGGGATTTTATGCGAGTAAAGAACGCGTAGACTATCAGTTGATTCGAAAATATTTAGTAGAAGGAAACTTAGGTGCTGCTCAAGATGCCATGGAGCGTTTACCTGTCGTCGAATCTCCGGAAGAGGCTTCAGAAAGTACGTTGCTGAAAGCGAGAATTGCAGTACTGTCAGGCGCTTATGAAGAAGCGCTCGTTCATTATGAAATGCTGGGAAATTCTGAACTCGATGAATGGATACAGCTCAAAACGTATATGGCAAACGCCCATCAAAATTCTGCTCAAGTAGGACAAAATTCTAGCCAAGCAGAACAAGAAGCGCTCATTCAACGAATCCATCAATCGTTAGATGATGAATTTGATCAAGAGGATTCAACTGGTTCAGATGCCCTTCGAAAAATTGCGAAATATGCATCTGAAATAGAGACGTATTATCAGATGAGTCAACAAGAATCTCTTTCCATTGAAGAAAACGCAAATTCGGATATCGAGAAGATCGTTAAAAAAATGAACAACGAAATGGCAGCTGACTTGTCGTTTAATACCAATGAAAATCTGAGAATTACACGATTGAAGGGCTATCTCTTAATTGGAGAGTACGATGAAATTGCGAAAGCAGTTGATGAGAGCGCAAGTACAGAAGAATTGATGATCGTATCAGAACTTTATCTCAACGATATGGTGAATGAAGGCGATTTTTCAGAGGCTTATGATCAATTTAAAGTACAAGATTACAATCTCGTCATGGATCAGGTCGATTGGATTGTCGACAAAAAACTAGACGATGAACCCAAAAGGGTGAGAAAAGCGTATCAAGAAACATTAGATGTCTTGGAGTCGTACAAAAAAAACAGCGTTCTTGAAATGATGAAAAAAGACATATACGAGCACGTACAGGACGAAGTGACCAATACCACAAGTAAAGCGTATTTGCAGCTTTCCAAAATAGATCAAGCTTTGGGAAATCAAAGTTCTGCAAATGAACACATCTCGACTGCCATTGAAACGTCATATGCTTCAAATGACGATGCGTATAAAGTGCCAATGGAAGCGCTTTTAGAGGTCATCACTTCTTCAGAAAATAAAATTGATCACGTTAAAGAAATCTCAAGCTATGTGGATACCGTACTCGATCATTCTGTGCCATTTGATGCAAATGAATGGATTGAACCACTGGCGAATCAAAATCAAGATCAAACTCAAAATCAAGAAAATCTCTCATTTAACGATTTTATGAAAGTGGCTGTTGTGAAAAAAACCGCAACCATCACCATTGGACACATTGATGCATCCAATTATCCGTCGATGAGAGTTAAAGTCCAAATCAATGAAAATGACGAGCTTAAAGGTGTGGATCTAAAAGACAGTCTAAACGTCATGGACACTTATGAGAACCTAGATGCCTTTAAATTTGAGAAAGTGAACTACAATCAATCCAATATCGTACTTTTATGCGACGTTTCAGGCAGTATGGACGAGAATGTCGATATTTTAAAAAATACCATTATCGAGTTTTCAAATCAAATGAATGATAACGAAGCGGTTTCGGTTGTAGGATTTGACGATACCATCACGTTCTCATCTGATTTTTCAGCAGATCCAGGTGTTGTGGCGTCCTATGCCGATCAGATTGGCGCGTTTGGAGGCACCAATATGTATGGCGCTTTAATGCAAATGGACGGTCGTTTTGAAAATAGTTTTGATGAAAACAATGTGGTCATTTTATTGACAGATGGGATGGACAGTACGCAGTATGACACGGAAGAAATCTTTAAGAATGTTCGACAATTAGCTGAAAACAACGGATTAACAGTCTATACAGTCGGCCTTGGCAGCAGTGTGAATAGCGAGTATTTGTACAACATCGCCGAGGCGGGCAATGGAAGTTTTATCTACGTTGACAATGAAGTGACACTGAACTCGTTCTATGATTTTATCCATACACAAGCAACCAATCAATACGCCCTTGAGTACACCGTTGAAAATGTCAACGAGATCAATCGCGTCTTGAATTTGTCGATGGACGGTTCACTAGCTACGGCTCAAAAGAGTTATTCTGTTGGCGACATACCAGGTGTTGTAGATCAAATAGAAGAGAAATTAATAGCAGAAAGCAATCAAACGAAAATCAATGGACTCATTACAAAGCAAATCTACAGCATCGCAAAAGAGCAGACAATTCAATTATCAGGTGAAAAACTCAAAACGTCTGAAAAAGTGGAGGTTCAAGTCAGTGGGCCTAAAAGCCTCACTCTAGAAGCGACGGTTGTTGATGAAACCACGATTGAACTCATGATCCCAGCGCATATGAAGGTTGGTACCTACGATTTACATGTGAAGATGCAAGAAGGTGCGTTTAAACTGGAAAATGAATTAACCGTCGTCGATGCCAATTATCAACCAGCAGAGTTTCAGTATGGCGATTATCGCTTTAAGGCGATGAGTAAAAAATACAGCCCAGAAGGTCATTTGATTCTTTCTGGAAACGTTGTGATGAATGATTATTTGAGATTTAAAGGGAATGTCATCATCGAGTATGCAAAAGATTTGAGTCAATCAAAACTCAGAGTCGTAGATGAAAAAGGCTGTTACATTACCTTTGATTATTCCAGTGTGGGACTCGCTAAGACCTTGGGACAAAGGGGAATTGCATCAAATATAGGAAAATTGACGAATTTTTATATCTATTCAGATCCGTTTGATGCTGAAGACTATGATGATTTTCCGTACAGCATGAATCCGATTGAGTCATTGAAACTGGATTATTTGACGATTCTCTCAGGGAATTTCAGAGTGTACCCAGAATTTGTTGAACTGAATGGATTCAATTTAAAGTTGGCTTTGCCGATGCAAGATGTTCTTTTTAAGCATTTCCCAAATGTCATTCCAGAAGAAAAGATGACGATGGAAAGTAGTATGCTCATCTCCAGTCAAGCGATAGGTTTTGATGGAAAAATCGAGTATGAAAATGTCAATGATGAACGTTCTCCAACGTTTAAACTTGGCAAATTGCCACTTGGTCTCAATGCCTTTTCATTTGAATTTGACACCACTCAAAATAATTACGATGTAGAAATAGACGTTGGACTTGAGCAACTGGGAGATATCGAAGGTTTGACTGTTCAATTTGGTATTGCAAATGGCAGATTTGATTCCATTGGGATGCAATCTGAAGGACCCGAGTGGACGGTGATTAGAACACCAATTCCTGTGACTTTTAAGGACTTTGGGTTTAAACTTGAGGGTTTTGCAAACCGACCAAATGAAGAAGATGTCAGTGAAAAGGCGATTGAAATCTTGTTTGAAGCAGAAGTGGCAGATCTTACGGATTACTTGCCTAAAATCAAAAAACTTCTCAAACTGGAGGAAGGTTTCCCGCTTATCGAACTAGAAGATGCCAGTGTTAAAACGTCCATTAGCGAGTTCAACATCGATATTACAGCAGATGCGAAGCTTATGACGCTGATGGATATCGGGAATATTCGATTGGTACTCGGAAAATTTGATTATACCAATACATTGATTGGATACAATGATGTGACGCAATACGGCATGATGAGCGTCGTGAAGATTGGCACGGAAGTTGAAATGAATAGCGTGGATATGAGTCTTTATGGAACGGGTGAAATGACACTGGGGTATCCTTACACGGGCACAAAATATGGAGGAGAAGTAGATTTTGATATCGGCTGGAATGTTCTTAAAAAAGATGTGGATGTTAGTGGAGAATTTATGTTCGGCGTCTACATGAACAGTCAAAACAAACTTCAATTCTCAATCATTGTGGATGGTAAAAATGGAAAGGGAAAACAGTCTGGTTTTCATTTGTGGTTTAATAATGACGAAAAATTTGAATTCAAGAAATATTAAGGTGGCTTTATGAAAAAAACCCTATTAATTTTGATCGTGCTCTTGTTACTGAACCTACCAACATTTGCAGAAGATTTACAGTGGCAAGTCATTGATGGCAAATCGGACATCGTCGTAACAATCGTATGGGAAAAATCTACTCCAAATGTCATTTTTGTCGACCCATCTGGAAAGGCATATCACGCCGTAGATTCGACGAAAACCTATGATGATAAAATCGTATTTTATAAGATCGAGGCACCTAAAGCAGGGGCATGGTCTATGCGACTTGATAAAAAAGACAATCCTTTTGTGGAGATTGCCGTTCAGGAATATCACGAAAATCCTGTGGTCGAGCAATTGACCATTCAAGCAGTGGAAAATGGCTCTTTACCCGTGTCTTTTACAGTGACGCACAAAGAATCGTTACCAGTGAATTTGGTGGTATCGGCAGTGACTGAAGTGGGAGGACCTGAAAAGGTTCTCTACACAGGAATAGCCAATACCAACGAAGTTCAATCTTTAAGAGTCGATTTATCCAAACTTGCATCTTATGACCCATATCTGATCCAAGTCAAAGCGCTTTTTAATATCGATGGGATCGATTATTTTGATACTGCGACTTCCAATCCGTTTTCTTGGACCAATACAGCAAAGGCCTCGATGCAAGATTTCGAGCTTACAATCGACGAAACGCAGCATCGAGTAGAAGTGGCTTGGCCGAACCTCGATTATGATGCAGAGCGCATATTGGTGGCGATTTTTGAAGATCAAGAAAAAGAACCCAGTACTTTTTTTGAATTTGATCCAGATGAAGAAGTGAGTTTGTCCTATCTTGAGAAAACAAAACATCTCAGAGTGGAGCTCAGTTTGAAAAAGTCTGGTGTATATGTTTCCACGCTTGTGAAAGAACTGAGTTTAGATGCATCTAATATTCAGTTAGAAGAGCTCGCCGCAACAAATAAGAACCACTTAAAGATGCATTATACCAATTTAAGTGCCATTCCCGTTCAAGTTACCGTAGGTGAAAAAACGGAGAATATGACCTTAAATGGATCTGGTGAGTACGATATCCAACTGGAGGATTTCGATAATGAAGTGGTCATTGAATACACAGACAAGGGCATTACGAGAAAAGTGACACGAACCATTTTTGTCGATCATATTCCACCAGAGCTCGTTGTTGAGACGAGTGATCAAATCTCAAAAGGGATGATTCGATTCGTTGGTTATCTAAAAGATGGAAATAGCGTTTGGATCAATGGCGTTGAAACGCCCCTGCAAGAAAATGGCATGTTTACAGCAGAGATCAAACAGGGCGAAGACATGATCATCATTGCAAAAGACATCGCTGGAAATGAAACACAGTATATCTATGATCCAAAAGTGGCTAAAGAACCATCAGAAGAAAAATCGAATCTCTTTTCACAGATTAACAAATGGGATATTTTTAGTCATTTTAAGACCAAGCACCTCATGATCATCATGGGCGCGTTCAGTGTACTTTTAATCCTATATGCTGCTGTATTTTGGAAGAAACACGAGGAGGTAAAAGATGACGAAGATGAAAAAAATCGTGGATAGAGTGATCTTAGTATGTCTTCTTGTCATGAGTTTTTCTTTGCTGGTGTATTCGAGTTATATGGTGATTTTAACGGGAAAATTTATCAAGACAAAAGCGTATATTGATCTATCTGTTTCAAACTTTAGCGAATCTTTAAAGCTCCTAAAGACGCATGAACAGTATCGACTCCTTCTTTATGTATCGATTGCAATTGTGGTTTTAGAAATTCTCTATATCGTGACTCATAAATGGGTCGTTCGAAAGCTTCGGGCACTGGCACTTCAGCTTAAAACACCTCGTCCAAAAGCAGATAAACGCATGAAACAAGAGTCGGTACTTCTGAAACAAGTGACAGGTCTACCGAACCAAGCTGCGACGCTACCGAATCAAGAATCAAGGCAATTTTGCACGAGTTGTGGGCATGAAAACAAGCTGGATACGAAGTTCTGTGTAAATTGTGGTGCTTTGATGGAGGGAAAACATGAAAATTGAATCCAGACCATTGAATCCACTTCATTTTGCGAATCGATTTAAGAAACACCTGCGCATCACGATTCCAGGTATGTTGACGATTCTTGCGATGATTCACATCTTTGTCCAAGATGAACAGACAAAATCCACCGTACTTTATGTGTATTTTCTGATAGCAAGTGCTTTTATTGTCACGCTTTTCTATAGTGTCATCTCCAGTTCTGGAAGAGACTTTTCTGGGCAGTTCATCGAGATTGATGGCAACCGAGTACGTTCAAAAGAATTGTTTACTCAAGCCGCTTTTTTCACAACAAAAGAGGCATTGTTTTCGACCTGTGACATCGACCTAACGGAGGTTCAAGCAATTGAAAATGCTGAGAATGACTATGATTCAAATCGGGTGATTGGCATTATCTTGTGTATGAAAGAGGGGTATCAGCATTCTAAACTTGAGATTTCAAATTCAAATGACGATTTACCCCCCCAACAGAATCATTCATCGAGCAGTGTACAGACCAATCCACAGGCCAGTCCACCGATGCGATTTAGACTATCAAGTTATGGATATGATCACGACACCTTTGCAGCAGTCATCAAGGAGATTGTATTGGCGTTTGAGAGGCTTAAGCGATAGTCACAGATGAAAATCGGATCATTCAATCAATATGAATCTGAAAATTAATTTGATGAAAGTCAAAAAAATAAACACGGTTAGTGGGCTCAACCACTCAAACCGTGTTTTTTACATATTTTTGTACATGAAGACGTTTAAATGAATCAATAAATAAATGAATCAATAAATCAATAAATCAATAAATGAATCAATAAATCAATAAATCAATAAATCAATAAGCAATTCAATACATGAATCAATAGACAAATCACGAATCGTTCATCTATAAAACTTTACCTAACGTTCCCAACGAATATCCGGACCATAGAATTTGACCATTTGATAGTGACCTTTGATGCGTGAATCAATACGGTCATTATAAAAACTTGCAATTTCCGACAATTTAATATTAGTAGAAATAATCGTGCTTTTTTCATTGAGTATGCGCGTATTAATGATGTTATAAAATTCACTAATCGTAAAACTATTCGCCGTTTCTGTTCCAAGATCATCGATAATTAACAAATCGACGTCAAAAAGCTGCTGATAGGCCATTTCGAAAAAAGGATTTCCCTTATCGGTAAAAGTCTTCTTTTCGATGATGTGAATGATGCTAAATGGCGTCTGATAGATAACGGAATACCCCTTGTCAATCAAGGCTTTGGCGATACAGTTACAAAGGTAAGTTTTCCCAAGGCCGCTCGATCCAAAGAAGAAAAGGTTTTGCCCACGCGGAAAGTTTTTAACGAAACTTTCAGAATCCGACAAAATATGCATCATATTTTCTCGCTGTGTCAGTTGTTCTTTCGGTAAAATTGAACTCGAGAACACGTTGAGGTTAAACTGATCAAAGTTTTGATGCAATAATTGCTGTCTGATTCCAGACATTTCATACGCTTTGTCGATGAGTTTTTGATTAAAGCACTTACAGCGCTTTTGATCCTCGGTAAATCCCGTATCTTGACATTTTTCACAGGCATAATGAGTCTCTAAATAATCGATGGGTATGCCATGATCGGTCATCAACACGACTTTTTCACTCTTAAGTTGATCGAGTTCTTTTTTGAGCGCATTGAGCAATCGATCGGCTTCATGGGGTCTTTTTAAGACGATTTTTGAAATCTCAGAACTGATTTGACTCATTTTCAAATCGATTTGTGCAATTTGCGGCACTTTCTCATAGAGCATCTGCTTTCGCTCTTTTCGATCGCGTTTGTTCTTTTCTTGCTGAGTCCGATAAGACTCTAAAATCTCGTGATAAGCGCTGTTCATGTGTAACCCCTTTCGTTAAATGCATCATTGAAAGAGAAGACTTGAACACCTACTTACGTTTATTGAGCAAGATGGTTTCAAGTTCCTCATCTGTATAGGTTTTTTCTTTTTCAATCGTATAATTTTTGCGTTTACTTGCAGAAGGACTCTTTTCCTTTCCTTCATTCTTTTGACTTTTTTCGCCTTCAAATTTAACAAAATCGGCGTAGGTATGAACATTGTTTTGATGAAGGGTGTCCATCATCTTATCAATATAGTTGAAGTTGATATTCAGCGTCTTTTTAGATAAATCCTTGATGATTTCAAAAAGGTCGCCTGGAGCGACTGAAAACTCATCTAGCCACTTGTCGATCAAAGTCCTTTCACTCGCATTGGGCTGTCTAAAGGCTATGCCCAAGAGTTTTAAAATTTCTTTGTAGATTCCGTACCGAACTGCATTTTCTTTTAGATAGGTTTCTACTTCTTCGCTTGAACTCAATCCGGCATTAATCCAGGATAACAAAGTAGATTTTACGGTTTTAATATTACGAATATTTCTTTCTACATAACAATAAGTGAATGCTTTGAGAATCATTTCGCCGTCACGCGTATAATTTTCATATAGATCGCTAATTTCCCGATGATCCACGTAATTAAGCGGGTGTCCAATGGCCTTCTCAATCGACTGAGTGAGTGTTTGAAAGACACGACTTTCTTCTTTAAATGGGTTAGGTGTTGTATTTTTACTCGCTGTGCGATTGGTTTTTCCCTGTGCATTTTTACGTTCGTAGCTGTTCTTAATATAGAGCGAGCGCAATGATATAAATTCGATGTCGTACTGCTGTTTTTCATCGTGAAAGTGTCGAATCACAAGTCCTACTTTTTCCCAATAACTCCATGCTTCATGCACATCTTGAATGGGGAGCGAGAGCATGCTGGCGATGGTTTGGTTGTCGTATCGATATTTTTGATTTTCTTCTTTAGAAAGCAGCATGGCCAAGAGAAAAACTTTAACGTAAGTGCCACTTGCAGATGGCATAAATTCTGTGATAAACATGTTTTCAATGCTCAATTCACCTAAATCAAACTCAGGTGGTTGTCTAAAAAAACCCATAAGTGATTTGCAGATTGCGATGCAATGCTGCTCTCCTTTCTGACCGATTCTATTTTAAGTTTTAAAATGGTATGATGCACTTATACAAGTATTTAAGTGCGACGTTCTACTTGTCATAGTTATTATAGCATTGATTGAAGAGATAGTTTATTACTATTTGAATCCTTTGAGAGGGCTAAGTTCTCAAAAAAAAGAATATTACAAAAAAATTTCAGTCAAAAACCACAAGATATAGAAAGTTTGTGGAAATGAAGAAGCACATATAGACAAAAAATCCCATAATTTACCATTTGAAAATATTTTCATTTAATCTATGGGAATTATGTGCTATAATTAAGGAGGTATTTATAACTAGAAAGAGACAGAACCATTGAAAAATAGCCATTGCTAAAGGAGTCTAGGATGGGGAAAAATAAGAAATATGTCTCAAATAAGTATGTTTACAAGAAGCCAAACACGAAGTATATCGTCAAGAACGCTTCACCATCAGAAAACGGTGTAAAATTTTCTCAATTTTTAACTGGCATCGCGAAACCGTTTCACCAGTTTGGAGAGAAAGTATCAGTACTTGTTAAGAGCATAAAATCGAAAGATCAAAAAGGTTCAGCCGATCGAAAGAATACAAAGCACAATTTGAATATAAACTTCAAAAAATTAGAACCGATCATGAACAAAGCGTCAGCACTCACTCAAAAAGGGTGGACAGTGATTAAGCCTTACAAACTTTACGTAGCAGGAGTTGCCGCGATTTTAACGGTTTCTGTGATCGGAGTTGCGACTTTGTCATCATTAGATGATAAAAAAGAAGCCAATGTATCAAGCAAGCAACATGTCATTGATGTCGCTAAGTCAGAAAGTGATGGAAAAGAAGACGTACTCGTGAAAACGACAAAAGACGAGTATAAAACAGCAGATTTCTTTGCAATTACGACGCAACAACTCTTAGTCAATGGCAAAGTAATAGCGAACTTTAAAACAGCTGCTGAAGCACAAAGTGTTTTAGACCAGTTAAAAAAGAAATTTACGCCAACTGATGGTACTGTTGTAAAACGCATGTATTTTTCAGAAGAAGTCATGATTCAAGAAGGTCATGTGGCTTTAGTAGATTTTAAAGCATATGATACACCAGAAACAGCACTCGGATATATTGTGAAAGGCACGAAAGAAGAAAAGATGCATACCGTTCAACAGGGTGAAAACTATTGGACCATTGCTCAGCTCTATGGAATCAATCCATATGACCTTGAAAAAGCCAATCCAGATATCAAAGCAGAAACCATTCAAATTGGTCAACAAATCAGTTTAGTGGTTCCTAAACCAATTATCAGTGTATGTACAGTAGAAGAAGCTTCTTATTCAGAACAAGTGGCATTTGAAGTGCAATATGAAGAATCTTCTAACCTTTATAAAGGCGAAACAAAAACAAAAGTCAACGGAATCTATGGTGAAAATGCAATTGTTGCAGAAGTCATCAAAGAAAACGGACGCGAAATCGGTCGTACGATTTTGTCAAAGCAAGTGGTGTCAGCACCAACTGCAAAAGTCGTTTACAAAGGAACAAAAGCAGCACCGGCTAAAAAAGGAACAGGCGTCTTGATGCGACCAGCGTCAAGGGGATATGTAAGTTCTGAGTTTGGTGTTTGGAGATCTTATAGACGACACACGGGTATTGACGTGGCAATGGATGTTGGTAATTCAGTATTTGCCGCAGATGGTGGAACAGTTACCTATGCAGGATATTCAAGTTCTTATGGTAAGTACATGATCATTGACCACGGCGGTAACATGACGACGCTTTATGCTCACTGTAGTGCTCTGTATGTAACAAAGGGTACAAAAGTATATAAAGGTCAAACCATTGCAGCGAGTGGTAACACAGGAAATAGTACGGGACCTCACTTACATTTCGAGGTGAGAATCAACGGTGTTCCGAAAAATCCACGTAATTATGTTAATTTTTAATGATAAAGCGAGTCTATGACTCGCTTTTTTTCGTTGAATCAGATACAATAGTAAGTGTTGTTTTATAACGTTTCATAACGATCAAGTACTTATAGAATGATATAAGTATGTGAACAAGGGGGAAAACCTATGAATAAGAAAATTCTCATTGTGGATGACGAAAAACCGATTTCAGATATTATAAAATTTAATTTAGTGAAAGAAGGCTATGAAATTGAAACGGCCTTTGATGGCGAAGAAGCCCTCAAAAAAGTGTATCAATTTCAACCGGATTTGGTGCTTTTAGATGTGATGCTTCCTAAACTTGATGGATTTCAAGTGTGTAGACGCATTCGTGAAGCTTTCAACATGCCGATTATTATGTTGACAGCAAAAGAAGAAGAAGTGGATAAAGTTCTTGGATTCGAACTTGGAGCAGATGATTATATTACAAAGCCATTTGGTATGAGGGAGTTAATTGCACGTGTAAAAGCCAATATTCGTCGATTGTCATTAGTGGAAATCGAGGGTGGAACCAGTGCAGGAAACATGATTTACGCTGGAAAACTCGTCATCGATTTAGACCGATATGAAGTAAGTAAAGACGATCAAGTGATTGAATTAACACTTAGAGAATTTGAACTTTTAAAATTCCTTGCGATTCAGGCCAATCAAATTTTTACGAGAGAACAACTATTAAAAGACGTTTGGGGTTACGAGTATTTTGGTGATATTCGAACTGTTGACGTTACTGTCAGACGTTTAAGAGAAAAAGTGGAAGACGATTCAAGTGAACCGACGTATATTATGACGAAGCGTGGCGTTGGGTATTACTTTAAAAGAAGTTAATCCTTATTGGATTCATGATACACACGCTTTTTAGGAGTCTCATGTTTAAGAGTATTCGTTCGCGGTTTACAATTATATATTTTTTATTGGTATTCATCGCGATGATCATTGCAGGCGTATTGATTGTTCAATCGCTTGAAGAATACAACTTAGAGGTCGTTTCAAAGCGACTGGATGATATTTCTCAAATTATCATGTCTGAGCTTTCTAAACTTGAAACAGATGATTTAACAACCGTTAAATCCGAACTTCAGGAGATTATCGACAGACATGTGGACATCGGTCTTCGCGAGGAAATCTTTATTATTGAAAATAAATCCCATGAAATTTTAGCGACCAGTACCGAAAATTTGGGAAGAGACATCACGGATATTTTAGATGATAACTTAGTGGTTCAAGGTTTAATTGGAAATACCATGGAGAAAAACATTGAAATCAGTGATTCCGTCAAGACAAAAGACAAGGTCTATCCCATCTTCAAAAAAGACCAACAACTGGGAATTGTCTATCTGAGATATGATTTAAATGATATTTATCAATCCATTAGCAAAGCGAGAATGATTATTTTCAGGGCGATTTTGATCTCGCTTCTCGTGACGATTGTCATTGGGTTTATTATTTCAAAGAGCATCACCGAACCCATTAATGAGGTAACCAAACGAGCATCCTTGCTTGCTGAAGGGGATTATAACCAAATTGTAGAGATTCAATCAGATGATGAAATTGGCGTGTTGTCCAGTACGTTCAATTTTCTCGCTGGAGAACTAAAAAATAACGTCAGTGAAATAACGCGCGAAAAGAGCAAACTTGAAGCCATCATCAATTATATGGAAGATGGACTGATTGCCATTAATGCAGAAGGTGCTATTATCCATTCAAATCCAAAGGCCATTAAGATGTTATCCGATGGCGATCAGTTTGACGATGGACTGATTGGTGATTTGCTGTCCATTTACAACTCTGCCCGTATGGACTCAGGCGTAGGTTCTAAGAGTATCAATGCGAAGGGTCTTACTTTAAAGGTAAACTTTGCGCCGTTTTTGGACGAGCATTCAAACAAGGTAGGCATCGTCTTTGTGCTCCAAGATATCACAGAAGCAGAGAGACTTGAACATATGCGGCGAGAATTTGTCGCCAATGTATCTCATGAGTTAAAAACGCCGATCACCAGTATCAAGAGCTACACCGAGACGATTTTAGACGGACATGTAGATGACGCGGAAACTCAGAAGATGTTTTTAGAAGTCGTGAATACAGAAGCGGATCGGATGTCTCGAATTGTCAGTGACTTACTTGAACTCAGTAATTTTGATTCGAATTCAATTCGACTTAAAAAAGCGAAGTATTCAGTCAATCAAATTATCGACAATTGTGTTCTTAAACTAAAAGTGACAGCTGAACAAAGCAAGCAAAAAATTATCAATCATTATTCGGATTTTGCATTTGAAGCATTACTAGACAAAGACCGAATTGAACAAGTTATTTTAAATATCTTATCGAATGCCATTAAGTATTCACCTGAAGCAGGAGAAATTATCATCGATTTGAGACAAGGCGAGCAGAATGGCGAGTTCGAAATTGTCATTCAAGATAGTGGTATAGGGATTCCTGAAGAGGATATGAGTCGTATTTTCGAACGTTTTTATAGAGTGGATAAGGCGAGATCACGAGCGAGAGGAGGCACTGGTTTAGGGTTGTCTATCGCAAAAGAGATCTTAGAAGCGCATAACGGGCGTATTCGAATCGAATCAGAGTTCAATCATGGGACGAAAGTGACGTTGACCCTGCCATTAGAATCAAATGTGTAATGTCATTTTAAGATGCGTGTAATCATTCTGTAACAAGAATTGTGTATAATAATAATGTGAGTTTCTATGACTCATCAAATTTATTTTTGGAGGCGACTATGTTTCGCAAGTGTATTTCACTAACATTGATTTTGGTTCTCATATTATCCTGCCAGATGGCGTTTGCGACGAGCAATCATCCTGTGACGGCAGATCAAATTATTATAGTAGAGCCAAGTACTGAGATAATCAGTAATGAAAAACAAGTCATTGTGACTGTGAATATCGTGAGCAACAAACTGAAAGATCGTCCTCTGACGATGTCACTTGTACGCGTTGAAAATAAATTAACCTTTGCTGAAAACTTAGGAAGTGATCTAAAAGTTTCTGTTATGAACCTCGTGTCATCAGCAATAGGAAACATGGATCGACAAATCAAATACAATGCAACATACGATACATCGGCGCCTGTATACTCTGAAAATTATAAAAAAGAAACTCAGCTCATCAATCGCTATTATGAGCTCAATCAAAGTATTAGCAGCAAAGATGAAGAAATCAAAGTCCTCAATAAAAAATATAATTTTGCATCCATTGCAGGAAAAACAGAAGAACTTGCCAAGCTAAATACGGAAGCTCATGCGGCATATAAGAGATGGACAAATCTAAAAATTGCTGTAGCAGAAGAGCGAAAAGAGCTTGAGAAGATTCAATTTGAGTTTTCAACTTATTTTGAAAAACAAGTGTATGTGGATCAAATCAATGGTCCAAGTTATTCAAAAGTAGTTGGTAAATTATCAACAGGTCATTATGTTCTTCGTTTTATCGATGACGAGAAGCAATTGATTAAAGAGTTTGAGTTTGATGTGATTGACAATCAAGAAATCATTAAAGTGATGCCTTTGATTGGTAACACTAAATAGAATAATCGGGAGTCCTAGATGAAAGGCACAAGAGAATTATTAAAGTCCATTTTGTTGGTTACTTTGGTGCTTTCTTCGATAGTTTTGACCTATATGAATTTGTTTAACGGATTGATCATAAATGGCAAATCTAGCGATGTGGCAGATATTTCATCTTCAAATTTATCCCAGTATATAAACCCCCAAAGTTTTTTAGTAAGCTTTGGGGGTCTATCATATACAAAAGTATATGATTTGGCGGATCAAAAGGAAATTTGGAGTGTTGTCAGACCCTATATTGAAAGCTGTTTTTTAGAGTTTGAATCGGTTAAAGAGATAACAAAAGCAGAGTATAACGAGGCGTTTTCTGGAAAAAGCGTCTTAATTCGCATGCCCTTTAATCTCTCAGTAGATGAATTTCTAAGTTTATTTTCTGAAAAACAATCCGTGAATACCACGCTTAAAATGACACCCAAAGAATACGTGTTAAAGGTTGGAAATGAACGGTCTCTCTATGTTTATGACGAAGTCAATCAGAAGTATTTTCAACTTACCAATAAGGCAAAAGCACATGATGTCGAACCTTTAATCCGCGATTTAAAAGATCGTGGCATTGTGGAATATCGCAAAATAGCAGAGCGTTTTAGTCTCGACTCAACAGTGGAATCTCCATATGATCGATTAAATTACGAACTCATTCCCGTTGAACAGGATTTTGCGGTACCGAGCCTACTTGTGGAAAACGAAGTGAGTTTAGATGAAACCAAATTCACAGAGGAAGTGGCCTCCATATCGAGCGCTATTTTTGGCAATCGATTGGATTTCGTTAAGAAGCTAAAAGATGTCAATGAATCGATTATTTTGATGTACGGATATGGCGATAAATCTCTTACGGTGACGAAAGAGGGCTTGATATCTTATCGAAAGAAACTCGACCATGTCAGTGCAAAAAAGACGACATTTAAAGAGGCGTTTTCGCTTGCAATAGGTCGAATTGAAAATTTTGGCGTGATACCTGAAGGTCTCTATTTAGAGCGGTTCACATATAGTAAAGAATCCAGTACGTATGAGTTCTACTTTAATTATAAATTAAATGCATATTCTATGACGCATTTCAGTTCGGATGAAGCACCTGTGAAAATCACCGTTCAAGACAATCAAGTTGTGTCTGTCGATAAAAATATCAAAATTTTTGCTGGAGAGTATCAAACGGCACTCACGATGAGTAAAGGCAATCTTTATGCTGTGGATGAATGTATCAATGATAATTCATTAGAAATTGTGGTTTTCTACTTACAAGATAATGAAAAAAGAGAAGAAGTGCTAGATCCTACTGATTATTATTTCCCGTTGAGAAGTGAAATTAAAAGCATTGATTTAACTTACTTAGAATGGATAGACAATGGTCAAAGCACCGTAAAACCAGTTTGGCAAGTAGTCATAGATCAAAGAACCTATATTTTTGATGCTTTTTCAGGAGATCTTATAACAGCGTATTTGTAATGGATTGAGAGCTTAATATGAACAAGGAGTCTATCTATGAATTGGAGAAAAATCAAGACGATTCTCATTGTCGTTTTATTGATGACAAATGCTTTTTTAGGGTATACCTACGTGATTGAAAAAGTTCGCTTTCATGCAGATTTGAAAAATAATATTGAAGATATGATACAGTTATATGAGTCTAAGGAAATTCGCATCAATCAAGAAAAATTATCATTTCCGAGGTCGATTCGTTCTGCGAATATTACTTTTGAAACGTACGATGGGACTTTTGTCGATCGTCTTTTGGGAATTTCATATGAATTTGACGGTGAACAGTATTTTAATTCAACAGATATCTTGAAACTCGATGAAAATCAAATCATTATTGGGAAATCAGCACATTTTAGCCGCATTCAACATGACTCTCCCAATAATCTGAAGGGATTCAAACGGATAGACCAACCTTCTACTAAAGGTGGATACATTGAAAAGTCAGCGATGTATTTTAAAAATAAAAATATGTCTCTAAATTATGACAAAGTTCAAATCAGACAGCTTGGGCGATATACAATTGTCCAATTTTATCAGTATTATGAAACGTATTTGTTTGATGAATCTAAGTTGCTCGTTTGGTTCTACGAGGATGAAATTGTTGGATTTTCAAGAAAAAACATCGTGAATACTAGTACTACACCAGGTACTAAGTATGATATAATCACGGTAGACCGCGTACTTTACGAGTTGTTACCGGATCTTGATGAAGGAGATGAGGTAACGAACATTAAAATTGTCTATAAGTTAAACGATGCAAGCCTCATGGTCAACAATTTGGTTTCTGGTGAAGCATTGCCCTATTATCAGTTGAAATTAGCGGATGGACAAGTATTTTACGTACGCGCAGTCAATTATTTTGAATAAATGAGGCATTTATGGCACTATCTTTTTGTTCTCTAGCCAGCGGTAGTTCAGGAAACTGTCAGTTTGTTGGTTCAGAAACCACTCGAATTCTCGTGGATGCGGGAATGAGTGGGAAATATATTAAGGCATCGCTTGAAACGATTCATGTCGATATTCATTCGATTAATGGCATATTGATTACACATGAACACTCAGATCACATTAGTGGACTGGGTGTTTTGATGCGCAAATTTAAGATTCCCTTGTATGTAACTGAAAAAACTTGGGAAGCGATTCAAACGAAGGTGGGTGAAATTGATCCCTCTCTTCTACACGTTTATGAAACCATTGATTCATTGACGATTGGAGATATTCAAATTCAGTCCACGCGAATTACTCATGACGCTGTGGATCCACTTTGCTATACCTTTACAAATGAGCAGTCCAAAATCGGAATTGCAACTGACTTAGGCGCAGTTAACGATGCGGTGATTGAGAATTTTAAGGACTGTGACCTTTTAATGATTGAGTCTAACCACGATATTGAGATGCTTAAAATAGGACCATATCCGATTTATCTCAAGCGTCGTATTTTAAGTGAATTTGGTCACTTGAGTAACGAGGACGCAGGCTATATTGCGAGAGAGATCATCGACTATGGCGTGGCAAAAAACATTTTATTGGGCCATTTGAGTAAGGAAAACAACTTTCCAGATTTAGCTTATGAGACCGTAAGAGGCATTTTGGAGTCTAGCGGGATTATTGTAGGAAAGGACATCAATTTAGATTTAACGTATCGAGATAAAGTAGGAAAACTATATAAGATTGTGAAATAAGCAATCGTGTGTGTGATAAGGAGTGACGCGTGAAAAAAACTCTCAGATTTGGGTTAGTCCTATTGATTTGTTGTTCCTTGGTAATGGGAAGTGCATTTGCAACGACAGAGGACGAGGGACTCGATCATGAAATAAATGTCGAGATGGTGAATTACAATATACCTGGTATGATGGTAACGGTTGTTAAAAATGGCATGGTACAGATGAAAGCCGCTTATGGCGATGCCAATATAACGACAAAAACCCCTATGGATACAGGTTTGTCGTTGATTCAGACGGGTTCTATTTCTAAGGTATTGACCACATATGCCCTTTTAGAGCTTTTAAAAAATGAAAATATTTCTGTGGATGATTCTATTGAAGCCTATCTACCAGACTACTTAAAAGACAACGACTATCTGTGCGATTTGACTTATAAAAATTTATTGACACATACAACGGGACTCGCGGCTTTAAAAGCCGATTCAGCGAATCAAGAGGATCCACTTCGAACGATGAAACTCAGTTTTGCAGACAATGCAAAGCAATTTTTTGAAACCTACCGTTTAAAACCGGTCATTGAAAAGGATAACTATACCATCGTATCCAATGTTGGATATTTACTCGCTGGAGTGCTCATTGAAAGCATATCAGGGGAACGTTATGAGTACTATATGGCAGAACATGTTTTGACGCCTATGGAGATGACCGTTTCTGGGGATATTCTTATGGGAAGAAATGTCATTGGCCCCAAAATGGTTCAGAATTACTCTGTCTACGGAGGTAGTAAAACACCACTTTCTCATTTTAATACCAAGTATTTACCATCAGAAGATTTCATTACGACGGTAGATGACATGACAAAATTTTTGATGAGGCTGACTTCAAATAGCTTATCTGAAGATATGAAAGAAGCTATGTTCACAAGACAAATTGCCAATAATCCATATATTTCAGGTAAAAGCTATGGTTTTACAGTTGTGAAATATGGAAAATATGAAGCCTATATTCACGATGGGGGTATTCCGGGCTCTAACTCGAGATTATTGGTCATTCCGAAGTTGAACTTAGGAATCTTTTTAACGTATAACTCCAATAATTTAGAGGCACGTGAGAGTTTTACCAACGTGGTCTTAGGGGACTTAATTGAAGATTTCAAAAAAACCGCTGTAGAGGAGCCTTATCCAATTGAAGATTTGTCTAAATTTACAGGCGTTTATTCGCCTGTCAATGCCTCTGAAGAGACGATTGAGAAACTCACGAGAATTATTCATCAAGTGAGAATTAAAGCCACAGCAACCGGCATTGAGATCGATTCGGATGTCTATGTACCAATTAGCGAGACCATTTTCTATTGTGAAGAAAATGAGACGTTTGCAGAATTTCGAACCAATGAATCCGGACAATTGGAGTATCTGATTGTAGGAAATTCCATCTACGAGCGCACGTCATTTTTTCAAAGTAAGATCGTCGCGGGATCATTGATTATTTTTATGACGATTTGCAACGCTTTAGGACTTTTAATTTTGTTGACCAAATGGTCGGATCTGAAAGTGCATCGCATACATGAGACACCTCGATTTATTTTCTTGCTACACAGCTTGGCGATATCGGGAATCCTGATTTTCATTTTAATTATCTCAAGTTCATATGATATTTGGGATGTCATCTATGGGATCAATATTCCGATTTATGGAACGCGATTGTTTGGAATTGGCGCGTTGATTTTATCATTTCCCGCTGCACTGATGCTGAATCATGCAAAGCAGGATTATCGATGGAACGGTTTGATTTTGAATGTGTATCGCATTCAGTGGCTACTAGGGCTATTCTTGATTATTTGGCTTTTTATTTATAACTTAATTTAGAAATTAAAATAAAAAATGTTGATTAAAATATGAAAAACATGAAAAATTGGGACTTGTGTGGATAACCTGTTGATAAAAGCATAGATATCCACAAAACGAAAGCACTTATAGGCGTACCCGTCGGGATAAATCGCTATAAGTGCTTTATTTTATTTCAAGTGTGCAGGGATTTCATCGAGACGAAGTAGGTCTTCATAGGACTCACGACGGATGATGATATGGGAATCGCCATGATTGACGAGCACCACTGGTGGATTTGGATGTTTATTATAGTGAGAAGCCATGGAATAATGGTAAGCGCCTGTCGTAAAGACGGCAATAATATCATCTTCGCGAACAACGGGAAGTGGCAGCGATTCTATGAGAATATCACCCGATTCACAACATTTTCCACAAAGCGTCACGGTTTGAATATTAGGTTCATTGAGCTTTTCTACGAGTTTTGCCTCATACTGAGCTTGATATAAAGCAGGTCGTAAATTATCGGTCATTCCGCCATCAACAGAGACAAAAATTTTGCCGCTTAATCGACTTTTTATAGCGCCTACGGTGTAAAGTGTTACGCCAGCTTCAGCAACGAGAAATCGACCAGGCTCAATAAACACAGTTGGGCGTTCAATTCCATGGGCATCGCTAAAACGTTCGATGAGTGCCATGATGGGATCAACGAAATGAGCAATATCCTTTGGTTTGTCTGTTTCGATATATTTTGCTGCAAACCCACCGCCTATATTGAGTTCCTGAACGGCAATTTGATGAAGCGTGAGTTCATTCAGCACGATTTCCAATGCTTCAACGTGTGAAGAAACATCGAAAATCTGTGACCCAACATGAAAATGAAACCCTAGAAATTCAATGAGCGGCTGATCGGTAACAGTTTGAATGGCTTCTTTTAAAGACGTATCATCTAGTGAAAAACCGAACTTAGAATCGGAGTGACCTGTTGTAATATAGTGATGTGTATCACTTTTAACGCCAGGTGTGACGCGAAAGAGGACGTGGGTTTTTCGATTCATTGCCGTACAGAGCGTGTTGAGTGCAATGAGTTCATACATATTGTCAACGATAATGCGACCGACTTGATGATGGATGGCATACTCAAGTTCTTCGAGGGACTTATTATTACCGTGAAATATAATTTTTTCCGATGGAAAATCCGCTTGTAGTGCCGTGTATAATTCTCCACCAGAGACAACATCTAAGTAGAGTCCTTCTTGATTCATGATTTTTGCAATGGATCGAGTTAGGAGCGCTTTACTTGCATAAGCGGCATGAGTGCGCTCATATTTCTGTGTGAATTGTTCTCGTACCATCTGGCATTTTTGACGAATACAGTTTTCAGAAAGAATGTAAACAGGTGTTTTATAGTGTTGAGCCAAATCGCTCGCTCGACAATCTTCTATATAAAGTGAGCCATTTCGATTTTCAATCCATGCACTCATTTGAACCTCCTCAGTGCGTTTATACTAAAATCATACCTTTCAAAAATAGGTTTGTAAAGACAATTAAACCATATTTCAAAATATTCAGAAAACAGCGCGAAATCGATTGAATCTTTGCAATCGGACCTGAGGAACATGTTATAATGAAGGCGAGAAACTGATAGGAGGTTCATTATGAAAACCGACACATATTGTGCAATTGACTGTCACAACGATACTCTAATGAAGATAGTAGATCCATTTTCACTCATCCCCATTTATGATATAGGTGAAGAGACGCCTTTTCATATTGATTTACCCAAATTTGAAAAAAGCCCTGTCTCCCTTGCGTATTTTGCCTCCTTTTGTGAGGGGAGTGAGACCCCAAACGAAAGCCTAAATAAACTGCTTGCGGGCATTCATGCCCTTGAGTATACAGAGAAAATTCACGCATCTCGCTTTAAAATATGTCGAAGCATTGGTGAGATTGAAGAAGGACTTAAGATGCAACAATCTATGGCCATTCCAACGATTGAAGGAAATTACGCTTTGACGCCATCCAATTATCAAGGACTTTTGAGGCAGTTTCGAGACCTTGGAGTTCGCGTCATCGCGCCTGTTTGGAATTACTCAAATCTCATCTGTGACGGGACGCTTGAACAGTTTTACCCCAATCTACCGGGAAACAATGGACTGACGGAAATGGGAAGAGATTTTGTCACATGCATGAATGACCTATCCCTGTTAATCGACGTGTCACACATGAGTGAAAAATCGTTCTGGGATGTCGTACAGATGAGCAAACATCCTATTTTAGCCAGTCATTCAGGTGTTTCAGCAATTAAGCCTCATGTTCGAAATCTCACAGACGATCAAATTAAGGCCATTGCAGAAATGGGGGGTGTGGTCAACATCGTCTATTGTCGATCATTTCTAGGCGAAGAACCTGTAACGGTAGAAACTGTCGTGAATCATATTGACTACGTCGTTCAGCTCGTTGGAGATGACTATGTCGGATTGGGATCTGATTTTGATGGAGCGGGCATGCCAGATGGTATTGAGGATATTTCTGATGTGTCAAAAATCATTGAAGAAATGAAGTCACGCGGATACACGTATGAACGTTTAAATAAAATCCTATGGGATAACAATTATCGACTTTTGAAGACGAGTTTTGAAAAAAATGCGCATCACCAAGCGATGTCTGTTCAATTTAAAGAGCCAATGAACACAGAAAAATATGGAGAAGATATCGTCTTATCCTGTCATTTAAATTTTGAAGAGTGGGATATTTCAAAAGGACGGACAGATTCAAATGATGCTGAAGATTCTTTCGGCTTGGTGTGTCTGGTGAATGGGCAAAAAGTGAAAGGTACATTAGATGAAGTCACTCAAAATTTTACAGTATCCTTTTCAAAATATCAGGAAGATTCGACTCTTACGCTCCGATATGACGTCGTAACACTAGAAAAGATGACAACAAGCGGAGTGCGTCAATATGCAACTCAGATTATATCTATTGAGTAATCAAACACATATTAGAGTCATGATACTCACATTAGAGTCATCAGTACTCATTCTTTATGGGATTCTATAAAATTCTCAAAAAATACAAGATTATAACAAATAGGTATTGAAATTATAGCCTCTATGTGATATATTATCTTTAATAGATAATGTAGTTATCAATACTACATTGATGACGTAGTTGAAAAGAGGGAGCTTATGAGAGAACCAATTAATACCATTACACATTTAATAGGCGCAGGATTTGGCTTGATTGCACTGATTGCCATGATTGCCAATGCCGTTATTAAGCACAACATGACCTATTTTATCGGAGGCGTTATTTTTGGAGTGAGTTTAATTCTTCTATATAGTGCATCTTCGATTTATCATTGGTTCAAAGGATCTGAAAAAACCATAAAACGTTTAAGAAAAATGGATCACTCCATGATTTTTGTGCTAATCGCAGGAACATATACCCCTATTTGTCTGACGGTTTTAAAAGGGCAACAAGGTTGGATTCTCCTGGGTCTCGTTTGGGGATTAGCGCTTATTGGAACCGTTTCAAAAATTTTATTTATCAATATGCCACGATGGTTATCCGCAGGAATGTATCTATTTTTAGGCTGGTTAAGTCTAATTTTCATCGTTCCTATTTTTAAGGCTTTACCAACAGGCGGTTTTATTTGGTTGGTAGCTGGAGGTCTTTTATACACAGTGGGATCGATTTTTTATGCGACCAAATCCACTCGTATTAAAATTGGAAATTTTGGTTTTCATGAAATTTTTCATCTCTTTATCTTGGCGGGAAGCCTTTCCCATTTTATCCTTGTAAATAGTTATATCTTTATATAGACATAGGCGATTGAACACAAAATCTAAATCCCAGTTCATTGTTTTCTAATTTGATGTTGAACCTTCACTGTACCATCACTGCGATGTGATTGGCACGATGAAGGTTTTTTTCTTTGAAATGAGAAACCACTATAACAAAAGGATTCGCTTAATGGTATAATAAGTTCAATATACGAACACAACATACGAGAACAACATACGAGAACAACAGATGAGCACAATATAAAGAACGATTTAAAATGACTCAATATAAAAATTCAGTGGAGGTGTCAAATGGAAATCATCCGACAACTGTTAACCGAAATAGATCAGCAGCAAGATAAAATGATTCAAAGTGGATTTGATCACGAATCCATTCATCACTATCGCGAATCCATTCGAAAACTGCGCGCAATCCTATTTTTCTTCAAGGATTACATACAAGCTAAGGCGTATATTGATTCGGATTTAATGAGTAAATATTTTTTCAATTTAACATCTCTTATCCGAGAGATTGACGTATTTGAAAATGGTTATGTTGATTGTATGTCCTCTACCACACGTCATCGCCTCAATGAGTTGAAAACAAGCGTCAGACAAGAAATGATAGCAGCGTTTCAAATTCCATACAGTGACTATTACACTCGATTTTCTGATTTAAACATCGTGTTTGCTGATTGTGATGCGTCCGTAAATCCATTCGATCATCCAACGGACATTACGTTAACGACGATGATTCAAAAAAGCCACTTGGATTTGTTAAATGAATTCATCCAGTTAGATGAAAGTCAATTCTCTGAAGAAAAATACATCCACAGAAAGCGAATGTTGGCTAAAAAATGGGTGTATGCCTATGAGATGTTCCCAAGCTATTTTACCAAGCTGAAATTGTTAATTGAACCTTTGACACACTTTCAAAGTGAAGCAAAGCGTTTGCATGACATCTGCGTCGATTTGAGATTTGTCGGTCAGTTTAAACTGGATGATCCGATGTTGTTGAATCAATTAGTAGAGGACTATACGTTGTTTTCAGTTAGAGCAAAACAAGCTTATGCAAATACTTGCGAGGTCATATCAAAGCTTGAGTTATTGGGTTAACCTTACACGGATTCGATTATTTTTATAGTAGAGCAGCGCGTCAAGTATATGATATACTATAAGCGAAACCGCATCATATCACCATAAATCACACATAGTTAGGATATAAAATGGATTGGATTATAAGTTTATTAAAAATAGTATCAATAGAGTTTAAAACAGCCATGCTCGCGGCTGTACCCATAATAGAATTAAGAGGGGCAATTCCCATTGGCATTGCAAACGGACTCGCACCGATTCATTCTTTCATTGTCAGCTTTCTAGGGAGCATGCTTCCAGTTCCAATTTTACTTCTTGGGATTCGTCCTGTGTTTAAATTCATCAGTCAAAAAGCTATTTTTAAGAAAATGGTCGACCATCTCAGCATGAGAAGTTTAAAAAAGAGCGACAAAATCATTAAGTACGGATTTTGGGGACTCCTTATATTCGTAGCGATACCACTTCCTGGAACGGGTGTATGGAGTGGAACATTGGCAGCGGTCTTGTTAGATCTTCGATTTAAAACAGCATTTCCAGCGATTCTCATCGGCAATTTTATTGCAGGAATCTTAATTGTAACATTGAGTCATGGCATTATAAACGGATTATTCTAGTGAAAAGAGGATTAAGTTGTGATGGATAAAGAGTCAGTTGAAGTTTTAAATGGTAAGACATCTCGCTATGAAAAAATTGCATTAGACATTGCCTACAGCATATTAAATGACGAGTGGAAAGTTGGAGAAATCATCAAAGGTCGTTCCACACTTTCAGGTAAATACAGTGTGTCTCCAGAGACCATTCGGCGGGCACTTAAATTACTGGAAGAGCTGACAGTCGTTGAAGTAATTGAGAAAAAAGGAATCCTCATCAAGTCCAAAATTGCAGCGGAAGGTTTTATTAAAGAACACCATTCAAAAGATCGCATTTTATCCCTTAGAGAAGATATTAGTAAGATGATTGATGAAAAACGAGTGATTGAAGATACTGTACTTGAGCGTTTGGACACGTTAATTGAACAGGCTTTAATCATGAAGCACGTGGGGATCATTCATCCTTTAGAGTTTAAAATTCCAGAAGACAGTCATCTCATTGGAAAATCCATTGGTGAAGTCAAATTCTGGGCAGCAACAGGTGCGACGATTATCGGGATTAATCGAAATGGTCAACTTATTTTATCGCCAGGCCCTAAAATGAGCTTTTTCGAAGGCGACATCATCTATTATGTGGGAAATGCCTCTGAAAATATCGAACGCATTGAAAAATATGTCGTTAAAAAATCACACGAACTCTAAAACTGGGGAATCTACAATCAACACCCTTTAATCGAATACTTGTAAACGTAAAAAAACCTGCGAAATGCAGGTTTTATTTTTTGTGCTCTGAATGGACGTATCCAAATTGTCAGTTCATCTAAATTTTGCGGATAATACCAAGTGGTGTTTGTTCTTGATCTTGGCCAAGTGGATTGTCCTTTAAGATGCGAACGAGTAATTTTTTATCGATTGATGGGTGTGATACGCCTAAAATTTCACCATCTAAGTCGTTGATATCAACAATAGCAACGAGTGCACCATTTAAAGAAGCACTGATCTCTTTTGCGACTTGATCCGGCTGATCTGGACCGAGTACAACGTATTGATTATAAGGTGGCAACGTGTTAGGTGTCGGGCCATCAATAGATTTGGCTTTATACCCTGCAATATCGTAAAACACCCCTTTTTTTCCCAAAAGTTTCGTAACTGCACTTGCTGCAGACGCATAAAGAATTCTCGGAATACCGCATTCTCTGAGTGCCATCTCCATCGTTTCTGGCATACCAAGACCGATTCCAGCAGGTGTTTTTGTAACAAATTTTGCCAATAAATGCGCTAATTTTCTAGGACGAATGTCTTTAAGAGGGATAGCGCGACCTTGAGTAATGGCAACGATTTTCTCCGTTACAAACAAAATATCTCCTTCTGTTAAATGCTCAGCTGCATACTTTTGAATCACTGGAATCAAAAGGTCTTCTCGCATAATCACATGTGTCTTAATTGGAATGCGAAGAAATGATTGTTGGTCTATTTGAACTTCAGGATGTTTCACTTTTTTTGAGCTGCTTTCACTCATAATTGCCTCCAGAACTTGATTTTTCTCAATGAGATTATTTTTTCACTCTATTATATCACTTGATATATGATTAAAAAACATTTTTTACAAACAACTTACTTGACTGATGCAAGTTGTCAGGTTATAATATTGACAACTTCATATCTGTTGATAAGTTGTCAGATGGAATAGCAAAATTAACCGTTAGAGATACCCGATAAATCGTACCCGATTAAACAAACCCGATAAATCGTACCTGTTAGAAAATGCCCTTTAGAAAGGAGGCTACTATGATTTTGAATCAAGGATATGTCATTAAGAGAAAGGCGAACACCCGTCAAATTGAGCCGTATACGATGCAATATGTAAATGAAGATGGACTTGATCAAGTGATGAGGCTACAAAACCTTGTGTATGAGAAACTTCCGAACAAAGACATCTTGTATCGCGATTCAAAAGAAGACATGTTAGCCGACCTTGTGTCAGGAGGCAAAATAATTGGTGTTTTTAATTCAAAAGAACAACTCATTGCTTATCGATATATAAGTTTTCCTGGAAATGAATCGAGAAATTTGGGACATGATATTCATCTAGAGTCGTCAGAACTCACGAAAGTAGTTCACCTTGAAACAACACTTGTCGACCCTGAGTATCGAGGTAATCGACTGCAATCTTTGACGCTTGAGAAAGTGATGGAAATCATTGAACCTTACCAAATGGAACATGTATTTTGTACTGTTTCACCGTTTAATTTTTTCAGCCTCTACAACATCATGTCTTCTGGACTAAAAATAGAAGCGCTCAAACAAAAATATGGGACTCCCGGACTTTGGCGGTTTATTTTACATAAAGATTTAAAAAAGGAATCCATTATCGATTCAAAAAGTGGTCATAGCATTCAAATGAATAATATTCAAGATCAACGGGCGTTAATCGATCGTGGATTTGTCGGTTATCATCTCGAAAAAGAATCGCAGTGTATACAATACGCGCGCCTTTGTTAATAAAAGAAAGACTTTCTATTTCTATATTCCTCCAACACTACTTGCTCTTATTTCGAAAGAAATGAGAGTTTTTTCTTTTTTGTGGTATAGGTTAAACATCTTAGAAAATTTTATACATTGCCCGGAGGCATTTATGAATAAGATGAATGAGGAGATTCAGTTTGAGGCTCTATCGGATCCTTTATCTGAATCGAAAAGAAAAATGGATAAACAACAGAATTTTTTAGATATGTTAATGAAAATGACGAAACTGTTATCGGAGTTAACGCCAGTCAATTATCACGAAGTCGTTTTTTGGACTTTAAAGGCGGTTGGCGAGTACTTTGATGTGGATAGAACCTATTTAATTGAACTCAATGACGACAATCAAACCATTACATGTACGCATGAATGGATTCGGAATACAGAAGAAATTCAATCGATGAACATCAAAAACGTCTCATACAAATCGGTTGAAGATTGGTTACGAATGATAAGAGATGCACGTGTGATGTGTTTTCAGAGAATGGAAGACATCAATGACAGTATTTTTCGAGAGATTTATCAACTACAAGGAACACAATCTGTTTTAACAATTCCTTTAATAAATCAAAATACCTGCATTGGAATTATAGGACTTGATGCAATTTATCACCCTTGTATATGGCATACAGAAACGATAGAAATGGCACAAATGATTTCACTGCTTTTATTAGAGGCAAAGGTGAAGAGTGATTACATCCAAAAATATCAAGTAGCCATTCGACAAACTGAGCTCGTCAAGTTAACTGAGACCAACTATTTGTCCAATCTTAGCAGAGAAATTCAACCGTCGATTCAGAGGATTTTGGAAACATTTGAAGTGCTAAAAACAATCGATATGGCACATCCAGCAGATGATTATGTCGCTGCTACCGAACGGTATTTTAAAACGCTACTTGAACCAATGAGTAATTTAATGGAGTTTGCCAATATTCAAAAAGGCATGATGCAAGTAAACAATGAACCGTTTAATTTGACGAATTTGATGGATGAGATGAAGCTGTACCTAGAGCCTCTTGCGGTAGAAAAAGGATTAAAGACCACGATATCAATTGAGTCGAATCTACCCGAACAGGCCAAGGGAGATGAAGCGAAACTGAAACACATTTTAACGAATACACTGAAAAATGCCGTGAAATATACGGAAACGGGTGTTGTGGAAGTTCAAGTTTTATATCAAAAAATAGATGTCGATCACTTTGATTTAATGTTGGTTATAAGGGATACTGGCATTGGAATGTCTGATGAGCAAGTGAAATGTATCAATCGGATCACACTTCATCTAGATGAAGAGGCCTCAGAATGTCGAGAAGGTATTGGACTGGGATTAACAGTAGCGAAGGTGATGGCAGAAATGTTAAATGGGTCCTTGACAGTTGCTTCAACATTAGGGGTTGGTACAATAGTTTATGTTCAGTTACCTCTTATGTCGACGAAGTATTGAAACAAACGCCTCTTATTGATATGATAAACGTAAAACAAATGTGACTTGAAAGTTGTTTTTAGTTTAGATAGACTAGAAAATTGCATAATTCTTATATGTGAGAATCGAGTTCTAATTTATTAGAATCGAGTTCTAATTTATTAGAATCTCAATTTTTGAAATGCCGTGATTGAGCCATTTTAAATTTATCAATACATGATTTTCACACTGAAAAGGTAATTATGCAATTTCCACAGATCAATAACGAAGAGGAAAAAACATGAGATTAAACCAATTTATTAGCGCGTCTGGATTTTGTTCAAGACGTCAAGCCGATGCACTTATTTTACAAAAAAGGGTAAAGGTTAACGGGAAAGTAGCAGATATTGGAACACAAGTAGCTGAACAAGATCGGGTTGAAGTCGATGGCAAGCGCATTGTAAGTAAAAAACAGCATGTTTACTTAGCGTTTAACAAACCGGTCGGTGTGACTTGCACCACGGAAAGACATGTTAAAGGAAACATCATCGACTACATCAACTATCCAGAGCGCATTTTTCCTGTTGGAAGGTTGGATAAAGACTCTGAAGGCTTGATTATACTGACGAGCGATGGCAATATTGTCAATGAAATTCTCAGAGAAGAGAATCAACATGAGAAAGAATACGTGGTGACAATCGACGGGAAGATCACCCCGGATTTTGTTGAAAAGATGTCACAAGGAATTACGATTTACAACCCGGTTAAGAAAAAGCATGAAAAGACCAAGCCATGCAAAGTGAGAAAAATAGATGCGACAACTATTAGCATCGTCCTATCTCAAGGCTTAAACCGCCAAATACGTCGAATGTGTGAAGCGTTAGGTTACCAAGTTGTTTCTTTAAAGCGCGTGCGCCTGATGAACTTACAACTCGGACATCTGAAAGTGGGGAAATGGAAAAAACTTAGCCCAGAAGAAGTACAGCAACTCATTCAAAAAAAGGGTTCAAATTCACCAAAATCGTGATATAATAAACGCAAATGCAAATCAATTGCATTTGCGTTTTTAATTTTTAATACAGCGTTAACGATAGAAGATAAATGATTGACGACAACTGATGGGATTCAAGGAGGAATGTTAGATGAAAATGAAACGATTTGTAGCTTATTTTACCCTATTTGTGATGATGGGATCCTTAATGGGATGTCAGTCACTGGGTGCCCAGATAGATTCCAATGCTTCCTCAAATGCCATTGTTGAAGAAGAGAAAGATGCATCTGCGCTCACGGTCATCGCCACTCTTTTTCCTCAATATGATTTTGCAAGACAAATTGGTGGAAAATATGTCAATGTATCACTCATTATTCCGAGTGGTGTTGAACCACATTCATTTGAGCCGACACCAAAGGACATTTTAACCATAAAAGAATCTCAGTTGTTTTTGTATACAAATGAGTTAATGGAGCCGTGGGCACATGAACTCGTGAAAGACAAGTCAGATATGCAAGCAAAAGTAGTTGATCTGAGTTCGGGGATTACGTTATTGAAAAGTACGCATGTTCATGTTCACGAGGATGAAGCTGAAGGTGAACATGAGGATGCAGGTGAACATGAGGATGTAGGTGAACATGAGGATGTAGATGAAGACGAGCATTTGGAGGGGGAATACGACCCACATTACTGGCTAGATCCAACAAACGCCGTTGTAATGGTGCAAACCATTACTCAGAATCTCACTGAAATGATGCCGTCTCAACAAGCATACTTTGAAGCAAATGCAGAGGCATTAATCTCTCAATTACAGGATCTAGATCAGACATTTATAGAGACCTTTCAGAAAACGGATTCAAAGACCATTTTATCAGGAGGCCATTTTGCTTTCGGATACTTTGCTCAGCACTACGGACTGGATCACCTTTCGCCATATGAAGGATTTTCTCCCAATGCAGAACCTACTGCAAAAAACATGGGAGTTCTTATAGAGACGATTGAACACACTCAAGCAAAGGCGATATTTTATGAGGAATTAATCGACCCGAAAGTTGCCAATATTCTTTCTGAAGAAGCAGATGTCGAGCTATTGTTGTTGCACGGCGCACACAATGTTTCGAAAGATGAGTTGAAACAAGGAATCACTTATATTGACATCATGAAAGGAAATTTGGAAAGATTAAAAAAAGGATTGGGATATCATGAATAAACAAATTACAGTACAATCATTATCCGTAAAATACGGGAATAATCGGATACTTAATGATGTTTCGTTAAGTATTGAACGCGGTGATTACATCGGCATCGTCGGCGCAAATGGCTCGGGAAAAACGACGTTTGTTAAGGCGATCTTAGGTCTGATTCCGATAGAAAGTGGGACGATTTCGTATCAAAATGAACAGGTTAGAAAGGGGTATTTGCCTCAAGTTGTTTTGACAAACGATCGGTTATTTCCTGCTGTGGTCAAAGAAATAGTAGGCGTTGGGTTGCTGTCGACGATGAACTTCCCCAAAATTCTCAAAAAGCAACATCACGAGAAAATTGATGAAATTTTAAATAAGTTAGACATTTACGCGCTTAAAAACAAGCGTATTGGCGATCTTTCAGGTGGTCAGCAACAGAGGGTTTTACTAGCAAGAGCGCTTGTCAATCAACCAGAATTATTGATATTGGATGAACCTACGAGTGCCCTAGACCCCAAAGTGAGAGATGAGTTTTATCAGTTGATTAACCAGATCAATCTAGAGGATCAAACGACGATTTTACTGGTCTCTCATGACGTAGACAGCGTTAAAAAGTTTGCAAAAAAAATAATGGTGATGGACCGTGACGTGTTATTTTTCGACGATGTGTCAAAGTATACCAGTCATCATCAAAGAGGAGGCAACCATGAGTGATTGGATGCACGTCATTACAGATGTTTTTCAATACAGTTTTATGCAGCGAGCGCTCATTGTAGGAATCCTAATTGCTATTTCCAGTTCCATGTTAGGGGTTTTTCTCGTGCTTAAAAAATTTTCGATGATTGGAGATGGATTGGCACACGTGAGCTTTGCCACTGTAGCAATTGCACTATTACTCAATCAATCCTCTTTAATTGTGTCGATTCCCGTCGTCATGTTGGCATCGATCTTAATTCTTAAGATGAATGAGAGTGCATCTGTTTATGGAGATGCGGCAATTGGGCTTGTATCCTCATTTTCAGTTGCACTAGGTATATTGATTACCAGCGTATCACAGGGCTTTAATGTGGATTTGTTTAGTTTTATGTTTGGAAGTATTCTCGTGATTGGTGAAATTGATGTTTGGTTATCATTAATTTTGTCTGCAATTGTGGTATTTACCATTGTATTTTTTTACCATGATTTATTTGCAGTGACATATGATGAAGCATTTGCAAAGGTTATAGGGATTAAAACGAAGAGAATGAATTATTTAATTGCCATGTTAACAGCCATAACGATTGTGCTGGGTATTCGTGCAGTGGGTACGATGTTGATCTCTAGTATGATTATTTTTCCCGCTGTGACCGCGCTTCAATTTTCCCGTAATTTCAAGTGGACAATTGCCATTGCGACCTTTGTTTCTTTAATTTCTGTTGTAGTGGGAATTATTGGGTCATATTGGATGGATTGGCCGTCAGGAGCAAGTATCGTCATGGTGAATGCCGTATTTTTCACAGGTGCTTTTATTTATAAATTAGCGAGGTGATGATGATGAAGCCGAAGAAACGTGACGTAACCGCTATTTTTAAAGCGCATCACATCAAAAGTACAAAGCAAAGAAAACTGGTTTTTGACTATTTAGAACGTTCAGAACATCCAGTGACAGCTGAAGTCATTTACCGAGAACTGAGAGAGCAGTATCCTTTGGAAGATACCATGAACTTATCTACGGTTTATCGCATACTCGACGTGTTTGTGAAAAGTCAATTAGTTGACAAAAAGGTGTATGGCCTCGAAAATTGTTCTACTTATGAAATGCGCTCCAATGAACACAAACATCACTTAGTCTGTGTTAAATGTCATAAGATTACAGTGCTAAATGGCTGTCCACTTAAGGGATATGATGAAGCGGTTCGAACAGAAACACAGTATCGAATTTTGGAACATCGTTTAGAATTGTTTGGCATCTGCCCAGATTGCCAAAAATCAGATTGTTACTAACTTGTTAATACTTTCTGTGGTTGATTTTTAATAGGTCGAATGGTAGTATAAATAAGTGTATCTACTTATCAAACGATGATTTAAAAAGGTGAAATAATGAAATTGGATCGATTAAAATCAATAATTTTTGCTACGATACTCGTGGCAGTAGGCATTCTCAATATGGGTCTTCATACCAATCTTGAAACCTCAAAAAGTGAAAATAGACCCCTTCAAACAAAGCCTGAACTCAGTGTTCATGGTTTTTTTAAAGAGAAGTTAACCAGTCAAATCGACGCATATCTCAACGATCAGTTTATGTTTCGAGATCAAATGATTGAAGCATCAAAAGTATTTGAATCTGTAAGAGGATTTAAAACGGATGTTCAAGTTCAAACGGTAAGCGGTGATAACATGGCAGGTGCTTCACCTGAAATGGAGGATTCATCAAAGATTGCCAATGGAGCGGGGATCCAAATTAACTATTTTATTTTAGAGGATCATGCTTTTAGAAGTTTTAAGAAAAATGAACCTTCTGAGATTTCTTATGCACAAGCAATTAGTGATTTTGCAAAAGAAAATCCCAATGTCCAAGTTTTCAGTTTGGTCGCACCCACTCAAGCATCTTATGTAACGGGGAAATATCAATCCTTTACAGATAATCCAAGCGAATCGATTCAACGCATTGAAGCGTTAATGGACCCAAGTGTCCACTTTGTCAATACTGTGGATGTATTATGGAAACATCAACGCGAGTACACCTTTTTCAACACGGATCATCACTGGAATGGACTAGGCGCTTATTATGGCTATGTGACTTTCTGTGAAGCAAAGGGCATTGAACCTATTGCTTTAGAGGCATTTGAAAAACTTGAAATAAAAGATTTTGTCGGTACCTTTTATTCTATGACGAATAACGAGGCCGTTAAGGCGTTTCCAGATACGATTGAGGCTTATCTACCTCTATATCCTGTTACGATGACGCGTTCCTATATGGATGAAAATAAAAAGGTGACGACGCTGGATCCAGTCCCTTATGCGATTTCTAAAAAATTAATGGGGGAGACACCTTCTTATGGCGTATTCCTCGGTGGTGATGCATCTGTCGCTGTCCTAGAGACGGAATCTGATGCTGTTTCTGGGAAAGTTCTTGTTGTAAAAGATTCTTATGGAAATGCGTTTTCACCTTATTTAACGAATCATTATCAACAGGTTCACATCATTGATCCTAGATATTGGCAAGGAAGTTTAAAGGCTTATATTGAGGAACATGCAATTGAAGATGTTATCTTTATCAACAATGCAGATATTACGCTTTATGATGTGTATGATGAAATGTTGAGAAAAGTATTTTAGTTTAGGGGAGAAAAAAATGGTCTTTTCCAGTTTATCGTTTTTATATTATTTTTTACCACTGCTGCTCATTCTCTATTACTCTGTTCCTTCGAGAAAGTTTAAAAATGGGATTCTTATTTTCTTCTCACTGGTATTTTACGGATGGGGAGAACCTATTTGGATTTCACTGATGATTTTCAGTTCCATCGTCGATTATACGTGTGGCCAGATCATTCATCGAAATTTTAATAATAAGTTTCGCTATGTGGGATTAATTGCATCGCTTACAATTAATTTAGGTCTTCTAGGCTTTTTTAAATACTATGGATTTCTCATCGAAAATTTAAATTTTGCCTTTTCAATGAATTTGCCTTACAAGAGCATCGCACTTCCAATTGGAATTTCCTTTTATACATTCCAAACGTTGTCTTATACAATCGACGTATTTAGAGGTGAGGCAAAAGTTCAAAATAGTTTTATGAAGTTTTTATTATTCGTCTCCTTATTTCCTCAACTGGTGGCAGGTCCAATTGTTCGTTATGTAGATGTCGCTGAAGAGATTGAAAATAGAAAAGAAACGTTTTCGCTTTTCAGTCAAGGGGTTTCGAGATTTTGTCTAGGTCTTGCGAAAAAGGTTATCATCGCCAATACCGCGGGGCAACTATCTGGATATTATTTAAATGGAGATTTTTCAAATTTAACTGTCGTAGGTTCTTGGATTGGCATTTTGTTATATGCCTTCCAAATTTACTTTGATTTCTCTGGATATTCAGACATGGCCATTGGACTTGGAAAAATGTTCGGTTTTAACTTTAAAGAAAACTTTAATTATCCTTACATTTCAAAATCCGCATCCGAATTTTGGCGGAGATGGCATATGTCATTGGGTTCATTCTTCAGAGATTATGTCTATATTCCACTCGGAGGCAATCGCCACCACCACCTTCGCAATATTTTTGTCGTATGGTTTTTAACGGGATTGTGGCACGGAGCGAGTTGGAATTTCATCTTTTGGGGCGTGTATTACGGACTTCTCATTTTCATCGAAAGAAAATTCTTGGATCAAGTGTTTGCGAAATTGCCTGCAATTTTTAGCCATTTATACTTAATCGTAGCAGTGCTTGTGGGATGGGTATTTTTCTATTTTACCGATTTCTCAAAAGTACTCGATTATTTACAAATCATGTTTGGATTTGCTGGAGCGCCTGTCATTGACATGCTCACGTGGATTCACATCAAGAGTAACCTGTTCTTCTTAATCTTTGCATCATTGGTGTCAACGCCAATTATTTCAAAGGTCTTGAGAAAATTTGCCAAAGAAACGCACATTGAACATTTGCGCTTGATTGCAGATATCGTCTTCTTGATTTTAGCGACGATTCTTATGGTTGGTCAATCCTACAATCCATTTTTGTATTTTAGATTTTAAACACAATAAAATAACGGTTCACACTCCGATGAGTTGATGCTCAAAGGGATGTGAACCGTTTTTATTTTAAGATCTCATTATAATCAGATTTCGTTATACCCTAAGGTCGTTAAGGTCTTAAAAAGTTCTGAGTATAATAAATTTTATAGTCGCCTCCAAAATAGACGCCAACTCCGAGAAAATCAAAATTTCCAATGAGATTGGCCTTATGACCAGGAGAGTTGACCCAACCACAATGCGCAGAAAATGCATTGAGGTATCCAGCGGCGATATTCTCAGCAGAAGAACGGAAATTGAGACCTGCAGCGGTTATGCGATCGTAAAATTGATACCCACTTGGATTTTTATGATCGAAGAATTTTCGGATGGCCATGTCTTTGCTGTGATTTCTCGCTACGTTGGAAAGGCTCTCATGTCCAGTAAATACTTTGAGATTTTGCTCGGTGCGATAGACGTTTGCCAAATCAAGAATTTGTCTTTCGTAGGAAAGTCTGAGTTCATCCGTGAGTGCCCCATAATGGCTTTTCATTTTTTCTTCTGTCGTGCGATTGATGATTTTCACGGCAAAACTCTTACCGCCATTGGATTGATCAAAATAAGCGGTGATATAGACTTGATCATATAAATAGAGTGCGCTTTCACTGTCGTTAATCTGAGCATACGAAGTTGAACCTTTTGAAATAAAGTCCAGTGGTGCGCCATATCGTGTCGTCATTTCAGATTTAGTGCTGCCAAGTGCAATGCCTTCAATGAGATTAGAAGTGGCATATATTGCAACGACTTGATTGTTTTCGACGCCAATCATGTAATAATTTTTATAATTGTTGTGAAAAACAAGCCATTTAAATCCATACTCACTACTGTCTTCACGAATCGGTTGACCGGAAAGTTTAAGCGCATCTGCAAGCGACATGCCAATGGTAATGCCCTTGATGTTCATACTTTTCGTCGTACTAGGTGTTGTAGGTGTTGTTCCACTTAGAACGCCGAGCTTTGTCAATAACTTATAGGTGACGGCAGCTGCTTCTGCGCGTTTTGATTCATTGAGTGGACGAAACGTTTGATCCTCTTTGTATCCAGTGATAATGCCAAGTGCCACGGCGATGACGGCTTGTTCACGATACATTTCGGATACGGTTGCCATATCACTAAGGGATTGTCTTGCTTTTTCGAGTTCTGTTTCACTAGGTTTTGCGCTACTGAGTAAAAAGGCATTCGCGACGATGCTGGCCATTTCTTCGCGCGTAATGGGCTGGTCGAGCGACTTCTCGGTCAATCCACCATATTCTAAATCCGAGATGAGTTTGAGATTCAAGGCGGATTCCACAAATGGCGTCCCCCAATATTCACCTTGAAGTGGACTGCGTTTGTCCGCTTTGAGGGCATTGACGACGATGGCGATAAACTCAATGCGTTTAATCGACTCTTCCGGTAGGAAGCGTCCATCAGAGTAGCCGTTGATGACGCCAAGCGGCTTAAGCGTATCGATATAAGATTTTGCCCAATGATTTTCTACATCTATAAATGAGTTGGTATCAGCGAACTGAATAGGTACGATGCTGGATAGTAGAAGTGTTAAACAGAGTAGCCAGGCTGTTTTCAATTGAAATTTTAAGGGGAATCTAGTAAGCTTTTTTGACACTATTGGATCTCCTTTTCATAATAGAAGTAACACTAACATTATAAACCAAAGAGATGACGAATACATTACAAATTGGTGATAAATCGAAGTCATTTTCACTAAACTGGAAAGTGGCAAGATGCAATTTTTATTAATATTTAGTTGCCCTAAATAAATAGCTTTGCTATAATGAAACCGATTGTAAATGAAAAGAGAGCAATAGCTCGGTTTACACGATGATATGATGGATGTATACATAATCGAGAGATATAATCGACGAAAGTTAAGGGGAAAAAGATGAGCGATCAAAAGATAGATTTAACCCAGGGACCTATTTTTAATGGATTGTTAAAAATGGCCATACCCATTATGGGGACGAGCTTTATTCAAATGGCCTATAATTTAACGGACATGTTTTGGATCGGTTTCTTGGGATCCAATGCAGTTGCAGCTGTGGGGATTGCAGGCTTTTTTATGTGGTTATCTCAGGCCTTTATTATGCTGAGTAAAACGGGTACTGAGATTCGAGTGGCACAGGCTACCGGAGCTAAAGATCATGCATTAGCAGAGCGTATTGCACGTGCAGGTATCGATGTGACCGCTATTATAGCACTATTTTATGGAGGCGTCATCATCGCGTTTCGTTCACCAATTATCGCTTTTTTTAACACGAAAAGTGCATCAGTTGACCAAATGACGCTTGACTACTTGGTCGTTGTTTGTCTTGGAATGCTTTTTCCATTTTGTAACCAAGTACTCACAGGTGTGTTTAATGGTCGTGGCGACAGTAAAACGCCTTTTAAGTATAATGCAGTTGGATTAGTGGTCAACATCGTTTTAGACCCAGTTTTAATCTTCGGATTTGGTCCGGTTCCAGAGATGGGCGTATTGGGCGCTGCTTTGGCGACGGTTTTTGCTCAAATGGTGGTTTTTTTATTTTTTATATACAATATCCGATTCAAGCACGTATTGTTTCAGCATTTCACATTTTTTAAAAAGTTTGCGATTCGGGATATACTGGATCTATTTAAAATTGGCTGGCCGCCTGCGATTCAAAGTGCATTGTTTACGCTGATATCCATCGTGATTGCACGCATTATAGCCGAGTATGGAGCACTACCAATTGCCGTGCAAAAGGTGGGCTCACAAATTGAATCCATTTCATGGATGACGGCTTCGGGTTTTGCCGTTGCTCTAGGGGCTTTTGTGGGGCAAAATTATGGTGCAAAACAGTATCGCAGAGTGGTTGAAGGGTATCGAACGGCGATTAAAACTGCGATTATTCTTGGAATTTTTAATACAGTCCTCTTGTTTTTTGGAGCAAAATGGCTGTTTATGATTTTTGTTAGAGAGCCAGATGCCATTGCCTTAGGAGTGGATTATCTGAAGATTCTCGCGTTGTCACAGCTTTTTATGTGCATTGAAATCACCTCTTCTGGAGCTTTTAACGGCATTGGAAAGACAGAACCTGCAGCAATTACCAGCATCATCTTTAATTTACTGAGAATTCCCATGGCGCTGTATTTTAGCAAGATGACATTTTTAGGACTCAATGGTATTTGGTGGAGTATTACCATTAGCAGCATATTCAAGGGAATCATCGTCTACATTTGGTTTGGTTTAATTGTTAAGACAAAACCCGAATTTGATTTAAATGAGGTCAATTGTTAAAACCATGCGTGGAGTTATTTCGAATCATTAAAATGAATATTAATAAAACGTACGATATTGTTAACATGGATTTTATTGTATTTGCAACTGTTCTATGGTATTTTTAACACATGAATTTCAAGGAGTTAAAGATGAACATAGAAAGATTTAAATCGGTAAGTCCAAATGGATTTTCACCGTTAGATATTATATTAGAATGGAAACGCGACGGTGTCGTGATGCATCATGGTAATGAGCTGAGTATGAACATTATCAAGCAAAACGGCAAATTAACATGCCCAGATGAAAGTGTGGATAAAGTCGTGATCGATTGTATTTCCAAACTTGACGATGGTCTTTCATCCATCATTCGAGAAGCGAGACGCATCTTGAAAAAAGATGGTCGGTTGTTCATTTCTATAGAAGAAAAAACGACGACGTTTTCATTTTGGGGAAAGTTTCTTCAAAAATGGAATGATAAAAGCCTTGTCGATCAGATCGCCGAGATGATCTCAGATGAAGGACTCTTAATCGATAAAAATTTTATTGTAGATGGGTCTAAAATCTATCTTGAAATCGTCAAACTTGAAAGTGAATATTTAAAGAAGAAAATCAGAATGTAAGGAATTCTTGTAGATTTAAGAATTTACTGTAGATTTAAGAGTTTCTTGTTGATGTAGAAAGTTGTTGTTTGTGATACAATAAGACAAAATTGTTCGTTCATCGAGGGCCTTATGTGTGAAAAAAGTAATTTGCAGTTTCTATATCAATGGAAAATATTAGCTGAAGATAAGCAGGCAAAGGATGACGCTTGTTTTTTTGAGACTGAAAAGGTCCTGTATGAAATCGGAATTCGAACGCGTGTTGAAAAACGAGTGGATGAAGATGGCAAGGGCGATGGAGAGGGTTATTTACTGTTGGTGCCTTTAAAAGATTTTGAAGTGGCATATGCGCTATATTCAGGCGAAGTCAAGCGCGTGATAACAGAGCCTAAGGAAACGTATCATGTTTTTGAAGATGATCTGTCCTATAAAAACAAGAATTTATATCGCAATCGATATGAGAACTTAGTATGCAAACGCAACAGCAGACGGTATCTGTATTTAGGAATTGCCATAGCAATCATGCTTTTTTTGCTCAAAACGATGAGTCACTTTTTTATATAATCGAAGGAATAAAGCCATTAAATTACGGACCAAAATAAATTATCTTGTTGGATATTTTAACAATTAATGTTAAAATGGTCGCATGGGGATAGTTTATTTTTTTTCGCATCAAAGTTAAATATTTAACAAAACGGAGGGAGCAAATGAAATTTGAATTAACAAATGAAGATCTCATGATGCGTGATATGTTTAGAACATTCACGAAAAATGAGGTAGAACCAATCGCTGCAGAAATCGATGACTTAGAAAGATTTCCAGAAGAAACTGTTAAAAAAATGGCAACCCTTGGGATGATGGGTGTCCCATTCCCAAGAGAGTACGGTGGTGCTGGTGGTTCATACTGGCAATACATCAACCTCGTTGAGGAATTAGGCGTTTCATGTGCAACGACTTCTGTTGTCGTATCTGCACATACGTCTCTATGCGCTGCACCAATTTATGAATTTGGTACAGAAGAGCAAAAACAAAAATATTTAGTGCCCCTTGCAAAAGGCGAGAAAATTGGAGCGTTTGGTTTGACTGAACCAAATGCAGGTACGGATGCTTCGGGACAACAGACGACGGCAGTTAAAGATGGTGATCACTATATTTTAAATGGCAGTAAAATATTTATCACCAACGCGGGTTATGCAGATACCTATATCGTAATTGCGATGACTGATCGTTCTCTTGGACTTAAAGGTATTTCAGCATTTATCGTAGAAGCAGGTACACCAGGATTTACCATTGGAAAAAAAGAGAAAAAATTGGGAATCCGCGGTTCAAGTACATGTGAGTTGATTTTTGAAGATTGTAAAATCCCTGTTGAAAATATGTTAGGTGGAGAAGGCAAAGGCTTTAAAGTTGCCATGATGACACTTGATGGAGGCCGTATCGGTATTGCTGCACAAGCACTTGGTATTGCTCAAGGCGCTTATAACGAAGCGGTTAAATATGTCAAAGAAAGAAAACAATTTGGAAAGCCGATTGCTGCATTCCAAAATACGCAATTTGTGATTGCTGATATGAAAACAAAAATTGAAGCTGCACGTTTACTCGTGTACAATGCTGCTTATAAAAAAGGCAACAAAATGCCTTATGCTCAAGATGCTGCAATGGCAAAATTATTCGCATCTGAAGTGGCAATGGAAGTGACGACTAAAGCAGTTCAATTATTTGGTGGCTATGGATATACACGTGAATATCCAGTGGAAAGAATGATGAGAGACGCTAAAATTACCGAGATTTACGAAGGTACAAGCGAAGTTCAAAGAATGGTTATTTCTTCATCTGAATTAAAATAATCCAATCATTCATAGTCAAAAGACATTCAGTTCTATAATTGTGTAAATGGAGGCAAACGATGAAAATTGTTGTATGTATAAAACAAGTTCCTGATACCAACGAAGTTAAGTTGGATCCAAAAACAGGTACGCTGATTCGAGATGGCGTTCCAAGTATCATTAACCCAGATGACAAAGCTGGATTAGAAGCAGCACTTAGATTAAAAGATCAATACGGTGCACATATTACCGTGGTAACGATGGGTCCCCCACAAGCAAAAGTTGCTTTGCAGGAAGCTTATGCCATGGGTGCAGATCGCGTGATTTTACTCACAGACAGAGTATTTGCTGGCGCAGATACACTTGCGACATCGACGACGATTGCAGCTGCACTTAAAAAATTAGAATATGATTTAGTGATTACAGGAAGACAAGCAATTGATGGGGATACCGCTCAAGTTGGACCACAAATCGCAGAACACTTAGATTTACCACAAATCTCTTATGTGTCTGCATTTGAACACAAAGGCGATCACGCAATTGTTAAACGAACATTTGAAGATGGATTCCAAAAGATAAAAGTTTCTTATCCATGTCTGATTACAGCTTTAAGCGAATTAAACGAAGCGCGTTACATGTCTGTTAAAGGGATACTTGACGCGCATAGAAGCCTTGAAATTGAAACATGGGGCTTCAATGAAATCGATGCAGATTTAGAGCGCATGGGTTTAAAAGGTTCGCCTACAAAAGTTAAAAAATCGTTTACTAAAGGGGCAAAATCAGCTGGTAAAGTGGTTGAAGGGTCACCAAAAGAGTTGGCGATTGCAATCGTAGACAAATTACAAGAGAAATTCATTATCTAGGAGGGTTCCCATGAATATAAATGATTACAGTGGCGTGCTCGTATATGTAGAGCAACGCTTCAATGAAGTTCATAATGTTTCATTAGAACTTCTTGGAAAAGGACGTAAAATTGCAGATGAGTTAGGCGTTAAAGTCATCGCTGCAGTTGTGGGTAAAGAGATTAGCAAACACAGTAAATTATTGGTTGAATACGGAGCAGATAAAGTCCTCGTGATGGAAGATGCACATTTTGATCTTTATTCAACAGAACCTTATACACAGGCACTTGTTCAAGCCATCAACAGTGAAAAACCAGAAATCGTGTTGTTTGGCGCGACATCAATAGGTCGTGACTTAGCTCCAAGGGTATCTGCAAGATTATCAACAGGTTTAACAGCTGACTGTACATCTTTAGATGTTTCAGAAGAAAGAATGCTTTTAATGACGCGTCCTGCATTTGGTGGTAATATCATGGCAACAATCATCTGTCCAGACCACAGACCACAAATGTCTACCGTTCGTCCTGGCGTAATGACCAAAATGGAAAGAGATGCTAGCAGAACAGGTGAAATTGTTCAGTTCCCTGTGACAATAGAGAAAAACAAAAAATTCATCGAAGTCCTTTCTTTTGAAAAAGAAACTGAAGAAAAACAAGATATTCAAGAAGCGACAGTTCTGGTTTCAGGTGGTCGTGGCGTTGGATCCGCTGAAAACTTTGAACTTTTATATGCGTTAGCAGATGAACTCGGTGGCTTGGTTTCAGCATCAAGAGCAGCTGTTGACAGCGGTTGGTTAGATCACGATCGTCAAGTGGGTCAAACAGGTAAAACGGTTCGTCCAAATGTATACTTTGCTTGTGGTATCTCTGGAGCGATTCAACACGTTGCTGGTATGGAAGAAGCTGAACTCATCATCGCTATCAATAAAGATAAAGGCGCGAAGATATTTGAAGTAGCTGATCTTGGTGTTGTAGGCGATGTTCATAAAGTATTGCCATTTGTTGTAGAAGAAATCAAAAAAATTAATGCGACTAAAAAAATTGAAGATTAATCACTTCCGTACATTTTTACCAAATTCTAATCTATGACTAACGTGATTTACATGATTGTCCGTTATGATAAGGATAGTAAATCATTAGTTGAAATAGATGGAGGGTATGTGTATGTTTACATTTTTAGTGATTGTTGCAGTTGCATGGATATTGCACAAAAAACATTATTCAGTAGAAAAAATGATTCCGTTTTTAATTTTAGCAGGAATCGTCGCAGTTTTTATTCCAGTTGGTAGTATCATTGGAACCGTATTTGGAACAATTGGTACAGCACTTGGTGGCATCTTTGGTGGATTTGGCGGGCTATTCGGAGGCATCATCGGTGGTATTTTCGGTGTGATAGGAAGTGTCATCGGTTTAGTATTTGGATTAGTTGGAGGCATTATCGGTCTCGTAATGGGAACAGTTGGATTGATTATCTGTTCAGTTTTTCTCTTATTCATTCCACTAGCGATTATCTTTGCAGTCGTAAAACTCGTGTTATAATAACAAAATAAGAAGCTGTTGCAAATCAAACTTTGCAACAGCTTTTTTTGTGCTTTTGAATCTTGTTTATTGAGATCCTATGATGATTATTGAGCGATGTCTACGACGAGTTTTCCAGGAGACTTCATAGTGAAAACCTTGTATTGACTCGCCCGATTCAGTGTGATGACAATTTCAACAGCATCGCCGTCGCCTTGTGTAAACGTGACACCTTGGATGTTTGGACTTCCTTTTAAATTGATTCCCTTTTGTCGAGCTGAAGCATCTGCCGCACCATTTAAAGTAATGGTTATGACGGTTTGTTCTGCGTTAATCGTCGCTTGATAAGGTCCCACTTGACTTGATGCAACGGTTTCATTTCCATAATTCCAATCGCTTAAATCAAAGACCAATCTTTCAAAGGAATCGTGATGACCGTATCGAACGGCACTGATATCTTGTGATGCCACTGCTTCACCTCCTGAGAATCCACCGCTTGTTTTAAACCCTTTTAGAGGTTCTGGCTCAGTTGTTTTTTCAGTTGTCGTTTGAACAGGTGGTGTAGAAGCGCTATCGTCTTCATTTTCTTCAGTTGTTTTAGGTTCTTGTTCCTTAAGTGAATCAACTGTATCAACTGCTTGCTGTGCGCTGTTATTTTTAATAACCGTTAACAGTGCTTCATAATTGGTTGAATGAAGATTGAGCACGGGAATATCAAACGCAAATTGCTTGATTTTCCATTGTGCACTGTCGTTGAGAACTTCAAAATACCAACTCGCGACAATGGTTTGATTGCTTCCATTGATTGAATAATCCATTAAGGATTCGATGACATAAAAGGCTTGTTGATCAAGGGTTTGAGAACTCACAGTATTTAATGAATTGAGTTGAACTAAAGTTCCAACCTTTGAAAATTCGGTTAAGAGACGAACACCCTCTTCAGAGTTTGAAAGGGCATTTAAAATAAGCAAATTCCCTTGCTGTAGATAGTCCGGTAGCTGAGTAAAAAAATGATCCACTGGTTTTGAGGAAAGTGTTGAAATATCATCGTTGGAAGTGGTCTCATTCGTCGCACTCTCTTCAGTCGTCGTCTCTTTGGTGAGTTCAGTTGACGACTTTTTAGAGGACTGATAATTCCAAGTCATATCAGCCAAACTTGACTGTAGAAAAATCACCAAGACAATCAATACAAACAAGGTCAATAAGATGATTTTTAAATGGTTCGATGGTTCAAACAAAGACGCTCCCACATCCTCCATTTTCGCTTCTGGTGACTTCATGTCGTCTGACTTTGACTGAGCCGATTCACGCGAAGGTTCAGGTTGTTGAGTGAGTGGTGCTGTCGCCTCCTCGTCTTCTCGCTTAAGCAAGTGTCGAATGGTATCTACATCGAGTTCGGATGTATAGGACAAAGGCTTGGAATTTTGACTTTCTGAGTCCATTGTGATCGATGCATTTTGAGAAGGTTCACCTTTGTCTTTATCCAGAGTGTGGGGCAACTCTGATATGGGTTTAGCAGAAACAAATTGATACCCACATAATTTACACTCTTTTGAAGCATCTGGATTGGTATAGCTACAGTTTGGACACCTCATAGTAGGTGATTCCTCCTTTAATCTAGTGGAAAATCAAGGACAAAAGTTGTGCCTTCACCGAAGTTGCTGCTGACGCTTATTTTACCATTTTGTCCTTCCGTTAATTGCTTGACAATAGCAAGTCCAAGGCCTGAACCGCCTTTTTCCTTTTGATCTTTCGCTTTATTCACCATAAAAAAGGGATCAAAGATATTTTGAAGAACGTCTGAAGGAATGCCATCTCCATCGTCATGTATCGAGATTTGAAGATGATATTGAACGACTTTCGTTGAGACAACTATTTTTGTTTTAGCATATTTTTTTGCATTTCCAATAAGATTCTCTAAAATTTGATTGAAGCGATATGGATCGACTTTGATATAAGCTGATATGAATGGCTTGTTTAAAATGAGTTCAACAGGTAAATCCTTAAACTCGCGTTGCTTGTGATCAAAATAATTGTTGAGAATGATTCCCGAATGGATTCGTTCGGTATTTAAAGTAAATTCACCAAGTTCTTGCTTGGTATAGACAGAAAGATCATCAATTAGGTGATTGAGATAATCTGCACGATCTGCAATGGTCTCGAGATATTTTTCATACGTTTCTTGATCTTTTACGATACCATCTTGAATCGCTTCAACATATCCCTTAATTGAAGTAAGCGGCGTTCTCAAATCATGAGTAATACTGGCAATAAAGCGTTTACGCCTCTTTTCAATTTCATGTTGCTCCATAATGGTGTCGCGAAGTCGAATTCTCATCTTGTCAAACTCTTTGCAAAAATCACCAATTTCATTGTCAGCTTCATACTTAATCACATAGTTTAGGTTGCCTGATTTTATGTGCTCAGCCGCGCGCTTGATTTCAAATATCGGCTCGAAAACATAGCGATTCATCAGCAAGATAACCATCATGTAAAAAACAATGATAATGACGAGAAATATCCCAAACCAAAGAATAGGTGTATTTAAAAGAGAATGTGAGAGGGATAGTTTCATATTGAATGTGATGAAGATATATGCAAAAAATCCCATAGATACAAGAATCGATCCGAGCATGAACAATAGGAGGATTGCTCGCAGGTTAAATTTATGCGTTTTCATAAAGTTATCCTTTAAACTTATATCCGATACCCCATACAGTTTCAATGTATTCAGGGTTGGATGGGTCTGTTTCGATTTTTTCTCTTATTTTTCGAACGTGAACCGTTACGGTATTGATATCACCAAATTCATTGTATCCCCAGATTTCATCAAAGATTTTTTCTCTGGAAAGAGCTTGGTTTTTATTGAGCATAAGATAATGTAAAATTTCAAATTCTTTCACTGAAAAGGGAAGTGATTCACCTTTTAGTGTCACAGTACGCGCTTTGATATCCAGTTCTAAATCTTTTACGGAAAGGGTCTCTGCTGGAGGTGTTCCAGAAAGTACATTGACACGTCTAAACTGAGATTGAATCTTCGCGATGAGAACACGTGGACTAAAAGGTTTTTCTATAAAGTCGTCTGCACCAAGTCCAAGTGCTAAGATTTTATCCGTATCTTCTTTTTTGGAACTGATCATAATGATTGGAATGTTGGATTCGTTTCGAATTTTACGACAGATTTCAAATCCATCGACCTTTGGTAAAATGATATCTAAAAGCGCTAAATGTGGGCTCTCAGATTCAAACTTATGTAACGCTTCTTCTCCGTCGGATGCTGTTATTGCAATGTATCCAGATGCATTAACATAATCCCGAATCAGCGTTTGAATTTGAAGGTCATCTTCAACAATGAGTATTTTTTCCATAATGCCTCCTCAAATGAGTCTTGAAACTCCAGTAAAGTATTTATTTCTTAATTCCTTTCAAATCTGCCTTTGACAGAATGTTGATATCATTTGATCTCGTAATACTTTCTTTTCGTCTGTAAGCTCGATAAGCCGCTTCAATCATCTCTTCTAGCATGGACTGAAAACTTTTTCCACTTGCTTCCCATAGATAAAATGCCAGTGATCCAGGAACTGTGTTGAACTCGTTGATATAAGGAAGTTCCGTTCCTTTTTCAATCATGAAATCGATCCGAGTGACACCTGCACAATCAAGTGCTATAAATGCTTCAGCTGCCATGCGTTCAATTTCATGTTTTAATGAGTCTGTTAAAAGCGCTGGAATTTGACGTTTTGCAGAGGACATCCCTTTGGATTGTCCTTCGTTGACGTATTTATCTTCATACGTTAAAAAATCATGTGTGGAGAGAGGTTCTTCGCAGACAGACAGCTCGAGTTTTTCGCTGTCGCCTAGGACAGATATATTGATTTCTCTCATGCCGATAAGCATGCGTTCCACTAGAATACGCGTTGAAAAATAACGCGCTTGATCGATGGCTTCAATGAGTTCAGAACGATTTTTTGCCGATTTAACCCCAACACTTGAACCGATATCTGCTGGCTTTACAATCATTGGATAGTGAAGTTTATTTTCAATATCATCGATGATGTCGCTCTGATAACTGAGCCAGTGATGTGCGTAAAACCATTCCCCTTCAACCACTCGAATGCCCGTGCTTTGAAGGAAGAGCTTAGACGCGATCTTATCCATTGTCATGGAAGCCGCCAACACACCACATCCGACATATGGAATATCTAAATGTTCTAGTAGTCCCTGCAAGCTGCCATCTTCACCGCCTGTTCCGTGTATAATTGGAAACGCCACATCGATGTAATCTACGATTGGATTTTCAAATTTTTTGACAGGGTCGTGAATTAAGAATGCGTTGCGATTGCCTTTTACGAGTTGAACGCGTGTAGAGGATTCAAGTACTTTGCCGAGGTCCTTAAAATGTTCGATTTCAAGTAAGTAATCGCCTGTGTACCAACGATTTTTTTTGGAAATATATATGGGTACAACGCGATAGTTCGGCATTTTTCGAAGTTGAGCAATCGCTTGTTGCGCGGTTATTACAGAGACTTCATGTTCAACACTCGTTCCACCAAAAAACACACCTATATTTATCATGGAAACTCCTTTTACGTTTATTCGTTAAATGTATCAGGTAAATCATTTTCTATAAGCACAACATCATTGAGTGCGACGATATCACCTAATTTCCTAAAACCATCTTTGATATTTGAAGCGATGTAAATTTTGTTATCTGGGTAATGCTTTTCTTTTAACCCATCTTGAATAGGAGCCGTTTGTTTTTTCCCGACTAAAATAACATAATCACATGCATCTGCAATCTTCTCACCAAATTTTTTATTGAGTTCATATGCTTGGTCTCCAAGTTCAATCATGCCAGGCGTAATGACGATTTTTTTGTTGCCCTCAAAATTTTTAAGAACATCAAGTGCCATACTAGAGCCCACAGGATTTGAATTGAAAGCATCGTCTAAAATGGTGTATTGATCGTTCACTCTTCTCGTAGAGAGTCTGTGTAGAACGGGTCTCAAATCAGCTGTAAGTGCAGGCAATCTCTCAAATGGAACACCAAGTGAGATGGCGATCGCGAGGCCCGCTAATACGTTGGACAAGTTGTGTTTTCCAAGCAGTTTTGTACTTAATCTAAATTTTTTGCCGGATGATTTTTGAACTAATGTAAAACTCGATCCATTGCTGCCAACAGTTGTCGATTCGATATAATAATCAGGTGCAAATTCTGAGTGATCACTGACGGAATAGCGAATGGATTTAACATCCTCTCTTAGCTGGATATTGCGTACATTTTCATCATCGACATTGACAAATGCAGTCCCATTTGGATTGAGATATTTAAACAACTCGCCTTTGGTAGAAATGATATTCTCAAACGTTTTAAACGTGTCTAAATGTTGTGGACCGATGGAGGTAATCACGCCGTAAGTTGGATGGACGAACTCGCACAGCTCTTGGATATCTCCAACTTCCTTTGCGCCCATTTCTGCAATGAGAATTTGATGCGTTGGTTTTAAATGTTCTCGAATCGTGCGCGTTAATCCCATTTTTGTATTAAAACTCTCAGGTGTCATCAGCACGTTGAAGTCTTTTGACAAGATTGAGTATAGAACGTTTTTCGTACTGGTCTTTCCATAACTACCCGTTATCCCAATGACGATTAAGTTGGGATTTTGATTCAGTATTCTCAATGCATCTTTGTAATAGTATTGATTCACCGCATTTTCAATCGGTTTATTGATGAAATTCGCTAGGTAAATCCATAAGAAACTCAAGATATATGCGAATATTCCCCATATAGCGCCTGTCCAAGTCGGCATAAAACCAATTGCGATAATGCATAAACCGATGCACAATAGCGTCGTCATGAGCATTCTTTTGACTCTCGGCGTATAAACACACTTTTTCTTTGCTGGATAAGCACGTTGGATCAATCTATAAAAATATAGATTTAAGACCAGTAAAAGTAGCGCTAAAATGCGAACGAATGCATGATCGACTAAAAATAAGATGAGAACGCCTATCAGGTAAAAACTTTCATGAGGTTTCACCCATTTATTTTTAGACTTGAAGATAGCACCTAGGTATTGGTTTGTATAATAGCCATACTGCTGAAATTTGTGAACATCGGAAAACGTTTTATAAAAAACGGAAATGGCGATGAGCAGTAAGCCCGCGATGGTTAATATCATGATTTTAACCCTCCTAAAAACGTCTGAATAATTGTAATTGTGCGTTCAGGTTGTTCTAAATATGAAAAGTGGCCAGCACCTTCATAAACCACTAACCCAGCGTCTGGAATAAGTGATTCCATTATTTTTGCATCTTCTAAAGGGGTTGAACCATCTTGATCACCCCAAATAAGCAAAGTAGGCGCAGTGATCTTAGGTAAGAGATCACGCAAATCTTCGTTGACAACTTTTGAAAGCACCTGCTTCATCATAGGCGTCGCGGCTTTGTAATCGGCACTCGAATGAAGTTCTCTATAAGCTTCAAGAGGCTCTTTTAATGCCCATTTGAAAATTGGCAGAGAAGCCACTTGTTTAAAAAACTTATATCCATATACTTTAAAATAATAATTGGATTTCCGCTCAGGTTTGATTCCCGCACTATTCATGAGAATAATGCCTTTGAGTGGCCGTAGTTGGCTCAATTTGATCGAGACGCGCCCGCCAAAACTATGGCCCAGTAAAATGGGCTGATGAATATTTAGGGCTGTCAAAAATGCATGTGTCATCTGTGTATAGTCATCTAAATTCCATGGATGATTGGGCTCTTGTGATTTTCCAAAGCCGGGAAAATCTAAAGCGATGACTTCGTGAGTCTTTTGAACGGTGTCTATAAGTCGCGTAAAACTGTCTAAATTCGCACCCCAACCATGTAAAAATACAATAGGTTGACCAGCTCCTTTGCGAATGTAGTGAACGTCGGTATTTTCATAATTAAATATTGGCATTTCAAGACCTCTTTTTGCGTATTATTCTTTATTTTATCATAAAAAGCAAGTGGAATTACAGTGGAATTACAATATGAGTAAAATAAATTTAATAAAGTGACAGATGGATGCGTGATATAATGGATTCAGAAAATAAAGTTTTGTGAACACACGCATACGTGATGTGAAGACATGGAGGTAGACATGCAGAAAAGAATCAAAAAAAGAACCACTAAATTGGTTGCTTTATTATTAGCGCTTGCATTAGTTGGCGGAAATGTGATATCGCTGGCAGCGACTGACGTCACAGCGAGCCATTGGGCAAGTAAGTCTATAGAAAACGTCATGAAAAATCAGACGGTACCAGCATATGCAAATAATGAATTTAGACCGGACTCCGTTGTCACTGGACTTGAGTCTTTAATCGCAATCTACCGTACAGTTAATGTTGCTGGGTATCTCAAATCGGTGGATATGACAGCCCTTGTTGCGAAACACCAATTGAGTTTGAAAGCATTAAGCATCCCAGAGATGTTTGCTCCTTACGGAACAGATGTATACCCTGCACTGGCTTATGCACTTGAAAATCAAATTGTTGCTTTAGATGAAGTCAAAGTATTAATAACTGGAAATACTTTGACAAACGTCAAAAAAGTCAATGCATCTACTTTTATTGCAAAAGCACTCAATGTGTATAAAAAAGAAAATCTCAATAAAGTCATCGTTTTACCGTTTAAAGATCAATCGGACATTCCGTTAAGTGCCATCAAATACATCAACTTCCTAGTTGAAAAAGGCATTATTTCAAGTAAAGGCGATGCAAATGGCAAATTTAATCCAACGAGCACCATTAATAGAGCAACTTTAGCGGTGTTGATGGAAGGGTTTGGAAAGGCATTAGGGGTTAATCCTGCTGCTGTAACTGAGCCGACGACACAACCGGCAACTCAACCAACAACACAACCAACAACACAACCAACAACACAACCAACGACACAACCGACAACACAACCAGTGACACAACCAACCACACAACCGACAACCCAACCGACAACCCAACCGACTGATGTGACTCCAATTGCCGTTGAAAGAACGGTTAGTGGAAAAATTACAGCAGTGAATGATTTGGATCAATCCATTTCAATTGTCCCATTAACGGGAAAAACAGAAACATTTGTCCTTGGAGACGCAAAAATAACAGCGGCAGGAAATAAAGCATCCTTTAACATGGTAACGATAGGTGCTCAAATTACGCTCACTGTCAAAGACAATGTAGTCAGTGCGGCGAATTTAGAGAAAGCTTTAACTGTTGTCGAAGGAACTTTTTCTAATCTTACGGATTATTTAGATGAATCTAAAACACAAAAATCACTCAGAATTGCATTAGATGCTAAAACAAATGATTTTAGACGTGTTTTCAACGATACGTTAGTGACAATCAATGGCATTCCTGCAAAAGCAACAGACTTAAAAGATAAATTCAAACTTTATGTTTATGTTGATACAACTGGTGCTCGTAGAATTGTGGCATATGGAGAATACTATGAGTTTTCAGGTGTTTTAAATGCTGCGGTGGATGTTTTGAAACCAGGGACTGTCGATGTCACCATGGAAAATGGAACTGAGTATAAATATGCCTATACAACGCCTCTTGTCTATAGTCACAAGACTTCAGCATTTAAAGCAAATGATATCGTAAAAGTGACGTTAAAATACGGCAATGTGACTAAGATTGATTATGTAGGTCAGGTAAAAACTGTGGTTGGAAAACTCACAGGGATTTTTATTAAAAAACAACCAACATTAACCATTACTTCTGCTGATTCCACAGAAGAAGTTTTCAATCTATCAAGCAAAGTTAAAATAATTGATGAAACTGGAAAGAACAATTTAACGATTTACGATTTAAGATTGGATCAAGAAGTGACTGCAGATGTAGGAATTGGCGGAATCACGAGAATTCAGCTTGGAAGAAAAATTGTCGCAGAACCAACGGGATTTAAAGTAACGGTTACTCAAGTGGTATCGTCTTCGAATATTCTATTGGTGATTGATGAAAACAACAAAGTTCGAACATTGACTTTCCCGGTAAATGCCATTCAAAGAGCTTCGGATTATAAAGCGGGCATGATTTTATACGTGGAAGGAAAAGCTATTACAGATACGGTGTTTGAGGTTGTAAAAATCACGATACAAACGCAATAATGGAGATCAAAACGATTCATAATGCGGTTATTCCACAGTCATTATTTATAGATGGAATTATTAGATGAAATTAAGAGGTAGGCAACGTTTCAGTTGACCTGCCTCTTTTTGTCTACTAAAATAGAGAGTGAGGGAAACTATAACAGGAGGGATTTTATTATGTCTGAAAAAGCAATGATTAGAATGCGTATGAGTATGCACGACGCTCATTACGGCGGAAACTTAGTTGATGGCGCAAAAATGCTCAATTTGTTTGGCGACGTTGCAACAGAATTACTGATTCGTCAAGATGGAGATGAAGGTCTTTTTGCTGCGTATGAAAAAGTCGAATTTTTAGCACCTGTATACGCTGGCGATTATATTGAAGCAGTGGGTGAAATTACACATGTTGGAAATTCGTCGAGAAAAATGACGTTTGAAGCGAGAAAAGTCATTATCCCAAGACCTGATCTCAATGAATCAGCTTGTGATGTGTTAGAAGAGCCGATTGTGGTTTGTCGAGCAGTTGGCACTTGTGTCGTTCCTAAAAATAAACAGAGAAAATAAGGGGAGGATCACATGGAAAAATTGATTATAACGGCTGCGCTGACAGGAGCAGAAGTTACAAGAGATCAACAACCCAATTTGCCATTAACACCTGAAGAAATAGCTAATGATGCCTATGCTTGTTATCAAGCCGGCGCGTCTATTGTGCATGTTCATGCAAGAGATGGCGAAGGCAACCCAACACAAGATATGGAAGTGTATAGAGAAATTAAAGAAAAAATAGAAGCAAAATGTAACATTATTTTTCAGCCATCAACAGGTGGCGCAGTATGGCATACACCTGAACAAAGATTGCAACCCGTTGAGCTTGCGCCTGAAATGGCAACGCTTAGCTGTGGAACTTGCAACTTTGGACCAGATGTGTTTATGAACTCTGAAGAGTATATGATTAAATTTGCAACGCGAATGAAAGAAGTTGGTTTAAAACCTGAAATTGAAGTGTTTGAGCGCGGTATGATTGAAAATGCCAAAGCACTTGTTAAAAAAGGGTTGCTTCAAGAACCCCTTCACGTAGATTTCGTGTTGGGCGTTCCAGGAGCGTGTCCAGGAACTCCAGAAGATTTAATGTATATGGTGAATCAATTGCCAAAAGGATGGACATGGACGGTAGCTGGAATTGGTAGAAGTGAATTGCCACTTGCAGTCATGGCGATTATATTAGGTGGTCATGTGCGCGTGGGTTTTGAGGATAATGTGTATTATGCTAAAGGCCAATTGGCAAAATCCAATGCTGAATTGGTAGAGAGAATCGTAAGGATTGCAAAAGAAATGGGTAGAGAAGTTGCGACGCCTGATGAAGCTCGAGCAATCTTGGGGCTTAAAAAATAAGGCAATCCATTCAAGTAAAATCTAAAAAAATAAGGTTTTGTCATGTGAAGGCTATCATGAGATGAGAGCGTTTCGTTTGACAAAACCTTTTTTATTTAACAGTCACGTTTTTAACAGCCACATTTTTAACAGTCACATGGTACTTAGAAATCGAGTGCTTCTACTTGATCAAATCGATCATAATGCATAGTTCGATCGAGATAAAAATAATTAGCAGTTCCGCTTCCTGATTTTACATCTTCTGCAATCGATGCAATTGTCCATTCACCGTTGAGATACGTTTCTACCCAATATAGAACTTCTTGACCGGTGTTTCCACGCATGATTTTTGCGGGAATATTTGTTGAACGGAGTAAAGCGGTATAGAGAAAACAGAGTTCAATTGAGTTTCCAGATTTTACAACGGCCATCTCTCTCGCATCGCGAAGTTGTGAGCCGCTCATGCCGTCTAAATACTGATAATTTTCGACGATCCACTCATAAAGTTCTTTTGCTTTGCTATATTGATTGGTTAAATTAAAAGTCAAAGAGTTTGTAATGAAATAGATTTCAGTATAGTCGTAATTTACGTAAATGGACTGAAGAATATTCCGGATTGGTTCGCTAGAAGTATTTAAAACACTGAATTTCAGAACAATATCAGAAGATGCTTCATCAAATCTAAAAGCTTGGGCGTCTTTTACAAAGTCATCCAATGTAGCGGTTGGAAGCTCTAAAAATCCGATGGATTGTTTTTTCGAAACACCCAGGTCTACGATCACTTTTACATTGTGTTTCCCTAATCCAAATGGCGTATAAATTTTCGAGCCAAAAACACCTTCTTTCACGGGAATATAATAACTTGTTTTATTGGCGTCTTTGGTTACGATTACGTGAAAACCCTTAACTTTATTCTGATCAACGACTCCGGTAAGTTCAAATTGATTTTTCACAGGCATATTTGAATAAAGCGAGTTGCTGAGTTGGATGCCATATGCAAAATAATTTGGAAGTTCCGTATAATGTTCTAAGCTTTCGTTAATGGATAACTTTGGTATGCTAAAGGTTTTTGCAATGGTATCGTATACTTCTAAACTTTCAGCCTGATCATTGGAATCTGCATAATAACCACTTAACCGATAGCCGTTATTATTTTCATAAAAGAGGTATTCAATGTAATGACCGACTTCACCGTTTGAGTACAAGTCATACTGTATGATTTCTGAAACGTATTCTCCAAATTTTTGAGTATTTTGAGAAACAATCTGAAGTGCATCGCCATATTGCGCTCTTAAATCGCTAAGAACATTGTTTTTAAAAGCGCTTCTTGATGTGTTGAGCGCTTGTGAATATACCGTTGAAGTTAATCGATAGGTCTCATACGAGCCTTCAACACCATATGTGTTCAGAGTGCTATCAAGCGTTTGCCAATACTCAGGCATGTAAAAACTAAACCCTAAATGCGCAAGGTTCACTCTCCTAAAATGACGGTATCCAAATTGTCGGTATTCAAGGACATCTTCTCGATAATTAATGGAAAGATTATGTGTTAACGAATCGAGTTCATAGTTCAGTCCATAGTAGTCAATCACAAATGAAGCTGGGATGAAAAGTTCTTCTTTCAGCATCATGGCGTGCAATGACATCTCCACTGACTTCCCATTAATCTGTGCCCATTTTGAATTGGCGTGAAACTTGATGAAAGTATTGTCTTGATAGGTGACAAGTTCATTTCTGTTGTTGTACCACCAAATTTGAGTGCCGAGTTTTTCAAAGAATGTCTTAGCAGGCACCATAATTTCACCATTTAACATAAATGGTGTATGCTCAAAATCCATAGGTTGCTTTGAAATGGATACAGATGCATCGATGCTTGGATCGCCTTGAGTAGGTGTTGCATAAGCCATCGAAGCGAAAGCGATTAAAATAAGTATGCTGATAATCAAAATGAACAGTTTTTTACGCATAAACCCCCACTATTTGATTCAATTCTAAAAGTGTGTTAACATGGATTCGTAAAGCGAATCGCTTATATAAAATATATCATAAAACAGGTCAATTCCAAATTAGAAATTCTATAAATAAAAGAAGAAAACGTCAAAATTGAAACAGTCAACCGTGTAGACGAAAGTCTAATAAATTGTTTATATAGAGAATCCCGGCGAGTGGAGGCATTATGGATATTCGAGCGCTTCAATTGAAAAAAGTGGCCGATTTAAGAGAAATTGCAAAAGTAATGGGTTTTGAAGGGTATTTAAAGCTCAAAAAAGATGAATTAATTGATTTAATTATCAATGGCAATTCTGAAGGGGTTTCAGTGGATGAAGAGCCATTTGTTTCGGAAATAGATGCATTTATTGAACCCGAAGAGTCCTACGAAAATGATGAATCTTACGAAAATGAAGAAACCTATGATAGTGAAGATCGTCAAGACGTTGAAGTATTAGCAGGTGCACCGATAGTTAAACTTGCCATGGATGATGAACATTCGCTTAATGGGATAGGCGTATATGAAGCCAAGGAAGCCTCTGAGAAAAAAATTGAATACGATTTATCTGGTCGAGCGGAGTCAGAGGGAGTACTTGAAATAACCGAGCAAGGTTATGGGTTTTTAAGATTTGAAAACTTTTTACCAAGCGAGTTGGATGTTTATGTGTCACCTTCGCAAATTCGCAAGTTTTCCATGCGTACAGGAGATAAAATCGCAGGCACAACGCGTCAACCGAATGCCGGTGAGCGGTTCAGAGCGTTATTATACGTAAAGAGTATCAACGGTTTAAAACCACAATCCAATGTAAGACGACCAAAATTTGACGATTTGACGCCTTTGTTTCCAAAAGAACGTTTTAGACTTTCAAGGGAAAATTCAGATCATTCGATGCGCATCATCGATATTGTCTCGCCAATAGGCAAAGGGCAAAGAGGGCTTATTGTGGCACCTCCAAAGTCGGGTAAAACAATCCTTTTGCAAAAAATAGCAAGGGCAATCAACGAAAATCATCCAGAAGTTGAACTGATTGTACTGTTAATAGATGAACGACCTGAAGAAGTCACGGATATGAGGCGGTCGATTCGCGCAGATGTCATCTCGAGTACATTTGATGAACTGCCATCACATCATATTAAAGTAGCTGAAATGGTACTTCATAGAGCGAAAGCTTTAGTCGAACAGAAAAAAGATGTCGTGATATTACTCGACAGCATTACGCGTCTTGCGCGTGCATACAACCTTGTAATGCCGTCAAGCGGTAAAACATTGTCAGGTGGATTGGACCCAAATGCACTTCACCGTCCTAAACGATTCTTCGGAGCAGCGAGAAACATCGAAGAAGGTGGGTCGCTGACAATTCTTGCAACAGCACTGGTTGAAACGGGTTCAAGAATGGATGATGTCATCTTTGAAGAGTTTAAAGGCACGGGAAATATGGAGCTTATTTTAGATCGTAAGCTATCAGAAAAACGTATTTTCCCTTCAATTGATATTCGAAAATCAGGAACGCGACGAGAAGAATTTATTTTAACCGAAGAAGAATTAGAAGCCGTATGGAAAATCAGACGCAATCTGGATAAGTTTAATAATAGTGAGATCATTGAAAAGTTCATAGATACCTTGCTCTCAACTAAAGATAATCAAGCATTTTTCCAGATTATCAACAAAGATTAAACCATATAAAAGTGAAGTGAAATTATTAAAGAATTGTCATTGATGTTTTTGAAACGCTATGTTATAATGATAAGGCTTGAAATTTGATTATCGTAAATTGATATAAATAATATGAGGAGCGAGGTGAGCAACATGAAACAAAATATTCATCCAGATTACCAACAAATAGACGTACACTGTGCGTGTGGCAATAATTTTAAGACTGGTTCTACGAAAAGTGAAATCAGAATCGAGATTTGTTCTGAATGTCATCCATTCTTCACTGGTACTACTAAACAAGTAGAACGTGGTGGTAGAGCAGAGAAATTTAAAGAAAAATACAATCTTAAATAAGTTGCTGGTAAATAGGTTAGGATGGGGTAATCCTAGCCTTTTTTGTTTTTAAGGAGATAATATGTCAAAATTATACTTTAGATACGGTGCAATGAATTGTGGAAAATCCACTGCATTAATGCAGGTTATGCACAACTATGAAGAGCGCGGCATGCGCGCAATGCTTTTAAAACCTTATACAGATACCAAAGGCGGCGATCAAGTCGTCTCTAGACTGGGCATCACGAAACAAGTAGATCTTTTAATCAAACCCGAAGAGAATATTCGACAAGTGGTTAAAAGATGGTTAGAAGATCATGGAAATGTACAATGTATTTTAGTAGATGAAGTACAATTTTTAAAAGCATATCAAATAGATCAGTTGTTTGAAATCGCTGTTTTAGATCATATCCCTGTTATTTGTTATGGACTTAGAACGGATTTTTCTATGAATGGATTTGAAGGTTCGGAAAGGCTCTTGTTATTAGCACATAGCCTTGAAGAGTTAAAGACCATTTGCAGATGTGGCAGAAAAGCTGTCTTAAATGCAAGAAAAGTCAATGGAGAGTTTATTTTCAAAGGTGAACAAGTGGTGATTGACGGCGAGAACCAAGTTGAATATGAGTCTTTATGTGCGAACTGCTATTTTCACTATAAAGCTCTAAAGGAGAATTTAGATGAGTGAAGCAAAACAGACATCCATTGGTGGACAAGCGCTCATTGAAGGCGTCATGATGCGTGGTAAAGAAACCATTGCCATTGCAGTCAGAAAACCTGATGGCGATATTACGCTCAAAGTCGACCCGGTAAAAGGGAGCAAAGCAAAAATTCTCAAATTACCTTTGATTAGAGGTGTATATGCCTTGATTTCGTCCATGATTGTGGGCGTTAAGGCATTGACGTATTCTGCTGAGTTCTTTGTTGAAGGTGATGAAGCGGAACAAAAAGGAAAATTTGAGACGTGGTTATATGCAAAATTTGGTAAAAAAGCAGATGATATTATCATGGCATTTTCCATGATTTTCGCTGTTGTATTTGCCCTTTTATTATTTGGTGCAGCCCCGACTGCCTTAGTTGGAGTCTTAAAAACCATCGTTGGAAATGGAATGGTACTCAGTGCCATAGAAGGCGTCATGAAAATTGTGATTTTTGTATTGTACATTCTCATTATTTCTCAGATGAAAGATATTAAACGTGTTTTTCAATATCACGGTGCTGAGCATAAAACGATTCATTGTTATGAAAGCGGAAAAGATGTAACGGTTGAAAATGCAAGAACCTTTACAACGCTTCACCCTAGATGTGGTACGAGTTTTCTATTCTTTGTATTGATGATTAGTATTATCATCTTTACGTTTATCAGCTGGGACAGCGTACTCATGAGAGTAGGAACTAAACTGTTGATGTTTCCTGTCGTTGCAGGACTTTCATACGAGATGATTCGAATTGCGGGAAAATCCAATCATCCAGTGGTAAAAGCACTTAGTTATCCAGGTCTCATGTTACAAAAATTAACGACAAAAGAACCGGATGACCAACAGCTTGAAGTGGCAATTGCGGCATTCTTAAAAGTTTTAGAGGAAGATGCTAAATGTCAAGATGGCGATTGCGCTTGCTTGTGAGGCCATAATGGTAGCTGTATCAGAAAAATTAAATGAAATTGAAAGTAGATTATCGACGGTTACCGAGGTAAGTCGTTCGGAGTCAAGACAGATCTTGGCACACGTTCTTGGATGTTCGCATCTGGATTTAATCTTTCAAGCAAATGAGATGTTGTCAGATGAGACAATTGAGAAGATTGAACTGATTGTTGAAAATCGTCTCAATCGGATGCCACTTCAGTATTGTTTAGGGGTTCAAAATTTTTATGGTGTTGATTTTAAAGTAACCCCAAGCGTTTTGATTCCAAGGCCTGAAACTGAAGTTTTGGTTTCGTATATTGAAGAATATGCACGTGGCAAATCAGGTAAACTGCTAGATGTTGGCACAGGTAGTGGGGCGATTGTCATCACATTGAATCAACGGCTCACTGCATTTGAATGCGTCGGTCTAGATATTTCAGCAGAGGCACTAAAAGTTGCAAAAGAAAATGAATCTCTTTTTCCAAATGCAAAGCCAATTCGCTGGGTACTCAGTGATTTGTTTGAAGGCATACGAGAGGATGAAATTTTTGACATTATAGTTTCAAATCCACCTTACATCCCCGATCAAGATAGACTTGAACCAGAGGTGTTTGAACACGAGCCACATCTCGCGCTCTTTGGTGGACTTGATGGACTGGATTTTTATCGACAAATTATTCCCAGAGCGTGGCATCATTTATCGGAACAAGGGCTGTTGATTTTTGAAGCGGGGCACGATCAGTGTGAGGCGATTGAATCTTTGTTGAAACAGCATCATTACAATCACGTAGGACATTTTAATGATTTAAATCATATACCGAGATTTATATATGGAAGAAAGCAAACATTGGAGGTTAAGAATCATGTTTGATAGGTTGGAATTTACAGAACAAAAATACGAAGAGTTAAGTTTAAAATTATCGGATCCAGAAGTGATTAACGATCAAAAACTCTGGCAAAAACTCATGAAAGAGCATTCGGAACTTTCAAGTATCGTGATGAAGTATCGCGAATACAAGTCTGCGAAGCAGGGCATTGAAGACGCAAAAGAGATGATCAGAGAAAGCGACGATGAAGAGATTAGAGAACTCGCTAAGATGGAGCTCACAGAACTTGAAGGTCAAATAGACGCATTAGAGATGGATGTTAAAAAATTACTATTACCCAAAGATCCTAACGATGAAAGAGATGTTATCTTGGAAATTCGTGCAGGTGCAGGTGGTGATGAAGCAGGTCTTTTTGCAGCGGAACTCTTGAGACTTTATATGCGTTATGCAGAGCGCAAAAGATGGAAAGTAGAAGTCCTTAATACAAATGATACGGGCGTTGGCGGAATCAAAGAAGCGTCTGTTTTAATTAAAGGAAATGGCGCTTATTCGAAATTAAAATACGAAAGCGGCACACACCGTGTTCAGAGAATCCCTCAAACAGAATCAGGAGGGCGTATCCACACCTCAACTGCTACAGTAGCTGTATTACCAGAAGTGGATGACGTTGAAGTGGATATTAAACAGACAGATTTGCGTATCGACGTATTTAGATCCTCTGGAAACGGTGGACAAAGTGTTAATACAACAGACTCAGCTGTGCGTGTTACCCATTTGCCTACAGGTCTCGTAGTTTCGTGCCAAGATGGTAAATCTCAATTATCCAATAAAGAGAAGGCGATGCAAGTATTGAAAGCCCGCCTATATGAGATGGAACTGAACAAGCAAAATGCCGAAATTGCTGAACAAAGAAGAAGTCAAGTGGGTACGGGAGACAGAAGTGCTAAGATTAGAACTTACAACTTCCCGCAAGCACGAATCACAGATCATAGAATTCCCATTACACTCTACAAGCTGGATAGTTATATGGATGGAGAAATTGATGAAATGATTGATGAACTCATTACGTTTTTCCAAACGGAAGCACTTAAAGCACTTGAAGAAGTTTAAGAAAATAAAATACGCGAGAATTTTAAGAATTTTTAAAATAGTTGTTTAATTAATTTTCAAGGAGTATACTGATTCAGTGAATTTAAATTTGGAAATTTTTTGGGAGAAAATTTCTAAAGCAATATTTGGGAGGTCTTTTGGGATGCACCACAATATAATTATGGGGAATGCTTTGTATTTTGCAGTAGCACATATCGCCAATCTAGCAAGTACATAATTTGAAGAAAGGTTTTCAAAAGATGTATTTGATTAAATGAGTGAATCGGATGAAGTGAATCGGATGATGCGCTCGTGATTCTAGTTGAAAGAGGAGATGGAAAATGATTTTTGATCATTTAGTGCTAGCTGTTTTGATTTTTACTGTGACATATGTCATTATTATGTCAGAAAAAATTAATCGAACATCTATTGCTTTAGTAGGTGCAGTATTATTAATTGTATTTAAAGTAATCGATCAAGAAGTTGCGATTGAACATATAGATTTCAACACAATTGGTCTGTTAATTGGAATGATGATTATCGTCAATATTATGAAACGAAGTGGTATTTTTGGTTATGTTGCCATAAAAACCGCAAAACTTGCAAAAGGTGACCCTTGGAAGATCGTGGTGCTTTTTACCATCATCACTGCAGTGTCATCGGCGTTACTTGATAATGTCACAACCGTACTTTTAATTGTTCCTGTGGCATTGGTTATTACGGATAAACTCGAAATGTCGCCAATTCCGTTTATGGTACCGTTGATTTTTGCAGCAAATATCGGAGGAACGGCGACTCTGATCGGGGATCCACCGAACATCATGATTGGTAGCAAAACCGGATTGGGCTTTGTGGACTTTATTGTGAATTTGGGTCCTGTCATTTTTGTTATTATGATTGTTTTAATTCTTCTTATGAGAATTACAAATGGCAAACATTTTACAGCGGATGCGAGTAAAAAAGCAAAAATTATGCTTTTGGATGAAAATCTTGCCATTAAAGATGCACCGCTGATGAAAAAAAGTATTTTCGTGCTCTTGTTAACGGTGGTTGGATTCTCGCTGCATCAAACGCTTGGATATGATTCAGCTTCAGTTGCTTTATTTGGAGCGGCGATTTTACTGTTGATTAGCAAACGCGATCCTGAAGAAATATTACTTGAAGTTGAATGGCCGACTATTTTCTTCTTCACTGCACTGTTTGTATTGGTGGGTGGCTTAAAGGAAGTAGGCGCAATTGATTTTCTTGCAAAACAACTCATCCAACTTACAAAAGGCAACTTATTTGCTACAGCTATGTTTGTGTTATGGGGCTCGGCTATTTTATCCGCATTCCTTGACAATATCCCTTTTGTTGCGACGATGATTCCTTTGATACAAAGTATTGCTTTGATGTCGTCGTTTGATGTTACACCTCTTTGGTGGGCACTTTCTTTAGGCGCTTGTCTTGGTGGTAATGGTACACTTATCGGAGCATCTGCTAACGTCGTAGTAAGTGGTATTTTGAAAAAACATGGACATGAACTCACTTTTGGTCGCTATATGAAAACAGGCTTTCCAATTATGATCGTGAGTGTTGCCATATCAAGTATCTATTTGATTCTATTTTACCTGTAAATTAAGAGGAGGTTATTATGAGACAGCTTATTAATGCAGAAGTCATGACACAAACCCTAAAATTACAGCAAATGGGTGCAAAAGTACATGTGATAGATAGCAAACTCTGTTATGTCAATTTTGATATTGGCGGTTTTCAAATACAGTATGTGTACAATGTGAATAGAGAAGGCAATTATTTTCTTGAGAGAATCAAGCCGTATCCACTTCCATTGAAAGCGTATGAAAGCGAACAAGATGTAGTGGATATTATCGATATCGATATTGAACAGTTTAAAAGCGCTTTGAAAAGCCACAATATCGAGACATTTGTCAACCTCAACAGAGCGTTGAATAAAGCGATGAAGAAATTTGAGGATTTATTTTTATATTACAATGTACCAGGAGAAGATGTCGTTAAAATGTTCGAACGAATTCAGCAATTTGAAACGGATCTCGAAACGATTAAAGATAAATCAGATCGTCTTTATTTCAGAAAAGAGCCAGACAATTTAAAATAATTAGGAATTAAGGTGCTACCTGACACTTGAGTAAAGTGTCAGATAGTACCTTTTTTACGATGTGCATTTCCTGTTATTTTGTAGAGATTCATGGTGTAATCGTAGACATAATTTGATATGATAATGATGAACGATAAGAAGATAAAAAAGCAAGAAGATAATGAAGATAAGAAGATAGAATGTACTTGTGTGAAAAAATGCAAATAGTGGATTGCATATATAAACTGAAATAATGAAGAGGCAATATGAAACAAACGACAATTGTAACGATAGATAAGGGTCAACAACTTGAGGAAGTTCTTAAACTTCCAGCAAAAATATTGGAAACCAACGGGACTGTCATCTTTCCAACAGAGACAGTTTACGGACTTGGGGCAAATGCTCTTGACGATTTGGCAGTATCGCAAATCTACCAAGCGAAAGGGCGACCTTCAGATAACCCATTGATTGTGCATATCGCAAACTATGAGATGCTCGATCAACTGGCAGTTCACATTAAGCCATATGCCTATGAGCTGATGCGCCGATTTTGGCCAGGTCCGATTACCTTTGTTTTAGAAAAACATCCAGACATTTCGTTGAAGGTAACAGGTGGACTAAGTACGGTTGCAGTGCGCATGCCAGCACATGAAGTTGCCTTAAAGATCATTGAACTTTCAGGAAAACCCATTGCGGCACCTTCGGCAAATCTGTCGGGGAAGCCAAGTCCAACCTCAGCCAAGTATGTGATACAAGACATGATGAATCGCGTAGACTGTATTGTAGATGGCGGGGATTGTATCGTCGGGTTAGAATCAACGGTACTCGACGTGACAGGAGATGAACCGATTATATTGAGACCTGGTAAAGTAACCGCTGAAGAGATTGCCTTGGTAACGGGAAGTTGTAAGGTGGATCAAGCCATTAAATCGGATAAGATTGATGAATCTGGCCAAGCGAAATCACCAGGAATGAAATACAAACACTATGCGCCGGATGCTGAAGTTCATGTGGTAGTCGGGAGTACAGCATCTGTTATAAAAGTGTTGTTTGAAGAGGCGAATCAGAGAGTTCAAGACTTACAGAAAGTGGGTATTTTATCTTTCCAAGAAGATATTGAGGTGCTCAAGCAATTGTTCAAACAAGATAAACACCTAGAAGGAAATGTGATCCTTCAGTCTGCGGGAAGTTCTAAAAATTGGGAAGAATTTGCACGCGTGTTATTTGATTCGCTTAGAGGGTTTGACGATGAAAAATGTGATGTGATCCTCGTACGAGGCGTGAGTGATTCGGGAATCGGTCATGCCATTATGAATCGTTTAAAAAAAGCCTCAGATGGCAAAATAACAAGAATTTAGGTTGCTTTTTACTCCCATTAAAATTATAATGGATTAGGAATTTTAGTACACAAGATAGTGAGTATACAATTAAAAGGAGGAAGCAAATGAGGGTTGCAATAGGCTCTGACCATGGCGGTTATAATCTGAGACTTGTCATTAAGGAACATTTAATGGAGAAAGGCTATGAGGTTGTAGATTTTGGAGTGGACAGCAAGGTGTCAAGTGATTACCCTGATTATGCACTCAAAGTAGCAACGGCAATTACATCAGGAGACTGTGAACTCGGTGTTCTCGTATGTGGTACAGGACTGGGAATCTCAATTGCTGCAAATAAAGTAAAAGGTATTATTGCTGCCCCAGTAAGCGACACGTTCAGCGCAGAAATGGCGAGAAAACACAATAATGCCAATATTATCGCAGTTGGCGAGCGCGTTGTGGGAGAAGGTTTGGCACTTAAAATTATCGATGCGTTTTTCGAAGCTGAATTTGAAGGCGGAAGACATGCATCTCGCGTAGATAAAATTAAAGAGATCGAGAATAAATATTTATAAGAGGTGAGAGATGAGTAAAGTATTTGAAATGAATCACCCGTTAATTCAACATAAACTCAGCTTGATTCGCGATAAAAATACAGGGTCAAAAGAGTTTAGAGAGCTTGTTAAAGAAGTATCCATGTTGCTAGCTTATGAGGTAACTCGTGACTTATCTTTAGAAGATATTGAGATCGAAACCCCAATCTGCAAAACGAAGACCAAGATGTTGTCTGGTAGAAAATTAGGCATTATTCCGATTTTAAGAGCTGGACTTGGTATGGTAGATGGTTTTCTAAATTTACTTCCAGCTGCAAAAGTGGGACATATTGGACTTTATAGAGATCCTGAAACACTTGAACCAGTGGAATATTATTGTAAACTTCCAACGGATATTAGCGAAAGAGATCTCATCGTTGTAGATCCAATGCTCGCAACAGGAGGATCGGCAAGTGCAGCCATCCAATTTTTAAAAGACCGCGGTGGTATGAGTATCAAGTTGGTATGCTTAATTGGATGCCCAGAAGGAATTGCAACCGTTCAGGCTGCACATCCAGATGTCGATATTTACATTGCGGCAATTGATGAAAAATTAAATGATCACGCTTACATTGTTCCAGGTTTGGGCGATGCAGGAGATCGTTTGTTCGGCACGAAATAATTCGAGGTGAAAAATGATTAAATCAGCTATTGTAGCGTTTTTAGTAAGTTTTTTAATGACGCCAATCGTCATTAAAATTGCGCATAAATTTGGTGCTGTGGATGTTCCTAAGGATGAGAGACGTATGCACAGTAAACCCATGCCACTTTGGGGTGGAATTGCCATTTTTACGGGATTCTTTATCAGCATGTTTTTATTTTCAGATATCCCAACTGGAAAATTGGTTGGATTGCTCATCGCATCACTTGTGGTACTCATTACAGGTATGATCGACGACGTAAAACCCCTTGGTGCAAAACCTAAGTTATTGATGCAAATTTTAGCAGCAGTGATTCTGGTAAAAGCAGGCTATGAAATTAATTATTTCACCAATTTCTTTGGAGATAGTGGATTTATTTATCTAGGACACTGGTCGTTGCCGATTACGGTCATTTGGATTGTGGGTGTTACGAACACTGTGAATTTAATTGATGGATTAGATGGACTTGCAGCGGGAATTTCTGCAATTGCAGCAGTGACTTTGAGCTATATAGCGATTTTAAATCATCACCAAGATGCAGCTATGATTACAGTGATTTTAGCGGCAAGTGCGATTGGATTTTTACCTTACAATTTTAACCCAGCTAAGATTTTCATGGGAGATGCAGGGGCACTTTTTCTCGGATTAGTCCTTGCAGCGATATCGGTTGACGGCGCATTAAAAGGCGCGACTGCCATTACTGTTGTCGTTCCAATTTTAGCTTTAGGTGTGCCTATTTTTGACACGGCTTTTGCCATTTTAAGACGTCTAATTAATAAACGCCCAATTATGGAAGCTGATAAAGGGCATTTACATCACAGATTGATGTCGATTGGTTTAGGGCAAAGAAAAACGGTACTCTCCATGTATTTTATTAGTGCAATGTTGGGTGCAGGCGCTATTGCTTTGCTCAAACAAAATTGGCTACATGCGGCAATTATTCTTGGTGTTGCAGCTGTTGTCGTTTTCATACCGATCAATCGTTCTGTTCTCATGAAAAAGAAAGACGATCTTGATGAATAGTTTTAAATGCCTTCGAATTCTCGAAGGCTTGTTTTTTTAAGAATTAATTAGGAGGTTGTAGAGATGATCAAGGTTATGACGCTGTTCGGGACGAGACCAGAGGCAATCAAGATGGCGCCGCTCGTAAAAGCATTAGAAAAAGATGAAGCCATTGAATCCATCGTATGTGTGACGGCACAACATAGACAGATGTTAGACCAAGTTCTAGAGGTATTTCAAATTACCCCTGACTATGATTTGAATATTATGAAATCGGGGCAAACACTCAGTGAGATTACAAGTCGAGCACTCCTTGGAATTGAAGACGTTTTAAAAGAGGTCAAGCCAGATATTGTATTGGTTCACGGAGATACATCTACGACCTTTACAGGCGGTCTTGCAGCGTTTTATCAACAAATTCCGGTAGGTCACGTGGAAGCTGGTCTGAGAAGCGGAAATATGTACAGTCCATTTCCAGAGGAAATGAATCGCATTTTGACTTCGAGATTGGCAAATTTACACTTTGCCGCTACTGAAGGAAATGTTATAAATTTAATAAAAGAGGGTATTAATCCCAAATCAATAGTTAAAACGGGAAATACGGTAATTGATGCACTTATATCTGTAATTGATGATGGGTATCGATTTGAAGATGAAACGTTAAATCAAATTGACTTTGAACACAAAAAGGTCATTGCAGTGACGGCGCATAGACGTGAAAACCAAGGACAACCAATGGAGAATATCTTTGGTGCAATGCGAAAAATTGTCGAGGACAATGAGGATGTCGAACTTGTTTTTCCGGTTCATATGAATCCAACTGTAAGAGAAGTTGCTTATAGACATTTGTCTAACCATCCAAGAATACATTTGACAGAGCCTATGGAATATGTGTCGTTTGCTAATTTACAAAACAAGTGTTATCTCATTATGACGGATTCTGGCGGCATTCAAGAAGAAGCGCCTGCACTTGGGAAACCAGTTGTGGTGCTCAGAACTGAAACTGAACGACCTGAAGCGGTTGAAGCGGGAACAGTTGTAATCGCCGGTGTGGAATTTGAAGATATTTATCAAAAAACAAATGAACTCATTCGAGATGAAGCTGTTTATCGCAAGATGGCAGCTGCAGCAAATCCATATGGTGATGGTAAAGCGTGTCAACGCATTGTAGAAGCCATCAAGTTATGGAAAAAACAAATATAGCATTAGAATATTTCATATTCTCTTTAATGATGGAATTACATTGTGCTATAATGAAGAGTACTATCTTATATAACTAAATGAGGTGGGAATATGTCAGCCTGGAATAAATCGAACAAAAGCATATTTCAAAACTTAGCCTTAGTTTCACATGTGGGGATCATGATGTTGGTCCCTATATTAGGGTGCGTTTTGATTGGTGCTTTCCTAGATCGATTTTTTAAAACCAGCGGCATATTCCTTATTATTTTTGTATTACTCGGTGTAGGGAGTGCTTTTAGAAATTTATACGCGTTGTCCATCAATCGATCAAAAGACTACAAAAATGAACAGTCCGCTTCTTCCTATGTGGATGAGTTTGAAAAAAAAGTTCAGAGAGAAAAAGTTCAGAGAGAAAAAGAACATCAAAACCATCAAGACCATTAATCATTTTTACTCAAACCAAAAGTGAGGAATATATATAATGAGACAAAGTGTGTGGATCTTTCTAAATATGAACGGATTGAATGTCCGCGATTTATGAGTAAAAATACTTAAAATGGATAATGATAATAAGGTGGATTATGGAGTCTATACGAAAATTACAAAAATCAGTTTTGATAAAATTGGCAATAGTCATAGCAGTATGCGTAATTGTCAGTTTGTTGACATTAAAGGAACCTATGCCAATGATACTCGGTTTGATTTTCGGATCGCTTATTGGCGTTTTAAATTTTTTTGAACTTGCAAATACACTGAAACAGGCAGTGTACATGCCACCAAGTAAGGCACAAACCTATACGACGGCAAAATACTTTTTTAGGTATATCGTGACAGCAGTGGTACTTTATGTATCGATTGTTGCACCTTATATAAATGTAATTGGCACCATTTTAGGTCTAGTAAGCATTAAACTTATCATTATGGTCACCAATATGATAGGGGATAAGAATTACTTTAGAAACATTTTTAAGAGAAAGGAGGATGAATCTAGTGGGCAGTGAAGGTTTTGGACCACGCATTGCGTTTACAATTCACGATGTACCCGGACTAGGGGATATCCCGGTAACAGAAACAGTTACAGTAACCTGGTTAATTTTAGCGATGATTTTCATATTTTCGATTGTTGCAACTCGAAATATGAAGAAAGAAGCCAAGGGATTGCAAGTAATTGTAGAAGCGCTTGTAAAGACAATCAACAACTTGACGAAGCAGACAATGGGCGAACATAATGCTGCATTTGCTCCTTTTGTTGGAACTTTGCTTTTATTTATTGGTATTTCCAATATTATTGGTCTCTTTGGTTTGAGACCACCAACAGCAGACTTGAATACAACCTTATGTTTATCAATTACGACATTTGTGCTGACTCAGTTTTTTGGTCTTAAGAGTAAAGGATTACTCAATTATTCCAAAGGCTTTTTACAACCAATGCCACTGTTGTTGCCGCTTAATATCATCGGCGAATTAGCAAACCCAGTTTCACTTGCTTTTCGTTTGTTTGGTAATATTACAGCGGGTGTCATCATTATGACGCTTCTGTACAGTGCTTTAGGTGGCTTTACCAATATGTTATTTGGATTAACCGTACCACTTTTGCAAGCTGGTATTCCAGCCGTTCTGCATATTTATTTCGATTTATTTGCAGGTTTATTGCAATCGTTTATTTTTTCCATGTTGAGCATGGTATTTATATCAGGCGCTATGGAGTAGATTAAAAGGAGAAATCTCATGGAAGGAAGCAATTTTATTATTGATTTTTTAAATTGGCTAATGAGTTTTGATCCGAAAGCGATTGTTCTTGGCGCATCCGCAATAGGTGCTGGATTTGCCATGATAGCAGGTATCGGCCCTGGTGTAGGACAAGGATATGCTGCTGGAAAAGGTGCAGAAGCTGTATCGAGAAATCCAAAAGCAATCAGAGAAACTACAATGGTTATGCTACTAGGAGCTGCAGTTGCTGAAACTTCAGGAATTTTAGCGCTGGTTGTAGCACTCATTATGTTATTTGGTAATCCACTTGTCAATTTAGATGGAAATGCTCTTATTATTGCAGCATCAGCTATTGGAGCTGGACTTGCGATGATTGCAGGAGTTGGACCTGGTATTGGACAAGGCTATGCAGCCGGTAAAGGAACAGAAGCTACAGGAAAAAGGCCAAAAATGCAATCGCAAATTATTAAGACTATGTTAGTAGGTCAAGCGGTTGCTCAAACAACAGGTATTTATGCACTTGTTATTGCTCTTGTTTTATTATTTGCTAACCCACTTTTAGGGTTATAATGATTGATTAAAATATAAAGTACACATGAACTATTAAGGAGGATCAATATTATGGAAACATTAATCACTGGAAAAGCTTTAGTATTAGCTTGTTCTGCAATTGGTGCAGGCTTAGCAATGATCGCAGGTATCGGACCTGGAATCGGACAAGGATATGCTGCTGGTAAAGGTGCTGAGGCAGTTGGAAGACAACCTGAAGTACAAGGCGATATCGTAAGAACGATGTTATTAGGCGCAGCTGTTGCTGAAACAACTGGTATCTACGGTTTGGTTATCGCACTTATCTTATTATTTGCAAATCCATTAGTAGGTATGCTCTAATCGCATAGAAGATTATAAATAGTGTCAAAGAAAACAGGAGGTTAACATGAGTGTTGAGATAGTTACCGCGAGCTTAAGGCTTGGACTAGTTCATCCTGACTGGACCTTTCTCTTTCAATTAGTGAACACGTTTATCCTCTTCTTAATTCTCAAAAAATTCTTATTTGGTCCTGTGACCAATTTTATGAAAAAGAGAGAAGAAGAAATTAAAAATCAAATGGAGCATGCAAAACAACTGGATGTGGAAGCTCAAAAGTTAAAAGAAGCTTACGAAGGTCGTCTTGCACTTGCAGATGATGAGGGTAAAGAAATTGTTAAAAAGTATACTCAACGTGCTGAAAATAGAGCGTTTGAAATTGTTAAAACAGCAGAATCTGAAGTGGAAACAATGAAATCGCATGCACATAGAGAACTTGAAAGAGAAAGAGTAAAAGCAGTGAATGAACTAAAAGGTCAAATATCAGAGCTTACAATTCTGGCTGCTTCGAAAGTGGTTGAAAAAGATTTAAATGAGGCAGACCACAAGGAACTTATCAATAAGTTCATTGGTGAGGTGGGTGAGACTCAATGGCAAAATTAGTAAGTAGAACTTATTCTGAGGCATTGTTTGACGTTGCTCATGAGGAAGGTCGCTTAAAGGATATTCAAAGTGAGTTTACATGGGTGATGAACCAATGTATTGAGTATCCAGAGTTTTTTGAAATTATCAAAACCCCCAAAATTAGTATAGATGAGAAAAAAATGATTTTACAAGAAACCTTTAAAGATCATATTTCGCCATCTTTGCTCAACTTCTTAATGATCATTATAGATAAGAAAAGAGGAGCAGACTTATTAGAGATAAAAGCAGACTTTGATGAAAGAGTAGATGATTATCATAATATAGTCAAAGCGACGGTGGAATCAGTAGTTCCATTAACGGAAGAGCAACTTGTGAAGTTAAAAGAACGATTGACTCATCTAACTGGAAAAAGCGTTGAAATTCAGTCGGTGATTAATCCGGCAATTTTAGGCGGTTTAGTTGTAAGGGTGGGCGATAAACTCATCGATGGGTCGGTTAAGTTTAAACTTGAAGGGATGCTTGAAAGTTTAACTCAAATAATCATTTAAATAGGAGCGTGTTCGGCATGAATCTAAGACCAGAAGAAATAAGCTCTGTGATTAAATCACAGATTAAAAAGTATGAGTCTAAGCTTCAAGTAGAGGACACTGGAACGGTTCTTCAAGTTGGTGATGGTATCGCAAGAGTCCATGGCTTACAAAATTGTATGGCAGGGGAGTTACTTGAGTTTCCTAATGAAGTATATGGAATGGTACTCAACTTAGAAGAAGATAGTGCTGGTGTTGTTTTATTTGGATCTGATGAAAAAATTAAAGAAGGCGATTTAGTAAAAAGAACAGAACGTATCGTTGAAGTTCCTGTAGGAGAAGAATTATTCGGTCGAGTTGTCAACTCATTAGGTCAACCTCTCGATGGAAAAGGTCCGATTGCTACAAATAAATTCCGCCCAATAGAAGCAAAAGCATCAGGCGTTATTGATAGAAAATCAGTACACCAACCTTTACAAACAGGTATTAAAGCGATTGACTCGATGATTCCGATCGGAAGAGGTCAACGTGAACTTATCATTGGCGATAGACAAACAGGAAAAACTGCCATTGCGATTGATACGATTATCAATCAAAAGGATACAGATGTTTACTGTATTTATGTCGCAATTGGACAAAAAAATTCAACAGTTGCTCAAATTGTTAAGCAACTAGAAGATCACGGTGCAATGGACTATACATGTGTTGTTTCGGCAACGGCTGCAGATCCAGCACCACTTCAATATATTGCACCTTATGCAGGTGTTGCAATGGCAGAAGAATTGATGTATGCAGGAAAACACGTTTTGATTGTATATGATGACCTGTCCAAACACGCTGTTGCCTACCGTGCAATGTCCTTGCTTTTAAGGAGACCACCAGGACGTGAAGCTTACCCTGGAGATGTATTCTACCTTCATAGTAGATTATTAGAACGTGCTGCGAAGTTAAGTGATAAATTGGGTGGTGGTTCAATTACTGCACTTCCAATTATTGAGACACAAGCAGGCGACGTATCTGCATACATTCCAACGAATGTTATTTCCATCACGGATGGACAAATTTATCTGGAATCAGAACTCTTTTTTGCTGGTCAGCGACCTGCTGTTAATGCAGGTATTTCTGTTTCGCGTGTTGGCGGTTCTGCACAGATTAAAGCAATGAAAAAGGTTGCGTCAAAAATCAAGCTCGAATTAGCTCAATATAGAGAACTTGCTGCATTTGCTCAGTTTGGATCTGAACTTGATAAAGAGACTAAAGCTACACTGGCACACGGTGAAAGACTCATGATGGTTTTAAAACAACCTCAGTACAAACCGATTGCCGTTGAAAATCAAGTTATGACGATCTACGCGATTGTAAATCGCTATATGTCAGATATTGAGCCTAAGCATATCACGAAATTTGAAGCGGGATTACTGGAGTTTTTAAATCAAAGTTATCCTGAAATTGGCAAATCGATCAAGGAAACAGGTGACATGTCATCTGAAATTGAAGAGATGCTTAAAAAAGCAATCGTTGAATTTAAAGCAAGCTTTGTAGCAGAATAAGCTTCCTTATAGGAGGGATTAACATGGCAAGTAGTACTCGTGATATCAAGCGAAAAATTCGCAGCGTTAATAGTACCATGCAAATCACGAAAGCTTTTGAACTCGTATCTACTGCAAAGTTAAAGCGTGCTAGAGATAGAATGGACATTGCGAAACCATATTTTGACACGATTCAAGAAGCTGTTAAAGAGATTCTGAGCTCTGATAAAAGTATTAAGAGCAAGTATATCTCAAATGGCGATGTAAAAAAACCTTTATACATTGTGGTGACATCTGACAGAGGGCTTTGCGGAGGCTATAACATCAACGCCATCAAAAAAGCACTCGAATCAGTTAAGTCAAAAGAAGCGGCGAAATTTATCGTCGTTGGTAAAAGGGCAAACGACGTCTTGAATCAAATGGGTTACAATATCGTAGACAGCTTTTTGTATATCTCTGAAAAACCAGAGTATACGCATGCAAGTTTAATTGCAAAAGCAGCTCTTGGTATGTATTTAAAAGGCGAAATAGATGCCATTCACTTTGTTTACACGCGGTTTGCAAGTACGATTTCTCAGGTGGCAACCGATTTGATGTTGCTTCCGATAGAGCGTCCTGAAACATCGCAAAATGATGAACCTTCGGAGTTTGTAAATTATGAACCTTCTCCAGAAGAAGTTTTGAAATACGTGATTCCTAAGTATGTTGAAAGTACAATATATGGCGGATTAATTGAGTCTTCTGCTTCAGAGCAAGCGGCAAGACGAATTGCGATGGAAAATGCATCGGATAATGCTGAAGAAATAATTGACGACTTGACCTTGTCGTTTAACCAAGCTCGACAAGCGGCAATCACACAAGAATTATCAGAAATCGTTGGTGGTGCAGAAGCACTCAAATAATAATTGAAAGGAAGTGGAAGAGTATGGATCAAGCGATTGGTAAAATCGTGCAAATCATAGGACCTGTACTCGATATTAGATTTGAAGCGGATCAGCTTCCTAATATTTATGATGCTGTTAAAATTGATTATAAAGATATCCACGTCGTTGCAGAAGTGATGCAACATATCGGAGGCAATACCGTGAGAGCCGTTTCTATGAGCTCGACAGATGGATTAATCAGAGGAATTGATGCAGTATCAACAGGCTCGCCTATATCTGTTCCAGTTGGAAAACCAACTCTAGGAAGACTTATTAACGTTCTAGGCGAAACAATCGATGAAGGCGAAAAAATTGATAAATCAGTTACAGAACACTGGCCAATTCATAGAGAAGCGCCAGTATTTGCAGAGCAAGGAACCTCATCTGAGATGCTTGAAACAGGTATCAAAGTCATCGACTTAATTGCACCTTATTCAAAAGGTGGAAAGATCGGTCTTTTCGGTGGCGCTGGTGTTGGTAAAACCGTTATTATCCAAGAGTTAATCAACAATATCGCGACAAATCACGGTGGTTTATCTGTATTTGCAGGTGTTGGTGAAAGAACAAGAGAAGGTAATGACCTATATCATGAAATGAAAGATTCTGGTGTTATCGATAAGACGACACTTGTATTTGGTCAAATGAATGAGCCACCTGGAGCAAGAATGCGTGTTGCATTAACAGGACTTACAATGGCTGAATATTTTAGAGATCAAGAGGGCAAGGACGTTCTTTTGTTCATTGATAATATCTTCAGATTTACTCAAGCAGGTTCAGAAGTATCTGCCCTCCTTGGCCGTATGCCGAGTGCCGTTGGTTACCAACCGACACTTGCAACGGACATGGGAGCGCTCCAAGAGAGAATCACATCGACTACAAAAGGATCCATTACGTCAGTTCAAGCGGTATATGTACCTGCGGATGACTTAACAGACCCAGCACCTGCAACAACATTCTCGCATCTTGATGCAACAACTGTTTTATCCAGAAAAATTTCTGAGTTAGGCTTATATCCAGCAGTTGATCCACTGGATTCTACGTCGAGAATCTTAACTCCAGACGTAGTTGGTCAGGAGCATTATACAGTAGCACGTGGCGTTCAAGAGATTTTACAACGTTATAACGAACTTCAAGATATTATCGCGATTCTCGGTATGGATGAATTATCCGATGCAGATAAACTTGTCGTTAGTAGAGCGCGTAAAATTCAGAGATTTTTATCACAACCATTTAATGTTGCAGAGCAATTTACCGGTTTCAAAGGTGCTTATGTACCGATTAAAGAAACGGTTAGAAGCTTCCGTGAGATATTGGATGGACTTCATGATGAAATTCCTGAACAATTCTTCTTATATTGCGGTAACATCGACGATGTAGTTGAAAAGTATAAGAAAAGTAAAGCACAATAGGAGGTGACACGATGGGCAATAAATTCAAGCTGGATGTTGTGACACCTGATAAATACTTTTTTAGTGGCGAAACTGAAATGATTATCGCACGTACAACAGAAGGCGACATTGGAATTTTATATGACCATGAACCTCTGGTTGCACCACTCAAAATTGGTAGCTTAAGAGTCAAACAAGATGATCAATCATTTAGATGGGCTGCAGTAACTTCGGGATTTATTACTGTAACAGAAGAGCAAGTGACTTTGGTCGTAGATTCTGCTGAATGGGTTGAAGATATTGATGTTGAACGCGCTTTAGAAGCAAGAAAACGCGCTGAAGAGCGTATGACTGCTGGTGCAGAAAAAGGCGTGGATATCCTTCGTGCCAAAATTGCACTTGAACGTGCGATCAATAGAATTAAGTTAAGTGAAACTCATAAATAAAGCTCATAAATAAAGATCAAATGAATAAGTTCGTACACAAAATAATCGGTTCTGATTAGACAGAATGTTTTGTGTACGGGCTTTTTTTTGTGCAAAATTTACAAAAAAGGACAAATTGACATGTTTAAACACTTTTTTTTACAAAACGGTTGTCAAATTACAAAATTATTTCAAAAAAAGTGAAAAAGGTATAGATAGTACTTGCATTTTTCTATATAATATTAAATGACTATAAAACTGTTTAAACTAGTTTACTAAAATATCTTTGGAATTATGAAAATACTTTTATATAGAGCAATTTGTTTGTTTGGAATGGAGGATCATATTGGCTAAGTTACTCGTTGAAAAAAGTGGACCACTCATGGGGTCTGTTAGAATAAAAGGTGCAAAAAATTCAGTTTTGAAACTTATGGCAGCTTCGATATTAGCGGATGAAACATGTATTATTGAAAGTGTCCCAGAATTAATTGATGTAGAAGTAATGGCAACTTTACTAGAATCACTTGGATTGACTATTGATTATGACCGTGCAAAAGAAGTCATCGAGATTCAACCTGCAAAAGAACTTAAATGTGAAGCACCTTATGATCTCATTCAAAAGATGAGAGCTTCATTCCTAGTGATGGGACCGCTATTGGCGAAAAAAGGAATCGCAAAAGTATCCATGCCAGGTGGTTGTGCAATAGGCGCAAGACCTATTGATTTACACTTAAAAGGTTTTCAAGCTTTAGGCGCTGAAGTGACTTTGGGTCATGGATACATTGAGGCAAAAGCTGAGAATGGATTAATTGGAAATGAAATATACTTAGACTTCCCAAGCGTTGGTGCAACAGAAAATATTATGATGGCAGCAACAATGGCGAAGGGAACGACTGTTTTACAAAATGCAGCAAAAGAACCTGAAATAATTGACTTGGCAAACTTCCTCAATGAAATGGGGGCAAATATAAAAGGGGCTGGAACGGACACCATTAGAATTTCAGGTGTTGCTAAATTAAATGGTACACGTCATCAAACCATCCCAGATCGTATTATTGCTGCAACATTTATGGTGGCAGCAGCAATGACAAAAGGTGATATTACGATAGAAAATGTCGTTTCTAGTCACGTAAAACCTGTCACTGCAAAACTCAGAGAAATGGGCGCGATTGTAGAAGATGATGACGATTGTATTCGCGTATATACCAATGGACCACTCAAAGCCGTTGACTTAACAACGCTTCCTTATCCTGGTTTTCCAACAGATGCACAGGCTCAGTTTATGGCGTTATTGGCTGTGTCAGAAGGAACGAGTGTCATTACTGAAACCGTTTTTGAAAATAGATTCAGACATGTTGCAGAGATCAACCGCATGGGTGCAAACATTAAAATCGAAGGACATAGTGCTGTTATTCAAGGCGTTCAGCAACTACAAGGCGCACAAGTAAAAGCGACGGATTTACGTGCAGGTGCTGCACTGGTTCTTTCAGGTTTGATTGCTGAAGGCATAACAGAAGTGGATGAAATTTTCCATATCGATAGAGGCTATCCTCAAATTGAAAAAGATCTCATGTCATTAGGCGCTAAAATTAAACGTATTGATTAATCGACGCATTAAACTGTATAGATCATAATACTTTATGGAAGGTGGAATAGAATGTTTGGTGTAGGTTCTGAGATTGGAATAGATTTAGGTACGGCGAGCGTATTGGTTTATATAAAAGGAAAAGGCATTGTCTTAAGAGAACCTTCGGTAGTTGCCATCGATAACAATACCGATCGCGTACTTGCAGTGGGAAATGAAGCAAGAAAAATGTTAGGTAGAACTCCGGGCAATATTATTGCAATCAGACCATTAAAAGATGGTGTAATTTCAGATTACGACGTAACTGAGAGAATGTTGAGATACTTTATTAACAAAACATGTGGTAAAAGAAGACTTTTTAAACCGAAAATTATCATTTGCGTGCCAAGTGGTGTTACTGAAGTTGAAAAGAGAGCGGTTCTAGACGCAACGATGGAAGCGGGCGGAGGCAAAACTTATTTAATTGAAGAGCCTATTGCTGCAGCTATTGGAGCAGGTCTTGATATTTCAAAACCGGATGGAAACATGGTTATTGATATTGGTGGAGGGACTTCAGATATCGCAGTTATTTCTCTTGGTGGAATTGTTGTGAGTACATCTATAAAAGTCGCTGGCGATAAATTTGATGAAGCGATTATTAAGTATATGAGAAAGAAACATAATCTCCTGATTGGTGAGAGAACCGCTGAGGAGCTTAAAATAAATATTGGAACGGCATATCCAAGAACTAAAGCCATCAAAATGGACTGTCGAGGAAGAGATTTAATTACGGGTTTACCAAAAAACATCTCAATCTCTAGTGAAGAAATGCAAGAAGCCCTACAAGAAGTTGTCAATGCAGTTGCAGATGCAGTCCATTTTGTACTTGAGAAAACGCCTCCAGAGTTAGCATCTGATATTAGTTCAAGAGGCATTGTCATGACAGGTGGAGGATCTCTTTTATATGGTCTCAATAAATTATTAGAAAAGAGAACTGGGATTCCGACCTATATTGCAGATGATGCGGTAAGCTGCGTTGCTAAAGGAACGGGAATGAGTCTCGAGCACCTCGATATCCTTGAAAAAAACATGATGACATCCGCTCGTAAGAAATACGTGTAAAAATTTTCTTATTGTAACAAAAGCTACTGATTCGTTAAGAATTCGTAGCTTTTATTTTTGCCCTGTAGTGAAAGTCGAGAGTGCGTGTATTTGTTAATTTTTAAACCATTTGACTCGGTGAAAGCGTTCATTTTTGTAGGTTGATGTTTTAAGATGAGTGTGATATATTTAGTTTGATTAGTTGACAAGACAGCTGTATATACAAAAAGGGCTAGCCCGAGAGGTGATTATGTTAAAACAACAAATTTTAGAGATAAAAAAAGAAAAAAAAGCCATCATATTGGCACATCATTATCAAAGTATGGAAGTGAAAGAAGTGGCTGACTTTGTCGGGGATTCTCTTGAACTTTCTAAAATAGCAGCAAATCTAGAGTGTGATAGAATCGTCTTATGTGGTGTGAAATTCATGGCTGAGACCGCTAAAATTTTAGCGCCGAATAAAAAAGTCCTCCTTCCTAATTTGGGAGCTGGTTGTCCAATGGCAGATATGGTGACGAGCGACGATGTACTCGAACTTAAAAATAAATACCCACAGGCACAAGTGGTGACTTATGTTAACTCATCTGCAGACGTAAAGGCAGTGAGTGATATTTGCTGTACATCTTCAAATGCTGCAAAAATTATTCGGTCGATGAAATCTGATGAGATTATTTTTGTTCCGGATCAAAATTTAGCAAAGTATACACAAAATTTGTGTCCTGAGAAGACCATTCATATCTGGCGTGGATTTTGTCCAACGCATCACATCATTACACGAGAAATGGCTGAAAAAAGACGCGCTGAGTATCCAGAGGCAGTTTTATTTAGCCATCCAGAGTGTAAACCTGAAGTTTTAGAAGTGTCGGATGACATTGGAAGTACCGCACAGATTATTGAGATGAGTAAGCGCACGGACGCAAAACAAATCATCATTGGCACTGAGATGGGCGTTGTGGAATCTTTGAGGGTGATGTTGCCTGAAAAAGAGTTTATTCCATTAAATGACCACATGATTTGTCCAAATATGAAAAAAACAACGCTAGAAGACGTGTATCGCGTGTTATCTGAAGATAGCAACGAGATTATTTTAGACGAAACAATTGCTCAGAAAGCAAAAAATGCCATATTCAAAATGATTGAAAGGTCGTAAGACGATGAGTACAAATCAATACGATGTCGTAATTATTGGTGCGGGATTAGCCGGTGTTTACTGCGCTTTGAGCATGGATCCGTCATTACGCATAGCGATTTTATCGAATGGAACCATCAAAGATACCAACAGTTATCTCGCTCAGGGAGGTGTCGCTGCACCAATAGGACCTAATGATACTCCGGAAAGTCATTTTAATGATACGATGTCTTGCGGTCATTTTGTCAACGATGAAAATGCAGTTCGGCAACTAACAGTATTTGCACAAGAAGAAATAAGAGCTATTGAAGCACTTGGCGTAAAGTTTGATAAAAATCCAGATGGGTCTTATCTCATGGGGATGGAAGGTGCGCATCATTTACCTAGAATCTTGAGGATTGGAGACTATACTGGAAAAGCAATTCTTGAAACCCTTTGGGAACGCGTTTTAGAAAGAGATCATATTGATATTTTTACCGATGCGTTTGTTTACGAATTGCTGTCAGCAGAGGATCACACGGTTAGATTGAAAGTTCTATGTGGTAGTGAACCTAGCTTATTTCATGTGCAGTCAGTTGTTATCGCAACGGGTGGCATGGGGAGACTTTATTCGCGAACCAGTAATAGTGAAAAAATTGTTGGAGATGGTATTGCATTGGCCATCAAATCGGGCGTTCACGTATCGCATCTCAACTGGATTCAGTTTCATCCCACTGTTTTTTATAATGTGAAAGGACCTCAAAAGGGCTTCTTGATATCAGAAGCCGTCAGGGGAGATGGTGGCATGCTCCTGAACCAATCTGGTGAGCGTTTTATGGAAAAGTATCATCCATTAAAAGAGTTAGCGCCGAGAGATGTCGTGTCGGCTTCAATCTTAAAAGAGCTAGAAAAACAGACGATTCCGTATGTGTTTTTAGATGTCCGTCATATTGGCAACGACAAAATGTCACAGCGATTTCCCACTATTTATGCCTATTGTCAAGAGCAAGGACTGGATTTAGAGACAGACCTCATTCCCGTTGCTCCAGGAGCGCATTATGCCATGGGTGGAATCACAGTAGATTTAAATGGGCGTACCAATTTGCCAAATGTATATGCTGTGGGTGAATGTTCTTATACAGGCGTACACGGTAAAAATCGATTGGCGAGCAACTCATTATTGGAGGCCATTGTATTTGCAAAAAAAGTGTCAGAAGCAATTGGTAAAGGACGCCTTGAGACGAATCAGGATCTGATGGACGAGACAAAAGGTTCTATTGATACAAAGATGCCATTTTATGATATCAATCCTCTCAGAATTCGCCAGTGGATGGATGAAAACATGGGAATTGTAAAAGAATATCCAGCCATTCGGAAGATGGTAAAATTGATTGAAGAAACACTAAAACATCCAAAAGAGTTGTGTGATCTAACAGTTGAGTCCATCCAAAAACAGAATATGCTATTAGTTACTCACCACATGTTAATGCAAACCTTACAGGAGTATGATGATGAAAACAAACAACTTATTTGACGAATGGATCAAACGTGCAATACAAGAAGATCGAACAAGTTACGATATGACTTCAGAATGGTTATTTGATGAAGAGCATCAATCAAGTGCAAAGCTGATAGCAAAAGAATCAGGCATTTTATCGGGACTGGATATTTTTGTTCGGACGTTTGAACTTTTAGATGAGACATTTCAAATAGAGTGCCATTATCAAAATGGCGATGAGGTAACAAAAGGTGACATCGTAGCGACGATGAGCGGACAAACAAAAGCAATGCTGTTAGCCGAAAGAACGGCACTTAACTTTATCCAAAGAATGAGCGGCATCGCCACTGAAACGAGAAAGTACGTACAAGCAGTTGCTGATTTACCATGTAAAATTGTGGACACGAGAAAAACTGCACCCGGTTTACGTCTGATAGATAAACGCGCTGTGAAAGACGGTGGCGGCACCAATCATCGTTTCAATTTGTCGGATGGAATTTTGATTAAGGACAACCACATTGAGGCAGCAGGCGGAATCACACGAGCAATCGAAAAAGTGAGACTACATAAGCCACATCCACTTAAAATTGAGATAGAAGTTGAATCGATTGAAGGCTTAGTTGAAGCGCTTGAAGCGGGAGCCGACATCATTATGCTCGATAATATGAGCACCGAAATGATGCGACAAGCAGTTGAAATCAATGGACACCGAGCAGTTCTAGAAGCCAGTGGGAATATGAATTTAACAAGATTACGAGAAGTTGCGGAAACAGGCGTGGATATTATATCCGTGGGGGGATTAACGCATACTGTTAAGGCAATGGATTTGAGTTTAAGATTTAAATAGCTGAAGAGTCTACGCGAGAGCGTAGGCTTTTTTGCTATGTAGCTACTATGATTTTCACCTCATAGGCACAATTTTGCCACAAACTTTCCTCAAAATCCACCGAAAATCCCCTAAAGTTAACGGACATTTGTGACGATATCCTTTGTGAATACTATTGGAGGATGACTATGGTTAAGGGTTTATACATTGCAGGATCGAGCATGATTACAAATATTCATAAGATGGACGTGATTGGTAACAATCTTGCAAACGTCAACACCACAGGCTTTAAGAAGGATCGAGTGGAAGTTGAATCGTTTAATGCCCGCATGTTGAGTCGAATCAACGGTAGTAATATTCCAAGTGAAATGGGCACGAGTACAGTGACAAAAGAACTCCTTGGTGAAGAAATGCATGTTGAAACCGACAAAGGATATTTTCGAATTGAGACACCTAATGGCATTCATTATAGTAAAAGTGCAATTTTCTTTAAAGATACAGATGGTTATTTAAGAACCATTTATAGAAATATTGGTGGCACCGTAGATCATTTAGCAGGAAATAAGGTGCTTGGTTTAAAAGGCCCTATCTATGTAGGAGATCAAACCTTTGATGTAGATGAAAGTGGCAATGTCCTTATAGGAGGCACAAAAGCCGATCAATTGGTGATGGCGACGTCTCCAACCTCACTCGGTACCATGAGTGCTGGCGTGAGAGGATATTCAGTATTGACGGACTTTGAACAAGGTCAACTTGAAATGACCAATCAACCCTTTGATTTAGCCATAAAGGGAGAGGGATTCTTTTCAGTTCAAACAGATGAAGGGGAGTATTATACGAGAAATGGTTCCTTTACCATCAACCAAAACAGTGAGCTTGTTACAATGGACGGCGCAAAGGTATTGGGAACAGATGGACCAATCATCATAGAAACAGATAATTTCACAGTCAATGAATTCGGCGAAGTCATTCAAAATGGTGAAATTACCAGCAAATTGAAGCTCACTGCTTTTTCAAATATTGCAGATGTCTATAAAGTTGGAACGGGTTATTACAAAGAAAGAGCCAATCTAGTGGGAGAAAAGAAGGAATTTGAAGGTGAAATATCTCAAGGATTTATAGAAAGTTCAAATTCGGACGCTGTTAGTGAGATGATTCATTTAATTGAAATGAATCGAAATTATGAAACCAGTCAAAAAGTCATCACGACGATAGATGAAATGATCGGAAAATGTGTGACTGAACTTGGTAGAGTCTAGTCGTTTAATCCAATAGAAGGTCATTAGGAGGCGTATTCAATGAAAGCAATGTGGTCAGCAGCATCGGGAATGAAAAATCTTCAACTTAAAATAGACACAATTTCCAACAACTTAGCCAATGTCAACACAATTGGTTTTAAAGGGCAACGTGTAGAGTTCAAAGACATCATGTATGAAAAACTCTCTACATCAGAGAAGTTAGAAGATGAAGGTAAACCAGTTCCAATTGAAATTGGACATGGGGTTATGATTTCGGCAACACTTAGAAATTTCACAACAGGAAATTTACAACAAACAGAGAATAAAACGGATTTAGCAATCAATGGCGAACACTTTTTTAAAGTTATTGATAACAATGGAAACGTAAGATATACAAAAGATGGTAGTTTTAAGATTGCTTCTACAGCTGAAGGCGCACAACTTGTTACATCCGATGGATACTATGTGCAAGGTCTTGATGGCAATGTCATTTTAGGTGAAAATGTATCTGAACTCAGCATCGATAGCCAAGGATTTATCAAAGTAAAACGAGATGGTGGACAAGATTATGAGGATATCGGACAATTATCTTTAAATAAATTTGTCAATCCAACAGGACTTGAAGCCATTGGAAAAAACCTTTATAAAGAAACAGATGCATCAGGAGTCGCATTTGAAGGAATAGAAGAGGGCGACAAAACGGAAGTATGGCAGGGATTTATCGAAAACAGTAACGTTCAAGTGGTAGATGAGATGATCAATTTAATTACGGCTCAAAGAGCTTATGAGATCAACTCAAAATCTATTCAAACAGCCGACTCTATGCTCGAAGTTGCAAATAACCTAAAACGATAGTAGCTTAGTAAATGGGAGGCTATGATGAAAATAGATAGCTCGATGATCAGTAATGTTTACTCGACAGCACTTTCTCAAGAAAAAGAAGTCAATGAGACAAACGCTTTTAAAGAAACACTTGAAAAAGCTGCAGGTAGTAAAGATTTAGAAAAATTGAAAGAAGCCAGCCAAGAATTTGAAGCGTATTTTCTCAATACACTCTTTAAAGAAATGAGAAAAACCGTTCAAGAAGGTGGATTAACTGAAAAGAGTCAAGCTCGTACGACCTTTGAAGAAATGTTAGATGAAGAAATGTCTAAGACCATCAGTCAAAAAGGCGGAATCGGTCTTTCGGATATGATTTACAATAATATGGTGCGTGCTTATGGAAATGCAGTTGAAGCAACAAGTGCAGCAGAGACAGAGGCGACGAGTGAAACGGAAGAAGTCACACCACAATCTTCTGTGGATATAAAAGGATAAACCGTTTTGGGGCGCTCAAATTATAACTATAAACTAAAACTATAAAATAAAACTATAAACTATAACTGTTAGAATTAACGGCTTATAGTTTTTTTATTTTTTGCGAGATTAAAGTGAAAATCAGAATGGTATATATGCTATAGGGCTGCATTTTGCAAGTAGAGAATGCAACAATCTTACAAAGTGAAGACGTTAAATGAAACTTAGTTAAGTAAGACTTACAACTAGATATAAAACGAGACATACTAGAGGAGGACATATGAGGGGCATTGCACTTGAAGGTGGTGGCGCAAAGGGTTCTTATCATATTGGTGCACTAAAAGCATTGAGAGATTTGGGAATCGATTACCAAGTGATCACAGGAACGTCTATTGGGGCGATCAATGGCGCACTCATTCTTTCTGAAGGACTTGATCGAGCTGAAAAAATATGGCTTTCGACGGAGCTCAATGATGTGGTCAATGGGGATGCAGAATTGATACGTAAAATATTGAACTACGAGTTTAAAGAGGATGCCAAAAAAGTTCGAGCATTTATCATCGATATGTTAAAACAAGGTGGTGTGGATATTTCGCCATTTAAAGATAAAATGAGAGCGATTGTCAGCGAAGATAAGGTCAGGGCATCTGATGTGGACTTTGGTTTAGTTGCACTTTCCCTAACGGATTTGAGACCTGTTACCTTGTTTAAAGCGGACATTCCAGAGGGAAAAATGCACGATTATATCTTTGCATCGTCTAATTTACCTGCATTTAAAGATGAAAAATTCGATGACAAACGCATGATTGATGGGGCGTTTTATGATAATTTACCCATTAATATGCTCATCGACAGAGGGTGTGACGACATCATCGCCATCAGACTCAATGCTACTGGTAGGATTAAGCGTGTCAAACGGACGCATCAGCATAAAGTGACTATGATTAGTCCATCTGAACCGTTAGGGCGGTCGATGGAAGTCGATCCAGAAAAAGCTGCTTACAACATTCGAATGGGCTATTTTGACACGGAGCGCGTCATCAAAGGATTGTTTGGCACTCAGTACTATGTAACCAATATGATGGACGAATCCATTATCGTGAAAAAATTCTTGAATATATCCGATGCAACCGTTGAAAAATTAAGCACTTTTTTAAATACTTCCAAAAAAAATAAACGCCTGATTTTTGAAGAGATCGTCCCTATGATTGCTTCGTTGCTCAAAATTGAAGACGATCTGAGTTACGGTGAAGTTTTCTTAAGATATTATGAATTCTTAGCGTCTGAAATTCACTTAGAACGTTTTAAATGGCGGTCTTACGATGAATTCGTCAATACAGTGGATGCCATTTATCAAACCAATTATGAGCAACTGTGTAAAACCGAAAAATCCATTGCGAAGCGGTTATTTTCCATTCTTCCCAATAAGAGTGTTCTACTTCTTCCGAAAAAAATGCAAAAACTGTTTTTAGTGAATCTGTATTTGATTCTGATGAATGATGTTTGGAACCCTAGCGTTCCAAAATAATCTATGATAAAATGTTGAAGTTGAAAACGTTACCAATAGAAGGGAGAAAGTAAAATGAACGCTCAAGAGCATTATAAAAATTGGTTAGAGAATCCGTATTTTGATGACGCCTTTAGAAATGAATTAGAACAAATAAGCAATCAACCTGATGAAATAGAAGATCGTTTTTATAGAGATTTAGAGTTTGGAACTGCTGGTATGAGAGGGGTTATTGGCGCCGGTAGAAACCGCATCAATGCCTATATCGTTCGAAAAGCCACTCAAGGATTTGCCAACTTTTTGCTTGAAAGAAAGCCACACATCTCGGCAAATCAATCTGTCGTAATCGCATATGATTCTCGTAGAATGTCACGTGAATTCGCCTTTGAAACAGCTCGCGTTATGGCAGCAAATCACATTACAGCCTATGTATTTAACGAAGTCAGAACGACTCCGGAGCTTTCATTTGCCGTTAGAGAACTGAACTGTATGGGTGGGGTGATGATTACAGCGAGTCATAATCCACCGGAGTACAATGGCTATAAAGTTTATGACGAAACAGGTTGTCAATTGGTTCCGCACTTAGCAGATGCACTTGTTGCACACGTTGAGGCTATCACAGATTTTAAAGACGTGAAAATTATCGATTCCGTGGAACATGACCACATTAAAGTCATCAGTGAAGAAGTGGATTTGCCTTATTTTGAAATGGTCAAAAAAGTGGCAATTCGACCTGAACTCATTGCTCATTCGCAGCTGAAAGTCGTTTATACACCGCTTCACGGAACAGGTGGATACTCAGTTACGCGTGTATTAGATGAGATGGGCTTCAAAGGCCTTGTAAAAGTTACCAATCAAATGGTTCCAGATGGTGAATTTCCAACCTGCAAACAACCGAATCCCGAAAATGTCAGTGCATTTGAAGAGGCACTTAAAACAGCAGAATCGTGCTCAGCTGATTTGCTCATCGCAACAGATCCAGATTGTGATCGCATCGGATTGATGTTAAAAACAGATCATGGATATATGGCGCTCAACGGCAATCAAATAGGCTCTTTATTTATGGAGTACGTCCTATCTGCTCGCAAGGGATTGACGCGGGATCACTACGTTGTAAATACAGTGGTTTCATCTGATTTAGCAAAAGTTCAAGCAGAACATTACGGTGTGACGTTGAAAAAAACACTCACTGGATTTAAATTTATCGGTGAACAAATTGAACTGGATTCGCAACATTTTATCATGGGATATGAAGAGAGCTATGGTTATTTATTTGATCCGCATGTTCGCGACAAAGATGCCGTAATGGGAACACTCATTGCAATTGAGATGGCTGAGTATTATAGACAGCAAGGCTTGAGTCTTTACGATGTGTTGATGTCGATTTTTAAACGCCATGGTTACTATGTGGATGAGACGATTTCAAAGAGTTTTCAAGGTAAAGAAGGTGGCGCGAACATGGGCATTATCATGAATCGATTTAGAACACAGTCGTCTGATATGCTCGACTATATGCGAAAAATCGACTACCTTCAAGATGAAACTGGTTTGCCGAAAGCAGATGTTATAAAATTCTATCTTGATGAAACTTCGTGGATGGTTCTAAGGCCATCGGGAACTGAGCCAAAACTTAAAATTTATTTTTCAATTTGTGATGCAGATCATCAGGCTGCACAGGTGAAATTAGAAAAATATAAACAATTAATACTGGATAAAGTGAGCGTATAATGACGCATATGGACGAAAGGTGATTGCTCAATATGGACCTCAATCTATTTACCGGAATGAAACTGAATACCATTGAAGCAACGAATACGCGATTGATGGGGGTTGTTGGACTTGTCGCATATTGGCAAGATCAACTAGGCAATCGATTGGTTCAGATCTTTCACTTAGATTATGAACTCTATGGAATCGATGGGTATCATCATCTCTATAATCCCACGGATGAAACCCTTCAGAATCACATTTTATCAGTAACTGGAGGGTTGGGTGGACGATTTGTTAAACTGTCAAAGCCAGAGTATGTACATCTCGTGCTCACGGCTTATAATAAACACCCAGAAAGCATTGAAGAACACGTGGATTTTGAAGTGTTTCAGGAGTATTTCAGTGCATTTCGGGATGAACTCACTGAGGCAGAAGTCAAACAGTTACTTTATAAGCTTACGCCCGAGTTGGGTCAAGATACAGAACTACTGAATTATCTATTGATGCGGATTGTCGGGTGTGATGTTGAGGCCATACGTCATTTGATGACAGATCAGCTGCTCATCGAAAACACGACTTTTTTTGAACAGCCCTATACGCTGATTAAAAACACCAATTTTTTGCTCCGTGATGAACAAGAAAGAACGACGTACCGAACGGAGTCAGTGGTGGATTACGAAGAGCGGTATCGAATTGTGGTATTTGAAGTTCAAATTGACAAATCCCAAAAACGCGTGTGTGCGATAGAAAAACTCGAAGAACTGACGATTAGCAGCATTGAAGCTAGTTTTAATCTTAATCGACCTGAGTATATTATCGTGACACAGTTAAAAGATGCCTTTTTTGAGAGAAAATTTGTTCAGGATAATCCTGAGATGATGCGTCAAAGTTATTATCAAGGACAATTATTTATTGAGTTTAATGCACATAACGACCACGTTAAGGAGAATCCTTATCTGTTAAACGGGGACATTTATGCCATGTATTTTTTCACACGAAACCGTCAGCTGCTCATTGCTTCATTTTCAGAAGATAATTTGAAGTCGATTGATGCCGTTTTAAGGGAAAAACATGCGTATGAAGAAAGTCTTCATTTCGTGTGTGAGATCAAAACAGACGATCCAGTCATCTTTGATTTCATCAATAGTCATTATGAAAATTTATTTGATTTTTTAGCACAGTAGCTGGGCTGTCGAGGCGTTGGAAAAACTGAGTTTAGTTATACTAAACTCCAAAGCACATAAAAATAAGTCAAAAAAATATGATTTTTGTGTTGTACAAGCTTCAGATGTGTGCTATTATGGTCAAGTAAATTTAATAGTAATCCTTATCAAGAGAGATGGAGGGAATAGGCCCTATGAAGTCCAGCAACCGGTTATACACGGTGCTAAATCCTACGGGTAGTACGGATACCTGGAAGATGAGATTGTAATAAAACACACCCTCTTCTTGCGAAGAGGTTTTTTTTATGCCTACGATTCATCAAATGCGATAAAAGGATTGAACTGCTTATGCAGTACTAAAACTTATGGAGGTGTTTTATATGTCTAGAAAAAGATTGTTTACTTCTGAATCGGTGACTGAGGGTCACCCAGATAAAATTTGTGACCAAATTTCAGATGCTATTTTGGATGCTATTTTCACTCAAGATCCAACCGCTCGTGTTGCTTGTGAAACCTCTGTTACAACAGGGTTGGTGCTCGTTGCTGGAGAGATCACGACGAATTGCTATGTAGATATCCAAGGCATCGTACGTTCTACGATTAAAGAAATTGGCTACACAAGAGCAAAATATGGTTTTGACGGCGATACTTGTGGCGTGCTTGTTGCAATTGACAAGCAATCAGATGATATTGCAATGGGCGTTAACCAAGCGCTTGAAAGCAAAGAAGGCAGCATGAAAGATGCTGTTGAAGCAATTGGAGCAGGCGACCAAGGGATTATGTTTGGTTTTGCTTGTGATGAAACTGAAGAACTCATGCCGCTTCCTATTTCTTTAGCACACAGATTGGCGAAAAGATTATCTGAAGTGAGAAAAAACGGCACATTAAAATATTTAAGACCAGATGGAAAAACTCAAGTAACGGTTGAGTACGATGAAAATGGTCGACCATCGAGAATTGATACCGTTCTTATTTCAACACAACACAGTGCAAAAGTCACAAGAGAGCAAATTGAAGCGGATTTAATTGAGCATGTTATCAAACCGATTATTCCTGCAGATTTATTTGTGAATACAAGAATTCTTGTGAATCCAACTGGCCGATTTGTAATCGGTGGACCTCAAGGAGATGCAGGTTTAACAGGCCGTAAAATCATCGTAGATACTTACGGTGGCTATGCAAGACATGGCGGTGGTGCTTTCTCGGGTAAAGACCCAACAAAAGTAGACCGTTCTGCGGCTTATGCGGCAAGATACGTAGCAAAAAACATCGTTGCAGCTGGTTTAGCTTCAAAATGTGAAATTGAACTTGCTTATGCAATCGGCGTTGCGCATCCAGTATCTATATTGGTAGAAACTTTTGGCACTGCGAAAGTATCGGAAGATTTAATTGCGGATTTAGTAGATAAACACTTCGACTTAAGACCAGGCGCAATTATCAACAACCTTGGATTAAGAAGACCAATCTACAAACAAACAGCAGCTTACGGTCACTTCGGTAGAACAGATGTTGAATTGCCTTGGGAAAAAACAGACAAAGCAGACATTCTTAGAAGTGAAGCTTTCGGTAAATAATATCATTCATTCAACACAATTTATTTAACACAGAGCAGAAACAATTCACCTTGTTTCTGCTTTTTTCATGTCTTAGAAGCACGAATTATGATAAAATATGAACATAAGTTCGGGAAAAGTCGAGGCATATTATGCAATCACAAGAGGATAAGATCATATACGAAGGCGTCGTATACGACATCATTTATTATAATGAAGAAAATGGGTATGTCATCGCCATTATGGAAGTAGATGACGAACTCCTCAGCATCAAAGGGACTGTCCCTTTTATTCGAGAAGGGGATCGCATGCGCGTTTGGGGTAAGCTTGAAGTGCACGCATTTTATGGAGAACAGCTCAACGTCGAGTATGCAGAACATATTCGACCAACTGAATCGGATGAAATTTACCGGTATTTAGCGTCGGGCATTATCAAGGGAATTGGAGATACCACCGCTCAACTATTGGTAGAAGCATTTGGGACACGTACATTGGACGTCATCCAAAATAGTCCTGATGAACTGATCCGAATTCCGGGAATTGGTCCGAAAAAACTCGAGCAAATTGTTCAGTCTTATAAAGAACAATATGAACTCAGAGATTTTGTCATGTATTTTCAAGGACTCAATTTATCTGTGAACATGGCGATGCGCATTTATAAACGATTTGGTTATGAAGCCATCATTAAAATTCAGAAAAACCCATACATACTTGCAGATGAAATGGTCGGGGTTGGGTTTAAACAAGCGGATCAAATTGCCATGAAGCTTGGCATTGACTTCCATTCGCCATTTCGAATTGCATCCGGCATGACGTATATTCTCAATTACGAGGCCACAAGTGGACATACGTATTGCGAAAAGCAATTTTTATTAAAGCGTACGCAGCAAGAACTCTCCGTCAATATGGAAGAAGTTAGTCAAGAGCTTGAGCAAATGGTCATATCGGGACAGGTATTTGTCGAGCAAATGGAAAATGATGTCGTTGCCGTTTATTTACCAAGTTTATATTATGCGGAGCAACAAGTGGCAGGTAAACTCTATCAGCTTGCCACCCATGCGGCGCAGTATTCTTTTTACGAATTTGACGAATTTATGACGAATTTTGAATCCAAACGAGGGATTTTACTGGCGCAAAAACAAAAAGAAGCTGTAAAAGCTTCTATTAGCGAAGGGGTCTTTGTCTTAACCGGTGGTCCTGGAACTGGAAAAACGACGATTATTAATGCAATCATAGAAGCCTATGAAGTGAAAGAGAAGAAAGTATTGCTTGCAGCACCAACTGGCAGAGCGGCTAAGCGAATGACGGAAACCACACAAAGGGAATCCAAAACCATTCATCGTCTATTAGAGTTTCAAGGTGAAAACAATTTCCAAAAAAACGCGGAGAGTCCACTGAAGACAGATGTTTTAATTATCGATGAGATATCGATGGTCGATATCATCTTGATGTATCGACTGTTAGATGCTGTAGAACTTGGAACACATGTTATTTTTGTAGGGGATTCCGATCAATTGCCATCTGTAGGGGCAGGAAGTGTCTTAAAAGACTTAATTGATAGTGGCTGGATCCAGACACATCGTTTGACGGAAATTTATCGGCAAAGCGAATCTTCGTTAATCGCCGTGAATGCTCATATGATCAATCGAGGAGAGCTGCCTGTTTTAAATAAAGCGGACAAAGATTTTTTCTTTATTCCAAAGTCGAATGCAGAATCCATCTTGGCAGAGATTAAGAATCTCGTTCTTGAAAGACTCCCCAACTATTATAATTTTAACCCAATGGAAGATATTCAGGTTTTATCTCCTGTTAAAAGCAGTGGTGTGGGGGTCGAAGCGTTAAATGATATGCTTCAAAGTGTTGTCAACCCGCCAAATAAAAAGAAAGTTGAACGCACATTTGGCAAGCGAAAACTGCGTGAAGGGGACAAAGTCATGCAGATTAAAAATAATTACAATTTAGAGTGGACGAGCAAATACGCCGAGGAAGGCAAGGGCGTCTTCAACGGCGATATTGGCTTTATCACCGAAATAAACGAAGTGGAGCGGACGCTTACCGTCATCTATGATCAAGAGCGCGAGGTTGTTTATGATTTTCCAACAGTAGATGAGCTGGTATTGGCATATGCCATCACCGTACACAAAAGTCAAGGAAGTGAGTTTAAAGCGGTGATTATGCCAATGGCCTTTATACCACCGATGCTCATGAGCCGAAATATCCTATATACTGCCATTACACGGGCGCGGGAACTCGTCGTACTCGTGGGAGATAAACGCGCACTTGGCGAGATGATTCGTCGGACACATGAGATGAAGCGTCAATCTGGGTTGACACAAAAGCTAAAAAAATACAAAGCATATTTAGAATAGGGGCAACCATGGGAAATTCTTTAAATCGAATCAAACAAATCGCACTACAATGGTTATTTCCAGAAAATTTGACGTGTAATGCTTGTTCGTGTGAACTGCCGCCATATTCAGAGCGTCCGTTATGTGAAACGTGTGCTTCTGATATCCATCCGATGAGTTCAAAAATCTGTCAAAAGTGTGGTCGCAATATAGAGCTGACGTATCAACAACATGAAGATTACTATTTTAAGTGTAAAGAATGTCAGGAGCAATTTGTCTATTTTCAGAAGCATCGCGCTTATGGTGAATATGATGGAACACTTAAGGTGCTTCTCATGGGGCTAAAATATAAAAACCAGCGGTACCAAAGTCGCTATTTGGGGGATTTGTTGTGTGAACTGATTCGTTCGGATCAAACGCTTCAAACATTTGATTACATCGTGCCAGTTCCCGTGCATTTCACAAGGCGCTGGAGCAGAGGATATAATCAAGCGGAACTGCTTGCTCAAGTCATCAGTCGCCAAATGGCGCCTAAGGCCTATTGCGATGCACTTGTTCGCAAACGCCAGACGCAAAAATTAAAGAATCTTGGGAAATCGTCGAGAAAAAATATGTTGGAGCAAGCTTTTTTCTTAAATAAGCGCATGAAACAAGATTTAAAGGGTAAAAACATCCTATTAGTTGACGATATCTACACAACAGGTGCGACGTTGAATGCGTGTTCAAAGGTTTTATATGAATGCGGATGTGAGCAAATTCAATGTGTTACAGTAGCACGAGGACGCTGATACACTGGCGTTCATTGAGCACTAACAGTGTAAAGATTCAAGGGAGGATGACTTAACATGGGAGAGTTAGTTCATTGTAAAAAATGTAATCGATTATTCTCATCCACAGCGGGGGAAACGTTATGCTCAAGGTGCAACGAAGCTGTTGATGATGGTTTTATTCGCGTGAGAGAATATATCTATGATAACCCTTCCTCAAGTTTGATTAAAGTGTGCGAAAGTACCGATGTTAAGCCAGATGCTGTTCTTAAGTGGATCAAAGAGGGGAAAATCATCTTAGGTGGTAGTGCCACCATTGCCTTTTGCGAAAGATGCAATGCCCCAACAGATGGTGCGCGGTTTTGCAAGAATTGTGTTCAAGAAATCGCGAAAGGTTTAAAAGCTGGAATTCATTCAACAGATGATTCTAATGGAAAAGCAGATAAACAATCCACCGCTGGAATGCATATCAAACCCGATCGACGTTGACGTGTGAGGGTTAACTTAGAAAATCGCATCATTTTAATGATGAGAATCTCGCACAATTGTTCACTTCTCAAAAAAAATAACGGAATTTTTATAAATTCAGACTAAACTTACCTCCGCATATGCCGATATACCTAGTAGAGAAATCGGCAGTACGGGGGTGTTTTTATGAAGATTAATCATCAATTGAATGTACAAAATGTACAAAACGTATTAAAAACGTATGGAAAAAACGTCAAACAAACTGAAAATGTTGAGAAATCAAGCTTTGTAAATGACAAAGTTGAGATTTCTAGCGAAGCAAGAGAAATTCAAATTGCAAGAAAAGCATTATCTGAAGTGCCGGATGTTCGTAGCGAAAAAGTTGAAGCGCTCAAAGGTCAAATTGCATCTGGCAATTATAAACCTTCAGCAGAAGATATAGTTGATAAATTATTATCCGGTATAGGATCGAAAATTTAACCGCCGATTTCTTATCCCCCATACTATTGCCGGACATATTGTCCGGTTATTAATTTATTAGGAGCGTACTTTATGACTAAAGGTGCTGAACAACTGGTACAGACATTAGAAAAAGAGTCTGAAATATATAAAGAAATACTTGAACTTTCCTATAAAAAAAGAGATGCCATCAAAGGTCAGAATATCGATCAACTCGAACGACTGATTACTGAAGAACAAGGCTTGGTCGTTTCGCTCTTTAAATTAGAAGAGCTTAGAGAAAAAGTCGTGGACAAAATCATGCACGATGAACACATTGACTTTGTGGAAAATGTGACTCAACTGGCTCAATTGATGCGAGGCGAAGATCGCACACCGATATTAGATGCTAAAAACAAATTGATGGTTTTAGTGAAAAATGTTGCGGATGAAGTGAAGTTTAATAGCAAATTGCTGGAAGATAAACTGGATTTAATCAACTTCAATATCAACCTCATGGCAGCTGGTGCTGATACCGGAAGATATGACCGTAAAGCTACGGATGAAGAAACAGAACGTAAAAATATCTTTGACGTTCGCGTTTAATCACATGATTTGTTGAACATTTAGAAAGAGAGGAATGGTACTATGGCAGCAGGTTTTTTAGGACTCAATATTGCCTTATCGGGATTGTTTGCGAATCAACGATCTTTAGGGGTAGTTTCACACAATATTGCAAATGCCAACACTGAAGGCTATTCAAGACAATTGATGAATACAAAAGCATACAAACCTGATGTGTTACCTGGTGGCTTAGGAACATTGGGCGTAGGCGTTGACGTCACAGCCGTTAAACAGATTCGCGACAGTTACTTGGATTATAAGCTTAGAGCTGAAAATAGTGTACAAGGTGAATGGGAAGCGCGTTCGAGTGTCCTCACTGAAATAGAAGGAATTTTTAATGAACCGTCGGATTCAAGTATTGCTAAACTTTTAGATCAATACTATGAGTCTTTGCAAAGTCTACAAAAAAATCCTGAAAACTTAACAGCAAGAACGCTCGTTAGACAAAATACCATCGCGTTATCAGAGGGAACCAAAAGGATCTCCACCATGCTTAAAAATCTACAATCCGATTTGAACTATCAGTTTAAATCAGCAGTTGGTGAGATCAACTCTCTTTCAGAACAAATTGCAAAGCTTAATGAGACGATTTACAAAGCAGAGCTTGAAGGCGGTATTGCAAACGACGTGCGCGACCAACGAAACGTCCTAGTAGACCAACTTTCTAAACTCATGAACGTCGAATATTATGAAGATGAACAAAATCGATTTTTCGTCCTTGTAGGTGGACAACAACTCGTAGCACATTATCGTGTGGATTCGCTGGAACTTGTACCGAGAGATAAAAAACTGAATGAAGATGACGACTCAGATATCATGGATGTTGAATGGAGCAACGGAAATAAACTCAACATTGAATCTGGTAAATTAATCGGCTTACAGGAAGTCCGTGATAATATTACGGGAGATAAAAAAGGGATTCCATATTACATCAGTAAACTTAATGAGTTTATCGATACCTTTACAGCGACTTTCAACAGTGTTCATGAAACTGGATATGGACTTGATAAAAGCACTGGAACGTATATGTTTACAAAAGATAACATGACAACTGCTGAATATAAAGACTATATGCTGAAAAAAGGTCTGAACGATGGACCTGCAACGGAGATTACATCTGATGTAATGGCAGGTGTTTTGCCGACGATGACAGAGGATGAAAAACGCGATAAAATGAGTAGCAACATCAGCAATATTTTAGGGAACAATCCTATGTATAAAGATAAAGCGATCAGATTGATTAACGATAAGTATTATATCGTAGATCGTTTAAAAGCAAACGAAGTAACCATCGCTAAAGATTTAGAGGATCTCAATAAAATTGCAGCTGCCACAAAATCATCGGATATTCCAGGCGATGCAACCAACATCATCAAACTAATCGCAACACGTCATGACGTAAAACTCTATGAATGGGGTGCACCAGAAGATTATATGAAATCGTTGGTTTCCAACTTAGGAGTAGATGCTGGCGAAGCCAATCGTATGACCACCAACCAAAAATTATTGGTAAAAGAATATAGTACCGCAAGAGATTCGATTATGGGCGTATCTTTAGATGAAGAAATGGCCAGCATGATTAAATTCCAAACTGCCTATAATGCAAACGCGCGTATGGTCAATGTCTTTGATGAAATGCTGGATTTAATCGTCAATCGTTTAGGAACTGTCGGAAGATAGTCAAGTAAGGAGTTGAAGGTATGAGAGTTACAAATTCAATGTTAATTAAGGACATGCTGTGGAATTCCAATAGCAACCTTGTGAGCATGGCTCAAAAACAAACAGAATTGTCCACTGGAAAGCGTATTCACAGACCTTCTGACGATCCTGTGGGCATTACGCAAGTCTTAAAATATAAAACAGATATTCGCGAAACAGAACAATATAAAAAGAACGTCGACGACGCTCTTAGCTGGCTTGAAGTATCGGAAATTTCCCTCATGAGCGTAAAAGATATTTTACAGCGCGTAAGAGAACTTACCATTCAGGCAGCAAATGGAACCAATACAGCAGGTGATACACAAAAGATCAAAACAGAAGTTGAAAAACTAAAAGACGAATTGATTGTTGTTGGAAATGCCACAAATGCGGGTCGATATATTTTTACTGGACTTGAAACGAACAAAAAATTATTCAAACCAGACGGTTCTTTTAATATTGATATGACTTCAGCTCGTGTTGCAGCAAAAGAGACACCTGCCTATGAAGTGGCAATCGGTGAAGTCATGGCCGTTGGAACACACCCAGTAGATATATTTGGGGCCTTAACCAATAATAGCTTTTTCAATGGCCTCATTAGTAATAGCTCAGCTGAAACTGGAAAGGCTACACAAAGTACATTTCTGGCGACCATTGATATGAGCCATGATTTTACAGCGGATACACTGGATATTACCGTCGGTGGAAGTACGTTTAACGTCGATGAGAGTCTACTTGAAAATACAGCACTGAATCCATTGACAAAAGAAAGATTTTTAGATACATTAAAGCTCTCTTTTGACGGCACACATAATTTACAAGATGTTGCGGATGTGTATTTTAATCTCAATAATCAGCTTGTCGTTCAAGCGAAAACGCCTGGAGCAGCAACGACGATTAATGCAGGTGCAATCGTATCAGCGGGTGTTACACCGATTTCAAATACACCTGGAACCAACGGTACCGGTGCCACTATAACAGGTACAGGAACGGTAACCAATGCCGCAATTGCAGCGAGAACAGATATAGAGACTATGATTGTCAAATTAAATGGAATCGACGCAAGAATCACACTGGATTTTTCAACGATAAATGACGCTAATCAATTACAAACGGCGATCAATACACAGCTAAATGCAGCCTTTGGACCGTCGAGTCCAGTGACTGCAAGTGTGGTCGACGGTGGTACGATCAATTTTAACATAACGGGTCTCAACGATGGAGAGACCAATAAAATTGCAGTAGATTACGTTGTTTCAAATAAAAGTGAACTCATTACGGATATGTTTGAATTGATTGATGCACTGAACGTCAAGGATGATCCAACTTTACAAGCAAAGATTTCTGCAATAGATAAGCATCTAGAAAAAGTGCTTACAGCTGCTGGAGAAATTGGCGGTCGAGACAATCGTCTTGGATTCGTCAAAGATCGTAATGAAGAAAACGGCATTACATTTACGGGCTTGCTCAGTAAAATACAAGATGTTGACATGGCAGAAGCCATTATGTATTTCAAAAATCTTGAAAACATTTACCGAGCTTCATTATCCGTTGGATCAAAAGTCATTCAACCGAGTTTGGTGGATTTTATTAATTAAGAGGAGGGATTAACGTGCCTTTACAGATTTCTTCTCAACCGACCATTATCGCATGGAATCGTCAAAATGCTTCTTTGGAGTATTCCAAACCGCCTCAACAGACTTTGGATATTCAGACGACGAAACCCTTGCTTGAGATTCAAACGACGAAACCGCAGATTATCATCGATCAATCTGCGGCATTTGCCGATGCAAACTTAAAAAATGTCAAAGCATTTAGAGATGATGCCAATGCGTATTCACAAGAGGTATTGGCAAAAGGCATTGATCGAATCGTCTCACAAGGAAATGATTTTATCAATATTCACATAAAATCCGATCCAATACCGGATCATGCAATATATAATGCATTTGAGATGTTTGAAAAATCATTTGTATATGGCGTTATGCCGCAATCAGGACCAGAGATTTCCCTTGATCGTGGAACGGTAGATATCAATTTAATTAGAGGCGAAGTGACGAATCAAACGACCCCTCAAAAGATGGATTTTTCATATACACCATGGAAGATGGAGTATTATGTAAAGCAGTATGCATCAATTAATTTTCGATACGAAGAACCCCAATTTAAACTAAGTGTCTAGGAGGATGGAATTATGCAATTGTCGACAAAACATATGGGTGAGATTGAATACAAAGAAGAAAATATTATATACTTTAAAAATGGCATCCCAGGATTTGAAACCCACACAAAATTCATCATAGTTTTATCAGGTAATGAAGAACTTCCATTCCATTATTTACAGTCTATTGAAAATGAAAACTTAGCATTTGTGATTACGGATCCGTTTTTATTTGCTCCAAATTATGATTTTGAGATCCCAGATGATGTGGTGGATTCAATGGCGATTGAAAATCCAGAAGATCTATCCATCTATGCAATTGTGAATATTCCTCAAGAGATCGCTCAGACGACGATGAATTTAGCAGCGCCACTTGTGGTAAACAACGCGAATAATCGTGGCTGTCAGGCGATTTTACCAGACCGAGATGATATCAAATACAAAATTTTTAACCAAGTCTCAACTGAGGGAGAAAAATAATGTTGATTTTAACGAGAAAAAAAGGTGAAAGTATCATAATTTCGGGTAATATAGAAATACAGATTATGAATATCGAAGACGGAAAAGTAAAAATTGGCATTGAGGCACCTAAAGAAGTGAGTGTTTTCAGGAGCGAGGTCCTTGAGACCATTAAAAATGAAAATAAAAATGCTGTCGTTGAAGAAAATATACTGGAAAAGTTATCAAAAAACATGATAAAATAGTAATGAGAATTAAAAAACTGCCGATATAGTAATTAAGGTAGTCAAATTGCTATTTTTGTCGTAGTGATTTTGATTATAGATGTCTTTTCACATTCCAGAATGGATTCTGGTTGTAAATTCAAGGAGGAAACGTTATGAGAATTAATAACAACTTAATGGCAATGAATACTCACAGACAATTGAGTATTACAAACGGCGAAAGCACAAAATCAATGGAAAAACTCTCTTCAGGTTACAGAATTAACCGTGCTGGCGATGACGCTGCTGGTCTTTCTATCTCTGAAAAAATGAGAGCACAAATCAGAGGCTTAACACAAGCATCTAGAAATGCTCAAGATGGTATTTCATTGATCCAAACAGCTGAGGGTGCATTAAATGAATCTCATGCTATTTTACAACGTATGAGAGAACTTGCAGTACAATCTGCCAACGACACTAACGTAACCGTTGATAGAACTGCCCTTAACGCCGAAGTAACACAACTTAACACAGAGCTTACAAGAATTGGTAGCAAAACTCAATTCAATGAAAGAAACCTTTTAGATGGTACTTTGACAGGTGTTTTATTCCACATCGGATCAAATGCATCAGATACAATGTCTCTTTCAATTACAGCACAAACTGCAACTGGTCTTGGTGTCAACGCAGTAGCAATTGATACTCAAACAAATGCAGATGCTGCTATTACTACAGTTGACACTGCTATTAAAAACCTTTCTACAACTCGTTCAAATTTAGGAGCTGCACAAAACAGATTAGAGCACACCATCAAAAACTTAGACAATGCTGGTGAGAACTTACAAGCTTCTGAATCACGTATCAGAGACGTAGATATGGCAAAAGAAATGATGAACTTTACAAAACAAAATATCTTAACTCAAGCTGCTCAAGCAATGCTTGCTCAAGCAAACCAAGCACCACAAGGTGTTTTACAGTTATTGAGATAGGAATGAATGAAAAATTCGCCAAAGACTTGTTCTTTGGCTTTTTCTATTTTTTGGTACGTATATCATCACCACGAATTTCTGATCACATACATTCGGTGAAATAAAAAAATGTTTAAAAATTTCTAAAGTATCATGAAGCTTAATCCGATATATTAAACATGGAATAATCAATTATTTTTACCGGAACGGAATCTGGTATAGAATTCAAGGAGGATATAGGTATGAGAATTAATAACAACTTAATGGCGATGAACACACACAGACAACTGAGTATTACTAATGGCGAAAGCACAAAAGCGATGGAAAAATTGTCTTCAGGCTTTAGAATTAACCGTGCTGGCGATGACGCTGCTGGTCTTTCTATCTCTGAAAAAATGAGAGCACAAATCAGAGGCTTAACACAAGCATCTAGAAATGCTCAAGACGGTATTTCATTGATCCAAACTGCTGAAGGTGCACTCAATGAATCTCATGCAATTTTACAACGTATGAGAGAACTTTCTGTTCAATCTGCCAACGACACAAACGTTACTGTAGACAGAACTGCACTTAATGCAGAAGTTACACAGCTTAACGCAGAGCTTACAAGAATTGGTGAGAAAACTCAATTCAATGAAAGAAACCTTTTAGATGGAACTTTGACAGGTGTATTATTCCACATCGGCTCAAATGCATCTGATACAATGTCTCTTTCAATTACAGCTCAAACAGCAACTGGTCTTGGTGTCAATGCGGTGGCAATCGATACTCAAACAAATGCAAACACTGCGATTACAACAGTGGACACAGCGATCAAAAACCTTTCTACAACTCGTTCAAACTTAGGAGCTGCACAAAACAGATTAGAGCACACCATTAAAAACTTGGACAACTCTGCTGAAAATTTACAAGCTTCTGAATCACGTATCAGAGACGTAGATATGGCAAAAGAAATGATGAACTTCACAAAACAAAACATTCTTACTCAAGCTGCTCAAGCGATGCTTGCTCAAGCAAACCAAGCACCACAAGGTGTTTTACAGTTGTTGAGATAAGTAAGGAAATTGATGCGACACCTTTTTTTAAAAGTGTCGCATTTTTTTTATTTAGGAGATTAAAGTTATCTGTTAATTAGCCGATAATGATAATAGATTAATAGATTGTCATATCGGCCGAATGATGATTTATTGACACCCTATTCCAGAATGGATTCTGGACTTAAATTCAAGGAGGAAACGTTATGAGAATTAATAACAACTTAATGGCGATGAACACTCACAGACAACTTAGTATTACTAATGGCGAAAGCACAAAATCAATGGAAAAATTGTCTTCAGGTTACAGAATTAACCGTGCTGGCGATGACGCTGCTGGTCTTTCTATCTCTGAAAAAATGAGAGCACAAATCAGAGGCTTAACACAAGCATCTAGAAATGCTCAAGATGGTATTTCATTGATCCAAACTGCTGAAGGTGCACTCAATGAATCTCATGCTATTTTACAACGTATGAGAGAACTTTCAGTTCAATCTGCCAACGATACAAACGTTACCGTTGATAGAACTGCACTCAACGCCGAAGTAACACAACTTAAAACTGAGCTTGACAGAATTGGTGGTAAAACACAATTCAATGAAAGAAACCTTTTAGATGGTACTTTGACAGGTGTGTTATTCCACATCGGATCAAATGCATCAGATACAATGTCTCTTTCTATTACAGCACAAACTTCAACAGGTTTGTCTGTAAATGCCGTTGCAATTGATACTCAAGCGAATGCGAATACTGCCATTACGACAGTAGACACAGCAATCAAAGCCCTCTCTACAACTCGTTCAAACTTAGGAGCTGCACAAAACAGATTAGAACACACCATCAAGAACTTAGATAATGCTGGTGAGAACTTACAAGCTTCTGAATCACGTATCAGAGACGTAGACATGGCAAAAGAAATGATGAACTTCACAAAACAAAACATTCTTACTCAAGCTGCTCAAGCAATGCTTGCTCAAGCAAACCAAGCACCACAAGGTGTTTTACAGTTATTGAGATAGTAGGAGTGCTCAAAAAGGTCAAAGATATTCTTTGGCCTTTTTGCTTTACCATAAATGAGAGAAAACGGTTCTATTAGTTGAAATATAGAATTTTATATATAAATAGTGATATAATGAAACAAGAGATACTTTAGGAGATATGAACAAATATATGGTGAATCCCAATAAAGAAAGATATTTTCCTTACAACTATATGAGGTTGCTATGATTAGTTTATGTATGATTGTCAAAAATGAGGCTGCTGGAATTGAAAATTGTTTGAAACAGGTGATACCTTTAGTGGACCAAGTCGTGATCGTGGATACAGGATCGACAGATACTACTAAAGAAATTGCACTTAGCTACACGAAGGATGTCTATGATTTTAAGTGGTGCAATGATTTTTCAAAAGCTCGTAATTTCTCTTTAGATCAGGCAGCCTATGACTGGGTACTTGTACTAGATGCGGATGAAATGATTCAAAATTTCGATCGAGATAAGTGCCTTGAAAGCATTCGAACATTTCAAAATCAAGTGGGTAGAATAAAACGCATCAATCCATATGAAGAAGGTGAAGTGACTCAAAAGTATATCGAACGCGTCAATCGCGTATTTAATCGGAAGATATTTTGTTATGAAGGCGCTATCCACGAGCAGATTGTTCGTCGCGATGGAAATGCCTATGAGACATTTGACATAGATATAGTCGCCAATCATATTGGATATACCAAGGAAGTTATTGCAACGACAAATAAATTAGAACGAAATATCACGATGTTAAAAGAAGCACTACAAGATCATCCAACGGATCCTTATTTGCATTATCAATTGGGAAAATCTTATTTTAAAGCGAAGCGCTATTCAGAGTCGTTTAACAGCTTTAATGAAGCCCTTTTACTCGGAGTAGATTTGAATTTAGAATATGCAAAGGATTTGGTGGAGTCGTTTGGTTATGCACATCTCAAGTGTGAACGATATGCTGAATCGCTTAGATTCGAGCAATATCGTGATTTTTATGGGCTTTCTCCGGATTACAATTTTTTAATGGGGCTTATTTATATGAATAATGCACGCTTTGATGAGGCGATTGGATCATTTAAAAAATGTATCGGTGAAAAAGAAGGCAATATGGAGGGCATTAATTCTTATCAACCACATTATAATATTGGGGTAATCTATGAAGTGCTAGGGAATCTCCATCAGGCATTTGATCATTACCAAAAGTCGATAGTCTACACTCTTTCTCAAAAACGATACCAGGTAATCAAAGAACAATTCATTCAGAATATGGATGCGGAAATTAAGAAAGTTGAAAGTGATCTAGTAAATGGCCACTATGAGCTTGTAAAACTCAAATCGTCGAATCTTCGCTCGATATCAGATGTGCATCAACTGAAAATATATGAAGGAATAGCCGATATTATTGATGGAAGCTTTCTGCAAGGTATAGCACTTTTGACTGAAGCATTTGATGAAACGCCTGATGATTATGATATTGCTTTTAATATTGCACTTGGCTACAAAGAACTTGGACGCTTCGATGAGGCAGGCAGATGGATAGAGAAGATTCTCAAGCAGGCATCTGATCAAGAACTTCTGGAAGAGACTGTTCGATTAAATGATCAACTTAAAATACAGTATCAAAATATAAGTCATTTAAAGTCATAAATTTGGGGGAAATGAGATGAAAGTCGTAATTTTAGCGGGTGGATTTGGAACTCGTATAAGTGAAGAAAGTCATTTAAAGCCAAAGCCAATGATCGAAATTGGCGATCGGCCAATTCTATGGCATATTATGAAAATTTATAGTTCTTATGGATTTAATGAGTTTATTATCTGTTTAGGATATAAGGGATACATGATCAAGGAGTTTTTTGCAGATTACTACCTCCACATGTCAGACGTTACATTTGACTTTACAGATTGTAACTCAATGACCGTTCATCAGAATATCGCTGAACCGTGGAAAGTGACACTCGTTGATACCGGCTTGAACTCACAGACAGGTGCAAGGGTTAAAAGAATTCAAAAGTATATTGGAAATGAACCCTTTATGCTGACTTATGGTGACGGTGTGAGTGATGTGAATTTAATAGAGCTCATTGAACATCATAAAAAGATGGGAAAAATTGCGACAATTACTGCCATTCAACCTGGTGGACGATTTGGGGTATTGGACGTAACTGAAGAAGGGTTAGTCGATCGTTTTGCTGAAAAAGCGAAAGAAGATGGTGGCTGGATCAATGCAGGGTTTATGGTATTTGAGCCTGAAATGTTTAACTATTTAGATGAGGATATTAACTGTGTCCTAGAAAGAACACCGATGGAAAAAATGGCTGCAGATAAACAACTATACGCATATAAACATGGTGGTTTTTGGCAGTGTATGGACACTCAAAGGGATAGAAGTTTATTGGAACACTTGTGGATGAACGATTTAGCGCCTTGGAAAAAGTGGAATGACAATAAATAATCCGTAATTGATAATCGTTAATAGGAGGAATCATGGTAGAGATCAGTGTGATTATGCTGGTATACAATCGCGAAAAATACGTTTCTCGTGCAATAGAGAGCATTTTAAATCAGACATTTAAAAACTATGAATATATTATCGTCAACAATGGGTCGTCTGACCAAAGTGGAGAGATTTGTAATCGGTATGCCGCTTTAAACCCTCAAATAAAAGTTATTCACAGAGATCGTGGCAATATTGGATCGGGTAGAAATGCAGGACTTGATATCGCCACGGGAAAATTCATCATGTATGTGGATGATGACGATATTGCACATCCTAATATGCTACAGTTTTTATATGACTTAATCACTGGGCATGATGCAGATATCGCGCTATGTGGATCAAATAAAAACGAATTTGGGATTGAAAAACCCAATTGTGTATTTGATGAACTGCTAGTTATGAACGCTGCTGAATCGGTCATTGAACTGTTAAATCGTAAGAAGTACAATGTAGCACTCCCTACCAAACTTTTAAAACGCGAGTTATTTGAACAAATTCGGTTTAGAGAACACGGTAATTATGATGACATCATCGTGGGGTATCGATATTTCGCACATGCAAAAAAAGTCGTAGCGCATGGAGTTCCTCATTATACGTTTTATCGACATGAAACCAACAACTCAGGATTTACAACAAACGATAAATTATTGACACCAAAGCAGTTAGATGAGTACTTTGAAGCGTTTAAAGAAAGGACGGAGTATCTATCTGAAGTCTTACCAGAAATTGCGGATTTTGTAAGATACACAGAGTGGTCATATATGATTTCGATGTGCAATAAAATTATCCGTAATGACCTTGAGGAATGCAAAGAGCAATTAAATCATATAAAAACAACACTTATCGAACATTATGATGAATTTTATCAGTCGGAGTTTTTAAAGGATTTTGAAAAAGAGTGGATGGATCAGTATTTATCAAGAGCATAAAAACGAATAATTGGAGGCATTATGATCAATTTTGATGAAATTCTAAAACTAGATGAAACAGGTAAAAAAGTTGTAAGTCCATTGATTATCTATGGTACGGGTAAAGTGGCAGGAATTTTTTATGAATACTGTAGACATAATGGATGGGAGATTCTAGCTATTTGTGATTCGAATCCTGCTAAAGTAGGAACGGTATTTAAAGATAGAGTGGTGTCGGATTTTGATAGTTCGATTAAAGACATAGATAATTATAGTGTTGCAATTGCAACAGGCCCAAAGGCATTTGATGAAATACGATCAATGCTTCTAAATAAAATTGAGGCATCAAAACTATTCTTTAATGAATGTCCATTTAACAATACTCAAAGAGAAGAATTTGTCAATTTAATACACACTCAACAAGAGCGACTAAACGCGTTATATGAAAAATTAAGTGACGAGAAAAGTCAAGAGGTCATGATTCAAGTGTTAAAGGGGAACGTGAGTGAAAATAATCAATTTTTCATAGATGCATTTTCATTGGGACAATATTTCAATGAGCTAACAGATGGATCAGATGAAGAGTATTTCGTGGATGCGGGCGCTTATATCGGAGATACACTTGAAACTTTTATTGAATATAAACAAGGTAGATTTAACAAAATTTATTCATTTGAACCGTTTAAAGAATGCTTTGAAGGACTCGTAAAAACTGCTTCAAAATATCCAGAACTCCGTGACAAAATAGAACTTTATAATATGGGGCTTTTTTCAAGAAATGGTCAAGTAAATTTTGATAGTACATTGCCAGGTGGTAGCAATAAAATCGATAATTCTGCGTCATCAGACAACACTTTTGAGATTACGACTCTTGATGAACTTAATCTTGAAAAAGTCACTTTTATTAAAATGGATATTGAAGGAAGCGAGTATGATGCGCTTCTTGGTGCGACAGAAACAATCAAAAAATATAAACCTAAATTGGCGATTTGTGTTTATCATAAAGTCGCAGATATCTTGGATCTAAGTGAGTATATTGAATCGCTGAATTTGGGATACAAATTTTATTTGCGTCATTATAAAGATTTTTCAATAAATAATTTATATTATTGCGAAACTGTACTATATGCATTATAAACTAGAGGTTGTATATGGAAAAATTAACAATAGATGCGATTAAAGAGCTGGATATGAAACCGCTTATATTACCCAACAAGCCTATTGTCGTATATGGTGCAGGCGCTCTTGGACGCATTGCCGTTCGAAAGTTTAGAGAGATGAATATACAAGTCTTGGGGATTTGCGATTCAGATTCTAACAAGTTGGGGGTAGAGATTGAAGGTTTGATTGTTCAGTCCTTACAGCAATTGATTTTAGAGATAGAATCTGGATTTCAAGTGGCAATTGCAGTGGGTGAACAGTATTATGACGAGGTGAAAAATCAACTGAGTCAGTCTTTTGATCCATCAGATTTTTATCAACTAAATGTGTATGATCCACCTTTGTTTGAAGAGAGTCGCGCGGTAAAAGAGTTGTACCTTGGCCATTTTGATGCGTGTAAAAAAATATATGATGCTTTGGAAGATCCGTTATCAAAACACACTTTCTTAAATGTGATCAAAGGGAGAATTACGTTTGAAACGATGTACTTCAACGAAGTGGTTCAGGGCAATCAATATTTTAATGAATTGACACAGGATATACAGCTAGAAAGTTTTGTAGATGCTGGCGCGTTCAATGGAGATACTCTTAAAGCTTTTATTTCATTTTGCCATAATGAATACGAATCCATAGTTTCACTTGAGCCATTTGAGGAATGCTTTAAATTATTAGAACAGACGCTTCAAAAGGATTTTTCAAAAGATACTAGAATTCGTATTGAGAAAAAAGCACTCAGTAATCAAGAACGAAGGATTGCCATGAATGAAAGTATGGGGGCATCTAGTTCAATCGTTGGATTATCTGAAGTATGCGATCATATTGACTGTGAAATGATAGAGACGATTCGACTCGATAGTTTACAGTTGCCTAGAGTTACTTTTATTAAGATGGATATTGAAGGAAGTGAGTTAGAGGCATTAGAGGGAGCAAAAGAAACGATTTTAAGATATATGCCCAAACTTGCAATTTGTGTTTATCACAAACCTGAAGATTTGTTTGTGATTCCTAAATGGATTATGAACTTAAATTTGAACTATCAATATTATATGAGACATCATGGAAATCAAAGTTTTAATCAACACTGTGAAACTGTTTTTTATGCAATACCAAGAGAATAGGAGCACATATGTCAAAACCAATCATAACGTTTTTTACAATTGCTTATAATGATGAACATTACATCAGGACCACGATTGAAAGTGTATTATCTCAAACTGAAAGAAACATTGAGTATTATATTCGTGATAATGGTTCAACCGATTCGACGTATCAGATTATTCAAGAATATGCGCTTAGAGATCATCGAATCAAAGTGTTTCATAATGATGTGAATGGGGTTTTTGAAATTGTTGAACCGCATCATTTTACACGACCGGATAGTGAATATTTAACAATGCTGGATTCGGATGATTTTGTACATCCAGATTATGTGAAAAAATTAGTTGCATCGGCTCAAGCGAATTCAGCGGATATTGTTGTGGCTGGTACAAAGATGTTTAAAGACGGATCTAGTATGGAGATCGTCACAGAGAATAAGCCGTTAGATCGGATTTTTCATGTTGGAGAGATCCTATCGGTTGATTGTATTCGAAGTGCATATGGACAGTTAAGACCTCTATGGGGGAAGATTTTTAGAACTGAATTTTTCTATGAAAAGTTTGCAACTTGGTTTCACAAATATCCTGGTAAAACCTTACATGCAATTGATACGGTTGTTTCGTTGTCTTTGATAAATCAAGCCAATACGGTTGTTTTCACGTCTGAATGTTTACATTTCTATCGTATTAAAGGGCAATCAAAATTTACCAACCATACACCTGATTATACACGTATTTTTGATTTGATAGAGATCTATGAACTTGGATTAGAACTACTTCAGAAGATGAGAGCTGACTCAGCTGAGGGGATTCAATTGATTCAAAGTATTGCTAGAGGACATATCAAGGATTTGATGGATATGATGCTGAGTTCTATGGATAGTGAAATCGACCATAAACGCAAATTTATTCAACAGGTATTCATGCAACCGAGAATCTTCGAGATTAAAAGAATAATTGGCTATCAAGGATTGATGAATCAAATAGAGCCGTTACTTAATTTTATCAAACAGTGGAATTGTAAAAATGGTGTCAACTCAAACGAGTTAGCAGATATTCTGTGCTTCTCAAAATTAAAACCTAGCTCAATCATAGTCGAAAAACTATTGATGAGCTATCTAGGATTTTCAAAAGAAGTGGATTGTTCATTTTTTCGAGATGACCTATATTACTGGAATGATGCACTTAGAATCCCAAAATGGTATGTACTTTTTTGCAGTTTAGATGAGGAACAGAAAATCAAACTGATGGAAAATAAAAACGATATGATTCAATTGATTGAATCCACTGAAAAGGTCGAGGACATAGAGTTGCTTAAAAATCAAATTCTTGATTGGATTGATCAAGGCATGATCAAAGAGTCTCAGGAACTAATAGAGCAGTTGTTTATTTCTCAACCATTAGATTTTCATTTATTATATTTAAGACTCTACGTTTCTGCTCTTGAAATGAATATTCAAGTACTAAATGAAACTTGGCTATTATTAAATGCATACTATAGTCATGAAACAGAGTTGCTAATGGAACTAGAAAAAATTTACAGGAGTAGTATATGCAACCATTAATCAGCGTGTGCATCCCAGCATATAATGTTGAAAATTATATAGAGGAATGTTTAAACAGTATTATCAATCAACCTTTTACAGATTATGAAATCGTCTTAGTAGACAATGGTTCTGACGACAGAACGCCAGAAATATGTGCAGCATATGCAGAAAAATATCCACATATTATCACATTTGAAGCACTTGAACGACCAACTTTACTGGGAAGAGCAGCTGTTCGAGCAATTGTACTTTCAAGAGGGGAGTACGTTATTTCAGTAGATAGCGATGATTATCTTGCGCCTGAAGCACTTTCTCTTATTGGTAAAGTCGCTTATGACAAACACCCCGATTTAATCATGATTGATTATAAGTGTATTGCAGAAGAAGGATTAATCGCAAGAAACAATCCACCGTTTGATGCGAGTAGAATTAACGACGTCCCATATTTAGATGCAATTAAGTATATTACAGGACAAAATACCTTTTTAGCGTCAATGTGGATGTATGCAATTAAAACAGATGCTAACGCTAGAAAAAGAATGAATGATATGAAAGCTGAAGGAACTGTGAATGGGGATACATCTGCAGTACTATCACTTTTTATTAGCTTCGAGTCAATCCATTATATCGATCAAAAATTATATTACTATCGATTGAGACATGGAAGTATCTCTACGATGGCAAAATCAAACCAACATGCAAAAGGTTTGTTTTATGCTATTGTTGAGTTAATGAATTTTTTATCATACAAATCAGAGGTATTTACTACAAAAGATTTAATCGAAGTTACTTACACTTTGTTACTGAGATACTTTAAGATTTCACTCAGTGATTTTGAGTATCTAGAAGAAGATGTTGAGGATGTTGCAAATAAACTAGATGCGCTTAAGTCGAAATTAAGCGTCATTAAACAATTACCATATCCTTTATTTTCAGTGCTATATGAAAATATCATGAGTTTTGGTGCGAAAGAGGGACTCATAAAAACCATCGAATTTGAAAATCAAACTTTAGTCAATCGAGTAAAGTCACTTGAGTTTAAAGAATTATTTGTCGTGCCTACGGGAGGTTATGGAGAAAACGCAGCAAAGATTCTCTCAGCTCATAATATACCCGTAACTGGATTTTTAGATAATAGCGAGACGAAAAATCAACTCAAGATTGATAATCTATTATGTCAGTTACCAAGTTCTTTGTTAGAGAAAAACAATAAAGAAAACATAGCGATTGTCATTGCTTCAGTTTATGAAAACCATACTGAAAGTATTATGAAACAGATGCTATCGTTGGGTATTTCTGAGCAAAACATTATATTAAGGAGTGAATTAAATGACTAGTGGTATGAGAACATCTATGGGTGTATTGATTATAAACACGATTTGCACTTTGAAATGTAAAAAGTGCATAACACAAACACCTTTTCACAAACAGGGTCAAAATTATCCTATTGAAAATTTGATAAATGAAATGCGTTTATTTTTTCAAATATATGATGAGGTAGATCATTTTGATTTTGAGGGTGGAGAGACCTTACTACATCCTAATATCGTCGATTTAATTGGTGAAGCACTTCAATATAAGAAACAGTATAAAACACTCAATATATTGACAAATGGCACTATTTTGCCAAGTCAAGAAATTTTAGAGGCTTGTAAAAACCAACCGGTGTTTTTTATTATTGATAATTATGGTGATTTATCTCGACATAAGGAAGAGCTAATTGAGTTACTGACTCATCATGGAATTAACTATAGAATTGATACGTATCATGGTGAAGATCAATATTACGGTGGTTGGGTTGATTTTGGAGATTTTTCTTTCAAAAATTATACACCAGCGCAAGTGGAACATGTTTTTGAGAATTGTCGTTCTGGAAACTGTGGTGCACCTTATATAAAAAATGGAAAAATGTATCTTTGTCCTGTTCAAGCGTCGTTAAAAGAAGAAATACAGCTTATTGAGGGTGAGTATGTCGATTTAACCAATGATTCAATGTCGATTGAGGATAAGAAGAAAGCCGCAGAAAGATTTGGGAGTCATTTTATCAACGCATGTAATTATTGTTTAGGATTCAATGTGAATAGCAAAAGAATACCAGCGGCTATCCAGTTAACAGAAGAGGATTTGAGAAATTTAAAAAAGAATGTTGTAAATTAATACTGAAAAGAGTTGGATGATAAGTGAGGTAAGAATGGCAATTAAAGAAACTTATTTTAATCACAATCGAATAAATATCGGTGAAATGGCACCGCTAGGAGCGCCTCTTTCTATAACGGTTGGAGTATCGGGAAAATGTAATTTGAAATGCATTTTTTGCGGAGTAAATGATCCCAATGATCACACTCAGATTCGAGACATGATGTCGTTTGAAACATTTAAGAAGCTGATTGATGATGCTAAATTATTTCCGGTTAAACCTAAAAAAATTGGTTTTATCGGAAATGGTGAACCACTGATGAATAAAGATATCGTTAGAATGGTGAAATATGCACATGATGCCAATATTTTCAATACGATTGAGATTATCACAAACGGCGTTCTTTTAACCCCTGAGATGAATTTAGCACTCATTGAGGCAGGTTTAACAAATTTGTCTGTCTCATTGGAAGCGATTGATGATGAAACCTTTGAGAAAGTAGCGCGTGTAAAAGTGAATGTCAATCAACTCACGGAAACGCTTAGACATTTTTATGAACACAAAAAACAGTGTAATGTCTATATAAAAACCGTGAATATCGCACTTGATTCTGAGGAAAAAGTGAACAGATTTTACGAAATTTATAGTCCAATATGTGATCATATCAACATTGAAACAGTTGTTGATTTAGATGGATATGACCAAAAAAGTACACAATTAGTGAATAACGTGTCTATTCTAGAAGGAAAGGGAATTCGCCAAGTTTGCACACATTTGTTTAAAAATCTAACAGTCTATTCAAATGGATTAATTAGTGCTTGTTGTACACATGTTTCTCCTGAGTTTACTCTTGGCAATATTAAAACAGATTCTATCGTTGATGTTTGGAATGGAAAAAAACTTAGAATTCTTCAAAAAAACAATTTATCAGGAAATAAATTACTTGCGTGCCGAACTTGTAATCCTGCTAATGTTTCACCTCACGATGACATAGATGCGTATGCTGAGGCGATTTTAAAACGTATGAACGATGAAGAGGATTCTGTAAAATCAGAGTAGAAATTCACTTCGATAATAAGGTTAAACAGGGAGGCATTTATGCTTGAAGCAAGAAGACTAGCGATTATAGTTACACTTAAATGCACGTTAAAGTGCAAACTGTGTTGCAATTGTATAACAATGTATGACAATCCACCTACAATCGATAAAAATGCTATTTTTGAAGACATGAAGAGTGCTTTTCAAATTTATGATAGAATACAGTGGCTTCAATTCGTTGGTGGAGAGTTATTTATGCATCCAGATATGCATGATATTTTAACAGAGGCAATTCGTTATAAAGACCAATTCGAAAAAATCATATTGATGTCAAACGGAACCATTGTTCCAAATGAAAAAACATTAAAAATTCTTGAAGAAAACGCTGAATTATTTGAAGTTCAGTTAAGTGATTATGGAAATTTGTCGTATAAGATTAGAGAGATTGAACAAATTTTCAATCAAAGGAATATTCCCTATGTGACCAAGGTCTTTTTTGGCGATATTCAGCATTATGGTGGTTGGGTTGATAGTGGTGACTTTGTAGATCGAGGTTATTCAAATGATGAATTAAAGCATGTTTTTGAAAGCTGTTGGCAAATATCTATGAAGAATCTGCACCTTTACAACGGAAAGTTACACAACTGTATTCGATCACTTTTCGCTTTGGATTTGGGCATGTTAGATATACCAAAAGACGAATATATTGACTTACGAGACCAAATAATGTCGTTAGAAGATAAAAGAAAGATTGCTGAAATGTTCAATACACGTCCGCTTACAGCTTGCAAAGTATGTAATGGGTTTGATTCACAAAACAGCAAGAGATACCCCGCAGCAGAACAGGTGTAAGTTATGAAAAAAAGAGTGTTATTTATTTCAAATTTGAGCCATAATTTAGAAAGTTTGATTGACATGGATCGTTCAAAGCAGAAAAACATTACTGAACTATTTGGTTCAAGTAATTTACCACTCGGTTTGCTATCCATTGACGCTTATGTAAAGAGTCGTTGTCATGACGTTGAAACATCACTTATTGATCTTAATACGGAATTTATGTTGAGAATTTCAGAGGGAAATTTAGACCTCAACATTCATGACATTGTGATGAATTTTGAAACATTCGTATTTTCTAAAATTTCAGAGGAAATGGACTGTTTTAAGCCTGATATTATTGGAATTTCAACATTGTTTGACAAATCTGTACCTACTCTTGGTTTATTGAGTCGTTTAATTAAAGAAAAAAATCCTAACGTGCTACTTGTCGCTGGAGGACATCCTGCAAATAATTTGTATCAAGATATTTTGATTGATGAACAAAATAGACTAGATGGGATATGCATGGGTGAAGGTGAAATTCCTTTTCTTGAGTTGGTTCTTGCAGAAAATGCGAAAGAGCATGTTGTTTCAAGTAGCTATTTTGCAACAAGAGATAAATGTATCGCCAAAAAAAGTTTTACAAAAATCATGGTAGAAAATCTAGATGATATTCCTATGTATGATTATGAAGGTTTTTTTAATAGATATGGTTCAAAAATTTTAACTTTGCACAATAACATTTTGGACTCAAAGCATTCATTTAATCGACAAGCGGTAGTTATGACCTCGCGTGGTTGTCCTTATAATTGTGTATTTTGTGCTTCGAAAAGTGTTCATGAACAAAAAATGAGATATAATTCTATCCAGCGTGTAAAAGATGAAATCGATTACTGGGTCAACAGACATCAAATTACAACAATTGGATTTATTGATGATCATTTTCTTTTTGATATTAATCGCGTGATTGAAATTTGTGACTATGCAGGTAGTAAAGGGCTAGATATTAGATTTCCCAATGGATTGGCTATTGCGCCTATTACAAAGGAGCTTGTTGATTGCATGGTGAGAAATCAGGTTCAAGAGGTTCAACTCGCGTTGGAATCAGGTTCAGAACGTGTATTGCGAGAAATTATCAAAAAACCACTTTCTATTGCGAAAGCAAAGGAAGTATTTGATTTGTTCTTGGACACGAATATTTTCGTAAGGGTTTTTTTGGTGGTAGGTTTTCAATCTGAAACAATAGACGATATACGTGAGTCTTTAGAATTTTTACGTACTGCTAACTTTCACTGGGCTTCAATTTCAACGCCAACACCTATTTCTGGAAGTAGGCTTTTAGAGAATGCATTAGCAAGTGGTCAAATTCATGAATACCTTCCAGGTGAAAGTTCATTTTTTAATCAGAGTTTTGAGAACAAACAGTTAGCTGAACACTTAAATGGTGAGGTCCGTTATACAATTAACTTGGATGTAAACTTTGTTCACAATCCATATATGCGAATGAAGAAATATGATCTTGCAATGGAACGTTTTAAAGCAATTATTGAAAATTATCCAAATCATGCATTCGCATATTATTATTTATATCAGTGTATGAATCACTTGGATTATGCACAAGATGTTATGAATAAAGTACGAGTAGAGTATAATAGAATTGTTAAGAATGATGATTCTTGGAGAAAATATGTGCATTACTTCAATTTACCTATTTCTATATAAATTTCAAAGTGGGAGGTAAGATGAAAAGCGTACTTTTTATCGCCAATATTAGTCATAATTTAGATAGCTTAAATCAACTTGTAAAACAACCTACAATTAATATTACGGAGTTGTTTGGAGCCAGCAATATTCCTTTAGGAGTATTATCTATAGAAGCATATGTAAAAGCACAGTGTCCTGACATAGTGTCTGATATAGTTGATTTGAATATTGAATTTATTAGGCAATTGTCTCTTGGTGATATTAAGCAGTCACTAGAAAGACTTCTGCTGAATTTTGAGACAGTTTTGTTTTCTAAAATTGATGAGTCCATTCAAAAAAACAAGCCTAATATAATTGTTTTTTCAACATTGTTTGACAAGTCGGTACCGACATTGATAAGCTTGAGTTCAAAAATAAAAGACAAATATCCTGAAATTCTGTTAATTGCTGGTGGGCATCCAATTACGAATAAATATGAGCTCATTTTAAATCATCCAGAATGTGTCGTTGATGCTTTGTGTTTAGGAGAAGGTGAAATACCAATTTCCAAATTAGTCTGTTCAAATCATTTAATGAACACGATTATCGAGAGCTCTAGTTTTATGACTAAGAAGAAGTTGGGCAATCATCAACAAATGAATTTGGAAAAATACGAAGTCAAAGATTTGGACGAAATTCCATTTTACGACTATGATGCATACTTTGAAAAGTATGGAGATTCGTTGTTAGAATATCATAGCAGTGTGTTAGACCCAGAGTTTTCATTTAACAGACAAGCTGTTATGATGACTTCCCGTGGATGTCCGTATAATTGTGTGTTTTGTGCAAGCAGTAGTGTACATGGTAAAAAAATTAGGGCAAACTCCATTCAACGTGTGAAAGATGAAATTGATTATTGGGTAGATAAAAGGCGCGTTAATACAATCTCATTTAACGATGATCATTTCTTATTTGATGTTAAAAGAGCCATTGAAATTTGTGATTATGCAGGTTCGAAAAATGTGGATATTCGATTTATTAATGGATTAGCTGTTGCACCTATCAATAAAGAGTTGGTGGAATGTTTTGTCAGAAATAGAGTTAAAGAAGTACATTTAGCGTTGGAATCAGGTTCAAATCGTGTTCTTAAAGAAATTATTCATAAACCCTTATCACTTGCTAAAGCCAGTGAAGTTTTTGAGTTGTTTAGTGAAACAGACATTTTTGTACGTGTTTTCATTGTAACCGGTTTTCCGGATGAAACACTAGAAGATGTTGAAGAGTCATTACAATATTTGAGAAATGCAAAATTTCATTGGGCTTCCATATCAAGTCCGACGCCAATTTCAGGAAGTAGTCTTTTAAATACAGCGTTAAAGAAAGGTCAGATTAAAGAATTTGACTTTAGTAGAATATCATTTTTTAATGAACATTTTAAAAATGATAGTTTGGAAAAACGCCTAAACCACAACATCAATTACACCATCAACTTAGATATTAATTTTGTTCATAACCCTTATATGCGAATGGGCAAATACGAGTTGGCAATGAAGAAGTTCGAATCCATATTGATGTTGATTCCAAATCATGCATTTGCTTGTTATTATTTATATCAATGCATGAAGAAGCTTGATTATTCTGAAGAGGAAATGAATGTTGTTAAAATGAAGTATAACACAATCATAGAGAACGAAGCGTTCTGGCGTGACTTTGCAAATTACTTTGATTTAGAATTGAGTTTATAATTTGGAGGACCTTTGAATTACAGATACTACGGAGCGACTGGTAAATTAATATCTGAGATGAGTATTGGGAGCACTCGATTTAATCCGAGTGATTTAGAGGATGAAGCGGGCTTATTTCGTTGTGCCGAGCTCGTTGCAGAGGCAAATAGTCTTGGAATGAATTATTTTGATATTGCTCATAACTATGCAAAATCTCAATGTGAACACATTTATCGCCATGCGTTCAAAATGATGAAAAATCCATATTTTGTCACATCTAAATCATCAAGTTTTCAGGATAATACCGCTGATGATGTACTGAGACGTATTGAAAACTCTCTAAAAACCATGGATGTGAATCAAATTGACTTTTTTTACCTTTGGTCCATTATGGATCAAGCGCATTACAAAGATATCATGAAACCTGGCGGTGCTTATGAGGGCGCGCTTTTGGCACAAAATAGAGGGTTAATAAAACACATTACATTTTCTAATCACGCCACTCCCCATGAAGCGATTGATATCATCAATGATGGGTATTTTGAAGGGGTCACTTTATCTTATAATCTCTTAAATCACAGTACAATGGATGCCGTGATAGAATCAGCATACAAACAACAAATGGGGATTACGGTGATGAATCCTTTGGCAGGAGGCATTATACCGGAGAATCATGAGTTGTTCTCAGGTGTTTTTGATGATCCTGACTATACTTTAGCACAGTCAGCACTAAAATATGTCATTCGTCATCCTCATGTGACATCTGTACTTTCAGGTGTTTCAAATACCAATGAGTTACATGAAAACTTGAAACCTTTTAATATTTCTACTGATTCAAATGATTTAGATGTAAGCTGGAGAAACAAAGTCGTCAAGGAGTTTAGTGAAATTGGTGGATTGTGCACGGGCTGTGGGTATTGCCGGACATCCTGCCCGAAATTGATTCCAATTCCAGAAATGATGCAATCCTATAATATGAGTTTGCTTAAAACAAGCGATCGCATGTATGGTAGAACGGACAAGAAATTATTGACGCATATCTCCATGATGAAAAAATTGATTCTTGATCTGAAAATACAACCAGAAAACAGTGACAATCCATGCATTCGATGTGGTCAATGTGAAAAAATATGTACACAGCATTTGCCAATTATAACACAGCTTGATCAGATGTATCAAGTGATAGAAGATACGTCGGCATCGCGGCAACATTATAAAGAACGACTTGAAACGTTACTTATTAAACCAAACTATAAAAAAATCGCTTTTTACACGGCAGGGGGTTACACTGCAAAAGTATTGCAGCTGTTAGGGGAATTTTTTGATATCCATCAGTTTGAAATAGTTGTCTTTGATAGCAATTCAAGCAGGTGGGGGGATCAATTAAATGGTTATCCTGTTGAGAATCCCGAACTGATATCGATCATTCAACCTGAGTGTATTGTGATTTCAAATTACAATTTTGACTCTGAAATTTACGAGTCCCTTCAATCGTATCAGTCAATGGGCATTGATATCATTAAGCTTCATTTTGACAATGACGCCCCGTGGGTTTTTTAAATTTTGTACGTAACGTTGAATTCACAAGAGGTGTTGAAAGCATCAAAAATTATTTTCAGATAATTTAGAATACACTTAAGTTTTATTGGGTATCAACCGATATTACTGATAGAGTATATTGTGGAAAGGAGATGGTATTTTGAAGATTAATCAAATCAATCTTGGAAGTACTCAATCTGGCGCGGTGGGCACGGAAGCTCAAGTTAGAACTGTTGAAAGTGGGCCTGTTCCTAAACGTCCGATCGAGAAAGTGAACTATGAGACAAATGTAAAAAAAGTCTCACAGGCACAGGGCGAAGAAAAAGAAAAAGACATCAATGAAGAAATGTTTCAAAAATCAGTAGAACAGGCAAATAAAACACTTGAAATTTATAACAGAAGAATTGAACGGGCAGTTCACGAAGTGACACATACAGTGATGTATACGATCAAAGATACTGTAACAAACGAAGTCATCAGTGAATTTCCTCCGAAAAAAATACAGGATATGATCGCAAAAATGTGGGAATTAGCGGGCCTTTTTGTAGATGAAAAGGCATAATCATCCTATTTTCAAATCATAATGAATGTATTGCGCATATGACATTTGTGCATGAAAGCAATTTGATGAATCGTATAGTCGTATAGACGATCGATGATAGGGACATATAAAAGGAAGTGATGTAAATGTCTACAATGAGAATTACTGGTATGGCATCGGGTTTTGATACAGATTCTATGATTAAGAACCTGATGAAAGCAGAAAATACAAGGATGAATAAAGTTAAAAAAAGCCGAGAAAGTGTCGTGTGGCAACAAGAAGCTTATAGAGATATTACAAAACAACTTAGAAATCTACAGTCTTCTTATTTTGATATCTTAAAGCCGGGAAGCAATTTATCGTCCTCAACTTCATTTAGCAAGTTTAGTTATTCCGTAACAAGTGGGGGCGTTGCGTCGTCTGCAGTTTCCGTTACAGCGTCATCAGCAAATACTGCTAAAAGTGTTGTCATTGATAAGATTGATCAGTTGGCAACGAAAGATACACTAACAGGTGCAATCGGCGACTTAAAAGGAATTAAAACAGACGCGATTACAATCGCCGATTTAAAAACAGATTTAGCAGGTAAAGATTTAGAGTTAACTTTGGCGATTGGATCTACATCTAAAAGAATCGCCGTTAGTAGTACAGAACTCAATGCGATTACGACACCAGCTGAACTAGCTACGCTATTGAACGATAAAATTAAAACTGCGTTTGGTGCCGATTACTCAAATGTCGTGACTCAAAATGCAGGTGTACTCGAGTTTGATATGAAGGGTTCAACCGTTAAAGTGCTTGAGTATACTGGTAATACAGAAACTATGACTGCACTTGGATTGACAAGCGGCGAATCCAATATCGATTATCGTTCAAAATCAATCGGAAGCTTATTTAATTTTTCAGCTGCTGACTTAACGGGACTTAAAATCAATGGCAAAGACATTACGCTTGCGACGACGGATACCCTCGATCAAATGATCGATAAAATTAATAAGGCAGGAACTGGTGCAACACTTTCCTATGATAGTTTAAATGACCAGTTTAAACTTCAATCAACACTTGAAGGAACTGCAAATGCTGTTGATTTGGCCAATTCTTCAGATGCATTTTTATCAAAACTCTTTAATGTATCCAGTACATCACAGTTAGGCGTAAGTCCAACAGATGGTTCTTCAAAAGTAGCAGCAAAAAATGCGAGACTCACAATTAACGGTCAAGAAATCATCCAAGGTAGCAATAATTTTAGCCTTGATGGCATTGCATATTCATTAAAAGCTGAAAGTGCATCAGCGATCAACATCGGCCTATCTGTGAATACAAAAGATATTATTGATAACATCAAAAACTTTGTCACTGAGTATAACAAAATCATGGATACCATTAATACAGAACTCACTGAGAAAAAAAATTACAGTTATCAACCACTGACGGATGATGAAAAAGAAGACATGACTGAAAAAGAGATTGAACTTTGGGAAACTAAAGCAAAATCAGGGATCTTAAGAGGTTCAAGTGAACTCAGTACGTTTGTTAGCTCGATGCGAAATGCCATGGTGGATGTGGTAGAAGGCTCTGGCCTTTCTCTCAGTCAAATTGGCATTAGCAGTGCAAGTTATCTAGATAAAGGGAAACTCACTGTCAATGAAGATCAACTCAAACAAAGTCTTGAAACAAATTTTGACGAAGTGGTAAAACTCTTTACTGCAAAATCAGATGCAGAATATGGGGATACGACTCGTACCAACGAACGTTACAAAGAGAATGGAATCGCAAGCAGAGTAGAGGATATTTTGAACGATTATGTCCGTACAAAACGTGACTCAAGCGGTAAAAAAGGAATTTTGCTTGAAAAAGCAGGTATTGAAAATGATACGACTTATGCAAACAACGTCTTCTCTAAGAAACTTCTCGAGTACGATGACAAAATTGCCGATTTAGTTGAGTATCTAGCAGATAAGGAAACTTATTACTACAATATGTTCAGTAGAATGGAATCTGCACTTAGCAAAATGAACGCACAACAGTCTTCACTTTCAGGCATGTTAGGAAGCGCATCATGATGAAGGACATCGTTATAGAACAACTTCATGAGATTATCGTTCAAAGCAAAATTATACTAAGTGCTATACAAGTTGGTGATATGGATATTGTTCAAGGTGCAGTGGATGTACGTGGTAGATTAATTCATGAACTTGAACAATACAAGGATAAAACCATTACGGATGAAGCGCGACAGCTATACCAAGAGTTTGAATCCATCGAACTAAAATGTAAACAAGAAATGGATGCATTCAAAGTGAAACTTGAAAAAGAGTTGATGGACAGTAAAAATGAAAAATTAAAAGTACAACGCAATAAAAATGCAATGGATCAGTATCATATGCAATCAAAATCGATGTATAGTGGTTTGTCGATAGACAATAAAAAATAGTCTAAATGAAGCTGATAATTGTCAGCTTCATTTAGTTTAAAAAATCAAAGAATTAAAACTCAAAATATTGAAAAACCTTAAAATGAAAAATTACGATAAAAATTGCACGATAAAATTGAATTTTTTAGCTGAAGTTGCCGATATATAAGGTAGTAAATCTAATGAGTGATTAAGGTTCTTTTGAGTGTAACCTTAGGGAGGCGAACATGGCTGTTATGAATCCATACAATTATTCGAAACCAAGAAATTTTATTAAAATAGAGAATAATGACAAACCAGACGAGAAAAAAGACGAAGTAAAAGCAAGAAATCCTTATATGAACGATAAAATGGATCAATATCTGGAAAGCAAAATTATCAGTGCAAAACCAGAAGAATTGACGTATATGCTATATGAAGGCATTGTAAAATTTATCAAGAAAGCCATGCTAGGGTTAGAGAGTAAAAACTATGAAGTTGTAAATTACAATACTCAGCGTGCTGAGATGATCGTTGAAGAACTCAGAGCGACACTCAATATGGATATTCCATTAAGTGTCAGTTTAGACGCCCTTTATGAGTATCTCAATTATAAATTGATCAATGCAAATATCACAAAAAATGAAGCTGAGTTTCAAGAAGCACTTGAAATTGCTGAAGATTTTAAAGACACATGGAAACAAGCATTTAGTATTAAATAGTTTTAATTTTAATACATGTGCTGTTAATTTTGGGCATTATCGGGTATACTAGTAATTAGATACCGGTCAAGATGGGAGGGATTAGATGGATATTCAAGCATCTTCTTACCAAGCAGTTGCCCTTACAAGTTTAAAGCAAGCACTGACGATTTCTAACCTTCAAAAAGCTGTGATGCAAGACGCACAGTCCATGGAAGCAGTTGTTAAAATGATGGAAATGTCAGTTTCACCGCATCTGGGGCAAAATTTAGATATCAAATTATAGTTAAGGTTGAGCAATTGTGCTTAACCTTAATTTTTATGGAGAAAACCGATGAAACCGTCAATTGTAGATGAAATGTTGGCAATATTAATTGAGAAGAAACAACAGATTCTATATTCGATTGAGCATTATCATATGCTTGAAGATACCAATCGTCAAAGTTTACTCGAAGCGATTTTTGATAAAATAGAAGGCCTTGAACATTCTGTACAAGAACTGGATTTGCTTTTTATATCGAAGTTTGATCTCTATAAGAAAATATCGGGTATTAAAAGTGTAGAAAACTTGTCTTTGGATGAGCAAAAGAGTTTTAAGCCGATCCAGATCGAAATCAGACTTGTTGAAAGCTTGATGGCGCAGCTTGCTGATTTGAGGCGACAATATGAACCGCTTAAGGCTAAAACCCTGCATAACCGATTTCAAATAAACAAACAAAGTCAAGTGATAAGTGCTTATAAAAAAACCAATAAATAAGCTAATGATAAGTAAATGATAAGTAAATGTATCTGTTCCACTGGAAGAATTATTTGAGCAAGATTTTTTTTATCTGGTGGTTATTTATAAGATACGTGGGTATATAGGTAGTATTAAAAGTAAAGGGGTTGAGCATATGAAAGTAATCGTGACAGGAAGAAACCTAGTAATAACAGAAGCAATCAGAGATCAAGTTGAGAAAAAACTCGGTAAATTTGACAAGATGTTCAATGCAAACGTTGAAGCACACGCTACTTTTAGCACTCAAAAGAACAGACATATCGTTGAAGTGACAATTCCATTGAAAAATGGCACTATTTTTAGAGCTGAAGGAATCACAGAAGACATGTATGCTTCTATCGATGATGCAATTGATAAAATTTCAAAACAAATGAGAAAACACAAAACGAGAATCGAAAAGAGATTCCATGCAAATGAATCCATTCGATTTGAAGAAATTCCTGATTTACAAGAACTTGTGCCAGAACAAACTATTGTTAAAACAAAGAGATTTGGCGTAAAACCAATGATGCCAGAAGAGGCCGTATTACAAATGGAGCTTCTCGGTCATGACTTCTTCGTATTTCTCAATGGCGACACTGAAGAAATCAATGTCGTTTATAAACGGAAAGATGGAGATTTTGGTTTGATAGAACCGTATTTATAATCATATAAAATGATAAAGACGATTCCCGTGGGAGTCGTCTTTTTTGTGTTTATGTATTGCTCAAAATGCAAACTTTAATCAAAATGAAGATTTGATATATTGGACACAGGCTTCGCAAATGTATTTTTCTTTAAATTCTCTTACGGTTGTTTCACTTGAACAGATTTGGCATTTGACAAGAGAGATGGCTTCGCATTCACAAGGTTCAACTTCTGTTAAATTCATGTAGACAGTTTCTTTTTGAACTGAATAGGGATTTAATTTTTTAGCAGCTTCCAATGGTATCCTCCTAAATAATGGTAATTTTTTACAGTTATGAGAAGATTATAGCATACTATTATCTAATACACAAATAATTTTATAAAGATAATTATATTTTTTTATGTATGAGATATTAAAGTTCTTGATTTTAGTACTTTCCACATGATTATTCCTGAGGTTAACATAATATCTACACGATGTGGCTCTGTGAAATTTATAGTTTGTTTACATTTTCACCGAGAATCTTTTAGAAATGGAATGTTATAATGAAACAGTCGTAGTTAATTGGAATAGACGTTCCATCGTTTGTTAAAGTGTGATAAAATAACAAAGAATGGAAAATATTCACTACTGATGAGGTGTGCTATGTACATAGAAGCAATCGTAATTGGATTAATCGTCGGAATGATTCGCAATGGCCGAATCTCAAATTTCTTGGAAGTGAGATATAAAGGGTGGGCATTAAGTTTGTTTGCTCTCGTATTATTTTTAGTTCCATACATCTTAAAATTGGCACATATTAATTTAGATATTATTCAAGTATTTCCTTATGCTGCAATGGTGATTATTGCCATTATAGCGCTTATGAATTTCAGTCGATTTGGAATGAAGTTGATTTTTCTTGGGCTTGCGATGAATCTTGTCATCATGGGGATGAATCATTTTCTCATGCCAATTGATACTGTAAAAATGACCGCGCTCGGATTTGATTCATTTGTAGAGTCTTTAAAAGTTGGAAATGTCGTGAATTATATGGATGTGACAAAGGCCGTTCCACTTAGTCGCTATCTCGGAAAAGTGATCGCACTTCCAGAGATATATCCACTTGCAAAAGTTTTAAGCGTGGGTGATTTGATTGTATCCATTGGAATTGCGTGGGTGATACAGTATGATATGTTGCTTGCTTCGCTGAAATCAAAAGGATCGATGCTACAATTCACTTACAATCCTAAAATGCGCAGATAGTAGATAGTAGATAGTTGATAGTTGTGAGAATTGCATAAATTCAGTTTAAATGTGAAGTGATGAGACTTAATAAACATGAATAAAGAAATGAGAATAGAGGGCTAATTATGAACTTGATGAAATTGCTTTTTGGCGATATTAATGAAAAAGAAGTGAAAAAGATCGATAAAATAGTCGATCAAATTGAAGCGTTAGAGTCGAAGTATACGGTGTTAACAGATCGCGAACTTCGAGACATGACGCCAACTCTTAAAAATAGATTGGCAAATGGCGAGACGCTCGATGACATTTTACCTGATGCGTTTGCAGTTTGCCGTGAAGGTGCAAAAAGAGCCCTTGGATTGAGAGCTTATCGCGTTCAACTTTTAGGTGGAATTGTGCTACATCAAGGCAGAATTGCAGAGATGAAAACAGGTGAAGGTAAAACACTTGTTGCAACATTCCCAGCATACCTCAATGCGCTTGAAGGAAAAGGCGTACATGTTGTAACGGTCAATGATTATCTCGCAATGCGTGACCGTGAGTGGATGGGGAAAATTTTTGAATTTTTAGGTTTGACGGTAGGGTGTGTTGTACATGGCGTTGAAGGTGAAGACAGACGTAATGCTTATCGTGCAGATATAACTTACGGAACAAACAACGAATTTGGTTTTGATTACCTTCGCGACAACATGGTAATGGAAGCTGGAAGATTGGTTCAAAGACCTCTTAATTATGCCATCGTGGATGAGGTCGATAGTATCTTGGTAGACGAAGCGAGAACACCACTGATTATTTCAGGTGAAAGTGCAAAATCGACGGATCTTTATAGAATTGCGAATATGTTTGCTAGAACGCTCAATGCCGAAGAAGACATTAAAATAGATGAAAAGGCAAAATCCATTTCATTGACAGATGGAATTGTCAAAGATAAATACGGTATCGTAGAAGATGGTAGTGAAAATCGAAATGGTGTTAAAAAAGCTGAAGCTTATTTTGGCATAGAAAATTTAAGTGATCCTGAAAATATCGAATATCTTCACCACGTCAATCAAGCGATTCGTGCGAATTATTTGATGAGACGCGATGTGGATTATATTGTGAAAGATGGAGAAGTCATCATCGTAGATGAGTTTACAGGTCGTCTCATGTATGGTAGACGGTATTCAAATGGACTTCATCAAGCAATTGAAGCGAAAGAAAATATCGAAGTAAGAAGAGAATCTCAAACACTTGCGACGATTACGCTCCAAAACTATTTCCGTATGTACAATAAACTTGCGGGGATGACTGGTACAGCTAAAACGGAAGAAGAAGAATTTAGACACATATATAATATGGACGTTGTCATGGTGCCAACCAATCGACCAATTGCCAGAGAAGATAAAGAAGATGCCATTTATAGAAGTTTAAAGGGCAAATTTGACGCAGTGCTCAGAGATATTCAAGAGTGCAGTCAAAAAGGTCAACCAGTACTCGTCGGCACGATTAGTATTGAGACTTCGGAATTTTTAAGCATGATGCTGAAAAAAAATGGTGTTAAACACGAAGTGCTTAATGCGAAACAACATGAAAGAGAAGCTGAGATCGTCGCTCAGGCTGGCCGATTTGGCGCGGTGACCATCGCAACCAACATGGCTGGTCGTGGTACGGATATTGTACTAGGAGGAAATCCAGAGTTCTTGGCAAAGCGCGATATGATTAAAAAGGGTTACGATGAACATATCGTCAATCGCGTTTCGAGTCCAATTATTGGAGAAGATCCAGAAGTGCTAGAAGCAAAACCAGTATACGATGCGCTGTACCAAGAACATAAACGAATCACCGATGCAGAAGCAGAAAAAGTAAAATCAGTGGGAGGTCTTCATATTATTGGTACTGAAAGACATGAGTCTCGTCGTATTGATAATCAGTTAAGAGGTCGTGCAGGCCGTCAAGGAGACCCAGGTTCCACCCAGTTTTATATTTCTTTTGAAGATGATTTAATGAGAATGTTCGTAAGTGACAATATCAAAGCGATGGTTGAGAAAATTGGCTTTGACGACGAAATGCAGCTTGAAAACAAGATGCTTTCAAAAGCCATTGAAAATGCACAAAAGAAAGTTGAAGGTCGCAATTTCGGCATTCGTAAACACGTGCTTCAATACGATGACGTTATGAATAAACAGCGAGAAATTATCTACGGTGAACGTAATAAGGTGCTTCACGGTGAAGACATACGCGAAAGTATCATGAATATGCTTGATAAAGCGATTGATCGTGCAATCTTGATGTTTACTGAAGGGTATAAGTATCCAGAAGAGTGGGATTTAGAAGGTTTATTGAATCATTTACATCCGCTATTTTTACCACAAGGTGCAATCGAATTTACGGATGTTGAAAGTTTAACAAAAGCATCTCTAAAAGAGATCATTTTAGATAAAGCAAAAGAACTTTATAGTCAAAAAGAAGATGAAATCGGATTAGAGCGCATGAGAGATGTTGAACGTGCGATTTTACTCAGAGTTGTGGATTTACACTGGATTGATCATATTGACGCGATGGATGATTTAAAACAAGGGATTGGCCTCAGGGCATTTGGTCAGCAAGATCCTGTTGCAGCATACAAAATGGAAGGTTTTGATATGTTCGATGAGATGGTTGCCAATATCCAAGAAGAGACAGTTAAAGCACTTTTCCATGCCAATATTCAAACAGACACAGAACGTAAAGTAGTGGCGCGTGTTACCAATTTATCGGGAACCGGTGATGGCAGTACGACAAAAAAACCGGCAAAATCGGATAAAAAAGTGGGTAGAAATGATCCGTGTCCATGTGGTAGCGGAAAAAAATATAAAAAATGCTGTGGTTCATCTTTAGAAGACTAGGCGATAATCAGAGAGGCCAGAATTGACGAATCAATCTGGCCTCGTCGTATGAAGGGGTTGAGTGAATGATTTTACTGGAAAAACTAGGTAGAGAATCAAAAAAACTAAAGGCGTTAATCGCTGAGCTTGAGGTGTCACTTTGACATTGCTCAAGTAAGATACCGTATTGAAGAAATTGAGATGGATATGACTGCACCAGATTTTTGGAACGATAATGAGACGGCACAAAGTAAGCTGAAGTTTCAAAAGGCGCTTAAAAACAAAGTGGATCAATTTGAAGATCTATTTCACCGAGCGGAAGAACTGGAAGGGCTCATTGAGATGGCGTTAGAGGATTCTGACGACAGCATTGAAGCTGAAGTTGAAGGAAGCTTTAACGAACTTCAAGCGAATTATGATCAATTGATGCTAGAAACGCTTCTTAAAGGGGACTACGATGCCAACAGCGCCATATTGTCCATTCATGCTGGTTCAGGCGGAACAGATGCACAGGATTGGGCCGGTATGCTTCTCAGAATGTATAAGCGCTGGGGAGAACAAAAAGGCTACCAGGTAAAAATGCTCGATTTACAAAATGACACAGAAGCTGGGATTAAGAGTGCCGTTTTATCTTTTGATGGACTCAATGCCTATGGCTTTTTAAAATCGGAAAAAGGGGTACACCGTATCGTTCGAATATCACCTTTTGATGCGTCTGGTAAACGACACACCTCGTTTGCTTCTGTGGACGTCATGCCAGAACTTGACGATTCAGTTGCCATTGATATCAATCCGGTGGATTTGAAAATTGATACGTACCGATCATCGGGATCGGGTGGACAACACGTCAATACGACGGATTCTGCTGTGCGAATTACGCATATTCCAACGGGCGTTGTCGTACAGTGTCAAAGTGAACGCTCTCAGATTTCCAACCGTGCAACCGCCATGAAAATGCTCATGGGTAAGTTAATTGAGTTAAAAGAACGCGAACATAAAGACAAAATTGAAGATTTGGCAGGAGATTACTCACAGATCACTTGGGGAAGTCAAATTCGATCGTATGTGTTTCATCCCTACAATCTCGTAAAAGATCATAGAACAAATGCGGAAATGGGCAATATCCAAGCGGTAATGGATGGAGAAATCGATTTGTTTATCGACGCATATCTCAAGGAGGCAAGTCAACATGAACTTAAAATCATCAGTGAATAATCGTCCTTTTTATCAAGCAGAGAGCGGAAATGACGGGGAAAATAAGAGTACAACTAATGATGCAAATAATGGAAAACTCATCATTCAGCAATTGGCGAAGGAATTATCGCTTAAAATCAGTCAAGTCGAAACGACGATTCAGTTAATTGATGAAGGCAATACCATTCCTTTTATCGCGAGATATCGAAAAGAAGCGACAGGTGGTATCAGCGATGAAACTCTTAGAGATTTTGATGATCGATTGAAATACCTCAGAAATTTAGAGGCGAGAAAGTTTGAAGTCATTAGAATCATAGAAGAACAAGGTAAATTAACGCCTGAGCTGAAGGCAGATATTGAAAAAGCCACTGTTCTTCAAACGGTGGAAGATCTCTATCGTCCTTATAAACAAAAGAAGAGCACGCGCGCTTCAAAAGCCATCGAAAGAGGACTTGAGCCGCTTGCAGATATTTTATGGAATCAAGCTTTACAGTCTGGAAATTTACTTGAGATGGCCTTGGACTTTGTCGATCCAGAAAAAGAAGTGAATACCGCTGAAGAAGCACTTGCAGGCGCGATGGATATCGTTGCTGAGCGCATCTCAGATTCACCTGAGAATCGAGCATTTATACGCCAACTGTATTTAACAAAAGGCGAAATGGAATCCGTTGCCACAGACGAGACGCAACAAACGGTCTATGAAATGTATTACAAGTATTCGGAACCGATTTCTAAAGTTGCCAATCACCGCATTTTAGCACTCAATCGTGGCGAGCAAGAAAAAATGTTAAAGGTGAAGATTAATAGTCCGGATGAGTTGATTTTAGATCGATTGAGACAATCCGTGATTGTTAATCCACAGTCGATTTCAGCACCTTACTTACAAATGGCTTTGGAAGATTCTTATAAACGATTAATTTCACCTTCAATTGAACGTGAAGTGAGAAATTTATTGACAGAACGTGCCGAAGAAGAGGCGATCAAGGTATTTGGGAAAAATACGAAGTCCTTACTATTGGTACCACCGGTAAAAGATGCGCGCGTGCTTGCCATCGACCCAAGTTATCGAACAGGTTGCAAACTAGCGGTTCTTGATGAAACGGGGAAATTGCTGGAGTATGCAACGATTTATCCCAATGCACCTCAAAATGAAGTGAAGCAGTCCAAAGAGAAAATTGCGGAGCTCATTAAAAAACATCGATTAAATCTCATTTCTATTGGAAATGGTACAGCTTCTCGTGAAACAGAACAACTCGTTGCAGAACTGCTCAAGACCCTCGATGAAGAAGTGTATTATACAATTGTCAGCGAAGCAGGTGCATCGGTGTATTCGGCATCAAAACTTGCAACAGAAGAGTATCCGGATATTAACGTGTCAATCCGTGGCGCGATTTCAATTGGAAGACGTCTTCAAGATCCATTAGCGGAGCTCGTAAAAATCGATCCAAAGAGCATTGGAGTAGGCCAATATCAACACGACGTCAATCAAAAACGTTTAGAAGAACAATTGACAAACGTCGTTGAGGACTGTGTAAATAGTGTAGGCGTTGACCTCAATACAGCCACGCCATCGCTACTCAGTTATGTTTCTGGCATTTCGTCGACGCTTGCTAAAAACATCGTAGCGTATCGCGATGAAAATGGCCGATTTAAGTCGAGAAAGGAACTTCTCAAAGTCAAACGCTTAGGGGATAAAGTGTATCAACAAGCAGTAGGATTCTTAAGAATTCCAAAAGCGACAAATCCACTTGATAATACAGCTGTGCATCCTGAGTCATATGAAGCGACACAAAAACTTCTTGAAACCCTTGGATATACTGCCAAAGATATTGAAAATGGCGCGGTGCGAGACATTGTTGAAAAGGTCATCGTCTTTTCAGGCATCATGGGCAATCAACCGGATGCGATGAAATACGATGCGGGGATCGAAAAACTTTCGAAACACCTCGAAATCGGTGCAATGACTTTAAAGGACATCATAGAAGAAATTAAGAAACCGGGTCGTGACCCTCGTGAAGAGATGCCGAAACCCCTATTTAGAAGCGATGTCCTTAAAATGGAAGATTTGCAAGTGGGCATGATCATGCAAGGTACCGTTAGAAATGTCGTGGATTTTGGCGCATTCATTGATATCGGCGTGAAACAAGATGGACTCGTGCATATTTCTGAGATTTGTGACCGTTTTATTAAGCATCCAATGCAAGTGCTTTCTGTTGGTGACACGGTGAAAGTACAAATTTTAACCCTTGACCTCAATCGAAATAAGATTGGGCTCACGATGAAAAACTTGAAAGAGCAAGCGTAAATATTGCTCTTAAAGAGAAAGACATAATCAGGTCTGTAGCCATAAAAAAAAATTTATACATCTATCCATTATTATCTGTACAAAATTGTGACAAGTGATATAATGATATTTAGAGATGCGAAACATTATCTAAGGAGGACAACTATGTTGCTAATTAAGAATGGGAAAATCTACACAATGGCTGGTTCAATCATTGAAAATGGTTGCATACTAGTTGAAAATGGAAAGATTAAAGAGTTAGGTACGGATTTAGTAGCGCCGCTTGATGCTCAAGTGATTGATGCAGCAGGCAAACAAGTATTTCCTGGATTTATTGATGCTCACTGTCATATTGGTATGTGGGAAGAGGGAATTGGATTTGAAGGCGCAGATGGCAATGAAATGACGGATCCAATTACACCTCATTTAAGAGCAATTGATGCACTTAATCCAAGAGATGAAGCGTTTGAAAACGCGATTAAGGGCGGTGTAACAACAGCTGCAACAGGTCCCGGTAGTGCCAATGTCATTGGAGGAACTTTCTCTGTGGTAAAACTTCATGGCGATCGCATCGATGATATGGTGATTAAAGAAACACTTGCGATGAAATGTGCATTTGGAGAAAATCCAAAACGCGTCTATGCTGAGAAAAATCAGATGCCATCAACACGCATGGGTACGGCTGCAAAATTAAGAGAAACGCTTGCAAAAGCTGTTGAATATAAGAATAAAAAAGAAGCTGCGGGTGATGACGCAAGTAAATTGCCAGCATATGATATGAAGCTAGAGGCGATGCTTCCAGTTGTGAACAAAGAAATTCCACTCAAAGCGCATGCGCATAGAGCAGATGACATCTTTACTTCTATTCGAATTGCAAAAGAATTTGATGTGAAGTTGACACTTGAGCATTGTACAGAAGGACATTTAATTGCTGAACACCTTGCAAAAGAAGGATACCCTGCGGTTATTGGACCATCATTTGGCAATAAATCAAAATTTGAGCTCAATCAAAAAACATTTGATACACCGAGCGTTCTGCACAAAGCAGGCGTAAAAATCGCAATTATGACAGATAGCCCAGTGATTCCTTTGGAATACTTGCCAATGGCTGCTGCACTTGCTCATAAAGCAGGTCTTGATGAAATGGAAGCCCTTAAATGTATTTCTATTAATGCAGCTGAAATTTTAGGCATTGAAGATCGAGTGGGTTCACTTGAAGTGGGCAAAGATGCAGATATCGTAATCTGGGATGCGCATCCATTTGATTTACAAGCAAAAGTAACACATACACTCGTTAACGGTGTGGTGGTATATCAAGCATAAGAGTGGAGAGATCCGCAGCAAATCGCAATCAACTTCAAGATTATCAGCGTCATCAACATCAACATCTTCCGGATGATTGCGCCAATAGTAAATATACAGTAGAGACTGAACTCCTTGTGAATGACGTCTCTACTTTTTTTGTTGGGATTTCAAGTTTGATAAATGAAATCAATTGTTATACAATAGAGTAAGATTTTAACGTAAGGAGCATCCCATGCAATTTGAAGAAAAGCCATTAGAAGAGAAATTATTTGAACAAGAACCATTGAGATTAGAGTTAGAAAGTCTTGAAGATACGAAAAAATTTGCAGAGCAATTAGTAAAGGTGTTAAACAAAGGGCAAGTGATCTGTCTCGTGGGAGATTTAGGCGCTGGAAAAACGACGTTTACACAGTATTTATGCGCTGCACTTGGCGTCGATGATTACATCACAAGTCCGACATTTAATCTCATGAATTCTTACACCGGAAAGTTGAACGGTGAACCCATTGAAATTCACCACTTTGATGTCTATCGTATTTTTGATGCAGATGAAATGGTGGAGATAGGGTTTGATGATTTTCTATTTGGACAGGGAATTTGCATTGTGGAATGGGCCAATCAGGTTGAAGAAATGATCCCTGAAAAGAGTATTTGGATCAACCTTTCGTTGACTGTGGATGGAAATCGGGTATTAACCATGGAAAGACGCTAACGCTTAAAGCGAACCGTGAAACATAAACCATAAAACTGAATTAACATCAACATCTGCATCAGTATCAACATCAGTATCAGTACGGTCAGAATCCGTATGGATTGACATGAACGAAAATAATGATGATTTGAAAACGAGAATTTATAATAGAAAAAAATAAACCGTGAGAATGTAAGATAGAAAAGTAAGATTGAAAAGTAAGATTGAAAAGTAAGATAGAAAAGTAAGATAGAAAAGCACGATAGGAGATTGTTATGAAAGCATTGGTAATTGATACGTCATCCACAGCGGCAAGTGTGGCTGTTTTCAATGATCAACAATTGTTAGGTGAGGTATTTATCAATTCGAAAAATACACATTCACAAAAGTTAATGCCTATTATTGAAGTGTTAATGTCGCAAACAGAACTTAAAATAAAAGAGATCGATGCATTTTACGTCTGTGAAGGGCCAGGGTCTTTCACGGGTGTTAGGATAGGAATTGCAACCGTAAAGGGATTCGCGCAACCATTTTCTAAACCAATTTATGGCTTTACGAGCATGTATTTGATGGCCTGTGGCTATAAGCATCATACGGGACTCATTGTACCGATTATCGATGCAAAGCGGGAAGATGTGTACTTCGGGGTGTACGAATGGCGAGATGGCCAAGTTGAAACGCTTGAAGAAGGTGTAGAATCGCTCACTTCTTTACTGGAGTATTTAAAAGATAAATATCCAGCAACAGAGATCCTTCTTGTAGGGGATGCAATTGTGAATTATAAAGACCAACTTCAAGCAAACCTCGCATGTGGTGGCGATGCGTCATTTATATTGGGAAATGAAAATGAACTGTATGCCAAAGCCTCTAACTATGTATTTCCTGAAAGTATTGAGGGACAACAGACAAATGTTCATACCATTCGGGCGAATTATATGCGCAAGTCGCAAGCAGAACGCGACCACTAATAGGGGGTCTTATGTTAACGATAAGAAAAATGACGGAGCTAGACGTCGATGCGGTATTTGATATTGAGGTGCATTCATTTAAAACGCCTTGGTCGAAAGATGCATTTTATAAAGAAATGACTGAAAATGCATTGGCAGAATACATTGTGATATGTGAAGAGGATCGCATTGTCGGTTTTGGGGGCATGTGGCTGATTATCGATGAAATTCATATTACCAATATCGCCATTGCGCCAAACGAGCGAGGAAAAGGTTACAGCAAACCTCTCGTCCAAGCTATGATCGATTTTGCCACAGAAAGACGGTTTAAGCACATGACGCTTGAAGTTCGTGTGAGCAATGCCATTGCCATTGCCCTCTATGAACAGTTTGGATTCGTCAGCGTTGGTAAAAGACCTAAATATTATATAGATACAGGTGAGGATGCACTTGTGATGTGGAAGGAACTTTAACATGAAAGAGAAAATCATTACATTAGCAATTGAGACATCATGTGATGAAACTGCATGTGCCATCTTAAAAAATGGTAGAGAGATTTTGTCAAATGAAGTCTATACACAGATAGAAATTCATCAAGAGTTCGGAGGCGTGGTTCCTGAAATTGCTTCTCGAAATCATCTGGATAAAATATCCGAAATCATCGAACACGCATTGGAAAAAGCAGAAGTGACTTTTGATGAGGTGGACCATATTGCCGTTACCTATGGACCTGGGCTTGTAGGTGCGCTTTTAGTGGGCTTGTCTACGGCAAAAGGCCTTGCGTATGCACTTGAGAAGCCCCTCATTCCAGTCAATCATATTGAAGGGCATATTGCAGCAAATTATATCGCTCATCCTGACTTGAAACCACCGTTTGTGTGCCTTGTGGTATCGGGGGGGCACACACATCTTGTGAATGTTCAATCTTATACAGATTTTGAAATTATCGGAAGAACACGCGACGATGCGGCGGGAGAAGCTTTTGATAAAATTGCTAGAACGCTTGGACTTGGATATCCAGGAGGACCTTTAATCGATCGTCTTGCGAAAGAAGGCAATCCAAAAGCCATTGATTTTCCTAGAGCCATGATGGATCAAGATCACCTTGATTTTAGTTTTAGTGGATTAAAATCAGCCGTTTTGAATTATTTAAACAGTTGTAAAATGAAACAAATTGAAATCCACGTTCCCGACGTGTGTGCAAGTTTTCAGGCAGCAGTGGTACAAGTATTGAGAGCCAAAGCGGAGCAAGCGTTGGCACAAACGGGTTATCAGACTTTGGTAATCGCAGGTGGTGTCGCTGCTAATAGCGCTTTACGAGAAGAACTTTCTCAAATAAAGGACATTCAACTTTACTATCCGCCTCTTTCTCTTTGCACGGATAATGCGGCGATGATCGGATGTGCAGGATATTATGCTGCTTTATCTGGACAAGTTGGAACAGCTGCAACAAATGCAGTCCCTAACTTAAAAATAGGCGAACGAAGATATTAAAATGAAAATGGGACGAGAGTCCCATTTACTTTTTTGCCTCAAAAGTTCCGAAATTTTCGGAGATTTCGTGTTATGTTAACCATGTTGTCACATGACTATGCATGTTTTTACGTGGATACTTTTGTGGACAACTCTGTGGATAATGTGGAATGTTCTGAAAATTGACACTTTCATAATTTGGATATTGTGGATAAGATGATGAAAAACGGTGGATAAGTGTGATTTCATGTGGACAAAATGTATATTATGCAAAATTATGTTAAACAATGTATAGAAAAAACGCGTGTGATTGGTATACATAATTTAAGTCAGAAGTAAGCGTGCTAAAATATGACGTTTACTTCACGAAAACTACAAATTTGTTATATATTGACCTCAATAGCGAACCTTAAGAAGACATCTTTGAAATGTTACTAAAGCATCAAAATTTCCTAACTAAAAGGTCATATTCATACCTTGAAAGGCATGAAAACTCTTGATATCCTAATTGTAGAAAAATTAACAAGTATATTAAAGAGGAGGTCAATATGTTTAGAAAATTTACAAATGGTTGCGTGAATCTCGTTCAACGTTATCTACCAGATGCTTTTTTATTCTGCATTATCTTAACTCTAATTGTTTTGATTGCAGCAGTCCCAGTCACAAAGATGGATATTTTTCAAGTTGCAGACGCTTGGGGTGCCGGTGTTTGGAGTCTTTTGGCATTTTCCATGCAAATGGCGTTGGTATTAGTTTTAGGAACGGCTTTTGCAAGTGCACCATTGGTCAAAAGATGGATCTGTAAATTGGCTCGAATTCCTAAGAAACCGATGACAGCTATTGTATTTGTCACGGTGATATCCATGTTTTGTTGTTGGTTAAATTGGGGATTTGGTTTAGTAGTGGGTGCGTTACTGGCAAAAGAAGTGGCGAAAACAGGATTAAAAGTGGACTATCGGTTGTTAATTGCATCAGCATATTCAGGATTTGTCGTGTGGCATGCAGGAACATCAGGTTCAATTCCATTAACAGTTGCAACATATACAGAATCTGTTAATCAAGTGAGCGGAGGAGCGATAACTGAATCGATATCAACCGCGACAACGATTTTCTCTCCTTGGAACCTAATCATGGTTGCCACGATTATTGTTGTAGTCTCTATTGTTAATGCGTTAATGCATCCAAAAGGTGAAGATGTCGTATCAGTATCAGCTGATATTTTAAATGAAAAAGAGTTTGAGTATAAAAAAGCCTCAACACCTGCTGAAAAATTAGAGAATTTCAAACCGCTTTCTTGGTTTGTGGCAGCTTTAGGAACCGTATTTTTAGTTCGCTACTTTATTAAATTAGGATCATTTAGTTTGACACTTGATGCGGTTAATATGATATTTTTAATTTTAGGTGTACTATTTCACGGGACACCTATACGATATGTTGATGCGATTACTCAAGCGGCAAAAGGTGCAGGCGGTATTATTTTACAATTTCCGTTTTATGCAGGTTTAATGGGTATGATGACTGCGAAAGGTCCGGATGGCGTTTCTTTAGCAGGTGCAATTAGCAATGTTTTTGTCAATATATCCAATGCACATACTTTTCCTCTGTTTACTTTTTTATCTGCAGGAATAGTAAACTTTTTTGTACCATCAGGTGGTGGTCAATGGGCAGTACAAGCACCTATCATGATGCCTGCTGGAGCAGAACTTGGTGTTGCTCATAGTGTTACTGCAATGGCTATTGCTTGGGGAGATGCATGGACCAATATGCTTCAACCATTTTGGGCATTACCAGCACTTGGAATTGCAGGATTAGGCGCGAGAGATATCATGGGTTACTGTGCAGTTGTATTGCTTGTAACAGGCATTATTATCGCAGGAGGTTTTTACTTCCTAGTGCCATTATTTGTATAAGTTTAAATTTGCAATATAAAAAGAGATCCATCCTATTGATGTGATCTCTTTATTTGATTTCAACGGTTTTGAGTAAAGATCGGATTAACTTTCGATCCCTTGGCTATTTAAGTAGTTCATGATATCGGAAATAGATGAAAATTCTTCAGCAACACTGTCTGGAATTTCAACTTCGAACTCATCTTCAATTGCCATAATAATCTCAACGGCATCTATTGAATCGATATCCATGCTATCGAAAGATGACTCTTGTTTGATTTCACTTGGATCAACAACGCCCAATTGCTCCACAATAATTGCCTTTATTTTTTTAAACATAGGTACCTCCCAAAATTCTATAAAGCTCAATCTTAATGTCTAGTGTAATTAGTTCAAATTATCTAGATTTCTTAGTTTTATTATAAAGAAAAAAAATGATTTGTCTACATGGTTTTTCATGATATCACGTGATTAGTTATAAAGAATTTATAATATATCTAACAATTCATCCAATTCAGAATAGAGCGTCTGAATTTTCATCTTAGTCGACTCGATTTCACGTTGTTTTTCAAGGGCGATTTCATGGTTTAAGTAGACATCTGGTAAACAAAGTTCTTGTTCTAAAACGTGAAGTCTTTCTTCGAGATCGGAAAGTGATTTTTCCAAATCTGCGAGCGCTTGTTTGTTTTTCTTAATTTCTTGTTTCTTCTCTTTTTCTTTTCGTGCAATTTCCTTCTGTTTGGTTTTCGTTAACGTGGGTTCTTCTGATTCGTCGATGATGAGCAAGTCTTTTTCATATAACTTTTGCTGATAGTAATCGTAATTTCCCCAAAAAACTTCTATGCCGTCGGAAGTGAGCTCAAAGACCTTCGTACAAATTTTGTTGAGAAAATAACGGTCATGGGAAATTGTCATGAGCGTACCGTCGTAGTTAATGAGAGCTTCTTCAAGCGTTTCTTTAGAATATAAATCTAAATGGTTGGTCGGCTCATCTAAAAAGAGTAAATTTGCACTAGATAAGACGAGTTTTAATAATGATAACCGGCTTCTTTCGCCACCGCTGAGCTGATAGACATATTTTTCGATATCATCTCCGGTAAATAAGAAGGCACCAAGTAAACTACGCACTTCTGTCAGCGTGAGATTTGGATTGTCATCGTGAATTTCTGAAAGCACGGTATTGTCTTCGTTCAGCGTATTGAGTTCTTGGTCATAATAACCTGAAACGATGTGATGTCCCCATGTTAATTCCCCGCCACTAGCAGCAATCTGACCGAGCAGGATCTTGAAAAGCGTGGTCTTACCAACGCCATTTGGTCCGATGAGTCCAATTTTATCGCCCTTATAGATTTCAAAATTGACGTGATCAAATACGTGCTTATCTTCATAAGATTTAGAGAGTTCGTGCGCAGTCAGGACGTCGTATCCGCTTTTAACACTGGATTTCAAGTCAATTCGAAAGTGCGCTTTGAACAGTCTTGGCTGTTCGATAAGCTCGACATGTGCCAATCGCTTTTCACGAGATTTCGCTCGTTTGGCAAGTTTTTCGGTACCACGCTCTTTAAATTTGCGAATCAATGTTTCTTGTTTTAAGAGCTCTTTTTGCTGGGACTCATATTTTTTAAGTTCAGCCTCATAGTTGGCCTTCTTTTGTGTCATAAATCGCGTATAGTTTCCATTGTACTCTGTCAGTTCACAAGCCTCAATTTCAAAGATGCGCGTTGCGATTTGATCTAAAAAGTAACGGTCATGTGAAATCATGAGGATGGTACCTGGATAGTCTTGTAAAAATGACTCAAGCCACTTGATTGCAGAAATATCTAAGTGATTGGTCGGTTCGTCTAAAAATAGAATATCCGGTTTTCTTAAAAGAAGTTTTGCGACGCCGACGCGCGATTTTTGTCCACCGCTCAATTGGTTGATGGGTTTGTAAAACTCAGACTCCAAAAACCCGAGTCCAGTGAGTACCCCTCGAATTTTGCTATTGATTGAGTATCCGTCAAGCTGGTCAAATGTTGCTTGAACATGACTGTATTCATTTAGCAGTGATTCGCTATGATCGTGCACCATTTGCTCTTCAAGGTGACGCATTTTTTGCTCGATGGCATAAATATCAGAGAAAACCTCTTCGCAGTAATCAAAAATAGGCTGCTGGATATTGAGGTTGGTATTTTGTTCTAAATAACCAATGGTCATGTCTTTAGCAAAAAAAATATCTCCTGAATCCTTCGTTTCATGGCCTGTGAGTATTTTCATTAAAGTGGTTTTGCCAGCTCCGTTAACGCCAATTAAGCCAATTTTATCTTTCGCATTGACAGTGAATGAAACATCGTCTAGAATTGTATCGATACCGAAGGATTTGCATAATCCGGTACAAGAAAGTGCAATCATAAGATCTCCTGTAGGTCCTTTATTGTAGTTCATTGCCACATTATTATAGCTTATATAACCGTAAATAGAAAGACTCTCGGCTATTTTACAAGCTTGTTATTTATTTGACATTCTTTTACAATGAGTGTATAATCTAAAAAAGTCCTGACAACGAGGTGGGTTAATGAAAGATAAAAATATATCAGTTGCAGTTATTAGACGCTTACCGAAGTATCACCGTTACTTAAAAGAATTACTGGATAACGATATCAAGAGAATTTCCTCAAAAGAACTCAGTAAAATGATTGGTTTTACAGCTTCTCAAATTAGACAAGACTTAAACAATTTTGGTGGATTTGGCCAACAAGGTTATGGATATAATGTTGAAGATTTGTATAGTGAAATTGGCAAAATACTTGGATTAACACGTGAGTACAACGTCGTGATCATCGGCGCAGGAAACCTTGGTCAAGCTTTGGCAAATTATGCGAGCTTTAGCAAACTCGGCTTCAAGCTCAAAGCACTCTTTGATGTCAATCCGAAAGTGATTGGACTAAAAATTAACAATGTTGAAGTTTTGGACATGGATGCATTTGAGGCATTTGTTAATGAGAATGACGTTGAAGTAGTTTATATTTGTACCAGTCGAGATGGTGCTCAAGAAGTTGCAAATAAAATTCAAAAGACGAAAGTGAAAGCAATTTGGAATTTTGCACCAGTAGACCTTAAAGTATCCAAAGATGTTGTCGTTGAGAATATCCATTTGGTAGATAATTTGTTGACATTGTCGTACTTTTTAAAAGATACGCCGGCGCCGAACAAAGGCTAGAGGCAAGAAACGAATATTTTTTTAAAATAAGCGGGATAAGGGATGACCTTCTCCCGTTTTTTTGATAAAATAACCCATAGGGATTGAATTAAAATTTTATGGGAGGCAAAAATGAAAGAAGTAGTTATTGTAAGTGCAGTACGTACAGCTGTTGGCTCTTTTGGTGGATCACTTAAAGACATTACGCCAGCTGAACTTGGTGCAACTGTCATTCAAGGTGCGTTAGAGAAAATAAATTTAGCACCTGAAAAAGTGGATGAAGTTATTCTTGGATCGGTTTTACAGTCCGGTTATGGACAAGGAGTATCGCGACAAGCATGGATTAAAAATGGCTATCCAGTTGAAGTTCCTTGTACGACGATTAACATGATCTGTGGATCCGGATTAAAAGCAGTATCTCTTGCGTATCAGTCAATTGTCGCTGGAACAAATGATATTGTGATTGCCGGTGGTACAGAAAATATGAGTATGGCACCTTACCTCATTAAAAATGCCCGTTGGGGACAGCGCATGGGAAATGGAGAGTTATACGATACCATGGTAATGGACGGTTTGTGGGAAGCGTTCAACAATTATCATATGGGTATGACGGCAGAAAACATCGTTGAACAGTGGGGTCTTACGAGAGAAGAGCAAGATCAATTAGCGTATAATTCTCAGAAAAAAGCAGCTGAAGCACGTGCAACAGGCCGATTTAGAGATGAAATTATACCTGTATTTTTGCCAAATAGAAAAGGGGATCCAATTCGTTTTGACGAAGATGAATATATAAAAGAAACGACACTCGAGAAATTAGCAGCTTTAAAACCTGCTTTTAAACGCGATGGTGGAACTGTTACAGCAGGTAATGCCTCAGGAATTAACGACGGCGCTTCTGTGGTGATTGTCATGAGCAAAGAGAAAGCAGATGAACTTGGCATTCAACCGCTTTGTACCATTGCTGCACATGCATCTGCAGGTGTAGATCCTAAAATTATGGGCATCGGTCCTGTACCAGCGACTAAAAAAGCGCTTGAGAGAGCGGGAATTACAGTTGCCGATTTAGATTTAATTGAGGCAAATGAGGCTTTTGCTGCACAAGCATTGGCGGTTGGTAAAGAACTTGGATTTAACCAAGAAATAGTCAATGTCAATGGCGGTGCAATTGCAATAGGTCATCCAATTGGCGCTTCTGGGAACAGAATTTTAGTCACGCTGATTCATGAACTGATTAAAAGAGAAGGACGTTATGGTTTGGCGACGCTTTGTATCGGCGGCGGAATGGGTGAAGCACTGATCATTAAACGATAAATAGCACGTTGTTATGAACACATAATTTTAACCAAACTGGGAATTGCCAATGCAATTCCCTTTAATTGTTATGGAGATGAATATGGCAAATTATTCAAGAGAAATATCGCATATGATGGACCGACTCAATATCAAAACGTTATCTCAGGACAAAAATGGATTTTATCGCAAACATCTGAGTATTAAACTGAACTTGCTGGAAATACTGATGTTAAAGCAGATTAAAGAAGGTGGAGAAGTCCGGATTAACACATTGATTAAACACCTTGAAATCGATCGAAATCTGCTCAACACGACGCTGAAACGGTTGACAAGTCTCAAACTCGTGACGAAGAGAAGCGACGAGCGCGATAAGAGGGGTCAAATAGTTGAAGTGACAGCCTATGGAGAGACCATTTATGAAGAAATTAAAGTCGCTCAACAGAAGGAACTGGATTTTATGCTCAGCGATGTCTCAATTAATGAAGAAAAGGCCATTTTAAAGTTTATTAGTAAAATCGTTCAATATCACACTGAAAAATATGAAGTCAAATAAAGACAATAAAAAAAGTGCATCTACTCACCATCGTGAGTAAAGGCACTTTTTTTAAAAAATTAATTATTGAGCTTGTGGAGCGTCTACTGGACAAACATTAGCACAAGCGCCGCAATCGATACAAGCATCGCTGATTACATAGATGCTATCACCAGCAGAAATAGCGTTTACTGGACACTCAGGTTCACAAGCGCCACAAGAAATACAAGAATCATTAATTACGTACATAGTAAGTACCTCCTTATTATTTTCGTGAGTTTTACAACTGACACCTCATTATAATACCCGGATGTTTTAAAGAACAACTTAATCTAGACGATAAAACAGCAAATTTCACAAACTATAGTGATAATCATTATTAATAAAACACTTGTGATCCATCATGACGTTCAAATTGAATTTTGATGCAAGAGAATGTTGCGCTCAAATTGCAAGCGAGTATTTAAAAAATTGCAAAAAAAACTTCAAAAAATATTTGATTTTTTCAAAAAAAATAGTAACTTCATTTAAATTTATAGAAAAACGTGTTCAAATTTGAGCACAAAAAACAATTCAAAACAAGATATATCTACATAAGTTATTGCGACTTGCAAAACCATCGGAACACAAGGGACTGAAAGTAACATAGTGGGTCAAATTCTTTCTGATTTTTGTTAAAAAAAGTTTAAAGATTTAGGGGTTAAATTGGTTTACACTACTTTTTTATTGTGTTAAGATTAAGACGTTGAGGAGTTAATTATTTTTTTAACAAACTCTAAATCGAGAGACCTATCGCCTATCGGTCGAAGGGATAACCTTATATCATTTTAAAGGAGATGTTTGAAATGAAGTACATTCAAGAAGTATTTGAGCAAGTTAAAGCTAGAAATGCGAATGAGCCAGAATTCTTACAAACAGTAGAAGAAGTATTTAAATCATTAGAACCTGTGATTGAAAGACATCCAGAATATGTAGAAGCAAATCTTCTCGCTAGAATCGCTGAGCCTGAAAGACAAATCATCTTTAGAGTACCTTGGGTAGATGATGCTGGTAAACTTCACGTAAACAGAGGATTCAGAGTACAATTTAACGGCGCTATTGGACCTTACAAAGGCGGCTTAAGATTCCACAAATCAGTTTACATCGGTATCATTAAATTCTTAGGTTTCGAACAAATCTTTAAAAACTCATTAACTGGTCTTCCAATCGGTGGTGGTAAAGGTGGTTCTGACTTCGATCCAACTGGTAAATCAGATGCTGAAGTTATGAGATTCTGCCAAAGCTTCATGACTGAATTATATAGACACATTGGTCCAGATATCGACGTTCCAGTTGGTGACATCGGTGTTGGCGGAAGAGAAATTGGTTATTTATATGGCCAATACAGAAGAATCAGAGGCGCGTTTGAAAATGGCGTGTTAACTGGTAAAGGTTTATCTTACGGTGGTTCTTTAATTAGACCAGAAGCTACTGGTTTTGGTGTTACTTACTTTACTAGAGAAATGTTAAAAGCTAAAGGCGAAACATTTGAAGGTAAAACAGTTGCATTATCAGGATTTGGTAACGTAACTTGGGGTACTGCAATTAAAGTAACTCAACTTGGTGGTAAAGTTATCACAATCTCTGGTCCAGATGGATATATCTACGATGAAGCTGGTATTTCAGGCGAAAAAATCGACTACTTACTTGATTTAAGAGCAAGTGGTAGAGATATCGCAGCTCCATTTGCAGAAAAATTCCCAACTGCTAAATTCTTCCCAGGTGAAAAACCATGGAGCGTTAAAGCAGACATCTGTATCCCATGTGCAACACAAAATGAAATTAGAATCGAAGACGCGAAGAAAATCGTTGCTAACGGAACTAAATTCTTATGTGAAGCTGCAAACATGCCATGTACAAACGAAGCTGTTGATTTCATGATGGAACACGGCGTAATCGTTGGACCTGCTAAAGCAGCTAATGCTGGTGGTGTTGCTACTTCTGCTCTTGAAATGAGCCAAAACTCTATGAGATATTCTTGGACTGCTGAAGAAGTTGATGCTAAACTTGAGCAAATCATGATTAACATCCACAACAATTCTGCTGCAGCTGCTGAAGAATATGGCTTTGGTTACAACCTTGTTGCTGGTGCAAATATCGCTGGTTTCAAAAAAGTTGCAGAAGCTATGTTAGCTCAAGGAAATTACTAAGATTTATAGATTGCATCGCAATCTTTCATACAACTAGGCGTACTCAGTGTACGCCTAGTTTATTTTTTGAAGTGATTTGCTTTCGGAGGCGCGTAAAATTTGATATGCTATAGATACATAGAATGCTCGATCAATAGATGGAGGAGTCAGTATGAGGACAATTGAAGTGAAAGGAAAAAAGTTTGATGCAAGCAATCAACTTATTTGTGTTCCGTTACTTTCTGAAAATCTTGAATCAATGAGTGATGAGTTAGAGCGATGCATGGCATCGAATCCAGATGTGATTGAATGGCGTGGGGATTATTTTAAAGATATTTTGGACAGTGCGCAACTATCAAGGGCATTAGAGCTATTTAGACCTTATCATCACTCTGTTCCACTTATATTTACTTTTAGAAGTGTAAAAGAAGGCGGTCAAAATGAGTGTTGTGATGACGATAGAAGTCGCGTAATTCAGAGTGTCATCCAGTCGCGTTTATTTGATTTTATCGATGTGGAACTCAATTCAGAAGCAGGATTCCTTTTGGAGATTCAAAAATCCTGTGAGGGGAACATTTGTAAGATGGTTGTTTCACATCATGATTTTGAAAAGACCCCGACTGAAGAAGAGATGCTTCAGTCTGCTCAAAAGGCAAAAATGATGGGAGCGGATCTCCTCAAACTTGCCTATATGGCCAACGATTCATCTGATGTACTGAGGATGTTTAAAGTTAATCAAACTGTTCAAATTTCAGAAGATCTACAGATGATTGGAATTTGCATGGGGGAAATCGGAAAAATTTCAAGAGTCATCGGATATCAATTTGGCTCGGCTATGACATATGCTTCAATCGTAGGCACCACAGCACCTGGACAAATGTCCATTGAAAAAATAAGACGAATTAGGTCTCTTTTGTAAACGTTTCCAAAACAAGGACAATTTTATAAAAATCATACAACAAAAAAAGTCATTGTTGTATATTTTACACGATTTGTTATAATGTAATTATAAAAAAGTTCTAAATAGGAGGAAAAATGATCAGCGAGTCTAATGTCCTATTGCAGGAAGTGCTCGAACTTCCAATTTTTAAGACGAGTCGTATGCTTTCAGAACCCAATGATGTATCGCTATCGGTGACTTCTGTAAATGTCATGCTCGACCAGCATATATTAGAATGGCTTGAAAGCGGTCAAATTATATTAACCACAGGATAAGTGTTTTCTAAACTTACATTACATGAACAAACAGAACTCTTTCGTGCAATTGCCGAGAAGAACGTCGCAGCGGTTTTTATTAAAGTCACACCGTATCTTGAAGCGCTAGATCCTGAAGTGATCGCAGTCTGTACGGAAATTGGACTTCCTGTTATTGACATGGATTATGAAGTGACCTTCACAGATGTTTTTTCAACGGTGTATAACTTGATGTTTGAACGACAGTCAGCAGTTTTACAGCGAGTAGAAAATTTGCACAAAGATACTATGAACGTCGTCGTGAGCGGTGGAAATATTGACGATATTCTCAAAAGTATTTTTAAAACCATCTCTTCACCTGTATTTATCAGGGACTATTATTTTGAAGATACGTACTTTATTAAGAGCGAATTTGAAGACGATTATACGGTTTTATACGAAAACATTGAAAGCGTTCAGCTCGATGGTAAAAACACCAAAATTATTTGGGACACCATTCCATTTAAAGATTCAGAAGTGCAAAGACTCATTGTGCCGATCTTTGTTAAAAATCAAATTTACGGTCATATCGTGACGTATGGAAAAGATCACCCAATTTCAAATTATGATAAACTGGGACTTGAAGCGGCTTCAAATATCATCGCACTGGAGTTTTTAAAGAAAATTTCGGTTCAAGAAGTTGAAAATAAATATAAACTGGAGTTCTTTGATGATTTGATCTCCATGGATGAGACGAGACGTTCAAAAGCCATTGAAAGGGCTGGAAATTTTAGATTTTCTGAAAATGCCTTCTACGTGATGTTTGACATCAATGTCAGCAATCGTCAATCGATGGACGAAACGGAAAAATCACTAAAAATCGCATACCTCATTGAGATGATTTGCAAGGACATGGGACGTTCGTATATGATTCTCAACAAAAGTGATCAACTGTATTTGCTCGTCATGTTAAAGGAAAATGAAGGCACTCAAGTTGTTAAAAAGTATGTGAAGTATATTCATGAAATTTTGCGTTCTAAAATGAAAAAATACCAAACTCAAATCGGGGTCGGCAGAATCTATAAAGGCTTAAATCAAGTTCACAAGAGTCTTCAGGAAGCCAGTCGTGCGCTGGATGCATCTATGCATTACATCGGAGAAGACGTGGTTCTTTTTGAAGAGATGGGAATCTATAAGATTTTATCCAATATGGCCATTAAGTCGGAACTCGAAATTTTCTATAAAGACATCCTTGAGCCACTTGTGATCTATGATCAACGCAAGGATACTGAACTCGTCAAGACGCTTGAGATTTATTTTGATTGCAATGGCAATTTGAAGAAAATGTCTGAAAGTCTCTTTACGCATTATAATACCGTACTTTATCGTTTGGGTCGTATTCAAGAAATCATGAAAATTGACCTTGAATTAGAAGAACACCGGTTTGCTGCACAAACGGCATTAAAAGTACACAAAATCATGAAAATGTAATATAATACCTATAGAGTCGATAATTATGTGATTGCATTTTAAATGTGGACTAAAAATAGACGTTCACACATTAAAATAAGCATAATAGAAATCTTTTAGGTTAGACGATAAGGCTGAGGATTTCTCAGCCTTTTATTTTGCAAATGACTGATAAACGGAGGAGATTCAATGATGACAAATCATGATATTTCAAATGCAATGTTGGTAAAGTTAGACGATATTTTTACTGAGTTACCAGCGTATCCTGAGTTTGTTCAGGGGATTCGACGCGCACCAAAAAGAAATTTGACACTCACGCAAGATGAAGTTGCCCTTGCACTTAAAAACGCACTTCGATATGTGCCTGAAAAATGGCATGCACAGTTGGCACCTGAGTTTTTAGAAGAACTCATGACAACGGGTAGAATTTATGGCTATCGATTTAGACCATGTGGCAATATTTATGCAAAGGGCATTGATGAATATAAAGGAAAAACAGTGGAAGGTCGAGCAATTCAAGTGATGATCGACAACAATCTGGATTTTGCCATTGCACTTTATCCGTATGAACTCATCACATATGGTGAAACAGGTGCAGTGTGCCAAAACTGGATGCAGTATCATTTGATTAAGCGCTACTTAGAAGTGCTCACGGATCAGCAAACACTGGTGATGTCTTCGGGTCACCCAGCGGGATTGTTCCAATCTCCACAAAATGCACCAAGAGTCATCATCACAAATGGACTTTTAATCGGTATTTTTGACGACTTAAATAATTGGAATAGAGGCGCCGCACTTGGCGTGACGTCTTATGGACAGATGACAGCGGGTGGCTGGATGTACATTGGACCACAGGGAATCGTTCACGGAACGTATTCGACCATTCTCAATGCAGGTCGAGATAAACTTGGCATCGCTGAACAAGACGATTTAAAAGGCAAATTGTTCGTGACATCAGGTCTTGGCGGTATGAGTGGCGCACAAGGTAAAGCAGTTGAAATCGCTGGTGGTGTGGGAATCATCGCAGAAGTTGACGAATCGAGAATTGAGACGCGCTATTCTCAAGGCTGGATCAGTGAAGTGACGAGATCGCCAGAAGAGACATTTGCGGCAGCTAAACGCTATCAAGAAGAAGGTAGAGCGATTGCAATTGGATATCACGGCAATATTGTCGACTTGTTGGAATACGCAGTTGAAAAACACATCCATATCGATTTATTATCGGATCAGACATCGTGTCACAACGTATATGAAGGGGGCTACTGCCCAGCTGGAATCACATTTGAAGAAAGAACGCGTTTACTTGGAAAAGACAAAGAACAATTTGTCAAACTCGTTAACGAAACCCTTGTAAGACACTATGAAGCCATCAAAGTGTTAACTTCAAGAGGCGTATACTTCTTTGACTACGGCAACAGCTTTATGAAGGCGATTTACGATGCAGGTGTGAATGAAATTTGTAAAAATGGCATCAACGAACTCGATGGATTTATTTGGCCATCTTATGTAGAAGATTTAATGGGACCAATACTCTTTGACTATGGCTATGGACCATTTAGATGGGTTTGTTTAAGTGGAAAAGACGAGGATCTTGATAAAACAGATCAAGCGGCGATGAATTGTATCGATCCAAATAGACGATTCCAAGATCGAGACAACTGGGTTTGGATTCGCGATGCGAAGAAAAATAAGTTGGTCGTGGGTTCAAAAGCGAGAATTCTCTATCAAGATGCACTTGGCCGATTAAAAATTGCCCTTAAATTCAATGAAATGGTAAGAAACGGTGAAATAGGCCCAGTGATGCTCGGCCGCGATCATCACGATACAGGTGGAACGGATTCACCATTTAGAGAAACATCGAATATTAAAGACGGTTCAAATATTACTGCTGACATGGCGACACATATTTTTGCAGGAAATGCTGCAAGAGGCATGAGCATGATTGCACTTCACAATGGTGGCGGCGTTGGAATTGGCAAGTCTATCAACGGTGGATTTGGTATGGTTCTTGACGGCAGCGAACGCGTGGATGAAATCCTTAAAAACTCCATGCCATGGGATGTTATGGGTGGTGTTGCAAGACGTGCTTGGGCGAGAAATGACCATGCCATTGAAACGAGTATTGCATACAATCAAACAAGACCGAATGATCACATTACGCTTCCTTATTTAACAGATGAAGCGATGATTCAATCGCTTGTGGAAAAAAGCTACATCAAAGGTGGTAAGTAGTTATAAAGAATCTCTAAAAGCTGCTGATCGAAAGAAAAGCAGCTTTTTTTAAAGGTGAATGGCATGCGCATAGAACTTCAACTTTTCGGAAAACCCAGTTTAAAAATGGATCAAACCAGCGTGGAAATTTCACTGAAAAAAAGTGAAGCCATGCTGTATTATATTGCCTATGAAAAGCGCGTGACACGTGATGAAGTCGTCAGCATTATTTGGTGTGATGTGGAACAGCAAATTGCGAAAAAAAACATGCGAAATTCCCTTTATCGGTTGAAAAAGGATATCAATGACAATCGAGAGGGTGAAATTGAGCTGTTCCGCTGTCCCAATAAACACGTGATGGAACTCGATGATCAATCCGGTATACTGGTCGACGTCGATCGAGAAGATGCGTACTTTCTAAAGCATTACAAAGGAAAATTCCTCGAAAACTTTACGCTGAAAGAATCGGATGAGTTTGAGCGCTGGCGACAAGACGTTGAAAATACGCTGAATCAAAAATATATGAGACTGGCTCAAGAAGCGATACGGCAGGTGATTCAGGAGGGCGATTATAAAGAAGCCCTTCAATTGGCCCTCGTGATGAGAAGAATTGATGATTTTGATGAGTCTGTTGTTAGGCAGCTCATGACACTGTATCATCAACTCGGTCAGTTCAAACAAATTACAGAACTCTATACGCAGTTTAAAACCACATTAGATGAGGAGATGGGGATACAACCCGATAAATCTACGAGAGATCTTTATTATAGCCTCGTCTATGAATCTGGCGAATCCGACGTCACGACGGCTGCTTATTATGGACGCGTACAAGAGACGGAGCACATCAACAAAATGCTTCACATGTCTGCGCTAGGAAAGAATAAACAAGCGTTGATTCTGACGGGTGAAGCAGGCGTTGGAAAGACCAAATTAATCGAAGAAAGCCTCAATAAATACGAGGGCACCTTTAAAAAACTGAAAATGTCGTGTTATCCTGCGGAAACCAACTATGCATATAAGGCGTGGAATGATGTATTTACTCAAATAGCGACTTTGTTGGAAGTTGAGAAAATCGAGATTCCACTGATGATGCGACAGGTATTTTCAAAATTTTTTCCTGGATTTGAAGATTGGACGCATTTTGAATTTACCGAAAATACGGAATCTATCAATGCGGATTATTTAGAAAAACTGATGCTCAAGCTCTTTGAACGATTGCTGCGTCAGACGCGCATCATCCTATATATAGACGATATGCAGTGGATGGATGCGCCAAGTTTGAAACTTCTACTAAGCATGATGCTTCACGTTGACGGATTTGTCTTTGTCGGGACGTTAAGAAATGAATATTCTTCAAATATGGAGTCCTTTATTGCGCAGCTCTATAAATACGATCGATTGACGATGATTCCAATTGAACGCTTTTCAAAAGAAGAGACGTTTGAACTCATGGATTTTCTCTCGGAGGAGCCCATTGAGCATGCTTTAAAAGAAAAAATATATCATGAATCAGAGGGAAATGCCTTTTTCATTGTAGAAGGCACCATGGCCTTAGCTCAAAAGAAAGATCTCGGTCAATTGAGATATAAGAGCATTTTAGATTCTCGCTTTATTGGACTTGAGCCCAATGAGATGAAGGTTTTAGTGATGATTTCGCTATTCTTTGACGAAGTGGAATTCAACCTGTTAAAGCGACTCCTCAATCTAGATGAAGATGAAATATTAGAGTGCATACAGGTGCTTAAAAAACGGTATTTGCTCAAAGAATCCGATGGCGATGATCTCATTAAATTGAAATTTACCCATCATAAATTAAGAGAGCACGTCTATCAACAGATTCCCGTGAGCAAGAAACGCATTTTGCATAATCGCGTAGGCGCTTTGATAGAGGCTTCGCTTGTTGGCGATGGTCGAGATGCATTGACCTATCAGAAGTTGATTTATCATTATAGCAGCGCGGGAAATACACAAAAACACTTGGAGTTTTATATCCGGTATTTGAAAACGTACTTTGATTTTAGTCATGAACTGTATCCGGAGTTGACCAGTCCTGTGAATACACTGCTGGATAAGACGCCAGATGATTACTTTGAGGAGTTGGAACAGTTATTTTCTAAACTCGATCAAGAAACTTCGAGAAAGTTAAAAATCCAGTTTATACATCTCAAAGCGAGGTATGATATCCGTCAAGGGCGTTATCAAGAAGGCATGGAGCTCGTGAAAGAACTCATTGAAGAGAGTCGAGACATTCACGATGATGAAATGCTCTTTAAGGCCTATGTTCAATGGTTCTATTATTTGATTCAAACAGAGCAAATTCAAGATATGGATGATGTCATGAATCAAGTTGCTCCGATGACGTTATCGGCAAAAAACGAAGCTGTGTACTTAAGACTTTTGGGCATTATGAGTTTGATGAAAAAACGCTACGAAGAAGCTTGTGTATTTTTTTCAAATTCGATACAATGTTTTGAAAGGCTGGGAAAATTGGGACGATATGTTCTCAATATTGCGGCTGCATATAATTACATCTCTGAAGCGTATCGGCGTCAAAATAAACTCGAAGAAGCACTTTCATATGTGGAGAAATCCATTGAGCTATGTAGACTTCACAACATCATGAGGGGAAGTTCCATCTTCAATACCAATGCGGGAATGATTGCTTATCAGATGGAAAAGTATGAGCAAGCAAAACTCTATTTTGAAGAAGCTCTGGCGAACTATGAATCTGTGGATACTGTGTGGCGACGAAGCGAAGCAGAAGGCTATTTAGGCGTTATTTTATTAAAACAAGGAAATGAAGCAATGGGTAGGCATTATTTAAAAATGGCTAAACAACATGCTGAAATAATTGGAACACCCGAAACAATCAAATTAATAGATGATCTTGAAAAAATGTTATGAAAATAAGACAGATTTTAATGATGGAAAGGGGACTCACATGAAAACAGACGTACAAATTGCTCAAGAAGCACAAAAAATGCACATTAAAGAAATCGCTAAAAAAGTAGGTGTTTCTGAAGACGAATTAGAACTTTATGGAAACTACAAAGCAAAAGTAAGCTTGGATGTATTAAAAGGTAAAAAGGACCAAAAAGACGGTAAATTAATCCTCGTAACGGCGATTAATCCAACTGCAGCAGGAGAAGGTAAAACCACTGTCAACGTAGGCCTTAGCATGGGACTTAACAAAATTGGCAAGATGACATTTACAGCACTTAGAGAGCCATCGTTGGGACCTTGTTTCGGCGTAAAAGGTGGCGCTGCTGGTGGCGGTTATGCTCAAGTTGTGCCAATGGAAGACATCAATCTTCACTTTACAGGAGATATTCACGCAGTGACAACGGCAAATAATCTGTTGTCTGCGCTTATTGATAACCATTTACACCATGGCAATGCACTCAATATCGATCCAAGTCGCATTACATGGAGACGTGCAATGGATATGAACGACCGAGCACTGAGAAATATGGTGATTGGTCTTGGTGGAAAAACCAATGGTGTGACGCGAGAAGATGGCTTTGACATTTCTGTTGCATCAGAAGTGATGGCGATTTTATGTTTAGCAGATGATCTTGAAGATTTAAAAGCGAGATTGTCGAAGATGATCATCGGTTACACATATGACAATAAACCGGTTACGGCGAAAGATTTAGATGCAGTAGGTTCGATGGCACTGTTATTAAAAGATGCTATTAAACCGAACTTAGTTCAAACACTTGAAAATACACCTGCATTTATTCACGGCGGACCATTTGCCAATATAGCACATGGATGTAACTCTGTTGTTGCAACAAAAACAGCTCTTAAACTCGCAGACTATGTCGTAACAGAGGCAGGATTTGGAGCAGACCTAGGCGCAGAAAAATTCTTTGATATCAAATGCCGTTATGCGGGATTAAAACCAGATGCAGCTGTAATCGTCGCAACGGTTCGTGCACTTAAAAAACACGGCGGTGTTGGTAAAAATGACTTAGGCATCGAAAATTTAGAGGCACTTGCAGATGGATTTAAAAACCTTCAAGTACACGTTGAAAACGTTCGTAAATTCAATGTACCAGCCGTTGTTGCGATCAACGAATTCCCAACCGATACACCAGCGGAGCTTGAACTTCTTGAGAAAAAATGTCGTGAAATCGGCGTATCAGTTGTGTTGACACAAGTATGGGCAAAAGGTGGAGAAGGCGCTGTGAAACTCGCTGAAAAAGTGGTTGAGCTCGCTGAATCAGGCGTTGCGAACTTCAAGCCACTTTATAAACTCGAACTCCCAATTATTCAAAAAATTGAGAAGATTGCCATGGAAATTTACCGTGCAGAAGGCGTTGAATTTAGTAGCAAGGCGCTTAAAAATATCAAGAAATTTGAAGAAGACGGTCTTGGAAATCTGCCAATCTGTATGGCGAAAACACAGTATTCATTGTCAGATGATCCAGATTTAGTGGGAGCGCCTGCAGGATTTAAAATTATGATTAACGATGTGAAAGTATCAGCAGGTGCAGGATTTATTATTCCACTTGCAGGCGATATTATGAGAATGCCAGGACTTCCAAAAGTACCAGCTGCTAATAAAATTGATATTTTAGAAGATGGAGAAATTATTGGATTGTTCTAGTACAAACGAGGTGAAGGTATGCTAGGAACGCTGGTCAATGCAGGCGCAATTATTATAGGAAGTATCATAGGTGTGTTGCTTAAAGGTGGACTGCCTGAAAGAATGAGTCAAACCATCATTCAAGGTGTCGGTCTGTGTGTGATGCTCATTGGTTTAACCGGTGCATTGGAAGGTCAAGCGCATATGATGCCAATCATCTTTTTCATTGTCATTGGAACTCTCATAGGGGAAGGCGTTGACATTGAAAAAAGATTAGAACAATTAGGAGACCGACTTGAAAAGCGCTTTGCAAAATCAGATTCGACGTTTAGTAAGGGGTTTGTCACAGCGAGTTTGCTTTACTGCGTGGGTGCGATGGCGATTATGGGCTCTTTAGAAAGTGGTCTTTTGGCGAAACACGATACCTTATTTGCCAAGTCTGTTCTAGATGGGATCATCTCAGTTGTACTGGCTTCGACGCTGGGAATTGGCGTGATGTTCTCCGCAGTGTCTGTGTTTTTATATCAAGGCACAATCACCATCCTCGCGAGTCATTTGACGTCGGTTTTAACAGATACGGTTATTGTGCAGATGTCTGCTACAGGTGGACTGTTGATCGTCGGACTTGGTTTGTCGATGATTTTGCCACATAAAGTCAAGGTGGGCAATATGCTTCCAGCAGTACTTCTACCGATTGTTTATCATTTTATCCAACAGTTATTTTAATAAATGAAATCTTTGTTATAAATGGATTTGACCCTAGAAACCGTTGGTATTTCTAGGGTCTTTCAGTTTGTCGGGGAGAAGGAGTTTCTATCTATTTATAGGGAAATATAGTATAATAAACAGGGACAAGTGCTGTGTTTGATGTGTTTATGTTTATGCTATATCTAGAGAGGTTCATGTGCTAAAAATTCAGAATACCTATCATTTAAGTCGACACTATTTTGATGTGAAAAAAACAGTGGGATGTGGTCAGGCGTTTCGATGGGAAGTTATTGAAAATGCTGTAATTGGAGTTGTCAAACGATCCGTTCTCGTCATCAAAGAACTCGATGAAGCGACCTATGCCTGTGAGGTTTACGGTGCTTCGATGTCACTTTCAGAGGTGCAGCATTATTTTGATTTAGAACGGAACTATGAAGCGGTCTTGAGCCGACTGGCATTAAAAGATGACTATTTGAATCGCGCCATTACGTTGCATTCAGGAATTCGCATGATGAAACAAGATCCGTATGAAATCCTGATTTCATTTATACTCTCTAGTAACAACAATATTCCGAAGATCAAAATGACGATTGAAGATTTAGCTTGTCGTTATGGTGACCTCATCGGTACATTCAAATTAGGGACTTTTGAAAAGCAGTATTATACCTTCCCAGATGCGCAGAAGCTGAGCGCATTTGATGAACAGACGCTCGTTGCAAAGGCCATTGGATATCGTAATAAGGCGGTTATTTCAGCGTGTAAGCGCATTGTAGATGAGGGATTAAATTTAGATAAACCCTTTGAGCTTTCTTTCGAGGCGGCAGTGGACTGGCTAAAACAATTTTACGGTGTAGGCGAGAAAGTCGCGCAGTGCGTTGCGTTGTTTGGATATTACAAGCTCGAGGCGTTTCCGGTGGATACCTGGATTAAAAAGATGCTTTTAGAAGTTTACCACGTCGATAAAGGGCATGAAGCCTTTATCAAAACATATTTTTCACAGGATGCGGGCATCGCACAACAGTATTTATTTGAAGCTTACCGGTTGGATGCGCAAGCAAAGACACATTTAAAGACCGATTTAAAGACTAATAAATCGCAAGGAGTGTAAGATGGAAGTTTATCTAGGAAGACAACCGATTTTTAATACAAAAAAGCAAGTTGTCGCATACGAAATCTTATACAGAAGCAGTCAATACAATGCTTTTGATGCAAATATAGACGGTGATCTCGCCACGACATCCGTTGTCATTGACGCACTTTTAAACTTTGGAATCGGTAAATTGACGGATGGACGCAGAGTGTATATCAATTTCACAAAAAAATTGTTGATGGATAACTTACCCACGTTGTTTGATCCAGACCAACTTGTGATTGAGATTCTCGAATCCGCTGAAGTGGACGATGATTTAGTGGCAAAATGTAAAGAGTTTAAGTCAAATGGCTATAAATTGGCTTTGGACGACTATGTTGGAGATGTAAAGTTTGAAGCGGTTTTACCTTATATTGACATCATAAAAGTTGATTTTATGTTGCTTGGAAAGCACGAAAGAGAAGCGATTGGCAAGCGGTTTTCAAATGATTCAAAAGTGGTGTTATTAGCAGAAAAAGTGGAAACGCTAGAGGATTTTAATCAAGGACTTGCATTTGGTTATAAATTATTTCAAGGTTATTTTTTTGAACGACCTGTCATTTGTAAAGGAAAAAGTCTGGATGTCTCTACCTATCGCTACATGGAAGTTTTAAAAGAGACCATGACAGAAGAACCGGACTTTAACAAACTCACAGGTATCGTTAAAAATGATTTTTCACTTTCATATAAATTATTACGACTCATTAACTCACCTGCATTTTATACAGTGAGCGAGATTACATCCATCAGTCATGCTTTAACACTTTTAGGTATCAACGAAATTCGAAAATGGGTGACACTCATTATGCTGAGAGACCTAAGTAATGACAAACCAAGCGAATTGATGCGCGTATCGCTGACGCGTGCGCTTTTTGCTGAAAAGTTATCAGGCGAGTTTCAGATGAAAGAACGCTCAACAGAAGCCTTTTTACTTGGGATGTTTTCTCTCATTGACACCATTATGGATAAACCCATATTTGAAGTGTTAGATCCGCTGCCTTTAAAGGAAGACTTAAAAGGTGCTTTACTGGGTGAACGCAATGCCTTTCATCATATTTTGGTGCTTTTGAAAAACTTTGAAACGGCAGATTGGGAATCCATTGATCAGTTAGCGGAAAGCTTAGGAATTTCAACTGTTGAACTGAATCGATTGTATATTGATTCCGTTGAAGAGTCCAATAAATTGTTTTCAGAATTATAGGCATGATATTAGACATATGAAGATTGACATTAGACGATAAACGTTAGACGATAAACGTTAGACCTATGGAGATAGACAATAGATTTTCAGGTTGAGTTGAAAACCGATTGATAAATTATTAGCACTCTCGATTAAAGAGTGCTAAAAAAATATTGATTTTTGAGTGCGACTGTTATATGATATTTTACAGGAACACTTTGTGCAAAATAGAGCCATTAGGCATCCAATTAGATTATTTTTTATAGGAGGAACGTAACATGTTAAGACCACTTGGTAAACGTGTCATCATCAAAAGATTAGAAGCTGAAGAAAAAACAGCAAGCGGGATTGTACTTCCATCACAAGCAAAAGAAAAACCACAACTCGCTGAAGTGTTAGCAGTGAGCAGTGAAGTGAGTGAAGTCAAAGTTGGCGACACAGTTGTTTTCAAAAAATACGTAGGTACAGAGATCAAAGTTGAAGGCGAAGAAGTGACAATTTGTGAATTAGCAGATATTTTAGCGATTATGGAATAAGCACAAGGTAGTATCCTCAACACAAGACAGAACACATAAAATTCAATTTTAAATGGAGGCAAGCAAAATGGCAAAAGATATTATGTTTGGCGAAGACGTTAGAAAGAAATTAGAAGCTGGCGTTGACAAGTTAGCAAATACGGTAAAAGTGACACTTGGACCTAAAGGCAGAAATGTAATCCTAGATAAAAAATTCGGCGCACCACTTATTACAAACGATGGTGTGACCATTGCAAGAGAAATCGACCTTGAAGATGCGTTTGAAAACATGGGCGCACAACTTGTAAAAGAAGTAGCAACACGTACAAATGACGTCGCTGGTGATGGTACGACTACTGCGACATTATTGGCACAAGCAATTATTAAAGAAGGTATTAAAAACGTTGCTGCTGGCGCAAATCCAATGATTCTCAAAGGCGGTATTGAAAAAGCTGTTGTGACCGCTGTAGAAGTCATTAAAAGCGAGAGCGTTCTTATTGAAAATAAAAAAGACATCGCAGACGTTGCGTCTATTTCAGCTGCAGATCCTGCAATTGGAGATTTAATCTCAGAAGCGATGGAGCGCGTTGGAAAAGACGGCGTTATCACTGTTGAAGAGTCTAAAACATTTGGTACTCAACTTGAAGTGGTTGAAGGGATGGAATTTGATCGTGGATTCGTGTCTCACTACATGGTAACAGACGCAGAAAAAATGGAAGCGAATATGGACAATCCATATATCCTCATCACAGATAAGAAAATCAACAACATCCAAGAAATTTTACCAGTGCTTGAGCAAATCGTTCAAAGCGGCGGAAAACTTTTGATTATTGCGGATGACATTGAGGGTGAAGCGCTTACGACATTAATCGTGAATAAACTCCGTGGTACATTTGAATGTATCGCAGTGAAAGCGCCAGGATTTGGCGATAGAAGAAAACAAATGCTTCAAGATATTGCGATTCTTACAGGTGGCGTGATGATTTCAGAAGAATTAGGATACGATTTAAAATCGGCTTCTATGGAAATGCTCGGTCGTGCAAAATCTGTTAAGATCAACAAAGACAAAACGACGATTATCGACGGAATGGGCGATAAAGCACTAATCGATGAACGCGTGCGTCAACTTAAAATTCAAATCGACGAAACTACGTCTGAATTCGATAAAGAAAAACTTCAAGAAAGACTTGCAAAAATCGCAGGTGGCGTAGCACTTATCCAAGTAGGGGCAGCAACTGAAGTTGAAATGAAAGAGAAGAAACTTAGAATTGAAGATGCATTAAATGCAACAAGAGCTGCTGTTGAAGAAGGGATCGTTCCTGGTGGTGGTACAGCTCTCATCGGCGCAATTGGAAAAGTACTTGAACTCGTTGAAACACTTGAAGGCGATGAAAAAACAGGTGCATTAATTATAGCGAGAGCACTTGAAGAACCAGTTCGTCAAATCGCGATTAACGCTGGTTTAGAGGGTTCAGTAGTTGTTGAAAAAGTGAAAAATTCAGCTTATGGCATCGGTTTTGACGCACTTAAAGGCGTTTATGTGAACATGATCGAAGCGGGTATCGTGGATCCAACAAAAGTAACGCGTTCAGCACTTCAAAATGCAGCATCTATCTCAGCAATGTTCTTAACAACTGAAGCAGGCATCGCGGATATCAAATCAGATGAACCAGCAATGCCAATGGGTTCAATGAACGGTATGATGTAAGGCTGAATGAAAGTTAGACTGAATCAAAGTTAGAGTTTGTATTGAATAAAAATAAAGGGCTGTTACACAATGATGTAACGGCCCTTTTGAATGTTGCAATATAAAATGATTGAATGACGAAGCATTTTATCGACCAATAATGTGCTTTATAGCCAATTCAAAAGTCTCGTACTGATAGAGATGGAACATAGAGAGCGCCATAAAATTGGACAGAATAAATTCTGCAAGAACGTTGCTATCTATTGTGCTATTGGAATAATCCGAACTCATTTCGACGACTTTTGCAATTTTCGATATGAGTAGCTTCATATAATCATTTCTGAGTGTGTTGCTAGAGTGTGTATTTTTAATCGTAACGGATTGTTTGCTAAAAAAAGTGGTGTGAAAATCCGCAGTATATTGATCGAAGTGCTTGTAGAGTTCTTTTATTTTTGTCAGTAAATCTCGATTGTCTAAGGCAAGTTGATCGGTAATGTCAAAAAAAGCTTCCCAGTGCCGAATCATGAGTTTTTCAATGATGCATTCTTTGTTGGGATAGTAATTATAGATCGTACCTGCAGCCATTTGACATTTATTTGCGATGTTTCGGATATTCAGTTCATCTAAACTATGGTTAAGGGCAATTTCCTCAGCAGCATCTAAAATTCTCTGTTCAGGATCTTCAATAATTTTTGGCATCACAAACTCCTTAAGATTCAAAAAGAGCATGAGTGTTCATGCTCTTTTTTTAATTTCCATAGGTTACCATGGTTCTCTTCTAGTTTACATGGTTTTGCGAGTTTTTAGAAGACTGTTTTGAATTTTTCAAGATAAATGTCAATACGAATCCAACGGTTGCCACGACCGCAGTCGCTAAGAACATCTGACCATATCCTGAATTGATTGTTGTTTGAAATGTTTCTGTGATGAGGTCAGTGGACTTTTGAATCGTTGGAATCACCATGCCTTGAACATTTCCAGGTAGGATGGATTTTAAGAAGACTTCCAATCTCTCGGCAATGTTCGTCACATCGGCTGATTGAATATACTGAACCATGTCAGCGCTGACGCTTCCGCCAGAAGCATTGAACATTTGACTTTTACCTGGAAAGACAGCTTCCATGATATTTGGAAACACGTTCGTTCCAGCATTGGCGATAAATCCAATCATGATGTTCGGTGAAATAGCCACGCCAATTGAACGCACTAAGGACATGGTCGCAAGTCCTGAAGCGCCTTCTTCTTTCTTAACGCGATTAAGGATGAGATAATTGAGTGGTGCACCCATGGTAAAACCAACGCCAAATCCCATGAACATCAGGCCGATCACTACTGTCGAAAGCGACATGGTCTTAGAAGCAACAAAGGATAAGAAGAGGGTGCCGACGATGTTAAATAAAAATCCAAATTTGAGGACGAAGGCAGCGCCTTTTTTGTCGAGGAGTTTTCCGCTGATTGGAGCGGCAATTCCAGAAAAGACCGCTAAAAGTGTAACGAGATACCCTCCACTACCGTGGGCAATTTTCAACGTGTTTTCAGCAAACTGTGGCACGAAAACCATCCCCATCATACCGACACCTGTGACAAATGCAATGGTTAAAATGATGATCATCTGAGCATCTTTAAAGTAATTTAAGTTAATAATCGGGTCTTTTGCACGCTTTTCAGCCCATACAAGGAGCGGCAACAAAATCACAGCACTCGCTAAAAACACATAGACTTCAGCAGATTGAATGCTTTCGGTGAAATGGAAAAAATCGAGATTTGTAAGTGCATACATAAGACTTCCAATAAACCCACCTAAGATCACAGCACCTAAGAAATCAATAGGGGCTTTTTCTTTTGGTTGATAGTTGGGAATGAAGATGCTTAAAATGAGGATAGCGATTGAGATTGGGACATTGATAAAAAAGATGTATCCCCAGTGATCCATGCCAGCGATATCGATGATGAAACTTCCCAGTGTTGGCCCGATAATGGTGGCAACGCCATATATCATACCGACGAAACCAAGCGCCATACCGCGTTTTTCTTCTGGAAAACTCTGCCCAATAACCGTTGTCGCGATTGGCAAGATGCCACCTGCTCCCACAGCTTGAATGACGCGTGCAGTAAGTAGTAGTGGAAAGCTGTCTATGAAATTGGTCATACCACATAAAAGTGATCCAATACCGAAAACGGCAATACCAAATACATAGACTTTTTTATGGCCGATTCGGTCAGCCATCTTGCTCGTAATAGGCATAGAAATGGCATATGCCAATGTATAGATGGTAATCATCCAAATGCCAGTTTTGCTTGCAACGCCAAATCCATCTTGAATAATTTCACGTGCAGGGGAGACGATTCCGCTGTCGATGGCCCCCATGAATATACCGAGTAAAAATAAAACTAAAACCAATGTTTGATTTTTTTTCATGTGAATATCCTTTCTATGATGTTTGATTTTGTGTAAATAAGATGAACATACCAGATGCTGATTTAATTGAACAACGTTCATAATGGACTAAAAAAATAGAATTTCTTTATATGAACACTGTTCATTTTATATGAAGTGAGGACATTTGTCAATTATGAATCGCAATAAAATAACCTCCATGAGCATCGACCTTTCGGGTCAATCTCATGGAGGTTCATTTTCATAAATCACGTATTTAATAACGTTTACTTAATAACGTCAATCGTCTTTCTCATCAATAGGAAGACAGAAGCTGTGATGATCAGTTCTGGGAGCATGTAAGAACCGTTATATACGAAAGAGTACCAAACTGGATGCATCGTCTCAGGTGCATATGAAGCAAAGAAGATAAAACCTGAGAGAAAATGTGCTAAGAATCGGCCTGTTAATCCAATGGTAATGCCTGTCACCACTTTTGAGACAGAAGCACTTTGCTTAATGAAAAATCCTGCCATACCGATCAAACCAAAGGCAAGTGGGTAATCAATGATCACTGAAAGTGGATGCGCTGCATACGGTTCAATGGCAAATTGTAAAAGACCGTAAACTGCTCCAACAAACATTCCTTGAACGCCACCCCAGCGATATGCAAAGATGATGAGTGGCACCATACTGCCAGCGGTAACTGAACCGCCATTGAGCCAAAGGGGTGTTTTGAACTTGATAAAACTTAAAACTGTTGCAATTGCGATCATCATCGCGCCTTCCACGAGCATTTTCGTAGAAAAACCTTTCTTTCTTTCCATAGTAAACCTCCATTTAAATGTATTTCGCATCTAAATGATTCTTAGTGCATAATAAAAAACACGCCTGGAATACAGGCGTGGTCTGATTTTCATTATTCCACACTTTCCTCCGCTAGCTCTAACTAGTTCAGGTTCAAAGGGTTACGCATACGCGCTCTCAGCTTTTAAGCACCCCTAGGTGAATCATTTTTTAGTTTCGTGTTTATGATACCACATTTTGTGGTTCTTGTAAATCTTCACTGTACTGTAAGCGGTACAAATCGTAGTACATGCCGCGTTTAGACAAGAGTTCTTGATGGTTGCCCATCTCTTTAATTTCGCCCTTGCTCATGACGATGATTTGATTCGCATGTTGAATGGTTGAGAGACGGTGTGCCACGATCAAAGTCGTTCGATTTTGAATGATCTTATTGATGGCATCTTGTATTAAGAGTTCTGTCTCTGTATCGATATTTGAAGTTGCTTCGTCGAGAATTAAGATGCCTGGGTTAAAGACCAATGCTCTTGCAAAAGACAAGAGTTGTCGTTGTCCGGCAGAGAGTGTCGCTCCACGCTCGACCACAGGTTCATCATATCCTTTCGGAAGTTTTGAGATAAATCCATGTGCGTTGACGTACTTGGAAATTTCCTCGATGGTCTCCATGGAGATGGATTGATCGTAAAGGCGAATATTGCTCTTAATATCGCCTGAAAATAAGAAGACATCTTGTAAAACAATGCCGATATGTTCTCTTAAATGGTGAATATCCATCTTTTTAATGTCGATGCCGTCCAGTAAAATCTGTCCTCTTTGAATATCGTAAAAACGATTGAGCAAACTGATAATCGTCGTCTTACCCGAACCCGTTGCACCAACAAGAGCGATGGATTCGCCTGCCTTGGCTTTGAAGCTCACGCCTTTGAGCACATAGTCCTCATCGGTCTCAGGATGTTGCATATAACTGAACCAGACGTCTTTAAATTCAATCTCTCCTTTAAATAAGTCTTTTTCAATCTGTAAAGGCATTTGACAGTTTTCGATGCTGCTTTTTTCATCTAGCAATAAAAAAACGCGCTCAGCACTTGCCATGGAAGACTGTAAAATATTGAATTTTTCACTTAAATCCATAATCGGTCTAAAAAACTGTTGGGTATAGGTGATAAATGCAACCAATACGCCCAGTTGAACAGCACCTTTGATGGCCTCACCACCGCCAAACCAAAGAAGTAGCGCCAGTGAGATGGAATAAGCAAAGTTCATCGTCGGTCTAAAGATGGCATATACATGCGTTTCCTCGATGGAGCTGTTGAGAAAATCTTCGTTAATGGCATCAAAATCCTTGTAAATGCCCTTTTCCTTGTTAAAAATCTGAATAATTTTCATACCGTTGATGTTTTCTGCCAAAGTGGCATTGATGCGGGCGATTTTGACTTTCACTTCTCTTTGAACATCACGTGCTTTTCGTCTAAAAATAGAAGCTGCTAAAATTACCAGTGGCATTGTACTAAAGCAGATTAACGTAAGTTTTAGGTCGATTACCGCCATGACCACAACTGTTCCAATCAGAAGAATAAAGTCTTTGATGGAAGTGACGATGACATTGGTAAACATCTCGTTGATATTTTCCATGTCGTTGGAAACTCTCGTTACCAATCGGCCCACGGGGTTTTTATCAAAGAAGCTTAAATCCATATCTTGAAGGTGGCTATATAGCTCTTCTCTCATGGTGTAGATGATCTTTTGACTTGCGAAGTTTAACAGATACGTATGCCCAAATGAAAAAAAGAAACTTAATATCAGAAGGCCTGCGAGCGAAGCTGTTAAAAAGACAATCTGACTTTTATTGTGGGCGTTTAATGCCGTCTGAAGCTCGCCTTCAAGAGGTCTATAGGCATAGGTCTTTCCCGCTAAAGTGATCGCTTGCTGCTTAGAATCCACAGAAAATCCTTCTAATGAATCCGTTGGAGTGAGTCCTATGATCAACAGCTGATCTTGTTCGTCTTTATAAACGGTGACGGGTTGATGTGTTGATTTTACATCACTAAAATCCAATATCCTTGGAAAATAGAAATCTTGAGCAGTTAATTGACTCTTCTCAGCAGACTCAGGATTTAAATAGATTAACTGCTGTTTAGGCGCAATATAATCGTCCAGCGCCACTTTTGTTAAATAGGGAATGGCTAAATCCAGTGCAGTGACAAGCAACATCATGACGATGCTGATGAGCAATAAGATGGTTTGAGGTTTTGCATATCGCAGGAGTCGCTTCATGATGCCTGCATCAAATGATTTTTCGATGGTTTGTTCGCGATGAATAGTATCTGCCATGTCTACACCTCCGATAGCTTTTCTTCAAGTAGTTGTTTGTTATACATGTCGGTGTAGATGCCATTTAAGGCGATAAGTTCATCGTGTGTACCTCTTTCGGCGATAGCCCCATCGGATAGAACAATGATTTGATCCGCATGCTTAATCGTGGAAATACGATGGGCGATGAGAATACTCGTCGTTTCTTTAAGGGTTTCTTTTAAATGGGTTAAGATACTCTCTTCTGTTTTGGTATCTACAGCAGATAGTGAGTCGTCCAGTATGATGATTTCTGGCTTTTTTGAAAGAGCCCGTGCAATGGAAACGCGCTGTTTTTGACCACCAGACATATTGACGCCGCGCTCTCCCAATTCTGTTTCGAATCCGTGAGGAAATGCTTGGATTTCATCGTAGATATGGGCAATTTTTGTATAGTGCGCGACATCTTCCTCTGAAATCTCATCTAAACCAAAACCGACGTTGTAATGAATGGTTTTAGAGAAGAGGAAATTATCTTGAGGAACGTAACCAATCATGTCACGTATCTTGTGAACGGGAATTTGATTGAGGTCATATCCGCCGATTTTGATCGATCCATTTTCTACATTATATAGTTTTAATAATAGATTCACTAAAGTGGTTTTTCCACTACCTGTTTTGCCCACAATGGCCAACGTTTCGCCTTTTTTGAGCTCAAACGAAATGTCTTTTAAGACATCTGCTTTGGTATGTGGATATCTGAAAGTGAGATGGTTCACTTCTATTTCTGGCGTCACGGTATATTGACCGTTTAAGGATTCAATTACGGATAAATCGATAATTTCTGGAGGGGTTTCAAGGATTGTATTGAGCCTTTTTAAGGAAACTTGTCCTCTTTGTAGCATATTGTACACAAACCCAAGTGCCATCATTGGCCATGATAACATGCCAATATACGTTAGAAATGCTACAAATGCGCCAACGGTTATTTGACCATCGATTACGAGGAATCCGCCATAAATCATGCCGATGAGCGTACTGAGCATAGCAATCAATCCCACGAGAGGATGCACAACTCCAAAGAGTCGGACTAAATGGATGTTCTTATCGAAGTTGATTTGATTTTTTTCATTAAAATGATTTAGTGCCGATGATTCTTGAACGAAAGACTTGATGATGCGAATGCCCGAATAATTTTCTTGTGTGACATCCGTCAAATCCGAAAAGGCCTCTTGAACCTTTTGAAAGCGCTTACGCACTTGCTTTCCAAGACCGATGATAAACACCACGATGAGTGGTAGAGGGATCAAGGCAACAATGGTAAGCTTAAAATCAATCTTAAAGATCATGATAAAAATGGTCATGAGACCCATGAATATTGCATCGATCAGCATGATAACACCATTTCCAAAGGCATTTCGCACAGAGGCGATGTCGTTGGTACAGTGCGCCATGAGGTCGCCTGTTTTGTGGTGGTTAAAGTAATTGAGACTCATTTTTTCAAGATGGGCAAAGACCTCGTTTCTAAGCCAATACTCCATCTTTTTAGCGGTGGCGATAATCGTCATGCGCCATCCATATCGACCAATCGCCACCACTGTGGCAATGATCAGGGTATAAAGTATGTAGCGTCCAATTAAGGGCATAGTAAGGGTGCCTTGACTGAGTGCATCGGTAAATGCACCGATAATCAGCGGGGTGATAAGTTGTAGGCCATCGATCAGGATCAGTAGAAAGATACCGAGCAAGTAAGCGCCTAGGTGTTTCTTGATGAAGGGGCTGATAAATCTGAAATCACTCATTTTTTCCTCCGTAGTGGCAATAAAACAGTAAGAGTTACAGAGAGGGGTTTGGATGGTTCGTGCGAGCTCTCGACGATTTGTCGACAGCTTCTGAACGGGTGAACACTTATTCATTATACCGGAACATACGTTCTTTGTAAAATGAAAAATGGCAGTGTCTATTTCGTAACGACGGAAATAGTTAGGGACACTGCCTAATTATTTTATCATATATTATGGTGATGGGAAGTGGAAATATGCGCGTCATGAAAATGTAATGTTGAGGGTGTTTTATTGTGACAACTTACTAATTATTGACAAATCTTAATAGGAATTCTTTTGACAAATGCGCTTCCTTTGTTGACAAAGCGGGTCAAAAGTGTTATTTTGTTTAGTAACATTAAGCACAAAACTGAAGACAATGCACTCATATAATTCCAAATGAAATGGCTTGGAAGTCTCTACGCGGTTGCCTAAATCGCACTATGGGTTGTATCTTAAATAGTTCGACGAGCTTTCATTTAGCGCTAGAACGAACCTAAGGACAACCATGAGGTTGTCTTTTTTATTTGTTCGAACTATGCTATGGAGGGAAGTTATGGAAGAAAAGTTAGTCAAGACGGGATTGACATATGATGATGTGTTATTAATTCCGCAGCGTTCAGAAGTATTGCCAAATCAAGTCAGTGTTAAAACAAAACTCACGAAGAAAATCAATCTCAATTTACCGATCATCAGCGCAGGGATGGATACTGTAACCGAAGCAAAACTCGCCATCGCCATTGCACGCGAAGGCGGTATTGGCATCATTCATAAAAATATGAGCATTGAACAACAAGCACTTGAAGTGGATAAGGTGAAACGTTGTGAACATGGCGTCATCGTCGATCCATTTTCACTCACGCCAAAACACCAAGTGAAAGATGCTGAGCAACTCATGTCGCGTTACCGCATCTCTGGCGTACCAATTGTGGATGAGCAGCACAAATTGGTGGGCATTATCACAAACAGGGACATTCGTTTTGAGCCGGATATGGAAGCGTATATCGGCGATGTCATGACAAAGGATTCACTAATTACAGGTCCGGCGGATATCAGTTTAGAAGATGCAGGCATGATTTTACGAAAACACAAAATTGAAAAGTTACCACTTGTAGACGATCATGGTCTATTGATGGGACTTATTACGATAAAAGATATAGAGAAGCAAGTGAAATATCCAAATCGCGCGACAGATGAAAGAGGAAGACTCCTTGCAGGTGCAGCGATTGGAATTGGTTCAGATATGATGGATCGCGTGGCAGCGCTTGTAAAAGCGGGTGTCGATGTCGTTGCACTGGATTCGGCGCATGGCCATAGCGTCAATGTAATAGAATCGGTTAGAAAAATTAAAACAGCTTATCCAGAGCTTGATGTGATAGCAGGCAATGTGGCAACAGCAGAAGCGACGCTGGATTTGATCAAAGCGGGAGCGGACTGTATTAAAGTAGGAATTGGACCGGGCTCAATCTGTACAACACGCGTTGTGGCAGGGATCGGCGTTCCTCAGATCACGGCAGTTTACGACTGTGCAAAAGCAGCGAAGCCTTATGGAATTCCTGTGATTGCAGACGGCGGAATTAAGTATTCAGGCGATATTCCAAAAGCCATCGCAGCAGGCGCACATGTGGTCATGCTCGGTTCACTCTTTGCCGGAACTGAAGAAAGTCCAGGCGAAATCGTGATGTATCAAGGAAGAAGCTTTAAAACATACCGCGGTATGGGCTCGACAGGTGCCATGGAAGCAGGTTCAAAAGACCGTTATTTCCAAAATGACACGAAAAAATTTGTTCCAGAAGGCGTTGAAGGCCGTGTGCCATATAGAGGCTACCTCAAAGACATCATTTATCAACTCGTTGGCGGCTTAAAATCAGGTATGGGCTACTGCGGAACCGCTACAATAGAAGACCTTCAGACTTACGGCAAATTCATTCGCATCACCAATGCGGGTCTAAAAGAATCCCATCCACATGATGTGGCGATTACAAAAGAACCACCAAATTACAGCATTTCAAGTTCGGATAAGTAATATGTAAGTGAGAAGAAAAAGTAAGTCTTTTGGAGGATAGAATGAATAATGAACTCGTGATGATCGTCGATTTTGGTGGTCAGTATAATCAATTGATTGCCAGACGCGTCAGAGAAGCTGGTGTCTATAGTGAAGTTGTGTCGTGGAAACACGCCGTTGATAAAGTGAAAGAAAAAATGCCAAAAGGGGTCATTTTTACAGGGGGTCCCAATTCGGTTTACCTTGAAAATTCACCCAAATTAAATGCGGAAATCTTTGAACTGGGGATTCCAATTTTGGGCATTTGTTATGGCATGCAGCTTATGGCACACACACTTGGCGGAAAAGTGGAGCGTGCAGAACAACAAGAGTACGGTAAAATCAAGCTGAGCATTTCCAATCATGAAGATTTGTTTGAAAATGTGGAAACCGGTGCGCAATGCTGGATGAGCCATTTTGATTATGTGAAGGAAGCGCCTGAAGGGTTTGAAATTATTGCGACGACGGATCATTGTCCAGTGGCTGCGATGCGTCATACAGAGAAAAATCTCTATGCGGTTCAGTTTCATGCAGAAGTGGAGCATACACCATTTGGTAGAACGCTGATTCGCAACTTTTTATACGACGTGTGTGGTTGCGTAGGCGATTGGAATATGGGCGATTTTGCTCAAAATATGATTCAAAAAATCAAAGAACAAGTAGGCGATAAAAAAGTACTTTGTGGCCTCTCGGGTGGCGTGGATTCGTCTGTTGCGGCGACTATGGTGCATCAGGCAATTGGCAATCAACTCACGTGCATTTTCGTGGATCACGGTTTACTTCGTAAAAATGAAGGCGATGAAGTGGAAAAAGTCTTTGCAGATGAGTTTCACATGAATTTCATCAGGGTAGATGCAAAAGAACGTTTTATGAGCAAATTAAAAGGCGTGTCCGATCCAGAACGCAAAAGAAAAATCATCGGAGAAGAGTTTATCCGCGTGTTTGAAGAAGAGGCAAATAAACTTGAAGGGATTGAATATCTCGTTCAAGGCACGGTATATCCGGATGTTATAGAAAGCGGTACGGATACAGCTGAAGTAATTAAGAGCCATCACAACGTGGGTGGTCTTCCTGAAGATATGGCATTTAGTCTAATCGAGCCACTTCGCGATTTGTTTAAGGATGAAGTAAGACGTGTGGGTGAAGAGGTAGGCGTTCCAGGTCATATCGTATGGCGTCAACCGTTCCCGGGTCCGGGTCTTGCCATTCGCATCCTCGGCGAAATCACGGAAGAAGCGCTTCATCTTGTGAGAGAATCAGATGCAATTTTAAGAGAAGAAATCGCAAAAGCTGGGCTCGATCGAGAGGTATGGCAATACTTTACAGTTCTTCCTAACGTTCGATCTGTTGGCGTTATGGGTGACGAGAGAACGTATTCACACGCCATCGGCATCCGAGCAGTGACTTCAATCGACGGCATGACTTCAGACTGGGCGAGATTGCCTTATGAAGTACTGGACAAAATCTCATCGAGAATCGTGAATGAGGTACAAGGGGTGAATCGCATACTTTATGATGTGACGAGTAAGCCGCCAAGTACGATTGAGTGGGAATAACAAATAAAAACCTCAAAAACCTTGAAATTAAAGGGTTTTTGAGGTTTTGTTTTTACTAAGTGTACCAGAAATGTACCACTTAATTACTTGTAAAGATTGTTTAATGCAATGCCTACTTCACGATATCTATTTTTATAAATATGCCCATAAGTCTCATCAAGCTGTTTTAACGAATGATGACCAAGTCGTTGGGCAATAACGAGTAAATTGACATCTAAATCTATTTGGAGACTTGCATTACTATGACGTAAGTCATGAACTCTTATTCGCTTAACACCAGCCTTCTCAGCACCTTTTTTCATATGGTTGCCGAGGTGGGACTTTGATACATTGAATATCAAATCATCTTTTTTAATGTCATTTATGCTTGCAATATACTTTTGAATGTCTAATGCAAGATTATCGGGTATATCAATTGTTCTTATAGATGTTTTAGTTTTTGGCTTTTGCAATATTTTCTCTTTTTTTACTACCTGAAGGTTTTCATCTACACGCAATGTCATTTTTTCGAAATTAAAATCATTGGGTTTTAAAGCTAGCAATTCTCCAAGACGAATACCTGACCAAAATAAAATTTTGTAGATGATATTCAGAGTTGAATTATCTTCAAAAGAACTAATAAATTGATTGAATTCATCAAGGGTGTAAAAATCCATCTTGTCTGCATTTTTCTGTCCCATATTTTCTGCCGAAAGTACAGGGTTTTCAGGGAGTTTATGATTTCGCATTGCAAAATTGAAAATTGCACAGATTTGATTTCTAATGCTACGAATATATGTTTTTTTATATCCAAGTTTAGATAGTTCAAGATGCCACTCATTAATATGACCATTATTAATTTCAGATATTTTTTTCTTACCAAAGTAAGGAAGTATTTTCGAATCAATCAAATGTTTCTTATTTTCCATTGTGGTTGGTTTTAATTTAAGTGCCATTATCTCGTAGTATTTTTCAACAAGGATTGAAAATTGCATGTTGATACTAGGATTCATTTTATCTAGAAAGTCTCTCTCATATTCGAGTGCTTCTCTCTTTGTTTTAAAACCTTGTTTTTTCTTCTGTATAACATCATCTTTGTAATCGGTGTATCTAAACTTTGCTACCCAAACTTCTTTACCGTTTTTTAGTTTCGTTTTATGTGCTGACATGAAATCACTCCTTTTAGTTTAAGCTTGTTTTAAAATTTAATTTTGCTATCAAAATATGTTTTACCAATTTTACCAGCTAGTACAATATAACCTTGTTTCTCAAGTTCAGCATTCAATTCTCTTATCATTCTTTGTGCTGAAGATTGAGAAATGCCAAGCATATTCGAAACATCTTTAATTGTATAAAATCTAAACGTTGCTATATTTTCTTTCATTAATTAACTCATCTCCTTTGTATTTGATGAGTTAAGAGTAACGTTTTTTATATTTTATAATTCCATTATGCCGGAATTAGAGTATAACACAAAGTGATTGAGTTTTGAAGTTAACTTTTTAGGGGTAAGCATCAAATTGAAAGCATTGAAAATACTATGTTACATAAGAAATTATTGTTGATAACATTTTAGGTAAAAAAATAGAACCCGTATCGGGTTCTTGATTTTTAATGCTTCAAATTGTGCAACTTGGATAATAATTCTTCCCTTATTTCCTCTAACTCACCGAAACTTAATTCTTTTTCCCATTTTGTGCCTTCAACGGTTTTTCCAAATACGTCTATCCCAGACATAAGCATTTTATCCTTAACCCGTTGTAAGCTTTTCTCTGCCTTTGTTAGTAAGGCTAAATTAGTGCTAGTCGGTTTTTCATTATAATTATGTTCATGCTTTAGAAACGAGTTGTACTTCTTGCTAAGTGAAGATTTAAGGGTTTCGATTGCCTTATCAAGTTTCTTGACACAGTAATGTATGTTTGCAGTATGAAGGGCATCCTCATCTTTATCTCTGTTCGCATTAATGAGACCAAAATAGTTCTTTTTTATATCGATATTTCGTGCTACGTCTTTTTTTCGATAGCCAATAAGAATCAAGTATAATTCGCTCAGTTCTTTATCGAGTCCATATTCAAATATATATCGGTAAGTCTTGTCCAAGCTCATTTTACTTTCTTTGATTGATAGCCCATGCTGAAGCAAGAATGTCTCAACAAAGTTAATTTCAAGACCTAGGTAAATGCAAATGTTGAAGAAAAAAATCTTCGAAAACTCGATATCCTGATTGTTCTTGTAGTTGTAATAGACTTGTTTAGTAATGCGTTCGCCTTCCAAATGCTTAATAACGTTGACACTTGCATCTTCAACAGGTGTGATTTCAATTGCTGGATACTTTGCTAGCTTTTCAATCAAATCATCGAAAGTATCATCTTTAGTTATCTCAACTTCAACGGAGTCGCTTAGAACAGTGTATTTGACTTTGTTTTCAATAATTAGAACCACATCTTTTCGCAAGTCATCAGAAATTTCAAGGCTAACTATCAAATCAAAATACGCATCAACATCTTTCAATAGTCCGTTTTTATATATCTCAAATAGGTTGTTCAAGTATGGGGGGATTTCGGACTTTTTATCGCCATCGAAAAGATTTTCGCATATGCCATTAAACAAGATATCGGTAATATCAATGCCATTGATAACGACTTTATTTTTAATTGCATTCATCAAACATGCTTTTTTAAACAATTCAGGGTCTTTTTTCTTTAAGTCAGACATTGCAGTAGCCAAGTCCTCTACAAATTTGGCTCGAATGTCATAATAAGTGTCTCCATTTACAAGTTCATTTCCTAAAGTAGTGTACTCACTTTGGAGTTTCTTATGTCTATATATCATTTCTAGCAATTCCAATTTAACACCTCCACGTATTTCTACTAGATAGATTATAGCATTCTTGAATCCACAAATAAAGAATTTGAAAATACAAAACACTTATAGTGTTCAAATAGATGCACCTAGCTACAAAGATATAAGGCTAGGACATAAAATCGTTTTATAATAGGCATTCATTGTTATCATTTTCTCCTAACTTAATAAAATATAGAGAACAATAAAATTGAAGGAGGAGAGACAATGGATGAATTAGATGAAATCATGAAAGGACTGCAAAATTTGAACAGGCTAGCAAGGCTTAAAAAAGCCTCAGAAACTTCTGGATTTGATGCTGAAGATTATTTGATTCAAGAGAATGATTTAATAAGGGTGAGATTCCGACCTAAAGATAATAGGCTGTGGATTTATAGCAAGTATAGAAGGCGAGATTTGTGTTACTCGGAGTATGTGAAAGGTCTAGAATACTATAATGGTGTCAAGGTTGATGCCATTAAAATCAATGATGTTATTGATAATCCAACACTAGCATCTGATATTCTATATGACTTGAAGGCGAAGATTATTGAAAGACTTTATCGATTCGGAATCTTGAATGTTAGATATCATAAAAATATGATTGTTTTCACCTACAATGATAAATGTGGATTTCACTTACCTGTTGCTGTAGCAATGTCATTTGTTGTAAAAGATGAAATTGAAGAAAGAGAATCATTTATAGGTTATCTTGCCAATGGGAATTCATATAGATTTGTTGAACGTGGAAAAGTAACTGGGATGCTTCCTGAATTTGCTGAGATTACATTTACAGAGGTAGAGAAGCTTTATGAAAGAGTCATGAGTTTGCATCAAATGATATGAATATTTACTCCGAAACAAAATATAATAGTGTATCAAATAAAAAACAATGGAACAGAGAAATCTGTAATTAAAATGGCTGGAAACAAAATTGTAGGAATTGCTACTGGCTGAAATAATTATGGGTTAGCTCTGTTTCTTTATGTATAGAACACTATAAAGCGGAGGAATGGATTATGAAACTACTAACAAAAGAACTATTAGCAACTCTACCAGCACTTTACACAACAGAGAACATCAAGACTGATGAAAAGATGGTTATGCTGAAATTTTTCCTATTCAACTTCACTTGGTTTGTAGTTGAAGCTGAAGAACAAGATAATGATGTTTTATTTTTCGGCTATGTTCAAAACGATGCTGCCCCAGACTGTTCTGAATGGGGTTACTTCGTATTAACCGAACTGGAATCATTGCTAATAAGAGGTGTTTTTAGTGTTGAAAGAGACCTTTACTTCAGACCTACAAAATTTGCTAATATTAAGAACGATTGAAATTGAGGAAGGGTTATAAGCCCGTTGAGGAGGGAAAGCACATGATTAAGAAGACCCTGATTATTAAAAAAAGCGATGTATGTAACAATTTCGGCAATAAGGTATTAACTTTTAAATGCCTAATTGAAGACGGTAAAATCGTCAATATAAAAGGTCATCTTGAGGTAAATAATACAGATGGTGGTCGTTCTAGAATTAAACTTGACTGGGAAGTAGCAATGTATCAGACAAAATTCTATAGAGAGTTTGATGAGTTACTAGAAACAACTCGAAAATCAATTACACGAAGTTGTGTGTTCAATTAATGGAGGAACATATGGATAGAAAAATAACTTTAAGTGAAGGTAAATCTTATGATTGTCACTTTAAAGCTTGGAATTATGGTGTTAACCAACTGGAATCGATTGTAAAATCCTACGGTGTGAACTACTATATATTCGGTGAAAAATTTATATTCGAGAACGTAAGCTACCAAAGTGTCATAGTATTGGAGGCACTGAGTGTTTCAAATGGGTCCATATTCTTTATAGACAAAGAACATGGTTAAAACATTTTCTGAAGAAGGGCTTGACTATTATAGTCAGGCTTTTCTTTTGCAACAAAGAGGCTGATGGGGTTATGAAGTCAAACATATTTAATTTCAGTTCCTTTATAAAAGAATTATAAAAAATATAAAAGTTACAATAGATTTAGATATATCTAAATGAAATGAAAAAGAGACAAGATATGGAATCTTGCCTCTCGAACAATTTACATCGAATAGATTTACTGATGATTTGTATAATAGCTTAAATGAGAAGTCTTAAATGAGTGGTGGAACACTAATTAAGCATAACAATTTCAAACGCCGATAATGAAACGTTAATTTTACTTCGTATAAGAGAATTATATTTTAATACGATATAAATTATTCGCATATTTAGGTTGTTCTGACCTAAATTATGGTTTTAACATACAAATCGGTGTTCGAAATGAGACATCGATTTTTTTATTGGAATAATTTATGGAGGTGAAGGCAATGGCTAATAAAGGTAGAAAAAGAAAAGAATATAAAGCACATAAAACCAAAGATTTTGTTTGGTATTTCTTTAATTCTGATGAGAATTTAATTGGTTCTTGTGATGTTAAAAACTGGCATAACGACTTTAAAGATTTCGGATATAAATACAGAACTGACTATATGGTCGACTTGTTCATTCATGAGAAGTTTGGCAAATACAAAGAAATTGAGTCTGTTGGCGGTCTTAAAGTCTATCAAGGCAAAACTGAATGGAACGAGGACATGCGTGAAGAACTATTTATTCGGCATAGAGAAAATTTTATGAAGAATAGCCTTAATCAGCTTCATAAGAGGCACAGGGAGGCAAATGAGAGGGCATATAAGAGACATTACGACAATTACTTACAAGATAATAGAAATAGGCTTATGGCTGAAATTGAGAAGTATAAAGACCTTAAAGATACATTTGAAAACCAAGTATCTGATTATAAGCACTTAAACAAAATTCTAAAGAACCATCGTGTTTACCTCTATAAAATTTTGGAGTATGGACAAGAACAATTACTTAATGCTGAAGGACTAGAAAAGATGAGAAAAGAAGAACCGTACACCATTTCTATCTCAGTTCGATATCTGGCAATGCTAGTTAACAATGACAAGCCGAATCATACGACTGCATCCAGAGTGGTTAATCTGCTCTGTTTGCTAGGATTCTTTAATAAAGAATTTTCAATTGCTGATAAAAACTACAAGCAAATTCGAATTGAAGACCAACACAAGATGACATACCTGTCGCTAAATCACCATTTTACCCTTGAACATGCTGAAATGATGGCAAATCAACTATATCAAAAGGGCTATAAAATCGAGAAATTTACAAATGAATTTGTAGCTTTAAATTTTGGTACGGATATATCAGAAAAAATATTCTCAAAGATTTTAAGAAAAGATGAGGAAGATAAAGCCTTTGATGAAGTTCCAGAGGAGATATTTTTTCAGCAACAAGCGAATAAATTGGCATTAGATAATCCACTTCTAGAGTTGACATATGATGAATATTATAACGATGACTTTGATATTGATACACCTTTTTAATGTGTGCCAGTAATTTTTTATCTAATATAAATGCTGTTTTATCAATGGCTAGAGATTCAAACTCTGAATTTCGTGCAAAAACTGCAACAATATCAATAAAAGTTTATTAATTAAAGAATATATAAATCTATACTCTAGAAATGAACCTCAGCTATAAACAGTAACCTATCGTCGGGCTTAAAGCTAATCACTAATTGATTGAAAAAAAGTAAACAGCCTTTTAGTTGCTTCGCAATAACAAGGCGTGTCTCTTATCAAAATGCTTGTAGGAGGCTTTGGAGTCAAAGAGTCGCTTGTAACTTTATACGCAAAAGTAATAAATAATTGGGTCTCAAACACCTACTTTAACAACTTTAAATTCTCCTGATAGCGTCTCCAAAACATACTATTGCAGCTTAGCATTTCGATAGTATGTTTAGTGATGCCCCTACAGACTTGGAAATCCTGTCTGGAGGCATATATCAGGAGAAAATTAAAGTAGCATTTAGGGATGGAGACTCCGCCTTTATCTTCGATAAATGCTCCGCACACGTTTCGCTTAAGCTTCACTTTCGGCACGAGGTGCCTCGTTTGGCATCGAAACTCTTCCGTTACATCAATCAAATTGCTAAGACAGCAATTTAATTGATTTCACTACAGACTTCGTTCCAACCAGAAAGACATGATGAGTTGCTCATCATGTCTTTCTAGCTTCCACTACGGTTCTTATTTGTTCTCCTAAAGTCGAACAAATTCTGAATCTAAAATGGCTTTGCAAGCCATTTCTTAACGATTTCAGACCAGAACTTTTCTCGGAGTCTCCATCGGGAGACTTTAACCCATTAAAATCCAAAAGCCTAAAACAAAGATTAGTACACAAGAAATTTATTCACAAAGCCAGCCATAAAAAGCTAGTTTATACAATGCAATCAAATGTATTTCCACATACGCCACTATACAAATTTATACGTTTAGTATGTAATGATAAACCACTTTCAAAATGAAGTATGGTCATCATACGGTAATCGCTTCATAAAAATATGGCGTAATATACATCGTTCGACATTTTTCAGCGACTAAGTATGGATAAAAAAGCATATTATTTTTAGACAAAATAAATTATTGGAAAAGGAGGTTCTCAAGATGACTAAAAGAAAGAAAATTAACATAAATATTGGAGACGATGAAATCGTTGATTTCCTTGAAAAACAGGACAATATGACTAAAACAATAATGAAAGCATTGCGGTTGCTTATGGATTTTGGTGATGTAACCCCTGATTCAGACAATCCAAGAATGGAAATCAAGTCACTTAAAATGATGAACACTATGCTTTTAAACAACGCTGATAGAGACTTGTTGATTATCAATAATATGACACACGCACTTTCAAGTCGCAATCAGCCAATTATGTATTCTTCGTCAATGTTAGCTTCAGATAAATCCGACTCAAATGTTCCTGATAATCCAAAGCCAAATAATAAAATAAAGAATGGAATTGAAGTAAGCGTTGAGGAAGAAGAGGCAATGGCAGACTGGTAGAAAAAATTGTGAAGGAGGTTGAAATAGATGGATTTAGAAAAGATTACAAGTAGAAAGGACAATGCTTTTTTACGTATCCAAGAAGCAGAAGAAGCAATATTTCAAGCTGAAGAAAATTGCAAAATGAAGATTCTTAAACTTGAAAATGAGAAACTTCATGAGGAAAACGCTGGCTATAGGAATCAACTCATGATTCTAATGGATTTAATTGATGAATATCGTGATATAGCAGAAACACTGGAATTTGAATTGGCAGAGGTAAAGCAACTAAAAATTGACTTAAAGAATAAGGCTGAAAGATTTATCGAGTATTCACATTCAAAGAAAATTGAAATGCTTGACTTAAGTGATTTTGAAGGTGATGAAATATAGATTTATATATTAGTAATGGGGGTGATGACGTTGGGAACGGTTAAAGGCAATAAATCAAAATCGTCTTCGAACAAACTCAACTGGAATAATAGCAAAGTGAACAGTATCGGTAAACACTTTCTTTTTAGCGATGGAAGACTTTCGAAGGATGATATTTTAAGACTGGGCAATCAAACTCTTTTAACTAAGCTGAAATCAGTAGGCTACATTAAAGAAATTGACACCGCTGAAAAAGGTATTTTCAAGACGACTGACAAGTTTCGTAAGGAGTATAAGATTCACAATGACTCTAGATGCGATTGGAAGTCCAGCGGAGGTTCTACACATGCTAAGGGTATGAGTAAGCTTTCGAAAATTGTTCCACAGAAGGTTATTGATGAAGGTCGGTTTTTAACGGGTGAAAGTTTGAAAAATGAATTTGAAAAATGTAAAGGCGGAAAAGCATTCAAACAAGAGGCACAGAGACTACTTGATGAAAAAAGGCAAGAAGTATCTGTGAGAGAAGCTTCACTGAAAATTCAGCTAGAGAATGCAAAATCAGAAAAACAGGCGAATTATTTTAAAGCCATCAGTAATTCTGAGATAAAGATGCTTCAAATGGAGTTAAAAACACTGGAAGAAAAGGGTTTTAAGGGCTATTCGGCTCCAGATATTCGCTTAAATATAAGTAGAGACGAAGCTGAACAAATGCTTGATACACTTAAAAATTCCTTTGGTCAGTATCATCAGCGTAACCATGAAATGATTCATATAGCTGTTCAAAAACTTGAACACGTCATTGAACATTCAGAAACAGAAATGATTAGCGTTAGCGTAGAAGTCTTTACGGATTCTTATAAATATGAAGACAAATGCTCTCATGTAAATTATGAGAAAGCAACTGGAAATACAACAATATATTTACCATCAAAATGAAGGAGGACGGTTATTATGAAAGAAAAAATTACAAGACTTAATAGTCAGTTATGCGATTTGCAAAATATCTACGAAAGTACAAGCAGTATAAGCGAAAAAAAGCGTACTATGGAAAAAATGCTGGATATTATATATGAGGCGAGGTCTTCAACTGAAAACAAATCAATCCAAGACAAGATTGATGATTTTATTTTTAACTTACTTGATAAATTTTATACAGAGGCTGAAAATAGGATGGCTGAATTTGAGTCAAAGGACTTTTATGAGTTGCTGGAAAAAGATACAGAAGCTGAACAAATAGCCTTTAAAAGAGATATTGAAGACAATGCAGAGTTAATCAATAAATTCTTAGTATTTTGCAAAGATAAATATTTTGGAGAATATTTCAGGGCGGGGATAACATACAGATTATACAAAGACTTTCAGCTTACTTACAATCCAACTTATCATATTCAATTTACGTTTGAAGCTAAACGCAAAATGAGTTATCATCCTTGGAAGTCAAGATTTTATTCAATTCAGGAGATTAAGGATGCTGAACATGATTTCAAACTTCTAGAAGTGAGATGTATACCGATAGATATCAAGACAGAAATCACACTGGATACAGAAGAATCAAATCCGGCTTTTAGAGTCAACGAGTGGAGAGTTTAAAGAAAGTTTTGCGACGGTTTGGAAAGGAGGGAAATGTTATGACGTAAAAATTTTGAGGGAGGGAGTGATGACTATGATGTCAAACGATGAAATCACGAATTATAAGAAAAACTATAAGAGTAGCATTATCAAAACTATGAACAGCTTAAATGACTATTATGAGAACATTTCAGATAATAGCACAGAGACAATCTGGACAAGAGAAATAAACGATACCAACTTAAATGAAACGGAAAAACTGGTAATTAGGGTTGTATATTTGAGTCATAATATCTTCTTGGAGGATTTGGCTTCAATGTTTAAGCCGATTCTTCAATTTGATTCATTTGTCAATGTGGTTAGCAAGTTGGTCAAATTTAAATACCTAGTGAAGCAGATTAAAAACATGGGGATAGTATTGGCTTCAGGGGTTAATTCTGTTAAGCAACTAGACTATAATAGGGAAAATTCAGCTAGATTTAAAGCTGTTGAAATTAGCGAAAATCAGCTATATACATATAGAACAATCCATGCAGTACAAGCACACAAAATTTTACATGACTATTTAAAGCCCTATATTGAAATATTTGAGTCAAAAGAACCGATGTTCAAAGTTGATTATATTATCAGCCAATACGGCAAGCATTATATCTATAATGAATATCTAAAGGTCGGTAAAAATTCAACCTCGATGAAGGAACTGAAATTAAAATTCTTGATGAGTCACAACATCACACGAGAGACTGCTGCTGATATTGTTGAACAAAGCAATGCGGTTGCACAGAAGAAGATTGTGGATAGCTTTTTAGATATATCAAGTAGTAAAAAAATAGCCATTTACAATCAGGTCATTCGCTTAAGCTCAGAAAATGGATTAAGCCTCTTCGATGTGATGTATGACTTTGTAAGCGAAGTTGATGGTCGCTCAAAACATAGCAAAGTCGAAGATGTTGAAGCAGTTCACAGACTTATGAACATTATTATGAATTTGGATAACAATTTCTTCAAACACAGTAACAGACGAATTCGAAAGCATTTAAAAAATGCAATTAAGGCTGATGAAGTTATGCTTCAGTCGGGTTACGAACAGCAAGAATCTGTTGAAACCATCGAAAGAAAGCTAACGGATATTAGACATGTCCACATGAACAATGAGTTTCAGCTATCACGATACCTTCAAAGAAAAATGGCATATTCAGGCTATTTGAGAAGTCTAGATAGAAAAATTCTAAATAGTAGCGAGAACTTAAATCTTGAAGAAGATGCCTACAAACAGGAGGTTTTAAAAGAGGTTCTCGATGATATTGACCTGAAAATAGATGCTTTGAAAAGGATGTACCATATTAGTTCTTACAAAATTGATGATGATACTAAGATGGCGGTCAAATTGAACCCAACATTTGAAATTCTAATCAATAACTCAATTTATGTTGAATCAATTCATAAAAGCAAGTTGGAAGTGACCATAGCCATTGTAGATAATACTAGCGATGCACTTGAAGCCTCAGTAATCTTCAATAGAATTTGGATGGCGTACTATATGCTAAAGGAATTAGATTCCAAAATAGACGTTTGCTTTAATATCTATACTTGCACAAAATCTAAATTTAACTATGTTATGAAGACATTAGAGACTGCAAAGCAAAGAATGGATAGAGATTTCAAAGACCAAGGTTTCGGTGATTTAGCAAATAGAATTCAGGTCAAACTTACTAAAATCAATACACGTAACAAGTATGAGTTCTTCAAATTACTTTTTTCTCATGATAGCCAATAGTTTCGGAAGCCCAGAAGTGGGCTTCTTTTTTAGTTGCTTAAATTGTTTCCTTTGGCAACGTGAAATTCTTGTACTGTCTAATGCTCATAAATTTGAATTATTAATAGTTGAACTGCATAGAATTATCAAAACAAATGAGAATAGCGGTGCGTCAGCATGAATTACATTTTAGGAAGCATTATGGGAGGAATGAATATGAACAAAGTTTATGAAATTATCAATGAGAAAATGATTAAGAAAATTGAGGATGCGATAGTAAATGGCTGTAATCCTTGGAGAATGCCATGGACTAGAAAAAGACCACGGAATTACGTGACGGGAAGATTTTATAATGGGATTAACTTGTGGTTACTAGAAGGTAGCGAATTCGTCACTTGGACACAAATCTGTGATTTACAGAAAAAGAATCCTGAAGTGAAACTTAAGAAAGGTTGTAGAAAGCAAATGGTAGTTTTCTTCAAATTCAATGAGTTTGAAACTACAGATAAGTCAACAGGTGAAATTGAAACCAAAACAATACCACTTTTACGTTATTACACAGTCTATAGCATTGATGATGTTTATGGTCTAGAAAGCAATTATGAAACATTTGAAAATGAACCGATTGAAACAGCAGAAGTAGCTTTGCAATATTACATGAGTGAAGCTGGGGTTGGCTTTGATGAAGTAGAAGGTGGAAATAAAGCTTATTACTCGCCGAAAGGTCACTACATCAGAATTCCAGCAAAGAATCAATTCAGAGACATTACTGAATATTACTCAACCCTTGCTCATGAATGTGTTCATTCAACTGGGAAAATTCTTGGCAGATTTGATGACAAGGTTAGTTCTCACACCTTTGCAAGCGATTCATACTCCCGAGAAGAGTTGTGTGCTGAACTTGGTGCAAATCTAATTATGTCTATGCTTGGAATTCAAACAGAGAAAGCAGAAAATAACAATATAGCTTATCTTAGAAGCTGGCTAAAACAGTTAAAAGATGATACTACTTTACTTGTATCTGCTAGCAATAAGGCTACAAAAGCGGTTGACTTGATTTTAAAGACCTACGATGTTGTTGATGTTGAAGAAGTTGCATAACAAAACTTAAGACTCCGATTAAGGAGTCTTTTTTACGAATTATACACACAGACAGGAATCTCTATACGATTTGTAAGATAACATTTTGAAAAGACAATCAAAATATAATTCCTCAATTAAAGAATTTAAATAGTAAAAAACCATATAATGAAGTTGTAGATGAGGATGTGAATATACCGTATTTACGAAAACTATAAAAAGGAGTGATTAAGTATGAAAAAATTAAGCTTTAATGAGTACAAGTTGATTATGGAGGTCTATAACGAAAGTAATGTTGCTTTTGCTAACCTCGTTTGGGTAACAAGTGATAACGAGAAATGCTTTAGAGTGAAAGTGGTTGAGTATCTAAATAGTAATTTGAAGGGTGAAGATGATTACAAATATGATTTGGATGATGTTCAGTTCTTCCAAGATAAAGGCTGTGGAATTTACGATGTTATTGGTCTAGCAGATGGTTCAAGAAGACATAGTATAGTGGCTAAAATCGAAAATATTGTTTCGTTGGAGATTGAATACATGGACAGACTATATCATGGTCATGATTTTCATTCTAGGGCAAAAGCTGAATATGCGAATGACATTTTGTTTTATAACGAATTCTTAGATAGTCTAGATGATATAAAGGATGCCATTATCGAAAAAATTGAAGAAAATTGCGAATGGCTTACCAGCTCTGTAGATGAAAGGCTCGAAAATATTGAATTCTTTGAACGAAAATATCTTGAGGAGAATCTAAACAACCTAAAGAAACTAACGATTAATAGCAAAAGCATCATTGAACTTGAAGAAAATGTCATAGACATTCTCGATAAAAATCGCCTTAATGATTATTTAGAGATTGATGAAGATTTAAGGAAATTCAGTAGTTGGAGATAGAGTTCTTAGCAGAAAAGAGACCCAAGGGAAAGCCCTTGGGTCTAATCTTATAATGTGATAAATTCTGCGAATTCTGTGTCTTTGCCAAGTTTTGCAATCGCTGCTGCAATATAGTCTGCAAATTCAAATGCTTCAAATGAAAGCAGTTCAAAATCAGCTTTCACTACTTCATTTTGCTCATTCACAGTTTCTAAAGAGAGGATAACCAGATGCTCTTCACCCTTCGTTTTAGCCTTAAATGCAATACTTTTAATTTTGTTTACAGTCCTAAGCTGATTATAGATATTGTCAGCGTACACTCCAGCATCGTCTTTAATCTGAGAATTTAGCTTATCTGCCATAGGTTTTAATTCAATTTTAAGTCTTTCGACTTCTCTTCTCATTTCTTCTTCAGTTATTTTTTTAGAATCCATCTAATAATCCTCCATATACGTTGTCTAGGTGTGTTCATTATATCACATTGAAGTTATTCAATTCACTCGGAATTTTGATTTAAAAGTTTAAAAATGTACACCATAAAAGATGAAATTCCAAATTTTATAAGGTATAATGTAGTAGTGATTATGAAATGGAGGGGTGCTTATGTTGAGTCTTGAAATATTTGCAAATGACAGATACACAATTCTCAAGTTATTAAAAGAAAACCAGATAAAAATTAAAGAGGATTCCTACGCATCACTCTCGCAACAGGAAATTGCTGACTTAGCTCATTTTTCAAAGGTTAAGACTAACAGGATTATTAATGAATTGATTGATTTAGAATGTGTTATACCTTTTCAAAATAAAAGAGGAAAATATTCAATTACTGAGAAAGGTTTAAAATTAGTCAAATTATTTGAGACGACTATACTATAGGAGGGAAAACAAATGATTATTAAGAAATTAGAATTTCCAAAGAAGGAATTAGATTTAATAATAAATGACACGATAGAAATAATTATACCTAAAGGTAAAGAGAACAATGTTGATTTTGAAGTTAGAGAAGCTTATTTGAAAGTTATAAACGATAAAGAAATCGTAAGATTTAATGAAACTGGAATTAAGGAGATTGACAGTAAAATTGAATCAGTAAAGGGTAAATCAAAAGGTGAACTTGATGTTCTTATCTTCAATTTATTTGGGAATAGTAACGTAGATTTAATTATTGAGAATAAAAAAGTTGGAAGTAAGGAAAATGCATTAGACCAAGCCATTATGTATGCTAACGGATTAAATCGTTCAGGTAAAGTCACTTGTAGAATTGTTATTGGACATGTGCCCAATATTGAGGTCCGAGTATTGAAAAACCATAAATGGGAACCTTTGATTATTAATGGGAAAAAAGTTGATTTCTTCATTGGAAAACATATCATTAAATTAGTTTATGATAATCCAAATGAGAACGAGTTCAAATTGTCTGAATATGTTGAAAAGCCGTTTACACAGAAGAACTTACATGTTGTCATAAATAAACTAAAAACCCTTTATAGACAAATACCAGAAATCCAGAATAACGATGAATTGTCGATTAATTTCACAGTTTCATTTATTGCCTTAAAAATGATTCTAGAAAAAGAGAAGAGAAAATGGAGTTCATTTACTAAACCTACAGATATATTGGAGTTTGTTGAAACGATAATTGGTAATAAACCAAACAAAGATTTAAAGGAAAAATACTATGATGTATTTATAATTAAAAATAAAGAAGATGTAGAGACATTTAATTTTAAGAATGCATTGTCGAACATTGATGTGAGAGAGTTTAATGAAAAAATTGACCCAAATGAATCTATAATTATGAAAATCCACAAAGAAATAGGAGTAATACCTGAGACTGATTTAGCGATTGATTTATTTGGGGAGGTCTATGAAACACTTGCAAGTAAAAAGACGAAATCATTATTAGGTGAATACTTTACAAGAAGACATATCATTCAACCATTAGTTAGAATGTTTTTGACCGATAAAGATATTGAGGATATAGTTCAAAACAAGAAAACTGTAGCTGACGTAGCATGTGGAACTGGGGGCTTTTTAACAGAAGCCTTTAAATATATCCAAAAGGAATGTGATGAAAAGCATCCTGAAATTGACACATCTAAACTCGCTAGCGAAGTTATAATAGGATATGACATACGTCATAATAACATTGGTAGGACTAGAATTAATATGACGTTGGCTGGAGATGGTTTTTCTGATATTAGAAGTGTCAATACGTTAAGTTCAACTGAACTTAGGAAGGAGTTAGACTATATTATCACAAATATACCTTACGGTAAGGGAGATATAGCCTTAGATGACCCCAATAGTGATGATGAGTTTTTAAAGACAAACAACAATAAGCGATTAGAATTGAATTTTATAATAAAAATCATTGAACTTCTAAAAGTAGGAGGAAAGGCACTTGTTATAGTTCCTGAAGGAATAATGGAAGCACCAACGCTATCTCCGCTCAGAGAATATATAATTAAGCAGTGCAAAATTGACGCAATAATTTCGCTGCCTAAGTTTTCGTTTGCACCGTATACAAAATGGAAAACATATGTACTGTTCTTAGAGAAAAGAGTAAAGCCTTTGAACTCATTAGAGGATAGAGTATTACAAAATGAGAGGGTTTATTCTTATATTGTAGACAATGATGGCTATGCTAATTCAGATAAACGATTTCCAACTAATCTGAAGGCAGATGATGGTAGTTATTTGCATAATGAGATGGCGACTTATCAAGATGTTCATGGTGCTTTTAATCTTTCTCAAATTGAACAAATATATGAAGCAAAAGAAGATGATAATAAATTTGAAAGTTATAATGAGTGGAATGAAAAAATTACTGGCAAGAAATATGGCTATATCTCTTTTAAAGAAATAATGGAAAAGAAAACAGTAAAAAACCCCACTGTAGATGCTAAAAAAATAAATGGTGTATTATGGGATGAACTTAATGATAATAAAGTGTTGTCTTCTGAAAATTATATAATACTTCAAGAGAAAGCTCCTATGAATAAAAATGGTACATTAAAAAAATTCACAAAAAATGATTACATTACAAAAGATGGCGAAGTGGATGAAGACTTCCAAATTATATTGGAAGAGTTAGGGTTTGAATACGATTCTGAAAATGGTAAATGGTATGATAAAAACATTGAGGAAATAGTGTATGCATTAACTCTAGTTCCTGAAAAATACTTTAGAAAAAAAGCAATTAAGCCCATCAGCTATGATGAAATTAAACATTTGGTAGATGATATTATGAGTGAATTAAAGGGTTTATTTGGGGGTGATGCTCTTGAAAGTGAAAATTAGTGATATCTTTCATGTTAAAACAGGTACACGTATCACCGAAGAAGAGGTTTATTCACATTCTGGAAATTTACCTTGTGTCACGGCACAAACGGTTAACGAAGGAATTACATGGTATGCTGATGAATTGTGGCTCTCAAAATTCAAGAAAAACGGCGAATCAGTTATTGTTAATGAACCTTGTGTAACATGGAGTAAAGATGGTGTAAATACAGGTACAATGTTTTATAGAGACTACAAGTTTTTCCCTAATGACCATTGTGGTGTACTGATATTGAAAAATGAATACAGAGATTTAGTAAATTACAAGTGGTTTGTATATACTCAACAAGACTTAATTATGTCAAGTTCGTTGCAATCTAGTAGTCAACCAATGTTGTACAATGAACAAATGTCGATAATAGAATTTGATTTACCAACATTACCTGATGGAAATATTGATGTAGATATTCAGAATAAAATTGCAAGTGAGTTTGAGAAGTTATATCAACTAGGAAATGATTTGGAGAATATGATATATAAAGTTAAATCGAAATATGATTTCGAACTCTTAATTGATAACTTTAAAGTAGAAAAGATAGAAGATATTGCGTTATTGAATAAAGGTTCTAACCAGATTAGTGAAGAATCAATTTATAGAAACTTCGATAAAAATGGTTATCCGGTTTACTCATCGGCAACCGAGAATAATGGGCTGATGGGAAGGGTGTCAAAAGAATTTTTTGATGGATTTCACAAAAAAGGAAATTCAGGAGATTTAACTTGGACTACAAATGGTTATGCGGGTGTTGTTTTTTATAGAGATACCGATTATCTATATTCTGAAAAGTGTGGAAGGATTGTTATAAGGCAAGAATACAAAGAGTTAATAAATCCAAATTATTTAATGATTTATCTGAATCAAGTGACCTATAAATACAAAACGGCAGAGTCTAATAATGGTAAGCTGGACATTCTTCATATGTCTAGTATTCCAGTAAAATTACCTGTTGATGACAGTGGAAATATAAGTATAGACATCCAAAATACAATAGTAGATTCGTATTTGAAATTATGGAAACTAGAGTCTAGGCTGAATAGAATACATGATAAAATCAAAATATTACTTGGATAATGTTAAATATGGTATCCTCTAACCGAAGCTATAAATTAATATCCTTTACTAAGATTAAAAGTTGTAATCTAAATTAATAAGTTTGTAATTAAAATATTGGAGGTAGCTTAATATAAGCCACCTCCAAATCTGCAAATAAGAAGGCTGGTGATATTATGAAACCAATCACGGAGTCAATAAGCGAATTTCTAGTTGCTAAATATGATTTGACAATAGCAAAATATGAGTCTTTGGAAGTCTTAAGAAGAGATTTTGTAGCAAAATTTCCAGCTAATCAACTTCATAATATGCTCATGGATGATTATGTAGTTGGTAGCGGTAAAGAATCATTTTGCTATTGGCTTGAAACAAAGCTAAGAGAACTTGGAAGCATAAAAGGCGGGTCAACTGCTGATAAGAAATTCGGTGTCTATTACAATAAAGCTGAAGGCGTTTATAAGACTATTCCAAAATGGGATGCTGATTTAGATACAGGTAAAGCCTTTGTTAACATTAAGAAAGCATTGAATGATTTATTAATTGCTGGAGAGAATGACGACACTCAGGCAATACTAAAAAATCCTATTTCGCCAATGTTTAAGAATAAAATCCTTACTGCTTATTACCCTGATAAATATTTAAATGTGTTCTCTGAAGAACATGTTGATTTCTTTTTAAGTAAACTTGGAATCAAGTTTCAAAGCCATTTAGACCTTGAAGAAAAAAGAAAACTTCTTATTGAGTATAAGAATAATCACGATGAATTTAAAAGCTTCAACAACTATCTTTTCATGGTTTTCTTGTATCACTGGAATAACCCTAAAATCAAAGAGATAAGACTACTTCCAATGAGTTCAAAATTTGAGTTTCCTGATATGGATTACAAAGAGATTCAGGAATCATTCTTCCTAAACACTTTAATCTATGAGAAAGATGGATATTACAATTTCAGAAGTACAGGAATTAATACTCCTTCAGGAACACTTATATTATTTCAGATAGATAATGCTGTTATTGCTAGTGCTAAACTGATTAGAATAACGAAACATGAAAAACCAATAGATGGCATTTATAATGGTGCTTATGTCTTTGATACAAATAGTATTAGAGTCTTTGAACCAATAACTTCTGAAGAGATAAGAAGAATTGACCCTAATTTCAACAAATTTACTCAAAGTAAACAGAAGTTAGATTCAAATAAATATGAAGAAATAATGGCATTAATTGACTTGAAATCAAATCAGGTGTTAATACCAGAAGAAATCCCATCAGAAGAAGCTGAAAAGTATACTGAAGGTTTTAAAAAGCAGATAGTAGTAAATGCTTATGAGAGAAATCCCAAGGCAAGACAAGCTTGCATAGAAATTCATGGCACTAGCTGCATCATCTGCGGTTTTGATTTTGGTGAAGTATATGGTGAAGAATTTGCTGGAAAGATTCATGTGCATCATGTAAAACCACTTGCTGAAATAGATGATGAATACGAAGTTGACCCTGAAAATGATTTAGTTCCTGTTTGTCCTAATTGTCATATGATTTTGCACTCAAGAAAAGAAGTTTATTCATTAGATGAGGTGAAAGAATTCTTGAATAATTAGAATCAATTTGAATTATTTGCTATGAAAAGGGGGCGATGACTTGATTAATGAAGTGAAAACTATTAAAAATGTAGGTTCTTACAAGAATATGATATTACCAGTTGAATTTAGCCATTTAAACTTTATCTTTGGGGAAAATGGTTCAGGAAAGACAATATTTTCAAAACTCATTTCGTTATATAGTAGATTTGAAGATGTATCTGTTAAAGAAGACATTAAAAAGAATCTCTTTAAAACTAATGCAGAAATATCCCTAAAAATTGATTCGAGTTATAAGAATATTACTACACAAGGTTTTCATACAAAAGATATATATGTATTCAATTCACTCTTTGTTTCAAATTATCTATATGATGGTAGTAATGCGGATGCTAAAAAATTCAACATTGACCAATCAATCCAGACTCAAATAACTACTCCATTAATTGAACAGTTAAAAGCAGAAAAAAATGAGATTAATGCTCAATTAGGTAAAGACAATTCTGAAGGCTTGAAAAAACATATAAAAGGGCTTAATGAAGAAATTGCAAGTGTTGAGAGTATAGTAAAAAAAGAGTTTTTAGAGAAAAACCCTATAACAAGAATCAAACTTTCTACGCCTTCGACTAAATACAAGAAGACATTAAGAAGTGAAACTGAAATAAATAAGGAAATTGAGAATAAAATTCAAAGATTTAAAATCACCAATAATGAAAATATTGGAACAGATATTGGGATTCTCAACTCAGGGATAAGTAAATTAGAGAATATTAACTTTGACTTGATTTTCGACAGTCTTAATAAATGTGTTGAGGACAACGCTAAAGATTACATACTAAATAAAGTAAATGAATTTCGAAGTAAAGAAATCAAGTTTGTTGATACTTGGTACTCGAATGGGTTAGCCTTACTTAAAGAAACAAAGGATGAAAAATGCCCATTATGTCATTCGAATATTGGAAGCACTATAGAAAAATTGATTTCCGATTATCAGGCATATTTTAACAAAGAGAAAGATGAACTTGAAGGTTCGTTAAAATTGTATATAAAATCAATTGATAATTTAATCAATAATGTAAATAATAGTAACAATGCAAATCTATTTGTCATGTTAGAGAAATACAATGGAATAGCTAGTAAGCATGGAACCGTAGCACTTTTCAGTGAAAAACTAGAATTGTTAGAAGCATTAAATAGTATAAAGGCACAGATTGAAACAAAACTTCTAAACTTAAAGGAAATTGGATTTTCCAACGGGTCAATACTGTCATTAATGAAGTCTTACAATACCCATATATCCAATATAAACATTATCATTAACAATACTATCGCAGAGTTAAGCAATGATAGTGAATCTCAAAAGATTGAAGATGAATTGAAGAATTTATTTTATGAGAAGTTTAGCAGACTGGTAGAAGATAAAACTAAGAATGATAATCCTATTTCAACTTTAAACCAATTACAAACAGACCAAAGAAACAAAGAAAATAGAATTAAACAAATAGATGGGTTAATAAATACTGAATTAGCTAATTTGCAGATAGAATCAAAATATGTAAATCAGTTTTTAAAAGACATGAATATATTTAGATTTAATGTCAGTATTGATAAAGAAATCAAGGTTGAATATCCTGATGGAGAAAACTCAAAGTCACTAAAGCATTCATTGAGTGAAGGTGAAAAAACGACACTTGCATTCGCTTATTTTTTAAGCAAGATAAAATCGGAAGTAAAAGCTGAAGAACTTTCAAAAGTTGTCGTTTATATTGATGACCCAATATCTAGCATGGATGAAGATAGGTTGTTTCACACTGCTAAGGTCATTTATAGTGAGTTTTCAAATGCTCAACAATTATTTGTGAGTAGCCATAGTTATAAATTTTTAAAAATACTGATAAACTTTATGAAGCATATAAAATCTAAAAAAGTTAGTGCATATATCATTAGAAATAGTGATTTGGGTTCAAATATTGAAGTTATGCCAGATACTTTTGCGAATTTCACGACTCTTTACTATGTGAAATTGCATGAAATTTTAGATTTCATAAATGGAAATATTGACTTTAAACAAGCGATTCATACTATTCCAAATGATATAAGGATTGTCTTTGAGAGTTTCTTTAGTTTTAAGTTTGCCTATTTAAAATCTAACAATAAGTTTATGACTCCTGGTTTAAGTGACTTTATAAAGAAATTTGAAGATGACTTGTCAGTTGGTAATAATCCATTTAAAGATTTCAGAGAAGTAGATGGAATTAATGAAAATAATTGGCATGAAAAACTTAACTATATGTTTGTTCATTACAGTAATATGTTTTCTCATGGGAACCCTTCAGCAATTGATAGTCATACCCCTTTGATTACCGAGTCTGAACTTAAAACTTTATCAGAATTAGTAATAAGTCTGATAAAGTTCTTTGACGGAATTCATTTCGATTCTGCACAAAGTAATATAAGTGTGCAAATATAATTAGAGATGGAGAAATGGATGTTAATTTGACAGGTGTACCAAAAAAGTCCCAAAAAAATCGAGATTACACAGATTTATATGATTTATATGATTTGAGTGATTTGAGAGTTGTTGAAAATAAGCCATTTGACGTGAGGTATATCGTAAAAGTTGTCGAGTGGGAGTGAAGATTTAAGCATTGAAATTTGGCCCCTGAGTAGGGGAATCCATAGAAAAATAACAAGAGTCCTCGCCCTAGCGGTCTGCGGATTGTCATTTTTCTATGGATTCCCCCACTCAGGGGCTTTGTATTTGATTGCTTAAATGAGGGGGAGAGATGGGGAAAAAATAACAAGAGTCCTCGCCCTTCGGTCTTCGGATTGTCATTTTTCTATGGATTCCCCCACTCAGGGGCTTTGTATTTGGCGGCTTAAATGTGAGGAGAGGATGGGAAGAAAATAACAAGATAGAGCGTAAATAGATTCAACAGTATAAAAATGTACAGTAATCAGGATGAATTTTTAATATGAATATTCCTATTCGGTGGAGCCTCAGTTCCGGTGTGGCGTGAGCCACTTGTCCGGAACCATTGAGCCACCAGCGAGTTTTTAGTTATTCGCTTAATCGTTTATCTAGACCATAGACTTCTCGCATGGATAAATCTTTTGTAGGGTCTACACTTTCGATGTTTATCTTGTATGAATCATGTACGATGCGATCTAGTATTGCATCTGCTAAAGGTGAATCATCTCCACCAAGTTGATCATACCAACCTTCGTGTCGGTATTGTGAACAGAAGATTGTAGATGAGTGTTTTCTTCTTCTGTGCAAAAGTTCAAATATGTCTTTTGCTTCCGTAGCTGTAGGTTTTAATAGCAACCATTCATCAATAATCAGCAGCAAAGGATTAGAATATTTTGCCATTACTTTTTTATAGGTACCTTCGTTTCTTGAATGTTCAAGATCAAGAAGTAAGTCAGGAAGTCGCACATATTGTGTTTTAAACTTATGTTTACAGGCTTCCATGCCAAAAGCATTAGCAAGATATGTTTTGCCACTTCCAGTCGCACCTGTTATAAATATATTTCTAAATTCAGCTATATACTCACAAGTTGCAAGACGTTTAATCAAGTCTTTGTTGATTTTTCGACCTGAGGAATAATTAATATCTACGATACTTGCGCCGGGTTGTTCAAACTCTGCATTTTTTATCAAACGATACAGTCGATTATTTTTCCTTCTTGTGTACTCAATATCAACCATCATTCCAATACGATCTTCAAAATCAATATCTTTCATTTGAGGATCGGTAATTTGTTGACGATAAGCATCTGCCATTGCGGTTAATCGCATTTCTATAAGTTTATCAATAGTCGAATTATTTATCATTATTTTTACCTCCATAGTAGTTAGATCCGCGTGTTACACCGAATTTGTTCTTTACGATCTGCTCAGGTATAGGCTTTGGCTTATCAAGTATCCTAGCGGCAAGAATATTTTTGATACTCTTGTAACTTGGACTCGAAGTATAACTCAAAGCTTTTTCACAAGCTGCTTCAAGGCTTTCTTCAGAATGTCTCTCGGCTAGCCTGAGTAATCCCATGCAGCTTTTATAGGTTTGTTGCTCCACGCGACTGGAGGCAAGAATAGCGCTGATAACTTTATGTGTATGTGTGCCAATTTGTTCGGCCCATTTTCTAAAGCGATCGCCATTCCATTCAAGATACTTTTGATGATCTAGAGGCATATGCTCCAAGATGGTACTGTATTGACCCTTGCGTCCATAAAGTCGCTTGTGGGAGGCAATACGGTTATGATTGTAAAAGATTTCGATGACTCTATCTGTTACCCGCACATCTACTTTACGTTTGATATACTCATACGGAACGGAATATAGCATTCCATCCAAAGATATGTGATAATTAAACTGAACGGTGGCTTGTTTCCAGTCTGCCAGTTCGTAAGAGGTAGTGGGTAGTGGGCTTAGGAAAGGCAACTCTTCGTAGTGGAAGAGACTCCACCTGCTGCCTTCTTTCTTTTGGAAATCCTTTGAGTTAAAAATCTCAAGTTTTTCTTTAATCGCAGCATTGAGTTCCACTAAAGTGAAGAACTGTTCATTTCTTAAAGCAGCTGTAATCCAAGTAGAAATGTTACCAACGGTACCCTCGACATTTGCTTTGTCTTTCGGTTTTCTAACCCTTGCTGGAATGATTGCAGTACCATAATGTTCAGCCATTTCATGATACGTGGCATTGAGTTTTGGCGTGTACCAATCTTTGGTGTGAACTACCGCTGTTTTGCAATTATCTGGAACTAGAATCTTAGTAACACCACCAAAGTAGTTGTACATATGAACATGGGCCGTTATCCAAGCACGTTGCTTTTCATTGATGAAGGCTTCAACATACGCGTATTGACTATAAGTCATGACACTAACAAAAAGATATGCATCTATGACTTCGCCGGTATCGGGATCAATTATTTTGGCTGGATCACCAGCCCAATCTACCTCGACTTGTTCTCCAGGTTTTCGACTAATATGCATAGTTGCACGACGCTTTTGTTCATCCTCTTGAAGGTAACGACAAAACTGAGAGTACATGAGTGGTGTTTCACCGCTAAGTCTGCATTCTTCCATGTACTCAGCCCAAAGCAACTTCTTGCTTACACCGTTTTTAAGCAGTTCGCCTCGGATGTACGCATAGTTGGGTTGGCGCTTGCCATGAGGCTCTTTCTGAGCAGGGAAAAGTAATGTTTGCCACTCATGGTTGGTTCTTGTGTTACTCTTTGTCCACTGGACACCTAATTCGGTCGCTTTTTTAACTATTTTTGCGACTGTGTTGCGCGAACAAGAACAGCTGAGCGCAATATTTCGCTCACTAAACCCAAGACTTTTAAGTCTCAGAATTTCATTATAATCGGTCATTAAATGACCTCCTTTACATGTATTTACATCTTTTGGATGTATGATTACAGTATAAAGGTTTTATTTCAAATGGCTCACACAACGGAATGGTGGCTCAATCTAAAACGGAATGATGGCTCAATTATATCGGACAGGTGGATCAATTTAGTGCGGATTATTCATAATATTTATAAGATATAATATAAATAAAACAATCAAATTTGATTATATCACTTCGTTGTTTCAGAAAAAGAACTGCAATTAATCAACAGAATGACTAAGATACGAAACATGATTTCACGAATGGAACACAGATCATTCTGTAAAGGGTAAAGGTGTAATAGCTTTTGTTGAATGAAAAGGAGCTTTTATGATTGAAAAAATTCGAAACCTGATTTCAAAAGGCGAAGGAATAAATATTGAATTTAAAGAAAGTAGATCAGAGCTTAATAAGGATTTGTTTGAGTCTGTGTGTGCATTCCTTAACAGATTTGGCGGCGAGATTCTTCTTGGCGTAAAAGACAATGGTGAAATTGTCGGTGTTGATAAAGAGAGAGTTAAAAAACTTAAAATTGATTTTGTGACTTCTGTTAATAATGCCAACAAAATTAATCCGACTTATTATTTGGATATAATTGATTTTGAAATAGATGGGAAAATGGTTCTTTATATTGCAGTACCTGAAAGCTCTCAAGTTCATAGGTGCAGTGGTAAAATATTTGACAGAAATGAAGATGGAGATTTTGATATTACAAATCATACGAACCAAGTTGCAGCGTTATATCAAAGAAAGCAAACGACACATTTTGAGAATGATATTTTTCAGTTTTTAAAAATAGATGATCTAAGAAGAGATCTAGTTGCTCTTGCAAGAAAGCGAGCAAGTCTTAGAAACAGCGAACATCCTTGGGTTACGATGAGTGATGATGAGCTTTTAAAAAGTGCAGGTCTGTACAGCTATGATTATAAAAATAATATTGAAGGCTACAATCTTGCCTGTGTTCTTATATTTGGAAAAGATGAAACGATCAATTCGGTTCTTCCCTATCATAGAGTGGATGCAATTTTAAGAAAGATCAATCTTGATAGATATGATGACCGAGATGATATAAGAACAAATTTAATTGAGACATATGACAGACTAATGGCATTTATAACAAAACATCTACCAGATCCATTCTATCTTGAAGGGGATATAAGTATTAGTCTTAGAGACAAAATTTTCAGAGAAGTGATTTCAAATATTTTAATTCATCGAGATTATTCTAATCCATTTCCGACAAAGCTTATTATAGGGAATGATACCGTGTTCACAGAAAATGCAAATAAGTCCCATGGAATGGGCGTTATAGATCCAAATAACTTTTCACCTTTTCCCAAAAATCCAACCATTGCAAAGGTGTTCAAGGAGATTGGATATGTTGACGAATTAGGTTCTGGTGTTAGAAATATTCACAAATACAGTAGGGCTTACTTTGGTGGGGAAGCAGAGTTAATTGAATCTAATATATTCAAAATTATTTTCAAAACTCAAATCACGACCGAGCAAGTTACCCCGCAAGTTACCCCGCAAGTCACCCCTCAAGTCACCCCGCAAGTTGAGTTGTCAGAAAAAGCCATATTAATACTTGAATTTTGCAAGGTTCCACGTACAAGAACAGAAATTCAAGAATATATCGGAATCAGTGACAGAGAGCATTTTAGAACAGCGATACTTGCACCATTACTTGAATCTGGATTACTGGTTATGACGATACCGGATAAACCACAGAGTTCAAAGCAAAAATATGTAAGAAGTAATCATCAATGAGCTTAGATAAGAAACTTAAAATGGCGGTCTGCGGATTGTCATTTTTCCATGGATTCCCCCACTCAGGGGCTTTGTATTTGATTGCTTAAATGAAGAGCGATCAAATGATGCAAAAAATAATCCCCAAAGTCATACACAGCGATCAAATAACAATCCGCAGACCGTAGGTCGAGGACTCTTGTTATTTGATTGCTGTGTATGACTTCGGGGCATACATACACTCCCTATTTTCTCGCCTTCATAAAGGCACTAACACTGTCCCAAATCGAAAGAATCCCGATGACAGCGGCAGTCACAAGTGGCGTCATTTTCATCCAATTGCCGTTAAAATGTTGCGTCATGAAATCTCTAGAAGCCTCTGAGAACAATGTGCCATCTGTCAGCATCATAGAAGCTAAGACGATGACACCTACATTGAGAACCGCGTTGATGATGGCCATTTTCGACGTCCATCTTTCGCGTACTAACTTGTAAATATTAAATGCAGCGGATGCTAAAAATAATCCAATGATAAAAGGTGCATATAGTTTGAAACGTTCTGCGTCAAATAACGGAATGATCGTTGCATCTCCATTAAAACTAAATACAAGTGGAATCGTATTGGGATTAAGCGACGCAATCGCTGCAAACACAAGGTTAAAACAGATGCTCACAATCGCTTCAGATTTTGAAATCTTAGATTTTGCTTCAATAGGCGCTTCTAAATCTTGAATCGTCCACTTTCTTTGTTTAAATGGCGAACTGCCTTCAAACGCACTATTTCTTTCAATGACAACGAAGACCAATGTCACCCATAAAGCCGCCTGTAGCAACCCTTCTACCACCATACCAAAGATATCCGAGAGAAAATGAACCATGTCAAACTCGTTAGCTTGATCCACGCCAAGTGAAAACCATTTGAGACAGCCAAGCACCGTAAACACAACGGCAACGATACCAAGCACGAGCTTCAGAATCTCAATATACTTCGGATAAACAGTAGGCCCAATCAGATATTTTTTCTTTGGTTGATAGTTCATCGCCAAATCTGATGGATTCCCCATATCTTCAAGAACGCGAATAACCTGCGTCTCGTCTGGATTGTCAGGCAACATATCCAGTATATTAGAGCGAAGTTCTAACCCCACCTCTTCCCGAATCGCTTCTGGTAAGTGTTTTGTAACCGCATAAATGTAATGATCAATGAGTTTCATCCTCATCCCTCCTCAATTAAATTTTCGATCTGCTGACGCATATTTTTCCATTCTACGATGAGATTTTGATAAATAGTGCGTCCTGCATCGCTGAGTAAATAGTATTTTCTAGGTCGACTTTCCGACGTATCCCACTCACTTATGAGAAGTCCTTGCTTTTCAAGCCTTCTAAGCAACGGATAGAGCGTATTGGCTTCGATGGGAGCGCCCTTTTCTTCGAGTTTTTGTACCAAAGAATAGCCGTATTCTTGTGTTTGGAGCTGACTGAGAACGGAGAGCACGAGCGTTCCGCGCTTGAGTTCAGTCATTAAACCATCCATAATAAGTTCTAAATTTTCCAAATCATCACCTCTTAATCACATTATAGTGTACGACGCACAGTATTGTCAATTATAAAATATAAAGAATTTTAAAACAAAGTTCGTTTTGCAGTATGAATCGGCTAAGCCATCACAGTGAAAACTGAAGAACACGCCCATTGCATCATTCACACCACATCGACATAAAAAAAGACCAAATAAATAGAATCTTTTTTAAGAAGTCTATTCTATAGGGCCTATTATAAGTAGACTAAAATAGATGTATCGCAGTTTCAAGTATGGACTATTCAAAACAGACAGCTGTTATAAGAATAGCTAAAAGTATAAATCGGCGTAATAATTAAATATGCATCAAATACTCAACAATAGCTGTACCAATCGATTTGCCCATTCTAGATAATTCGGGACAGTATCGTCGAGGAGGTTTTTAATATGCGTTATGTCAGCACTCGACAGTTCGGAAAGCTTATGGAGACTATTAAATAGCGAGCCATTTGCTGTGGTTTTGCCGATTGCAATTGCTCCATATGCTGAATCGCCTATGGCAAAATACTTGCCTATGGCAAGCGCACCAATTGAAAATTCTCCCACGGATAACGCACCGATAGAGATCACGCCGATGCTGATGCTGCCAATTGCTATTAATCCCAGTGCAAAACAACCAATGGAAAGAACACCAAGTGCAAAAAGAGCCAGTGAAAAGATCCCGATAGACAAGAATCCAAATGAAAAAACGCCTAAGCTTAAAAAGCCAAGTGAAAAAATACCGCGAGCTTTAAACCCCAAAGCAAAAATGCCCTTTGAAGTTTGTTTTGGACTTGAAGTGATATGCCAAAGCGGCAGCCCTGCAATCGTGTGTTTGCTCTTTTTATCAATAGGAGTTGGAAGCTTTACACGATATTTATACGTAATAAATGACGAATCTGAAGCATCGTTTAAGTCTGAAAGAGATGAAGATGCATCTGAGTAATGGATCGAATCTGTACTTGAGTAGCGCGTAAAATTTGCATCTTCAGGTGTTTCGATGTCATCTTTCAATAAATAATCTAGTGAACACTGAAAGAGCTGACTGATGCGAATGAGTTTATCCGTCTCTGGATAACTCGTATCCGACTCCCATTTGCTAACAGATTGTCGAGAAACACCGAGTAATTCTGCAAATTGTTCTTGAGTATAGGAATGTTTTTTACGGAGTGAAGACAATTTTTCGCCGAGTGTCATAATGTTCATTTCCTTTCGTTTGTTAATTTAATTATAATGCATTTTCCGATAAACGCTATCAATTCGGGCGTTCATTTTGTCAACTTGTGGTTGCATTTGTTGAATTTTAAACGAATTTTGAATGGAACAGCAAATTTTCATTCTGTACATGTACCGTGATAAAAGATATAATACCATTGAAATTAAAATAATAAGACATTAAATTGCAGGACAATTTCAAATATTTTGGAGGGCACTTAAATGAAAAAAGTCGCAGCCGTAGCGCTGAAAATATTAAAATGGTTAGCTTACACGCTTCTGGTCATCATCCTACTATTTTTATTGGTACGGGGGATTGGAAAATCGACTAACAGTCAGACGCCTGAGGGCGGTATCAATGAGTCGATGTATGTGGAGATTAACGGTACGAAACAGTGGATTAACATTTATGGAGAAGATGTGAAGAATCCCGTTTTGCTCTATTTACATGGCGGTCCAGGTTCGACAACGAGTCCAATTGATTATGCCTTTACGAGAAAATGGGCGGATGTCTATACGGTTGTGACGTGGGATCAGAGAAATTGTGGTAAAAGTTATGATGAAAGTCAAAATGACACGGAACTTACCTATAATTTGATGATGAGTGATGGCCTTGCGATGACGAAATTTTTAATCTCGCACTTAGGTCAAGAGAAAATTACGCTGCTAGGGCATTCGTGGGGAAGTTATCTCGGTGCGAATCTGGCTTATAAATATCCTCATTATTATGATGCTTACATTGGAACCGGTCAGATGGTGGATCTTTATGAAAATGAAGTGGCTTTTAAAGCGGCCGCGACAGAGTGGGTAGGTGACGATGCAGAAGGACTTAAACAGTTGGCATTACTTGACCCTGAGAATTTGTCAAAAACGCATTTCGAGACGCGTAATCAACTTATGGAAACCTATGGCTATGGCATGATGGTGGATGGTACGGATTACAATATCCCTTTAACGGTGATTTTTAACCCGAATTACTCGCTCATTGATTGGTTTAAATTGCTCAAATCAGACGGTACGGTGTATATGAATTTTCTTCTGTCGGATGAATTTAAGAAATTTTCACTGCTAGATAAAAAAGATTACGAAGTGCCTTATTACAATATCAATGGTGACAAGGATTATCAAACCAATTATATACAGGCGCAAGCGTATTTTAGTAAACTCAATGCACCATACAAGAAAATGTACATGATGGAAGATACGACGCACGGACTTTTAGAGTCGAAATCTGGGCCGTTTTCAGACATACTACATGAGATTGCGAAAGAGCAGGAACTGCTTAAATAGAGTGTATTTCTAGTGAAATGCTTGTAATGTGAAACAAAATAGCTGAGATACATGGAGAAAATAACAAGAGTCCTCGCCCTATTGGTCTGCGGATTGTTATTTTCTCCATGTATCTCAGCTATTTTTGTTAAAATTAGCATGGATTTACTGATCAAATGTGAGAATTTCTGCTATTTCTTAGTGAATTGTAAAGTATGAAGCGGATGAATATTTTCTAGTGAAATGCTTGTAATATGAAACAAAATAGCTGAGATACATGGAGAAAATAACAAGAGTCCTCGCCCTATCGGTCTGCGGATTGTCATTTTCTCCATGTATCTCAGCTATTTTTATTAAAATTAGCATGGATTTACTGATCAAGTATGAGAGATTTTTGCTATTTCGTAGTTTGAATTTACAGCACGAAAAGGGTGAGTATATTGTCAAGTGAATACGATGGGGAACTCAATGAAATAAACATTGCAGTCTAGTTTAAAAACCGAGATCTAATTCATGGAATAAGCAATGTTTACTGAAATATAGCGTATTTTCAAACAAATAGTTGATATACTCAAGTAAATACTAAACGTATTGACACAAAATAGCTGATACACACACGGAAAATGACAATCCGCAGACCGTAGGGCGAGGACTCTTGTTATTTTCCATGTGTGTATCAGCTATTATGAGTTATTCAGTGTTATTTTGAGTTATACAGCATTATTTTGAGTTATAAAGCATTATTTTGTGTTGTACATCGCGTTTCACATATAGTCACTAGCTTTGCACGAGAACGACTCAATTTTAATCATTTTCTTATATTGTTTTAACTTCAAAAGGAGTCTTTCGCGTTATAATAAATTGAAATTAAGATGAATGAATAAATTTGGAGGTTTTGATGAGTATTTTAGGCAATTTGATATGGATTATATTTGGTGGATTAATTTCTGCCATTGGATGGATGGTTTCGGGGCTTTTGTTATGTGTCACTGTGATTGGGATTCCTTTTGGTTTACAGTGCTTTAAAATTGCGGGTTTGGTACTCGTACCGTTTGGAAAAGAGGTCAATGTGGGTGACTTTGGAGCATTTGGATTATTGGGTAATATTATTTGGATTTTTCTCGCAGGTTGGGCTTTGTGCGTGCACCATTTGGTTTGGGCATTGATTTTAAGTATTACAATCGTGGGGATTCCATTTGCACTTCAGCATTTGAAACTGGCTAAATTAGCAATTGTACCGTTTGGTGCGAGTTACTAAATTGACGAGTTCATGACGTGTGCATGACGTGTTTTGTTGTGTTTTGATGAATTTCCATGAAATACGGTGTTTGATAGAAACCCATTGTTTGGGGTATAATGAATTTATCGAAAAACAGATTTTATGGGAGGGTTTATGAGAATAATTTTAGGTATTCAAGTAGGCGATCGCGTTCACGAAGCGGTAAAAGTACAAGAATTATTGACCAAATACGGTTGTTTTATCAAGACGAGATTAGGACTTCATGAAGCATCTACAACCAATTGCAGTTCCAATGGACTCATTATTTTAGAGTTTTTACCAGGCACTGAAAAAGAGATTGGCTCGATTGAATCGGAACTTTCTGCTCTTGAGACCATTACAGTTAGAAAAATGGAGTTTTAATAGCGAGATTCAATCTGTAATTTTCAATAATCGGTATTAAATATGAACTGACAGGAGTTTGCAACTTCTTGTCAGTTTTTTTCTTGAGCAACTTGAGTAGCTGGATACTCCCCGAAATGGACTTCTTTAAAATTACATTAGAAATATATTAATAATTAGAATATAACTAGATATTGAGTAAAAAGGACATTATACTAGTTATTGTATCAGGATGAAAATTAAGTGAATTGAAACAAACTAAATAGAAACAAAGTAAAATGAATCAAAAATGCAATCAAAAAAGAATCAAAAAAATCAAATGAGGACGTGAATACGATGCAGGTGATAACTAAAAACTGGATGATGCATCCAAGTATGAAAAGGCATGTAGTCAAGAGTGGTGGATTAAAATTTGTGGTTTTGATGCTGGTCGTCATTTTAATGATGGGGACGTTAAGTGGTTGTGGCGCAAAATCAGGCGATGCCAGTAAATTAGACAATTCGTCGAATGCAAACAATTCCATAAATGAGAATAGCTCGTCAAATGAGGACACTTCGTCTAAAAATCAGGGAACCATTTATCTTGTGGGAGAAATGCATGGTAAAAAAGCCATTCTTGATCGAGAATTGGAGCTCTGGGGGAATTTGTATGAGAATGAAGGGATGAGACATTTATTTATTGAAACTGCTTATTATACGGCGGAGCTTCTAAATCTATGGATGCAAGATGCGGATGATACACAGCTGGACATGTTGTATTCTGATTGGGAAGGGACGGCGTGTCATTCTGAAGATGTCAAAGCGTTTTATCAGGAAATTAAAAAGCGCTATCCAGAAACCATTTTTCATGGGACGGACGTAGGACATCAATATGATACGACGGGAGAGCGCTATTTGGCGTATTTAGAGGATCATCAAATGAAAGATTCGGATGCTTACATACGAACTAAAGAGGTGATCAAACAAGGAAAACTCTATTATGGTCATAGTGATGATGCCTATCGAGAAGAGATGATGATTGAGAATTTCAAATGGGCATTTGATCGTCTTGAAAATGCATCCATTATGGGAATTTACGGCGCGTATCATATTGGTGTTGATGTGCCTAAAGATGAACAGGTCATGGTGGTGGATTTAAAAGAAACCTACGGAGAGCGTTTGACCACAGAAGATTTGACGGGTTTTGTGTATTTAACGAAGCCGATTTCAACTGAGACGATGCGCATTGATGCAGTGGATTATGAGGCGAGTTACTTTGGAAAAGTGGATCTCAGTGGTTTCAAAGACTATGCCTATCGAGAATTTTGGCGGCTTGAAGGTGCGTATGACGTGATAAACGCATATGACCGAACAGGCGATTACCTACCACATGATAACTATCCAATGGTTCTGCATGCAGACGAAGCTTATCTGATTCGGTATACTAAACAAGATGGTACTGTTGAGGAATGGTATTATGTCACACAGGGCGATATGAAAGGTGGCAAGGGAAAGACGTATCAGGTAGAAATGCCATAAGACTCAAATAAGAGAACAGCCAAATAAATGAGCCTTAAGGGTCGATCACATGAATCGATCATATGAATCAATCATTTGAATCGATCATATAAATCAATCATTTGAATCAATCATACGAATCAATCTTATGAAACAAAAAATTGACAAAATGATCAAAAAAACCAAGTTACATGTGTCATGAGACGCATTCTAGCTTGGTTTTTTGCTACTCTGGGTAGATCGTTTTTTTGCTGACGCCACCATCGACTACGAGATTGTTGCCGTTGACAAAATCGTTCTCTGGATCGACTAAGTATGTGAGTGCTTTTGCGATGTCCTCTGGTCGCCCAACTCTACCAGATGGATGAAAGGCATGATCGTGAGGTGCGATTTTCTCGTAATCGCCCGTTTCAATCCAGCCGGGACTGATGGTATTCACAGTAATACCAGTACCTGCCAGCGAATTACAAAGAGATATCGTAAAACTAACGATACCACCTTTTGATGCACCATACAGGTCTTTGTGGGGTTCATTTTGTTGCCATCTTGTTGAAGCGATATTGATAATCCGTCCATAAAGAGGACTATTGTTTTCCTCTCTTAGAGCGATAAAACCTCTGGACATGGCAATTGTAGCATTTAAATTGATGCTAATTAAGCGGTAAATTTCCTCATCGGTCACCTCTTTTAAGGGTTTTTCAAAATGTGCAATAGCTGCATTGTTCACGAGCACGTGACATATGCCGTATTTCTTTTGATAGTCTTGATAAAAGGCTTGGATGTGCTCGGGATGAGCAAGGTCAACTTCATAAAAATCGACGGAATCGGGAAGTGTTTGATGCTGTTTATAGTCGATAACCACAACTTGATAATGCAGATTTACGAGCGTTTTAACCATTTCAAGCCCTAAGCCGCGGGTACCTCCAGTGACGATGGCGTTCATATGAAAACCTCCAGTGTTATTGAGCAATTTTTCAAAATGTGCATGATTGCGTCATTATTTTATCACGGAACCCGTTAGATGTGAATGGAATCTAAATCTGTCAATTTCTCTCTTGTAAAAAGAAATGAAGGGTGTATACTGAAAATGTGAGTAAGCACTCACTTTTTTAACAAAGGAGGTCACACGTGAGTCAAAATATTATCGATCATTTGCTTGAGGAAACCAGACAAACTCAAAAAGAAACGTTAAAACTGAGTCAAATAGACGAGGCTGCCATTGCGCTATTTTCTGAAAAAGGCTATGCCAATACCAGTACAAAAGAAATTGCGAATCGGGCGAAAGTGGCAGAGGGCACGATTTTTAGACATTATAAAACTAAAGAAAAACTCCTGTTGAATATTTTGCTTAAATTCATGAAATATCTTGTTCCAGTCATGAAACAGGATGTGAAGAACAAACTTGAACATCAGTCTTTTGAAACGATTGAAGACTTTTTTAGATATTTTTTGAAAGATCGAATTTTTTTTATTCAGAGCAATCACGATATCTTTCGAATTTTTGTAAAAGAGCTCATTTACAATGATGTTCTTCGCAATCAATTGCTCGTGGGTCAATTCCACGATGTTTCCAGCATTTTTTATCACTATTTTGATCTGTTTAAGGAAAAGGGACAACTCGCACATATTGATAATGCCAATCTGTTTAATCGAATGTTAAAAATCTTCCTTGCGGATGCCATTTGGACATTTGTGTTAACGGACCAGTATCAAGTCACAGATATGGATGAATGGATCGAAAAACTCATCAAGCAATACATAGAAGGCGTTTGCAACTTAGAAGGTGCTCGCCATTTAGAAGGTGTTCGCCAAGGAGGTCATTAAATGAAACGATATATTGATTTTATCTATAAATTTCAAAAACCACTGATGGTTCTATTTATTTTGGTCAATCTAATGGCGATTTGGGGAATATTCCATCTCGATATACAGACGAATTTTGATATTTTCAAGATTGAAAACAGTGAGTATCTTGAACATCTAGAAAACCTTGAAAAGGAGTTTTCAACGTCAGACCAAGTCCTGATTATGGTAGAGGATGTTGAAAAAAATCAGGACAAAATAGCAGCGCTTGAGACCTATTTAACAGAGATCAAAAGCATTCGCGCGGTAAAAGGGTTAAATGCTACGTTGCCTTTTCCGAAAGAGCTGATTGCATCACTTGATCTGACGGAATTTTCGTCCATCAAAGAAGTAGATGGAAAAACCTATGGAGTTATAACGATTTTTCCGAGCCATGAATTTGGATATGGGGATCTAAAGGAGATTGAATCTTTTCTAGAAGAGGAAAAACTCACCTACTATATGAGCGGCAATCAGTACATGCAGACGAAGATATTTGATTATTTATTGTTCATTTTACTCGTGATTCCACCGTTTGCGATTTTCATTTTATTTAATATTTTTAGAGTCCAGATGAAATCTGTCAAAGGAACGATTTTATCAGTCATGCCAGCAGGTATCGCAGCACTTTGGACCTTGGGATTTGCAGGTCTTATTGGAAATAATATCTCCATATTAACGGTTCTTGCGCCGATTTTCACCATTATTATCGGTAGTGCAGATGGTTTGCATTTTATTTCTCATATTCAAGAACATTTAGAAAATGGAAAGTCCATGCGAGAGAGTTTAGCGGAATCGCTTAAAATGGTGGGCGTTCCGATGATCATCACCACTGTGACTTCTGTAGCTGGATTTATTTCGTTATTGTTTATGAACACAAAGGCAATCTATGACCTTGCGATTTATGCGTCGCTTGGAATTACTCTAGCAGGCGTTGCAACGTGGCTTGTAATTCCGTTAATCAACAGCTTTGAGCATCTTGATATTCATAAAAAACAGGGCAAACTTTCTTTGGATATACCGTTTAAGAAAACGTGGGGGCGACCTTCCTTTATCGTTGTGATCCTGCTGTTAATCGTATCTGTTTTCACAATTCCCATGATTAACACTGAGTTCAATCAACTGATGATGTATAAAGATTCCACAGAAGTTGCTCAAAATTTTGACAAAATTATGGACATCAATGGCGGAACCATACCTGTATTTGCATTGATCCAACACGATGGCAATCCTTTTGAGCCGATGTTGTCTGAGAAAGTGCGCGCCTATTCGGAGCAATTGACCAGCGATGTGCATGTATCTAAAGTGTTTTCTATGGTGACCATTTCAGATCAAATCATGAGTCAATTGCCTAAAGGTGTCAAACCTGATTTTTCAATGCTACAGCAGTCCGAACTGTATTCCGAATTCGTCAGTGAGCACTACATGAAAGTGATGATTTTTCCAAAGGATTTGAGCAATGACACAATTGAAGCCATCGCAAGTATCACAGATGATTTTGATGGAATTGATCTCGCGAGTTCGCAGCTGACGATGTATGAACTCAATCAAAATATGATTAATGGGCAAGCGCTGAGTTTAGCAGTGGCATATGGACTTGTGTTCATTTCGCTCCTACTAAGCTTGAGACATTTTTTATCAAGTGTGATTGCCATGATTCCGATATTCATAACGACGGTGTTTTTGTTTGCTTTTTTAGGGATGACGGGTATTTCGCTCAACCTATTTACGACGACACTGTTTAGCATCACCATTGGAGTAGGTATTGACTACGCGATCCATTTTACCTCTATTTACAAAACCTATAAAGATGAAGGGTATAGTAGCTCAGAGGCGGTTGAAAAAGCTTATGGATTTTCAAGTCGTCCAATTATTGCCAATGCACTTGGTTTTTCAATTGGATTGAGTGTGCTCTTCATTTCGCCACTGAAAGTCCATTTTTACGTGGCTTCATTGATGTGGGTTTCTATGGTGTTGTCTTCATTTTTAAGTCTTTCATTGCTTCCGACGCTCCTTAAAAAATTGAAATAGCCTGTGGAAATTGCATAATTACCTTTTCAGTGCGATTTCTAAGCCTAATATATTTAAAAGAAAGAGGTGTGACGATGGAAAAAATCGATTTTTCACGTGAAATTCAGCGCTACAACACGGACTCTATCAAGTATGATGCAGCAATTCAAATGGGAAAGCCAGATGGGTTGATTCCACTTTGGGTTGCGGACATGGATTTTATGGCACCAGATCAAGTCATCGAAATCATGGTGGAAAGATGTCAACACGGTATATTTGGCTATACGGATGCAATTTCGGATCATTACTTTGATGCGGTGGGAGGATGGATGAAGCGTCATCACGGATTTTCGCCTAAGAGAGAGTGGCTCGTCATGTGTCCAAGTGTGGTCAATGCCATCTGTACGGCGATTCGAGCACTGACCAATCAAGACGATGCAGTTATCATCCAACAACCGGTTTATCCACCTTTTGCAGAATCGGTACTTTCCAATCACCGAAAGTTGGTCGTGAGCCAACTCCTCTACCATGAAGGGAAATACACCATTGATTTTGAGGATTTTGAAGCTAAGTTGATCTCCGAAAATGTCAAACTTTTCATTCTTTGCAATCCTCATAATCCTATTGGAAGGGTTTGGACAAAAGAAGAACTCATTCGTCTCGGTGAGATTTGTTACAAACATCATGTCAAAGTGATTTCAGATGAAATTCATGCAGATTTTGTTTTTGATGCATGGGGACATCATCATCATGTGTTTAGTGCACTAAAACCGGAATTCTCAGAGATGACCATTACCTGTACAGCACCGTCCAAGACGTTTAATTTAGCGGGACTTCAGCAATCGAACATCTTTATCGCCAACGAACTCATGAGGGCAAACTTTAAAAAAGAAGTAACGCGCATGGGGCTTGGTGTTCCCAATGTCATGGGATTTGTTGCGTGTAGAGCCGCTTATGAGCATGGTGAAGAATGGCTCAAAGCGCTCAAAGTGCAATTGATGGACAATATCCAATTTGTGAAACGATTTTTAGAAAATGAACTCCCGCAGATTCGACTTGTGGAGCCTCAAGCGACGTATTTGTTATGGTTAGATTTTTCAAGTCTAGGACTGACTCAAACTGAATTAGATGCACTCATCACCCACGAAGCAAAACTCTGGCTCAATACCGGAACCATTTTTGGTGCTGGTGGAGAAGGCTTTCAGCGAATGAACATCGCATGCCCGCAAGCAACACTTGAGAGAGCTATGAAGCAGTTGAAAGAAGCGATGGATAGACGATGAGTAAAGATGATTAGTAAAATTTATAAGACGAAAGATCCAATAAGATTAATAAGATCAAATGTTAGATTAGATTGTCTGATTGTCATTTGAAAGAAAAAAACAACCCGGACGCTAAAATGTCTGGGTTGCTTGTGTTTTCAAGTATGTGTCTACTTGTCGATAACGATTATTTCCGTGATTTCGCGAGATAAATTGTATAAGATGAATGCGTAAAATTCATTTGATTTAAGTAATGGAAGATCAATCTTTCCTGTTGATTCAGAAAATTTTACCATAGAAGACGAAGTCGCTTCATTATTTACGGTTATTGTGCAGTTTGTTTTAGGAGATATATGAAAGTAAGCCTTAAATACATAAGGAGTTTCTGAATCATTCCAAGCGTATTTTTTTGATGCGAACATAGAAATCCAAGTGTTGAAGTATGAAGTTGAAATTTTGTCAGATAACTCTAAAGGGTTAGGAGCTATAAAGCCATAAGAATTTTTGATGGATTCTTCGATGGATTTAAGTTCATTTATACTATAATGTGTTATTTTGATATGGGAATTTGAATTTTCTTCTGTAATTGGAACAACGGAGATTTTTATTTTGTTGTAACTTATATCTGGAATATAAATTCCATGACCCATAAGTCTTCCTTCTTCAGATGTATATAGACCAGTGATTGTATTTGACTTATAGATAAATTGATTATCTTTAAAAAATGAAATTTCCACTTCAAGGTTATGATCGTTGCACACAGGGAGTCCATTTGCTACCTCGAAATAGGTATCAGTAGAAGTTTTTCGAGCATTAACAGGTTTAATTCTTAATTTGAAAAAATCATCATTGAATTCAATAATTTCACTTTCAGTCTGATTAATCTCAGCATGATACGAAGAAGCTAAAGAAGTATTTTCGATTGTTTTGGTATCAATTGTACCTGATTCTACGAGAACATCTTTTAGGAGTTTGGTATCGTCCTTTAGTTTTGTTGCTAAGGCGTTGTAAGCAATATGTGCCATATGTCCTCTTGAAAATGGAGAATCTTTTAACGTGGAAGCTTCATAAGGCGTAACAAGTCTTAAAGCTGCTGCAAAATCTAAGGTATTTTGATATTCAAAATCATTTGATTGATACCCCAACGATTTTAATATGAAAACAGTAAAATCACGAGCAGAAATATTAGCTTTTGATCCGAAAGTCGTAGCATTTAGACCTTTTGTAATACCTTGGTGATACAAATAACCGACATAAGGATTCGCCCATGTTGGCACGTCCGTAAAAGGATGTGAAAATTGATTTTGTGTCGCTTCTTGTTCTTTACCTAGAAATTTAACGAGCATTGCAGCTGCCTCAACTCTTGTTGGTGCTCTATCAAGTTCGAAACCTCGATCGGATCCGTTAAAAAGATTGAGTGATTTTAATTCCTCAGCCTCTTCTATGTAATCAGAAGCATAGACGATACTAGAAATACTAAGTAGCGCCATCATAGTAACAATTAGTAGAAATTTTTTTCTCAACATAACATTCTCCTAAATATTATTTTTTAAAAACTATTTAAAAATAATATCACAAAATTTATTTTATTTCAACATCAAATCCAACGAGCACAGTTACGCGTGGAACAACAATCCGCAGAACGTGAACTTCGTTCGAGGACTCTTGTTGTGGAGCGCGTAACTGTGGTAGTGGGGCGATTGAGAAATGTTACTTGAGATTGTGGCTCTTTAGGTGTTACACTTAAGTAGAATGAAACAAGGAATGCTATGATAGCGGATCATGATAAGTATGAGTAGTGTGGAAGCTAGTAAATTTAAGATAATAGAGGCTTGAAATTCATAGGAGGCAAATACATGAGTAGATTTATCGCATTACGTAATTTTATGAAATCGGGTTTTGGCGAATGGAAAGATGAATTGAAATCGGATCAGGAACTCAAACTACCACAACCACCCCTTGAAAAGCCACACAAGCGATTGGCAAAAACCATTGATTTACCTAAGGTAACAGAAGAGTCTGAACGCATCATGAGACAAAACAGTTTGTTTCAGGCGATTCAGGATCGAAAAAGCACGCGTGCTTATGCGGAGGCATCTATTTCCTTAGAAGAACTCAGTTTTTTGCTCTATGCGACACAAGGTGTAAAGTCCATTAAAGGAACAAATTATGCGACGCTCAGAACCGTGCCTTCTGCAGGTGCGCGGCATCCATTTGAGACGTATTTAGTGGTTCAACGCGTAGAAGGACTGGAAAAAGGCGTGTATCGGTACCTTGCTTTGAGCCACCGATTGGAATTTATGTTTGATGATGATTTTTCCATTGAGCACATACATCACTGTTCTTTAGAACAATCTTTCGTTGCCAAATGTGCGGTGACGTTTATTTGGAGTTGTGTTCCTTATAGAGGGGAATGGCGGTATTTGATGGAAGCGCACAAGGCGATGCTGTTAGATGCTGGACACCTTTGCCAAAATCTCTATTTGGCTTGCGAAGGAATTGGATGTGGCACTTGTGCCATTGCGGCGTATGATCAAAAAGCCATTGATCAATACTTGGGATTGGATGGCGAAAATGAGTTTGTCGTGTACATGGCCCCAGTAGGAGTATTGAAATCGAGGGAATCTTAAGTGACTTATGGAGGCATCAATGAATACAGTATTGGCACTGGTAACGGAATCGGAAGCGACCAAAAACGATCTGTGCAATCAATTAAGCGCCATCTTAGAAGATTATATGTCAATTGTGGGATATGCCACTGAAAGCGGCGTCGATCAGTTGATTCGTGCGGATTTAGTCGTGTTTAGTTCTATGGAAATGTATGAAATAGCGCGTGAATTAGTTGATCCTGAATGCCCAGTGATCGTTGCAAAAAGGTCGCTGAATATGGCGCACCTCGATCAACTTTTCAATATTCCCAATCAGACAACAGTGCTTGTGGTAAATGACCTCATTGAAAATGCGCGTGAAATTATTAAACTTCTCACGGAAGTGGGAGTCGATCATCTCCGATATCAAGCATATGCGCCTGGATGTGAGTATGATTCAACCATTCAGTATGCCATAACGCCTGCTGAAGTAGCACTTATTCCGCCTAAAATTCCCAATAAAATTGACTTAGGAGCAAGAATTATTGATATTTCTACTGTTATTGAGATTTTGACGCGGTTGAATTTACTCGATGAAAAGGCGCATTATATCAGCGCGAAGTACGTTGAAACCATTATAAGACTGAATAAACGGCTTCATGACCACGCAGAAGAAACCAATCGTTCAAATCGATATTTGTATAAAGTCCTCAATCATGTGAATGATGGGTTAATTGCATTTGATCAACATGAGAAAATTACGGTTTTTAATGAGACGTGTGAGGCGATTTTTGGGATTCGATCGACGAGGGCAATCGGTAGGCCTTTGTCAAATTTAATTCGAGAGCCTTCCATTTACAAGTTTTTAACGCAGACACAGGCCCAAGATGAAATGGTGGGTAAAATTGGCGACAATCAATATGTGATTGGAAAAATGGCCATTGACCCACTCAAGTCATATGTCTGTACTTTTAAAAATACCAAAGATACTTTTGATATGGAGAAAAAGTTACGTCAAATGATGACCAAACGGGGACATGTTGCAAAGTATCAGTTGGATCATATTGTTGGACAGTCTGACGTCATTAAAAATTGTATTGAGACTGCGAAAAAACTCGCCACAACAGATTTGAGTTTATTGATTCAAGGCGAAAGTGGTGTCGGAAAAGAAATTTTTGCCAGTGCCATTCACAATGCATCTCCAAGGGCAAATGGACCGTTTTTAGCGATTAATTTTAGTGCGTTACCAGAAGAACTCGCTGAAAGTGAACTATTTGGATATGAAGAAGGTGCATTTACCGGGGCGAAAAAGGGCGGAAAGAAAGGTTTATTTGAAGAAGCCAATGGTGGCACGATTTTTTTAGATGAAATTGGAGATATTTCACCTCGAATTCAAGCGCGACTGCTTCGAGTTCTTCAAGAAAAGGAAATACGACGCGTGGGTGGCGCAGAAATTATCTCCATTAATGTGCGCGTCATTGCGGCTACACACCGAGATTTAAAACAAATGTGTCATGATGGCGCATTTAGGGAAGATTTGTATCATCGTCTTCGAAAGCTGTATCTGCGCATTCCACCACTTAGAGAGCGAATTGATGACTTGAATCCACTTATAGACTACTTTTCCACATCGTCTGGAAATCGTTCGTTGAAAATGTCTCCGGAAGTGATGAGTCGATTATCACGGTATAGTTGGTCGGGAAACGTGAGAGAACTTCAAAACTTAATTGAGTATTTGCAAGTAGTCTGCGAAGAGGGCGTGGTGAATTGGTCGGATTTACCGGAAGATTACCTAGCGTTATTAAACGATGAACATGCCTCCTTGCAGCCAAGTGACTCAAAATCATTTGCATGGGTCGATGAAAGTCAACATCAGGACGCATTTCTGTTAACCAAAGAAGATGTTCTCATTTTGCGTATCATTGAAAGTCAAATGAAGCAAGGCCAGTGTATCGGCCGAAATCTCATTTCAAAAATGGCGAGTGAGGTGATGCCAAGTTTGACACCGAATCGCGTTCGAAAACGAATGGATTGGCTAGAAATGAATGGACTGATTGCAAAAGGTGTTGGTCGAGCAGGGACTCATTTAACGGAATTAGGTCGAGAAACGATTAAAAATCAGCGCAGCTAATTGAGGACTGATGACTCAAATTGAGAATTGTCGACTGAAATGTGAATGAGTGTGTTTAATTGGTTAATAATAGGTCGAATAGGCGATGAATGAGTTTTTAACGTGTGGTTAATTGGTTGAATTAGACGTTTCGTTCATAGATGGCATGAATCTATTAAGAAAATGTTTGTTTTTTTTACATCGTACCAGCGAGGATATCCCTTTCTTCTGATGTTTTATGGAGTGCTTTATAAAATTTGGCATGCTTTATGCTTATTAATAAGAGGGTTGGAAAATTGCATACATGTAATTTTCACAGGATAACAAAAGTTCTTTTATGATCATGAGGAGGAAGGCAATGGCGAATCGAAAATCAGAGAAAGGGATTGAAAAAATTGGTAAGGGGTTGACGAGATTTCAAACACCTCATACCTACGCAATTATTTTTTTTGTGGTATTATTTTGTTGGGTTTTAACATTTTTGGTTCCAGCGGGGAAATTTAACACAGAAACAGTTACTTATGAAGATGCAAATGGTGAAATAAGCGAAAAAACCGTCTTAATTTCAGAGTCTTTTAGGTATAGTTATGCATTAGACAATGAACTTTTAAAGACAGAACTTGAAAAACTTGCTCAAGATGAAACGCAGCTAACCGCTCTTGAAATGGATGTAGAGGCATTAAAGGCATTCGTTGCTACCGACGCACAAGCGTGGGATCAAAGTCAATTAGACGAACTTGGATTGACAGATGCTGTTATCTATGACTTGTATGGAAACTCTGTTTTTGATACAAGTGAAAAACTCCATAAAGTAGCCAATGTTTGGGGAACGGATGACTACAATGGATTTGGATGGATGAACTATATTTTCGAAGGTTTAGTTACTGGTAGCAAGTATGGTTCGGCAGTGGGAATCGTTGCACTTATTTTGGTAGTAGGTGGTTCGTTTGGGATCATCATGAAAACAGGTGCAATAGATGCTGGAATTTACGCATTTATTTCTAAGACAAGAGGCTTAGAGCGTCTTGCGTTACCACTTCTCTTTTTCATGTTTTCACTAGGTGGTGCGACATTTGGGATGTCGGAAGAAGTTATTCCATTTGCCATGATTATGGTACCTTTTGTCATTGCGCTGGGGTATGACTCCATCGTGGCAGTAACGGTAACCTTTGTCGCTTCTCAAGTGGGAAATGCCACTTCTTGGATGAGTCCATTTAGCGTGGCAGTAGCACAGGGAATTGCAGGTGTTCCGGTATTATCTGGAGCTTCATTCAGATTGGTTATGTGGTTTGTCGTGACGTTAGGTGCTGCGATTTATATGATGGTGTATGCTGAGCGCATTCGTAAACATCCAGAAAAATCGGTGATGCATCAAGCGGATAACTACTTTAGAGAAAGAATGGCACAAACGACTGAAGAAGAGAAAAAATTTGGATGGGGTGAAAAACTCATTCTTCTTGAAATGTTGGGCGTGTTAATTTGGATTATCTGGGGCGTGACTGAAAAAGCGTATTATATTCCAGAAATCGCTTCACAATTCTTTGTGATGGGATTCTTAGCGGGTGTAACGGCTATTATCTTTAAATTAAATGGCATGACCATTAATTCGATGGCAAGTGCTTTCCAAAGCGGTGCATCCGACCTTGCAGGTACTGCTATTGTAGTCGGTATGGCAAAGGGGATCTTACTCGTACTTGGTGGTGCAGATGCAACGGTTGCGTCAGCTCTCAATACTGTCCTTCATAGTATTGGAACGGCATTAAAAGGACTTCCAAATGTCGTGGCGGCATGGATTATGTACGCATTCCAAAGTTTATTTAATTTAGTCGTTACTTCGAACTCGGGTCAAGCAGCCCTTACAATGCCAATTATGGCGCCGCTTTCGGATCTTGTTGGTGTCAGTCGTCAAGTGGCAGTTTTAGCATATCAGTTGGGTGCTGGATTTGTCGATGCCTTTACGCCTGTATCAGCGAGCTTAATCGGTGTTCTGGGTGTTGCGCGTATTGACTGGATGAAATGGGCAAAATTCCAAATTAAAATGCAAGGATTCTTCTTCGCGATTGGAACCATCTTTGTGATATTGGCAGTATTGATTAATTTCCAATAATAGTTTCAGCGATTCCATTTGCTATATTGCATAAACAAATGGATTGCGTTGAAAAAGGAGAACGACATGATAACCATTATTAAAAATGTATCGCTTTATACACCTGAGAAACGTGGCAGAAAAGATCTCCTTATAGTAGGCGATCAAGTTGTTTCGTATGATGATGACATTGCCACTGCTTGGGAAGCTCTGAAGCGCACGGACTGTCATTTATCTGTTCACATCGTGGATGGGAGTGGAAAAATTGCTACACCTGGATTTGTGGATTCGCATGTTCATTTGCTTGGTGGCGGTGGAGAAGGCGGTTACCATACGAGAACGCCTGAAATCACTTTAACAGACTTAACGACATCAGGCGTTACAACTGTTGTGGGTTGTTTGGGGACGGATGGTGTCACACGTGATATGATGTCGCTTGTCGCTAAGGCGAGAGCGCTTGAAACAGAAGGTATTTCAACTTTCTTATACACGGGGTCGTATCAAATTCCAGTACAATCACTCACAGAATCCATTATGAAAGATCTCATTGCCATTGATAAAATCATCGGCGTAGGAGAGGTGGCTATTTCTGACCATCGTTCATCACAACCAACGTTCGAAGAGTTTGTCAAAACAACCTCAGAAGCCCGCGTTGGTGGGATGCTCTCTGGTAAAGCAGGTGTTGTCAACATTCATCTAGGTGACGGGAAACGCAAAATGGATTATTTATTCCGAGCACTTGAAGAAACTGAAATTCCAGTATCGCAGTATTTACCGACGCATGTGAATCGAAATCCTGAACTTTTTGAAGCGTGCATCGAGTTTGCAAAAAAGGGTGGAACGATTGATTTCACTGGATCAGAAGATACGGATTTATGGGAAGAACTCGATGGAGAGGTGCGCGTTTGTAAAGGAATCAAACGTCTTTTAGAGGAAGGTGTTTCTGTCAATCAGTTTACATTGTCATCGGATGCCCAAGGCAGTCTTCCGATGTTTAATAAGGAAAAGGAATTTATTGGACTCGGTGTTGGCTCGGCAAAATGCTTGTTGAAAGAAATTAAGGAGTGCGTTTTTAATGAACAGATTCCGCTTGAAATCGCTTTACGTGCCATTACAGCGAATCCCGCGCGCATCCTAAAATTATCAAAAAAGGGCCATCTTGAAGAAGGGTTTGATGCAGATCTTTGTTTGTTAGATGAACAAACTCTTTCACTGACAGATGTTATGGCAAAGGGAAAATGGGTTGTCAAATCGGGAAACCCTGTAGTTTTTGGAACATTCGAGAAAAAATCGTCTAACACTTGAGATCCCTCTCATTTTTAAAGTGTCAAAATAAAAATAGGAACCCTGTTGAGAAAATAGGGTTTCTATTTTTTATTCTTTCTCTCTACGATACGTCGATTGTGTGTGCACCCTTTAATCCGCTATAATAGAGTTGGAGGTGGTTTTATCAATCTCTAAATGGGAACGTGATATGGGATATCCGGAAATATCTATATTAACAAAACTTGCTGAATGTCTTGAAATTCCACTTGAAACATTACTTTCCGGTGAAATTTCATCAAATGAAATTGACTGAGGAAACATGAAGAAAACGAAATTTTATAGATGTTCACAGTGTGGCAATATTATGACAGGCGACACAATACTTGTTAGAAAGCTATACCCTGAATGGAATCTTCAAACAAGACTTCCCAAAGTCACCACACATGGCACACTCTACTGGTACTGTACAGAGCATGGCCTCTTTTACCAACTCTATTAAAGATTTTTCAATGAGTTTAAAATTCAATTATCACTAACTAAAATAACCGACACACACACGCCGTAATACCAATCCGCAGACCACGAACTTTGGTCGAGGACTCTTGGTATGAAGGGTGAGTGTGTCGGTTATTTTTAGCTGTGCCCATTGATTTTGCAGATATGAAAAGCGTAATACCAATCCGCAGACCACGAACTTTGGTCGAGGACTCTTGGTATGAAGGCGTGAGTGTGTCGGTTATTTTCATGTTGCGCTATTAAATTTTGAGGTCATAAAAAATGGGTATATTACATGTATGAATGCGGATGCGAGTGAGGATGTGGTGAGTTGAAAAAGAACATGAGTATGAGAAAAGAATTTTCAAAGAATTTGTCTTGGATCAGCATCGTGGGTTTGTGTGTCTTTGTCATAATTATGGTGATTCATTTGAGTGTTGGCTTTAGACTGATTAGTGAGAATTTTACGAAAGGCGTTTTAAAGCAGATGGTTCAAGCGTTACAGTCTCAGTATGAAATCACGTATTCGTTCCTTGGAGAGCCATATATACTCGTAGAGGCCGAAAATGAAGAGAATTCCATCAACTTATTAGACTATGCTGTAAAAGTAGATGAAGTCGTTGTGTTTGAATCTAATCAAGAGTCCAATTTATTTGATCAAGTCATTCTTACAAGCAATGAAAATCCACTGATTAGATGGATCAATCCAATTCGAGTAGTTGCCTTTGAAAAAACATCCACAAATTCTCAGGGGGAAATTGCAATTTCTCTTAATTCTAAAATAATCTATTGGATATTCATTATTGAAATTATAGTGAGTTTGATTGCATTTATCATTGTATACATTGTAGCTCAGCTATTAGCGTGGAAATTGAGTCATTCGTTGGTTGTGCCATTGACGAAGTTAGATGAAAAAATCACCTTATTAAGTCGAGGTGATGTCGAAACAGTACTCAGTCATCCAATTGAACTTCAAAACCCATTAAAGGAAATTGATTTGATTGCAACTCATACCAATGACTTGGTGACATTGATTAAAAGTCAGATTGACTTGCTTGAAGTAAAAAACAGTATGATTCAACAGAAAATGACGGAACTGTCGATCATATTTAACCAAATTGATCAAGGGATTCTATATTTTGATGATCAATTGAAGATACAGCCAACCTATAGCAAAATGTGTAAAGATATATTCAAAAAAAACATTGAAGATTGCCGAATGAGTGAGCTACTTTATCAAAGTTCGGATGATCGTCAGTTTGTTGAAGAATTATTAAATCAGATTTTTAATGGTCCGGTATCTGAGAGAGAAGTTCTCCTAAGTCTATTGCCAGATGCACTAGAAATAAACGAACTTTCTGTTTTGCTATCTTATAAGATGATTTATTCTTCTGAAAATACTCAATTATTAATGGTAATATTGACAGATGTAACGGACAAAAAACGGTTGACGAATTTAATGGAAACAGAACAAAAACAACTCAAAATGATCGTCAAAAGTTTGATTCACTCATTTGACTTAAATCAACTCATAGAAGACTATAAACAGTTTGCTCAGGAGGTTCAAAAAGATGAGTTTCAGTGTCACCATGAAGCTTTGACTCGAGAAATTCATACATTTAAAGGAAGTTTTAGTTTATTTGATTTTGAGCATACTGTCGTGGCGTTAAATGAACTTGAAGATCAGTTAATTCTTGCAATGAAACAACAGCAGTGCATTGAACTTTCAGAAGAAACTTTGTTATCACTGCTTAAAGAAGATGTTGATATTATCGAAAACTATACGAATCGCAACTATCTAACAGGGCAGATGAATGAGCAGAATGGACTGAAATCTTTCAAAGAGCAACTGTCTTATTTTTCAGATTATGTTCAAAAATTAGCTGAGCAATTTGATAAATCCATTCACCCTTTTGAAATTGAAGGCGATGATTTTTTAATGGACCCAAATGAGTACAAGTATTTTATACGAAGTTTGATTCATTTATTTAGGAATAGTGTCGATCATGGAATTGAATCGATTGAAGAACGTATTCTTGCTGATAAACCTGAAACTGCCCAGATTCAATGTAGAATCGAGACATATCAAGATTCATTTAAACTCGTCATTCAAGATGATGGAAGAGGGATTGATGTGACTCGGTTAAGACAAAAAATGGAAGTTTTAAATCCCGAGTTGCTTGAAAATTTAAATGAAGCTGACCTGATTCAACTCGTTTTTGAACAAGGACTGACCACAAAGGATCATCATTCTCTTATTTCTGGAAAAGGGATTGGGTTATCAGCTGTGAAGAACGAAACTGAAAAAATGGGAGGCAGTATTTTTGTAGAAAGTGAACAGAACAGAGGGACGACATTCACAATTCAAATCCCGTTTAAGAATGATCGCAGATCAATTGAGTTTGAGGCGCAAATGTCTCAGTTTATGAATCAAATCGTCGAAACTGCATCAAAGGTTATATGGACGAAGATTTTACCTGACACATCGGTTCAACCTTCTGTCATCCATCATGATGCCAATATTCGATTACTAGATTATACAACAGTCATTCCAATAGGAAAACCATTGGAAATTTTGGTTTTAGTGAGTATGAATGAAGTCTTGACAAGACAACTTGGAAAGGATGTTTTAACATTGGATGAGATACACCAAACGGAGTTGCTTCACGATGTCATCTCCGAAACGAGTAATGTTATAGTTGGAAATGCGCTCAATCAGTTTGATGGAGAGTCCTATGCAGTGGCGATGGGAGCGCCTGTGATGGTTGAGAGTCGAGGCCAAAACAGTCAACATATCGAACGCGTTATTACCAGTATGATTTATGAAGTAGAGAAATATCAGTTGGAGATACACTTTGTTTCAATTCAAAATTTAAATGAATAAGGGGGTTGATCATATGGCGAGAGTCTTGATTGTGGACGATTCGATGATGATGCGTCGTAATATTGAGACGATATTAAAATCGGTAGGTCATGAAGTTGTAGGACAAGCTGTTAACGGGAAGCAGGCAGTTGAGATGTATTTGAAATTTAGACCGGACTTGGTAACCATGGATATTTCGATGCCTCTAATGAACGGCATTAGTGCTGTAAGTGAAATTATACGAGTAGATCAAGAGGCAAAGATCATCATGATTAGCGCACATAATCAGAAACAGATGGTATTTGAGGCGATTAAAAGTGGCGCAAAACATTATATTTTAAAACCGATTGATGCGGAAAATGTCATCAAGGTATTTAACGAAGTATTATGCAAATAAATAATATAGTTTTAAAAATGCAGGTAAATAATAACAAAATTTAATATTTAATCTTGCTTATTATAATGGTTTAAGGGTATTATCAATCTGTTGAAATACTGAATATTCAGTATTTCGTTTTAACTTTAAAATTGGGAGAGGGGTTAACTATGAAATTAAGGGGAAAAATCTTATTGGTGACGGGGATCATCATCGTAGTAGCAGTTATACTACAGGGAGCTTTCAATATTTACAGAGCAAGCAATGCCGTTGAAACGGTCATTCAGTATGAATTAGAAGATCAAATTGGCAATATCGAACGTGAAATTTTATCCGCAGAAGAGACGATTCAGATTACAAAAGAAGCAATCAATGAAAAAAATATTGCATTGACACGTTCTGTAGCAGAAATCATCGCCATTGATCCAACGTGGCTAGAAACGGATAAGATGACGGAGCTTGCAAATAATCTTGGCGTACCAGAACTTCATGTTACCGATGGAGAAGGCGTCTTACTTTATGGGAACGTTCCAGGTTTTTATGGTTTTGACTTTAAAACAACGGATCAAACTAAGCCTTTCGTGGATCTAATTGGCGTAAAAGACGCTGCTCTTGCACAGGAACCTTCGTTAAGAGGAACAGACAACACGTTGTTCCAATATATTGGCGTTGCCAGAATTGATCAACCAGGGGTCGTTCAGATTGGATTAGAACCAACAGCCATTCAAGATTTACTGCAAAAACTAGATATTCAAAAAACACTTGAAAAACTCATCGTGGGAGATGGTGGGTATGGATTGATTGTGGATCCTTCTGGAATCATTACGCAACATGCCAATCCAGAGTTAGTTGGAAAAGCAACAACTGAAGTATCGTGGATCGACAAAGTGGTAGAAAATCCTGGAGAACTCATGACCATCGATGATAATGGTAAATCCATGTATGCATTTGCTAAACAAGATCAGGATAGAACTTTGATTGTGACATATCCAAGAACGAATATACTCGAAATTATTCGATCGATCTTAGTGAGTAACGTGGCGATTATTGCCATCACAATTGTATTGCTCATTTTGATTATTCAACAAATTATTGGAAAATGGGTGTCAAAACCTTTAAAAATGATTCAAGAAGGTATGGATCAAGTGGGTAATGGTAATTTTTCAACGCATGTCGTGTACAATTCTAAAGACGAGATAGGCGTGCTTGCGAGCGATTTTGAGAAAATGACCTCAAATATACAACACTTAATTCATGAAACGGCAAATCGAATTCATTCTGTAGCAAGTTCTTCAGAACTCATTCACCATAATGTTGAAGGATTGAGTAGTACGACGCACGAAGTAACACTTGCGGTAGAAGAAATTGCACATGGTTCCACTGAAATGGCATCGAATGTCAATGAACGATTGGTCACTGGACATGCACTAGGAACGAGTATCAATGAAATTTTCGTTAAACTCGGTGAAGCTAAAACGGTTTCAGATCATATGGTTGAAGCAAATCATGAAGGTCGAAGCAAAATTAGTGCACTTCAAAATGTTTTTATGGATACTGTACGAAATACAGGTGAAGTTGTTACCAATGTACAGACGTTAACAAGAAGTTCAAAGGAAATTGAGAACATCGTCGTTACAATTAAAGGCATCTCTGAACAGACGAATTTGCTTGCGCTGAATGCGTCAATTGAAGCAGCTCGAGCAGGTGAAGCTGGTAGAGGATTTGCAGTTGTTGCAGATGAAATTAGAAAATTAGCAGAGCAATCCTCGCAGTCGGCTCAAGAAATTAATAGCATTATTGGTGGTATTGTCAACGTCGTTGATGGCACAAGCCACACCGTTATAGAGACGCAATCATCGGTTTCTGCAGCTCAACTTAATCTGGGTGAAACGGTAGAAGTGTTTGATCGAATCGATAACAGCGTCAATAAAGTAACCTCAATTATCGGTGCATTTATTCAAGAAGCAAAACGCATTGAAACGTTAAAAGACGAGTTGATTCAGTCGCTTGAGTCTATGGCAGCTATCAGTGAAGAATCTGCTGCATCTACTGAAGAAATCAATGCATCTACAGAAGAACAATTATCACGCGTAACGGAAATTAGTCATGCTATCGAGATTTTAAATGAAGACATTGTGAAATTAAATGATGAAATGAAGCGATTTACAGTTTAAAGTTTGATGTAAATCCATCGCACGACAAAATAATAACCGACACACATACGCCGTAATACCAATCCGCAGACCACGAACTTTGGTCGAGGACTCTTGGTATGAAGGAGTATGTGTGTCGGTTATTTTTTAGTTGTGCATGTTGAATTCTAAATTTTTTCAACGAGAAGTGCGAGTTCGTCCATGTAGGTTTTAGCCTTAAGTGTGAGTGTTTTGTTATGGGCTGTTTTTTTCGACACGTCATGGGCATGTGTTGCGGATTCTTTGATGGATTCACTGATTGTTGCGATTCGATCGACTGCAGATTGGTTATTGTGAATGACATCTTCAGTGGTTCGAACTGTTTCAGTGATTTCTAAATTCACTTTTGTGATCGTGTCGTCGAACGATTCGAAAATACCACGAGACGTATGAATGAGATCTTGAATGGTCTCGCCAAAGTGTAGCGATTCTTCAGCAGTAATCAAGGACTCAGAAGAACTTTTTTCAAGGCGACCGATAATGGATAAAATACCTTCAAGTGACTCCGTCGTACGCAGTGCAAGAGCTTGAATAGCATCTGCCACAACGGCAAAACCTTTACCTGCTTCACCTGCTCGAGCACTTTCGATGGAAGCATTTAAGGCGAGCATATTGGTTTGTGCAGCGATTTTTTGTATAATATCCACGATGGATTTTATTTCATTGGAACTCATTTCGAGTTCCTTCATTTTGTCATATACCTTGTTATTATTCGCTTTGACCAAATCTGCATAGGTATCGAGTTCGGCAAATGTTGCCTTGCTGCTGTGAACTTGATCGGCAGATTGATTGATTCTTTCAACCACGCGAAGGGATTGTTCAGAGGTTTTAAGAAGTTTATTTTGCATATCCATAGAGAAACGACAATTATTTTCAACACTATCTGAAATTTCAGCTACGCCACCTGTGAGTTGATCGATTGCATCAGCTGTCAAATCGGAGATATGGATGAGTTCGCCATATATTCCATATACTTCTTTTGTCGTGCGTTGAATGGTGTCCATGACTTCTTTCATCTCGATGAGTAAAAGTTCATTTTTTTCTTTTTCTTCGACGATTGTTTCAAGTTGTGCGTTTCGAATTTTAGTGGAGAAAGTGACTGTGTTGATCGTAGCAAATGAAAATGCAATGATGCCTAGAATGAACACTGTGTATTCGGTTGACATAAATGAATCTGTCATTTTATAGTATTGCACATTGATGATGACTTTGATGATGGCGAAAAGAAAGATGAGTATAGAGGCATTGCGAATCAATTTGTAATCATTATAGAGAACATAGATGATGATCAATGGGAATATGAGGACAAATTGAATGACTTTCGGTGAAAAAGCCAGCATGATCATCCACGAAAAGATAAAACTATAAAGTGCAATGGCCTTGAATGCATCGTTGAATTTTGGCATTCTATAAAAAATATAGGAAAACAAAATAGGTGCAAGTAAACTCAAACTAATGAGTACGACATATGTGAGTGAGCGTGTACCCCTGATATATTCCATCGTATAAGCCGATACCGAGAGTAAGATGAGTAAAAAACAGGCAATCATTACGCGTTTGTTGGTGCGCCGTGTCATTTCGAATTGTTGCATAGGCATAGTCTCCTTTGTATATAAGTGTGAAAAAATAGTCATGTACAGTAATTATAACCAAATTTGTTACGGAATAACAATAAATTTAGAAGGTTCAGTTACCAAATTCATCCGTTTCTGATATGATGGAATTAGAACGTTTAAGTCAAATTTACAGGAATTATGTAACTGAATATATTTGTGAAATTTTACCAAAAACTAGCGAAAGAATAGCGAAACAAATAAGAATTTCATACTTAAGATCGCTCATTTCTATCGAGTGTTTCTAAGTTGTATCGAAGATTTCTAAATACTGAGAGGAGTATTGTTAAATGAGAAATGTCATTTTAATTGGGCTTGTGAGTTTTTTTGCCGATTTATCGAGTGAAATGGTGTATCCACTCATTCCAATCTATTTAACCACAGTGCTAGGTGCTACACCAACCATTTTAGGGATTATAGAAGGCATTGCTGAAAGTATTGCAAGTTTGCTAAAAGTGTACAGTGGGTATCTGAGTGATCGCTATAACAAAAAGAAACCCATCGCTTTTTTCGGATATGCGACTGGATTTATCTATAAACTTGCACTTATTGTATCGACTTCTTGGATGGGCATTCTCTTTGCGCGCGTCATCGATAGATTTGGAAAAGGTGTTCGAACCGCTCCAAGAGATGTCATGGTGTCTGACTGTGTCATTGATTTGAAAGACCCTAAAAATGGTGCAGGCAAGATCTTTGGCATTCATAAAATGTTTGACATGGCGGGATCAGCAGTGGGGATTTTATTGGCATTTATTCTCCTGACGCAGTTAGGTAAAAATGGATACAAAACGGTATTTTGGATCTCTATGATTCCTATGGTTATGGCACTGATGATGTTTTTCTTTATCAAAGAGAAAAAAGAACACCAAAATGTCTCCGCAAGAGAACCATTTTGGAACAATATGAAAAAACTAGATTCGAAGTTAAAGCTGTATCTGTTCGTCGCGTTTTTATTTACTTTGGGGAATTCGTCAAATACATTTTTATTGCTAAGAGCGACAAATGTGGGATTTTCAGGAACCGATATGATTTTGCTCTATTTGGTGTATAATACAGTGGCATCCATTTTTGCCATTCCCTTTGGAAAGCGATCAGACATTGTTGGAAGAAAACGCGTGCTTGTGATGGGGTATGTTGTTTTCGCTCTCGTTTATTTGATGTTTGCATTTGCAGCTTCTAAATGGATGATTATCGCTGCGTTTATCATCTATGGTCTATATACAGCGATGGTTTCTGGTGTTGAAAAAGCGTTTATTTCAGAGATTGCCCCTCGTGACTTGCGTGGGACGTTATTGGGGCTTCATTCAACTTTAGTGGGAATTGCACTACTTCCAGCGAGTATTATTGCAGGTATTTTATGGGATCAAGTGGGTAGTGCAGCGCCGTTTGTCTATGGTGCAGCACTTTCGTTGGTAGCCGCTTTCATTTTGCTTGTGGGACTTAAGCCAGAAAAGAAAGCAACAGCTGTGGAATAGAAAACGAAGGAGTTTTAATAAATGAAATGTTTTTTTTGCGACGACGATGAGCAGATCCTCCATCAAATGATGTCGATTATCCAAGTGCTAAGACCTTCAATTGACGTAAGTGGATTTGTATCGGGGATAGAGTTGCTTAATACCTTGCAATTAGACTCCTTGCAGACGAGTCCTTGTGATGTGTTGTTTTTGGATATAGACATGCCGATGATGACGGGATTAGAAGTGGCCGAGGTGCTAAAACAACAGGTATTAGCGCCACTTCTTATATTTGTCACGAGCCATGATGAACTCGTTTATGACAGTTTGCAGTATCATCCATTTGGATTTGTTCGCAAAAGCTATTTTAGTGAAGAAATAGAGCGAGTGATAAGCGATTGCGAGCGTGAACTTCAAAGTCGCCAAAGGCGGTTTAGTATTTATACAGAGGGACAAACCGTTTGGTTGAAATTATCTGAAATTGAGTATTTTGAATCAGATGGAAATTACTTAATCGCTTTTAGTACAGAGGGCGAGTATCGATTTAGAAATACACTTGCTGCTGTGCAAGAAACACTAGAACCTTATGGTTTTATCAGAGTGCATAAAGGATTTTTGATTAACCAAGAAGCTGTCAAAATGATGGATTCAGCACATGTTCATCTATCCGGAGGTGCGATGGTTCCCATTGGTAAAAATTATATGGAGACATCGAAGAAAATGTTGATGAGGTATATGCGACTGTGAAAAAGCTCAGACAAATGAAGAGTTCTTATGAAAATTTGGAAAAGGAATATATGAAAAGCCAAGCTGAAAAAATGGATTTAATCTATGAGCTTAACCAAATCAAGCGGCATCAAGAACTTTGTGATAATGAAGCTCAAGAGGTTCGTCATCTGCATCAAAACGCGCGTAAGTTAAAGCATGACATGAAAAATCATATGATGGTAATTGCTTCTTATTTAAGCGCTAATCATTATGAGGCTGCAAAAGATTATACTTCTGAAGTTTTGGGAAAACTGAATACGGTTCATAGTTATGTTGAGACAGGTAATGACTTGATGAATCATATCTTAAATGAAAAAATGACTTTTGCTAGGGAACAGGGCATTAAAATTAAAGCAGAAATTGAGAATTTAACTTTTTCAAAATTGAAACAAATCGATTTTTCAACGATTTTGACCAATTTATTGGATAATGCCATTGATGCAAGTCTCAGGGAGAGTCACCCAGAGATGACGATACATATTGTCAAACGAAAAGGCTATGAAACCGTTCAAATTAAGAATCGAATTTCTCATTCTGTTTTAACAGACAATCCGACTCTTGTATCGACGAAAGAAAACGCCGAGGTACATGGATTGGGTTTGTTACAAGTAAAGGCATTGATTGATGCTTGTGATGGGCTCATTGATTTCTATGAAGAGAGCGGTTATTTTTGCGTGGGTGTTTTTATCCCTGCGTAATGCGAGTGATGCCGCAACATATTTTGTTTGCTTAGAGGGTGTTTGTCCCTAAATACATGCAGTTTATCCCAATCCCTTGTCTTAAATGGCTCAAGGGGTTATTTTTATATTGAGGAGTTCAGATGATTTGTTTGGATCAAGTGGAAAAATTTCAGTTAAAAGGAATTCAGTTACATATTCCTAAGGGAGTTTCAGTTGGCTTGGTAGGTGCACAGGGGTGTGGTAAAACAACTTTGATTAAGCTTATGTGTGGTCTTTTAAAACCTGTAGCGGGACGTGTGTATGTGATGGGTGAAAATCCGATTGAAAATAGGAGCCCTAGGATGGGTGTTTTTTTAAAAGAACAGATGGCTTTATCGCAAGATATGACGGTAAAAGAGCATTTTGAACAGTTGAAAATCGTTTATGGAATGGATTTAGAAACATTCAAACGGTCTTATTCAAGTCTTTTGAAACGATTTGAACTGGTTCATGAGGAGCAGACACTCATTCGACATTTATCCAAAGGAAAGAAACGACGCGTTGAACTGATGACGACATTGATACATGATCCGGAGGTTGTGTTGCTCGATGATCCGATGGATCATTTAGATGCTTTTTCAAAAGAAGTTTTAATGAATCTTTTGAAGGAAAGGCAACGACTTGGATTGACTGTCATCATGACATCGCATAAGCTGGAGGATGTTTCGGAATTTTGCAAGCGCGTTATTTTACTTTGTGATGGACGTATTCACTATGATGGTGACATGGTTCTTTTGTTGAAACAGTATGCCCCGATAGAGAAGATGACGTTGAAACTGGAGGATATCATTCCTGACCTAGGAGATTTGCCTATTAAGCGATATACACTTAATGGACAGTTACTCACAATCTACTATAATTCCAATCACGTGACTTCACTTGAATTGGTTCGAAATCTTGTTACTCAATGTACGTTTTTAGATATGAACGTTCAACGCTCTGAACTCGCGGATGTGATCTATTACTTAAAGGGAGACGAGAAAAATGCATGAAATTATTCAGGTGTGCCATGTTGGTAAATCATTTAAAGTCAACAAGCGCGGAAAAGGCGTCACAGGCATGCTCGCCAACTTAGTATCACCTAAATTTGAAAAAAAAATAGCCGTGAAAGACATGAATTTCACGATTCAAAAGGGAGAAATGGTGGGATTTATTGGACCTAATGGTGCAGGAAAATCTACGACGATCAAAATGCTCTCTGGAATTTTATGCCCTGAACAGGGAGACATCAAGGTCAGTGGACTCAGTCCATATAAAAATAGGAGACATTACGTAGGGCAAATCGGTGTCGTCTTTGGGCAGAAATCTCAATTGCAATGGGACTTACCCGTGATGGATAGTTTTGAACTTCTAAAAGCAATTTACCGGATTCCAGATGATCGCTATCAAATCAATTTAAAAAAATACACGGAAATGCTTGAAATGGGGAGTTATCTTCATCAACCCGTTCGACAACTATCTTTGGGTCAACGCATGAGAGCAGATATTGTAGCAGCGCTTTTACATTCTCCTCAAATTGTGTTCTTCGATGAACCCACCATTGGCGTGGATGTTGTTGGAAAGGAAATGATCCGAAAATTTATCCGCGAGCTCAATGAACGTGAGCAAATCACGATGATATTTACGACGCATGACATGGAAGACATCGTTAAGACGTGCAATCGCATCATTATTATTGATAAAGGTACAAAAATCTACGATGGATCTATAGAAAGAATCCGTGAGGTTTATGGCACGACGCGACAATTAGATGTTGAATTCTTTGAAAAAAGGGAGATTCCGCCTATCCATCATGTGCATATTGATACATTGGACGAATTAGATGGTCGTAAAATGAGGTTTACTTTCGATAATCAAGAAGTTAAAATCGATGAACTGATGCAGTATCTGCTGACACATTATCAGATCAAAGATATCAATGTTACAGAACCAGAAATTGAAAGTCTTATTCGTAAAATTTATAGTGGGGAGACAGTCAGATGAGATTAAAACCCTATTTCGCATTTGGCAAAAAAAGCTTTCTCAACTGCGGCGCTTATCGATTCGAACACTTAATGAGTATGATCAATACGCTCGTACGTATTTTTATCTTCTGGGGGATTTATAAGGCGCTTTATGCAGAGCGAGGCGAAGTGGATGGCATCACGTTTCAGATGGTGACCACGCATTTTATTTTGGCGATGTGCCTCGATACGGCATTTTATACCAATGATTTTTATTTGCCACGAAAAATATATAATGGCAGCATTGCCACAGAGTTGTTATTACCCATTAGCATTCCAGGGAGATTGATGGCGGATAATATTGGATGTGTCATATTTCGATTCGTGTTTCATCTTATTCCCTCTGTGATCGTATCTGGATGGATGTTTGGACTGGAAATGCCAGCTAATTTAACTATGTTTCTATTGTTTTTAGTCAGTGTCATTTTAGGGTATGGCATCCTTTGGTCAATGAGTTTTGTCGTTCAAATGACCTCGTTTTGGCTTGTAAATGTTTGGAGTCTATCCACTTTAAAAAATGTCATGATCAATATTTTGTCTGGTGTGATGATTCCCATTTGGTTTTTACCAATATGGTTGCAACGTATGATTGAATGGACGCCTTTTTCGTCTGTGTACTTTACTCCGATACAAATTTATTTTGGTCGATTATCCTTGATTCAGATTGGAGAAAAGTGTGCGCTTCAGTTTGTATGGATTGTATTGATTTACTCCGTTGGGCATTTACTCTGGCAAAAAGGACAAAGACAATTGGTGGTTCAAGGAGGTTAAAATGTTCGAACGTGACGTGTTACAGTTAATAGGAAAGTACTCGCAAATCATCATGAAATCGTGGTTTCAATATAAAGTGGATGCAATACTCAGATCGTTTGCCGTGTTTATGAGAGAAGCGACGGGCATCATTGTCATTTATTTGACGCTTTTAAAATTTAATCAAATCAATGGATGGAATATTTACGAAATGTTATTTCTCTTTAGTTTTCTGTTTTTGACTTATGGAATCTTGATCATCTTTTTTACGGGATTGAGAGACTTTGGAGAAACCGTCAGAAGTGGACAATTTGATCGCTATCTTCTAAGACCTAGGGGCATCTTGTTTCAACTTATATTTTCGGATGCTGACTGGTTCGCTGCAATTGGACACGGTCTGCTAGGGGTATGTTTGTTTATCTTGTCAGCAGGTCAAGTGGGTGTTTGCTGGGATTTATCATCAGTTGTGTTTTGTTTGTTAAGCCTCATGGGAGGTGTGTTGATTCAAGGTGCAATTTTTTTGTTTCTCGCAACTCTGAATATCTATTTGCTTGAGACAAACAGCGTGAAAGAACTTCTATATTGGAATACGCGAAAATTTGCCGGTTATCCCATCAGCATTTTTCACCGCTCAGTTCAATTCTTCATGATTTATATGGTGCCGTTTGCTTTTGTGAATTATTTTCCGGCGCAGTATTTTCTTGAAAAGTCAGATATGACGCAGTATCCATCCTTTTTTATCTATTTGTCTCCAATTGTTGGATGCGTGTTGATGACGATGGCCTATGTTTTTTGGCGAATGAGTTTGAAGCATTACACCAGTTCTGGAAATTAAAAACCACCGATGAATCAGCGTGTTGTTTCTGACACTCTGGTTCATCGGTGGTTCTGTTTTTATAGGGCAATCTTTTTTGAAAATTAAATTTTATAGCGTTTGAGTTCGTTTTTAAGGAATAAAACAACGGTTTCAAGCTCACCGATGTTTTCAGTGAGTTTCACGATTTCGCTTGAGAAGTTTGTAACATTTGCACTCATTTCCTGTGAAGTTGCAGAGTTTTCTTCTGCAATTGCAGCAAGTGTGTGCATATTTTCAAACACTTTGTTGATTTTATCCGTTTCATCAGACAGTTGCTTAGAAATTTCTGAAATGGAAGAAGAAACAGTTTGAATACGCTGTGCAGCTTGTTTGCTTTCTTCTGTCACCGTTGTCATGGTTTTCGTGCCGTTATCCAGTTCGACGAACTGATCGTTCACTTGTTTTACCATGTGATTCACGCCATGGATAAATTCATTTAGGCTGAGATTGATGGTTGTAACGGCATTTTTAGAATCTTCAGCGAGCTTTCTGATCTCTTCAGCAACCACGCTAAATCCACGTCCCATTTCACCAGCACGCGCAGCTTCGATCGATGCATTTAAAGCCAGTAAGTTGGTTTGTTCCGCGATACTTTCAACTGTGCTCACAATGGTGATGATATCTTTCACTTTTGTACCGAGTGTTTGACCTTGAGTGTTGACTTGCGCAAATTTGTCTTTGACCTCTTTTAAGTTTTCAGAGACATTTTCAAGGCTGACAAAAGAGGATTCAATCTGAGTAACAGCTGCTTCGAGGTTGTTTTTACCTTCAAGCTCACGTTGGCTGATGGTATTTAACGTTTCGATATTGTCTGCAAGAATGCTAACGGAGCTTTCTGTCTCAGTCGCTTGGTGAATTGCACCTTCAGCAACTTCTTGAACTGCTCTTGAGATGAGATCAGACACTTCGCTCATATTTTTTGCAACAGATGAGAATTTACCTGTAAATGAATAAAGATCGTCCATACCGCCTTTAAAGTAAGTAAATTCTTCTCGAAGGCTTTCTTTAGTTTGTGCAATTTCATCATATGCAACTTCGAGGACGTCGCCAGTTTTAATGTGTGTATCGTCAGCGATTTGAAGTTTTTGGATATTTTTAAGTTCAGTTTGCATATCGAGCATTGGCTTCATAACAACAGCGCCTGTAATACCGCTCGTTACTAAGATTAAGAGTGGAGCACCGATAAGGAGTGGAAGTTGATCGACCCCAGTCGTTAAGAATATTAAGAGCGTTGTGAGTGCTGTTGGAATTAAAGCGGTTTTTACACCGAGATTTTTAATAAAACCAAGGGACAGGAATTTTGAAAACTTGAATTTTTTCACGCGCTTTGGTGTTTTTTCAAATTTCAAATGAATTTTTACGATGTGAACGCCGTTATCCACTTTTTTATCTAAAACAGTGGCTTCGATTTTTTCGCCAAAATGTTGTCCTACACCAATTAGAAGACCCATCAAATAGTCTTGAAGTCCGCGTTTTGATTGATAAGTTAAGTGATAGTTTTTATCATCAATTTCTTCCATAATCAATCTTGGTGGTTTTGCACCAGGGATGATTTTGGTTAAATGTAAATGAATTCTATCCATCATATTCATAAAACTTAGTGCGGAGCTGGTATCGAAATACGACGGGAACCAATTGTAAAACGAGTCAATATTATTTTCGCCGATTTTTTTCCACATGGCTTCTTTGGTCATTCCTTGGTGTGAGGCAAATGCTTCAATAAAGCTCAAGATTTTTTTATCATCGATTTCTTCAAGTGGCGTGATCATTCGATTTGGATCCCAACCCTGCTTAATCAAAATGTTGTTTCGTGTTTCTTCACCATAGAGTTTTTTCAATGTGTTTAGCCAGACGTTAACAACGGTACCCTTCATAAATGTATTCCTTTCTATTGTGTGATTATTGGACTTGTAGTAAATTCTAACTATTACAGCTTTCCACTGTATTTTACCCATATCTAGAGAAGATTAACACTCGGATATTGAATAAATTACACATGGAGGCTTGAGACTATTATATCAAATACGAATGGAAAAACCATAATTTCCTTTCTTAAATTGGGATTATTTTAAATTTATAACGAGGTCATTTTGAGTGTAAAAATGAAAAAAGTGTAAAGTTTCTTTAAAATTTAAAATTAACTATACTAATTTAGTCGGAATTATATTATAATCACATTAGATGGTACAGACACGGTTTTATACGGCGTGTACGATTAAGATTAAATGGAGGTATGATTATGTATATTGCTACAAATCAAGAAACTTGTGATAAAATTTCTGAAGTATTAAGTGCTCAAGCAGATAAACCACAAAATATCAGAGTATTTATCGCTGGCATGGCATGCAGTGGTCCAAGCTTTGGTCTTGGATTAGATAACATCAACGAAGGCGACGTAACTGAAGTCATCAATGGCATCAACTTTGTTGTAGAAAAAAGCGTTTTTGATCAAGTTGGAGAAATTAAAGTTGAGTTCGTTGGAAACGGTTATGTAGTACAACCTGTGGTTCAACAACCATCAGCTTGTGGTTCTTGCTCTAGCTGCGGTTAATGAAATGACCAATGGTTAAAACGATATGCTTGCGTATCGTTTTATTTTTTTGCCTTGCTGGTGACATTTAAAGTGTTATAAATGGGATTTCTTTGAAGTGTGACTTAGTTACGGATAAAATATAAAAACACGGGTATAGTTAAATTAAAGACAAGGAGGCAGGTATGCATATCAAAATAAACGAAGATACGCTTACGCGTATCAAAGGCGTATTAGAAAAACAACCTGACGGTCCGAGCAAGATAAGAGTATATCTCGCGGGGATTGGCTGAGGTGGCCCAAGATTTGGTCTAGGTCTAGACCAGGAAAAAGAAGATGATGTGATTGAACACATCGATGGTGTGGATTTTGTATTAGAACAACACATGATAGACAGCTACGGACAATTTGAAATTGGTTGGACGGGATTTGGCTATCAAGTTGGCCCTTTGAAAGGGGCGAGATCACGCTGTTAAATAGAGTGATTGTTTTAAAGTCATAATGTGTTTTTCTAAGAAGTATAAAAGCAAAAAAGGGTCTGAACTCACTCTGAAAAGAGAAGTATCAGACCCTTCGTTTATTTTTTGGTGATGCCAAAGACGCTTGAACTCATGGGTGCAACTCTCAATAAGTGGTGCGTTGCGGGTTCGAGGTCAATTGGAGGATATTTATAACCAGAATCGTCAAAGATGAGATCGAGTTCGATTTCAAAGGTTTTGCTCTTCTTCGATTTTGTTGTTTTGCTTGAATGTTCTTCCTCGCAAAACGAGTGTAACGCTTCCTGTAACATAGCTACTGATAACAGCATTGGATCATGACTCGGATTGTGGACCACCAAAAGGCAATCGTAGTTTTGTCTGTAGGCAGCGGTTTCGCTGTTCGAGTAGCTGTCTTTTGCACAATCGTCCTTGCAGGTTCGAATGATGTAGACAATTCCCGCTTTATAAGCTTCTTCAAATGAACCGAACTCAATAAAATGAATTCTTTTTCGAATGTCTTCAACGGTTTTCATGCGAAAACAAGGATAGTCTTTTCTGAGTCGAATGAGGTCTTTGACAAATTGATAGTACTCCAGATGATTGGCTTTCTTTTGCCAATCAATTGCATTAATGGAAATAGGGGAGTTATAGGAGTTGTGAACACCTTTTTTATCTCTTAAGAACTCATTGCCTGCATGAAAGAACGGTACACCCTGAGAGGTCATCAAAATTGAAAAACAGAGTTTATTCAACTTAATGAGCATTTCATGTGACGCATTTGGCATAGAGGCTTTGATTTTATCATAGAGAATTAAATTGTCATGTGAGTTGAAATAATTAATAGACTCGCATGGATGCGATGCAAAACCAATGTACTCAGTGCTATATGGAACAGAACCCACGATACCGACGTGCATTTTATGTTTTGTATCTTTATTTCCCTGGACGAATCCGGTTCCCCAACCGTCATTGTCACCTTTAATCGCATCCCTGAAATCGTCGTTGAAAAGTGCAAATCCCTTGTTGCATTGAACGCCTTTATAGATTCGCTTATCTTCTGGAAGGACGGATAATCCCCCCATCCACGGTTCTCCGTAGATTAAGATTTCTGGATCGATGCTGAGGAGCTCTTTTCGGGCAATTTCGATGGTTTCGATGTCAATAAGTGCCATGAGGTCAAATCTAAATCCATCGACTTTAAATTCTGTCGCCCAATATTTAAGTGAATCGACAATAAACTTACGTGCCATGGGTTTTTCGCTAGCGAACTCATTGCCACATCCAGAACCGTTTGAAAAGATGCCGTCTTCTGTTGTACGGTGGTAGTAATTTGGAGCAAGGGTATTGAAATTTGAGGCTTCTGACCGATACGTATGGTTATAAACCACGTCGAGAACGACTTTGATGCCCTTTTCGTGAAGCGCCATAATTGCAGCTTTTAACTCTCTAATACGAGAAGTTGGATCGTTAGGATCTAACGAATAACTGCCTTCTGGAGAATTATAATGTTCAGGATCGTATCCCCAGTTATAGTTTTTATCATCGTCAAGTTCTTCGTCAACAGTGATGTAATCGTATACGGGCATAAGATGAACGTGTGTAATTCCAAGATCTACAAGATGATCCAATCCTGTAGCAACATCGTTATACGTCGTACCTTCTTCGGTAAATGCCAAATACTTGCCTTTGTGTGTCATTCCGCTGCTGTTTGAAGCGGAGAAGTCACACACGTGGACTTCGTACAAAATGGCATCGCAACCTAAAGCGCCTGTTGGTCTTGAGTGGTCTTTCCAGTTGTCTGGATGCGTGCGCTCAAGATCGACAACGGCACTTCTCAAACTGTTGGATGATGATGACAGACAATAGGGGTCTGTCACTTCAGCGGAATGATCTAATATATACGTATAGTATTTGCCATGATAATCACCTTGCATGATTATGCTAAAGACGCCATCCTGATCAGGATGCATGGGGAATAGCTCTCTAAATGGTGACTTAGCAGATTCGTAAATAGCTAAGCTGACATGTTTGTGAGCGGGAGCCCATACATTAAAAGTCGTTTGATGTGGTTCGTAAATTGCTCCCAATTGTTTTTCGCTGATTGGGTAATCTTTCATTGTCATAAAATCACCTTTTGTCTATAGTTTAAAATCAAGAGGTTTTCTATTGATATTCCAAATTCCTGAAGCATACTTCTCAATGGTGTAATCCGCTGAAAAGACACCAGAACAAGCGATATTTGAAAGGGACATTTTAGCCCAATGGGATTTATCGCGATAGAAAAGACCAATCTTTTCCTGTGCATCACAATAAGACTCAAAGTCTCTTAGGACAAAAAACTCATCGTTGAATCTCAATAGACGTTCCACGATTGGAAGGAACTCATCCCTTGCCGTCGGCAAAAATCCATTGGTCAGTTGATCGACAACGCGTTTGATATTCGCATTGGATTCATAAAGCGCATGTGCGTTGTATGACCCTGTTCGGTAATATTCATAGACTTCTTCATCTCTTAATCCAAAAATAACGATGTTACTTTCGCCGACTTCGTTCATAATTTCGATATTCGCGCCATCGAGTGTGGCAAGTGTGATTGCGCCATTCATCATGAACTTCATGTTGCCAGTTCCAGAAGCTTCTTTTGAAGCGGTACTGATTTGTTCGCTTACGTCAGCAGCTGGCATCATCGTACCTGCTAATGATACACCATAGTTTGGCAAGAAGACAACTTTTAATTTATCTTTGATGGAGCGATCGTTATTGATTAAATCTGCTACTGTATTAATCAGTTTAATCATTTGCTTCGCGACATAATAGCTTGGTGCTGCTTTTCCAGCAAAGACGAAAGTTCTCGGAACGATATCGAGATTTGGATTGTCTTTGAGCTGGTTATAAAGGTGCAAGACATGGAGAATATTCAAATGTTGACGTTTGTATTCGTGAATGCGTTTTGCTTGCATATCGAAGATGGAGTATGGATCAAGTTTAACGCCTTGTCGATCTAATACGTATTTCGCCAAACGCTCCTTATTGTGGTGCTTAATGTCAAACAGAGCGTTTTGAACGGATTTATCATCACGATATTTGAGTAAATCTCTTAAAACAATCGGATTTTTCTTAAAGCCATCTCCAATTAGACCTTGAATAAAATCCGTGAGTTCTGGATTGGAGTTCAACAACCAGTGTCGATGCATAATGCCATTGGTTTTGTTGTTGAATTTATTTGGATAGATGTCATAAAAATCCTTGAGTTCTTTGTTTTTGAGAATTTCAGTATGAAGACTTGCAACGCCATTGATGCTGTGTGAACCAATAATCGCCAAGTGCGCCATCTTAACCATGCCATCTTTTAAAATGACCATGCGAAGGATTTTTTCGTCGTCTGAATATTGATACAAGGTGCGTATTTGCTCGATAAAACGGCGATTGATTTCCTCGATGATCATGGTGATACGAGGAAGAAGTTCTTTCATCATATAAAATGGCCATTTTTCCAAAGCTTCTGACATAATGGTGTGATTCGTATAAGAAATACTCGTGGTTGTGATGCGCCATGCGGTTTCCCAGTCGAGATGCTCTTCGTCAACGAGAATGCGCATAAGTTCTGGAATGGCAAGTGCGGGATGCGTGTCGTTGATATGGATGGCAATCTTTTCACTAAATTTTTCAATTGGGAGATTCATTTTTTTGAAAGTGGTGAAGATACTTTGAATACCTGCTGAGACAAAGAAGTACTCTTGTTTTAAACGCAGGAGTTTTCCTTCGTCGTAAGCGTCATTTGGGTAGAGGATTTGCGTGATGATTTCCACGGAATGCTTTTTCTCAAAGGCGCGTGAATAATTTCCTTGAGAAAAGTTTTGAAAGTCCATGGTATCTTCCACTTCTTCAGCTGACCAAAGTCTCAGCGTATTGACGGTGTTGTTTTCAAATCCTACGATTGGTGTATCGTAGGGAACGGCTTTGACAGCTTCGTAACCTACATGTTTAAACTTTAAATTGCCGTCTTCCATATAGGTTTCAACTTGTCCGCCAAATTTAACGAGAACCGCCTTGTTTGGACGTTTATACTCCCATACATTGTTATTGACGAGCCAGCGATCAGGAAACTCTACTTGATAACCATCGATGATGCGTTGCTCAAACAATCCATTTTTATAGCGAATACCACATCCGTGACCTGGAATGGAGGTAGAGGCCATGGCATCCATAAAACAAGCCGCAAGTCGTCCGAGTCCACCATTACCAAGACCTTGATCCATCTCGATTTCAGCGAGATCGTCGAGATTGATATTGAGCTCTTTTAATCCTTGCTTAACTACGTCTAAAATGCCAAGATTGGTTAAGTTATTTCTTAAAAATTTACCAGTCAGAAATTCCATTGAAAAGTAATAAACCTGTTTGGACTGCTCGTTGCGATAGGTTTTGTTGGTATTGGCCCAAATATTGCCAATGTAGTCTTTCATAAGTTCGCCAAGCGCATTGTATCTTTCCAGTGCTGACGTATCTTCAAGCTGTCTAGCAGTGGTTCCTTTGATGGCTTTCATGTAGTCATCTTTAAAATCGAGAAGCGTTAGTTTCATCGTTCACCTCTTATGAATTTCTTCCTAAAATTTTAGCGTAAATCGCTAAATAGTCTGATGACGAATGTTCCCAACTATGATTAGCTTCCATGGCATGTTGTATGAGATATCGCCATACTTCTTCATCTTTGTAACAGTTTAAAGCATCTTTAATGGTAAATAGCAACTCGTGAGCATTGTAATTGGTAAACCCAAATCCATTGCCTTCACCCGTGTATTTATTATAAGGAATGACGGTATCACGAAGCCCGCCGATTTGTCGAACCACCGGAATCGTTCCATAGCGAAGGGCGATGAGTTGACTCAGTCCACATGGCTCAAACAGCGATGGCATTAGGAAAATATCCGATCCTGCATAGATGGCATGAGACTCCTCTTGGTCGAAGTAAATACGGGCAGCCACTTTATTTGGATAGCGGTACTGGAAGTATTTAAAAGAATCCTCATATCGCTGTTCACCTGTGCCGAGAACGACAATTTGAACATCAAGCTGAAGCAATTCTTCCATAATATGTGCCACAAGATCCATACCTTTCATATCTGCGAGTCTCGATACGATTGCGAGCATGGGAATGTTTGGATCAACTGGCAAACCAAATTTGACTTGAAGGTGCATTTTGATTTCTTTTTTCTTCTCAAAAGTCTCAAAAGAATAATGCACGGGAATATTGGGATCTGTTTCTGGATTATACACTTCGTAATCGATGCCGTTGACGATTCCGTAGAGTTTGTCCTTATACTTATTGATCACACCATCGAGGTTTTCTCCAAAATACGGATAAGTAATCTCGTGTGCATAGCTATCAGAAACCGTTGTAATCGCATCACTATAAACAAGACCGCCCTTAAGAATGTTGATGTTGTTATAAAATTTGAGTTTTTCTTCATCAAAATAATCGTAAGGAAGATTCATTAAATCGCCCATGATATAAGGATCGAAGACGCCTTGATAGCGTAGGTTGTGAATGGTAAAGACTGTCTTAATGTCTTGATAGAACACGTCGTGTCGCTGATAATAATCCAATAACACATTGATGGTGGATGTATGCCAATCGTTCGTATGAATAATATCTGGCTTTTCGCCGAGCATTTTAAGTGCCGCTAAAACGCCCTTTGAAAAGAAAATATACCGCTCCCCATCATCACCTTCACCATACAAAGCGTGACGCTTAAAGTAAAACTCATTATCTATAAAGTAGTAATCGACGCCTTCGTGGGTGAGTTTCATCACGCCGACGTATTGAACGCGCCATCCCATATGCACGGATGTGCTGCCGATAAACGTCATCTGATCTTTGTATGATTGAGCGATGCGAACGTGTAAAGGCATAAATACAGAGATGTCAACGCCTAAATTCATCAGTGCTTTTGGAAGTGAACCTACAACGTCGGCAAGCCCCCCTGTTTTCGCAAAAGGAGCTGCTTCGGATGCGACAAATGCTACTTTCATCTAGATTCACCTTCCTTTGAAATGACCGCGTTTTTACCACTAATATAAGGACTAGAAGGATCGCCTATCAGTGTGACGCCTTTATTAACCGTGGTGTGTTTGTCTAATATGACATAATTGAGGTGCACGTTTTGGTCGATATTGGCCTTTTGCATGATGATGCTATTGCGGACAATGCAGCCTTTATCAATTTTAACGCCCCTAAATATAATGGAGTTCTCCACATATCCATCGATTTGGCAACCATTGGCCACAAATGAATTTTTGATTTTAGCGTTTTTCTTGTAATAAGTTGATGGCTCATCTTTGACTTTTGTGAAAATTTGTCCATTCTTAAAGAAGAGCTCATGAGCGATATCGGGATTGAGAATGTCCATATTGGCATCAAAATAGTTGCGAACGGTATTGATGCAAGCCAAATATCCTTTGAACTCGTAAGTCTTCACTTTATACTTATTGAGACTATTTAAAATGGCTTGTTTCAAGAAGTTCGCATTTCCTTTTTCGATGGAATCATAGAGAAAATCAAAGTACACCGATTTTTTGATGAAATACATTTCGAGCGATAGATTAAAGGAATCTTCCATGCCTAAATTGGTTCCAATACTTTCAAAATTTCCACTTGCATCGTGATTGATTTTGTCGCATCCAATAAAACGATTGTTCGTATCAGTCACGCGTTTGTACACAATAGAGATATCTGCCCCCGAACTAACAAAGTCTTCATAAGCTTCGCTTAAATCGATATTCGTCAGCATGTAGGATTTCATGAAAAAGAGATTTTCCTGTTTTGCAGAGTGGATAAATGAATTGTTTTCATAAAAGAGTTCAATGTCTCCAATGCGCTGATTGACTGTATTGTAGTCGTAAGTTGGCGTAAAGAGAAATAGACCATTGATTTTTCTATCGAGATCCCACGGTTTACCAGCACCGAGGTGGTCCATCACAGAACGTACTCTATTTCCAGTAAAAACACCGATTCCAGTTATTCCGCTGTTGACCATATTTGAGAGTGCAAAATCGATGAGTCGATAGCGACCACCAAAAGGCAACATCGAAGTAGGTCGGCTTTGGCATAAGATGCCGAATTGGTTATCTTGTTCGCTTAAATTGATAATTCCTAGACAGTTTTTCATACGTCACCTCATTCTGATTCAATGATACGATTTTTACTTACGAGAAAGACTTGGGTCGATTCGGGTGTTCCGATGACGGTCCCAGATTTAACTTTGACATTTTCCATGACGACAGAATTGTATATTTCGCAATGATCTTCTATTTCAACACCAGATAAAATGACGCTGTTGACGAGTTTGGCACCTTTTTGTACGACCACTTCGTTGAAGAGAACGCTATTTTCCACTGAACCTTCAATATGGCAGCCTTCATTGATAAGTGAGTTCTGAACGCACGCTTCTTTTGCAATATAATGAGGCGGCAAATGTTTGTTTTTAGAGTATATTTTCCATTGACGGTCGTATAAATCTAGTTCATTCTCATCAGATAATAAATCCATATTGGCTTCCCAATAGCTTTTAATTGTACCGACATCTTTCCAATACCCCTTAAACTGGTAGGCATAAATGCGTTTGCCATCGCGCTTCATACTTGGAATGATATCCTTGCCAAAGTCGTTTGAAGAATCGGGATTTTTTTCATCAGAAACCAAATAAGAGCGAAGTGTCTTCCAGTTAAAGATATAAATCCCCATTGAAGCGAGGTTGGATTTTGCGTGTTTTGGTTTTTCCTCAAATTCAGTAATATAACCCGTTTCATCGACATTTAAAATACCAAATCTCGAGGTTTCTTCCCATGGGACTGCGATGACGGAAATGGTGATATCTGCTTTCTTTTCAACGTGAAAATCCAGCATTTTAGAATAATCCATCTTATAGATGTGATCACCTGATAATATGAGGACGTATTGCGGATCAAGCTCATCGATGAAACTGATGTTTTCATAGATGGCATTTGCGGTTCCCTTGTACCATCTACCGCCTGTTTCGTTGGTATATGGTGGGAGAATACGCACGCCTCCTTCGTGACGGTCTAAATCCCATGCATTTCCTATGCCGATGTGTGAGTTGAGCTGATAAGGTTTGTATTGAGTCAAAATCCCTACATCAAATATATTGGAGTTAGAACAGTTGCTAAGTGGAAAATCGATAATTCGATATTTACCACCAAAGGGAACTGCTGGTTTGGCGATTTCTTTGGTGAGCGCTTTAAGTCTCGAACCTTGTCCGCCTGCTAAAAGCATCGCAATCATTTTTCCCTCTTTCATATGGATGAATCCTCCTTGTATTTAATATATAATCCGCCTAATGCTGGCAATTGAACGCGTATGGAATACGGATGACCAAAAGCAGATTCTTTTGTAGCTTTAACAATTGTCTCGGGCGATTCAACATTACCGCCGTATTGAGAGTCGCAGGTGTTGATGAGTATTTCGTATTTTCCCGGTTTGCTGACGCCTATCGGATGGGCGTTTCGTGATACGGGAGTGAAATTGAAGATGGCGATGAGTTTGTTGCCCTTTTTATCGAGTCTTTCAAAAGAAATCGTACTCTCGGCAGCGTTATCTACTTCAATCCACTGGTAACCGTCATATGTGGTATCCAGTTCGTAAAGACAAGGTTCTGTTTGGTAAATGGCATTGAGTGCTTTGACAAATTGCTGCATCCCGCGATGGGTATCGTATTCGAGTAAGTGCCAATCGAGTGCTTTCCATTCGTTCCACTCAATAAATTGAGCGAATTCACCGCCCATGAATAATAGCTTTTTACCCGGATGTGCATACATATATGCAAATAACAATCTTAAATTTGAAAATTTGTCGATATAATATCCAGGCATTTTATCTAAAAGGGAGTGTTTACCATGTACCACTTCATCGTGACTCAATGGTAAGACAAAAAATTCTGAAAAGGCATAAGTCATGGTAAATGTCAGTGCATTGTGAAAACCTTTTCTATAAACGGGGTCGAGTTTCATATACTCGAGGATATCGTTCATCCATCCCATATTCCACTTAAAGTTAAAACCGAGGCCACCGTCAGAAACTTTTCCGGAGACTTTGCTCCATGCAGTACTTTCTTCGGCAATCATCAGCACATCTGGATACTCATTGAATACCACAGTGTTCATCTTACGGATAAAATCAATCGCTTCGATATTCTCAAATCCGCCATACTTATTTTTAAGCGGTTTTCCAGCGAAGTTCAGATAGAGCATATAAGCAACTGCATCGATTCGGATGCCATCGATATGATACAGATTCATCCAGTATAGGAGGTTCGAGATCAAAAAGGATTGCACCTCGGGCTTCCCGTAATCAAAGTTAATCGTGCCCCATTGGTCGTTGTTCGCGCGATCGTAATCGATGGATTCAAATACAGGTCCGCCATCAAAGTGATATAGCCCATGTGCATCCTTGCAGTAGTGGCAAGGCACCCAATCTAGAATCACACCGATGCCATTTTGGTGACATTGATCGATGAAATACATAAAATCCTTAGGCGTTCCATAACGGCTCGTTGGAGCGAAGTAACCTGTCACTTGATATCCCCAAGATCCGTCAAATGGATGTTCCATGATCGGCATGAGCTCGATATGAGTAAAGTTCATCTCTTTGACGTAAGCGATAAGTTCATCAGCGAGATCTTGATACGAGTACTGTGAACCATCTTCTTTTTTACGCCACGAAAGCAAATTGACCTCATAGATACTCATCGGCTGATGATGGTGATCGTTCTTCTTTCGATGGTCGAGCCATTGTTCATCGTGCCAATGATAGTGTTCGAGTTCGTAGAACTTTGAAGCGGTATGTGGCCTTTCTTCTGCGTGGAAAGCAAAAGGATCGGCTTTGTAGAGAACGGTGTCCTTGATGGTTGTGATGCGATACTTATAACAATCGAATACTTGGACATTTGCGACGCAAATTTGCCACACACCACTGTCCTTGATGCGCTTTAGAGGCATGCTGGTGTCGTTCCATTGATTGAAATCACCGACGAGATGGACTTCTTTCGCGTTGGGTGCCCAGACGATAAAGCGAACAGCCTCTATGTCATAACAGGTCATTTTATGTGCACCAAAAAAATGATAGCTATGATAATTGGTGCCTTCGTGAAATAAATGAACATCTAAATCGCCGTCATTTAAGTAGAAATATCCTTTTTCTCTGACGATTTCATGAAAGGATTCAGACGCGTGTAAAGGGTTTTGAGACATGCTTGACCTCCTAATTTTGAACCCCAAAATGCGCCCTCAAGATGTCGATAAATTTTGAGGCTGCAAGGGATAATGGTTTTTCTTGATTGAGTAAAAGGGCCACTTCTATAGAAGGGATTTTTTCGTAAAGTGGCTGTTCGTATAAAATAGATTGATCTAGTTGTTTTTCTACGATTGCTTTTGGAACAAATCCGACGCCCATTTGGGCCTGTATGGCTTCTAATATGACATCATAAGAGCCGAACTCAAAATTCGGAACGAGTGCTACTTGGTGCATTTCGTAAAACTGCTCCATGATTTTTCGAGTGGTGGACTGTTGTTCCAAACAAATAAGGGGAAAATTTGCCATATCACTCAAATGAGATTTCTTCTTTTTGGGTGGTTCAGTATGAACGAACACGTGCTCAAGAGACAACAGGGTTTCCATATGCAATCCTTCGTACTGACTGTTGGGAAGGATGTTGATGACTGCCAAATCGAGCTCGCCTTTTCTGAGTTTATCTGCAGATCGAGGTGAAGGTCGGTTGTTGATGGCAATTTTTACTTTTGGAAAGTCTGCGTGAAATGTCTTGATTACATCCATCAGTAAATACCGCGTAATGGTATCACTTGCACCGATGAAAATCGTTCCTTCTTCTAAAGATTTGATATTTTGAAGGGAATGCTCAGCTGATAGGATAAAATTGAATGCCTTTTCAACGTGTTGAAAAAGGACTTCCCCTTCGTAGGTTAAAGTAATGGTTCGCCCTTGCCTGTAAAACAAGGCCACATCGAGCTGTGTCTCGAGTGACTTGATGGCCTGACTAATGGCGGATTGCGTTACGTGAAGTGTTTCGGCAGTCTTTGAAAAATTTAGTGAGTGAGCTGCATGATAAAAAATCTTGTACAGTTCAAAATTGATGATTGAGTTATGAGCCGGTAGCATGGACGTCCCCCTATAATTTAAACTTGACCATTTGGTTCATCTAAGTTAAGTCTGAATAAGTCGTGCTTAAGTTTGAATTAGTCGTACTAATGCTATTATACCGCGGTTATAAGCAACTAAACAAAAAAGCGAGTCACTTATGATAAAAGCTAAAAGCTATTCCTATAAGATTATAACAAGATGATTAAAAAAACAAGTCATAATTATGCAGAATTATGTTTTTTTATCCGAACAGTTCTTCAAATACATTTAAATGAGATGTTCAATAAATGTTCAGTAGATATTCAATAAATGTTTATTGGAGTTTGATTAGCTAAACTTATACATAAGATTAGTATCATTAATTTTATTTATCTATTTGAATATGATACACTCTATGTATGAATAAGAATTTTGGAGGTTGAAGTGGTTACGAGAATACTGGTTGAGAAAAAAGAAGGTTTTAACGTTGAGGCAATTGGCCTTATGGAGGAGTTTGTCAAATCACTGCACATCTCAGGTATTGAGAAAGTGCGTCTAATAAATTGCTATGACCTAGAGAATGTACAAACGGAAGATTTAGAGGTGATTAAAAAATCCGTCCTTTCAGAACCTAATGTCGATATCGTTCGAGAAGAAATCTTAACACTGAATCCCAATGAACGTGCATTTCGAATCTCACTTTTGCCAGGACAATTTGATCAAAGGGCGGACTCTGCAAAACAGTGCATCGAGATTGTCACTTTAAAAAATCGACCAGAAATTCATTCGTCGAAAATCATTGTCATCCAAACCACACCTGAAGGTATATTGCCGGAGGCTTTAGAACGCATTAAACGCTTCATGATTAACCCGGTAGAAGCACATGAAGTATCCCTTGAAAAACCACAAACGCTGATCCGATCTGCAATGGATGAAATGACCATTGAAACGATCACTGGATTTATTTCCATGACGACAGATGCTCTTGCGGCATACAGACAAAAGATGGGATTTGCCATGTCTTTTGAAGATTTAGAGCACGTACAGCGTTATTTTAAAGAAGAAGAGCAACGAGATCCAACTGTAACAGAACTCAAGGTGATCGATACGTATTGGTCGGATCATTGTCGACATACCACGTTTATGACGGAGCTTATAGGCATTCAGTTGCCAAATGGTCCATACTCTGCGCCAATTCATCAAGCATTTGAACAGTATCAGCATATGCGATCGACTTTATATCCCAAAGCAGATCGACCAGTGACTTTGATGGATTTAGCGACGATTCAGACGAAATATCTTCGCAGACAAGGTGCGCTTGAAGATTTAGATGTATCCGATGAAATCAATGCATGTAGCATCAAAATACCCGTGGATGTGGATGGCGTTGAAGAACCGTGGTTATTGATGTTTAAAAATGAAACGCACAATCATCCAACAGAAATAGAGCCATTTGGCGGAGCAGCCACTTGTTTAGGGGGAGCGATTCGAGATCCTCTATCGGGGAGAAGTTATGTCTATCAAAGTATGCGCGTAACAGGTTCTGCCAATCCAACGGTTCCAATGGAACAAACCATTGAAGGAAAATTACCGCAACGCATGATCACTCAGAAGGCAGCAGCAGGATTTAGCGCATATGGCAATCAAATCGGGTTAGCAACGGGTCTCGTTTCGGAAGTATACGATGAAGGTTTTATGGCAAAACGCATGGAAGTCGGTGCCGTTATCGGTGCAGCTCCGCTGAATCACGTTGTGAGAAAGCAACCGGAAACGGGCGATGTCATCTTGTTGATTGGCGGTCGTACAGGTCGAGATGGCGTAGGCGGCGCGACTGGGTCCTCAAAAGCACATGACGAAGAAAGTCTGTTAGAGTGCGGTGCGGAAGTTCAAAAGGGAAATCCCCCAGAAGAGCGAAAAATTCAACGATTATTCAGAAATCCCGAGGTGTCGAGACGGATTAAAAAATGTAATGACTTCGGCGCTGGTGGCGTTTCTGTTGCCATTGGAGAATTAGCGGATAGTTTAGAAATTGATTTAGATTTAATTCCTAAAAAGTATGAAGGACTAGATGGTACAGAGTTAGCGATTTCTGAATCACAAGAGCGCATGGCAATTGTGGTAGCTCCAGAAGATGTCGACGCATTGATTGAACTGTGTCATATGGAAAATTTAGAGGCAACAGCGGTAGCGATAGTGAAAGATCATGGCCGATTGATTATGAAGTGGAATGGTCAAGCCATTTTAAACTTGTCGAGAGCCTTTCTGGATACCAATGGCGTACGCTCGAAAGCAACTGTCGAGATTGCATCGCCTCATGAAATAAGCAACTTCAAAAAGACGCAAAACGACTTACAGTTATCAGATGTTAAAATTCGTGACAAATGGTTTCATACACTGGAATCGCTCAATGTATGCTCTCAAAAGGGATTGGTCGAGCGATTTGATAACACCATTGGTTCTGGGACAGTTCTCATGCCTTTTGGTGGTAAAATGCAAAACACCCCTATCCAGACGATGGTGGCTAAAATTCCCGTTGAAAATGGACAAACTGAGACGGTTTCTTTGATGAGTTATGGCTATCAACCTGAGATTGGAAAGTGGTCTCCGTTTCATGGTGGACTTTATGCAGTGGTTGAATCCATGGCAAAACTCGTTGCAGTGGGTGGTGATTATAAAAAGGCAAGGCTTTCATTTCAAGAGTACTTTGAAAAACTGGGAACAAATCCTCAAAAATGGGGAAAACCACTCGCGGCCTTATTGGGAGCAAACTATGCACTACATGCATTTGGAACCGCTGCAATAGGTGGAAAAGACTCAATGTCAGGTACTTTCAAAGACTTAGAAGTGCCTCCAACACTCATTTCTTTTGCAGTGACACATGGAAAAACAGAACAGATTATTTCGCCTGAGTTCAAGAAAACGGATTCGGTACTTTATTACTTTAAACCAATTCGTGATGACGCAGAAATGGTGAATATAGAAACGTTAAAAGTCGCTTATGACGGCATTTTTGAAGCAATGAACGAACACATGATCCTATCAGCTTATGCGGTAGGGAACGGCGGAATTGCATCGGGATTATCTAAAATGGCATTTGGTAATCAAATTGGATTCAATGTTCACCTCAAACATGCTTCGGATTACTTCGAAGAAAGTTATGGTGGATTGATTCTTGAAGTGGATCGATTAAAAATGGATGCATTTGAATCGCAGATCATATCTCGTATAAATGTACTTGAAAAATCAGCAGTTCTTCATCGAATTGGTGTAACGCATCCCGTATTTCATTTTGTGGCCAATGATCAGATGATCTTTGGAGAGGAAGCGCTAAACGCATGGGAAAAAACCTTGTTAGATGTCTTTCCTCAGGTACATCAAGAGCCTAATGAGCACACTCGCCAAGAAAACTGTTGCCAAAATGAACCTCTCAATGTAGTGAAATCGTATGCATATGATAAAAAATCCATCCTGATTGCATCTGAACGATTTGCAAAACCAAGAGTTTTTGTTCCGGTTTTTCCTGGAACAAACTGTGAGTATGATACAAAAAGAGCGTTTGAAAAAGCGGGGGCTCATGTTGAGACCATCGTGTTTAAAAACTTAAGACCACATGATGTTCGAGATTCAATAGAAGCGTATAAAAAAGCCATTGAATCCGCTCAAATCGTTGCATTACCAGGTGGGTTTAGTGCAGGAGATGAACCGGAAGGTTCAGGTAAATTTATTGCTGCTGTGTTCAAGAATCCACATTTATCAGAAGCGATCATGCGACATTTGAAGGAAAAAGACGGACTCATGTTGGGCATTTGCAATGGATTCCAAGCATTGATTAAGCTTGGCTTACTGCCATATGGAGAAATTCGAGATTTGGACGAAACTTCTCCAACGTTGACGTTTAATACCATAGGTCGCCACGTTGCGCGTATGGCAAATGTCCGCGTGTCGTCAATTTGCTCACCTTGGATGGCACAAGCAACTGTAGGTGATGTGTATCAAACGGCATTTTCCCATGGCGAAGGCCGATTCTATGCAGATGAAAAGTGGATGGAAGTGTTAGCAAAAAATGGTCAGATTGCAACTCAGTATGTCGATCATCAGGGCAATGCGACCATGGATGGAAAGTATAACATCAACGGCTCAAGTCATGCGATAGAAGGTATTTTTTCGCCAGATGGAAGAGTTTTTGGAAAGATGGGTCACGTAGAGAGGTTTGGAGATAATTTATATAAAAACATCTATGGTAATAAAAGTTTTGACATCTTTGATTCTGGTGTAAAATACTTCAAATAGAACTAACGAATAAATGGTTAATAAATGGCAATTAAAAAATATAGTATTTGCAATGGCTAAAGGCATATTTAAAAAATATGTCTTTTCCTTTTTGAAAAAATGTGCTAAAATCATCCACATAGTAATTTTCATAAAAAGTCACAAAAGCTGATAAGAAAATTTGCAGGTCTTTTTTATTTTATTTTCACACTTGTTCGCAAATTTCTTACCAAAAAATTAAGGAGGATTTATGAAAATCAAAGTTTTATTTCTGATGCTATTCACGGTGCTGCTCATAACGGGTATGAGTTTTGCGAGTGATGTTGTAGTCTCAGTAAATGACAAAGTTATTAACCATGATGACCTCGTCATCCAGGAATCGGGAATTGTTTATGGATTGGCAGCAGAGTTTGCTGAACGAATGGGTGTTGAAGTCGATTGGTTAGAAAATGCAAAAATTGTCGTACTCAAAATTGGCGAAGATTATGTGAACTTCCAAGTGGATTCAAACGTAGTTTTGGTCAATAACAAAGAAGAAAAAATGCAATATAATGCAATATTAGATGAAGGTAGAGTGTATGTGCCTTTGGCTGTCTTAACTGAAAAGTTAGGCATTCAATACGATTTGGATGAAGATTTGATCTATGCCAGATTGAAGCACGAAAGTTTTAAAGTTCAAGCGTCTGAAGTGAGAAAAGTTAATTTTACGGAAGAAGATGTTCTATGGCTAGCGAGAATTATACAAGCTGAGACGCGCAGCGGATCACTTGATAAGAAAATCGCAGTGGCAAACGTCGTTTTAAATCGCGTTGCGAGTCCATCTTTCCCGAACACAATTTATGACGTTATTTTCCAACGTGGACAGTTCCCACCAGCTTATAAATCGGGATTTTCTACGATGGAACCGTCAGAGTCCTGCGTTATTGCAGCTAAAAGAGCACTTTTAGGTGTTGTAGTTGCAGAAGATTGTCTGTTTTTTAATTGCGTTCCGTTTCCAAATAAGGCAAATTCGTTTTATAAGTTGATTGAAGGCGATTATTTTTACAGATAATCATTAAGTTGTAAAGTTAAACTGAAAATTACTAATAATAAAGACCAGCCCTGTTCAATTGTTTTTCTTGTAAAAGAAAACATCCCGAGAACTGAGCTGGTCTTTGACTTTTTTGTGTACATATTATATGAGCGAGAGTTGTATGACCATCCAAAAGCAAAGTCCACTAGGACTCCTCATAAAATGCATATCCCGCTTTGCCTGAATTTTTGATGGTGTAGAGCGCTTTGTCTGCACGATCTAAAAGGATTTCAGCGTTATCGCCGTTCTGAGGGTAGATACTAATGCCCATTGAGACGGACAGATGAAATACGAGCCCTTCAATCTCGTATGGATCAGAAAACTGAGCCATGATGTTCTTAGCAACCTTATCTATATCACATTGATCGAGCAAGCTTTCTGTAATAATAATAAACTCATCTCCTGAAAGACGCGCTACGGTATCTGTGCTTCTGACTGAATTTTTTAACCGATTTGAAACTTCGCGTAAAATGGCGTCACCAATTCGATGTCCATGCGTATCGTTGTACTCTTTTAAATTATCCATATCGACGAAAAATACGGCGATGATCGATTCGCTGTGCTTTAATTTATGTTCTTCGATGCTGCTTTGAAGTTGATTCATCAGATACAGGCGATTTGGTAACCCTGTCAAGACGTCGTGCATCGCCATTTGACGAGATTCTTCTTCTGTTTGACGAATTTCGTCATTTTCTTTTTCAAGGTGTTGAATGAAGTTTTTCATCTGCTGAACCTTCATATAATGCCCTGTTAAGTCTTCAACTTGAATTAAAATGAAGTTGTTTTCAATGCGCTCAATCTGAATGTTTTGTTGCAGTGAGCAATTTGAATCGTGTTCGTATTCTGAGAAGAACGCACCGTGAACAGCGCCAGATAAAAATCGAGATTGTCCGGACTCTAGAACTGAGTCGATGATTCTATGATATTTAGGTCTAAGGAATTTTGGTGCAACCTGATCGATGGTTAAACTGAAGACGGTATCGTGTTTCAGTGTAGTCTTTTTTTCCATCCAGTGGTTCCAAAAAACGATTTTTTTCTCTTGATCGAGCAAAACGATTCCTAGGGTGAGTTTGTTGAGTATTTCGTAAAACATCCGATTCATGACATCTCTCCAAGTACTTCGTTAATTTTTGACATGAGTTTATTGAGCGAGTTAAGACCTAAAGCAACGATGACCACACCTTCAACTTTTGCCTCTGCAAGTGTAAAGCTCGTATAGAGCATCAACATATAGACATTTGATTTGAGATAGGAAAGTTGCTCGTCTTCTGATACGAAGACCAGTTCGACATCTGGCACGGTAAATTCGACGGTTGTTCCAAGTAAGTTGCTAAATTCGCCGATAACAGAGTTGAGGATGACATTGCTGATTTCTTTTAGTACGTCAAAATCAGTATCAATAAGTTGGATTTCTTCATTTGCGTATTCGCTTTCTTCAGTTCCCATACAGGCATCCACCAACATTTTTGCCTTTTTCGCAGGAAAGATCAGCAAGGCACGACCAGAAAATTCGTGACCAAATTTCATGGAAGATGAAACGATGTGCCCGTGATTAAAAAGCTTGCGACTTGTAGTTTCATTATTTTCAGACATGTTGATGATGTCCACTTCAGGAACCGTCAAAATGACATGTTGATTGGCCATTTCAGAAAGCATGCTTGCTGCTTGCCCGATAAAGACGTTGACGTATTCTTTTAACAAATCTTTTTGCAATTCATTCATCATAAGATTCACCTCGAATAAGCGTAACGAGTTGAGTTAATTTATCTCCAGTTAAAGGTTTGTTAATGAAGGCTTTAATCCCTAGGGCTTCTACCTCATCACGTGTTCCTTTTTGTACGTCTGCTGAAATGACAATGTGATTGCTTTTTAGCTCAAGAGTTTGAAGTTGTACCAATAATTCTTGTCCAGACATATCAGGCATCAAAAGGTCGGTAATTAACCAATCAGGCGTCGAGTTTTGATAAGCATTAAGCGCTTCTATGCCGTTTTTACAAAGTGTAATCTCAGCCTCAGGAAAATAAGTCTCAAGGGTCTTTGTCAGGATGTTTCTAACAAAAATAGAGTCGTCTGCAACAATGAATTTCATATATATACCTTCTTTCTTTAATAAAGAGCAATAGGAACCAAAAAGAGCGATAAGAACCAATTCAATCGCAATCATATCAATGCAATCGTAAACGAGCTAATTATGCAGTCATTTCATAAGTCATTTTAACATATTACCTCATGTGAAACCATTAAGTTTTAGCGAAAATTTATTCTATTTACAGTTGGTTAAAAAAAGCATATAATGATAAAAAGAACATATGTTCTGTGCGCAAGGATTTGCTCTGTACCTCGATTGACGTAACTTGACATGCGTCATTTGGCCAAAGTAACTTAATCTATTCAATTCTACCAAAACAACATCAATCTGATTGATTTACCTGCGTAACTCTGTTTAGTGAACTCAGGTGAGCGTTTTTGATCGAGAGAATTTCAATTGTGTAATGGTAATGAAAAGGATGATTTGCTGCACTGTTTGTGAATGAATTTTGAGAGGTGTGTAATGGATGCTTTAGATAAACTGACAATTCTAGCGGATGCTGCAAAATACGATGTTTCATGTTCGTCAAGCGGTAGCGAAAGAAAAGCGAGCAAAGGTATGCTTGGCAATACAGCTTTACCTGGAATTTGTCATAGTTTTTCAGAAGATGGACGTTGTATCTCCCTGCTCAAAATACTGTTTACGAACAAATGCATCTATGATTGTGCTTATTGTATTAATCGCTCGTCTAATAGTGAAATGAAACGCGCTGAATTTACTCCAGATGAAGTGGTTGACATCACGATGAATTTTTACCGACGAAATTACATAGAAGGTCTGTTTTTGAGCTCTGGTGTTGTGAAAAATCCCAATCACACCATGGAGCTGCTATTGGCAGTTGTCAAACGACTTAGGGAAATTGAACGGTTCAATGGATATATTCATCTCAAAGGCATTCCTGGAGCGGATCAGCGATTGATTGAACTCGCTGGACAATATGTGGATAGAATGAGCATTAACATTGAATTACCCACAACACAAGGACTCCGTTTGCTTGCACCTCAAAAAAAACGCACAGAGATGATTGAGCCGATGCAGTTTATTCGCGAAAAAATGACTGAATATCAGGTAACGGGGAAAAAAATTAAAAACACTCCGACTTTTGTTCCTGCAGGACAAAGTACCCAGTTAATTGTGGGCGCAACGGATGAACCTGATTATAAAATCATCAAAGTAACGGAAGCGCTTTATAACCGCATTAAATTAAAGCGGGTTTATTATTCTGCATACGTTCCTGTGGGAAATACGGAATTGGTAACTCAGTCATACTCTCGTCCGCAACTTATGTTGAGAGAACATCGCATCTACCAAGCGGATTGGTTATTGCGTTTTTATGGCTTTACGGCTAATGAAATTCTCAATGAAGCTGCACCAAATTTTGACATGGACGTTGATCCAAAGGCTCAGTGGGCACTTAGAAATATGCATTTATTTCCAATGGAGATCAATAAAGTAAGTTTTATGGAGCTTCTCAGGATTCCTGGAATCGGAAACATCACAGCTCGAAGAATTATGGCTTCGCGTCGATTTGCGCCGCTTACTTTTGATTCGCTTATAAAGATTGGCGTCGTGATGAAGCGTGCGAAGTATTTTATAACCTGTTCTGGTAAGTATTTCGGTTCCATGGACATGCAACCAGAGCGGTTGAAGTTATTGCTTTTAGATCAGCCAAAACACATCAGCAACCAGCTTTCTCTGTTTGAGCTCTATCCTGGACAGTTTGGAGGGGATCGACGTGATTTATCTATATGATGGTACTTTTGAAGGGGTTTTGTCTGGAATTTATGAAATGTTTCATGCTAAAATTAAGTGTGAAGAAGGTGAGCTTGTTAGTCAAAAATCATATCAATATGGACTTCTCGATCAAGTGACTGAACTCAAAGTGGATGAAGAACAAGCTGGGCGAGTTGTTAAGTCCATCATTGAAACATTTGGAGAAGAGGCATTTCGGCGTATTGGTTACGCGTACTTATCGGAGGATCCTCAATTTGGAACAAAGCTTTTTAGGTGTTTAAAGCATGCATATAAATTAGGCAGTCAGGCGATGGAAAATTATTCGGATCCTTATATACTCGAGATCTATAAATGTTTTAATCAAGTGGCAAGAGAGTCGCACAGAATGGTTGGATTTATTCGTTTTGTAGAACTCGAACGCGGTATTTTTTATGCAGAGTTTGAACCTACTTATGATTTGCTGGGACTCATGGTGCCGCATTTTAAAGAACGCTTAGGGGATCAGTTATGGGTAATTCATGATACTAAGCGAAAGAAAGCGGCGTTTTATAACAAAGAAACCGTTCATTTCAGCGAATTAGATCCTGTTGAAGACCTATATTTATCCAGTTGTGAAGAACGGTATCAGTTGATGTGGAAGGCATATTATGATCACATCGCAATAGAAGAACGAAAGAACCCGAAATTGCAGAGTCAGATGATGCCAAAAAAATACTGGAAATTTCTAACTGAAAAACAATCGTCACCAAAGACGTAAAATATGGAGGAACTCATGGGTACGACTTTAGATTATGCTGAATTTGTTTGTGAGCAAATTCAAGGTGTGGGTTATGTTCGATTTCGAAAAATGTTTGGAGAGTATATGATTTATGTGGATGACAAACCTATTTTGTTGGTATGTGACAACACGGTTTACATCAAAAAACATGAAGCGCTACAAACGCTTATGGCGGATTCAGACTGTGGTTTTCCGTACCAAGGAGCAAAGGAACATTATATATTGGATATAGAAGATGTCGCGTTATCTCGACAGGCGATAGAGATATTGGTTCCAATCACACCTTTACCGAAACCAAAAAAGAAAAAGTCAGCGAATTAATTTCAACTGCAATCGTGTACTGTTTGGAATTCCATCATACTTGTACCTATACACGCTTTCACTTGGTCCTCGTGCGCTGCGCTTCTGCGGAATCGTTCAAGCGTGTATAGGTACATGTATGATGGCGCGCTAACTAGAGGTTGCATGTGGTTGTACAGAATCAATGTCAAACTATACGTCTCATTTAATTTAATACACCAATTTCTGATTACCCACATACTTGAACGATTCCGCAGAAGCGAAGCGAACGAGGACTAAGTGAAGGTATGTGGGGATTTGGAAATGGGTCATATTATTTAACTATCACAATATCTTGCATGAGGTGATTTATGAAAGTACTATGTCTATCTGCATCTAATTCTAGAAAAAAACAACATGAAAGTGTATCTTCTATTGTATGTAATTTGGCTGAAGAGATCTTAATCGAATATCCAAACGCTTCTCAACTGGAGTTTGAATTACGATCTTTACAAGATTATTCGCTAACGCCTTGTCAATTGTGCGGTGCATGCTCTGAAAATCATATTTGTCCCTTTGACTCGGATTTTAATCTTTTATACCGCGATATCCTCGCATCAGATGCAATTTTTATGGTAGTTCCACATTATTCTCCCCTTCCATCTAAATTGATCATATTGTTTGAAAAACTCAACGAAATCGCGTATGGAGCGTGGTTAACACAAACGCATTCTCAATTGAAGTTTCAAACAATCAAAATCGGTATTGTTGGACACGGAGGAATGACAGAGACGCCAGAAACTCTGCGTTATTATCAAGATAGCATCGTTCGACCAGTCGCAAGAACTTTAAAATCACTTGGGTTTCAGGTGATTTCAATTGGTGAAGATGAGGGTGTAACATTTGGTCTTGAAAACGATGCCTGTCTAAAAGAAGTTCCTCATCAGATATTTCCAGATATTATCGTCAACAAATCGCGCATACGCTCAACAATTAAGCCCCTTTTTGACGAATTCATCCGCTCAGCCATATCTTAAAAACAAAGTGCTTGGAAACCCACCAAGCACTTTTTTATTTCCCATATCTTTCCTGTGCAAATATCCGCAATTTTTACCTATTCCCCCATCTTTGGAGTGCATATACCCGCATTTTCCACCTATTCCCCCATCTTTGCTGAATATATGCCCGCATCCACCACCATCTCCCCCATCTTTGCTGAACATATACACGCATTCTCCACCATCTCCCCTCATCTTAGTTGAACATACGCTCACTTGAACGATTCCGCAGCAGCGCAGCGCACGAGGACCAAGTGAAAGTGAGTGTATGTTCAACATAATCGAATATTAAATTTATTTATTGTAAAATCATTCGGTTTTAACTTGACGTCAAATGGAATCTTTTATATCATAAAAATAGACGAATGAACTATTAACAAAAACAAAAATTATTCGGATTTGGAGGCGTGATGAAAGTAGCAATCTTAATGGGAAGTGATTCGGATTTTCCAGTTGTGGAACGTTGTATTAACGTGTTAAAAAAATTTGACATCGCCGTAGAGGCAAGAGTGTTATCAGCTCACAGAACACCACATTTGGCAGTTGAGTATGCTATGAATGCAGAATCTAATGGCATCGAGGTGATTATCGGAGCCGCTGGAAAGGCTGCACATTTACCAGGCGTTATCGCAGGTGTTACAGTTTTACCAGTCATTGGTATCCCGATTAAGTCGTCGACAATGGATGGATTAGATTCCCTTTTATCCATCGTACAGATGCCAAGTGGAATTCCAGTTGCAACCGTTGCTGTTGATGGCGCGGAGAATGCAGGACTGTTGGCGGTACAAATCCTTTCTACTAAATATCCAGAATTAAGAGAAAAAATGCGTGCTTACAAATCTGAGATGGCACAAGCTGTTATCTTAAAAGATGAGCAAATTCAGTCGAAATATTAACAATAAACGATTAATTGATTACACAATTACACAATTAAATAATTAAATAGTAAAGTGAACATCCTCAACTGCTCTCAACGGAAATTCAATGAGTTGTTGGAAAAACTAAATCAATACAATCTTATGTGTGTAAAATCCGAGAAAAAATGCATGGAAAATGCGCGAATAATGCGTGTAAAACGAACTTAAACAACTTACAATTAAAAGTCCGGAGGCGTATCATGATAAAAGGCGAACAATTATATGAAGGAAAAGCTAAAAAAGTATTTAAAACAGATGATGAATTTCATTACTGGGTGGAATATAAAGATGATGCAACAGCTTTCAATGGCGAGAAAAAGGGCACCATTCTCGATAAAGGCGTAGTGAACAATAAAATGAGTGCATTATTATTTCAGATGTTAGAAGAAAAAGGGATTCCAACACATTTCGAAAAACTCATTAACGACAGAGAACAATATGTCAAAGCAGTTAAAATTTTACCACTTGAAGTCATCGTGAGAAACGTTGCAGCGGGTTCGCTTGCAAAGCGTTTGGGACTTGAAGAAGGTGTTCCAATGAAAGAAACCGTGTTAGAATTTTGTTATAAAGACGATGCACTGGGCGATCCGATGATCAATGATTACCACATCTACGCAATGGAATTTGCAACACCTGAACAAGTGGCGCGTATCAAAGAAATGTCGCTTAAAATCAATGAACTGCTCATGGCGTTTTTTAGTGCTCACGGACTAAAACTCATCGATTTCAAATTGGAATTCGGTCTATTTAAAGGAGAAGTGATTCTTGCAGATGAGATTTCTCCAGATACATGTAGATTGTGGGATGCTGCAACCAACAAAAAGATGGATAAAGATCGATTTAGAAGAGATTTAGGAGACGTTGAAGAAACGTATCAAGAGGTCTTAAAAAGAATTCAAGGCTAATCGCCGGAGGCGTACATGGAAGATTTTCTCGAACAAGATAAATTAAATGAAGAATGTGGTGTCATCGGTATATATGCACCTGGTGAAGAAGCAATCTCACAAATGTTGTGTTTTGGATTGATCGCACTACAACATAGAGGGCAAGAAAGTGCAGGAATCGCTGTGTTAAAAGGCGATAAAATGCAATATTATAAAGAAATGGGCCTCGTTCAAGAGGTGTTCAATAATGACATACTAGAGCGCTTGCCAGCAGACATCGGCATTGGACACGTACGTTACTCAACTACAGGAGAATCCTATGTTTCCAATGCTCAACCACTTGTAGTTAAATATAAAGGTGGCAGCATCGCGCTTGCTCACAATGGCAATCTCGTCAATGCAGGTGAGATTCGAGCACGACTTGAAGATGAAGGATCGATCTTTCAAACTTCCATTGACTCAGAAGTGATTGCCAATCTCATTGCAAAAAACTATCATTTGGGAATGAAAGAAGCTGTAGTAGAATCGGTAAAGGAAATCAAAGGATCATTTGCATTAACCATTATGATTGATCATATGCTCGTTGGCGTAAGAGATCCGCATGGTTTACGACCGCTATCGCTTGCGAAAATCAATGGCGGATATGTGTTGGCATCAGAAACCTGTGCGCATGATGTGGTGGGTGCAGAATTTATCAGGGATATAGAACCAGGTGAAATCGTGGTCATCGATCAAAATGGAATCGAATCCATTCGCTATCATCAAGGTGCTCAAAAAGCAATCTGTGCGTTTGAGTATGTGTATTTTGCAAGGCCAGATAGCATCATCGATGGTAAACACGTCTTTGATGCGAGAAAACAAGCGGGTAAAATTTTAGCAAAAGAAAGTCCTGTAGATGCGGATATGGTCATTGCTGTTCCCGATTCTGGGGTTGCGGCAGCTATTGGCTACGCGGAAGCATCGGGTATTCCGTATAGTATTGGAATGATTAAAAATAAATATATGGGTCGTACGTTTATCCAGCCAGATCAAAAATCTAGAGAGCTGGCTGTACGCTTAAAACTCAATGTCATGAAAAAAATTGTCGATGGTAAACGGTTGATTCTTATTGACGATTCCATCGTTAGGGGAACGACGAGCAAACGAATTGTCAGCATGCTCAAAGCAGCTGGTGCAAAAGAAGTGCATATTCGCGTGAGTTCGCCACCTGTTAAGCATCCTTGCTATTTTGGCATAGACACTCCAGATCGAGATAAGTTGGTTGGAGCGACGCATACGCTCGAAGCGTTGACGGAATGGATTGGTGCAGATAGCATTGCATATATCAGTGTTGAAGGTCTTGATGCTGCAATTGGCTTTGGTTCTTCAGGCTTATGTAAAGCGTGTTTTGACGGAAATTATCCGATGGATGTACCAAATGGTGCAGATAAATTTAGATTTGAGTGAGGATGGGAGAATCGCATGACAGAGAATAAATTAACTTACGCAGAAGCAGGAGTGGACGTTAAAGAAGGTGCCCGCGCTGTAGAACTCATGAAAAAACACGTAAAAGAAACGTTTAATTCAGATGTTATTGGTGATTTGGGTAGTTTTGGCGGTTTGTTACGTTTAAGCGGTCAGTTTGAAAGTCCTGTTCTCGTTGCAGGGACTGACGGTGTAGGAACAAAACTTAAAATTGCATTTATGATGGACAAACACGATACGGTCGGCCAAGATCTTGTGGCAATGTGCGTAAATGATATCTTATGTCAAGGCGCAAAACCGTTATTTTTCTTAGATTACTTAGCAACGGGCAAGTTGAAAGCGGAAAATGCAGCGCTGCTTGTTAAGGGGATTACAGATGGTTGCAAGCTTTCGGCGATGCCACTTTTAGGTGGAGAAACTGCTGAAATGCCAGGTTTTTATGAAAACGGCGAATATGATATGGCAGGATTTGCCGTAGGCGTGGTGGATGAACCGAAAATCATCACGGGAAGTACCATCAAAGAAGGGGATGTTCTCATTGGTCTTGCATCAAGTGGCATTCATTCAAATGGATATTCTTTGGTTCGAAAATTGTTATTTGAATCCCTTCAACTCGATATTCACAGTCATATTCCTGAATTAGGTGGGCAATTGGGCGACGTTCTTTTAACGCCAACGCGCATTTATGTGAAATCCATTTTATCATTACTTGAAGAAGTTGCAGTGAAAGGGATGGTTCATATGACCGGTGGCGGTTTTTATGAGAACATCCCGAGAATTCTTCCGGATGATCACTGTGCACAAATCCATTTGGGAACGTGGGAAGTACCTGCTATTTTTAACTTTATGCAAGAAAAAGGTCAAATCGCTCAAGATGAGATGTTTGGAACCTTTAACATGGGAATCGGCTATATCTGTGTGGTTTCTCCAAGTGATGTAGATCGGACGCTTGAAATTCTTAGATCACATGGAGAAACGGCAACTGTGATGGGGAAAATCATCGCTGGCGAAAAAGGAATTGTATTATGCAACGCTTGAGAATAGCCGTTTTGGTATCGGGAAGTGGTACAAACCTTCAATCGATTATCGATGCTGTGTCCGGTGGCAAACTGGACTTGGAGATTGCGTGTGTTGTATCCAATCGACGTAAAGCGCATGGATTAAAACGTGCTGAAAATGCCCATATTCCCGCTTATTATATTGGAAAAGGATCTCATCCAGATGAAGATAAGCGTGCAACTGCGTTACTGGATTTACTGATCAATGAGCGCGTAGATCTTGTTGTACTTGCAGGATACTTAGCGATATTACCTAAGTGCATCATTGAACGATATAAAAGACGCATTGTGAATATTCACCCTTCTCTTATTCCGCGTCATTGCGGTGCGGGATTTTATGGGTTAAAAGTCCATGAATCTGTGATTGCATCTGGCGATAAAATCAGTGGTGCGACCGTTCATTTTGTCGACGAAGGGGTAGATACTGGCGAGGTTATTGCTCAAATGACAGTGCCAGTAGATGAAGAGGACACGGCGATTACATTAAGTGAAAAAGTATTATCCGTAGAACACCAATTATTGAAGCAAACGTTAAATGAAATTGCATGTGGTCGAATTAAAATTGGTCACTCAGTGGAGGCAATATGAAAAAGAGAGCATTGATCAGTGTTTCGGACAAAACGGGGATCGTTGAGTTTGCGAAATCATTATTTGATATGGGCGTTGAACTGATTTCTACAGGTGGAACGGAAAAGGCGCTGAAAGAAGCTGGGGTACCAGTGTTGAATGTCAGCGATATAACGGGATTTCCCGAGTGTTTAGATGGTAGAGTGAAAACTTTGCATCCAGCTGTACATGGCGGCATCCTTGCAATGCGTTCGAATGAGAGTCATATGAATCAGATTGAACAACTAAATATACAGACGATTGATTATGTCATCATTAATTTATATCCGTTTAAAGAAACGGTGTTAAAGAAAGATGTGTCGTTTGAAGAGGCGATTGAAAACATTGATATCGGCGGACCAACGATGTTAAGATCTGCCGCTAAAAATCATCAAGATGTGGTGGTTATCGTAGATCCGTCAGATTATAAAGTGGTTCTAAATGAACTCAATCAATATCAAATGGTATCATATGATACAAAATACGATCTTGCATTGAAAGTGTTTCAACATACGGCACAATATGATGCGATGATCGCAGATTACTTGGTTAAAAAGGGAAATCGCAATCCGTATCCGAACCAGATGACCGTTACGTATGAAAAAGTTCAAGATTTAAGATATGGAGAAAATCCGCACCAATCCGCAGCTTTTTACCGAGAAATTTTTGAAATTTCAGGTTCACTTGCAGATGCGGAGCAGTTAAATGGTAAAGAATTATCTTATAACAACATCAATGATGCCAATGGTGCGATTGCACTTTTGAAAGAATTTACAGATAAACCGACAATTGTAGCTTCTAAGCACTCAAGTCCTTGCGGTGTTGGAACGGGATTTGATATTTTTCATGCGTATGAAAAAGCATATAAGTGTGATCCGGTCTCGATCTTTGGTGGCATTGTCGCAGCGAATCGAAAAATTGATTTAAAAACTGCAGAAGCAATGAAAGATATCTTTTTAGAGATCATCGTTGCACCGGATTATGATGAAGATGCACTTGTTTGCCTTCAAACGAAAAAAAATTTACGCGTCCTTAAATTACCATCCATTATGGAACCGATTCGTCCTCAGCAAAGAGATATGAAAAAAGTGTTAGGCGGACTGCTTATTCAAGAAATGGACACCGCACTTTTAGAAGGTGAACTTGTCACAGTGACAGACCGCATTCCGACGCAAAAAGAAGTTGAAGAGTTACTCTTTGCTTGGAAAGTGTGTAAACACGCAAAATCAAATGGAATTGTCATTACGAAAGAAGGCATGACACTTGGTCTAGGCCAAGGACAAGTTAGCCGCGTATGGGCAACTGAAAACGCGATTAGTCAGTCGAACTTCCCTACAAAAGGCGCGGTACTTGCTTCAGATGCTTTTTTCCCGTTCCCCGACGGTGTGAAAGCTGCAGCTGAAGCAGGTATCACTGCCATCATTCAGCCGGGCGGTTCGGTGCGCGATCAAGAAGTGATAGATGAAGCGAACAAATATGGCGTTGCAATGGTATTTACTGGAATGAGACATTTTAAACACTAATCATAAAAGCACGAATCATTAAAAAGCACGAATCATTAAAAAGCACGAATCATTTAGGAGAAAATGCATGAAAATATTAGTCATTGGAAGTGGCGGTAGAGAACACGCAATTGTGCATAAGTTGAGCGTGAGTGATAAAAAGCCCCAGCTATATGCTGCGCCGGGAAATGCTGGAATTGCAGAATATGCAACTTGCGTGAACATCGCAGTAGACCAACTAGAATTGCTCCTTGCGTTTGCGATTCAAGAATCGATTGATTTAACCATCGTTGGACCAGAAGTTCCGCTTGTCATGGGCATCGTGGATCTTTTTGAAGCGCATCATTTACGCATCTTTGGACCGAACCAAAAGGCAGCACAATTTGAAGGCAGCAAGGATTTCACTAAGGCATTTCTCATTAAACATAAGATTCCAACTGCACGTTATGAAACTCATACAGAGCTTGAAACTGCAATAGAAGCCCTTAATCGCTTTGATATGCCCGTGGTCATTAAAGCGGATGGACTGGCAGCTGGTAAAGGTGTCGTCATTGCTGAGAGTCAACTCGTGGCTGAGGCAACGTTAAAAGACATGATGGGAGAAAAAATATTTGGCGACGCAGGCAATTCTGTTGTGATGGAAGAGTATTTAACAGGTGTTGAGGCATCTGTACTGTGTTTTGTCGACGGAAAAACCATCATACCTATGCAGCCAGCTCAAGACTATAAGAAGGCATTTGACGGAGATTTAGGACCTAACACAGGCGGTATGGGAACCTATTCACCAAGTTGTTTTATTGACCATGCTCGTATGGAACACATCCAAACGGATATTTTGAATCCATTTATCACGGGGATTCAAGAGGATGAAATTGAATTTAAGGGCATCCTTTTTGTTGGACTCATGATGCAAGGAGAGGATATTCGCGTTTTAGAATACAATGTGCGGTTTGGGGATCCTGAGACGGAAGTGACTCTCATTCGCATGAAAAATGACTTAATCGATGTGATTGAGTCGATATTGAATCAGACTTTAGATCAAGTGACTTTAGAGTGGACATCGCAATCTGCGGTCTGTGTGATTCTTGCTTCTGGCGGCTATCCAGAATCCTATGAAAAAGGCTGTATCATCGAAGGTTTGGATCAACCATTTGAAAGTGGCGTGATGTATCATTGTGGAACAGCGCTTAAAAATGGCGATGTCGTGACAAATGGTGGTCGTGTTTTAGGTGTTACGGCACTGGCAGATTCGATTGAAATGGCAAGATCTTTGGCGTATGAACGCGCTGAAAAAATTCGTTTTTCAAACAAGATGTATCGTCGTGATATTGGTCAGTTAAACTGAGAAAATTGCATCCTAACTTTAATGGAAATTTTGGGGTTCAATCAAAAAGGTCACTCATATTCTTAACGGAATGTGAATGACCCTTTTTTATTATAGTTAAATGCAAATTTGATTGTAATTGTTGGACGCTCTGTTGTAACTGTTAAATGTTCTATTGTGACGAATTAATAATGCCCTTTTTCAGGAACGATACAGATGAATTTAAATGGACGATCGGACGTATTAGAAAACTGATGAAGGGTATTTTCTGGTACATAGGCATATCCACCTGCTGTGAGAGGGTAAAGCGTTTCGCCGATTAATAGGGAACCTTCGCCTTCAATGATGTAATTGATATGTGGCCAGTCATGTTCGTGTTTTGGAGAATATCCGTGTGGCCCTAGTTCTATGACGCGCATAACGTGGCCTTCCCAGCCTTCTTTGGGTGATACGAGTACTTTCATCGCAGCATCTTTGGCCGCAGAACTTGCAACAGGTGTCGCTGTTAAGTTATTAAAATTTCCGACGATCATAAAAAACCTCCTCTATTCAAATGCTGATTTAGGGGTAAAATTGTGTAATCTTATCTGTATTATATCAAATTACTGTACGCTATCAAACTCTTGATTTTTTTTAACTTGCGAGCTATATAACCGTGACAACATGATGTTACGCTATGCGAAATAATTGAAACCGTTCTGGATTCGTGTTATAATGCAGATGTTGATGTTTAGTGTACCGAAATATTCTGATGAAAATGACCTTTAATAATATGCTGCTATGGAGGCGTTATGGACTACTTGCAAAAAAGAGAATTGATTCTGACGGGAAAAATGGACAAAGTCATTTTAATGTTGTCGCTTCCTATTATGCTCAATAATTTAATTCAAACACTTTACAACCTAACAGATACATACTTTATCAGTAAAATTCCAGGAAATGCGGTAGCAGGGGTTCAATTTATTTGGCCGTTGATCTTTCTGATGTCATCATTTGGAATTGGAATGGCCATCGCGACATCGTCAATCATTGCTCAATATATAGGTGCGCATGAACATGAAAAAGCGAAAAAAACGGCTGGTCAATCGATTTCATTTTTATTTGTCTTATCATTTGGTTTAGGCATTTTAGGATATCTTTTTTCTCCTGCAATTATCAGGTGGATGGGAGGGACGGGTGAACTTTACGCCAATGCACATGCGTATCTGAGTATCATGTTTTTGGGGATGCCAACTTCATTTTTGCTCAATGCCTATAATGCCATCAAACAAGGACAGGGGGATACGGTTTCGCCGCTTATTATTGGGGCGCTCTCTGCGGGTCTCAATGTGATCTTGGACCCAATCTTTATCTTTACACTAGACCTAGGTGTTGAAGGTGCTGCGCTTGCAACTGTTTTATCAACGGGTGTGTTTGCAATATACGGCATACTCACGACGTTTAGTAAAAAGCAAAGTATGAAACTCGAATTGGGCGATCTTAAGTTTAATCGCGAAATATTAAGTAAAATTGTGCGTATTGGCCTCCCATCATCCACTGGACAAGCCACGACAGCATTTGGATTTACTGTACTCAATATTTTCTTGGTGTCGTTCGGCGATATTACATTAACTGCTTTTGCCGTAGGCAATCGCATCAGTTCTTTGATTATGATGCCGGCCATGGGGATAGGCAGTGCACTTGCAACTGTCGTCGGGCAAAACTTAGGAGCGGATAACATCAAGCGCTCTAAAATGGCGGTTTGGAGCAGTGTGAAACTCTCGACACTATTTCTTGTGGTAGGTGGCATCATCATGCTCCCTTTTACCAGACAAATTGTGAGTGCTTTTAGTTCGGATCCGTTGACGATAGAGTATGGAACGGATTATCTCAATATGATTATCTATTCCATTCCGCTCATGGGTTATTTTCAAATTCTCGTAGGCGTTTTTCAGGGGTCAGGGCATACGCTTTCGGCCATGGTTCTCATGATGGGGCGTTTGTGGGCTCTGAGAATTCCGATGGTGTACGCACTGAGTCAACTCGATGGATTTGGACCGGATTCCATTTGGTATGCCATGATTATCAGTAATTTAGTGACTTGTATAATTGGCTTAGGCATTTATATGACAGGAAAATGGCAGCGTAAAGTCATCAAGAAGAACATAGCTGTTGAAATCGCATAAAAAAGGTGTTCCGTGTAGCGGTATGAATTTTCGTGATGTTAGTTTTGGTCTAACAAGAAGAACGTTCATTTGCTTTGGAACACCTTTTAATTTATTAAGCTCTCAATGCAGTTGTTGTAATGTAGTTATAAGGTTTGTTAAAGTGTGGCAAGAAGAATAAATCTGTTAAAGCCAATTTGTCTACTGTAATGTGCTCTTGAATGGCAAGAGAGAAAAGGTGAATTCCCATAGACATATCGTGTTTAGATGCCATTTGTGCACCGATAATTACTCTTGTCTCAGCGTTATAAACGATTCTGAGTTTAACCTTATGATTTGGCTCTTTGATAAATTCTGGTTTTTGATAGTCTTCAAAATCAGAAAATGTCGCTGGAATGCCAAGTGATTTTGCTTTTGCATAAGATAAACCTGTTGAAACCATTTTAAGTTCATAAATGGAAATGCCGTTAGAACCTTGAACACCAGCTGATTCGATGTTGTGTCCAAGTACATTGTGTGCTGCAACTAAACCTGAACGAACAGAGTTGGTTGCGAGTGCGATATAATTTGTCGCTTGAATAGAGTTGTCAAATACAGTTGCACAGTCGCCAATCGCATAAACGCCTGGCTCAGATGTTTGTTGTTTTTTGTCGACAAGGTAAGCACCATTTCTGAAAGTTTCTAAATGGTCAGAGCCGAGTGCTGTATTTGGTCTAAAACCAATGGCCATAATCACCATATCTGCTTTATAAGTGCCTTTATCCGTTACGACGCGCTCTACTTTTGTTGATCCTTCAAGGCGTTTGACAGTTTCTCCAAGTGCAAGTTTGATCCCATGTTCCGCTAAATTTGCATCCATTAATGAAGTAAATTCAGGATCATAGTAAGCAGGTAAAGTTGTTTGAGCGATATCGATCAGTGTCACGTTTTTACCATGTCGTTCAAATGCTTCTGCAAGTTCAACACCAATATAACCAGCGCCCACCACGACGATGTCTTTAATTTCTGGATTTTCGAGTTTTTCGATAACTTCTTGAGCGTGTTGGTAAAGTTTGACTTTTTGCACATTTTCAAGTTCAATGCCTTCAATTGTTGGAATGATCGGCAATGAACCAGTTGCTAAAATCAATTTATCATATGATTCCACAAGTGATTGGCCATCTTTTCTTGTTGCGTAAACTTTTTTCTCTGCAAAATCGATGCGATCAACGGGTGTTTCCATGTAAATTTTAGCGCCTTTTCCTTCTAAGCCTTCTTTAGTAGCATAAAATAAACCTTCTGGCCCATCGATTTGATTGCCAATCCAAAGTGCCATCCCACAGCCGAGAAAACTAATGTTGCTATTGGCATCAAAAACCGTCACTTGGTGTTCTTTAGAATTGTCCAAAATCGTATTAATTGCTGCTGTACCTGCATGATTTGCGCCTACTACAATAACTTTGCTCATAAAAATAGTCTCCTTAATTATATTTAATGAATTCATATTTGTAATCATTTTAATTACGTTCCAATTTCTTTATACCACAAAAAGAGTGCTTTAAACAACAAAAATGTGAAAAAATTGTCATATTGACACGTCTTTTTTCACGTGCTATACTCAGTTCGTAAAGAATCTTCAGGGCGGGGCGTAATTCCCCACCGGCGGTATAGCCCGCGAGCCGAAAGGTTGATCTGGTTAAATTCCAGAGCCGACAGTATAGTCTGGATGGAAGAAGGTATTTATGATATGTACATTTTACCCTGAAGTGCATGCTTTAGGGTATTTTTTTATGCCTAAAGCCTAATCATAAAGCCAATACACAAACACTTTAGGAGGAATTAGGTATGACAACTCAAAGCAAAAAAAGAACTTTATCGGTACCCAAAATGACAAAAATCGCAATGCTCAGCGTGATTGCATTTGTCCTGTTCCAAATCGACACACCCCTTCCGTTTTTCCCGGCATTTTTAAATATTGATGCAAGCGATCTTCCGGCTGTAATTGGCGGATTCGCAATGGGACCATTGGCGGGTATTGCAATTGAAGCAATTAAAAATACTTTGCATTTGCTCCAGACAAAAACAGGCGGAGTAGGAGAACTAGCAAATTTTGTCATTGGTATTTCCTTAGTGGTACCGTCAGCGCTTATTTATATGAAACATAAAACAAAAAAATCTGCGATTATCGGTTTGGCAGTTGGTACAGTAACAATGGCAGTAGTAGGTGCTTTAGCGAATTACTTTGTACTCATTCCGTTTTATGCTCAGGTATGGCCATTAGACGCGATTATTGAGATGGGGACTGTGGTGAATCCTGCGATCGATTCAGTGATGACGATGGTAATTTACGGCGTATTGCCTTTTAACATTGTTAAGGGATTTGTACTTTCGGTACTTACGTTGTTATTGTATAAACGCATTTCTCCGGTATTACACAAAGGTTTAAATCGATAAAATGATGAATTTTGATTCACAGGTGCTTAAAATTCTGTTAAAATATTAGGGTAACGAAATATTATTTCAGAGGCGTTTTATGGAGCGTGCATCAGAATCAACATCAAAAAATGGAGTCGAATCTAAGAAAGAAATTCGCAGTGCAATTACCAAAATGATCATCCCTATATTAATTTCCAGTATGCTCGAAATGTTCATAGGAATTGTTTCTATGAAACTCATCGGCAATTTAGGAGCGGTTTCTATTAGTGCAATGGGACTTAGTACACGCGTCCGTGGTATTATTTGGGCGGTCTTTAAGGGAATTGCAATCGGCGTACAAGTGATTATCGCACAGGCGTATGGCGCTGGTGATATGCATAAAATTAAAGCGACAACTGCTCAGTCAGTTGGATCGATTTTTCTTATTTCTTTAGCATTTTTATCGACGATGCTCATCGCACCTGAATTTTGGTTGAAAATTTTCGGTGCAAGTGGACATTTGTTAGTTGTGAGTGCCGAGGTATTAAAAGTTGTGGCATTTGGAATGCCGTTTCTTGGTATTGTTCTGGTGGTTTCAGGCGCGCTTCAAGGAAAAGGCGATGCGGTGACTCCGATGATCATCACAGGCGTTATGAATTTGCTCAACGTTTTCTTTGGTGTGATTTTGGTGGAAGGACTTGTGGGTTTTCCTAAAATGGGACTCATGGGTGCGGCGATTGCGATGTCGTTATCACAAGGATTGGCCGCTGTCTTAGGACTTTGGTTTTTGCTTAAAAAGAACGGTATGTTGTCAGGTGAACGATTAAGTCGGTTTTTTAAATTTACAAAAGAGACAATTAAGAGTATTTATCAGACGGGAATTCCCAGTGCGCTTGAATCGCTATTTTGGCAGATTAGCGCCATCGTTGTGATTCGTGCGATATTGACCTATGGCGAGGATGCGTACGCGGCATATCAATTGGGCCTTCAAGCGGAAAGTATTGCATATATGCCAGCTGCTGGTTTCCAAGTGGCTGCGACGGCATTTGTCGGTCGATACTTAGGTGCAGGAAATCCCGGTCTTGCAAAAAGGTATTTAAAAGAAATTTTAATGGGTGCTATTTTAATCTCCATCCTTGGAGGCGGAGCGCTTGTATTATTCCCAACGGCAATTTTAGGATTTATGACCAATGATCAAGAACTCATTCGTCTCAGTGTGTTTTATCTTTTTATCTGTGGGATTGCTCAAGTGCCTCAAAATATGGCCAGTGTGTTAGGGGGGGCCCTTCGTGGCGCTGGACATACAAAAAGCCCGATGGTAACAGCGGGCGTAGGTCTTTATCTTGTACGGGTACCTATTGCAGTTGTGGCTGCATATTGGCTCCATCTTTCAGTCAATGTCATCTTCTTTGCAATTGGATTTGATATGATGGTACGGTTGATTCTCAATGGCATCATGTATGTCAAAATGGATATTTATCATCACGCTAGATTGGTCTAAGATTTATTATAATTTCATGTGATCTAAAACTTCGATTAAACAAGTAACATAAGGACGTGTTACTTGTTTTTTTTCGTCATCATGAGAAGCCAGTAACTTGCTTTGTACCGTTTCGAAAATAGATGCTACCTGTATGTCTTCGGGTAACAGTTGATTCATTTGATACAGGTCAATCACTTTTTGCGTCAGTTCCATGAGCTGTGTTTTATCTAGGGGCCTAAGTACCATCAAATGGTCGCGGCTAACGAGTGCTTCTGTAGCAGAGTGAATGTTCAAACGTTGTTTGAGAGGTTCGTAACTTGAAAGTCCTTTTTCAGGATTCGTGACGATTTCTTCCGTACCTGAAAATAAAAAGAGAATATCGGTCATATCCCCGGACGTTGCTAAATCAATGAGCAGTTTTAAATTGCCATAGGCAACTTGGCGGATGTCGCTTCTTTCGTGTAACACGAGATCAACTTCGTCAATGATGACGATAAGCCCTTTGTAGTCGAGCAATTTAATGAGTCGCGTAAATGCTTTGATAAAATCAAGCGTGTTGGCTTTGTCAACCGTTCCTGTAAGTCCATATTTCATCTTCAATTCAGGAGAAATATGTCGTTCTCCGGTTAACCATGCACTGCTCACTTGAATCATCTCTTGATTACGTTGGATACGACCTCGCATAAAACTTAAAAAGGCCCTTGCAAAGTTGGCGTTATATTTTGCGAGTTCTTGGCATACTGTATTGACTTCGTAGCGCTTGCGATCGACCATCGGTGCGTTTTGAAGGTTGTGAATCCACAGATCAAAGATCTGATCAAATGACGATTTGGTATCTGGCGCGCTTTTTAAGTACAAATTGTGCATAATGGCATAATACAAGTCTTCGATTTTATTTAAACGATACCCGTTGTTGATTTGAAACGATGCAATGACGTAGTCATCGTTCAGGGCATACTCCCTGAAAGTGTTGATTAAAAAGGATTTTCCAACGCCATAATCGCCAAGAACGAATTTGACACTCCCTGATCCACTTTGAATCAATGGCAAGGTTTGAAAAAGTGACTTTAATTCCTGGTCACGACCGGTTGAAACGACATCTGTATGAAAAAGTGGCGCAGTGCCACTGCGTAAGCTGTTGATGAGTTTGAGCGCAGAATCGCGATTCAGCATCACTCGGTTCCTCCTAAGAAATCAAATTGAACTCCATTTAAAATTGAAGGTTTACATAATTGTGTAAGTTTTGTAAGGGTTATAAGTTTTATAAGATGTATAAAGTCATTATATCCTTTTTGGAGGGAAACAGTCATTAGAAATTTGAAGGGAATCCGTCATAGAAATTTGAAAGGAATCAGTCATTAGAAATCGGACGAATTGTGCTATAATAAGAACAATGAAACGTAAAGAGGTTGAAAAATGTTTGATGTGATTGTAATAGGTGCAGGTGCATCTGGGTTATATTGTACGGCGCATTTAAAAGGATTAAATGTCCTTGTATTAGAAAAAAATAAACGCGTAGGGATGAAGGTGTTAGCTTCTGGAAGTGGCCAATGTAACTTAACACACGGGGGATACATTCGACATTTTTATGACCGGTATAATCAAAAAAAGGCGTTTGTAAAACCAGCGCTAACGGCACATGACAATCAAGCGGTCATTGATTTTTTCGAATCGCGTGAATTAAGCTGTATTGAACGGTCAGATGGGAAGGTGTTTCCGGCGAGCTTATCTTCTCAAGATGTGGTAAACGTTTTAAAAGATGCCTGCCGTCATGCTTCAATTCATGTTGAAGAAAGTGTGGAGATGGTTCAGTGGCAAGAGGCGGTGAAACAATTTGTCGTCACGACTAATCGTGCGTCATATACGTGTCGTCAATTAGTGATTGCAACGGGTGGTAAATCTTATCCGACGCTTGGCACTACAGGGGATGGATACGCCTTTGCTGCGAGTTTGGGACACTCTATTGTTCCGGTTAAACCGGCTTTGACAGGGATTGTGACGAGAAATAAACAGTTGACCGCTTTACAGGGGATTTCTGTAGATCATGTGGAAATCACCGTTGAGAACAAACTGAAAAAATTTAAAGGTGCATTGTTATTCACTCATTTTGGACTGAGTGGTCCCGTCATCATCAACAATAGTCGATCGCTAGATCGAGGCGATTGGATTCGAATAAATTTTACGTCGATGTCGCCAGATGAACTGGATCAAATGATTCAAGAAATGGCGCGATTGCAAGGGGATAAACCGTGTGCGATGCTTTATAATCACATCCAATTACCAGAAGCGCTCAAGACAAAATTACTGGAACAGGCTGAATTTAATCGGGAGACGAAATTGGCAGTGTTATCTAAAAATCAACGCAAATGGTTAGTAGATACCTTTACACGCTATGAGATGGAAATTGAAAGTTTAATTGGATTTAATCAAGCGATGGTTACGTCGGGAGGGGTATCAACGGATGAAGTGGATGCCAAATCCATGTCGTCCAAAATGAATCCAGCACTTTATTGTGTTGGGGAAGTGCTTGATGTAGATGGGGATACAGGTGGATATAACCTACAGTGGGCATTTTCATCGGGATATTTAGCAGCACATCATATTCAAAAAAGACATCGTGATTTGAGGGAGGAAGTATGAATCAAAAGGCAAAAGGTCTGTTAAGTATTATGATTCCAGTGATTACGTGGGGAATCTCGTTTGTGAGTACGGAGTTTTTATTGGATGACTTAGGGGCAATGACCATTGGAGCTGTGCGTTTTATCTTTGCCACATGTGTGATGTTTTTGATGATGAAATGGACCAAAACCTCCCTAAAAATTGATAAGAAAGATCACATCCTCTTTGTACTCGCAGGTGGAATTGGAATTGCGATTTATTTCTATTTTGAGAACACGGGAATTAAGTATATATCTGCATCACCATCTGCGCTTATTATCGCGGCAATACCGATGTTCACATTGATCTTTGAAGCGTTGATTTATAAACGCAAAATTACGGGGATTGACCTTGTGGCAATTGTTGTCTCTATTATCGGCGTCATGCTGATCGTGGATATCAAATGGCGCGAGTTCTTTAAAGCAGAAGAATCTATTGGTTATTTGATGATGTTGGGCGCGGTGTTATCGTGGGTTGTTTATTCCATGGCATCTAAACCACTGTTTGATAAATACTCGTATTTAACCATCATTTTTTATCAGTTTCTCTACAGTTTGCCGTTCTTTATATTAGCAGTACCATTTGAAACCAATCACTGGTCTGCTTTAGGTGCTGAAGGAATTGCACACTTGGTATTCTTGGCGATTTTTGCATCGGTTTTAGGGTTCTATTTCTATGCAAAGGCAATGGATTTGTTGGGGATTACTGAATCGTCGGTATTTATAAATTTTTTACCAATTGTAACGATGATTTTTAGTTACTTTTATCTTGGCAATACGGTAACTGTCAAACAGTTTATCGGGGGTGTTTTTGTCATGCTTTCTGTGACGGTGACGTCCCTTCATGAGCAGAAAAATCGTTAATGGTTTTTGAAGAAATGTCCGATAAGTAGTGTAGAGGTGAATGACATGAAAATCAGTGCGCTTTTACAATCATTAAGTAATCCCGCGGCGACTCAACAGACTCAAAAAGAGAAGTCGACGAGTGAGGTTATATTATCTGAATATCAATCACAACTGCCGAAGAGTGTTTCCAAAGTGTTGGATCAATATCACGTCAATTTATCGGCAGATGAAGAAAAACAAATCTCGAATTTTTTAAAAGATGCGAAGGGAACAGATGCTCAAAAATCTGAAACCATTGAAATTGCTTTATATAAGGGAATAAAACCCACAGAAGATAATCTAATGGCGCTTCATCAAGCGGTGACGCATGATGAAAAAGTGCTCCAATCTCTTGGAGAGGTAACCGCTGAGGAAGCAGCAGTCTTAAAGGGAGAGGATGCGATAGAGGTTATTGAAGCGACGCGATTAGATCCAACAGTCAAAGAAGCGTTAAAACTTGCGATTAAAAAAGGCGCTTCTTTACGTGATGCTGTAATCGAAGTCAGCCAAATTGTTAAGGCAATCCAGACGGGAAATACGACTTCTTTAAATAAAGAATCGTTAGGCACGTTGATCAAACTCTTGGATCACTATATTAAAACACATCCAGAAGCGCTGGAAATGTTGCCGAAAATAGAAGGTAAAATGGCGCAAATGAAGGCGTTAGAAGACGTATCAAACATTTCTGGACATTCAACTGATTTATCTTCAAAGGTTGGAGTGAACGAATCAGCAGTCACACATGATGAAAAAGCTGCTGTGACAACTTTAAATAAAAACATGCAGTCGACAATAGGTGTGAGTGGTCATTCAGTTGAAGATTCAAATAGTGAAAACAGCTTGACGCATGTAACCAGTCAAAACGCGGAATCGATACAACAAACGGATGCTATTCGTAACACTGAAATATCTAAACGTGCCGAAACTGAAAGCGCGTCAGACTTAAGGATGGATGCAGAGAGTCTCGATGAGCAAGATCCTTGGTTATCGCATATCGAACAAGTCGTGGATGCTCTATTAACTCAGTCAGATGAGATTGTTGCAACGCTTTCAGAAAGTTTGAATCTTAAAACCTATCTGGTAGAATCCACAACTGAACAGACGATTCAAGCAAAAAAAGCGTTTGATACCTTTAAAAATGAAAGTATGGAAACGCTTGAAAAAGTCAATCAGGCGTTGTCACAAGCAACTACTGAAGGGAAAGTCATTCCTAGCGAAACTTCTGCCCAGATGATTTCCAAAGTCATTGAAAAACTCAATACATTGCTTATGAAAAGTGAAATGGGCCTATTGACAGATATGTTTACAGAAAAAAAACTCTTGATGATGTCGTCTGAACTGGAAAAAGCTCAAGATTTATTGAAACAAGGCAATGTGGCTAAGGCACAAGAGATTGCAAAATCCGCTTTGAAGCTTCTTCAAGACATCCAGTTTAATCCTTCTCAAAGACAAATTCAGGTAATGGCAAAGGGTAAACTCGATCAATTGGAGATGAACCTGATGAATCGAGAGGCTCAGCAAACATCGGTTCAACAGATTGTGCGTCAACAAATCGAGGGCTCGCGTGATCAACAGGGCAATCGAACGGCGAGAGAAATGCTGGAAACGCTACGTCTCTTAGGATTAAATCACGAAATGGAAGTTGCTGAACATCTGGAAAAATCAAATGCACGTGATTGGCAACAGAGCAATGTAAAAGAGTTGCTCTTGAAGTTGATGAAAGACGACATTCAAGACCGTCGGGTCGATGCTTCAGCTGAACAAAATTTGATGAATTTTTCTGGTCAGCAAATGATGAACGATTCTCAGCAAAAAGATCAGCCGTTTTACTTTTTCAATATTCCCGTCCTTCGTGGAGAAGAACTGGGCAATATGAAAGTGTATATGAAAGGTGCAAGTAAAAATCAACAGTTGGATTGGCAAAATACAGAAGTGTACTTTGGTGTTCAAGTGGATGCGCATCGAGAACTTGGTATCAAAGTCAAAGTCACTCAAGGAACGTTAAATGTGACGGTTATGGGAGATGTGGCGGAATCTATTCGAGAACCGATGCAAGCTGCGCTAGATGAACTTTCCCAGATGGGCTATGAAAAGGGCGAACTGGTGATTCAAGAGGCGCTTGAAGCTCGCAAGATATCGTTGAAACCACAAACTCTGAAACATGAGGATGCTAGTCGTTCAAGTTGGAATGAAGACGGTAAGAAAGGATTTGATTTCAAAGTATGAAAAAAGTGACGTATCATGAAATTGAGGACGATTTTGAAGGCATTGCAAAGACCTTTATACAGGAGGCAAATGCGCGCCATATCCCAGTTGAACAAGATGAAGATCAAGCGAAGCATATGATTAAGACCGACTTGCGAGATGCACTTCCTCCACAAATTTACGCACTGATCTCGAAGATTACCTCAGTCATTGAAATGACGACGTCGTCGAAAATGAAATAGATTTTACCATTCAAGTATCACATAAAATAAGGTATAATAAGATTTGGGCATAGCTCAAATCTTTTTTATTGAAGAGGCATCTATGAAAGTTGATAAATCGTCCAAATCGTCTAGAAGTACAAAGACGTCAACTGTTCCAGCAACAGGCGTTCCGAAAACAGATGACGTTCCTAAAATTAGTTTTACTGAGATTTTAGCGGTAAAAGACTATGACAAGCAAAAAGAAGCTTTACAAGAAGCCTTGGATGAAATTGATAAAAAAGGTCAAGCGCTTGTGGAAAATAGAACTGTTGAGAATTTATATGCATATAAAGATTTAATCAAGAGTTTTATTGAAGAGACGGTGAATAAAGGCCTTGAAATCCGAGAAAGACGTGGATTTTCAAGAACAGGGCGAACGAAAGTTCTAAGAACCATCGCTGAAATCGATGCGAAACTCGTGGAACTTACGAATTTAATTATTAAAAGAGAACATAAAGAAATTAACGTGTTGAAAGCAGTGGGTGAAATACGTGGATTACTTGTTAATATTATGATTTAGGCCATGGGGCTTTAATTCAGTTTAGGAGGCAGATATGAATTTAGATGGCTTAAATGTTGCGCAGCGGGAAGCAGTATTGGCAGTAGATGGCCCTATTTTGGTGGTTGCAGGGGCAGGTTCTGGAAAAACCAGAGTATTAACCAATCGAATTGCACATTTGATTGAGACGCATGATGTATTTCCTTCAAACATCATGGCGATTACTTTTACCAATAAAGCAGCCAATGAAATGAAAACGCGTATTGAATCGTTAATAGGTCCTGTGACGTCGCAAATGTGGGTAGGAACGTTTCACTCATTATGTGTGCGGATTTTAAGAAGAGATGGTCATCACATCGGCTATTCTCGTGATTTCGTGATCTACGATACCTCAGATCAAAAAGCGCTGATTAAAAATTGTTTTAAAGCGCTCAACTTAGATGAGAAGCAAACTCCGGTTCAGTCATTTCAATACAAAATTTCTGGCTGCAAGAACGATATGGTAACGCCTGAGCAGTATGAGTTTAACTTTATGAAAGATCCTAGAGAACGAGATTTCATTAAGCTTTATAAAATGTATCAAGAGAAGTTAAAGGCCAATCAAGCGATGGACTTTGATGATTTGTTGATTAAGACAATCGACCTTTTTAAGAATCATCCAGACGTCCTCGAATCTTACCAAAGCCGTTTTAGATATATCCACGTGGATGAGTATCAGGATACCAATAAGGCGCAGTATTTATTTGTGAAACTATTGAGCATGAAACACAAAAATCTCTTTGTCGTAGGAGATGGCGACCAATCTATCTACAAATGGCGTGGAGCGGATATTCGAAACATTCAAGAGTTTGAAAAAGACTATCCAGGTGCCAAAATTATTAAACTTGAGCAAAACTATCGTTCAACTCAGAATATCTTGGCACTGGCAAATGGCGTCATCAAAAACAATCCGGGAAGACGCGAAAAAAATCTTTGGACAGAAGCGGAATCTGGAGAGAAAATCAAATACTACCAAGCATATGATGAAAAAGACGAAGCGCGCTTTGTCGTAAAACAAATGATGCGACTCGTTAGAGAAGATCAGTATACGCGATCGGATTTTGCCGTATTGTATCGAACCAATGCACAATCGCGCGTACTTGAAGAAGCGCTTATTGCAGAAAAAATGCCTTACAAAGTAGTTGGGGGCCTAAAGTTCTACGAGCGAAAAGAAATCAAAGACGTCCTTGCTTATTTTAAGTTACTGGTAAATCCTTATGATGATGTAAGCTTTTTAAGGGTCATCAATGAACCTAAACGCAGCATTGGAGACAAGACGATTGAAAAAATCACTCAATATGCCAACGACCATGCGCTAAATTTGCTTGAAGCGTGTGGACATGTTCATGACATAGAGGGTTTAGGCGGAAAAACAGCTGAGGCGATCTTGCATTTTTATAAAATTTTGACCGGTTTAAGGGCAAAAATTGATACAGAATTTTCAGGGGTTATTTTTGACGAACTGATGGCAGAGACGGGCATTATCGCTGCGTATGAACGTGAGAAAACAGACGAAGCAGATGGTAGAATTGACAATATTTACGAGTTGAAAGCTGTTATTGAAGAATTTGAAAAACGACAAGATCAGGCGGGATTGAGAGATTTTCTTGCTGAAATCACATTGAAAAGCGATCAGGATAACATCGAAGAAAATGAAACGGGTGTTTTGCTGATGACACTCCATGCATCAAAGGGACTCGAATTTCCGGTGGTATTCTTGGTCGGTCTTGAAGACAATCTCTTCCCATCGTTCAGAGCGGTAGATGACCCAGAAGAATTAGAAGAAGAGCGCAGATTGTGTTATGTAGGGATTACGCGAGCAGAAAAACAACTGTTTATCTCGCATGCTAAAAACAGGAATCATTACGGCCGTTTTGAGGCGAGAAAACCAAGTATCTTCTTAAGCGAGATGGATCAATCCATCATAGAAGTGACTGGAGAACGCTCGTTGGCATCCGTTCTAAGAGAAAACAAGGCAAAAGAGCCTTCAATTTTTGATATCAAGACGCCAAAGAAAAACGTTTACTTCAATCCAACAGGCGCGAGCACCGCTGCTTCTGTAGAGAGCGAATCGGTAAAGACATGTGCCTATGAAACGGGTAGCAAGGTCATGCACAAAGTATTTGGATCGGGAATGATTATTACCATTGACGAGACGAGTAAGGTAGCGACCATTGTTTTTGACACACATGGCATTAAAAAATTAGATTATACCATTGCACCATTAAAAATTATAGGGTGATATTATGATGAGGGAACACACGATTGAAAGCGCGAAAATGCGCGTTCATCAACTGAGAAATGAGATCAATCAACATAATCATGCATATTACGATCAAGATAGACCTGCGATTACAGATGCAGAGTTCGATGCGCTTATGCAAGAACTTAAGGGGTTAGAAATTGAATTCCCTGAACTCGATCATGTGAATTCGCCGACGCATCGCGTAGGTGGAACTGTTTTAAGTGCTTTTCAAAAGGTCACGCATACCATTCCACTTTTGAGTTTGGACAATGCGTATAATGAAACCGACTTAATTGCCTTTGATCAGCGTATTCGCAAAGAACTCAATCAACAAGTAACGTACACAGTAGAATATAAAATCGATGGATTGACCATCGCAGCACTTTATGAAGAAGGTCAATTGGTTCGCGGCGCAACTCGCGGAGATGGCGTAACAGGCGAAGACGTTTCAGAAAATGTAAGAACGATTCGGTCGCTTCCGCTACAGATTGATATGCCTGGGACGCTTGAAGTGCGAGGAGAAGTCTATCTCTCAAAGGCGAACTTTATCAAACTCAATGAACAGCAAGACCTTTTGGGAAAAGAACCATTTGCCAATCCTAGAAATGCAGCAGCAGGTTCGGTAAGACAACTGGATTCTAAAGTGGCCGCAAGCCGTTCGCTGGATGTATTTGTCTTTGATGTCATTCAAGGTGGTGAGACATTAGGGGCAAGTTCGCAGACGACGGCGTTTGAGAAGTTGTCAAATCTAGGATTTAAGACGACGCATCTCGTGGAGTTTCAATCTATCGAAGAAGTCGTGCTTTACACACAGAATATGGTAGAACACCGACATCAACTGCCATACGAAATTGATGGATTGGTGATAAAAGTCAACGATTTTAACCAGAGAAAATTGCTTGGAAGTACTGCAAAAAGCCCGAGATGGGCAATTGCATATAAATTCCCAGCTGAACTTGCCACGACCACTATCAAAGAAATACAGGTACAAGTGGGTCGAACCGGAGTGATTACGCCGCTTGCAATCTTCGAACCCGTTCGAGTAGCGGGTTCTGTTATTAGCAAGGCAACGCTTCACAATCAAGATTACATCGATGAAAAAGACATTCGCGTTGGAGATACGGTTTTTGTTCAAAAAGCAGGCGACGTGATTCCAGCTGTTGTGAAAGTCGATTTTGATAAGCGCCCGGTGGATTCTGTTGCATTTCAATTGCCAAAAAAATGTCCTGTATGTGGAACTCAGACGATTCGAAATGAAGGCGAAGTTGCACTAAGGTGTGTCAATGAAAACTGTCCTGCAAAAATAAAGCGACTTTTAATGCATTTTGTATCGAGAACAGCGATGAATATTGATGGATTTGGAGAAGCATTAGCAGAACTTTTTATTGATCAAGGCTTAATTCAGTCCATTGCTGATGTGTATACGCTTGAAGCGCATCGATCAGAACTCATGCATTTGGAAGGATTCGGCGAAAAATCATTAGACAATCTATTTACAGCAATTGAAGCGAGTAAAAGCAACGATTATTATCGATTGGTTGTAGGCCTAGGCATTCCGTTAATTGGAGAAAAGGCAGCGAAAACACTTGCAAAGCATTTTTCAACGATGAAGGATTTGCAAGAAGCAACAGTTGAAGAGTTGACTCAAATAGATGAAATTGGCGATAAAATGGCACAGAGTATCGTCAGTTATTTTGAGATGCCCGAAAATCGCATGCTCTTATCGCGTTTTGTAGAATCAGGTGTCAATATGACCTCAAAACAAACTCAGGCTGTGAGGGGCATTCTCGCGGGTAAAACGCTTGTTGCTACAGGTACTTTGGCTCATTACTCTCGTGATGAAATCAAAGAGACCATCGAGCAACATGGCGGTAAGGCAGCGGGGAGTGTTTCAAAGAAAACAGACTATGTGATTGTGGGTGAAAATGCGGGTTCAAAAGCAGATAAAGCCAGAGAACTCGGCGTGACAACCTTATCAGAAGAGGCGTTTAATGCTCTGATTGGCAAAAATCTATAAAACACACAAGTCAAATGATTTCAACAAAATGATTTCAACAAAATGATTTCAACAAAATGATTTCAACAAATATAAGCCGTTTTAACGAGAAAAATCGGTAGAATTGAGGGCGAAATATGAAAATTGGCAAGCTTAAAAATGAAGATCTAGTAGGTGCTGTTTTTTCTGAAATTAAACCGGTTCGAAAGGATATTTTGATCAGACCTGGTGTTGGTGAAGACTGCGCAGGTGTTGAATTTGGAGATTATGCCTGTGTTTTGACGACGGATCCTATTACAGGAAGTGGTTCTCAACTTGGTCATTTAGCAGTTCATGTCTGCCTCAATGATATTGCATCAAGTGGAGCTGAACCTGTAGGTATCTTGTTGACGCTTTTGTGTCCTGAGGGCACATCGAAAGAAACCATTCAATCCATTCAAAGAGAAGCGAACCGCGCAGCAATCGACATGAATGTTGAGATTATCGGGGGCCATACAGAAATTACATCTGCTGTAAATCGTTTGATTGTTTCTGCAACAGCAGTTGGAAAAACGTTTAAAAATCAGTTGATTCATACTGCCGGTGCCAAACCTGGCGATTATTTATATATGACCAAACAAGTAGCGACTGAAGGGACAGCCATCATTGCTCAAGATCAATCGGAAGTGTTAAAAGAAATTTTGAGTCCACACGAGCTTGAAACTGCCCAAAATTTCATCTCTCAAATTAGCGTTGTACCAGAGGGGAGAATTGGCGCAGCAGTAGGCGTTCATGCGATGCACGACGTTACCGAAGGTGGTATTTTAGGTGCGGTACACGAAATGTGTGAGGCGAGTCAAGTGGGCTGTCGCATATATTGGAATCAGTTAAAAGTCGACCCAATTACTGAAAAAATCTGCAATCATTTTCATTTGAATCCGCTGCAACTGATATCCAGTGGCTCAATGTTGATGTCGGTAGATAAACAGTTGGCTGGAAATTTAGAAAAGGCGCTTATTGAGGCAAATATTTCTTATGCCAATATTGGATACATCACAGAAGAACTGGAAACTCTGCTCGTTATGGGAGAGGGCGAAAGTGCCGTTTATGAAGTGATAGAGGCGCCTAGTGCAGACGAACTTTATAAAGTTGTTAAATAAGCGTATTCGTTAAAACAAATTTGAAAGGATAAAGGCATGACGGTTATTTTGAATCACAAGTTGAAAGCAGTTATAAAACAATTGATCTGTATCGTGCTCATCGTAGGTTTACTTGTTGTGAGTGTCCCGTATCAAGTGACGTTTGCAAATAAATTTGCAGAGTTTGAAACGGTTGAGTTAATAGATCAGATGACGGGAACTTCGGGGCTTTATGAACCTGTTAATATCATGATTAAAGGCGAGGATATCTTTTCGGATGCCCCTGGAATCATCATTGGCGGGAGAAGTTTAGTGCCGATTTCTGCGATTTTAAAAGAGTTGGGCATTCAATATTCGTGGAATGCACAAACGCAAGAAATTTTGTTTTCAACTCAACAAAAATCCGTCGTGATGCAAATAAATAACGCGACTGCCACTGTAAATGGTAAAAAAATTACCTTGCCGGATGGCGTTGCACCTAAAATTATGACGTATAAGAGCATTTCCGGTGAAGCAATTAGTCGGACGTATGTGCCGCTTAAATTCGTCAGTGAAATGTTGGATTTGAGTGCTTCGTGGATCGATGCGACGAGAACGGTTGCAATTAATGAAAAACCACAAAGTTTGACGGGTATGCGATTTTCCATGCCAACGGGATATCCAGAGATTCGTTTAAAAATGACAGGTGAAGCAAAGATTACGTCGTTTGTTGTGGAGGGAACTGAGATTGGCGGTCAGGATAAGTTGGTCGTTGAGTTTCAAAATACTCAGTTAAAGCCCCCTTCAAATGTTAAGATGACCAATCAAACGTGGACTCAGAAATTGACGAAGGAGAGTTTTAGTAAATACTTACTTGAAGATCCTCAAATTGAGAAAGTGGAACTGACTCAGTCCAGCAACAATCCATATACGACGCGTTTGACGGTTTATCAAGATGCCAAGCGAGGTCATGATATTTTTTACGATGCAAAGACCAAAGAGTGGGTCGTTCAATTTGTCAACGTCATGAACGAAGTAAAAATGGAAGAAATTTATAGCACCAATACAATCGTGATTGATACCAGCGAGACGCCTACTTATAATGTGGACATCAACAATCAACAAATAACCATTGATGTTCTCAATTGTAACCTAAAAGCGAATAATGGTGCATTCCAAGTACTTCCGATTTCAAACGGAAAAATTGAAGCAGTAGCCTATCAACAACTCAATACCGCCAATAGTGATCTATACGATCCTTCGATGGACGTTACGAGAGTGATTATTGAACTCAATAAGAAAGTCTCCTATGAGGATTTCTATGTGGAAGCAAGAGGCTCACAAGTGCTTGTATACGTAACAGATGAAGCGATTTATAATTTTGACTACGTCAAGCAAAGTGACGATAAAAGCCGAATGACGGTTAAATTAGAGTCTGCTTTCACTTATGAACCAACATTTAATAAAAGTACACGTCAGTTGACCGTGGAGATTCCCAAAACAAAGGTGGCACTTGGGGCCTTTGTGCAAGAGGTCAACGACAACATCGTTGAAAAAATGACAGTTACAGAAAAAGCAAATACGTATCAAATCGATATTATCCTCGGTGAAAATACCAGTTATAAAAAAATAGTATCAACGAATGAAATTAAACTTGAATTTACGAATACAGTGATTCAAAATTCTGAACATAAACAAACGCTCATCGTGATAGATGCTGGACACGGTGGTAAAGATCCAGGTGCCATAGGCACAAAAGGACAAGAAAAAAATATGGCATTAAAAGCAGCTTTGATGCTTGAAAGTGAGCTTAAAAGTCTAGGTTTTAAAGTATATATGACCCGTAGTACAGACGAGTACGTCAATCTATATGATCGAGCGACAATGGCAAACAACTTAGATGCAACGTTATTTGTCAGCATTCACATCAATGCCTTTACAAACTCAGCAACATCAGGTGTTGAAGTGCTTTATGGCGACGAATCCATGACGAGTGATAAAGGACTTGCAAAGAGCATTCAGACGGAGCTCGTAAAGGGACTTGGTGCTTTTGATCGAGGGATTGCGAGTTTACCGCGTCTTGTGGTTTTAAGAGAAACGAAGATGACTTCCGTATTATGCGAACTTGGTTTTATTACCAACCCAGATGAGCAAGACAAATTGTTAGACGATCAATACTTGTTAAAAGCAGCACAAGCTATGGCGCGTGGTATTGTTAGTTTTATGAAGTAATGACAAAGGTGTGACCGATCAAGTAATAACGGATTGATTGGTCGTACGACAAAAAGGAGAAAAAATGAGAATAGATGGTAGAGAAAATAATGAGTTAAGACCGGTGAAAATCACGAGAAATTTCATTGTTCATCCTGCAGGATCTGTCTTAATTGAGATGGGGCAAACGAAAGTGATTTGTACAGCGACAATAGAAGAAAAAGTTCCTCCGTTTTTAAAAGGTGCGGGTTCGGGTTGGGTGACTGCTGAGTACGGCATGATTCCAGGCTCTACAGGACAACGAAAACAAAGAAATACAAAGGGAATCGACGGAAGAAGTCAAGAAATTCAGCGTTTAATTGGTCGTTCGTTACGCGCCATTGTCGATATGAAAAAGCTTGGAGAGAGAACCATCTGGATTGATTGCGATGTCATTCAAGCGGACGGTGGTACGCGTACTGCATCGATTACAGGTGCTTATGTTGCGCTTTGTGATGCAGTACAGACCTTGCTTGACGCGGGGCTAATCGAAGAAAATCCCATCATCAGCTCGGTCGCTGCAGTGAGCGTTGGCGTTGTTAATGGAGAAATCCTTTTGGATTTATGTTATGAAGAAGATTCAAGTGCACATGTGGACATGAACCTCGTCATGACGGGTGAAGGAGAATATATTGAGATTCAAGGAACTGGTGAAGAAAGACCCTTTACACGTGCTCAAATGAATGAGTTGATGTCGATGGCAGAACTGGGTATTCAAGCGTTGACAAAAGCGCAAGAAGACGCGTTAATGGGCTGATAAACGGATGTAGTAAAGTATCGTTTTGATGAAGAGTATGATGTGTGAACTGTTGCAGGTGTGCAGCACAAGAAAGTGAGGATTCACCAATGGAAAAAAGACAACTGGTATTGGCATCGGCCAACCAACATAAATTGAAGGAAATACAGGCGATTTTAAAGGATTTTGGATTTGAGCTCATAACCATGGATGAAGCGGGATATGGCGATGAACCGATAGAGGAAAATGGTGCAACTTTTGAAGAAAACTCTTTGATCAAGGCACAAGCAGTTCTAAATAAGTTGGGAATCATGTCTTTGGCAGACGATTCGGGTTTAGAGGTTGATTATTTGAATGGTGCCCCAGGGGTTTATTCAGCTCGATTTGCCGGCGAGCCTAAATCAGATGCTAAAAATAATGACAAACTCTTACAGTTGCTACATGGGGTTGCAGAAGAGAAAAGAACGGCTCGTTTTGTAACGGTGTTGACGTTGCTATTTGAAAATGGTGATTCGCTTGTTGCAAGGGGAACTGTTGAAGGAATCATTGGTTTCGAACCGAAAGGGACCAATGGATTTGGTTATGATCCTTTGTTTTATGTGCCCAAATTAGGGAAGACTTTTGCAGAGCTAAGTGAAGCTGAAAAGAATGAAAATAGCCATAGAGGGAATGCGCTACAAATCTTGAAAGGAATGATTGTGGCTTATTATGAGAATTCTAATTGTTAGTGACACGCATGGGCTTGTTGAGCCTGTCTTAGCGTTTATCGAGGAATCTTCAAGCCGTTTTGATGAAATTTGGCATCTGGGGGATTTCTATAAAGATGCTGCAAAAATCCACAAAAAAACAGGCATTCACGTCCAAGCAGTCAAAGGCAATTGTGATATGATTTCCCATGTTTCCGAGGATCTAATCCTTGAGATACACGGGAAACGCATCCTTTTGACGCATGGTCACGTTTATAATGTCAAAAATTCCATGTTACGCTTGCATTTTAGAGCAATTGAAGCTAAAATAGATATTGTGTGTTTTGGACATACGCACACAGTCGCATATGAAACTGAATCGGGTATTACGTATTTTAATCCGGGTTCAGCCTCTACACCTCGGCAAGGAAATCCTCAAACAGTCGGTATTTTAGAGGTTTATGAGGATCATTTTGAGTTAAAAATTGTCCCGATAAATATGAATAAACTGTAAAAAAACTTTTGAAAAAAATATCTGCAAAAAGGTTGACGCATATAGTCAATTCATGTATAATAAAATTCGTCAGTTAACGACGGGGTGTAGCGCAGTTTGGTAGCGCATCTGGTTTGGGACCAGAGGGCCGCGGGTTCAAATCCTGCCACCCCGACCATTCGTGCGTTCGTAGCTCAACTGGATAGAGCACCGCCCTTCTAAGGCGGGGGTTTGGGGTTCGAGTCCCTACGGACGCGCCATTTATTTACTGGCGAAACATCATATGGCGGCTGTCGTCAAGCGGTTAAGACAAAGGACTGTGACTCCTTCACACGTGGGTTCGATTCCCATCAGCCGCCCCATTTTTATTGGGGATTCGCCAAGCGGTAAGGCAACGGACTTTGACTCCGTCATTCACAGGTTCAAATCCTGTATCCCCAGCCATTTTTACAGGGTCCATTAGCTCAGTCGGTAGAGCACCTGACTTTTAATCAGGGTGTCCCGCGTTCGAATCGCGGATGGATCACCATCTTAAAGGGTCGCTTTGATAAATAATCGGGGTGGCTTTTTTTATTTGCTAGTGCTATAATTGTTATAGCAGTGTGCATCCTTAGCTCAATCGGATAGAGTAGCGGACTTCGAATCCGTTGGTTATGAGTTCGAATCTCGTAGGGTGCGCCACCTAAAAAAGTACCAATATCTCAAAAGGATATTGGTACTTTTTATTTTGATCACCTTGTCTAATGGTGAGTGGTATTTTTAATGTGTATTGAGTTGAATCAGCGCCAAGACGAGCTTTGCAGTAGCGACTAAATCCGCGATTCTCAAATGTTCTTCAAGTGTGTGCGCTTTTCTTTCGCCAATTCCTAAGTTGATTGCCTTGAGACCGTTGGCATTATAGATATTGGTATCACTTCCGCCGCCTGTTGATGCAGTAAATGGTTTAAGTCCGATATTATGACAAGCTTTTACTGCTTTTTGTACGATGACATCCTCTTCGTCGACATTAAATGCGGAATACATACGCGTTACTTTTGATTCCACTTGAGCGCCAAATTCGCGTGCTGCTTCCTCAAAACAAGCGACCATATGAGCAGATTGTCTGTCGAGTTTTTCATTTGATAAACTTCTTGCTTCAGCAATGACGACCGCTTCGGCAGCAACGATGTTGGTGACGGTACCGCCTTCGATTCTTCCAATATTGGCAGTTGTTTCATCGTCGATTCTCAAGAGGTTCATCTTGCTAATAGCTGTACTTGCCACCATAATGGCGCTAATCCCCTCTTCTGGACACACGCCAGCATGTGCAGGCTTTCCGATCACTTTAAACTCTAAACGATCCTGTGCGGGTCCTTTGACGATAATCTGCCCAGGTTCTCCACCGCTATCGAGCACGAAAACTTGTTTGGCATTGAGTTGATCGAAATGAACGTTTTTAGCCCCGTGTAAGCCACCTTCTTCATAAATGCTAAAGACGATTTCGATATCGGGATGAGGTAGTTCACGTTCCGTAATCACTTTCATCGCTTCTATAACTGCAGCAATTCCCGCTTTGTTATCACCACCTAAAACAGTGGTGCCATCGCTATAGATAACTTGCTCGCGGATGACGGGTTTGATGTCGACGCCTGGCGATACAGTATCCATGTGGCAGCTAAAAAGGATGGTTTCACCAGAGGTGTTTCCTTTGAGTTTTGCGATGACGTTGCCAGAATTGCTTCCAACTTTTTCACCCGCATCATCCATTTCAACAGTAAAGCCTAACTTGTGAAGTTCTCCTGAGATAAAATCAGCAAACGCTCTCTCTTGCTTTGTTGGACTTGAAATTCTGACGTATTGCATAAATGAATCGACGATTCTTTGCTCGTTTACCATATTTCCTCCTGTTATCGAAAAGACATATTGATATGATTAATTTTAATACAATCTTTGACATAACTCAAATGTATATTGCGATTTAGAGTAAATTTACAAGCGAGTTTCGCTCTAGGCTCAGATGTATCAATTGCTAGAGGAAATAAGTCGTTTTTTTTATGAAACTATTGTGAGAATGACAAAAAAATGTCATAATATTAATATTCTGTAACAATCAAACGCACAATTCGCCTCTTAATTAGACACACGAATTGATTTTAAAACATTTGATGAGTGCTAGAGGAGTGTTGGAAAATCGCAGAATCAATCCCTAAAAAATGATTTTTTTATGGTAAATTTACAAATAAATCTGTATAATTAAACTCAGGTGATATTATTGGCTAACAGGAGGAGTTACATGATCAAGTTTAAGAAAGAAAAAGAGGATTCTGAGTCAGAAGTAATTGAAGAAAAACCACCAAAACGGGAAAAAAGACCTAGACGCGAAAAACAACCTAAAGGTGAAAAGTCGGATTTAGGACTTAAAATAAAGAATTTCTTTAAAGGTGAAGGCGAGTCAGATTATGAATCTGACGGCAAAAAACGATTCGATTTTGGATTTAAGAACTGGAAAATTCGAAATAAAATCCTCGCTGGATTTACAATTATCATTTTATCATTGATCTACATTACCATCTCTTCTTATAGTTTAATTTCGAAAGTTGCAAATTCATATTTGCCAATTATTCAAGATCAAAGTGAAATTAGTTTAGCCGTTCAAAAGATGAATTTAGCACAAAGAGACTTTATGATGGTCGATCGTACCAATGAAGATTTCTTTAAAGATGCTTCGAAACTCCCAGAAGGGGAAGTGTTACAGACTGAAAGAACAACGGCATTTGCGGATAATTATAAAATCGCTAGCGAAAAACTGAAAGAACTTGCAAATGAAAAATTCATTAAAGACGATAAAGCACTTTTGAAAAGTGTTCAGGAACTACAAGCTGAAGTAGATAAGTATAAAGAAAACTTTGAGAACATTCATGTAAATGTTCAAAAACGTGGATTTGACATGTATGGTATCGTTGGTCAAATCGATAAAATGCGTAAGCAATTAAAGACAAAGTTATCGACATTACCTGAAGATAAGAATTTAACTCAAGCAATTGCAAATCTTGACATTGCACATGTGAATTACCTTTATACACAAGAAAAACGATTTATGGAGCAAATCAAAGATCAGTTGAGCTATCCAAATACTCAAGTGGCTTTAGGGGAATATACAGATAGTTACAAAGCGGATTACAAAGAAATCGCCGATGGTTATGTGGCTATTTTCACAGAACTCGTTGCGCTTGATGATACCATTGGACGTGATGAAACAGAAGGTTACTTTGGTGCATTGGCTGAGTCAAGTAAAAAAGTAGATGAAATTAGTAATAAAATGATCGAAAATTTAGATAGCCAATTGAAGAGCTCTGTAGCTAAGGTCATTGGAGTTCTCATTATTACAGTACTCATCATCATCGCATTGGCAGTTGGATTTGCAGTGTTACTCGCAAACATCATTTCAAGACCAATTCGAAATGTGAACTTAATGCTAGAAGATATTTCAGAAGGCGAAGGCGATTTAACGAAGACTTTAAATATTCAAACAAAAGAAGAGATGGGTACGATGGCGATGCTCTTCAACAAGTTTGTTTGCAAAATCAAAGAAGTTGTGGTTCAAGTTAAAAGCAGTTCAAGTACGTTAACGAACTATACTGACGAGATTCACGATGCAATTGAACAGGCAAACGAAAGTATCGAACAAATTAGTGTCGAAGTTCAAAGGATGATCGACGGCATTCAAAACAGTGCAAGTGCTGTTGAAGAGACAACTGCGAGTATTCAAGAACTTTCAAGTAGTGCACAGATGATTTCGAAAGAAGCGACTATGGTTGCTACGGATTCTGAACAAGTTTTATCGGCGTCTAAACAAGGTGTTGATAAATTAGTAAGCGTTGTTCAAAGTGTGGAACAAGTGAAAGTATCTTCTGAATCCATGGCAACAGTGATTGACACGTTAAAATTGTCATCAGAAGAAATCGTCAGCATCGTCAATATCATCAATTCCATTGCTGAGCAAACATCCCTCTTGGCACTTAACGCATCGATTGAAGCGGCGCGTGCAGGTGAACATGGTAGAGGATTCTCCGTGGTTGCAGATGAAGTAAGAAAACTGGCAGAACAAAGTAAAAATTCTGCATACAAAATCAACGATATTATCAATCAAATTTCAACGCATATTCAAGGTGCAAGTGTGACTATGACGAAAGAGAAAGCATTAGTGGAAAAAACGGTTAAAGAAGCATATGATACCAATGTAAGTTTCACTAAAATTCTTGAACTCATTGAAGGCATCAATAAGAAAATTTCAAATATCAGCCACGGATCTGAGCAACAATCTCAGATTTCAGAAGAAATGGCAAAAGCAGTGGATGGCTTATCAGATATCATGCAAGATAATGTTCAATCATCAGAACGCATTGGTATGAATATCGAAAATCAAGTGGCAACATTTGAAGAAATCGCTGCAAGTATTACGGAGCTTAAAAATATGGCGGGTGTTCTCGAAAGCGAAACCAACCGATTTAAAGTGGAAAACTAAAAACACCACCTAAGGCATTTGTGTCCATGAGATACAAATGCCTTTTTTCTTGAAAAACCTGGTCGCCTGTTATATTCTATTAAGTAGGATTTCATTTGAAGAGGTATAGTATGCAAATAATAGAAGCATTTTTACACGTATTAGACGCCAGCAGTGACGTTAAGTTGTTATCGGAAAAACCCATGCAACTGGATCTAGAGATCATGGACTATGCAGGTAAACACATCGAAGGTTTTTTCGAGCATTTAGATATTTCCACTTCAGAAATAAGTGCGGCACAAAAGATCACTTCTTCTCTCATGGATTTTAAAGAAGTGGCTTTAGAGGTAGCAGACTTATTTTTCATCGCGATGCAATCATCAGAAGAGATTAAGCCTTGTGATTTAATGTGCTTAAAATTTGAACGCGATGGAATTGATTATATTGGATTTTTAAAACTCAATTTCAGAACGAGCTTTGCACATGCAGTTGAGCTTGAAGATCAGCTCATCATCAACAAAATCGTGCGTCAAGTGACGACTTTACCTTATAAATCACAAAAAGTCGAAGAAGGCTTTTTAATCAATTTGACGGATGGAAAAGTGTTGATTAAGGACAAGCAAGTGACGCTCGATGGGAATAAAACCCGTTATATTTCTGAAGCTGTACTTGGGATGAGAAGCGAACTGACAGCAAAACGCAAAATTGACTTGATTACAAAAACAGCGGATAAAGTCATCGAAAAATATGAAGATCAGCCTTTAATCAAAAGTGCCCAAGTAAAACGCATGGTCACAGAACATTTGGATGAAAGTGGAGAAATTGATGTACAGGCCATCGCTGCAAGTTGTTTTGACACAGAAGCAGCAAGAGAGTCCTATTTGAATGCCCTCGATGAACGCGGGATTGAACCTGCAACTATTGAAATCAATGAAGCACAACGAAAAAAGTTAAAGCGGACACAGAAAATCAAAACGGCAAGTGGGGTAGAGATCATCATGCCGTTTGAATACGTGTCGAGAAGTGAAAATTTTGATATTATCAACCATCCAGATGGTTCTGTGACAATAGAACTGAAAAATCTAGGAGAGTTGCTTTAGTGAACCCTATTTTGAAAGGAGTCAGCATGCGTCTTAATAAGTTTCTCAGTGATTCTGGCATTTGTTCCAGGCGAGAGGCGGATCGTCAAATAGAAGCGGGAAATGTTCTTGTAAATGGAAATGTGGCAGTTCTTGGTACGCAAGTGTCGACGCAAGATGAAGTCGTTTATTGCGGTAAAAAAGTCCAAGCGGTGGATGAAAAGGTTGTAATTGCACTTAACAAACCCGTGGGAATAGAATGTACATCAAGTTTAGAGGTGAAGGATAATATCATTACCTTCTTGAATTTTCCAACTCGCGTGTTTCCTGTCGGGCGATTAGATAAAAATTCAGAGGGGCTTATTTTGTTGACAAATGACGGCGATTTATCCAACGGAATTTTGAAAGCTCGATTTTATCATGAAAAAGAGTACATCGTCACTGTTAACAAGGCGATTTCTAAAAAATTTCTCCATCAAATGGCAACAGGTGTTTCCATCCTCGATACAGTGACTCGCCCTTGCGAGATTCAAAAAGTGGATGAGATGACATTTAAGATTATCTTGACCCAAGGTCTCAATCGTCAGATCAGAAGAATGTGTGATGCACTCGGGTATGAAGTGATTAAGTTAAAACGCATTCGGGTATTAAATATACAACTAGATGATTTGCCTTTGGGTAAATGGCGCTATTTATCTGAAACTGAGTTAAAACAATTAAGGCAAATGGTGGCGGAAAATAATCCGGAAGCATTTTAGCGTTAAGACTTAGGGAGTTTGAGCCGATAATTTAATTGATTGAAAGTAGAATGGAGTGAGATTATGCTAAATGCTTATATCATAGCGGGTATAGGAACTTTAATCATATTCCTCATGGTTGAAAGTTATAAAAATATTCGTCAATTCTTGATTTTTAGGCGCGTACGAGAGACGATACTCGTTTCGACGTTTAATTATCTAAAAGCGACGCCAAAAGGATTTGTCGATTTACCAAGACTGAGATTTTTACTTATGGAGAAGCTCGTTGAAATTAAACTTTCATCTTGGGTGAAGGACATTTCAATTACTTGGCAATCTGTGGATGTGATTCAATTTGTATTTGAGTTAAAATTCGAGAAATTTCAACCGAAGTATAAATTTATCATCGGTTTAAAAGATGTGGAAGAAATTGCAGACAAAATTAAATAAGGAATGTGACACGTATGAAGAGAGTATTTGTATTTTTACTATTTGTGATTGTCGTGTATTTGGGATATACCATATTTGATCACGTAACAGAACCCGTAAAAATTGAAACTTATGAATTTAATTTCGATGAGATGGATAAGGAATTTTGGCTTGTTAGTGCGTGGGATGAGTATAAGCGCAACTACGATCTGATTGCTCTTAAAAATGGCATATTAGAGCTGTCTTATGATGATGGTGGCGCAGTTCCTTATATGTTAAGTCGTCCAATTGAGCTTCAAAGCAATGACGTGCTGACGGTCACTCGACGCGTGAAATTAAAACATGGTCCCAATGTGTTTGCAGGTGGGTTTGCCTTTTATCAATCTGAAGATTTAGAACTTGTTCCTGAAAGAGCAGATGGGTCTTGGTCCTCAGCACTGGGGGATGGTGTTGTTCTCGTGGAGTATTCATATGACTTGGTTAACGAATCTACAAGACCTGGAAAAGATGTTTTTAGACTCTTAGCAGCGGATTGGGAGTACAATAAAAATTATAAAATCATTACGCCGATTTATGATGAGTGGTTTGAAGAAACGTTGATTTTTGATAGAAGAACCAATCACATCACATATAAAATCAATAACGATGAGTACAAACTCTATAGCTATAAACTCGACAAAAGTGCCATTCGCATTATGATGCATCCATATGGAACTGGAAGTGGTAACTCTGTTGAAATCGACTGGGTTAAAGTCAAAGTGGAAGATAAAAGCTCTAGAGGCGATAAAAATTAACCGGATATAATCTAAAACGGAGGCGTAAAAGCATATTCTATGAAAAATCGGAGATTAGATGATTCGGAAAATGAAATTGTTCGTAGCGAGTTTATAGATCAATCCATGGATGAGACCATGGATCAATCGATAAACTCAAATCCTGTAGATGATGAGAAACTCTATGAAAAAGGGCTCAATTATGCCCTTTATTTATTGTCTCTTAAAATGTACACCGTTTCAGAAGTTCGAAGTAAATTGGCGAGTAAGGCTTATCCGAAGATCGTTGCCAATCGCATCGTAGATTATTTGCTTGAATGCCGATTTTTAGATGATTTAACGTATACGGAGACGTTAATACGCAGTAAACAAAGTCGATATGGCGCTTATCGAATGAAACAAATGCTCTACCGAAAAGGGATCTTGGAAGACCTGATTCAGACGGCATATAACAACCTTGAAGATGAAGGCGAGCTCGTCTCAGCCGAGGAAACGGTTGACGAAATTCTGAATAAAAAAATAGCGAACACCAAAATTGATTGGGATCGCTTGAAAGTAGATTACAAGTATAAAGTGAGTATTTACAATAAACTGGCTTCATTTTTAGCTAATCGCGGGTTTTCCAGTGGCGTTGTTAAAACGGCGGTCAGTAAACGGCTTGCTGAGCAGTTCGTCGATGAATTTTGAGTTGGCATTATAGCTGCCATTGATAAACTCGACGTGTAGAAGTTCAAAATGCTTTTTAGCACGTGTAATACCGACATAAAATAGACGTCGCTCTTCTTCAAGGGCGGCGTTTTCTGTTGCTTTAAATCCTGGAAAAATCTGTGGATTGACGTCGATCATATAGACGGCGTCAAATTCAAGTCCCTTTGAGCCGTGAAGTGTGCTAAGGACGATGCGTTCTTCTGAGTTGTTGAAATTCTCTTGAAGGTACACTCTGAGTTCGGCGATTCTGTTAATAAAATCAAATCCACTTTTAAGAGGTTTTGCTATCGCTTTAAAGGCATCTAGACGGGTTCTGGCAAAGTTCATCGTCATCCCCAGTCGCTGTGCATTGTTTTTCAAATAATCGAGATAACCGAGTTCTGTCTCGATAAAATGAATGGCATCATAGGGTCTGAGATTCTTGAGTTTTTCAAAGTTTTCTTGGAACCGTTCTTGCGTGCGTGTTTGATAGTCTTCTAAAAAAGGAATTTCCACCAAAGTTGAAAAAATACTTCTGCCACGATTATTACTTTTCACGTAATTGACCATTTCTCTTGAAATGTAGGCATTTGTCTTGTAGGAAATTCTTAAAAAACTGTCCATATCTTGAGGAATGAGTGCGAGTGTGAAAAAACTCAATAGATCTTCCAACAGCCAGTGGTGAAATTCTTTCGTTGGCGCTTCTTTAATTTGAAAACGCAGCTGATGGCGCTCAAGAGCATCGATTACGCTAAGTGCAGATACGCGATTTCTAAACAGAATCGCTTGGGTCCCTTCGTTGTTTTTAAGTGCGTCCATTAAAAATTGATTGCGCGAAGGCAAATCGTCAAACAGCCTCACAAGGGGCTTTTCAACAGCTGGGAAAAATGGCTTCATGTCCTTATCAAAACGTTCTTGATTGGCCCTGATAATCTCAGAAGCAGTCTCGACGATATGTGCATCAGAACGGAAGTTGTGTGCGAGATAATACAGTTTAGCATTTTCAAACTTATTGGGAAAATCCAGTAAATACGAAGGATATGCACCGCGAAATCCGTAGATGGATTGATCATCGTCCGCTACCAAAAAGAGATTGTGTTCAGGGGTCAAAAGCATTTCAATGAGTTCAAACTGAAGTTTTGAAGTGTCTTGAGCTTCATCCACCTGAATATAAGTGTACTGTGATTGAATCCGTTTAAGCAATTCAGGATTTTTATCCAGTATGCGGATGGCACTGACGAGCATATCGTCAAAATCAAAGAGCTGGTGGTCGCGTTTATAAATATGATAATCCGCTGCCATTTCAAATGTATCTTCCCACTGAAAATCAGGTGCAGATTCAGGCTTTTTCCGTGAGAGCTTTAGATTGTAGATGAGGCCAATATGATTAGAAAGCGTCTCGTAATCGTCTTCTGAAAGAGGTTCGTGATGGTGTTTTTTATAGATTTCGTTGAGGACTTGGTACTTGAGGTTGCCCTCCTCGATGAGTTTCATGGTCGTATTTGAGTTTTTTAAATACGTTCTGTAAATGGAGTAGGCAAATTTATGAATGGTCATAAATTGAAAGTTGTAAGGTAAATGTCCAAATTGAGACTTAAAGCGTTGGCTCATATCATCTGCAGAGGCTTTTGAAAAGGTCAATGTTAAGATGGAATGTGGCGACACACCTTCTTTTTCTACGAGATGGATCAATCGATGTAATAATAAAGTTGTCTTGCCGCTTCCTGGAATCGCCAACGTCAGTGCTGGACCTTTTGTATGCTTTGATGCTTCAATTTGTGCCTCTGTAAGTGAATTTTTGCTCATTTTTACTCCTAAAACGCCTCGAATGTGTGAATGATTTATGAATAATATATAACAAGAGGTTAACTTTTGCAATAAACCCTTGCTAGACGGTACATTTACGGTATAATTAAGGTGATTTTCCTTATTAAACTTTACTTTTTCCGCCAAATACGTTAATATAAATAGGTTAATGAGGTTAGAAAATTGCATATGTTAATTTATGAGAATTTAATTTTAAAATGGCGTAATTGAGTGATTATGAATTTAAAAATACATGATTTTCGCAATTAAAAAAGGTAAATATGCAATTTCCACAGGTAATATTTAAGGCTCGCAAAAGAGAGCAATATTAAGTATATAATGATCGGGAGGCTATTAAAATGAGCTATGAAATTTTGAAAAAAGAAAACAGTGAAGTAACGATTAAAGCGGTTGTTCCAGCTGAAGAATTCGATAAAGCCGTACTTGCTGCTTACAACAAAAACAAAGGTAAATTCTCAGTACCAGGCTTTAGAAAAGGAAAAGTACCAAAAACAATCATCGAAAAACAATACGGCGAAGGCGTTTTCTATGAAGATGCTGTCAACGAACTTTTACAAGTTCACTATGAAAAAGCACTTGATGAACTTAAAATTGAGCCAGTTGCACGTCCTGATGTAGATGTCCTTGAAGTAGGCGCGAAACAAGATTTAGTGTTTACTGCAGTGATTACAGTTGCACCTGAGTTTACACTTGAAGGTTACAAAGGCATTGAAGTTGAAACAGTAAGTGCAGAAGTAACAGATGAGATGATTCTTGCTGAAATCGAAAAAACAAGAACCATGAACGCGCGTTTAGTTTCTGTAACAGATAGAGCAGTTCAAGAAGGCGATACTTGTATCATCGATTACAAAGGATTTGTTGGCGAAGAGCAATTCGAAGGCGGCACAGCGGATAATCAAGAACTCGTAATCGGTTCTGGTCGTTTTATTCCGGGATTTGAAGAGCAATTAATCGGCGCAAATACTGGTGATGATGTAGAAGTGAAAGTAACTTTCCCTGAAACATACCATGCAAAAGAATTAGCTGGACAAGATGCTATTTTTAAAGTAAAAGTAAACGAAATTAAATTCAAAGAGTTACCAGCTCTTGATGATGAGTTTGCAAAAGATGTATCAGAATTTGATACTTTAGAAGCTTACAAAAATAGCTTAAAAGAAGAATTAAAAGTATCTGCAGCTGAAAGTGCAAATGCTGCTCAAAGAGATAAAGTCATCGATAAAGTAACAGAACTTTTAACAGTCGAAATCCCTGCTAAAATGGTAGATGCTGAAATCGATGGCATGATCCGTGAATTTGACCAACAATTGAGATACCAAGGATTAAGCTTTGATCAATACATGCAGTTTACAGGTAGCACAATTGAGTCGATGAAAGATCAAATGAGAAACGATGCACTTGCACGCGTTAAAACAGGTTTAGTGATTGAAAAAGTTATGAACCAAGAAAATATCGAAGTGACAGATGCAGATGTTGAAGCAGAACTCGTTAAAATTGCTGAAATGCAAAAACGTCAATTAGAAGATGTTAAGAAGATATTTGAAAGAGACAACTACGACTACCTTAAATCTAACCTTAAAACACGTAAAACGGTAGATTTCTTAGTGGATAACGCTAAGTTGGTATAATTTTAGTAACACGGAGGTGCAAAATGGCAAACTATATCCCTTATGTCATAGAACAGACAAGCAAAGGTGAACGTTCATACGATATTTATTCAAGACTTTTAAAAGATCGAATTATCTTTATTAGTGGAGAAATCGATGATATCACGGCAAATTTAGTCGTTGCACAGCTTTTATTTTTAGAAGCTGAAAATCCAGATAAAGATATCAATATCTATATTAATAGTCCTGGAGGCTCTATCACTGCTGGGATGGCCATTTTTGACACGATGGAATACATCAAACCAGACGTATCCACTATTTGTGTAGGTATGGCGGCAAGTATGGGTGCATTCTTGTTAGCAGCTGGTGCAAAAGGAAAGCGATTTGCTTTGCCAAATGCAGAAGTGATGATTCATCAGCCATTAGGTGGTGCAAGAGGACAAGCGTCAGACATCAAAATTCAGGCAGATCGCATCTTAAAAATGCGTCAAGATTTGAACAGAATTTTAAGTGAGAAGACGGGAAAACCTTACGAACAGATAGAAAAAGATACCGATAGAGATTACTTTATGACGGCACAAGAAGCAGCAGAGTATGGACTTATCGACAAAGTCTTTGATAAACGTTAAGCGTTTGTATGAGAGAAATGAGGTAATGAATGGATAAACCAACTTTAAAGTGCTCCTTTTGCGGAAAAACTCAAGAGCAAGTCAAGCGTCTCATAGCTGGACCTAATGTCTATATCTGTGATGAATGTATTGAGCTTTGCAATGAAATTCTTGAGGAAGAGCTTTCAGTCTTTAAGAAGGATGAAGGCGATGATTGGGTACTTGAATCGCTCCCAAAACCGTCTGAGATTAAGGAAATTTTAGATAGCTATGTGATTGGACAAGACAAAGCGAAGAAAACTCTCGCGGTTGCCATGTACAATCACTATAAAAGAATACAGCATGTAACGGGTGATGACGAAGTAGAACTTCAAAAAAGTAACATCCTTCTCATTGGACCTACGGGTTCTGGAAAGACGTTACTCGCACAAACACTTGCTAAGATATTAGACGTTCCATTTGCAATTGCAGATGCAACGGCTTTAACTGAAGCAGGTTATGTAGGCGAAGATGTAGAAAATATCATCTTAAAACTCGTGCAAGCAGCAGATTATGATATAGAACGTGCTCAAAAGGGTATCATCTATATTGATGAAATTGATAAGATTACGAGAAAGTCTGAAAATCCTTCTATTACAAGAGATGTCTCTGGTGAAGGGGTACAGCAGGCACTTCTTAAAATCATTGAAGGAACTGTTGCGAATGTACCGCCACAAGGTGGCAGAAAGCATCCACACCAAGAATTCCTACAAGTGGACACCACGAATATCCTATTTATTTGTGGGGGCGCATTTGATGGCATGGAATCCATCATCAATTCTAGAATTGGCGAGAAGGCACTTGGTTTTGGAGCGGCAGTTCAAAGCAAAAAGAATATTTCATTAGGGGAACTTTTCGATAAGATTGAACCTAAAGACCTTTTAAAATACGGATTGATCCCTGAGTTTGTCGGTCGTGTTCCAATTGTTGTATCGCTTCATGAACTTGATCAAGACGCGCTTGTGCGTATTTTGAAAGAACCTAAAAACGCCATTATTAAGCAGTACCAAAAGATGCTGAAAATGGATGACGTGGAACTTGAGTTTGAAGACGACGCGCTTGTTGAAGTCGCGCAAATGGCAATTGAAAGAAAGACTGGTGCTCGTGGTTTGAGATCCATTCTTGAAAGCATGATGATGGAGATAATGTTTGAAATCCCTTCTAGGGAAGACATTAAAAAGTGTATTGTCACAAAAGAGACAATTCGCAACCATCAATTGCCTACCCTCGTCCTTGATTCTAAAAAAGAATCCGCAAAAAAGGAACTAAAAAAGGGTAAAGAAAGTGTTTCCTAAAACGAGCGAGAGCTCGTTTTTTGCTATACGTGCACAATACAATTTTACAGTATTTGAGTGTATGAAATCGTAATCAAATCTATAAAAGAGGTGAGAATAGTGGAAAGTAATAATAGTATCATTAATATTCCTTTGATTCCATTGCGAGGATTATCGATTTTTCCCAATATGGTCCTTCACTTTGATGTGGGTAGAAAAAAATCGATTAAAGCGTTAGAAGCAGCAATGGCAAAAGACCAACGCATATTTTTAACAACACAATTTGACATTGACAACGATTCTCCTGAGTCGACTGATTTTTATAAAATTGGAACTATTTGTAAAATTAAGCAGATGCTTAAATTACCGGGTGATGCCATCCGAGTTCTCGTTGAGGGTATTCAAAGAGCTCAAGTGAACACCATTTTAGAAGAAAATCCGTACTTCATGGTAGAAATTACGGCGTATGAAGATTCAACAGAAATCGATAAAGAGACGCGCGCGCTGATGAGAAGCTGTATCACGGCATTTGAACGTTATATTGCAACAAGTAATCGTACGAGCGCTGAAATCGTCTTATCCGTATCTGTGATCGATGAACCGGGAAGACTAGCAGATACAATTGCTGCGCAGTTGACACTGAAAACGGATCAAAAACAAGAGCTCATCAATGCAATTGATGTTAAGGCGAGACTTGAAAGTTTGTTTAAACTTTTACTCAGTGAAATTGAAATCATTGAAGTTGAAAAAAATATCAACGATAAAGTGAAGAGCCAAATTAGCAAATCTCAAAAAGAATATTATCTGAGAGAGCAAATTAAAGCGATTCGCGACGAACTTGGAGAAGAAGAAGCGCAAGAAGATGAAATTGAAGAAATGCGCACAAAACTTAAAAAGCTTAAATTATCTAAGAAAATTGACAAAAAAGTATCGGCTGAAATTGACAGGTATTCAAGATTGTCTCCATCTTCAGCTGAAAGTGGAGTCATCAGAAGCTATGTCAACTGGATTTTAGATTTGCCTTGGAAAAAAGAGACAAAAGACGAAATCGATTTGACAAAGGCGCAAGCTGTGCTAGATGAAGATCACTTTGGACTTGAGTCCGTTAAAGAACGCGTGGTGGAGTACCTCGCAGTACGTGATTTAACTCAAAGTATGAAAGGACCAATCATTTGTTTAGTAGGACCTCCAGGGGTTGGTAAGACATCGATCGCAAAATCCATTGCGCGTTCACTCAATCGTGAATTTGTAAGAATGTCTTTAGGTGGTGTACGTGACGAAGCTGAAATTAGAGGACATAGAAGAACGTACATCGGCGCAATACCAGGTCGTATCATTAACGGCATCAAAGAAGCAGGCACTAAAAATCCTGTGTTCTTATTTGATGAAATCGACAAGTTATCTAGCGATTTTAGAGGCGATCCAGCTTCTGCACTTTTAGAAGTGTTGGACCCAGAACAAAATAAAGAGTTTACTGACCATTACTTGGAAGTGCCATTTGATTTATCAAAAGTGATGTTTTTAACTACGGCGAATTCCCTTTCGACGATTCCAAGACCTTTGTTAGATCGTATGGAAGTGATTCAAGTTTCTGGTTATACAGAGTTTGAAAAACTCAATATTGCAAAAAAATATTTAGTACCAAAGAAAATGGAAGAACACGGATTATCCAAATCCCATCTTTCCATTTCAGATGATGGACTCAATGAAATCATCCGACAATATACGAGAGAATCTGGCGTTCGTGAACTTGAACGTAAAATCGCAGATGTTTGCCGTAAAGCAGCCGTTCGAGTGGTTAAAGGTGACGTTAAATCCGTTCGAATTACAGATAAAAATCTCGATAAATATCTAGGTAAACCGAAATATCACTATGATTTAGTGGCAGAACAAAATCAAGTGGGGATTGTCACAGGTCTTGCATGGACGGCTGTTGGCGGCGATACGCTATCTATTGAAGTGAACACCATGAAGGGAAAGGGAAAACTTCAATTGACGGGACAACTTGGAGATGTTATGAAAGAATCTGCACAAGCAGGCTTATCCTACATCCGTACGGTTGCATCTCACTATGACATTGATGAAAATTTCCATGAGAATTTGGATCTTCATGTTCATATTCCAGAGGGTGCTATTCCTAAAGATGGTCCTTCGGCTGGGATTACCATGGCAACGGCGATGATTTCGGCACTTTCAGGTATCCCAGTAAATCGATTTGTCGCGATGACAGGCGAAATTACGTTAAGAGGAAGGGTGCTTCCAATTGGCGGATTTAAAGAAAAATCTTTAGCGGCAAGACGTGCAGGAATCAAAAAAATCATTTTCCCATTTGATAATTTGAAAGATTTAGAGGATATTCCTGAGGCCATCAAAAAAGAAATTGAATTTGTGCCAGTGAAAACTATGGATGAAGTATTGGTTCATGCATTGGTAAGAGAGGGAACACTCAATGAAAATTAAGAATAGCCAGTTTGTCATCAGCGCAGTGGCGAAGTCGCAATATCCTGAAGATGCACTCCCTGAGTTCGCCTTTGCAGGGCGATCCAATGTGGGAAAATCATCTTTGATTAACATGTTGCTCAATCGTAGAGGACTTGCGAAAACAAGTTCGACTCCAGGAAAGACGCAGCTCGTTAACTTTTATGACATCGATGGACTCTTTCGTTTCGTCGATTTGCCGGGATATGGTTTTGCAAAAGTATCCAAAGATCAGAAAGCTGGTTGGGGTAAAATTATTGAAACCTATCTCAATACGCGAGAAAACCTCGTGGAAGTTTTTCAGCTCATTGATATTCGTCATAAACCGTCCGGTGAGGATAAGGAGATGTACGAGTGGATTATCCGAGCGGGCTTTAACGGCATCGTCATTGCCACAAAAGCGGATAAACTGAGTAAGAATCAAGTAGCAGCACAACTTAAAATGATTCGAAAAGAATTAAATATGGATAAGGATGCAGTGATTATCCCTGTATCCGCACAGACACGTGATGGAAAATACGATGTTTGGGACGCCATGAATGAATTGTTTGAAGCCAATGAAATTGACATCCATATGGAACGTCAAGTTGATTCTGGTGAAAGAGCTTAATTGGGTTATAATATAGAAAAATAAGTTATTTAAAACAAAACTAGGAGGTTTTTATGAATCCACAAGTGAAAATCAATGTAAAAGACTATGGCACAATGATCGCTGAGTTATATCCTGAAATCGCACCGACAAGTGTGAATAACTTCTTAACATTGGCATCTGAAGGTTATTACAATGGCCTTATTTTCCATAGAGTGATTAAAGGTTTTATGATCCAAGGCGGCTGTCCAAATGGTACTGTGTTAGGTTAAATAGTCCTCCATTCTGAATGTAAGTAAAATAAAGGCTTTCAGTTGTTGTTGACATTGTGGATTTGTCAAAAACTCTCCTGTTTTATTATGTTGTTTCAACTTTTGGATTTAAAAAAATCAACTTACACATTTTTCCAAATTAACCAGAACAAAAAGAGGTGCATTATAGCACCTCTTTAAATTTTTCTAGTTTTAGTTTTTGTCGGTCTAGGTATTCTTGAATCTGTTGTTGTATAGTTTTACCTGTTATTGTTCCCATTTCTATAATTAACCCATCTTCTTCAGCAACTTTACCTGACCATTTATTCTTGTTCTTAAATGATTCTAAATAAGGTGTATCTTTAAAATCATTATCATCATTAGTTAAGTCAATATCATAATCATTTGAGTTGTTATCAACTACATTACCAAGTGGTGTAAAACCTAAATCATCCTCAGATGCAAGTTGATTTTTATATATTATATGAAGTTTAGGTTTACTATATCTGTTAGGTTTTAAATAATTATTATCTGGATATACAACAATACGCGCAATTTTTTGGAATATTTCCCATTGGGTGTAGTTTGTTTTTAGTTGGGTAAATTCTTTTAATAAATCTTCAATTAATTGGAGTTTTTTACTGATAATATTAATTGATGTATTTGGTGTGCGCTGTAATTGTGTTAATTCTACCTTTAAATTTCTTATATCCTTATTTAGCAAATCTATAGCATTTTCTAAATATAGGTTATCTCCACCGAGTTTACCATATAAATTTATTTTTTCATTAATTTCTGATTCTTTAGCATTAAGTTCATTTTTTAAACTAGTAATTTTATCAATGTCTTTATTATCATCTATTAAATTGCTAAATTCTACACCTATTTTACTTACACATAGTTGGACATTATAAATGAATTCAGATTTGATTAATGCAGCATAACCACCATTACACATTTCTTCTATCATTTCATCTAGTTGTTCATCCATCACATTGTGATTATTACATTTTGCAGACGATTGGTCTTTTTTTACTTTACAGACATAGTAACCAACCATATTGCTATCTCTTAGGTCTAATTCGGTTTTGATATTGTTATTTTTTATAAAAGTATCAAAATCATTAGTTTTAGTTTTTTTTAATTCCTTTATGATTTTATCTAGTCTATTTTTATCAGAAGGCGATAATTCATTGATGTTGTCTGAGTTTTTTAGTAAAACTAATTTTAAAATTTTATCATTTTGATAGAATATAGAATCTTTTGGGATTGCTAATTCTTCATTTTTTACCAATTCATTTACTGCATTATCAACTTTTTTAACTAATTGAAGTATTTTTTTATTCCTAATGGTTTTATTATGTTTGTATTTGCTACCACATAAACCACAATATACTAATCCGCCATATCTTGTTGATTGGTTTGTACTCTCAATTCTATTAATTGCACTTTCTTTATTTAATCTCTTTTCAGCACAAGCATCCCAGAGTTCCGGAGTTACAATTGCAGGAATACCCTCATGAGGGTAACATTCATATTTATCTCTGATTTTACTACTATTTCGACCAGGATTATCTATTCGACTAGCATCATATTTACCACCATTAAAATACCCTTTATATTTTTCATTACCCATTATTTTTTGAACAGTGCCTTGATTCCATGGTTTTCCTAATAAGGTAGGATAACCTCTTTTATTTAGTTCAATAGCGATTGTTTTAAATCCAAGTGGTTGAGATAATAAATTACCATTTTCATCTATTATCCCATTCAAATACCATTCATAAATTAATCTAACAGCTTCAGCTTCATTCTCAATGATTTCATATTTCTCTACGGTTTTTTTGTTTAAAACAGGCTTTGCACCATAATATCTAACATTTGTTAACATTCCAGATTGATGTTTCTCAATAAAACCTGATTTAACAGATTCGGATAAAGATTTTGAAAAAACAGTATCTGTATATAATGCTGCTAAAAAATGCTTCCAATCTGAATCAACTAAACTGTTGAGTCCATTCGATGTGACTTTAACACCTACATTTTTTTCTTTAAGAAGTGTTAGAATAGTAGCGCCATCATAAGACCTTGCAAATCTGCTTGTGCTTTTTACATATATAAAGTTATATTTGGGTTTTTTACTATTTATTGCAACAGTAAGGGTACCTTTATTTTTGGTGGGTTCTTGATTTAACTCCCTCAATTTATCTTCTTTACTATGCGCTTCTGATGTTTCTAAACCGCATTGTTCTAACATATTTTTAAATGCCAATCGGTTTTCTAGTTTTATAGCAGCTGATAGACCCTCATCACAGTACATATCATATTCATCTACACCTAGTAATCTGTCAAATAATTTCTTTTGATTTACTAAAGACTCTTTTTGATTTTCATGTTCTGTTGATACACGAATATAGACTGCAATTTTTTTGTTGTTAATAATTTTATATGATTTTTTACTGTCTTTACTAATATACTGAATTTTGCTCATATTAACCTCAAACATAATGTATTATTGCCATTATACCACAGGTATAAATTGGTTTTAAGAAAATTTCGGGACACGATACAAACGATAAAAAAGGCGGTATAATGTATGTAGAGGGGGTGTTAATTTGGATAAGTTAGATAAAAGATTGGTAGTTCAAGCACCTAAGTTTATATCAGAATATGATTTATTTCTATTGGCAAGGGATAAGCTGAGAGAAAACAACAGAGAATTGTTGATATCGCAAATGGAGTTTCTATTTAATAACAAAGCCAGCGGTTATAAATACAGTGCAATAATGGCTTTTGTGGATGTTGAGTATGTATAGCACCAAACCTAATAAATACTTAGGTTTGGTGTTTTTAGATTTAAAATACAACATACAATTTTTAAAACTGAACATACAATTTTCAGTATAAATGTGTTGAAAGGTGTTATTTTTCAATTTCAATATAGAAATAACATACAGTTTTCAAAACCGAACATACAATTTTTTGTGTTATTTATTGACATATATTGAAAAATTCATTTAAACTGATTAAATGTAGTGTTTTCAATACTTACAGTAATTTGAGTGTTGTAATATAATATAAAATAAATAGAATTTGTCATTAAGTTTAAAATATTAAGAAATCTTAATATTTAGTTCTTGAAAATTATTTTACTTAGGTATCATATAGGTTTTATTCAAATTATGGACAAAAATGAAAAAGTACATTTTTTGAAATGGACATAAATAGAAACACATTAGACTAATATTAAAAGAGAGATGATGATAATGGAAGATAAAGAAAAAAAGCGATGATGAAGTTGAGAGAAAGGAGAAGGCGATGAAGTTGATAAAAGATAGAGAAAATAGGGATTTAAGGGGCATATTAGGTTCATTAGGAGATATAGACAAGATAGGTAAGATAGGAAGTTGTGAGGTAATGTGGTTAACTGGTTAAGTAGTTGTGATGTTTGTGTATCTGTAATCAGCCTATATGTTTATAAGGGTAGAATACAAAAGGGTTTTAAATGTTTGGGTCAAATAAGATAATACATAATTAAGAGGGGTTTTAAGGGTTTAGGGGTTTTGAGTAATAGAGCAAATAAATCAATATTGTGCCTAAAGGCACAAATCCACCTATTACTATAACATCATCAATCTACCTATTAAAAACTAAGCGCATTTTGCTTAGTTTTTTCAATATCTCAACTACCTGATTCCCGCGATTTTATTCTAAAATCGCTTTCTCTACTACCCGACCCGAGCGAGAGAGAAGAAAGAGCGGTTAGCAAGTATTAAGAGCGGTTAGATAGATAAGTAAGTTCAGAGCGGTTAGATAAATTTAAGTAGTAATAAGTATAGCGGTTAAAGTAAGTAATAACAATGTTTGTAAGGGTATTAAGAGAAAGAAAGTATAAGGGGGTATTATAAATAAGAAAATATGAGGGGTATTAATCATCCTCTAGGTTCTGTGCCAAATTGTGCAGTAAAAGTCGTGTAGAGCGAAGCGGTTATCAAAGGCAGTAAAGGTAATAGATATAAGAAAGTTAAAGTAAGCGAAGCGGTAGTAATAAGCAAAAAAAAGTAATGAAGTAGGAACAAGCGAAGCGGTTAAATGGAAGAACTGAATAATTTGGTTTATATGTTTATAAGGGTATAAAAGCACCTAATTGCACAGTATTAGCCTATAAGTAATTGTTGTAAATAGTGTATTAAGGCAGTGATTGGTGAGGTTTTGAACCGATAGGTTCAGTTCCACCAGCATCTTCATTGAAATCTTCCTAGTAATATTCAACCACCTTAAACTTCCTATTTATCTAATTTCAAATTACTTTAACTGCTCACCGACTACCTAATACTTCTCTTTATTTTCAACTACTTCTTCCCGATTACCAATACTCTAAGTGCTCCCCGATAAATCATAATGGAGAAATACCGCCGTATGTTTTTAGGCGGTATTTCGGTAATAAGAGAGTAAGGAGAGTAAGGAGAGTAAGGAGTGTAAAGGCAGTAAAGGTAGAAAAAGTAGTTAAGTCGAAGCAGAGTAAAGGATTTAACTATTATGATAGTAAGGGTATTATTTGAAAGGGTTTTAGCATCTTAGACTATTAAGGGTAATGATGTGCAATATAGTGCGGTTTAGATTTAAGTAGAGATATAAAGCTAAGATTTAAAGAAGTAGTATTAAGTGGAGTTAAAAGCATACAGGGTAAATAATGATAAAGGGGTTCTAGTAATAGAGCAAAAACAGCACAATATAGCACCACCTTAACATTTAAACCAAATAGACAAGGTAGAGCATTTTACTCTACCTTGTCTACTTTTAAAATAATGCTGCCCGGTTGTTCGGTTAGAATAGTAAAGCAAGTAAAGTGTATTGAAAAGTGGTTAAGTAATTGAGATTGAGTGTAGTCATTAGATATGGGTATTAGAGAGTGCGGTTATTATTGAATAAAAAGCAATAAAGGGTAAAAAGACAGGAACTGGTGAGTTTTGAGCCTTTAGGCTCAGTTCCACCAAATAAATCAAGTGCACTTTAAAGGCTCAAATTTGGGTTTTAAGCGGTATATATATATCAGCTATAAATTGGTTACCTAATAAGTTAGTAATTGATAAATGGGTTCTGAGAGGGTAAAAATATATCTTAAAATCACCTTGTACCTATTTGAATAATGAATGAATAATAGAAACAATGTATCAAATTTTAGTTCTGGTTATACATTAAATTTTTAAGTATACTTAGACCATAAAGTATTATTAGAAAACCAGAGGAGGCAATATGAGTTTAAATAGGGGTTCTGAATGGAATAGATGGGATTTACATATACATACACCAAAATCAATAGTGAATAATTATGATGGAGATAATCCTGAGGGTTGGGAGAAGTTCATTTGTTCGCTAGAGAGTTTACCAGAGGATGTAAGAGTACTAGGTATAAATGATTATTATTTTACAGATGGTTATGAAAAAGTAATGGAATATAAGTTTAAAGGGCGACTTAAAAACATTGAAAAGATTTTCTTAATATTAGAGTTTAGGGTAGATACATTTGCTACTGCAAGCCAACATGATATTCAGAAAGTAAATCTTCATATTCTGTTTGATATCGATGAAACAGATTATGGTAATGAAATTCAATTGGTAAAAGACCAATTTATTAATAATGTTAAATTGAGTTCTTTAGATGAACATAATACAGTTCCTCTTAGCAAAGATAATATGGCTAAATATTCTACTGATAATTCAATAGCAAAAGGTTTTAAAGAGTTTATACCATCAACTAAAAAAGTATTTGAGTTGTTAAAAACTAATACTTGGAAAGATAAAACTTTCATAATGTTAGGGTATAAAGAGTGGTCCAATATGGAAGTTGGTACTCAAATTAAGCATTATAAGAGAGAACTTTTTGATAAAGCAGATGCTTTTTTCACTGCAGCTCCTAGCTTAGAAAAAGCATTAGAAAAAAAGGCAAAAACAGAAATGTTTGGTGATAAGCCAATAATACATTCAATGGATATTCATGATTTTCAGTCATTTAAAGCTGATAAATATGACTGTTACACTTGGATTAAAGCAGATTTTAGTTTTAATGGTTTAATGCAGATAAAGTATGAACCCTTGGATAGAATTCAACTAAAATCGCACAATCCAAAGTTTTCAGAGAGTAAAACTAATATAATTTCATCAATTTGCTTTAAGAATGCGAATCAGTGGTTTAGTAATGAGTTAATTAATTTAAATAGGGGGTTAGTAGCAATAATCGGTGAGAAAGGCTCTGGTAAAACAGCTTTATTAGATATGATAGCTCTATCAAGTGAAGAAGGTATTTTCGAAGCTGATGTTAAAAACCCTAGTTCATTTTATTTTAGAGTTAAAAAAGATGGTAAACTTGGTAATTTGGAGTCAGAGATTACATTTGAGGGGTTAGAAAGTTATTCAACAACAATTAGCACTCTTAGTGTTTCAAATAGTTCAATTCCTAGTGCAAAAGTGCGATACTTGTCTTTGAAAGAGTTAGAGAATTACTCTTCAGAAAAAGAACAACTTCAGAGTTTTATAAGAGAAATAATCAATTCAAATGATACATCAATAAAAGAATTTTATAGACAATATGAAGACATTGATAAGGAAATTGGAATTATCAATAAAACTGTTGAAGAAAATAGCAGTAAACTAATTGTAAAGGCTGAAAAGCATAGAGCTTTAAAATCAAAGGAAAGTGAACTAAAAGGACATATTTTGGATGAGCCAAAACATTCATCTGGATTTGATGAGGATAAAAATAATAAATTCAGGGAGTTGCTGACAAAAGAGTCTAACTTAAAGAAAGTAGAAACTGAAATACAGCAACAATTAGTAGAGCTTGAATCATTCATTAATTGGGTGGAAGAAAAAATTAAATCCACACAGAAAAAATTACAAGAAGAAGTTCAAAATAGGGCTAATGATTATGAATGGATTAGCGAATTAGTTCAAGATGTGGTAAAGCCTGTGGTCACATTGAATGGGTTAGATGAATTGCAAAGGGCATATGATAAATCCAAATCTAAGATAACAGAAATACAAAGTGAATTACAAACTATTTTGCTTGAATTAGAACCATTAAAGAAGGAAAACTCAAATTTTGAGGATGAGCAAAAAATAATAACCAATTGGTTAAATAAAAGGAATGAGCTGAGTAGAGAGTTTGCTAGTTTGCATTCAGAGTACAATAGAATGGCTCATTATGAAACTAGTTTAGAATTAGGAAAAGATGATAGGAGAAGCAAGTATTTAGGTTTACTAAAAATGAAGCTGTTGCAGAGAGATAAGTATGTTGAATTAAAAAAAGTAGTAGAAGAGGGTGTTATAGGTTTTGATGTAAGTATTTCATTTAATTTAGAAAAACTTAAAATAAAAGAAGACCAAATAATAAACCATGGTTCTGGTTATAGTTCTGAAAATATAATGAAGGCGCTTGGGGGTATTTACAAAGAAATCACAGATAATCTTCAAAATATCTCTAATAATGAAACATTAGATAGTGTATTATTTAAGTTAACAGAATCATTATTTGAAGTGGATAACCTTGAACAATTTATATTAAAACACTTTGGTAAAGATTCAGAGTCTAAGTTATTAAAGCAGAGTTACACAATCTCGGATTTTTATGACTTTCTGTTTGATGATTATTATTCAGTTAATTATGACATTAAGTATAATAATAAAGCATTGTCTTTGTTGTCGCCTGGTCAAAAGGGTTTAGTTTTAATGAAGTTATTTTTGAAATTAGATAAAAGCAGCAAACCTATTATTATTGACCAACCCGAAGATAACTTGGATAATAAATCGGTTTATAATGACTTGAAGGATGATATAAGGGATGTAAAGAAAAGAAGGCAAATAATAATAGCTACACACAATCCTAACTTAGTTGTAAATACAGATGCAGAGCAGATAATTGTTGCTAGGTTTGAGGATGTTGAGGATGATAAAGGAGTTAGAATAACATATAAGTCAGGTGGTCTTGAAGATAAAGAAATTAGGAATGCGGTATGCGATATACTAGAGGGTGGAAAAGAAGCATTTCAAAAGAGAGAAGAAAGATATCATCTTAGAGAGTAGTTTTGATTCAAAGAATTTGAGCATTGTTTGGGTATTTTTGTGCCTAAAGGCACAGTATCCCCCGTGTAAACATAATTGGAGAGCAGGTGAATCACCTGCTCTCTTTCTTTACATTGACATTATACCTCTAGAGGTATAATATAAAGAAGAATAATTCAATGAATGCTGATAACAAATTAAACTAAGGAGTAAAAATTTATGATAATTGAAGTATTAGCAAGAAACACATTTGATAAGAAGAATCAGGATTTTAGTGAGTGTGAAAATGATTGGAAAACAGACAGTTTATATACATTAGGGTTTGTAGAAAAAATGATGGAAAGTACTAAAATGACTTTAGCAATGACCAGACCTGAGCTTGACACTAGCGAGTTTGAATGGAGTAATGTATACTCTCGGTTATTAGATGGTAAAGTAGTTGAAGATATTATGGTGTTTTATAGGGTTAAGACTGAGGAACAGAAATGCCCTTTGTGTGGTAGTAGTATAAAAGAGGGTTTAGCAGCAATCTCTCGCAGAGATAATAAAACCGAAATCTGTAATGATTGTGGTGTAGTTGAGGGTTTAAATGATTATGTAGGGTTAAGATAATAGAGGGTATCACTAATGAAAAAACTAATAATGTATCAAAAGGCAATCGCTTATTTAGAAGATGAAATGATGTATGAGTTCGATAAAAACTGTGGTGTAGTTAATTTTGCAGCTTGGGTTAGACAAAAGGCAAAAGAAGATTTTGATTTAGAAATAACTTCAGCAGATGATATAGAAAAATTAAGTGCGGTTTGTCAATCAAATTGGTATAAAGACAAATCGGAGTGGTTGCGAAATAAAATCCGTGAGGAAATAAAAGGCAATTTAAAACAAAAAATAGAAACTGTAATAGTAGAAAAATACCATATTATTAAGGACACAAGCAATGAGTTGTTGATTTTGGTAGATAAAGATAAGTTGATTAAGAATTATTATTTGTTATTAGATTCAGTATTAAAAAGCGGTGATGATATATTGGAGTTAAGAAGTAGATTAGAAGAAGAATCAAGCAATTTTGGGTATGATTTAAAAGACAGTATAGAAGATGGTAATAGTATTGAGGGGTAGAGATTAATCAAAATCTTTACCTTTTTTTATTTGGTTACCTGTTCATTAGAAAAGTAAAAAACACAGTATTAGACTAGATATTAAAGCGGTACAAATATGAACTAGGACAAAAAAAGAATACATAAAACATAAATGAGGAACACTTATAAATATATTAATTATAAAAGCCAAGAGAGGGGTGTAGCAGTGAAAAGTTATGTATTTGAAGTGGGTTATTATTTAAGGGTTTTCAGAATTGAGAATGATGAGGTAGTAGAAAAGAAAAATATAGAAACAGAGGGGTTGAATTTATCAAATCCCCAGCTTCTTTATATTCATTATGGCGATAATATAGATGCTAAGGTATCTGAAGTATTGAAGTCCTATAATGGTAGTACAGAAGCGAAAGCGCAGTTGAGAAAATTAATATATTTAATGTTAGGGGTAGAGAGAAATGAAACTAAAACAGTTGAATAAGAAGAATATAGATAATGAATTATTGGAGTTTCGGAGTGGTTTGCAAGATAATCTTCGCTACATCTTAGAGAGTGTAGAATTATCAATGGGTGTAGATAGTAATTGGGTTTTAACAGTTAATAATTATAATTCACAGAGCAAAAACCTCGATGTTTTTTCAGAGGATGAAGTAGATTTTGAAGAAAGAGAAATAGAAATAGTGAGAATTGTGTTGATTGAGGACAACAGAATTACATTTAATCTCGACAAACTAGATGTATCAATAATAAGGGACTATAAAAACACTTTTAGTTTTGAGGGTAAATCCCATAATGATTATGACCAATGGGTAAATCAGGTTTTAGATGACCTAGAGGGTATATTAGCAGGCACTCCTGATAGTATAGATTTGTGTACTATGGATATCTCGATGCTGTTGGAACTGGTATTAGAGGGTAATGAGTATAAACATATGCGGTATGGAATAGAAGAGGGAATGGTAACAGTGTTAGATGGTTTAGAGAGGGTTGATTGTTTTGCAAATAATGGAGAGTTAGGATGTTGGTTTAGTTTAGATTTATATGCAGTAATGAAAGATTTAGAAGAAAAAAATGAAGCTTTGCTTCTAAATGGATTTGATTTTGATAGGGTTGTAGAGAAATCAAAATTAGAGCGGTATATTAGTTTTAATCCTTTTGTTTTAAGGGTTGAATTAAATCCAAAAGATATAAGATTCTATTTAGAAGATAAATTATATGTTTCATTACCTTACTACAAAAGAGTTAAATGTATAGAAGAAATAACTTTTGTAATGAAAAATGAAGATACGCAGGGAGTGTTAATACTAGGGTATTTAGATGATTTTGTAGAACAGATACTGAAAAAACTTAAGATTAGTGTTAAGAATCAAAATGATGTGAAAAGAGATATTTATAATCAAATAATAGCGATACTGAATGGTAGGGTATACAAACAAATGTATCAGTGGGATAATGACCGGTTGCGAATTAGGTAGTATAATTTTTCAGGTGTTTTTGCTACTTAATTAAATTACCAGATTAGATTTAGGTAGTTGAATAATTAGATAAAGATTAGACTTAAAAATTCATATTGAGTTAGGTTAATAGTCAAGTGGTTAAAGGGTTTTATGTTATTTGATTTGTAAATGGATGAAACATAGTAAAAATATAGTATTGTGAGGTTTAGATTATGGGTAGTAAAAAAATAAAATATTATGTTAATTATGGTACAGGCGCAGGAAATTTTAGTATGTTTTCAGATGACATCCAAGAAGTAATGGATGCAGCAGTAGAAAATATTGCATATACTGGTTCAGGTGTTTATGTATATGATTGTGATTATGATTGTGAAGATAGACCAGTTGCAGTATTGCCTTGGTATGGTTGTCCATATGATGGACCTGAAGATGAAGAAAATGAAGAGGTTTTTATCGAGTTCGGTGATTTCGGTTATTATGGGCATTGGCAATATGAATAAGAGGTGTGGAGTATGAGAAAATCAATAGCGATAATATTGGCGATAATGCTAATGACAGCGCCTACATTTGCAGATTTGGGTTATTATACAGTAGATATGGTAAACCAAACTGAGGCGGTTATCAGTGGTTATACAGGCGGTAGTGATGTAGTAATCCCAAGTACAGTTGATGGTGTCAAAGTAAGGGGTATAGGAAATGAAGTTTTTCAAGCATATGGTATAACTAGTTTAACAATTGAAAATGGTGTAAAAGTCATTGGTGTTAGTGCATATAAAGAAAACAAGGGTATAACAACATTAGAGTTACCCGATAGCATTTTATTAGTACACAAATATGGATTTGCAGATTGTGGTATAACAATATTGAATTTGGGTAGTGGTGTAAAGACCTTATGGGATGGTTCATTTGCGGGTAATAATATAACTGAGTTAACAACACCGAGTAGTTTATTTGCAATATATGGAGATGCATTTAGAAACAATCAAATAAAGACATTGGTATTAAATGAGGGTCTGAAATCAATCGGTGAAAGTGCATTTGAGAAAAATAATATTGAGGTAGTAAAAATACCTAGTTCGGTTACAAGTATTGGAAAAGGTGCATTTAGAGGTAATAAACTTAAAGAGGTACATTTGGGTAGTAATGTAAAGGTTGGTGACAATGCCTTTGGTAATACAGGAACACAAACAAAAATAACTTATTTAGTTATAGGTAGTAATGTAGAATTAGGTAATAATGTGGTCAACGGTGATAACGCATTTAAAGCAGTATATGATAAATATGGCGCAGGGACTTATAGATATGTATCAAATAAATGGATAAAAATCTAGAAAATGAAAAAATGACCCTACTTAGTGTAGAGTCATTTTTTTGTTTTAAACCTATATAATAACTAATTTTTATAAATAGTATGGACAGATAGAATCAAAGATATTCAACAAAACAATAGAAAAGACAGTTTTAATGGACAGAAATAAATATATTATGTAAGACCACTCAAGGTCAATAATGGATAAGGTATAGAGAGAGGTATTGGTTATGAAAAGAAAAAAAATAGTAGAAGCTAAAGTAGAACCAAAGCAAGAACTGAAAAAGAGGGGTAGAAAACCAAAAGAGCAGTATAAGTTTAAATATTTCACTGTTTATAAAGATATAAATGAGCTTAAAAAATGTGAAGATGTTAATTTAATTGGTTTTATAAAAAAATTGACAGAAGGAGAGTCTAATATTGCAATTTTTGATTATGAATTTGATAGTGAATTTGATTTAGAATTTGATATTCATTTGTCTGAAATTGAAGATGAATTAATTGAATTAGAAAATAAAAAATGTGAAATAATTATTTTTGGAGATATTGCAATATTACAGGGATGGGGAAAAACATTATATTTAAATACGACAGATGGAATAAAACATTTAAATTTTGACAATAAATTTGACAATAAAATTTATAATTTGATGTTACTTCAATTTATTGCTGATTTATATAGTTTTAAATCGGTAAACATTATAACATCAAATAATGGACAAAATATATCTATTGTTCAAAGTTCTAGAGCTGGCTATGATTTGGATGGTAAAGTTCTTTATTTAGACGGAAAACTGTGGGAATCAGCACAATCTTTTGGATGGGCATCAGCACAATCTTTTGATAACGAATATACATGGATGTCTTTTGATATTAATGAACAGGGGAATGGTTTTTATTACAATATAAATGAAAACATTAAGGAATTTGATTTACATTGTCAGTATTTGATTAATAGAGCTAATAATGTTGAATTAGATTTAGCAGATAGTTATAAGTTATCTCAAAGTTATTTCAATGAAAGAGGTAATTTATATTATTATATTAAAAACAATCCTGAAAAATACAGTAATGAACAAAAGTTATATTTAATGACTAGAAAAGTTATAAATTTATATTCTAGATTAGGTTATAATGATGGATTCACTGTTTATGAAATAGTAGCAGAGTTTGAGTTGAAATAAGAGCAAATGACCCTAAAAAGGGTCATTTTTTTTTACCAAAATTTAAAACAAAAATTGGACATAAATTAAATGTACATACCCATAAAAACAATTGAAATGTCTAAAATACCCTACAGTTATTTTTATATTAATAGAGATAGTGATAGTGAGAATTTCATGGAGGTATAGAAAATGAGTATAAAGTTAGAGTTTAAAAGGGTTTTAGCGATATTTTTATCATTAGTGATGATATCCGGTGTAATGCCAATATCACCCGTGTATGCTGATACAGTGTTAGATTATGTAGATATGGGAACTGGTTATTATGTATCGGGTATATTATCTGGTGGTATAGGAGTAATTGATATTCCACTAGATTATAGTGGTAAACCAGTAATAGGTGTAGCGGATAATGCTTTTACAAATAATAAAAGTATTATAGGGGTTAATTTTAATGGTAATCCAAATTTAGAGTATATAGGTTATAGAGCATTTGCATTTACAGGGTTACAAGGGGTAATTGATATTCCTGCAACAAATGGAACATTAAACATCGGTGAGCAAGCTTTTACAGGTGGAGATTTTGATGGTAGCACAATAACAGGTAAAGGTTTGATAACAGGGGTAAATTTCAACAACAATGTAAATCAGATTAATTTTGGACCTAACTCATTCAGGAATAATAGCATTACAGGCGAGTTTGTTAGTAAATCAAATTATAACTACATTTCAACTGGTGGTGGTATATATGGTGCATTTCGCGAAAATAATATAACTAGATTAGTTGTAGAGGGTAGTATGACAGTAATCTGGGATATGTTCAGAGATAATCCATATACAGAGGTAGTTTTACCTGAGGGTGTAGAAACAATAAAAGATGGAGCTTTTGCTGGTGCTGAGTTAAACACATTAGTATTACCATCAACAGTAAAAGTAATTGAGGGTAATAATTTCAGTGGTTTTGAAATTCCAACATTACCACCATATGTATCATATAAATTTAGTGGAACAACATTATCAGGACAGGGTAGCAAAATAGTATTACCAATAGCTTTAACAGATTTAGATATGTCAAGTTTCAATGTGGTTAAAAGAATTGAGTTTACTAATTCAACAACAAATATAACAGGAGATGCAAATCTTTTATCTTTATATCAATCAAATGGTATAGGCACATATACAAAAACAGATAGAGGTTGGATATTTGGAGATTTAGACCCTGTAAGTATTGATTTAACAAGTACTTTACCATTAAATTATACAAACTTGGGTATGTTAAATGACTATGAAATATATGTGGATGTAACTTATAATGATGCGGTAACAAAACAATACAGACCACATTTAGCAGAAACAATAGATTTATGGGTAGATAAAGCGAAAATTTCAGATATTAGTGTTAGATTTGAGAGAACAAAAGACTTAGATGGCGCAGTAGCACCTAGTGGGTATGATAAGTATGAGTTTGTGGAATTAAAAGATAAATCAACAAATACAGTATTATCAAGGATTTATGAGGATTTTGGTACATCTACAACAGCTAAAACAGATTATCAATTTAATATAACTGATACCACTAAAAACTATATTTTGAATGTATCAGTAAAAACACCAATAAAATTAACTATCGCGGTTGAAGAGAATGGTATTGATAGAACAGTGGATTTTAAAGGTGTTAATGGTAATGATGTTTTAGGTACAGCAAAATATTATTTTACATTAACTGATAGTATAGACCCTGCATCAACATTTGATAACAGATTAAATGGAGTTGATTATTACTATATGAATGGTGCGGTTAAAACTAATAATAATCGCGGTGTAAGGGATTTATATTTAAATGAAGTAAAAGCATTAACAGGTCAAAATATTAGTATTTTGAGTAGCAGATATATGGGTTTATCAAAAGATGCTTATTATGGAAAATGGGTAGTTGAAGCAGATGTGTTTGGTGAAGGGGTTAAGAAATATTTAGTTGATTTTAAACTAAATGGTCTAAGCCTTAATACAAATGTATTTAATCAAATCGCTTTAGGTGTAAGTGTAACAGGTTATAATAACTTACTAAAAATTAATGTTGGGGATTTAGCCACAGATAGTGTATTAACAGTTAGTTATACAGATTATGTAGCACCAGACCCAGCAAATGGGGCTCAATTAGTATATAGATTAGCAGGTTATGATGATGCATTAATGCCAATAGAAACTACAAAATATTTATATACAGACAGCATACCAATAAAAAATATAAGCGAAGAATTAAAAACAACATTACAAGTTAGTGGAAAATACCTTAGATATTGGATTAGTGATAATACAGGTACTTGGTTATATCCAAATCAAACTTATATGGGAGAGTTTGTTTTAACTGATATCAACAGTTTATCAGTAAATATGGATGGGGTATTAGGAGATATAGCAGATTTACCAATTCAATATAATGGTAATGGTAATACTGGTGGGGTAGCACCAATAGAAACAAAAACAGGTATTTTTGATTATGTAGCAATTAAAGATAGGGGTACATTAGTAAAAGAGGGTTATGTGTTTAAAAACTGGAACTCAGCAGCTAATGGTAGCGGTACAGTATATGCACCAGGAGTATTTGGAGCAGGTGTGGTGTGGGATAGTGGAGAATGGAAATATGAGATAAACACATTGACAACAAGACATGGGAATCCTGCAATATTATATGCACAGTGGACACCATTAATCCAATTTGATGGTAATGGAAGCACAAGTGGTACTGCACCAGGTAGTATAACACAGCACAATTCGACAGCTTGGGTTACAGTACCTAACCAAAATGATTTAGTAAAAGAAGGTTTTAACTTCTTGGGTTGGTCTAAAAATCCTGCTGATACATCAGCAATCTTTTTAGCTGGTAATCAATATTGGGCATCTAATTTATATGGAACATTGTATGCAATATGGGAGGCACAATTACCAATGCAAATAATCCAGTTTGATGGTAATGGTAACACAGGGGGTACAGCTCCATCTGATATCAATGAAAGCAATCCAATAGCATTGGTTACAGTACCAAATCAAAATGATTTAGTGAGAGATGGTTTTAACTTTTTGGGTTGGTCTAAAAATCCTGCTGATACATTAGCAACATTTATAGCAGGAAACCAATATCAAGCATCAGCATTGTATGGGACATTATATGCAATATGGGAAACACCACAACAAATCCAATTAGTTTATGACCCAATGACAACAGAGGGAATAATAGATTGGGGTAATGGAACAGGCACACACACTTACACAGAGCTAAACTTCACAAATGTTCAAATAATGCAACCTTGGGGTTGCAGCGGTTACACATTAGTCGGTTTTGACTCAGATTATGAGGATGGTAATTTTGATGGTAGTGTAGATTATGCGGTTAATGATTTTAAAGATTTTATATGGGGTGATGTTGTAAACCTAAATGCAATATGGGTAGAGCAACCAACAACAGTTAATTACAATATCCAGTTCCAAAATCTAGATGGAACAATGGCAATGGCCCCAAATAACTTTTGGATGTTGTATAATCCAATGCATTTTATGTCATTGAGGGATAGTTATACAGCAGTAGATTTTGATTTAGCAGGTGGAACTCAAAAAACTTACACTATAAAAAATGACCCTAATTTACCAGTAGATGTACAAACATTGTTAGATAATGAGGGTTGGGTGTTAGAAGGTGTACACAAAATGATTATGCCAGCACCAATACCACCTGCACCAATGACAGAGTTAATAGGAACACCGACATTAACATTAACAAAAGGTCAAAATTTGAATCTTAATTTTGTTTATAAACAGGGTATAGTACCACCACCAACAACATATTTAGTTAAATTTTTTGATTGGGATTTAACTTTTTTGAAAACAGAAATAGTAAATGAGGGTGGTAATGCAATTCCACCCAAAGACCCAATAAGAGCAGGATATATTTTTAGCGGTTGGTTAGGTAGTTATACCAATGTAATGTCAGACACAATTATTACAGCATCTTATACAGCAATACCAACATATACTGTAAGTTTTGATAAGGGTGTATATCCTGATGCAATAACACTACCTGCTAGTTTCAGTGGCACTATGGATGAACTAAAAGCAGGGGTTTTAGGATTACCTAGCGGTTATCAGGTAGAGGCAGGTGGTAATAAATATACTTTCACAGGTTATCAGTCAATCAATCATGGATTGTTAGCAGGTACAGAGCCATTATTCACAATCAAAGGTGATGAAATATTGGTAGCACAATGGACAGTTGAAGCAATACCACCATTAGACCCAACAAAAAGTTATCTGATTTACAGAGTAATAGGTGGTCCAACACCGGGTGAGATAGTTGCAAATAGAGTAGAATACACATTTACAGATTCATTTTATTTAGAAGATGTGAATTTTGACAATTTAGGTAGCACACCAGGAACATCACCGGTCATCACAAATATACCGGGTTATTCACTCAGATATTGGTTAAATAGGGGTATTGAGTTAGGTAATACAGGTGTAGTGCAAATCCAAATTGATTTAGGTACTTCTGAGGAATTAATAGCAGAATACACACCACTACCAAACTATTCAATTGTATATAATAAAGGCTTAACCACAGCAAACCCAGTATTACCAAACAGTGTAACAACATATGAGGGTAATACAGTAATAGTCGGAAATGTCGATTTAGCGCACGTCAGCAAGTTGGTCCATTGGATGGACCAGGATGGTAATGTTTATAGTAGTGGTGATAGTATTGTTTTAACTAAAAACCTTACATTAACAGCGATTTGGAATTACAATGTAAGTTTTAATAAGGGTTTAAATCCTAATATTGTTACTTTACCAAGTAATTTCAGTGGTTTGCAAAATGAAGTAAAAGTAAATGTTTTAACTATCCCAACTTATGATGAGATATTAAATAATAAGAAATATACTTTTACAGGTTGGTTAAGTGTTTTAAAGGGTTTAATAGATAAAACTATAACTGATTATGTTGTAGCAGGTGATGACACATTAACAGCACAGTGGCAGGTAGAGGATTTAACACCACCAACAACTGAGGCACCAACACAACCAGCGCCACAACCAACTGAACCAGTAGCGCCACAACCAACAGAACCAGTAGCACCACAACCAACTGAACCAGTAGCACCACAACCAACAGAACCTGCACCATTACCAACAGAGCCAGTAACAGAGCCAGTAACTGAGCCTGTAACTCAACCAACAACAGAAAAACCAACTGAACCGACTACAGAGCCAACAACAGAAAAGGTAACAGAACCTACTACAGAACCTGTTACAGAGCCTAAAACTGAATCAACAACAGAACAAAATGTTGTAATAGTGGATAAAATAGAAAAACCTGTGGTAGAGCAAAAGGTAGAGGTTAAGAGAGGGAATATAAATGGACAAGTTTTGGGTAGGGATGGTAAACCATTAAAAGGGGTAAAGTTTGAGCTTAATCCAGGATTAATAGTAGATTATTCAGATGTTAATGGTTATTATAAATTTGTCAATTTAGAACTAAGAAAATATGAAATATCAATGAAAAATCCTATTACTGATGAGTTGTTAGGTACAATAAAAGTACAAGTTAAATCTGAGGGTAGAGAATCGGAGTTTAGTTTGTCAGAAGCTATAATCACAGAAAATATTGAGTTAGATGAAGATAATCTAGAGGGTATTGTAGATATTCAGTTATTGGTTGAAGCAACATGGTTAGAAGATACAAACGGAGAAATAGGTTTAGAAGAGCCAACAGAAGAATCTTCAGAGCCAACAACTGAAAAATCAGAACCACAAGATACACAGGTAGTTAAAAAATCAGTTATCACAACAAAAACCATAATACTGTTTTCTATAATATTTTTAATACTTCTGTTATTGCTAGTATTAGCTCTGGTAATGGCAGCAAAGAAAACTATGGAAAAGAAAGCAGAAGTTGAAGAAGAAGTTGAGGATACAGAGTTAGAAGATTTAGAGCAGTTATTATAAAGAAAAAATGAGAGGGTATAAGTCCTCTCATTTTTATTTTTTTGATTGGACATAAATTAAAAGTATGTACACAATAAAACAATTAAGAAAACAATAAAAGACTACAGTTATAAATATATTAATTAGACAAGTGAGCGAGGTGGTGAAATATGCAGCAGTTAATTGATAATTTAGATGAAATTGTATTAGAAATGTTGGCTTTAGAAGAGTCAAAACAGAATGATAGAGGTAAATTAAACCGGTTACCTGATAATGTCTATATTTTTGAGAGGCAGTATTTGAAAACACTTCGCAGGTTGCATAGGTATGTAATAAGAGGTGAAAGACAGCGGTTTTTAAAAGAGGTTTTTAAAGAAAATGATTTAACTTATCATAATGAGCATCAATATTCAAGTGATAAGGGTAGACAAAAAGCATTGAGTGATATTAAAGAAAAGTTGATAGCAGGAGGGGTTAAAAATGAAATTGAAAAGAAATAGAATAACCAGAACAGTGAAGCGCATAAGTATGAAATTAACAGCAGAGGATGAAGAAAATATATATAAAAGTAAAGTTTTACTAGGTGGAATTACAACTACAAAATTGATGAAAAAGGGTCCTGAAGTAGTTGTAGTTTTAGCCGAGTATCAAAAAGATGAAAAATATAAAGAATTGGTAGAGGAATTGATTAAGAAATTAGGGATTAAATATATGGAATAATGCGACAGTTGAATAATAGCAGGATAGGGGTAGTGATTATATGTATTTAACATTGAGTAGGAAAATAAAGACAAATTTATTCATAGTTTTGAATGGTTTAATATTTTTTATAGTAATGTTTACATCGGTCAGTTGGGTAGTTAAAGGTTTGTTGTTCATGTGTTTATATCTAGTTATTAATAAATTGGGTGAGTATATGTTAGTGGATGTAAATAAAAAAGAAAAATTTATTTAAAATATTAGAACAAAGGAAAATCAATGTTCTATTTGTTTAGAAGAAAAGAAAATACTCATAAATGGAGTTTGTGCGAAATGTCATAATGCAACTAAAAAACTAGATAGAAATGAAAACTGTAAAGCAGTTTTTTGCTGTTGTGAAGAAACTAGTGAGGTAATAGATATAGATAATTTCCATAGGGGGTTTGTCTTTAATCATATAACAAATAACTATGATTACTATTGTAATGGCGGCGAATTAGGATGCGCGGTAAAAACACAAAAGGAAAATATCAGTAAAGTGAGGAAATGAGTATGTTAGAAATCAGTTACCCAAAACCAGATTATCATGGTCTGTTAGATACAGAATGGTCGGGCTATTATGGTTTTATATACAGAGATGTAAGAGAAAAATATATTAAAACAGACAAAAATAACTTAGTAAAGTTAATCAATAAAAAAGGTATCTGCGACCCAGATTTAAGAAAATATGAACATTTTATATTGCTAGAGATATTGATGTCATTGCATAGAAGACATCATAATAGGGGTTATTATGAATTGATAAAAAGTGAAGCTAGGAAGAAGGTATTGTTTAAAGAAACAAATCCAAAATATAGTTCGCCATTATTATTAAATGAGATAGAGAACCTAAATCATATAGGTAGTGGTTTAGGTTACAGCCAAAATGCAATTGCTAGAGTATCGGGTTATTGCCAACAAGGGATAAGTAAAAAAATTGATAGTTATTATCATCCAAACATAAAACTAAGCTATCCCATTGAGTATATGACTGATAATGAGATAAAAGCATTTAGGGTTAAGAACTGGTTAGAACCTCAGAATGGTAAAACCACAGGTCAGCGCTTAACAGATAAACAGTTAAGAAATTTGAAACAGTTGTCATTTCAAGGGTTAGATATACAAGAGATACAGGAGCACACAGGTATATCGCAGCAAACAATTAAGAAGTATCAAAAGGAGTGGGGATTATGAGGAAAATACTAGTATTTATTTTATGTATAGCAATGATAGGGGTATTACCATCATTTGCATTAGAACCAACAGAGCCAACAGAAGCAATAGAACCAACAGAAGCAATAGAACCAACAGAAGTAATAGAACCAACTGAACCGATAGAACCAACAGAACCAACAGAACCAACAGAACCAACAACAGAAGTAGAGGAAGTGAGCCATGAAGCCCAAGTTCCATCGTTAGAAACAATAGAGCCAACAACTACAACTAGCGCAGTAATTGAAATAAAGTATGATGCTAGTCAAACATTCAAATTTCGGTTATCAAGAGGTAGTGTACAGGCTGAAAGCCTTTATTTTACTAATAATTCAGAGGTAGCATTAGTAATAGATAATATAAATGTAAGATTATCAGAGGGTTGGATAAGAGGTGTTTACAGTGATGATTATACATTAAAACAAACAGCATCAAGTAACAGCGGTGAAGTAGGACTAGACTTTGATAGTGTTGGTAAAATTGTAGAACCAGGAGAAACAATAACCATAAATGTATCTATGAAATTACCTAGATTATCGCGCGGTAGTTATACCATAATCGAGGGTGTAGATTATGCGGTATCTGTATTAGATACAGAGATAGAGCAGTCAGAAGAGGAAATAACAGAGGAAGTAACAGAGGAAGTAACAGAGGAAATAACAGGAGTAGAATAGGTAGTTTGAAAGTGAGGTTATAATATGTCAAAAATTAAGGATTTGAATAGTTTAGATTTAATTTTAAACCAAAAGGTCGAGGGGTTGAAATTGTTTGAGCCTTTGACTTACAGATTAGGAATAGAGGGTAGAGTAAAAACAACAAATGATTTGGATGCATTAACTTTAATGCGATTTGAAAAGCAATTATTAGAACTATATGAACTTTATTTATCAAGTACAGATAAATCTAATGAAAAAGATAAAAAGCAAGAAATTCTTCAAAATTTAGTAGATTTGAAATATGCAATGCCTGTAATTAGTGATAGATTTTTCAGTTTAAAGCAAGTGATTGCTACTTGTATAGATATTTTATTAGAAACTAAGGGGTATGTATCTAAGCCTAAAATTTTAAAATTTTTAAGGTTATTAATAACAACAATAGATTATGAGGTACAAAAGAACTTGTGGGGTGAGAACAATGGATGAGGATAAATTATTAGATTTACTAAAGGAACTCCGAAAAATGTGTAAACATAATCAAATAGATAAAAATGAAGCGGTTAACTTGATTTATAGAACTGCTGAGTATGATAAAATCCTATACACAGCATCAGTATTAACTGGTTTAGATGATAATAAATATGCTACTGCAATTGATTTTATTAATAAAGAGTTTAAACCTAAAAAGAGTATAGTAAAACAATTAACTAAAATTATTGAGATTATTAGCTAACAGGAATGGGGTAGTGGTATGAATGGAACATTTTTAGATATAGATTTTGATGACGATGATAATGTTGAGAAAAAAGATAACACAGGTTCTTTAGAAATCATTGATTTTGACACTATATTAGAAAACACACCAGATAAGAAAGTTGAGTTTTTGGAAGGATTTGAGCCTGTAAATATTGGTCTAGATGAAGAACATTATCATAATCAGATTAAAAAGAGAATTCTAAACCTATCTGAAAAAGAACAGGATGAAATAATTGCAAAATCTCAGTATTATCTGGAAAGGTTTAAAATACTAAAGAATCAAAAAATAGAAGATATAGAATTATCTGAAACTGAGGAATTAAAAGAATTTCTACATTTAGTAACAGGTGAAGACATTACAGATAATAATTTTGAAGCTTTTATTAGAGAAGATAAACAGTTATCTAATTTACTAAACTATTTTGCTTCATTTCACAGTAGATTAGATATGTTGCAATCGAGTATTGTGCAAAATGCCGAGGATACCAAAAGAGAGTTCGAAATACAAAGATTGAAAAATATATACAACAAAGAGTTAACCCTGCTTGAGTTTAGATTAAATAAAATAAAGAATGATAAGAAAAATAAAAAGGGGAAATTAAGCAACAAGATATTGGGTTTTATTTTAAGTTTTGTATCAAAGGTTTTTTTAGTATTTTTTATTCTGTATATATTTTTTATGGGTTTGATATTTTTAAGTGATTCAGGTTTAGTAAATAAATCAGAATTATCAACAGTCGATGTAGATGGTAAATTGACAGATACAATCATTAAAGAAAATGATGTGATTAAAGAGGGTCTACCAAATTATAAGTTCTTTAAAATGGTATATGATGAATCGGTCGGAAAATTGGTAGTTTTAGTTAGTGATTTTAAAGAAAAGTAGTTAATAACTACTTTTCTAGTTTTTTGAGTCTGATATGGACATATAACACAGTTTGGTAGATAAAAACAGAAGCATAAAAAACTATTATGAGTATAAAATAGACAGATTAGGGGTGGATTGAATGAAACAACAATTAGTATTAAGAACATTAGCAAAAACTAAAGAATTGGTAAATGGTAGACCAATAATAGATAGAAACAAGGTAAGTACAAACAATTTAAGGCGATTGGTTTTATCAGCAAATGGGTTATTACAGGAGCATTATGTAACAGGTAAGGGTTATAATCATCTATTAGATTTTAAAGCTTTTGGTGATAAAGAGTTAGAGGGTATATATAAAGATTTTGAAAATAAGAGATTAAATGTAGCGGATTATAAACCAATGATAGATGCGGTTTATAAACATCATATTTATAATAATCTCGAAGAGATTTTGTTATTAAAATCTGATTATATGCATTTAGGATTACATGATGAGTTTGAATTAGAGAAATATGGGTTAGATAAATTCACAAAAACTTATAATCTGCTAAAAAAATCGTTTGCCCGATTGAGTCATATTTCGATAGCAGAGTTAGATATGGTAACATTGCAACAACTGTATAATGACAGAAAAATTGTAAAAGATAAACCCATATCAGAGCAATTAAAAACATTAGGATATAAAGTAGATTTAATTGTCCGAGAAATAGAGCGCTTACCAAATGGAAACCCAGCAGTATTTGTGCGAAACACAGATAAAGAAAAAGGTTATGCAATAGATGAAGAATATACAGGTGGAGAAGTAAAGGAAACACAGCGGTTGCACAAATGGTTTTTAGATAGTCAAAAGGTGGTAGAGGTAACAGAAGTAGAAGAAAAGCAAGCAGAAGTAGAGGTAGATGAAGTAGCAATAAACTTAAATTTATCTAAAATAATGAAAGTGTATAGAGATTTGTATTTATCTTGTTTTGGTTTAAAAAAACCAGTTGGTTTATTGGTTCCAGAGGGTATTTTAAGTGTTTCTAATGGTTTAACAGTAGTAAAAAAATCAAAAGAGTATTCAAAAATATATGATTTAGCAGTTTCTTCAAGTAAACATTCAGTAGTAGTCGAGGGTAATTTAGAGAATATCTCAGTAGATGATTTGTATAAACAACCTTTAAATGGAACATATTTCCCATTATTTCATCTAGCGGTAATGTCCGGTAGGTCTTTAAACTACAAATTTAAGAGTTGGGATATAAAAGAAAAAATAAGTAGTAATGTTAAAGAGATAGAAACAACTCTTGAAAATGAGATATCAAAATTAGTAAAATCTAAACTTATTGAAGTATATAAAAAAGGCGAAAATCTAAATGAAATAACAGATAAATTATGTACTGTATTTTTAATAACTGAGTTAGCTCAAAGCGGTGATAAGTCATTATTAATGCTCAAGTTCAAATTTAGCGCAGGAAATGCAAAATTTGATTTAAATAGATTTTGCACTAGTTTTTCAAATGGTGGAGATAAGTATTTAGCGGGTGGTGCAAAAATAACACAAAGAAAAGTAAAACCGACAGGTGTTAGTCAAATAAACTTGTGTTTAAATGAGGATTTATATCAATCAATGCCATTGTTTGCCTATGATGCGGTAAATCATAAAAAATCTAGAGGACAGAAAATCAGTATCAGAAATTGTATATTAGGTCAAACTGTAGATGACGAGATTTTGACTATCAACCTAACAAAAAATGATGCTAAGGTAATCAATATACTAGCGGGTCCAAGAGCAGGTAAGGGTGTTTTAACCTTGGGTTTATTAGGAACAATATTATCTGATGGTTGTCCATTAATATATATGGATGCAAAACCAGATATGGCTAATGTGTTAAATGAGGTAGCAAATGCTAATGGTTTAAGGGTAGCAGCTTGGGACCTAAACACACCGCCAATAGAGTATTTAAAAGCAAATCCAATAATGGTATCATTGGCAGAAGCTAAAATACAAGCAATTCAAAGTTTAGGTCAAAATGCACCATCTGAGTTAGCAGAATCTACATCTGATTCTACTTGGGGTTTATTAGCCTATTTAAAGATATTACAACTCACGATGGTTTCAGCAAAACTACAAAAAGATAAGAAAATTACTACTCCTGGAGCTGGACAAGCATTTTTTGTACTAGATGAATTACTAAGGGTATATTCAGAACTTGAGGTTTTTTATAACATTTTATCTAATATAGTAAAAGATAAAAATACAGACCCACAATTACTAAACTGGTGCAATAAACTACTCAAATGGATAAACAACTTAGGTCAGGACTTTCAAGGCTCTATGGTAGCAGAGATGCCTAATTCAAATACAAGTGTATTTTGCCTGTATCAAAAGGCAGCAACTTGGAAATATGATAAAAAACCATCACCGACACAAGCGGTATTTACTCCACTCACAACAGCTTCTAATGCGACAAAATTAGTTGGTGGTGCAAATGCAACAGCAGAGGGTTTAGATAGTTTGTATGCATTACAACAGCAAAATAGAGAATTAGCATCAAAAGTGACTGAATACAGACATTTTGGAATGTTTACAGGTAGCAAATTGAATGATGCTGATAGTTGTACAGTTTTTAAATCTTATTTGGTTTTAAACTCTGCAGATATGGACTCACAATATGTGCAGGATATGAGAGCCAATATTGGCGAAAAAGCTTTTGAGGATTTAGTAGTAAAAGGCGGTGGAACTGTACCAAAAGGTGTTGGTTTTGAGGGTTTTATGGAAACCATTGGCCCAGAGGGTATAAGTAATTTGAGTCGCGGTTATGAGTATCTGAATCAGATTTTAGAAGTATCTGGTCTCTCAAAAAAGTATAACAGTATCGAAGAATATCTATATGATTCAGATATTGACTCATTTTATTCTAAAAATATTTTAGTAGAGGGTAGAGCAGGTGAAGTATTGGTAGTCAAAGCTGAAACCAATACACAATCAAATAGTAGTGGTATTTGGAATATGGATGGTGTAGCAGATATGGATGCAGAAGATGTTGTATATGATGATTTAGAACCAATACCAACTAATGATGTATCAAATCCACAGCCACCAATACAACCAGCTAGACCAATGCAACAACCAAATACTCAACCGATTAGAACAAATCAACAATCTAGACCAGTACAGCAAGTCATTGAATCCCCACCAATAACAATTACTGCTGATAATACTCCATATCCTACTAATTTGGGTAGTGATATTAAATCATTCGGAGTGGTATCAAAATATGAAACTACAAAGAAAATGACAGAGTTTTTAAAGCAAAGTTTAATTGAAATATATGGTGGTTTAGAAAATATTAAATCATTTAAAATTACTCAACAAGGTTATCTGTTTGTTAATAATAGACAGTACATTCCAAATTTTATATTTGAAGAAGGTACAGTTCCGGTTGGTATAAAAATGGATTTAGATAATGCAATTATGTCAAATGCTTTTAATTATAATATCATTAAAGATTTTGAGAATTTAGAAGAATTTGTAGTTGAAGATAATCACCAGAAAAACAGAGTTCGCACTGAAGTAAATCTTAGAAAGTTTGGAAGTAAAGATTTTGTAAAATACTTTAGGTACTTTAAAAATCTAATGTACCTTCGGGTAGGAGATGTGGAATATAACAGAGATAATCTAACAAAAAAATCTACTGATAACAATGGACCTTTGGGTTTTGGTAGACCAATCCGACAATCACAACCAATACAACTACCCGCAAATGATTATCTCAGTGGTATTTGGCAGTCGAGACCTGTAAAAATGTTAACATCAGCATTTGGTTATACATTAGGGGTAAATGTGTTTATGTCATTAGCACCTCTGTTTGGACCATGGTCTATGGTATTTGCGGTAATGTATGGTGCTCAGTTGTATAATCAGTATAAAAGTAATCAACCGCAGCAAAATGCAACTCAAAATAGAAACCAAAATAACCAAATGCAGAACACGCAGAATCGACCTAGAAGGCAAAATACACAAAACAGCCAAAAACAACAAAAAAATGGAAATAATAGGAGTCAAAATAATAGAAAGTAATTAGAGTAAGGTTTTATCTTACTCTTTTTTATTGGCACCGGTGAAATCATCCGATATACTACAGTTTACAATGTGTAGGGTTTGGGGGTGGTTTCAATTACAGTCAAAGGTTTTAAAGAACTTCAGCACAGCAAAATAATAGCCTATCATTTAATAGGCGCAATATCGGTAGAGATTGAGCGATTAAAGGAAATGTACTTTTATGGCGCTGACGAAGTTTATTATCTAAGGTTATATCAAGAATACAAAGAAGAAATTGCATTGTTAAAGAATGATATTGACCCTGAGGAACTACTATTTGTTTTTTTAGAATACTACAACAAACACATCCAATGCCTATTTGATGCAGTATTAGAGCCATATAATGGAGATGAAGAATTAGATTTTTAAGGGGGTAAATAAAATGATGATGAGTTTGAGACATATTTTGACTAACTGTATAAAAGAATGCAATTTTTTATTAACTGAGGAAGAAATCAACCAATTTGTTGAAAAAATCCTTTTGACATCCACAGTACAGTATAAAAATGATGGTTCAGTGATTTTGCTAGAGGGTGGTGATAATGATATTGGTGTCCCTCAATCTATATGGGACAAAGCATTAAAAATGCCTAAATTTTTAGCATTTGTATTAACTAACATGGACCAATCGACATTGACAAGATACTGCAGATTAAAGGGTTACAGCAGTTTTCGCGATTTGGAGTATGATTTGACTAGGGGTTGTATTGCGGGATTTGAACCTAATCCTAATGAGGTAGTATTAATCAATGGTGATGTTCAAAAGTATATTAGGAAAGAACTTGAGGGTTTCAATTTCCACCCTTACTATATCGAATGGGTAGAAATAAAACCTTATAGGTTGCATTATAAAGATGGTGAAGTTTCAGTTCTAGAAGAATTTAGTAATTTGTTAGATTTAAAAAACCATCTTAAAGATTTGCATATTCCAGTAGATGGTGATATTCATGAAATTGAAGTGTTTTGCATGCAAGACCTTGTTCCATTAGATTTTGTAATTACTGATATAGTATGGGATAGCCGCATACCTGGTCCAGGTGGTAAAATCATACAAATAGATGTGAATTAATATTACATTTATATTACAATTATTTCAACACAACAAAACCTATATTTTATAAAGGTTTTAATTTTTCGCAAAATGGCTCGGTTATTTGACTTGAGGTAAATAAAAGTATATACTTTTTGTAGGATAGTAGTTAATGGACATTTATAAAAAGGGTTTGAAAACCTTTTTGTGATGTCCATTTTTAATTAGGATTAGGATAGTGGGAAGAGGTAGAATCTATGGTAACTTTCAGTGTAAATATAAATCAATATGATGTAATGGAAACATTGGTATCAAAAACTGATATGTTAGATTTGATAACTAAAGACAATAACTATGCTGAGGTAATGTCGGACATTTATATAAAACTAAATAGAAGAGAAATCTTGGAAAAAGCGAAAAGCAAAAGTGGAAATTTAAAAAATTATATTATTACCACAGCAATAGGAATGCAAAAAAGTGAGTTAAATAGACAAACTAATCAATATAAAATAGTTGAAGATGAGGATGAGAAAACACAGTACACAATATCAGCAGCAAAATTACAAACTCCTGATTTTACAGATTCTATGGTTTTAAAACTCAAAAATGAAGATACTTTGCTAATTAATGAATTTTTAAATACCCGAGAATACATTTATTTAGAGACAGGTAGAGATATTTACAGGTTGATACAATTATTGAAAACTAATATGAATAATGACAAAGTAGCTAAAAATCTATTTTTAGATGCTGCAGCAAAAATGCAGGAATTAGCAAGTAAATATATAGGTTTAAAAGAAAATGTAGTAAATGTGATGGCAGATGATGAGTTATTAACAAAAATTGAGGATATTTTAGGTCTAGATAATTATCTAGACCAATTGAAAAAAGAAGAAATAAAATGGGTAATCTAAATGGACAAAAATTATAAAAAAACTAACAGATATTGAAAATTACTGGACAGTAAAAATTATATTAGATATGAAGCCAATTTACCTCACTTTTGGCTATCACTATCACTATCCCTATCCTGTTAGTATAATGGTCGGTGCTCATTTCTGAGCACCGACCACTATTTGAAACAAAACTGAACATACATTTTTAAAAATATAACATACAATTTTCGAGGTGTGAGATGTTGAAAGAGGAATTTATAAAAACTATGAAAAATAAGGGTTTGAATGAACTAGAGCAAGAATATGCTATTTTAGATGCAAAAATCAAAGAGTTAAAAGAACAGAGAGAGTATATACAAAATATAATAAAAGATAGAGTTGATATTGATGCTATTCAAATTGCAAACAATGAGTTACAAACTAAAGATAAAATTATATTACTTATTCATCGCGGATTAACAAATAAAGAAATTTCTAATTTTCTACCCGAAACAGCAGAGTCATATATTAGACAGGTTAGGTCTGATTACCTAGGTCAAGGGGTAAAAAAACAGTTATATAAAAATGCCTTAGCAATGAATGGGTTTGAAAAACAATTGCAACTGGTAGCATTAGATGTATATTATGATAAGTCCTATACTGACATAATGAAGAATGAAGAAAAGTATAATCTAAATATAAGTAATGTAGTAATAGATATTTGTATGTTGGTAAATAAACATTATAAAACACCTGCCCTGTTATCATTACCAAATGACCAAAACACTATTACACAGTTATCATTTATAACTAGTTTGAGTATAATAGATATTAAAAATTATTTGATAAAATACTATAATGCATTAGACGCGCATATTGCAAAAAATGTAGGAACACAATTAAAAAAATCTAATGATAATATAATTCCTGAACTAGTACAATCTCTAATGTTTTATGTAGGAAAAGCAAGTCAATTAGATTTAAAGAAAATGAAGTTGAAATTACAAAATCAATATGGGTTGTCAGATAGTTATATCAATCGGGTAGTATATGTATTGCAATCAGTATATGAGGGTAGATATAAGATTTCTTCAACACATCATGTATCAGATTTGCTAACTAAAATCAAAGATAAAACAAAATTACCTGATGCTACAATTAAAATGATTATATTACAATCAGGTTTAATAGAGCCACAATATTTAAATATGTTGAGCTTATAAGGTTTTGCTAAAGCAAAACCTTTTTGCTGCCCGAAACCAAATGCTGCGAAATCTTAATATTTACCTATTGATTATTTTTTACCTATATTTTATATAGGTTTTATTTTCTAATTGGACATAAATTAAAAAAATAAAAAGTACATTTTCTGTTTTGGACATAAATCTTAACATAAATGAATAAATATAGTAGGGGGAGTGGTTAAGGTAGATTGTAAAATTTTTTCCGGAGGTGCGATGAAGATATTGTGTGATGATAAAGAAGTGATAAAGAAGTGATAAAGAAGTGATAAAGAAATGATAAAGAAATAAGGAGAAAAGGGGATTTAGAAGCAATAGAAGCAATAGAAGCAATAGGGTATTACATATATCAATGAAATAGCTTATAATGTTGTTATAACAATATGGGGGTGTTACATATGGAAAAATTATATATTATTGTATTAGATGATGAGTGTGAAGATTCTTCAAAAATTATAAAAGTAATTTTCAATGGTATAGAGAAAGAGTTTAAAATTACACCATATATGGAGGATTTTGCTAATAGCATAGTAGATGATTTATATGATTACCTAAAGATTAGTGATGATAAAGGTATAATAATGATTGATGGTAGTCTATTAAATGGTTATGAATTGGTAAATCAAATTTATAATAGTATGCTTGAAGAAGTAGAGTATTTTAAGTCTAAAGGGTTTTCAAAGAAGCATATCATAGAGCAAATAATATATGATGAAGATTGGGTTCAAGAAATCTATAACAAATATTACAACTTAATAGATGGTTTAGAAATGTCTTTACCAAAAGGAGTTTTTTATTCAATTTGTTGTGCATTGATAGTTAAACATTATAGTTAAAGTTTGGTGCATTTGTGCCTTTAGGCACAGACTCCACCAAGCACTACATATTTTTCAATCTAATTGAAACTTAATTAAATCTACTCATTAAATCTAATAACTACAAAATTAAAATCTAAATAATCTTCAAAAATCCACTAAGTAATCATTAAATACCTAGATAGCAGCAGTGTTATCTAGGTATTTATTTTAAGTAAGTTTAATAAAGGGTTTAAGCGGTTATCTCGAAATAGAGCGAAGCGGTTGTATTTAGTAATGGTTTAGAGAAGTGGTAGAAGTTAAAGTGGTGTAAGGGTTTTGAACTATGGTGTTGTGAGGGTTTGTGAGGGTTTTGAACTGTGATGTTTTGGTGTTGTGGAACTGTGCCTAAAGGCACAATTTGCACCGTGTATGTCAATATGTATAACTAGTTGGAGTAAGCTAAGCGGTTAGGTAGTTAAAAGTCAGCTAAGCGGTTAGGTAGTTTGAAGTAAGCGAAGCGGTTAGCAAGTATATAAGTGAATTATTATAGAGAGTAGAGTAAGTCGGTTAGAATATAAGTATTGAAGTAAGAACAAATAAAAGGGTTTTAACTAGGTTTTGAGTAGTCTGTATAAGTATTTAAGGGGTTTTAGCATCTGTTTTGTAGTAACATAGGTAATAGTATGAGGGGTATTATCAAATCTCAGCAAGTGTTGGTGCTGATGTGCCTTAAGGCACAAACTCCACCCGTATACCACCTTTCTCAATTTTCACAATATAAAAAGTGAGGCTTTATGCCTCACTTTGCTTATTCTTTATATTCTTCTACTTCTTCTAAATACCCGCTTTCTACTAAAACATCTTCTTCCCGGTCTATATAAACTAATACATTTTCTGCTTTTACCTTAGCTTTATATACAATCCCGATATAGTCGAATCGGTTAGCGAAGAACCGAGCATGGCGAGGTGATAGAGTCCATGAGAGAGCATCAGTATAATGGGTAGATTGTGAGGATTCACCTCTGTAAATAGTAATATAACCATCTTCTGAGGTGTGTGGTTCTAGTTCGGGTATATGGTGTTTCAAGGCTTTGAGTTTACTTAATAACTCTGCATTATAGATATCAAAGTCATATTCCTGTTGAGAGTAGACAAGTTTAAAAATATCTAGAAATTCGGAATTAGTATAGTACGAAAGGGTATTAAAAAATACAAATGATGCATATCGGTTATCTAAAAGAGCAAAGATTAATTCAAATTTTCTCTCACTTACAAGTTTGTCCATTTTACCTAACTGTCTATCAAACTGAACAAATTTGAGCATATCGGGCGTTAGCCCGTATAGCTCTATAAGGGTATAAACCCCATCATAGTAAACCACCGGTGATAAAGGGTTTTGAGTTAGATAGAAGTGTTCGGGTTTGACATTATAAGAATTAACAAGGGTTATGTAGTCATTGTATTTAGGTAGTTCAATGTTGATTTTGTAGTTTTTAGGGTTTTCATAAAATGCGAGAACAGGTAAAATATTATCTGCAGTAATAGATTTATTGGCTAGTTTAAATATATCATTCATAATCTACCTCGGTATGTTGTAATATAGATAGTATAAAGAAAAGCGGTATCAAAAGCAAATGGGGTTTATATAATGAGCGGTTTAGATAAAATAAGGGTAATAGAAAAGGAATTGAGAGAAGATATTGATAATTTAATCCAGGAAGTCTGGAGAGAGTGGTGTTTCAATGCTCTGAAAGATTATGATGACTCGGTTTATCAAGGAATAATCCGGGGAGTAGTTCGGTTAGATAGTAAGGAATTAAAGGGTTATAAATGTTTTGTACAAAAGCGGTTAGTGAAGAAAGAGAAGTATAATGAAGTCTTGGGTAGATTAATGCAGCAAAATGATATAGAGGTAATAGAGTCAGCTTATGGTGGTCCTATAAAAGTAATGGGTAGCGGTTTTATAAAAGAACATGGTTTGAAGCTGGAACAGCACCAAGTTTTAGTATTTGCAACAACACAGGTTGCGGTTAGGTTGTTGAGTGTGGATGAAGTAATAAGTGAGATAAAAAGAAGAGGGTAGACAAAATTGTCTACCCTTTGATTATTCTTGAATAGCAGTGACCACACCATCATCGAAGTAAATATATCTATAACCACTATAAACCCATTGTTCCGAAGTACCATAAGCGGTTGTGGTTTTATTAATTTCTTTAGGGTTACCCCAATAAGAGTTTCTAACTTCATCGGGTGTCATCCCTATTGCTGGTGCAGATTTTTGAGGAATATTAAGATTCACAGGTGAAGAAGGAACCTCGCTTATTTTATAGTATGCATCAACTTGACCATCATAGGAGTTCAATATTTTGATTACATTATTCTCATAAGATAGTATTTCCCTATATGAATCTGAGTTAACAAGACCAAAATTCATCACAAACTTATAATCTTCGGCTTTGAGCCATTCAAAGGTATAAACATCTTGGAAAATCCTCATTTCAATTCTCGAGTTTGGAAGTAGTTTAAATGACTCATAAACTTTGTTATTACCTTTATTTCCATATGACCCTTCAAGTTTAAAATATAGAGAATTTAGATATTCTTGGGTATCTGCATAATCAGGAAACTTTATAAACATTTCTCTAGCTTCATACATATTTTTGATGTTAAATTGATTAACAGCCTCATAATAATTAGCTTCTTTGTAGATTTCAGCATATTGATTTTTCATATCTTTAGAATCCAGGTATGAATCATCCACTTCAAGTATAGTTTCATATATCTGTCTTAAGCTGTCTAATCCAATTGGTTCTGGGGTTGTTGCAATCATCTGTTTTGCAAACTCATAATTTGCCTGATTAAATAATGAAGTATACTCGGTGTGAGAACTTAGATTAAGTAGATATTGTAAAGCAGTAGGGTAGTCTGCATTAGTAATAGCAACTTTGGCGAGCTCAATTTTTGTGTTAGCAAAAATCAGCTTATCCTGGTCATCCATTTGGATAGTATTATATAAATCAAAAGCTTCTTTGAATTGTTTATTGTTATATAATTCTTTAGCTTTACCTCTCTTACTTAACAATAATTGTTTTGTAGTATCTTTGAAATTTGGTATTTTTTCAAATTGAATAATTGCGAGGTCGAACTGTTTGTTATTTAGATATTGTAAACCAAGTTGATATTCTACCTCGGTAATTAAGCCTAAAGAATCTTTATAATCAGGGAATTTTTCAAGCTTTGTCCTTGCTTCAAGGTAATTTGAAGTTTCAATATCATATAATGCTTTGTTATAGTTATCATACTGCATAAAACTGTAACTACCAAAACCAATAATTACTAGTGCAGTGACAGTGAGGATAATAATTTTGTTTTTTCTTTTTTTCTCCTTTTTAAAATTATCTTTTTCGAGTTGAACTCTTTTCGCTTCTTCTTTTTGCCTTAAAACTAATGTGTTCTGTCTATCCACTTCTGCTTTGTATTCTGTTTTTATATCGGTGATATTATATAAACGGAGAATATTATCTTTTTGATTATTACAGTAATTACATTCATTTTGACTACCATTTAAATATCCGCAACCACATGCCCAATATTCATTTGACAGTAGATAAGGAATAAACTTGATTTTCTCGGTATTTTTCAACTTAAGGAAATTCTTAGCAAAATCAAGCTCATCAATATTATAATTGCTAGCTAATGCTTCAAAAGGTTTAATATCAACCATTAATTCTGGAGTATATCTAAAAACATCACCATTTTCAAAAACAGCTTTATCAATAATCAAGTTGATTTTTCTAACTGTATTATCAATAAGTTTAATAGGTTCAGGTGTGTTAATTGATTTGTTAGGGTTAATATTTATATCTAATGAGTTATAGATAATAGTATTATTTTCACTAACAGGGTCATTAGCATCATCAAAGCATTCTATTTTAAAATATACTGATTTTAGTACTGTTTTAGAAATATTGTTAATAGTGAAATCTATATATGTATTGTCTTTTGAAATGTGGATAGTAATATTGTTAATGTGGATAGGTGCATTTACATATTGTTGGGTAGGGTATTGCTTAACCTTGTTAATTATATCCATTAGTATTTACCTCACAATCATTTTTATTTTATTATATCATGATGTAAAATATTAGGGTAGCTAGCAACAATATGTTAAAATAAATAATAAGTATAAAATTAGGAGAATTAGAATGAAATCAACTGGTATAGTAAGAAAAGTAGATGAGTTAGGTAGAGTGGTAATACCGATAGAACTAAGAAGAACCTTAACAATAGGCGAGAAAGATGCTTTAGAGATATTTACAGAGGGTGAGCACATAATACTTAAAAAATACCAGCCAGTCTGTGTATTATGCGGTGAAGCAAGAAATACAGTATCATTTAGTGGTAAATTGGTTTGTCGCACTTGTATAGAAGATTTAAGAAAGTAGTATTTGGGAGAGGTATTAACCTCTCTTTTTTATATGGTGTAATTAGTGTTATAATTTATTAAAAGCGGTATATAGGGGGGTTTTATGGTAGAGCATAATAAAAGGGTTTTAGAGACATTGAACAGATACATAGGATTAGGTGAAGATGCTGCGCCAGCGCCTCATTATGCAGTAATGATAAATGGTGAGTGGGGATGTGGTAAATCATACTTTATAAGGGAAAAATGGTTAGTAAATTTTATTGATAATCCAAAATACAGTGTTATATTAGTTAGTTTATTCGGTATAACATCGGTGGAAGCAATCAAAGAGAATATTGCACAATCATTGGTATTAAACAATTCTGAAGATGTGAATGTTATTGAAAAAAGTAAAGGATTTTTAAAAAAAATTCAAAACACAAAATTGATTTCTTTTATAGATAAAGGTTTAACTTCAACTTTTGGTGTTGGTTTTAAGGATTTAACTAGTTTGATAATAAAAGATTGGTTAACAGAACAAAAGTCAAATGTAACAAAAATCCTTATTTTTGAAGATTTAGAGCGGTCTATATTAGGTCTTGATGAGGTTTTTGGATTTGTCTCTGAGCATTTAGAAAACAGCAGTTTGAGGGTAATATTCATAAGTAATGATAATCGGATAGGAAAAACAGAGAGATTAATTATTAAGGAATCAATTGTAACACAAGATAAACCTTCTAAAAAGGAGAATGAAGAAACAACTGACATAGATGAAAATGAAGATAGTCAAAATATATTAACGATACGAGAAGTTACAAATGATAAAGATTACTTGAAAATAAGAGAAAAAGTAATAGGTGAAACGGTGACTCTTGAAGTTGATATGGATGAAGCTGTAAAATATTTCTTGTTGGAAATGAAGTATTCAATTATTGAGAGAGAGTATTTATTAAGCAAAATAAAGGATATAATGTTAAAACTAGAATATGTTAACTTGCGGGTAGTTAGACAAGCTTTGTTTAAATTAAAGCCGCTCATTGATTTAATAAAAAGCGAACCTGAATATAAAAATTATAGTTACGACAGCATCACTATAAATGGTGAGATGAAAGAAAAACAGGATTATATTTTTTATGTTTCAGAATTATTTATAGTAGTTTTTTTACAAAAATCAATGGGTGATTTGTGTGAAAGCGAAATTGAATTTGCTTTATTATCATATAGTATTATGGGTACTTCAGTTTTGAAAGCAAAGATAAAGAAAAAAATGACATTTGAAAGTTTATTTTTTAAGCAACCTCAGATTTTAGTTCCTCTCCATGATGCAAATTTTGAGTTATGGGTAAAATATATTTGGGCCGGTGAGTTGGATGTTGAAAAAGTATCTGCTTTAGTTAAAATAGATATGCTTAATATTGTGCCAATTGTGTCTCAAGACAATGGTGCATTACTTATGTTACACTCTAACTATTGGGATTACACAAAAGATGAGTTTGATAGTTATCTAAACACATTGTTACTGGACTTAGAAAGAGGTGTCTATACTGATTTAGTAGATTTGATTGCAGCATACGCATTATTAGTAAACTTTGAGATACAGGGTTTATTGAATGAAGAATTGAATTTAGATGTATTTTTCGACTCTTTCATTGATAAAATTGATATAAATTACATTGAAGCTGATTATGCAGGCTATAGAAAAAGAGTAAATAAATTGAAAATAAATGAACTTATCTACAAAGGTTATAATATTTCAATTGCTCCAGACCCTAATAGAATATTAAAGTTTTTCAGAAAATTAAAAGATTGTTATGCATCAACAAAAGAAAAAGTATGTAGAATTGAGGTAAATCAGCTAATTAATAACATAATCACTAAAGAATTATCAATTGATGATTTTTATAATAAATTATCTTCAAACAAACTGTCAATTGATAATGATGATTATATAGAGGTGTCAATATTAGACAAAATACAGAAAGAAAAGCTTTGGCAAATGTTAGATGAAGCACCAATGAATAAGCAAAGGTGGTTTTTTAGGTCATTACTCCATAGATATGATTTAGATTCGCAGGGTGTTGAAGAACAATATTTAGTTTATGAACCAGAAAAAGTAGTTTTAGAAGAATTAGTAAACGGTTATACAGAGAGACTAAACAAAGCAAAAGAATATAGAGACAATAAAATAGGTATGTATAAGTTTTTAGTTGCTGATGCTATTAGTACTCTTGAGGGGTTTGAAAAAAAAATGGAGTTAGGTATTGTTAGATTACAACATAACATTGTTCTTGAAGAAAAATAGTGGAATTATTTTTTCTAGTCCACTATTAAGTAGCTCTTTACAAAAACCAGCATACTTGCAATGCACATATACAAAGGTATAATAATTATTAGTATTTGATGCAGAGGTAATATAAATGGTAGAGCAAAATTAGACCCAGCCAAAGATAACTACATAATTTCATTCAAAACTAAATTCTTAAATATATCCTATGGTTGCTCCCCGCTTATTCAGTCGATATTTTCACTAAATGATTATGACTGTGGGTATATGGTAATTCAAACAAATATAGGTGAGGATTATATTGATTTGGTCGGAATGTTAGAAGTAGATGGTTATGCCAGTAGTTATATAGCATATGCTGAGAATTTATTGGGTAGTGTAGAATTAGAAGAAATTAAACTGTTCGGTTAGATAAAAGAGAAAACCTTTAAAATATTGGGTTTTTTCTTTTTGTTTGTTTTTATAATGGAGTATTTGAAAATGAGCATAAATGGAAAAAATGGTCATAAATGTGGACAGTTGGTAATACTATTAACTATAGAAATTTACTTATGTAAATACAATGGAATAGGAGTGATAGTATGAGTATCAAATATGAATATAGTAGTACAAAACCTTATAATGCTGGTAGTGGTGCTGAGAATGATAAAATAGCTAATATGATAGTACAGGAAACCTGTAAGATTTTTTACCCACTTTGGATTGCGGTACCTGATAAAGAAAACAGTTTAAATGATGCAGTTAAATATCAAATAGATATGTATCTGTATGCAACTCCTGAGGATAGAAAAAATAAAACTAATCCTTTGTGTGGTTTAGAGTTGGACAGAGCAACAAGTGAGACATGGATAAAAGGAGAGGGGTATTATGATAAAGAAAGAGATTTTATGGCTCGGAAAGTAAAATTGATGTATAAAACCCCAATGAGGATTTATCATTTGCAGTTAAATGACAGAATAGATGAGTATGGTAGAGATGGTGTAATTTTACCGTATGCGGTGATGATACAAAATAAAGTTGTAATGAAGATATTTACTAATAATGACAATAAGAGAGAGGGTGTTTATAGAGTGCCTAGAGAACAGTTAGTATATGGGTTAGAGCGGTTTGAAGATTATATATTGACAGATGTTTTAGATATTTATAATACAGCATGTTCAGCAGTTGGTGGTATACAACTAACAAAAACAGAACTAATAAATAATCGGAATTTAATGAGAAAGGTATTTGGAGCTGTAAATAAAATTAATAACTCGGTAAATAGGAGAGACCATTTAACTGGTAAAGTAAATCATTGTCCAAAAGAAGTATTTGAAGATGAGACATATGTGATAGATAAAAGTACAATTGATAGGATTAAATTTTAAATATAAGAACAAAGAAAGGGTAGATTAAATCTACCCTTTCTGCATTATAATTTTGGAAATATCCATATGGAGCCTATCTATAGCAAATGTATTAGCATCATATCCACCAGATAACTCAGCATCTATTTTGTAATAGATAATGAATAGAAGCCCGCTCCTATTAACTGTTCGCTGCCAAATATGAGTAGCAGGTTCTCGACCTAGTTCAAAATCTAGAAGATATTTATGGGGTAATTTTAGAATATCTATGTACATATCTGTTTGACTATCATCTATTTCTATATATTTATATGACTCTCCAATTGCTTCTTTTAAATTTCTATCTAATTCTATCATCCACTACCTCAATTTCATATTATTTTTATTAAATTTTATCATAAAATCAACTAAAACCTATAATTTATTATCTATACCATTACTATAACACCTGGCACCCCGTTAATAGCCCGTATTCGGGTTTTAAGGGTGTTTTAGTATATAACCAGTAGGAATATGAGGGTAGATATAAAAAATGAGCAAAAAATGAAATTAAGGGGTGTTACTATCATTTTGATAGTAAGATATTAATTTGCTATTTTACTATTTTGCTAGTGTTTTGCTATTTCAATATTAATCCGATAGCATAATATTAAATTACTAGTAAAATAGCAAAATAATATTGACTGTAGTAATCGATGCGCGGTATACCGAATTCATAATAAAAATATGAGTGAGGTATATCAAATGAAAATAATATCGGTAGCAGCAACAAAAGGTGGTAGTGGAAAAACAACAACAGCATTAAATATAGCGATAAATATGGTAAAAAGACAATACAGGGTTTTGTTAATAGATATGGATTATCAGGGTAGTCTTACAAAGTCAATGGGTATTACAGACCCAGAGCGCGGTGTTCTAGATTTATTTGTTGGTGATTTAGGTAACTCGATTTATAGTACAGATAGAGAGGGGTTAGATTTAATCCCCTATAGCGAGCAAATAGGTAGTGTAGAGGGTAAAATCAATAAAAAGTCGTTATCCTTTTTAAAGGATAAATTGATATTATTGAATGATTACTATGATTTTGTAGTAATTGACACCCCACCATCAGCGGCTAATCTAATAACAGTGCAAACATTAATTGCATCGGATATGGTATTAGTACCGATAACAACAAACCCAATGGGGTTAATGAGTTGGGAGCAGACTGGTGTGGTCATAGATGACATAAAAGCTGTAAATCCAACATTACTAGTAAAAACAGTTGGGACTATGTTTAATAGTAGAAGTAGGGTAGATAAAGAATATCTTTATAAAATCAGTGATACAGATAGTTTAGGGGTAATTCCATATTCAGTTAAGGTATACAGTGAGTTAGGTCCAAATCATCGAGGAAAATGTATTAGCGAATATCTACCAAGTCATGGAGTCGCAATAGAGTACAAAATTATAACAGATAAAATAATCAAGAAGTTAAAGGGGTAGAGATAAATGGAAAAACTAAGAACATCGCCAATAGCAGCATTATTACAACAACAAGCGGTTGTTGAAGAAGATAGAAAAGAGAAAAAAGAAAGAACACAAAAAAAGAAAGATAAGAAAGAAAATAGAGGTCGCGGTGGAACAAAGCAAAAACTAATCTATCTACCAGAAGAAATGTTAAAAGCTTTGAATTTGAAGGCGGTAAGAGAAGTAAAAAGTCAATCGGATGTTGTAATGCTTGCATTACAAGGGTATTTAGCTAAAGAAATTGAAGAAGTCAAAACTTGGTAGGAGCAGTATGGGTAGTAGAATAACACAAGCAGAAATTGAGAGAATGACCACAAGCCGAGTAGCAGAATTAATAAAGTATTTAATAGAATCAAAACAAGCAACAACTGAAACAGAAGCATTGGAAACACTTCAAAATCTGAGAACATATAGATACCTGTTGTTACCTGCAACTGATTTCTATTGGAAATCAATTGAGAATATTATCTATTTGGTAGAAATGGAAATTGTGGGAAACGATGAAGAGTGGGATTTGAATGCCTAATAGTATGATAGGGGTATTATAATGACAGTATATACAGCAGAAGAATGGGCGATTGTTCCACTAGATAGAAAAATTGAAATCATCATTAGTTTATTGATTGATAATATAGTTTATATGATTTCAATAGATAATGGGGTATCAAAAGAAAGTGCAGCTGAAGTTTTTATAGGTTCAAAAACATATAAACTACTCATAAATCCAAAGTCTAATCTATACTGTGAGGATATTAAATATATTCTAGAAATGTATCAAAATGAGTTAGATGGTGATTGGGAGAGTTGGTTAAAGGTATAAATTATATCTAAAATGCACTTTATTCAGGGTTTTAAATGAATCTAGTTTAATATAGATATTATCTAAGTGTTGGTTTGAGAACCAACACTTTTTTATTTCTGATGACACTAAAACAATTAATAGGACATAAAAAATGGACATCTGTAGATATATTATATATAAACCAAATTAAAATCCGGGTGGTGATATTAAGAATGAGATATGAGGATATTATAGAATTTAGAAAAAATGCTTTAGTTGCATATTTCAATAAATATGAGAGTGAAGGTTATTTAACACAGGAACAAATTTATAGGGAGTTTTATAATACAATAAATTATCATCCAACTGATAATTATGGTAGACCTATAATTGTTCATAATATTGATGTTATTAATCAAGGATGTACTCAAAAAAAAATATATTGTAATCTAACCGAAGAATATCAATTATCAACTAAAGAAGAGGTTGAAACATATAAAATAGGAGTTACAACATATGATGAGTTTATTCTACCGGGTACACAAGGTTTTAGGACAAAATATAAGAAATTCAGCAAATTCAAGGAATATAACATAAGTGGTTTACAATGTATAATTCTTGAAATGCAAAACTGTGTAAATTATCGGGCTAGAGCTGATAAACAAACAGTAGTAGAAGTTGTTTTCCTGGTAGCAACTACATTTCCATCAATGGTTAATGGGGTAGAAATTCCGAAGAATGCAATTTTGAAACTACACTATACAGAGGTATCCAGAATTAATGGTTTAAAAGAGATACACAAAACATTTTTAGACATTTATCCACCAAATGGTGGCGAGCCAATAAGTTTAGAAGATATAGAAATTAAATAATAGTGAGGTAAAGGATATGGATAAGATTAAGTTTTTTAATGGTGATGTTTATAATTTAGAAGAAATTTATTTTAACAGGTTGGTTATTAACCATCCAGATTACAAAGGTGTTGAGAATTATATTTATGTATATACAGCTTCAGGTGAGTTAGTAAATTTAACAAAAATGGATGCAAGATTATTAAGTTTAATGATGAGCGGTCGCAAGGGTTTGATAGATATATCTAAGATAATGAGAGGTTATAACCCTAGAAATAGTGTAGATTATAACAGATATAAGCAATTGGATTTTTCACTACAGCGAAGTGATTTATTTAAATTAGTAGAAAGTGGTTTTATGGTTCATCATGGAACATTAGCAACATTATTAATGCGAGCAAATGTGGATATTCAGGATATAGGTTTAGTCAGCTAGAAAGTTGGGGTATTAAAATGAGAATAGTAAGAGATAGTAGAGGAAATGAGTATATAGATGAAAACTATGGTCTAGGTATAATAATGGACAAAACAGATAAATTATTTTTAACAATGTATAAAAAAGGAAATAAATATTATCTTCTGGTTTATGGTTTTAATAATCTGAATGAACCACAAGCAATAAAAAATATTTATAAATATATGACTAAAACAGAATTATATAATCATATTACTCCAATGGTTCATAGTATTTTGTATACTTATAATCCGCTCGAAGTATATAGTAATTCAAATAGAATGGGTTTAAATGTAACATTAGAAGAAATATGGGGTAAAGCAGTTTATGTGATAACTAGAGGTATACCACATATTCAATTATGTTCTGTATATGGAATGCCTGAACTGTTAGACAAATCAGCACAGGTAGATGAAAAGTTTATATTGCAAAACAAACAGTATCTTGTAGATATAACAGAGTATTATCATCAAATGACTAAATGATTATAGGGGTTTAATATGAGTGATAATTTATTAGATATTATAACTAATATAGATTATATGGAGTTAAGAACATCAAAAGGTATAGAAATAAAAAATATTAGTAATCTGCTAGACACTATACTAACTGTATATTTAGCCCAAAATGATATAAATGATTTGTATACCATAGTATATATTGTTAATCATCATTGGTTAGATTTGAATGAGTATACACAGTTTCGGGTTGTAGATGCTTTAAGTTTTAAGGGGGTTGAGCAGTTAGATGGAGTAAAAGGAAGTTTAAAAAACAATTTAGATAAAACAAAACTGAGTAAGGATTTTAAAGAAATATGGAGTAGAATAATTGAAAACTAAATAGATAGAATGTAAGTAGAGAGGTTAAAACCTCTCTATTTTTATATTTTGGTTTGGACATAAAATAAATGCCCATCACATAAAACCCTAACAAATATTTTTATATTAATTAGATTTAGAAAAATTATTGATAGGGGTGTGTAAATGAAATCGAAAATATTAATTTTAGTTTTATTAGCAATAATGAGCATTACACCGGTTTTCGCAGATGATTTGAATGGTGTAGGGACAACAACAAATGCAACAGAGCAATTAGAACAAAATGCATACGTTGGCGCTGTTGCGCCAATAGAAACACAAGAAACACAAGAAACAGAAAAATCAGTAGGAGATTTGATAGGTGATGCATTCGAAGCTGCATCGGTAGATGCAGAGAGTATGAACAAAGCCAATCAAATCTTATTTCCAATAGCTAAGGCTATGAATTTTGGAATGGCAATATTATTGGCTTCAGCTTTTATTGGTATGTCATTTATAACTGTTTTGGATTTAGTGTATATAGCATTTCCACCAGTTAGAGATTTATTAGATGGTGGAAAGAGTGGAATGGCTAATATGCAAGGTGGTCGCAGTATGAATATGGGCGGTATGGGTGGTTTTGATGGTCCTATGGGTAGCCCAATGTCAGGTCGCGGTGGCGGTATGGGAATGGGAATGGGAATGAATAGACAACCACAGCAACAACAATCAAAACAATTAGGTGGTGGATTGTCAGCAATAGGTAGATGGGTTTCAGATGAAGCTATAGCAGCTTGTATTGATAATCAGGGTGGCCCAATGGGTGCAACATCAATGGGTCAATCAACAACACCAATAAAATCAATGGTGTTTAGTTATTTTAAATTGAGGTCAATGTTTTTATTTTTGTATGCAGCCTGTGTGATGTTGTTAACATCAACAGTGTTTACAGATTTAGGTATAGCAGTAGGAATTAAATTATTAGGTATGTTAACAGGTTTAGTATAAGAGGGGTAGATAAAATGAAAAATAGAAAAATAGTATCAGTATTGATACTGGCGGTTTTAATAATAAGTCAAATTAGTATGGTTTTTGCAGATACAACACCAATATCAGTTAATTCAACTGATATTGAAGAGTTAACAAAAATAATAACTGAAGTAAGTGGAAATCAAAATACAGGTGGAAATGCAAAAATCGAAGTAAAAGCAGAAACAAAATCACCAGAGGGTAATTCAAAATTAACACTTATGGAGTCAGATGGTACTCAAATATATTTTAGTGTAGATGCATTCAAGAATGGAAATGAAAAAGAAGTTAAGAAAATGATGACAAAATTCATAGATGGGTTAAAAAACTCAACTATTGACAGTGCAACTCAACAAAATATAATGACAGAAATTCAAGCAACTGATACTGAGGTAGCAGCATTTATGATACCTCTGATATTTGATAACAGTAAAGCAGATTTATTTACAGCTTATAAATGGATAAGCCCATTGTTGGGTGCATTAAGAACTATATTTGGAATAGGTGCATTTATTATCATATTAATATTGGTGGGTAGTACAATCCTAGATTTAGTTTATATGGGTATTCCATTGTGGCGAGAAGCGAAAGCAGAGAAATCAGGAAGTAATAGTAGACCATGGGGCATAAGTTATGAGGCTTATTCTGTAATAAAAGAAACAGAAAGTACAATGACTTCCGGTGAATATAGAAATGTTTATTTAGTTTATTTTAAAAGAAGGGCCTTAACTTATGTATTGTTAGCAATTTGCATAATGTATCTAATAGCAGGACAAATAGGTGATTTAGTAGCAGGTTTGTTAAATTTAACTAGTGGAATATTTTAAGAGAGGGGTTTTAACCCCTCTCATTCAAAAACCAAATAGTCAATGGACATATAGCGCGATAAAATGGACAAATAAAATTATATTGGTATATACCTGATAAAAATCAAATATGAAAAGGGGTAGAGATTTATGAAAATTGATAATGAGCAAATCCAAATAATTGTGGAGAGTACTTTTACAGGTAACAGAAAAAGAACAAATGTTAAGGCTATATTTAGGAATGTAGTAATTACAAGTCTTTTAGCAAGTCAGTTGTTGAGTGGGAACTTGATGCCTGTTTATGCAGACACTACATTACCAATTACAGACAATGCAGTAATGGAGTACCAAATTAATGGTTTAACTGAGTATTTAAAGGAAACAGAAGCAACAATAGTTTTATTGCAGCGATTAATTGTTAAGAATCAAGATTTAGCATCTACAGTAGGGAAATTAGCGGTTTCATTAAAGCAAATAGAAACTGAATTGAATAAAACAAGTGATTTAGATGCAGTAGGAAAAATAATAGAAAATGTAGAAACAGTAATAAAAAATATTAACTTTCCAAAAGATGCAATAATTCAAAATCTAAATGCCCTTAAAACAAAATATGAATCATTAGGTGGTAGTGTAACAGCAACAATAACAACACCACAATACAAGGCAAATCCAGTAAATATCAAATTTGCGGATGTTAATTCAACAGATTGGTTTTACAACTATGTTAATGACCTAGTTGGAAGAGGTGGAATAAAAGGTTATCCAGATGGAACATTTAAACCCCAAGGGACAATCACAAATGCAGAATATATAAGCATGTTAGTGGGTTCGCTCGGTGATAAAACAACTTTAGGCAGTATACCAAGCAGTGGTCAATGGTATCAGAAAAATGTAGAGTATTTAACTATAAAAAATGTGGATTTATCAGGGGTAGATTACTCAAAACCAATTAATAGAGAGAGTGTAGCATATATAACAGCTAATTTATTATTTAAGGATTCATATATTAAAGCATCTAAAGTGGTAGTTGAAAACCAAGACATACAGAGTGCAAAAGGTTGGTTCAGTGACTTCAATCAAGTAAATAGTAAAAACCAACAGGCAATCGCCTATATGTATCGAGAGGGTATTATAAAAGGTAGTGTAAGTAATGGTAAATATGTGTTCAAACCTCAAAGTAATTTAACTCGCGCTGAAGCAGCAACAATAATAGTAAATGCTCTTAATGTCATAGAGGGTAAAGTTTCAGAAACAAAAAGAGCGCCAATAACCATCCGTGAGGATGATAAAAACAGAACTATCTTACCTCAGGCAGGGGATACATTTATAACTAAAGATGGTCGCAGTGTAGTATTAACAGCAAGGGTATTTTCTGGAGCAATAATAATCGGTTATGACCAAGGTATTAATATTTATACAGGTATGCGCTATGCAGATGGAACTTTTTTAGAACACGGTGATAATGGCACATTTTGGGAGGGTTCAAAAGAGGATTTAAAATTAATTAATGGTCAACCATATTTGGTTGATACTAAAACAGGTATGGGTTATTTTGCGAGTCAATGGCTTTGTATTAGGTCTGAGTTAACCTCTCAAGCTAACAGAGAAATATCAAATCCATTTGAGGGTCAAACTTTTGGTCCTGGTGATTGGTTGAAATATAACGGGAAACAATGGATTTGGCAAGGACCTAGTACTGGGCAACTTGATTAGATTGATTAATGTTTTATAAGGATAGAGGTGTTCAAAATGAGGAAACTAACTAGTATTTTATTGGTATTAATTTTATTAGTATCAACAATTCCAACATACGCAACAGGTAATAATGATGCACTACCAAGTAACCCGAGTGCGGGTAAAGGTAGCGCGCTTTGGAATATACCTGCATATAATGATTTAGGAATGCGAGTTGCAGTATATTGGGCAAGTAGCGAAGATAATTTTAAATTAGGTGATATTTATAAAATAGGGAAACCAACTGATTTTTTTAAACAAGGTAGTGGAGCAAGATACAAAATTGAGCAATATACCACGTATTCAGTTTTTGACTATATGTATAATGAAAATCTTAAAATAAAAGATTTTAGTTCTGAAACAAACACGAAGAACTACAAGTATGTAGTAGATAATACTTTACCTGATATTAGAAGAACTGTTTTAGATTTTAAAACTGCTAAAGGTGAATGGGATAAATGGCTTTTATCACCAGATACTACTGGGACATATACATTTACAAATTTATCTGAAATAACAGCTAAACTAGGTCAAAAAATAGAACCTCAGGATTTAAGAAATGGTATATTAAATGATGGAAAAGGTTCGAAACAAAAGGGTATTTACAAAATCTACATTGAACCAGTGTCCTATTCTTTCATCGATGGAATCTATTCTGCAATGACAATGAGAGACCTAATATCTTGGCAATATAGTTATGACAAAGGTTTTATCAAAACAGACAAAATAAAATCAAACAGTACAGGAGAGTACTATAATCCTAGTATTATAACAGCATTAACACCCTTGTTTGATACAACGGGTAATAGCCAGTATTTACTGTATGATGTAAATGCTCTTAATCTAAAAGGCAATACACCAGTTTACCAAATAGATGGTAGTACAACATCTGATGCTCGAAATGAGATAAAAAAACAAATCCAGCCGGGTGGTAAAATTTATAACTCTATGGGAGTCGGTGAGTATGAACTACCAGTAAAAACTATTAATGATATACCATTAGTTTATAGGACATACTCGGTAGTTGATGATGTGAAAGATGGAAAAATTATATATAAACATGTGGTAACAAAAGAATTGATACCTGAGTTATCGCTAGGTGGGGGTTATACACCACCAGATTTATCATATATATATTTTCCGGATGGAGAAACACATATCAGAGGTGTTGCAGTATTGAATGATATGGTAATTTCAAAATTGTTAATGGACTCTAGCAGCTTGGTTTGGAATAGTCTACCAAAGTCTAATATAGGAGAAATAACAGCTAAAGATATAGATTATTATGCTTTGTCATTAGCTGAGGGTGTTGGGGTAGATATAGATGTTTATACTAACTATTTTAAAAAATATGATAAAGAAAATTATAATAAACTGACTACATTACACAAAGATTTAACTCTAGCAATGCAAGAAGATGCAGTAAAATCAACATTTGAAACAAAACAGAAAATTAATAGTTTTTATTTTCAAATCTATATGTTAGTCGGTGGTTCTTATGCTCGCAGTGGTATTATCTCATCTTCTGGAACAATAGATGACTTAATAAAATCTAGATTTGGTGATATTTTGAGTAAACCAAAACAATTAACTTCAATATCTGAAATACCATTAAAACAAGGTGATGATTACTACATTGCTTATGAGCACTACATTATATTACCATCAAGCAGTCAGGTAAATATAATTGAAACAAGACAAGAGGGTACTAACAAGTTAATCAAATCGAAAATAGAAGTAGACCCAATACAGATAAGTGGTGCGCAGATAGAAATGCAAATAGCACCTAAAGAGGGTTTAAGTGTAGAAGAATATAAGGTTTCAACTTCTAAAGATTTAAGTAAGATGCCAACAGGCGGTATCAAGCAACAAGGCACCAAAATAGAGGATAAATTAATAGTATCATTGGTAGATAATTTATTTGTTCGATGGGTTGAATATGTACCATACAGTGCATCAGCAGGTATAACAGATGCAGTACCAGAGTGGCGACTTAGTAAATATGTACCAGCAAGTACTTCAAATTGGTTAAAATCAACTATGTCATTGGGTAATCTAACACAGGATGACCCAATAGCAGTATCGCTAGGTTATACAGGTTATCTAAATCCGACAAATTTATCGTATGCGCCAATAAATGCAAATGGTAAACAAGGTGTAGATACAAGATATAATGATTGGTTGTATAGTAAGACATTTACACATGGTAGTTATAGTTTAACTCGAAGTAATCCTAGCGCAGATATAGATTTAAGAGCAGATAAGCATTTAATTAAAAGCACAAGCGGTTTTGGTCTATCATTAGCAAATTGGGTAGGAAATAACTCAATAAGTGGTATTAGCGACATATTAGCAAGTAATAAAGGTGTATCTTATAAGGGTAGTGAAATTATTGAGAAATCAACATCCTTAAATTTAAAAACACTTAATGTTAATGATTTTAACAACTATTACAGCACTACTTATGATGTTACTGTAACCCGCACCGGTATTAGATACACTCGCAATAGTAATGGGGTTCTGTTAAGTTCTCCATACACCTACACAGATACAGAAACTAGGGGTAGAATATCAGGACCACAGACAATAACACCTAACCAAGCGATTTATACACCTGCAGTAGATGCAGTAGCAGTAACATTCGAAAGATTTAAACCGAGCATAATTGATAATAAAATTAAGATAATTCCAAAATCAAATGTTGATAATGGTTTGACATCTATTACACTAGACACTAAAAAGTCCTTGTCAGTGTATCCTGAGGTAGCAATGATGTACCAAGATAATGCAGGTGCAAACAGTATCAGATTTGTAGCAGGAGATATTGCTAGAACAGTCCCTGTCGCAAGTTATCATACAATGGATTACAATGTATTTGTAACACCAAAAATAACCACACCAACAGCAACAATAGATAGTAGAGCGAGACAATTAGCAACTAAAATTGGTCTAACAGGGTTGCAACCTATGATTTTAAAAGGCGGTATGGTTACAAGTAATTTTGATATTAAGAAAGCCAAAGCATCAAGTGAAAAAGGTGAGTTAGTGGTTAAGTCTTACACGATAGATTTAGCTGAAAATGTTAAATCAGCTTGGGGTAGCACAGTCAATATTAATCAAATCCATACAGACTACCTAACAAAATGGGATTTCAATAGTGCATCAGGTTTTTCAAAATTGGAAATAGCAAATGCAAATAATAATGGTGCAACCTATACAGGTCCAGAGGTTTATGGAAGTAAAAAAATAGGAAATATCAAATACACTAAATCAACAGATACTAGTAAAACCTATGCACTAACAGTGCGAGGTGGTGTAGTAACAGCAGTAGATAATACACCAATAAATACTATCAAATCAAATAATCCAGAGTTATATAGTGCTCTTGAGGGTTTACAGTTAATAGGAAGTGGTTCGGTTTTGAGTAATTTTGCACACAAAGAGGGTAAAGCTCTTACTGAAGCAGAATTTAAAACTAAAGCAGCAACTGTCAAAGGTATAGATAATTTAACACTAAATGAGGGGTGGTACTCAGAAGATAGCACAGTATTGGTAATTAAAGAAATTTCAACTACCTATAAAATAGATAATTATTTTAGCAGTGATGCAATACCATTAGCAGTAAAAGGTTTAGAAACACCAATAAATAAAAATGAGTTTTATAGTAAGGGTTTCAGGGGCCATACAATTCTAAATTATTCTTTACCATCAAGAGATTTAGGTAGTGGTATAGGTACAGTTAAAGCATACTTCGAACATAACAGCCAAACTGGTAGCGAATATGGAGATAAAACAACAGAGTATGGTGTACCAAATGTAAGTATCCAAGATGGTACAGGTTGGTAAAATGAAAAAATGCATCCATTAATTTGGGTGCATTTTTATTTTTAACAATAAATAAATTGCTTTAACATAAATCATGGACATAAAAATATATATTAATTAGATAATTAGTAAAACTAGGAAAGAGGTAGAGACAATGAAGAAGATTTTAATAATGTTATTAATGGGGTTAATGGTAATAAGTAATGTAAGTGTGTTTGCTAATGCAAACACCGCGCTTACTGAGAAAACATATGTGGTAGAGCGAACCAATTTTGAAAAAATCCCATATATGCAGTTAGGTACTAAGGTAATCAATGTGTGGGGAGATAAAGATATAATCACATTATCAGATAGTGATTATAAACAAGTAGTTCAAAAAGGAGTAAAATTAAGCCTTTTGAATGATAGTAAAATACTATCAACAGCAGCTGAGGGTAGATACACTAAATCAATTTTAAGCAGTAAATACAAAATAGCAGCAGGTGATGGTTATATAGTTGGGTTAGAAACATTAAATCCACTAGGAGAACCAACACAGGGTGAATTGCTTGGTATGTTTAAAGCGGGTGATGTAATAGATTTTAAGGGTTTTGATTTCAAGTACTACCATATAGTTGGGTTAAAGATAGAAAAAATCAAGTAACAAAATGGGTGTGGTTCCTCTCCTTACCACACCTAATACATAGTAATTAACTGTGTTGGGTTTAAACCTAATAATAAAGTGAATGTGAGGTAGTGAGATGCAGAACATACGACAGAAATTGAAAAAAAATGGGTTAGATAGAAAATCTATGTTGATAGTTGTAGAGGGTAAATTAAATAGTAATGGTGAAATAAATTATAAGTATTTGGTAGCACCAGCCAGGGTGGAATTGTTTAAATCCTTGACTGAACCAAGAGATAATTCACCATCAACATTTTTAAAACTAAAATCACTAACAAATGCTTATAATCAAGGTGTAATAGACATAACTAAGGAAGTATATGAGGATTATAAAGATTTTTTAATATTAAATAATTCCAGTGTAAAATATGGAAATGGTTGTCTATTAGTAAAAGGGGTTAAGCGGATGTATTCACATCCATTTAATAATATTGATTATGATATATTAATACATGATGATTTAGTTTTTGATGTTATGGATAAAGAGATAAAAACCATTTTTGTTGAAAATGCTTTTTGCATAAACAGATAATCTTAAATTTAGGGAGACCTAAATTTTTTTTTATTTATTTGAAAATTTTTTTTACTATATTCTATAAAGGTTTGAGTGTCTTTTTATAAAAATTTATAAAAAAATTACGGTACAAAATGAAAAATGGACATAAATGTGGACAAAAATGATTATCTATTATAGATAGATGTTTTAAGAATGTTTAAAATTTTTTCGGAGGCGATGATATTGAAAGAAGATGTTGAAAGAATATTGAAGAATAAAGAAAAAAGGGGATTTTAAGGCAAGTTAGGCAAGTTAAGTCTATTAGATGATTAAGTAATATAGATAATTAAATGATTGTGTAGTAATAAGTTATGTAGGGTTTATGAAGTTTAATTAATGTAAGGGGTTTTGTTTATAAAACATAAAAGGGTTTAAATCAAATAAGATAATAAATACATATGTGTAATCACTAGATAGCAGCTGTCAGGCTGCTATCTTTTTTTTGAGCAGTATCGCCCGTGAGCGGTGATATATTTAAATAGGTTAAAGAGGATAATAGAGATTCAAATAGGTTAGATTTAGAATTGGATGTTATTAGGGTATTGTTTATAAGGGTTGTGTGTTCCTAGCCATTCTGGCAATATAACACAGTCTAAGGTATATATGACTGAAAAAGTCTTATATATCTTCTCTATCTAATCTGCTATATGGTCAAATCCTCATAATCACTAGCAAAATAGTATTTTACTATTTTGCTAACTCCCGCTCTCTCAACTACTAATTCCCGCTCTCTTTCTACTTTCTTCTACCCGCCGGGAAGTAGTAAAGAGGGGATTTTGTAAACAAAATCCCCGAGCATTAAAGCCAAGTAGAGCGAAGCGGTTAAAAGCAGTAATATAAAGGGTTAGAAGTAATAATAGGGTTAAGTGTTATCAAGGGTTTTAAAGCATTTAAGGGGTATCATCTAAAATTGGCCCTATTTGCACAAACTAGGTCCAGTATTATTAAAACCTTGAATTATCAAGGTTTTAGATAATTAGAACATACAATTTTCAAAACTGAACATACAAATTTCAGTAGTTTAAATCTCAGTATTTAAGTAGATATTATAAAGGTTTCATTAGGGTAGAATAATATAAGCCTTTATTTTTATAGGGTATATTCTGTGCAATATTGGCCAAGTAAATCATCTTCTTCAAATTTCCATCAACTACATATTTTCAAAAATAGAAACCTTGATATATCAAGGTTTCGGTTATTATCAACATACAATTTTCAAAATCTAACATACAAATTTCAGACAACATCGAGCGAAGCGGTTTGACAGAGTTAAAGTAATTTAGTTTGGTAATATAGATAGTAGAGCGGTAGTCAGCAGTAAAAGTAAGAGAAATAGTATTAGAGCGGTTGTAATGATTATAAGGGTATTGAGCGAAGCGGTTATAGCTGTTAAGTTAGTAGAAAAGTAGCTGTAAGGAATTAGGTGGTTTAACTAGTATTATGTATGAAAGACATTAGGGGTATTAAACTGAATTGCCTAAGGTTGGTGCTAATGTGCCTTTAGGCACAAACTCCACCCGTATACCTTATTTTCTCTAATCTAAATGCTCCCCGATAATCTCATTTATACTTCTTCTATTTCTACCCGACCAAAGTTAAAACCTTTAAGTTTTAATGGTTTTAACTTAAATCAACATACAATTTTTAAAACCGAGCATACAAATTTTAGTATCTATATTTTCATCGGTTAGCAGTAGTTAGGATAGAGTTATTTAATTAGGGTATTATATAAATCTTTAAGAGTAGATATTTACTAGGTAGAGTAATAAGGGGAATATTTACAGATGCTGGTGCTGTTGTGCCTTTAGGCACAGATTCCACCCGTGTTCTTCAGATGGTAAATATATAGGAAATCAATATATTTAGAATTTATATAGAATATATTTTGATTATATATTGATTATATAATCATTTTAAATAGACTATATAATCATTATTAATAGATTTTATAATCATTCTAGATTGATTTTAGAATCAATTTAGAATGTATTTATATGGATATCATCTGAAGCTCGGTATTTTATAAAAATTGAAACACTTATAATTACAGTGTTTCAAGAAAAGCGAACATACAATTTTTAAAATCAGACATACAATTTTCACTGCTTTAAGTGTCATAAAGGGTTTAATCTAGTATTTTATTATAAGTGATTAAAAACTACTCCTGTGTATGCAAAAAGTATATTAATATGAAAGGGAAATGATGATTTTGGTTTGGTGGGTTTTGTACAGAATGTACCAATTCACCCGTGTAAAACAGAGAGCGCAATAATCATCGTATAAGTTTAACAGAGCAAAATAGCTATAAGAAAAAGAGAGGTAAATCCTCTCTTTAGTCATTCTTAGGGTATAGGAGTTGAAAATCTTCAAACTTGTTCATTCTAAGAAAAGAAAATCTATTTATATTACTTAATTCTTTCAATAAAAAATCTCTTAATTTTTGGTGGTAAATGATTGCATTTTCTTCTGAATAGGAATCAAAACTTTTATCATATAGATATTTATTAAACTGTTCTAGAGTATGTGAAATATTTGAGAGATTACTATAAACACTATCTACTACTCTATAAAGAGCTTTGTTATGAGTTGTTTTATTTTTAATGATTTCTTTTAAAGAGTCATATAGGGTAATCAAAAGATTTTCAATTTCATAAAGTGCATAATTACCTTTCAAATGTTCACTACTGAAATATTCTAGTATGTTTTCGGTTGCAATAAGTATCTCAAAGTCATTGAAGAATTTGTAAATGTTATAGTACTCAGGTTTAGAAATTTTAAAATAATTAGCGGTAGTTTCACATACACCATCTTTGTTAAGTACCTTTATAGGAAGTACAATATTATAAGCATTATAGTCATGAGCTTCTTTGGTATAAGTTGCACTAGTAAATTTTATACCTTGAAAGAGGTTAGTTTTATTAACCCATGCAAGTACCATTTGAGGTACAACATACTCATGGATAAAGGGAGTTCCCTTAGTTTCAACAGCAATAGAAGATGCAAGTCTTAGAGGGTACATAGTAAGAAACTCAATTAAGATTTTTTCTCTAATTTCTTGTTCATCTTTATTTTGATTGAGTGTAGCTAAATTTGTATCAATGCACAGATGTAAAGGTCTATGTGTAAAATCAAGTAGTTTAAAATTGTGCATATAATAGTAGTTTGCGAACTCAAACTCAGCAATATAGAATTTATTTGGTAAATTTGATTCGAACCAACATAGTTCGGGAGCAGAAGAAAGATATAAAGATGGCATACCGGGTAGAGAAAATCGGCTAGTAGAAACATAAGCCCTTTTATTAAATGGGGTATGAAAAATATCAAATCTGCTAAAATCACTTCTTTCATATTCAACTTCTCTGACTCTATAGAATGAGTTGTGTTTATAATGATGTTTGATATTTACAAATTCAATGGATTCATAAATATTATCCATAATGTTGTATATTATAGAGTAAGCTGCAGCATAATTAGCCTTATCATATTCTGCTAAAGAAGTATTTACAGCGCTAGCGGTATCTTCAATAAGGGGTATTAACTTATAGAGTTTAATATAAAAGTTCTCAGATAGGGTCCTTTGACCATTTATACTCAACTCTTTGATACATTTTATGTATTCTTCTAATTCTTTGCTTACAAACTCACAGAATTCTCTTTCACCCCGGTATTTAGGTAGTCTTATTCTAAATAGGTAATTTAGTAAATCATCATTAGTTTTCATACTATAACCCCCAGCATTTTTCTTTATCATATAAAATCTACATCCATAATGCAAACCTTTTGCAACCCGCTAGTGAATACTTTATAATATAACAGTATGGGGGTATCTGAAATGAAAATTAGGGTATTGAAGAACACCAAAACAAAAAAGTCAAAATGTAAGGTTTTGTTTGAGCGGGAGAGTTTCAAGCTACCTGTAGAGTTGTTGCGGTATCTAGATTTAGAAAATAAAGTTAATTATATTGAATTTTACATATCTGAAGACTATCCTGATGCATTTGTTCTAAAACCGCTATTTGAGTATGTAGAACCAAATGTGTGTTTTGTATGTGATACTGATGTTTCTGAGTTCAAAACTTATAGGGGTAAAAAAATCTGTCTAGAATGTAAATCAATAATAGATGGTAGCAAGGTGTATAGAATCAATCGGTTATCTAAGAGATATACAAAAGCAAAAACACCAAAACAAAAAGTGGCAAGTGAAAATTTTACTTATGTAAAAGACTTGGTAGATTGGTGTATTATGTGTGGTAGCAGAAAAGAGATAGAAATACTGTTCAAGGGTAAGAATGTTTGCGGTGATTGTAAGAAGTACCTAATAAAACATAGCAAAAATAGAATAGTAAAAATTATAAAAATGGCGGTGTAGAATAATGACAGAATATGAAATTAATGAGAAACAAGTAGAAGAAATAAAAAAATTACTAAGTATAACTAATGTATTTACAGGTGTAACTCTTTATTATAATAATAAAGCAATTACGGCTTCAACCATAGAAAATAATGTACATCCTGAAAAGTTCTTGGAATATTATAATGCAAAAATGATAACTATAACTTTTGAAGTGGGTAGTGTTTTATATCAGATATATAATGGTCAAAGTACTGGTATAACTGAAGATGGTTGTGATGATTTTGATTGGAAAATACAATCTGTTTTAAATGATATTGCAGAAAAGTATAATAGACAGCTTGATGTCTATACAGAGGGTAGTATATTGTTTACACCTAAAGTTGAGTTTGGGAGTTATAGAGATATTAGTATATATCAGACAGAGTTAGGTAAACAAAAAAGTGAAGTGCGGTATGGACTAGATGAAGAAATGGAAAAAATAATATCCAAAGTATACAAATAATAATCGAGTAAATTTATAAAAATGAGAACTACTCAAATAAATTAAAGGGGTATATTAATGAATATTAACAGTTTTGCTTTTTGCCACCGCAATAAATATGAGTTAATTAAAGATTTATGTGCACTTGATGAACCTACGAGTGAAATTGTAACCAAAATTGAAAGTGAATTTAATGATAAAAATGTTGTTTTTTTGAATAATGGTTCAATTTCAAAAAATGGAATATCTAATGAAGCATACTTTAAAACAAGTTATTCAGATAGTTATGGTGACTCTGTGTGGTTAAAATTCAACAAGAATACAAACACAAAAGAGGGTGTTGCACCTTGGTATTTAGCAGATATTAGTATATTTTCTGATTTAACCGAAGGTATTTTAAGAAAAAATATGATAACTATGGGTAATTTAGTGTTTAATGTTTTTAATGATATGATAACATTCCTAGAAAATTTATGTCAGATGGCTGAACCTGAGAACTGGAAATATAAAACTGAATCAAAAATAAATCATCCCATACTAGCATCTTATATTAAATACACACTGAAGAGATTAATTGTGCAAGGTAAGTTAATCAATTCAAAAGATGGTAATTATATCATTTTTAATACTGGACTGTTAGATAGAAAATTTGGTCAAGATATAAATATCATAGTTGAAAAATTCGATGTATTGGTATTAGATACACAAGTAACAATGTACAAAAATCCGGTTATAGTTTTGGAAGATGATAGGAAAATTTTAACAATGTTTGGTAATGTAACTCCAGAAATAGCAACATACTTTGATACAATTGAAGAAGTAATTTATAATCCGGATTATGATTTAAGATTGAATTGGAAGCATGTTTTTGAAGATAGGTTTGAGAGAATCAAAGAGGCTACAAAAATAGAGTATGATTTGCCCGAATTAGTAATGAGATTTAAGGGTAATGAATCTATAATTAAGAAATTAGCTAAAAGAAATTATAAAATGGTAGTACCCCAATTCTATAATGGAGATGTTCAGTTTTTATTACCTATTTACTTAGGTAATTCATATCAAGGACAACCTGATTTTGTATTGGTACTGGAATGTGATACTGATAACAAATGTTATTTTGGCGCTACTGTTTTAACGGTTGAAATGTCATATCAAAATGCTAGATTATTAGCAAAAACTGACAGTCCTTGGCTTACTAATGCTACATCCTAATGTAAAATCTTATCATTATATGTTTTACTAAAAGCAGCTTAGAGCTGCTTTTTCTATTTTTTGATAAAACCTATATACTATAAAGGTTTAATGACATATAACAATAAATGAGTGTTTATAAGGGATTGAGGGGTATATTTTCAATTTTTTGAGTATTATTTGAATCTTAAATTTAGATTCTTATGGTTTAACCAACTATTAGAATAAAAACAATTTAAAAGCAAAAAAAAAGAATCCTATTGTATTTTAGGATTCTTTTTTTAACCTATAACACATTAAAACCCGAAATATCGGGGACATCTGAATTTAAACAGGTTTATTGTAAATTGGTACAAGAGGGGGAACAACAAAAAATAAATCAATATGACAAAAATAATGGACATAAAAATATATATTAATTATAAAAGAAATAACTTTTGATAGGGTAGAGCGAGGTGTTGAAAATGGAATTAAAAGTAAGAATGTTTTTACTTGTGGCAGTACTAATGTGTTGCGGTATTTTTATATACTATTATTTTTCGGATGCTGAGCTGCAATTAGCATTAGCACAAGCAGAGGCAATGAATACTGAAGAAGTGTTAGATATACTTGATTTAATATTTTTATGGTAGTGTTATTGAAGTTTTTAAGGAAATTATAGAGGTGGTGTTATGAAGAAAAAAATCGCGGTAGTCGGGTTAGTAGTATTAATAGTAACAATAATTGGTTTAGTGATATTTATAAAAAACACCGAGGTAGATGAACAAATCCCAGAGCGGTTAGTTGAAATTAAAGAAGCTGAAGAGTTAGACAGTATAAATAGTACAGATATTATTTATGATGAAGTGTTTGAAGTTGAATGTCCGGATGAGGGACAGTGAGAGGAAGGTTTAATATGGTAAAGAAAAGAGAAATGTTGAAAACAACACAAGAATTAGCAGAGTATAGAGGTTCAAATAAGGTTGTTAAATCGGGTAGTAAAGACAGATTGGAAATTAATCATCCAAATTTTGATTTTTATTATTATAACACATTGATATTTAGATTGGTTGGAACACAAGGTTATATGATACCAAACAATCTAGCTGAATATATGCCTATAACACAATCGGTTACCAGAAGAATAAATGATTATATAGGTTATTTTGAAGAAATGGGTTATAAGCAAATAGGTTAATATGTTCATTATATAGTTGGTGTTTGACTAGTATCAAACACCAACAATTCATAGGGATAGAAAGAGGGTTTTAAGATGATAAAAACAGTTAAAAATTTATTGAATTATAATGGTAGTTCAACAAAAACAAGGGTTATAGGTAATGATTATCTGAATAGGCGCCATATTTATGGTGATAGTATAGGTTTACCAAAATCTACTTTTTTTGTTTCCGAGTTTAATTATAGGAATGGAAGTGAATGGTGTGTTTTGTTCGATGTGAGGAATGCTTTAACCCTAGTGCAGGTCAAAATTATTATGCTCTAGCAGGTGTTGGTGGTAAAGCAGTAGAAGAGAGAATGCAGATATATAGAGCATATGCTCAGAAAAATGGTTTGGTAGAATTGAGTATATATGAGATACCTAGGATTTATGGTGCAGATTATAGAGATTTCCTACCACCAAGTGGTTATTAGAAAGGGGTTAATATTATGTCTTTATTAATGAATGTACAGATGGAACTAGAACAAAAGGGGTTTGATATATCAGGTTTAAGGAATGGAACCAAAATAATTTATGCTGTAGGCACACCAAAAGAGGGTAGAGTAGCAGTTAAACTTTTAGCTCTTGACCCAAGTAAAATAAAACCTAGTATGGTTATGGATAAAAATAGAATTCTAAAACCATTAACTGAGTTATATAGTTTAGGGGTATTTGATATTACAAAAGGTGTATTTGAAGCATTAAAAAGAAATATTAGACATCCTCAGGATGCATTTTATTATAATGGTGGTATTAGTCTAATTGCATTACACGCAAAACATCCGGATTATAGACCAAATGAACTAAACCTAGCATTATTTGATGATTTTTATATTGATGGAGGTTTTGTAGATGATTTGATAGATGCGCTTTGGAATGATTTTAGTTTGGTAGAATATGAAGGGCGCAAGGTGCATGGAATAGAGTTAGCTAGGTTTTAGTATATTAGCAACATAATAGGATAGAGGTGGTTATGTATAATTTAGAGTCATTAATAAATCATTTAGAAGTTTTGGGTTTTGATATAAAAAGGGAAAATTGCGGTGTAGGAGTAATAATTGCAGTCGGTGATGTGATTGAAAATAGGCAAGCATTGAAAGTGCTTGCTTATGACCCAGTAAAAGCCAGTATTAAACATATAATGCAGCGAAAAACCTATAAACTAAAACCATTTAACCAACTATATGAATTTGGTCTGGTTGATATAACAGAGCGAGCATTTGAAACTTTGACTATTGTTGATGACGATGCAGTATATGAAAATGAGTTTATTTATGTAAATGAAATACAGGGTACTATACCTTGTACTACTGGTATTCCAATTACTAGCGATATACTATTCATTAATGATATGTTTGAGGATTATGAAAATATCAGTGATAGTGATATTTTAGTGGATTATTTCTCTCAGTTATGGGATTGTTTTTATAATTATTTTAGGACTAAAATAAATCCGAATACAATGACAGAATATGATGGTTTATGGGCGGTGCGGTTCTGAGGGTTTTAAATAAAGCTATAAGTCTAATAAATAAAGAAAAGAAGAAAGAGGTAAAATTATGAAATTAAAAGCAGATGGAGTTTATTTTGAATCAACTGGTATAATGTGTTATGTAAGAAATGGAAATGTTTTTGCAGCAGATGACCAAAACACTCAACCATATGGTAGAGCAACTAAAACAAATGTAGAAACAGCGATAAGAGATTGTAAGCGATTAGTAAAAGATTGGGAGCGCGAGCAATATTGTGGGGATTAAAGAAGAAGAGTTAGAGCAAATTTGCTCTAACTCTTTTTTAAATTTTTTTCAGTATAAAGATTTTTAATAAGGTCAATTTGTTTTAATAAGTTATGTTTTACAATTGCATCGATATAATCTGATGGTAATTTGTAATAAATATCTTCATCATTATTAGATGTAATCAAATCATCTATAGAGCAATTAGTAATGTAGTTTGTTAAAGTCAGCAATATATCGGTAGATTTATCTCCTAGTAATGTAATTAATAAATTCAATATTTGATTATAAGGGACTTTGTGTGCTTCAATATCATAAGCAGCATTCAAGATTTCTAATTTATGAAGATTGACTTCAGTTATACCTACGAGTCTGGATATGTCATTATATGGTTCTTGAATATTTGGAATAAAATACTCTATTGGTAAACCAAAAATAATACTTAAGTTTTGAAGAGAAATTACATCGGGTAGATTGCTTTTGTTTAAATTTAGATAGTCTTGGAAAGTTGTTCTTTTCTTACCCGCATAACTATAAATATCATATTGAGTAAGTTTAGAAGCATCAACCAATAAATTATAATGAATAAAAAAGTGAAGTTTATAAATTAGGGTTATTGCATTATTCATTACATCAATATTGTTTGTATTATTTTGTATAATATCATTTATAGTTGTTTTTAGGTTTGTTATGGATTTCTTGAAATTAGTATTTTTTATATCAACATTATTTATTATCATATCTAAATACTTAGTTTCAAAAGTTGATATAACAATATTTAGATTATTAGAGTAAGTTAATAGATATTGATAACATAAAAGTAGGTGAGTATTTATTTCAGTTTTTGTCAAACTGTAATCAATATCAACTAATGAATATGTTTCATTTTGAATACTAGTGTGTATAGTTAAAACTTTAAATTTGTTCTTAATCTTGGTAATTCTTCTTTTCTCTATGTTACCATCACTATTTCTTACCTTTTTATATATAGGAACATAGAAATTATTAAGTGATATCACTTGATTATTGACAGAGAGTTCAGGTAAAAATTTATTGTTTTGTAGAAAAGCACCTATATTGTCTAGAATAGGAGTAATATAATCTATATTAGAATAAAAAATTTTCTCATCTTTGTAATTGCTACTATCACTTAGTTGTTTTATTTTATTGATTTCACTAATATAATTATTGATTTCAAGTAAAATACTTCTGAAAGATGGTATTTTTATAAATTCAAAATTACTACTCATGATATACCCCTTACACAATTTAAATATTCTATTAATAAAAACCTGGAACTTCGGGTTTTTTTTGTTTTTTTGCTTACTTTATTACAACAATTATCGCTATTATACCAAAATTCACCCGTAAAAGCGACAAATTAAATATGTTTGTAAGTATAGTATCCTAAGAGTGTACCAAGTAGCAAACAAACTAAAAATAAAAGGAGAATAAAAAAATGAGTTATGAGAGATACAAAGAAATATTGACAGAATTAGATGACCAAAGTGTAAATTTAGGTTGGTATAAACCAATATCAGATGAGGATGAAATTTTATTAACTAAAGAGTTTATGTCACAAGTAAAAGTAAATAGAAGTAATAAATATTATGAATTGGTTAGTTTTAATGAGTCAAAGGGTTTTGAAAAATTGAATAAATATTGGCTCTCAGAAATAGATGAACTACTAACCGAGTATTCTGTTTGGGAAAATGCACCAAGTGAAAGCAGTTGGCTGTTAAGTGTTTTATTGAAAATTGATGAGTTTTCAGAAGATTTAAAAACAGAAATATTGTATGAAATAAATAATGGTTTTATAAATTACAGTGTACCATCTTCAAACCATTATTTAGTGGCATATTATAAAAATTTTGAATATGTGTGTTGGTTCAATAAAATAGTAGCATCATTATCCAGATTGCTAGAATACAATGACCTATACTGTATAAAGGTTTTGATTGTAAAACTCTATGAAAAGCGACTACAAGAAGATTAAGGGGTATTAAATCTACCCTAAAATATCAAGGATATTATCAGACTATCAGAAATGAAACAAACAAATAATATACCAAGTAAAAACATTGGTAACTAAAAAAGGAGAAAAAAATGATGAATCGCGAAATGAGAAGACAAATGGGGATTAAAGAAAGTAAATCAGTTAATAATATTAAGGGTTTTGGAAATGTGTACAAAAAATTAAACTTCGCTCCAGAGGTAGTATACCACCTTACTAAAGTAGAAAATGCGAAATCAATAATTTCAGATGGAGAATTAAAAGTTTTCGCAATTGATGGGTTGTGTTGGTTATGTGACAGTTTTGAAAAAATTCAAAAGGTTGCTGATTTAACAGTAAAAAATGTAGGTGGAACTTATATTAACAAATATGGATTACCAGCAAGATATGGCACATTTAAAGCTAGTGATTATGTAGTATTAAAAATCAAGCCAAGTAAATCAAAGAATTGGGTAAAGTTTGTTGACCCATTAGAAGAAGATTTAAAGAAAAAAGGTGTTGAATTTGAGAGTGCTAATAAATACTCGATTGCTCACATAGATAATCTGAAATTACAACAAATAGATGTTTATGATTTGTATGGTAATACAGTAGATTTGAGTAAATTAAGTGCAAGCGATAAAAACAAAAGCTTTTTTAAAGAGAATCCAATTAAAAATATGATTGTAGAAATGAGTAAGCAGCTTGCCAAACAAATGGCTGGTATTAACTAATAAAAACTAAAAAAAAAGGGAGATTAAAAAAATGATGAATCGAAAAATGAGAAGACAATTGGGAATCACTTCACAACACCAAGGAAATGGACAACAGGGAAATAAATCACAACAAGAAAGTAAGATTTGGGAAATTATTGATAAAAGTATTAATAGAAGTAGATTAAACAATTTTTATGTTGATGAAAACATAAAATATGAGATGTTCAGAGATTTAAAGGATTTACCGATTGAAATAGCGCAACTAATTGTTGATAAGCATTTTGAGAGTCAATTAGAAAAAAGGGAATTTAATAGGCAATTATCAATCCAACGAGTTGAGATGCATATAAAGGGGATTATTAGCCAATTTGGTGAATATTTAGATAATGAATCCCACAATGAGTTGTATAAAATGGGTGCATTATATTTTGACTATGAACTTGACATGATAGATGAAAAAGTATCAATGCTAATTAAAGCAATTGCAGATGGAATAATATTAGGTTTCCAGAAAATAAGTATTACTGTGGATTTAAAAACCAAGTGCATAAATACTAAAGGTATTAAATAGGAAGAAAAGGAGAAAAGAAAATGAAAAAACACATTATTGAGGTTAAAAGCATCAAAAGAGAAAGCGGTTAAAGCAGCAGAAGATGTTAAAACAACAGAAGATGTTAAAACAGCAGATGAATCAAAACCAATAATAAAAACTCAACAGCCACTCAGGACAGCATCTGTATTTACACTGAACCAAAAGGAAAAACAAGAAGAACAGCCATTGTACAGACATCTAATGGCAATCTAATAGGTAACATATAAAACTGAATAGGGTGTGGTGTTACAAAAAACAAGGCTACATCACACCCTAAAATTACCAAATAATTGAATATAAGTAAAAATAAGGCTTCATTGAAGTGTATGGGATGAGGGTTTATTAAGTGCACTTTTCAACCTAGAACTTCCAAAATATAGAATAAATAACAATATAAGGATGGTTTTGATGAGAAAAAAAGTTGATGAAACACAAGTAAAAAATAATTATATTGCTAGTCCACTAAATTACACAGGTAACAAAAGGAGATTGGTACCACAGCTCTTACCATTATTTCCTAAGCGAATTACAACTTATATAGAGTTGTTTGCGGGTAGTTGTGTAATGGCAGCGAATGTATCTGCTAATAAATATGTATTTAATGATTTATTAGGTGATGTGTTAGATTTAGTCAAGTTGATAATTGACTCAGACTCTGATGAATTAATTAAGAAAATTAGAGATATAACAGCAGAATTTAAAGTAGATAATAGAAATCAAAATAGGGAGAATTTTTTGAAATTATTAGATTACTATAATACCGAAAATAGAGAACTATTTGTTTTATTTGCTTTAGTATCTGCGAGTTATTCCAATCAACTTAGATTTAGTCAAGAGGCGAAATTAAATGGAAAATCAAGTGTAAATAAATCATTCCAATCTAAAGATAAAAAACTAAGTTTGAGTTGGGGTGAAAGGTTTTTTAATGATAACCAAGCATTAAACTTAAGAAATTTTGCAAATGCTATGCGAGGTAAGGATTTAGAGTATCACAAAACTGATTTTACTTTAGTCAATTTAGATGGTTTAGATAGTGAGAGTTTAGTATATTTGGACCCACCATATTTGTTAACTGACACAGGTTATACCAAAAGTTGGTCAAGTTATCATGAACAGAGATTATTAAATTATATAGATGATTTGCACTCAAAAGGTATTAGATTTGCTTTATCAAATGTAATTGAGTCTAAGGGTTTAACTCACACTCAATTAGTAGATTGGTCTAAAAAATATAATGTGCATTATTTGGATGTCAGTTATAAAAATGCATCTCATCAGAGAAAAGATAAAACATCACCTGATGTAGAGGTTTTAATTACAAATTATGACCCACAGACATTTGAAATAATACAGTTAAAGCAGGCAGCCTAATGATAGATGAACTAAATCAGCGGTTACAGATTTTAGGATATACAAACCGACAAGTCCTTGATATACAAGGACTTGCGGTAATCCGAATAGATAATGATGGTTTTATCATCTATATCCACCCGTATGTAGGAATAGTCCAGGTAGGGTTAGCAGTAGATATGTCTAGATTAGATTTAGAGCGGTGGTTATACAAAAATGAGTATTTTGATTATGGAGTAGCGGTAATAGATAGGCGAACTGTTTTAATGGGTTTTCTAGATATTTCTGCTGATGATATTATATCTAGTTATATTTTGAAAAAACTAGTAACAGAAATGAAAGCAAATTTGAGAGGATTGGTGTATCAATCCTCGCTACAGTAAAACAATTGGTTGGACAAATAATTTGGACAAATAAAACTATATTAAATAACAAGATGAAAGTGAGGAATATATATGAGATATTCAAATGGTTTATATTATGTAACAGGTTGGGAGTGTTCTATAGAGCAGGTGGTTAATGGTGATACTATAGAGACCTATATACCTGAGAGTAGATGTGATTTTAATACTGAAGAATTGCAGGAATGTTTAAATTGTGTTTTAGGTTTAGTGTATAACATCGGTGGAATTTGCTTATTGGTATATGATGGTATTCTCTATGGAGTAGATTGTAATAATACTGAAAAGCTTGGTGTTGCAAATAAAACCAATATTAGAAAGAAAATGAGCGATATCAAGAACATTGAAAAACAGTGGAGGTAAGAAAATTTAATTATGATTAGTGTTTGACTTGATAGTTAAACACTAACCAATCTAAAAAGCAGCTAATGAATAAAAAAAGTTAAAAAATAGTGTCAAGTTTAAGGATTGTGAGGTAATAAAATGATTGAATTAAAAATGGAACAGGATGATATTGCTAGATTATATGAGAATAATAATTTGAAACAGCTTGATTTACCAGATGTTAGTGAGGTTAAGGAGTTATTACTAGCCGAGTATGTTTTAAATATAGTAGATATGTGGTTAGCACCAGAGGGTCATATAGTTATTACTGTGCAAGAGGGGTAGTGAATGAAAACACCAATTAAATATAAAGAGGCTTTGAAGAATAATATTATTACATTTGAAATGCTAGAACAAGCATTATATAGCATCAATAAGAGAGCGAAAAACTGTAGAGATAAAGCTCAAGAGTACTATAAAATTTTTGATAGGCAGTATCGAAACTATCTAAGCCCATATTATACAGCTTATCAGCAACAAGAGGAAAAAATGCGAGAATATTATAAGTATAAAGATTTTCTATTAGAAAATTGCCTTGTTCCAGAATGTATTCATTTAGAGTGGTTAACAAGAAGTAAAAAGAGAAGAATTTTTGAAACTGAAAGTGATTATAAGAGAAATTTACAACAAAGAGTAGATTATGGTTGGGATAATGGGCAAAAGTATTTAGTAGTTGAAGAAGAATATTTTGCTGAAAAATATTATTTGTTTTATAGAACAGAGAATTATAGTTATCACAGACCTATTGATAAGTCATTAATTGACCAATTTTCTAATTTAGAGATTATAGAAATAAATGATTTAAAAACATATGGAAAACAAATTACAGATTTAGTATCTATGCAATTTGTTAGACAAGTGATGGATGTTGTGAAATCTGGAAATTATAGAGTGGTATCATAGGGGGTTAAAATGGATAGATATATAGTTAAATTAAAGGTTAAACAACCTGATAATCTTTATTTTATTGCACAAGCAATAAATGGAGGTGCTATAGAGAAGATTTTAAAACAAGTTTTAACAATGTATGGTAAAACTCTACCTGTTTTAAAAGATGTTACTGAGATAGAGAGTATAGAATTATGGGGTGAAAAAAATACAAAGGTGTTTATTGGTACCGCTGATTTTGATGCATATATAGTTGCTCCTAAGTGGTATAAACATGTACCACTAAAACAAGTAAAGGGTTTAAAAAGTGCATATACTTCTGTATGTAGACAAATTAACTCAAATTCAAAAGCGATGTTTATCGGGTATAAAAGTGATGTGGTAGTAAAACCAAAAATTGAGCAATCAGAAGCATTTAAGAAAAAAACACTACCGACTAAAGAACTTGGGGTATATGAGCTACCAGCATCTTTTAAACCAATAAGTGGTAATAAAGCAGAACCGAAAGCAGAACCAAAAGTAGAACCAAAAGCAGAACCAAAAGCAGATACAAAAGTAGAAAAAAAACCAAAACCAGACCTATACAGCAGAATAGGATTGACTGAATCAGCATTAAAGAAACTTTATGAAGCATTAAAAGCAAAATTGACCGAATACTATCGTGTAAACTGTATAGTTGATAAGGTAGATGAAAAGGAATTTGGTTATTTTTATGGTGTTATATTATTTGACAATATAGTGTCAAAATCAATAGGTGTACATTATGGTATAACAGATAATAGTGTAAAACCTTGGGTTTTATTACCTTGGGTAGATATATTAAACTCAGGGACATTTAATGTTATAAGCCCAGTTAAAGTAAAAGGTGCAACAGAACAAGATGCTAATAGATGGGCAGATAAACATCCATTGGTGTTTAAGGATTTTGAAACAGTCAAGAAAGAGTTGTTTGAAGCATTTGAAAAAGAAGTTGTTTTATAAGGGGTAGATATAATGTATGAGGTTAAAAAATCAGTCAGCAGGGATGAAATGATAGGGTTAGGTTATAAAGAGTTAGGATGTATGTTTTCAAGTCCAGAACTCAGGCGGTTAGAAGAATTAGCAAGAGGTAACCATATAGATTTAATATGTCATCAATTAACAGAAAATGCTTATTTGGTGTATCGCAAAGAGGTAGAGCGAAAACAGGAGTATATAGTTAAAACAAGAAATGGAATGGTTTTAAAAGCGGTTTAAGTAGATGGTGCTAATCAATATTAGCAACTTTTATTTTGCATATTTTATGTAGTTTAGTTTTATTACTTTTAATTTTTAAAATATGCTTTAAATTAAATGGAGATTCTGTACATTTATCTAGATTAATAAGTAATGTGGTTAGTATTTAAGTTGTGAGTGATTAATTTTTGATATTTTGATTGTTTAATAGGGTTATTTGATAATATGTGTTTTTTCTAAATAAACTCTATAATTTGTGTCGAATTATGTAATAAAAATTGACTTAACATTAAAAATATCAAAATTTGAAACTTTTTAAAAATCAAAATCAAATGGACATAAATAAGCAAAAAATGGTCAGTTTAAAATATATTAGTTAAGAATAAATTTTTTAAAAGTTAAGGTTATTCAAAAAAATAAACTTTACCTTTTTTATAAAACAATTTTGAGTTTTAAAATTAGGTCGCTGAGTTAAAAATTTAAATCAAATTAGGTAACAGTAAAGGAAAGAGGTAGCGCAATGTTAATACAAAAAGAGTTGGAACATTTAGTAAAACAGAAAGAAGAAGAATTATTAGATTTCAAAAGAGTTATGGTGATTGAACCTAAAAACAAAGATTTAAAGAAGAAGTATGAAAACACTCAAAAGGCTTTGGTATTGTTGGGTGAAATAGTAGAGTATGTAAATGATTGTGAATGGTTGAGGATAGATGCTGCAGCTCGGTATAAATACCATTTAGAAAATGGTAGAACAGCATTAATAAAGAAAGAACTAGAAGAAATGGGTATCACTGCACACGATGAAAACTATGAAGAAATGTATGAAAAAAGAGAAAAGACCATTAAGGTAGTGATATCCGAAGCCAATAAAAGGTTAAAAAGTAAATTGGGAAATGAAACACTAAGGTTAATAAGAGAGGGGCAAATTGCAGATGCAAAAGCCAGTTTTTATCTAGCATCGGGTAGAGCAAAACTAACTGATTATATAGATGAGATGGTTCTAGATGGCTTACCATCAGCAGATAGTAAAGTCAAATATCGCTATAGTATGATGGATTGTATGACACAAATTGACTACCTACATAGTCATAGTAAATTCAAGTTAGAGCAAGACAAACAAAAGGTTATAGAAGATGAAGAGAAGATGGCTTGGGTGCTGAATGAAATTAAGGATGGAAACACTCAAATTTTGGGGTTAATTATGGGTAAAGTGGATTATCAGTGGTTTATAGATAAAATTAAAGAGAAACACAAATAAAATGATAATAAAATGGTGTTTTGTAGAAAAGTATATTATTAAGGTAGATAGGTGTTGAGTTATTAAAAAACTCAACACATTTTATTTTAAACTGAAATAGTCTAAACAGAAACTGAACAAACCAACTCTAAAACTCAACTCGAGAAGTAAAAAACTCAACTCATCTAAACAAAAACTGAACACACCAAGTTGAAAACTGGAATAGTCTAGTTTAAAACTGAAATAATGAAAACTAAAACTCAACTAACCTTGCGATAAACTCAACATTTGCGGTATAATAATAAGTGGTTTTTAATGAAATCCATAAAAAAAGTAGTTTTAAGTATTAGTTTAAATTATGATGTATAATGAAGATTTGCAATATACGCGAAATTGTCAGAGACCTATAAGGTTTCTCATTTTTTGCTTAATTATGGGTGGTGTAGTATGGATAAAAAAGTTGTGGAGTTGTTTGCCGGTGTCGGTGGTTTTCATTTAGGTTTAGGAAAAGCTGACCCAGAGTATAAAGTTATTTGGGCAAATCAATGGGAACCAGGGAAAAATGTGCAACACGCATATGATTGTTACAGAAGTCATTTTGAAAAAAATGGAACTATCTGTGTCAATGAAGATATAGCAAAAGTAAAAAATGAAATACCTAAGCATACTCTATTGGTAGGGGGATTTCCTTGTCAAGATTACTCGGTTAGCACAACAGGTGCAAAAGGTATTGCTGGTAAAAAAGGTGTTTTATGGTGGGAGATTAATGATATTTTAAAGGAAAAAAAACCGCCATTTGTATTGTTAGAAAATGTAGATAGATTAATAAAATCCCCAGCAAAACAAAGGGGTAGAGATTTTGCTGTAATGTTGTCATGTTTTCAAGTTTTAGATTATACTGTTGAGTGGCGAGTAATTAATGCTGCAGACTATGGATTTGCTCAGAGACGAAGAAGAGTTTTTATATATGCATATAAAAACAATACAAAGTTTGGCAAGAAACAATCTAAATTTAAATTAGAAGATATTATTAGAGATAAAGGAATGTTTGCTGCAACATTTAAGGTAGAGCAAGATTTTAAGTATAAAACACTAGAAATTGATGGTAGTGATTTACAAAGTATTTCAGATAATTTTTCATTTAATTTTGACAATAGTGGTATATTGAGGGGTAATGAAGTTGTTACTGCTAAAACTGAACCTGTGTATAAAACCCCAACATTGTTGAGAGATATTGTACAATCCAATGTAGATATTGATGAGTATCAGATTAAAAATGAAGAAAAGTGGCGGTATTTAAAAGGTTCTAAAAATGAGCCTAGAACAAGCAGTTCAGGGTTTGAATATAAATATACTGAGGGTCCTGTTATATTTCCTGACCCATTAGACAGACCAGGTAGAACAATGTTAACATCTGAGGCATCCACAAATAGAAGTAGCCATGCTATAGAAGATTTAGACACGGGTGTAATAAGGGTTTTAACAGAAATTGAAGCCGAGAGATTAAATGGTTTTGATGACGATTGGACTAATACAGGTATGCCAAAGCGAATGAGGTATTTTTGTATGGGTAATGCACTAGTGGTTGGATTGATTGAAGAAATGGGTAAAACAATATCAAAAATAATAGAATCAGAAAAATAGAAAGCAGGTGGATAAATCCACCTGCTTTTGTGTTATAAACTATCTATATAAGATTGAACAATTTCTCGATGCGCTAATATATTGCCTAACTTATCTCCTTTGAGAATATCTAAATCTTCTTCGATTTCTCTAACATTCCATTCTAGTTCTAAATCCCCAGCATCATTTCTATCAAATAATCCAACTACTAATACTGGTACTGTAACTGATAGTTTAGCAGATGGTATTTCTCTAATTGTTTTTTCATAATTGGAAACACCACTATCTATTCGGGTAGAAAGTTGTTGAGACGGTAGAATAATAATACATACATCAGTTAATCCATATGAAAATGAGAGTTGAAATTTGAAATAGTTTCGATAACTACTAGCTACATTACCAAACTCAACTTCAATTTGCGCGGTTAAATTAATCTCACCGGTCTCTTGGTTAACAAATGATTTTCTAAAATCTGACCGAAGTGCATCTGCATTATCTAGAGGTGTTGCTAATGGTTCAGGCTCCCAACCTAGTTGGGTAAACATCATTTTAAAATATGTGTTCATAATTTGCTGTACTATATTAAGTCTCGGTTGTCTAGCCGATTTACCATTATAGAGCGGTAATGGACATTTTTCACACACGCTAATAATCTCATTATAGACCTGTATGTAATTTGGATGCTGTAAAATTTCTTCTGCGAATCGGTAAGAATATGTTTTAATTATCATTGTGTCCTCCTATTTACCTTTTAGACCAGTTTACCAGTTTTTGAGAATGGACACAACAGTAAATAAACTTACACAAATACAATATATAGTGGTTGGGGAATTTTGACCACAATATATTGACAATGTATTAAATGGTAGTATAATATGCTCGGAAGTACATAAAAAAAAAGAAAGGGGGTATTTATATGGCAAATAATAAGAAATCAGGTCCAGATACAACTAAATTAGCGGCACAAACATTAAATAATTCAAGTGCATCAAAAATTCAGAGAGAATTATCAGGCTCGGTTTTATCACAAGCTAATTCAAGTAAGCAAACAAGTAGTGCAATGGAATCAAAAGCAGCAAAAGCTTTAAGTAATCCAAGGTCAGCTGAAACTACTAAAACATTAGCTGCTAGTGTAGTATCGCAAAGTAACAAAAAAAGGTAATTTTTAAAGTGGTCAAACTTGACAACTTTTTATGTTATAATATGAACATATTTTATATAAGGGGAAGTTGACATATGGATAAAAGTAAAGAGTCTAGTATAAATTGCGCTAGTTGTGAAGCAATAATATCTCAAGAAGATATGTTGGAGCATAGTGTTTCAGGTGAAGTATATTGTAAATTTTGTGCAGATGTTTGTAAAAAATGTGGTAATCAAGTCCATTTAGATGAGTTATTATTATTGCAGAATAATGATAGTTTGGATTATTTGGCTTGTTTAGAATGTGTTAACATGTGTGTAAAATGTGATGAAGTAAATTTGATTGAAGATATGACACAAGTTGATACAGAAGAATATAAAGATAAGGGTTGTTTTTCAAGTTCATTAGATTTTGTATATGAATATGATAGTGAATATGCAGAAGTATTGCTTAATAAGTATATATGCAAAAAATGCCAATAATTTGTTAATACAGCGCTTATGTGCTGTATTTTTTTTATTTGAATTATGACTACTTTTTTATTTAGTCTAAATAAAATGTTATTTTAGACTATAGTTTTTATATCAGAAAATGCTTAGTTTTTACTTGTTGCAATAACTACTGTTTAGATTCATAATTTTGTACTTATAGACTATTATTTAATAAAATTTACTGTATGTCATAAAACACTTGATGATTAGACACAAGCGCGGTATGCTTTGTCCATAGTCGGAGGTGCATATGAGAATAGGATATATTAGGGTATCTAGTGCTAATCAAAATTTACAATCACAAAAAGAAGTTTTAGAAAAGTATCAAATAGATAAATGGTTTGTAGATGAGGGTAAAACAGGTTTCAATCTTAAACGAGAAGGTTTTGAGGATATGATAGATTACGCTAGAGAAGGTGACAGTATTATCATACTTGATTTTTCTCGCTTGTCACGGAGTTTATCTGATTTATTGAAAACTATGGAATTATTAGATAAAAAAGGTGTTGAGTTAATCAGTATCCACGAGGGAATAAACACATCTACAGCAACAGGAAAAATGCAAATAGCAATATTAGGGGCGGTTTCCGAGTTTTTATCTACCTTGCAAAAAGAGAAAATTCGAGAGGGAATTGAGGTAGCCAAAAGGGAAGGTAAATATAAAGGAAGAAAAAAGAAAGATGTTAAAAACTTTGAAGACAAATTAGCCTTATATAATAGTAGACAAATCAAATCTAAATCGGAGTTAGCAAAAGAACTTGGAGTTTCTAGACAAAAACTGTATCAGTTATTAGCAGAAACAAATTAAAAGGGAGTGCAAATGCACTCCCTTATTACTTAAAATTTTTCAATTGGTCCAATCTCATAACCATTTAAATCAACTGTAATACTCTCTATAACAACATCAGTTAATGGTTTATCTCCATATGCTGTTTTCACATTAGCTATTTGGTCTACAATTTCAAGACCCTCAATAACTTTACCAAATCCAGCATAAGAACCATCTAAATGCGGTGATGTTTTGTGCATAATAAAGATTTGGCTGCCTGCAGAGTTTGGACTTTGTGACCTTGCCATAGACAATACACCCTCTGTATGTTTAAGGTTGTTGTTCACGCCATTTTTTAGAAACTCACCTTTGATACCATACCCAGGCCCACCCATTCCAGAGCCGGATGGACACCCACCTTGAATCATAAAACCTTTTATAACTCTATGGAATATCAGACCATTGTAAAAACCCTCAGATGCTAATGTAAGGAAATTATTAACACTGTTAGGTGCTATTTCCGGGTATAACTCTGCAACCATTGTACCAAACTCTTTAACAACTATTTTAACTTGTGGATTCATATTAAAACCTCCTAAATTTACATAAATAAATTATACCAGTTTGCAGATAAAATATAAATACATACTGGTCAATTAGTAATTGATATTATATTATGGGTTGTATAATAGTAATAAATCAAAATAAGAAATCTAAATTTTTTCTAAAAGTTGAAATAGGGTAAAATCTACATGTCATTTTTATGGTCATTTGGAAATTAAAAACCTAATTTTAGTAAGAAAAATAAAGGATTTTGAATGGCGGTTTATTTAACCCACCACTTCGGGTATGGGTGGTCCAGGTTATGGCATTAAAGGCGAATTTATCAACAATGGCGTAAACAACGCTTTAAAACACACAGAAGGCGTGCTTTCAATGGCGAGATCGGCAAATCCGAATAGCGCAGGCAGTCAAATCTTTGTAATGCACAAAACATCTCCGCATTTAGATGGCAGCTATGCAGCATTTGGAAAAGTGACTGAAGGTCTTGAACTCGTTGATCAAATCGCAAACGTAAAAACCAACCATAGCGACCGTCCATTAACTGACGTTGTGATTGAATCCATGGAAGTGGTGTTAAATGGTTATGAAATTGGTGCGATTGAGAAATTTTAATCAAAGCATATAAATCTGAATAATTCTTAGATTAGACGAAGATTAGTTGTTTTACCTTAACTCGTTAATATCAAGTAAATATTCAAGTTAATATTCAAGTTAATATTCAAGTTAATATTCAAGTTAATATTCAAGTTAATATTCAAGTTAATATGCAAATAAATATGCAAATAAATAAACCTGCCATAGAGTAATACACCAATGATTAAACACATTGTGAATAGCTCTGATAGGCAGGTTTTATTGCTTTTATGTGATTGATTTTTTTATGATTGTGTTTCTGTATGATGATGCTTTTATTCGTCTAAACTTTGAATTTGGCAATCATATCGTTTAATTCGTTTACGATTGCATGGTTTTCTTCAGTGCTTCTACTTACCAAAGAAGCGTTTTCTGCAACAGTTATAGTCATAGCTTGAATCCTGTCGATTTGCTCAGCTTCTTGCTCGGTCGCTTTAAAAACTTCACCGACACTGGTAGCAATCGTCATCATCGAACTACTTAATTCCTCAGAAATTGCACTAAGCTCTAACATGATATCGTTAAATACATTTGCATCGACATTATACTGATCACCAATTTCAATGAGCTTTTTGTAATCCTTCAAAACACGTTCCTCAACAAATGATAAAATGCTATTTGCATCTGTGACTAAACTTCCTACCGTATTTTTTATAAAGTCGACAGTTACTTTTATACTGCTAACCATATCTGTGGATTCATCAGCAAGCTTACTGATTTCACCTGCTACGACTGCAAACCCTCTTCCTGCCTCTCCCGCTCTAGCAGCCTCTATGGAGGCATTGAGTGCAAGTAATTGAGTTTGAGATGAAATTCTGAGAATACCTTCAAGAAACTCGTTAATTTTATCTACTTCTTCTGCTTTTTTAATGGCTATTTCCAACTTTTCTTTGACTTCATCGTAGATTCTAACGGCATCTTTTTCTGATAGCTCAGCATCATTCTTGAGTTTTACAGCACGGGTGCTAACCGCTGAAGCATTAAGTGCACCATCAGATGCCTTTGAAGCGACAACCTCTATGGCATCTCTTGCTTCATCTATCGTCTGATTCACTTGATGCATAGAAGCACTCGTCTCTTCGATAACTGCTGAAATATCCGTTACAGATAATGAGGTTGACTCAGAAGCTTCTTCAAGCGCTTCTGAGCTAACTCCGATGTCCTGTGCACTTTGATTTAGCTGAATTGAAATTGACTTCAGATTCGTTACCATATGGATCAATTCGCTTCTCACTTTTTCAAAAGAAGCTGAAATACCACCAAGCTCATCTCTTGATAAGATGGTCATTTTTTCAGAAAAATCAAGTGCTGCGTATTTAGAAGTTTCTTCAGTAATTTTCTTCAAATTTTTATTGAGTGGTAAGATTATAAAGGCCATAATGATGATTGAAAATACGATTATAACTGCAAGTGCAATCATGACATCTCTAAAAAGTCCTTGTTCAATTGCTTTTAAATCATCGACATATACGCCAGTTCCTACAACCCAACCCCAAGGTTCAAATACTTTTATGAAAGAAATTTTGGGTTGAGGTGATTCACTACCTGGTTTTGGCCATTGATAACGTACATTGCCTTCTCCTGTGGATTTAGCAACATCGACCATCTCTTGAAACAAGTATTTGCCGTCTGGATCTTGAATAGTGAGAACATTGGTACCATTTAGTTCAGGTTTAATTGGGTGCATTAACATGATACCATCTAAATCATTGACCCAAAAGTACTCAACTTCTTCATACCTAAAGTTTTGAATAACTTCAAGTGCGTTCTGTTTAGCATCCGCTTCACTGATTTCGCCACTTTGATACAGGTCATATTCACGTTGTATCTCAGAAAGCGGTAAGTCCACTAATTGCTCAAGTTTTTGTACGGTTTTTTCTTCGACTAATCCGTTGGCCTTAGGCAGAACAAAAATTAAGATAAAGCTCATGAAAACAGCTAATATAAGGACGGCTAATATAATTATTTTGGTTTTTAATTTCAAATGCTTCATATAATCCTCCAATGTAATCTATAGCACAGTAAGTAACTATAATAATCATATACTAATTACAATCTAAAATATCAAATTTCCATATTGTTATCTTAAAATTCAACGTTGTTTTACAGAAAAGTATCAAAAAATCCTCGCTTTCATATCGCATTTCTTTTCTTTTATATATTAATACCCTTTAAACAGGATAATAAAGAAAAAAATAGGCACGAATTTGTTTTAATGAGGATGCTAATCGCTATAGTCATTGAAGACATTTAGTGGTACTATGGAAGAAAATAAGGGAGTATTCCCGATATACGCCTTTAATACGCCTTTTATTCGACCTCTCAAAAGCACTTTTGAGGGGTACACTGGACTTAGGATCACAAAGGTGATTCAATCAAAAAAAGTGAGGTGTCTTATGTATTATATTGGAGTTGCAATTTTTATCAGTTTGATGAGCGTGTTGTTTATGTTTTCTTCGACTTTTGGTGCGTTTTTAGACATTCCAAGTCTGATTGTTATTGTAGGGCTTTCTTTACCAATTGTCATGGCTTCGGGACTTTTTAATGACTTTTTGAACGGTTTTAAAATGATGGCGGAAAAAGTGAATTCATTTTCACTGGTTGAGTCTAAACGCATTCTATCTGCTGTGAAACTCATGATTAAGGCGATATTGTTGTCTGGAATCATTGGAACGTTGAGTGGATTTGTCTCCATCATGTCCATGTACACAGTGGATGCTTCAACCGAAATGCTTGTAAAAAGCTGCGGTGTTGCGTGTATTACGTTGATTTATGCGCTTGTTTTTACTTTTATTTTACTCCCAATTGAGGCGAAAGCAAAAGCCGTCATCGCTTCACTTGAGTAGAGGAGGATGCATGTTGAATAAGAAAATGGGGTTAATGATTTATTTTGTCATACTCATGATACTTTTTCAGTGGCAGATTGGAAATCTCTTTCGGCCTATACCGATTCTGTCAGTTTTTCTAGGCATAATGATTCTAACTTTGACGCAGTGGAAAAAAGGCATGACTCTAAAATCGTTATCTCCATTTGCCATGAAAAATGGTCTTGTTGCAGGTGTTTTAAGCACACTTTTAAGTCTACTTGCCAATAGCACAAAGGGTTCAACACAAATGGTTGAAGCGATGCTACCGGCCATTTATGGTGGACTTTGGTATACCGTTTTAAGATTTCTCGTTCCAGCAGAGATCCCATCAGAGCTTTCAAGTGGCGGTGTAAGGGGCATAGCAGATGAAAGAGAAAGGGAACTTCCAAGTAACTGGAATACACCAGCGTTCGTACAACCCATTCTCGTCAGTCAAGGACTTACCACACGAGAATGTCACGTTGCACTCAAAATTATTCAAGGATCCAGCAATAAAGAAATAGCCGACCAGCTTTTTATTAGTGAAGGAACAGTCAAAAAACATATCCAAAACATCTATAAACGCTGTGAAGTCACGGATCGACAAGCGTTTTTAGTGTGGTTTTGGGAACTTGCTAAAAAATAGGAGCAACAATAGAAACTTTTTTGACCTCTTATGTTTATAGGACGAACATAAGGGGTTTTTCATGTCATTTTTATTGATAAAGTCAATATCATGAGATAAAGTATAAATTAAAGTGAGCGATAAATAGGAGGATACTCATTTGAAGAGTATGAATAAGTACAAAAAAGCAAGAGTAATTCAAAAAATCGGTATGATGTTTTTAGTGATGATTATCGCAACGATTGTAGCTGGCGCTTTTAATATGTTTGGTTTTCCAGAAACAAATATTGTGATTATTTATATTTTGGCAATACAAATACTCGCGTGGCAAGTGGATAGTATTCCCATTAGCATAGTGGCATCAATTATTGCGACACTTACATTTAACTATTTTTTTACGAGTCCTTATTTTACTCTATCTGTACATGATTCTAGTTATTTAATCACATTCGCTGTGATGACATTTACATCGATTATTACGTGCACACTTACTTCTATTTCTAAAAAAAATGCTTTAATTGCTCAAGAGAAAGAACAAGAAACGCTTGCGTTATATCAGTTAACGAATCACCTTACAGATGCCATTGATATTGAAGCAATTACTTCTATTGTAATCAAGACATTAAGTGAATATTTAAATACAAACGTTGGACTTTTGTGTTTTGACGAAGACGGAATGCCTGAAAATACATACATTCAAAGGCGGAACTCGGATGTGCAAATAAGAAGAGAAGTCGTTGGAAAAACTGAACTGAAACACAACATTGAAAATCTTCGAGTGGGCTGTGATAAAACAGAAGAATTTCACGATTGGCCAATTTATGGTAGCGAGCATATTTTGGGGATTATACGGATTCCAACGGAAACGGGATGTAAAATGACAGAGACACAGTTTAATTTTTTGCATTCAGTCATTGAGAGTACTTCTTTGGCGATGGATCGAATTCGCGTTGCGGAACAACGTGTTAAGGAACGAGATCAAGCCATTCAAGAAAGGTACCGAACAACACTTCTTCGGTCGATTTCGCATGATCTAAGAACACCGTTATCGAGCATTATGGGAACTTCTGAAATGCTATCGGATATATTAACGCAGTATGACAATGAACAATGCAATACATTAATAAACTCAATATACAATGATGCAAATTGGCTTTATTCACTTGTTGAAAATATTTTGAGTTTGACAAGGCTTCAAGAGGGAAAACTCGTCATTGGAAAGCAAATTGAGATTGTCGAAGAAGTCATCAGTAGTGCGTTAGAGAGATTCTCTATTAAGGCATTAAACAGAGAGATTGATGTTAGAATTCCGGACGAACCTGTGATGATACCTATAGATGCAAAGTTGATTGAGCAACTCTTGCTCAATTTACTCGATAACGCATATAAACATACGAATCCAGAAGATGAAATAAGCATTGTTGTTGAACAAGATGATCTTAATAAACATGTAAAATTTATTATTCGTGATGGTGGATCAGGGATATCACAAGCAGACTATCCACATATTTTTGAGCTATTTTATACTTCAAGCGCTTCAAAATCACCTGAAAAGTCAAGTTTGGGGTTAGGATTGCCAATCTGTGATGCAATTATAAAGGCACATCATGGGACGTTAAAAATAATGAATCGCACGCATTCAAAAGGTGTTGAAGTAATATTTACATTACCAATGGAGGAAAAGGATGAATAATTCAGATGTAACTATTTTAGTTGTTGAGGATGATCATCAGATTAATCGTTTTATTTGTTATGCACTTGATCATGAATCCTATAAGTATAAAAGTATCGGAACAGCTCAAGGTGCACTTGGTATTATGGTTACAGAGCAGATCGATTTGATTCTATTAGATTTAGGATTGCCGGATTTTGATGGACTAGAAGTAATAAAAAAAGTAAGGGAATGGTCGGATATTCCCATCATTATTATTTCAGCACGCGAACAAGATAAAGATAAAGCGTTTGCGCTCGATTTAGGTGCAGACGATTTTTTAACCAAACCCTTTTCTGCTGTAGAATTAATGGCACGAATTCGTGTGGCATTGCGGCATAGCAGTAGAAGAAACACGTATGAAATATGTCAAATTTTAACGGTTGATCAGTTGAAAATAGACCTTGGTAAACGGTTGATTTATAAAAACGATGAAGAAATACATGTAACAGCGATGGAATTTAATTTATTGTCGCTCTTGTTTAAGAATATGGGAAAAATACTCACGACGAAGTATATTATTCAGGAAATATGGGGAATCTCATATGGAACAGATACTCAAGCATTGAGAACTCTGATGGCAGGTCTGAGAAGGAAAATTGAAGAAAATCCAGCAAAACCGCGATATATTATCACTGAAATTGGTGTGGGATATAGACTTAAAGACATGTAATTTTTTAGAAATCTAGCCAATTATTTGAAATATCAATGTCAATATCATAATGAGTAATGATGTAAAGCCACTAGAATGATGATTCTAGTGGCTTTTCTCACGCAATCATCACAGGATTTGCTGAACGCTCACACAAAACTCACAGACAAAAGATTAAACTATAATTAGAAACAAAGCATAAACAATAGCTGGAGGTGAAAATAGTGAATTTTTTAAATCATAAATCGAATGATAAAGAAATATTAATTTCTAAAATAATAGAGTTGTTAAAGAGCAATCAACTGGATGAAAGTGAAGAAATGCTAAAAATTTTAATCGGAAAATACCCCCATTCGCCAGAACCTCAGAATTTATACGGAATTCTGTACGAAAAAAAATCTGATCACAATCTTGCCATGAAGCATTTTCGAGCTGCATGGGATCTTGATTCAACGTATTTACCAGCTCGGCACAATTTAGAACATTATGGAACTTTTTTTTCTAGTGGGCACTGTGCATATGAGCTTTCAGATTGTGAAGAGTGTGAAAAAGAAGGCGTTTATAAAATGATTGATAAAGCATTGACTTAATATTGGAGGATGAACATGAAACATAATATGAGTTTAAAAAAATATACGATCATTATTGGATGTGGAAGATTAGGTGCGAGTTTAGCAAATGAATTATCCGATGAAAATGAAGATGTATTAGTCATTGATCGGGATAAGTTATCGTTTAGGAAGTTATCGCCTGCTTATGGAGGATTAACACTCATTGGAGACGCAACAGATTATAAAGTTTTAGAAGAGGCTCAAATCAGTAAAGCGACAACAGTGGTAGTCGTAACAAATAAAGACAATACAAATGTGATGATAGCTCAAATGATTAAATGTTATCACACTGTAGATCATGTAGTGATTAGATTGTATGATCCTGAGCGGGTAGACGTTTATAATGAACAGGGAATTTCGACAATTAGTCCATTATTATTATCAAAAGCAGAAGTCAGCAAGCGGATTAATCAAAAATAGTGAGGTGGAACATGAAAAAACATGCAGTTTTAATAGGAAGTTTTAATCGAGCTAAATTCTTAGCACAATCTTTACTGAAAAAAGGATATGCAGTCACGGTTGTATACAACGATATGGAGAAGTGCAAAATACTAGCTGAAAATGAAAAAATTAATGTCATTTATGGAGATGAAACCAAACCATTTATTCTAGAAGATGCAAATGTCCATAACGCAGATCTAGTCATTTCTTTGACAAACAGAGATGAAGACAATCTGGTAATTTGTGAACTTTGCAAGAAAAAGTTCAATGTTAAAAAGACCATTTCAGTTTTGAATGATCCATTAAAAACAGAATTCTTTTATAAAATGGGAGTGGATTCTGTTATTTGTGAAGTAAATGCTATCGCGAATATTATTGAACAACAAGCTTTTTACGAGGGAATTGTAACCAAAATCCCAAGCGGAGAAGGTAGAATTAACATTGCAGAGGTCCCAATTTTACAAACGTCGCCTTGCGTAGGAAAAAAAATTTGGGAAGTCAATTTACCCGAGCATGTAATTGTAGGGTGTGTAGTTAGAGGGGATGAAAGCTTTATCCCAAGAGGAGATACGAGAATTGAGTTTGGAGACAAACTGGTGCTGATTTCATCGATAGACAGTGAAATGGAAGCTATTAAGGAGTTGACGGGGAAAATATGACACCTATTATTGGAACGATTAAAGGTTTTTTTCGGAATGCAAATAATTTTGCCAAACTGATGATTCTAATTGGAATACTTGTTGGTGTGCCACTGCTATTACTTCCAATATATCCTGAGGATGTGAGATATACCGTATCATTTTTGATTCCATCTTTAGGGTCAATCGTTTTAGGGATTATTTTGTGTTCCGTGCTTGAAAGAGATGATAATGAAACACAATGGATGAAAATGTTACAGCATAGCCAGCTAACGGTATTATTTGGATGGATTTATGGATTTGTAGCGGGTGCGATGCCTTTTGTGATTTCAAAACAATTAACATTTGATAAAGCTTTATTTGAAGCCGTAAGTGGCTGGACGACAACGGGATTGTCTGTCATGAATGTGGCAGAAATTCCAGATATTTTCTTGTTTCACCGAAGTTTTATGCAATTTTGCGGTGGATTAGGATTTGTGATGGTAATGGTGATGTTTATTCAAGGTAAGCAGTCTATGAATTTATTTAGTGCAGAAGGGCATCCAGATAAATTGATGCCTAATTTAAAGAAGACTGCACGCATAACGACATTAATGTTTGTTGTCTTATTAATTATAGGCACCTTGCTGTACATCGTATTTGGTATGCCGAGCTTTGAGAGCCTTTTACATGCAATGTCATCTTTGTCAACGGGTGGATTCTCAACTGAAGTGGATAGTATCGGCGCCTATAAAAGTATCGGGATTGAAGCTGTCACAATCTTTTTAATGATTATTGGAACGACGAACTTTGCAGTTTTATTGTTAATCATGAAGGGAAAACTAAAACAAGTCTCGAAAATCAGTGAAATGAGATTTATGATGTGGGTTATAACACTTTCCACGATCGCTGTGAGCTTTTCACTATTTTTCCAACTTTATAAGAGTTGGGGAGAAAGCATTCGAATAGCTGTTTTTAACGTAGTCTCGGCACTTTCTACAACTGGGTATTCTACTGTTTCATATGTAAATTGGCCACCATTTTCAATAGGCGTTCTAATCGTGCTCATGCTGATAGGTGGCGGAATAGGTTCAACTGCTGGTGGATTGAAATTGACAAGGGTCTATATTTTGATGAGAACAGCGTATGATAATCTTCGAAAAAGAATAAGTCCGCAAAGAAAAATAACAACACCTTTTTATGTAAGAGCACAAGGGAAAACGGCAATTCAAAAAGAGTTTGTTGATGATGTTCGCGGGTTTGTAACATTTTACATGATGATTTACATTTGTGGTTCATTGTTGCTTTCTGTGACTTCAAACAGTGGATTGATTGAATCGATGTTTGAATTTGCATCTGCGCTTGGAACAGTAGGTTTATCAATCGGTATTACTGTACCAACGCTTGATGTCGCATCAACCTATATTCTTATTACAGGGATGGTACTCGGAAGACTAGAGATATTTATCGTGATTATAGGCGTTTATTCAGGGGCATCACTTCTGATGAAAAGAATTTTAAAACGAAATTAGATGGTTTGAAATATACCAGATTCTTATGCAATCACTTTGTGATAATGCTTAGAATCTGGTGTTTTATTTTTTAAGGTCAAAAAATAGCATTTTTCTTAATGATGGAAATCTTCCGCCGGTCTAGGAGTTTGTTTGAATCATTGTCGTTGTAAGCGTCTGAACTGGGCATACTGCACACCATGATCTTGGTCTGAACAGAAACCCAAGCAGTAAACCGAGAATTGTCGAGGTAAACATAATTGAGAAAACGCGATAACTCAGATGAATGACAACCTCGGGCATATTGAAAGTCAATAATTGTGGAAGCTCTATCGGAATGGGAAAAGCCATGAGAAATCTCACATAGTCCATTGCTGGCATTCGATTTGAAGCAACCATCATAGTTGATAATACGATCATCACGAGATTCATGCAAAATAAATTCAGCACATATCGCTTGGTATTTGGAGCGTATAGCCACTTAGTGGGTGTCAATTTTAGCGAAAATCGATTGAACAAAGTCGTCAAAAGACTCGCTCTTGGACAATAGGATTGGCACCAACGCTTTTTACCCGTTTTTGAGACAAGGACAAAAGGCGTGATCGCACAGAGAATGCCCAATAGTGCAAATGAAATATGAATCAAACTGAGTCCGAAAAATAAAAGTGTTCCAATAAATAGCCAATCATAAAATGATTTTGATGTCTTCAATGCTGTGTCCTCCCAAATAAAATCAGTATATCTCATATGGTTGAGACATTCAGTGATTCCATCACATATGAAGAATCAACCACATATAGAAATGCATTCATATGTTGGTATGTAATCGCATATAAAAATTCAATTACATATTGGAATTAAGCATATTAAAAATCATATATATTGGTTTGTATTAAAGATAGGAATTTTTGAATGAAAATTGTCACATTCAAGATAAGTCCAATAATTAATACGCTCAAAATGTACGAAATGAAGTTGAGCAATGGAAAAATTTTAATGCAATTGTGTTTATGTAAGTAATCTGGGTACTATTGAATATATAAAGATTAAGTGACTTTACGGAAGGATTGTGAGATAGACATGGGGCGAATAAGGGGTTTGAAAACGGGATATCAAATGAAAATTAGCACAAAAATCACCATCGCAATTACATTGACATCTATAGTTTTTATTGCGATTTTATCTTTTCTAATCACAATTCAATTTAGTAGCGCTTTAAAAGTTGAAGCAGAGAGAAACCTTATGACGATTTTAAATAAAGAATCTGAGGCGCTTAATGCAGAGTTACTTCGAGTGAAGCGACTTTCTTTTTCGCTGCGAAATACAGTTATCAATACGATTGATTTTGATCAAGCGACAAGTTCAAATCTAGATCAAGTTAGCTATATGGATCAATATAAAACGAGTTTGATTCCACACGTTCAATCCGCAATGACCAATTTTGATAATATTTCTGGTTGGATTTTATTTAACTCAAATGTCGTTCCCGGGAAACACACGGTTTCTTATACATATGAATCGGGCGCTTTTGTTAGAGAACCTGAATATGACGTGATTCGCGATGGGTTTTCAAGTGAACCTTGGTGGAGAGAAGCAATTACCTATGGTGAATATTGGACGGAACCTTATTTTTGGGAACCATGGCAAGCGGATGTCATTTCATATTCAATCCCGATTATCGTAGATGAACGAGTTGTCGCAGTAACGGGAGCTGAATTCTTTATGGGTCCGTTCCAAGAACGGTTGCGACAAGTTAAAGTCTATAATACTGGTTTTGTAATGCTTATTTCAGAAGAAGGAAAGCAAATTGTCATCCCAAGTGAAGTTGAACCTGAGTCAATTCAAAATTGGTATCAAAACAATAAAGTTTTATTGCTTTCAGAAAAATCAGGGATTCAATATTTAAAAGGTGGCTCCCTTCTGGATGAAGAAATTATCGCGTGGAAGGAGCTTGATAATGGGTGGTTTCTAATCGCCAGGCCAGAAGCTTCTGAAATGTTCAGTGCCCTTAAAAAAATGGGGATGACCATTGCAGGGATACTTCTTTTGGCATTTCCATTGAGTTTAATCATAGGGATTACTCTTTCGAAATCGATTACGACACGTCTTCACCATTTGGTTGTCGGTGCTGAAAATGTTTTAAATGATCAACTGAGTTTACCTTATATTGTTGAAGGAAATGATGAGATTGGCGTGTTGGTTAAGGCATTTAATCGCATGTTTGATGATATTCGAACCGCCCTCAGTGAATTGCGATATAGTGAATCTCAGTATCGAACCCTCGTAGAAAACTCAGAGCATATGATTTTTACATTATCACTTGATGGGAAAATTACAACGAGCAATCTAAGGTTAGAAAACCTCGTTGGAAAATCTAAGGAAGCGCTTCTCAATCAATCATTTGAAGTCTTATTTAAAAAAGAAAAAGATCAACTTTTCTGGAGGGATATTTTTGTAGGATACGTCAATAATCCAGAGATAAAAACTGTAGAAAGTAGTTTTGATGCAGATAATGGTGAAACGAGACAACTGGTGACGATGCTCATTCCGATTTTTGACGAAAATGGATCGTTGGCATCTATTATGGGAACCTCGTCGGATATTACAGACCAAATTATAGCTGAAAGACAAATTGCATACTTACTTGAAAAAGAAAACGAGAAATTGACTTTGAGAGTTGAAGAAAAATCAAAAGCTTTAGAAGTGGCCTTTTTTGATATTATGCAGACGGACAAATATGCAGCGCTTGGTAGGCTTGTCGCAGGGATTGCTCACGAACTCAATACACCGATTGGAAATGCAGTGACACTCACCAGTTATTTACAAGATCAGTATGTCACTAAAGACGATGTGAGTATTGATGAAACTGTTATACCATCGCTTGAAATACTAAATCGAAATTTGTGTAAAGCCATTGCGATAATTGAACACTTTAAACTGCTTAGCATTGAAAATTATAGCGAGCGAATTGCTGAAATTCAGCTTAAACTTTTGATTGATATGAGCCTTGCAAGTTTGAAATCCGAGTTTAATCTGGGTCAAGTAGAAGTTCAAGTGGATTGTGAAGATGATTTGAAACTCAAGACATATCCTGGAGCGTTTACACAAATTATCACGCATTTGCTTCATAACGCATTTAAACATGCACAGAGTCGAGAGTCAGGCGAAGTTTTAAAAGTGTCCATCGCAATCAAGAAAACAATTAATGGCGTGACATTAACCATTGCCGATAACGGCGTTGGCATGAGTCCTGAAATTCAGGAACATGTTTTTGAACCGTTCTATACGACGAAGCGATCCGATGGCAACACAGGACTTGGACTTAGTATCGTCTTTAACCTCGTCACAGGTACTTTCGGTGGCAAAGTGTTCTTAGAATCCATTCCATATCCAAAAGAAAACCATGGGACAATGATCCATTGTAGCTTCAATGAACTCAATGAAGTTATAGTCAAGTGAAATAGAGTGAATGATGTGGCCTCCTTTGAGTTATGTTAAAGGAGGCTTTTTCTGTCGTGTAACTGAATGGACATTTACGCCGCGCAACCGAACGAAAATTCAGCCGCGCTACTGAATAGACATTTACGCCGTGCACCCGAATGGTGTACCCCCGCACTTGGTCCTCGTGCGCTGCGCTTCTGCGGAATCGTTTGGAGGTACACCCTTCGGTTACGCGGCATAGTATTGCCTATTTTGTACCATTGATCCATTCATAAATCCATCGCTATAAACATCTCGTAATCAATTTGCACAACTCAGCCTTCATTTATCCTTTCTTCTACATCTGAACACCCCATGGTCATTTTGCACACAAGTGCCCCTAGGCACCATGTGAGACAACCCTTCGAACGATTCCGCAGAAGCGAAGCGTACGAGGACCAAGTGAGAAAGTATGTCATCAGTTGTACGCCTCAGCCCTCATTTATCCTTTCATCTACATCTGAACACCCATGGTCAATTTTGCACACAAGTGCCCATAGGCATCTTGATAGACATGCCTTCGAACGATTCCGCAGAAGCGAAGCGCACGAGGACCAAGTGAGACGGAATGTCTATCAAGATGACTAAGGGCACAGCGCGCAAAAAAATAAAACAGCCCTTGTCTCCAAAGGCCGCCTTATCAGCATTTTTTATTGAATTATTTTTGATCACTACCAAGTACGTTGATAATTTTGTGTTTTACCATTCCGTAGATAGCTTCTCTAGCAGGAGCTAAATATTTTCTTGGGTCGAAGTTACTTGGGTCAAGAGCAAATTGCTTACGGATCGTACCAGTAAGCGCTAATCTTAAGTCAGAGTCGATATTGATTTTGCAAATACCGTATCTACCTGATTCTCTTAATTGATCTTCTGGGCAACCTTTAGCATCAACGAGTTTACCGCCGTATTCATTACACATTTCAACATATTCTGGAACTACAGAAGATGCGCCGTGTAAAACTAATGGGAAACCTGGAAGTAAATCAGAGATTTTTTTAAGACGCTCGATATCAAGTTTAGGATCTGAATCTGCAGCAAACTTGTATGCGCCATGGCTTGTACCAATAGCGATTGCAAGTGAGTCACAACCTGTTCTGTTAACGAAATCAACTGCTTGTTCTGGATCCGTGTAAGTTGCATCTTCAGCAGATACATTTACAGCATCTTCAATACCAGCAAGTCTTCCTAATTCCGCTTCAACCACTACGCCTCTAGCGTGAGCGTATTCAACCACTTTTTTAGTGAGTTCAATGTTCTCTTCGTAAGATAAATGTGAACCATCTACCATTACTGATGAAAAACCATCATCGATACATTGTTTACAGATTTCAAAATCTTCACCGTGGTCTAAGTGTAATGCGATATCTAACTCTGGGTGCTCGATAAGAGCAGCTTCTACAAGTTTTTTAAGGTATGCTGGGCTTGCGTATTTTCTTGCTCCAGCAGAAACTTGTAAAATAATTGGTGATTTTAATTCAGCAGCAGCTTTAACGATACCTTGGATGATTTCCATGTTATTAACGTTAAAAGCACCAACAGAATATCCGCCTTCATAGGCTTTTTTAAACATTTCTTTCGTAGTAACTAATGGCACTCGAATCACTCCTTTTAATTATGGATTAAGTGCAAATCTTGAGTAGAACCTACTAACAATGCCCTGCTATATATGATATTATAAAGCATGATGTTTGAATTTGCTAGTCCATATGCAAAAATATTGCCAAGGAGTCACAATGAAATTACCAGAACAATTTACAGAGCGAATGAAAGCATTACTCGGTGCTTCATATGATGACTTTATCCAGTCCTTAGAAGAAACCCATTATACGAGTTTGAAAGTGAATACTTTAAAAATAGATGTTGCAACTTTTTTAGAAATTTTTCCTTATGAATTGACGCCTGTTCCATGGACAGAAGATGGATTCTATTATCATTCAGAGGATCCTGTGACCAAACACCCCTATTTTTATGCGGGACTGTTTTATGTTCAGGAACCCTCTGCCATGTCACCTGTGAATGCATTGAAACCGGAAAAAGGCGATTGCTGTCTGGATCTTTGCGCTGCACCAGGTGGTAAATCCATGCAAATTGCCACTGCGATAGAAGATACAGGCATGCTGGTGACCAATGATATCAATGAAACCCGCGTTAAAGCCATCCTTAGAAATGCAGAAAAATTTGGTCTGCGCAATGTAATTGTACTCAATGAAAGTCCAGATAAAATCGCACAAGTCATGGGCCACCGGTTTGACAGAATTTTAGTCGATGCCCCTTGCTCTGGCGAAGGCATGTTTCGAAAGGATCCCAAAGCCGTTAAATCTTGGGAAACCTATGGTCCACAAGTTTGCCATGACATACAAAGAACGATTATCGATCAACTAGAGGATCTCGTGAAAGATCAAACGCACATCGTGTATTCGACCTGTACGTTTGCGCCACAAGAAAATGAAGAACAAATCGCGCACCTCTTGGAAAATGCATCTGTTTTTTCACCGAGAACGGTGGCGTTAAATGGTATTGATTCTGAGGTAAATGCCGAGCATATGGCGCATATTTGGCCGCATATTCACAAAGGCGAAGGGCATTTTATCGGAAGTGTTTACGGACATCAGAAGATGCGCACGCACAGTTTCGATGAAATGAATCACAGTTGTGATCCGCCAGCTGAAGTGGAAGCATTCATGACGCATCATCTCAAGCAACCTTTAACGGGACATTTTGTCATGGAAGGTGAGCGCGTTTTATTAAAACCAGAAATTCAATTTCCAACGAAAGGGCTAAAAGTCGTTAGAGAAGGATTGTTATTAGGTGAAATAAAAAAAGGCAGATTTACTCCCAGTCAAGCACTTGCCATGTATCTAAAGAAGGAACAATTCACACCTTGTCTGGACTTACCTTCTAGCGGCGTGGATATCATGAAGTACTTGAAAGGTGAAACCATTTTCACCGAGGTCAAAACGGAAGGATTACACCTCGTGTGCACAGATGGTTATCCGGTGGGATTTGCAAAAATTTCAGCAGGAACAGTGAAAAATATGTTGCCAATTTCTTGGCGAATGTTATAAAGAGGGAGTTTTAATGGGCGAGAAGATTCGAATTGATAAATTGTTAGCCAATATGGGCAAGGGAACTAGAAGTGAGATGCGAGATGCTCTCAAATACGGTCAGGTCAAAGTAAATGGCGTCGTGATTCGCACGGGAAAAGAAAAAGTCGATGCCGATTTAGATGTAGTAACGTATAAAGGCGAAGTCGTTGAATACAAGAAGCACGTTTATTTAATGATGAATAAACCTCAAGGGGTTATTTCAGCAACAGAGGATAACTTTCATAAGACGGTGATTGATTTAATAGAAGAAGATTATAAGCATTATGAACTCTTTCCCGTAGGACGACTGGACATAGACACTGAAGGCCTTTTGATCATAACCAATGATGGCGAGCTGACACATAATTTGCTGGCGCCTAAAAAACACGTACCGAAGACGTATTTTGCAAAAGTAGCTGGCAAAGTAGGTCAACGCGATATCGATGCGTTTGCAAAGGGCATCGTCCTTGATGATGGATATGCGTGTCAACCAGCAGAACTTGTGATTGGTGACAAAATTGAAGGATTGACAGAAGTGACACTGACGATTCACGAAGGAAAATTCCATCAAGTTAAAAGGATGTTTGAAGCGGCAGGGAGTAAAGTTGTTTATCTAAAACGCGTCTCAATGAATCAATTGATCTTAGATGAACGAATTGAACTTGGACAGTATCGAGAGTTGACTGAGGACGAGTTTCAGCAATTAACTGCAGGTGTTTAAGCACATAATGAAAGCCAACGTAAACTCATGAGTTCATACGTTGGCTTATTTTAATGAAGATGATCCGTATGGATTAACGTTCACCAGCTAAAATCTTAATAATGGTATCTAAGTCGTAAGTTTTGCTGATTTTAAAGGTTCCAGCTTTGAGTTTGCTGTCATATCCCATCTCTATAAGACGTTTTACAAAGGCATTTGAACTCGATATAAATCCTTGTGATTGAAGATTTTTTCCAATGGTGTTACCTAGTTCGCCTTCAGATACGACAAATTTTTCTAAAACTGCTGCTTGTGTTGTCGGTTGAGTGGCTGGTTGAGTCGTCGGTTGGGTAGGAGCTTGTGTCGTAGGTTGAGTCGCCGCTTGTGTAGGTGCTTGAGTTGCTGCTTCTGTGGTAGTTGCATCCGAATTTGTTTCTGTAACGCCTTCGGATGTCGCTTCAGTTGATTCGACTGGTGTTACGACGATGGAAGATGAATCTGTAGCGTTTGTTGTTTTAACCGCTTGTTCTTCATCAATATCCACTTTCAATGTATCTGAAATTTTCCATGAGACAGCTAAAAAAATGACGGCAATAATGAGTAATGAAACAAAAATATCGCTCATATCATATAAAAAATCTTTTAATTTTTCAAACATTTCAAAATTCCTCCAAAAAGTGATGCTCTCTTAATAGAATAGCACAATTTAGAGGATTCTCAAAGTATAGTTCTTCCCAAATTGATTACTTTCGTGTTACAATTTTCATGAGGTGTCTTTATGTTAATTCGATTAGAACAAACACATTTACCTATGATGGTAGAATATATAAAAATGCATAAAAAAGAAACGATTTATCTCGTAAAGCCCGTAGAAGAAATGAGCCTTGGCAACTTGCAAGGGACATTTTATGGGTATCTTGAATCCGACGCATTAAAAGGATTATTTTATTTTTCAAATAAAAGCGTGCTGGCGCTTCATTGTGACGATCCCAAAATTTTGGGCAATTTGCAGCTTTTAAAAGCCATTAAACACTTTAAACCTAGATTTGTAAAAGGATCTCAGATGAGTACAGACGGCATCTATAAGCTCATGTGCCGAGCAGTTCAATCCATTACTGAGAACAAATCAACATTAATGATATATGAAAATAATGATATCCAGACAAAAATAATAGATGGATTTGAAGTAATTACGGGTAAAAATAATCGTATAGACGATTTGTTAACGGATTTGAGATTTTTTATTGAAGTCGAGACGCATTTTGGAAGACAAGTTAAAGCGATTAATGATATTGCAAAAACTTTTAAGCACTTGATTCATCAAGGCAATTATTATTTAATCGTCAAAGAACAGCAAATTGTGGCACAGGGCTTAATCGAAGATGAAACTCAACACATGGGGATCTTATCTGGAATTTATGTCAACGCACAGTATCGACAAAAGGGACTTGGACACTGGATTACGGGAGAACTGACAAAAGAGCTGATACGCAGAGGTAAAACGCCATACTTACTCGTGAAAAACAACAATCCAAATGCGAGAAAGTTATATGAGAAAATGGGCTATCAACAGGTGACGGGATATTCCATGTTGACAATACACTATTAGCATGTTGACAATACACTATTAAAAAGGGGACTTATGAGAACAATTGAAATTACTAAAAATGAATCTGAACAAAGACTCGATCGATTTTTATTGAAATACTTTAACAATACGACTCGCAGCAATATCTATAAATTAATTCGCAAGAAAGTGTTTAAAATCAATGGAAAACGCATGACAGAAGAAGACTATTTTTTAAAAGAAAACGACGTTTTGGAAATATTTTTGTCAGAAGAAACCATCGATTCGTTGATGAAACCATTTATACCAGTTAAACCAGAAAAATTAGGATTAGATATTGTCTTTGAAGATGATGAAATTTTAGTTCTCAATAAACCCAAAGGCGTATTGACGCACCCTGACAAAACAGAGTATAAAAACACCTTGGCAACCATGGTGCATTTTTATTTAAAAGATCTATGTACGAACACATTTAGACCAGCTCCCGTTCATAGACTTGACAAGAACACCAGTGGTGTCGTGATCTTCGCCAAAACCTATGAAGCCTTAAAAAAATATAATCACTTAATGAGGGAACGAGCAGTTGAAAAGTATTATATTTGTGTGGTTCATGGGCATCTTAAAAAAGCAGGAGAAGTAAAGGGGTACTTGATTAAGGACGAAGTCCAAAATAAAGTGCGCATCGTTTCTAGAGATACCGACGAAGGGAAGTATTGCCATTCAAAATACAAACCACTCAAGCAGTTTGGCGATTATACGCTTGTTGAAGTAGAACTATTAACCGGTAGAAGCCACCAAATCAGGGCTTCTATGCAATTACTGGGTCATCCCATTGTGGGAGATTTAAAATATGGTGGAAGACGAGTGGATGGTATCAACAATCAACTGCTTCATAGCAATCGATTGGTCATTGACTCTCGATCGTTTGAAGCAAATTCCCAAGAGATTGAGGCGTTTATAGAATCTCAAGAATGAGGTCTTTATGGTAGAATCGATAAAAGTGATTAAAAAGTTAATTGAGCGTTACGACTACTGCGGCGCATATGAGATGCTAAAAGAAATGGGCCTTGAAAATACAGATGCTGGCGTGTTGATGAACTCGTGTAGATATGCGGTGAACTTTGATTTTTACATGGCTAGAAAAGAGTTGAGGAACCTATCAAAGGCAGCACAAAAGGTACCCGAATGCGCAGAGCTCATTGACAATTTAGACGATCTCAATGACGGGCAACCTGATGCATTGATGTCTGAGCTGCTTGAAAATCTTAAATTTCAAATCGTCAATGAAGAGTATATCGATTTTCTAGGACGAGTGTATCGCTTTAAGGAAGCCATTTATAAGTATATGTTTATAAAAAGCCAACTGCCGACGAGACCTTTTACCTTTCAAATTAAATTTTTGCAGAAAAAAGAGATTCTTAAAATTCTCAGAAATCACTACAAAATATTTAACAACAATCTCATTTTTGCTTTGAACTCATATTTCAAGAAATATGATAAAAACGGACATGTGGTCGATCCTATTATTAAGCTGATGAACTCCGAAAAAATGAACCAACTGATTGAAATTCGACATGACTCTTTAGTAGGACATGGATTTAGAGGTGTCAGCATCAGTGAAATTCAAAGGGTTTATGGCAATCCTTACCACGTGTTAGATGATTTTAGAACGTGTTTAGAAATATTGGGAATTGATGTTCACCGATATAAGTACTCAATGGTCAATGAGACAATTATGGAGTTCATCCTTGCTGACGATACACAATATGGTGATGCGGAATCATCTAAAGAAACAAATCTTTTGTAGGAGGGGTTTACGATGAAAGTGACTGTGAAGGGATATGGTGTTTTTGAAGTACAAGCAGGCGATACCTATGAAGTCATCTCAAAAAAAATTCAGCGACCAGATGTGCCGTTAATTGTCGCTGCAAAATGTAAAAACACATTGAGGGAATTATCACATGTGATTGAAGAGTCATGTGAGATTGAGTTCGTTGACCTCAAGCATTCTGATGGTGAAAAAATCTATCAGAGAAGTCTATCTTTTTTAATGGTAAGAGCTGCTATGGCTTGTTTTGAAGGCATCCGCGTTAGAATTGAGCATAGTTTGAGTAAGGGCCTTTATTGTGAGTTTGATTATGAACGCCGTTTGACACATGAAGACTATGAAGTGATTCTCGCTAAAATGAAGCATTACGTGGAACAAGATATGAGTATCACGAAAGATATTTATTCCAATGAAGAGGCTTCGGCAGCTTTCGAATCCTCTCATATGTATTCTAAAGTAGATCTTTTAAAATATCGCCCTAAATCAGATATTCGACTCTATAAATTGGATGGTGTAGTCAATTACTTTTATGGTTACATGGTACCGAGTACAGGATATATCCATATTTTTGATATGATTAAGTACGATGATGGCGCTATTTTGATGCACCCGACGAAATACAGTCCATTTTCTGTCCCTAAGTTTGAAGAGTCTCCTAAAATTGCGGAAGTGTTTAAAGAATCTGAAGAATGGTCAGATATTATGGGGATTGGTTATGTAAGTAATCTCAATGCCATGATTGATAGTGGTGAGTACAAAGAACTCATTCAAATCGCTGAGGCATTACACGAGAAAAAAATCGCCTATATCGCAGACGAAATTACGAAAAAGAAAAAGCGCGTCATTCTCATCGCTGGACCTTCTTCGTCGGGTAAAACGACTTTTGCCAATCGTTTGAGAATTCAACTTAAGGTCAATGGACTCCATCCAATTACACTTGGAACGGACAATTATTTTGTCGATCGTGAGTTTACACCAAGAGATGAAAATGGCGATTATGATTTTGAATCCATTGAAGCGGTAAACGTTGAACTCTTTAACCAAGATTTAACGGATTTGCTTGATGGCAAGCCGGTACAGTTACCGACGTTTAATTTTCAGACGGGCAAGCGAGAATATAAGGGCAATACCATCCAGATAACAGAAGAACAACCCATCATTATCGAAGGAATTCACGGATTAAATGAAGCACTTACATCCAAAATCTTTAAACGCGATAAGTTTAAAATATATGTCAGTGCATTGACACAGCTCAATATTGACGAACATAATCGAATTCCCACAACTCAAGCGAGACTTCTCAGACGGATTGTTCGAGACAATCAATTTAGAGGACATTCAGCAAAACGCACCATCGGTATGTGGTCTTCTGTACGACGTGGCGAAGAAAAAAATATCTTCCCTTATCAAGAAGAAGCGGACGAGATTTTTAACACTGCACTGCCATATGAACTCGCTGTACTCAAAAAACATGCAATGCCTCTACTTGAGCAAATTACAGAAACAGAAGAAGAATACGCAGAAGCACTCTTGCTGAGAAAATTCTTAGGATATTTTAAAACCATTGAAGAAGAAGCGTTGGTACCGAAGGTTTCTATTTTAAAAGAATTTATCGGTGGCAGTGGATTTGACTTATAGACATCTATGGAATAGCAGAATAAGATCAACTCTTAGGAGGCTTAGATGGTTCGCGATGATGATAAAAAATTAGGTGTTATGACCTATATAGTAGCAATTGCCTTGATGTTAGCCCTTATAGCCATAAATGAGCTGTTTTTATTCAATCAATTGTCGGCAATTATGCCCTATTATTTTTCAGTAGTTATTTTAGTGAACATAGTGATTAACAGCGTACTAGCAAATACAACCTACTATACCAGCCGTGTCAAAATTGATCAGAGATATATCACCATATCACTATTACTGTTTATCCTCACATTAGACTACATGATTGCTTTGATGCTCATTGCGTTTAATCCAGAAAAATACTTAGCCTATATAGCGCTATATTTGGGATTTGGTCGGATTTTTCTAATCTTAGGGATGCTTCTTTTGCATTTAAAAGTGGATATCAGTAGAATTTGCATGAAAATTCGATGGATGATTGTATCTTGCCTAGTGGTATTGATACTTCAAATTGCTAGTGTTCATGCTGTTATGTTTTTAAAACTTGACTTGGATTCGATTTTGTTTGTTACAGATGGGTTATCTGTGACGATGTTGATTGTTCTGAATTACGAACTGGTACTTGCGGATCGAACGAACAACTCACATGCAATTTTGTTTGCTTTTTTTGTGATGCTCATCTCACAGGTCGTATTGGCACTTTCGCCACTTGGATATGAAGCACAGATTGATAGTTATGTTTTGTTGGCGGTAGGACTTGGCTTCTTCTTTTTTCACGTCAATAGAAATAATGTCATCATACCGCAGCGAGAACAAGATTCTTTGCTCAAGCAGTTTAATCTCTACTCGCTGAATCTCAAAAAGATTATCGATAAGAAAACCTATCAAGTCACTGAGGCAAATGATAAAATCATTGCAGAAATAGAGTATGCGAAGAGTATTCAACAATCCTTACTGCCGGCAGCGGATGCAATGTACAGAGATGTGCGAATCATTTCTTCCTATTTTCCATGCGAGCAGTTGAGTGGAGACTTTTATGATCACTATAAAATTGATGAAGACAACATCGCCATTTTTTTGTTAGACGTCTCGGGCCATGGGATTTCAGCAGCTCTCTTGACCATGTTTTGCAACAATATGTTAAAAACCAATGATCGCAATCTTCAATTGATGAGAAGTCTAAAGCCAGAAAAAGCACTTGAATATTTTTACAATCAGTTTAATCGCATAAATTTTCCGGATGAGATGCATATGGTCGTATTTTACGCGACACTGAATCTCAATACGCGGATGCTCACATATTGTACTGGTGGTTTGAACTGCAGTCCAATACGTGTTAAACGCAATGGAAAAGCTGAATTTTTAGATCGTAGTGAGGGGTTTGCAATTTGTAAACTAGCAGGATTGGTGACTCCGGAATACCGCAGTGAGCGGATCAAATTAGATAAGGGCGACCGACTTTTATTTTATACGGATGGTTTAGTAGATAAAGAGAAAAACAAAACCATGGAAGTTGAAGATTTAGTTCATCATCTGCAAATCAACAGACATTTGTCGATAGAAGAACTCAACGAGTCTATCTTAAAAGTAGTCAATCCAAATCGAAAAACATTGAATGACGATATTACCTATGTTTTAGTTGAAATATAGTGAGTTGACTCAAAAAATGAATGCAACTATAATGTATGTGTGTTTAAAGCGCACCAAAATTGAGGGATAATAGGGTGAGGGATCAATGAAAGATTTTATGGTATTGAGGGATTTAGAACAAATCAAGGCGATATCGCAACAAAATAGGCTGAACATAATAGAAGCATTTGACAATGAACCTAAGACAGCAAAGCAAATCGCTGAAAGCTTAAATGAACCACATGGTAGAGTGAATTATCACATCAAAGTTCTTGAAAAAGTAGGGATTATCGAACTCGTTGAAGAAGTAACGAAAATGGGTGTCGTTGAAAAGTATTACTGTCCAGTGGCTAAAAGCATCAAGATTGACAGCAATGCAGTGGCTCCAGATCCGACTTTAAACAGTTCTATCAGCAGTATATCGCTGGCTTTCTTTGAAAGTGTTTCTAAAGAATTTTATGATTCAATACAGCATTATGAAGGGCAAATTACACGAAAAATTTCACATTACTCAGATTTTTATTTAACTGAGGACGAGTCAAAAGAGCTGAATACATTGCTCAATAATATGGTAGATTCTTTTTTAGTGGGCAAAGAAGATCCAAGAGAAGGCGCAGTTAGACATAGTTTGGCGACAATGGTTTTCGCAATGCCTGACAAAGAATAGTGGCAGGGGAGATTATAATGAAAAGCTTCAAAAGGGTAATTTTGTTGTTGTGCATGGCTTGTATGGTCGTGATGTTGGTCGCGTGCGCATCATTCAATAAGAAGAATGTAGGTGAAATCAACACAACAAGTGAAGCAATAGTTGAAAATCCCGCATTATCGAGGGTGGATACCTTTGTCGTTGCAACGGATTCTGTAAAAGGAAACTTTAATCCACTGCTGTCGAGCACAACTGCGCAAAAATGGGTAAAGATGTTGGTTTTTGAGGGATTATATAAAGTTGATGCCGCTACAGGTGAGTTGATCGACCAATTGGCAATTTTACCTGAAGTGTCCGAAGACCGCTTAACTTATACCATCACATTAAAAGATGACATCAAATTTCAAGATGGACATCCACTCACATCTAAAGACATCATTTTTACGTATAACATCATTCTTAGCGAAGCGTATCAAGGTGAATACCAAAGATTTAAAGCGGTGATTCGTGAAATCGTAGCGATAGATCAACAAACCGTACAGTTAACCTTAAATAAATGGGAACATGAAAATTTAGAACTTTTTGCGATTCCTATTTTATCAGAGTCCTATTACCAATTTCCTTCATGGAATGTTTTTGTTAATGATATGAAAGCACCCATGGGAACTGGTCCAATGCGTTTTGATGCATACGTAGAGAATGAAAAAATTGTCCTTAAAACGAATCCTTATTATTGGGGAAAATCTGCCCAAATTTCTGGCGTTGAGATTTTGGAGATGAATTTAGATGAAGCACGTAGTGCATTTGAACAGGGGCAAATTGACTTATTAGAACTTCCGAGAAAAAAAGCGATTGTCAATGAAATGAAAAAACTAGATTATGCCAACATCATTACTGAGAAATCCGCAGTTAATATTTTTATTGGTATGGATCATAGCAATCCCCTGTTTAAAGAAGCTTATATTCGAAAAGCGCTTATTTATGGTTTGAATCGAGAAGAGTTTATTATAAGTGAATTTGGTGGATATGCTGAAACTATTCCTTTTATTGCATCTTGTCCAGAAGAGTATGCAATGAGTACGCTTCCTGCAGATACTTATGCATATAGTGAAGAACGCGCGATTCAGTTGCTTGAAGACTATGGCTGGAAAGATACCACAGGTGATGGAGTTAGAGAACGCAACGGCGAGACGCTTTCGTTTGAATGGTATGTGTTTGCCGATTCTCAATGGTCATACAATCTAGCGGTATACGCAGCTGAATCTTGGAAGAAATTAGGATTTGATGTTAAGTTGGTTTTTGGAGATTATGAAACGATGACAGCGACTCTAGAGTCTGGTAAGCGTTACTCTATGTGGAATATGGGGTGGCTGATGAGTTATGGACATAATCCAAGTCACCTGTTTGGATCACCAGAAATATCAAAAAATAGCAATTATTCTGGTTATGTTAATTTAGATGCAGAGGCGCTATTTGTAAAAATAGATGATGCATCGTCACAAGCTGAGCGAGATGCGTATTATGCGAAGTGGCACGAAATTCAAAATTCGGACGTTCCATATTTGCCGATTGCAAGACTCAAGACAATATGGGCTTACAATGATCATGTTGCCAATATAAATACCAACCATTTGTCATTGTGGCCTGAAAGCATTACGCTGATTGAAATCGAGGGACAAAATGATTAATAAAGAAGAATTAGAACGGATGATGAATGCCCTAATGCTAAAGTGTTGGGGCATTATTTCAATCGATGATACGTATCGACAAAAAGTGTCTTCGCGTACATATTTTGATATCAACAATAGCATACTCGCTGGGAATCTTTCCAAGACTGTGGTTGCCATAGCTGTGCCTTATTCAAATGCATCTTATCCGAAACCGCAGGATGATACCACTGTTTGGGGAAAAGTGGAACCTTTTTCTTGGGAATTTGATTATCATGTGCTGGTGCGAGAACGACTTAAGGCGTTGGCGGAGCAGATTGAAGAGCTGGTGTTGCGCGATGAAAGCACTCAGATTTCGAGTACAAAGCTGAATCAAGTGGCATGCTATGTGGATCAATCGCCTTACAATGATAAAGAAGTGGGATTTTTAACAGGATTGGGTAAACTAGGAAAACATCATATGTTAATTAACGATCGCTATGGCGCATCTTTTTTTATTGGATATTTGGTGTATCCTTTTGAATTACCATTTGAAACATCTTGCTATAAATTACCGGAGCATTTGCCACATACGCTATTGCATCCGGTGTGCGAAGCGTGCGACATGTGTACCAAAGCATGTCCGACAAATGTTTGTGAGGACAAATCAGAGATCGACATGACGAACTGTATTTCAGCGCTGACTCAAACAAAAACACACATAGAAGAAGCGCTTTTATCAAAAATTCAAAATACGATCTATGGTTGTAGTATTTGTCAAAAAGTGTGTCCGCTTTCTGCGAATGAAATTGGGAGTGCGGAAATACTTAGATCTCATTCTTCAAACTGGGTGGATTGCTTTGAACTGCTAGAAATGACACAAAAATCATTTAAACACATCTACGGTCAAATGGGGTTTGCTTGGAGGAGCCACTGGGTGTATAAGCGAAATGCACTGATCCAGATTGGTCATTCACAAAATGAAAAACATCTTAAACGACTTGAAAGCTTTGAAAAATCCCTTTTAAATGATGAAAAGTGCGTTTTTTATTATCAGTGGGCGGTGAAACAATTATCAACTAAAAAGGAAGAACTAAAATGTACTAAAAAATTGTAACATCATTTCATGTTTTCAGACGATTCAGATGGTGATATACTAATACCGAATAATCACTTACGGAGGCGCAACTATGTCAAATGTACATGAGTTAAAGTATTTACAAGATCAAGTGCAAGAACTTAAAGATCAAGGTGTATACAGAGTACTTCCAATTCTTGAAGGTGCAAATGAACCAGAAGTTATTTTAAACGGAAAATCAGTTATCAACTTATCATCAAATAACTATTTAGGATTTGCCAATCATCCAAAACTCAAAAAAGCAGCCATTGAAGCCATTGAAAAATATGGTGTGGGTTCCGGTGCCGTAAGAACGATCATAGGCAATATGGATATTCACGAAGCATTAGAGAAACAACTTGCTGAGTTTAAAAGAGAAGAAGCCGTGATGGTATTTCAATCGGGATTCAATTGTAATGCAGGTGCAATCCAAGCAATTACCAATAAAGGTGATTTGATTATTTCAGATGAATTAAACCACGCAAGTATCATTGACGGCGTTAAGCTTTCAAAAGCTGATAAAGCCGTTTTCAAACACAGTGATATGGCAGATCTTGAGCGCGTATTAAAAGAAAAGCGCGATCAATATGTGAATTGCCTTATTATTACAGATGGTGTGTTTAGTATGGATGGCGACATCGCTAAACTTCCTGAAATCGTTGATCTTGCTGAAAAATATAATTGTATGACTTATGTAGATGATGCACATGGTTCGGGTGTACTTGGAGAAAGTGGACGTGGAACAGTTGATCACTTCCATTTACACGGACGTGTAGATTTTTCTATCGGAACACTTTCAAAAGCAATCGGCGTGATTGGCGGCTATGTTGCCGGCAACAAAGTCATGAAAGAATGGTTATTACACAGAGGACGACCACTTTTATTTAGTACATCTTTACCACCAGCAGCAGTAGGCGCAATCAGTGCAGCAGTAGAACTCCTTAGCTCAACAACTGAGTATACAGATCGCCTTTGGAGCAATGCAAGATTCTTTAAATCAGAACTTGGAAAATTAGGCTTTAACACAGGAGCGAGCGAAACACCTATCACACCAGTTATTATTGGCGATGAAGCTCAAACTGTCGCGTTCTCAAAACGCATGTTGGAACTTGGCGTATTCGTTTCTCCTATTATATTCCCAACTGTACCAAAAGGAACGGGTCGCGTGCGTTGCATGGTGACTGCAGCTCATACGGAAGAACAACTTGCACGTGCTGTTGCAGTATTTAAGCAAGTTGGAGAAGAAATGAAATTAATCTAGTACGTAGTCAATAAATAATCTTTAGAAGGTGCATCCACAGTTTGGGTGCACCTTAATTTATTTAAAGCAAAGAATTGTGTTTTAAGGAACGATTGTGGGTATAATGCCTATAACAAAAATTCTGCTAAACCTTATTTAGCATATATCCTAAAAGAGGATATTAAGATATAATAATAAATAAAATCACACATGTAAGTATGTATGACACCATTAAATTAATTATATGGAGGATGTTTCAGTTATGGATAATAAACCAGGTATTTTATTAGAAAGCGGAACCGGAGAAGTTGAAATTCTTCATTTTACCGTAGCAGGCGTACATTACGCAATCAACGTTATTAAAGTTAAGGAATTGCTTCAAATAGAAAATATCTCAAAAATTCCAAATTCACATCCTGCAGTTTCAGGAATTTCACTGATTCGTGGTGAGATGATTTCCATTATTGACCTATTGTATGTCCTTGAACATAAGAAAAATGAAAATGTGAAAAATAGTATGACTTTGGTGTGTGAATTTAATAAAATCAAAGTTGGGTTTGCCATTGAAACTGTTCTTGGCATCAATCGTATTGGTTGGAATGCCATTATGAAACCGGATGATTTGAGTGCGAATTCATTGATTATTGGAAACATCAATTTAAATAATCAAATTATCATGCTTTTAGATTTTGAAAAAATCGTGATGGACATCAATCCAAGTACGGGTATTAATATGGATCGCGCTAAGAACATCGAAGTAAAAGATCGTTCTAATATTAAAGTTGCCATTGCAGACGATTCCCCAATGATTCGCAAAGTGTTACTCGATACATTAACTTCAGCTGGATTTACAAAACTCAAATTCTTTGATGACGGAATGCAAACTTATGACTATCTCATGATGGTTGCAGATAAGTACGGTGATGGGTATAAGAGAGAAATTGACCTTTTGATTACGGATATTGAGATGCCACAACTAGATGGTCATGCATTGACGAGACGTGTAAAAGAACATAAGATTCTTAGAAATTTACCAGTGATTATCTTCTCATCTCTTATCACAAATGATTTGATGCATAAAGGTGACGCTGTTGGAGCAGATGCACAAATGAGTAAACCGGAGATTGAAAATTTGGTTAAACTAATCGACAAAATTCTCGATGTAAAAGGTTAAATCATCCATCAAAGTTCGTTAAAAAGAATATAAAAAAAATGAAATAAAACCTGTGAAATTATGCATAAAATTTATCATAATTTTACAGGTTTTTTTTGACTATATATTGACGGACTATGAACATGCGAGTATAATAAATCGAGTGAAAAGTTTAATGATAGTAAACACAAAAAAGGAGCAATGGTTGTGCAAATAGGTGAAAAAATAAAACGGCTAAGACTTGAAAACAACCTTACCCAAGAAGAACTTGCAGATCGCTGTGAGCTTTCCAAAGGATTTATATCGCAACTTGAAAGAGATATGACGTCTCCTTCCATTGCGAGTTTGGTCGATATATTAGAAAGTTTAGGAACGAATTTACAAGCATTTTTTAGTGAGTCTGTTGAAGAGAAAATCGTCTTTAAAACAGAAGATTTTTTTGAAAAAGAAAACGAAGAATTAGGCTATAAATTAGAGTGGATTATTCCTAATGCGCAAAAGAATATGATGGAACCCATTTTGTTGACGTTAGCACCTAACGGTTCATATGAAGCACATGAACCGCATGAAGGTGAAGAGTTCGGATACGTCATGTCAGGATCTGTTGTCATTCAGCTTGGCAGTAAGAAATACGTCGCAAAAACGGGTGATACGTTCTATTATAAGGCAAATAAAGGACATGAAATCATCAATAAAGGGAAGAGAGAAGCGATGCTTCTCTTAGTTGGGACCCCCCCAAATTTCTAATTTTTGGAGGCAATAGTGAGTGATAAAATTGTAAAAGGATTGAATATTACCAAAGAATTTGGTGGTGTACCAGTAGTTAAAAATATTGATTTTTGGGTTAAAAAGAACCAGTTTTTAACCATTCTTGGACCAAGTGGATGTGGAAAAACAACGACACTTCGTATGATTGCAGGCTTTGAAACGCCTACATCAGGTTCTTTATTTTTTGAAGGAAAAGACATCACACATTTACCACCGTATCAAAGGCAAATCAATACGGTGTTCCAAAAATATGCATTATTTCCACATATGAATGTCTATGAAAACATCGCTTTTGGACTTCATATTAAGAAAATTAACGAAAAAGAAATTGAGAAAAAAGTGGCAAAGATGCTTGAACTCGTTAACCTTAAGGGATTCGAGAAAAGAAGTGTTCACTCGTTATCAGGTGGACAACAACAGAGAATCGCCATTGCACGCGCACTTGTCAATGAACCTAAAGTGCTTTTGTTAGATGAACCACTGGGTGCACTCGATTTAAAACTTCGAAAAGAAATGCAAATTGAACTGAAAAATATGCAAAGAGAGCTTGGAATTACCTTTGTCTATGTAACACATGACCAAGAAGAAGCACTCACGATGTCCGATAAAATTATTATTATGAATCAAGGCGAAATTCAACAAATTGGTTCTCCAACAGATATCTATAACGAACCTGAAAATGCATTTGTGGCAGACTTCATTGGAGAAAGCAATATTTTTGATGGCGTTATGATTGAAGATTTACGCGTATCGTTTGCTGGAAAAGAATTTGTCTGTGTCGATAAAGGCTTTGGAAACAACACGCCAATTGACGTCGTAATCCGACCAGAAGATGTTCGGCTGGTTGCACCAAGTGAATGCTGTTTAACGGGTGTGGTTAAATCCGTTGTATTTAAAGGCGTTCACTATGAAATGCTCATTAAAGAGCAAGATCGCGAGTGGATGGTACACAGTACAACGATGGAACCAGAAGGAAAAGAAGTGGGCATTCTCATTACGCCAGATGATATCCATATTATGAGTAAGGAGGGCTAAGATGATCAAAAAGCTTTCATCGGGGCCTTACCTTGTTTGGATGCTGATGTTCATCATCGTTCCAATTCTCATGGTCTTGGCTTTTAGTTTTGCAGCTCCTGGAACTGATGGAGAGTTACAATTTTCATTTGACAACTTCAAACGTTCAGTCGAACCGATCTACTTAATGGTTCTTGGACGTTCAGTTAAAATTGCCATAGAAGCGACAGTTATTTGTCTTTTAATTGGATATCCGATGGCGATGATTCTGTCAAAGATGAATCCTAAATATCGTACAATTGCGATTATGCTGTTTGTCGTGCCAATGTGGATGAACTTCTTATTAAGAACGTATGCATGGATGACGATTCTTGGAAAAAACGGTGTATTAAATGGCATCTTGCACTTTTTAGGATTACCGACGATGACCTTCCTTTATTCTGAAGGTGCAGTGCTTCTTGGTATGGTGTACAACTTCTTACCATTTATGGTATTGCCTATTTATACGGTCTTAACAAAGATGGACAAGCATTTGATTGAAGCAGCAGAAGACTTGGGTGGAAATAAAAAGACTGTTTTTATGAAAGTCGTTTTGCCTCTATCACTTCCAGGTGTTTTTTCTGGGGTTTCAATGGTATTTATGCCAGCGGTCAGTACGTTTGTCATCTCTAACTTACTTTATGGCGGTCAGTATATGCTCATCGGTAACCTCATTGAACAACAGTTCCTTGTGGTACATGACTGGCATTTTGGATCGGCGATTGCCATGATCTTGATGGCACTGATTTTACTTTCTATGGCGATTATGAATCGCGTGGGTGGTCAAAAACCTGAAGAAAGAGGTGTCAATCTATGGTAGGCAAATTTACAAAAAGACTCTATACACTATTAATCTTTGGATTTTTGTATGCACCTATTGTCGTACTTGTGGTTTTTTCATTTAACGACTCAAAGTCTACGGCAAAATGGAAAGGGTTTACCTTTGAATGGTATGAGAAACTCTTTCAAAACGATTATCTGATGAAATCGCTTTACTATACGGTGATTGTTGCTTTTATCGCGGCAATTATCGCGACGATTATCGGAACATTTGCAGCATTTGGCATCTTCTATATGAAGAGCTGGAAACAGAATTTAGTGCTCAATGTGAACTCGATTCCCATCCTCAATCCGGATATCGTAACAGGGATCTCGCTGATGACGCTTTTTGTTGCACTTCAAATTGAGCTTGGACTTGTGACCATGATTATTGCACATGTGACATTTTGTATTCCGTACGTCATATTGTCAGTTCTACCAAAATTTAAACAAATGCCAAACGAGATGCTTGAAGCAGCACTGGATCTTGGTGCAACCCCTTGGTATGCCTTTAGAAAAGTCATTTACCCAGAGATTAAACCGGGGATCGTTACTGGCGCTCTCATTGCCTTTACCCTTTCGATTGATGATTTCGTCGTGAGTTTTTTCAATACTGGAAATGGTGTCAGCAACCTTTCCATTGCCATCTATTCAACGGCACGTCGAGGCATTAAACCTGAAATTAACGCATTATCAACTTTGATGTTTTTAACGGTATTGATATTATTATTGATATTAAATAAACGTACCAACATTGAGGAACTATAAATTACGAACTAGATCGATACGAATACAGATGTAATCGACTAGAGAGAAGGGAGAATGATATGAAAAAATTCGGTAAATTAGTCGCTGTCATCCTACTTGTAGCAATGGTGCTACCACTTTCATCTGGTTGTCATAACAGTGATAAAATCGTTCTCAATGTATACAACTGGGGCGATTACATTGATGAAGATATTTTTGATACATTTGAAGAAGAAACGGGTATTGAAATCAATTATGAAACCTATGCAACAAACGAAGAAATGTATACAAAGATTAAAAATGGCGGTACAAAATATGACATTGCCATTCCATCTGACTATATGATAGAAAAAATGATTAAGGAAAACATGCTGGAAGAAATTGATTTAACAAAAGTTCCGAACTATGCCAATATCCAAGATCGTTTTAAAAACTTAGCATTTGATCCAGAAAACAAGTATTCTGTTCCTTATTTCTGGGGAACTGTAGGGATCATTTACAATACCAAATTGATCAAAGAACCAGTTGATTCGTGGGATGTTCTTTGGGATGAACAGTATAAAGGTCAGTTTACAATGGTAGATTCTCAAAGAGATTCCATCATGGTTGCCCTTAAAAAACTTGGATATTCCATGAATACACGTGATCCTAAGGAACTTGAAGAAGCAAAACAACTCCTTATCAAACAAAAACCACTTGTGCTTGCGTATGTTGGAGATAACGTAAAAGATATGCTGATCAACGAAGAGACTGCTATGGCTGTTGTTTGGTCGGGTGAAGCGAGTACAGTGATTCAAGAGTATGACTATTTTGAGTACGCGCTTCCTAAAGAAGGATCCAATATGTGGTTTGATAACATCGTCATTCCAAAAGGATCTAAAAATATTGAAGCGGCACACAAATTTATCGACTTCCTTTGCAGAGGAGATATCGGTTTTAAAAATGCAGATTATGTAGGGTATGCAACTTGTAACACTGAGACGATGAAAGAGCTTGATCCATCGTTAATGGGCACAACTTATGCGTATCCAGATGAAGCGCTTTTAGAGAACTTTGAGATTTTCGTTGATCCAGGTGATTTTATAACAGAATATGACAGAATCTGGACAGAAATTAAAGCAAAATAGCACATGTTCAACCCTAACTTCAAAGAAGCCCATTTTTAATGGGCTTTTTCGTTATATCAAGTCCTACAGAAGGAGACGGAAATGATCATTGACGGCAGAGAAATTGCAAAAAAAGTAAAAGAGAGAGCAAAACTGAGATGCTCGGATTGCATGCGGGCACCGAAAGCTGTGGCCGTTATGCTAGGGGACAATCCCTCTTCGGAATCGTATCTTCGAATGCTTGAAAAGACCCTTTACAGCGTTAAATTTGATTATGAGTTGATTCGCTTAGACGAAACCATCTCGGAGTCAGAACTCCTTAAGGTGATTGAAGGTCTGAATCAAAATCCTTCTGTAGATGGTATTTTAGTTCAAATGCCACTTCCAGAGCATATCAGCGAAGGAAAAGTCATCATGGCCATTCAACCTGAAAAGGATTTAGACGGATTTCATCCGATGAATGCAGGAAAACTTTTTAAAGGCGAGAAAGCAACAAGGCCGTGTACACCGCTGGCTGTTATGACCATCTTTAAAGAGCTTGAAATTGATCTTGAAGGCAAGTATATTGTCGTTATTGGGAGAAGCAATATCGTCGGAAAACCGCTCGCTGTTATGTTGATGCATAACAATGCAACCGTGACAATTTGCCATTCTAAAACAGTGGATATTGAAGAACATACACGAAAAGCAGATATCATCATCGTCGCAGTTGGAATTCCCAACTTTTTAACCAAGGACATGGTGAGCGAAAAGGCAATTGTCATCGACGTTGGGATGAATGAAGTGGATGGCAATTTAGTGGGAGATGCGGATTTTGAAAATTTAGTGGACTATGTGCATATGATTACACCCGTTCCGGGTGGCGTTGGCCCAGTCACAAATGCAGTATTATTGTTAAACTTAGTCGAACATTTTAAAAGGGGTTAATGTGGAACTATTTGGAATTCTATTCGCAGTGAGCTCGCTCGTTGGAGCAGTAGCATTTTTAGTCAAAGGAAAAGATGAAAAAGAAATTGACGTGTATAGTGATTATCAATTGATCATGGAGGCCGCAGCAGTCTATCGAGAAAATCACGGTGATTATGCGAAAGATATTAAGAAATTAATGCCTTTAATAGAACACGCTGAACAAATGAATTTCAAGCGATACTCCCTTTCATTGGATGGAAAGTTTCTCGTGGTGAGTCAACTCGGTGCAGAAGAAAGTCAAGGTTTGATCAATGAAATTGGCGGTAATTCTTATATTAATGGTAATTATACGTATTTAACATTATTGAGACTCAACGACGTCAGCAAAATAAAACCCGTTGCTTTTTTTACCATGCATCCAAGTTCAGGTTTCACAACGACGACACCGATTTCTTATGATCATAAAGATTGCGTCGTTGAAGACGGTGAAATCGCTGAAGTGAAATGGGAAAATCGCCAAGTGCTTTTTAAAGAACCTGGTTTTTATACGATACGGTTAAAAGTCAAAGACAAAAATGGCAATTGGTCGGATTTTTGTGAAAAAGAAATTCGCGTCGTTGAAGAAAAGGGTATCAGCTCTATCTCCGCTTATGACGGGTCGTATTTTGTCGTATATAACTGTGGAAAAGTGCTCTGCAGAGGTAAAAATGAGTCTGGTCAGCTCGGTATTGGCAGTTTGAACCCGTATACTGAAATGCGATATAACTCGTTGCACGATGGTGTAGCTGAGATTGCATGCGGAGAGGGATTCAATATCTTTTTATTTCACGATGGATCAGTGGGCGCTTCAGGTAACAACCGTCACGGTGAACTCGGTACTGGGGATAAAACTTCTCAGAAGAACATTAAACTGATCTGGGGACTTGAAAATATCGTTCAGATCTCTGCTGGTAAGAATTTTGCTGCTGCACTGGATTCTGAGGGCTATGTATTTGCTTGGGGAGATAATAGTTTCAATCAGCTCATGAGAGATGATATGGCGGATGCGATGCTTCCAGTAAAGATTCAAGGACTTGAAGGCATTAAACAGATTGTTTGTGGCGCAAATTTTGGACTTGCACTTAGGCATGATGGTGTGGTTATGGGTTGGGGAGACAATTCTTATGGTCAACTTGGAGTTGGTCACAAATCGCCGATACTCTATCCGATTGAAACGCTGTATGAAAATGTGAAACACGTCTTTGCAGGGGATAAATTTACTGAAGTTATCACAAATGAAGGCTATGTTTTAGGCGCTGGAAGCAATTCGTTCGGTCAGCTTGGATTTAAAGGAAAAACGGAAGTTCACACGCCGACACGAGTTCCGATTGCGGAAGTGGTCAGTTTAGCGGTAAAAGAGTCCGTCACCATGGCGACGCTCAATAATGGCGTGATTGTCGTATGGGGGAACTTCAATGGACCGGGTTCGCGTCCAATTTTTGATCCAACGCAACTTATAGGAATAGAGAATCCGATAATGGTGGCAAATAACGGAAAAAAATGTTACGTGTTAACTCCACAATATGATTTGTTTATTATAACGGATTTATTGGGTAAATATGAAAAGAAAAAGTATTTTGAAAACATTCACGACTTTAGAGAAGTTGAAGAATCGTAAGAAATAATCGTAAGAAATAATCACGCTTAGCGTGTGATTATCATGTATAATGAAACTATCAATTAATTTTATTTGGATGGAGGCGTACAATGAAAGAGCGCAGACGAAATCACAGAGTATCCTATAATGCAGTGATCAATATTGATCAAGTATACAATCAAGATCAAGTGATTAAAGAGACACAGTCATTTCCTGTAGAAATTGTCGATATTTCGAAAGGTGGCGTGGGCTTTATCGCACAAACAGAACTTCCAATGAACTATTATTTTAACGCTAAATTAGATCTTGGAAATGGCAAACAATTTTATAGCGTATTAAAGATCATTCGCAAGCGGCAAGAAGATGATCAGTTTATCTATGGGTGCGAATTTACGGGCTTAGCAGACGTTCTCTCGTTATATATTGATCAGTTTGAGAAAGAACATATCGAATAGGAAATTTTGAATCGGAATTTTTAGAATAGGAAAAATAATGAAAGACTTACGAAATTTAACCAAAGATCAACTGATTGAGTGGATTGTTCAAAAAGGAGAAAAACCTTTTCGTGGAAAGCAAATGTACGAATGGATTTGTAAAGGCGTTCAGACCATCGATGAGATGACCAATATTCCAGCGTCTTTTCGCGATAAAATCAGAACAGAGGGTCTTTTAGACAATTATCGAATCATCGAGCACCATCAAGCAAAAGATGGCACCATTAAGGCACTAGGGGCATTAGCAGATGGCAACATGGTGGAATCGGTATTTATGACGTATAAACACGGAAACAGTGTTTGCATCTCAACTCAAGTAGGGTGTCGGATGAAATGCTCTTTTTGTGCTTCTACACTTCACGGTGTCGTTCGTAACTTAACAGCCGGTGAATACCTAGGTCAAATTTACGCGCTTCAGAATCTAACGGGAAAACGCGTCAACAACGTCGTATTGATGGGAAGTGGTGAACCACTGGATAACTATCAAGAGACGGTGCGATTTTTGAAAATGGCCACAGATGAAGCGGGTTTGAATTTATCCATCCGAAACATTACGCTCTCTACTTGTGGTATTGTGCCTAAAATCTATGAACTCGCCGATGAAAAACTCGGAATTACGCTGGCGATTTCGCTACACAATCCATTTCAAGAGGAGCGTGTGGAAATTATGCCAGTATCGAAGCAGTATCAGATACAGTCGTTAATACAGGCGGTGGATTATTACATCGAAAAAACGGGTAGACGCGTGACGTTTGAATACGCATTGATTGAAAATATCAACGATACGGATCTTCATGCAGAACAACTCGGCGTCCTCCTTAGGGGAAAACTCGTACATGTGAATCTGATACCGGTTAACGCTGTAGCAGAAAAGGCTTATCGTCCAGCCAACAATGAACGGATACAAGCCTTTAAATCGAAATTGGAAAACAAATATCATATAAACACAACTATTAGACGCGAACTTGGTTCAGATATCAATGCCGCATGTGGTCAACTTCGAAATAGCAAGCTTCAAAAAGACGAATAAAATATTTAAAATATTTTTTAATGTTTTGAAGGAGAAACACTCTTGTATCTAGAATAATACATTAAGGTGTTTTTAAAAAAGGAGGAGATTGAAATGGTTACTTTAATTGCAGGAAAAAAAGGTTCTGGCAAGTCAAAAGATATTGTTAACAGAGCAAATAGCGAAATGCTTGCATCAAAGGGTAATATGATTTTTATCGATGATGACAATCGTGCAATGTATGATTTACATCATGATGTTCGCTTTATTAATTTAAGCGAATTTCCAATCAAAAGTACATGTGAATTCTTGGGATTCGTGTGTGGGCTCATCTCCAATAACTATGATATAGAAAAGATTTTTATAGACGGTATTATGAATACTGTAAAAATGTCTGATGAAGAGCTGAATAGTTGGTTCTCGCGTATTGAAGATCTTTCAAACGCACATAGCATCGACTTTATCGTGACGTTGAACCTCGATTCAGAAGTTCCTGAGAATTTGAAAAAATATATGAATTAACCATACGACTCATGAGGTGTGATGCCTCAACGCCTAAGAAAATAAGATCCTAACGAATCATCGATACGAGCACTGAAATGCCGTATACTAAATGGTTTGCTAGGATCTATTTATTTTTTGGTTTGTAAGATTAGATTTGGGTATCTTCAAGATTGCTGACATCACAGACATTCGTTGAAATCTAGATAAAGCGTTTACCTAAATATTTTTTGATGGTTTCTTGATCAGTGAAATTGTCGATGAGGATCTCAGTATCTGTTTCTTCAAAGTAAATGACGATTTCTGTATCTTCGGTTTTAAAAACTTTAGCAACAGTCTCTTCATTGATTGTACGAATTTTATTTTTGTGGTGTTTGATCTTTTCATGTTCTTTGATGAACATTGAGCCAGTTAAACCAATCACTTTGGTATAGCGGTTCATATTTTCTTTCCTCCATGTGTTTCATGTTCTACTTTCTAATGATCTTACCCTATTATACATGAGGAATTGGTCGAAGTCATCATGGACCGATGATAAAAGTTTACGAATTGTGTAGAATTATTTAATTTTATTTTGGAGTGAATTTGCTATAATAAACATGAGTGCAGAGAAATCTGGAAGGAGATTTGAAATGAAGCACAAGAAAATTATGGTCTGTGTGACGCAACAAAAATCGTGTGAACGGTTGATTGAGTACGGTGTCAATCTCGTCAGAAGTGAAGCTGATGAACTTCACGTCATCCACGTCGTTAAAGAGAACTGGAAGTATTTTGGACAGCTAGAGGAAAAGGATGCATTAGATTATTTGTTTGAAGTTTCAAAATCTAAACATGCAGCACTAACGGTAGTCAAAGCAAAAGATATCGAAAAAACACTCTCTGAATTTGCTGAAAAAAACAAAATTACAGATATTATCATGGGAGAATCATTAGAACATAGTGAGCAACAAAATATGATTCGAAGACTCCAGATGAATACGAAAATTCCTGTTAAATTCTTCATTGTACCGCTTAATTTTACGGATGATGTATGCGATAACTTAAGCGAGATCGCATTAGAAAAAGAACGTGTTTAAAGCATCGTACCATGTAAAGCACCGTGTTATATCATGTAAGTGAATCGTATGCCTTTCTTATGAAAACAGCATTTGGCTGATTTTGTAAGCAGAGGCATATTTTTTGTGTGGAGTTTTTGCGTGGAAGTCAGTGAAAATAGACCGGACGAGACGGGCTAAAATTGAATAAAAGTTCATTTTAGGCTGAATTTATGATAAAATAGGCATATATGCATACGTGAAAAGAGGATAGAACCATTGGCACATTATCAAAAATACAGTGAAGCACTGATTCGCAAATATGGCGAAAAAGTATATAAAATTCCCATTAACTTGCCGATTACGTGCCCAAACCGGGACGGTAGAATCGGTACCGGAGGATGTGTTTTCTGTGGCGAGGTAGGTGCAGGATTTGAAGCACAATGTGCATCGCTATCCATTCGAGAACAGCTCGAAAACAACATTCGCATCATCGGAGACAAGTATCACGCCAATCTGTATATTGCCTATTTTCAAAATTATACCAACACGTATATGCCCATTGAACAGTTTCGGAAAGTCGTGGAAGAAGCGTGTATCGAAGGTGTTGTGGGGCTTAGTATTTCCACGCGTCCTGACTGTGTCTCGCTTGCGCATTTGGAAATTTTAAAAGAGATTCAAGAAAACAAACAGGTTACCATAGAGATTGAGTTAGGACTTCAAAGTATTAACATCAATACATTAAAAAAAATCAATCGAGGTCATGGACTCGCTGATTTTATCGATGCGGTTTTAAAGATCAAACCTTTTGGTTTTTCAATCTGTACGCATCTCATTGGAAATTTACCATGGGATACGGAAGACGATCTGTACGAAGCTGCCAAACTACTCAATACATTAAAAATAGAATCTGTTAAGATACATTCATTATATATTTTAAAAGATACCGTATTAGGAAATTGGTATCAAAACGGAGAACTCAATTTAATTGATCCCGAAACGTATATCCAACGCGTCATTACATTCTTAAGAATGCTTCATCCAGATACTGTTGTACAAAGATTATTTGGACGTGCACCTGAAGAGGTAACGCTTTTTTGTAACTGGGGGATGAGCTGGAGAAAACTTCAAAACATGCTAGAAGATCAAATGACAAAAATGAATGTTCAGCAAGGAGATCTCTATCAACCAGCGAATGAAATCGTCATCATAGGAGGTAATCAATGAATGGTATAAAAGAATGGAAAACGCTCCTCATTCCATATGAGCAAGCAGTGGAGGAGCTTAAAGTTAAATTCAAAGCAATTCGAAATCAATATAGAGAAATGAACGAGTATTCGCCGATAGAATTCGTCATGGGTCGCGTGAAAAAAATCTCGAGTATTATAGAGAAAGCAGAACGCAGAAGTATTCCAATGGAAGACTTAGAAGAACAAATGGAAGATATCGCTGGCATTCGCATCATGTGTCAATTTATCGACGATATTTACGCAGTGGTGGCGCTAATCCGTCAGCGCAGTGGTAAAGACTTTACGGTTTTATATGAAAAGGACTATATTAAAAATCCGAAAGACAGCGGATATAAGAGTTTCCACATGATCATTAAATATCCTGTTCAAACGGCAGTCGGAACAAAAGAAATCCTTGCAGAGCTTCAAATTAGAACACTCGCGATGAATTTCTGGGCGACGATAGAGCATTCCCTCAACTACAAATATAAATCCCATATACCGGATGATATTATTGAGAGACTAAAAAATTCAGCGCTTGCTGCAACAAGACTTGACGAGGAAATGTCAGAAATCAGTCGAGAAGTAGTCAATGCTCAACTTTTGTTTGAAGAAAAATCCAATACGTTTAGAGAGATTATCAACAATATTCAGATTCTCTTCAATCAAGGTAAAGAACGGGAAGCAACTGAGTTTCAAAGACGATTTGACATCATTAAAAATAAAGATGATATTTTTGAATTTGAAGTGCTCCTCACAGAAATTAAGAACGCCATTCCAAGATATCATCAATTTGATAAAGGGCAACTTATATGAATCGATGGATGCAAAGTCTTTTTATAAAAGACATCCGGCGAGCAATTGATCAGTTTCAAATGATTCCGCCGAAAAGCCGCATTTTGGTGGGTGTGTCGGGAGGTAAAGACAGCGCCATACTCTTTCTAGCTTTATCTATATTGAGTCAATATAACATTTACGATTTTGAAGTGGCAGGTTTATTTGTCGACAATGGGTTGATTGATGAAACAGAAGCTTTTATCGAGTTCTGCGAAAGAGAGCGGATGAAGCTGTACATTCACCGTGAACATTATGCCAAAGAACTTTCTCAAACAGCTGAATTTGCACCGTGTTATACGTGTTCACGCATACGAAAAGGGATTATTAAGCGATTTGCCATGGAAAATGGCTTTGATACCATTGCACTGGGACATACGAAAGACGACGAAGTGGAAACATTTCTGATGAATATCCTTCAGCATGGAAGACTCGCGTCAATTGCACCTGTTTCATTTGAGGAAGAATCTCAGATAAAGCTCATTCGGCCGTTGGTTTTTGTTGGAGAAACAACCATTCGAAAGGGCGTCGAACTTTTAGAAATCCCCTTAATGAAAGATCAGTGTACTTTTGCGCATAAACGCTTGAGAAGTCAAGCTCAGGAGTTGATAGAAACAATCGAATTGACAGCGCCAGAGTTTTCGGATAAAGTAATTCAGGCACTACAAAACGTGGATTTAGAACGGTTGTTATTGAAAACAGAATGACGCTGTGAACGACAATAGATGAGAAAGGTGATATATGGCATTATTTGTGATTGGAGATTTACATCTGGGATTTAGTTCGGATAAACCAATGGAAGTATTTGGTGCACATTGGGAATCTCATTTTGACAAAATAAAAGCAGATTGGACTGAGCAGGTAACGGAGCATGATACGGTAATCATCCCTGGTGATAGTTCATGGGCGATGACATTTCCGCATGCGAAAGCAGATCTCGATTGGATTGATGCGCTACCGGGTCGAAAGCTGATATTTAAAGGAAATCATGATTTGTGGTGGGTATCTAAAGCAAAGATGTCTGCGGCATATGAACATCTTTCTTTTATTCATAATGGTTTTGATGTCTATACACATAAGTGTGAAGAGACGGGCGAGACAAAAGAGATCGCCATCTGTGGAACGCGAGGATGGTTATGTCCAGGGGAAGAATTTACGCCTGAAGATGAAAAAGTCTATAAGAGAGAACTCTTGAGACTTGAAAATTCCATCAAAATGGCACTGGATGCAGGATTTACAGAAATAATCGGTGTATTACATTATCCACCTACAAATGAACGAAAAGAAGCTTCGGGATTTACCGAAATTTTTGAAAAATATCATGTGAAACAAGTGGTTTACGGACATGTACATGGTAAACCCAATTTTAAGAATGCCATTAATGGCAAATTTAGAGGGATTGATTACTTTTTGACGTCTTGTGATTTTTTAGACTTCAAACTGCTAAAACTCCTGTGAGATTAGAAAGGCGAGTCCATTGAAAGATTTAAATCAAGATCAGATTAGAACGTTGTGCGATAAACGGTTAGAGCTTATTAGCAAGTTAGAAATAGGTGAGATCTCCAAGGAAGCATTTATTATTGAGAATTATGAAATGATGGCACCTTATCAAAAAGTGAGTTTTGACGTGACCTCCATTGAAGAAGGTGTGATTAAGTATCATTACTTTAACACCATGGCGAAAAAACGCATGATTGATGCAGATGCTTATGAATTTCGAGATCCTAGAACGTACACGTATCTAAAAAATCGAGCGTATGATTATTATTTAAAAAAAGATAAAATCAGCTTAAATATGCTTGAGTTTGTGGATTATAAGGGCGTTGAATCCTATTTTATTCACATGAATTCAAGAACCCTCGAAGGACAGATTTACGAAATAAGGTTTAGTGACTACGAAAAAGTGGTATTACATTCAAAAGACCGTAAAATTCTCTATAAACTCAAAGAAGCCAATTGCTTTATTGAAGAGAGAATGGCGTCGGTGATTGAGGAGTATGTGAACACTAAAATTTATTAAAAGGGGGCATTTCAATGACGGCTTATGACAATATTCACGTTGGCTTGACACTGACTTTGCAAAAGAAAGTGGAGCATGAAGACACATCCTTAAATTATGGCAGTGGTAAAATTGAAAATTTACTCGCAACACCAAGATTGGTTGCTTTTATGATTGAAGCTAGTTCAAGACTCATAGACCCTCTCTTACCAGAAGGCGTCGTATCCGTGGGTCATCATGTGGAAGTGGAGCATTTTAAACCGACCATGTTAGGTTCAACGGTTAGTGTAGAAGTGAAATTGGTTCGCATTGAATGTGGCAAATACATCTTATCTATGAGAGCTTATGATGAATTTGGTCAAATCGGAACAGGTCTTCATACACGCTCGATTATCCCACTTAGAAAACTTGAAGAAATCGCTGAAAAACGCGAACATGAATTTGAAGGTTGATAAATAAACCAAATAATGTGCATTTTTATGGAAAATGTATTCTTAGATGAATTGTTTCATTAGGCCAATGGTTGACTTAAATTGGAACTTGAAGAATGAAGAATGAAGAATGAAGATTGGAGATAGATAAAATGACATCTGAAGTGAATAAGCAGCCGATTCATTCGAACGAAATTTTTAAAGATATAAAAGCCATCATCTTTGATTTAGATGGGACCTTGGTGGATTCAATGTGGATTTGGAAGCAAATTGACATTGATTTTTTAACCAAACGCGGCATACAGCTTCCAGATGATCTGACTAAAGACATTGAAGGCATGAGCTTTAGAGAAACCGCGAATTATTTTAAGACGAGATTTAGTATGACTGAATCGGTGGAAGCCATTCAAGCGGAATGGAACGATATGGCGAAAGCGCTCTATCGAGATAAAATTCAGCTGAAAGATAGCGTACGACCTCTTATCGAGTATGCCAATGCCCACGATATCAAGATGGGGATCGGCACCAGTAATTCAAGAGAGCTCCTTACAGAAGTCATCAATGCTCATGAGATTCATCACTATTTTGAATCCATGCGCACCTCTTGTGAAGTGGATAAAGGGAAGCCAAGTCCCGATATCTTTTTGAAAGTGGCCGATGATTTGGGAATCCGTCCTGAAAATTGTTTGGTATTTGAAGATACACATGCGGGGGTTCTTGCAGCGAAAAATGCAGGTATGAGAGTCATCGCAGTTTATGATGAACTTTCTGAGCCGTATATGGATCAAATTAAAGAGGATGCAGAACTGTTTATTTATAGTTTTAAAGAGATTTTGTAGAGATTGTATATTAAATTTTGTAAGTATAGACTATGGTGCAATTTTATAGTGTAGTTTACTTATCCATTTTAAGTATGTACAGAGCGAATCACGTGTTGGGTTTGAAGATCCAATGATGGGAACGTCTGTACGATTTGAAGTGGATAATATTTTGTTATCGGAAAGGAAATCGGTTTGAAAAAAGGACAAGAAATCTCATTAAGAATTGAAAAGATGAAATATCCGAATTTCGGAATTGGCTATTATGAAGATCAACCTGTGCGTGTAAAGAGTGCGCTTAAAGGTCAACTTTTACAGGTGCGCGTGAGTAAAAAAAGAGGCGATCGAGTGGAAGCTCGTTTGCTCGAAGTGATTGAACGCGCTGAATACGAGCAAGCATCGTTCTGTGAACACTTTGAAAAATGCGGCGGCTGCATGCTTCAGACGTTTAACTATGAGAATCAACTTAAAGTGAAACTCGACATGGTGAAGAACTTGTTCCATGAAGCGCATATGATGCATAAAATCGAGACGATTATTCCAAGCCCAGAGCATTTTGAATACCGAAATAAAATGGAATTTTCCTTTGGAGATGAATTTAAGGATGGACCACTCACGTTGGGGATGCATAAAAAAGGGCACCATCACGATGTGGTGGATGTGCCATGTTGCCATCTGATGGATGAAGATTACCGCATTGTTTTGCGTGAAATACTGGCTTATGCCAAGGCAAAAGGACTTTTAAAATACAACAAACGTTCAAATGAAGGATTTCTCCGTCACTTGGTGGTGCGAAAAGCGAAAGCAACCGGCGAAATCATGATAGCACTGTCTGCGACGACACAACCGTGTGACGCTGAAGGCAATGCATTTGATCAAGAAGATTTCAAGAAATTGATCCTAAGTCTTCCGTTGACGGGGAAAGTGGAAAGCCTCCTTTATGTGAAGAACGATGGCCTTGGAGATGTTGTAGCAGGCGAGATTTGTATCTTGCATGGCCGTGATTATATCGTCGAAAAACTCTTTGATTTAACGTTTAAAGTGACGCTTTATTCTTTTTTTCAGACAAATACGTATGGGGCTGAAAAACTCTATCAAACAGCGCTTGATCAGATTCCTGAAATCGACGGAAAGGTGTGTTTTGACCTATTTAGTGGTACAGGTACCATCGGTCAGATCATGGCGAAGCGCGCCAAAAAAGTAGTTTCCATCGAATGGGTGGAAGATGCAGTGGTGGCAGCGAGGGAAAATGCAGCGCTCAATGGCATTACCAACTGCGAGTTCATCTGCGGAGATGTCTTTGAAAAACTATCTGAAGTGACAGAAAAACCAGAGGTTATCGTAGTGGATCCACCGCGAAGTGGCATGGGCGAGAAGACCACTCGTGCCGTTGCAGCTTATGGCATCCCAGAGATCATCTATGTCTCATGTAATCCGTCTACATTATTAGACGATTTGTTGGTATTTGGAAGCTGCGGATATACAACGGATGAAATCACACTTGTTGATATGTTCCCTTGGACGGGGGGAGTGGAGTGTGTGGTGAAGTTACAAAAGAAATCCGTGTAGAAATGGGCTTATTTATAGAATTTGTTATCTTTTGGACACAGGATACAAAATGCAATTTATAGATGAAATTGAATAATGTAGTCAAGACATTTAGGGATGCCATATAACGGGTATCCTTTTTCTATTTCAAAAATAAAAATCTTTGTTAAAAGAAGGATAAAGAGCGAAATATGATAAAGAGTGAATTAAAATCAAACAAACCGGAAAAATCTAAATATTTTCCGGTTTGTTTGATTTCTAAATGTACATTTTAAATCTTTAAAACATATAGATAAACTTGTTGTAAATAAACGTTTGTGCTATAATTAACTGTACCAAACAAACCGGAAAATAAAAATATAATTCCGGTTTGTTTGAAATCGGAGGAGATTTATGAGCGACATGAAGTTGATGACGGACGGTATTATTAAGCAATTTGGATATGGAAACCCTTTTTCATCAAAAGAACTTTTTGAATTTTACAGAATACATGAGGCGGATCTAAATGAAAATACATTTAGATGGCGCATTTATGCACTAAAAAAAGTGGGGCTATTAAGCAGTGTCAAAAGAGGCGTGTATGTTTTAGATCATAGAAAAAAATATCACCCTGAGTTATCACGAAGCACAAAGATGCAATACAACATAATCAATAATAGATTTCCATATATAGAAATGAGTGTTTGGCAGACATCGTGGTTAGATAATTTTATGAATCATCAGATTTACAACGCATTTACAATATTTGAAGTCGATAAAGAAGTGGTGCATTCAGTCTATAACGTACTGAAAGAAAAGAAGGATAATGTCTTCATGAATCCGACGGAGAAAGATGTAGAAAATTATATTCTGAGTGAAAATGCGATTATCATCAGGCCATTAGTAAAAGAAGCACCAGTGCAGGAAATTGGTAAATTCAAAGTAGCAAAATTGGAGAAAATACTTGTCGATCTTTTTTTTGACAAAATACTATTAACAGCTTATCAAGGGCATGAAATGAAGAACATCTTTAAGCAAGCGTTTAACTCCTATGAAGTTAATCTTACAACGCTTTATAGGTATGCACGTAATCGTGGTATAAAAGACAAAATTGAAAAGTATGTTCAAGATGAGATCGGTATACGTCAGGACGCATAAGGAGAGGTCATGATCGATAGAAAAACATTTACACGAGAGTGGATTGAAGATAGAAGTAATCATTTCAAAAAAGGCAAATCTAAAGGCAACAGTGAATTGATTGAAAAAGAAATCCATGCGTTATATTTATTAGAAAAACTCGTTTCTAGTGGAATCAATCTGATATTCAAGGGTGGAACTTCGCTTGTCCTTCTTTTAGAAGAGGTACATAGATTTTCTATTGATATAGATATAATTCTTCCAAATGATATAGGTTTGGATACATTGTTAGATGCAATCATAAATGATAATTTTGTATTCCAAAGAGTCGAAAAAAACGAACGAAGGAATACAAACGGTATACCTAAAGCCCATTACAAATTTTACTTTACATCCATTTTAGACAATACTGAAAAATATATCCTTTTAGATATTCTTTTTGAAGAAAATCCATACGAAGAATTGGTAACTCAGCCAATTGAGAGTGCATTTTTAATATCAAGTGGTGAACCTGTAAACGTTGTGATGCCATCGATAAACTGTATCTTAGGCGATAAACTAACGGCATTTGCACCTAAAACGACAGGGATTCCATATGGCACAGATAAAGAACTGGAAATCATCAAGCAGTTGTTTGATGTTAGCAATTTATTTGATCGAAGTTCAAATTGGGGGCATGTAAAAGAAACATTTAATCGAATTGCACAAAATGAGTTGAACTATCGAGGTTTGACTGATGTCACAATCCAGGATGTACTGAATGATATTTATGATACATCTTTTGTCATTGCGATGAGAGGTGCACACAAGGAAGAAGAATTTAAACAATTAGAACTTGGCGTAAAGCGGGTGAAAAGTCATATTTTTTCTAAAAATTTTATTATTGAAGATGCATTATTATGTGCATCAAAAGCGGCGTATTGCTCTGTACTTTTGACGCATAAAGATGTTGCCATCGAAAAGTTTGATGCCTCAATCGATTTGAGTAAAGATAAAATCGATATAGATGGATTTACAAAGTATTTTACAACCATTAAAAAGATTACCCCAGAAGGATTCTTCTACTGGAAGAAGGCAATAGATCGGAAAAGTAAATAAAGATAGTTAAGCACTTGATTGAAGGTTCCATTCAACAGGTGCTTTTTCTATATAAAAAAACAAAATAGGAGGAACGTGAATGGCTTTTATGAAATTAATGTGATGTTTACAATAATTACAAACAAAGTACTTGAAGTTCAGCTTCTGATTATAATTTATATCATAATAATTAGAACTATTCTTTTTGAATCTTAAAGGGTATACTGTAATTAGAACTGGTAAAATATAATTATTAGATGACTATAATAAAAAAATCATTTTATTGAAGAGGTATATACTATGTCTAAGGCATCTAAAATTCAAAAATTGCTTGATTATCTTCAAAATAGACAACAAGCATCGCGTGAAGAATTGGCAAATTACTTAAATGTGGATAAAAAAACAATTACGAGCTATATTAATGACATAAATGCAGATCATCATTATTACATACACTCTGAGACCGGGAAATATGGGGGATACACATTAACAAATTATGACACGAAAATTAAAATAGATGATAGTGAACTCAATGCGCTACGCATTGCAAAGGAAGTTATTGAAAAAACGAGACCGGAAATATCTTTAGAGCTTAATGAATTGTGTGATAAGATTCAAAATATATATAATAAGCAGACGCAAGAAAAAAAGCCGCTGCCAAATGATTATTTCAAATCAGCACACGGACAAAATGTACATACGATTGAAGACCGAAAAAAAGAAACAAAACTTAATAAGGCTATAAACGAAAAACGAAAGATTCAAATTTTATATAGTGATGTCTATAAAAATGTGAAAGATCGTATGGTTGATCCGTATGAAATTGTTGGTTTTAAAGGAAGTACTTATTTAGTAGCTCATTGCCACCTCAGAGGAGAAGTAAGAATTTTCAAACTGAGTAGAATTGAAGATGTAAAATATACTGAAAGTATTTATGAAGAAAATAAAACGTATGACTTGTCGCAGATTATGGCATCAACTTTGGGCATTCATATTGGAACACAATTAAATGTAAAACTGAAAATAAGTTCGCCATTTGATGTCATTATAAGCGAAAAACAATGGGTTGATCATCAAAATATCACTCGAATAGATGAGAGGACAGTGCTGTTTGAGGGGATTATTTCTGATGATGATGAAACCATTACTTGGTTGTTGAGTTTAAAAGATTGTGTTGAAATCATTGAACCGTCAAATTTGAAAAAACACTATTTAGAAACAGTGAAAAAAATTTATAATAAGAATTTTACTTAAACCCGTTTTTTGTAACTAATGCAAGATAAACTTAAATCACAGAGGATGATTTAGAATAGGAGGTAAAAGGTGGAATACGATGAAATTGTAGTAACTGTTTTATTAAAGAGGGATATTGCATTGAATCAGGTAGGGGAAAAGCAAGGTGAGTTGATTAAGTGTGTCATGCATAAATCAGGTTATCTTTCAGAACTTCATGCATCAAAAGAAGTAAAACTCTTCTGTTTTGATTATCTTTATCCGAGAGCTGAAAACAAAATGTTTCTAGAGAATCGAGTATACTATTTTAAACTAAGAACACCTGTAAAAGAAACGGCATTTGAGTTTGCTCGTGTATTAAGTGATTTTGTAAATGAAGATTTTTTAATCGTAGCTTCGCAACGAAAACAAAAAGTATTTAATTTTAAAACTGAATTGTATACGTCGACACCGACAGTATGTACACTTGGTAAACGTTATTGGACTAGAGAATTAGGGCTAGATGTAATTGAAGAAAAAATTGAGAAAAATTTAGTGACAAAATTTAAAGTTTACTATGGAGACATACCGAAAATAGAGCATGGATTCATTAATTATGTTCAGGTTAAAAATACAAAACCAATTGCTTTAAGATATAAAAAAGGCCAAATGGTAGGTAATAAATTTTTGATTGGATTTGGAACAGATGAAACTTCGTTAAAAATGGCGTATTTAGCGTATACGACCTCGATACTTGAAAAATCAGCTAGTTTAGGAAGTGGATTCTGTATTTAGATATTTGAGAGGAGGTGAAATAAGTGCTTGCAAATTTATTAGAAGGCTTTAAATTATCTTATGAACAGTATGGAGATGATTTCATCAGCGATCAACATAAACTGGATGCGGGTTTGTATATTTGTATTAAACCAGATGGTACGCTAACATCACACATAATTGAAAAAAGTAAAGATGAAATACCGATTGATGAAGCTTATAAATGGTTTCAAAGAAGAGATTTTATATCTAAATACCTTGAGTCAAATAAAGCAATTCAAACAGAACCTAGAAAACTTATTCACAGTAATAACTATTTAACCTGGTTTGTTAAGAAAGACACTTTAATAGGCACAGATAAAACACTAGCAAGAGACCAAGTTATAAGTTTAAGTGCAAGTTATTTTCAAAGTCTGATTGGTGAGAAATTAAATAACGAAAGCGTACAAAAGATGTTGGTTGGTGATTTCAATGAAACAGCATATATCTATTGTCGTGATTTCATATGTCAAAATTATGAATTAATAGAATCAGAAGTTTTAGAGTATAATGAAAAATTCACTTTTTATGTTAAAGTATTCTTTGATTTTGAATATGAGCTGTATCAAAGAGAAAGTAACCGCTACCTGTATCACAAAATTTTTAATAGTGATGTGTACAATATTGATGTTGACGGTCATATCTATGGTTTATCAAACTTCAACATGGGATTAAATACTAAAAAACCCTACTTAGAACATAAAACGATGAAGCGAAATACGCCATATATGGTTTCATTAGAAGATGCTCTATTAGGATATAAATACAGTTTGTATCTAAAAAATCATGGATATGGCACACGATTTCAGATTATGGGAGAAATGTTGCAAGGGCAGTTAAATTCTAATCTTCAAAACAGCATGGAGAGTCAAAACTTAATTTACTTAGAACAAGATAATGGCAGTGTAGTCATTAAAGATTATGATATTATTCCAGTTTATGACGTGCGATCCGATTATAAAACAGAAAATCATTTAGCAGTTGTAAGAAAAGATATTGAAACAGGCATTGTTAAAATTAAGTCATATGAACAATTACTTTTCGGCAATAAAAGTAACCTAGAAACAGCAGTTGATAAATTTCTTTTTCTAGGACAACTGACGCGAAATTATTTTGTTGAAGGTAAAGAAATCAAACCGAGCAAGTTTATAACTAAAATTCAAATTGAATTACTATTACAATCAAGAAATTTGCTTTTTGACTATTTTTATAAAGGGATTGAGCATAATTTGAATGTATTTATAGAGAAATATGGATTTTTTTTAGTAATAGAAGCACTCAAAAAAGATAAAGGTGTAGATGCCTTTAATGTATATTATTCTATTAAAAAATTCTGTAAAGGGGAGGAACAAGTGAATACAATTCAAATGTATAGGGAACAAGTTAAAACTCTAATAGAGGGTGAAGAAGAGCAGTACTTAGAAAATTCAGAAGTATATTCGTTTGCTGCTGGGCAACTTGCTTACTATTTGCTATCAAGATCAGGAGCAAGTAAAAAAAATCATGATGTTATTGAATCATTTTTAAACCGAAAAACAGTGGCTCAATTAAACGAGGAATTAACATATTGGTTTAAGCGATATGCGCATGATATTGGGATGAATTTTAAAAAATTTAACCGTCTATATGCGGCTTTACTTGCATATGACAAAAAAGATTCAAAAGTTGATGACGCTTTTTTATCAGGATATCTATCAAATAATTTACTATACGAAAAAAGGGAGGTACTAGAAAATGAATAGACGAGTATATGGATTGATTAGGGTTTCAAGTATTATGTCAAATTGGAATGCCGATTTTACTGGTAGACCTAAATCAACATCAAAAGGAGAAATTTTTGGTAGTGATAAAGCACTTAAGTATCCAATGAAAGTAAAATGGGATTCTGAAGGTGAAAAAGTACTTTACATTAAATCATTTAAGGAGTTAAAAGGGAATGTTTCTCCAAGGTCTTTATCAGAGCGTTATGAATATATATTTAATGAAAAAGTATCAAAAGATAATAATGTGGTATTAAAAAATCTTTTTTCTTGTCTGGATGTTCTAAATTTTGGGGCGACATTTGCAGAAGAAAAATCAAATTTTTCAATTACTGGAGCAGTCCAAATTGGGCAAGGTTTTAATCTTTATGATGACACAAGGGTAGAGGTTCAAGACATTTTATCACCATTTAGAAATTCAAAAAATGAAGATGCAGGGAACTCTTCACTAGGAACAAAAATAACATCAGATGAAGCGCACTATTGCTATCCATTTACAGTGAATCCTAATAATTATAGAAATTATGTTGAGATTATTGATGGTTTCGAAGGCTATACTAATGATGCTTATAAAAAATTCAAAGAAGCATCAAGAATTTGTGCAACCGCATTTGCAACGAATAGTAAATTTGGATGTGACAACGAATACGCAATCTTTGTTGAACTTAATGAGGCATCTAACAAATCACTTCCTATACTTACTCCTTATGTGACATTTGAAAAAGATAATGATACAAATTTTCTTAATGTTACTAAGTTAATGGCATTTTTATCAGAGGTTGAAGAGATTGAAGCGATAGAAGTTTATTATAACCCAGCATTAATTCAAATTGTTGATGACAGTACAAACCAAAATTATCGAAAATATCACATTATCACTGAGAAAGAAGTTTAAGTATGAAAACACTATGTTTTGAACTTTCAGGGAAGACAGCACATTTTAAAAGACCAGATGTTAATACCTATGCGTATTTTACGTATGGCCATATTCATAAAATTGAATAATCCGCACTAAATTGATCCACCTGTCCGATATAATTGAGCCATCATTCCGTTTTAGATTGAGCCACCATTCCGTTGTGTGAGCCATTTGAAATAAAACCTTTATACTGTAATCATACATCCAAAAGATGTAAATACATGTAAAGGAGGTCATTTAATGACCGATTATAATGAAATTCTGAGACTTAAAAGTCTTGGGTTTAGTGAGCGAAATATTGCGCTCAGCTGTTCTTGTTCGCGCAACACAGTCGCAAAAATAGTTAAAAAAGCGACCGAATTAGGTGTCCAGTGGACAAAGAGTAACACAAGAACCAACCATGAGTGGCAAACATTACTTTTCCCTGCTCAGAAAGAGCCTCATGGCAAGCGCCAACCCAACTATGCGTACATCCGAGGCGAACTGCTTAAAAACGGTGTAAGCAAGAAGTTGCTTTGGGCTGAGTACATGGAAGAATGCAGACTTAGCGGTGAAACACCACTCATGTACTCTCAGTTTTGTCGTTACCTTCAAGAGGATGAACAAAAGCGTCGTGCAACTATGCATATTAGTCGAAAACCTGGAGAACAAGTCGAGGTAGATTGGGCTGGTGATCCAGCCAAAATAATTGATCCCGATACCGGCGAAGTCATAGATGCATATCTTTTTGTTAGTGTCATGACTTATAGTCAATACGCGTATGTTGAAGCCTTCATCAATGAAAAGCAACGTGCTTGGATAACGGCCCATGTTCATATGTACAACTACTTTGGTGGTGTTACTAAGATTCTAGTTCCAGATAATTGCAAAACAGCGGTAGTTCACACCAAAGATTGGTACACGCCAAAACTCAATGCCACGTATCATGAAATGGCTGAACATTATGGTACTGCAATCATTCCAGCAAGGGTTAGAAAACCGAAAGACAAAGCAAATGTCGAGGGTACCGTTGGTAACATTTCTACTTGGATTACAGCTGCTTTAAGAAATGAACAGTTCTTCACTTTAGTGGAACTCAATGCTGCGATTAAAGAAAAACTTGAGATTTTTAACTCAAAGGATTTCCAAAAGAAAGAAGGCAGCAGGTGGAGTCTCTTCCACTACGAAGAGTTGCCTTTCCTAAGCCCACTACCCACTACCTCTTACGAACTGGCAGACTGGAAACAAGCCACCGTTCAGTTTAATTATCACATATCTTTGGATGGAATGCTATATTCCGTTCCGTATGAGTATATCAAACGTAAAGTAGATGTGCGGGTAACAGATAGAGTCATCGAAATCTTTTACAATCATAACCGTATTGCCTCCCACAAGCGACTTTATGGACGCAAGGGTCAATACAGTACCATCTTGGAGCATATGCCTCTAGATCATCAAAAGTATCTTGAATGGAATGGCGATCGCTTTAGAAAATGGGCCGAACAAATTGGCACACATACACATAAAGTTATCAGCGCTATTCTTGCCTCCAGTCGCGTGGAGCAACAAACCTATAAAAGCTGCATGGGATTACTCAGGCTAGCCGAGAGACATTCTGAAGAAAGCCTTGAAGCAGCTTGTGAAAAAGCTTTGAGTTATACTTCGAGTCCAAGTTACAAGAGTATCAAAAATATTCTTGCCGCTAGGATACTTGATAAGCCAAAGCCTATACCTGAGCAGATCGTAAAGAACAAATTCGGTGTAACACGCGGATCTAACTACTATGGAGGTAAAAATAATGATAAATAATTCGACTATTGATAAACTTATAGAAATGCGATTAACCGCAATGGCAGATGCTTATCGTCAACAAATTACCGATCCTCAAATGAAAGATATTGATTTTGAAGATCGTATTGGAATGATGGTTGATATTGAGTACACAAGAAGGAAAAATAATCGACTGTATCGTTTGATAAAAAATGCAGAGTTTGAACAACCCGGCGCAAGTATCGTAGATATTAATTATTCCTCAGGTCGAAAAATCAACAAAGACTTGATTAAACGTCTTGCAACTTGTGAGTATATAGCTGAATTTAGAAATATATTTATAACAGGTGCGACTGGAAGTGGCAAAACATATCTTGCTAATGCTTTTGGCATGGAAGCCTGTAAACATAAGTTTAAAACACAATATGTGCGACTTCCTGACTTACTTCTTGATCTTGAACATTCAAGAAACGAAGGTACCTATAAAAAAGTAATGGCAAAATATTCTAATCCTTTGCTGCTGATTATTGATGAATGGTTGCTATTAAAACCTACAGCTACGGAAGCAAAAGACATATTTGAACTTTTGCACAGAAGAAGAAAACACTCATCTACAATCTTCTGTTCACAATACCGACACGAAGGTTGGTATGATCAACTTGGTGGAGATGATTCACCTTTAGCAGATGCAATACTAGATCGCATCGTACATGATTCATACAAGATAAACATCGAAAGTGTAGATCCTACAAAAGATTTATCCATGCGAGAAGTCTATGGTCTAGATAAACGATTAAGCGAATAACTAAAAACTCGCTGGTGGCTCAATGGTTCCGGACAAGTGGCTCACGCCACACCGGAACTGAGGCTCCACCGAATAGGAATATTCAATAAAATGGCACTTTTAGGGCTTTTAGGTGCAGTAATTGGTCTGGGTGGTTATAATAATCAAGGAAAAGCAACTTATCCAGAATTTTATGATAAGCTGAAATCACTAGAGATTGCCATTATACCAATATACGCCCAACAAGGTATTTTTAGCAAAAAGATACAAGTATTCAATAATTCTGTAGGCTATGCAAGTGATGAACAAGGTAATAATTTGATTGTACGAGAGCAGTGGTTAGAAGACGTGCGATGGAGGATTTTTTTGAATTTAGAGTCGCCTATAGAAGCACAAATTTTAGAAAACCTCACGAACAATTTACTAAGTGGCGAGTCGATTTATACACCCTATTTAGGAAAAAATGACCATTTTGCAACCATTGAAAATGCATTGATTGTCGACCTTGAGCATGTGGAAAAACCTGAGTATATTTCAAGTTTATACCCGTGCGAATCTGTTAAACTGGATGATGATACTTTAGATTATTCAAATGCGTATACTTTTAAAGATGAAATGCCTGTTGGTATTAATATGCACGGCATGTATGAGTTTAAAAAATTAGGACTCAGCAACCGCATGATTTTAGAAACAGTGAACCCCCTTTATAGTCACGGTACAGATATTATTTGTTTTATGTAGGGAAAGATAAGGTCATGTGACCTTTACATGACCTTATTTTTATAAAAGGAGATACATAAACATGATCAATCGTTATTTAAAGAATACATATCCTTATTTTGCACATGTAAGAGATAAGCATAAGGAGACTTTAGCAGAACACACCAATTTAACATTTGTGTACTATAATAAACTAACCAAAACAACTAAAGATATGACAGATCAATTAGCTGTTATAACCAACTACTTACAAAACTGTGGAATTGAAAATTCATCAGTTTATGACGAAGTTAAAAATTTATTTGAAAGTGCAATTTTGCTACATGATATAGGAAAGATAAACAGAAATTTTCAAATTGAAAAAATGAAAAACACCTATTTTGGAAATGAAGCCACTGAAGATAGTTTTCATAGTATATACTCTGCACTTATTTATCTTCATATTTTTAAGGAAAAGGTTATTACTAAAAATTATACAAAGATGGAACAGCAAGTTCTTTTGAAAATATGGCTAAATTTTGCATACGTTATATCAAGGCATCATGGCTATTTGAATAATTTAGAATGTTTTGAAGATGCAATAAGAACAGCTTTAGAAAAAGTTGAAAATGAGCCAACAATTATCAATGAATATTTAGAGGTAGAACTCTTAATTCAAGATAAAAAACAAATACTGTATTTAATTAACAAAACGCTAAGAAATAAGGATAGTAGTTCACCAAATACGGCTTTAAGTTTCTGGTTTTTATGCAAGACGTTATTTTCATTTATTGTGACTTGTGATTTTTACGCAACTGGAGAATACATGAGTCAAAGTGAAGTAAATAATTTTGGTGAAATAGAAAATTTAGCAGTTTTTACAAACAAATATTATTCAAATTCAATGATTCAAAAAATTAGGGCCTCACATACTCAAGTAGAAAATCAAGGCGCACCAATTAACAATTTGCGAAGCAAATTATTTTTAGAGGCAGAAATAAATTTTTTGAAAAATAATACGGAAACAGTATTTTATTTAGAAGCACCAACTGGTTGCGGTAAAACGTTAACTTCAATAAATTTAGCAGTTAAAGCTATTGAACAGTGTAAAGAAATCAAACGCATTTTTTATGTTTTTCCATTTAATACTTTAGTAGAGCAAACCGCGATTACATTATCATCACTCTTTGAAGAATCGAGTTTAGCAGTAATCAACAGTCTTGAGGCGATAAAAGTGGATGAAACTGAGGATTATAACAAATCATATCTTGATCGAATTATGTTGCATTATCCATTGATTGTAACGAGTCATGTTCATTTTTTCAGTGCACTTGTGGGTGTTTCTAGAGAATCACATTTGATGCTTTCACATTTAAGAAATAGCGTCGTTGTAATAGATGAAGTTCAAAGTTATAAAAACATGATCTGGCAAGAACTTATAGAAGTTATCCATATGGCAGGCATGCTGTATAATATCAAATTTATTATTATGTCAGCAACATTACCTAAAATTTCTAAATTGACTTCACATGAAGGCGTCCAGTTAATTTGTAATCCTAAAGAATATTTTGAACATCCATTGTTTAAATACCGTACAGTTCCCAAATTTGAGTTGTTGAAGCATGATCCAATAACACTTGATATTCTATGTGATGAGATTTGCTCCAAAATTGAATATAACGAAGAGCGAATTTTAATAGAATTTATTGATAAAGTCTCTGCTCGAAGTTTTTATAATTTACTTAAATCAAGAAATACAAAAGAAGATTATGAGATTCTCGAACTCACGGGTGATGATCCAGTCTATTATAGGGAAAAATTAATTAGTCGGTTAAAAAATCAAGATTCAGAAGGCAACTTTTGTCTAAATAAAGTAGTCGTTATTGCAACTCAAGTTATAGAAGCCGGTGTAGATATTGATATGAACATCGGATACAAAGATATTTCGATTATTGATAGTGAGGAGCAGTTTGCTGGTCGAATTAACCGTTCGTGTCGATTGAGCGAAGCACCAATATATTTCTTTGACTTATTTAATGAAGCTTTGATTTATAAAAATGATGTAAGGATTAACTTCACACTAAGACAAACTGAAGCTAGAAAGTGGTTTTGTGAGAAAGATTATCAGAAGTATTTTGATTCAGTCCTAGAGATATTGGCACATGAAAAGCAACGGTTTACCACCAATAATATCCATAATTACTTTAAATTATTATCAGATTTGAATTATATTGAAATTCATAAGCATTTGAGGCTAATTGATCAGGAAAACATAACTATTTTTATTCCGCAAACGATCGAAGTTGATGGCGTCATTATTGAAGGACATGAGGTTTGGACTAAATATGACGCACTACTAAAAGATAAGGAAATCTCATACCCTCGCAAACAAATTTTATTATCGAGACATAAAAAATTATTTTCATATTTCACTTATAGTGTTAAGTATCTTCCATTGAGTTACAAAGAAGACATTAATAAACAGGTGTTTCTACTTGGGCATGGCAAATTCATAGAAGAGGGTAAGTTTAATCGAAAAGCCTATAATGACGAAAATGGAAAGGGCATTTTTTCACCAGAGGAGATGATCTTATAAAAGTTACGGGTACGTTGGTAAATTATTACTTTCATTGTCAAAGGCAATGCTATTTAGCGGGTAATCGTCTGAATCTTGAAGACAATAGTGAGCTCGTGAAAATAGGAAAGGCAATGCATGAAACTAAGTTGATGGGTGATAAAACTGAAATAAGTGTTGAGAATGTTAAGATTGATAAAATTCAAGGAGATTATCTCATTGAATACAAAAAGTCAAATAGTGATCTAATCGCAGCAAAATGGCAAGTTTATTTTTATTTGTATATTCTAAAACAAAAAGGCATTGAAAAAAAAGGAAAGCTAATTTGTTATGAAAAATGTAATAAGTCACCTAAAACGCTTGAACTTGAATTGACATCGGAAATTGAACTTGAAATCTTATTGATTCAAGAAAAAATAAACAATTTAATCACATTAAAGAGACCACCAATTGCTGTGTCAAAATTAATATGTAAAAAATGTGCATATTATTCCTACTGTTTTATTTAGGAGGTTTTAGATATGTCTGGAACAACACGATATATTTTTTCGGTGGGAACATTGAGTCGAAAAGATAATTCTCTTACTTTTAGGTCGAATGAAGGACTGACACATTTGCCAATTGAAGGTATTAAAGATCTTTACTTGATGAATGAGGTTAATGTGAATACTAAATTATTAGATTTTTTATCGCATCATGGTATAGTGGTACATTTTTTTAATTACTATGGACACTATAGTGGGAGTTTTTATCCGAGGGATAAGTATTTAAGTGGCAAACTCAGAGTTGAACAAGCGGTTTGTTATCAGCAAAATCGTATGAAAATTGCGAATACTTTTGTAGAGGGAATACGACTAAACACAATTGATTTATTAAAAAGCAAGAAGTATAGAGATCCGATTATTTTAGATGAAATAATCGATAAATTAGAAAGTATTGACAACATTAATCAAATCGTTGATAGCAAGCGTTTGTTGGCAGCTGAAGGTGAAATTTGGCAGTATTTTTATCAATCCATAAATGTAATTATTGACAAAGCTTTTATTTCTGATAAAAGAGTTAAACGACCACCAGATAATCCGTTGAATGCGATGATTTCATTTGGAAATAGTTGGCTATATTCTAAAACTGTGAGTCAACTTTATCATACGCATTTAGATCAATGCATCAGTTTTTTACATGAACCAAGTGAAGGTCGATTTTCATTATCACTAGATATTTCGGAAGTATTTAAGCTAATTATTGTTTTTCCTGTAATAATCAATATGATTAATAAAAAAATGATTCATATCAGTGAGCATTTTGATAAATCACTAAATTATTGCCACTTAAATGAAGCGGGCAGAAAGAAATACATTATTGAGTTAGAGCGAAAGCTAAATTCAACGTTCGAACATGCAAAGTTGGGACGTGCAGTTAGTTATGAAGCTGCAATAAAATATGAAGGTTATAAGCTTACAAAATATCTTTTAGAGGATGTTGAATTTGTTACGTTTCGAGATAAAGCAGGTATGTGATGGGAAAAGGATATAATTACAATTATGTATTTGTCATGTATGATGTGGATCAAAAGAGATGTCAAAAGGTATTTAAAATTTGCAAAAAATATCTGACTCATTATCAGCTTTCTGTCTTTAGAGGAAAAATATCACCATCGCAAATCATATGTTTGAAAAATGAGCTCAAAAAAGTAATCCATAAAGACGTAGATCATGTTGTCATCATTAAATTACTTAGTAACCACTATTTTGAAGAAGAGTCACTTGGAAAGCTGATTAACTTTCTAGAAACAGACCTGTTTGTATAAAAGTGTTACTTTATTCTATAAAGCTGAAAACAATGCATTAGCAACCGTTTAGATATTATTTGTGATGCAATTTCCAGTTTATTCAAAATCACTTTTCAAAATTACTGAAACTGTTTAAAAATCATATAGATAGCGAATTGTACCAAGATAGAAATGTGTATTTTTCGGTAGTTGAACCGTAACATTAGATGTATTGAAATTTTGTGCTTGTTGTAACTGTGATGCGCCTAGTTGTCGTTGAACCGTAACATTAGATGTATTGAAATCCTTTTGGCGGTATCTTCTAATGAGCAGCCCTTCAGTTGAACCGTAACATTAGATGTATTGAAATAGGAGCTGCAATAGGAAGTTTAGCGGGTCCAATTGGGTTGAACCGTAACATTAGATGTATTGAAATAACCATTTTAAAAGTAAATGGGACTGAAACACCTGTGTTGAACCGTAACATTAGATGTATTGAAATAGTGTTGGTTTCGAGATAACTCTCGCCATTCCTCCGGTTGAACCGTAACATTAGATGTATTGAAATGGGCTTGAGCGAGAGAGACGCGAAGCAGTAAAAACAGTTGAACCGTAACATTAGATGTATTGAAATTGGCGGTCTTGCTGCGCAATTTGATTTTGTAATGCTGTTGAACCGTAACATTAGATGTATTGAAATTTGAAATCTAGGAACGCATATACAACTTCTTGTTCGTGTTGAATCGTAACATTAGATGTATTGAAATATCTTCATCACTCCTTTTTGTTGCGTTGTTTCCGAAGTTGAACCGTAACATTAGATGTATTGAAATCCCCTTAATCTGCATGACTCAATGCGTCGAGTATGGGTTGAACCGTAACATTAGATGTATTGAAATCATGTAACGATGGCAAAGCGTGGGAGTATAACTTCGTTGAACCGTAACATTAGATGTATTGAAATATAATCCGAGGAGAAGAATGTGGTCGCTTTATTATGTTGAACCGTAACATTAGATGTATTGAAATATCATTCGGGGCAAACTTAATCTACGGTGTGACAACGTTGAACCGTAACATTAGATGTATTGAAATATTTCTAGTCGAGCCATCGGCAAACTACAACTGGTTGTTGAACCGTAACATTAGATGTATTGAAATGCATTTTGCTGAATGTGTTTTCTGGCTTGTTACACGTTGAACCGTAACATTAGATGTATTGAAATATCTGAATCATCCACTTTCCGCCACCATCAGTTTTGCGTTGAACCGTAACATTAGATGTATTGAAATTTGTACCGCGCGAGTATCTTAAACTTGCGCTCATCGTTGAACCGTAACATTAGATGTATTGAAATTAGCGTTTACGGTTGTTGCGCCCGTTGCTAAAACGCCGTTGAACCGTAACATTAGATGTATTGAAATTATATTAGATGTCCTCATTGTGGAAAGTCTTATGTTGAACCGTAACATTAGATGTATTGAAATACGGAAATGTGAAAGCGATTGTTGTGTATCAAGAAAGTTGAACCGTAACATTAGATGTATTGAAATAGTTGATCCAGCGCAAATTGTTTCGCAAATGTCACCGTTGAACCGTAACATTAGATGTATTGAAATTAGCTAGGATAAATATATGCGTTTAAACCTTTGTTGTTGAACCGTAACATTAGATGTATTGAAATGCAGATGAAACGGACGGTATAGAAAGACCTTCTTTCGTTGAACCGTAACATTAGATGTATTGAAATTTAATAAACGTCATACAGCCCATTACATGCCCCCTGTTGAACTGTAACATTAGATGTATTGAAATTAAATATTGACTCGATTAACCATTTCATATAAGGTCGTTGAACCGTAACATTAAATGTATTGAAATGCGTACCCACCATATATACCAGTGATATTACCAATTGTTGAACCGTAACATTAAATGTATTGAAATATTTTAACTTGATATGTTTTATCTAGAAGACCTACGTTGAACCGTAACATTAAATGTATTGAAATGATAGAAAAGACGCAAAAGGCAAGACACTAATCACTGTTGAACCGTAACATTAAATGTATTGAAATGTGTTAAAGTAGCATGCATCTTCTTTTTTAAATGTCGTTGAACCGTAACATTAAATGTATTGAAATTATTTACACCCAAACGTTTTACCGCAGCCTCTATTGGTTGAACCGTAACATTAGATGTATTGAAATTTAAAATCTTCTCGCATCGGGTACTCGGTACCCTGTTGAACCGTAACATTAGATGTATTGAATTCGAGTGTTTGATCATTGAGTGTTTTACCGATTATCAGTAATTTACCCAACCATGAACAGTTTCTACAACTCCATGAATTTGATGAGATTTGATAAGTAGTTACATTGCATCAGTGATTGAATTTATGCTCAAATTAGATGTGGATTTGATCATAATCCCGTAATGATCAATTGGAGGTGATAAAGATGTTTACTTACAATATTTGTACCGTAACAGATAAGAAATTATATGATAAGAGCATAATTAAACTAAAAGGAATTGACGGAATGAAATTTGTTGAAACACTTAATGATGTTGATGGAAGCTTATATGGAGTGTTCACTTATATGGGTAAAAACGTTTATGTAAAAAATGACGAATATATTGGAGCTTTATATATTGAATCAGAAGAAGACATTGAAAGTATCCTATTTACATAGAATTCAACAAATTAGATTGATATTGCTCATAAATCAACTTGTGAAAATTGTTTAGATACAAAAAAAATCCCCACATTCCATGCGGGGATTAGGTCCATCAATTAACTATTCTTTCGAGTTCGTATACAGTTCAAAGGCAGCTTTGCCTTCATTTTCCCACCAAGCATTATAGTGTTCCCAGTCGGGGTCGCATGAAGCTGTGGTGGTTTTTTTGTTGGATCTTACTTCGGATTTGTGTGAGTTGTTGGAGCCAAATGAGCCGAGTAGTATGCGAGCGAGGATAAAGAGTCCGATACCTTGCCAATACGAAATGGTCGGGAGTTTAAAGATCTCGGGCATGAGTTGATTCCAGAGCCACATGATGATGTAGCCGAAGATAAAGCCGAAAAAGACAATTCCTGCTATGGAAAGTAGCGCGAAAAACAGAATTTGTGTCCATTTTGGTAAAGCGGTAAATGTTTTTCTAATTGTAGTCATAATGAATCTCCTTTCAAATGAATCAATGAATAAATTTACTTTCGTGGATCTAGGTCTTGAATGTGTGTTTGTAACGCTTTCATGGCGCGTGATTTTCGGGATAAAAGTGTTCCGATGGGTTCATTCCACAGCTCTGAAAGTTCTTTAAATGATTTTCCATCAAACTCCGTTGCGATAAATATGGCACGTTGCTTCGGTTCGAGTTTTTCAATTGCCTCGGTGAGCCGTTTAGCGAGCTCTTTATTCTCAACTTTTGAAGAGACATCTTGAGGATCTCTTAACTGATCAAGAATGGTGAGTCCGGCTTCATTATTCAGTGTAGACGAAAGTGAAGTCGTGCGCTCGCTTTGGCGGAAAGTATCTAGCATTTTATTTTGAAGGGCTCGATAGACATAAGCAGGTAAGTTCTGGACAGGTCCTCGCATACCGATTGCGGAAAGAAGCTGTAACATGACCTCGTCGACGATATCTTGTGCATCCATCTCATTGATGCGCTTAGATTTTTTTAAAAGGTAGTTTTGCAATTTCTGCCCTTCTTTTATGAAAAACTCATATAGATGATGTATGTCATCTTGACTCATGTTAGGTTCACCTCCGCTTATACTCTATAGACGAATGAAATAGCGTTTTATTGCATATATATTAAAAAAATTCTAATGGGTTAGAATATCAAAGCAAATCTAGAGCATTCTATAATTTCAAATAGACTGAAGTGTCTCATTTAATCCCCATTCACTTAACGGACTATTTAATAGTATCAAAAAAATAGTTCCAATGGTAATTTTATAGACTTTTTAGTAGTAGAAATTGATCTGCTGTAGAGACGGAATAGACAAAGATTACGACCAAATAGACAATTACCATTGAAATTATTACGAATAAGAAATAATATAAGGATAAAATGCTTAGTGACAAATTTAAGATGTGGTATGTCAATTTGTCTAAGGACACATTGAGCCGTGATTTGAAGCAGGCGGTTTATAAACCATAAAGGTGGAGGGAAGTATGAAAAAACGAGATATGAAGCATATTTTTATTGGGATGTTAATCATGGCGATTGTATTTAGCGCAATAGATCCATCCATTGCGGATTCATTTGAAAAGAAAATCACCATTTCATCAGGTATTCGTTTGTTTGTTGATGATACGGAGATATTCCCAACCGATGGGAATGGAAAACCTGTGGAGGTATTTAGTTACAATGGAACCACTTATTTACCTGTGAAATCAGTCGCTACTATTTTTGGAAAAAACATTGCATGGGATGGAAAGAGCAGAAGTGTCTTTATTGGAAAACATGATCCCAATAAAATCATTGAAGCGTCGATCGTTTTAACGCCTAAAGATTATATATCAAATGAACCCAATAATTATGTGTTAACAATTAAACAAACTGGAAGCAATGAAACGAAACACAAAATTTATTACTCGTGGTCAATGATGGATAGTAAGGGGACAAGCTACACATTAAAAGATAATGAACGACCAGCAGAAACCTACGTGATTAAGGATGACGCCTTGATACGAACAGGGATTTATGATGGGGGTAATATCGTCAATATCGCAGGAACAAACACAATCATCAAGAAGGCTAAATTAGGAGAGTCTTGGACCTCTAAGTATGAATATTCTCTTAAAAATTTAGGCATACCAACCTCACTTGAGTCAAAAGTGGATAAAATTTCAAAAGTGTCTATTCAATCCACAGCTAAATTTATTAAAACGCAAGACGTAAAAATCAATCAAACTCAGTATACTGCTATGATCGTTGAAACAGTGGACACGGTAAAATTTCACGCAGGTATAGTGAGTTATGAATTTCCAGAGATTAGAACAGACTGGATCGTGCGAGGGTATGGCGTGGTAAAAACTGTGATTCAGCGAGATGCTTATCAAGATGTCTACGAAATGAAGTTGGTAGGATTGACGGAGTAAAAAGTGAAGCTTTGTATGTCAGGAGGCGTTATGTTGAGTGAAAAGAGTCGTAAAAAGTTATTGAAAGTGATCAGCATGTGGCTGTTAGCTTTGGTCATTATTTGTGAATCGAGCATCCATTCATTTGCAGATAATAGCTATTTGTTGAGACTCCCCCTTGAGAGTTTTGAACAGTTAAACTTTACTTATAACATTGATTATTTTGCGTCAGAAAAAGAAATCGAAGAGTTTCTATTTGCAGCATTAAGAACGAAAGGCCTCACGATTATCAATACAGTTAAGTATTCTGAGCAACAGGTAATTGCCATAGAGGAACATGTTTTAGATCGTGCAGGCATTTACTATAATTTAATATATGGCGATGATGTCATGAATGGTTTTGGAAATAGCCATATACTGTTTGCTCATAACACGCGGTATGTCACTGAACCTTACGATAAAACTGGTCTCGATGATTTTAAGAAAGAAACCCTAAAAGTAGCAAATGACTTTTATAAAATAACTCAAGACAAACTGGAAATACTTGAACTTGTATATGATTATATGGTGGAAAACTATCAATATGCTGAATACGATAGGGTTGGATTTTCTCATTTGATCATGAATAAATCGGGAAATATGGACGATATTAATCTGATGACATCCAAATTATTGACTGATTTTGGGATTGAAAATAGGCTTTGCAATATTGTGAGATGGGACTACTCATGTTTATCGTTAGTGGTGACCATTAATGGAAAAGAGTATTTTTATTCACCGGGAGATGAACTGAAATTAAGAAAAGAAAACGGAACTGCACCGAAACGCGCATTTTTCTTAGTTGGGGATGAGGATCTAAAGAAAAATAGTCATTATAAAGAGTATGAAGAACTTCATACAACAAGTTTCAATCCTGAAACATACACCAAAGAAAAAGTGGAATTAGGAACGAATGTATATGAAACGTTAAGACACAAGTTTATATTTAAAGAACCAAAAAAAATCGATATATCCGTACCCTATAATCTTTCAAAAGAAAATCCGGAAAAGGGTACTTCAAAATGGGCGCAGGCATCTGTAATTCAAAGTATTAAAAAGAATATCATTCCGATTAATATTCAAGAAAATTATCAGAAAGCTCTTACGAGAGGTGAACTTGCATCTGTGCTTGTAGAGATTTACCTTCAAGTGAATGACTATTATCCCGAGCATGTAGGTTCTCCTATTAAAGATGGTGGAAATGTAACTGAGTTTATGGCTTATAATGCTGGATATATGAAAGGGGTTACAGCAACCGATTTTGGCGCTGGATATACAGTGACAAGAGAACAACTTGCAACGATTATTGTAAATGCATTAAATGTACATCATGTCGAATATTCAAAGGAAAACACGCTCTCATTTACAGATAAAACAGCCATTTCAAGCTGGGCACAAGAAGCTGTTAGTATTACGGCGAATCTCGGTTTGATTAAAGGGTACTCGGATGGAAGGTATAACCCTAAAAATGCAGTGACTCGTGAAGAAGCCATTATTTTGATGGGAAAACTTTTTGATTTGGTAAAAAGTTCAAATTAAGTCGTTCAAATTAAGTCATTGAGGAGGCCTAACTCATGTTGAGACGGTTGAGATGTATTTTTTATGTAGTTGTATTGACCCTTATTATAGTGCCATTGTTATCTACAGCGAATTATGCAAGTGAGGATTATGTTGCCGTTAAAGTTGGAAAATCAGCTGTGATTGTAGACGATTTACTTACTCAGGTAGATTCGTATGTGATAGAAGGTGCGACGTATTTAAAACTCACAGATATTGCGTATCTTCTGAGCAACTCTAAAATGGCATTTAACATTCAATGGGACTCTGAAACCAAAGTGACGCAGTTGATAAAAAGAGATGGCTACATCCATGACTGGGATGATGACAATTTACCGAGAGATCAGACAAGAAAGGCAATACCCAACGAGATGAGTGTGAACATCAATGGACAAAATTATCTTCTACAAAGTTATCTGATTGAGGGGCGAAATCACATTAAAATGAAGGATGTTGCGACGCTATTAGGTTATCAAATTAATTGGGATGCCTCGACAAGTACAATTCATATAACGGATCCTCAAAATCCTAAAACATTAAAGTTCACAGATATAGGTGAAAACACTTCGACGACACTTACAGCGACAGATTATACGATACACTTCGGTGCTCAACCGCAAAAGGGCGTCTATAAGATTGGCGACCGCTTTTACTATGCGTTTTGCAACACAGGATTTGACATACGCTATAGTTCATTATTTTCGTATTTATATATTGACCCGCACGTTTATCTTAAATGTGAACCTACTGAACTCAGAGAAGTTGAAACAGTTTTAGAGTCTCCGGTCAGTGTGACGGATCATCAAACGGTGGGAACTATAAAACCGATGAAACGCTATTTAACATTAAGTGTTGAGTCTGATGAGATCCACTTTAAAAATGCTTTATATGAATTAGGCGATCAGTTGATTTTAATAGACCTTGAAGCTTTTAAGTCCATCACCTCAGTTCGATATGATCATACGAAAAAAACGATAAACCTATTTGAAGATATGTTGCCAGAAAAAACACCTGCGATTGAGAAAGACCTCGTCAATGAGGCCTTAAAGACTCTGGCATTATCTGGCAAGACGCCAAAACAAAAGCTAGAATTGATTCACGATTACATTGTGCGAACACTGGAATACAACACGAATTATTTTACTTATGATACGGCGGATGCTATACGAACAGAACAGGCAATCGCAAGTGCGAATCAAAAATATACCTATGGCAATAACATTACGCTCTCTGCAAAAACAGGGGTGTGTCAAGACTACGCGACTTTATTACATGAAATGTGTATTCGTGCGGGGATTCCTTCAACACTGCAATATGGAATCGCTGCGAGTGACACGCATTTGTGGAATCGCGTTTTTTACGACGGAAAATGGCGATTTGTCGACGTCACATGGGATGACCCCTTGCCAAATGTTAAAAATCCAAAGAGCATTTCAAGAAGATACTTTGATATTTTAGCTAAGTCATTGACACAAACACACTACTGGAATGGGGCTGATTATAACATGCCTGAATATCAACCTGATTGGCAGCAGATGATTGGTAAAACAGCACAGACACAAGAAGATTTTATCAAAATCCTCATCGCCAATATGAAAAATCAGACGCCAAGTTTTGTTGTGAAAGTTAAAAACGGCAGTGCCTATGGAGGACTTGGTCCATTATATTTTTATTCTGATAGAGGTATCATCAATTATTTTACCGTTAGGGGCAGTTATGAACAAAGTGTGGGTGGTTATAGATTTTATGTGGAATATTGATGAAATAACACCTTTGAATGTTATGATAGGAGCAGTGATTTAAATCGCTGTTCCTTATTTTTGTCAGTTGAATTTGAACGTGAAACGATTTGATTATTAACGGATTTTATTATATGATTAGAAAGAGAATCAGTTTCATTTATCTTTAGATACGCGGACAAAATCCAGATAGGAGCGTCATGGTGATGAAGTTACTTGTGATAGAAGATTGTAAAAAGCTCAGTGATTTGATTAAAGAGGCAATCCTTCGGACATTTAAAGTTGAAGACATATATACGGTAGACAATGGGATGGATGCCATTAAAATTGGAAATGAAAAGGACATCAATTTGATTATTGCAGATATTGGACTTCCGGATTTCAGTGGAATTGACGTGATCAAAAGGCTGAGGGAGCACCCAAAGCATTATATGACTCCGGTTATTTTCATTACTGCAGATGCCACAAAAGAACTTGAAGCGTATCGATTTACACACTGTCATTCGTATTTAACCAAACCCTTTTCAGAAACTACCTTAATCAGTGTGGTGAGCAAGTTGATGGATTCGTGGGAGACGACGAAACCCGTTAGTGAAAATAAACTTTTGCTCAAGTTCAGAACCCACAATCAATGGATTAACGAGAAGGATATCTATTTTGTCGAGTATTTAAGTCGTAAGATACGGATTCATTTTGATCAATCCTATATAGATTATAAATCCATGCCGCTCAAGGATTTTGCAATCCTACTTTCCGATCAGTTTTTACAGATTCACCAGTCGATTATCGTGAATCGCGAGAAAATAAAAGCTGTAAACTTCTCAGACAAATTGATCCATTTACAAGGACAAAAAACAGAACTTCCAATAGGTAGAAACTTTACACAGAGTGTGAAAGAGTATTTTTCACTTTAATCGTGACGAGATGAGGAATGATCATGGAACGGTATTTATCTCTTTTTTTAGCGCTTGTAGGTGTATTGACCATTGTATTAATGTACATTTCAGCACAGCGAATTAAAGATAAAAATGAAATTGAAAAAAATCAGCTTCTGGAAGTATTCATCCCGATATTAGATGTTATTTTTGAAGATTTTCGAAAAGTGAATCATGATTATCGCAATCATTACGCCACTTTGAGTATGATGAAAAGTCATCCTGACATGTATTCAAATGAAGACGTTCAGACGTATCTTACGGAAATGAATGATCAGTTTGATTGGCAGGCAATCAGTCAAATTCAAAGTTCTATTCTGATGGTGTTAATATTTTCATATCGAATGAAATTTGATGAAGTTGGAATCGAGTTAGAGGTGGATCAAAGTCTTCATCATGAACGAGCATTTGACCGAAAATATGAAGTGCTTTTAGTTTTAGTAAATGTATTGAATCGACTTTTAGAAAGTTTAAAAGACAATAAAGAGGCGCATGTGTCAGATATACCAAATGGACGCCTCATTATATCCAGTGAAATTAAAGAGAAACTGTGTAAACTCACAATCATAGTAGAATTTACATCATTTGAATTTCCTTATTATAAAACCAATCAGTTTAAGAAAGAGATGACGCATCACCTGAATTGCGATTTGTTCGTTCGCAAAAATGACCACGCACAAATTGAAATAAGCATCGTCCAAGAAACGTATTTTTGAGTTTTAAAGCTTGGCGCGAGAAGTCGTTTTATGAAAATGACAATTGAATCTCAAAAGTTGAAGACGTTTCATGATACGCGACATTGAGTTCTCCACGGTGATGCATGAGTTGTTTTAGCTTGTATAGTCCAATCCCTCTTTTAGAATCTGAGTGTTTGTTTTTCGAGCTAAATCCCTTTTTAAATAAATTTTGAATATCACTTGGTGATAAAGGCATACAACTGTTCGAAACAGATACGTTGTATGTTTTTTTATGTGATAAAGAATGCGTTATATCAGAAATGAGAAGATTTACTGCGCCATCCTGTGTATTTTTAGCAGCTTCAATGGCGTTGTTGACCATGATGCCGAAAATTTCGATGATTTGATAGTTGCTGAGTGTACATGTTTCCATCGATGATTCTATATGAAACGCAATCTGAACGCCGACTTTCTTTGCCTCTAGAGTTTGTGCAAACAAGAACGCTGCAAGGACTTTAGTTTTCAATTGACTTAAATTTGAAAAATGGCTGTGATCATAAGAAACGGTGAAACTGTCGCTTGAAAATGTTTCGAGATGTTTTTTATGGTCGAGATAGGACTGTTGATAGTCATTTAGTAGATGATAGACCCCCTCTACGTATTGATTGTAAAAAAGTGATTTTTCTTGAGCCAATCTATTTTGCTTGTACGATCTAAATACAAAAAAAGCCAGTAATAATTCAGTAGAAAAAAAGAGAATGTCTAATTGCGAAGTAGAGCCGATGAAAGAGTTTAAATATGTGGTGACAATATCATTGAGAAAATCATAACACAAGAAAAGGCTTACGATTATCAGCTTAATGTTAGAATTAGATTCGATTAACTTAATCGAAAATTTTACCAGTGACCATTTTCGGTCGATAAAATATGTCGTAGTCATGATAAATGTTATCATTGTTGTGGTTAAAATGAAATTGAGTAATCCTGGATTCATCGTTTCTTTTGGAAACAAAAAGCTAATAACTAAACCCAATGGAAGATATATCAATCGATAAATGGTACTAAGATAATAAATGACCAAGGAATCTATTGTAGATTTTGTAAAATAATGAAGCCAGTAAACGAAAATAAGCAAGGATATAACATTTGATAAAAATTCACTATACAGATTAAAAGAAACTGAATGCCAGATATCCATAGAAAATACATTTAAGCTAAAAATAACAAATGTTCTAAAAATAGGTATCTTTTTTGCATCAACAAATCGTGACAGAATGTACATCCCCATAGTGAGTAATAGTGTATCTTGAATAAAATATAACAGCATCGAATCACCTCTTCCTCATTTAATCCATCAACTCAATTAGGAGCAAAACTGTAATAATAAGCATCGTCCAAGAAACATATTTTTGAGTTTCAAAGCTTTACGCGAGAAGTCGTTTATGAAAATGACAATTGAATCTCAAAAGTTGAAGACGTTTCATGATATTCGACATTGAGTTCTCCGCGGTGATGCATGAGCTGTTTTAGCTTGTAAAGTCCGATCCCTCTTTTAGAATCTGAGTGTTTGTTTTTCGAGCTAAATCCCTTTTTAAATAAATTTTGAATATCACTTGGCGATAAAGGCATACAACTATTCGAAACAGATACGTTGTATGTTTTTTTATACGATGAAGGATGCATTATATCAGAAATGAGAAGATTTACTGCGCCATCCTGTGTATTTTTAGCAGCTTCAATGGCGTTGTTGACCACGATGCCGAAAATTTCGATGATTTGATAGTTGCTGAGTGTACATGTTTCCATCGATGATTCTATATGAAGCGCAATCTGAACGCCTACTTTCTTTGCCTCTAAAGTTTGTGCATATAAAAACGCTGCGAGGACTTTGTTTTTCAATTGACTTAAATTTGAAAAATGGCTGTGATCATTAGTAACGGTGAAACTGTCGCTTGAAAATGTTTCGAGATGCTTTTTATGGTCGAGATAGGACTGTTGATAGTCATCTAGTAGATGATAGACACCCTCTACGTATTGATTGTAAAAAAGTGATTTTTCTTGCGCCAATTGATTTTGCTTGTACGATCTAAATACAAAAAAAGCCAGTAAGACTTCTGTATAAAAAAAGAGAATGTCTAATAGGGAGGTAGAGCTAACGAGGTGGTTTGTATATGTGATAACAATATCAGTTAGAAGATGATAACACATGAAAATGCTGACAATTACCAGCTTTATGTTAGGTTTTAATTCGATTACCTTGATTGAAAATTTTACTAGTGGCCATTTTCGGTCGATAAAATAAGTCGTAATCATGATAAAAGCAATCAATATTATGCCTAAAGTGAAATTGGGTGGTCCCGATTTCATCATTTCATCAGGAAATAAAAAGCTAAATACTAGCCCCAAAGGAATGCTAATTATTAGTCTATAAATACTACAAAGACAATAAATGACCAAGGAATCTATTATGGATTTCGTAAAATAATGAAGCCAATAAACTAAAAACAGTAGGGAAAAAACACTTAATGACAAGTCAATATACAGCTTAAAAGAATCTGGGTACCAGATATCCATCAGGATCACATTCATGCCAAAGAGAATGATGGTTCTAAAAACCGGGAATTTTTTTGCATCAACAAATCGTGACAGAATGTACACACCCATCATGAGTAATAGCGTATCTTGAATAAAATATAACAGCATCGAATCACCTCTACCTCATTTTATCTATTAACTCATTCAGGTGCAATACCCATTAAAAATGCACGTGAATTTGATTCGTTTGCCGATTAATTGTAACGGAATAGACATAAAAGTACACCAAATAGGCAATATGGGTTGTAAATGTTAATATTTAGTCATAAAATAGAGGCGGTCAGAGACAAACTGATGAACAGTGATCAGCATTTTAGCATAATGCAATGATGAAATGAATGGGACAGTACAAAAATGAAATGGGGGAAAAATTATGTTTTTTATTGTTATGATCGTCATGATGGTATTAGCATTGATGCAGCCAAAAAGATTTCGAGAAAATCCTACTGAAAAGAATAAAACATGGAGCATCGTGTATATTGTTTCAAATGTCTGTATTATAGGGTATTGCCTTTGGGGCGTTTATTTTTTCGTCAATCTTGAGATGGGAGGAGCAATATTTACAGTTATTCTTCTTCTTTTAGCGGCATTTAGCGGATGGATTGTTTATATCAACTACATGGCAATTTCAGTGACACGTGTTCAAAGGCCAATGGTTCAAAATGTTGTCTCTTCACCTCGATTTTGTACAAGCTGTGGAGCTTCATTAAGATCGGATTCGATTTTTTGTGAAATGTGTGGCGCAAAAGTGAGTGCAAATCAACAAACGGTGCCACAAAATACACAATACTCACAGAATACACAACATTTACAGAGTTCACAATCCTTACAAGTAGTCAGCCAATTAAAGTCGTTAAAATTTATCCTAGTAATTGCTTATATCGGTATTGCTTTATTAGCAACTCAAAAATGGCTTTATGTATCGAGCATGAATTCTGTTAATGATGTATTTGAATTTTTCGGTTCTTCTGAGAGGATAGAGGTCTACTATTCGCTGTTTCAAATATCCGATCTATTGAATGCGTTCAATGACTACGTTTCAAGTTCTGATCTTGCAGGATTATCGATGCTTTATAAAACAATGGCACTTGCCATTATAGGAATAAATCTTGCTGCTGCAGGATGGATCGTCATTAAAAATAAGGTCACTAAAATGCTGGGCAATATTGCGTTATTGGTGACTGGTTTAACTTGTGTTCTTTATTACATGTTGCTTTACGTGTTAAACGAAGAAATTTATTCGAGTAGTTATGAACTTGAAATGATGCGGGGAACACTGGAGACGACAATGGTTCCAATGTTTATTATTGTGGTAGCCATAGCTGCACGAGTTATTTTGGGGATGTATTTATCGAAACAAGTAGTAGGTCAAAATCATCAAAGTCAACAAAATCATCAAAGTCATCAAAGTCATCAAAGTCATCAAAGTCAACAAAATCATCAAAGTCATAGTCGTTTAAATACACAAAATGAAGTGAATACTCAAGTTAGTGAAAATAAACCGCACTTAGATCTTCAAACTCAATTGATGTTTGATTCAAATTATTTTCAAGAGATGTATGATACATGGCTTGAGACTTACAAAAGCAATCCAGAAAGTGAAATCTCTAGGCAAATGAAGGTAAAATGCTTAAATGAGCATGTACGACAGGCAAGATATTTCATCGACTGTAAAAATTACGATGCTGCTGAGGAAGTGTTAAAGTTCGGATTGAAATATGATTCAATGCATCAAGAAATACTGAAGATGGTTGAAGAGTTGAATGCCATTTTTGTCGAACAGGAAAGTATGAGATTCGATGCATAATAAAATGAGCACGATTCTTAATTCACAGTTCAGAGTATAAATAGGAGGAAGTCATGAAAAAAATATGCGTGATGTTGGGATTGCTGATGATATTATTTGGCATGATGTCGACATTTTCTTATGGTGCAGATCAAAGTATTGAAATTTATGTAGATAATCAAAAACTTGTTTTAGATGTCCAACCAATCAATGTCAACGGTAGAGTTCTTGTGCCTTTGAAGGTGATTTTAGAATCCTTTGGTCTGGAAACGAAATGGGATGCTCAATCGGAGAGCGTGATTGCAAAATCCAATCAGATTGAAATGATTTTACCGATTTCAAGCAAAGTCGCTTTTGTTAATGGTAAAGCGGTGACGTTGGAAGTTTCAGCAATTCTGTTTAATAACAGGACATTTGTGCCAATTAAATTTATCTCTGAAAGTTTAGGCGCGACAGTTTATTGGAATTCGACAACGACTTCTGTTCATGTTTCTAGACCATCCTCACAAGCGAATTTCACTTTACCGCCAGCGACACCAGAACCAGCGCCTGTAACGCCAGCTCCAGCGACACCGGAACCAGCACCAGCTCCAGTAACACCAGCGCCGGTGACGCCAACACCAGTAACTCCAGCACCCGTGACACCAGCACCAATACCGGTTACTCCAGCGCCAATACCGGTTACTCCAGCGCCTGTAACACCAACACCTGCACCGAATGCTGAGTTGTCAACGGGTATTTATAGTATCAAACAAGCGAGTACAAACTCATCACTGGATGTTGCCAATTATGGAACTGCGAATGGAACGAACCTGCAATTGGCGAATTATGTTGGAAATTCAGCACAGTTATTTAAAATAGAAAAAATTGAAAATGCCTATCGCATATGGTCTGTTTGCTCACCTAATCTGGTGGTGGATATAGGTGGTAACGATTATTCGACGCGTAAAAACGGAACGAACATAGACTTATGGAAGTTGAATGTAGATTACTCAAAATCATATTGGAAAGATCAAGAATGGAAGCTCGTCAAATTGTCAGATGGCTACTACTCGATTCAGCCGGTTCATTATTCTGATCTTGCTTTAGGAATAAACGGTAGCAATATTGAACTTAAAACACTGGATACGTCAGATGTGAATCAAAGATGGACCATTGAATCATCCGCTTGGACACCGAGAACAGTTGCCCCTTCAACTTCGGATAAAAATTACTACTCAAAATCAAATATATTTTATCCAAACTTCTCGCCAGGTGCTTTCGATACAGAGTATCAAAAGGTGATACAAGGAAACTGTACTTGGTATGTGTGTGGTAGAATTCTTGAGTTATATGGAATTTCAGGTGTAGGAAGTCGATTTGGAGACGCTTCACAATGGTGGAATGCAAACAAGAACTACTATGGAACAAACAATCCAAAATACAAATACGGAAATACACCTAAGTTAGGCGCAATTGCTGTATTTAGTTATGGTCATGTTGCGATTGTTGAAGGAATTGGTAATAATACCATCACAATTTCGGAATCGTTGTTTAGAGGAAAAAATCCAGATGTTCTTTTTCAGTATCGGACATTAAGCACCACAGAATATGGAAAAATAGTAGGGTATATTTATCCAAATGAATAACAGGGGAGACGATTTTATGATCAGTTCGGAAAAGAAGGATATCGAGAATCCCAATAAGAGAAGGATATCAAATAAAAGTAAAATTATTTTAGGAATTGCCATTATCATCATCATAGTGGGGTTCGGTATTTATAAGGAAAATGAAAAAAGAGAAAAAGTATTTTATAACGATGTCGCTGAGTTTTTAGAATTTGTATCAGAAAATAATGCAGTACTTGATGAACAAGCAAACTATTGGTATAACTATAGAGGCCCTGGTCTTATGGAAGATGGAACTATAGATTTAAATGTATATGGTATATTTAATGAAACATCTGAATTGGATGATCGTTTTAAAGAATTTTATGACGAAATCTGGCCTCCAGTTGGCGAACAAGATGAAGAGGGAGAGGAAGACTATTTGTGGGGGGATTACCACCAATCGTACGATAAATGCTTTCATTCGCCATACACAAAGCGAGTATTTTTAACTGCCTATGATTTAAATATGAGTCTATTAGGGATGTGCAATGATTTGGTCCCTATGGGTTCTGATCCTAAAAAGATGTATGCTGACCATTTAGAAAATAAGGAAGAGTTCGACAAAATTTATAAATCATTAAAACTATTGCTTATGAAAAGCGGAATGGATGTGAATTGATTAAGAGCACTGCAAAAGAACCGGAAAACAAACAATGTTCTCCGGTTCTTTTTTTAACTTGATAATCGTTAACGAAGGTATTTGTGGTGATTATAAGGAAACCTATTCCTGATAAATGAGACCGTCGATGACGTATTTTACATCAGCTTCGCTAATTGGAATGAATTGATTATTTGCAATTTTTTGGATGAGCGGAAGATTTTCATCAAGAACGATTTTGTTTAAACTTCTCCATAAAATTGTGAACATCATATCTCTAGTAAATGGTTTGTTTGTACCTGCACCTTCACAAGTTAGTTCTACTTCAAATGCGATTTCTGCAACATCATCCCAAGCGACTTCGTATCCTAAAACATTTAACATAAATGCTTGTGCTTGACGATATGTTACTTGATCAGTTATTCCAAATTTACCATTTCCAATGCCTTGTGTCAGATTGTTCGCTTTGGCTAACTCTACAAATTTGTAGGCCCAATGCGTTGTAGGAACATCACTAAAGGATGCTTTTGCAGGTGGGACAAATGTATCGTTAGATTTCATCGTAATTACACTGATCATGGCAATGAGTTCTCCACGTGTCAATGATTTTTCACCGTTTAAATTGCCGCTTGCATCGCCTTTGATGATGCCTAATTTTTGGAGACCAGCGCCATAATCAACGCCATCGGCAAAGGAGAGCGTATTGAAAGAAATGAGCGCAACAATGAACATAAATAGTACTGCCTTTTTCATAAAATACTCCTTTTAAAATAAATAATTTTCTAGTATTGCAACCAAACCGTTAAATCTTTTCCAAATATAACGCCACCCAAAACATCGCCATTAGGCTTAAAAGCAACGGCAAGTTTGTATTTGAAACCCGTTGCACTATCAGTCATGTCCACGATAAAGTTGGTAACAATTGTTTTTGATGTGATTTTTTTAGAGGCTGTTGATTTGTATACTTTATCCACTTTAAATTGCTGTACATCTTCAACTCGAAGTGTTTTATCAGGATATAGCATATGGATTGTAGCCGTCTTTGAACCGATTTCTAGTCGAAAAGGCGTTTGACCATAACTTGGCATTAACAAATTTAAGGCAACACTTCCGTTTTTAATCGTTGCGTCGCTCGCTGTATCCTTTAATGCTGTACTTGTGGATGAAGCAAATTTAACGCCGGAGAAAAACACACCATATAGTTTTGAGTAAAAAGGACTCCATTCGCTCCAAATTGGATCGCTTAAAGGGGTCAATTTTTCGTCGAAAGTGCATGTGGTTAAATCAATTGTGTCCAGAACTTTTTTGAATTCTACTTCATCATCCGTATATGCAAGTGCTTGCATTCCGTTGGCAAGATACTCTAGATCAGATTGTTCCCATCCTAAATTGCTCGTCTCTGCTACATAAGTACATAATAATTGACCACCTGTTCTTTTGGCAAAAAGTGCCTTAGCGAGAAGTTCAAAAACGATATCTCGTGAAACAGATTTTCCATAAGGCTGCACACCATAAATATAGATTCTTTCGTTCCTGCAAATGTAAGAAACGTCGTCCCATTCATAGCTAAAATCCAATAAATTCAACAAGAATGCTTGTGCTTGCTCATAATTCACATAGGTATTTACTCCAAAGACATCTGAAGATATCCCTTGTGTAATGTTGCTCGCTTTCGCGCGTTCGACAAATTCATATGCCCAATGATCCACTGGAACGTCTTTAAATGATGGCGTACTTGGTAGTACGAATGAATCATTTTTTGGAGTAGTTAATTTAACTAAAATAGCAACCATTTCCGCTCTGGTGATTTTTGAAGCACCTTTAAGATTACCTGATTCATCACCTGCAATAACACCTAAAGTTGCTAAAAGTTCGCCATAAGATTCTTCATCTGCATCACTTGCAAATGTTGGCGATACAATGGAACTGATGAATAACATGAAAACGACCAATAAGGATATTTCTTTTTTCAACTAAACCTCCCATTTGTAACATTGACTTGGTTAAAAGAAGCACATGAGTTGTTAATAATTGGAATGACACATCAAGTAATGCTTAACATTTTTTAAGTTGTTACATCACTCTTATCATGTCATAAACTGAGCTTAAAATCAAGAGTCAATAGAGCAAAGTGATTATTTTGCTGTTTGCGCAAATTTATTATTTGATTCAATTTAGTTGTGTGCGAGATTTAAAATAGAATTATAGAATATTTATATATTAATTATATTGCAAATAATCAAAACTTTGAATTGATTAATAAGTTGCGTCAAAATGAGACATCATAATATCTGCTGAAGGGTCCTATTATTGAAAACTGAGTCATAATCATTTTTTAAGAGAGTGTTAATATTTATATGGTACATTTGATTTAATAATATGAATCAAAGGAGATATTTTATGAGAGAGAGTCAAGATGATAGAAATAAGGCGCAGCAACCAGCGGTACAATTGGTAACAGTGTATGAATCCACACTTGAAAGCGAAATATCCTTTGTATCTACGTTATTAAAGGAAAATGGCATTGTTTCTACGATTAAAAACGAAGGTACAGGTTCATATCTTCAGATATATAGCGGTACAAATTATATGGGTACCTCGATCTGTGTAAATGAAGCGGATGAAGAAACAGCGAAATCCTTAATACAAAGGTTTTGGGGACATGATGCGATAGAAAGTCATAAAAAAAATCAATCGCCAGTTCAATCCAATAAAATGTATAACAAGTATGACGATCGAGAAATGAGGGTTTATCGTCAACAGTATCAAAAATTAGACCATCGAAGAAGAAATTTACTTAAGATACTGATTTTCACGATGTTTGGTGCAGCGGCGATGATCATGGCCATTTCATATATAAAAATGTTTTAGTCCATATTCAATCCGGTAGCGCTATGATAAAATAAGAGTAATCCTGAATCATACAGTTTATTCAGAAAATTTCAAGAAAGAGGGCTACATGCTGTTTAAGAATTTAAGAGCACTCATCAATATGATGCGCATGGCTGAAAAACAACTAACTGCAGAAGCACAAAATCGGCCAAGGCAGATTCAAAACTTGACGCAGACGTATAGTGAACTCATTCGTAGGGATTTTCCGGAATTTGATGCAGGCGCTTTTTTAAGTCAAGCAGAGAACACCCTCGTGGAGATTCTTAGCGCAATTGAAATGGAACACTTAGAGGTTAAGCCGAGTTATTCAGAGCACCTCATTCAGCATGTTGACGCGGTTATCTTGGATCATCGCTCAAAAAACGAACGGTGGTATTTTGACGATATTGCGATACACAAATCCGCCATCAATCGGTATCGACACGCGCAAGGCAGCTATGAAATCGATGTGGATATCGCCCTTGAATATCGATATGCGATTGGAAATAGAAGCCCTGACACACCTAAAACACAGCACAAGTACACGATCAAAGCCATTTACTTACAGAACAAAAATGTGCTTGGAGATGGGTCTTTAAAAGGGCATAACTGTCCCAATTGTGGCGCACCTGTCGTAAAAAACGGAGAGCGTACGTATTGTGAGTACTGTCAAACAGGCGTAACGGAAATTAACGACCGCATCTGGCTCTTTGATTCTTATCAGCGGGGATAACGAACTAAAAAATAACAACTTAGACACAGCATCATGAAAGTCTTGTCAATAGACGCATTATAATTAAAGCATGATACTTCGATGTATCATCATGAATTCAAAACAACAATTAAGTTGAGAAAGGATGGGTATTTATGGGGATTATTAAAGCAGCAGTTCAGGCAGTAGGAGGCGCTCTTGCCGATCAGTGGTTAGAGACGATTGAGCCACTTAAAATGGATAACACTGTGTTGGCATCACCGGGGATTATGGTGAGAAAAGACGACAAGCGCAATACAAACAACGGAACCCCAGACATCATTAGCAACGGTTCGGTGATTCACGTACCTGAAAATACGTTCATGATTTTGGTCGATGGTGGAAAAGTCATCTCTGCAACGGACGAGGCGGGATACTATCAAGTAGATAACAGCCGTGCGCCTTCCATTTTCTTCAAGTCAGCAGAGGGTGTCAATGTTTCTGGATATGGTAACACAGGGCAAAATGCCATCGCTAGACCAGGTGGATTTTTAAATACGATCTCAGATTCGTGGGAACGCTTTAAACACAGTGGATCAACGCCAACGAAACAGTTTGTATATTATATCAATAAAATGGAAATTCCGAATATTCGCTTTGGGACGAAAAATCCGGTTTCTTTTGCAGACCGCGTGCTCGTTCCGGGGAGAATTATCGCATGTAAAGTGACTTCTTTTGGTACGTATTCCATCAAGATTGCCGATCCAATTTTATTCTATTCTGAAGTATGTAGTAAAACAGGTAAAGACGTGCTTGAATCGGATGATTTGGCTGAGCAATACATCAATGAATTTATCATGGCATATTCAACAGCGCTTGCAAACCTTTCAACACAAGGCATCACGGTATCTGAGATTCAAATGAGACAAATGGAACTAGGTACTTTCATGGCGCAAGTTCTTGATGCTGAGTGGCTTGCAAAACGCGGATTCCTTATTAACAGTGTCGGAATTGCAGGTATTCACTTTGACGATAAAACAAATGAATTATTGGATCAATATGCAAGCGATTCACTTTTACTCGATCCAAATACACGAGCAGCGCGTATGACTGCGGGTATGGCAGCTGGACTCGAAGCGGCTGGTTCCAATGAAGGCGGCGCGATGTTGGGCTTTGCAGGTATGGCCATGGGTATGAATGCAGCCGCTGGATTCGGAGCAATGCCTCAACAACAAGCAGGCGCTCAGCCACAATCAGGCGCACAGCCACAATCAGGCATACAGCCACAAGCAGGCGCACAGCCACAAGCCCCTGCTCAACCGCAATCAGGCATTCAGCCGCAATCTGGCGCACAGCCAGTAGCAGGTGGATGGACGTGTTCGTGTGGCACTCAAAGTGCAGCAGAAGCAAAATTCTGTGTAAACTGTGGGTCAGCTCGACCAGAACAATCACCGAGATGGTTCTGTCCTTCGTGTGGTACTAAGATGGAGACTGGCTCATTTTGTCTCAATTGTGGAACCAAACGACCTTAAGGAGGCGCTATGGAAACTGTTAAAAACTATGCCTGCCTAACGTGTAAGGCGCCCTTAGCGTTTAATCCAGAATCTCAGAAATGGGATTGCGATTATTGTTTCAATAGTTTTGATTTGGTGCAGCTTGAAGCTGCGCCGTCGACAGCACAAAACGATGAAGAACTCAATGTCGAACAACCGGAATTAGATGTCTATCACTGTCAAAATTGCGGCGCGGACATTTTAGCGGATGAAACAACTACGGCGACATTTTGTCTTTATTGCAAAAGTCCAACGGTGATTAAATCGCGTTTTACAGGAAAATTTCAGCCGAAGTACGTCATTCCGTTTAAATTATCTCAAGAACAAGCGGAAACGCTCTATAAACAGTGGATTCAGAAGCGGTTTTTTGCGCCGAATGCCTTTAAACAAAAACGAAAAGTCGAAGAAATCAAAGGCATCTATGCACCCTTTTGGATGTTCGATTCAACCCTTGATGGGATGCTTGAAGGTGAAGGTACCATTGTAAATTCATGGCAAGATCATGATTATCGCTATACCAGAACTCAGTTTTATCGCGTTTATCGCGAGGGCTCTGTGGCGTATGAGAAGGTTCCGGTGGATGCTTCAAAAAAACTAGATGATCAATATATGCATAAAATTGAACCCTATGATTATCAAGCACTTGTTCCTTTTAATATGCAGTATTTATCTGGATTTTTAGCAGAGAGATACGATGTTGAAGCGCTCGATGCTCAAAAGACCATGCTGATGCGCGTCAAAGGGTATGCGAATGAAAAGTTTAAACAATCGATTAATAAATATCATCATTTTTCAGCGAGTCACGAGTCTTTTCAAGCCGCGCAAATCGACCATCAATACACATTGATGCCTATTTATCTACTGAATAACGTGTATAATGGCAAAAATCACATGTTCATCATCAATGGACAGACGGGAAAAGTCGTAGGAGAGACGCCGATTAGCAATCAAAAAAGATTGGCATTTGCAGCAGCTGTATTTGCGGCTTCGTGGGTACTTGCAGTGTTGGGAGGTGCTTTGTTTGTATAAAAAAATAATGTGCCTAATGGTGATCATCTTATGTCTTGGAGTGAGCTTCGCTCAAGGAACTGTGGTGATTGATGAATATGAAGCATTGACTTCAGATGAAGAAATGGATTTAACGCAAAGAATCGAAAGCATTAACGAAACAGATGCTTTCGAGGTGGTCATCGTGATTACCGACCAGATGAATGGTAAGTCTTCTATGGCGTATGCAGATGATTTTTATGATGAAAATGGCTATGGGCTGGACGACCGAAATAGTGGCATTTTAATGCTTATCAATATGGACGACCGAGAAGTTTGGCTGTCTACAACAGGGATGGGGATTGAAGTTTTTACGGACAGTCGTATTGATGTGATGACAGATCGAATCGCAGAATATCTCTCGGATGGAGACTACTTTGAAAGTTGTGAGGTCTTTTTAGAGGATGTTCAGACGTACCTCGATCGCGGAATTCCAGCGGGACAAGTGACGGTCGAATCCTCTTATGATGCAACGGATTCTATGAGCTATTTGGAAAAAGTGGGCATGCTCGTTACCACGCCGTGGGTATACCTTGCAGCACTGGCAGTGAGTGTGCTTGCGACTTTAGGGTTATCCATCAATAGCAAAGGAAGAGATACGACTCATTTTCAAACGTACGAGTCTGCTGGATCATTTGATTTGAGACGTTCTGAGGATACGTATATCAGAGAAAGCATCTCAAAAACGCCGATTCCAAAGCAAAATTCTAACAATACCTCTACCACCCATAGAGGGAGTAGCGGTACGAGCCATGGTGGTGGCGGTAAGAAATTTTAAAACAATTTGAGGGAGATTCAATAAATGCATCTGGATCAACGTAGAGCAATCAAAACGTCATCTATCGTAAGGATACTTCCATGGTGCTTAGCGATTGTGATGATGGTATCCATAAATATAAATAGTCAGTTCGCGGTAGCGAGTACTGTTTCCAACGATAACGTGTCTACTGCAACTGCCGCAGCTACTGCGACTACTACGACGACTTCTGCATCTACGACAGCGACTTTAAGTGAGTGCTTAGTCATGGTGGATGGCGATAGCCAATGGCTAGATGCCTATAATATCAAGGGAAGCAATTATTTAATGCTCAGAGACGTAGCGCAGCTTTTTAGCGGTACACCTAGTGAATTTAGCTGGACTTGGAATGCACAATCTAAGCAAATTGAGATCACAACAGGTCAGTCAAATGCATCAGAAAAGTATGAATATGGAAGTGGCACATCTGGTTATTATCGACAAAAAGCTTATTTAAGTCGTTCGAAAGTGATAATAGATGGTCAGGTGAAGACACTCGATTCGTATGTGATTAACAATAAAACCTATTTTAGCATTAAAGCGTTATCTGATTTGTCAGGTGCAGAGGTTAAATGGGTTCCTGAAGATCAAATGATTGCCATTCGTTCAAAGGTACCTAAAAATGTAACACGCGTGAATGTCAAATCCCATCTAAATGAAAATAATTTAAGTGAGTATCACAATAGATGGCAATCGGTGGCAAGGTCGTATTTGTATCAAAATAGCGATGCAACACTGACCGTTATTGATATTGATAGTGATGATGCCATTCTCATTGAAAACTATGACCAAAATTTTAAACAGAAGCAAACAAAGTCATTAGCGTTAGAACTTCCGATTTTTGGAGGTTTTTATAGTGGAAAGACTTATAATTATTTGGTATTTGGGAATTCAAATGAAGAAGAAAATAGCCAAAAAGAAGTCATTCGAGTTGTTAAGTATGATAAGTCTTTTAAACGCATTGGCAGTGTGTCAATAAAGGGCGGCGATTGCTTTACCACGGTTCCATTTGATGCTGGGTCGTCGCGAATGGACGAATCAGGTCGTATGTTGATTCTTCATACTGGGCGTGAGCGCTATACATCTTCTGACGGACTCAATCATCAATCGCAATTGACTGTTCGGATAGACACGGAAAAAATGACGGTAACCAATGATTTGGGACTTTTCCAGACCAATCATGTCAGCCACTCATTCGATCAATATGTAAAATTTGATGGTGAAGATCCTGTTTTTGTCGATCATGGGGATGCTTATCCTCGCTCGGTTGTTCTGACGAAGTTTCAAGGAGAAAGTGCAAGTTCGGTCGACTTATTTAAAATACCGGGCACTATTGGAGCGAATCAAACAGGTGTTGAAGTCGGTGGATTTGAAGTGTCTGAGTCACATTATTTGGTGGCGATGAACAGCGTGGACCATTCAAAAGTTAAAGAATATACGAGTTATGATTTGGAAGGATTGACGATTGATCAACGGGATATTTTAATCACATCATTGCCAAAGACGAGTATGGACGATTCTCAAGTTCAAACGACTGTTGTAGGGAAATATACCGGTACAAAATATCAATCTTCAAAACCAAAATTGGTTCACGTTCATGATAATTTGTTCGCAGTGCTTTGGGAAGAGTTCACACTTGAAGGTCGTTCACTTGGGCTGAAAGTGGCGTGGCTAGATGCCAAAGGGGTGCTGATAAAAGAAGTCGCACACTATCGGTATTTTCATTTAAGCGATATGCAACCAATTGTACAAAATCAGCACATCACTTGGTTTGTCAACAATCAAGATCATCGCATGTTTTATACCATTTCTACAGAATTATAAAAATCAAAAGACGCTTAAACCGCACGAGATCTAAAAATCTCAAAGTGTAGTTTTAGCGTCTTTTTTAATATTTGCCGCATTTAATTTATCATTCCTTAATATTTTGTTAAGTCATTTTGAGGATTCCCGCAGTAAACTGATAAAAACAGCGCAATAAGCGGATCATACCAGTGAAAGGTAGGTATTCTCATGAAAGAGATCACACATCAACAGGTCAATCAAACCATACAAGCAGTTGTAAAATTCGTCGGTAAAATGATGCTCAAAATTGCCATTTTATCCTCAGTAGGCGTGCTCATCAGTTTTGTACTTTATCAGATAAAAGATATTGAAATGGGTGCTTCCATGCGCATCATCGGCGCTATTATTGCACTCATTGGACTGAGCTCAGTACTTGGACAATTTGGCATGCGAAACGACTATAACTACAACATGTCAAAGATGCGCGATTCGAAGATTCGAGAACTTGAACACGATGGTTTTATGACGGCAAGTAGCCTATCCTTTCTCATCTGGTGGGGCCTTTCAGGCACATTATTATTTTTCTTAGGCGACGCAATGATGCGGGCTTAATCCTAAGTGTTTATTCGCCGTAAATGGCCTGTATTTCACCAGAGTTTGCCATTTCAATTACAAATGAAACCAGTTCTTGATCGAGTTTTCCGAGATCAGCTTCTTCTTTTAAGATAGCAAGCGTTTTTTCAAGAGGCATGCCTTTTCGATAAGGACGATCTGTATAGAGGGCATCAAAAATATCTGCTATGGTGATGATGCGCGTTTCAATGGAAATTTCTAGTTCTTTTAATCCATGCGGATACCCGCTTCCGTCGAGTTTTTCATGATGTGAAAGCACCATATCAGAAGCCTTTTGAAGGGCGCTGATGGGCTTGATGATCTTGGCTCCCGCTTCAGGGTGATTCTTCATAATTTCAAATTCTTCTTTTGTCAGCGCACCGGGTTTGTTGAGAATGGACTCAGGCGTTGAGACTTTGCCGATGTCGTGAATCATAGCGCCAATTTCAAGTTGTCTCAATTCCTGCTCTGAAAGTGATTTTTTTCTGCCAAGAGCGATGGCGATATCTGACACGCGACGCGTGTGGTTTTCCGTGTATTCGTCTTTGGCTTCGACGAGATTGGTGAGACTCACCACAAATTCAAGAACATTGCCCATTTCTTTATCAAAATCACGTCTGAGAAGGTCGTAAAGCCTTGAAATTTCGTGATTTTTCTTTTCGATTACCACAAGTTTTTGACTGAGCTCATTCTCTAGCTTTGCTTTTTCAATGCCATTTTGTATTACTTTGATGAGCTCGTTGTTATCCCAAGGCTTTTCGAGATAATAATACAGCCCAAGCTCGTTGATGCTTTTGATGGCACTGTCTTTATCCGAATATCCCGTCAGTAAGATGGGAACGATGTGAGGCTGTTTTTCTTTGATTAAAGATAGTAAATCAAGACCATTCATATAGGGCATGATAAAATCTGAGATCACAAGGTCGAACTTTTCAGTTTCTAAAAGGCCACTTTCTATCAGTGTTTGAGGATTGTTGAACGTACTCACTTCATAATCGAGCATCATTTCGATCAATGTCGATAAAGTGGTGGTAATCATCGTTTCGTCGTCGATTAGTAATATTTTACTCATAATGACTCCTAATCTTGTTTTTAAGAACATAAAACAGTTATAATGTTAATAAGTATTCTACCATAGTTCAAAGTGTAAAAACACCATAAGATGTAAAGGATTCGTGAAGGGTTAGGTGAAGGATGTCAAAAATTTCTATAAAACGGAAAATTCAACGGTCGATGATCGTTGCAAATTTAATTACCTTAGCAATTACAATGGGGGTCATCATGATCGTGACTCAGTTGACTTATGCGCCGATTGGGTATTACATGACCAAATCCGCCACGTTTGAATTTTTAAAACGCTATGAAATAGCCGTGGCTGATACCGCGATGAAAAGTCAGACGAATCATAGTTTTATGCAAAATTATACCCTCGATGAAGTCGCTGCAAACCTTCAGACGATGATTGATGAAGAAGAAAGTATTCCGATGGACATGGCCATTGAATCCATCGAGATGGAAGATGCCGCGATTATTGCAAAATCGGAAGATGACTATAAACGCATCATGGTGCTGACGAAGGAAGTTTATGAAAACTCCAACCAGTTTGGCATTGACCTCAGCTTGATTCAAATAAAGACCACAATAGATGATCACATCTTAACCATCCCAAGCGAAGCAAAAACTCAAACGGATTTTGCGCCAAATGAAGAACTTCAAAAGTTCGCCTCTAACGAAATTATCATTCAAGATGCATCCGGTAACGCCATAGGCTCGGTGCTGTTTGAACTCAATCCGAAACTCTTTGAGATGCTCGTAGTACTCGTGGTTATATTCCTCATACTACTTGCACTTTTATCCATATTCATCGTAAAACTCGTCAGCAAACTCATGTCAAATGGCATTGTGAAGCCGATTTACATCATGAATCGTCAACTCAAACAAATGTCGGACAATGAGTCCATTGAAACGCAACAGGCAAAACTAGAGATGAAGAAGCCTCCAGTTGAAATCAAAGAGATGATGGGCTATTCCAATAGGATTATGGAGCGTCATCAGGCATTTAACCATCAACTCGAGCTGCAAAATGAAGAACTTCAAATGCAAAACGACGAACTCGTGAGAAATCGTGAAATTATTGAATCCCAAAGCAATCAGCTCATTCAAAGTGAAAAAATGGCTTCTATCGGGCAGATTGCAGCCGCTGTTGTACATGAAATCAACACGCCAATTGGCGCGATTAAAAGCAATGCACAAATGCTGGATATGGCCATAGCTCAAGTGGAAAAACTCGAGCCTTCTGAACCGATGCAGAAAAAACTCACCTTGATGAAGAGCACATCTGGACTGATTGGAGAGGCGTCTACGCGGATTATTGAGATCGTGAGAAGCATCAAAAATTTCTCGAGGATCGATCAATCGGAATTTAAAGATGCAGATTTGCATGAGGCGATCGATAGCGTGCTGATCTTAACCACCAACCTTTGGAAGAGTCGCATCGTCGTTGAAAAGGATTACGGCAGCATTCCGCCGGTAAACTGTTACATCGGTCTCATCAATCAAGTGGTGATGAACCTCGTGGTCAACGCCATCGACGCCATTGAAGACACTGGCAATATCACCATCAAGACAGGTACAGAGAACGATTCGGTGTTCATATCAGTGACGGACACTGGAACGGGCATCGCTCCAGAAATTTTAGATAAAATATTTAAACAAGGATTTACCACAAAACCCATGGGTGCAGGTAGTGGACTTGGACTGGCACTTAGCAAAGAAATCATGGAAAAACACCAAGGGCATATCACAGTGGACAGCACACTTGGTGTTGGGAGTACGTTTACAGTTTGGCTGCCGATAAAAGCGCCGGATACGAGTTTTTAGAGACTTATACCAAACAACTTCAGCAAACGGCTCCAAATACTGGTTTTCTCTGATTTATCTTCAGCAGAAGTTCCTGTATTTTGAGCGAGTTCACTTTGAATCATGTGGACTGCAGGTGTTCTTAAAACATATTGTGAAGGCTCGGTAGTGATGCGCGTTTGCGTCTTATCGAGTCTTTCCATTTGTGTGAAGAGCCCCTCGAACTTGGCTTCGCTACTTGTGACACTAGAAGTGAGCGTTGTAGCGCCACTGTTTAACTCTTTTAGTCCAGTGTTGAGCTTAGAAGCACCTGACGAGAGTGCATTCAGCCCTTTAACGAGCTCATCTATGCCACCTGAAAGCGACGATAACCCATCTCTTTGAGCGGAAATCACCTGTTGGTTGGCCTTTAACAATGCCATGAGTTGACGCGTTTGCTCATATTGCGCTTTTAATGCGCCACTTGATTCAGCCGGCATCTGTGCGAGCTGTTGCTCCATTGCAGATGCTTGCTGAGACAACTGCGTCATGGTGCTTTGATTCGACGCAAGGAGTGTTTCAACTTCTGCATTTTTTGAAAGACTTTGATCCAGTGCAGCTTTCATCGCAGTTGCGCCCTTTTTCAACTGATTGATGGCAGTTGCCAGCTCACCTGATCCCTTAAGGAGCGAGGCACTACCCGTTTCAATGGATTCAGTAGCTGTCTTAAGCTCCGTGAGTTGAGCGCGTGTCTCTTTGGTATTGGTAACATCAATTGGGAGGGAAAGCGGCATCGCCGTGATCAAGATGGGTGACATCTCAAACTCAGTCACATCACACGACAATTCGATGGCATGTGATTCTCCAGGTAACAGCGTATAGATGATTTGACGATCTGAACCTTTATAAACAACCGTTCCGTCACCTGCGTGAATGTTTTTTACGCGATCAGCTGGCATACTAATGACCACTTGTAGCCCATACTCTGCAAACGCTTGAGTAGGGCTCTCTTTATTTTCGTCGACTTGTATGCTCAATGAAAGTTCGCCATGTTTACCGGCCAATTCTTGTTGGGAGATGGATTTTCCATCCAGTTGATAATCAAATGAAAAGTGCCATGGAAGTTGCTCGTTTGTCAGTATTGTCTGTTCGTAGGTCGTTTGGTCGTCCTGTTCCGACACAGTCACCAGATAAGAACTTTCCATCGTACCAGATGCTTCTAAAACGCCATATAAAATGGTTTCATTAGCAGGTTCAGCCTGTGTCAGAGCCATACTCAGTCCCGATGGTAGAACGAGTGCACATGTGAGCAGCATGATGAGTGCTGTCTTTACGCCCTTTCTTTTAACGCCAGTTCTTCTAACATCAGTTCTTGTTGTGCTAATCAGCTGAACGTTTGACCTCTGTGCGTTGAATGCCTTGGAATGTATTAAATGTTTCATAGTGGTCTCCTATCTTTTATTCGTTTTTTATTCCTTCATATGACGTGAATGTTTTCCCATGCACCATTTGTCAAAGATCATCAGTAAACAAGGCAGAATGGTCATGACAAGACATGCTGAGATGAGTGCGCCTCGACCGATGAGAACGCCGAGCTGTGCAATGAGCTGATTACTTGAACCAGAGCCAAGGAAGAATCCACAAACAGCCATGATGCCAGCCGAAGTGAGAATAGAGAGCCCTGTATCTGATATTGTCATAGTCGCAGCAGATTTTTGATCGAGGATCGCTCTATTTTCTATATAGCGACTTCCAAAGAGGATGGCATAATCCACGGTTGCTCCGAGTTGAACGGCGCTGACAATGAGGTAGCTGATATAAAAAAGTGGCTGATCCAATAGATATGGAACTCCCAAGTTTATAAAAATCGCAGACTCAATGACCAAAAGCAGTAATAGTGGCATGGTCACATTTCTAAATGTTAAAAGCAAAATCACGCCGATAGCCAAAATTGCCATCCCATTGACTCTTAAGTTATCACTTGTCACCACATTTTTTAAATCCCGTGTATTGGGCGTTTCACCAATTAGATAATACGAAATGCCAGACGCATCGAGCTTTGATTCGATCGACTGGATTGTCTGAAAAGCCAAGTCACCCTCTGGTGGCGTCTGAATGGTGACAATCATGCGCTGATACCCATCGCGTAAGAGCATCTCTTTATCTTCATCTGGAACAAACTCAATGGGAAGAGCGCGACCAGTCGCCTCAGTATAACTAACGACGTCTTGAACATTTTGAAGTGAACGCACTTCTTGAGTGAGGGCGTATGTTTCTTCTTCGGTGAGCAAATCGCCTTTTTCAATCAAGATAACCAACTGATTGACTTTGCCAAACACCTCTTCAATGGCTTCTTTTTCCTGATTCACCGTTAAAGTTGGATCGATATAGAGTTTCGAAATTCCGTACTGAAATTCGTTTTGATTTTGTGCCAAAAATCCGATGCTCGTCAGTAGGATGAAAAGAGCAATGACGGGTAATTTCACCTTTGTCACAACGTTGGAAATCAGTTTAAAGCGTATCGTGAGGGGTTTGTGATGTGTCTTGTCGATGAGTTTAGAAAAAAGCATACTGAGAACCGGCAGCAACACCATGACGGATACTAAACTCAGTATAACGCTTTTTCCAAGAACGAGTCCGAGATCGGAGCCGATTCGGTAGCGCATCAGTAAGAGTGCAGCGAATCCAAATACAGTGGTACTTGCACTGGCTAAAATGGATCCAAATGATTTTTCAAGTGCTGAAAGCATGGCTTCTTTCACTGGAAGTCCATCGTGTCTGAATTCTGAAAACCGATGGAGCAAAAAGATCGCGTAATCCATGGAAACCGCTAATTGTAAGATCAGTGCTGCGGCATTTGTGATGAAAGAAATTTCACCAAAAATCAGGTTGGTTCCTTGATTGATGAGAATCGCAACGCCGATGGTGACCATAAAGAGAACCGGTTCAAACCAAGAACTCGTCGTAAGAAGTAAAATTCCAAATACGATCAGAATGACGAAACCAGTGATTTCTTTCACTTCTTTTTCAGTAGAGTTCATGGCAAACACTGTGGCAACGCTGCCGCCATCTAATACAGCCCCTTCTCCCGAGACCTCTCGAATCTCGGAAACTGTGGATTTTTGATCCTCGGATGCAATGGCGATGCTATAGAGGTAGTGTCCTTCACGATAATAGTCTTGGATCAAAGTGGGGTCTTGAAATTCTAAAGGTTCTTTCGTACTGACCACATCCCCAAGCCACAACACCTGAGTCACACCCGATATATTTTTCAAATCTTGTGCGAGCTTTTCAGCTTCGGAAAGGGAGTTCTTTGAGATCATCACCCGAACGCTGGGGATGTTCTGATGATAGGATTCTTGCATGGCATCTAAACCTTTTACCGAAGAAGAATCCTTTGGCAAGTAGTCCATTAAGTTGTAATTGACCTGTACGAGTGGTGCCAAAAATGCAGATAGTAGCACGGAAAGTGAAAAGAACACCAGAACGGTTTTCTGATGTGAAATAACCCATTTGAAAAATCTTTTAAAAATGCCTTTCATAAAGCCTCCTGAATAATCAATCGAGAGATAATTAACTTGTGTTGATTAATTAACTCGGTTTCATTATAATGAGAGTGTGAGATGACTTCAATAATCAATCTACCTTCTGCAGCTGAGTAATGAACATATAAGGTTTGAGTGTTGATTTATAGACGTTTAGGAGGAAACTGATGAGTACAGGAGAAGTGGATCGTAGAGTAAAGCGAACCAAAAAGATGCTAATCGATGGGTTGACAGAACTGATGATGCAAAAGAGTGCGAAGGAAATATCTGTGCGTGAGTTGGCAGATTTAGTCGATATCAATCGTGGGACATTTTACCTTCATTATAAAGATGTCTTTGACATGGTGGAGAAGATTCAACAAGAGCTTTTCGACGCATTTTATCAAAGACTCGAAAAATATACACCGGAATTAATCGGGGCAAATCCACTGCCGATGATCGTGGATTTATTTGAATACATCGCTGAAAATCCCGATATTTTCTTGGTGATGCTCGGCCCTAATGGCGACATGGCATTTGTGGAACGCATGAAACAGCTCATCAAAGAGAAATGTCTACGTGATTGGCCGGAAGTGTTTCAGCTCCGAACCACGGATTCATTTGAGTACTTTTATGCATTTATCGTCAATGGATCCATTGGATTGGTCCATAACTGGCTTTTAACTGGAAGAAAAGAATCGCCTACCGAGATGGCGCAGCTCGTATCGAGCATGGTGGTGACGGGGATTCATATTCTTAAAAAATAGAAATGGGAGGTCTATATGATTTTGTTAGTAGTGGATGTACAGAAACTGATTGTCGATGAAGGCATTTATCAAGAAGAGGAGACCCTAAATAATATTCAAACACTCCTTGAACATGCGAGAAACCATAACGTCCCCGTACACTTTGTAAGGCATGACGATGGCGCAGAAACAGAGCTCACTCCTGGGAAAGCGGGCTTTGAGATTCATGAACGCGTGAACCCCCTTGAACATGAAAGAATTTGGAATAAAAAGGTGAACAGTGCATTTAAAGAAACAGGGCTTTTAGAGCATCTACATGAAATACACGAGAAAGACGTTATGATCGTAGGACTTCAAACAGATTTTTGCATAGACGCATCTGTCAAATGTGGATTTGAGCACGGACTCAATTTGTGGATACCAGAAGGCACCAATTCAACCGTTGACAATGAATTTATGACGGCACAGCAGACATACGCGTACTATAATCACTGGATGTGGCCAAACCGATATGCGACGTGTATCAGTATGGAAAGAGCCTGTGAATTTATAGATAAAAGTGGCTGTAACACACTTAATTGACATTCGCGACACAGAAAGGAAAACGATATGATAGTGACATTAAAGGAATTTACCGACGAAATTGACGCACTTGTTGAGTTTTTAATGAGTGACACTTGGAATTTTTACGGGACGCCCAATCCCAAAGAAGAAAATATTAGACGTGCACATGGCAATCATTATTATGTGGATGAGGGGATTAAGACCTTTTGGATTGACACGGATCTTCACGGAACGGTTGGCATGATTAGGCTCTATGATTTAGAGGATGGAACGCCACTTTTTGATATTCGGATTCATAGCAGCTATCAAGGTTTGGGAATTGGCACGGTGGCGATTCAACAGATGCTTCAGCACGTTTTTGAACAGTATGAAGCAATTGACCGAGTAGAAGCCAATACGCGTCAAGATAACTATGGGATGCGATGTGTATTTTCAAAATGTGGATTTGTTAAAGAAGCGCATTTTAGAAATGGCTGGAAATGCTCAAATGGAGATGCCTATGATGCAGTGGGTTATGGCATTACAAAGAGCGACTGGATCCGTCAAGAGAAGACCTACGTCAATTGGAATGATTATAAATGCTAAATGGAGGCGATTAAGATGAGTCAATGTGTATTTTGTGAAATTGTAGAAGGTAAGAGAGAAGCGAAAATTTTATATGAAAATGAGTATGTCATGGCATTTTACGGACTTCATTTTATGGCAGATGTCCATGTATTGGTTATTCCGAAAAAACACATTGAAAACATCATGGACATCAGCGATGAAGACGATCAGATAATCGCAGAGATACATAAGGCAATCAAAGTGATTGCTAAAAAATTTGGTGTGGATGAAACCGGATTCAGAGTCATCACCAACACGGGAAAAGATGGACAACAAGAAGTCTATCATATGCATTACCACGTTATCGGTGGCAGACAGCTTAAATGGGAGATGTAATGGCAGATTGTACAGAACAAAAGAGTCACTTGAAAAAAATCTATCTTTGGACGTTGAGTTATTTTAAACCGTTTTGGAAGATGACACTTTTTTATGTAATGTGTGGCGGTGCCATGATCTTTGGTGAACTCATGATTCCAAGGCGGATGGGGACACTTATTGATCAGCTGATGCCGAGCAAAGATTTGTCGCGAATTGGAAAAGAAATCATCTTTTTAAGTGGCATCGTTTTGGGGATTTTGATCGTCAAGGCGATCTATCAGTTTTTAGAAGTGTTTATTTCCAATAAAATTACTCAAAACCAGCAAATGGATTTGATGAAAAAACTACAGCAATTGGGATTTTCTTATTATGAAAAAGTTCCAACGGGTCAAATTCTTGGGATGTTTGAAAACTCTGTGAACGAAACCCAAAAGACCTATACATTTCTCTTTCCCAATTTTATTTATTGTCTGGCGCAATTTGCGGTTCCTTCGATTATTTTGATCCAAACTGCCCCGATGTTTTTTATGGCATCAATGATTGGAAACATCTTATATGTCGGTCTCAATCACTTTACCAACAAAAATATTCATTATTACTTGGGTATTGAAACCGAAGCGGCGCAAGTTTCACAGCAAACACTATATGACTCGCTTTCTGCAACGACAGAGCTGAAAGCCATGGGAAGTCAAAAGTGGTTTGCAGTTAAGACGCTAAAGGCGTTTGATGCATTTAGAATTCCGCGCATGTGGTCGATCTTTTGGCGTCATTTTAGGTTTACAACCGTTGGTCTTACGCTGACGATATCGGTTGTTTTGTTCTATGTATTTGGACTGGATTTGATTCAAAGTGGTGAACTCTTGCTGGGTGAATTTATTGGACTGAGTTTCTTGATGGGACTTGCTTCAAGGGGCTTTAGCGTGTTTTTCTACATTATTCCAGCGCAATATCACGCGCTTAATTATGCAAAGCATCTCTATGAATTTATGCATCTGAAACCTGAAGTGAGTGAAGGCAGTCATGAGCTAAGCGAAGGCAGTTGTGAGCAAATCGAAAGCAGTTATGAGCAAAGTGAAGGTGTTCATGAGCAAAATGAATGGATTGGAAACACGATAAAAAATGACGTCCCGAAAGTGGTTCTTGAATTTAAATCGGTGTCGTTTGGCTATCAAGCTGAACGTCCGATTCTCAATCAACTCAATTTGGCGATTGAAAAAGGTAAAAAGACGGCTTTCGTCGGAGAAAGTGGCAGTGGAAAATCCACCGTTCTCAAATTAATTGGAAGATTTTATGATCCAGTTGAGGGCGTGATTGAATGGAACGGACATGATCTGAAAACGTTGAAATTCGATACGTTAAGACAAGAACTGGGATATGTTTTTCAAGAGACGTACCTCTTTAATCTGTCGATCAAAGAAAATATTCGGTTTGGAAACCCCGCTGCAAGTGATCAGGATGTTATTGAGGCGGCTAAAAAAGCATGTGCCCATGAGTTTATACTCGAGATGGAAAATGGTTATGATACGCCTGTAGGGGAACGTGGTATGCGACTTTCAGGTGGACAAAGACAGCGGATCGCCATTGCGCGGATGCTCCTGAAAAATCCCTCGATGATTCTGCTCGATGAGGCAACTTCGGCGCTGGATAATCAGACTGAACAACGCGTAAAAGAGGCGATTGACGCGCTTTCGGATGGCAAAACAGTGGTCGCAGTGGCACACCGTTTATCGACCATTCAAGATTATGATCATATTATCGTACTGGATTCTGGAAAAGTGGCTGAGCAGGGGACTTATTACTCTTTAATGGCTCAAGAAGGCATCTTTTATCACTTAATGATGCGAGGTGATGTTCATGAGAAATAGTCTTCGGTTTATTTTAAGTGCCATCGAACAGAAACGATGGTTCTTACTTGGATATGGGGCGCTCATTTTAGAATGTATCACGCCAATTCTCGCTGCTTTGTTCCAACGAGATTTGATTGATCGCGTCTTTTTAAAAGGACACTATGAAGTTTTCACGAAGTTATTGGCATTATATGCCGTTTTCTATTTCGGGCCCAAACTGTGGTTTACAGTGAGAAAGGTTATTTTTTTTCATGTGAGTTATCGGGCTCAAGGTGTTCTGATTCAGCGATTTCTTGAGAAAATTGGACGACTATCAAATGCGGATTTGACGAAAGAATCCACGGGTAAGCTTCTGAACACACTTCGCACGGATATTTCAGATGCGTGTGATGTAGCAGTCAATCAGATGCTATCAGAATGGGTTTATGTCGTGGTGATGATTCTTTTACTCAGTCTATCTATTGCGTCTATCAGCGTAAGTCTGTTCTTGATCGTTTTAGCAGTTGCCTGTGTGTATTATGGGTTGCTCAAGTGGTTTGGCCCTAAAACAAAAGCCTATGCTTCAGCGGTTCGACATGAACGCCGAGGTGTTGCGACTACAGTTGAAGAGGGGATATCCGGCGTTCGAGAGATCGTCGCTTTCAATCGTCAAGAGTGGCAAATGTCGCGTTACAATCAGGTGTTTCAGCAGTATTTCAAAGCAGTGAAGTCAGAAAACCTGTATAAAGCGAAGATTCTATTTGTGAGCGAACCGTTTATGTACGGCACGAAATTATTGGTCATTTTATTAGGGGCTTATCAACTGATGAAGGGCCGGGTATCACTGGGGGCTTTTGTGGTGAGTTATACACTCGTCGATCAATTGGTGACGGCTCTGGGGCAATTATTTCAGTTAAGTTTAACCGGTAAACGGCTAACCGCGCCCGTTCAGCAGATACAGAGAATTTTGACGATGCAAGAAGAAAGCATTGGAACGAGACTGTTTGAAGAACCGATTCATTCCATTCGCTTTGAGAATGTGACATTTCGCTATCAGCAAGAGTTGGAGCCAATCCTCAAAAATCTGACACTGGAAATACCCACAGGAAAAAAAGTGGCGATTGTCGGTAAAAGTGGGAGTGGTAAATCGACGATTGCACAGTTGCTCTTGAGGATGGCAAAACCGGAATCTGGTGAAATCACGATGAATCACGTGACGATTTGGTCATATGGAGAGCAATATACCGATCGAGTTTCTGTCGTTTTTCAGCAGCCGCATTTTATGCCGTTATCTATTGTGGACAACTTGGTGTTTCATCGAGCTTATCAACAGGAACAGATTGACGATGCATGTCGCTGTGCTCTCTGTGACGATTTTATTCGAAAATTACCAGATGGATTTGAAACCATGCTAGGCGAACGCGGAACCAATTTATCGGGCGGGCAAAAACAGCGTCTGGCGTTATCAAGAGCCCTTTTAACCCATGCGGATTTGTTGATTTTAGATGAAGCCACTTCGGCGCTTGACAGTGAAACAGAATATCAAGTGCAGATGAATCTAGATAAAATAAGACGCGGAAAAACAACTTTAATCATTGCGCATCGACTCTCAACGATTCAAAACGCAGATTTGATTATTGTGATGGATCAAGGACAAATAGTGGCTCAAGGAACGCACGAAACGCTCCTTGAAGAAAGTACCCTCTATCAATCGCTATTTCATGCGTCTTATAAGAGCGTGTAAACCGTGTACGCTTCTTTAAAGCGATACCCGAGTTTCTCAGCAAGTGCCACAGAATCCGTATTAGCGGCATCCCATCTCGGATATATGTCGCGATCTAAGCAATCTAAAATTAATTTTGAAGCGCAAGCCAATGCCAATCCTTTTCTTCTATACGCATCCACTGTGCCAATTGTAATGTCAATCGCTCCAGTACATGCGCTATATGAAGATGCACCAGCAATAATCTCATCTTCATGCAAAAATGCATATCCGAGGCCTTTTTCGAGAAATGCTTTACTGGAATCGAAAAACATGCAAAAGTCTGCAGTAAAAGGATGACTAAGTGCGCGGTTGCAAAGCGTCTCGTCAAAGGCGCACATTGTATACTCAGAAGGTATATTTTGAAGATACGATTCAAGTACAACACGGTTGAATCCTTCTTTTTCCCAATGGAAAGCATATCGTAAAAAACTTTTGATCGTGTCAGGAAAACGAAGTTGAATGGAAGCCTTCCAAGTATCGGATTCACATACGATGATTTGACCTTTTCCATGTTTATAAATTAAGGCAATCAGAGCGTCGGTCATTGGCATCGGGGGTTCGCCGAGCAAGAATAAGAAATCTGCTACTGCTACAATACCAAAACTTGGATCGGCATCATTCATCCATGCGCGTCCCATAACACCTTCTATACATGCCCAAATTAACACTTCTTCCTTTGGAATACGGAGTTGTGTTAATCGGGAGCGATCTTCTAACGGAAGTTCTTGAAAAGTAGGATTTGTTGTATGAGATGATTCTAGTTGATTGAATTGTGGTTTCATTGTCGCCTCCATAAATGATGTGTAGATTTATCATGAAAAGTGTACCATACTTTGTTAACAATGAGCGATTTTTCAGCGCATTTTTTTGAAAGTAATGATTTTGTAATAAAGATTCATATAATTTTAATTTTTAAAAACAATTTGACTGTTATACTTAAAAGAGTATCGAGTATTTTATGGATGATATTCTAGGGGAGATGTGAGATGAAGCAAATGACCAATAAACTGACCAATAAACTGACCAATAAACTGATCAAGAAATACACTTACTTTTTATATGTGCTCTGTTTGTGCGCTTTGATTTTTTCTGTATCGGGTTGTACAAAGACCGATTCAGGTCAATCAAAGAGTGACACAACGACTGAGGCTCTTGTATCTGAAGTTTCAAATGAGACAACTGAACCTGAATCTGGAACTGAAACTGAATCACCTACGCTTCTCTTTAAGACAAGTGTGAACTATGACAAAGAAACGCGTTTGCAGCGAACGACGCTGGATGCGCAAGGCTATCCACTCACTGTGTATTTTGAAATTCCCGTGTTTGAAGGAAAGACAAAAGGTGTTGAAAAGATCAATGACTTTTTTCAAGAGCTCAATAAAGCCTTTTTTTCACCTGAAAATGAAAATTTAGTCGGTGCGTGGGAAGTCGCAACTACGGATTCACCTGAAAATACCAGTTATTATTATACACGAAGTGCAACTATTACGCAGCAGACAGAGGACTATGTGAGTGTCTGTATTGTGTACGATTGGTGGATGGGGGGCGTCGATGACTACGGGAGTGATAGCTATGTTTTTAGTATCGAGACCGGTGAACAACTTCAATTAACAGACCTCATTGATGCTGATGAGCAAACCATTCAAGCGATGATTATGACCGAACTCGAGACGCTGGACGACGGAAAAGGTGACATCGATATGGAAGCGGTCAAATTGATTGAACTCAATGACTTTGAGTTTCAAATTGTGAACGATAAAATCATGATCATGTTTGATAAATATGAAGCATCTTACGGCGCTTACGGCGCATTTGAAGTGGAATTGCCTGTGAAAATTCAGTTGAATCAGTCACACTAAATAGAAACAATACTCAGCAGAAGCAGTACGCAGCAGAAGAGTCTCGACAAACTGAAGGGCTCTTATGCTGAATTACATAGTGTGAATAAGGAGAAAAAACCATGAGTAAAGGTGAACGATATGATCAAATGACAACAAATCCTCAAAGTGATGAACTTGGTTTTTTTGAAAATTACGAGTCGAATTTGAGTTATGTCAGAAATCGCTTGATGGAACTAAAACCAAGTGAAATCATAGATTTGGGCTGTGGAACGGGAAATTTGTCCGGTCCACTAAGTGCGACATTTTCAACCGTGGGCGTTGATCAGTCCGCTGAAATGTTAAGTCAAGCACAACTCAAATACCCAATGATGAAACTGAATCCCATATCATTAGAAGATTGGCTCATCCAGACGCCGATTCAGGAAGGTGTCTGCATCGTCAGTTCTTTTGTCTTCCATGCCATTAAAGATAAAACACTTTTGATGGCAGAACTGGCAAAGCGCATTCGCGCAGGGAATCGACTCATTCTGTTGGATTATGTCTTCCAAGATGATGCAAGTCGAATGCATTTTTTGTCGGAACTTGAAAGACAGCAAAAATCGGAGTTAAAAGCGATCGTTGAAAGAAAACATTATCTCCAGCTCGATGCACTAGAAAATTGGTGCAAAAATGAACAGTTTCAAATGACTTATAGGATGTTGACACATTGGATTGCTTGTGTTGAAATCATATCTGAGAGCCAAATTGAAATGACATTTGCGACTCCGCCTGATTCGTCCACGTTCTTTCAACCCTACATCGAACTACAAAATCAACTGGCATTAGAAGATCCCTATGTGATCCGTGAAACCTTGGATGCGTTCTTAAAGCAGAACTGTGAAGAACTAAAATCCGGCATCACTCAGATTGCTATCGCGACCATCGAGGATGAAGCCGTGGGATATCTTAAATTTAAGGCTTCAAATGGTTGTGCGAGAGTTGAAAATGTGTACCTTAAAAAAGGACATCGCACGCTTGGTGCATATGTAAAAATGCTAGAGAGTTTAGAGGCAATGGCGCAAAAATCAAAACTCTCTGAAGTTCGCTATGTCGGCGTGATGGAGACTTCAGGTTTATCTGAGACTTCGAGTTTATCTAAGGCGTTTATCCAGTGCAAATATACATTAGAGCGTGAGCACATTCAAATGGAGAAAAGTCTCGCGAATTCCAAATCAGTGCCAGCAGTGGATACGCCAACAGTGGATATGGCAATGGCAACCGGTTTGACCTATCGCGAATTTCATGAAATTGGGGATGCGGAGTGGATTTTTCAGTGGATGCAGACCTGCATGGTGGGTAGTTCGTTCAATTATGAACTGGAAGAAATTATGGGACTTATGTCGCCAAGCACTGATTTTGCGTTTGTTCTTTATGAACAGGAACAACCAGTGGGTTTTATGATTACGCGCATCAATGACAAACGCAATCAGCAAGAGCAAAAAAATGTGCTCTATATAGAAGAAATCGCAATACATCCTCAATATCGAAATAAAGGATGGGGATCGAAAGCATTTGCCGTAGCACTATGCGAAAAATTGGCGATGGATCACGTACGTTTACATGTGTTTCGACATAACCAAAATGCACATCGACTTTATTTAAAACTCGGATTCCAAGAAATGAAGAGCATTGGATATTGGAGCAAATCAATAGCCGCTGATCAATAGTGGACATTGCATCAATCATGTATTACATCCTTTATTTCATGTAAATATCTCATGATGCATGATGTAGGATATAAATAATCGTCACGCTACAAATAAATATCACGTATAAATAAAAATAAAACCGACACAAGGAGACGACATATGATGACACTAGAATTTACACCATTTCCAGTTCTTGAAACAGAACGATTTATGTTAATACAAATCACACAGGCGCATCAAGACGACCTGTATGAACTGCTTTCAAACCCAAATGTCGCGGAGTTTGATTATTTCTATCCAGTAGAATCCATGGAAAAAGTGATGAAATTCATTGCGCGATACGAATCGGAACGCGAAAGTCAAAGTGAAATCACATGGGGAATTCTGATGAAAGATTCGCATGAACTCATTGGAACGTGCTGTCTAGGAAACTTTGACGAAGACGCTAGACGCGCTGAAATTGGCTATGCGCTGAAAGAATCTCACTGGGGAAAAGGCGTTGCAACAGAAGTGGTTGGAAAGGTGACTCAGTATGGGTTCAAAACCATTGGACTCAATCGAATTGAAGCGACCATTACACCTGGAAATGATGCCTCGGTACGCGTTCTTGAAAAAATAGGCTATCAAAGAGAAGGCCTTGTCAGAGAGCGCGATTTTCTTAAAGGTCAACTTGTCGATGGCATTATCATGGGCATTTTGGCAAAAGATTTATCAACCTGTAAACTTGTAAACCTGTAAAATTGTAAACTTGTAAAACTACGTGACTTTAAACTTGTTTAACGAATAATACGAGAAGGAGCATGGCGATGAGCACAAATTCAGAACGCTTTAAAAGCGCCTTAAAAGAAAATAATGTCCCTTGCCTCAGAACCATCCCAAAAGCAGATTTACATAATCACTTTGTAATGGGTGGAAATCGAGAGTACATCCAGAAAAAGACGGGGAAATTGATCTTGCCACTAGAAAAACCACTCACTTCCATGGATGACATGCATCAATGGGCATCGACGAATTTTGCATCGTTACAAGAGAGCATGGATCAAACGGAAGTCAGAAAACTCAAGATAGAAGCGACTTTTGAGCAGGCGCGTCTTGATGGCGTTAAAATACTCGAAATAGGTGAGGATGTCTGGGGATTAAATGAATTCTTTGAAGGAGATATCCACAGATTAATCGAGGCATTTACAAGTGTTAACGAAACACTCGCCCCTGATACAGAACTTCGCCTACAGATTGGGTTATCGCGTCATTGTGGAATTGAGTATTTAGAACGCGTGCTTGAACCTTTCTGGGGAAGACCGGAGTTTTATTCAATCGATTTGTACGGCGATGAACTGGCACAACCGATTCACAAATTCGCCAATATCTATAAAAAAGCCAAACGATACGGTTTGAACCTCAAAGCGCATGTGGGAGAATGGGGCACATCTCGGGACGTCATCGAAGCTATTGAGGTACTCGAACTTGATGAAATTCAGCACGGGATTGCGGCAGCTTCCGATGACTATGCGATTCAAATGATTAAAGAACGCGGGATCCGGCTGAACCTAACACCCACCAGTAATGTCATGTTAGGGCGCGTGCCTTCGCTAAAAGCACATCCCATTAAACCATTATTTGAAAGTGGCGTGGATGTCACCATCAACTCGGATGACATTCTGATCTTTGGAAGTGAAGTGAGTCTTGAATACCTCGCTTTATATCGTGAATCTGTGCTTGGAGCAGATGAACTAGACTGTATTCGACTCAATGGTTTAAAAACAAGGAGTGTTTAAATGAAACAAAAGTGGATGGCAGCAATCATCAACAGGTTACCACAGAGGTGGTTGACTTATTTTTCTAAAAGAGTTGTGAATAGTTTTCTCAACAAATATGCCACGATTCAGTGTGAAGGAATGGAAAATCTTCAGGGCATTAAGTTGCCGACTTTATTTGTTTGCAATCATCTCAGCAATTCAGATGGCCTCGTGCTCAATCGCGTCCTCAAAGAAATTGACCCGACGTTTGTCGCAGGGGTTAAGCTCAAGGGTAACGCCCTCACCAAAATTGGCGTCAATGTCATGAAGACCACCAGTATCGTCCCGGATTCTCCGGATAAGGAGGGGATCACTAAGATTATACAGCTGATGAGAAATGGTGAAAGTATGTTGATTTTCCCTGAGGGAACGAGAAGTCGTGTGGGAAGTATGATCGAAGCGAAGAAGGGCATCCTTCTGATTGCTAAACTTACAGGTGCGCCAATCGTTCCAATTGGTTTATCTGGCACGGAAAAGCTCCTGCCTATAAATGCAAACGGCGACATGGGAGCCGAAAAGTTTCAGCATGCAAAAGTCTGCGTCCGAATTGGCAAGCAGTTTGAACTACCGAAGCGAGAAAAGCATCAAGATAAAGAAACTTATGAAGCGATGACAATGGATATGGTGATGCACCAAATCGCAGAACTCATACCAGAAGAATATAGGGGCGTGTACAGCTAAAATAGGAGACGACGCATGATTGTATGGATTAATGGGTCATTTGGGAGTGGAAAAACCTCCGTCGCAATAAAATTAAATGAGATGATTGAAAACTCACACCTTTATGATCCTGAAGAAGCGGGGTTTTATCTGAGGAGCAATCTCCCCAAAAAGGTCGTCACCAGTGATTTTCAAGATATGCCACTTTGGAGACAAGTGAATTATCAAGTGCTATTAGAAACTGCTAAGGACTACGATGGCATCTTGATCGTTCCAATGACACTTGTCAATTTGCAGTACTTTGATGAGATTGTCGGCAAACTCAAGTCGTCGAGAGTGGACATTAGACATTACTTTTTAAAAGCTTCACCTGAGACGTTGGTCAAGCGTCTCTTCGGACGTGGCGAACAAGAAGGCGATTGGGTGTTTGATCAAATTGAACGATGCACAACAGTTGAAGAGGATCATTTTAAAACGATTATTGAAACAGATGAATTGACGGTCGATGATGTTGCGAGTATAATATTTAATGAGATATTAATCTAGAAATAATATTTTTCACATTAAAAAACAAATATAATTATAGCGGGGGGAGTCGCATGATTGTTTGGATTAATGGTTCGTACGGAAGTGGAAAAAAATCAGTTTCAGACAAACTGAAACAAAAAATTGAGGGTTCATGTATTTTTGATCTTGAAGAACTCGGAGAGTACCTGAGATACAATTTGCCAAAATCAGTTCAAACAGATGACTTCAGAGACATGCCTCTTTGGAGAGAAATGGCCTTTCAAATATTGCTTGATCTTGCAAAAAACTATAAGGGTGTTGTCATTGTTCCGATGCGCCTAGTGAACGTTCAATATTTTGATGAAGTTGTGAATCGACTCAAAGCATCGCAAGTGGATATAAGGCATTACTATTTAAAGGTGAATTACGAAACGCTTAAAAAGCGACTTATTGACAATGGAAATCAAGAAGGTGAATGGGTATTCGAGCAACTTGAACGCGATGCCAAGGTTGATGATACCAAGCTGGTGAAGGTTATCAAGACGGACCGTATGACCGTTGATGCGGTCGTGAATAAAATATATAAAGAGGTAACTGTGGGAAGTATGGGTATATTTTAAGCAGCTATAGGTTGAAACATCCATGTTGAAACATCCATATTGAAACATCCATATTGAAACATATTGAAACATCCATATTGAAACATATTGAAACGTCCATATTGGACTGAGTTTTATGAGAAAGGAACGAGCTGATATGAAAGTCGTTACATATAATCGAAACAGTGGGATTGAATCGATTTCATCTTTTATGGGTTCTTACGTCATATTTAATCGATTCGAGAAAGAACAACTTATGACGAACGTAAGTGTTCATGAAATGTCTGATGTAAATGGACATTATCATATTGACACAAATCTTAATCCAGATGGCGATATGCTTTTTTTTGACTCAGGTAATATTAAAAGAATCTATGTGGACAAAGAAAAACACTGGCCATTTGACTACTGTATCAAGGTGGTTGCATCATGTCCAAGTAGTACAGAGTACGTGGCGTTTCGGTTTGTCGATGATACAGATGATCACTATGATCTCACAATCTGCTCGGGATCAGAATCTGAACACACCGTTCGATATAACAGTAAGAAACCGAGAATTAAATTTATTGATTTGAAGTTTTTTTAAGCAAATTAAAACAATGCGCTCATCGCAGCTGGAACTAAGTCCAGTTGAAATGAGCGCATTTTATTTGTGATTGTATTTTACCACCAGTATTTATAAAACTCGTAGATCATTTGTGCTGCTTCGCCACGTGTAAGTGTCGATTTTGGATCGAGGTAGACATCACGGTAGTTGATAAGACAATTGGTTTGGTAAGCCAATGAGAAATTGTCGTTAGTTATAGATGCTAATAATTGAATATCCTTATATTCTCTTGCGTCAAGTGGGTCGTCTGAAATTAAAAGGTAACCCGTATCTTCTATAAGACGCGTGGACATCAGATTGACAAGCTGCTCTTTTGTTAAGTTTCCTTTTGCATCAAGCGATATTTGAAAGTTTGGATTTCCAGTCATCATTTTGAGTGCATAAATCATGTCGGCGTTCGTCATAAGTGCATCTGGCGCAAATGTTTTATCTGTTTTTGGTGCGATAAGACCTTTTGCCACAAGAGCATTTACTGCCAATTTGATTTCCGTCGATTGTGTTGACAAATCCGTCAACGTTTTTGCATTTTGTTTTGCTACAAAAGTTCCGCCTGTGTTTGTATGAACTTCAAGCAATCCAGTTACGGGATTGTATTTACCGCCAGCATTCTTCTTAGCATCTACCACGGCTGTTTGAGTGTCTGTATTACCAGTAGTTGCTGGAATAGCTACGATGTAAGGCGTGTTAAGCGATTGATCCATTTTAACTGTATAGCTTCCGTTTGCCTCGGCGAAAGTGACAGTGACACCGCCAAGTTTTTGGATGGCTTTAAGTGCATTTTTATCGAGGATGAGTTGCACCTTTGGCGTCGCAATGACAAGTCGATAAACCGGTAAATCGCCAAGATCGCTCTCGAGCTTTAAAGTTGTGTTGACATCACTTAAGTTTGCCATAACGTGTTTTGTGTTGGATCGAAAGCCATAGATGTTTAAATTGAGCATCTCAGAAGCAATGGCATCTTGAACAGTTGCAGAATCCAAATTACCTAAATTCAGCATAGATGCACTTAATGCTTGGCCTGGTGTAACGCTGATGGCCTCAGCCTTTGCAAGCCCTCTTTCTAAAAAGACACTGGATACATTGTTCGCAGAACTAATGAGATATTGATCTTTATTATATCCTGAAACAAAGGTTTTAGAGGCAGCTGTATATGTTTCTAAATTGCTAATGCTGTTATAAGCAGTTGCGCTCGGTATAAACTCAGGGCGCTTATCTTGAGAAATCACCGCCTTTGGTTTACCAGTTCGAGCAAATCCCTTTTCGCGATAGTCACCACTTAGTAAAATTCCAAAAAGACTGTTGTCAGCGAGTTTGACAGCATCGCGTAGATAGCTTTTTAAGAACAGATTTTCAGACGTTTTAAAGATCTGACTTGAATAATACTTTGTACCCTTTGGAGCTGTTACATCGCTCGCATAGGTTTCCTCAAAATCGACTTCTGCACGATAATCATCTTCACTCCACAAACGGAATGTTTCATCTCCAAGTGACGCGATGGTTTTGTTATCTGTTGTTTTAGCATAATGTTCTTCTCCTTGATCAAAGTAGAAAAATCCTTGTTCGTAGTAGGCTTGATAATTATAGTTAGTTGCATATGTGAATTTCTTTGAGGCTAAATGCTTTCCATTTAGGTCATAGAGACTTGTCCCGACGAAAAAGTAGTCTGTGTGGTTATTGTTGATTAACCCTGCGAAGAACAATTTGTTATCGGCAATCACGATACTTTCTGGAAGGATGCCTGCATGTGTAGCGGTATGCTTTGTTTCCCAGATGAGTTTTCCTGCAGGATCTATCTTGTAGACAGACTTCTCTGAGATGCCATAGATAAAACCACCATAATAGTCTGCAATAGAAATCGTATCACTGGTTTTTAGTTTCCAAAGTTGCTTTAACGAAGCATCGTATTTTGCAAGATAACTTGCTTTGTTGCTAAGTCCTGTGACATAGATGGCGTCGTTCACTCTGAAGACTGTTGAAAAGATGCCGTCAGGTGTCAGACCGACATTGGATGTGATGGTTGGCGTTAGAATCTCCGCCCATGAAATGGTGCTGGTAAAAATGAGTGTCATTGTGATCAGTAATGCGAGTAACTTGCGTTTCATTGTATTGCCCCCCCAGTTGTATAAAAATAGACGTGCAAAAATGCACGCCTTTTTATTGTAATCAATTATTATGATTTTATCATTAAAATTTCATTAGAAATTGACGGAAAAATCTAACACATCGTCCGATTTCGACCTTTTTCTTTCGCTTCGTATAAAAGGTGATCAGCCTTGTTGAGTAGTGTGTCAAAAGAAGCTGTGGAAGGAGTCATTTCAACTAATCCAATGCTCACGGTGATGTGAAATTCTTGTGATTCAAAAGTCATTTTGGTGTGTTCCACGATTTGCCGAAATTCTTCCGATTTTTGGAAAGCGGTCTCTCGGCTAGAATTGAGCATGATGACGGCAAACTCTTCGCCACCCATTCTACCCACAATATCAGAATCTCTAAACGTACTAAGGAGCAAGTTCGCAAATCGCCTGATGACCTCGTCTCCGGCTTGATGACCATAAGAGTCGTTGATGCGTTTGAAGTAGTCGATGTCCATCATGAGGACGCTGAATGTTTCATTGTAGCGTTTGGCACGTGAAAATATTTCGCTGGCACATTCATTGAAATGACGTCTCGTACTAAGACCGCTTAGGACATCTGTGTTGGCCATTGACACTAAACGCTCGCGTAACTGTTCTTTTTCAGTAACGTCCGAAAGCGTCATGAGGCGTCCAGCCACTTGATTATGACCTTGTATGTTTTGAATGTGTAGGTCGATGAACTTTCTTTGCCCTTGGTCGTTTGCTGTTAATGTGAACTCTCTCAACGTCATAATATCGTTAAGGAAAGTAGGATGATCCTTTAACAGCGCGTTAAGAGAAATATGTTTAAGGTCGATATCAAGCCATTTGAACAGTTTCAGACTTGTATTATTGTAATCCACGACAAAATCATTTTTATCGAGAATCACAAAGCCGAGTTCGCTGTTAATAAAGACGCGTTCGCGTGCTAATGCCTTGATTTCCATGAAGTTGTATCGCGTTAGAGCGATGTTGATCAGGTAAACACAAGGCGGCAAGATCACAGCGGTAAAGTCAATCCCCGTTCCGCCCATATTTAATGCCACGAGTATCAATGAAAGATACGGCAGAATAGAGGCGATGAGTAGGAGTCTAAATGGCTTTCGATCATAGCCTTCACTTGATCTAAATCGTTTATAGTAAAACCAAGAACACATCACAAGTGCAACTAATACATAGAGCATCTGAACGACATACCATGGTCCCTTGCTGAGGAACATCAATGTCACGCCATTAGTGGTTTTCACCTGCATATCTGTATAATATAACCCGTGAAGAGAGTTCGTGAGGCGCGCAATAAACGTGAGACATGGCACTATAAAAATGAGAAACCAGCCTGTCCGAGTCAATTTCTTATCACGCTCAGTATACAAGATACTGACGAGCAGCCACAGTGCCGGGAAAAATGGAATTCCAAAGTATTGAACCTGATTCCAAAAGACCAACTGATCCAGCTGAGACATATTGATCTCCATTAAATATCCAAGCAAATACACCTGAATACTCAAACTCAATGTCCCAAGTGACATCGCATAAGACGACTTTCCTCTCGAATAAGAGATCACAAACATATACGTTAAAAATAAAATGCCAACAAATAAGTAAAGACTCAGTATTTTCGTAATCATAAACCCCTCGTTCGATTCGTCATATCTGTATTTATACAAGCTTTTGGGGGTTTTTAATCAGGTAATTTTGTATATACAGTAGGATTTATCAATAAAAAAATGTGCTGCCTTAAATGAAAGCGTAAATTCATTAAGACAAGCACATTTGTTTTTGGTGAATTATGCATTTGTTTCATTTAGAAGAAAAAATAGATGATCATTTACGAAACCTTTATCCACTTTTACAAATGTAGAAACGCCATATTTTGAAAATTTATCAAGGTCTCTTCGCTTATATTCCTCAATTTCGACTAAACCATCTTTACAGTTGTTACAGTAGTGCAAAATCAGTTTATGATACCCCATAGAAATCGGATCAGTCGACACTGGATGTGCTTTAATATGATCGATTATGCTGTTTGAAGCCTCAATTTCTTTTTTAAGCTCATACATTTTTTCGCTATTAAAATCGTCTGTTACTGAGAGAACCGCAGAATCCATGTAGCGTTTGCAATGATTGCAGTATTGTTTGTTTACGCTACTTCCATAAGAAGTTACCACAGCACCTAAAACGAATCCTAAAAATGAAATAGCCACTTTGATCCAGTTTAAGAATTTCCATCCGTCTAAATGAAAAATAGTTCTGAGTTTTCTTGAAAATGAAATGCTGGCGTGATTGGTTTGATATTTAAAAAAACTAACAAAAGTAAAAGCTTCTCCAGTATCTGGATTGGCATAATGACTAATGTGCTCTCCGCGCATTTGATAATTCATATCGCCATTATCAATATATGTAATTTTATATTGTGCAAACTGAATGCCAACAAAGATCAAAAGAGCTAAAATGAATGTCACGTGCTTCAGTTTTTTAGCGTGAAATTGAACTTTTTCAAGGTGTTTACCAAATGGTTTAAACATAAAATGTGTTGCCAGTAACGATCCAACGGGAATAACGATAAAAAAGCTAAACGATAAAACATCAATGCCTGTTGACGCGTAGATTAATAAAATTAGAGCGGATACAACTGCAACAGGTACAATAAGTAATAAAACTGCTAACATAAATTCCTCCATCAATATAATTTGTTACGTTTTCTTAACGCACAGCTTTTTTAATGTAACATCATATTCAAAGATGTGCAAGTTGAATTTGAAATAGTTGTAAATAATATACGAATAAACATATGCTGATACAATACAATGACAAAATAATATTGACATTGATAATGCGAAGGTGCACTATTAATTTGTTATAATGTAGCAAAGGATAGCGGTATAGTGAGTAAAGACGTAAAATAATTTAGGTGATTAACCGACCAAATAGCATACATAAAAATTGGAATCTTAAAGCGCTGAAGAATGGAGGGAGAAAATGAGCAAACGGAGTAGAATATTGAAAAAACGATGTATTCGTCTTTTATTAACAACTGCTTTTGTTGTACTCATAATAGCTGTGTCGTTACAGTCTTTTGCAGGAACAGTACACTATTTAGAAGAGGCAAAAGCATTGAATAAACTAGGATTACTTTCAGGAAACGGGAGCTATTTCGATTTGGAAAGTCAACCTAGTCGAGAAGAAGCTGCTGCGATGTTTGTAAAATTGATTGGAAAAGGCAATGTAGCGATAGTAGAGAATAACACGCACCCATTTACGGATGTCTCTACATGGGCTTCGCCATATGTCGGATATATGTATCATATGGAAATGACTAATGGTATCGGCAACCAAAAGTTTGGCTCGAAAAGTAAAATAGATGCAAAAGCATTTTCAGTACTTTTATTAAAAGCACTCGACTACAGCGAGCAAGAAGGTGATTTTACCTATGCAAGTGCATTGGAAAGTCTAGTAAAATACAACATCGTTTCAAATGAATATGCACAGGGTTTGAAGAAACGTACGTTTCTAAGGGATGATATGGTTCATTTGTCATTTAGTGCGTTGAAAGCCAATCTTAAAGGTCAATCAAAGCGCTTAGTGGATCAATTGGTTGAAAATAAGAGTGTGCTCAAAGATGCAACGCCTTTACTCTATGGAACTGTTAATTTCACTGACAATCATGTGCTACCTGATGTCGAAAGTAGTGATCAAGCACTAGCTGCCGAAGTGTGTGGTGGTTTAAAAAATTATATCACGTTAAATTTTATTCAAAAACAATACACTGAAACGTCAATAAGTGGGCAATTGGAGTTATTGTTGCCAAAACAATTTGTAGATGAAGTATTTAAGTCAAATGACACTGTCGAATTTGAGGTGAATACCGCGTATTTGTCGTTAACGGCTGACTCAGAAAAGGTTCTTTCGGAAGGAAAAGTGAATCGGTATATCCTTGAAAATTCAGGCGCACTTACGATGAAAGATGAAAATAGTTTGAGTGTTCTGATGGAGGAAAAAGCGAATTACTATCAGTTTAAATTGAATTTCTCATCTGAGTATACTGGAAAGTCAAGTGACGCCAATAGCTTGAGAGTAAATGCTTGCATCGATTACAAAGGGAGTTATGCGGGAACTGTCTATTTAGATAATATCATCGTGAACAAGCAAACGGGAGAAACGCTTATTAAGCAAACGTTTGATGGCAGATATGGATTGAGAGGAAATCAGAATGTAATTGTCGATATCAATAACAACGCAGAGAGAAATCCGTATTCGCATGGTCTTTTGCAATATAAGAACCGCGTAGGAGTGGCATTGTCTCAACCTATTAATGCTGTATGTACGCAAGTGGTTATGGATGGGACAAGCTCAAATCAGTCAAATTACTCTGGATTGACAATTACTTATAAGAACACAGTATCCCTCCCTTCTGCTATGGGTGTAGAGTTTACCACCATTTTACCTAAAAAAATGTTTGCGACATTTAAAGTGGGTTCTGTATTGTGTATGAGTTTAGATGTTTTGTTTGATGATGAAGAGGTTGAAAGCAAAGCCAATTGTATTGTACAGTCTGAAAATGGGCGTCCTGTTATTTATCAAGACGGTGGTTTGAAATATACTTTAAGTTCAAGTAAAACTGCACCTATTGTCCTTCAAGAAAAATCGGATTGTTATGTGATCACTGTGAAAGGGAGCTTAAATAAATCAGTCAATTACGCAGATAAAATTTGGCTAAAAGGTAAGTTTTCTTCTCAAAATATCGCGTATACTGGTGAACTATATTATACTGATATAAAATTAACGTCTGGTTCAAAAATACTCTTTGACTATGATCCTGGTAGCAATAATCGCATCAATGATCTGTATTCACCAACAACTAATGGCATCGTGTACTCCGGTACAAAACCAATCTATGGATATTCTGGGGTTAGTTTTGTGCATTTGAATTTGTAGTTTTGCAGTTAGAGAGCGAGTTCTTATGTGCTCTATCAAACTTGTATCTGAATGAATCCTGATTTAGGCACTGTAGTGGAAACTACTGTGTCTTTTTTTGAAAACATTAGTGGGTGCAGAATTTAAAAAAATATTATCATTTCTAAATATTATAGTAATGGTGATGCTTAAAATATGTTAAAATATAAATGTGTCTGAATAATAAAAATTGTGTGAAAGTTTAAATTTGTATCAATTTCCAAATAATGGAAATTGTGGTATACTGACTCAAATAGCATTTGAGGAGGTTCGTATGCAAATTACACGTTTAGAGGATCAATTAATCGTTAAATTCAGGTATGATGCAGTGACTGTAAGTGAGCTTAAGAGAGTGGGTGGAGGATATTGGAATCCTGAACACCAGGTTTGGGTATTTCCGCTCAATAAGTTAGATGCCTTACTCGCCGTTCAAAAGAATCTTTTGGGAAATGGTGACACGGCAGAAACGACTCGCTATCAAAATGTGAAAGCGCTCGAGTATACGCCGAAGCAGAAACTGCCTAAAAATATTCCGTATTATCGACCTGAACTGGAAAAATCAGTGGAGCACCATGTACAATTGATGACCGAACGATTGACTCGAAAGGGATATAGTCCGAAAACAATTGAAAGTTATACGGCGCATTTAAGACGATTTTTATATCATATGAAGCTCAAATGGGACGACGCTTCGGTTAACACGTATCTTCTATATTTACTTGAAGATAAGGCGTGTAGCCATAATTATGTAAATTTGGCGGTGAATGCCATCAAACATCATTTGGTTATACAGGGGATGTATCATGAAAATGAGATCATTCAGATTCTAAGACCCAAAACAGAGCGAAAACTTCCAAAAGTACTTGGGAAAAATGAGATTCAGGCGCTCTTTCAAATGACAAAGAATTTAAAACATAAAACGGAATTGATGATGGGATATTCGTGTGGCATGCGAGTGGGTGAGGTCGCGCACTTGAAACTCATTGACATTGATTTTGATCGACAGGTGATCTACGTAAGGCAGGGAAAGGGACGAAAAGACCGAATCGTGCCATTGTCTCCAGTCCTTAGCGTACAGCTCAATCACTATGTTGCCTATTACAATCCGGCGGAATATGTCTTTGAAAATCAGGATAGAAATGGCCCCGTATCAGAACGCACGCTTCAGCAAGTATTTCAAAATGGCTGTGTGAAAGCGAATATTAATAAGAAGTTGTCATTTCATAGTTTGAGGCACTCATTTGCAACGCATTTGTTGGAGTCCGGCGTAGATCTACGCTATATTCAAGAACTGCTTGGACATGCCAACTCAAAAACGACAGAGATTTATACTCATGTTTCAAACAAATCGCTGATGAATATAACCAATCCTTTAGATTCATTGAATTTATAATGATGGAGTTGCAATGGACGGGATCTCATCGTGATTTGAAATAAAAAATATTAAGGGGATTTTTTCATTACATGAGAGAGTACATAGTGACGAAAGAACGAGAAGCAGAAACTAAATGTCCGATTCAACTTACGAAGGGGGAACGGGTTAAATGCGGAGAAATCTCCGATGATAATGGGGACTGGGCAGGTTGGATTTACTGCACTGGGGATGATAAAGAAGGCTGGGTGCCGAGAAATATCATTGAAATCGATGCTGCTGAGGGATTTGATGAAGGCATCATTTTAGAAGACTATGATGCGACGGAGTTTGATTTGATCATCGGCGATCGAATCGCTGCTGAGAAAACACTCAACGGATGGGTTTACGGTTATAAAAATGGAGATTCAACTGTAAAGGCATGGGCGCCGCTGAATCATTTGAATGACGTGACGAATAAATTAAAAGATTTGAAAAAAGGCAATCAATTCATTCAGAGACCAGGATTGCTTACGGCGATTGCTATACTTAACATTGTGTCTTCTTTAAATGTATTTTACCAACAAGTACAAGCGTATAAAAATCAAGGATTTCAGGTTGTTACTTCTGACCCTAGACAGGTAATTTTATTTGCGATTGCAAATGTAATCTTGATATCTGCATTTGCTTCAAGTATTGCCATTTTGTCTAAAAAGCTATGGGGCTGGATTCTTATTGTATTTAATTACACCTTTAGCATCTCGAGATTAGTGGTAGCGAGTGGATATGTATTGTTTAATTTTAATGAAATACCTAGCCAGATGCTAGGAATTACAATATTTGGTTTAGTCATCAAGTTGGTTGTTCAAGGATTGATTCTATTTTATTTATTCGGCAATAGAGTCATGGAATACTTTGATCTCGATTCTGACAAGAAGAAATATATTTTGATACGTGCTCTAGCATGTGCAATCATCACACTTCTTTTAATTGAAGTTTTGTCACTTTGAAATACTGTCAACGCAGGGTAAAAGTACATTCTGTGATGTTGTGTATTGAGCTTGTGGAGTTTGATTTTAGAGGTTAACAAGCTCAATATTTACTGCCGTAATCGACCGGATTAATATTCATTCGTGCTACACTGCGTGAATTGGATAGTTATATGACAGTAAAAAACAAGGAGAAGATATGAAAGCTGAATTTAAAATGCCTAAAACAGTGACAATAAAAGGAAGAACATCAAGCGTTACAAATTCTTTTATTAACGGAATAATCCCCTGTTCAACTCCTTCAAATCAAGAAGTAAAAAGAGCACTGGAAATATTAGATTTAGACAAAGATCCATTGAAGTGTGCATATTGTGGTGACAATGCAACTGAATGGGATCATCTTCGCCCTTTAGTAAGTGATAAAAGACCTACGGGTTACATAAGTGAAATTAAAAACTTAGTTCCGGCATGTGGTAAATGCAATCAGTCCAAAGGAAATAAAAATTGGAAAGAATGGATGATTAGTTCTGCTGAACTATCGCCTAAAACAAGAGGAATAATAGATTTAGAGAACAAAATTGAAAGATTATCAAATTATGAAATTTGGGGGAATGAATCTCCTAAAGTAACTAAATTAAATTTTGAAAAAATTGTTGGCAAAGATAAGTGGGATAAACATTGGAGTAATTGTGATAAACTACATCAACTTATGAATGAATGTCAGGAATATTCCAATCAAATAAAAAAAGAAATTGAAAAAAGAAGATAAATTACCGTCATATAACACACAGTCCTCGCAACTGGCGCTGCGAGGACTGTAAGAACGTTATCTGAAACCTCGAAGTTTTTTAAGTGGAAGAAGAATATGGTTTTTAAAAAAGTGATTATATGAGTGTAGATTGTTCCGAAATTTGGAAAAGATTGAAAAGACAAATAAAATCATAAGACAATAAAGTTCAAAATCAAAAGATAATTAAGTTCAAGATCAAAAGATAATTTAAGAAGTTAAAAAGATTATTAAGAGCAAACTCGCTACGCTCGGATGAGGCATCAGATAACACACAGTCCTCGCAACTAAGGCTGCGAGGACTGTAAGAACGTTAGGTGACATTTTTGATGGAGGAATAAATAATGGGAAGAAATTCAAGCAAAAAAAGAAAAGGAACTTCAACTCAAAAAAATACAATAATAACAAAGGCTAATGAAACTATTTCTAATCAAAATCAGAAATTTACTTTTGAAGAGAGTTATTTTAACCGAATTGTTAACGGGAACACAATTACAATAAAAGAAGACAGAATATTTATTAATGAAAAGGATGTAACTGCCCATGGGTATAAAATTGAATACATTATTTCGAATGGTGCAAATGCTGTTGTAATTAAAGCAACAGAAAATTTAACTTTACGCGATGTAGCAATTAAATATTGGCTTCCTAATTACTCAAAAAACAAATCAAATAAAACAAGGTCGACAGAAGAAATAATTAAAATGAGCAAATTGAATAATCCTAATGTAATATCGATGTATCATTTTAATTCTATCGATTCAACTGTGTATTGTATTATGGAGTTTGTAAAAGGTCAAACCCTTGCTGAATACCTTAAGACAGGATCATTCTATGGCTCAAGAAAACTAGACATAGCTTTGAAAATTATCTCAGGATTACAGTATGCGCATGAAAATAATATTTATCATGGTGATTTACATCTTGATAATATAATGATTACTTCTGATGATCACATTAAACTACTAGATTTTGGGACAAGCATTTTTAGTGGAGAGTATTCTAAAAGAAGAGATAGTATGCTGATTTCTGAATCATTAATCAAATTAATAGGTTCAGAGCATATTGATGTACTAAATTGGTTTAGAAAAATGCCAGGGGATTTTTCGCCCGAATGTGTCACAATGGCAATGAAAGCTTACGCTAAAATATCTACATTATTAGGCTTTGGATTGGTTGATACAGTATTTATTGATATTGCTGTAATTGCAGTAACAGTACCATTCTTTAATCTACATAATTTAGAAATTAAATTACAGAATCAAATAAGCAAATCTGGTGGAGATGATAAAAGCCATTTAATTAAGATATTTCGTCAAACACTTGTTGATGAGTTGTTATCACGAGTTTATTCTGACAATAACTTTGACAAGAAATATAAAGAAAGTGACCTTCCAATGCTTTATGAGAAGTGGCATCAGGCGTTCATCACGGAATATAAGAGTAATTATGATATTTATTATACAGGACATGACAAAGAGACATTTAATTCTGAGTTATATTCAACATCTGTTTTAAAAACGTCACCTAACAGAGCACTACCAATATAAACTTTGTCACGCCCCTTGCAGTACTTGTGGCAAGGCTCGCGCCAACCCGCCAAGGCGGGACGTATACACTGGTAGCGCTCACAACGTTAGATGAAATCCCCAAAAAATTAAAGAAGAAAACGGAGAAAATAATGAAGAGAATACGTGATATCTTGAAAGAATTATTCAATTATGGAATTGATGTAATAATAGTATTTTCATTTTTGAATTTTTTTGAAGAACAATTTTTTTTCCCAGTTATAATTATAATTTATTGTCTTGTCAGATTTTATTTTATAAAACATGTAGCTGTTTCTATTTTTTTAAATTTAATTTTCATATACTCACTAATTTCAATAAGTTTGACTCAAAGAGTTGGAACAGAAGAACAAATAATATTATTATCAGTGATTTATGTTGCAGCAATAGCAATAGTGTCATCACAAGTTTTTGTCATTATACTCAGGTCTTTTTCAACAAATTTAGTTAAACCACCTAATTCGAATAAACCAATTATACAAATATTGCTTAAGACTACCTTTATTTTTGATTCGTTTTATTATGTTATTTCAGTTATTTTAGCATTTGTATATCCGATATTATTAACACTGACAATTGTTTTATCATTTTCAGGATTATATGCAAATATTAATACTTACTATAATATAGAAAAAAATGACTCGGGACTCATTTATAGTTTAGATCAAAGTAAACTAGATTCAATCAAACTTGACTCCAATTTAGTAACATTTAAGGATATGAGTGAAATTATTAAAAAAGACTATTTTTATTTTAGTTCAATTACTTATTTCACAATTGGCTATGGAGATATTACTCCAATAGGTCATTATCTTAAGACCTTAATATCAATCGAAATGATGGTTGCGCATATTCTTAATATTAGCTTTTTTGCATTATTTGGAACAATATTTTATGATTTTATTAAAAGAAAAAAGATTGTTAATTTTGAAGTAATAAGAAACTAGTTAAACAAATAAAATATCTTGGGACTTCATCTAACACCGTATCCCCATCACTTCGCGACGGGGACACGAGGAACGTTAATGTGAAATTCCGCTTCGCTTCATTTCACATTAACGTCGGGCGCCTACGGCATTGTAAAGCAATGTGGCGAAGCGCCACATCACTTAACAACGCCTTGCCTACAATCCCACTTGCGCGCTAAAGCGCACCGTGGAATCGTCGGCAAGCCGCCCGACGTTAGGTGAAATATTTTAAGTGCTAAGGAGATCAACTATGAGCATTTTTAAAAAAATATTTAAGAATGATAAAAGTAACATGGAAAAAGATCAGAATAACAGCGAAAAGAATCAACATAATTTGATAGCTAATAATGATTTTCAGAAATTATTTGATGAACATTATTCTTTTCAAGAGACAATAAAAAACAATTATATGAAACGTGAGAATCCAGAGAACCTTGATAAAACGATTGAAGCGTGTAAAGAGCAGATTAAGATTGCACCTGAAGTAAGGCGAGCATTTTTAGAGGTTTATAAAAACGCACCACTTCCACGACATATTGGGTATGAACAATTAGCCATTATTGAAGAAAAACAAAATAACTATGAAGAAGTTATTAGGCTTTCAAAAATGGCACTCAATGAAAATTGGGCAGGAGATTGGCATAATCGTATTGAGAGATGTGAAAAGAAATTGAAAAAATAATTTTCCTTCATATAACACACCATTTTAGCCACAGAGGCGGCTAAAACGGTTAGAACGTTATACGAAATACGGAAAAGAATTAAAAACATAATAGAATAAAGTGATTATACAAATTAATATAAAATACCATTAAAAAAGGAAAGATATATGTCAGATCATGATAATAAATATCAAGAAAACACAAAGAAAAATAATCCCAATGAGTTTGCGCAAAGATTCTTGAATTATTTAAGTGATAATTCGACAATTATTGATTTAGGTGCGGGTGCTGGAGTTGATAGTAAATATTTTGCGGATAATGGTCATTCAGTTTTTGCTATTGATAGGGAAGTAAATGTATTGAAAACATCTTTGGATGAAAAACGAGACACATATTCTAATAAAATAAATGTAATCAAGGGTGATTTCTATAATATTACATTACCAGATTGCAATGCTATGTATGCAAACTACAGTTTACCATTTTGTTCAACAGTTTTATTCGATAAAAACTGGAAATCAATAGATACTCAACTTAAAGTTGGCGTACTAATTGCTGTGGTACTTTTTGGTGAGAAAGATGATTGGAGTATAAATAGAGAGAGATTTACATTCCATTCAATCGAGGATGCCATTAAATTATTGGATAATTACGAAATACTTTTTTTAGAAAATAGTGAGTATGATGGACAAAGTATGAGACCTAACGGAGATATAATTGATAAGCATTGGAATGTAATTGAAATAATTGCGAAGAAAATAAAAGATAAAGCGTACTCCGTATAACATACCATTTGAGCCACTAAGGCGGCTCAAATGGCAAGAACGTTAATGTGAAATTCCGCTTCGCTTCATTTCACATTAACGTCGGGCGCCTACGGCATTGTAAAGCAATGTGGCGAAGCGCCACATCACTTAACAACGCCTTGCCAACAATCCCACTTGCGCGCTAAAGCGCACCGTAGAATCGTCGGCAAGCCGCCCGACGTTAATCGAAATCAATTTTTGTAACATATATAAGGATGAAAATTTAAACGTTCAATCGAGTTTCAATATAAAACAACTGGAGGAAAAAATGGCTTCTAGAATTATGCATCTTTGTATTGCCAAGTTAGTAGAAGAGAAAATCAACTTTAGAGATAAAGAGTCATTTTACCTTGGTTGTTTAGCACCTGACCTAGTTTGGTATGGACAAGGAGAATATGAAAAATCGCATTTTGGACAGACGAAGGATAATTTGAAAGGAATTGATTACGTCAAGTATATTGATAAATATTTAAGCAAAGAAAAAATGAGTGATTTTAAATATGGCTACTTTGTACATTTACTCACAGATGCAATTTGGCTGAAAAGTATACAACAAGTTTATATTCGAGCAAACCTAGAAAAAAAGTCTGAATTATACCAACTTGGTTATAAAGATATGTTTAAATATAATCCAATTTTGATAAAACATTATGATTTAAAACCAATTAGAATCAAGAAATTGGATGAGAGTATTGATGAGGTTGACTTGGGTGCATTTGAGAAATTGATTGAAGATGTGAAAAAAGACTTTTTGGTAGATTACATTGATGAAGAATTTGATGTATATCCTATGGCGGCAGTATTAAATTTCATAAGCGTAGTGGTTAATAAATCTTATGAGGCAATTTTAAGTATTAGAAAAGAACAAACGGTAGAGAAATCTATAAAATACTATGTACCAATTGATTAAGGTTTTGATGAAATATGTACTATAATAAAAAATGTAAATGACATCGCTTAACACACCGGTCCAGCCACTGAGGCGGCTGGACCGGCAGAAACGTTAACTGAAATAAATTTATGGAGGTTCAAATGGAATTTTGTTTTCCTAACGTAAGTAATGAAGGTGAATATGATTATTTAAGTCAAACTATAAATCTATTCAATATAGAACAAAAGCATATAGCTTACCTGTCTAAAAGAGAAAAATCAATAGAAGATTTTAGATACTTAAGAACTATATATCATGAAATAACCCATTACTTAGATAATATATCTACGCTGAGTGGTTTGGAATTATTATTAAACTCACAAGAAGCATTAACCGCTCTAGAATTAATGTCTGAAAGTGAGATGTATAAAATTGTAAATTTTAGTAATTCAGTAAAAAAAACATTTCATAATGATTATTACAAAATTATTTTCAAAAAAGTTCAAAATTCAAATATCAAAGAGTGGTCTTTTTCTTCTTCAGTTGGCTTAAGGTACAATAGAAATGGTAAGGCAGATCCTAATCTGCCTATTATTTTCACAAGATTTTTATATGACGGTCAGTATGTTGCTAGAATTCCATTATCACTCGAAGTTATTTGGGAATGTAATGCATTAGCAACGGAGATACTTCTTTTCTTTGAATTATTAAAGCATGAGAAAGAAGATACTGCGTTAGTTGAACTAAGTCAATTCCAATCAAGAATGATAACGTATTTATATAATTCTGAGAATCTAGAATACTCCGCCGCAGTTCATTTTATTTCAAAGTATATTTGCAGAGGTGATATATTATCTCCATATTCTGTAATGAATATAATTTCTGGAATTTGTTCAAATTTACCGGCAAAATACTATAATCAACTTAAAGTTCCAAATCAATTATCATATATTGATGGCGGAAGATTAAAAAACTTAAAGCGCAATAAAGATGTTGGTTTGTTGTTCATGTGTCTAATTTTTAACTTTTATGAAAGTATGGGAGAAAATTATGAAATATCACATATGATGAATCATGAATTTCTTGGAGAACATATTTTGAAATTTTCTAATTTGCCAAGCAAAAATATAATTCAAAAAGAAGTAATAGATCAATATGATAAACTAGTGAGTCAATATAATAAATTGAGTACAAGTAGAAAAGATATAGTCTTACATCTTGAAAAAGGAAGATCTGTATTAGAACGTAGAGGAATTTTTAATGATGGTATTTGTGAAATTATAAGTAGAGAGTCGTTTATAAATTATCCAATAGTTACATTAGACGATTTTGAATCAGAATTGAGTGTAAAAAGTCTTAAGATTAAAGATGAAGAAAAGCGTATCAATGAATTTATTAATGCTTGTGCGTATTAATTTTACTTCAGTTAACACGCCGGTTACCTAAATCATTCTGATGTCACAGCCCTTGCGAGGCAAGATCAGTGCCACTTTTGCCCTAAGGGTCAAAAGGATTGACTTCGGTAACCGCGGGAACGTTATACGAAACCTTAGATGTACACCAAATAATTGAGAGGTTTTAAATGAAAGATAAAATAGAGAGAGAAGTAGTTTCTCCAAGCGAAAAATATAAATATGTAATATGTGAGAGAGACGATATTTCATTCATAACAATTTACGAACTATTTGAGGATTTAGACATTAATGAGAATATTTCATATGGGACTTATTGGTCCCGTAAAAATGATAGAGTTATCATTGTGGATAGGGACATGAGTGCAGATTTTGTCGCAATTAATGAACTACGTAATTATATTGGAGAACCAAATAAAAATATAGAAATAGACTGGATAAGAGACTATTCATTTTCTAAAGAAGTTTGTTTTGTTGATCCAAATAAAGTTAAAGTTTTTTATGAACAAAATAATCATCAAACTGGTCAGATGGAATACAATCCAATTGATGCAAAAACAATTATAAAAATCACAGACATATATTTAGTTGAAGAAAATGGAGACGAAGATGAGTGGCAGATGGGATTATTACGAGATGGGGAAATTATTTGTTGGGATTCTTATGGTGATATAAAAAACGCAATAAAGTCACTTTAATAAAAAAAATAAATGCTTAAGGCTCACTATAACATGCCGTTATAAGAAACCTAATTAGGAGAAAATTAAATGTATAATAGAATTGATTTACCATTAATGAATATACTTGAAGGTTATATAAGAAACTTCAGAAGCTTAAACCTTTTTCAAAATCAAAATAAATCAATGTTTACAAAAAGAGAGATTGATTATTTTTTAAGACTTGGAGAGTATTTAGGCTTTTTTTCATACATTGAAGATACAAAACCAAATTTAGATTATGGAAGATCAAGACCAATGGATTTAGCCTGGTGGAAATGGGATGAACGTATAAGTAAAACACATTTTATTAAGTTAGCTTTGCATTTAGAAAGAGAAAGTCTTCATGGTAAGGATTTTGAAACAATCGACAAACTATTTTGTACTACTGAAGAAAATTTTATTCCAGATAATGTAATTGGTATTCTTAATGTTGTGAATTATGAAAAGATAAATGAATTACAAAAAGAAGTTGAAAAAAGAAATGAAAGACAAAAGTCAAATGTTCTGATGATTTATCGTTATTTTGACAATCAATTTGAATTTGATCGAATAGAAGCATATTACATGAGTAGAGATTTAGAAACAATTGAAGTGAGACGTGGAATTTCAAAAGTTGATGAAACCGGTTATTGGACAATGTGCTATGAAGAAGAGTTTGAAAGGGAAAATTGAAAAAGGATTCGTATAACACCGTATCCTCATCACTTCGCGACGGGGACACGAAGAACGTTAGGTGAAATTGAATGATACATATTGTAACAATTGGGGAGGAAAAATGATAAAAAAAGCAAATAAGTATTTAAAAGATACAGAAATATATCAAATACTTGAAGAAAAATGTAAAATGACTGAAGATTATGAAGTACTTACCTTAGTTAATGACGTATATGAATATAGTATCAATAAATTGAAAGCTGTAATAAAGAACTTGCCAGAATTTACATTACATGATGAAGTCCACATTTTCAACATGCTTACAATTGTTGGAAAGTTGATTTCTAAAGATCAACTTTCCAGTTTATCTATACCTGATTTAATGATGTGTATATTATCTATATCGCTACATGATATTGGTATGGCTCCAGATGAACTAACAATAAAAGCATGGAAATGCATATTGACAGAAGCTGATTTAAATGATGAATTATTGAATGAACAGAAAGAGTTTTTAAGATTTAGAAAAACACAGATTAATCTAACAAATGAAATTGAAGTTCTAAATAATAATAATGAAAATTCAAAGGCTCAAATATTAGAAGATTTTATTATTAGTAGTTATATCCGGACAACACATTCTATAAGAGCAAAAAAAATAATATCATCGGACTGGAAGGATAAAATTAAATATAGAGAAACTGACTTAACTCCATACTTAGCACAAATATGCCATAGCCACGATCAAGATTATCAAATTATATTAAATATGGAAACATTTTGCTTGTGTGATGACGATGTATATTTGTGTATACCATTTGTAGCTGTGTTATTAAGATTAATTGATATTATTGATTTTGATCCTAAAAGAACTCCTAAAATATTATTTTCACATCTAACAGTTTCTAACCCGGTTTCATTAAGAGAATGGAATAAGCACTTAAGTATAAATGCTTGGACTATTAGTGAAAAAAAATTAATTTACTCTGCGCAATGTTCACATCCAGCAATAGAATCAGCAATTAATCAATTTTGCGATCTCATTGATTCTGAATTAAGAAATTCAACTTTGATTATTTCAAATTTGAATGGGGACGATTTTGATCTAAATGTGGATATATACAAAATTAAGCTACCTGCAAGAGTAACAAGAAATAAAATACAAGCAAAAATAGATGTTATCACTGGAAAACCTTTATATAGATACAATAATACTAAATTCGCTCTGAGTAAAAATCAAGTTATAGATTTGTTAATGGGCACAAAATTGTACGGAAAATCAGAAGTTGCTTTAAGAGAACTTATTCAAAATTCAATTGACGCGTGCTTGTTGCGAAGTAAGTTGCATGAAACGTGGGAAGAATCTTATACCCCAGAGATTATTGTTAAGCTTGAAAAGGTTGATGGAATTGACTACTTAGAAGTATCGGATAATGGAATCGGGATGAATCAATATATCATTGACAATTACTACTCAAATATTGGTTCGTCATATTATAAATCTAATGATTTTTATGAATTAATAGGTAATTTAAAAACATCATTTACACCAATTTCAAGATTTGGAATAGGTATTTTAGCATGTTTTATGATTTCTGACCACTTAGAGGTAAATACACGAAGAGTTGTTGATCAATATGGATGTGATGAAGCATTACAGTTAAATATTGAAGGATACGATAGTTTATTTGTCATTACTGATAGTCAAAAAAAAGCACCAGGTACAATTACAAAGTTAAAGTTAAGAAAACAAAATCCTTGGGAAAGAATTAATGAAGAAAAATTTATAGAAAGTGTAAAAAGAATTGTACCCAATCCACCTTTTGACATTGTTATAAAAACGCAAAAGTGTGAAGAGAAACATACACTTCAAAATTCTAATTTTTTGGATTTAAGTCCAATTAAAGATTATTCATGGGATAGAATGGACAATGTCTCTGTCTTTAGTTTAGATATTGATAATCACCATTTAGGGTTTAGAGGTATTTGTGATGTTGCTATAATTACATCAAAAAATAAAGTAATTGATAGAATTAATATAACATCAAAAGTTGTTGAAGTAGATGGTGAAGAGTATACTTTATCAACGGATGTTAATTATGGTTCAAACTGCATAGTAAAAATTTCTGATACTTTAAGTGTCAATGAAGATGATGAAGTTCAAGTAGATTCGAGTCATAATAGAAGTTTTAATTCCAAATCATTTATATCAATTCATGGAATAGAAGTCCCTTGCGACTTATTTTCAAATTATACAAATTTTGGTGAAAAAGCATTGATAAATTTTCCCTTACCAATTGCTTTTAAGCTCGATATTAGTGGTGAAAGAGATTTAAACTTGAATTCATCTAGAACAAAGGTTATATACGATGAAAAATGGCTGGAATTTGAGAATAATTTCTACAAAAGTATTATTGAAAGGCTTTATGATAAATTAGATAAGAAAAAATGGACAACTTTAAAACCTATTATGATGAAAAATACTAAATCACAAATAATTAATGATATTCTTAAAAGTTATTAAGTTCAACTTCACCTAACACGTCAGTTACCGGAAATTCATCTGATGTCATAGCCATTGCGAGGCAAGGACTACGCCATTTTTCCCCTAAGGGTGAAAAGGATGAACTTCGGTAACAGCGGGAACGTCTGCTAAAATTTGTGTGAGTGTATATGCGAATTTGATCATTAACAAATTATGGAGGATGAATGAAATTACGATCTATAAAGAAAAAAACAAGAGGATTGAGAAGGAAGGTAAAAAGGATAGATAAGTGGAAAGCTGAGAATATTTTATTAGATTTAGAGTCTTTAAGAATTTATGGAAAATCATATGTAAAATTATGGATACCACCATTTTATAATCTATACAATATAAATAAAAACGAAATCGGCCATAAAAATCCACCTAGTTGGTATAATAAGATAATTTTGAGAGCAATGATAGATGTGTATGAGAGTTGGGAGCAATCATTAAAAGATTTAGGTGAGCCATACTATTTGAAGATATGGTTGTATGAACCTGAATTTATTAAATCACAAATAGTGGCAGCTATAGGAGATAATATTGATTATTATGAAAATATTTTTGAAAGAGAAGAAAAAAGCAGAAAATTTTCGATAGACAAATATAGGTTAAATGACAAAGATATAACAAAATTTCGATGTAGCTGCTATAAAGATCAATATGTTCAATTTCAAAGCGAATTTGAAGATGACGAAATATATTTAGCTTTCTTAAAAAAGAAAGCATATAGAATTCAAGAAGAAATCATTTTAGGACAAAAGGAGATATGTTACTACATAAAAGAAGGAAACATCTGGGTAGGAGATATTGTAAAATAGATTTATTCGAGAGTCCTTTATAGTTGAAAAATAAACTTCAGATAACAAACAGTCCTCGCAACTTACGCTGCGAGGACTGTAAGTTATGCGAAATTCTGGTACTCCGAATAGGTGAAATATTAAGCGTTTAAAAGCAGATAATATAAAGTAGATAATATAAAGTATTTTAAACAGGAATAAAAAAGTAAAATACAGAATATAATTTATAGAGGAGCTGTAATGACTAGATTAAACGTTATTGGAAATGGATTCGATTTATATCATGGAATGCCCAGTAGTTACTATTATTTCGGTTGTTTCTTAATAAGCCAGGATCCTGAGTTTTACTCAGTGATAGGAGATATGTACAAAATAAAAACTAAAAAAACAGTAGGGCCATCTATTGCTCATAATTATATATACGGAGTTGAAAAACTATTTTGGAGTGATTTTGAGAGTCATTTGGGTGAAGTAGATGAGAATTATATCATCGGCACAAATGATTACGATCTTGGATTAGAGAATGATGATCCTATAGACATTGATATGTATCATTATAGAAATGCGGATAGCATTAAAGAGTATTTTGCTAAATGGATAAATGAAACCTTAGATATTTCTGAAAATTATCAGTTAATAAAGAATAAATTAAGTAAAAGTCTCAAAGGATTTAGCTTTAACAGTTCAGATAGTTTCATAACTTTCAACTATACCCACACATTGCAGGAAGTTTATGGTATTAGTGAAGAAAAAATTTATTATATGCATGGAGAATGCAGTAATGATTTGGGTGAAGAGTTAATTGTAGGGCATGGCAATAATGATCGAATAAATGAATTGAAAGAGAATATTAATTTTCTTAAAAGTAAATACAGTTATACACAGCAAGAACTAAATGAAATTAATGAATATGAGTGTTTAGTAAGGTATTTAGAGAACATAAGAAAAGATGTTTATTATTGTATGGAATCTGCGTCTTTCTTTTATGATCGTAAATCTCAGAAAGTAGATGTTATTCGTGTAATAGGATTATCATTAGGAGAAGTAGATATCCCTTATTTGCAGGACTTACGAAAAAAATATAAGTTTGCAACGTGGGAATTTTCTTATTACTCTAAATCTGATTCTGATAGGATACAGCATGTAGCAGAAAATATTTTAATGCTATCTCCTATTGAGTATAGCAAGTTTTTATTGTCTAGTACGGCATCAAAAAGTATTAATGATGAAATCGTTAAATTAAGAGGCATTATAGAACATCCTTCTTTATAGAAATTGTTTAACAAGTTTTAAGTAATATGTAATTCGAACTTCGCATAACTTCGAACTCACGCCATCGCCCTGGTTGTCATGTCTTTTGCGGGGGAGCTTGCAAAAGTCGCGCCAATCGGCCTGTGGGCCGAGGGTCGATGTTGTGAGTTCGCCTCTCGTTATGTGAAATACTAGGAGATAATTATGAAACATGTAGCGAAACTAAAACTTGAAAGAGAAGTAAAGACATTCTGGGATTTAAATCATGCTTCATTTGTAATGCTTGATTTAGCCAAAACTGTTAAAGAAGGAAGTTATTATTCGCTTATGGCAAGTATTCTTTTTTCTGCATTTACTTTTGAAGCATATTTGAATCATTTAGGTTCTATCAAGATAAAGCATTGGGATGAAATAGAAAGAATAAGTGTTTTAAGTAAGTATTCAGTTTTATGTAAAGAGTTTGATATTCAAGTTAATAAGGGAGGCAGACCTTTTCAAACTATAAAAAAATTATTTGAGTTCCGAAATTCAATTGCTCATGGAAAATCTGAAATTCTGAAGTTAGAAAAAGAAGTGCCAATTGATACTGCATAAGAGACGAAGTGCTAGTTACAAAATGGGAAGAGTTTTGTACGTTAGAGAATGCAGAAAGATGCTATGCTGATATTATGGAGGCAATAGAAGAATTAAACAAAGTAAGTGGCGAAGGTAATTATCCATTTATTAGCGGTATGACAAAAGGCTCAATGAGTTATTAAAGTGAAATTAGGTACTTCATACAACACACAGCCAACGCAGCTAAGGCTGCTAGAATTCTAAACACATTGGCAGACAGTTTTCATACAGGGTGACGGTGTTCATCAGAAGGAGTTAAACAAATGCTAAAACTAAACGTACCATTTTCAGAAAAGGATGAAGCAAAAAGAGCAGGAGCTTTATGGGAACCGAGTTCAAAAAAATGGTATATTCCACGAAATAAGTACTCAAACATAAAAGATTTTAATAAATGGATATCACTCGAAATCACTGAATTGACTCAGGTTTTATATGCGCCTATATTTTTAGTGCAAACTACCAAGAAATGTTGGAAATGTGGTAAAGATACTGAGATTTATGCCATAGCAAATAAAGCAAATGATAGTGTATTTTCAGTGTTGGATTGTGAATTGGATGAAGGTATAAAATATCTTACCAAAGATGACTATTATTATAAAAAATTTGGTTTTCAAGTTAGGTTTTTATCATATGTTAAAGAAATTGGTCAAGATGATTTGATAACCATAAAGAAAGTCGCGAGTAACTATCAAAGAAAATATAGCCAAACAGTGAAACACGCATACTATGGCAATGTGTGCAAACATTGCAACATGTTACAAGGTGATTTTAACTTGTATCAAGAGCCTGACGAAGGATTTATTATAATATATGAAGAAAAACATGTTAACATAAGTATCATTGATGAAAAATATGACCTTTTATTTACAGGAGAGACTGTAGCATGGCAATAAAGAAATGTGTGCTTGTACTTTTGACCTGCCCCCAGACTATGTGCCAACTGCAAAGTTAGTTTCTTGCAAAGTTTGAGCATATTCTGACGGTGTTAAATTATTTAAAGAACTATGTGGTCTGATAAAATTATATTTATCTTTCCACTTAGATATAATTTCACGAGCCTCTATGACGTTGCGAAATAAGTGCTGATTTAGACATTAATCTCGTAATTTGCCATTTAAACTTTTTATAAAACTATTTTGTGAAGGACAGCCTGGATCAATAAATACATGCTGAACATTCTTATCATAATGCTAAATATCGCATTACTCCGAATGTACGACATTGCCCATTGTCATGTTTTATGAGCATGCAAAAGCCCCACCAACTTAACGCTAAGGTGCTAAAAATGAGAACTACAGAAATTGCGGTAACGTTAGAAAAATAAATTATTAAAGGAGTAGTCATTGAAAAAAAGAATATTTATTAGTTCGTTGTTAGCAACGACATTAGTATATTTAGCAAGCGTAAAGTTAACTAACAAATTTTCAGCAATAATTATATGTTTAAGCTTTGTATTAAGTGCTTATTATTCTAAGTACTTTGATTATATAAGTTTCAAAAATAGCAATTATGAAGTGATGATTACATGCGGAAAATTTGGAATTCCAAGACTAAAATTTCAGAAGGTTCAGGTTCTTAGAAAGATTGCAGATTCTTATATATGGGCATCAAAGGTTTCTGCATTAGCATTCTCAATGGCAATTGGAAGTATTGGAAATATAGTGCTAAAAACTCAAAATGAAAGAATTTGGGTATATTCTATAATAGGAGCATTCTTAGGTTGTTTATTCCATACTAATGATATAAAGAAAATGTTCAAAATTTGGTTTGGTAAACGTGATTCGTTTTATGTTCAATTTTTAGATAAAGATGTTGAACTTATCAAAACTGAAGGTGTCATGTATTTGCACCGAGAGGTTTATTTTTATGAAGAAGCATTTAAAAATTATAGTAAAGATGACTTGAAACGTGAGCTAATTTTAGTAGAACAAAACATTCACAATATGAATCAAAGTAGATTCTGGGATAAATATTTACTTCCAATTATATTTATTTTTATTACTACTGTTTATGGTGTAATCAACTCGATGTTTATTTTTGACATCTCTTCATTAAATGTTAATGTTTCGCATTTGCTGAAACAATATTTAATTTCTCTTGCAATTATTGCGCTTATCATATTACCAATTTTTATAGTAAAACATTTTATGCTTACTCCTCCAAAATCTAATATGATAGTTAAGAAAATGATACTAGAGGATTTGCTGAAAAATCAAATGTCGTAGCATTATTACCATTTTCTTTAAATTTGATAATGATTTGTATAATTGAATATTTTCAGATTAAAAAAGAAATGATAGTCGACGTCACCTAACACGCTTTTGTGAAGCCTCATGCCTATATTCACTAGAAAGGATAAACAATGAAAATTTATATTAAAGTATTTCTCATTTCATTTGTGGGCTTTCTCGCATTGTTCGCAGGCATTTTGTTTGCGATGGATGCGATTCTATCGAATGATGATAGTTCTGAAATTTCAGCGGAAGAAACGACTAAAACGGCTAAATCGAATGAAACTACCGAAGGTGGTGGTATTGACAATGAAAGCGAAGTCGTGGGCGATGACAGCCGAACGGAACTTCAAAAAATTGCGGATGCATCATCAAGAATCAATATAATCGCGTTTGGTCTCAATGATCAATTAGCGGATACGATGATGCTTTTTAGTTATGATCCCGAACTCAATATAATTGATATTTTGTCGATTCCTAGAGATACATATAATCATATAGACGGTTTTGACGACCGTGCGCAAAAAAAGATGAATGCTATCTATGGTTTTCCAGAAGTGGGTGGCGCTGGTGGTATGAAAAGAGAGTTGTCTAAGTTTCTCGGCATCCCAATTCATTATTATTTGAAAGTAGAATTTAAAGCGGTTGAAGCCGTAGTAGATACTTTAAATGGCTATGAAGTCACCGTTCCATTTGATATGGACTACGATGATTATTATGATACACCACCACTCAATATTCATTTTATAAAAGGTTATCAAGTATTAAATGGCAAAGATACGGTCAAATACTTAAGATTTAGAAAAAACAATTCCGGTACGATCAAAGAAAGTGATGTTCAGCGTATCCCTAGACAACAGCATTTTGTTAATACCATGATGACTAAGGCCCTTAGCAGTAAATTACCTGCGGTTATCAACACTGTGATTGGTGGAGAGTATGTCACGACTGACATGACACTTGAAAAAGCACTGGATTTTGCGATTAAAGGGGCTTCAATGAAACCCGATGCGATTCATTTTTACACACTTGAAGGCGAAGCGCGTATGATAAGTGGTTCCTCATATTGGATTCATGATCCAGCAGCGCTTGAGAAAATGCTTTACAGCTTTTATGGATTTACACAGCATTAAGTCAAATCAGGAGACGAAATAGGAGACGAACTAATGAAAAAATACATCAAATGGATCGTTGCAATTTTGGGACTTTGGTTTATCATACATACTACTTTTATTTTAATAGATGGATTTAATGATGAACTAAATGTAGTCGATGTGGCAGTTGTGATGGGCAATAAAATTGAGACGGATGGAATTCCTTCTTTAAGGTTAAAAAGTAGATTGGATAAAACCATTGAGCTGTATAAAGAAGGTTATTTTGAATATGTTATTACAACGGGTGGAATTGGGGCTGAAGGATTTGATGAAGCTGCCGTCATGAAGGATTATTTAGTGACTTCTGGAATTCCTGAGGATAAAATTATTGTCGATAGCGAAGGCTACAATACTTACTTAACGGCTAAGAATGTTAAGAAAATTATGAGCGATAAAAGATTTGATTCAGTAATGATTATCTCTCAATATCACCACATTTCCCGCTCAAAGCTCATTTTTGATAAAGTGAATATTAGCAATGTGTATTCAGCACATTCTAATTTTTTTGAGTTAAGAGATATATATTCAATAGTGAGGGATTTTTTTGCATATTATAAATACGTGTTAATGTACTGAGGATGACCATTATTAATCTTACAATCCCTCGATATTAGTTTTATGAGGACTGCAAGACCGTTAGACAACATATTAAGAGAAGCAAGGCATTCTGGAGGAGACATGAAATTGTGTAAGAAAACTCAAAAAATCCTCATACTAGTAATTGGTTTATTAATGAGTTATATCCTATATACATCAGTTTCAATTTACATGTACGGAAATATTGACGAAATGACAAAAGCGGATGCTGTTATTGTTTTGGGTGCTGGTACGTGGGGAAATGAGCCTTCTCCAGTATTTAAAGAAAGAATTAATCATGGAATTTGGTTATATAAAAATGGATATGTGAATAAATTGATATTTACTGGAGGAAAGGTAGAAAATCAAGAATTTTCTGATGCATTCATTGCTAAAGAATATGCGCTAAAACAATCTATTCCGAATGAGGATATTTTTATTGAAGAAAAATCAACAATAACACAAGAAAATATATCGAACTCAGTTCAGATTCTTAAAGACAATAATTTATCAACGGTAATTATTGTAAGTGATCCACTACATATGAAAAGAGCAATGTTGATGGCTAAGGACCATCATTTGACTGCCTATTCATCACCAACCCCCACAACCAAATATGTTTCAACAAAAAGCAAGGTAGCTTTTTTGGCGAGAGAAGTATTCTTTTATATAGGATATAGATTTTATAGATTTTTTTGAGACTTTGAAAGGATTGTAGTCCATATAGATGAAGGAAAATTCAAGAGGTTGATTTTATGAGAGTTATAATAAATGTTTCGATAGTAATATCATTTCTTATACTGGTACAATATGAAATAATACCAGGTAGTATTATTATGTTACCAGTTTGCGTAGTACCAATTATTTATAGTTTGGTGGCAATTATTATGAGAATTCCACACCCTAAAGTTAAACCCGAAATTTTAAGCGAAAGAAAATTTTGCATCCAAGATGCTATTGTTCATGTATTCACCTTGATAATGGGTATTGCAATGATGTCTACATGGGTGAAAGTATTTTGTTAATAGATTAAATAGCCAAATAGCCAAATAGAAATAACTAAGTATAGGCGACTGATATTCTAAACACAGAAACATAGTTTTTGATCTTGCGCTCCTTTCAACGAGAGCTGCAATAACTGCAAAACGTTATACAACATCAATGATCTCAAGACAGTTACACAACATAAGCAATTTCGGTCCTTTTAAGATCATGAAGGAATATCAAAATTAAAAGATAGAAGGATAACACTATATGAAAAAGATATGCGCAATATTTATTGTAGTAATCGCACTAATTTTAGTTCCAACTATTACAGCAAAGATTTATATGGGTACCAATCGAGCAGAAGCAACAAAAATGAAACAACTAAGTGATGATCAATTAACGAAGACCATGATTTCTCCGCATATGGAACAACAGATTCAAGAGAATGCGAACATCGTGTACTGTTCTACATTTCAACTTTGTTGGAATGAAATGAAGGTGTTCATGAATGGAGATATTGAATTATCCGATGATTTGGAAACCGTAACAGCTCTTAATAAAAGTTTGTCAACGAAAGACGACATTTCGGAGAACTCGTACGTGGCAGTAGCTGGGTTAATAAAGGATCATATTGAAGATACCATCAATAATCAATTGGAAGCTAAATTTGCTCATCCGGAACTAGTTGATTTTCAAGGTTGCGATGATGAGGATATTATTGCATATTCTTACTTATATAAAAATCTAAAATTTGATGAAGAGTTTGAATCGCTGGACGATCCTATTCAGTTCAATGAAGGTGATGCGTATGTGAAAGTAAATGCATTTGGCATCAAGGATTATTCGGACAAAAATAGCGAGATGGGAAAACAGGTGGACTTAATTGATTATAATAATGAGGATGACTTTATAATAAGATTAAAGACAAAAGTGGCAAATGATGAAATCATACTTGCCAAAGTTCAACCAGGAAGTACATTGCTTGAAACCATAGAAAGTGTAGACAAGCGCATTTTAAATGGTTCGAAAGAAGCACTCGTAGAGAATGATGCGTTAATGATACCTAAATTTTCATTTAAACTAGCACATAGTTATTCAGAGTTAACAGATCAAACCATTATGAACCAAGCTTTTTCGGACTATAGAATCGTAAAAGCATTGCAAGATATCACGTTTGTTTTGGATGAAAGAGGGGCCGTGTTAGAGTCAAGAGCTATTATGGTTACTTCAAAAAGTGTTGAAGAGTCAAGACATCTCGTATTTGATCAGCCATTTCTCCTATATATGAAGGAAGCAGGGGCAAAATATCCCTATTTTGCGATTTGGGTGGATAATACCGAATTGATGGATCAGAATTAAAAGAGCTGTAAAAATAGCAACGTATAATGAACCGTTAGAATATAAAAACAGTAGGATGTAGCATATGAAAATGAGATTAAGGCTATTTTTGGTCATTATACTAACATGCCTTGTATTTGCAGGGTGTGAAAAAAATATATCACAAGAAGATCGAGCGTCTTTCTATAAACCAATCGAACAAGAAGCCATTGATTATGATAATCCAGAATCGAAATGGTCGTTCTCAAAATCAGTAGAAAGTGAGCATTTCTATGTGTTTTGGGAAAACAAGTTTGGTGATAACCCCAATAGTGACCAGTTACCAGAGAATATGCGGGTAGATATTGATGATTTAGTTGTTAAATTGGAAAAGTTTTATGATACCAATACAGAGATGTTGGGTTTTTTAGATGGTGGATTGCCATATGGATATAAAATGCAAGTTTACCTGCTGTTTGACGAGGATTGGGTTGCAACAGGAGCTGGTTATGACAATAAAGTGGGTGCTTTATGGGTATCGCCTATGACCTGCCAACCAGTAGGGTCTGTCATTGCTCATGAGGTGGGGCATTGTTTTCAATATCTCATATACTGTAATCAAATTGCCGGAACTCAAAAAGATGATTCGTCTACAGGTTTCAGATACGGATATGACGGCAGCAATGGAGGAAATACTTTTTGGGAGCTCTGTGCACAGTGGCAGTCTTGGCAAGATTATCCTGCGGAGATGTTTACAGATTATGAGATGGATACCTGGTTTTCAAATTATTTCAGGGCTTTTGAAAACGAGTGGACGAGATATCAAAATTACTGGTTCATTTACTATATGACAGAAAAGCAAGGGATAGAATGCGTAAGTAGAATCTGGAAAGAAAGCTATGCAAAAGAGGATGCATTATCCTGCTATATGCGGCTATATTTGGAGAATAATGTAAATAGATTATATGAAGCGTTATATGAGTATGCAACAAAAGCAGTAACTTTTGATTTTGAAGCTGCTAGAGCGTATTCTGTCGATTGGCAAGGAAGGTACCAAACGAAGCTTTACGAGACTGAAGATGGATTCTTACAGGTTGCGTATGAAAACTGCCCTGAAGCAAATGGATTTAATGCGATTCCCATAGACCTTAAAGAGGGACAATCAACCGTAAAGGTGGAATTTGAGGGATTGCAGCCCGGGAGCACTTTGGCCACAGGAGATGTTGGAAGGTATTATATTGGAGAAGGGGTCTTAGCAGAGGAGCCTGTAAGTACATATAATTCGTACGATGGTACTGCTGGGTGGCGATATGGTTTTGTGGCGCTTTCTGAGGATGGAACTCGCACTTATGGTCCGATGTATTTTGATGATAAAAGAGTCATATCTTTTACATATCCAGAGAATACGAGTTATCTTTACTTTGTAGTTCTTGGAGCACCGGAATCATATGTCTGTCATCCTTGGGATGATCAGGAGAGAAATGATGTTCAGATGCCATATAGGATTAGAATTGATAGCTAAAAAGTGATCAACCAAAAGGGATTAAACAGACTCTATTCTAAAGGAGGAAATGTAAATGAAATATATATGCCCATTAATAGTTGTGAGTGATATCAAACGCTCACGAGATTTTTATGAAAATGTCTTGATGCAGACTGTCAAAGTGGATTTTGGTGAGAATGTTACATTTGTAGGCGATTTTGCAATTCATCAAAAAAAACATTTTGAAGCATTGATAAATCATGCAGAAATAAGAGAAAAATCGAATCATTTTGAACTCTATTTTGAACATGATGATTTAGAGCTCATTGTAAGAAAAATAAAAGAAATCGGTTTAGAGTTTGTTCATGAAATAGTGGAACAACCATGGAAGCAACAAGTCGTAAGGTTTTATGATTATGATAAAAACATGATAGAAATCGGTGAAAGAATGGAGCATGTTGCTTATAGATTGTCAAAGCAACATTATTCAACAGAAGAAATCTGTCAAATCACTTACTTGAATGAAGAAGCCGTTGAAAATGCTATTAAAGAATATTCATAGGTGGCAAAATTAAAGCCTTAGCAGTGAAAATGCGGTTGAACTTAGATTTTGATTGAAAAAAACCAAAGAAGGTGCATAAATTGCGATATACCATTGAACATCTATTACTCAATTCAAAATTGCCGGGTCCTAGATCTAATTTAGAACTGCTTTATGAGTTCATTCAACATGCGAATAGAGATGAAGTTTTGAAGTGTTTAAATATCAATTACGTCACGACGAATTCGCCAGAGGAATTCGTTCTATCTTGTGGGGTTGGAGCAAGTATTTATTTGGATACTGCTGACCATGTTGAGATTGGAATGGATTTAAAATATTATGCAAATCACGAAAGTTGGCGGGTAAGAGAAGCCGTATGCATTGGATTTCAAAAATCAAAGGAACACCTAAAACCTGATGAAATGCTCGCATACTTAGCACCATTGAAAGCCGGAACTGAGCTAGAAATCAGAACTTATATCGCAACACTTGGCGAACCCATTTTACTTAAGAATTATATAGATCCAAATGGATTACTTCAGTTTCTTTATGATACGACCATCACATATTTTGATCATCAGAATAAACTAAATGAATCGCAAAAAGTTCTAAAAAAGGCACTCGGCTATTGTTGGAGTGTCGTATTGTGTGGAGAGAATGCGGATAGATCGATATTTGAAAAACTTATAGCGTATAAGGATAATAAACATATTAAGTGGATCATCGTTGAAAATTTGAAAAAAAATCGCTTAGAAAAATTAGATTCAGACTGGGTGAAAACTTTCCGTTTGAATTCGTGAAAAATGACAGAGTAACGATGTCGAGTGAAATTCTTAAGGCAGAAGGGGTTCCGATAAAAGAAGGACTTTAGGAAGTGCTTGAACACTTAACCAGACATCCAACTGCCGAGTCAAGAAATAGAACCATTATAGCAATGTCAGATACCACAATTTAAAATAGGAGTTCATATGAAAAATATAAAAACAGATCAAGTACTCGAGACCATATCAAAATTTCAAAAGGGTTATCATGAAAGAAATCTTCAAAATGTCGATGCCTTTGCAGATGACCTGTTTATTGATCATGAAGACACCGTAATCATTGGTACTGGAAATGGCGAAAGATGTACGGGTCTTGAGGAGATTAAAGAGCTTTTAAGAATCGATTGGGAATACTGGGGAAATTTTGAGTTGAATATTGAAGAGGCAATTATTACGTCACATGGAGAAGTCGCGTGGATCGTTAGTGATGGCATGTTAAGTAAAAAAATAGATAGTGAAAAAGTACAGAATAATTGTATAAACAAAGTCAATAATATTATGATATCATCGGATACACCAGAAGAAAAACTACTGAAATCGTTAAAATCAATAGCATACAGTCTTCATGAAACTAACATCGGAGATGAAATATGCAGACCTGTACGCTTTACTGCGATTTTGAAAGAGGAAGGAGATGTGTGGAAATTTAGTCATATACATTTCTCATATCCTGTGGAACCGCCAACAGAGATAAAGATTATTAGGAAATAATGAAGGATATTGCCTAACAAGCAGCTTTGACAGCTAAAAATAATAGGATTTAGATATTTTGATATTCAGATAACGTTAGTACAGTCCCCTCAACTGCACAGAGAGGACTGCAAAACGATATCTAATCTTAAGTGATTTTATTGGCAATTTTTTCAAGGGATATAGCAATTCTATTGAAAACTTTCAATATTTCTAATTGATAGGTCTCTGAATCAATAGAATTGTATAAAAAATCCAAATTCAATTCTAAAAGCGAATCTAGTGTTTTTAATGATTTTACTGGAATTGGGGTGTCACCATTTTCATATTTTGAATAAGCAGGTTGTGAAATGCCAAGAATTTTGGCAACATCTAATTGAGAGTAATCTTTTAATTTCCTTTTCTCCATAATAAGTCTTTTAATTTCATTAAGTTCCATAAATAATCTCCTTTCGAATAATCAAATAGGTATGTTAACGGCATTCAATTTACAAGAATAGTAAAAAAAGCAATTTTGCATAACCGAATATAACTTATTATAACTACGGGGTTATAAAATGTCAATACCAATAAATGAGATAGTTGGTATTTCAGTTTGGGAAGTAAGATATTTTCGAAGAGAAGAGCTTGTAAGGAAATAGAAAGTAATGAATGATAGATATGGAGAAGATTCGGGTGACTCATACTCGTATTGTGGTATGAATTGCTCTAAATGTCCAGTTTATATAGTACTGTCAATTTTCGATTCGCGAAATTTTGATAGATTGTATTCATTAACATGGAGGCTTAAGATGTCCAATAAAAGAAATTTAGTTTTATTCATCGCAGCAAGTTTAGATGGCTATATTGCAACAGAAGATGATTCGTTAGATTGGTTGTTCAAAATAGACGGCGAAGGAGACAATGGCTATTCTGAATTTTACGATACGATAGACACGATTCTAATGGGTAAAAGAACGTATGACTGGATTGTCGAAAAAGTAGAGGGTGACTTTCCGTATAAGAATAAGCAGTGTTATGTATTTTCAACATCAGAAAGCGGCAAAAATGAGAATGTAGAATTTGTAAATCAAGATATACTGGAATTTACAAATGCAATAAAAAATCTCGATGGAGGGAATATTTGGCTTGTTGGTGGAGGCAATTTAATACACTCTTTTGTTAAAGCGAGGGTCATTGACGAAATGATCATTACGATAGCACCAACGCTACTCGGTCGTGGAATTCCCCTGTTCAAGAGAAATGATTTTGAAATGGAACTGACGTTAAAGAGTATGAGGAGATTCAATCAATTTGTTGAACTTCGTTACGAAGTAAAGAAGCAATAGTGGCTGTAGGTAATATTGGAAATTCAAGGAAGAACCATTCGGGTGTATAGAATAACTCCCGTTTGATTCTTCCTTTTTTATGAGGCTTTTACTTAGCAAGTTTTTATGATAATGAATATGCGACTCACATGTCGTTAGCGCATGACTTTAGCGCTTGATTTTAGCACTTGACTTTGGCGCTTAGCGCTGCGCCGATGGCACCGGCAAATTGAGCTTTTTCGTGTGTAACCACACGGCAGCCCAAGTGCTTTTCGAGAGTTACCCGCATGACTTCACTTTGTGAAAGTCCGCCGCTGAAGAAGACGGTATCGCCTAATGAGATGCGTTTTGCAAAGATAGCCGTGCGTTTGCAGATGGAATCCACCACGCCCATAGCAATGGCATTTGGCGATGTACCAAGTGACAATAAACTGATGATTTCACTCTCTGCAAAGACCGCGCACATGCTGTTGATGGTAGCGGGTTCGTGTCCTTTTATAAATAAGTCGAGGTCTGCCAAATCTTGGTGTAGTATGCGCATCATCACTTCCATAAAACGACCTGTACCTGCAGCGCATTTATCGTTCATGAGAAAATCATTGACGATATGTTGCGTATCAATTGCGATTGCTTTGCTGTCTTGACCACCGATATCCACCACTGCTTTTGCTTCTGGACAAAGGTAGCCGGCCCCTTTTGCGTGACATGTAATCTCTGTAACAGAGTGATCGGCACCATCGAGGAGTTGTCGTCCATAGCCAGTTGTTACTGTATAGATGTCACGATCTCGCGTTAGACGCTTGTGTACATCACAAATGGTCTGCTTCGGGTTAAAGCCTGTGGGTACGAGAAGCCATTCTTCGACTTGATTGCCATTCATCACGATGCCTTTGGTTGTGGTCGAGCCTGAATCGATTCCGATGACTAACATTAGAGCATCTCAACAAATGCGGCCATACGCGTTTGAAGTTGACCAACATCAGAGGTAGAATAATCTGTTTCAACACTTGTATATGGAATGGATTTTTCGCCGTTGACGAAACGTTTAATAGACAATGTTTCGATGGCATAAGTGTGACAAGCCTGTAAAACCACATCTACCACGCCATCTACTTGATATTCGTCAATCGCACGGTTGAGTAGCGTGATGCGATTAGGGTTTGGCGTCATACAAGAACATCCAATTGAAAGATATTTTTGAGCAAGTGCCTCATAGACGTCTTCGTTGGACTCGTCCACTAGATCTTCAATTGCTTTTGCACCCATGCAGTTTTCAAAGAAAACGACATTTGCGCCAGCGTCTTCAATCGCTTTAACTACTTTTTCAGTGACGCCGCCAATTGGACAGCCTGTGATGAGCACTCTAGGTTTTGATTCAAGTGTTTTTCCCGCTGCATATTCTTCGAGGATACGGTCTGTCAATGCTTCTACTTCGCTGATATTCGCTTCGCGATCAAATTTAAACGTTGAGCCATAAAGGACTTTTAAAATATCGAGTCCGCTGATAGCTGGTGGGTCAAGCTTTCCAAGTGCATAAAAGCGCTTAAGTGCTTTTCTTTCATTATTTTTAAGTACGATGGCCTTCTTAATGGCTTCGTCTGTGATTTCGACATCGAATTGTGTCTCTAATACGCCCTTTAAACGAATGATCTCATTTTTCCAAAGATTAAAACTGTCTTCGGACTGTTGAGTGTTTGGAAGTTGCATAACGTGCATTGGCTTGTATTCTGCCAAATACTCGTACATCTTTTTCTTTCCATCACAAGTGGTCTCGCCCACGACGATATCTGAAAAGTAAAAGTAAGGGCATTTGTCTGTCTTGCCAAATCCATAGCTTGATTTGATTAATGGACAGAGGTTTCTTGGAAGATCTTCTTCTGCAGCACCGATGGTTTCATCAGACGTTGCACATAGGGATACGACTGCAGCACCCATTGCCAGCGGTAATTCTTGAGGCATGTACGTACAGAACGTACCGACCATAGGGATATTTTTTTCTTTCAGTTGTTTTGCTGCGATAAAACCGTTTTTTCTCGCTTCGGCAAATTGTTCGAAGATTTCAGGTAATTCTTTTCTTAGATGCATCTTGGCCTCCTGGTGTATCAACGTGTACTAGATTGATCTTTGATAGATCGTCAGTTGATAAATGCGTAACAATACGTAGTTATATTGTAACACTAATTAGTTAAGAAGTATGCTAAACTATAAAAAATGAGTAAAAACATAAAAATGGCTGTTGGATAAATATCTAAAAATAGAAACATGATTTGGAGGGAATCCGTGATTATACTAAAAGAATTGGCTGAACGTGATTATGAAAGTGCAATGGCATTGCGAATCCATTGTTGGACAGAAGAACTGAATGGAAAAGGTGAGAATCGACTCGAGTTAGAAAAAGAAGTAGAAGATTTGCGGGAATGGTTATCAGAAGCAGACGTTAACAGTGACCATAGACTGATGGTTGGCGCATTTGAAGATGATACTTTTCTTGGTTTTGCAGCTGCAAGTTTTGCCGAGACATTTGACGTAGAAAAAAATGGTTTTGAATTGAATTATTTATTTGTGCACGAAGAGTACAGAGGGCGATATATCTCTCTTAAATTGTTAGATTACCTAGTGGATGTATTTAGTCAAAAGGGGTGCACGGATCTGGTTGTATACAACCATCATTTTGCGCCTTCTAATGAATATTATTCCAAACTTGGTGCATCCGTGATTAGACAAGAAGTGCAAGGTCGCGATCAGCTGCTCATTGATGTGTTTAAATTAGATGTAGGAAGTTTAAAAATAAAATTAAAGAATAGACTTTCAAAATAAACATAGAAAATAAACTGCAAATGACAAAAGGAGCGCATGATGATTTCTGTTACGAATCTACTAAATTTAAACGAACTTGATGCAAAAGCAATATTTGAAGCAGTGATTCATCCGTGGGAAGTGCTGCCGAAAATAGAGGCTTTTATTTTAGATTATGCTCAAACATTGCCAGATGATTATGAAGAAATTGAGGAAAATGTATGGGTTGGCAAGGGCACATTCATTGAGAAAAGTGCATTGATAAAAGGTCCGGCAATAATTGGTTATAATTGCGAAATTAGACATTCGGCTTACATAAGGGGCAATGTCATCATCGGAAACAATGTCATTGTTGGAAATTCATCCGAAGTGAAAAATGCCATTCTATTTAACAATGTCCAAGTGCCGCATTTTAATTATGTCAGTGATTCCGTGTTAGGTTTTAAAGCGCATTTTGGAGCGGGCGTGATCACATCAAACTTAAAATCAGACGGATCCCTTGTAAAGGTCAAATTTGAATCGAATATCATTGAAACCGGATTAAGAAAATTTGGCGCCATTGTAGGTGATTATGCGGAAGTTGGATGCAATACCGTATTAAACCCAGGAACAATTTTAGGGAAAAATAGCATGGTATATCCATTGTGTTCAGTAAGAGGCGTGATCCCCGACAATAACATATTGAAAAATTCAGGTGAAATGGTCATGCGAACAGTCGTTTAACATTGACATGGGTAATTTTTACGCATATATTGAACATATAGGTAAAAAAACGACAATTTTACTCAAAAGGAGTCGCGTATGAGTCAACTGCTATCCTATTTGCCACCACAATTCCAAGGAAAATTGATAGACCTTGAAACGAAAGAAGTTATGCGTGAGGCTGCAAAAGCAAATCGTAAGTTAGCTGAGCTGAAAGGATATTCCGAAGTTGTTCCGAATAAAAATATTCTCATCAATGCAATTACATTGAATGAAGCTAAAGAAAGTTCTGAAATTGAGAATATCATAACAACTCATGATGAATTGTTTGCGGCATTATCAACGTCAGAACGTTTGCATGGTGCAGCGAAGGAAGTTATAAACTACAAAGAGGCGTTGTGGAAAGGAATTGAATTAATTAAAGAGAATGGGTTTTTATCAACGAATATGTTTGTAGAAATTCAAGCGATTATTGAGGGCAATAGAGCTGGAATTCGCTCGCAAGGTGGAACGAAATTAATCAATGATACAACGGGTGAAATTGTATATACACCACCATCAACAGAAACTGAGATCAGAAACCTATTGGGGAATCTTGAACAATTTATCAATCATAGTGATGATTTGGATCCATTAATAAAGCTAGCAGTGATTCATTATCAGTTTGAGAGCATACATCCATTCTACGATGGAAATGGAAGAACAGGAAGAATCATAAATGAACTTTATTTAGTAATGAAAGGCTTGCTTGATTCTCCAATTCTATATCTTAGTAAATACATTCTTTCGACAAAAGAAGCATATTACCGGCTTCTGAATTATATTCAAAATGAAGGGAAATGGGATGATTGGATCATCTATATATTAAAAGGCATTCAGTTCACTTCAGAAGAATCATTAAAAATTCTAAAAGAGATGAATGTTTTGATTGAAGAGACGAGTCTTGAAATAAAAACGAAGCATCCTAAGATGTATTCAAAAGAGTTAGTAGAAATTCTATTTTCTGAATTTTATACGAGAATAGGCAACGTAGAACAAGGTCTTAACGTCACTCGGAAAACAGCATCAAATTATTTAAATGAACTAACGGATTCAGGCATATTAACGGTTAAAATAAAAGGCAAAGACAAATTATTTGTCAATCAAAGATTAGTACAATTAATGAAAGCATTATAATTACAAGTTTTGTTTTAAATTCTAAAGAGGTGACATAATGGACATTTACTTTGAAGAGTTTTATAGATGTGTTGATGAGGCTGAACTTGAGCTATTTTCAGAAATTGCCGCTTATGTTAGCAGTTTAGGTTATAAAGCTAAGAGGGCGAAAACAAAAGATGTTAACTATGTGTTCACGAATAGTAAGACTAAAAAGCACTTATTGAAATTTTCAATTGAAAAAGGGAAACCCGTTTTGAAAATGAAGTTTTATGCCTCAACAGAGTATTCAACCCGTTTTCAAGAGGCTATACGGATGACGATTGAAGAATATGATTATCGCTATACGGGGTGTTATCATTGCGGAAAGTGCAAAGGAAATCCAGAAGGTTATATTTATCAATACGAGGACGGGAGACGTTTTTTTCGCTGTGGGGGTGAATTGATTTCAATACCACAATTTGAAAAGAAAGATTTACCTGAGATCATCAAACTATTAGAAATCCAGCATAGACACCTTTTAGGAGGCTTAAATGAATCTAAAAAATATTGATACAGAGCGGTTAACTCTAATTCCAGTAACGCTTGATATTACCCGTTCTTTGCTTGATGGAAGGATGGATGAGATCGAGAAACTCGGCGTTTTACCTGATCCGATGTGGTCAACAAGCGATACGAAAGATATTTTACCAATTATAAATAGAGCATTAGAACGTGATTTAGAGCCATCTGGATTTGAATTCTGGATGATTGTAAAAAAGGATGAAAAAGTCATCATCGGCGATATCGGATTTCATGGGAAGCCTGATTTAGAAGGTGAAGTCGAGATTGGATTTGGTTTCGTAGAAACCGAAAGAGGCAAAGGCTTTGGTTATGAAGCTTTAAACGGGATGATGCGCTGGCTGGAAGATCAAGAATGCGTAAAAGTCGTGAAGGCAGACTGTCTAATTGAGAATCACCCGTCGAAACGCATTTTGGAGAAGGTTGGAATGAAAGAAGTTTATAGAAACGATGAGTACATATTTTGGAAGTACATTAAATAAATCAATAAAATTATAGTCGAGGTCATTCAATGCAAGATAATAAGGATAAAGAATTTCACAAAATCACTGCTAACGAGCCCCCAAGAGATTTAGCGCGGTTATTAAATCGATTTATTGCCCCTAAATCAACGGTTATCGACCTTGGCTGTGGCGCAGGAATTGATAGTCTATTTTTCATTGAAAATGGACATTCTGTCATAGCAATTGATAGAGAAGTATCGGTAATTGAAGAGAAAAAGAACGCACTAGAAAAAGAAGCATACGATAGATTGAGTATTGTAAAGGCTGATTTCAATGAAATGATTTACCCACAAGCAGATGCAATCTATGCAAGTTACAGCTTGCCATTTTGTGGGACTTCAAGATTGACAGAGACATGGAAAGATCAATTTGAGACTTTAAAACCCAAAACTGTGATCGGAATTGTCCTTTTTGGTCAAAAAGATGCATGGTATGGTCATAACGACTATTTGGCCTTTCATAGTGATGAAGAAGTTAAACGACTATTGGAGTCATTTGAAATCAAACATTATGAAAATGTAGAGTATGAAGGAAAGTGCATGAGTTTTGATGGTTCAACAATGGATAAGCACTGGAATGTGATTAACATCATCGCCTTTAAAAAGTAGTAACCATCATCTGGAGGAAGTATGAAGATAAGAAAAGCAATGAATAAAGATATTGATTCAATGGTTGGAATCATTGATGATTCTGATTTGGGATCGATTTATTTCAAGCATGATAAAGAGAAAATCGAGCGAATGGTTCGGAGTGAACTTGGTCAAGATAATATTGTGATTGGCGAAGATCAAAACCATAAATGTGTGGCGGTTCTCATTTATAAAGAAGAAGGTGCTTTTGGGATTCATCCGTATATACACATTATTGCTGTGGATTCTGCCAGTAGGGGAAAAGGGTATGGAAAACAGTTATTGAGTTATCTTGAAGAAGTCATTGTCCCAAATTATAGGAAAATTCTATTGTTAGTGGGGAAATGGAATTCAAGGGCTGAGAAATTGTATGAGCAAATTGGATTTGTGAAGTTATGTGAACTGGACGGATTTTATTCGGAAAATATCACAGAGATACTGATGGTAAAAGAAAGAAAAATTGAAGCGTAAAATGTAAAACAAATAAAGCGAGGGAATCAAAATGAATTTTAAAGACACACTAAAATTGCACTTAGACGCTATGAAAACTAAAAATTTCGACCAGTTTATGTCAACCGTTAAAGTGGATGATGTGACTTTGATTATGCCGAACGGAACGCTTATCACGGAGAAAGAAGAATTCGTCGAATTACATAAAGATTGGTTTGAAGATCAAGATTGGGCTATAGAGTATGAATTGCTGAGTACGGAAGAGAGTGTTGACATAGCCTACGCACTCCTAAATATCAACTATAAAGATTGTGACGCAGACGGCAATAAGATTGAGATGAACTACTATTTAAATTTAATTTTTCGTAAACAAAATGAAAAATGGCTTTTAATCCATGATCAGAATACGGTATATAAATAATTTGCGTACGTAGAATAAATATTTATTTATTGCCAAATCGAGGGGACAGTGGAACATACTATGATACTTACAAGGGTAGATGCTTGGTTATTATTATCGATAATGTATTCTAAGAAAGAAAATGGAACTTTTGAATTGAAGCAAGTCATTAAAATTGGGGAGATTATTGAGCATGCCATATTTGAATATGAGGAAATAAACATAGGAATCAATAGGCTTGTTTCAACTGATTATCTTTCAGAGCGTGAGGGGACACTCTTTGTTACGATGAAGGCACTAACTACGTTAAAAACGCTTGAAGAGAGAGAAGGCATAGCATCGCCCATGATAAGATTTCAGCAGCTAAGGAAGGAAATGGGTATTGTTCAATCCAATCAAATTGAATCTGAAGCTCACTACAAAGAGTGTTCAATGAATTCAAAGGAGTATTTTTCGCAACAAGACTATCAAAAGGCGGTCAGAGGCGAAGAAAAGTTGACTAATTTTCTGATGAAGATACTAGAAATTCTAACAGTGCTTAAACGGAATAAAAATGGTAAAATCTAATCTATTTGGAGATAAATGATGATCTATCAAGTGAATGTAGAGAAATTAATATTATGCGGGTGTTATCATGAAGGGTTTCTAATAATTAATCTTCATCAAAATCACTTAATGGTGTATTATCAAACACCTGATGATTGGATTTTAGATTATCTAACGTCAAACGGAACGATTATTCATCACAATACCATTTTAGAATACACAGTCAGCACTGAGATAAAGGTTGATCTACGTGTCATATACGGAGATTGCATTGTAATTAATGAGCGTAAGAAAAGTTTTCCTATTAGTACAAAAACGACTAGTGGTGATTTTTATGGAGAAGTTATTGCTATTCTTTCCGATGGTAGTGTTCTTGTTGACTGTGGTTTGGTACTTGAAATTGAAAACAAATCAAAATCTGACCTAATTAAAGTGGGTGATTTTATAACAACGAGTGGTTCATATCAAGTGTTTTTTCCGGATACTGATTATTCATTTGAATAGAAAAATTTTATTTATCTAGATTCAGAAGGTATCAAAACTCAAAGAAATGATGGTTAATAATACGCATAACCAATGAAAGGAACTTAAACATGACAGACCTAAAAGGTGAAAGTCCGCAAAAAAACGACTTCAAATTAACGATAGAAGTTACTCAAAATGAAGAGGATGCAAACTTTATTGAGAATGCGCTAAGGCAACAAAACAGACTTGAAGCGCCAAGTACGCAGTCTAAAGAACCTGTGAAATTCAACCTCGTCATGAAGGACAGTAATGGAGAAGTGGTTGGTGGCGTGATTACGACGATTTATCGCTATTCTATGTATGTCGAAACGCTATGGATTGACGAAAAATATCGTAAAAGTGGCTATGGTACTCTGCTCATGCAACAAGCTGAAGAAACAGCTAGAGCGCACGAATGTACCATGATGCAGCTTGATACATTTAATTATCAGGCACCTGAATTTTACAAGAAACTTGGATTTGTGCAATATGGAGAACTCAAGTATCAAGAAGGATTTGTTCGGCATTATTTTACAAAGTCCTTGAAGTCTGAATAACGACTGACATAATATCGGAGGTTTGATGTTTATGATGCACAGAGAAAGTAACCGACTAGAATTTCGACCATTGAATTTAGAACAGCTTGAAAACATTTACCGCCAGTTTTCTGATGGAGATATGTGTCGGTATTTCAGTGATCCACCATGTTCGGTGGACGAAGCAAAAGAGATCATTGAACACTATTCACATGCGGACTCGAACTCTTATTTCAGAGTGTCCATGTTTGATAAAAGCTCAGGAGCGTTCGTTGGGACAATTGGATATCACTATCTAGATTTGAAAAAGAAGCAAGTTGAAATTGGATATGATGTATGGAAATCATTTTGGGGCAAAGGCTATGCAAGTGAAGCTATGGAAATGCTCTTGGAAGATTGTTTCAATGAACTCGATATCGACCTAATTTACGCACTTGTTCATCCTGAAAACACGGCTTCAATTAGACTTTTAAAAAAATATCATTTCCACGAATGTGAGCCGTGCAGACATTTTGAGGAGCACCCTCAAATCTGCTTGAAACTGTATAAGGAAGAACGGAAAGTGAAATCGGTATTAAAACAAATTGCACATGAATTTGAACGTAACGAAATCGTATGGGGCGTTGGTGGATCGCTACTGCTAAAAAAATATTCTTTAGTAGAATTAACGAATGATATTGATATCGTTATTTCAGCTAATGATATTGACAGAGCCGTAGAGGTTCTTGATCGCTTAGGGAATCGTGTAAAACCTCAAATTAAAGAAGAATACGAAACTGAGTATTTTTTTCAATATAACGTTAACGGAATTAGTATAGATGTAATTGCGAGATTTAAAATTAAGCATCTTTTAGGACGATATGAAATGATATTTGATGAGAAGTCAGTAACTGATTTTGATATTGTAGATGGTGTTAGGATACCATATGCAAGTTTAGAGGATTGGCTGATCGCATATATGCTGATGATAAATCGCGATTATAAGGTGAATCTCATTTGGAATTATTTTATAACAAAGGGCATCTATCATTCAGATTTAATTGAAAGGGCAATGAAGCAACCTCTTCCGGCACAGGTTGAAGAGAAACTTAATGAACTGCTGCTTTATACCTACTCCAAATTAAAACGACTAGACACACCATGACGAGTCGTGAAAATACGGGCATTTCTCACTTTGTGTCCTGTATTTTTAGTACCCAATAAATTAATCTGAGTTTGAAAGGAGGCACGCCCAATGGATCAAAAGAAGGTTGGCATTTTTTTAAAAGAATTGCGAAAAGACAAGAATATTACACAGGAAAAATTTGCCGAGTTAATAGGTGTATCAAGTCGAACTGTTTCTAGATGGGAGACGGGTTCCAATATGCCTGATTTAGATCTGTTGATTCAAATTGCAGATTATTATGAGGTCGATATTCGGGAAATTTTAGATGGAGAAAGGAAAAGTGAGAAGATGAACAAAGAATTGGAAGAAACGGTATTGAAAGTAGCGGATTATAGCAATGAAGAACGACAACGTTTGACTAAGAAAATGCATATTTTATTTTTGGTGGGTGTCGTGGCATTTATTATTTTTGCCATTTTAGAATATTTAGAACTGGCAGATCATGGCGTGACAGAAGCAATTGCAAGTTTTTCACTCGGTATTTCATTTGGAATGCTCCTTTTAGGGGTTATATATACAAGTGGATATATGACGCGCATCAGAAAATTTAAGTCGAGAATGATCAAGCGCGGATAAAGACGACCGAATATAAGGTGTTGGATGGTTTGGTGGAAGGAAGGAATAAGAGGATAGAATATGAAAATTGATCACATAGCCATGTATGTAAATGATCTTGAGGGCGCAAGACAATTCTTTATGAAATTCTTCAATGCTCAATCAAATGAAGGGTACACGAATCATCAAACATCTTTTAAATCGTATTTTTTAACTTTTGACGATGGTAGCAGGCTTGAAATAATGAATAAACAAGGCATGATTGACAGTGAAAAAAGTATCGTTCGGACAGGATTTATTCATTTAGCCTTTAATGTTGGAAGTAAGGAAAAAGTAGATGAGTTAACTGAAAGACTCAAAGTTGAAGGCTTCAATGTCATCAGTGGTCCTAGAACAACCGGTGATGGATATTATGAAAGTTGCATCATTGGATTTGAAGAAAATCAATTTGAAATAACCATATAATTTCTATTCATCAGCGAACTTGTCGTGTTTACAAAACATAAATTTATATTCTAGGAGAACTAACATGGAAAAGTTAATTGAATCAGAGCGTTTGAAATGCCAATGTTTTGAAAAAGAAAAAGAAGACTTAATAAAGACATACTTAGGAAATAACGAGTATCATCTTGAGCATTTAGAAAAAAGTAGATCAGGAAAATTTAGTATAAATTTGGGAGCATATATACTCGGCCCATTTTGGCTACTATTGAAAGGTATGAACTTATATGGAATAGCAATGACGTTGGTAATGAGTTGTTTCTTATATTTTTTCCGAAGCTCAAAGGTCATGCTTTTAGGTTATGTTTTTAACATTACATTATTTTTATGGGGAAATAAGTTGTATTATCATTTTATTCACAATAAAGTCGAGAAAATAATTCAATTACATTCTGATCAAGAGATTAGAATTCAAGCTGTTCGAAAACAAATAAAAGTGAGTTCTTTAATCGGATTATGCGTTTCAATTATCTTTGTAATAGATATAATTTGGCTTTACAACAAAATGTAGAAATTATTTAAGAGTTTTATCCATTAATTTAAAAGCTCAACAACAAAAGTCGTTCCTACTTTTTCAATGCTTTTAACTTGAATGGCTCCATTGTGTTGGTCGATAATTTCTTTTGCGATGGAAAGTCCTAAACCGTAACCGCCTGTTTCTTTGGAACGAGACGATTCGAGTCGATAGAACCTTTCGAAGATGCGTTTTAGTTCAGAATCCGGAATACCAATGCCTGTATCCTTAACAGTTAATTTTACCCCTTGCTTTTTAGGGGGATTATTTTTTTCAAGTGAAACATAGACATGACCCTGATTTAGTGTATATTTGATGGCATTGTCCATCAGTATGGAAAAAACAGAAAGCAGTTGTTTGCGGTCGCCATGTATTTTTAGTCCTGGAGTGATGGCGTGAGAAACTTGAATTCCCTTGGTTTGGGCTATTTTCTCAAATGATGCTAATTCTTTTGTCAGTGCATCTGAAAGATTAAAAGACTCATATTTAACCAAAGCAGTTTGACTGTCAGCCCTTGATAAAAAGAGAAGTTGAGAGACGAGATGGTTCATTTTTTGAGCTTCGTCTTCAATCCCCGATACAACTTGTCTTTGGAATGATAGGTTTGGATCGATTTCGCCTTCCAATGTCTCAGTAGACAAAAGGATGACGCTGAGAGGCGTTTTGAGTTCATGAGAGGCGTTTGCTAAAAATTCTTGCTTGGATGTATAAGCTTCTTTAACGGGTCTAAGACTTCTACCAGCGATGAGATAGCCAAGAATGACAGAAGTAAAAATACCACCCATTAAACTCAAGAGGAGTATTTTTGATAAATTGGACAATGTTTGATAAGCCATCGTTACATCGCTTGCAACGACATAATAACCTAACGTTTGTTGCTGAATGGTAATGGGCATTTTCGCCATAAGAAAATTGAGCTTAGACGGTGAGTCAAGTGTCATCACGCTAGGTGCGTCAGACAGACTAAGATCGGCACTCTTTGAAAGGAGGGCATCAAAAATGGAAGTATTGTCAGATTTCCAAGTGATCATTTGACCAGATGCATCATAAATCATATAATACGGAAATGTTTTTAACGTCTGTGGGATGATCAAATCTTTTGCTTCAGGGAGTGACAGTTCAAGGTGAGATTCTGAACTGTCTTCTTTTTCAGTTGTAGACTTTTCAGTTTCATCGACATTTTCGTTTTTAGTAGCATTATCATCATCATCTCGATCTTCTTCATCGTCTTGATGATTATCATCGTCTTGATGCTCTTCACTTACTTTGATGTTTTCACTTTCATCCGACGGAGCATCTTGATTCGAGTCATCATCCTCATTTTTACTTTCTTCAGTAGTCTCATAGAGCCATTCAGAGCCTTGAATGCTGGAGAGCATTCTGCTGATTTCGGAAGACATTTGATAATTGGTATATTTGTCCATGACAAAATAAATGCTCAAATTCGTGACAAGCAAAATGGCAATTAGAATAAATGAATAATAAAGTGTCATTTTAAACTGTAGTCTTTTGAACATCTAAACCTCCGTTTTATAGCCAATCCCGCGTACATTGAGAATAATATTACCATTGGTAACCTGTTTGATTTTATTTCTCAAAAGTTTAATGAATACATCTAAATTATTTTGTGTAATATCTTGGTCGAGCCCCCATACGCGATCGATGATAACGTCTCGAGGAACAACTTGCCTGTTGTTCTCAAGTAAAAGGCTTAGTAGCTGGAATTCTCTACTAGAAAGGGATAAATCAATGTCTTTATAAAGAACGATTTTGTGAACTCGATCAAGTGTATACTCGCCAAGGACGAGTAAATCGTCATTTAACTTTTGGGTGCTTCTTCGAGAGAGTGCTTTGACGCGCGCAAGGAGTTCTTTGTATTCAAATGGTTTTATCAGATAATCATCTGCACCACTTTCTAGACCAATAATTTTATCATCCAATGTATCTTTTGCGGTCAACATCAGAATACCGCCATGGTAATGGCGGTTTCTGAGTATTTCACAAACTTCTAGTCCAGATTTTTCTGGCATCATCCAGTCTAAAATTAGAATATCGTAATACGTATTTTCTGTGTACAGAAGCGCTTCGGAACCATCTTTTGCATGGTCAATTTGATAACCATCTTTTTTAAATAGATGAATGAGAAGTTCTGCAATTTTAGGGTCGTCTTCCGCCAGTAATATCAACATGTTTTGTCTCCTGAAAATTTAATTTTTAAATCAATCGTCGCCATCTTCATGGTCATCGTCGTCTTCATCGTGATCGTCGTCGTCGTGATCATCGTCTTCATCGTCATGATCGTTGTCGTGATCGTCATCATCGTCATTATGATCATTAAGATCGTTGAATTGAGGGTTATTTCCATTGTTATGATTTTTCGTATTTGATTTTGTAATGATACTGTTAGAGTTCATCACATCACCCAATTGTCCGATTACCAATGCTTGTTTGAGTATGGAGCTAGAATGTGGTGATTTTGCAAAGAGTGCAGTAATATCTTGACCAGCTTGTATGCCACGATGCACACCACCTGACCATGCTCCTAGACTGGTTACATCATAAATTGTTCCATTAACAGCTATATAGGCAGGCTTGCCATTCATCCCATTGTATTGAGAAAGGATGTCTAAAGTCCATACTTGAGATGCTGAGGCATTTGATGTTGAGGACGATGCTGCGGATGAAGTTGATGTTGGTGAGACTGCTTTAGAAACTGTCTTATTTTTTGAACTGCTAGCAACGTTATTTTTGCTCGTAGCTACAGTAGCCTCAGATTTTTGAGCCACCAACGTTCCAACAACCGGTGATTGATTTAATATATCTTTGCTATGAGGTGAATTTGCAAATTCAGCAGTAAGATCTTGACCCGCTGATAATCCTTGGTGTTTTCCATTTTTCCATGATCCCATTTGAGTCATGTCATAAACGATGCCATCTACGGCTACATATGCAGGATTGCCATTCATACCGTTATATTTTGCAAGTTCTTCAGCTGTAAATGTCGTACCTTTATTGGATACTTCTGTTACTTGAGCTGAGTTAGAAATTGCCTGAACGCTAGTAGATGCAACGCTCGTTTTAGCTGGCTTGAAGAATGCACCACCAAAAGTGGATGCAAAGGCAATTTGATAAATACCTATAAATAATATTCCTAAGCTGATGATGCTTAGAGCGACTTTCAATCCGTGTTTGTTTTTCATAAACTTTCCTCCTTTGTTTGCAGTTAACGATCACAGTCAACTGTTTCTATGAGTTCAGTTTATACGGTCAATCTGAAAATAAAATGAAAGTGAGTATAAAAATGCAATCGTTTTATTTATACCGTAAACTGCTCATAATGAATCTGTTTTTTTGAAATTCCAAGTTTTTGTAGACTCTCAATGGTCATTTGCATGAATCCAAGTGGACCACATATAAAATAACCAGTCTGTTGATTTTGAGAATGAAAATTTTCAGTGAGCATTTTGATGCGAGATGGGTCAAGCATACCTTTTTCACCAGACCATGTCTCATCATTTGACACAATCGGGATAAATGTGAAGTTTGGCATCTGATTTTGAATGTCTTGGAATATGTGATATTGAATCAAATCTTCCTTTTTTCTAACCGCCCAGATGAGGAGCACTCGTCTTTGTGAATCTGCGTGTTTCATGTGTTGAAGCATACTTAAAAACGGCGTGATACCAACGCCTCCGGCAATGAGCACAGTCGAAGATTCTCGATGATCATCCATATAAGTAAATTTTCCGTAAGGGCCATCAACTGTAACCGTGTCTCCAATTTTAAGAAGATGGATTTTCTTTGTGTAGTCCCCAAGTGCTTTTACTGTTATAGATAGATGTGTTCGATCGATTGGTGAAGAAGAAATGGTAAAAGGATGTTCCTCACCTTGGACGCCTTCGCTTGAAATTCTAAAAAAACCAAACTGTCCCGGAGCGTAATGTAATGATTCTCCTTTTTCAGGTGTTAAAATGATCGTCCATGTATCTGGAGTCTCTTGAATAATCGATGAAACCCAATACTTTCGGTCTTCGAGAAGCCATGGTTTAAGAACTTTGTGATAGAGGTAGAATCCGACGGCGATGAAGAAATACAACATATACGTAGTAAAAATAAGTGGACTCTGCCTTGAAGAACTTGTTAATAGTACGTGAATTTGCATAAGAATAAGCCCGATCAAGGTCAAGTTGTGGAGAAGTTTGATGCGTTCATATGAAAAAGTTTTGATAGCTTTTAATGGTTCGACAATTTTGTGAAGGATTGGCAATCTTTTTAATAGTTTTGTAGACATAAATAAAAGTGATAGCGCGCTTACACTTATGAAAAGAAAGAATGCGAAACTACCGAGCTGTGTCATGGTGGATTCTGAGAAGATCATTTCAATTAAACTTTTGTGAATAAAGACCATTCCGACTGAAACTAATGCAACTGTGCCATGGAAACGGTAGAGTTGATCGAGGCCAAAGTATCGCTCAATTAGTTTAGGTCTAGCGCTTAGTACAAATTGCCACAATAGCCAAGTATAGCTAAAAACGCCAAAAATCATGGGGAGCAAGTAAGTCAAATTTGTATATTTTGTCGGTTGGTTCATAAAAATCATCACCAAAAGGACGAAGGGGCTAAAAAAATAAGTTGCTTTTATAAGGTGTTTCATCATCATACCTCCGTTGAATATTTAGTTTATATTCAAACTATAGCTCGTGATTCTGAAAATACGCTGAAAGTGTTTAAATACCTGTGAAAATTGCAAAATGACCTTTTTGGTGACAAAATCATGTATTATTAAATTTGAACTGGATTTTGTTTACTGATATAATTTTTATGTGCCGTTGTATTTATCACATGGCCATTGAATTTTACAGGGAGCATAGTCTTGACGAATGAGTGAATACAAGGAGGAACTGGTGAAGAATTATAATGACTATTCGAAAGCTGCTTACGATAGCAAAGCAGATCATTATGACACAACTTTTGATGGTAAGTTCACAAAACCGTTTAAAGAGTTGTTGCTCAGCAATATTATTTTGAAAGAGAATGACAAAGTTTTAGATATTGCCTGTGGCAATGGGACGTTATTAAAGATGTTGTCTGAGAAAAAGCCAATCGAAGGTTATGGAATTGATCTATCGGATAAGATGGTTGAGAATGCCGTTAGAAACTGTCCTGATATGACCTTTAAAGTTGCTGGTTGTGACAATATTCCATTTGATTCAGATGGGTTTGATGTCATGACAGTGAGTGCTGCATATCATCATTTTCCCGATGTTAAGACATTCGCTAAAGAAGCGGCAAGGGTCATAAAGCGTGGTGGTTATCTGTATATAGCGGAAGTTTATTTGCCATCCATATTGAGGGTTATTTGCAATCCATTTGTGCCTTTATCAAAAGAAGGCGATGTCAAATTTTATTCGCCAACAGAAATCGTCCGTAATTTTGAAGCGTTTGGATTTGAAAAACAGTGTGTTTTAAGAGAAAAACACATTCAAATTGTCTGTATGCAGAAATCAGAGTGAACAAAGTTCAGATGAATTCGGCGTAAAGAGATAAACAAGATTTTTTATGAGACATATTAAGGAGGACGTATGAGAAAATTTATAGTAATCATTTTATTTTTGGCCATGCTCTTTATGGTGACGGCTTGTGATTCAACTAAAGAAACAGCTGAAAACACCGAGGCGACAGAAGCCACAGAAACATCAGAAGTCTCAGAAACATCAGAAGTCGCAGAAACATCAGAATCAACAAATACCACGGATTCATTTCAAACCATAACATTTCCATCCGAAGAGGAGCTCGTGATTACCGCAGATGTATATCCTTGCGAGGATTCAAATAACTGGATTGTAGGATTTCATCAATCGGGTAGTAGTCGTGGAGAATATCGCGATATCGCTCCAAAATTGGTAGAGCTAGGGTACAATGTGTTGGCAGTGGATTTGAGAAGTGGTAAAGAGGTTATAAATGTCGTCAATGAAACAAATGTCAGTGCAAAAGCATTGGGACTGACAGGTAAAAGAGATAATGATTATCAAGATGTTCTTTCAGCAATTAATTATGCAGAAGATACATATCAACCTGAAACCATGATTGTTATGGGAAGTTCATATTCTGCAGCCATGTCGTTGATCGTGGGTGCGGAACACGATGCGATAGATGCAATTGTGGCCTTTTCACCAGCAGAGTATGCATTCATCAACGGAAAAAGCGTCGCGGATAATGTAGTAGGGCTCAAAAAACCAGTCTTTATTACATCTGCAAAAAATGAAACGGATGATTGGCAGCGTATCGCCGAGGGAATTGAAAGTGAAAACAAAGTGTTTGATTTCCCGCCAGTAGCAGGTGTACATGGTATTAGAAGTCTTTGGCACACCATTAAAGGGAATGAGCATTATTGGGAAGTCCTTACAGCGTTTTTAGAAAGTTTATAGTTAAGTATAATAAATAGCGTGTACGAATTTTATATATGTGAGGAGCATGAATATGAATTCAAATCAAATTGAAAGCGAACGAATTGTCATGAGAGATATGACCGAAGCGGATGCGCAAACGGTGTATGAAATTTGGAGCAATCCGGAGAATGATAAGTATATGGGAGATCCTGTAGGGTCGGTAGAGGAAGTTATCGAGATATGTAGAGATCTTCCAGAAAGTCCAAGTTATTTAAAAGTAGTGGTGCATAAAAATGATGATGCCATTATTGGAACATGTTGCTTTGGTGAAACAGACAAACAAGATGAGTGGGGATTTGGCTATTCTATACATAAAGCGTATTGGGGAAAGGGATTTGCAACTGAAATGGTTCAAATCATTATCAACTCGGGAAAAAATATGGGCATTCGCAATTTTATTACAGATTGTGCTGAAGAGAATGGCGCATCTGCACGTGTTTTAGAAAAGTGTGGGATGAAGTTGTCGCACAAAAGTAGTTTCATACAACCAACAAGCAAAATCGAGTATGTTTCACTCATTTATAAACTGAATCTGTGGAAGTGATTGCATAAAAATAAAGGTACAAATGCCCACCAAAATGAGCAAATGTACCTTTAATTAAGCGTTAGACGCGTTAACGTCTAAACCACCTCTTATCGTTCAATATAATCACACTCCTTTCATTGAAAGTTTAACCGGTCAAGTTCATTGTCTCATGTGAGAGCGTTTTGGTCGAGAGAAAGACTTTTTTAAATCGTTTTTTATACTCTTAAATGCCAGTTGTCATTTGGGAGTTGTATAGACGATTTTTTTGATGGCTGCCTCGCTCAAATGATGTTCTTTTGCAAGCTCATGAATTGGGCGCAAAGATGAATGCGCTTTCTTGATGGCCGTGTTACGAGCATCCAGTTCTTTTCTCAAACCAGACTGATTTCCCCAACCTGTTCTACAGGAGGATTTTGGTACATAAATCACTGTACCTTCAGCATACTTTTGTAGTTCCTCGAGTAGGTGAGTTGGCAAAATTTCCGTAGCGTTTTTGTAGCCCACGTGCAATTGCCTCCTTATGGTATGTTTGAGTATTCAATTACTCACCTCCTATTTAGATTTCAGTGGATAGCGAATAACAGATCGTCAATCTCGGATCGCTACTAGTTACCACCGTTAATTGAAATATAGACCGAAATAAGCGAGAAGTCAATAGGTACACCTTGTATAACGAGCAGAATGCCGTCGTATAACGAGCAGAATGCCGTCGTATAACGAGCAGAATGCCGTTGTTTTGTAATAGGCTTTTAATTTGCCTCTTCATTTTTATAGCGTATAATATTTATAGGTGTAAAATAACTGTGACACAAAATCAAAAGTATTTGATGAATAGAAAAAAACAGTCAATATTCAAACTGCGGAGGGACTTATGGTTAGAGAACATCATGTTGGAGATATTGAAAGGATTATTGAGATTTATACACAAACTTACAAAGCCATGCCAGAGGAAATCGAAACTCTAAGAAATTCAAAATCTATTTTGGTATATGAAGAGAACGAAGTGTTAGGATTTGCGCATTACATCTTTAATGGAACGGATTGTTATTTGGAAATTGGAGTCGATGCAAAATGCAACATTGTGAAAATTGGAAGCTGTTTATGGGAAAAATTAGGAATCAAAATGGCAGAAAGTAACATCAAGAATATCACCACCTTTCATATTCAGGAAGATGAAAGATGGAAGCAATTATTTGATTTGTTAGAATTTAATTACAAGTATTCCGTACATCGACTGATGCATAACACCGAAGTAAATTCGTCAATTGATCTTACGATTCATGAATATTCGGATGAGTATTTCGATGAAAAGATTCGGCTTGAAAGCGAAGCCTTTGAACCCGTTAGAAAGGCAAATAATATAACCCCATATAATTGGTATGAAGGAGCAAGTGAGAAAGCATTATCGAGACTCAAGGAAATCACACGAAATAATAGTGAATATATTAAAATATATAAAAATGAATATGGCATTGTAGGTGTATCACAAGTTAAAGATCGAGAGATTGAACTCATATTTACAGTAAAGGCATTGCAAGGAAAAGGGTATGGAAATCAGATTCTTAAGGATGCTATCGCAAGAGGCAAGAAGCAAGGGGATGGGAATGTATTCTTAAATGTTATTTCTCAAAATGAAAAAGCACTAAAACTCTATTATTTAAATCATTTTAAGAAAGTTCAATCACAGGATTGTAGATGTAAAGTTCTTGATAATTCAACGGAGGAATGAGATGTCAAAAGAATGGTATGACATGATTGCATTGAAAAACAAAGGGTATCGAAGCAACGCAATTTACACTGTTGAAGGCCTTTCTGGAGAAACTGTTTTTGAAAACCAAGTTATTGAGCTGCTAAAAAAAAGCTCAAAAGCACTGGATGCTGGATGTGGTGATGGTGAGTTTACCATCAAAATGAGTCCATATGCAAATCAAATGGTTGGATTTGATAACTCGCAGGAACTTTTAAAAATAGCGAACGCGCATCTTACAGAGTCGAAAATAGGGAATTTAGAATTTGTGTATGGCTGGACAAAAGATGAAAATCAGTTGCCGTTTGAGGACGAAGAATTTGATTTGATTTTCTGCCGAAGAGGTCCAACGTCCATTCTTAACCATTCTAGACTTCTTAAAACCAATGGCATCATCATAGGCATTCACTCAGCAGAAAAAAGTCGCGTAGAAGAGCGGTTGCGGGAAAATAACTTTTTTGATATTGAGTTCGAAGTGTTTGATCAAGCGACGGCAGTCTTTCCAAATGAACAAGAATTTATTAAATTTTTATCGGCATTTCCAGGCAATCCAGATTATTCATTGCCTGAATACTCAAAAATCATACGAGAGATCATACGAGAAAATACCGTGAATAACCGACTGACGTATCCGCAGTGGCGGTATATTTGGAAAGCGAGAAAGTAGCTCATCTAGAGATAAGAAAAGGAGAAAACAGATGGCAACATGGGGATTACATATGAGAATTGCAGAAAGCGTACTGAAAAACAACTTTGATTTAGACGAAGCCTATTTTTTAGTTGGGAATATTGGGCCAGACTGCGGTGTTCCAAATGAAGATTGGAGTCAATTTACGCCGCCCACTAAAATATCCCATTGGAGTAATGGCGGGAAAAGCGACATTCAAGCGGATCGATTTATGGAGACGCATTTGAAGGATCCATCAATGGACCATAAGAAAAAATCCTTTATGATGGGATATTATGTGCATTTGTTGACGGATATTGCGTTCTCTAATTTTTTAAGCGAGAAAAAAGAAAAAAGCCCGGACTATGAACCGTTGAAATCAGATCCAGCCTTTATTTGGACGATTAAGAAAGATTGGTATGATTTAGATCATAAATATTTTAGGGATCATCCTGACAACATCTTTCAGCGTGTTTTTCAGCATGTAAAGAATTTTCCAGACTACTTGGATTACTATCCCGCTGGAGCGGTACAGGGGCAGGTGGATTATATTACCAAGTACTACTCGAATCCATCGGAAAATTTAGATCGAGATTATCAATATTTAACGGAAGAGGAAATGAATCGTTTTGTCGATGTGACGATCAACGATATTGTAGATACGCTTTACAAAGAATTCGCATAGACGAGGAGATCCATTATGAATGAGCAAATCATACTCAAAACACTTTGTGATTCTTATTCTATAAAATTTGATCATATAGAGTTATTACGTGAAGGTGGGTGTGTTGCTTATTGCGTTTTTGAGGGAGAGAAACAATATTTTATGAAAATAATCCCTTCAGCTTTTATGGAAACTGCTAAACACTCACTCGATATTTTAATGTATCTTGAAGACAAACAGTTCCGGTCGCCACGAGTCATCAGAGCAATTGATGGGCTTCCATTTACTGAATTGATGGATGAGGAATGTGTGAAATTCGCAGTGTTATTTGAGTATGTTGAGGGACAAGAACCAAATGAAGCAGAGCATATGGAGCGTATTGGAGCGTTAGTTGGTCAACTACACAAGACAATGTCAGCGTATCATGAGCCACTCGTTATCCGAGAGAAAGAGTTTTTTATCAATCGGTATTTGAAGATACTGGAATTAAAGCAATACGATTCAAGCAAGATTGAGAAGTTTCGTGAATATGGCGATTGGCTATGGAAAAGAGTCGAAAACCTTCCTCGTGGTTTTTGTCATGGGGATATGCATAGTGGCAACCTTCTTGTGAATGCTTCAGGTGAATTGTATGTATTTGATTTTGATACGGCGTGTCATGCATTCCCGAGTTATGATGTCATGATGATGTGTAATGTAACCAATTATTTTGATTTTGAGGATAGTGGTTATGAGCAATCGAAAAAAATGTACGAAACTTTTCTAACGGGATATGAAAAACACTGCACGCTCACAGAACAGGAACATGAAGCTTTTTATGATTTAATTGCTATTTATCACTATCAACTTCAGGCGACCATTATTGAGATATATGGTCATGATTGTGTGGATGATGCATTTATTGATCGTCAACTTATGTGGTTGATGAAATGGCGCGAGCAATGCGAAATAAATAGTAAATTAAATCAACAATGATAATAGAGAAACAAGAAATTAGGAGAACGAGAATTTAGGAGAACGAGAATGAAGATTACATTTTATTACTGGGGAACTCAGTGCCCGGTAATCGATGAGACAATCCAGTTACTAAAAAAATATGAAAACATAATACAGATCGAAACCATTGATTTTTCTGAATCGAGTGATATTGCTATTGCTCAAGAGATATATTTTCCATTTTTAACGGTGTTTGGTGCAGAACAAAGGTGGTTCAGTCCATTAAACGCACGGGTCATTGAAGCTTACATAAATGGAGAGAAAATTCAAGAACAACCTTATGTAATTGAGCAAGGAACAGAACTTTTCACAGGGGAGTTAATGGCGCTAAATGACCAGAATTTTGATAGGATCAGAGAAGGCTGTACCGTATCAAATTGTGCTGAAAGCTGCCAGAAAAAGAGAGTATTTTTATCCGAAATGGGAGAAAGCTTTTACGGCATTTTAAATGTAGATCAGTCGAAGGTTGTGGGGGGCGTTGAATTTGTTCCGTCGCTAAAAGTACCTTACGCCATTCCAAAAGGGGAGAAAATTGCCTTTATAACATGTGTCTATCATTCATCCACGAGGTATGACTATAAGAGCAAACCTTTAAAGGCATTGGAAGATAAACTGAAAGATCAATATGACGAAATAGTCGCGATTACAGATGAATTTGGGACATTTCCCAATGGAAATTTAGAGTGGTTTTTAAAGAATGGATTTGTTGACTGTGGCGTTATTCGTACCGAGGCAAACTATTGTAAGTTACATTTGGTGACAAAAAAGATTAAGTTTGCGATCCGATATGTTGAAAAGAAGGACCAAGAATTCTGGTATTCTCTGGATAAACACTTGCCTAAGCGAGAGTTTGAGAAAAAGGTTCGAGATCAAATGGGATACATGATTCTAAAAGATGGGGTGCCCGTAGGCATCATGCGGTACAATCTATTCTGGGACAACACGCCGTTTTTAACATTGATATTTATAGAGGAAACCTATCAAAAAGAGGGACTTGGACATCATGCCATGTCCTATTGGGAACGCGAAATGAAATCACTTGGTTATGACTTTGTGATGACATCTACACAAGTGGATGAGAATGCGCAACATTTTTATCGTAAACTTGGCTATAAAGATTGCGGTTGCTTGATGCTCGATATTCCAGGTCATGAACAGCCGATGGAAATGTTCATGATGAAAGCGCTGTAAATTTTCATCGCGTTTTAATGATAGAAATCAATATACTGTATAAGGAAATACAGGTTATTACTAGAGGAGGCATCATGATTCAGTCTATTGTACATATCGCATTGGTCGTGAAAGACTATGATGAGGCGATCGAGTTTTATACGAAAAAACTCAACTTTGAGTTACTTGAAGATACCTATCAACCGGAGCAAGATAAGAGATGGGTGGTTGTTTCGCCGCCGGGTTCATTGGGAACGACGATTTTGTTAGCCAAAGCATCTAACTTAGTTCAAGAAGAGTTTATAGGCAATCAATCAGGTGGAAGAGTCTTTTTATTTTTGAATACAGATGATTTTTGGAGAGACTACCATCAGATGGTTCAAAAAGGGATTGAGTTTGTACGCGAACCGAAAGAAGCGGATTATGGAACGGTTGCAGTGTTCAAAGATCTATATGGTAACCTTTGGGACTTGCTGCAATTTAATGAAGATCATCCCATTGCAAGGAGAACTAAGTGATACAAAATATGATGAAAGAAAAAAGGCGAATATGGGTGTTAATAGCGTATATCGCCGCATTAGTTGTAATCAATAATTTGCTAATCAATAAATTTCCAACGGATCAATTGTTAGAAAAATCCATGACATTCTCAGTTGTGATGTTCGCAAAACTACTCATTGTCATGGTTCCATTTATTGTGATTGAAGAGAGAATTATGGATCAATCAAAATGGAAGAAGAGGTTAATTCGGATAAATGCTGTATTTTTAGTATCTCTGGCATGCACGTGGTTCATAGATATGTCGATGTTTTATTGCAACTATTTTATTTTATGGTTGAGCGAGTATGTTTCGCTAAAATGATACCAATGTAAGCAAAACTAAATGGAGGCTTTCAATGAATCACATAATACAGTGGCTTCTTGAAGATGATATGCCACACGTAAAATACCGCACAATGATTGAACTACAAGGGCGAACAAAAAACGATTTTGAGGTTCAAAAAGCTTATGACCACTTGATGAATTCTGAAATGCTCAGATTGGTAATGGATAAATTTCAAGATAAAAACAAATGGGAACATATCAACGCTTTCCTTTGTCTGTATGAATTTGGTCTGACGCGGCAGGATCTCTCACTCGATGATGCTGTTGAAAGAATCATCAAAGATTTGAATAAGAGCATGAAGTGTTCCAAGACGCTGCTATTAAGAAATTTAGTTGCACTTGGGTATTATGAGCATCCATGGGTAAATGAGCAAGTTCATTTATCATTTTTAAATTTACGTGAAGATGGAACCATTCGCTGCTTAGATACAGGGAAGAAAACAAATGATTCAAAACTTCCGGATATGGGGTGCTATCGACAGACGACAACCTATCTTTTACTCGCAGCGGAACTCAAAAAGAAGGGGATTATACTGCCACAATTCGATGCCATCACGACATTTTATAAGGATCACCATGTGATTTTTCACAAAGGCGTCGCTGAAAAATGGATCGTTAAAGATATAACGCAGGCTTTTTTTCCAATTGACCACGTCAATTTGGGGATTCAAATGATCCTATATGGATTGTCCATTCTAGGTGCGGGAACGGGTGATCATTGTCAACGTGCGGATGAAATCCTTCAAAGTTATAAAGACTCTGAAGGAAAATACATGCTGAGTCATTCATTTGACAAACCTTATTTTGATGTTGGACCGGTAGGACAACCGAATAAATGGGTGACGTTATACACTGAACTTTATGAAAAGTATCGAGGCGATGAAACGTGCAAATAGCAAATAGTGAGTGAAAAAACTATAGTGATTTATCAGATCCATTAGTTCGATTAGACTGATAAAAAAGATAAACAGATAAATAGATAAAACAGATAAATAGATAAAATTAAAAGACTGGAGCGACTCGATGAACTATGTACTAAGAGATTCAAATGAAAATGATATTGAATTTATTCTAAATTTAAGACGTAAAACAATCAAACCTTATGTGGAAGCCATTTGGGGATGGGATGAGACCTTTCAAACAAAGGATTTTCTTGAAAATTTTCAACCAGAACTCAATAAGATTGTCACATACGGTGGACATGATATTGGCGTCCTTGAAAGATACGAAAGCGAGTTTGTAGTCAATATCTCCGAAATTCACATAGAACCTGCGTATCAAGGCAAAGGCATCGGGTCATCCATACTAAAGACTGTAATAGAACAGGCTCGTGAAATGAATAAGACGGTTAAACTTGGCGCTTTCAAGAAGAATCACGGTGCGATTAAACTCTACGAACAGCTTGGACTTCATCAAACAGGCGAAACAGAGACACATGTATTGATGGAGAAATAAATATAAGGAGCGTGTGATGAAGAACCTATTACGATTGACGGATTTAACGAAAGAAGCCATATTGGATATTTTTCGAATTGCGGATGAAATTCAAGAAGGACAGCATCGTCTAGCGCTTTCTGGAAAAACAGTTGTTATGTTTTTTCCCGAGTCGAGTATTCGAACACGTGTCACGTTTGAAAAAGGGATTTATTTGTTAGGCGGTCAGACAATCTTGTTCCCACCTACGGCTTTAGACAAGAAAGAGGCGCATGAAGATGTCGTAGGATATTTAAATAATTGGGCGGATGCTATGGTTATTCGGCATAAGGATATGGAAGTTCTTGAAACTTTTAGTAGATATTCATCGTGCTCAATCATTAATGCTATGACCAGTATCAATCATCCTTGCGAAATACTTTCTGACTTATATGCTTTATCTAAAAGAAGACCTAATTTTTTAGAAGATGAGATTCTTTTTGTTGGCGAACAGGGAAACATTGGTCTCGCATGGAAAGAAGCCGCAACTGTACTGGGGTTAAAATTCAGTCAATGTTGCCCAGCGCCATATAAGATGGCGGATGTCAATTGGTATGAAAAGATTGATACTGCTATTATTGGAAAGGATGTCGTTTGTACAGATGGCATTCCAAAAGAATTTTTAGAAGATTTTAAAGACAATCAAGTGACGCTAGATGTGATGAAAAAAGCAAATACTGATGCTATCCTGAATCCGTGCCCTCCATTTTTTAGAGGCGAAGAGGTCTCAGAGGACGTCATTGATAGCCCTTACTTTGTGGGATATGATTTCAAGAAAAATTTAATGGAAGTTCAACAAGCAATTCTTATTTATTGTTTAAGTCAATGACGACGTCTATGGAGGACATAAATGAGCATCACATTTTTGAATAGCATAAGACGCTCAGAAACGGTTCAGTTAAGCTTAAAAAAACAGTTTCTTCAGGGGATCCTATTTTTCATAGCAGGGGCGTTTCTGGGATTTGTTTCTAAGTATATAGAAAGTATTCCGCATGAGGGCCAACTCGGAAATATATTGAGTATCACGGGAAATATTTTTACTGGCATTGGAATATGGGCATTTTTAGCCACGATAATAGCGGCAACCAGTAGAAGTCCGCTGGCGGCTGGAATCCATGTGTTCCTTTTCTTTGCTGGACTCATACTAGCGTATTATCTGTATTCCATGGAGTTATTTGGCTTCTTTCCGAGTTACTATTTTTTCAGATGGGGTGCAATTGCAGTTTGTTCACCGTTCGCAGCATATATTGCTTGGTACGGTAGGGGTGATGGATGGATTTCCGCCGTTTGTGCGGCACTACCTATTAGTTTGCTCTTGGAACAAAGTTATGGTGTATTATCTATCTATTCAGGACTCAACTTCATCATTGCGATCCTATTGTTGGCAGTATTATCAAAAAATATCCGTCAGGCTATAAAAATCATCCCTGTAACGCTAGTAGTAGCAGTCATCCTGATTCGATTTCATGTTTTATCGTATTTAATTGGGGGGCTATGAGATTTTTTAAGAAACAAATTGTAAAATGAATTAAAATCAATTCTTATATTGATCATGTATCAGAAAGGGGAGAATAAAATGAAGTTTGCAGTATTACTTTCCGGTTGTGGAATCGGTGATGGAAGTCAAATTGAAGAAGTTATGTTGACATATCTTGCGTTGGATAAATATAAGGCGGATTATATAAGCGTTGCACCCAATAAAAATCAATACCATACCTTTAACCATTATACAGAGACAGTTGAAAACGAAGACGTCAGAAATGTCTTAATTGAGTCTGCTAGAATTGGACGAGGGAAAATATTCCCTATAAACGAGATGAACTTTGATGAGATTGATGCGTTGATCATACCGGGTGGTCAGGGTGTTTTCAAAAATTTATCCGATTTTATCGTATCTAAAGAATCGTTTAAAGTAGATGAGGAAGTGGAACAGGCTATTCAAACATTTCACAATGCAAAAAAACCCATTGGCGCTATATGTGGCGCAATCGTGGTAGTTGCAAAAGCGCTTAGTCATAAAGATGGTCAAGTAATGTTAAGTACAAGTCGGGATTCATTTATGAAGGTACTAGAAGAAACCGGTGCAATACTTGTAAATACCAAAGCTTCAGAATGTTGTATTGACTATCCACATAAAGTTGTATCCACGCCTGCCTTTATAGGAACACAGAGTTTATATGAAATGATGCTTGGTATCGATGAACTGGTTAAAAATTTAATCAACTTACATGAAATGAAGTAAATTCGGGAGTTTAAGGAGCATTCGAGAATGACAGAACATTTAATTTGGAACGGCAGCACACATTCTTATATTGATGAAATAAAAATGATGAAATCTAACACTGTATCGATTGGCATTTTTGGTGGCGCTTCATCAAATGGTGCAAAATTCAATGAAGATGGTGTATTTATAATCACAGAAAATGAGGATGCCATATTCACGGTGCTCTTTGATGCGCATACAACCAATGAGAGTGTGCTTTTGTACACAAATATATTGTCTGCAAGAAAAAATGAAATCGAATACAATTTAAAACTGAATACAAAAGATGCGATAAAAAATACTGAAAACTTAATAGAAGAGATTTTAAATGCCCCCAAAGTTAAAGAACAATCACGTCAAGTGAACGGTGAAACTGCATTTTTAGTCTGTTTACAAAAAAATGAATACCTTTGGTGGCTTTCAGTTGGCGATAATTCGATTTATGTATTACATCATGAGTTTAACGAGTTAGGTCAATTTAGATTGAATCAGCGAATTTTTTATCAGTGGATTGGTCAAAAAAATTCATTAGATTTAGAGGTTCCATGTTATACAAAAGGTACCCTTCAGCTTAGGGCAGGAAAATCGATTGTCGTTTTATTGACAGATGGTGTTCTTGAGATTGAAAATAGACCTTTTGAGAACCACGAGGCAATCAAGTGCGTCTTTGACGAGAATTCAGTAGAATCTGGAGTGTTCAGAATGCTTGAAGTTGTGAAAAACAGTAACGGTAGAGATAATGCCACTATCATCGCATGGCAGGTAAATCAAACAGTGGATGGTTTAAGACCAACGAGATGAGGCGGTTAGTAAAAAGAATGTAATGATAACGTATATATATATTAAGAAGAGCCAATACGAGATTATGGAGGATCACCAAATGGAAGTCATCAGACCCAATGAACGCTATTTTGACGAGTATTTAAGGGCATGCAAGGAATCGTATGAAAACAATATCGATGAATGGAAACCCTTTGAACCAGAGTATTATGAACAGTGGAAAGCTTGTATACTCGATGTGTATAAAAATTATGAGGAGGGTGTCGACATTCCAGAGGGGATGCCCAGAACCTACACGTACTGGTGTGTTGAAGATCAGGTGTTTATTGGTGAAATTCAGATACGACCATTTATCACGGAAGCACAAGCCCAAATATGGGGACATATTGCATATGCGATTCGATATTCAAAATGGAATCAAGGATATGGTACTTTATTGTTAAATAAAGCACTGGAAAAGGCCAAAGAGTTTCAAATAGAGGATGTTTACATCGTTTGTCGCGATTCCAATATTGGGTCTAAACGCGTAATCGAAAAAAATAAGGGTCAATTAATCAACCAAATTCAAGATGCTGAAGGAGCGATCGAAAATGTCTACCGAGTGTGCGAATCTGAATAAGACATATTCAAAAAAACAGACTCTAATTTTATCCTTTGTACTTACGCTGGCGATGATGATTTTTCCTGTCGTTTCAGGTGTGATTGTGGTAGTGGGTAAGTTAGATGGGATAAAAGGTTATTATATTCAAGGATGTTTTATGGCTCTGTCTGCAATCGTTCCGTTTGTTTATATCAAAATGGCAAAAATGAGTTTTAAGCAAGTTGGATTTAGAAGAGTGAATCCAGAAAGTTTCCAAAACGTACTGTTTTTTATTCCACTCATACTTGCAAAAATCCCATTTGTATTGAGTGGTATGGAAAGTGATGTTCATCGAATTATAGCACTTATATTCTTTACTCTTACAATAGGATTCTCAGAGGAAATTTATTTTAGAGGCGTCATTTTTACAAAGCTGCAGGCAGCCTTTACAATCAAACAAGCAGTGCAGATTTCAGCGATATTTTTTGCTTTAGCTCATGTTGCACAGGCCTTTTCTGGTTCGAATCTGCTTATGGTCACTTTAACCGTCATGAATGCATGGATTTTCGGAATTGTAGCAGCAGAACTTATGGTATTCAGTGGAAGTTTGATGCCTATCGTTTTATGGCATTGTCTATATGACTTCATCAATTGGACGGCCATCGCAAGTGGAACAACAGAGCTTGTGGTGATTACGATTCAATCAGTGATTATTATCGCATATGCAGTTTATCTTTGGAAAAAACTGCCAAACAAACCTGAAACTAAGACGATATCAAGTAAACAGATTAAACTGGCGATGGAGGATTAGCATGGACTTAAAAAAAATCATTGAAGGAACAGCAACTGAATTTACGTGGTTGAATGAACCCGATGACATTCATTTTGAGGATGGACTTGTATTTAACACAAGACCGAATACGGATTTTTGGCAACGCACGCATTATGGCTTTAAACGAGACGATGGACATTGCTTGTTAACGGAGATCAAAGAGGATTTTTCCTTACAAGCATTGTTGGAATTCAAGTCCTATAAGCAGTACGATCAGTGTGGAATTATTGTACGAATTGATAGTGAAAATTGGATTAAGGCATCAATTGAATATGAGGATGAACAAATCAGTCGATTGGGGTCAGTGGCCACAAATTTGGGGTATTCCGATTGGGCAACAACGGATATATCAACGGATATCACGGCCATGTGGTATCGCATAAAACGGAGTCATCAAGATTTTATCATTGAACATTCAATGAACGGCATAGACTGGAAGCAGATGAGAGTGCTGCATTTGCATAAAAACGCTGAAACTGTGTGGGCAGGCATTTATGCATGTAGCCCAAACGAGAGTCGATTGACGTGTAAAGTAAAAAAAATCATAATAGAGTAATTCGTAAGGGGCGCGCAACAAGTCGTTGTTGACGTACTCGACGGAGGTGAAAATGACAGAACAATTGATTGTTTCAGAACAAATTATACAAGTGAACGGAATCGGCATTTACACAAAAGAAACAAAGCGCATCGGAGAGACACTGCTCCTTTTGCACTGCAGTTCTTGGAATAGTGAACAATGGAATAGCTGTATTGAGAATCTTTCTAAAGATTATCACGTAATTGTACCTGATTTACGAGGACATGGGCGTTCGGATTGTCCGGAAGAAGGGTATCGACTCAATGATTTTGTGGTGGATTTAGAGGAATTACTTTGTAAGTTTCAAGTAGAACGCGTTCATATTGTTGGAAGTTCAATGGGTGCTGAAATTGCATTACTCTTTGCCGCCACTTATCCAGAGAAAGTATTGTCAATTACATGTGAAGGTGGATTTCAAAATTTTTATGGTGAAAATGGCGAGATACACCTACCAGCATCTGAAATTCATGAAGATTGTCGCTTGCGAGTGGCTAAAGTGCAGCAAAGACCAGTTGAGTCTTATGAATCAGTGGATGAAATGATCAGTTATTATCATCAGATCATCGCTGAAAATCATCATGAGCATTGGAAAACACAGTTGGAAGCGATTCATATCAATCGGTTCAAAAAAGAGAGTGATGGGCGGGTGACGGTTGCATTTAAACCTCAACTTCTTGCTCAGTACTGTGAAGATTTCTATTTAACGGATTTTGCTGAAATGTATAAGCGATTAGTGTGCCCGATCTTATTTTTACCAGATACACGGGAGGCTTCAGATGCGAGCGTGCAAAAATCCATAGAGCATTTTAGAATGCTCGTTAAAGGGCAAAAAACAATGATTACGTGTATAGATGGCGCTGAACACGCATTAACCCCCGTGATTAGAGCTCAGGAATATAGCTGTGCGATTCGAGAATTTTTGGAAGGGTTAACGGAAAGCAACTCATTGCGTTAACGGATATAAATTGGGAACGTTAAACTTTTTATTCCTTTTTTTCTCGATGACGGCGCATTTTCATGACATTGCTACATTTGTCTGTACAATGGCGTTTTGAGTGGTTTTTACTCTCGTCAATGAATAAGCATGAACATTCAGGGTGTTCACAAATTCGAATACGAGTTCGATCTTTTTCAAATAGTAAGATGTACCAAAGTGTTGCAAATTCTGATAAAACGTAGGCTTCGTCAACTTTTTCAGGTTCAAAAACAAGTTTTCTTGTCGCAGGTTGATGATCGCTTTCAGATAGAATTTTTCTTGTGCCTTTTGCCCCACTGATATATGGACTCAATAACTGTAGAGTTGTTTCTTCATCAAAAATGCCTTTTTGCAAGTTTTGAATCACTGTATAGAGCGAATCTCTGAAGATGGATAAGCTTTTACTAAGCGACTCAGCGCCCTCTTCCAAAATTTTTCCTGTCAATTTTTGAGTGAAAAATCGAATGAATTCTAGGTCCTCGAGAGGATCTTTATTCTCGTGTTCCATAAACCAATAAGTATCAAAAAATTTTATTGCCCAAAAAAAATCCATTTTAAGGTAACCTCCTAAATTAATATTGACTGTTACGAAACGTTCTGATATAGTTCTATCATAACACGCGTAACTAGTAATAGTCAAATTAACCGTTACGTAAAAAAGGGGGATATTTAGATGAGAAGATTAGGTGTTTTAGGAAGAGTGATTGGAGTTGGTTTAATTACGATGGCTTTACTTGCGGGGTGTCAAAGCTCAAACGAGAAGTTAAAAACTTCTGAGACAATATCTACACCAGAGAGTCCTACTCAATCTACGTCAGAGCTCGCTTCGGAAGCAACGGAGTTTGAACCAGTCAGTAGCGTGGATAAAATTATTTGGGGTCAGCAGATTGGAACAGATAAAGAGGACATAGGCTTGACAATCGCAGTAGATTCAACTGGAAAAAGTTGTGTTGCAGGTTATACCTTAGGTGGTAATCAGTCTGGTGGCAAAGATGTTCTCATCTCATTATATGATGAAATGGGTAAAAACATGTGGACATTACAAACAGGAACCGCATCTTCTGACAGTGCAAATGGTATTATTTTCGACAATTATGGAGATGTTTATGTGACAGGAACTACAGCGGGAAGTTTTAGTGAAGATCTAGGTGTAGGAAATATTTTTATTCAAAAAATAAGTGTGAGCGGTAAGGTGGAATGGACCAAACAATACGGTGGACTCACCCAAGCAACAAGTTCACAAATCTATCAGGATATAGATGATAATCTTTATATATGTGGTTCAACTCAGGGAGAATTAGGTGGAACTAATTTGGGACAAGCAGATGCCTATTTGATGAAATTAGATGCTCAGGGCAATATTCTTTGGACCAGTCAATGGGGAACAGATCAATACGATGCAGCGACGGGATTTAGTATGGACGATGAGGGAAATTTTTATGTAATCGGAAATACAGGTGGCATATTGGGATCTGAAGGCTTGGGGAAAAGAGATCTTTTCTATACACAACTAAATGCCAATGGCGATGTGATTAAAAGTTATCAGTTTGGAACAGCATTTGATGAAAATGCTTCGAAAATTGCTGTTGATGAAGATAAAAATGTGTATTTAACTGGTTGGACGAATGGTGAATTAGTAGCACCAAAACAAGGCAATGGCGATGCTGTATTAATTAAAGTGAATGACACTGGTGAAATAGTGTGGGAAAAACAGTTTGGAACATCTTTATGGGACGGGATTCATAGCGTTATCATAGACAAAACAAACCCAACACATGTTATTGTTGGTGGATGTTCAAATTATGACCAATGTCAAGCGTTCATAATCAATTATGATGCAGAGGGTCAGGTTGAGTGGAATTTGACATTGATGCCTAAATTCAGTACCTGTGGAAGAGAAATTGCAATGGATGATCAGGGAAATCTCTACCAGACGGGGGGAACACACGGTCAGCTATTCAACACAAACGATTTTGAAGGAACTGAATCGGATTTGTTTGTTTATAAAATCTGTAAATGAGGATTGTTCATAGCGATTTCTATATATAGAAGTGTACAAATAAATTAAAACTGTTATAATGGGAAAAGTGAGTTTTAATAAAATTAATATGGGAGTAGTAAGATGAGTGGATTTACATTAATCTGGGAAAAAATTGAGCAACCTATAGAAAAAGTAGGATTTATAAGGGGTAGTGAATTAATTCCATATGATAATAATTGGAATATAAGACGCATTCCGATTAGATGCGAACATTGCGATGACAATGAGCATTATGAATTAAACTTGTATTACCGAAAAATAAAGTTCATGTTCGTTATACCACTGGGAAAATGCGATCAGACTTATTTTATAACTTGTCCCAAATGCAATAAGTATAAGTTGTACTTAGAGGATTCAGAGTATAGCGAGTTGTTGAAGCATAATCTGATACATGATGAATTAATACCGACTCCGTAAAATGTATACGAGTACATCCATAAAACTAATCTAAGGAGTCGGATAACATGGAAAGTCAAATAGAGTTAGAACAAAAAATCGTAGAAAATAAGAAAAATGAAAGCAAAGAGAAACCGCATCCTATCATGGCTGGAGTCATAGATTTTTTTATCTATGCAACTATTTTATCTGCTTGTATGGCATTATATTCGTCTCTCATGGGTGAACATATTTTAAGTACAGGTCAATATGCTTTTGTTCCGTACATTATTTTAGTATTTGGAATCGTTGTATTTTGCATTGCATACTACTTGAGTTTTGGATCTAAAATTAAATGGTTATCATATGGCGAACAAATTGTCGGCCGAGTGCTAATAGATGGAACGAAAAAATGGAACAATCCTTATGGTGTCAATAGAATTGGTTTGTTTGTCTTAATTTTTATTCAGTTAATTGTGGTTGGGAATAATTTTGATTCTGACAAAATAATTGATTTACCCATTATCATAGGCAAACTGATCAATACTTCTTTGATCGCTTATGCTTTGTTGCAGTTAGGAAAAGGCAAGTTAAACAAAGGGATGATCATATTAACGCTGCTACATGCATTTGTTGCGTGGATTTCTTTCAGAATCGGCATCAGTTATCTGATTATTTTTTCGATGATTCAACTAATTTTAGATATTGTCGTTTGGATGTCATATCGAAATGCGACACAAATGGACTGATTTTCAGTACATCTTAAGCCGTCTAACGAATGATTATTAAAATAATTGACGTTTTTTTCAGTAAGTTACAATAAATTCACAAGTTCATACGTGTTGGATTGTGACAGACAAATCAGGCAAGACCAAATTGAAATTATTTAATACGATTAAATAATCTCTGTTTGGTCTTTTTTATTTATCCTCTTTATATAGAATTTTTATCAGATTTTAATTACTTAATTATAATTGCTTGTTATACTGAATATTGTGAGGCATTTATTGATTGCACGATATGTTTTGGAGGGAAACCGCTATGGAAACAAATGATATAGAATTAAACGAAGTAGTATCATATGAAATAGAATCAATAGATATTTATGATCAGCTTGGACAACACACGGGTAAAGCCATGTGCAAAAATCAAGCACATGAGCAAGGGGTGATTCACAAAGGCGTCTGCGTCTGGATTTTAAATGCTCAAAATGAGCTGCTGCTTCAAACCCGAAGTGAACATGTGATGCTTCCAAGTAAGCTCGACATTTCTTTTTCCGGTCATATTCGCTCAGGGGAAACATCGGTTCAAGCGGCGATACGTGAAGGGAAAGAAGAACTTGGAATCGATTTAAAAATGGATCAACTCATGTATTTGTTTACCTGTCGAGAATATGGCGGCATAGAGGGTTATTATGAAAATGAAATCGATGATGTGTTTCTTTACAGGGAAGACCTTCCGATTGATGCCTACCAATTTTGCGATCAAGAGGTAAAAGAAGTGAGATATGTATCAATCGACGCCTTTAAGAAGATGGTTCAAACCAGAGATTCATCACTCGTCCCTTACGAAACACATTATCAGTATTTGCTAACCGCTCTCGAGAGCCGTGTAGTTCACATGAGGTGAGAATCCAATATTAACGGATCAAATCCATATAAAGAAGTCATCATTTGGAGGAATTAAGATGAGTAGCTATAATTTTGCAGTCGCTATGACACCACTGGAAGCATTTGAATATCTGAAAAGAAATATGAAATATGAGTTGGTACATGAAAGAGTGCATCCTATTACGGATGGTATGTATTCGATTATTGTCATCTATGAAAAGTATTTTATGAGAAATAACAGCAGAGCATCACTGGTCGTTACGATACATAATTTCAATGGCGTCACTGAAATTGAATCAATTTCCGCGGGATCTTCTCAAGGCGTCTTTTTTAACTTTGACTGGGGTGCCGGAGATGAATTTGCAAGTTCGGTGAAGAATCTATTTGAATCTTATATTGTTGGGTGAGTTATCAGAACGGTATCGTCTATGTAAGTGGAATCTTGAATACAATGTAACATGAAAGGAAGGCGTTATGCTAAGAAAAGTTGAATTAAAGGACGCAGAGGAAATATGTGAAATATATAATTATTATGTGAAAAATACGACGGTTTCATTTGAAGAATTGCCAGTATCAGTAGAGGATATGAAAAATAGAATAATCAACATATGTTCTATTTTACCTTATTTTGTATATGAAGATAATGGCACAATCGTTGGATATGCATACGCAACAAAATGGAAAGAAAGAAGTGCATACAAATTTTCGGTTGAAACCACAGTCTATTTACACCATAAGGCTGTTGGTGGTATCGGTACAAAACTATATGAAGCTCTTTTGACGGAATTAAAATCAGCGGGTATACATCGAGCAATGGGTGGAATCGCATTACCTAATATTGCGAGTGTCAGACTACATGAGAAACTCGGATTTCAAAAAGTTGCAGAATTTAATGAAGTAGGATTTAAGCATGATCAGTGGATTAATGTAGGCTACTGGGAATATAAGTTGTAGTTAAGGAGAGTATGCATTTTCCACAGTTGTTTATTTGGGACAAAAAATGAGGTGACCCTATGGGAATTTTAACGGATTTTAGGTTAAGTGTTTATGAGAAAAATCTAGGCGTTTATGGTGTCCATGTTCATCAAAATGGTAAAACCATTGCAGAACATCGATTTAGAAGTGATGACCGAGAAAATTTATATTCAGCATCAAAGACTTTCGTTGCGGTGGCTATTGGGATTGCTGAATTTGAAGGTCTGCTATCGGTGGATGATTATGTGCTGAGCTTTTTCCCAGAATACGAGGAAATTGCAAGCGTAGGATCAGAGCGCATTCAGATAAAACATCTTTTGACAATGTCTTCTGGACATGTAAATCAAGATGAATCTAAGTGGAATGAGATGGATCGCGCGCAATTGTTTTTTTTAACAGAAGTAAAAGAGGCACCTGGAAAACGATTTTTTTATGAAGATTTGTGCAGTTATATGTTAGGACGTATTATTCACAGATTGACAAATGAACATTTATTAGAGTACCTAAAGCCACGACTATTTGATCCATTAAAGATTGTGAATTCACAGTGGCATCGCTGTCATTTGGGATATACATCGTGTTCGGGAGGTCTCTATTTAACAACAGAAGAGTTTTCGCGTCTGGGTGTTTTACTTCTGAATCGAGGGCGATATGCGGATAAACAACTTTTGTCAGCCAATTTTGTTGATCGCATGCATACGAACTGGATGGATACCTCTTTTAAGTTAGATCCAGAATCTCAACAAGGATACGGGTATCAGGTTTGGAATTCGACACTGCCGAATACCTATAGAGCGGACGGCATGTATGGTCAGTATTGCGTGATTCTAAATGACTACCATGCGGTCGTGACCATAACTGGGCACTACGAAGCCTATGAAAAAGAAGTGTTAAGAGTGATATGGGAAGACATTGTCCCATATCTATAAGCGAGAAGTTGAGTTAGAAAATTGCATCGTTTAATTTAATTTCAAAATACAGGAGGTAAGTGATGATCAAGTATACAGATAGATTAGACGGGATAACACCAGAGCAATTAAGTGGTTTTTTTGTCGACTGGCCCAATCCACCTTCAAAAGCTAAGCATTACGAACTGCTTGAAAAGAGCGCATATATTTGGTTGGCAGTGGACAGCGAAAGTGAGGCAGTCGTTGGTTTTATTACGGCGACATCAGATCTTGTGTTATCCGCATATATTCCGTTACTAGAAGTGTTACCGGAGTATCAAGGGCGCGGCATTGGTAAAAAATTAATGGAGAATATGCTTGAAACATTGAGTGAATTTTACATGATAGATTTATTGTGTGATCCGGAACTACAAGCCTATTACGAAACGTTTGGCATGATGAAAAGTCAAGGGATGATCTTTAGGAATTATGAAAGGCAGAGTGGGAGATGAAAGGCAATCAATGAACTGCATATAATATTATATGAATGGGAGCATTTTAAAGAAACTGACAGGAGGAAACGATGAAACTATCTCAAAAACAGAAAATGAACATACAGCACTTGCAACCCAGTCAACTGTATATTTCCCAAAATAAACTTAATCGAGTTCGTGATTGGCTGAATCCTTTAGCTGCGGATGAAGTTCAAATTCCAGTGATTTGGCTAGCAGATAAATGGGTCGTTACAGACGGGCATACGAGACTGTTTGAAATGTTAAATCAAGGCATTTCGGAAGTCAACGTATATGAAGATCCAGATGAATTAGACTTAGAGGCGTATCTTGAATGTGTGAAGTGGTGTGAAATTGAAGGTGTGAATACGGTAAAGGATTTACATAATCGTATTTTAGAAGAAGATGAATTTCAGGAGAACTGGATACAAAGGTGTCAGGCAATGCATGAGATGTTACAAACAAAATAATTATTTTTCAAAAGACTGAATACATAGACGAAAAGGGTCAGAAAAATCCCAAATGGGATTCGCCAATACTTTGGATTGCACTGTGTTTTACACTGATTACACTGGTAAATAGTACAATGATGATCACGGGGTTCGATAAACCGAAACAAGGCATTTTTGCTTATATTCATATGATGATGCGTTTAACGATTATTACCCTCAGTGTGAGCTTATGTAAGTGTTGTATTTGTTTATTGCATATCCAATATAGCACTTTCACCTGTGTATTATATTCCAAGTGGCGCTAATTTTTATAAAACCTTACTGGGGATTTACTTAGCACTGGGTCTAATCAATATTCTAAGTATCGTTATAAAGGGTGAAAAACAAAGGAGAGGTCAAAATGAATCAAAAAACGAATATGAAAATGAATTTAAATAAGCCATTTGAAATCGATTGTGGCACTATAGTACTAAGAGAATTTCAAGAATGTCACGCTGAAAAGATTTATAAAATAGCTCAAGAGCCTGAAATCACGCATTTTTTACCTGATTGGGTTTCGACACTTGAAGACCGCACAAAATGGATGATACAGGACGATATTCCTGAAAATCAGGAATTTCTACGATTATTACCAGCGATAAGTGATGCCAATACACCACCGTTTAGATTGGCAATTATTTTAAAGGAAACTCAAGAAATGATTGGTTGGATTGCCACCGGTTTTAAGGATGAAATTGAAGCGCCTAATCGTGAAATTGGATATGCTATTTCAAATCAGCATACGGGAAATGGCTATGCAAGTTTGGCGTGTATCGCGCTGATGAACTTTTTATTTAATGAGACAGACACAGCAGAATTGATTGCAGTTGCACAAAAAACCAATGTTGGATCCAATAGAGTGATTCTCAAAAGTGGCTACAAACATGTAGGAACCGTGATTCTTTATGGTAAAGAGTATGAAAGTTATAGAATTAAGAAAGATGAATGGACATCACTTAAATACTAAGATGAGGAAAGGACGTTACATATGACTTTAAATAATGACAGCAAATATGATCAATCCATCTCTCAGTGGAATCAGATTTTTTCAAAAGAAACAAGCATCTCATCAATCCCTAAAACGACAGGAAATGAAGCGTTTGACAAAGGAATCATGTGGGTCTGTGAAGGCACTGAGCGCATCTTGGATTTTGGATGTGGAAAAGGAAGTCTTTTATTTATGTGTATTCAATATGGAACAAAAAAACACATGGGCATAGATTTATCAGAAGAAGGCATTCAAAATGCTAAAAGAAGAGCGGAGCAAAATTCACTTTCGGATTTTGAGTTCATACATGGGAGCATCGAGAAACTAGAAGCATTAGATGAAAACGCATTTGATGCGGTAATCCTCTCAAATATTGTGGATAACCTATATCCTGAAGACGCAGAAAAACTTATGATGTTACTAGAAAAAATTGTTCGCGAAAATGGAAAAATATTTGTAAAGTTAAATCCACACTTAAGTCAGGCGCAAATTGAAGAATGGAATATTACCATTATAGAAGATAATTTACTGGATGATGGTTTTGTGCTTTGGAATAATACCACTGAAGATTGGCGCGAATTTTTTGAGAAGCGATTTCGCATTGAGCATTATGAGGACATTTATTTTCCAGAACATGAACAATATAATCGCATGTTTTTTCTTATTAATAACAAGTTCAAATAAGGGGAGAATGACATGGCAGTCTACGATAAACAGATATACGCCTCTTATTTAGTGAAAGGAAATTTGCAGGATGCAGTTACCTATCTCAAGAAGTTTTCAGATCAAGAAGACCTCGTAATGGAATATCAGCGCGTTTTTGAACATAACGAACCATTCGTGCGTGGGACGAATACAGTCATTATGGACTTAGATCAAATTTACCAAGAGTATTACAAAGCGGTCTTTTGGCGTGCTGAGTGCTTAGAAAAAGCGAACGAGACGCTCTTTCGTAGTTTATGTAAATTCTGTGATACATACTATGAGAATGAAAAATTAGATAGAGTAGAAAAAACAGATAAAATTGAAGACCAAATCGAGTGGATTGAAGAAGCTATCAAAATAATCGTCAATAGCGAAGGCTATATGTATCTAGGTGGTCAAACATCGGGCTACTTTGGACCCTACATCTGGGAAACTTCAATAAAAGAAACGTATGATGTTGAACTACCTAGTGGAATTGAGCAATACTCAGTGATGATGATGGATGGTTTTGTCTCGAGAAGTTGGTTAGATTTTCTATCATTCGGGAAGGTTGGAACTGGTGGTTGGGCTGAAAATAACGGTACAATCTGCTGTATTCGCTCTTTGTATGATAGTAACAGTGATAACTTCAAGATTTCTTTTTTAAAACACGAGGCACAGCATAGTTATGATAAAAGAGTTTTTAAGAATATAAGCAGTTCTGAATTAGAGTACCGTGCAAAATTAGTTGAGTTGATGTACTGGGAAGATGATAAAATCATCAAAATGCTGCATTTAGAAGCAGAAGGTACAGATGATAAAAATGCACATACCATTGCAAGTCACAGAATTATTGCGGATTTGTCGAGCAAACTATTCAGGACGCATTTTAAAAACGATGTCAATCAGTTTATAAATCGATTGAATGAGGCGCGTTTGGCGGCTAGAGAACTTCTGGCTGAGGATACTGAGAGATTGAATTCTTTTGAAATGAATAAACAGTAAAGCATACTTTTTTAAGATGTAAAACTGCAATGAGAATAGACTGAAAAAATATCAGGAGAGACAGGATGAGAGTAATTTATATTGTTTGGCAAAAGTTCCCACAACCAATAGAAAAAGTGGGTTATATACGAGGCAGTGAGCTAATCCCATATGACCATAATTGGAACATTAGACGGATCCCCATTAAATGTGAGAATTGTGATAACAACGACCATTATGAGTTGAATTATTTCCATAAAAAATCTAAGTTAATGGCCTTCATACCACTTGGTAAGTGTGACGAAGTCTATTCCATTACGTGTCCAGTCTGTAATAAGTACAAGTTGGAGTTAGAGGATTCAGAGTATTATGAACTGAAAAAAAATAATTTGATTCATAAAGAGTTGTATCCGACACCTTGAAAAAAGTAATCTATTGATTTATAAGTTTATATTTTAAGGGTTAAACGGATTCATTGTGGATGGAACGAAGGAGGCTTTATGGAAAAATTTTCAATTCCTGGTGTAGGTGGCATTATTGAACGCAAAATCAATGATCAAGACTGTATTTTAATACAGCATCGATGTAAAGCGGATGCTGAGACGGAATATGGATTAATTGAAATTCCTGCAGGTAAAATTAGAGAGTTTGAAAATATCTACGATTGCTTAAGACGTGAAATTTGGGAAGAAACGGGCCTTTTGGTCGAACAGATTGAAGGTGAAGCAAGTAGTCAGATGTATGAAGCCAATGGGTACAAGGTGCTGCATTATAAACCTTTTTCATGTTGCCAAAACCTAGTGGGAAACTATCCGATCATGGTGCAAGTTTTTATCTGTACAGCAGCAGGTGAGGTGGTTAACGAAAGCAACGAAAGTAAGAATTTGCAGTGGGTGGATTTAACCACTCTTGGCAATTTACTTGAAAAAGATGCTTCTGCATTTTATCCGATGCACGTTCAAACCTTGAAGGATTATCTTGAGTATAAGACTCACAGATAAATATTGAAGCGATAGATCGTTGAGGTAATAGATATAAAGGTGAGGTTAAGAGAAAAGATGATTGTTAGAACGTATAGAGAAACGGATGAAAAAGAATGGTTAAAATGTCGACTCTTATCTTTTTATGATAGTTCATATTGTGAGGATATTGTCCATCAAAAGCCGATTTATAATAGTGAAATGATTGATCTCGTTGCAGAAAATGAGGACCACATCGTAGGTTTTATAGAGATTGAAATTGAAAAGAACGTTCGAGAGGTCTGTTATTTAGAAGGAGAACTCGGTGGTGTTATTTGGAATATCGGTGTTTTACCCGAATATCAAAGAAGTGATGTCGCGACGAACTTGCTTAAAGAGGCAATTGAGAGGGCAAAACTGAAAAAAATCAGTCGATTTGAGGCATGGACTCAAGACGATATTGCCTCTAATCTGTGGTATGAGAAAAAAGGGTTTTATTTTATAGAATCCTATTTAAATGTATATGCTACGTGGAAAGAGTGCAAAGAAAATCAGTTAATCAATAGCGAGAACATGGGGGAATCCTTTGGCGTTAGGGTTTTGAACTTTGAAGCACCAATACATCGTAAAGAAGAAGTTCTCAAGAAATACTCGAAAGTACATGAAGTCAAATTATATGAACTAAAGTTTTAATCAATAAATTTTTTGGAGTAGATTAAATGAAAAGAATAATGATCGTACCAGTAATCGCAATTTTAGTTGGATTGAGTCTATTTTTTATAGTAAAAATCAACGTTGGAACGAATGAGTCAAATCAAAAAAACGAAAAAGATTTTGTTCAAGATATAAAAGCAAATTCTGCAATCGAAGAAAAATCAGATTCCACAGGAACAACAAAATTTATCAAAATAACAAAAAGTACTGAGGTAACACAAAATACTGAAACAACTGAAAATACTGAAACAACTGAAAATACAGGAACAACTGAACCCATAGAAAAAATTGCTTCAACAGAAAGACCGTCAGGTACGTACTCTACAAAAGAGTGTTTTAAAAGAATGATTGATGCTATCGGTATTGAAGATCCTGGTGTTTATAATTCCATTGAATCAGCATTTGGAAAACCCAAAGAATTTGTTGATGAAAATAATGAAATTTATCAAGATTATGTTTTATCTGAGTCGGACAAATTGGATTTTATTGATATCTCTTTAATTGCATTACTAGATTATGGATTTAAGGAGGATTTAATTTGGGGACTTGATTGGAAAACCTTTGGAGATCAAGTCGTGGATATCGTGAATGTTCTCTTAACAAAAAAAGGATATGCAAACATAGAAGCAAAGAATAATTCATCCTCAGAATTTTCGATTCCTTATGATTGGATTGATAGTCAATCTGATCAATACAAAGAGACTTATGATTTATTGTTAGAGATTGGAAAAGTATTAAATGAACAAGGCATTGTATTATGCGAACTTGGCCGAGGCAACGATTCTTTTGAAATCTTTTTAATTGATGCAAATGACTACGACGATTTTATCGAAGCATGTAAAACACTAGGATATTCTTGTTCACGCCTTGAATAAAGAAGATTCATGGAAAAACATTCAACAAATTTGCGTATCGACAAAGTTGAACATTACGGACAAAAAGGAGGACGAGATGTCCCTAAAAGATATCATTGAAGAAATGAAAACAATTTATGTAAACGATCCAACGACTCAACCCACTGCATTTTGGAAATTTTATAATTGGGTCAATCTCCCCAATTTGAATTGGACCCAAAATGAAGGCATTAGCTCATTTGTCCTAGGGAGTACGATGATTTGTCGCTATCCATATTATCATGGATATGATCAAGCCTGCGACGAATCACTTTCAGAATTGATATTTTCACATAAGCAATCACTCCCGGTGCATTGGCATGAAACTCAGTATTTTAAGCTTTATCATACTCACGAACAGGTACAGCATGCAAAATTACCAGATCCATTTGAGTTTCAGCTTGTAAATAAAAGCCAAGAGGGTGAAGTCGCGCAATTTATAAATGATAATTATGAACATATTCGCGTCAGCGAAGCACAAGTTCGTTCGTGGACAACGCATGATGTGTATGATAAGGCATTGTGGGTTTGGATTGTTGAAAAAAATACACAGAAGAAAGCAGCGTTAGGGATAGCGGAACGGGATCTAGCGATAAGCGAAGGCGCATTAGAGTGGATTCAAGTTGACTCGAACTTTAGAGGGAAAGGCTTAGGCAAAATTCTCGTAAATGAGTTGTTGCACCGATTGTCTCAAACGGTTAAATTTACTACGGTCTCTGGCGAAGTGGACAACAAAAGCAATCCAGAGAAGCTCTATAGAGCGTGCGGGTTTCAAGGTGATCGCATTTGGTATGTGTATAAAAAAAGGCAATAAAAAAAGAAAATAAAAATAACACAATAGAAAATAATACAAGAGGGACATATGAAATTATCGATACTTTTAGGAAATGTTCGAAATCATAGCAATACAGAGCTCGTGGTGGATCAATTTATCGAGGAGATTCACAAGTTCGGAATCGAGACAGATAAAATCGTCATCAAAGACTTAGACATTAAGCATTGCAGCGCTTGCTGGACGTGTCAAGATATCTTTGATCGACCTGGTTGCCCAAAGCAAGATGATATGGAGATTATATATTCAAGTGTATTGGCAGCGGATGGAATCATTTTTGCCAGCCCTATCTATTCTTGGTATTGTACACCACCGATGAAATCAGTGATGGATCGTTTGGTCTATGGCATGAACAAGTATTACGGAGAGACGGAAGGTCCCTGTCTTTGGGAACGGAAGCCATTAGGACTCATCACAACTTGCGGATATGACATTGAAGGTGGTGCAGGTGTCTATGAAGAGGGACTTAGACGCTATTCCAAGCATTCGAGATTGACGTACATGGGAAAATTAGCCATTCAAGATATTGAGGGAAAAGAACACTTTAAAAGTCCATCGTCGAAACAACTTATTGCCGAGTACGCGGAAAAAGTTGCCAAAGAGCTTGCAAAAAAACTTCCGTTATAGCTTGTTCATCTGCTTGATTGTGAATGTACAAAATAGAGTAAGAAAAAAATTCAACTTGAGGTGTCGAAATGAATTACTTAATTCAAATGGCAGGTTTCCCAGGTTCTGGGAAGTCAACATTAGCAAAGATATTGTCCAAGAAACTTCCTGCAATTGTCATTGATCGCGATATTATTAAGAATGCTATGATGCAAGTAGGGATTACACAAGATCCGTTGAATCAAGGATCGTATCAGGTCGTTTACGATTTGGCAGATTTCTATTTAAAACAGGAACTAAATGTCATCATTGATACACCTTGTTACTATGATGAGATCGTCATGAAAGGTATAGATATTTCAAATAGAAATAACGCGCAGTATAAATATATTGAATGTGTCGTTGAGTCATATGATCAGCTCATCAGCAGACTGAAAAGTCGTGAACATCTTGCGACACAAATTACACATGTGTCTGAGGAGCTTTATTATCGAGATTATAAAAAATCTGTGAAGCCCAAAAATGATCCCTATCTAACGGTGGATTCAACGGACTTAATGCGTCTTGATTTTGATGAAATTCTTGCTTATATTCAAGAGAATGCAAATAATGTCAAACAAAACAAAGTAATGTTAGAAAATAAAAAAAAGGAGATGTAGTATGAGAAGAACAAGGATTAAAGTGAGTAAAGAAGCATCAAGAATTCAATTTTTCGTAGGCATTGTATTTGTCATCTTAGGGATTGGGATGATCGTCATGTCGTTTTCGCCATCCACTTCATCTGGCTTTGGAATGTTTTCAGCGTTTAACGAAATCCAGTCTCGAAGCTCTCAAATAACTGGCATTTCAACTCCAATGTTTAACCCGTTTTCAATTTTTTCTATGATATTTAAGATTTTCCCGTTTATTTGGACTGCAATTGCTGCGTTTATGACATTTAATGCATATCAAGCTGGATTTAAGAATAATGGAATGGCCTATTATGACATTGAGACTGAAGATTACATGCCAGTGAAAGGGTCTTCAAGTCATGTAAACTCAAGTCATGTAAACTCAATTCAGAAAAGTTCATCGGAAAGCCATGATTCGGATTTTGAAGAAAAGCTCAGAAAAATAGAACGACTATACAGCGAAGGTTTGATTTCAAGCGTAGAATACCAAGCAAAACGTGACGAAGTGATGAAAGAACAGTGGTAATCAAACGGATTTAAGAGAGTTTTACACAGAATTAAGGAGGGCGAAATTACTATGACAAAAAATAAAAAAGTCATCGTCGTTTATATCGTGACAATTGCTTTAATGATACTCAATACGCCACTAATGAACGGCGCAACATTATTCGAAAAAGCAATGAATCCTCTGGGTATAACGTCCTTTTTCTCAAATGGAACGACAGGGATTTACTATCCATCGATTGGAATGTTACTCATCGGCCTCGCATTATGGCTATATCTGAGAAAACTTGTTCCAAATAGTAAGTATTCAAAAGATTATTTTTATTATTGTTTTGGCATCATAGTCATCCTTGCTGTGATAAAAAATTGGCTACAACTAGGGTGATCTGAGATTTTATAAGTGTGTTTGATTATCATTTTAAAGCGTGTTATCGTATCCTTGATGAGTGAAATAACCGTTAAGGAGATGCGCATGAAAGATTATTTGAAAGACGAGAATGATTCTGTAAAAATTTCTCATTTGGTTGAGGAAACAATATCAATGGATAATGCTTCATCTATGGATCTGACGATTTACTACGAGATGATGTTTAAGCGAAAGTCATTTAGGCAATTTAAATGCACTGAACCTTTGACCGAGGATGAGCTCAAACAAGTTTCAGATTATCTTCAAAACAATAGTGAACCCTTAGATAAAGCAAGTAAATTTGAAGTTCAAATTGTACCTCGTGAAGAAACAACCTGTAAACGCGGAGAGTACTGTATCTTGATTTACAGTCAGCACGACCCAATGAGTCTTTTAAATGTTGGCTTTGTATTTTCGCAGCTTGATTTATTTTTAAGTTCTATAAACATAGGCACTTGTTGGTATGGAATGGGACATCCAGTGAATGTAGCGAGGTATAATGACCTTCCATATACAATTATGATGGCGATTGGAAAAGCAACGGATTCTGAATTTAGAAAAAACATTCACAAAACGAAGAGAAAAGGTTATGATGAAATTACAACAGGAAGTATGGAAGTAGCGTTTATCGAGTATGTTCGATACTCGCCAAGCGCTTGTAATTCACAGCCTTGGCTGATTGAAGGGAACCTTGATGAATTTACAATCACGATGAATGCGAAAGAAAAAATGTTGATACCAAAAGACAAAATCAGCTTTTATAATACCATTGATTTGGGAATTTTCCTATGTTCCTGTGAACGTTGGCTAAGAAAAAATAACAGTCCTTATACACGTGACATCCTTGGTGACAATAAAGTATACCAAAGTGGCGATCGAGTCGCTCGGTATCGAAGCGGAGGGAATTTGAATGAATGGAGTTAATTTTTCTATCAGATCTTTATTTGAGTATATTTTTCCAGGTGCTGTGATCATCCTGTTCATTTTGTTACCCTATGTCGTGTTAGCTGATGGTGCATATGAAAATATCATTCAGGTCTTAACGATGTTAAATGGTTTATATACAGCATTACTCCTCATAACTATTTCGCTTATGGTAGGTGTATTAAGCATTTGGTGGTTTTATGCACTAAGAAGAATTGTAAATAAAATACTAAAAGACTTGAATCGTGAAAAGGCCATTCAAAAAATTAACCATTTTACAAAAGGTGAATTAACGATTACACCAGATGATTTTTATGTAATATGGACAAAGGTAAAAATGGAAGGAAATGAACAACTTCTAGAGTATCCGCTCCAAAACATTTATAATATGAATTTTACATCGAGAATCTTTGGTGGTTGTATCTATGGATTAATTTCGTTAGCTGTGGTTAGCATGGTTGTTAAAAATTTTAGCGTTGGACTATTGGTTTTTTATCTGGTCACAATGGCACTATCTGTGATTAGCTTTAGATATTATGAAAAGCTTTGGTGTGATTTTACTGCGTACAGTTATATTTCTATGAAATTAAAAGATTCTGAGCGGGCAAAAATGGAGTAAAAATCAAAAGTTGAGAGGTTGTTTTTATGAACAAAAAAGTCTTCATATTATGTTTGATTCTATTCACATTAATAAGTATCTTTTTTATGTCTGGATGTGCAAAACAGACATCATCTTCAACTCAAGAGTCTCCTACCGAAAAAGATCAGATAACTATGACAACAGAAATAAATTCGAATGATGAAGTTACAAGTTTAGAGATAAAAGAAATCACAATATCTGGCACAGAATATAGAACTTATAACGAAGGAACCCAGTTCGATGTATTTTGTGATAATGAATTTTCAGTTGAAATTAAGTTGAGTGAAAAAATTTCTGAAGAAACCTGTAAACAATATATGGACAAGTATTCTACTGAAAATTTTCGAATTGTCTTTAGAGAGGATTCAATTAGTGTTTATGTTCAAAGTGTAGAAGCTGGAGATGAGTATTCAATTAACTTAGACGCATCTCTTATAAGTACCTTGGGACATTCCGTAAAAAATCCAATAAGTATTATTTTTAATGTAGAAGATATTATCAAAGTTGACTATATTCCACATTATGACAATGGATGTACTGATTATTTTGATCCTGCTTTCCTTGGTATGGGTTATGAGTATACCATGGTTACTCCAGATGAACTTGAACTTAAATTCTCAAGTTCAGTGAATCGCATAAAAGTTGAAAATGCGATAAAAAGATGTATTTCTTCCGATTTGGCATTATATAAAACACGTTGGAATAATAATAGTTTATTCTTAGATTTTGATAAGATTATATGCGACAAACTACATATTAATATAAATGACTTTTTGGATAAAGATGATCAAAAATTTGAAAGCGAAATCAATTTGATTTTCACACCACCTACAACGATTTATAGTTATGATATGATAACGGGTGCAATTAACAAAGAGTATGAATTTGGTAATGAGATTTGTGATGTATTGAGAAACGACTACTATGGGAAGTATTTGTTGGCAACGGATGAAGATCATTCTTACGTGCTAAACTTGGAAACAAAAAACATAAAGCCAATACCACCTTATGTTCACGTACAATCATATTTAGGAATGAGTGATTTTGAAGCTGAAATTGTATGGTTAAATGAGAGTACAATTCTTTATTATGAACCTGATCGAAAAACTTTTAGTACTTATGATTTTGACACCGACTTAGTAAAGACATGTTTTCAAGTTGAACGCACCATACATTACTATAGTGTTTCACCAAATGGTGAATATATTGCAGTTGCTATTTCTGACGAAAAAGCCGTTTATAGCGAAAAGCCAGATTTAGAAATAAAAGTGTACACTTTGGATGGGCTTTTAGTCTATGAAACAGGAAAATTATTAAATGAAGACCATATTTATTTGATGGGTGGACTTACATTCAATATAAATTTAGACTGGTATGATTCGGAAATACTACTATATGATTTAGGTGATGAAGAGGGGAATACTTCAATCGTTGCAACCAATGTATTATCAGGAGAAACTGAAACGCGTATTCAGTCTGGGCACCTCATTCAAACGGAGCAAGGTGTCATGTTTACTCAGGATTTGATTCATCAGCGATATGGAAGAAAAGTTTCATTTAATTATAATAATAGTACTCAAAAACTGAATAATGTACGTCTGTGTAATATTGTTGATAGTGAGCATATTTTTATAAAACGGTATCAAAGTGAAACAAGCTATGAATTGGATCCAAAAATTTATCTTTATAATTATGAGACAAACCAAGTCAAGGATATTGGTTTAAATGCTGAAAGAGTTATTGGATATTCTTTGGAAAATAAAAAGATCTATTTTCTTTCCAATTCGTATCATTTTATAATATATATGTAACATTACAATAAATACATCTGAAGATGGTTATATACCTAAGGAGGAAATGATGGACGCTAAAATTGCATTTTGTGGACTAAACTGTGAAACTTGTATCGTCAAAGTAACCATTGCAAATGAAGGAGATGCAGGTCTTGAGAGACTGGCTAAAGAATGGAGCACGCCTGACACTATCATTGAAGGAAAAGATCTGTATTGCAATACGTATTGTACCAGTACAGAGGGAATTTTACCGAGTTACTGTAAAACATGTGAAATGAGAAATTGTGCGCTTGAAAAAAATGTGAGTAACTGTGGCGTATGCGAAAGTTATCCATGTGCACATATTGAAAAAAGAATTCCTGCAGAAACAGAACTTAGAACGGTTCTGGATGATATTCGTTCAAAACATTTAGCGGGGGAGATGTAATGGAAAAGCAGTCGATTCAATTGTTTATGGAAACTTTATATAATCGAATCTCATTTGAATCGGGGAGTGAACCGCAATTTAAACGGCTAAAAGAGCTCTTTCATGAAGAGGCGGTTTTAGTAGAATATTTAGACGCCAATCAGCGGTCATATACCAAAAAAAACATTCATGAACACGTTCAAGAAATGATGCATACATTTGAAGTGTATCCCGAAATAAAAGCAGCTGGTTTTTATGAGTATGAAATCAACAATGAAATATATGCGAGCGGTCCAATTGCTTGTGTCATCAGCCGGTATTCAAAGACTTTTACGTTTCAGAATACCCAGCGTACTTCGGAAGGAACCAATGTACTTCAAATTGCAAACTTGGATGGTCAACTGAAAATTTTGAGTTTGAGTTGGTATGAATAGGTGGAATGTAACGTTTAAACATCTTATCGGAGGTGTCCTATGAAAAGTTCGAAAGACCATGAGAATGACGAGAAATCATTGAAGCAATCATCAAATCAATCATCAAATCAATCCAGTGGAATTGATGCTTATATATCATCATTTCCAACAGATATACAGGCTAGATTACATGCTGTGAGGGCAGCGATTCGAGAAGCTGCACCAGAAGCAAGCGAAAAGATAAGTTACCAAATGCCGACATTTTATCTCAATGGAAACTTAGTGCATTTCGCTGCGATGAAACATCATATTGGATTTTATCCTTCACCAAGTGGAATTGACGCATTTTCAGAACAGCTTAAACCATATAAAAGTTCAAAGGGAGCCGTTCAATTTGCATACACTGAAGACATTCCATATGAGTTGATTAAGGAAATCGTACGGTATCGCGTACAGGAAAATCTAGCAAAAAAATAATGCATTGAAGGAATTGGGAAACGTGATGAAAAATGACGGAAACATGCTGAAAAAAGTTGATAATATCAACCAATATGCTTCTATGTTTCAGATCTACACACATAATATTCCGGTTATATATTCGTCATTGGAAGGTCAATATAAAGGGTTATTATATGTGGATGATGAAGCACATCCAGAGGTTGCGATTTTATTTACGCCATTTGGCTTTCATTTTGTAGCTGGAAATGTAGATGCAAATCAGGTGGTTGAGAAGATAGAAACTTGTATTTTCAAACAGTATTTAGTTCAATCAGGGGAGAATGAAGCAATTGTCTTTTGTCCGACAGAGGCGTGGAACCATGTTTTAGACAGGGTTTTCTCTAAACACAGCAAAATTGTGGATGGCCGGAAATGTTTTAGTCTAAATAAAGAAAAATTTCATGCTATTTACCAGCGAACAGGAGATTTGGAACCATTAAAGCAAGAAGTTGTTATATCTGAGCTCATCAGCGAAAGCGCCAATGAGTCACAAATTGAGTATCCTGTGTGTCAGATTGTAAAGAAGGAACATCGTGTAAGTTGGTGTGCTGCGTGTATGATTGGAAAAGGCCATGCAGAAATAGATATATTTACAGATGAAAATGAACGTGGAAAAGGGTATGCTAAAATGACTGCTATGCGGCTCATAAAAGAATTATTGGATAGAGGGATAGAACCAGACTGGTGTACGTGGCCCTATCGAACGGAATCGGAAAAGCTGGCAGTTTCATTGGGATATGAGTTAAAAGAAGTGGTTCCAGCGCATATTTGGATAAAAGAAGCGCAATAAGTAGGATGTAGTAGCGGTATGAAGCGCGATTGACTAGAAGTAGTGCAGTTAAAGGTCTTATGTCAAAAAAAATTGTAGACATATTGCTTGAAGTTCACGAGAGTCAATATCTACAGGAAATAGCGGATCGATTAGTTCCACTTGGATGGACGATTATGTCAAAGAGTCAAGGCGACCACCCGCAGATTTCTTTAAACAAAGGGTACACAGAACAAGGTTATGCTGAAAGAGTTTATCATCTTCATATGAGAATCAAAGGGGATTGGTCAGAACTTTATTTTAGAGATTATCTAATGGAACATGAGTCGGTCTCTAAGGAGTATGAAGCTTTAAAACTTGAACTCGCTAAAATGTATAAGAATGACAGAGATGAATATACTCAGCAAAAAACGGAATTTGTTAAGACGTATTCAAGTTTAGCAAAAGACGTTTATCAAAATCGATATATGCCAGACAGCTCGAATGATTGATAGGAATAATCGTTGAAACGGAAATGTAAATCACATTAAGGGAGCATAAATGACACAAATTATTGAAGTAAAAGATGAAAATAAAAAATCTGACCTCACTGCGAGAATTCTAATGGATTTGCCAGAATGGTTTGGAGATGAGACAGGACGACAATCTTATATAAAAGGTGTTAGCGACACGCTCGTCTTTGAAGCAAGGGTTGATGGTGTATCAGTAGGAATGATGAGTATCGAAATACTCAATGCGGATACCGCTGAAGTCTATGTAATGGGGATTTTAAAAGAGTATCATAGACAGCGAATTGGAAGCGAACTTCTTGACGCTGTTAAACCAAGACTTAAGGAGATGAATCTGAAATTACTCATGGTAAAAACACTTGGTGAATCGGATGATTATGAGTTTTACAAACGAACGAGAGCATTTTATAAAAATGAGGGATTTTACTCATTGGTTGAGCTCGAAGAAATCTGGGGAAAAGACAATCCCTGTTTGTTTATGGTGCAGCCTTTGTAAGGAGAATTTTAATTGATTTAAATACACAGACAAAGACACAGACCGAGGAGAAATGACATGATCATTAAGGAATTTGGAAAAAAAGAAGGCCCTGTTTTATTGTTGATTCACGGCGGTGGATTGGGTTGGTGGTCGTTAAAAAAGCAAATTGCCTTACTTGAAAAAGAGTATTGTATTAAAGCTGTTGTGATTGACGGTCATGGTGAAGCTTATCAACAAGAATTTAGCAGTATTGAAGACACAGCGAATCAAATTTTAGATTACATAAAATCGAATCAAATCACTTCCATTCACGGAATTTGTGGCCTTTCAATTGGCGCTCAAATTGTTGTAGAACTCTTAACCTTAAGTCCAGAACTTTCGGAGAATTGGTTAATTGAAAGTGCTCTTGTGATTCCTTTTGGTAAAATGAATGATTGGATGATGTGGATGTTACCTATGGTGTACCCATTAGTTAAAAAAAGATGGTATGCCAAGCTACAAGCAAAAACATTATGTATAGCGGATGAGGATTTCGAACAATATTATGAAGACAGCAGTAAAATGTCTTTGAATTCCTTAAAAGCAATTACCATGAGTAATGGAAGTTATGCTCTGAAACAGAATTCTCTTAGTACATCAAAGAATGTATGGATCTGCGTTGGAGGAAAAGAACCTAAAGTGATGATAAAATCCGCTAATCTTTTAAATCAGTCCATCCCCAATAGCCATCTCGAAATTTTTAATGGCTATAAACATGGTGAGCTCAGTCTAAAAAATCCAGAGCAGTATGTTGAGATCATACGAAAATTTCAGTCTTGAAATGATCAATAGACATAAAAAAAGTTGCACATTCATGTGCAACTGATTTTTTTTTTCACTTTTACCTCCTTATATTACCATAAAATACCAAAAAAATCAAGTCTTGTAGACGTTTTCAGGGCGTGATAATTAATATAGAGAGGTGATGAGAATGAATCAAAAAACAAACAAAAATATGACCGCACTAATCAGTGCTTTTTCACGGGCATATCACACAAAAGAAAATAAAGAGACGATTTACCAAGATCACTATGCTGAAAAACTTTTAACCGCAGAAGAATATGCACAAATTTCGTTTCATATGTCGCAGGGCATTGGATTTTTCAATCCGCAGTTTAATGGAACTGAAAAGGAAGCTCTGAAGTGGATTGTTAATCATCAATTATCGCCAAGTCCATTAGGACGTGCGAAGTATACTGAAGAAATCTTAAAGCAAGCAGTAAGCTCAGGAAGTACGCAGTACATTCTGCTTGGATCAGGATATGATACATTTGCCTGCAATCAGTATGACTGGATGTCACCACTTACGATTTTTGAGCTTGATCGAGAAGATCTTTTGAAAGACAAAGAGCAAAGACTCTTAAACGCAGGTATTTCGTCATCTGCACACTTTGTACCTGTAGATTTTGAAGCAGATGACTGGATGGATAAATTGATCCATCATCCGCATTTCAATTTGAAAGCGGACAGCGTATTGAGTCTTTTAGGGGTTTCATATTATTTGAAAGAAGAAGACTTTGTGCGATTATTACAGACGATTGCAACTTCCGTTAAAGGTGAAATGAGACTGATTTTCGACTATCCAGATGAAAATACCTATTCTGAGAATGCCGATGAGCGCACAAAAAAACAATTACTCATGACAAGTGCCGCAGGTGAAAAGATGCTCTCATGCTATTCGCTTTCAGAAATGGAACACTTACTTCATGCGAGTGGTTTTGAAGTAGTCGAACAATTGACACCCGATAGGATTATGGACACGCTATTTAAACATTATAATGACATACATTCAACCGAGCCGATAATGGCATTTAACACGGTTAATTATTGTCATGCATGGAAAAGAGGATCACTATGACAGAAGACGAAATACTTGAGTTTTTAACCCATTACTTCGATGAAGTTGAAGCATTTAAATATGTTGGTGGATTTAAAAATCATGTCTATTCATTTATAGGTTCGGGAGGCGCATATATTTTGAGGCTAACCCCTCCCGAACACCGATATCATTTGGAGATTGAGCAGGAAGTAGAATGGATTCGATATTTACATAATCATGGAGTGAACTTATCCATGCCCGTTCAATCGGTTAATGGAAATGATGTGGAAACGTTTATTTGGAATCAGAAGCCATATACTGCTGTGGTGTTTGCCATGGCGCTCGGTGAGAAGATGACTTACCCAGAGTACTTGGGAAATGAAGCGGTGTTTGAGGCACTTGGCAAGATCACGGGAAAAATGCACAAAGTAACGCAGTCATTTCAACCACAGTTAGGAAAGCGATTCGAACATTTGGACCAACGATACTTAGAGGGCTTGAATAAAAAGATTCCATCCAATCAACCGTATCTAAAAGAAGCTTTAGACAAGCTCGTCTATGAAATCGAGCAACTGGATAAAGAGCGCGATGGGTTTGGATTAATTCATGGTGACATCAATATTGGGAATTTTCATCGTCATCAATATGGCATCACACTTTTTGATTTCGATGAATGTCATTATAGTTGGTACGTTGAAGACATCGCCATTCAGTTATACTATACTGTATATGTGATGTTAGACGACAATATTCCCGATCGAATGCGCATGGCCAATACGTTTATGCATGCCTTTATGAAGGGCTATTTGCAAGAACATGCTTTGGATTTAAAGTGGCTCAAGTGTATTCCGTTATTTCTGAAGCTAAGAGAATTGATTGTTCAGATTGGTCTCTATCATTCTTGGGATTTTACACAACTCGGTTCATGGCAATCGAATTACTACGAACAGAGCAAAGTTAGAATTATGAGCGGACAAGCGATTGTCAATGATCATAATGCATGGTACGTAAATGTATAAGATAAGATAAATAAGCAAGTCATTCGATTTTTTAAGGAAAGGATGCATTTATATGTCAATTACACAGCTTCAATCGAATCAATTTGATTATTTGCATGAGTTTCATAAAGAAAGAACACAGTCAATTCTAGAGGATTTGTGTCATAAATTTGGAGACGCCATCCTCGATGTTGCAAGTCAACAGAAAATCGATCGATATGGTCTCTATGAATGGCATACCCTAAGATATGTCGAGTTCCTTGAAAATTTAAAATCACACTATGGTCAAGAAATCATCGATCAGATTGTAGCGAAGCAAATGGAAAAAGAAGAAGAAAGTGGACGTGCATGCGCAGCAAAGTGGAATCATGAATTTCGAAGTCTCGTCGAACATTTTACAGGTGGAGATTCGACTCGAGTGGTTGAAGAAACGGACGAATATGTCATGATAATAACCGACGAATGTTATGCTGGAAGAATTGCATATAGACATTCAAAAGAGGCGTTGCTATATCCCCATCACTGCGGATTAGATCAAGCTTTTGTTAAGGGATTTAACGAGAAAATAGCTTTAGAGATTCCACAGACGATTTTGCAAGGAGCTGACTATTGCTTGCATAAAATATGGAAAATCAAGCTGTGAGAAGAAATACAATCAAATTTGGAGGACATAATGGACAAGACAATTATTTTAATAGGACCAGTAGGCGTTGGAAAATCTACAGTAGGACAACTTTTATCCGATAAGTTGGGAATTCCACAAGCGAGTTTAGATGACGAAAGATGGCAGATATATTCTGAAATTGGTTACGATTTTGAAGTGGCAGATCAACTGATGGAAAATGAAGGGTTTTTAGGCATTTATCGCTATTGGAAACCGTTTGAAGCGTATTCTGTTAAGAAGGTATTAGAAAAATATCCTCATCATATCCACGATTTTGGTGCGGGGCAATCCGTCTATGAAGATGAACAACTTTTTCAACAGGTTAGTGATTTGTTAGAACCCTATCCGCACGTCGTTTTATTGATGCCAACAGAAGATAGAAATGAGTCCCTAGAAATACTGAAAAAGCGAAATGAATTCCCATTCAACGATTTATTTGTTCTCAATGAATCCAATTATAAGTTGGCGAAATGCACCGTGTACACTGAAGGCAAAACACCTGAACAAACCTGTGATGAAATCATCGCAAAACTTAGAGGATAAAAACAACTTTCTACTAAAGGAATATTTATGAAGCTCATATATGGAACTTTCAATCCTGCAAAATTTAATAGTATGGTTCAAATGACTGAAGGCTTAGGCATTGAACTGACCTCGTTAAATGAAATAAAGGGTGTGTTAATTGAATCAGAAGAAAACGGAGCTGATCCGCTGAGCAATGCTCAGGAAAAGGCATTAAACTACTACCGTCAGCTCAAACAACCTGTTTTTTCGTGTGATTCGGGTCTTTATTTTAAAGAAGTTGAAGCGTATGAACAACCCGGTGTGAAAATTCGGCGCGTGGGAGAACAAAGGTTAAATGACCAAGAGATGATGCAGCATTACATGAAGTTAGCAGAAAAGTACGAGGGGAAATTGACTGCGTTCTATAAAAATGCAATCTGTTTAATCCTTGATGAAAACACGATCGTGAGTTATGACGGTGAACGACTAGAGTCTGAACCTTTTTATCTAGTCAATCAAGCGCATTCTAAGGTGATTGAAGGGTTTCCACTGGATTCACTTTCTGTACACATCAAAAGTGGAAAATATTATTATGACATAGAAGAAACTGAACAAGAAGATGAAGGCATAAAAGAGGGCATTCAGTACTTTTTTAAACAAGTGCTTTTATGAGCCAAATGAGGGGAAAATGAAGAAAAATATTATTATTGCAGGAACTGCAAGAGCTGGAAAAAGTACACTTGCATCCATGATTTCAAAAACATATGGTTATCAACATCTTGCGATGGACGCCTTGATTGAAGGATTTGAAGATTTATTTCCCGAAATGAATATCGATACGCACAAGCATGGTTTAGAGCATATTAGTCGAAAAATCGCACCATTTATCAACTCGATGATTAAAAGTGGAGAATACGATAAGTTTGATTACGGTCTAGTGATTGATGTCTGTCAGCTTATGCCAGAGGATTATCTCGCGTGTATCGATCAAGAATTAACGTCAATTTACTACTTAATTTCTGATTGTGAAACTGGGGAAGAACGACTTGAAATATTAAAGGCATTTGATACAGAAAAAGAGTATACCTTTCATAAATCAGAAGAAAAAAAACGCGCACTTTGCGAAGAATTGGTGGAAGACAGCAGACTCTTTAAAGTCAAATGTCAAGAGCATGACTTGCCTTACTATGACACTTTATATCGTCGGAACGAGGTATTCGAGTCGATTCTAAAGGATATAAAAAATACGATATGATGATAGAATTGAATGTAGACGAAAGGATAAACGATGAAATATACCACATATACACAAAATCAGTTTGAATTATTAGTACACTTACTGAATCAATATAAAATTGAAATTGGTGAAAGCCATTTTAGTGAAGCAGAAATTGAACGACTTAAAGTTGCCATAGAAGCACAACAAATTGAATTTTTTTTAGCAACAGAAGATGATCAAATGATAGCCTGTTGTTCGTTATCCAAGTGTTTTTCGACATATAACTGTAGTGAAATGGCAATCTTTGAAGATTTTTTTGTAGATAAAAAATTTAGAGGAAAAGGCGTCGCAAGAAATTTAGTACAATATTCACTCCATACCGCTCGAGAGAGCGGCATTAAGTCCATTTGGGTCGGGTGTTGTGATGAAGATTTACAGATGTATCAATCCCTTGGATTTGATATCAAACTAGGAAACTTATTAGCGACTATATAGGAGACTCACCATGAAACAGCTCATATTAACATCAGCCGGATTTGACAACAAAGCTATTGAACACAAATTTATAGAAATGGTAGGACTTCCCGTACATGAAATTAAGGTCGTGTTTATACCGACAGCTGCTATCACAGACGAGCAAAAATCCATTATACCACTATGTAAAAACGATTTGTTAAATGCGGGAATTCTCGATTCAAACATCGAAACTGTAGAAATAGATACCTTTCTAAAGGCAGAGCAGCTTTTGGCGGTTCATGCAATTTATGTCTGTGGAGGGAGCACTCAGTATTTACTCAAGCAGATGCACAAAGCAGGATTTAAAAGTCAACTGGATGTATTTTTAGACGCTGGTGGAGTCTATATCGGTGTAAGTGCTGGAAGCATTGCTTTAGCAGGCAATTCGGAGGCACATTTAAACTATCTTGGTTGTCCATTAAAAGTGCATTCGAAAGAAGCTTTCATCAAGATGGAAGATGAAATGTTCACAGAAATCCATTTGACAGACAATCAAGCGGTTCTAGTGATTGAAGATGTAGTTTCTGTAATAGAATAACTCGATTTTTCAGGAGCGATCACATTTGATATAATTATATTTAGATTTAATTATACTTAGTTAAAATTATATTTAGTTGAAATTATGTTCATAAAGAGGAATATTTTGGAGGCATTATGAATAAGGATAATAGAGAACCAATTGATGAAGTGTCCCGAAGTGCGCCTGAGACGACGGATCATAACAAGTTGAAACCGTCATTTAAAGCACTACTTACAGAGTACTTAAAGGTGCAGCACCTAACCGTTGGTGACAATGAGCCAAATGACATATTGAAACTTTACCAGACAAATGAAAGTTATGCAAAGGTGTCGAATCATTATCCAGTCACAATGGAGCACGTGATCCGCGATATTGAGGAACGTCCACCGGCAACGGATCGCAGTCAGAAGCACTATCTCAGTATATATGATCAGAGCGAACAACTCATCGCTGTAATCGATGTCATCGAATGTTTTAGTTATCAAGGCCTCAATAAAGAAAAAACCTCTTGGATTGGCTTGCTTGAAGTGGATCAAAGTAGACATCAAACGGGAATCGGACGAAAACTTACACATGCGATTGAGTGGGTTTGTATACAAAGGGGACAAACGGATTTACAGCTGGGCGTGATTAGAGACAATCAAGCAGCGCTTAAGTTCTGGACAAACGTTGGGTTTGAGGTGTTTGAAGAAAAGAAAACAGATGAGTATGACCTGGTGTTGATGAAAAAAAATCTCAGCAAATAACCAAACAAAATAGTCCATCACAGAAAGAAAAATAGCAAATTACAAATTTCAAATTACAAATTACAAATGGTGTGAACAGAAGGAGGCAACTATGAATCGATTTGAAGAAGGTTTAAAAATTATCGAAGAAAGATGTGGAAATTATAAAGACAATTTGATTTCACTTGCGACCATTGATTTAGAAAGAGGTGCTGATGGGAAGCCGCGTCCTTGTGTGAGAGATTTAGATGCTTATTATGAAGACGGTGTATTTTACATAACCACATGGGGAAGCTCACCGAAAATGAAGCAAATTGCCGACAATTCTGAGGTTGCATTTTCTGTTTGTTCTCAGTGGTTTTCTGGCCAAGGCGTTGCTGAAAATCTCGGCTGGGTATTGGCACCTCAAAATGCCGAGATTCGCCTCAAACTCAGAAAAACATTTGAAGCATGGTATGATGAAGCCAACAATGAACAAGATGAAAACTGCTGTATTTTGAGTATTAAGATCACATCGGCTACGGTCATTAAAGATCATGGACGCGAAAGATATCAGATGGACTTTGTCAATCGCATCGCTGAATAAACATATATCACTATAATTATAAACATCGACACCAACACAAACGTTAACATAAACACATGAAATGAACATCTACTGGAAAAATGACGACGAATCTGTTTTTTAGGGTATGAATGCTAACAGAATTGAAGATTTTGAGGAGGTATTATGAACAATATCATCGAAATTAAACAGTTGACCAAGTATTATGGAAAAGCCCGAGGCATCATCGACGTGAGTTTTGACGTTAAAGAAGGGGAAATTTTCGGTTTCATTGGACCAAATGGCGCAGGCAAGTCTACGACCATCCGGACACTTTTATCCCTTATTTATCCAACCAGTGGAAGTGCGACGATTTTTGGCAAGGATTGCATAAAAGAAGGTCACATTATTCGAAAAGATATCGGATATTTACCTTCAGAGGTGTTCTATTATGACAACATGAAAGTTCTCGACTTGCTCAATTATTCAGCGTCATTTTACGGAAAAACAGATAAAAAAAGACTTCAGTATCTTGCAGATGTCATGGATCTTGACTTAACGCGAAAAATTGAAGATTTGAGTTATGGGAATAAAAAGAAAGTGGGTATCGTACAAGGCTTACTTCATAGTCCTAAGCTTATTATCCTCGATGAACCAACCAGTGGACTGGACCCACTTATGCAGCAAAAGTTTTTTGATCTCATTTTAGAGGAAAATAAAAAAGGTGCGACGGTTCTTATGTCGTCACATATTTTACCAGAGGTGCAAAAGCTTTGTAGTCGTGTTGCAATCATCAAAGAGGGTCGTATCATTCGAATGGAAGAAATCGCATCCATGCGACAAACGACTTATAAAAAAATTAAACTGGAATTTGAAAACACGGTACCTGAGAAAATCAATAGTCTTGAGGGCATTAACAATTTAATGGTGCAGCACAATACGGCGACATTTTTATTTAAAGGCAACATCAATCAAGTGATTGAGACCTTGTATAAAGAACCTTTACTGAACGCAACGATTGAAGAACCAGATTTAGAGGAGATCTTCATGCATTATTACAGTAAGGAGCAATGATATGAATATAGTGAAGCTTGAAATTAAAATGGCAATGCGTTCATTGATCAGTTATACCATTAGCATCATTGCGGTTTTTTCCATTTTTTTATTCTTCTTTGATTCCTTTAAAGAAGGGGCTGAATTGATGGATACGCTTTTAAAAAACTTTCCACCAGAGTTTAAAGCTGCATTTGGCTTTTCCGATGTGAACTTATCAGAATTTAATGGCTATATGAGTTTTTTGTTTAGCTATGTGGTTTTAATCGGTGCAGTATATGCGATGAAACTAGGCGTTTCTGTGCTATCTGAAGAAGAACGTGTAAAAACTTCGGATTTTCTAATCTCAAAACCAGTTAAACGGTATCAAATCGTCAATGCAAAATTTGCCAGTGTGATGATCCTCATCGTTCTTCAAAATATCGTGTCCATACTGGTTATGTGGATTCTATCATCAAGTTTTATTCAAGAAGAGTTTAGCGCAGTAGTATTCTTTTTGATGAGTGGCTCCATGTTTTTAGTGCAGTTATTTTTTATAGGCGTAGGACTGCTTTTATCCGTGGTTCTGAGAAAACTCAAAAATGTCATGCCGATTACACTGGGTGTGGTCTTTGTGTTTTTTATCATTGAACTGGTGAATCAGTCGTTAATGGATGCAAAAATTGCTTATTTAACCCCGTTTGCCTATTATAAAGGGAGTTATATCATTGCAAATCACGCGTATCCGCTGAAATATGTTGTCGTCAATCTCCTCGTTTTTTTTGTGCTCACTGCTTGTTCATACGTGGTGTATCACAAAAAAGACGTTCATTCGGTCTAGGAGGTGTGTATGAATATATTACGTCGAGAATTACGTGCAAACTTAAAATCACTGATCATTTGGTCAGCTGTAATGGCGGCACTGATTTACATGGGAATGATCAAGTACTCTGCTTTTGAAAAAACAGGTGGTGCAGTGAACTCATTTTTTGATCAAATGCCTGCACCGCTTTTAACCGTACTTGGCATTGTTCCAGGAACAGATTTAACCACGGTCGCCGTGTTTTATAGTATTTTTTTCTTGTATTTTTCTCTTCTTGCTGCTGTACATGCCACCATGTTAGGGGCACTGATCATCTCAAAAGAAGAACGCGATAAAACCGCAGACTTTTTATTTGTAAAACCAATCACACGTCATCATGCCATACTTATAAAAGTCATTGCGGCGATGATTCAAGTGACGATTCTCAATATCGTGACATTTGTCTTTTCGTTAGTCTCAACTGCGCCATATAACGATGGAAGTTCACTTGCAAAGCCGATTTTCTATGTGATGATTGGACTTTATCTGATTCAGCTGTTCTTTCTTGGAACGGGCTTGCTTTTGGGTGCAGTGGCTAGACGTTCAAAAGAAGGCACTGCCATCGGTTCAGCAATTATACTTGGAACGTTTATCCTCAAAGTCATCATTGATTTGAAAAAGGACTTAGATTGGCTAGATATTTTGACTCCGTTTCGATATTTTCAGTCTAATGATTTGATGTTCAAACAACATATCGCATGGGAATATGCCTTTTTAACTGTTGGCATTGTGGCGATTACCATTACATTGACATTCTATTTCTTTAAAAAGAGAGATTTGAGAAGTTAGATTCGAGAAGTTAGATTCGATAACCGATTGCTCCATAAGGAGTAGTCGGTTTTTTAATGAAACCTTAATGAAAATGTATCATTCAGTACACTATAAATGATAGTATAATAACAGAGTAAGCATACATATAAAAGACGGAGTTTATTGGAGGAGCAAATGGAAAAGAAGAGAATAGAGGTGCGATTTGATGAACTCATTTCAACACTCACATCAGGTCATGGCATACGAGCAGTGGATATCGTTGAAGAGATGATTCAAGACTATCCTTCAGAACGAGCAGATACGTTGTTTTGGGGTGCAAGTATCTATGCGCTTATTGGCTATGGTGTTAAAGCGGGAGATATGATAGCTACCGCGCTTTCAGAAGACATTTGGTGGGATCCTGAACTCATTGAAAATGAACAGGATTTTGATCTTGTAAAAGAAAATCCATATTTTATTCGTGCATTTGAAGCGATGAAAACCGTTGCAGTTGAAAAGATGAATAAGACCAAGAGCATGCACAAAATCATACAGAATTCTGAATCAAAGGAAGCTATTTTAAATTTACATTGGCGCAACGATTCGGTAGAGAGATACCATCAATACTTCAAATCCTTTTATGAAAAACATCATTTAAATGCCATCTTTGTTCAATCCTCTAAAGCTGAAAGTAGCAAAGGGTTTTCTTGGACGACCTATGAACACGCACTTGCCGATATACAAAATGAACTCAGTCAGTTTTCTGGGAAAATTACAAAGGTGTGTGGTACATCGCAGGGGGGACGGATCGCGCTTCGTTATGCCATTGAGCATTCCGTTGACTATTTAGGAATTATGCCTGCGATTCAAACAACGGAGATGGAGCTGAATTTAAACATTCGTTATCAATTTATCATAGGCGATCAAGATGCATTTTATCCGCGTGTAACGGAACTGCATCAGAAGATATTGGCACTAGGTGGGCGGTCAGAACTCGTTGTGATGAAGGAGATCAGTCATTATTTTCCTGATGATTTTGAACAGTATTGTGAGCTGTTAAAGGCATAAAAATTAGGTAGTAGTCTAAATAAATAGAGGTGAATAGGATGGAAGCTATAACGCGTGTGATTCCCATGGATTTATCTATGATTGAGGATGCTGTGGATCTTTTCATGGAAACTTTTTCAAAAGAGCCATGGAATGATGTTTATGAGTCAAAGGATCAAGTAAAACGTTTTTTTGAAAACCATTTCAAAAATAATTATTTTATGGGATATGTTCTGATGCATGAAGAAAACATGTGTGGCATATGTTTGGGAATGAAAAAACCTTGGATACACGGTTTGGAATATTATATTGACGAGTACTGTATTCACTATGCTCATCAAGGAAAAGGCCTTGGAAGTATTTTTTTAAAGGGAATTGAGGAAGATATTAAGCAATCTGGATTAAATGGAATCATCCTCAATACGGAAAAAACGATGCCATCTTATGACTTTTATGTGAAAAATGGTTTTAAAGAGCTAGATGGGTTGATTGTACTGGGAAAATAAACATGGAGGTTGATCGTTGAAATTAGATTTAAACTGTATCAACTGCAATATTAAGCAGCTGATTAAAATGACGGATTTATTTGAGGTCAGCAGAGAAAAAAGGGAAATGATGATGCGAGAGGTGTTGGATTATCTTAGTCATGCAGATTATGATAAGTGCAATCCCGAGATTATGGCAGGGACTTGGGAGATTATCACGAGACATCTACAAAACCCCAACCCTTACTTTGAAATAAAAAATCATTATAATACAGAAGTATTAAAAATGTCGAACTGGATTGAAACGCTTATCACGAACAGTGAACAACCGTTTTACACCGCGCTTAAAATCGCTATTGTAGGGAATCTCATCGATTTTTCTGCAAGTCACACTTTTGACCTTCAGCTTTTAGAAAGTCAGATTAAACAAGCCGAACAGATGACCTTAGCAGTGGATGATAGTCACAAGCTCTATGATAAGCTGAGAAATGCACAGTCGCTTTTGTACCTTGGTGATAATTGTGGTGAGATTTGTTTAGATAAACTGCTGATGAGGGTTATTCGCATAGAATTTCCACACTTAAAACTCTACTATGGTGTGAGGGGCAAGACTATTATTAATGACGTGACAATTGAAGATGCAACAAATGTCGGGATGGACGAAGTTGCAACGGTGATTGATAATGGAGATGGTTCGTTAGGAACGGTCATGAGTCGTGTGAGTGACACTTTCAAAGAAATTTTTTATCAATCAGATGTCGTGATTGCGAAAGGACAAGGAAATTTTGAAAGTTTGAGCGAAATTGATCGAAGTCATGTATTTCACCTATTTATGGCAAAGTGCGAACCTGTTGCAACGGTACTAGGCGTTAAAAATCTCTCGATTTTATGCATTGAAAATACGTCTAAAACTCGTTGATAGGCTTTGTTTTGAGGATTGAACATTTATTAAATTAGAAGGAGCTTTTACAAGCATGATAACAAACGGCACAACAAACGGCACAACAGACCGCACAACAGACCGCACAATAACTGAAAGCATGACAAATGACTTCATCTATAATGAACTTCGTTTGCTTGGGGTAGATTCCCCAGAGACCTATGATGTTTTTAAAATCAGGGATAAGGATGGGATTTATTTATATCGAATCGCCAATGGCAATCAATCCTACGTTCATAAAACATTTCTCAATGATGCCTATAAAAGAGAGATTCGCAACTACCAAATGCTTATAGAACTTGGTGTGCCGACACTTCAAGTGATTGAAATGACGGATCAATCCATTTTAATGGAAGATGTAGAGGTAAGTAAGTCCCATCGATTGGGCGTAAAAGAGGATTTGTCAAATCCACAAGTGGCTAAAGCCTTGGCAAGTTGGTATAAGACGCTGCACCAGGCAGGAGAGAATTATGTCAAACGATGCGGCGGTGATCTGTACAGTGAACTTGAAGTCATTACAGAAGAGCGCATCCGAGAAATCATGATCCTTTCTAAAACGGAAGAAAATGAGGTTTGGGCAGAACTCATTGAGGCGCTTCCTAGAATCATGGAGCAAGTCAATCAATGCGGGCAGACGATAACCTATAATGATTTTTATTGGACCAATTTTAGCGTTAAAAAAGATGAATCCGAAGCGCTCATGTTCGACTATAACTTGCTAGGAAAGGGTTTTCGGTACAATGACATTCGAAATGTATGTGCATCTTTATCGATAGAAGCAGCTGAAGTTTTTTTAGCTGAATATGGCGCTTATGATGAAATAGAAAAATGGATAGATGATTGTCTATCCATTTTGGTGAACTTAATATTTGCCTATGAACGACCAGAATTTCCCGATTGGGGAATGGATTCCTTAGAAGCCATCAGCGACGGCAGATTGAAAGAGTCACTAAGACTTTTAAATTCAATGAGTAACGTTTCAACGGCTGCAATCGTCGCAGCAATTGAGGCCGATTTAAAATCATCTCTTCCAAGCCAGTCGTTTCCCTCGAGGACATAAAGATCTTCAAGTTGTTTTTCAAGGTTGAGTATGCCTTGCTGGATATCTCCAGAGTACTGAGTTTTCAAACTATCATAAATCATGTCGTAGACACGTAAGTACTTTTCATCTACAGCTTCATCAAAAAACATAGGTGTCCTCCATTTCTTGTATACAATATACCACTTGAAATGGACTTTTTTTTGACCAAATTGTAAAAGATATTTTAACCTATGGATTTCTAGTATACCATATGTTATTTAAGATGGATTTTCTGCTAAATTGTAAAAGATATTTAAACCTATGATTTTTCTAAGATACAGCATATTATAAAACAATGACTCTATCACTTCCAATTGAAACGGAAGAGATAGAGTCATTTTATTAAAAGTATTCACTTACAATATATGAACCCTTATTATGTCTTTTAGCTTCGTAGAGTGCTTCATCTGCATAATGCAATAATTCATCATATGTGAGTTCTGAATTTTCAATCCACATAAGACCTGCAGAGATGGTAACGGGCTTTCGTGTGCCATCTGGGAATTCTAATAGGTGACTATTGAGAGTGTCAAAAAAGGCATCTACAGTTTTGATGAGTGATTCTTTCGAATCGTAATGATGTAGCAGTAAAACAAATTCATCTCCTGATCGTCGTCCTAAGACTTTGTGTTCTTGATCTGCGATACTGTCTAAACGTTCTACTGCCTTGAGAATATAGGAGTCTCCCCATTTATGACCATAAGTGTCATTGATCAATTTTAAGTTATCCAAATCAAACATTAAAAGGGCAGCCGTTTCATCATTTTGATTATTTTGTAGATCAAATTGCCACTGAAAGCCTTTTCTATTGAGGAGTTTCGTAAGTGGGTCGAGATCTCGATCCCGTCTAATGGCAAGTTTATCTAAAATTTCATCTGTGACATCCATGACGACGCCAATAATCAAATCCTCAGAGATGGTGACATTAAGACGTACCCATCTTTCAGGTGTCGTTGGGATGCGGTAAACATGTTCTTCTTCGGGTTCAGGTTCGATAAAAGTTGTTTCAAGCAAATTCTGAAAAGCCTTTTTTTCGGTATAGGCTTCAGGTTCAAAATCACTTACCCCTAATATCGCATAAAACTGATCAGTTACAAAAACCGTTCCAGTTTGCTGATTCAATTCAAATGCGCCAATTGGAAGTGCTACAATCTCGATGATTCGCGACAACCGCGAAGCAGAATCCAGCATGGCTTTATTGGCGGTTTCAATTGCTTGAGAAAGCGCATCGAGTTCATTTAATCCTGTTCTACCAAGATGAAGAATACTATTTTTATCTGATGCTTTTACCACTTTTGCTAAATGTGTAATTGGTTTTGACATTTGAAAACTGATAATAATACCGCCTATCGCGCCTAGTATAATGGATACAAGTAAAGAGAGCATTAAGATTTGCTGTATGCGTGTGACATAATTTAAAAGATAATCTTCTCGCATGAGTCCGACGAGATACCATTCTTCATTTTCAAAAGGGGTATTGAGCTGATAAAGCCCCACTTTTTCAACACACGCATAAATGGTCTCTTTCCCCAAATGATTTTCTAGCTCATAAATCATGCGATTGACATCCACAGGCCTGAGTTCTAATGCACTTGAGTCTTGAATCATCCTCTTTTGGAGTGCCCCTTCTGTGACAATAGGCGTTAATGCATCCGATTCAGAGTCTCTAAAGGCGATTAAATAGCCAAGAGAATCTTTTGGTTGCAAGTCACTCGCAGGGAAAAAGTCTGTGAAATAATTGAGCGTGACCTCTATTCCAATGATGCCTTTTAATTGATTTGAAGCGTCAAATAGTGGCATTGAGTAAGTAATGATGGGCAAATCATTTTCGGTTAATCGAAATGGGCGACTCCAATATCCAAGGAGTTCAGACTTACTTGAAAGTGAAGCTGAGGTAAAGGGATTCAAAAAGAACGCTTGATTGTCTTCGTTTAATTTGAGTTGATATTGCCAGGTCTGATCCAGCGGAATTTTATATTCTTTTGCTAAATCCGATGATCCGGCAACCATATAGATATCATCATCACTATAAATATTGGAGAGCGGATCATAGTCTCGAATATAAAGAGACGGATAGCGTTGCGTCTGAATCGATGAATCGTTGTTGAGTATAATGTAAGCACCTGTCACTTGCGTGGTTCTCAGCATGTCAATTAGGTGATCCATTGTACCTCTTAAAACTAGGTCATAATCTTGTGAATCACCAGAAATACTTTTTTCAATTGTATTGACATAAGGTTCGAGATTGGTCCACTTATTTTTCATCTCACGTTGAACAAACTCGTTGCGATTATGAACAGTATCATAGAAAGATTGATAGGCTTTTTGTTGTGCTTCTTTGAAAACGCCACCGACGATCAGTGTGCCTGCTAAAAACACGGTTTGCAAAATGATCATTATAAATACAAGGATTGTGAGTCGTGAAACAATAGATTTTGGTCGCCAAATGGATTTTATCATCGTGATTTCCTTCGATTTTATTATAAGAGTTCAGTTGATTTATTTTGATGGATTGAGTATAAGTTCTGCTTCGTGTAAAATGTCCTGATACCACTTTTCAAATTCAGATGCTGCAGAGAATTCGCTGATAATCGCAGCCTGATCTTCTCCTTTTGCAGTTCTTTGTGCAATCAGTTCTACGTCGCGACTGATTTTATCAAATAAATGTGTCTCTAAAAGAACGCGCATTTCGTAACTTCCTGAAAATGGTTTGTTGTTGTAAAGTTTGAAAGTCTTAAACATTTGATTAGTAGTGATAATGGAATGACGAATGGTTGGATTGGTGAGTTCGGCATCCTCAAGTGCACTTAGCAAAATATCTTCTTCTAAAGCTGCGGACTCAACTGGAAAATATCCAGTAGACACTGCAAAATCAACATTTTGTTCCTGAGAAGTAAACCATTTTAAAAAGAGTGCTGCAGCATACTCGTGGGCTGGATCGCTCTTCGTGATACACATCCCAGCGCCTTGTTGAACAGCATAAGGTGTTCCTTCTTCAAAGTAAGGATATGGAAGTACCAGTGGTTCAATGGCGATGACGTCTGTATCAATGGTGATTTCTGTTGGAAAATAAGCGGCACCAGCAGATGAACCAGTATAAGCGACGATGTTGCCTGTTTTGGCATCATCCGAACTGAATCGTCCAGATTTAATATAATAGCCACTAATATAAGGCACATAATAATAGGACCAAATTTTTTGAGCAATTTCGGGTGTAAGATTGAGTTTTACAGTGCCATCTTCTTGATAGCGATAGAGCTCAGTGCCTAGCTGCATAGATGCTTCTAGCATGAAATTGGCATTGGCATCAATACTGAAGAAGGCTTTACCAGTTGTTTCATAATACAATTTTGAAGTGGCATATAGCCCTTCCCAAGTTTTAAGCGCATCTGTTGTGAGGTTATGTTCTTTAGAAAATGGATCCCAAATCGTCTTGTTGACGAACAAATTTTCACTTGATTTAGCGATTGGGACAATAAAGATTTTATCGTTCGCTAAAAATTTCCCTTCATCTAAAAACTCAGCCCTAAATTTTCCAAATTCATCTTTTGAAAAGTAGGTATCTAAACTTACCAGCGGACTGATGAGATTCACACGATAAGCATTATCTGGATAAGAGGCAAAAATATCAGGCATGGCTGGTGCACCAATGGATTGATTGGCAGAATCAAATACGGCTTGTGCCAATTGATTGACATCACCTTGACTTTGAGAATCAATGACAACCCCTTTTTCGACCCCTACAGTTTCATTGAATTCGGATACCAGTTGATCGAATTGATCTTTGATATTCCCATTGTAATAATGCCAAAGTGTTACTGTGATGGGTTTGTCAGGATCAAGCGGACTTTCCTGATTGGATTTTTGACAACTCATTAAAACCAAGCTGATACAGATGAGAATTGTTACGATTACGGACTTCTTAAGATGCATAAATACCTCCTAAATATATAAGTTCGATTCATCTATTGTGTTTAAATAATGGAAAATTCTTCATTAGAATGATATAAAAGGGTATAATTCAAGTATATAATTCAAGTATATATTGAAAACACAATATGTAAAAGGACTAAAGCCATTAAATATGGATAAAATCTGATCATCGAATCATGGATATGTACCAAAGAATAATAGAATCACTTATCAATTCTATACCACAAAAGAGGCTGATTATGACTGAAAAGAAAAAACTAAGGACCATTTTATTGATTTTATTTTTATTAATACTCACGGGAACGTTTGGCTACGCATTTTTGTTAGATGTGAGCTTACTAGATGGACTTTATATGACGATTATTACGATTTCGTCTGTTGGATATAAAGAAGTTGCACCTATGACCGATCTGGCAAAGATCTTTTCCATAGTACTGATATTATTCGGAGTGGGTACAGTAGGTTATACTCTGACCAATCTGTTACTTTTAATTGTCGAAGGGGACAAAAATTATTTTTGGAGGAAACGAAAAATGGAATCAAAATTGGCTAAAATGAATGGACATTATATTCTATGTGGTGCTGGTGAGACAGGCGAAGTGATTATCAACGAGTTTAAGAAAAATAACATACAGTTTGTGATTATTGAAAAAGATCCTCATAGATGTGAACTGTTTTTAGAACAGGGACTCATGATCCTAAACGGCGATGCAACTGAAGAAGAAACTCTACAAAAGGCCAATATTCAGTCTGCAAAAGGACTCATTACCACGCTTTCATCGGATGTTGACAATGTGTTCGTCGTGCTGACAGCACGCACCATGAATCGTGAACTTTATATCATATCTCGTTCTATTGATAAACATGCTCCAGACAAACTCAAGAAAGCAGGCGCTAATAAAACGATATCTGCCAATGAAATAGGCGGTCGACGTATGGCGGCACAGATGCTCAAGCCATCCGTAGTTTCTTTTTTAGAAATCGTCACGAGTATCAACGATGTTCAGTTAGATCTTCAAGATGTGGTGATCGGAGAGCATTCAGAGATGATGGGAAAAGAACTTCGCGAATTAAAAATACCCGATCGATTTGGATTAGTGGTTATAGCGACAAAAAAAGTCGGACAGATTAACATGATTCTTAATCCAAAATCCGACTTAGTGCTTAATAGTGGGGACGTCATCCTCGTACTCGGCAACGATATGCAAGTCAATGAACTGAGAAAAATTGCCGATGATGACGGAAAAAGACCTTTAAAGTAAAGGGATTGTTAAACGCCTTAATGGATTAAAAATAATCCGAGAAGTATGGCGTCTTCTGCTCAATTGAATCTTCAAGCATATCAATGGTTGCATCACTACAGTGGATGCGACCTATTTTTTTGAGATAATCTGGACTCTTATAGCTTAAAAGCATGGTAGTCAACGCTTGAATGCCGATGGAATCCGTCGCTTTTTCAAGCGTCTTTGTGAGCTTTCCTTTGCCATCCGGTGATATTTCAAGGATAAAATAGCCTTCATTCCAAGGGAGAAGTGGATCGGATAAGGCAAAATGCCATCTTCTTTCTGTGGTATCTGGCTTAAATGGATATTCCTTAATAAAATGCTGCACATCGACGATTCTCGCCATATAGTATGGGGAAATGGTTTCTTTGATATCGGCATCTTCAAGTAAAAATGCCAATGGTTCATCTGTATACGTATTGCCAATAACTTTTGAAATCATGGAAAAATGTGCTCCAATAAAGTTCCAAAGACCGATTCGAGCTTCTTCATTCATATAAATCATATCTTTTACATAGAAGACTTCCTCTGAAATCCAGTAAATCACATATCCATCGGGTTCATCGTTTTCATTGTAATAAATCGCGGCGATGACATCATCCGTATCCCAAAGCCAGTACTCATTCCATGCAAGATCATCTCTTAAGAGCGCACCATGTGTCTGCATGGCGTATTTATGATAAGTTTGTTTGAGGATACTACTTGAGATTTCTACACGCCGTACGTCACCTTCCACAGGCTTTCGCTTTGGAAGTTGATAATCATTGATTTCGTAGACAATTTTATCTGATATGAGTTCCCAACCTTTATTGCGGTAGTAAGGAATCGAATAAGGATACAAATAGGAGATGTATTGTTTTCGTTCTTTCATGTCTTTGAGCGCTTGAAATAAAAGCTTGTGCATGAGTCCTTGATTCGAGTATTCGGGATAAGTACCGACCCCTGTGATGCCGCCCATATCAAATGTTTGGTCGAATATGCGCACTTTCATCGGATAAGTCGCCACTTGTGAGATGAGATTATCACCGTCAAACCAACCAAGCACATGGGCTTTTTTCAGTGTTGGATATTTCATTTTCTTGATCTCTTTATCTTCCCAACCCACTTGATGTAAGTCGTTTTCAGTGACTTGGAAAACATATCTCAATAATTTATTGTATTGATCTAAATGCTCAATGGTGACTGTTTTCATCTTGAGATTTTTTTTGTTCATAGGAAATCCCTCCATTTTGGTGAATCTAGGATTACTTTAATTCTAGCATTTGATTCTATCTGATGCAATGGGGAGGAGGGCTGATGAGTAGATGAGAAAATAAATTGACAGAAAATTTCGACAGTGCTATGATGTTTGTGTAGCGAGCGAGCGCTCGCTCGATTCTAAATACAGAATGATACATGATACATAATCATTTAAATAACTCAATCTTAGGAGGCGTTAAAATGGAAGAAAAATACGCACTTTCACATTACCCAGATGCACGCAAAATTGACAAAGCACTCGATCAACTCATCTCAAAACCCATCTATTCTATCAGCGCAGAGGCATTAAAGGCGTATGAAACCGACTATTATAGTCATAAGTGTGCCCAATCTAAAGTGATGATCGAAAAAGCACAAGAAGTGATTCCCGGCGGAATTCAACATAATTTAGCATTTAATTACCCATTTCCGCTCGTATTTACAAAAGCAGAAGGCGCACATCTATACGACATCGACGGCAACCAATACTATGATTTTTTACAGGCAGGCGGCCCCACTGTTTTAGGAAGCAATCCGGAATTTGTGAGAGAAAAAGTCATTGAGCTACTCAATGATTGTGGTCCAAGTACGGGTTTGTTCCATGAATACGAGTACAAACTTGCAAAAAAAATATCGGAGAGTATTAAGACGGTTGAAATGTTCCGGATGTTAGGTTCTGGTACAGAAGCGTGTATGGCGTCTATTCGGGTGGCGCGATTGGCAACTGGAAGAAAGAATATCCTCAAAATGGGTGGCGCTTATCACGGTTGGAGTGATCAGCTTGCTTATGGCATCCGGATTCCAGGATCAAAGTGGACGCAAGCGCATGGCGTTCCAAAGTACATCTTCAAACATACTCAAGAGTTTTTTCCAAACGACTTAAAAGACCTCGAACGAAAATTAAAGCGAAATATTCGACATGGTGGAACAGCAGCGGTTCTCATAGAACCACTTGGACCTGAAAGTGGCACGACGCCTGTCTCTCAAGATTTTAACAAAGGCGTAGAAGCATTGTGTCGAAAATACGGTGCACTTCTTATCTTTGATGAAGTGGTAACGGGTTTTAGAGTGGGGATGTCTGGCGCTCAAGGGTATTTTGGCGTATCTCCAGACTTGACCATTTTCGGAAAAGTTGTAGCAGGGGGCTATCCGGGAGCAGGTGGTCTCGGAGGTAAAAAAGAATACATGAAGTATTTGTCTGCGGGAATAGCAGGAGGTCCGAAGCAGAAAAAGGCGCTTGTAGGTGGAACTATGGCAGCAAATCCACTAAGCTGTGTGGCAGGCTATCATACTTTGTGCGAAATAGAGCGCACAGGCGCTATTGAACATGCTGGTAAAATGGGAGATCGATTGACAGAAGGGCTTCAAAAACTCATTGAGAAATACAACTTACCGTTTGTTGCGTTTAATCAAGGCTCTATATGTCACCTCGAAACAGTGGGAACGACACATTATTCATTGAACTGGATGCGTCCATGGACGATCCCTGAAGTGATTAAACTCACCTCAATTCGAAAAAAAGAAATGGAACATATGGGCGCTGCTTATATGGCAGAAGGGATTGTGACACTTGCAGGAAGTAGACTTTATACAAGTGCTGCTTACACTGAAGAGATGATCGACGATGTGCTCTTGAGATTTGAACGTGTTTTTAAAAACGTGGCTCAGATAGGCTAATGTTTGCGCGAAGGAGATGCAGATGGAAACCAAAGGTCGTAAGCAAGATAGCGCTTTAGTTAATTCAAATATAGACCATTCAAATACAGACAATTCAGATACAGACAATTCAGATACAGCGATTTCAAATACAATGAATCATAATACACATGTGTATCACAATACAACTGTGTATCAGCTGAAAGAAAAAGTGGTTCTAGCGGGGATTCGGTTAGTTGAATCTGGATTGATTGCGAGAACTTGGGGAAATGTCAGTTGTCGAATTGATGAGGAAACCTTTGCCATTACAGCAAGTGGACGAGATTATCTCACGATGACTCCAGAGGAAATCGTTATTGTTAAAATCAGCGATCTCAGTTATGAAGGGGAAATTAAACCCTCTGGTGAAAAGGCGGTACATGCCGAGATTTATAAGGCACGACCTGATGTACAGTTTGTGATTCACACACATCAAGAAAATGCGTCCATTGTGGGAACTTTAGGGCTCAAATCCCTTGATTTAAAATTTAAAAGTCCTTACCTAGGTTCGCAGGTTATCTGTGCGGAGTATGGGTTACCTGGTACGAAAAAACTTAGATTAGCAGTTGCGGATGCATTAAAAGCGTCTGATGGACATGCGATTATCATGAAGAATCATGGTGCGGTGTGCTTTGGAGAGAGCGATGCATTTGCATTTCAGACGGCTCAAGAACTTGAAAACGTGAGCGGAAAGTTTTTAGAATCAGAACTTGAAAAGCAGCCACTGCTGGTTCAGATAGAATCCCATGAAAATCGTTTAGATGACCTAGAATGGAAGCGCATCCAAAAAGCTGTACTTGAAAGCCAATCAAGTATGCAAGCCATCCAGTTTTCAAATGCACCTTTTACTCGAGCGTTCTCAAACCTGAATGTTGAGCTTAAGCCGTACTTAGATGACTTTGCACAAATCGTGGGAACCAACGTGAGGGTTGTTTCGCCGGTTCCGAGATTCATTGCTCGTGCTTTAAAAAAGTCATCCGCTGTTTTTATTAAAGGGATTGGCGCTATCTGTATAGGTGAAAATGAGCGCGATACCTCAGCGGTTCAAATGATTCTTGAAAAAAATGCAAAAGCTTATATTTGCGGTCAATCGATGCAAGGCAATCGCCCGTTAAGCTGGATGGACACGCATCTCATGCGATTTGTTTATCTTAAAAAATATGCAAAACAGATGACATCCAAGCGTGGAGGTCAGTCATGAGTACTTATGTCATCACATATGATGTTGGAACGACTGGTGTTAAAACCTGCCTATTCGACCTCGCGCAATTCGTCAAACTCATCGCCTCAGATGTTGCAGGATATAAACTTTATATTGATGCGCATGGCGGTGCGGAACAAGATCCGGATGAAATTTGGAAGGCCATGTGTATCACGACTCACCGTGTCCTTGAGATGAGTGGCATTTCCAAAGAGGCGATTGAAGGCATCTCATTTTGCTCTCAGATGCAAGGATTGGTGTTAGTTGATCGAGAAGGCATACCGATTCGTAGAATCATGAGTTATATGGATCAAAGAGCGCATGAAGAAATGAAAAATGGGATTGGAAAAGGGCTCAAAATTTCAGGTTTAAATGCCAAGATTTTACTTCAGTCCCTTAGAATTACAGGTGCAGTCGCTGCAAGTGTGAAGGATCCAGTTTGGAAATATCACTGGGTAAAAAATCATGAACCGGACACATTTAGACGTCTACATAAGTGGCTCGATGTGAAGGATTATCTGATATTAAAATGCACCGATCGGTGTATCATGACAAAAGACAGCGCTTTTGGGACTTTGCTTTATGACAGCCGTGCTAGAAAGGCATCTTTTAGTCAACGCATGTGCAAACTATTGGATGTCAATCCATCCCATTTACCGGAGCTAGTCAGTGCCGTCGAATATGTGGGCGGATTAACAGAGTCTGCTGCGATAGAACTTGGACTTTTAAAAGGAACAAAGGTATTTGGGGGCGGTGGTGATGCATCATTGATTGGTGTTGGAGCTGGTGCTGTAGAGATCGGGAGTACGCATATTTATTCTGGAACGTCAGGTTGGGTCTCGACGGTAGTTGACAAAAGAATCGTGGATTTACAGTCGATGATTGCGTCCATCGTGGGCGCAAATGATGCGACGTATCATTATTTTTCGGAACTCGAGACAGCCAGTAAGTGTTTGGAATGGGTAAAAGATCACTTGGCACTAGATGAAATCAATATATACTTAGACAAAGTCAGTGTGTCAGATGCAGCAGATAGCCTTTATCAAAACTTGTTCGACTTTATGATGAGTGAAATTCAATCCGTACCCGCTGGAAGTGACGGGGTTATCTTCACACCTTGGTTACACGGGAATCGATGCCCGTTTGAAGATTCCAATGCAAGGGGGATGTTTTTTAACCTAAGCTTAGAAACGGGAAAACGCGATATGATTCATGCGGTTTTAGAGGGAATTTGTTACCATTTGAGATGGCAGCTTGAAGCACAAGAACGTAAAATTCAGACGGCGAGTCATATACGATTTGTAGGGGGAGGCGCGCTTTCAGAACTTACATGTCAAATTCTCGCAGATGTGTTAGGAAGAACTATTGAAACCATCGAGAATCCTCAAAATGTTGGCGCTAAAGGCGCTGCCATCATCGTGGGAATCGGACTTGGCGCAATCAAAGATTTATCTGAAGCGAGTCAAATGATGCAAGTTCTAAAGACATATGCGCCAAATAATGAAAATAAACGCATTCATGATCGTAATTTCATCGCCTTTAAAAAGTTATATAGAAACAATAAAAAGACATTTAGATTATTGAATCAAGCTTAATGATGTTCCAAAAGTTATCAAAAGACGCACTTCATAAATGAAGGAGGAGACGCATGATACAAAAGGACACAGCAATTAAAGACAACTCTAGGAAAATAATTGAGACAAAACATGAAATTTCAGCATACAGGTGGGTGATACTAGCAGCTATTTTTCCGATGATCATTTCGACAGAAATGATGTGGTTGACACTTGCACCGATTAGCAGCATGGTTAGAGAAACTTATCAAGTCAGCAGTTTAAGTGTTGACTTGTTTTCAATGAGTTATATGGTGATGTTCATTATTTTTTCTATCCCGGCCTCTTGGGTCGTGGATCGTTATGGCTATAGAGTGTCTTTGATTATTGGCGCACTCTTGACAGCTGTGTTTGGAGTTGTACGAGCGAGCTTTTCTGGAGACTTCACCATCATGCTCGTCTCACAATTCTTGATTGCCATTGGACAACCCTTTTTGCTCAATATTTCAACAAAAGTTCCAGCCAATTGGTTTCCTGCCAATGAACGATCAACCGCTGCAGGCATCCTCACCATGGCACAGTATGTTGGATTTGCAATTCCCATGCTTATAGCCCCTTTGCTCGCTGATAAGGAAGGGATTCCCTTTGTGCTTCAAGTATTCGCGGGGATAGCGGTGATCTCGGCGGTAGTAAGTATCCTCTTTACAAAAGAAAAACCTATAGTGCCACCACCGGGTCCACAACCGTCAAGTGAAGATTTAAGTGTTCGCACCATTAAAAAATTGCTTTCAAATCGGAGCTATATTACGATTTTAGTGGTGTGTTTTATTTCAATTGGAATCTTTAATGCCGTGTTAACCCTACTTGAAACAATTTTGATTCCAAGGGGCGTCAGTTCGGCACAAGCAGGTGTTGTGGGAAGTGTGTTTGTAGTGGCGGGCGTCATTGGAGCAGTTCTATTGCCGATTATTTCAGATATGAAAGGGACGAGAAAACCATTTTTCATCGGTTCCATTCTCATCTTAATTCCAGTCTATGTGGGTTTTACATTTGTATCTAATTACATGACTCTCACTATTATTGCGGGAATTGCAGGATTCTCTATTATGGGTGTTGCCCCTATTTTATTTCAACATGGATCTGAAATCGCATATCCAATTCAAGAAGGAACCTCTTTAGGAATTATCTTGCTAATGGGACAAATTTCTGGTATTGTTTTCGTGTATTTATTTGAGGTGCTTCAGCATGTAACCGGCGATGTGACTCTACCGATGCTATTATTTATACTTGCAACGGTGATTGAACTCCCCGTGATATTGAAAGTGAAGGCAACCAGCAACAGTTGAGGTGACCATGGCAGAATTAAAAATTCAAACGAGAGATCATAAATTTCATAAAGAAGCATTTGATAAGACATCTGAAGAAAGACGTAAAAAGGTACTTGAAATTGCGCTAGACGAATTTGCTTCAAAAGGTTATAGTGCAACGAGTATCAATGATATCGCGAGAAATGCGGGTGTAAGTATCGGAGCGATGTATAGTTATTTTTCATCAAAAGAGGATTTGTTTTTAGCCATTGTCAATGAAGGCCATTTTCTCATGGTGGATATTTTGACACAAATTGATCAAACCAGTAATGACGTGTTCGACTGTATTGCTAAGATGATTGAGACATCTCGACATTTTGCCATTCAGCATCCTCAATTGAACCAAATTTATTTGGATTTAACGACACAAGCTTTAGCGCCACTTTCTCAAAGGTTGTCCAATGAAATTGAACAAGTAACGCCAGTTATTTTGAGTGAAAAAATACAAAAAGCGCAGGCACAAGGAAGTGTGAGTCCACTTGTGGATGCGCGAGTTGCTGCATTTTGCATGGATAACATTTTTATGATCTATCAGTTTTCATTTTCATCAGATTATTATAAAGAAAGAATGAAAATGTACTTAGGTGAAGCGGTTTTATCTGATCTTGAATCAGTTGAAGCACAGATTTTTCAACTGATAAAGCGATCAATATTAAATGTGACTCAGTAAGATTCCGTTATTTTGAATGCGCTATGATATGTTCAGCGAGTTTTCGATCTTCTTCACCAATATGGTGAATGATCCATTCAAAGCATAAGTAATTAATGTTAAATCGCGTTCGCACTTGTAACCCATTTTCTTGGACATCTTGGTATAATTCAGCTACTTTCACTTTGAAATCATCGTGAATGCTTTTGTGATTTTCATAATCTGGATAATTAAATTGAGTTTGAAGAGCTTCTTCGTTTTTAAAATGGATGTTAACATATTCATTTAAAAATGCAAGGAGCTTTAATATTTCTGATTCAGGGTCATTATTTTGATAGGCTTCCATCAGATCGTCTGCTCTCTGTATCAATTCTTGGTGCTCGCGATCCATTTCAACAACGCCATAGAGATATTTTTCATCAAATTTTAGCATGATATCGCCTCCTAATAAATCATAGTAACAGCTATGTATATGCCCGATTATAGGAATTTTAAACAATATTGAAAATGAACAAAAAATTAATTAGCAATACGAAATGTTTTTGGTATAATAAGGACATATTATGTGTTTGACTATGCGTGTATAAGGATGGTTGTATGAATTTGAGTTTGTATATTGGTGAAATCGCAGCACTTGCTACGGCTTTGTGTTGGGCAGTTACAGCGACTGCTTTTGAGAGTAGTGCGAAAAAAATTGGATCGTTAAATTTAAATTTATCGAGATTACTTATTGGACTTTTGTTTTTATCTATTTTTACCGGCATTACACGTGGTCAATTTTTGCCAATAGACGCAAGTAGTTCAGCTTGGTTTTGGCTCCTTATGTCTGGATTTGTCGGGATTGTATTGGGTGATTTATTCTTATTTGAGTCTTTTGTTTTGATTGGATCGAGAATCGCGATGCTGATTTATGCAAGCGTACCGCCACTGAGTGCACTTCTTGCCTATGTCTTTCTTGGGGAATCCATGAGATTTTTACAGATTGTGGGCATGTTTATCACCTTAATTGGGATTGCACTTGTTATCCTCGTCTCAAAAGGGGAAGGTTCAGATAAGAAAATCGTATTTTCTCATCCTGTAAAGGGGATTGCATTTGCATTTTTAGGCGCATTTGGTCAAGCGGCAGGTTATATCATCGGAAAGTTTGGCATGAGTGATTATGATGCATTTGCTTCAACTCAAATTCGCTTAATTGCTGGAATTATTGGATTTGCACTGTTGTTTACGATAAAAAATCATTGGAAAACTTATGCACAGTCATTTAAAGTGAAAGAAGCCTTGATGAGTTTGACGATTGGATCGTTCTTTGGACCATTTCTCGGGATATCTTTATCATTATTTGCCGTTCAGAGGATCAATCCAGGTGTTGCATCGACTTTGACGTCTATAACACCCATCTTATTGATCCCATATGCCTTTTGGATTAAGAAAGAGTCGATTCAGCTTAAAGAAGTCATTGGAACGTTCATCACGTTTCTTGGCGTCGTTTGTATGTTTTTATAATGCGAATATAAACATTGAATACTGTATGACGATGAAACAATTCACAGATGTGAGTTGTTTTTTTTATTGGGTAAATATGTACCGTCATTTAGTTTCATCCCTATGAATTAAGGAGTTCTTTATGAAATCAGTTGAAGGCGTTATTTTAGCTGCGGGATTATCTTCTCGAACTGCTGAGATCAACAAATTGACATTAGTAGTCGAGAAGAAACCGTTGATCATTCACACGTTAGAAACCATGCTCAAAGTCTGCGATAAAGTCACTGTAATTTTAGGAAATGATTCAGAAGTTCTAAGTGAATTAATCAATCAATATACGATCAGTTCCACAGGTGAAACCTGGAAGTCTGAGCAAAAGGAAATTCAGCTGTTACAAAATGAAGACTATCTCAAAGGGATGTTTTCGTCTGTGATAAAGGGACTTTCTCAGGTGTCTTGCGAGTATGCGTTTATGATTCCAGCGGACTGTCCGTTTGTTTCAGTAGAAACTTACCAACGTATGTTAGAATCAGCATTTCAAGGCAATCATCGCATCGTCGTTCCAAAGTATGAGCATCAAACGGGTCACCCTGTGCTTATTGCGAAGTCCAGTATTGATAAATTACTTTTGATGCTAGAACTTCATCCGCATGCCATTCGCACGTTTCGAGAATTTATATACAGCGAATCCCCTTTTGTTCAAAAGGTGTCCGATTCAAATGTTCTCGTCGATATCGATACGTTTGAGGCCTATTATCGAGTGCTTGCTCAACATGAAAATAAGCGTTTTGATTTTGATGACAAAATAACGGGTAGAGCGCTATATACGGGTGATTTATATGAAGAAGGTCTTTATTATGTGAAAACGTTGCGTTCGAGTCGCGTAAAGGCAAAGATTTTGAGTATCCACTTACCAAACTTAGCCGAGTTTCCCGAACTTGAACGGGATTATGCCATTATCACAGCAAAATCAATCATTGGAGAAAACTATGTACCTGTTGTGTACAATGACTGGCCGATTTTGGCGGATACAGAGGTAAATTACATTGGCGAGCCGATTTTATTGGTAGTTGGCCCAGAGAGATTGACGATTCAAACGATTTTGAATGCAATTAAAATCGAGTATGAAGATCTTCCCGCAGTGACGTCACTCGAGGAAGTATTTCAAAACCGATCTATGCTAGATAAACCAGATTTAGATTATGCCTATCAAAAAGGAGATTTTTTCAGTGCAAAAGAAAAAGCCGTACATATATTTGAAGACACTTTTGAAACGGGATTACAAGAGCAAGCATATCTAGAAACGCAATCCATTATCGCGCGTTATGATGAACAAATGAACCAAATGATCATTAAGGGGTCTATGCAATGTCCCTATTACATCAAAGAAGCGATTGAGCAAGCATTACAGATTCCCCCAGATCAGGTTCGAGTTATACAGTCGCCCACAGGTGGTGGTTTTGGCGGTAAAGAAGAATTTCCATCAATTCCAGCCGTACATGCAGCTCTAGCCGCCAAGGTGATACATCATCCAGTTAAGTTGATTTATGATCGAGAAGAAGACATGGAATGTACCACGAAGCGGCATCCTTGTAGGATAAAGCTCACCAGTTACTTAGATGAGCGGTATGAAATTCTTGCACAAGACGCAGATATTTCCATGGATATGGGTGCCTATTTTGGTTTGTCCAGTGTGGTGCTACAGCGGTTGAGTTTTTCCGTTTTTGGCGTATATCAAGTTCCTAACTTGAGACTTCGTGCGAAGGCCTATAAGACCAATCATGTAGTGAGTGGTGCTTTTAGGGGATTTGGAGGCCCTCAAGCATTTTTTGCAATAGAGATGCACATGAATCATCTTGCAAGGAAGCTCAACTTAAATCCAATTGATTTTAAATCGCGCTATTTTTCTCATCAAGGAGATACGTCTTCAACTGAAGGGGTGTTATTGAGTCCCATTAAGTTAGAGGAAATGACGGATGAAATCATTCAAATGTCTTCTTTTAGGGAAAAACTCAACTCCGTTTTATATAACCCAGCTTCAAACCGTTCAAGAAAACATCGTGGTATCGGATATAGCGTGTTTTTCCACGGGTGTGGTTTTACCGGAAGTGGAGAAAAAGAACTGCTAAAATCGGAAGTGCGTTTGGTAAAATATCCAGACAATACGGTGGAAATTTTTGCATCGAGTACAGAAATTGGACAAGGCTCTATGACGACACTTGCAAGAATTGTTGCAGATGCGTTGAATATTCCTGTCAAACAAGTAAAACATACGTATCCTGATACAGATACTTGTCCAAACTCAGGTCCAACTGTCGCCTCTCGGACGATGATGATTGTTGGAAAAATCTTATATGATTTGGCAAAACAAATGAAAGCGAGATGGCAGGAAAGCACGTTTGAGGTATCTGGACGGTATGTTTACCCACCGGAGCTAACATGGGACAACGAACACTTCAAAGGAAATGCGTATCCTGAGTATTCTTGGGGAGTAAATGTTGTGGAGGTTGAGGTTGATCCATGCACTTATGAAGTGGATGTAAAGGGCGTTTGGGCGGTATATGACATCGGAAATCCCATCGATGAAAAAATTGTTAAAGGCCAAATTGACGGTGGCGTCATTCAAGGGTTAGGGTATGCTCAGATGGAAGTTATGGAACTTCAAAATGGACGTGTTGTGCACAATACATTTTCAAAATATATGATTCCGTCATTTTTAGACTGTCCAGTTGTCCAAAGCAAATGCATTCAAAATCCATATGATTATGGGCCTTTTGGAGCAAAGGGACTGGGCGAGTTAACGATTTTAGGCGTTGCGCCTGCTTATGCTGCAGCCGTGGAAGATGCACTGGATGTATCGATTTCAAAATTGCCGATCACACCAGAAAAAATAAGGGGGTTGGTGCATCATGGATACTCAAAAAAACATAACGTTTAATTTAAATGGAGTTGAGACAAGTGTTTTAGTCGATCCACTGATGCGTTTGATCGATGTCCTGCGAGATACATTGAAACTCACAGGAACTAAAGAAGGTTGCGCTGAGGGTGAATGTGGCGCTTGCGTTATTTTAATGGAAGAACTATTGTATAATTCTTGCCTACTTCCAGTTGAGGCAGTAGAAAATCGACATGTGATGACCATTGAAGGATTCAGAGAAACCAAGCAGTTTGATGTGTTGAAATTTGCATTTGAATTAGAAGGTAGTGTTCAGTGTGGATTTTGTACTCCGGGGATGATCATGGCAGCACATGCATTGCTAATTCAGAACCCGCATCCTACAAAGGATGAAATTCAGAGGTTTATGAGTGGAAACCTCTGTAGATGTACGGGGTACGACATGATTACGCGCGCCATTTTAAAAGCGTCAGAAGAAGGTGATGGATTATGGTAGAAACGTATGTACCTACCTCATTAACGGATGCCCTTAAGTATCTTCAAACGCATTCAGCCATTGTTTTTGCAGGGGGAAGCGACTTAATGGTTCGGTACAAATCACCGTCGGGTTGTCCGATAAACTTCGATCAAAATATCGTGTATATCTCACGATTAAATACTTTAAAGGGAATTGAATTATCAGAGGGGACATTGTTGATACAGGCGGGTACGACGGTTAATGAAATGATTCATTCCGATGTCGTTCCTGACTTTATCAAGTCCGTGTGTCGAGAAATTGCATCTGAGGCGATCCGAAATCTAGCGACGATGGGTGGCAATATCTGTAACGCATCGCCTGCTGGGGATTTTTTACCCGTTCTATATGCACTGAATGCGGAACTCGAGCTGATGACCTATGAAAGCAAGCGCGTGGTAGCGATTCAGGATTTTATTGTCGGGCCTAAAAAAACAATTCTTCAGCCCAATGAACTATTGACTCAAATACGAATACCGATTAAGGCTTGTAACGGAGAGGCGTTTAATTCTTTTTACTATCGAAAACTGGGTCAACGTAAGAGCAATGCAATTAGTAAGTGTTCAATTCTGGTCTTGGCTTTTACAGAGTTTCATTGCATAAAGGATATTCGCATTGCTTTCGGTGCTGTATCGCCATCGGTTGTACGAGCGCGTCAACTGGAAAGATTGATCTATGAAAATCCCAATTCATATGATGAACAGTTATTCGAGAGTTTGATTCGAGAAACCATTCATCCGGTAGATGATTTAAGGTCTGTAGCCGAATACAGGAGTGAGGTCATGGTCAATTTATTTAATCAGTTTATGAAGTCGCTCATAAAAGGTGACAGAGAGGGGGAAGGGCTTTGAAGATGGTCTTGTTTTGGGGCGCTGTATGGGGGCTATGTGAAGCGGTTATCGGATATTATGTGCACCTTGCAGCAATTGCAATACCTGGTCTGCCTGGGTTTGTAATGTTTCCTGTTGCGTTTGCTTGCATGCATCAAGTGTATAAAGCGACAAATCATGTGAAATCAGTCTACTGGATTTCAGTGATTGCAGCTCTTATCAAATGTTCGGATTTTCTAGTACCATCCAATATACCGATACGAATCATCAATCCAGCAATTTGTATTTTATATGAAGGACTCGCAGTTGGAGTGATTCTATCATTTCTGAAAACGCGCAATTTAAACGTTAAATGGACATCTTTTGGAGCGATGAGCCTTTGTTGGAGAAGCATTTTTATGTTGCACTTAATGGTGATTTCGCTATGGGGACTTCCTGCGGCTCTCGTTACAAGTGGATTTTATCCTGCTATGACTTTTCTTATATTTGAAAGTTTGATCAACACATTGCTCATGATACCGTATTTAAAAATAGAAAAGCGCATCAGCGTTTTTAATAAGGTTAGTTATACATGGGGAAGTGTGTTAATGATTTTAGCAGTCGTCATGACGATTAAGTTGTAATGACCATGGAAAGATGTCATATGCAATTTTCTAACCTTAAAGTGAGTTCCAGTTTTTTTATTTGAGAAAACTGGATTTTTTTTTGAATAGGTGTTGATAATTTTGGAATTGCTTCAGATAAATATGATAAAATAATAAATGGCACGTATGTCATTTACATATTGAAACTGTTTCAAAAATAGTAGGACGATTGGTTACAGTAAAATACAAAGAAGGAGTGAGAGTTGTTATGAAACGATCCATGATGCAAGCATATGTAAAAGAGAGTCAAAACGCAGTCGATACATATTTGAAAGCATTTGATGCGCAGTTAGGATTTTATGTAGTATCAGATAATGGTGGATACTATCATGCTGAAATCAACATCGATGGTACGGTATTGGCAATTTCAGATGTGTCATATAGTGAAGATAAAACGGAATCTGGAAATGTGATGCAATTTTGTTTACAGTATGAACCGTCCGAAGTTGAGAAGGTCAAAAGAGCCTATGATGTGTTAAAAATAGAAGCAATGATCTATAATGAGTTAGGCCCATGTGATTACAGCGCACTCATGGCAGATTTTATCGACCGATTCGGAGTGAGATGGTGCTTATTTATCTAAATGAGAAAAAACAATTCCTATTCACATAATGACTTTGGAGGGAACACATGAATGCTTTAGGAACAAAAACGCTTGAAACAGAGAGACTTATATTAAGAAAAATCACTCGAGATGATGCGGATGACATGTTTCATCACTGGGCGAGCGATTCTGAAATAACGAAGTTTTTAACATGGCCTGCACACAAAGATGTAGAAGCGACAAAAGGATATGTGGAATTTGTCGTAGGTCGATATGATCAACCCGATGTTTTTGATTGGGGAATCGAACTTAAATCTATTGGGAAATTGATTGGAACCATCGGGGTCGTTAAGTTGACACCAGAGGTTGAAAGTGCGCACATCGGTTATTGCCTCGGGAAAAAATGGTGGCATCAAGGAATCATGTCAGAAGCGTTTCAAGAAGTGATTCGATTTTTGTTCGATGAAGTTGAACTCAATCGAATTGATGCGCGTTTTGATCCAAGAAATATTGGGTCGGGTAAAGTTATGGAAAAATGCGGACTCCAATATGAAGGAACCATGCGGTCTTCCGATAAGAACAATCAAGGCATATGCGATGCCGCTTGGTATTCTATTTTAAAAACAGATAGAAGATAATCAAATTGATGTATAATATGGAATCTGATGTATAATATGAAATCTGAAATACCATTTGGAATAGGATGAGTTATGAATTTGTTTTCAATTGAGTAATTTAGGTATTTATTTAGATGGAGGGAACCGAATGAAACATAAAGCGGTTTATTGCGAAAAATGTAGCGGTGAGATTAAGACTCAGAAAGATCTTGTTGTCGTTGGAGCTGGTGTCATTCCGAGGGCATATCATGAGAAGTGTTATATACAGGTGGCGAAAAAACCAAGACAAACTATCGGTGGAAGGTATGTAATCAATCATCCCAATAATAAGATTTTGTCCGTATTGATTTTAATTTTATGTATTGGACTTATGGTGATAACAAAGCGATATTTAACGATTTTAATTGCATTATTTATATTGGAATTTCACAAGGTTTATTCATTGCTGAGATATGAAAGACATTTAAAATAATGACAAAACATTGGTTGAACAGCGGCGGTATGGAGGTGGCTTCGGTGTTAAAATGGATTGAAGATTATCAGACTGGAATTGAGAGTATTGATCGAGAACATAAGCAAATAATTGAGGAATTTGAACATCTTTATCAAATTATGCAATTAGGAAAGGGACATGAGCTTTATGAGTCTTTGTTAAATTTTCTGAAAGAATATGTGATAAAACATTTTAATAACGAAGAAATCTATATGAGAGATATCCAGTACCCTTATTTAAAGGATCAAGTTGCGCTACATGATGCATTTCGCAAGAAAATAAATGCACTAGAAGCTAAAAATAAGCGCAATCAGATTAGCAATAAAGAGCTTCTAGAGATCAATTTTCTCATTAAAGATTGGTTGATCCATCATATTTTGGTGGAAGATAAAAAAATCGGAGAATTTGTCAGAGCAGAAAAAAAGGATTCAAATTAACGGAAGTAAACAAACTAAACAAATTATATCTATAGGAGTAATGATAATGGTGATTCTAATAAGCGCCCCAAGTTGTTCAGGGAAAACGTTGTTGGCGCAACAACTCATGAAAAAATATCACATGACGTATTACTCGATGGATCATATCAAAATGGGACTCATCAGGGGGTTGGATACCGAAGAGTTTCGATTAGATATTACGGATGAAGAGATGACGATAAAAATATGGCCAGTTATCAAAGGCATCGTCATGACGGCAATTGAAAATCAGCAACACTTAATTATTGAAGGTGTGTATGTGAAACCGAGTTTTTTAAAAGAATTTGAACCGATTTATCGAAATGAAATTGTACCGATCTTCATGTGTTTTACCGAGTCCTATTTACAACAAAATTTTACGGATAAAATACTGAAATGCCGCAATATCATTGAGAGTCGACTCTACGAGGAAGACAGGCCACTCGAGTATTTTATCTGTGCGCATCACGAACTGAAATATGCATGTGAACAAGAAAATATGCCATATTTCATTGCAGAGCATTCGTACGAATCCATGATTCATCAAATTTTTAGTTATATAGAAAGTGAAGTGCAAGAGCATATTCATTTGAAGAAAAATAAACATTGAAATATTAGAAAATTAATATCTGTGGAAATTGCATAATTACCTTTTCTGTGTGAAAATCATGTGTTGATAAAATTAAAATGGCTCAATCACGCCATTTTAAAATTGAGATTCTCACAAATAAGAATTATGCAATTTTCTAATCTATTCGTTTGGAAGAGAGCCTTATGATTAAGGGAGCCGGTCCAAGTGAGTAGATTTTTTTTGACTGTTTTTATGATACATACTTATGAAAATGGGTATAGCATATTTGTGAAACTGAATGAGAATTTATATCAATTATAGAAAGGAGCATTTGAATGAAACAGACCACGAGCCGATATATTTGGATGATTTTATTTAGTATGATGATGATAATTCAAATGCCCTTGATGTCTTATGCAGATGATCACGAGTTGAGTCATGAAATGATTTTTGAAAATCATCAATCGATAATGATGGTCATCGATTCAGAAACGGGACAAATAATCGATGCAAACGCTGCGGCAGAAGATTTTTATGGTTATTCAAGAGCTGAATTAATACAAATGAATATCAATGAAATTAATACTCTAAATTCTACTGAAATAAAAGCTGAAATGCAAGATGCTCTAACGGAGAAACGTAACTACTTTGAGTTTAAACATCGACTGAAAGATGGTACCGTTAGAGATGTTGAAGTGTACTCTTCACCTGTAGATGGAGAAAGTAATAACAAGCTATTGTTTTCTGTCATTCACGATATTACTGAGAAAAAATTGGCTGAGAAAGCAGTGGAAACGAATCGTCTTTTTATTATTGGAACGTTGACTTTACTCATATTGGTTCTGTTAAGTGTCAGTTATTTTGTCAATAAAACAAAAGTCAATGAACGCAATGAAAAAGAAAAATTTAAGGCGCTCTTTGACAATATGAATGAGGGATTTGCTTTTCATGAAATCATATTAGATGATGCTGGCAATCCAGTGGATTATCGTTTTTTAGAGGTGAATAAGGCATTTGAAGATATTACAGGGCTAAAACTGAGTCAAATTAAAAATCAAACGGCTAAAACCATGCTTCCGGGATTAGAAGATTACTGGATACAGGCTTATGGTGCAGTTGCTCTAACAGGAAAGCCAGTGACCCTTTCAAATTATTCGAGTGAACTGGAAAAACATTTTAGCGTCAACGTTTATTGTCCGTTTCCCGGGCAGTTTGTTACTTTATTTACAGACATCACTTTTTCAGTAGAAGCGCAAGAGAAGATTGAACACGAGAGACAACTCTTAGAGATGATTTTGGAAGATACACTATCTGGGTATTGGGATTTTGATTTTAAAAATAAAATCTTCTACTTCAGCCCTTCTTTTAAATCGATGTTTGGGTATAACGTAGATGAATCTCTAAGTTTAGAACAAGTCTGGCAGCATTTATTATATAAAGAAGATCAAACTAAGTTGAACACACTGTATCAATCTCATATTGATAGCCATGGAAAAATTCCGTTTTATAGTGAGTTAAGATACCATCATCGAAACGGCGCTACTCTCTGGGTGATTTGTTCTGGACGTGTCGTCGAATGGGAGGGAGATCAAGCCGTCAGAATGGTAGGTTGTCATATTGACATAACACAAAGAAAGCAACTCGAACGCATGGTAAATAGCGAGCGTACCCTTTTTAAAACGACACTTCACTCTATCGGTGATGGCGTGATATCCACTGACAAATTTGGTAATATTGTCATTATGAATCATGTCGCAGAGTATTTGACGGGATGGACCAATCAAGAATCACATGGGAAGCCGCTTGAGAGTGTATTTCAAGTGGTAGATGAGTTTTCTCATATGTCGGTTAAGACGATTATTAATGAGGTTAGAGATCACGATTTACATGTGATGATGGACGATCAAGTGCAGTTAACACGCAAGACAGGTGATGTGATACCAATTGAAATGAGCATGTCGCCCATTAAAGATGAAATCAATCACGTGAATGGAATGGTGATTGTATTTAGCGATTGTACCGAAAAAAAAGAAAAGCAAGAAAAAATCAAGTACTTAAGCTATCACGATCGGTTAACCGGCCTATACAATCGACACTTTTTTGAAGAAGAGCTCAAACGCCTCAATACGGAACGCAACTTGCCTTTGTCACTGGCGATGCTAGATGTCAATGGCCTTAAATTAACCAATGATGCATTTGACCATGAAATGGGAGATCTTCTGCTTAAAAAAGTTGCTGAATTATTAAAACGTGAATGTCGAAGTGGGGAAGTCATTGCGCGAATCGGCGGCGATGAATTTGTAATCCTACTCCCTAAAACTTCAGAAGTTGAAGCTCGATTAATCTCTGAGCGCATAATAAAAGCAGTCGATCAAGAAACATTTGAAACAGTGGTGATCTCTGTGTCGATTGGTCTTGAGACGAGAACCACACTGGATCAAAGTATTGAAGAAGTATTTTCGGCGGCTGAAGACAATATGTATCGGCATAAACTCACCGAAAGTCAAAGTATGAAAAATCGAACGATTCGCATGCTGATTGAAACACTTTACGGAACCAATGAAACAGAAAAAATTCACTCAGAAAGAGTGAGCGAAATCGCCGTTGAAATCGGTAGACTCATGGGGTTCCCGGAAGATCAGATTAAAGAACTGGAAGTTTTAGGACTGATGCACGACATAGGTAAAATCGCCATTAATAGCGACATCTTAAATAAACCTGGGCAGTTGACACAGTTTGAGTATGAAGAAATTAAGAAACACCCAGAAATTAGTTATCATATTTTGAAGGCTGCAGATACGTATTCTAAAATTGCAGATGGTGTGTTGTCACATCATGAACGGTGGGATGGTCTTGGCTACCCAAGGGGAATTTCAGGAGCCGAAATACCTATTACATCAAGAATTCTCGCAGTTGCTGACGCATATGAAGCGATGACTGCAAATCGACCTTATAGGAAAGCATTATCTCCTGAAAAAGCACTCCTTGAACTCAAACGGTGTTCCGCATCACAGTTTGATCCGCAGGTAGTCGAAATTTTCGAAACGTATTTTTTAAAAAAAGTACTTGTTAAACACAGTTAGTTTAGGCGCTAGCTGTGTTTTTTTGACTTGAAATCTTAATGTGATTTTAATGCTGAAGAAATGATATCAAATATAAAAGTGTGCTAGAATAATGATGTTGTGATACTTTGACAAGGGGGGGATTAAATGATTCAAATTATGAGTGCACCATTGGAAAAACATAGCCTAAAATCCTTCAGTCGAGATGAAATGGTTACAAAAGCTTGGCGAAGAAAAGGTGATAACTACGAACTGAGTGATGTGTCTTATCGGGAAGCATGGGATGAAGAAGAACTTGAATTAACAGAGTGTGAACTCAATCAAGTGATGCATTCTGGTGGGACTGTGATTACCGTGTTGATGGATGATCGAATTGTGGGATTTGCAGCGCTAGAAGGAGAAACATTTGGTGCTCAATCTGAGTATAGGATTTTATCACAGTTTCATATTTCTTCAGAGTACCGAAAACACGGCCTTGGGCGCGATCTTTTTAAGGCTGTGATAATAGAAGCAAAGCAAAAACAGGCGTCAAATCAAAAAAAAGCATCAAAGCTCTATATATCGGCCTCATCTAGCGAGAATACCCAGAACTTTTATCGCTCAATGGGGTGCGTTCCAGCTCTTGAAATTCATGCAAAAATGGCGGAAAAAGAACCTTATGATCTTCAACTCGAGTATGATTTAGATCATTATCAGGATCAAATGATCATTGTACCCATGTCTGAAAAATCGGTTTTTCAAGCGGCTTTTTTAGCAAATAAACTTTGGCCTCATGGTAATTTTAATCGGAGACTTCAAGAGTTTATGGAGATCCATCATGACAAGACGCAGCAATGTTTTATTTGCTACGATACTGGAATGCCCGTAGGTTTTGTACAGGCATCTACGCGAAATGACTATGTTGAAGGAACAAAGAGTTCACCAGTTGCTTATATTGAAGGCATTTATGTACAGCAATGGTGCAGAAGAAAGGGCTATTCCCTTGCGCTAATAGAAGCTGTTGAAAGATGGGCGGAAGCAAAAGGATATAGCGAACTTGCATCAGATTGTGAACTCATCAATGAAGACAGTATTGCATTTCACACAGGGGCTGGATTTAAAGAAGCCAATCGAATTGTGTGTTTTGTAAAATCAATTAAAGGAGATAACTCGCATGATACAATTTAGACATTATACGAATCAACCAGGAATTACGGAAGATTATCACAAAGTGAGACAATTTTTTATTGAACTCGGCTATTGTGAGTTTACGTATGCAAGGTGGGATTGGATGACGACTCACAGCTATCTCGATTGTGAGGCAATCGGTAAAATTGGTCTTTGGGAAGATAACGATCGTCTTGTAGGCGTTGCAACGTTTGATACGAGATTAGGATGTATGTACTGTTTAACATATCCTGAGTATGCGCATATTAAAAAAGATATGTTAACATATGCTATGGAGAATTTATGTGACGGCGATACATATGAAGTGATTATTGCAGCAAATGATCGAGTGTTTCAAGATATTGCAGAACAAATGGGATTTGTACCAAGCAAAGATGGAGAAGCGGATGCAATCTTTTATACAGCTCAAACATCGACCGTCTATTCTTTGCCAGAAGGGTTTAAAATAGCATCTCTTAAAGAGGCTTATCGTCAAGATGAGTACTTAAGAGTCCTTTGGAAAGGGTTTAATCATGAATTAAATGGAGAAGGACCGTTTGTTTACACAGAGGAAAAAAAACACGCAGTAGATGCGGAGATGATTCGTCCCAATGTCGATTTAAACTTAAAAGTGGCAGTAGTAGCACCAGATGGACATTTTGCAAGCTATTGCGGTATGTGGTATGATTCATCTGCAGGATTTGCAGTCATTGAACCTGTTGCGACAGATCCGGACTATCGAAAAATGGGACTTGGAAAAGCAGTGGTACTAGAAGGCATCAAGCGCGTTAAAGAGCTTGGCGCTAAATACGTCTATGTAGGTTCCTCACAACAATTTTATTATAGTATTGGCATGAGGCCTTATGCGGTATCGACTGTTTGGAAGAAAAAGAAGTAGGAGGCGATCTTGGCTTATAAAAAATTATTATGGGGATTCTTGTTCTTTATTGACATTCGCATAGGCGGGTTTGATATTCTGCCTGATTTTATTGGATTTCTTTCGATTTTCAGTGGATTAGCGCTAGTGGAAGATCGAAACGAATTCTATCCAAAAGCTAAAAAAATTGCCTTTGTGATGATTTTTGTATCATTTTTTGACTTGTTTAGCGTTGAAATTACAACATTTAACTCAACTTGGACTTGGGGCGTGTTGCTATTTGGTTTAGCATCTACTGTGGCGATGTTATCGATGGTTTACTGTATTTGTTCGGGTTTGTCTGAAGAATTTGACAAATCTGGGCTCTCAGAGCTTGCAATTGTTACGAGTAAGAGATGGCAGTTATATTTGATTGCAACGATCCTCATGTATGTTGTCATTCTATTTCCCATTCCACTTATATTTATCCTCGTTGCCCTATTGTCGCTTGTTTCCTATATACTCATGGTGGAGTTGATGCATCGTGCATCTTTAGAGTTAGATTGGGAAGCATGATTAATCAGCATGTAGAAACGATCAAACCATAAACATCAAAACGCGACCTTTAGTCATATATTCAATAACCTAAGCAGATAATTTTATCTCCTTAGGTTATTTTCGTTAAGCGATGCTAAATAGGGGTAATAGTTGTATATGAATATGTATGAGAGGATATCGCTTATGAGACGAACGAATAAAAATAGTTCACTACACTATATGATTCGAAAACATTTTTACATAACCATTACGATTCCCATTGTGGTATTGGCAAGTTTCTTTTATCTGACGCAGACAATTACTTATCAACGAGAAAAAGAACACTATTTGGAAAATACCATGGGGATTATCATGAGCCATGTCAGTTCGTTTATCGAGTATCATCAAAATATGTTGATGCTATTTTCAGATGATCCGATTATTAAAAATTCACTGGATACTCTAACGAATATGCCAGAAAATCAGGATGAAGTCAAAGCATCGATCGATGCTGTTATCAGTCGATACGATGAACGATATAGCGTACTAGGCAGTATGGCGCTTGGACTTGAAAATGGCATGATGTTTAGCAAAAATGCCGCTGATCTACCTGTTGGATACGATCCCAGAGTCAGACCGTGGTACGAAAGTATTTCTCAATCGAGTCAAGTGTTTGATATTTCTGATCCATATGTAGATGCCCTCGACCCTCAGCGTAAGAGCATTACTTTATCACAAAAAGTCATAAATATGTCTGGCGTCTTTATTGGTGTAGCTGGGCTAGATGTGGATATGAATGAAATTTTAGAACTCGGTAATCATTTAAAGTTAAATGAAAACACTGCGGTATTATTAGTCGATTCAAAGGGCAATCTCTTAGCTTCAAATGGCAACCGTAAGCTTGAGGATGAGACAGAAATTCTTTCAGAACTCAATAAGCATAAAAAGCAAATTTTGCTTGAGAAGGAGCTATTTAAGCCGTATTTTGTGAGAAATATTGAAGTGTACGCAAATCAAGATGAAGCAACGGGTTGGTGGGTTGTTCTTTATGCGTCTAATCAAATGTTACGTGAAACTCAGTGGACAATTATCGGTCTTTCAATGCTACTTATTGTTATCTTTGAAACGTTGGGATCTTTTTATGTCAAGCGATTGGATCACAAGTTGTTTTCTCCGCTAGATCGCGTAGTGAAAAGTATGGAAGTTTTCAATTTTGAACACCTGGATTCTGAACCAAGGGATATTGCTGGTGAAAGAGGCGAGAGTTCAGAAGTTGAAAAATTGAGAGTGGTATTTAATGAGATGAGTCAAAGACTCTACGAACAGCATAATGATTTGGCAATAAGAAAAGCAGAAATAGCACATCAGTATATGGAAATAGAAGCACTTTATGAAGAAACAACGGCTATGAATGACTCGCTCGGCGAGATGGTAGACAGCTTACATGATAGTTGGAAACAAACCATTCGCGCGCTTTCAAATGCAATAGAAGCCAATGATGAGTATACCAAAGGCCATTGTGATCGCGTAAAAGAATATGCGCTTGCAATTGCAAAAGCCATGGAAATGGATCATGCATCCCTTGAACAAATTGAGTTCGCTGCACTTCTTCATGACATCGGAAAGGTTGCGATTCCATATCATATCTTAAATAAAGAGGGGATGTTGACACCGGAAGAACGAGAGGTTATTTGGCGACATCCAGAGGTAGGACATAATATTATTGAAGGGGTAAAATTCCTTGAACCTGTATCCAAAATCATTCTATGCCATCATGAATGTCCAGATGGTTCAGGGTATCCTTATGGAAAGTCTCTAGAAGATATACCGATGTCTGCGCTGATACTCAGCGTTGCAGATGCGTATGACGCCATGACATCGGCACGATCTTATAGAAAAATTCCCCTCAGCAAAGAACAGGCTTTTGAGGAATTAAGAAAACATTCCAGTTCGCAGTTTAGCGAAAAAATAGTCGATGTTGCAGTTAAAACGCTGGATTAACTATTGGATTATAGTGAAGGTTAATTTTTACTTGATTGTAGACAAATCCATCACAAGTAGTTGTTCAAGAAGTGTTGCGACGAGGTTAAGTCTTTCAGCTGGTCTGCCTGGAAATGTGCCATTGATATCTTCGAAATTGTCATACTGAGTATGCCAAAAATCGCCCTCTAAGCCATTTTCGGGTGAGGACTGAATGTAGCCATCTTTTTCGCCCATATCCCAGTTAGTCGATTCGAAGTATATAAAGGAAACGCCAAGTTCTTCAAATGGTGCATGATCGCTAAATGGTCCTGTTGTACCTGCTGGGAAATCTGGATTTTTACCCGGTTGAGTGGTCAAAGTCATTTGATTTGACTCTGCCAGTTCTAGGATATAATCACGGTATTTGCCTTGCTCATTGGGATTGCCGTAAACATACGCAATATCGCCTGCAATGAGGCTATCTAAGTTGACCATGAGAATCAGATTGTTCACATCCTCTTCGGACATTTGACTTGTATAGTGATATGAGCCTTCAAGACCTACTTCTTCTGCTCCAAATAGAACGAATTTCACTGTGTGAATTGTGTCTTTTTCGGCAAGTGTTTGAGCTACTCGTAGAACAACAGAAACGCCAGAAGCATTGTCATCTGTACCATTTGAAGCATCCACGGAATCGTAGTGCGCGCCTAGAAGAACGGTGCCTTCTCCGGTTCCTTTTTTCTCGGCGATAATGTTCTCAGAATGAACGCCACCTTGGTAAGTGAAATCATCACGTTTCACGGTATAGCCCATGTTTTCAAGTTCTGTGGTTATGTAATCTGCTGCTTTTCTTTCTTTCACAGTTCCGGCAATACGCGCACCCATGCGATCGAGCTGAATAAGATAATTCATTGCAGGATCATCATAAGTGACAGGTTCAGTGGTGCTTTCAGATGTGCTCTCAGAAGCTTCTGTCGTAACAGTTACGTCCGTTACTTCAGTTGTCTGTGTCGTGATTTTGGATTGACAACCAGACAATAAAAGTATAACGGTACAAAGTAGACAGAGCCATTGAATTTGATGTTTTGACATCATTTTTTGCGATTTCATAAGATGGATCTCCTTTTTTTATGATAAATGATAGTTTAGAAAATTGCATAATTCTTATTTGTGAGAATCTCAATTTTTAAAATGCCGTGATTGAGCTATTTTAAATTTATCAACACATGATTTTCGCACTGAAAAGGTAATTATGCAATTTCCACAGTTGAATAACTGTAGTATACCAGTTTTTAGGTCAGATTTTAATCGGAATTTAATTCATTTCAAAGAGAAGATAAGGTATAATAATAACTGCAATACATATTAGGGGAGGATTCTTATGAAAGTTCGTAAGGCAGTTATACCAGCAGCAGGATTAGGAACGAGGTTTTTACCAGCGACTAAAGCTATGCCGAAAGAAATGTTACCAATCGTGGATAAACCCACCATTCAATATATTATCGAAGAAGCGATTGCTTCTGGAATAGAGGAAATTCTCATTATTACAGGTAAGAGCAAACGCGCCATTGAAGACCATTTTGACCGTTCATGTGAACTGGAACAAGAACTTGAGAAAAAACAAAATACAGAACTTTTAGAACTCGTAAAGCATGTATCTGAGATGGTGGATATTCACTATATTAGACAAAAAGATCCGAAGGGTTTGGGGCATGCTATTTATTGTGCAAGAACATTTGTTGGTAATGAACCATTCGCTGTACTGCTAGGGGATGACGTTGTTTACAACGATGAAGATCCATGCTTAGCACAAATGATGCGCGCATATGATGAGTATCAGGCATCTATACTGGGGGTTCAAGAAGTCCCCCTTGAAGATGTGAACAAGTATGGAATCGTCGATGGACAAGCGCTAAAAGAGCGCGTATATTCGGTCAATGACTTAATTGAAAAGCCACAAGTTGACGAAGCGCCTTCAAGAGTCGCCATACTTGGACGATATATTATTTCACCAGCGGTTTTTGATATTCTAGAGAAGACAGAACCTGGTAAAAATGGCGAAATCCAACTGACAGATGCGTTGAAAGTCCTTGCTAAAGATGAAAAAATGATGGCATATCATTTTGATGGAAAACGATATGATGTGGGAAATAAACAGGGATTTTTAGAGGCGACTGTGGAAACGGCATTGAGACGTCCTGATTTAAGAGAACCGTTTTTAGCGTATTTAATGGATTTAGTTGAAAAGGAAAAAAAGACAAACGCATAATCCTGAGAAATTCGGGTATGAATAGACCGATTCAACGAACATTACGAATTAGATTGATGACGAAAGCGGGGAAATATCGTGTACGAGGCATTATTAACAGAAGAAGTAAAACCATGGCGAGATTTGCTCATGGTGCATCAATTTGCCTTAGAGGAAATTCGGACAAAATTGACGATTTTAGACGAAGAATTTAAGAATAATTACGATTATAACCCGATTGAGCATATTCGCTATCGCGTGAAAAAAACCAATAGCATCAAGGAAAAATTGATTCGACAGGGTTTTGAACCGACGATTGAAAATGCGCGAAATCATATTTATGATATTGCTGGCATCCGCATAATATGCGCGTTTTCAGCAGATATTTACAAAGTGCTAGAACTTTTAACGCGTCATAGTGATTTTAAAGTCGTGCAGATTAAGGATTATATCAAACAACCCAAAGAAAATGGCTATAAGAGTCTACATGTTCACATTGAATATCCAGTATTACTCAGTACAGGCATTGTACCTACACGAGTGGAGATTCAGTTTAGAACCATTGCCATGGATTTTTGGGCGAGTATTGAGCATAAGATTTACTACAAATACCGTGAACGTGCACCTAAAGAAGTTAAAACAGAATTAAAGGGGTGTGCGGACTTAATTTCAAGTTTAGATGAGCGCATGTATCGACTTAAAAAAACCATTCGAGCCCTTGAAGACAGTGAATTTGGAGAGGATTTTCAATTTTCCTTTTTTCGAGATGAAGAAAATGAGTTTTAAAAAAAAGGTTGACAGATGATTTCAGACTCATCTATAATCAAGATGTTAATGACATAAATGCAAGAAAGGAGAGATGTTATCATGTTAGGAAAATTAAATGAGGTGTTCAACAACTAACTGAATAGCAGCACAAGGCAAGCTTGTGCAATCCTTCGAGCAATCAAATAGTGGTTAAATTTAACACGCCTGATGGCGTGTTTTTTGTTGTCAAAATCCGCAGATGGTCGATTCTGCGGATTTTTTATGTGCTGAGAAGGAAAAAAATGGAAATTTTATCGAAATAGAAAACAAACTAAAAAATACTTTAACTAACATTGCGCGATGCGTCGCGAAAAAGGAGACCTATGCCAGATACACAAAATCAATTGAATCCAACACACATACTTGTAAATGAGGTGATCAATTTCAATAATCAACCAGTTAACCAACACATTCAAATGGAAAAGATAGAAACAGTTTCAACAAAGGGGGCTGATCAAATGAATTTTACACAATTAGAAGCTTACGGATTTGATCCGTATTTTAAAATACAGTGGGAAACGCAACAAAATGAGAGCAAAGAACAAGACTTATTACCAGCCAGAATCATTGCGGACTTTGGACAAAAGCTTAAAGTCATCACAGAGCTAGGAGAGTGTTATGCTCTTAGACCTAGACAAGACCAGAAACTGGAGCAAGCTTTTGCAGTAGGAGATTGGATCACGATTCATACGCCAAATCAACAACTTGAAACCACTATCCATTCGGTCTTAACGAGAAAAAGCAAGTTTTCAAGAGCTGCTGCAGGTATTGAGATGAAAGAACAAATCGTGGCATCCAATATCGATGTGGTGTTCTTGGTTCAGTCACTCAATCACAATTTTAACCTAAAGCGTTTGGAGCGATACCTTATTACCGCATGGGAAAGTGGCGCGATTCCAGTGGTCATCTTGACTAAAAAAGATTTATGCGCTGATGCGGAATCTTATATCGAAAAAACGCGTGATTTTGCGCCCGGTGTAGATGTTTTTGCAGTAAGCAATGTCACAGGAGAAGGCATTGATGACATTAAGAGTTATTTTAAACCCGGAAAGACTGTGGCGTTACTCGGATCTTCAGGTGTAGGGAAATCCGCATTAACCAACTCCATCATGGGAGAATATGTTGCAAAAACCAGTGAAATTCGTGAAAAGGATTCAAAAGGGCGTCATACGACAACCCATCGAGAACTCGTCCTTCTTGAAAATGGTGGCATGATCATCGACACGCCTGGAATGAGAACACTTTGTTTATGGGAAGCCGAAGAAGGGATGCAGCATGTCTATGGGGATATTGAATCATTGGTTAAACAGTGTCGATTTAAAGACTGTAAGCATCAAAACGAACCGGGATGCGCAGTAAAACAAGCCATCTATAGAGGCAGTTTGACCACAGAACGATGGGAAAGTTGGCAAAAATTGCAGAAAGAAATAAGAATGGTAGATGCGAAAATACGCAGAAAAGAGAGGATCATTGAAAAACAATTTATTCAACAATCCTCTAAAAATGCAAATAAGCGTGAAAATGTCAATGCTAAATTTCGTAGAGGGGATGATTTTTAGCTTGATCAACCCAAGTTTCTAATGTTTTTTGAGTGAGTGCTCTTGAGTGGTTGTCTTTGAGATAGCCACTCGATGACTCCTCGATAAACTTTTGAAAAGCACTGACCATAATCGGATGATTAAAGGCAATATAAACTTCAGGCGCGTTCATTTTACAAACGATGACGCCTTTAGATTTTTTGACGATAATCAAGATGTTCTCAGGAATAATGCTCTTCTGAATGAGAATCACCTGATAGTGGTGTTGTGTCTTCAGTAAGTGAAGGACTTGTTCAATATGCGCCACGTAGTCTTTGAAAGTGGGACAGAAGTCGACGTCAAGAAAACAGTCGCATCGTTTATACTCAAATGACTGGGGTGAAAATGACTCATCCAATGAAGGTAAACATAACCATTCGAAAAAATGATGATTCTCCAACGTTTTTAATAGATGCTCATAGCGTTGTTGATGATGCCGAATGACATCTTCTGAATTTCTAATTTTGTAAAGAATTTCAACCGGTAAGGTTGCAAATGAAGGCGATTGAGAGATGATGGATAAATCCCCTGTTTCATTTTCAAGTTCATAGAGAAGTTTGGTAAAATCCGTCAATTGATTTTTTGAAAACAATTTCATCAGTGGACGACAACTTTTTAGGAAAATCATAAATTCATTTTCTAAAATATCCACCATTTGTGGCGCGTCATAATAGAGTTGTTCGTATGTTGAAGCCCCTACTATGGCGCTTGAACTAACTGCACAAAGACCGGGTGCGACAAAGAGCGTACGTTTAAAACAACTCTCTTGTGCAGTTGGTAAGTAATAAGGTTCAACTGCACCACTCATATAGACAGGCAGCCAACGATCTATAGCAAATAAAAGTTCTTCAAGAGAACGGTTAATGGTATGAATGATCTTTATTTTATGTCCTTTTTGAAAAAGTGATAACAAGAGTTTTGCCCAAACTTCAGAAAATTCGTTGCTTCCAGCAAGCCATTCCATAGGCTCATCGCTATATAAGAGCAAAGTCAATGGAGACGGGCTTTGAAGGACACTGTTTAGAAAACGAAGAACAGACTGCTTTTTACCTTCAGTTCCCAGATACACATCAACGGGTAATTGTGGAAAGTCAGGTTTCTCAAGCTGCAGTTCAAAATTTTCAATCATTGGCATTGTGGGCATTTTTTTGGGTTGTGTGTTGAGTTTTGAAATAATGGCATTCACAAGAGATAAGTCTGTTGAAAATCCATCTTGAAACCACAGTAATATGCGATCAGATAAAAGACTGGGCTGAATTTTTGAGGTGGTTGACAAATCCAAAATTTCATACAGAAGTTCAGGATCGTGGACATGTGATGCGAGATATTCTGCAATGCGTTGTAAATAGTCGCTATTGTGTGCGATTTCACGTGTTCCATTGCGCCATCTACTGACAAGAGATGGGTCCACTGAAAGCACACGTGCGAGTTTGTTATTCGGTATTTTTTGTATACTTAACAATAAATTGAGTTTTTCATAAAATTTCATCTGACCTACCCCCGTTTCAGTCATTTGACTTTTGTTACATTGATTATAGCACACTAAGAGTCAATGACACTTAAAAAAAAGGTGTTAGAAATGAAAAAAATTGGTTATACATGCTCTAGTGAGGTGAATTTGATGACAATTTCTTTTAATCTGGAGCTGAAAACCGGTTTTTTTGAGACTGAAATGTCGGAAGTGGCGATTGATAGTCACAACAAATACATACGGATCGAAAAGAATTTTGGGCGAAAAAGCCAGACTTCAGCAAGCTTTGATTTGATTCATTTTTCGGACATACAAAAGATTACATTCAATCCTTTAATGAATGATGAAATTGAGATTATGACGTCAAAAAACGCCTATATCGGTTGCATTTACAAAGAAGCAATCGAGAAAGGCGTCGTGGATTTTGTTAAATTATCCTTTGGGGATAAGTTTAGAGAGATTCGATAGGGTCAATGGACCAGTCAATTTCAGGGATGCCATGGGAAGTTAAAAATACATTGGCACGGCTAAAGGGTTTACTGCCGTAAAAACCGCGATAACAAGAAAGTGGACTAGGGTGTGGTGCCTCCAAGATGAGATGTTTTGGATGAGTCAACATACTCTTTTTCTTTTGTGCAGGTTTTCCCCAGAGAAAGTAAACTATGGGTCTGTCTTGCGCGTTTAAAATGCGAATGATGGCATCTGTAAACTGTTCCCACCCTTTTCCCTGATGGGAGTTGGCTTCATGTGCACGAACTGTTAGGACCGTGTTTAAGAGTAAAACACCTTGATCTGCCCATTTTTTTAAATATCCATGCGAGGGAACCGGACAACCGATATCGTCGTGAAGTTCTTTGTAGATATTTACAAGCGATGGCGGTATTTTTTGAGTGGGTTTCACTGAAAAAGCGAGACCGTGCGCTTGGTTGTCATCGTGATAGGGGTCTTGGCCAATCAGGACCACTTTGACATCTGCTAGTGCAGTATAGTGAAGTGCGTTAAAGATGTCATTCTTGTCAGGAAAAATTTGATGTGTTTGATATTCTGAAAGTAAGAAATTCCGAAGCGATTGATAATAGGGCTTTTCAAATTCTTCGCTCAGAAAATTTTGCCAATCGTTATGTAAAATGGTCTTCATGTGAGACTCCTTTCATGCATGTCGTATCATGTGTAGTTTAACATAAAAAAATAATCTTGCATAAAAAATACGCTTGCATATAAAAAATTGCTGTGCTATGATGTTAAAAATCGATGAGCAAAGCATGGATGGAGAAGAGTAGCTATTTAGAAAGCTTATAGAGAGTTTGGCAAAGGTGGAAGCCAAATAGTTGGATAAACAGTGAATGGGCTCCTGAGCGGGAACTGAAAAAAGTCGCTGACTTTTGTAGGGGACACGGGTTTCTCCCGTTACAGAGATACGATATCGGAAGGGATTCCCGTATTGGATGAGGCTGATTTTTCAGCGAAAGAGGTGGCACCGCGAGCATTCGCCCTCTACACATTTTGTGTAGGGGGCTTTTTATATGCCAAAATTTCGTAGGAGGTGATTTTATGTGGCGCAAATGAACGGTTAGTCAAATGAAACAAACAGATGCTATGCAGACGCACGCTATGCACATAGAATCATCAAATACGAAAAGGAGGTTGTGACATGAACACAACATTAAAATCAGTAGAAAGACAATCAGTAGAAAGACAATCAGTAGAAATTCAATCAGTGATAAATCCACTTGGGTATTTTGGAAAACACGGCGGGAGACATGTACCGGAAAGGCTCAATGACTCTTTGCAAGCTCTGGAACAAGCATTTTATGAGTATAAAGACGATCCACTATTTTTAAGTGAACTTAAGGCACTTCAGAAGGATTATATTGGACGAGAAAATCCGTTGACTTTTGCGAAGAACTTAAGTGACCTCAATGGAGGGGCAAAAATTTATCTGAAGAGAGAAGATCTCAATCACACAGGTGCACATAAAATCAACAATTGTATCGGCCAGGTCTTGTTAGCCAAGAGGATGGGAAAGACGAGAATTGTAGCAGAGACAGGTGCGGGTCAACACGGCGTTGCGACAGCTACTGTTTGCGCACTGTTCAATATGAAGTGCGTCATTTACATGGGACGTATGGATATGGAGCGTCAGAAACTAAATGTCTTTAGAATGCAGCTCCTTGGAGCAGAAGTCATCGCTGCAACTGGAGGCAGACAGACACTTAAAGATGCCGTAGATGAAGCGCTGAGTGACTATGTGATGCATGCTGATGATACTTTCTATCTGCTTGGGTCAGCAGTTGGGCCGCATCCTTATCCGCTTATGGTAAGGACGTTCCAAAGCATTATAGGTGAAGAGGCTCGAAGACAGATAATCGAAAAAGAAAATCAATTACCTGCAGCAATTGTAGCATGCGTGGGCGGTGGAAGTAATGCAATTGGTATATTTCATGCTTTTTATGAAGACGCGTCAGTTCGACTTATTGGCGTTGAACCTGCTGGAAAGGGACTTGAAACAGACGAGCATGCAGCTTCGTTAACAAAGGGAACTTATGGTCGGATTCATGGATTTGATTGTTATACACTTCAAGATGAGTTTGGGGAACCACTTCCAGTACACAGTATTGCAGCGGGCCTCGACTATCCGGGGGTCGGGCCAGAGCATTGTCATTATAAAGATTTAGGACGTGGAGAGTATGTATCGGCAACGGACCAAGAAGCGCTCGATGCATTTAAACTTCTCAGTAGAACAGAGGGGATTATCCCCGCTTTAGAAAGTGCACATGCCGTTGCCTATGCACTAAAACTTGCTAAAACATTGTCACCTGAGGCGTGTATCATCGTCAATTTATCTGGACGTGGAGATAAGGATGTGGCGCAAGTTGCCGACATGGAAGGCGTTTTTTAGGGTATAATGAAATTACGAGCGATCAATAAATTAACGAATGTTCAATAGATTAACGAAAGCAGTGTGATGTCGACAATCGCTGAAAGGAGCCACTATGTGCGGAAGATTTTTCATTGATGCAGATACGGATTTTTTGCTGAACTATTTTCATATCCATCCAAAGGTTAAGTCTCAAATTTATTTGGAAAAGAAAGTGTTTTTTCCAACGGATCAAGCGCCAGTCATCATCTTTCATGGTGAAGACTATCGCATGGGGATGATGAAGTGGGGACTGCCTTTAAATGGCAAATCATCTCCGCTCATAAATAGTCGGATTGAAAGCGTTCTAGAAAAACCGTTTTATCGAGAAGCCATTGAAAAAAGGCGATGTATTATTCCTGTGAGTGGTTTTTTTGAATGGTCTGAGCAAAAGGTTCAGCATACCATCACTTCCGATCAGGCGATGTTTGGCTTAGCGGGAATTTATCAGAAAACGCAAAAGTCCTCGGGTGAAACAGAGTGGTGTTTTTCAGTGCTGACAAAGGAAGCCAATGAAGTCATTTCGCCGATTCATTCGAGAATGCCTCTTGTTCTATCGCCTGAGGCACATGCACTTTGGCTTCAAAAAACACTTTCGTTGGATGAAATGGTTCATTTATGGCATGCTGAATCCATGCAACTTCATCTAGAACGTTCTTGAGACGGGCATATTTATTTTTAAGTCACAGTAGGATCATTTTTAAGTTGACAGGAAAAAAACAATATGCTAAGATTTCATAAATAGTCGATGATCGAAAGAGTACAGATATAAACCGTAAAGCGAGTGAGGGATTGGTGAAAGCCTCATACGATGAGTACCTGGAAAGACACTCGTGAGATATGCCTAAACCGCATCGGAATCCACCGTTAAAGGGAAAGTGAGGACAATTTGTCAAACTAGGATGGTACCGCGAACAACCTTCGCTCCTACATATGGAGTGAAGGTTTTTTTATTTAGTGGAGGTTATACCCATCGACGTAGATGATTTGTCATAAATAGGGTGGCACCGCGTAATTTACGCCCCTTGAATAGTTCATTCAGGGGGCTTTTTAGCGCCTTGAATAAAATGAGAGGAGAATAAGTATGAGAGAAGAAACCGGAATTACAAAAGAAATCAGCACAGAAAAAGAATTCAGCACAGAAAATAAACTCAAAAGGATCCTCATTGAATCGGCTGGGAACTATCTGTCTGAAAAAATACTCATTAAAGGCTGGGTATATCGCTATAGAAAGCTCAAAAGCATTTCATTTCTCATCATGAGAGATCGGACGGGACTTATACAATGTATTTTGACGCCAGAACTTGAAGCGGAGCTTGAAGGCAAAGTGTCATTGAATCACGAATCTGTATTGGAGATCGTTGGGACGATGCAACCGGGGAAAAATAGTTATGGAGAACACGAACTTCTCATCGAGTCCATCACTGAACTCAACCGAGCAGAGCCTAACTTGCCAATTCAAGTCAATGGCCCTGAAATTGAAGTGCAGCTGGATACGCTTTTAGAGCACCGCGTATTGGGGCTTAGACATTTAAAAGAGAATGCCATTTTTAAGGTTCAAGCGGCAATTGGGCAGTATTTTGCCGAATTTTTAAGAAGTGAAGGATTTGTGGAGATGCACACGCCGAAACTTGTAAAAGAAGGTGCTGAAGGGGGCGCTAATGTCTTTAAACTCGACTATTTTGGCGAAACGGCATTTTTAGCACAGAGCCCACAGTTTTATAAGCAAATGATGGTCATTGCAGGATTTGAAAGAGTCTTTGAAATAGGCAGTGTATTTCGAGCTGAAACACATAGCACGAGCAGACACCTTAACGAGTATGTCAGCTTAGACTTTGAGATGGGATTTATTGAAGATGAGTACGAACTCATGACTCTTGAAACCAGACTCATTCAGTTTATGATCCGTGCGCTTCAAGAGCGTAATGCCAAAGAACTAGCAATCTTAGAAACTGTATTGCCAACGGTTCCGGATGTTATTCCTACGATGAAATTGTCAGAGGCGATTGACATATTGAAAACACAATATGGAAAAACAGAGCTTGATGGCGATTTAGATCCTGAAGGGGAAAAATTGATTTACAAGCATGTCTTTGAAACAACGGGGTCTGAGTTTGTCTTTTTGACCCATTACCCGCAGAAAAAACGCCCAATGTACACCCTACCATGTGGAGAAACAGAAACACACAGTTTTGACTTATTATTTAGAGGGCTTGAGATCACAACCGGTGGTCGACGAATTCACCGTTATGATGAACTGATTAAAAGCATGAAGAAAAAAGGGCTGACACCAGAACTGTATACTTCTTATCTAGAAGCCTTTAAGTATGGCGCACCACCACATGGGGGACTTGCAATTGGCCTTGAACGCATAACCGCTCAACTTTTAGGATTTTCAAATGTTCGTCGAACGTCACTTTTTCCAAGAGATGGACAGAGACTCGTACCTTAAACAAAAAACCAGACAACCCCTGGGAGTGGGTTGTCTGGTTTCATAACTTTAACTTATGGGAAGTGAGTCATTTGGGATTGTCACTTTGTTTATAGTTTAACATATTAAGGATTCCATTTTCAATCCCTAAATGAATAAATTAATTCATTTATACTTGTATTCAATCATTCACTTTGTTTTTTCAAAGTCGCTGTAGATTCGCCCATCTTTAATTTCGATGATCCGATCCGTCTTTTCAGCGATGCGTCTGTCGTGCGTGATGATGACAAAGGTGGTATCGAACTGCTTATTGATATCCCTGAGAAGCTCGTAAACCACTTCAGTTGTTTCAGAATCGAGATTGCCCGTAGGCTCATCAGCTAGTATGATCTTTGGTGAGTTGATTAAGGCGCGTGCAATGGCAGTACGCTGTTGTTGTCCACCGGACATATTGCCTGCAAGATTATTTTGAACCTTTTCAAGTCCTACGAGCTGAAGCAGTTCGCTGGCACGACTCACCAGACGTTTATCCATTTTTCTTCCTTTTATATAATAAGGCATGAGTACGTTTTCAAGAGCTGTAAACTCTGGAAGCAGATAGTGAAACTGAAAAATAAAGCCGATGGTTTCATTTCTAAGCTTAGCCAGTTCGTTCTTTTTCATTTGATCCGTCCGAATTCCGTTGATGAGCACGTTTCCGTTTGTGGGTTTATCGAGCGTACCGACGATGTTTAATAGCGTACTTTTCCCACTTCCTGAAGCTCCGATGATGCCGTTAAAGGATTTTTCTTTAATATCCAAATCCACATCAAATAGCACTTGAGTTTGGATTTGAGAGCCATATATTTTATTGACTTTTTCAAGTCTGATCATTGATTTATCCATTTTTGATCACCTCAATTGGAGAGAGTTTTTTCGATTTAAAAGCAGGTATAATAGCTGCAAGAGTAGAGGCTGTAATGGCAATTGCACCACTGAGTAACATAAATTGATAATTGATGTAAATTGGCACCACTGGGGTACCATCTGGTTTTAAAGCAAATTTTGAGAAACTAAAGAGTAAGCCATATCCTAAGGCGATGCCTAAGATGGCGCCAAATATTCCCAGTAAAAATCCTTCAAATAAGAAAATTTGACTGGAAAGGCGATCGGTAATCCCCATGGCCTTCAAAATACCAAGTTGACGGGATTTTTGGAGCACTGTGATGGCAAGGACGCTTGCGATTCCAAGCACAACTGAGATGATGACAAATATTTGAATCATTAAACTCGATGTACTTTGACCACTTAATCCACTGAGAAGTTGCTCGTTTTGTGCTTTCCAGTTATCAAAAACAATGGCATCGTTTGAAATGTCAGCCTTCATTTTTTCAGATAGTAAGTCCGCATCAAATGGCTCTTCGATTTGCATCTCGATACTGGTTACTTGTGTATCTTGAAGCTCAAAGAGCGCTGCTGCACTTTCTAAGGTTCCGATAACCCAAGATTGATTGATTGCAGCGACTTTTAGATCTAATAAACCGGTAATGACCGCTTCTGAAATTTGCCCTTTTGGTGTAATCATCTGTAAGGTATCGCCAATGCTGAGTCCAAAATCTTCAGCAATTTTATATCCGATGGCAACCTCACTGATCTCGCCTTCTGGAGTTACATTTGGCAATCGCCCACCTTCTAATAAAGCCTCAGAAAATTCGTAGATGTTTTCTGCCTGTGAAAGGTTAAATCCTCTAAAGACGATGGAATTGGTCTTGTCGTCTATTTGAATAAAAGCCCCTTGTGTGATTGTTGGCGAGAGGTAGGTAACTTCAGGATACGAGGCTTCTACTTTAGAGGCAATCGTTTGATAATCATCAACAGGTGTGTTTTTCTCAGCGGCATTTACTGTGATATGAGAAGCATTTCCAATGGTTGTATCCAACAAACTAATTTGTAGTCCTTCAATTAAGGACCCAATGAAGATCTGAACTGAGACCCCGATGGCGATCCCCAGTGCAATAAGCAATGTCTGACCTTTACTGGATGAGAGAAATCTCAAGGCGATTTTAAATGATAATCTCATAGTAAATCCTCCTTGATAGGCGATAGTGCATCCTTTATAGGTGCTAAATCGTCCTTTATAGGCGATAAATCATCCTTGATAGGCAATAGTGCATCCTTTATAGGCAATAAATCTTCAAATGTGTGGGCATAGTAGTCTGCCTGAATCAAATCTTTGACATTTGAAGTGTGGAATACCGCATAGCCCCCCACTAAGACTTTAAAGTGTTGGTCAGGTAATTCCGTTTTAAGGCGATCTATGAGCTTGTGAAGTTTGGTTAAATGATAATAATTCGTAAGGCTACATCCGATGAGTACAGGTTGATAAAATTTTATTGCGCGCACAATTTCTTGCGTTGGCGTATTTGCACCAATAAATGTCGCATCGAATCCGAGAATGGTGAGAAAATCAGTGGTCATACGAGCGCCTATTTCGTGATATTCTTCTTCTACACAAAAAATAAGTGCTTTCATTGAAGACGTGGAGGCACTTTCTTTTAGCACATAAGGAAATGCATTTTCTAAAACAGTTCTAACGATGTTGCTTTGTACGTGTTCTTCCCAGATGGGAACTTCTTGCTCGTGGTTATTACTCGCAATTTGATTCAGGCTGGGTGCTAGCACCTCTTCATAAAGAGAGCGTATGTCCAGAGCACCTGAGCGGAGTGCTTCTATTGCAATTTGGACTGCAAGTCCTCGGTCGTGTTGCATCAGAGCATTCTTAAAATTTTGATGAATCGTTTCTATAGACATGATGCCGAGACTCCTTTAATATTTATTTTTATTTATATAATGATTTATACACCGAAAGAATGAGGATAAACAGTTTTTTTCATTAAAATGAACACGGTTCATGAACTTTTTGTTAATTGACATATGTTCTAAATGCGTTATACTTATGGGTGTAGTGTTGTAACCTATAATGAAGTGAGGTAAACTATGCCACGACCGAGAAAGTGGAGAAGAGTATGTGAAATGCCCAATGTCTGTAGTTTTGGGCCACTAGGAGACGCTCAGACTGAAGAAACAGGAGAAGAAATCATCATGTCCGTTGAGGAATACGAAACGATTCGTTTGATTGACTTTGAAGGTCTGATGCAAGAAACGTGCGCAGAACAGATGGGAATTGCTCGTACGACGGTTCAAAGAATTTATGGAGATGCACGTAAAAAGTTAGCACAGGCATTAGTATTAGGTAGAAATATTAAAATAGAAGGCGGAGACTTTAGATTATGTAGTGCATTTTCTGAAGCTGGCGCTTGTCCAAAATGCAAAAGAAAAAAAGGATTGATTGAAATTGAGGAGGATATCAATGAGTGAGTCTTGTAATTCAAATTGTAGTTCTTGTGGATCATCATCATGTGGAGACAGAAAAAGCAGTCAAGTAATGACTGAAAAACCACATGAATTAAGCCGTGTTAAGAAAGTCATCGGCGTTGTGAGTGGCAAAGGCGGCGTAGGTAAATCGCTTGTGACGTCACTACTTGCTGTAGAAATGAATAGAAGAGGACATGAAACGGCGATTTTAGATGCAGATATCACGGGTCCATCGATGCCAAAAGCATTTGGACTTACAGAAAAAGCCACTTCAAATGAACTTGGAATTTTCCCAGTAACGACTAAAACGGGCATTAAAATGATGTCGATTAACTTATTGCTTGCCAATGAGACTGATCCAGTAGTTTGGCGTGGACCGATGATCGGTGGCGCGGTTAAACAGTTCTGGACAGATGTTATTTGGGGCGATGTGGATTATATGTTTGTGGACATGCCGCCTGGAACAGGTGATGTTGCGTTGACAGTATGTCAAAACCTACCGATTGATGGTTTGGTAATCGTGACAACGCCTCAAGATTTGGTTTCTATGATTGTGGCAAAAGCGGTAAAAATGGCGAGAATGCTCAACGTTCCTGTTTTAGGAATGGTCGAAAATATGTCGTATTTCAAATGCCCTGATTGCGATCAAGAACATACGATTTTTGGAAAGAGTAATATAGAAGAGATTGCCAATGAACACAACATCAAAGTATTGGCAAAATTACCGATTAATCCAAAGCATGCTGCAGCGTGCGATAGAGGTGCGATAGAATTAACAGAAGATGTCTCTATGTCAGTAGCTGCTGAAATATTTGAAGCCCTTTAGTCGTATCGAAAAAGATAGTAAGTAATAACTAAAACAGCAGATTCATCAAATAATTATGTAAATAAGTAAAATTAGTAAAATAAATAAGGAGTGACTTCCCATTTAGAAAGTACGAGCTGTACTTTTCGATGTGAAGGTCACTCCTTTTATTTTGTGTGAATGAGTGTGAGGGTATTTACTGTTTGTTCAGGGATTTAAGCTTAAATGTAAAAGTCGTCCATTCATTGACTTGACTTGTACAGGAGATTTTACCTCCGTGTTTTTCGATGATGGATTTTGCAATGGATAATCCCAATCCATAGCTGCCGTGGTCGCGAGACCGCACTTTATCGACGCGATAGAAGCGATCAAAAATTTTGTCAATTTCATCTGGTTGAATGCCAGGCCCTGTATTTCGAATCGAGAGTGCATAATGGTGTTGAGTCTGACTGAGATGCAATTGAATTTGACCTTTTTCAGGGGTATACTTCAGCGCGTTATCGAGTAAAATGATGATCACTTGCGATAGTTGTTCTGGATTTCCATAAACACGCGCCTCTGGAAGTACATCGTAGGTCAGCTCAATATGTTTTTCAAAGGCAACGACTTCGATGCCTAACAGGATTTGTTCAACAATTTGACTCAAATCAAACTCTGATTTTAACAGTTGATGATCTTCGGCGTTTTCGAGCTGCGTCAGATAGAGCAGATCATTGGTAAGTTGCCCCATTCGAACCACTTCTGTTTGGATGTATTTCAGCCACTTGTTCTCATGATTATCTTCTGAAGCCAACAGAACATCTACATTGGTTCCAATAACTGCAAGTGGTGTCTTAAGTTCATGAGAGGCATCTGAGATGAATTGTTTTTGTTTTTCAAACGCTTCCTGAATCGGCTGAATGGCTTTTTCCGTTAAGAATCGGCTGATAAAGAATATAACGGCCATCATGACGATGGAGACCACAATAAAAGTCAGGATGAGTCTATCGAGCACTTCTTTTTGAGTGGTCATGTCCACAAATGCAAAGGTATAACCAAAAGAGTCCGCCTGTTTGATAAAAGCCCATTCGCTATCGTCGAGCGAAAATGCTCCTCGTTCATCATCTTGAGAAATGGCTGTTTGAAGTGCTTTTTCTAAAAAATCATCATCTGTTTTAAAAAAGGTCACCCAGTTAATGAGAGTGAGGTCTTGATCGGTTCTTATGAGAAATGCAGACATTCGTTCACCAAAAATCTCTTGATTCTCTTCGTGATTCTCATCGTTGTCACCGTATTTATTTTGCTGAGATTCATTTGGAACTGACACAGATGGAATTAAAAGTGAAGTATTCTGTGGTGAAATGGGCTTATCGTGTTTACTGAAATCTGCTATACGATAGAGTTCCCGCGTAATGGACTGATGAACGTCATTTGCTGTGACAATATAGATCGTGACAAAAGCAATCAGCATGAGCACGGTAATAATGCTTAGATTGAGGATTAAAAAATGATTTCTAAGTTTGCGAAACATGATTGACCTCCAATGCATACCCGACACCTCGCGTCGTTGCGATACTGACATTTGATTTCAAATAATTGAGTTTCTTCCTTAAAAAACTGATATAGACTTCGACATTGTTGTCTTCAGCTTCTGAATCGTAACCCCAGAGTTTTTCAATGATCAACTCTTTTGAAGCAATCATGCCTTTTCTTAAAATTAAGAATTCGATGAGTTCACATTCTTTTAAAGTGAGCTTAATCTCTCGGTCTTCCTTACTTAATAAAAGCGTCGGAGTGGAGAGTGAAATATCTCCATAGATCAGCGCATCGGAGGAAATCACTTCACCCTTTCTACGAGACAGTGCTCGAATACGCGCCAGCAACTCTTCTGTTGCAAAGGGCTTCGGCAGATAATCATCTGCACCTGTGTCGAGACCTTTGACGCGATCGCTGATTTCACTTTTCGCAGTTAAGAGAAGGACAGGCGTCGAAAGTCCTTCATTTCGCCATTGTTTAAGGACTTCAAGTCCATTCATTTTGGGAAGCATGATATCGAGTAAAATGAGATCGTAGATATCGCTTAATCCATAATCGAATCCACTTTCTCCATCGTGAACCATGTCTACCGTATAATTTTGTTTCTTTAATATCTGAGCAATGGCTTCGGCCAAATGCATTTCGTCTTCCACTAAAAGGATGCGCATGAATACCTCCTGAATCCTCATAATCAAATGAACGCTTATATAGTTATCCTAAGTATACCAAAGAACGCTTTAATGAACCTTAAAAAAGTTTTTTTTCTTTTTAAGGTTCGTTAAAGGGATGAATTCTATACTAAAACTAACACAGGACGCAAAACATTTTGGAGGTGACAATCATGAATACAATCAAACAGACAAGCAATGAAGTATTTAATCGTATTGAAAAAAAATACCTGCTCACACAGAGACAATATGAAGCCATCATGACCGTTCTCAAACAGCATATGACGTCCGATCAGAACAGTCAGGAAAATGCATGCTATACCATTTCCAACATCTACTATGATACAGTGGATCATCAATTGATTTCAAAATCCATTGAGAAACCTGTCTATAAAGAAAAATTAAGGTTACGTGCATATGGGCAGCCGACACTTCAGTCAAAAGTGTATTTGGAGATTAAAAAGAAGTATAAGGGACAAGGGAACAAACGTAGATGTGCTCTGACTTTGGAAGAAGCGTATCGCTTTATTGAAACAAAGCAAATGCCACCGCCTAAACCTTATCATAATTTCCAAGTGCTTAAAGAACTTCAGTACTTTCTCACACAATATGATTTACGACCAGCGGTATTCATCGCATATGACCGAGTGGCTCTATCCGCGGATCAGTTGAGAATCACATTTGATCACAATATTCGCACGCGTCGTATAGGCGTTGATTTGGAGCTTGGACAAAATGGAGAACTTTTATTACCAGAAGACAGTTGGCTCATGGAAGTGAAAGCACAGGAGTCCTTTCCACTTTGGCTAGTAAAGGCCTTTTCTGAACAAAAAATATATGCCACAAGTTTTTCGAAATATGGAAAAGAATTTGAAACTTGTATAAAAAAGGAGATAAAAGTATATGTTTGAATCATTATTTGCAACCACAACGAGTAGTTCGCTTACTTTAATTCAGGTCATTATGACAATGGCCATGGCCTTTCTTTGCGGAGGTGTTATCAGCTTTACGTATCGAAAAACGTCAGAAAAAGGCGCTTATTCTCAAAATTTTGGACTAACCATGATCATGCTTCCAGCAGTTGTTGCCATTATTATTTTGTTGATTGGAAGCGATGTTGCTAGGGCATTTAGTTTAGCAGGCGCATTTTCCATCATTCGATTTAGAAGCGCACCTGGCGAACCAAAAGATATTGCTTATGTTTTATTTGCAATGGCAGCAGGCCTTGCAGCAGGTGCCAATGCCTATGCGTATGCAGTGGTGTTCACACTGATATTATGCCTTGTGATGTTCATCCTTTATCAAACGAGATTTCGTACAAAAGAAACCGACTGTAAAATTTTATCCATTACCATTCCTGAGGATGTAGATTATGAACATGCACTTGAAGATATCTTTGAGCAATATACAAGTCGACATGAGCTTAAACGCATTAAAACAGCCTCGCTGGGAAGTCTGTTTCAGCTCTATTATGAAGTGGAACTATTGCCAAGTAAAAGCACCAAGGCATTTATTGACGACTTGAGATGTCGCAATGGTAATTTGAACATTCAGTTGAGAATGTGTTCAGAAAAATTAGAAGACTAAAATGAGTAGATATAAAAGAGCTGATATGAATGAGTCGATATAATTAAGCAACGCAATTGGCAGAAGGTCGAACTCTTAAAATTTTAAGCGACAATTAATACTTTTTTAATACTTGAGGCGTATAACGTGGTTATGACACAAAAGAATTCAAACAGCACAGGGAGGTCAAAATGAGCATATTGTTAATGTTAAGTGGTCTTATGCTATTCATGGGCTTAGCTGTTCAGGTATTCAAATGGTATTTTTTATTACCAGGTTATCACGTTTTAACGATTGAAATGAAAGGCTATGTCGATGTTCATAGCATGGCGAAATTTACCGCGTTAGGCTACTATTTTAATGCCGGATTACTTCTTTTATGTGGAGGTCTTGCCTATGGTGGCATACAGATCAATCAGTTGGCGATAGCTATTATTGTCATATCAACATTGATATTTATCTCGATCTTTGTACAGCGCTATAACGGCAATTTGTTCGACGATCAACATCAACTCATCTGGAAGTCGGTAAAGCGAATCATCCTTCCAATTGTTGGTTTTTCAATAGTATGGATATGTGTATGTGGCCTTTGTCTTTGGCTTTTTTAAACTGAAAATCATGTAAATCAAAAAGTGTATTTTTGCTCATTAGGGGGCGAAGATACACTTTTTTCGTTTATTCTAAAGCAAATGACAATCAACAAGGATGAAAGACAATCAACAAGGATGAAAGACGAACAACAAGGATATATGCTGATCAATCAAGACAATTCAAGTTAAACGGCGACGACCTAGGACAAATAAAAGGATATGCGATATAATATAATAAGAAAATAACGAATAGGAGTCCGTTAAATGAAGAAGCGTATTTTGATCATGTTACTTTGTGGACTGATGGTCAGTTTGAATGGCTGTCAATCACAAAGTGTTTCGAACGTTCAAAAAGATACCCAGCAGCCTGAAAAAATAATTTTAGCAGAACAATTTGGACTGGCATATGCACCTCTTCAAATTATGAAGGAAAAAGCTTTTTTAGAAAGTGCCCTTCAAGACAGTGGATTAAAAGAGGTTTCAATTGAGTGGAAACAGCTTGGAAACACAGCTGCTATCAGAGAATCTATGCTGTCAGGTGATTTGGATATTGGATTTGTTGGCATTCCCCCATTTCTTTTGGGAGCAGAAAACGGTATGGACTGGAAAATTATGTGTGGCATCTCTGAGAGTCGTGTGTCACTCATCACAAAAGACCCAAAAGTACAGTCGCTTGCAGATCTTACACAATCACACCGCATCATCCTTCCACAACCGGGAAGTATTCAGCATATATTGCTGCAGATGGCAGCAGAAAAACAATTAGGCAATGCAAAGGCTTTTGACAATCAACTACTGGCATTGTCACATCCTGATGGCGTGACATCTTTTGTATCTGGCGATGAATCTATTTTGCATTTCACCACACCGCCGTTTATACAAAGTGAACTCGTGATCGATGGCGCAAGAGAAGTTTTAACCGGTCAAGAAGCCTTTGGCGATGACTTTACATTTATTGTCGCAATTTGCCCAGAGCGATTCACACAAAATGACCTCGTGTATCAATCGGTTGTTCGGGCACTGGAGTTATCCGTTCAGTTTATGGAAGATCATCCCGATGAGACGCTTGCGATTTTGGCTAAAGCATATGAATATCCATCAGACGACTTAGAACGTTATCTAGAATCAGGTCAAATGGCCTTTTCTACAGAAGTACATGGCGTTCAAACCTTTATCGATTTTATGCTAAAAACTGGAGACCTAAAAACCAATTATGATGAAAAAGATCTTTTCTGGAAAAAGTAAGGCATCTCGTATTTGGATCATCACGAGTTTTATCGGGATATGTGCAGGTATTTGGCAAAGTATCTATTGGTTAGAACTTTATCCAAAAGCACTGTTCCCGAGCTTGTTGACCATTGTACAGAAATTGTATGTATTGATGATACAAGAACAATTAATTGAAAAAGCACTCTATAGTATGGGGATTGTGTTCGTCTCTATGCTGATGAGTTTAGTCGTTGCATTGATGTTTGTTTTAATGGGCAAATGGTCGAATTATCTAAAAATAAATATTCGATTTTTATCAACTGTACTCAGTCCGATTCCGGGTATTGCCTTATTGCCAGTGGTGATTCTTTGGCTGGGACTGAGTTTCAAAGCCATGCTTTTTATTATGATTCATGCAATGCTTTGGCCACTTTGGACGCATTGCATTATATCTGAAGAACGCATCCACAGTCGATATCATCGAATGATTCGAAGCTTTAAAATCCCGTGGTATCGGCAAATAGGCTCTATCTATTTACAGGGAATGCGCCCAGACATTCTCGCAGGTCTTGAAGTGGCTTGGAGTCGTGGATGGAGAGCACTTTTAAGTGTTGAGATGATCTTTGGGATGATTGGTACACATTCAGGACTTGGCTGGTTAATTTATGAACGCAGGATGTATATGGATACTGCTGGAATGTTTGCGGGTCTGTTTGCGATTGCAATCTGTGGAATTGCGGTAGAAGAGGTGTTATTTAAGAGACTAAAGCGGGAGGCAAAACTTGAAAAGTCTAATTAAACTTGAAAATGTCTCCAAACAATTTGGAGATAAGCGAATCTTTGACCAGCTCAATCTTGAGGTGTTTGAAAATGAGATTGTGGTGATTATGGGGGGATCTGGCGCTGGAAAGAGTACGCTTCTCAATCTGATTGCACAGCTTGATGATGACTATAAGGGTAAAATTCTTTACTCAAATGAGGTCTTTGACGCAATTGACATCCCATTTCCATTTGTATTTCAAGAGTTTGAGAGTCTCTTGCCTTGGAAAACAGTTGAAGGCAATTTAAAGGTGGTTCAGCGAAAACATGACCTTCAAAAGGTACATGCCATTTTAAAGGAAGTGGAGCTCTTTGAGCACAAAGACAAATATCCACATGAACTTTCAGGCGGCATGAAGCAGCGCGTAGGAATTGCAAGGGCATTGCTTTGTCGCTCGAAAATACTCTTGATGGACGAACCTTTTGGCAGTCTCGACGGTACTTTAAGAACAAAGCTCCAATTGCTCATAAAAACAATACAACGAGAACATCAACTGAGTATCTTATTCGTAACGCATGATGAAGAAGAAGCACAAAAAGTTGGAGATCGCATCATTCGGATATAATGGACCATCTACATTGAGTTGTACATAAATCATGAAAATCGTGACAATCATGACAATAAAAAAGTGAGGTACAACCTTTTAATCAAAGGGATGCGCCTCACTTTTTTTCATTTCATTTTTACTTAAGAAGTTGTTTCACGTCTTCTACAGATAACACGCGGCCCATTGATTTCACTTTTTCATCCACAACGAGCGCAGGCGTCTTCATGACGCCATATGCGATAATGCCTTGAACATCTTCGACTTTCTCAACTGTGGCATCAATACCAAGTTCTTTTACCGCTTCACGTGTATGCGCCTCAAGTTTTTTACAGTTTGCACAACCAGTGCCTAATACTTTGATAATCATGGTTAAAACCTCCTAAAAAAAATCATTCTTTAATTTATTCAATTGCCTCAGCTTTTTCATAGATCTTCTTAACTTCGCTTGAAGGGATGATCATTGACAGCACATAAGCAATGATGATAATTCCTGGTATATCGATGAGCAGTCTTGTGACGGCAAATGGAGCACCTAAAGAAGTCAGTTCAAATAAAAACATAGGTATTTTGGTCGTCGACCATGCACCAATAAAAATCAGGATGTTTTTAAATGAAACTCCTTTTTTCATAAATACAGCGGCCACAGGAAATGCCCCGTACAAGGGACCTGCTGCAGCAGATCCTATAAAGATTGAAAGCAAAATGCCTTTAAATCCCGATTTTTCTCCCATATATTTTACCATGGTTTCTTTTGGAACCCACACATCCAGTAAACCCAGTAAAAGGAAGATCGGTGGAATGACCATCATCATTTCTTTAAACGAATAGAGTGTAACGTTCATTGCTTTCAATCCAAGTTTAGAGTTGAACAAAGTCAGGATAAAAAGCCCACAAAGTACAATCAGAAAAGTTTTGTATTTTTTTATCGTATTTTTCATAGCGCTGTTACCACCCATCCAATAATCCCTGCAACTAAGAAAGAAAACATAAAAGCTAAAGTATTTCGAAGGTATGAAATTTTTTTGCCAAAATATTTAATCTCAACTGGAAGGGTAATAATCCCTACCATCATAAGTGTTGAAATAAATGCGCCAATTTGCATATAGCCAGCACCACTATCAAGGAGCATCGCTGCTGTAGGAAAGGCAACAAATCCAGGAATAAGCGTAATAGAGCCAACGATAGATGCCAAAATAACGCCGAACCAACCTGAATCTGAACCAATGATTGTAGAAATAACCTCTGGATTGATGACAGCGATTAATATTCCCACGAATAGGATCACCACCAAAAATTCTGGGAGAATATTTTCAAATGCTTTAAAAGCTTTCTTTAACGCCATTTTTGTTTTCTTTTGATCTTTGTAGTAGGATATCAAAAGTAGCAAAAGAGTTACAGCATATAAGCCAATGTTCATGTTTTCACCTTCTTTATTAAATAGATTTACATGTTTGTCTATATATAGATATGAAATACATGTCTACCTTACAAAAGCAAATATCCAAACGCATTGAACGTATAACCTATAATGAGAATTCCTATGGTTACAATCCCAGCGAATATCACAAGTAGTCTAGTTTTTACGACTTTTTTGAGTAATATCATCGATGGAAGAGAGAGTGCCGTAACAGCCATCATAAATGAGAGTGCTGTCCCGATTCCGACGCCTTTTAGTACAAGTGCTTCAGCAATTGGAAGTGTTCCAAAGATGTCAGCATACATGGGAACGCCAACAAGTGTCGCTAAAAGCACAGAGTACCATTTATCTTGTCCGAGGACTGCCGATATCACAGACTCCGGGATCCAGTTATGAATTGCTGCGCCAATCCCCACACCGATTAAAATATAGAGCCAAACCTTTCTGATAATCTCAAGCACTTGTTCCTTAGAATACTGCATGCGATCTTTGACCGTTAATTGATCTTGTTCGATTTCCATGAGTTTGTTGCCAAAGACAAAAGGTTCAACATATTTTTCAAGTTTTAATTTGCTGATCAGCGACCCCCCAATAACAGCTAGGATGAGGCCCACAACAACATATGCAAAAGCAATTTTCCAGTTGAAAATACTAGCTAACAGTAACACTGAGGCCAAATCAACCAGTGGTGAAGAAATTAAAAATGAAAATGTGACACCAATAGGCAGCCCCGCGCTTGTAAATCCAATAAAAAGTGGGATGGATGAACAGGAGCAAAATGGGGTAATGGTACCAAGTAGTGCCCCGAGAATATTGGCACTGATGCCGTTAAATCTTCCTAGAATTTTTCTTGTTCGCTCAGGTGGGAAAAAACTTTGAACGTAGGAAATGGTAAAAATAAGTACAGAAAGTAAAATGAATATCTTGATGACATCATAAATAAAAAAGTGGATGCTACCGCCAAGTCGTTCACCTGTATCAAGGCCTAAAATATCTTCAACAAGATAATTTACGAGGTCAGATAACCACTGCATTTTAAGTAACTGCGTATTGAGCCATGTGAAAATAAACATAATTTACATCTCCTTTATTGAGTTTCAAAAGTAATATTGCACAGACTCGAATAGGTGTCTTTATGAACAAGCCGTTCTGAGTCCATTTTAAGCTGAGGATATATGTCAAGATGTTCTATAATAGGCTGAAGCGCTTGAATCAACAGAACATGTTCTTTTTTTAGGGAATAAAAGACAAATTTTTCTCTTCGCTCATCCGTGACTAAATTTAAATCTCTTAATTTTGAAAGATTCTTCGATACTCTAGATTGAGGCATATTTAAAACGCCACATATTTCGCAAACGCACAAATCTTGTTGGTATAGCAGAACCATCATTCTAAGTCTTGATTCATCAGATAGCAGTTTAAAGATATTGGTTAGTTGATTTATACTGGTTAATTGATTCATATGGAGTCTCCTCGTACAAATTATCAAATACACATATTCGCATATGGGAATATGATTAGTTTACGCTTGTAAGTGAATAATGTCAATTATGAAATTTGCAGATTTGTAGTATAAACTTTGCAGATTGTAACTATAAAAATCACATATTGACATTTATCGATATGACTGATAAGCTTAAATCAACAAACTTAAATCGATAAACGTCGATGTGAGGAGAACAATGATGTCAACGACATATGAAAAGAACGCAAAAATCTTTAAAGCTTTTTGTGACGAAAACAGGCTAAGAATCCTCGAATTGCTTCAAAGTGGCGAAAAATGTGCATGTACATTACAGGATGAATTGCCCATTGGACAGTCAACACTTTCGCATCATATGAAATTACTTATCGAAAGTGGCGTTGTGCAGGTGAGAAAAGACAAGAAGTGGTCCTATTATTCACTATCAGAAACGGGTTCAAAAGACGCACTAGAAATATTAAATGAGATTCTTACAAAAAAATATACACATCAAGTACAATGTGCTTGTGAACGGGAGGTTTTATGAGAATTGTTGTGATTGGCGCGGTGGCTGCAGGCACTTCAGCAGCAGCAAAAGCAAGAAGAAATGATGATCATGCTGAGATCGTCATCTATGAAAGAGATCGAGACATTTCCTATTCAGGCTGTGGGCTTCCGTACTATATAGGGGGCAAAATCCCAAATCTAGAAGAATTGACACCACGAGATGCCAAATTTTTCAAATCAAAGTACGATATTGACGTAAAAACTGAACATGAAGTTGTCAACATCCAGCCAGATTCTAAAACTTTAGAGATTAAAAATCTCGTTACAGGCGAAATGATTCGAGATTCTTATGATAAATTGGTCATTGCAACAGGTGCAACGCCATTTATTCCTAAAATAGAAGGTATTGACTTAGAACATGTATTTTTCCTTAGAAATGTTCAAAATGCCGTTGCAATTAAGACCTTCATCGATAAAAAACACCCCCAACATGCTGTCATCGCTGGAACTGGGTTTATTGGATTTGAAGTTTTAGAAAACTTGATGCATCAAAACATTAAGACAACCATCGTTGAGGTGGCAAACAAAATTACCCCTAATTTAGATCAGGACATGGCAGATTTACTTGAAAATATCTTACTCAAAAAAGGTATTAATCTCATTAAAAACACAGGAATCAGTCAAATTGCTGAAAATGAAGTAATTCTTGCAAGTGGTGACAGATTAAAGGCGGATATGGTGATCTTAGCCACTGGTGTGAGGCCCAATACGACACTTGCAAGTAGCATTGGAGTTGAACTTGGAAAAACTGGCGCCATCAAAGTGGATGCACAGATGCAAACCAGTGTTGAAGGTGTTTACGCATGTGGAGATTGTATTGAGACGTTTTCAGCTATTACAGGTAAACCAGTCTATCGACCGCTGGGTTCAACTGCGAATAAAACAGGTAGAATTGCAGGTGATGCATTGACTGGCGGTCCTTTACGCTATCAAGGAAATCTAAGTACGGGGATTTTTAAGCTGTTTGATTTGACAATAGCTTCAACAGGTCTGTCAGAAAAAGAGGCTTTAGATGAAGGCTTTAACATTGAAATTTCCCACAATATTAAACCAGATAAACCAAGTTACTTTCAAGGCGAAGAGATGGTGATTAAAGCCATTGCAGATCGCAAAACACAGAGGTTATTAGGAGTACAAATTATAGGAACAACGGGTGTAGATAAGCGAATAGACGTATTTGCAACGCTTATAACGTATAAAGCAAAGGTGGATGAACTCTTTCATTTGGATCTAGCGTATGCACCTCCATTTTCTACAACGAAAGATCCCGTACATTATACTGGGATGATTTTAGATAACGCTTTAAACCATGGTCGTCCCATCATCACTTCAAACGAAGTGAGACACAGTGAGAAGGAACTACAAATCATTGACGCTAGAAGCCAGGAGGATTACGACAAGAAAGGGCATGTGGAAGGGGCTGTGAATATTCCCCATGCAAAGATCAGAGAAGCACTTAAAAATCTGGATCCTGAAAAAGCCACTGTGACATATTGTAATAAAGGTGTTACGGGCAATGCAGCTCAAAATATTTTGATCCATCATGGCTTTAAAACCGTGTACAACTTATCAGGTGGACATCAGTTTTATAAAAGTACAAAGATAGACAACAAAGAAAATGCAATAGATGCAACCAAAAAGGAAGAACTCAAAAAAAGTGAATAAGAAAATTGGAGGACTGTGATGATAGCAACCATTGAACCAAATCTGGAAAAAATTGTTACGATTGATTTCTTGTATCTCGATTTAAATACATGTGATCGATGTCAAGAAACTGAGACGCATTTAGATCAAGCCATCCATATTTTTGAACCAGTTTCTAAATGCTTGAATTACAAAGTTATCGTTAATAAAGTGAATGTTGACACAAAAGAATTAGCGGAATTTTATCGATTTGAAAGTTCACCGACAATTCGAGTAAACGGGATGGACATTTTAGGTGCAATACAAGAGAATCTGTGTACAGATTGCAGTTCAATAAGCGGTCAAGAAACGTCTTGCCGAGTTTTTAAATATGATGGAAAATTTTTCACAGAACCCCCTATATCAATGATTCTGGAAGGAATCTTCAGTGTGATATTTAATCGTGAAGTTGTACAACTTTGTAAAACTCATGAGCAATATGTATTACCTGAAAATCTAGAAATGTTTTATTCTAGTAAGAAGAAAAAAGCAGCTAAGTGTGCATGTCTAAATTCAGGATGCTGCTGATGCATCTCAATAAGTGGAGGACAGTGATGACAAAAGAAAAAATGCAAGGCATTAGTTTTTTCGAAAAATATCTGACGGTATGGGTTGTACTTTGTATGGCGATTGGAATTTTTATAGGCAAGTATTTGCCAGAAGTTCCAGAATTTTTAGGAAAATTTGAGTATGCAAAAGTGTCAATTCCCATCGCGATTCTCATATGGCTGATGATCTATCCGATGATGCTTAAAGTGGATTTTCATAGTGTCAAAAACGTAGGGAAGAATCCAAAAGGACTCTACGTAACGTGGATCACCAACTGGCTCATTAAGCCGTTTACAATGTTTGGAATTGCTTATTTCTTCTTTTATATGGTATTTAAAGCGTGGATTCCTGCTGACTTGGCGAAAGATTATTTAGCAGGCGCTATATTGCTTGGTGCTGCACCTTGTACGGCGATGGTTTTTGTTTGGAGTCATCTTACAAAAGGCAATCCTGCCTATACAGTGGTTCAAGTAGCAACCAATGATCTCATTATTTTAGTGGCATTTACACCGATTGTAGCATTCCTGTTAGGTGTCGGTGGGGTATCTATTCCTTGGGATACGCTGATACTATCAGTTGTACTCTTTGTGGTGGTACCACTCAGTGCAGGTGTCGTCACTCGAAATGTCATCACGAAAAATAGAGGACTGGATTATTTTCAAAATACGTTTATACCAAAATTTAAACATATTACGATCGCAGGATTATTACTGACGTTGATCATTATATTTTCATTCCAAGGCAATGTCATTATCGAGAATCCACTTCATATCTTACTGATTGCGATCCCACTGACACTTCAGACGTTCTTGATTTTTTTCATTGCCTATATTGCAAGTCGATTGCTGAAACTGCCCCATGATATTGCCGCGCCCGCTGGAATGATTGGCGCTTCAAATTTCTTTGAATTAGCAGTGGCTGTTGCGATTTCACTCTTTGGATCGAATAGTCCTGTTGCACTTGCCACTATTGTGGGTGTATTAGTGGAAGTTCCAGTGATACTTATCCTAGTAAAAATCGCAAATTCGACAAAAGGTTGGTTCAAGGAAAAGGTGAACTAAACTGAATTCAGCTTACACACGTAAAGTAGTCATGATGCAAATTCCACAAATAAAAAGGTGTTATGCCCCGTATTTGATAAATAGGGCATAACACCTTTTCGATTTTATAGCATACTTTTTATCATTTGTTTTTTACAACTTGCTTTTTATCAGCGCTGCATCTAAATCATAGAGTTTATCTGTAATTTTCCCACCATGTGTGATGACGATAGCAGGTGTTTGAGCGACATCTAATTTAACGGCAAGTCCATTGGATTTATAGATATCAATGCGATTGACTGCGATAGTGCCTGCTTTTTCCGTTTCAATCGATTCAATCGTCGATAGAAATTCTCTTGAAGCAGCATCGATTGCATTGTAAACATAGATCAGACCTGGTTTTTCGCTTTGCATGATTTTATGGTCAAAGATTTCCTTTTCAGCGATGAATCTTTCTGCAGCTGTACCGGCAATTGCGCCATCGCCAACAGCTGTTGCGATTTGTTTGAGCCATTTATCGGTTACATCACCAATTGCATAGACGCCCTCAATGGATGTCTCTTTCTTTTCGTTGACTGTGATATACTTGTGACGCGTCAGTGGTAATTGTTCTTCAAAGAGTTCAGTGTTAGGTAAATAGCCGATAAACTCAAAACAATTATCACAGTCTACCGGGATTTCTTCATCAGTTTTCACGTTTCGTAGAACCACGCGTTCAAGGTGTTCAGAGCCTTCAAAGCGCTTCACGACACTGTTCCAAATAAATTTCATCTTTGGATTTGCAAGCGCTGCTTCTTTTGCGATTTCGTTACAGTCCATGATGCCTTCATCGTGCATAACCGATACCGTTACTTGTCGGGCAAATTTCGTTAAGAACATGCCTTCTTCAATGGCAGCATCGCCAGAACCGATGACAACAACGTGTTTATCTGTATTTGAAGCAGCATCACAAGTTGCACAGAAGCTAATGCCTTTATCAAATAAGAATTCCTCTTCGCGTTCCGCGCCAGTTGTTCTTGGTCGACCACCGGTTGCAATGATCACGACTTTTGCAAGATACTTATTTCTGAAGGTTTCAACAACTTTTTCTTCGCCTTCAAGCGTTACACTTGAAACTGCTGTAAGTTTAAATTGAACGCCCATGTTTTTCGCTTGCTCTTTCATTAAATTCGTAATGGCTTCACCCTTTGGTGCATCAGGGAAACCTGGATAATTTGCTATTTCATTGGTATATGTGGCAAGACCACCCACCAATGCCTTTTCTAAAAGGAGTGTTTTGAGTCTCGCTCTACCAGCGTAAATAGCGGCACTTAAACCAGCTGGACCTCCTCCAATAATCACGACATCGTAGTTTTCGATGATTTTTTCTCTCGACATGACAAACTCCTTATCATCCATCAGAATATAAAATTGGAACTGCGAATCAACTCGATTTGAATCATATCAAATGAGCAGTTGAATCGATTGATTTCTCTCAATATGTCCTTAATAAGAGGAGAGTTGATCATCTGTTATTAAAATGATCAACTCATCACATTTACATAAAGAATTTCACTAACAACTTACTCCCTACAACTGCACCTGCAAACATTCCAATTGCAAAAACCCAACCGGAAAGTGATAAAGATGCAATTCCGCCGAATAAAGCGCCGATATTACAACCAAATGCAAGTCTTGCGCCATAACCCATCATAGTGCCGCCAATGACTGCTGCGAGCACTTGTTTATAAGACTTGATTTTTTTGAGTTTGAAACCGGATGCCAGTAGAGTCGCTGCAAGTGCGCCAAAGATGATACCAAAGTTTCTCCATGAGTCTGGATGATTGAGCAATCCGCCATCTAAAGTTGCTTGAGCACCAGGGCTTGCAAAATAGTACCATTTATCAACACTACCGCCAACCGCTTCAAATAACCAAGCACCCCATACTGCAAATGGGCCAGAAACACCCCAAGGATTTTTGGTTACTGCAAGCGTGACAATCTGAAAAAGTGCTAACAGAACAGCGGCTGTAACGTAGGTAAAGGGATTTTTTAACCATCTAATGTAGTATTCATTTGACTTCATTTTGTCAAAGAATTTTTCTTTTTTCTTTTCCAAGTGTTACACCTCCAAATTATGGTGTGAAGTTTGTACTCAAAGGACTATTTGTTTTTTTCGATGATAACTTCCCATTCTCCGTCATCTACTTCTTCTACTTCAACATTATAGCCTTCTTTTCTTGCCCACTCAGGCACATTTTTCATCGCACAACTGTGATCGATTTGAACGATTAATACATCGCCTACTTCAAGTTCAGCCATTTTATTTTGTGTTTTTACTAATGGAACAGGACAAGCTTCGCCATAGCAATCTAACATAACTTCTTTCATAATAAAATCCTCCTAAATTATTTGATCATTTCAGTTTCTTTTGATTTTCACCTTTTGATTGTCTATTTAATAGTAATTTTTAAAGTTTTAAAATACACATCAATCCATTTAATGTGAACCACTAATTAATGGGAACCACTACGTTTTTTTTCATATTTTTCAGCTAGTACATAGAGCGCTAACAAAACCAATAATTGAAGAACAACTGCACCTAACCATCCAAAAATATCTGGAAGAAATACACTTGGTCCTTTTGAGATGAATACTTCTTTCCACCATCCAAAATCGTGTGCGCCCCATAAAGAGCCGACGATAAAGAATAGGAAAGCAATCATATTCATGATAAAACCTTCACCAACACGCATCAATGTTCCAGAGGCACAACCGCCAGCGATGACCATCCCGATTCCGAAGATAAATGCCCCGATAAAAGTAGCTGGGCTAATCGGTACTACATAACTCATGCCTGGAACTGGTAAATCAGCGACTGCATAGCCATACTTAATCGCAGTAAAGCCAATCGTTGTCACAGCAAATGCCACGATGACAGCCCGAGTAATGGACGTACTACCGGTTAAATACGGATCTCGCATGGAAGCCGTAAAGCAAAATCTGCCTTTTTGTAGGATAAATCCGAAAATCGAACCTGTTATCCAGAAAAAAGATACCGTTGAAGAAGCTTTTACATTGAGAAATATGGCAACTACAATGATAAAAGCAACTGTTAAAAATCCAAACGGAATTTGATTTTTTTTAGGCTTTCGATTTACTGAAGAGCGTCTTGATGCTGCTGTTGTATTTTGTTCAGCCATTTTTTCACACTCCTAAATTAAAAGTTTGCTATACTCTTAACAATCTCACACCATAATGATACCATTATTTTCGTGAACTTATTCACAACAGTTTCAAAAGCAGTATAAGAAAAACCGATGACGAAAAAAAAGACTTAATAAATTTGATTTTCATGATAAAGTAGTAATAAAAGAATGAGAGAAATTTTCAATAGGGGTGGACTATGAATTTACTTGCATTAGAGTATTTTAGAGAAGTTGTCGAGACGAAAAGTATCTCAAAAGTAGCCAATAATCGCCATATTTCCCAATCTGCTTTAAGTCAAAATATTCAAAAGTTAGAGGATGAACTTGGGTTTATTTTACTCGATCGGAGCAATAAAGGCGTCGAACCTACTGAAGCAGGACGCATCCTTTTTAAGTACTCAGGTACGATGACGCGCATCTACGACAAGATGAAAGAGGAGCTTGAGGCACTCAAGTACAGCGTTGAAAATGTTCGGATTAACGGAAATTTGTCACTTGTGGATTACTCGCTCCCTTGTGTTCTTTATAAGGTCAAAAAAAAGCATCCCAATTATAATTTTGAGATGCATGCGCGATCGACCAACGATTCCATTAACGATTTAATTAACGGATTGACGGATCTTTGTTTTATCACAGAAGAACCAACAGATGATCGATTGGAATTTTCTTATATCGGGAAAGAACGCGTCGTACTCGTTGCCAATAGAGAATCTCATATCCCAAATGTAATCGATGTTCAGCAGCTTAAAAATTATGAGATGATCTTACTGGATGACGAATCCATGACGATTTCAGCTTTTATTAAACACAAACTTAAGCATGTGGGGATGACCTTAGAACAGATGCAAATCATGTTTAAAGTCGACTCGATACCTGCAGCAAAATCATCCGTTAACAACCGCTTGGGCGTGTGCTTTTTACCTTACATGGCAGTAAAAAAAGAACTTTACGAGAAAAAATATAAAATCATTGAAGTGAATAATTTTAGTTTAGACTATGCCATTTATACCGTTGCACAAAAGAAAAACAACCGCAGTAAAGCGGTTGATGATGTTTATCGCTATTTTGTTGAAAATGGTGAAAAGGATTTTTGTTAAATCGTAACGACAATTTCCCATACGCCATTCATCACTTCTTCGATTTCGTATTTGACAGAAGTGTGATCGAGGTATTCGTGGATGGATTCAATCACACAACTATGATCGACCACCATTTTTAAAGACTCTCCAGGAGCGAGATGCTCTAAAGCGGATTTGAGTTTAATCAAGGGAATCGGACAAATATCTCCAAAACAATCGATGGTGTGATCGTCAGACGGTTGGGATGGGCGCATGTAAACCTCCTTAAAGTAATCGCATAAGCTTAATTAGTTTGAATCATATAAATCTCAATAGGATAATCTTAGATAGTTAAAGTATAGCACAATCATTTAGAAATGGCATAAATTGAGGTATAAAATGAAATTATCCATCGTCATTCCCGTCTACAATAGTTCTGATTCTTTAAGGCTAATCCTTCAAGAAATCGAGCATGTCACGCATAAGTTAAGTGAAAATGAAGATTATGAAGTGATTTTCGTCGATGACGGCAGTCCTTCACCCAGAACAAAAGAAGCTTTAAATCAATTAGCTTTAGAATTTCCAAGGCTTGTAAAAGTGTTTACCATGAATGAAAATATTGGACAACAAGCGGCTCTATATCAGGGATTGCTCCAATGTTCTGGAGAGTATGCACTGACGATTGACGATGATCTTCAGCATGATTTTTCAGCCATTGAGGCGTTTTATCAAAAAGCAAAAGAAGGCGCTGACCTCTCTTTTGGCATCTATGAAGCGTATGGTGATGGTCCAAGTCGTGAGTGGGGATCCAAGATTATAGGCGCTTTTTTCAAGTGGCGTTATCAACAGTTAGGTGGAAAACGGGTGAGCAGTATGCGTTTTATCCACAGGTCGGTTTACGAAAGACTTCCAAAGAAAATGCCGAAATTTGTCTATTTAAGTGCTGAACTCATTCCGTTTGCGCAAAAAATTGAGAATATTACCGTGACAAGGCGTGCGCGTGTTTATGGAAAGTCAGGCTATACGCTTAGAAAATGCGTCAAGATTGGACTTCAGTTAACTTGGTATTACGGAATTTTAAATCGCAAAAAGCAAGACTAATAGATAGACTAAAAGATAGTAAACATACAAGTACAAAACCATAACGTATTAAATTATAATTTGCACAACTATAATGTATAAAACTATAATTTGCACAACTATAATGTACAAAAAAATAGAAGTTTGACTTAATTCAGTTCTGAGTACGAAAAGAGAGGCTTTTTATGAAAAGAATCATGATGGTGGGGGCCGGAAGTTGCCAAATACATGCAATTAAGAAAATGAAAGAAGCAGGGCATTATGTCATCGCCGTTGATTACAATGAATGGACAGAGGGAAAATCATTGGCAGATGCAAGTATTTTAGCAGATGCTTTTAGTGCTGAGGAGGTATATCAACAAGCAAAACACCTTCAAATTGACGGCATCATGACAGTTGGAACGGATCAACCTGTGTATACTGTTGCTCAAGTTGCAGAAAAATTGAATTTGCCTAAATTTATAGATTCTGAAACGGCTCTATGGGTGACCAATAAAAAAGAGATGAAACAAAGAATGGCGCGATTTAAACTACCAACCGTGCCGTTTGCATTTGTATCGGAGACGTTTAACTCCGCTTTGCTGATGCATATTAAGCCACCTTATGTGATTAAGCCCATTGATTCGCAAGGTCAAAGGGGCATCTTTAAAGTGGATACTATAGACGAGATTCGCAGTAAGTTTAGAGACGTCATTCGCCATTCGCGTGCAGATGAAATCTTAGTCGAACATTTTTATGATAGTACCGAAATAACGGTGAGTGGTTGGGTTGAAAGTGGACACGTGAACGTCTTAACTGTCACAGATCGCGTGACATTTCCAAGCGATGAAAAAATAGGTGTTTGTATAGCGCATCGCTATCCTTCTGTGCATCAATCGACACATGGAGAAAAAATCGAGGATTTAACTAAGCGGCTGTGCGTGCATTTTGGCATTGAAAATGGACCGATTTATTTCCAATTTCTCATCGGCGATCAAGGCATTATGGTCAATGAAATTGCCTGTCGTTTAGGTGGTGCTTACGAAGATGTGACGATTCCATATGCTACGGGTGTAGATGTATTGAGGTTAAATATCTTAGGGAGTTATGAGCGACAAGTAAAATTCCCTAAAATAACACAGACTTCTCTGAAACCCTTTAATACACAGTTATTCTTTTGCCGCTCTGGAAATATCGTGAATATGACACCGCTACAAAAGTTGAAATCATTGCCATTTGTGCTGGATGCAGGTTATAACTACCACATTGGCGATACAATCGAACCCATTGAAAATGCCTCACAACGCGCAGGGTATTTTATCGTCGTTGGCGATACCGTTGCTGAAGTAGAGGCAAATATTCAAAAGGTCTATGACCTGCTCGTATTTAAAAGCGAAACAGGTGAGAATTTAGTAATGCGCTATAGCTTGTAATCAGATATCGTTTTAGATGTGTGATAGCTTATGATGTGATGTAGTGCGTCATGCGTTATGGTTTTTAATGTTAGTATTGTACTTTATAGATGGTCGTCTTCCATGGGTAGGTGCCTGAAAATCGCGCGATTCTCATGGCGTAAATTGGATTGTCAAACTCGGCAACTTTGATGGTCCGTTGCTCAATAAATGCCATCATGTCATCATAGTAGCGATTGTTCACATAGAGAAAATCCCATTTTGGTGAGGTTCGATGGATGTAGTGCATTTCGTCGGATACCAAAATATACTCAATGTGTCGGTCTTCAATATACGATTCAAATGAGTCATCATGTGAGTCGAGATACCCAAGATTGCGATAGTCGTAAAAACGATGGGCGTTAAAGGCCTCTAATGTATTGAGATTGGCAAGTACCACCGCGTCATTTGGAACGAACTCGTTAATCGTATGGATCATCTCTGCGTATGTGTTCTGATAAAAATGTTGTCGCTCGTACGACTTAAAGTTCCCATATGAGTTGATGCCCCACGTGATTACAAGCATGACACCTATGCTGACTGAGATAATTTTTGAAGTCCTCCTCGTAATTCGAGAGGGCTTTTTTTGATGTTCCAATATCATCTCAAGGCATAACAGCGCCATTAAAATGAGCCAAGGTATCATGAAAATCACAGCGGTTTGATTGTATCTTCCGATGATAAAGAGACCAAGTGCAATGGATATGACCCAAATCATCGGTATAAATGCACGAAAATCGCGCGTTTTTATCTTGTTGAAAACGGAGACGATGTATAATACAAACCAGTAAATTGTCAATCCTAAGAGTAAAATCAATTGGTGACGAATATCAAATAAATCATATGTTCCACCGATTTGACGGTAGAGTTTGATCCAGTACCATAAGAATCCTGTCACCCGTCCGTCAAGCGGTGCATCCACACCAAGAGCTGAACCGTATTGAAAGTAGCCCGACAGAAAATGTGGTGACATGAGATAACCGATGAGTAAATATCCTAAAACGCCAATACTTGTATAGAAAATCAGTTTAAACAGTGGTACAAGAGACTCTTGATCGTACAGCCATTTTCCAAACAAAATACCAGAAAACCCCAGTCCAATCAGAAAACTATTGGGGTGGATGCCCATGGAGAGTAGGATGATGAGCGCCAGATAACGCACGTCTGAAGTGGCATGTGAAATCAAATAGTAACTGCCGATCAGCATGAGGAGAAGAATGAGCATTTCTTGTCTGCCTAGATGCGAGGCGTAGATGAACTGAATATCAAGCACCATGAGAAGCAGTCCGGTTAGGACCATCCAAGGAGATTTGAACAACTTTTCAAGAATTTTTTTAAAGAAGATGAGTGCAAAAACAGATGCGATAAGAGACACCAGTCTCACGATAAAAACATGGTCATAGATCACGAGACCAGAACCGATGATGAGGTTGTAAAGCCATCTGAACGGGTGAATCACTCTCGGATAAAGGTCGAAAAACGGTTCTGTGATGGCGAAGCTCTTTTGACCAATCATTTCGCAAGCAATGCCTTTTAACCAGATTTCGTCTGAATGAACTACGGGAAATCCCATTAAGAAAAGTCCGTTAATGACAAAATAAATGGGTATAAGAGAAAATGATAGCCAATTTATCATGATATCTATTGCATGGTTTTTGTTATGGTCTTTGATTTTATTGAGAAATTTGACGGTTTTCATGATTGAAACACCTCACGACTTTTTATCATCATAAATCAAATTAAGAAATTTGTATAGCGCTGCAGAAAGAGTGTGTTAAAATTCTGTCATTCTAATACGAAATAGTACATAAGTAAATACGATAGCAAAATCATGAAAGGTTCAATTATAATGGAGCTGTAGATGGACACATTTATAGGCTATGCTATAATTTGTTTAATTTTTAACGATACTCCAGAGCAATCTCACAAATTCGTTTAGGAGGTCAAAATGACGAACAGACATTTGAAAAGCATGGTTGTTGTTCTGATGTTGACCATGATGTTAATTTTGACGTCATGTGCCATTGATACAACATACCCCGGTACGAAAAATGTCGTAGAAGCAGAGGCAATCGTCGACGCACTCGATCAATGGGTGGTCATTGACGCAAGGGGCAAAGAGGCCTATGACAAAGGGCATCTACAAGGTGCAATTTGCATTTCCCCCGAAGCACTTGTCGTTGAAAGTCCAGTACCGATGACGTTGCCAAGTCAAGCGCAGTTTGAGAAAGTCATGTCGGAAAATGGCATTACACCGGATAGCAAAGTGGTTATTTATGATAACAACGGCGGTGTGAGTGCATCGAGGATTTGGTGGACAATGCGTGTATTTGGTCATGAAAAAGTGATGGTCATCAATGGTGGTGAAGCAGCACTTGTCAAAGCCAAAGCACCGTTAACAGCTGAGGCAACTCAAGTGACGCCTTCTCAATATGTGGCTAAAGCTCTCAATACACAGATGGTCGCGACGTTTGAAGACGTTCAAACGCTTGCCAATGAACCTAAAGAAGGAACCGTACTTTTAGATGTTCGTTCTGCTGCAGAATATGCGGAAGGGTTTATACCAGGAGCTGTTTTGTATCCACATACTCAGAATTTATACAAAGATGGCACGTTTATGTCCAGTCGAGATCTTGGATTGTTTTACAAAGATGCAGATATACAAAAGGATGATTTAATCATCGTCTATTGTAAATCTTCATTTAGAGCAACGCAAACAGTGGCACTTTTAGAAGAAGCAGGCTACACCAATCTCAAAGTTTACGATGGTGCTTGGCTTGAATGGTCAAGTAAAGTAGGTGTAACGGCACCAACTGAAGAAGCACCAGTAGGAGAATCAGACGGATCGTGATGAAGATCTATTTCAATTCCAATGGAGGATTATATGAAAACGAATAAAAAGTGGTTAAGTTTAGTACTAGCACTCGTATTAGTTTTTTCAATATCAGCATGTAGTAAAAAAGAAGAAAGTACGACGATGGATGTTGCTACAACTGAAGCGACTACTGCAGCCGTAACAGAAGCAACAACTGAAGCACCAACAGAAGCAGCCCTTGATATGGCAGCGCTCGTATCGGATTATTTTAAAAACATGCCAGAGCACATCTATAAAATTCCAGAAAAAGATTTTGTAGACATGGTAAAAGCAGGCACAACGGATATGACCATTTTGGATATTCGTTCAGCTGAAGATTATGGTAAAGGTCATATCAAAGGCGCTGTAAACATGCCTTGGGGACCTGCAATTAGCGAAGGTTTATCAAGTATTCCTGCAGACAAGCCCGTGTTTATTTACTGCTACACAGGTCAAACTGCTGGTCAAGCAGTTACAACGTTGAATATTGCTGGTTTTGATGCAAGAAGTGTCAATTTAGGTTGGAATTTCGGGATTTCAAAAGTAGAAGGCGTTGCAGATGTAACAGTAACAGATGCAGCAACTTTAACAGCAGGCGTAACTGAAATAGATCCACAAATTCAAGAGGCAATGACTGCATACTATACAGGTTTAGCAGCAGTTGCAGATACACAATATAAAAACTACAAAATTTCTGAAGCGGATCTTAAAACAATGGTCGATGCAAAAGACGAGTCTATCGTGATCTTATCTGTAAGAAAAGCTGAAGATTATGCAAAAGGACATATTCAAGGCGCTTTAAATATCCCATTTGGTAAAGATATGGCAGATTCATTTGGCACATTACCAACAGACAAAAAAATCGTGGTATATTGCTATACAGGTCAAACAGCAGGTCAAGCAACCGCTGCGTTAAGATTAATGGGATTTGATGCAGTTTCATTAAACGGTGGTATGGGAACAGCTGCCAATGCACCACAAGGTTGGTTAAATAATGGATTTCCAGTTGTCACAGAATAATCACTAGATTTCGGAGTGACTAGAACTAATCAGAATTAATTAGAATTAATTAGAAATGATTTCCTTCACTAATAAGATGTCTTATACTAACGATAAGGCATCTTATTTTTTAAGTGAGAATGAAAGAAAGGGTATGAGCATGCGAACAATTCGTTTTAATCGACCGTTTTATGGTGATCATTGGCAGCAATTTGCACTGGAAAAATTAGAACAACATCATCATGAAAACGCTCAATTCGAACTTGAACTGCGTCATTTGATGATAGAACACCTCCAATTGTCGAGCAACCAACGTATGGTGTTGACGCAGTCTGCAACACATGCACTGGAAATCATGGCATTGGCGCTTGGACTTGGCCCGGGAGATGAAGTGATCCTCCCTTCATATACATATGCAGCCACTGCAAATGCCTTTGCTAGATGTGGTGCTCAGTTGGTTTTTGCAGATGTTCACCCAGACACGGTGAATATCCACCCGGAAATAGTGGCAGATTTAATTTCGCCGAAGACTAAAGCCATTGTCCCCATCCATTACGGGGGCTATGCTGCGGATATGAAGGGGTTTGAAGCACTGATAAAAGGAACTGGCATACACCTACTCGAAGATGCCGCTCATGGCGTCGGGGCAAGCTACGCAGGCATGCCCCTTGGAACTCTGGGAACGATGGGATGTCTAAGTTTTCATCATACAAAAAATCTCACATCAGGTGGGTTTGGCGGTTGTCTTTATATCCGTGAAGCGGCAGAAACACATCTAAATGTCGTGCACGAAATATTATACCAAGGGACGGATCAGTGGGCCTTTCATCAAGGCAAAGTCGACCATTACCGTTGGAATCGCCTTGGTGGAGAATATGCTATGCAGCCTTATAATCGTGCCATGTTTAGTTTGGCGCTGCCACACGTTGCGACGATTACTCAGAAGAGAAAGGCTTTGGCAGAGCGATACGACGCTCTAATAAAAACACACCTATCGGTTGAAGTTTCAAGTGGCCGAATACATCTTCCATTTAAAATAAACGACGCCGATGAAAATGGTCATATCTTTTATTTGAGGCTTGAAACCGCCCAAGAACGTGAAAAACTTCAGACGTATTTGATGAATCGGGGAGTGGCTGCCTATACGCATTATGAACCGTTGCATCTTTCTGGTGCGGGCAAACGATACGGCACGTTTAAAGGCGCAATGACTGGAACGAGAAAAGTCTCAGAAGGTCTTTTAAGATTGCCGATGTTTTTCGAACTTACAGAGGATGAGCAAGAATATGTGGTAGAGTGTTTAAGGGACTTTTATCGGTCAGAAGGTTGAAGCTTATGGTGGTGGAGAAATGGATAGAATGCAAAGAAGGATATGCATTACAGGTGGCGCTGGGTTTATAGGCAGTTATTTTGCTAGTGCACTTGATTCAGAGTTGGATTCGGTTATGGATTCAGCCAAGCAACAAGATCATTCAATCGTCGTGTATGATTTGCTGACGTATGCAAGTGATTTGAACCGTTTAGAGGGTGTGAATTACACACTTGAAGTGGGGGACGTCTGTGATGAGGCGCATTTTTATGATGTTTTAAAGACTTACCAGATTACCCACGTCATTCACTGTGCAGCGGAATCTCATGTCGATCGAAGTCTATCGGATGAAGCGCCATTTAAACGCACCAATATTTTGGGAACACAAGCAGTTCTGAATGCGTATCGCCGTTATGTTCAAGACATGCAAATTGATGCTGGACTTTTCGTACATATTTCTACGGATGAAGTGTACGGCTCAATCGGTCCTGATGAACAACCTGCAGAGGAATCGTGGCCATTTCATCCGGGAAATCCTTATGCAGAAAGCAAAGCAGAAGGAGAGAAAAGGGTTCTTGAAAACCACTCAGAGAGGCTGAGATGTTTAATTTTGCGAAGTAGCAACAATTTTGGTATTGGGCAGCATCGAGAAAAATTAATTCCAAAAGTGTTAGCACATATCGAAGAAAATATCCCGATACCCGTTTACGGAACGGGAAGTCAGATGCGGTGTTGGTTAAATGTGAAAACCTACGCAGAGATCCTCGTTCGCCTCGTGCACATTTACGACCAAGATCCACGTCAATCATTCTGTGAGATTTATAATATCGCTGGAAAGCAGACCTATACCAACCTTGAACTGGTGAATCTCATCAGAGCAGAGGTGAGTGGTCACGTTATAGATCGGGACGGAAAGTCTTCGGTACCTATACAGTTTGTTGAGGATCGAAAACAGCATGATTTTTACTATTATATAGATGATTCAAAGCTGCAAATGCTTTTTAAGCAACATCATGTTGAAGCCGTGCAGTATCGGACTTTATCTGAGTTTTTATCGGAGTATGTTAAGATGAAATCCGGTGATAAATCCATTCCATCTGATAAATCTATTCCATCTGATAAATCTATTCCATCTAAAAAATTCGTTAGATCTTCTTAATCCATAATAAAAACGCCCAATGCATCTACAAATGCATTGGGCGTATATTTTTGGGTGGGAAACCTCTTTCTATGTGGTAGATTTAGAATGCAGGTACAACTGCACCTTTGTATTTTTCATTGATAAAGTTTTTAACGCTTTCAGATTGAAGGGCTTTCACAAGTGCTTGAATCGATTTGTTCTCAAGATCAGCAGGTCTTACAGTGATGATGTTTGCATAAGGAGATTCTGCACCTTCGATGATAAGAGCATCTTCAGATGGATTGAGTTCAGCTTCAAGTGCATAGTTCGTGTTGATTACAGCAGCATCTACATCGTCAAGCGTTCTAGGAAGTTGTGCAGCGTCGATTGGCTTAAATACGAGTTCAAGTTTGTTTTCAACGATGTCTGCTTCAGTCGCTTCGAGATTTGCAGCATCTTTTAGTTTGATGAGGCCATTTGCCTGAAGTAAAAGCAGTGCGCGACCTTCGTTTGTCGGATCATTTGGAATAGCGATGGTTGCGCCTTTTTTAAGATCATCGATACTCGTCACGCTGTGTGAATAAAGACCAAGTGGCTCAACGTGTACCGTTCCGGCACTTGCAAGTTCGATTTTGTGTTCCGCTGCAAACGAGTCCATGTAAGGCACATGTTGGAAGAAGTTCGCATCGAGTTCGCCGTCGTTTAATGCGAGATTCGGTGTGACATAATCCGTAAATTCAACAATTTCAAGTTCGATGCCCTGTGCTTCAAGCTCAGGTTTGATAAATTCTAAGATTTCAGTATGAGGAACAGGTGTTGCGCCGATTTTGAGCGTCACTTTTTCAGTCGCATCGCTTTTTTCAGTTGTTGCTGTTGCGTTTGAATCTGACTTTGAACCGCAGCCAGTGAGTGCAAGTGTTAAAATCACAAGAACTGTGATGAGTTTAAAAATTGAGTTTTGATGGAATTTTTTCATTTGAATCCTCCTAAGATTAATTGAAGTGATCAAGCAATCGGTATCCAGACTTTGAGTATCTAGACTTTGAGTATCTAGACTTTGAGCATCTAGATTTTGAGTACCTATGCTCTAGATGTTTTTATAGAGTGTGATTGCCTATCTTCTTCTAGATTTGAGTATTTGACCAGCAATTAAATTGCCGCTTGTTTGAATGCCTTGAACCAATAAAACTAAAACGATAATCGTTGCAAACATCACGTCGGTTTGAAAGCGATGATAGCCATATCGAATCGCTAAATCGCCAATACCACCACCGCCAACAGCTCCTGCCATTGCAGAGTATCCCAGTAAGTTGATGACGGTAATTGTCGTCCCAAGCACGAGTGAAGGGAGCGCTTCGGGGATAAGCACTTTCACGATAATTTGTAAGGGACTTGCCCCCATGGAAATAGCCGCTTCAATAACGCCGCCGTCGACTTCTTGCAAAGCACTTTCCACGATTCTTGCGAAAAATGGAATCGCAGCGACGACTAGCGGTACGATCGCCGCACTTGTTCCGATGGAAGTACCGACGATCAGTCGTGTAAATGGAATGATGAAGATCATCAAGATGATAAATGGAAGTGAGCGCGTGAGATTCACTAAGTAGGAAAGGGCCGAATGCAAAATGCTTTGCTGTAAAATATGTCCTTTCGACGTCACCACCAATACGATGCCAAGCGGTAGACCCAGTATAACGGTAAATGCGGTTGACCATAGAACCATTGTGAGTGTTTCAATTGTCGCAATTTTTAATAGATCAAGTAGATGAAAAAGATCTAACATGCTACCACCTCCGTTAATACATGATGCTCATGAAGCGCTTGAATCATTTGATGAAACTTGTCTTCAAAGTGTTCTACCGACTCGTTTTCATCTGGTATAATTTCTATGAGCAAACGCCCAATAGATTGATTTTGAATATTTTCAATCGTTCCAGACAAAATGTTGATATCAACATTATAAGTTCGGACGAGTTTGGATAAAATTGGAGACTGTGCACTGCCATCTGAAAAGATCAACTGTACACGTTTGCCTTTCACAGGAACATTTTCAGGAATTTCCAGTTCGCCAATAAAATGTCGTGTCTCTTCGTCTACGACGCGGGTAAAGACCTCAATGGTATCCCCTTCTGCCACGACTTTTCCAGATTCTAAAATAGCGACTTTGTTGCAAATGGCTTTGATGACATCCATCTCATGTGTGATGACCACCAAAGTTACGCCCATTTCCATATTGATTTTTTTTAGCAAATCGAGGATCTGCTTGGTTGTTTTGGGATCGAGTGCGGACGTCGCTTCGTCGCAAAGAAGGATTTCCGGTGCATTGGCCAGTGTACGCGCAATTCCTACTCGTTGTTTTTGACCGCCACTTAAATTGATGGGGTAGGCCTGTGCCTTATCCGTTAACTCCACTTTTTCAAGGAGTTCCATGACGCGCGTATGAATTTCTTTTTTACTGAGGTTCATGAGTTTAAGCGGAAATGCGATGTTTTCATAGACTGTTTGACTGCTCAGCAAATTGAAATTTTGAAAAATCATTCCCATCTTTTGGCGCGCCTGTCTCAATGACTTGCCGTGAAGGGATAAAATGTCGAGCCCGTCGATGCTGATTTCACCAGACGAAGGGTCTTCGATGCGGTTGATGCATCGAACGAGAGAGGATTTGCCAGCACCACTGAGACCGATGATGCCGTAAATATCTCCTTTTTCAATTGTAAGGTCGATTCCGTCAATGGCTTTGATCGTTTGATCGCCTTTTAGATAAATTTTACTGAGTGCTTTAACTTGAATCATTTGAAAACTCCTTATTCCTAAATTTGAACAATAAAAAACTCCCTTTACAGTGCGCAGAAGCATGCAAAAGGAGACAAAGTCAATGAACCCTCTCACATCTTCCAGTTATACTGCCGGATTTAGCACCAATGCTATTGCTAGCTGGTTGCTGGGTTTCATAGGGCCGTTCCCTCCACCACTCTGGATATGAGTTTTCTAATATTCAACTGTAACACCGAAATACGTGTTCGGTGTGCCTTGCTATGAATTGGATTATACACAACAAAAAAAAGTCTGTCAACAACATTAATAAAACTTCACAAAAAAACGATTTGATATATATTACCTGTATTTTCAATGGTTTCAGAATAAATGAATTCCATATTTTTTCAGAATCGAGTATGCTATAATAAAACTATAACGTCTAAAAGTCAGCAACTATGAGGTGAATGATGAGAAAAAATTACAAATCTTGGCTGATTTTTGGTCTTATGATTTTAGCGATTTTAGCGGGATATTATATTACTTTAGAATCAGACTTATTTAGCGACATTGCCAATTCCATAAGTCCAAAATAATGGTAGTAGGGGGCATTTTATGAAAAAGCTTGTGTTGGATGGGATTCAATTTAAGAGTATCCATGAAAGTCATCAGTATTTGAAAGAGATATTCAATCTTTCCGATGAATACGATGAAAATTTAGAAGCTTTATGGGGAGAACTATCTAGCAATAAAGAACCGCTAGAGATCGTCCTAATGCATGAGCACAAAATGCGTCAATCACTTGGAGACTACGCAGATCGCATTATAGAAGTGTTTGCTGATTTAACGCAATACAATCAAACCATTTATTTTACTAGAAATTGTAAAAGTGAGCTGGAGGATTAATGCATGAAAACAACTTTGTTTATTTCTGAATCAACCAATCCTTGGTTTAACCTATCATTTGAAGAACATTTAGTGAATGAGGTAGCCGAAGACGAAATCTATTTTTATTTGTGGCAAAATCAAAACACCGTGGTCATCGGGAAACATCAAAACCCATGGCGTGAAGTTTTGGTCAATGAGCTAGAAAAAGATGGCGGAAAACTCGCGAGACGTCTATCCGGCGGTGGCGCCGTGTTTCACGACTTAGGAAATCTCAATTTTACGTTCGTCATGAATAAAAAACACGAAGATTTACACCGTCAACTAAAAGTCATCGTCGATGCAGTACAGTCGTTGGGAATTGAAGCGACATTTTCTGGACGTAATGACATTTTAGCGGAAGATAGAAAGTTTTCTGGCAATGCCTTTTATTACGGAAAAGAGAACTATTATCACCACGGAACAGTTCTCGTAGACGTTGATATGACAAAACTTGGGAGATATCTCAACGTATCGATGAAAAAACTTCAGGCAAAAGGTGTTGAATCCGTGAAGTCTCGCGTCATCAACCTCAGAGAAATCAATCCTGAGTTGACCATACAGCAGATGGTTTTCGCCCTTGGAGAATCCTTTGAATCCGAGTATGGAAAAGCAGGAGAAACCTATTATATTTCAGAGACCAATGCACCTGAAAAGGCACTGGATCGCTTTAGACATTATGCGTCTTGGGACTGGCTCTATGGCAAAACGCCCAACTTCGATGTCACCATTGAAGAGAAATTTACATGGGGTGAGTTGGTACTTAGCTTTAGGCTTAAAGGCGCTACGATAGAAGAGTGTGGTATTTACTCAGATGCCATGAATACTGAACTTGTAGAGGCACTGCAAGGTATTTTTGATGGCAAACGACTTGAAAAAAATGAACTCTCAACGGCACTGAAAGAAGCTTTAGTGGATGCAGCCTTGAGACCACAATTTGACGAGATCGCAGATTGGATCATGGCGACGATTTAGGCGCTGAATCTCGAGAGTTAGGTTCTAAATCTTGACAGAATCCCGGTCGTATGTTATGAATAATATAACGCAATGATTGAGACGAGTAGTCTGATTGATTCTTTGTAGAGAGGACCTGTTTGGTGAAAAGGTCTAAGATAAATGAGATGAATGCCCTCATGAGTGCATGCTGAGACAATCGGTGAACGTTTCTTTTGATGAGCAACCGCTGTGTAGGACATGCCGGGTGATACCGTTATCTATTTTAAAGCAGTAAGCAAAGTGGAACCGCGATTTTCCTCGCCTTTGTATAAAGGGCGAGGTTTTTATTTTTTGATAGAGATCAAATTTGGGAGGTTTGGGATGAAACTGTATAATTCACTTTCAAGAAGCATTGAACCATTTATTCCATATGTAGAAAAGCAAGTTAAACTCTATACGTGTGGACCTACTGTGTATAACTATGCACATATTGGAAATTTAAGAACGTATATTCACGAGGATCTTTTGGAAAAAACACTGACACACCTTGGGTATGATGTGACGCGCGTTATGAACATTACCGATGTTGGACATTTGGAATCGGATGCAGATGACGGCGAAGATAAGATGCTGAAAGGCGCACTTCGAGAAAATAAAACGGTGTGGCAAGTAGCTGAATACTATACGGAGGCATTTTTTACCGATTGCCAAAAGTTGAATATTAAAAAACCTCAAATCGTCGCAAAGGCAACCGACTATATCGATCGATATATCGAGTTTATCAAGACGCTTGAAGAAAAAGGCTATACGTATTTTGCAAATGGAAATGTGTATTTTGATATATCTAAATTTCCAGAATATACGAAGCTATCTCGCATGAACTTAGATGAACTGAAAACCGCGCATCGAGAAGATGTCGAGGAAGATGTACACAAGAAAAATCCACAGGATTTTGTTCTTTGGTTCACGAAATCCAAGTTTGAAAATCAAGCCATGAAGTGGGAATCTCCATGGGGCGTGGGCTATCCAGGATGGCATATTGAATGTTCGGTCATCTCTCTTTCAAATTTAGGAGAACAATTGGATATTCACTGTGGCGGCGTGGACCATATTCCGGTACACCATACCAATGAAATTGCACAAACGGAGAGTTATACGGGGAAACCGTGGACAAAATATTGGTGGCATGCAGAATTTTTAATTGAAAGTAACGGTAAAATGAGTAAATCATCTGGAGAGTTTCTAACGGTGTCTTTGCTTGAGAAGAAACAGTTAAATCCACTGAGCTATCGTTATTACGTCCTCAATTCACATTACCGTAAGCAGCTTCAATTTAGCTTTGAAAACTTGGAAATGGCAGAAAATGCGTATCTCAAACTTAGACGAAAAACATCTAGTTTAGCGCGTCCAAGCGCAGATGCATTTATGACGCTTCAAGGCCAAACAGCCTACACAGAGTGGATGCAGCAGTTTGATGATTGCTTAGCAGATGATCTCAATACAGCCAATGCAGTGACCGTTTTATATGACGTGTTAAAAGCAGATTTGACAGATGAACTGAAAGCGGCACTTGTTTTGAAAATGGACGAAGTTCTTTCTCTAGATTTATTGATGCCAATAGAAGAGGTCGCAGGAGATGTTACAGAGGATGAAGTCGCTTGGATCGAAGCACAACTGATCGAAAGAGCAGAAGCGAAAAAATCTAAAGACTGGGCGAAAGCCGACGCCATCCGAGATGCCTTCAAAGCAAAAGGCATCACCATCATCGACACACCCGATGGAGCGAAGTGGAAGAAAGAGTAAAATGAGTAAAAAAGAATCAAAATAAGTAAAAAGAATCAAAATAAGTAAAAATAAACCCTCAGATTTTTCATTTTGGTATGTTGTTCATGCCAAATTGAAAAATCTGAGGGTTTTATATTTGTTTAGAAAGCGGCATAATTCTAATACATAAGAATTTCAATTATTGAAATGGCGCTTTATAATTTACTTGCTTTCTATATACACAACGTCATTCCATGTGACACAGATTTTCGTTTTGCTATAAACATCAATGAGTGCATAGTAGAAGTATGTTGTGCCCTCAGATTCAAAGTAAATTTCATCATCAATATTATTGTACGGCATTTCGATGACATTAGAAGATGAAGCTTCTTCCATACAGGCAACTCTTAATCTGTTCTTACAACCTGTGATTTTTTCAATTTCTTGAGACATTGCAATGATTGCCTGATAGAGTTCTTCTGGATGTAAACGTTCAATTTCTAAATACGTATCTAGTGATTTTAAGGGAATGAGACACGAAACTTTTGCGACAGAATCCTCATAATCCCAAACTGAAAAACAATCAATATCGATTTTGCTATTACCAACGGTGATGGTTTTAAAACGATCATCTAAAGCTTTTTCCAAATTATCTTCAGATATTTTCGCTTCATATGTTACAAGCGCATCGGTTTTATAAGTAGCAGATGTTTTGTTACCGTAAACAGCTGTTATTTCAAAGGTAACTTTTTCACCCGGAACAAATCCAAAGACTTCAGTTCCGCCTTCGCTCCAGTAGACTTTATTGATGTCACCAGAGACATCAGTATATAACTGTTGAGTTCCGTCTTCATAGGTACCGGAAACAACATAATAATCTGCATATGTTTGATCCCAGTGTAATACATACGAAGTTCCATTAAACTGGTCGATTGTTGAAAATACAGGCATTTGCAAAGCTTTACGAGCATTTAGTTTGTCTTTTAAAACATAGTTGTCATAAATATTTTTGAAAATTAAGAGAGCATCTTGGTATGTAGCATTTCCTTTTGGATTCACTTTGTTATTGCTACCATTTAATATTTTTGCTCCAAAAGCTTTGTAAATAGCTGTCTTTGCATAACTTGAGATGGACGCATCATCACTAAATTTAGTAGTGGCTGGAGTTAATTTCACGCCTGCTAATTCTAATGTTTTTACCATCATGGTTGCAATTTGTTCTCTATTAACCAATACGTTTGGTCCATATAGACCTTTTGATATTCCAGAGCTAATCCCGATTGTTGCAGCTTTTTTTACATAGTCATCATCAGTATCTAAGAATTTAATAGAGTCGTTAACTTTGATTTCTTTACCGGTAATAGACTCATATGCAATAACCGCAAGATAGCTAAAATCTTCACGGTTGATATTTTCTTGGAAATCACTAAAAAAATAATCGCCGATAACTTTGTAATTGTAAAGTGCGTCGATTGAGCTTTGTGCCCAAGGTTGTGGTACTTGTTCTTTTGGTTTGATAATATCGGCATAACTCGACATTGGCATTGCTAATGATAATACAAGTAACAATGAAAGTAATAAACAGAGCTGTCTTTTCATAGTTGTGTTTGCGATTCTATAATCGCTCTCCCTTTTTGTAAATTATGTGCTAATTTTAGTCACTGAGATTGTTATAACAAATTTTAAGTAATCTTTCAATAATAATTTAGCATGGATATAATTATTTTTATGTCACAATTTTCACTTTGAAATCTATGGCCTTGCAGTATTCTTGTGGGGAATGTGGAGACTGACGAGACGAAGGAGATAGAAAAGTAGGAGTTTACAAAATAACTGTATGGAAATAATGTTATAGAAACAACAGTTTGATAATTGTAAAATTCTAAATTGTCTGTATAATGAAATAGTTGACATATTGTTGTTAACAAATATAAACATTTTAGGAGGATTTAATGAAACTAGGCAAAAAAGTCGTTTCGTGGCTACTAGTTGTAAGTTTAATCATCCCCTCATTTTCAGGGATGCAGTTAATAAACTTCGCCGACGAAACAGTGACAGATGGAGGCAGTACAGAGCCTATAGTAAGCATGGAAGAGTTATTAGGTGCGGATGCGAACAGTCCGAATAGTACGACACCGGCGAATATACAGATATTGCCGTTGGTGGATGACATGTTAAACAACTACAATTTTTACAGTGAGTTGTCAGCGGAACAAAAGCAAATATTATGTGAGTCGGAACTATTAACCGATGAAATTATGAATGACCCTCTACTTCAAGGTGTTCATTTAAGAAAAGCTGTTCAAGCTGCAAGCCTTACCCTTAATATGACGTTTACACTTCAACAATCAATCGCGCTAGTCAATTATTATTCAGACTCAAAAACATTGATGGATACGATTCGAATTTTAGATCAACAAATAAAAGTTTATCAGCACGATGAATCTGCTATTGATCGTGTCATTCAGCTTACTTTACAAGGGTATGATGTAATTGCAGCCTCGAAAGCAGTATATGCTGCGAAAGTTTTAGATATAGATGTCATGTTAATTATAAAAAATGAGCATACATATGACATCTCAAAGATGCCGAAAGATAATATTCAACTTGAAGGTAATGAAAAATACATCTTAGATCAATATCATATTGATTATGAGAAAATACATCAAATCGATCAATTTAGTCAAAATTCGATTATGGATATTTTATCAATCATTATCAGCTATACGCCAAAAAGTGAATTAAAAATGATGCGCTCATTAAATATTGAAAGTAATGGCGTGAATTTTGCAACTTCAGATGCGGGGAATGTTCAAATTCCTACGTATAATAAAGAATATACCGCACCGTTTTCTTGGAGTCAAAGTGGTACGAGCATCAGCACTTTTGATGGTACTTTATATACTCAAACTCCATCAGAGACACTACCTGGTAGAAATGGATTTGATGTTTCAATTGGTCTTTCATATAACTCGAGAGAGTCAAAAGTAGCTGATGAAGACTATGGACAGGTTGATGAACAGAGTTATACAGGTGTTGATTATGATGTTCATATTTCAAAATCAGGTGTATATATTTACAGAAATGGACACTATGAGCCTTATGGAAATCTATATCACAAAAGCATTGAAACGCGTACAAATCAGAGTTACCTTCAAATGAAGGAGTTGACAGAGCAGTTTCCAGTATATATAAGTGTGGGTAAAGATTATTTGGGAAATGACTTATATGAATTATATGAAGCCACTGTGAATGAAGAGGATGGATATAGTCATACTGAAAAGATCGTAGATAAAATGAATTACTTGAGTTATCAAGATAAATCAGAAAATGTTGGAATGGGATGGTCATGGGGATTCCCAAGTATAGAAAAGACTGAAAAAGAGTTCAGGGGGGTCAAACAAACAGCGAATTATTTGCACCTTGGCAATGGACAAGTCTACAAAATCATCAATTATGAAGACAATCGATATAAATTAGAAAATTATGAATTAGAAGATATTTCAATATGGAAAGATTCAACCTATGTTCAATCCCAAACTGGAAAAACATCAGAATACGCATTGTATATGAGAATAGGAACTACTCAATACTTTGCTGAAGATGGTACTTTGATGGCAATGATTGATCGATTTGGAAACAAGGTAGAGTGGATTTATGAAACATCAGGTGAACAACGCATCTTAAAAAAAATCGTAGATACAGTAGGAAGAGAAATCATTTTCAATGAAACGATGACAGAGACTGGAAAAAACGTAACTGTCACTTTTCCCGACCAACGTGTGATGACATTTAAACACTTATTCGCACCAGGTTATACGACAGAGTACTTATTAAGTGAATATATCGATCCGGCAGGGAAGAGTACAAAATACGATTACCTACAAAATAAAAATGCTTTTTCATTTGTTGATCCGTATAAAGAAGAACTTAAAAATGATTATTTTTATTTAAATCAAATTGAATACCCAACCGGTGGAAAACAGGTGTTTGGGTACAAAAAACTAAAAACCTACTTAGGCTCATCTGGAACACAAGACATGATGAGAGTGATCACACATGGAATTATCGACAGTCATCAAATGAGTCAAGAAACAAAATATGAGTATGATGAACCGTGGACGATTAATGGTAGCAGTCATTCGACGAGAGTCACTTCAAATAATTTCATAAAAACCTATATTCACGAAACTTACGGGGCGGTCTACAATGAAATTACAACGACCTTAAGTGGTAAATTGTTATTCAATAAATTTTATCATCGAGATGAAAGAAAGCAAATTAAGGGAATCAAGAGTTATATCTATAACTTAGAGAACGATAATTTCAATGAAGTAAATGAAATTTATACGTACAACAATGTTGGCGACTTAATTTATTATCGTGATGCAGAAGGCGTTGAAACTCGAAATGAGTATGGTAATTATCATTTACTAGTTTCAAGTGTCAAGAATTTAAAGAATTCTAATTACGCTTCAACTTATTTTGTACTAGGTAATAATGATAAAACTTATACATCTATCAGACAAATCAACACCGTCGATGGCGTCGACCAATCTGTCATGACATATTTTGACTACGACACCTACGGTAACGTCACCCATGCAAAAACACAAAAACTCGACGAGTCCACAGAAACATTTTATGAGTATGGCTCAGAATATCAAGGCGCATACCTCACAAAAATGACTCAAACCACTAAAACCAACGCTTTTACTCAAGGTATCAGCGAGCAACTTGTTACATCGGAAACGTCCTATAAGTACGACTTTAATAACGGTCGATTAACTGAAATTATAAGTCCATTAGGCGTGAGTACAAAAGTATCTTATGACATCCTCGGAAGAGTAATACAAACGAACGTTGATGGCACTATTATGTCACAAGCGACTTATGATGATGCGAACAACAGCACCACCGTGACGTCTGCATCTGGCGTTCGCACACAGTATCAGTACAGTGCACTTGGACGCCTTTTATCGACGACAAATCTCGATACAGGAAAATCGACAAAAAACATCTATAATGAACAAGGTCAAGTCATCAAAGTTGTTGATCCTATGGGATTTGAAACAAAGATGAGTTACGATGTCCTTGGAAGAGTCATCAAAACAGAAGCACCAGATGGAAGTAACCAGTCTGTTAAATATCTCGATGACTCATTTGCAAAGATCATCACAGATGAAACGGGTGCTCAAACGTATGAACAAACCGATCGACTCGGTCAAACCATCCGCGTAGGAAAACTATCAAACGGTTCTATGATCTACCGCACGATGGCATATGATGGAAATGGCAACGTCATCTCCGAAACGGATTATAAAGGCAATCAAACGAACTATGCCTATGATTCGCTTGGAAATCTTTTAAAAGTAACCAATGCACTTGGTGAAGTGACGACGATCACGCCAAGTTTATTTGGCTCGCCAAGAAAAGTTGTAACAGCAGGTGGCAGTATCACCACATATGACTATGACAGTCAAGGACGCTTACTCAAAACCACCAACCCTGTAGGTAAAACAGAACAATTTGTTTACGACAAAATGGGAAATGTCCTCTACAGCAAAGACTATTCTGGAAAAATCGTACAGTATCAGTACGACCGCCTTGGACGCAAAGTCAAAGAAATCGACGGCGGCAAAATCACAGAAACTACCTACGACATAGAAGGTATGATCACAGCCATCAAAGATGAAAATGGCACCATCAGACAAAGTTATTCGCCAGATGGACTGTTACTCACTAAAACCATGCCTGATGGCAAAACCATCACCTACACCTACGATCAAAACAGTCGAATGGTGAGCATGACGGATTACTTTGGGAAACTTACCAGCTATGGCTATGACAGTCGCAACCACATGATCTCAGTCACGAGAGATGACAAAGTGACGCAGTACAGCTATTATGCGGATGGTCTACTTAGACAAACCAGCTATCCAAGTGGCATCATCGAAACCAATACCTATACCACAGATGGCTTACTCGCCACAAAAGAGACGACAAAAACAGGTGGTGCAAAAGTTAGCAGTTACACCTATAACTACGACGTCAATGGCAACCGCATCTACGAGATCGGGTCCAATGGCACCAAGACCTACACGTATGACACACTGAACCGACTCACAAAAGTCGATTATGATAATGGCAATACGACGACTTATACGTTCGATAAAAATGGCAATATCCTCACGAAATATGAAGAAGTGCCATCTGATCAACCCTTTACATCAAAACAGACGACGTATAGTTATGATGGGGCGAATAAGCTGATTAAAACACATTCCCAATTGTATCACTCTGAAAAGTATAAGCTGACAACTAAAACATTAGAAGTGACTGAAAATGTAAATATTGCGAATTACTCTCTTAAAGTTGGTGAAAGTGTAACCTTTAAAGTAATTGGAAAAGTCAATGGAACGAATGTACCAGCAAGTTCATTACAAAATCTAAAAATTACAGCGAGTAGTTATAACGATGTAACATCCTCAAATGTCATTTTTGATACAACTAGGTTGCTTGTTGATGGGACTGTGACCATGAAATTCGCTCAAGCTATCGCTGTAAATAAAAGACTTAACATTCCGAGTGAAGGTAACTTAAATGTAAATTTTTCGTGGAACGGCGCTTCAGTTAATAAGACTGTTAAATTATCAAAAGTTTTATCTATGGAAGTAAATTTCGATGGAGAAACAAAATTAAATGGAATTACCACTATTTCGATGTCCGTATTGGTGAAACAAAATGGAGAACTAATTGCTCCATCTGCGTTTTCGACTATGGTTATCGAGCTTACACCTGCCGAGGCTTCAAGTTATGTCACAATTGATATTAGTCAGTTGTATACTAATGGAAAAGTCTTTCTGAAACATAAAAACAATAGTCCGGTTTCAAATATTCAACTCGCGTTTAAATGGGAAAGTATGACAGTTTATAAATCAATCTCAATTGGTAATCAAACTACACCTCGACCACCACGTGGAACCATTCCGTTACCGGGATTACCAAAGCCACCTGTAGTTATTATGCTATTTACACCAAGTTATATGTTATCGGTGAATCAGCATAAAACAGCATTGGCATTACCGGTAATATCATTAGTTGGAATGCCTACGGGTTTTGTCATATTTGAACCAATTATAAATCAAGTAACTAATCCACAACCTGAAATCACCACCTTCACCTACGACGACAATGGCAACCTCACCACCGAATCACGCACGGTAGGCACTCAGCAAACGACAAAAACCTACCAATACGACCACAAAAACCGCATGACTGCATTCAAAGACCCAGCAGGCAAAGTCTCAACCTACGCCTACTACCCAGACGGCCTCAGATCTCAAAAAACCGTAAATGGCGCAACCACACAGTTTTACTACGCAGGCGCAGACATCATAGACGAAGCGGTTGGCGGTCAACTATACGCAAGCAATGTCCGCGGATTCGGACTGATCGGACGCAGCTCAGGCGGGCATTACTATACATTTATCCGAGATGGACACGGCGACGTCAATAAAATCCTTGACGAAACAGGCACCGAGGTCTCAAACTATCAGTATGACGCCTACGGCAATGAAATCAAAACCGGCGCACAAACAAACACCCTCTACAATCCATACCGCTACTCAGGCGAGTACTATGATGAAGAATCAGGGCTTTATTATTTGAGAGCGAGGTATTATAGTCCGGAGATTGCTAGGTTTATCACGCAAGATACGTTTGCGGGGAGTTTGAAAGAACCCATGACGTTGAATCTTTATGCATACTGTGGTGGAAATCCGATAAAGTTTGTGGATCCTAGTGGACATAAAATGTTTGTTATTGATAAAATTGAAAAAGAAACAATTGTTGGTTGGCTTAATGAATTGACAAACATGAGTTTCTATTATGAAGGAAATTATATCGAATATAAAAAAAATACAGATGGGACACCTCTTTTAAATGGGAATGAAACATTAACAGAAGCAAGTAATGGATTAATTAAAGAATTAATCGATAGTGATACAACTATCAAGATTAAAGTTAATTATTTACAAGATTTTGGCTTTACGACAACAAATGGTACTTTGACAGTACAAGTTAATCCTACATTAGAAAAATTACCAAAATTATGGACGACTAATCCTCAAAATGGAATAAATGAAAAAACAGTCGCACCTGCCTATTTATGTTTTGCACATGAACTTGCACATGCGTATCGTGCTATAAATGAAACATTAGATTATAAAAAAACTAAGCATCACTTTAAAATTGGAGAACGTGAAATTGACTTTTTATGGTTCAACAAATTATATGTATATGAAAGGCAAGAATATGCTTATGAAGAATTCTATAATATCGGGTTATTGCCAGATTCAAAAGGAAATTACTATAGGTATTCTGAGAATGTCATACGATCTGAACACGGTTTATGGTTAAGAGGTGGGTACTGAAAATAAATCCAGAATACTGAATTCTGAATAATAAGAAGTTTGAGCAATAGATGAAATTGCTGTTTGAAATTATGTTTAGACTCAATTCATCTATGCTTAAACAAAAGGATGTGGACAATGAAATACTTAAATAAAAATAGGACTATTTGGCTTAAACTTACATTAATCATTATGTTTGCGTGTTTATTTGTTCTTGGTATAACGTTTATGAAAAACATTATTATGAAAAGGACAGTAGACGTCGGTGTCGCAAATGAAACTAAATCCGAACAAATAGTAGAATCTTCGTCAGAACAAGTTAGTGAATTTATCACTGCTGAAGAAAGGATAAATCAAAATTGGGAAAATGTAAACAAAACGGCTCAGTATCTAGGTAAAACCCCTTTTGAAATAGCGATGTTTGGGATTGATGTAAGTTATTACAGAGTGAATAATAGCGTTCAATGGATGAATTTCACCGTAGATAATCATTACATTACGGCTATACTAGGAGAAGCGAATAACCAATTGGTTTGTACGACAATACTCTATCGACCTACAGTTTTTAATCCGAATCTCAATGATTTGAATACTTTAAATGATCTTTCTATTCAGGATGTTGAAAATATGTATGGAGAAAAATATTGGATAGATGAAAATCCTGTGTATGGTCAATTTTCAATTAATTATTCATTTGAAAATTTTAATGTTTCCATTAACCTTGGAAATGATAAGCGTATAATTGATGATTCGTATAGATTTATCATTTCAACCAATGAACAGATGATAGATATCAAGGAAATATTAGAAATTGAGAGCAAACAAACTACTTATCTTACAAATGAGAGTTCTATCATTAATCAAAGTAAATGGAATGGAATACGTACGGAACTTGGTTATTTAGCACGCCCGGCAGCAGAGATCATCAAAGGCAATTTTGATGAGTGGCATATAGGAACTTATAAAGACCATTTAAATTACGGATATTATAAACATCAAGCGAGTGGCGTCTATTTAAGTATTTGGGAAGATCATCTTTGCAGAGTGATATGTTTTCCAACTCAGAAGTTAATCAAATCAAATAAAAAAGAACTTACGAATATAGAATTTAGTAAGCTTATGGATGTTCCTTATGTATGGAGGAATAATTACTATGGCAATGATAATCATTTGGATAGTTTAGAAAGAAACGTAGTGTTAAAAGTGGGAGATAATTTAGAAGATAAGAGTGCTTACATAATTGAAATGGAAGACGGTCTTATTATTGAAATTATGGCTGATGAAGACGGCAATGTAAGTCTTGATGACTATACAAAATTGACGTTGGCTTATATGTGGCGTTGAAATTAAAATAGAGACTTTCATCAGAGGTAGTGAAAGAGCTTGTTTTTTCACTACCGTTATTTTTTGAACACTGCTTGTTCTAAGTGATATGTGTAGTTGTTTTTGTTAATTTACGATCACAAGAGCAATTCAAACATAGTTTTGTAGAAATAATAGTTAACAATACTTAAGCACCCCTTAAAAAAGGCCAAGAAGTAATGAATATATATAGGGGTAACGGAATGACTGTGGTCACAAAGATAAATGGCGAGTTTGCTACATTAATTAAATCAGGTGAAGGTATGGATTTAGGTATTCAGCTAATCAAATAAAGTAGGAGGTTGTTGTAGTATGAAAACTATGATTAGAAAACTTGTTCTATTGAATCCACTAGATGATATTTTTTTATCAGGATTTGTTGACATAGAAAATGGAATTGCAGAATTTTATCCAGAAATGCACTACATCTATTTTATGTTTGGCAAAAAATTCATTGAATTTGAATCAGTTGAGCAATCATCAAAACTGAAAATTATGATTACTGATGAAGTAATGCATAGATTTGAAATTGATGAAGATATGATACCTGCAAAAGCATCTGTTGATGAAACGTTACTTATGGATACATTAGCAGATAATAGGGTTAAGGAAATGCTGTTGTACAATATATCCAGTGCTTCAGAGCTTTCATTAACATGTGATGCAGTTCAGATAAATCTATTTTCTGGACAAAAAATATTTTTAGATCCAACATTTTATTATGGAATTGGTATAGGCGGGTCAGAGCAAAGAGAATGGTGGGAAAATAATTTGTCTAAAAGAATTCCGACATATGAAGATTTGTTAGCAAGTTGCTAGTGTAAGTTGGGAGTTCTGGTGTCTAATGAAACTGATCCCCCAATTACTATAAAAGTTACTCTCGACACATCTACAAACATAGAACACTCATAACTCAATTGTATTATCTATGCAATAACAAAGCACCACGCCATCAACTTTTGGCGTGGTGCTTTTCTTTGTATTTTACTGCTTTTCTTTATATTTGACTGCTTTTCTTTGAAATTCACTAGATTTTATCGGGTTTTATTACTTTCACTACTGTGCGCGTTTTTCAGTTTCCATCAACGCATCGTATTGTGGTTTGTAGTTACGCTGAGCGATGGTATCCCAGAGTTCTGCGCCTTTGATGCCGACGCGAGATGGGACGAAAACCGGGTCGAGGCCCATTTTCTTTTGTCGTTCGTAGTCTTTGAGTGTTCGGATACCGGGTCTTGTGAGGAGTAAAATTGCGATGACATTGATCCATGCCATTGCACCTACGCCAGCAGAACCAAAGTTCCACACGAGATCGGCAGACATCATGGTTCCAAGACCAGTCATGACGATGAGTGCAACTCGCGTAGAGAAAATGCTCGCCTTGTAGCCGTTTGATTTTGATTTTCCTTTAAAGAGGTATGCCACACTTGAATCGGTATAAAAGGCATAAGCCAGTACCGTTGTAAATGTAAAGAAAAGGAGTGCAATTGCCACGAATCCACCGCCAAATCCCGGGATGAAATCGTTCACGGCTGCTTGTGTAAAGTTACCTTTTTCAACGCCTGGAAGAAGTTCTGTGATGAACCCACCAGAAGCATTGACAACATTGTAGGCACCTGTCGATAAAATCATAATCGCCGTTGCTGTACATACAAACAATGTATCGACGTATACTGAAAATGCTTGAACCAAACCTTGTTTTGCTGGATGAGACACTTCAGCTGCGCCTGCTGCTTGAGCGCCAGTACCTTGTCCGGCTTCATTTGAGAAAATTCCTCTCTTAACGCCCCATTGGATAGCTGTTCCAACGATTGCGCCGTAGATAGCATGTTTGCCAAAAGCAGAGGAGAAAATCATGCTAAATACTTCTGGTATTTTAGCAAAATTAACGAATAGAATCACGATGGCAAGTAAGATATAACCAATTGCCATAAAAGGAACGATCATTTCAGCAGATTTTGCAATTCTTTTTCCACCACCGAAGATGACAAAAGCGGTAACAGCAGTATAGAGAAGCCCCCAAACATATGAAGGGACGCCAAACACGGCTTGCGCTGCCACTGAAAATGAGTTTGACTGAATTCCTGGAAGTAAGATGCCACAAGATACAAGTGTTAATAGTGCGAAGAAAATGCCAAGAGGTTTTAATTTGAGACCTTTTTCCATGTAGTAAGCAGGTCCACCTCTATATTCGCCGTTGATTTCTTCTTTCCAAACTTGTGCAAGCGCTGACTCGATATACGCTGATCCTGCTCCTAGAAAGGCGATAGCCCACATCCAAAAAACTGCTCCTGGACCACCAAAAAAGATTGCTGTAGCGACGCCAGTGATGTTTCCTGTCCCAACACGACCACCTAATGCCATGGCAAACCCTTGAAAGGATGAAACGCCATTTTCGGAACTTTTTCCTGAAAATAGAAGCTTGATCATCTCTTTAAAATGTCGGATTTGTGGAAAGAACATGATTAGTGAGAAGAATGCCCCTGCAAATAAGCACAGATAAATCATGATTTGCCCCCAGAAGAAGCCATCCAGTGTTTCAGATAGTTTTAAATAATTCATTTTTCCTCCATTCATAGTGCCTCTTTGGGCAAAGTTTAAGCTATTAGTGCTGTAGTTTGAGTACGAGATTTGCAAATTTGAACAAATTGTAACAAATTATCAAGAATGCGTCAATATATTAAAAAAATTATATAACTACAAGTGGATACGGAAGGTGGCAATTACCTATTGACTTGGTAGGTAATTGCCGGTATATTGATTATGTTAACCGGTAAAATGATACAAAAGGAGTGGCCATGAAAAAAGCAATGATTGCGATGAGCGGGGGCGTAGATTCAAGTGTCGCAGCTTATCTGACAAAAGAATTAGGGTATGAGTGTATGGGTGTAACCATGAAACTATATAGTGGCAATGACGGAGAGTCAAACGTTGGTAAAACGTGTTGCTCGTTGGAAGACGTCGATGATGCAAGACATGTGGCATTTAGTCTGGATATGCCCTATTATGTGTTTAATTTTACAGATGAGTTTGAGCAAAAGGTCATTGCGCCATTTGTTGAGAGCTATCAAAAGGGGTTTACACCAAACCCGTGTATTGAATGCAATCGTAAAATGAAGTTTGAAAAACTTGCAATTAGGGCGAAAATGCTGGATTGCGATGTGGTCGTTACAGGTCATTATGCGAGAGTTGAAAAAATTGGAGACCGATATGTCCTAAAAAAAGCAGTGGATCAAACAAAGGATCAAAGTTACGTTCTCTATATGATGACTCAAGAGCAACTTCAACATACTCTGTTTCCGCTAGGGGCGATGCATAAACACGAAACACGTGAAATTGCTGAAAAAATGGACTTCGTCAACGCACAAAAGAAAGATAGTCAAGACATCTGCTTTGTTCCCGATGGAAATTATGCAAAAGTCATTGAGGATTTCACTGGAATGCCGTGTGAGAGTGGTGATTTTGTCTCGGTTGATGGACGAAAACTCGGGAGGCATAAAGGCATTATTCACTATACCATTGGGCAGCGAAAGGGGTTAGGCATCTCGGCTAAAACGCCTTTATTTGTTATTTCCATTAATAGTGAAACCAATGAAGTCGTTTTAGGCGAACATCCAGATTTATATAAACGTGTATTAATTGCCAATTCATTTAATTGGATCTCTGGAGATATTCCAACGTCTGATTTTAGGGCAAAAGGGAAAATTCGTTATCATCACGATGAACAAGCGTGTACCGTGAGTGTTACCGCAGATCGTCGCGTTCGTATTACATTTGACACACCTCAGAGGGCTATTACAAAGGGCCAATCTGTCGTTTTGTATGACGGAGAAGTGGTTCTAGGCGGTGGTATCATTGAAGAGGTTGAAGCATTATGATATCTACAAAGGGACGCTATGCACTCAGGGCATTGGCAGATTTGGCGAGCGTAAGTGAGGATCGTTGGATGCCGCTGAAAGAGATTGCACAAAGGCAAGAAATTTCTATCAAGTATTTGGAATCAATCCTGCCAATCTTTACCAAGGCAGGGATCGTCAAGGCGGTTCACGGAAAAGGTGGCGGTTATCAGCTGGTGAAAACAGCCAGTGCGTATACGATATTAGAAATTTTAGAACTGACAGAGTCAACGCTTGCACCGGTGGCTTGTCTTCAATGTGATAACACACCGTGTAAACGTTCTTCTGGCTGTGTGACGTTGCCGATGTGGACGCATTTCAATCAGGTCATTCGTCAATATTTTCAGAGTATGACACTTGAGGATGTGATTGAAGGCAGATTTCCAACTGTTTTATGATAAAATGTAGCGATGTGGATACAATACTTCTAATGTGTTGTATCAAAATAGCTACATTTTTTTATTTTATGAGATGAATCGACTCGAAAACAAACAACAAATGTAGCGGAATGGATACACAAAATGGATATGATGTACAAATCTGCATACATGGTAGCTTAGAAGAAAATATCAAAGCACTGAACACATTAAATTTCAACGGGTACAGTTTTTTTAATTGAAGTATCAAAAGTTGGCACGACATTTGCGTATAATAAAACATAGGGATTTAAAGTTTAAGTCATAAAATTTAAGTCATAAAATTTATGTATTCATTTAAAGGCATTCATTTAATTTCAGAAGGCTGTACAACAAAAGTATCTAGACAAATGAATCACGCAGTGATCAAGCATTGGAGGCTGAAATGAAAAAGCTCATTACAATGGACGAAGCAATTGATCATATCCAAGATGGTATGACAATTATGATTGGTGGATTTCTTGCATGTGGCAGTCCACACAAGATCATCGACGCAATCATTGAAAAAGGCGTCAAAGATTTAACGATTATTGGCAATGATACGGGTTTTGTCGATAGAGGGATCGGCAGACTGGTAGTCAGTGGACAAGCGAAAAAAGTCATCGTTTCCCACATTGGCACGAATAAGGAAACAGGCAGATTGATGAATGAAGGTAAACTCGATGTGGTATTGGTTCCACAAGGTACGCTAGCTGAACAAGTGCGTGCAGGTGGTGCTGGACTTGGTGGGGTACTTACTCCGATTGGCGTGGGAACGCCTGTTGCTGAGGGAAAAGACCATTTAATCATCGATGGCAAAACATTTTTACTAGAAAAAGCGATTAAAGCAGATGTTGCACTAATTGCTGGCTCGATTGTCGATGAAAAAGGCAATGTGTACTACCATGAATCGACAAGAAACTTTAACCCACTTATGGCAATGGCAGCTGATTGTGTTATCGTTGAGGCGCAGGAAATCGTCAAAGCTGGCGAACTTGACCCGCATATGGTAATGACTCCCGGTTTATTTGTCAAATATATTGTTAAGCCATAGGAGGTTGACATGGAAGCTAAGGATATTATTGCAAAACGCGTAGCAAAAGAATTTAAAGATGGCGATGTGGTAAACTTAGGGATTGGTCTACCGACATTGGTACCGAATTATATTGAAGAAGGTGTAGAGATTATTTTACACTCAGAAAATGGTTTTACTGGCATTGGTCCAGCACCAGAAGAAGGCCAAGTGGATATGGATTTAGTCAATGCGGGTGGTCTTCCGGTGACGACGATTCCAGGCGCGTGCTTCTTTGACAGTGCCATGTCATTTGCGATTATTCGTGGAGGGCACTTGGATGCGACCGTTCTTGGCGCGTTACAAGTCGACGAAGAAGGCAATTTAGCAAACTGGATGATTCCAGGTAAGCTTGTTCCGGGAATGGGCGGCGCAATGGATTTGGTGGGTGGCGCAAAGAAAGTAATCGTTGCCATGACACATACGGCAAAAGGCGATATTAAAATTCTTAAAAGATGTAATTTGCCTTTAACCGGTGCAAAAAAAGTCAGCAAAATCATCACTGAGATGGCAGTGATCGAAGTAACGGATAAAGGACTTCTTTTAACGGAGTACAATCCAGAATATACCATCGAACAAATTCAAGAAGTGACAGAGGCAACTCTTATCATTTCAGATCAATTGAAATCCATGATGTAGTGTTCGACACTTGTTTCAGAGGGCAAGTGATGAATAAATAATGAAGCAGATGTTTTGATTTTTTCAAAGCATCTGTTTTTTTAATACATTTCTAAGAACTTTTTAATCGTATCTAGGTCGAATGTTTGTTAAAATGAGTTGATTCTTGATCATAATAAAAAGGAGCAAAAAATGAGACATTTAAAAAACAAATCGAAAAGTTTAGTGTCGCTTATGCTTGTATTCATGTTGGTGCTATCCACTATGATACCAGTTTGGGCAGACGAAACAGCTGCTAAAGTAAGCAAATGGGCGATTCCGGTATTGGCAGAGGGCGAAAAATACGAGATTTATCCAATGGAATGGTACTACAATCAATTTGATCAACAAATTACAGAAGTAAAATTAGACGCTTTGGTTGACAAAGTGGATGATAAAATTGATTTTGTTGCCGATAAAGTAGCGACTTTTAAACCCGTTAAAGAAATGGGAAAACTCGATAGAAGAGATGTATTAACAAGACTTTATAATGTATTGGGATCATACAACTTAACCACTCAAGGTGATGCGGTTGAGTTTATGAAATCTGTTGGAATTGTTAAGGGGACGGATAAAGGATTAGAACTTGAAAAAGCATGCAATAGCGAACAAGCGGTCATCTTTGCAACTCAAACGATTCAACATGCTTATGATGAACTCAATGCAGGCGGAAAAGGCGTATTTTGGAAAGTTGAAAGTAATGGAAATACTGTTTATCTATTAGGTTCTGTTCACATGGCAAATTCAACTATTTATCCACTTTCTGATGAAGTGATGGATGCTTTTTACGCGTCGGATGTTCTTTATGTAGAGGCGAATATCTCTGCTAGTGAAGAAGATATTCAGTATTTTATGAACAAAGCCACTTATTCAGATGGTACGACTTTGAAAAATCACGTGACACCTGCTCTTTACGAAAAATTCGTGAGTATGTGTAAGTTGCTCGAATTAGATGCCACACAATTAGAAATTTATAAGCCATGGTTTATTTCGAATCAAGTGAGTGCATATTTAATGACGCTTTCTAATGATGACTCTGCTGCAACCAATCAAGCTGGACTTGGTATTGACAACTATTTCATCGAAAAGTCGATGTTAACAGCAAAACCTGTTGATGAAATGGAAGGCGTACAGTTTCAAGCAGATATGTTTGACAACTTATCTTCAGAGTATCAAGTAACGAGTTTAGAAGCGCTCTGTGATTCTATTATCAAAGCAGCTTCAGGAGATGCTTCAACTTCAACAGCAACACAAGATACTCAAACAGATGCAACTTCAAGTGCCAACATATTGAATACTTGGCTTGAATACTGGAGAACAGGAAATTTAAAAGATTTCCAAGAAAGTTTCTCAAGTCAGTCTGGATCAGGTGATGATGAATTTTCTAAGATGTTATTTGGTAAAAGAGACATCGGCATGGCAGATAAAATTGATGCAATGCTAAAAGCTGAAGGTAAGCACACATATTTTGTTGTAGTAGGATCAGGTCACTACATCAACAAAGGCAGTGTTGTGGATATTTTAAGAAGCAAAGGCTACACCGTACAATGGATGTATGAATAACAAATTAAACGATGATGTTAGATAGTGACGTTAGATAATGACATTTGATGATTAAGTTCCTAGTTGAAAAACTAGGAGCTTTTTTCATGTGTAGCAAAATTGATACAAAATTCTATGTCCTTTTCAAGGCATATGATATAGTAAAAAGGTAATGATGCAATTCTAATGACGAATAATATGAGGTGTTATATGATTCAATATGTTTTATTTGATTTTGATGGAACGCTCATTGATTCCAATGAGGCGATACTTGTGGCATTAAACGACGTGGCTATGGGATATCGCAATGCGCCATTTACCAGTGAAGAACTGAATGAAATTTGGGGAAAGCCCATAGATGAGCAAATGTCCTTGTTGTCCGTTGAAGATTGCGAGAGACTTGTCGAGCAGTATCGCGTGACATATCGCGCGCTACAAGATGACATGACAAAGATCTTTGAGGGGGTTCATGATTTATTAGTTGCGCTGAAAGAGAAGCAGTATCCAGTTGGGATCGTCTCCAATAAAGGAAGAAATGGCATTGACCACGGCATTGAGATGTTCAATTTAGCTGAGTTCATCGATGTATCCGTTTCACTGGATGACATGATTCAACCGAAACCTCATGCAGAAGGGATCTATTCGGCGATTGCAGCGCTCATCAGAGGCAAGGATGGCAAATGTGCTTTAGAGGAAGATTTATCGGAGAACGAAAAAATCGCCATGCCGCATATGAGTGAAACCATCTTTATTGGAGATAGTGGACACGACATAGAGACGGCTAAAAATGCAGGTTGTAAATCTGTCTTAGTGGATTGGACGTGGATTAAAAAAGAACCGTTGCTCGCGCTTAAGCCAGATTTTGTGATTCAGCATCCAATGGATCTTCTCTCTATTTTAAAGTGTGAGTAGTCGTATGGAAAAATCTTATGAACAATTAAAATGGGAGATGGAAATCATCGATGAGTTTATTGAAAAGGCGTATGAGGGACTTGTCATCATCGATCGAGAGGGCAAAATCATCAAGTTTAAATACGAGAAATTTCTCGATGTTAAAGAAGAAGACGTCATCGGAAAACACGTCACAGAAGTGATGGAAAACACTCGGTTACACATTGTCCTTAAAACAGGAACGCCTGAAATTGGGGATGTGCAGACAATTAACGGGCACGACGTCGTTACATCGCGTATTCCGATTATTCGCAATGGCGTTGTTGTAGGCGTCGTTGGAACCATTTTGTTTAAAGATATTTTAGAGGTTCGACATTTAGCTGACCACCTTGAACAGATGAAGCAGCATGTGAAAAAGTACAAACAAGAACTCAAGCGACTTAATCTAGCCAAATACTCATTTGAACAAATTCTCACAGCAGATCCACGCATGATGGCGATTATTGAAAGTGCTAAAAAAGCAGCTGAGAGCAATTCCAGTGTTTATATAGAAGGCAGTAGTGGTACGGGAAAAGAGTATTTTGCTCATGCCATTCACGAGGGTAGTTTGAGACGATACGGGCCTTTTGTGAGAATCAATTGCGCAAGTATTCCGAGGGATTTGTTTGAGTCGGAACTATTTGGATATGAACCGGGAGCTTTTACAGGCGCGTCTACTCACGGCAGAATCGGAAAATTTGAGATTGCTAATGGGGGCACGATTTTCCTAGATGAGTTAAGTTCTATGCCTTTTGAGATGCAAGCAAAACTTCTTAGGGTCATAGAAGAGCGTGAAATGGAACGGGTTGGAGGCAATCAGCGGATTCATATAGACGTGCGCTTTATTTCTGCAAGCAATGAAAATCTGATGGATCTTGTGAAGGCAGGTAAGTTTAGGAGCGATTTGTATTATCGACTCAATGTCGTTCATCTTAAATTACCGCCGCTAAAGGATCGAAAACGCGATATTATGCTCCTCGCGAAGCATTTTGTAGGAGAATTTTCCAAAGAGCATACGCGGGGTTTTTCCAACGAAGTCAAACATTGCCTCGAACATTATTCATGGCCGGGAAATGTGAGAGAGCTACGCAATGTTATTGAAAGTGCATGTAGTTTGTCTGGGACAAAGAGCATTATTGTCAGTGATTTACCTGAGTATATTGCGCATCTCGTGCCCGAACAAGAAGCGTCTATTGTGCAAAATCCACAGAGTATTCAGATGGATTCATTAGATGGCAATCTGTATGAAATCATGGATGCCGTTGAACGTGAGCTGATCCTTAAAGCAATTGAAAATTGCGAAGGAAGCCGTACAAAAGCGGCGAATTTACTGGGAATTCACAGGACGGCACTGTATAAAAAAATGGCGAAACTTGGACTATAAAATGTCATTGACAATATAAATGAGTTCAATTATATCAATATGATGACAATTCTTGTTAATTACTTGTCAAAATCTTTTGGCTATGTTATAAGTAAAAAGGTTGTGTCAAGTATTGAATGAAAATTCTGATGAATAAAATCGGTTTCGATTGATATATGCGATACAGAAATATACGAAAGGAGGGGTTAAAAATGGAAACACAAAATCAAAAAGAGCCGTTATACGATCTTTCAGCATTAAAAGCAAAAGAAGTTGTTAAGACGAATCCTGTGATGGGATTACTTCTAGCAATCATCTTTGGTTTAATCGGGGCTGGAATTTGGGCTTTAGTCGCAAAAACAACGGGATATAACGTGGGTTATATCGCGATTTTAGTAGGTTTTTTAGTTTCACAAGGGTTTGTAATTGCAGGAAGAGGTCACCAAATGATTTGGGGGGTAGTTGCTGCTGCAGTTGCAATTGTGAGTATGTTAGTGGGAAAAGTGTTGACGATTGTACTGGTTTTATCGTCTGAATATGGAATGACAATTACGGAGGTAATCACAGCTTTAGATTTTGAGCTTACCAAAGAGATTCTTATTGAGACTTTTCAAGTGTACGATTTGGTTTTTTATGTGTTAGCCATTACGACTGCTTTTAAAAGAAGTTACATAGAAGAGCTCGTAATTGATGAGTTTGCACCTGTTTATCAAGCACCGGTTCAGGACCATCATTCAGATAATGAAATTCAAATCACACCAGTGAATACAGACACTGTAAAAATTCCAATAACTTATATCACGCCAGAACTTGATGAAAAAACTCAGGAGAATACAAATCAAGAGAGTTAAGAGTAGGCGATCGTTATAAGTGTACGAACGAGACCGCATACTTTTGCGGTCTTTCTTAATTTTAAAGACATTCTCCTGTTCATTATAAGGAGGGAATTTATGTTTGAATTATCATTAAATCATATAAAAAAATACATGGATGCAACACTTGTGTTGCAATCCATCAGTTTTCAAGTGTACTCAGGAGAGAAAGTCGGCATTGTTGGCGCAAATGGTAGCGGTAAAACGACCATTTTAAAACTGATAGCGGGAATTTATACGCTGAATTGTTATCCGGGTTCTAGAAGTCTCGGCTATGACGAAGGTACACTTTCTATTCCAAAGGATGCCACGGTTTCATATCTCGATCAAATACCGGAGTATCCAGAGTCTTATACCGTGGAAGATGTTCTCAACATCGCCTTCGAAGAGGTTCGAGAGCTCGAACAGAAGATGCGTATGATGGAAGAAGACCTGAAGACGCTACAGGGCGTTGAACTTGAGAGAATGCTCAAGAAATATAGTGATTGCGTCAATCTTTATGAGGTAAAAGGGGGATATTCTGTTCAAGAACAATATAGCCGAATCATCAATGGATTGGGATTCGATGCTGCGTTTCTTCTAAGACCCTTTTATTTACTCAGTGGCGGAGAAAAAACAAAAGTTGTTCTAGGGAAAATCCTTTTAGATAATCCTGATATCCTGTTGTTAGATGAACCGACAAACCATTTGGATATGAAAGCAGTAGAATGGCTTGAATCTTATCTTAAAGCTTATGTTGGAATGGTTATTATTGTTTCACATGACCGGTATTTTTTAGATAATGTGGTGGATAAAATCGTCGAAATTGAGGATCAGACGTGTCAGACGTTTAAAGGCAATTATTCTGCCTATGTTTGCCAAAAAGAAGAGCAACTCAGACAACAAGAAGAACAGTATAAACAACAACAAAAGAAAATTCAGTCCATGGAAAAACAGATAAAGGAACTAAGAGATTGGGCCATTCGAGCGGACAATAATAAATTTTTTAAGCGTGCTGCGAGCATTAAAAATCGACTTGAACGCATGGACAAAATTAATCGTCCGATTACAGAACGACCCAACATGAAACTCGATTTAAGTGGCCACAAACGCTCAGGAAATGAAGTGGTTAACTGTGTTCATTTACAAAAAAGCTACGACGATAAAGTTCTTTTTGAAAACGCTCACATGCTCCTTCAATATCAAGAACGACTTGCACTGATTGGAGAAAATGGGAGCGGAAAGACGACTTTTCTTAGAATGCTCTTGCAGCAAGAGGCTGTTGACTCAGGCACGCTTAAATTAGGTGCAAGTGTACAGTTGGCTTATTTACCGCAGAAGATTACCTTTGAAGATGAAGAAATGACGGTGATTGAGTGTTTTAGAGATGGCTTGGACATTCCCGAAGGAAAAGCACGGGAGTATCTCTCCAAATTTTTGTTTTATGGGAGCACGCCTTATAAAAAGGTACGTCATTTATCAGGTGGAGAGAAAATTCGCTTGAAACTTGCGATTCTTTTAAATGCCCCTATCAACTTTTTAGTCTTAGATGAGCCAACCAATCACCTAGATATCGATTCGATTGAGACGTTTGAAGAAGCCCTTGAAGATTTCAAGGGAACGATCTTGTTTATTTCCCATGACCGGTATTTTATCAACAAGATTGCCACGCGAGTGGTAGCGATAGAAGAAAAGCAGCTGATCAGCTATGACGGAGATTATGACGCGTATAAGCGCATCAAGGAAATCGAAGCGGAAAAAATGGCGATTCAAAATTCCATCAAAGAGGAAAAATCTAGTTGCGGTAAAAAGAATATAAAAAATCATAATGAGTCTAAAGAGACTGACTCTATAAACAATGAACCGAAACGACCATCGAAGTTTCAAGTAGAACGCGCAGAACAACGCGTGATGGAGATTGAGGCAGAACTCGAAGCTATTGAAAACCTCATGAGTGAAAATGTCGCAGATTACGAGAATATCAATGAACTATACAATAGAAGACATCAGTTAAATGAGGAAATGGAACAACAACTCAAAATTTGGATGGGCGAATAAAGATGGAGGGTATCTCCATCTTTATTTGTACCCTTATTTGTAACCATTTCAAAACTTAAAGTCTCCTTAAAAAACCATTAAAGCAGTTTATTTTTTTGCAAAAAAAAGTTATTATAGGACATACAAACACCATAAAAAATTCTTTTTATGGATAAGGATGCGTATCAGAAAATCAGATGGGGGGATTTTATGATTGAAACTGGGTTAAAAAAAGTCAAAGTTTTTTTGATGAGTCGAAAAATGTCGAAAATCAATCGAAAACTCTCTGATTTTAAAAGGTGTAAATGCAAACTGATGCAAGAAGAAAAAAATCAATACGAAGAGTTATACAAAGCAAATTTTGGTCACGCCAATCAAGAATAACCTTTTACGGATGTTGCAAAAAAGATATATAATTAAATGAAAGGAAGTCATTTAATTTTTCTTTAAAACTGATATAATAATGACGGTATTTTGTATAAAGGTTATTTTGGAGGTAGTGATGTCTAAACGGGCATTGGCAAAAAATTTAAATCTTAAGATTGGTATTTTATTAGCATATGTGTTGATGATTTTGATAAATGTATTGGCAAACGTGTTGCCACTCAATGGTGTAACCACTGGAGAAATATCCTATCGATATCTCAATTTATTTGCGCCAGCTGGATATACATTTATGATTTGGACGGTGATTTACATTTTATTAGGTGGATTTTCCATCTATCAGTTTAGAAGTGTTTTTTATTCGCCAGAGACAGGCGCAATGGTGATGAAACTTCGTGCGTGGTTCGCAGTATCTTGTGTTGCCAATGCGCTATGGGTCATTGCATGGCATTATGATTTAATCGCACTTTCATTTGTCTTCATACTGGGAATTCTCATTTCGCTTATCGCCTGTACCATGCATATACATTCGGCGAAGCTGACGATGAAAGAACGCAAATGGACTCAAATCCCAATTAGCATCTATTTTGGTTGGATTTCAGTGGCAACTGTTGCCAATCTTGTGACGCTACTGGTTAAGTATAGTTGGGGTGGTAGCGGACTGGATGATGTGTTTAAAACGGGATTATTCATTGTGATGACCACGATTATAGCCAGCCTTGTCGTCGTAAAATTAAAGGATATTTTCTTTGGAAGCGTTGTAATTTGGGCATATTTAGGTATTCTTGTTCAACATATCAGTAAAGGCGGATTTAATTTTGAGTACATGTCCATTTTTTATACCATCATCGTAGCATTGGTGATTATGGGCATTTCAGTGGTGTTTGCGAGTTATAAAAAGACAGAACGCCTCGTGAAAAAGTTGAGAAACTAGAAATGTTGAACGGTTGAGTTCAATAAAGGTATGTGTTTAATAAAGGTGTACGTATTGAAAACACCTGCATAGATTGCATAAGCAAGTCGGTTAAATGAAACCATCATTTGATCCACTTGCTTTTTTTATGTGCAAAATAGCTAAAAATAATTGGCGATTCATCCAATAGTCAAAACTGTGAGGAGTTTGCTATAATGACACTGACTGAAAAGTTAAGATGTTAAACGGATTAAAATTATAATGAATTGAGTGGAGGCACTATGGCAGGCGTATCGTTAAAAAGCATTTCAAAAATATATGACAATGGTTTTCAAGCAGTTAAGAGCATAGACTTAGAGATTGCAGATAAAGAATTTATGATTTTAGTTGGACCTTCAGGTTGTGGTAAAACGACGACACTTCGTATGATTGCAGGACTTGAAGAAATTAGCAAAGGTGAAATGAAGATTGGGGAACAACTTGTCAATCACGTAGCACCAAAAGATCGAAACATCGCAATGGTATTTCAAAACTACGCGCTTTACCCGCATATGACGGTGTATGAAAACATGGCGTTTGGATTGAAATTGCAAAAAACACCAAAAGACGAAATCAATAGTCGTATCGAAAAAACGGCTAAAATTTTAGATATCGAGCAACTTCTTAAAAGAAAACCAAAACAACTTTCAGGGGGTCAACGTCAAAGGGTTGCTCTTGGACGTGCAATCGTAAGAAAACCTGAAGTATTTTTAATGGATGAACCTTTATCAAATTTAGATGCAAAATTAAGAATTCAGATGAGAGCGGAGCTTATCAAACTTCATAAAGAGCTTCAAACGACATTTGTCTATGTAACACATGATCAAACAGAAGCGATGACAATGGGAAGTCGTATTTGTGTTATGAATGATGGCGTGATTCAACAAGTTGCGGAACCAAAAGTTATTTACAACCATCCTGCCAATATGTTCGTTGCAAGTTTTATCGGCGCACCACAAATGAACTTCTTTGAAGGAAAACTAGTCGAATCGGATCAACAATTATGTGTTGTAGTTCAAGGATTTGAAATTCCACTGAATAACGAATATCGTGCGAAACTCAAAGGTTCTGCAGCGATTGGAAAAAATATCGTCGTAGGCGTTCGTCCTGAAGATATTAGAATTGCTTCAAACCATGAAGGCATCCAATCAAAAGTCGTTGTTACTGAACTTTTGGGAAGTGACTTAAATGTATACTTTACATTTGCAGACAAACAATACATTTTAAAAGCAGACGCGAACAATGAAATTGAATTTAACCAATCAATTACGGTGAATTTTGATCCTCAAAAAATTCATTTATTTGACAAAGAAACAGAAAAATCCCTTTTGTTATAATTGCTTGTTAAAGTCATTTACATCACATTTTTTTAAAAATATGATAAGATGAGTTAAAAGAAGACATAGTTGAGGAGCACTCACATGCAGGCAATAATAAAAGAATTAAGTGAAATACTCGATTGTCGTGTCAAGATGTCGCCAACCAAGAAAAAAGGTGTTCAAACGCAAATGCAACTTAAGAATGGTTCATGGCTATTGATTGAACGCGTTTTGACAGAAATTGAGACAAAATTTGTAGAAAAATGGCTGACTCAATCATCTCAAGAGGAAGGCGTGGACGAAGTGAACTGGTTACTTGGTAAGGGATCGATTCCCCTTATGCAGGAAACGCTTAAATGCCCACTGCAATTGTGGCGAATTCAATTTAAACACAATGCAGATGTCGTCTATGAGATTATCAAATCCACCTTTACAGGAGATTGTATCGCAAGAGTCAGTCCTGTTGAAATTGTTGTCTATATGACGGATGCTGTCATTACACCAGTTGAATTAGTAGGACTTCTTGAAACCGAAGCGCTGACTCAAGTGAAACTGACAGTCAGTCAAACATTAAATCACGTGATGCAGATTCCGGAAGCTTATCAACTTTTGAAAGAGCTTTCTGAACTCGCCATGAGCATTCAGATGAACACTTCTGTCGTTCAGTATGATGCGATGTTTTTTCCGATGTTGATGAAGCGGCTGAAAACCTTAACGCGGCTAGATTCAGAAGGGAAACACATGAGCGATGAAACGCGTTTGTTACAGTCCCTTTTGAGTGAACAGATTAAATCTGTTGACGATCAAGAACTTGAACATACAGCGCTTGTGTTTTTAGAGAACAATCTCAATATTACAGATACTGCCAATGAATTGTTCATTCACCGAAATACGCTGATCTATCGAATCAATAAATTGGAACATATGACAGGGTATGATATCCGTAAGTTTAATGATGCCATGCATTATTATCTGAGTTATCTTGGTGATAAAATTAAATAGAGCTTAAGCGAGGATGAACTCAGGGATGAGTTCATCCTTTGATTGGAAATATTTTCAAAAGGAGGCAAAAAATGTCTTTTGATTCGAATTTTTTATGGGGCTCAGCATCAGCTGCCTATCAGATAGAAGGTGCGTTTAATGCGGATGGAAAAGGTGTCTCTATATGGGATACATGGGCGCATATCCCTGGAAAAACGTATGAAGGCACAAATGGCGATGTAGCGTGTGACCATTATCATAGATTTAGAGAAGATGTCGCACTCATGCGCGAGATGGGTCTGAAAACGTATCGTTTTTCCATTGCGTGGACGAGAATATTACCAGAGGGGACGGGGAAAGTCAATCAAAAGGGCATTGATTTTTATCAATCTTTAATTGACGTCCTCATTGAAAATGACATTGAACCAATGATCACTCTTTACCACTGGGATTTACCTCAAACGCTTCAAGATGCTTATAGAGGTTGGGAATCAAGACGAATTGTCGATGATTTCGTCAACTATGCCAATATCTGTTTTGAGTATTTTGCAGACCGTGTAAAATATTGGATTGTCATGAATGAACCCAATATTTTTACGACATTAGGATATGTATATCGTGCACATCCACCTGGAATATCGGATGAAGCAACCTATCTTAAGGCGTTTCATCATACGGCGCTTGCTCATGCCAAGACGGTGATTGCGTATAAAAAAGCAGGTTATAAAGGCATGATCGGTTCAAGTATTGCCTATACGCCTTCGTATGCGGCGTCAAATAGTCCCGAAGACCTCAAAGCAAAACAAATGTATGATGCAACCGTACCGTTATGGTATTTGGACAGTTATTATAAAGGTGCCTATCCGCGTTTGGGTGTGACTTATTATTCTGAGATTGGTGTCATGCCAGCAGTTTTGGACTCAGATAAAACGATGATGGCAGAAGCTGCAGCACTTGTTGATTTTATTGGAATTAATTATTATCAAACCGCGACGATCGCGCATAATCCAGTGGATGGCGTTGGATTTTCAGGGATGAATACTTCTGGAAAAAAAGGAACGCAAGGTGAAAGCGGCGTGCCAGGGTTATACAAACAAGTGAGAAATGAAAAATTAACGTATACAGATTGGGATTGGGTGATTGATCCGGATGGGTTGAGATATGCTTTAGAAGAGCTTCACAATCGATATCATTTGCCTGTGATCATCAGTGAGAATGGCTTAGGAGCTTACGATGTACTCGAAGCTTCAGGTCAAATCAACGATCCCTATAGAATCAACTTTTTAAGTCAACATATTGCTGCGTGTAAACAAGCCGTAGAAAACGGTGTGTCTCTCTTAGCTTACTGCACTTGGTCGTTTACAGATCTTCTAAGCTGGTTAAATGGCTATAAAAAGAGATACGGGTTTGTGTACATTGACTTTGAAGATACTCAGTTAAAACGATATAAAAAAGAATCTTTTTATTGGTATAAAAATGTCATTAAGACCAATGGAGAAGAATTGTAGGTGACAGATGAATTATTTAGCAATTGATATTGGCGGAACGGATGTAAAAGTCGCTATCATAAATGCAGAAGGAATCGTCCAAAATCGCATGCGTTGCCCAACTCCAAGAACGAGTTATGAGGATTTAATGACGTGCTTAGATGAATGTGTTCAGTGGGGACTTGGTGTTTCAACACTAGCGGGCATTGCGTTGAGTCAACCTTGTGTAACGGATGCTCAAAGTGGTGAAGCCATCAGCGAAGGTGCATTGATCTATATTAAGAATCAAAACCCCGCTAAAGATCTAGAGAATCGATACGGGATTCCGACTGCAGCAGAAAATGATGGAAATTGTGCAGCACTGGCTGAACTTTGGATTGGCGGAGCAAAAGATCTCAATCATATCGCCCTAATCGTCAGTGGAACAGGCATTGGAGGTGCAGTTGTCATCAATCGAGAGATTATCAGTGGTCACAAGCTTTTTTCAGGTGAGTTTGGCATGATTATAACAGAACATAGCGCAGAAGGACGTCCGATGACTTGGAGTGAATGTGGCTCCACACAAGCATTGGTTAAACAATATGCAGCTTTAATGGATGTCGAAGAATCCTCACTCAATGGCAAAATCGTCTTTGACCGTGCAGATGCAGGAGATTTACTGGCGAAACAGTGCGTTGACCAGTATTTTAAACGCTTTGCCATAGGCATTCACAACATTCAGCACGTATACGATCCGGAACTTATTTTAATTGGTGGTGCGGTGAGTGCGCGAGTGGATTTTTTACACCAGTTACATGAAAAAATGACAAAACTTTATAGCCAAATGGATGGTCTCATGTCACAGCCAGATATTGCGATTTGCGCATGTGGTGCAGATGCCAATCTCATTGGCGCAGTGTATCATTTGATTCGACAAAAAGGTGATAAAAGCAATTGACGATGATATTTCTGGGTGTTATGATAGGAATGTCGAAAACGGTTTCGTTAACGTTGACGTGAGATTTCATAACTGAAAGGGTTGGTGTGTATGGTCACTATTTATGATATAGCAAATGCATGTGGATGTTCTAGTGCAACGGTTTCAAAAGCACTAAACAATTATCCGGATGTGAGTGCCAAAACAAAAGATCGCATTTTAAAAAAGGCAAAGGAACTCGGTTTTGTGCCTAATTTGCAGGCGCGTGCACTCAGTACCAACAGATCGTGGAATATTGGCGTTTTATTTGAAGATAAGAGTTTAAGCGGACTGACTCACTACTTCTTCTCTCAAGTGCTTCAAGGCGTTAAAGAGCAAGCAGAAGAAAAGGGGTATGATATCACCTTTATTTCAAAAAATCTTGGAGGCGTTGAGACGTCATATCTAGAACATTGTATTCGCAGAAAAATTGATGGTGTCGTGATTGCCTGTATTGATTTTGAAGATCCACAAGTGGCGGAGCTCATGGAAAGTGATATCCCTGTTGTGGCAATTGATTATATATCCAACCATATTGGGTCCATTTTATCAGACAATGTCATGGGTGTTTATGAGTTGACGAAACACTTTATTGATTTAGGACATCGCGATTTTGTCTATGTATATGGACACGAAGTACATGTAACTCGCGAACGTATAAGAGGGTTCCAAATGGCTCTAAGTGAGGCGGGAATTCCCTTTAGAGAGGAGATGCTCATCCCTTCAAAATACAGTGAAAGACTGGTGAATGAAGAAGCGGTTGAACAGATTCTCAAGCGTGACAAACTACCAACAGCAGTATTGTTCCCCGACGATTATTCGGCAATATGGGGGATGAAAGCTTTTCGTGCTCATGGTATTAAAGTGCCTGAAGAGGTTTCAATCGGTGGATTTGATGGTGTCGAAATCGGTGAAATGGTCTATCCACGACTTACGACAATTCGTCAAAATACGTCGAGTTTAGGCAAAGAAGCTTCTTTGAGGTGCATTCAGATGATTGAGGCAAAGGAGCACAATCATACGATTACCACTGTAGGGGTAGAGCTCGTTGAAGGTGGTACGTGTCAGAAACCGAGAACGTATGAACCTGTTGTGATTAAGTAGCGATTATAGGATGAAGAGAGAACGATTGTCGATGAATTGAGATGTGTCGTTTGTTGATAAATTGTGAGATAGAATGTGTTAAAAAAAGCGAGTACGCTCCCCCTTGGAAGGTGCGTACTCGCTTTTTTATGTGTGTTCAGCGACATGATCTACTCAAACATCTGGTCATGGATCATGGATCGTGATTCATGATTGATGTATTATGGATTATGAATCATGGATTATAAATCAATAGAAAATGAGTAAACAGTTTGATGGGTATAAGGCGCCTTTGGTGTCACAAATTGAACCTGATCTAAGTGATGGTTCACGACGTCAGGTAAGTCTTGTGTTTCAAAGCAAATCCCAGTGTGTGGGTTAAATGTTGTGCCTGAAGGAACAGTTCCCGTATGCAGGAAATTTCCCGTATAAATAACGACATACGGTTGTGTCGTCTGAACGGTCATAATACGACCAGAGGTTGTATCGTGCAGTTGAGCAACCCATTCTTTTGATGCACATTTAAACGGATGATCAATGCCTTGAACGCTTTTAACAGTCGGATGATCGGCGAGGACCACGTCTCTAAGTGCTTTAGGCTGAGTAAAATCATAAATACTTCCCTTGCAGTCACAAAGGCGAATCGGTAAGCTCTCTGAATCGAGTTCAGCAAAATGAGAACAGTTCAGAGACAGTTCATGTCCTAGGATCGTCTGATGGCTATCTGCACTTAAATTAAAGTAACTGTGGTTGGTCAAAGATAAATAGCTCGCTTTTTCAGATGTCGCTTTAAGATCGACAATGAGAGATTCATTGTTCACGCGATAAGTGAGTTGATACTGGATGAAGTCTTTAGAATCTTTCGTGAGTGTATCTTGATAGGTTAAGACTACAGAATCCGCACTTTGCTGATGAATCTTCCAAAAAACTTGATTGAGTCCCTTGTTACCAGAGTGAAGTCCACTGATATTTGAACTTGTATCTAACTGCATAGGGGTGTTTTCAACGTGAAACAATCCATTTCGGGTTCTACCTGCAATTGGGCCGACAATACATCCGAGATAGAGTGGATTTGCGAGATAATCATTGAGATCATCGTAATTGAGTACGACATTTTCGCGAAGTCCCTCGCGATTTTTAGACATGATATGTGTGATGATTCCACCTAAATTAAGCACTGTTACTTTGAATCCTGTCGCGCTTATAAGGTTAATCTGCACAATATTTTCCATATGTACCTCCAAAAGCTGAAATAATAAGGCAATCATAATTTGAATTAAATGTTCTGTCAAGTGAATTTCTTGGAGTGTTTATAAAAAAAATCGCATCATCATAAAAATCTGAACAAAACGACAAATTTTTCTGTTGACCTATTAAAAAAATGGAAGTATAATCAATTTATCGAAAGCGATTTCGGTATTCGAAATAACGAAGCAACAACGCGTATGTGCGTATGGTTTTGTTTTTTTTTGAAACGATACGTAACCGGTTTCGATAAATGTGCGAAAGCTTTGAAAGGATAAATTCGTGGATAAATATCAAAATGAACAGTTAAATACGTTAGTGTTAAATACGTCAGTGTTAAATACGACAGTGTTAAATACTGAAGCGAAGCAAAGAGCAAAAGACTTAGTTTCGAAAATGACTTTAGAAGAAAAGGTAAGCCAACTCAGTTACAATGCAGCTGCAATTGAACGATTGGGCATCCCTTCATATAATTGGTGGAACGAATCTTTACACGGTGTTGCAAGAGCAGGCACGGCAACGATGTTTCCTCAAGCAATTGGCCTTGCAGCGATGTTTGATGATGAAATAATGCATCAAGTGGCATCCATTTGTTCAACTGAAGCGCGAGCAAAATATAATGCAAGCATCAAATATGGCGATACGGGCATCTATAAAGGATTAACCATGTGGTCGCCAAATATCAATATTTTTAGAGATCCAAGATGGGGACGTGGACAAGAAACCTATGGTGAGTGTCCATTCCTAACGGCAAGATTAGGCGTTGCATTTGTAGAGGGACTTCAAGGAACTGAATCCATACTAAAAACAGCTGCATGTGCGAAACACTTTGCAGCACATAGTGGACCAGAAGGCATTCGACATGAGTTCAACGCAGAAGTCTCAATGAAAGATTTAGAAGAAACCTATCTTCCAGCATTTGAAACGCTTGTGAAAGAAGCTAAAGTTGAGAGTGTTATGGGAGCTTACAATCGATTAAACGGTGAAGCGGCTTGTGCGAGTACATTTTTAGCAAGTAAACTTAAAAACTGGGGTTTTCAAGGTCATTTTGTTTCAGACTGTTGGGCAATTGGTGATTTTCATACGAAACATCAATTGACGAATTCTCCTGAAGAATCAGCAGCGCTTGCACTTAAATCAGGTGTTGACTGTAACTGTGGTGATGGGTATTATTGTTTGTTGGATGCACTTGATGAAGAGCTTGTAACTGAAGAGCCTGTGACTGAATCTGTAACGCGCCTGATGACAACCCGTATGAAACTTGGTATGTTCGATGCTTCAACGCCATATGATGAAATTTCATATGATGTCGTAAGTTGTGAAGCGCATAAAGCGGTATCTCAAACATGTGCAGAAAAATCCATTGTACTCTTAAAAAATAATGGACTTTTACCACTGGATGCAAAAAAAATTAAGACCATTGGTGTGATTGGCCCAAATGCTTCTAGCGTTGATGCTTTGAGAGGCAATTATTACGGCAGTAGCGATGAATCGGTTACTTTCCTTCAAGGAATTAGAGAGGCGTTTGATGGTCGAGTGTATTATTCCGAAGGGGCGCATTTATTTAAAACATCTCTTCAACCTCTTGGTGAACCAAATGATGGAATTGCTGAAGCATTAACGGTTGCAGAACATTCAGATGTAGTGGTTTTATGTGTGGGACTCGATGCAACGATTGAAGGTGAAGAAGGAGATACTGGAAATGCCTTTGCAGCTGGAGATAAAACGGATCTATACTTACCAATGTCACAGAGAATTTTAGTGGACAAAGTACTTGAAATGAATAAACCAACGATCATTGTCGTTGCAGCAGGAAGTGCAATTCATCCACAGGGTGATCGAGCGGACGCTATTTTACACGCATGGTATCCGGGGCAAATGGGCGGAAGAGCTCTTGCAAATATCCTCTTTGGAAAAGTTTCTCCATCTGGAAAATTACCAGTGACGTTTTACGAATCAACTGAGTTGTTACCAGATTTTGAAGACTATAGCATGAACAATAGAACGTATCGATATGCAACAGGTAACATTCTCTATCCATTTGGCTATGGATTGACTTATACCAAGACGGTTTGTCAGCTCGTGGATTTTAATGAAGAGCAGATGAGCGCTGTTGTTGAAATCGAAAATATTGGCACAGTAGATACAGATGAAGTGGTTCAAATCTATATTAAGGACTGTGATTCTAAGTGGGCAGTGAGCAATTATTCACTCTGTGGATTTAAACGCGTGTTTATTCCAAGTGGTGAAAAGCGACGTGTTACGATTCAGCTCAGTGAAAAATCACTTGAAGTGGTAAATGATTTAGGTGAAAGATTCGTTGATAGCAAGCACTTTAAATTATTTGTTGGAACGAGTCAACCGGATGCACTAAGCCGCAGACTTACGCATCAACCGTGCGTTGAATATGACTGGTGTAAAAAATAAAGCTTGATTGAAGTAAGGTGTTGGAAACGATTGTTTATTGAAGTAAGGTGTTGGAAACTGTTGTCTATAAAGGAAATTTTGTGAAAATGTCGAATATGTGAACAGTACCCGAATACGTTTGCAGAGAAGATGGTGAAGCAAAGGTCTTTTGTATTCAATGGTTAACATAAATAAGTTTAAAAAATTAGTAGGGGGCACACGATGAAAAAACTTTTAAGTTTATTATTGGCTGTATTATTGGTGTTCAGTTTAGTGGCATGTAGCGCTGAAAAAGATACCACAGAAAAAGCAGCAGACAATGGTTCAACAAGCACTAAAACAGAAGAAGGCAAAACAGTATTAAATGTTTGGTCATTTACTGAAGAAGTTCCTTCAATGGTTCAAAAGTATTTAGACACACATCCAGATTTTGCTGCTAAATACGAAATTAAAACAACTGTTATTGCAACAACTGATGGTGCTTATCAACCAGCACTTGACCAAGCACTTGCATCAGGCGGTGCAGATGCTCCAGATATCTTTACAGCTGAAGCAGCTTTCGTATTAAAATATACGCAAGGTGATGCATCACAATATGCAGCTTCATACAAAGATTTAGGCATTGATGTAGATGCTAAAATTAAAGAAGCAGATATCGCTCAATATACTGTTGATATCGGTACAAACAAAGATGGTAATGTTGTTGGTTTAGGTTACCAAGCAACAGGTGGTGCGTTTATCTACAGACGTTCAATTGCTAAAGATGCATTTGGAACAGATGATCCAGCTGAAATCGCAAAAGTGATTGGACCAGGTTGGGACAAATTCTATGCAGCAGCTGAAACTTTAAAATCTAAAGGATACGGTATCGTATCTGGCGATGGCGACATCTGGCATGCAGTTGAAAACAGCTCAGATAGCCCATGGGTAGTAGATGGTAAATTAGTAGTGGATCCAAAACGTGAAGCGTTCTTAGATCTTTCAAAACAATTAAAAGACAACAACTATCACAACGACACTCAAGACTGGCAAGATGCTTGGTTTGCAGATATGAAAGATGCAGGCGCTAAAAAAATCTTTGGTTTCTTTGGTCCAGCTTGGATGATCAACTACGTAATCGCACAAAACTGTGAAGACACATTTGGTGACTGGGCAGTATGTGAACCGCCAGTAGGCTTCTTCTGGGGCGGTACTTGGGTTCTTGGTTCAGCTTCATCTGAGAAAAAAGAAGCTGTTGGCGAAATTCTTGAGTGGATTACACTTGATACTTCAGAACAAGGCTTACAATATATGTGGGCAAACGGTACTTTAAATGGCGATGGCGGTACAAAAGATGCAGTTGCTTCTGGTACTGTAATGGCTAAATCTAATGGCGAATTAGAATTCTTAGCAGGACAAAATATGTTCGATGTATTTATTCCAGCTAACCAATTTGCAAATGGTAAAAACTTAACTCAATACGATGAAACAATTAACATCTATTGGAGAGATCAAGTTAGAGCTTACACAGCTGGTGAAAAAAGCCGTGAAGATGCAATAAAAGCATTTAAACAAATGGTTGCAGATAACCTCGATATAACAGTAGAATAAGATTGATAAGAGTTGAGGGATAGAACTTGAGCGTTTCATTTCTTGTTCTATCCCTTTCTTACTGAATGGCGCATGAGTCGCCTGAAAACAAACATTTTGCAAAGTATATATGGAGGTGAGTGAAATTTGAAACAAAGAAAAAACGTTAGCTATGCCAAGTACGGTTACATTTTCAGCTTACCTTTTATAATCGTATTCGCCATCTTTTCTCTGTATCCAATTATTTACACAGGTGTTATTGGTTTTACGGATTACAAAGGACTTGGCGTAAGTTCATGGCATTTTTTAGAAAACCCGTTCCAAAATTTTATCATGGTATTAAATAATGGTTCCTTTATACAAGCTCTTAAAAACACATTTATTATTTGGACTTTAAACTTTATTCCTCAGATATTGATGGCGTTATTACTTACCGCTTGGTTTACTTCAAAACGTAATAAAATGAGGGGCAAAGGCTTTTTCAAAGTATTATTTTATTTACCGAATATTATTACAGCAGCGAGTATTGCCATTTTATTCTATTCACTCTTTGGATACCCCGTAGGGCCTGTGAACAGTGTTTTGTTAAAATGGGGTATTATCGATGAACCAATTTATTTTCTAATTAGTAAAGCAAGCGCACGCGGAATTGTAGCCTTTATTCAATTTTGGATGTGGTACGGATATACCATGTTGATTCTGACATCAGGTGTACTTGGTATCAATCCGGAAATTTACGAAGCAGCTGAGATCGATGGAACAAATGGCATTCAGACATTTTTCTATATAACGTTACCAAACATCAAAACCATCTTACTTTATGTATTGATTACAAGTATGATTGGTGGATTGAATATGTTTGATATTCCGAAACTCTTTATGCAAGGCGGACCGGATAATTCTACATTGACTACGAGTGTTTTCATATACAATCAGGCCTTTAGCGGTAGTTATCTCTATAATAGAGCCGCTGCTGCAAGTATGATCATGTTTGTTATTATTGCTGTGTTCTCAGCACTATTGTTCTTTATCATGCGTGATAAAGATGAAATTGCCATTAAGAAAGAGGCAAAACGAGCAAAAAAAGAAAGACTTAGATTATTAAAAGAACAGGAGGCAAATGCATGAAGACAGTGAAGCAAAAAAGAAGTCCTATGTTCAAAATAGTTGTCTATTCTGTTTGTCTATTGTTAGCCATACTCAGCGTGTTGCCATTTTGGATTATGTTTGTCAATGCGACTCGCGACACCTATCAAATTCAACAAGAAGCATTATCGTTGATTCCATCATCACACTTTTTTGATAATATCAAAATATTGCTTGGTAAGACTTTTAATCCTATGAGAGGTTTAACCAACTCGATGATCGTTTCGGTTGCTTCAACACTTTGTACGGTGTACTTTTCAGCACTTACTGCATATGCGTTAGTGGCATATAACTGGAAAATGAGAAGTCCATTTTTCACATTTATCATGGCAGTTATGATGATTCCTGCACAAGTATCCGTCATAGGATTCTATCAATTTATGTATAAAATAGGTATGACGAATAACTTCATGGCGCTGATTTTACCGACAATCGCCACACCTACCGCGGTGTTCTTTATGCGGCAGTTCATGTTGTCTTCACTCCCACTTGAGTTAGTCGAAGCATCTAGAATTGACGGAGCAAGTGAGTTTTATACATTTAATAAAATCGTGCTCCCAATTATGAAACCAGCCATGGCAACTCAAGCGATCTTCTCCTTTGTATCGAGCTGGAATAGTTTATTCTTACCGCTTGTACTGCTTACGGACAATGAAAAGTATACAATGCCAATCATGGTAAGTTTACTCAGGGGAGATATTTACAAAACCGAATATGGCGCAGTGTATCTCGGTCTAACCTTAACAGTACTACCTATTTTTATCGCGTATTTATTGCTATCAAAATATATTATCGAAGGGGTAGCTCTCGGTGGTGTAAAAGGATAACAATTGATTCATTCAATAATCCCATAATGCTTCAAAGTTTCAAAAAAGACCTCAGTTATGAGTGCCAATCGCGTGTTGGCATTTAGACTGAGGTCTTTTGTTTGCAAGAGTCTTTCGTTAACTGAAATTTTTATGTTTATTGAATGACAACAGCGTTTCCCTCTTGCTGTTTTGCCATTTTTTTAGTTGTTGCAATGTACTTTGAAAGTTCTTCCATGTTTTTTGGTTGTATCCACTGATTGGTTACGACAGAGATTGAAAGCGTTGCAATAGGAAAGTTTTCGGTAAAACCATTTCGGTTCTTTGAAACGATATACCCTCTCGTCCAATCAGAATGAGAATAGAGGGGTTCAATTTCTTTTTGAAAGGTTTGAGTGATTTGGAAGCAAAGATCTCTCACTTCGTGATAATCAGTTACAATAACAAAATCGTCGCCTCCGATGTGTCCGAAAAATTCCCCTTCATTACAGCAAGCGTCAATCACTTGAGAGACAGCCTTGATCATCAAATCTCCGTTGCTAAAGCCATAGGCATCATTGTATGCTTTAAAATGATCTAGGTCTAAGTAAATAATGCTCCATGGTGTTGATTTTAAATGTGTTGTGTGAATCACTTGCTGAATTTGATGGTTGCCAGGTAACCCTGTTAAAGGATTGGCATCCGTGGCACGTTTGATTTGAACTTGTATAGAAGAAAGCAGGAGATCCTTTACAGAGACGGTACATAAATATTTTTCATCACGTGTAATGGCGATGGAGTCGTATACATAGTCGATTTTTCTCAGCATAGCCATCTCAGCTACTCTGTCGACAGATAAGTTTTCATCTACAACAAGGCATTCTCTTTCGATAATTTGACTAACTTTTGTTTTTCTTGATAAATGATAGCCATACTGGCCACCGAATTTCTCTAAGATAAGACGCCTTGTTAAGATGCCGCATACGGCTTCTTGGTCGTCTACGACAAAAAACTCAGTAATAGTTGGATTGTTTTTCATTTTTACAAAGATATCCACAGAGGAATCGTGGATGTGAACCGTTTGACATGGCTTTCCTAAGTCGGCAATTTTACAGAAAAACATCGGCATATAAGCGAGTTTTGTCTTATTATAGAGGGTTTTAATGAGCAGTTTTGTATCACTTGAAATTTTCACGAATTCAGATTGTGGACGCGACAGGTAATAACCTTGACCATAAGAAACACCAAGGCGAATAAGTGTTTTAAGTTCTGCTTCTGTTTCAATACCTTCTGCAATCAATTGAATATTGGCTTTCTTGCAAAAGTCAACCATGGCCGTTACCGCAGATTTTTTTACAGAATCGGTATCGATGTTTCGAACCAGTTCGATATCAATTTTGATAAAATCAGGTGCAATGATGCAAACTCGATTAAGTCCTGAATATCCAGATCCAAAATCATCTACTGCTATTTTGAAGTGCTGTTGTTGATAGTGTTGGACGGAAGTCATAAAGACATCTAGATTATCAATGGCTGTTTTTTCTGTGATTTCAAAGATAATATTGTTTTCTGGAATGCCATATTCGTGCAGTTTTTCATTGGTAAATCCCGACTGAAATTCTGGATCGTGCAGGACATTGGCATCGACATTGATAAAAATATAAGCATTCGCCGGTTTTGCAGCTGCATTTTGCAGTGCCATTTGACGACATAATTTTTCTAGTTCCCATGTTCGATGCGTTCGATGCGCTAAATCGAATAAGGATTCAATGTTTAAGTGACACTCAGCCGTGGTGATACGACTTAGAGCTTCATATCCGAGGATACTTCCGTTTTCCAGAGAGACAATCGGCTGAAATACAGTAGTAATCAACTCTTCTGCTAATATTTTTTCAAAGCAACTCAATTCGTCCATACAGTTTCCTTTCGATCATTTGTTTGTATTTTTATCATAACATTCAAACGTAAGGTCTCTGTAAAGAGCACGTTAAAAAAGATAGAATCCGAAGATTCTATCTTTTTCTATCTTTTGTTAAACAATTTCAATTTCCTTAGCGGGTACCTATCCCTTATGTTATAACTTAAAATGATCCGCCGTTTCTTTTAGAACATGTGCATAATCCAAAAGTTGATCACTTAGACGAGAAATGTCTTGAATTGCCGCAGATTGTTCTTCAGTTGAAGCAGACGTTTCTTCAGTTGAAGCGGCATTTTCTTCGGCAATAGCAGATAAATTGGTCATCACTTCCATGATATAATTGCGTTTATCCATCATGATTTGACCGGATTGGTTCATTTGTTCAACGTGTTGTGCAATGGTTTCAATGGCTCTTCTTATTGCAATAAAACCATTTTGAGTTTGATTCATTTCAATTAATTGTTCTTGTGTCGCCTGCTTCAAATCTTCGGCGATACGAACGAGCTGCTCTGCATCGCTATAGAGGGTCTCAATGGCTAAATCAATTTCACCAGTGGATTTTCTCGATTCTTCTGCAAGCTTTCTGATCTCATCGGCAACTACTGCAAATCCACGACCGTATTCACCCGCACGAGCAGCTTCTATGGAAGCATTTAAAGCAAGCAAGTTGGTTTGGTCGGAGATCGAAGCGATGAAACGGCTAACTTCTTTGATTTTGTTGACGTTTTCGTACGTTGAATCAACACTATGCGAAATTTCACTTACTTCTAGTTCTGTTTTATGAGCCTGAGTATTGAGGCGTTCTATAGAATTTGCGCCATCGACAACGACGTCCATCACTTTTTCAGTTTCTTTTTCGAGATCACTTAATGAAAGCTGATTGAGTTCAATGGATTTTCCAAGGTCAGCCACATTTAATGAGCCTTTTTCTGTTTCATTGGCTTGTTCAGCAGCACCTCGGGCAATTTCTGCGATTGTACGAGCGATGTCTTCTGAAGTCAAAGCAGATTGTTCAGCGCCTTCAGATAGATTGCCTGCAACGAGTGTCATCTGCTGAGATGAATGAAGCAGTTCTCCTGCAACTTTGTGAAGTTCCGTTTTCATATGGTCAAATGATTTCGCCAATTCACCGAGTTCGTCGTGGCGATTTAAAAGGACTTCATCTATTTGGATGTTCAAATCACCAGAAGAAAGGTGACTTGCAACCCCAGAGATTGAGGCGATTGCTTTGGTAATATGAGAAATGTATAAAAAAGTAATCGTTGCCATAATGGCAATTGCTATTGCAGAGGTTGATATGGCAATATTTCTCTGAAAGTTAGCACTTTTATTGATTTCAGATAGTGCAATCGTTGCGGACATCAGCCAAGTTGGGCCATCTTTTGTTAACAGGAGCGGTACAAATGCTGTATAATCGTCATTGTCGGACAATTCGTCCGTAGAGTACATTTTACCACTGAGGACTTGGTCTAAGATATCTTTACCTTTGCTATTATCGAGAAGTGAAAACGGTTTGCCGATTAACTCTGGATTTTTATGAGAAATAACGTTCCCTGTACCACTAATCAAGTTAACATAACCCGTTTCGAGTAACTTCACATTGTTTATGTTGGATAAAATATTATCGACTTCAATATCAATACCTGCACATCCATAGAATTTTCCATCGACGATAATTGGAACTGAAATGTCCACCATGTTGATAGGAACGCCTCCAATATCGTAAACAATCGGTTCAGAAATAGCCGTTTTGAGTGTGGACATTGGATCTAAATAATACGGATCTGTATCATACGCATAGCATCGATCAATCGCATACTGATCGCCATCACGATAGGCTAAAGGGACAAATCGACCTGCTTCATCTGAATCATAATTTCCTTTAAATTCACTATCCTTGCCGTCAAAAGCATTGGGTTCAAATACAAACCAAACATCATAGGCTTCTGGCTGATCTGACAAGATGTCTTTTAACATGCTATTGACATCTTCTCGGTTCAAGGTTTTTTCTTTAATCGCAACTTCCATAGAGGATGCCATGGTTTGAGCGACGTATAAATGTTTTTCAAAATAGTTTTTAACTAAACTGACTTCCTTTTGTAGTTGCTCCTCAATACTGGTTTCAGAAACGTTCTGAATGGAATTGTAAGAGATGATGCTAATTGTTGTGATTAGGACAATCAGCACGAGAATTAATACCCCGATAATGGTCGTTAACATTCGCATTTTGAGACTCATTTTACGCATATAGCCCCCTCCTTTTATGGTCAATTCTACAGACAAAATGATTGGAACATGTCATAATGTAAGAGAAGCTAGAATAGCTTAAATGTTCCCTGTAGAACTGCACTGCACGTATATAGAAGTTATACCTCATTGAAATGTGGATAAACACTAAGTTCATTATAAATTTAAAGGAGGCTTATTATGAAACGCTATGAAACATCTGTTGAACATTTTACAATACGATTTGCAGAAGTGTCGGATGTACCACTTATTTTACAATTTATCAAGGATTTAGCAGAATATGAAGAAATGCTAAATGAAGTTGTGGCAACAGAAGCTATTTTAATGGAATCGTTGTTTGAAAAGCATCAAGCAGAGGTCATCATAGGTGAGTTTCATGGTGAGCCGGTGGGATTTGCACTCTTTTTTCACAACTTTTCGACCTTCTTAGGGAAGGCAAACTTGTATTTAGAAGATTTGTTTGTTAAGCCTGAGATGAGAGGTCATGGATTTGGTAGAATTTTATTGGCATTTCTTGGGAAAATTGCTGTAGAGAGAAATTGTGGGCGATTGGACTGGTGGTGTCTGGACTGGAATGTGAGTTCAATTGAGTTTTATAAATCTATGGGTGCGAAGCCTATGAGTGATTGGACGGTCTATCGAGTTGAAGGCGAGCACTTATCGATGCTTGCGGATAAAGTGTAGCATAAGAGAGAGGAGATTTCATTGAAATTAGTTGATTTACACATGCATACAGTTGCGTCGGATGGGACGATGTTTGCATCTGAAATAGTGGAGGAAGTAAAAAGCAAATCTGTGAAGCTATTTGCAGTAACGGATCATGATTCTGTTGATATAATTGATGAAATGATGACACTTACGCGGGAAACAGATTTGTTATTTGTACCAGGCGTTGAAATATCTGTGAACTGTAGAGGGACTGAGCTGCATATATTGACGTATGGGATTGATACAGGCAATGAGGTGCTAAAAGACATATTAAAAGAGAATATTGCGATACGGGATCGTCACAATCAAGCGATTATTCAGTATGCGTGCGAGCAGTATCCACAGGTGACCCTTGAACTGTATGATCAATACCAAGAAGATGTCACAAGAGGTGGATGGAAAGCGGTTAATTTTTTAATGGATCATCAAGTGATTTCGGATTTACCGTCATTTTTTCGATTTATTCAGGAGTTTGGAGAGCCTTTGACTTTTATAGCCTATGATGAAGTGATTCCCAAACTTTCAAAACTAGGTTATACCTTAGTTCTAGCACATCCACCTGCCTACCAACAGGGGAGTCTGCTGTCTGAGACATTTTTGGATGAGCTTGTATCACTTGGCATATGTGGCATTGAATGTTATAGTCCGTATTACAAACAGAGCGAGGATTCACAGTACTACCAAAATTATTGTGTTCAAAGGGGACTATGGATAACAAGTGGATCGGATTATCATGGAGCGTTTATACCAACCCGCAAAATGGCACAGCCTCAGATAGACATGTCCATGGTAAGCGAGGCACATTTTACTCAGTTGGCGCTAAACGCTAAAAAGTAGTAACGTGATGGTAGAAGGGGGAGATGATTCGAATGATAAATAAAAGGCTCAAACTGGTAGTGGGAATCTTTATGTTGGGGCTACTTCTAATGGGATGCCAATCAAAACAGACAAAAGTTTCTATGACGATGGATGAATACCCTAAAGTGGATGGATCTACAGTGACGATTCCACTATCTGAAGCGGTCGCTGCATCTATAACAAATCAGACTGTTGAAGCAATTCGTCCTTATATTCTTCACAATAAGACCCACCAGGCATATGTCAATTTAATCGAAAAAACAGCGGATTTAATCTTTGTGACAGGTCCTTCTCAAGAGGAGCTTGAACTCGCTAAAGAGGCAAACGTTGAATTAGAAAGAGTTCCCATTGTAAGTGAAGGTTTTGTGTTTCTAACCCATAAAGATAATCCTGTGGAAAGTCTAAGCGTGAGTGAAGTTCAAGATATTTATATGGGAAAAATCACCAACTGGAAAGAAGTGGGTGGAGAAGATTTGCCGATAGTAGCCTTTCAAAGACCTGTGAATTCAGGTAGCCAAACGGGTTTTCTAGACCTTGTGATGAAAGGGAAAACCCCTATGGAAGCACCAACTGAAAAAGTAATTGCTGAGATGGGAACACTTGTAGATGCGGTCGCCAATTTCGATCAAAGTACAGCTGCAATTGGATATTCTTATTATTACTATGTAACTGATATGTGGGTCAATGACAATGTCAAGTTAATAGAGATTGATGATGTGTACCCGAATCAAGAATCCATCAGCGAAGGAACGTATCCATTTACAACGGCCTATTATGCTGTATTTAGAAAGGACTCGCCTCAAGATAGCAATGTGAGAAAAGTCGTCGATTTTATTTTGTCAAAGGCAGGTCAAACTCTGATGGAGGAAAATGGCTATGTTAAGGTGGCGCAATAAGTTGAGAAGAGGTCGCAGAATACAAGTGGCATGGATTCATCTATCACTGATTTTCTTGATGCTTCTTATAGGTGCTGGGTGTGAAAGGGTTCAAAAGCCTGATGAACAGACAGCGGATGTTCTATTTTCAACCTCTGAACCAGATTCGTATATTTATGTGAATCCATCTGAGATGAATCTTGAACCCAATCCACGAGACATTGAGTGGCTAATTTGCAATCCACTGGATAAAAAAAATATCGAAGAAATAAGAACGCTAGATACAACTGAGAATGATGCGCCTTCTAAATCGAACGAGGATTCATCGGCAAATGATCATCTGAGTTATCCTGTTTATAGCGGATTAATTAACAAGGCGGTAGAAGAGGGGATCAATCAGAGCATTTATGCATCCATTGATGAGGTCAAATCAGATTTGGATCCTAAGACGCTCCTCAATTACAGAGGAATTCGCAAGATCATACAACCAGAAACCACAATGCTCAGTCGATACATCTATGTCAGTGAAGGTTTTAATCACAATCATATCTTAAGTGTAGCCATTTATGCGTCTGCAACCTATGATGCGGTCATGAAGGAAATGACGGATGCTTATGTCTCGACCGTACGTATTCTGAACTTCGATCTCAATACAGGTCAACAAATCCCTTTGTCGTCCATTTTTACAGATGACTATGATTATGCCAAAGTGATCGATCAATACATACAAAATATGCTCAGTGAAAACGGTGCGGAAGATGAAACTAGTGGGCGATTTTGGGGCGCTTATTATCTAGTAAAACCATTTGATGGTATTCGTGAAAATCAGCTATTTTCAATGGATATCAATGGTTTAAATCTTTATTTTACTGAAACTGATGATCGATTTATTTCCGATTTTAGTACGATTCAGATCCAAATTCCTTGGTCGGTATTTGAAGACCATTTGGCATTTGATTCACGATTTATGCGAGACACAACCTCACTCTTTGAAAATACAGATGCAAATCGTGAGTTTGTAACGTATCATCAGACTGCTAATTACTCAGAAGACTATCAGGAGTTCACCGATCAAAATGTCAAGTACTCTTTTGTTGAAGTGTTTAAACCGGAAACTCCAAGTGAAGTCTACTCTGCGTTTGTCGAGCAGACGAAAAACACTCTTCGGTCATTGATTACGGAAAAAACCCGCGACTACGATATGTATGGTATGGTAAGTACCAGAAAAATTGGCAATTATACGAATTATTGTAGTGAAATTTATCAAAGTGAGGGAACCTCTTCACGGGTAATTCGAGAGATAGCACTCTATAAAAATGAAAAATCCACTGAAGTCAAGTTGACTTTAGCGGATTTGTTTAAAGCGAATAGTGCTTATGAAACTCTAATGACTGAAGCGATTTATCAAGACATCCATTCGGAAAATGATCCGTCACATCTACGAGATATCGCTTCAAAAATGACCAAAGAAAGCATAAGACAGTGTCTTAGAACTGTGGAATTTGAGCTTTACACGACGGGAATCGTCTTCTATATACCGATTAATGAGGTGAATGACTATTGGTCTGTCATGATTCCGTTTAACAAACTAGGTATTGAGCATTTGACGATTTTTGATTAGACGAAACTTAATTTTAAGCAGATGTGATGCTACACCTTAAATGAAATTTGAGCTGTAATCATGTCGAAAAAACGATGATGTTTTTTCGAAAACACTTCTCGTATCGTACAGTATTTATCTGCCATTGAAACGAGAAAAGCTTCTGATTTTAAAGGCGGCTTAAGCGTCAGCGGCCACATATGTTTAATGATGATTTCTTCCTCAAGTGTATTGATTTCAAAGTGATATTTGGCATTTCGAAGGGCAACTCTTGGATGTGAAAATCCATGAAGGCCTTCTGAATGACCACTAATATGCCAGTCGTAAAGAAAAAAATCGTGCAAAAGAGCACCTCTTGCTGCAGAGTGGTAATCTCGTTTAAAGTATTTACACAGTTTATAACTCGTGTAGGAGACATGGAGGCTATGCTCTAGGCATGTGGTATCTCCATGCTGAATATACGCATTCATAGACTTTACGGCATCGTGGTGAATTAAATCTTCTATGATTGAAATGTATTCTTTAAAGGCATCCATGTCGACGATGACCTTGCTTTTATAAAACATGACAGACTCCTTAAAACTTCATTAGAATTCTATTAATTTATGTGTTTATGACTGGATGGTAATGCATTTCATGATATAATGAATTCAGCTATTTTGCAATATTTTATCAATATTTTATCAATACATTGATACCCGTTTCTTGGCAGTTTATGCGATTTGATAAAATTGAAAGTTAAGGAGGCGCTAATGAAAGCAACAAAATATGGATTAGATAAAGTGAAAGCAGTTTTAGGTTTTATTGGTACGATTTTGATCGTCACATCGTTTTTATTTATGGGTTTTTTAACCATCATTAGTTTGCTTTCCAATAGTGCATACAAAAAAGTTACAAGAGGTAAGGCATGATTTCATTAAAAACTGATCGACTTGAAATTCGCGATCATGTTCAGGAAGACTTAGAGGATTTATACTCATTAATTGGTAACCGTGAAACGATGTCCTATATTATGGATCTTTATGCATGTGATCATAACGCTGCTTTGGAAAATTTATCGGTGGCGATGCAGGCTCAAAAAATGATCAATCGCGATAAATATTTCTTTGCTATTATTGAAAATATATCCGGACAGTATGTAGGTGAAATTGGATTTACAGTGGTGTCATCTGCGTTTGTCGGTCAGGCTGAAAATGCTGAAAAAGCCAATTCTGAAAATGCCAATGCGTACGCAAGGAATTCGCTAGTCGAACTTGGGTATTTTATTAAACCAGAGTTTTGGAATATAGGGTATGTCACTGAAGCTGTCAAATGTCTCATCACATACGCGTTTAAGGAACTTGGTATTCATAAAATCACTCTGGGTTGTGTGAAGGATAATGGTGCATCTGAGGCAGTAATGAGAAAAGCTGGATTTTATCACGAGGGCACTTTAAATGCGCATCAACTGGTAAATGGACAGTGGAAAGACCGTGTTTTATATGGTATGACGAGAGAACAATATGTTCAAAACAATCAAGTCACATAAAAAGAAATTCAATAAGACTTATATTTGAACATAAAGAATTATATTTATTAGATAAGGATTACAGTTGTTTTGAATAGAATCTAAATGTGGTATATTAGAACTATACACAGATTATGTCTGGTTGGTATGGTTCTTTTTTTTCATAAATGATTAACAGAGTTTTGGAGGTAGCGCGTGAATCGTACGAATCGTGTACTCGTTCAAGCATCATTGGTGCTGGTGATGATATTAACTGCATCCTATATGTATTCAACTTATTTTTTGCCACATGAAATAAGTAATCTCATTGCGCCTTTTGTTAGTTTTTTTTCTACAATCCTGATTGTTATGACAATTAAATATAAGAATTTTTTTAAGTTGAGTTGGATTTTAATCGCTGGAGCTATTATTTCATGGGGGATAGCAGATACCATTTGGTTAGTACAATATAATTTTATGGGGTTAAATCCAGAAGAATCCGTTTTAATCACCTATGTATATGTAATTCCGAACTTTTTTATTTTAGCAGCAGCGGTTAACTACCTCATGAGCAACTTGAAAAAATGGCATTCATTTCAATTGATATTGGATGGTATTGTTATTTTTTTATTGATTATGGTGACACTGAGGTATAGCATTTATAATCACATGGATTTAAGCCAATTGACAATTCACGAGAATATTGTCAATATTGTGACGATGATAACGGATATTATTTCATTGGGGATTGTGATCATGTTAGTTTCGTCTGCACGACAAGCTTCCATAAGCCGAACGATGAAGTTTATTATTGTTGGCTATCTAGCTTATCTGTTGACAGATTTCAGTTATTTATATGCTGTTTATGTATCGGACTTTTATCCAAATACTTTGATTGATAGTATGTATCTCGTAGCCTTTACTGTTTGGGCGATGGCTTCATATACGGAATGGATTGATCCGAGTCTTGTAAAAAATCCAGATTACTATATCGGATTTCAAAATCGTGGTGATAATCGTAAATTATTGTATTTTATTTGCATTCCGCTAGTGATGTTTATTCAAGGATCGCTTGTCCTTGAGGGATTTATTGTTGTTGCTATTTTCACTTTTTTTTACTATTTTATGAGTTCTTATATCCAAGTCGCCATTAAAAATGAAGGCTTGCTAGAAAGTGAAAAAATACTCAATGAACGATTAGAAGAGATAGTCGCTGTTAGGACGTCAGAAGTGAAAAAAATGTATGATGTTCAAGCAAAATTACTCGTGACGGATGGTTTGACCCAGTTGAGCAATCGAAAACATATTATGGAAAAGATTGATCAAATGATCGCAGAGGGCGAAAAAAACTTTGCTTTGTTTTATTTAGACATCGATGATTTCAAAGTTGCTAACGAAATTCACGGTCATGAAATGGGCGATAAGATTCTCATTCGCACGGCCCATCGCTTAGAATCGTTAAAAAATACGAATATCCTGGTTGGACGATTGAGTGGGGATGAATTTGCAGTTGTTTTTTGTAAAGACAATCCAATTGAAGAGTCTGAAATCTATGATTTGTGTCATCAAATTAAGTTGATTTTTGAACCAAAGATGGTTTTGGATGAATATGCCTTTGATGTGACTGTGAGTATGGGGATCTCAATCTATCCGGTTCACGCAACGACTCGAGAAGAAATCGTGAAGTATGCGAATCTCGCGATGTATCAAGCTAAGAAAAATCATTCTAAAAATCGCTGTATGCTTTATTCTCGAGACATAGGTGACTATATCAACCGAAAAAATAAAATGGACGTTTTACTCAAAACCATCGATTATGATCAAGAATTTTCTCTAGTGTATCAACCTCAGTTTTCCGTAGATGGCTCTGTTTTGATAGGTGTTGAAGCATTGATTCGATGGAATAGTGTAGAGTTGGGATTTGTTTCGCCGCTAGAGTTTATACAGGTAGCAGAAGAAACTGGTGCAATACTTGCCATTGGACGATGGGTGATGAGAACCGCATTTAAGCAAGTCTCAGATTGGAATCAACAGTTAGAATCACCTTTAGTAATGGGGATTAACCTATCGCCACTTCAGTTTGATAGCGTGGATTTTTACTTTGAAATTGAAAGATTATTACAAGAATATCAAGTTGAATCCAGCTGGATCGATTTTGAAATTACGGAAAATAGTGCGATGAATTCTGGCGCTGCTATGGAAGACGTATTCTCTGCGCTGAGTAGTCTAGGTGTGAGTATTTCTATTGATGACTTTGGCACGGGATATTCTTCTCTTAGTTATATTAAACGTTTTGATCTCGATCGACTTAAAATTGCAAAAGAATTGATTGATCACATTGTAGAGAATCATGAAGAACGAGTCATTATTAAAGCCATTATCCTTATGGCGTCCGGAATGGGGCTTAAAACCATCGCAGAAGGTGTGGAGACAAGAGAGCAGCAAGAAATTCTTCAAACACTTGGCTGCGATGCAATACAGGGGTATTATTTCAGCAAGCCGCTTTCTAAACATGATTTTGAAAGGCAGTATTTGACAGCATTGCGAAAGAAGGCATAATCGTATGGAACAATGGAAAAAAAATTTAACCACTTTATGGATTTCACAAGTGATCTCATTGACCAGCTTTGGATTTGGAATTCCGTTTATTCCATTTTTTATACAGGAGTTAGGGGTAACAGATCCTGAACAGCTAAAAATTTACACGAGTCTATTAAGCGGTGCTCCAGCTATTACCATGGCGTTGATGTCTCCTGTATGGGGGATATTGTCAGACCGATTTGGGCAAAAACTCATGATCCAGCGAGCGATGTTAGCTGCGGTGTTTATCATAGGTGCAATGGGTTTTGCGAAAACAGTTTTATTTCTCGTTATTTTAAGATTTTTACAAGGCTTTTTTACAGGAACCATTACGGCTTCATCTGCATTTGTGGCAGTGAATACGCCAAATGATAAGTTGTCATACTCGCTTGGAATTTTATCTTCTTCTACCTTTGTTGGCTATTCGTTAGGGCCTCTATTGGGCGGTTTAGTTGCTGAAAATTTTGGATATCGCGCGAGCTTTTTTGTCGGAGGCGCGTTGATGCTCCTTGGATTCTTCATTGTGACGTTCTTCCTTAAAGGAGAGAAAAAACCAACTATACAGGTGAATGCGGCAAAAGTGACATCTGAAAAAGGGTTGAATTTTTTAACTGGAAGCATCTTGATACTGCTTGTAATGTTGTTTTTACAAAGGATCATTCGAACGTTGTTTACGCCATTTATTCCACTGTATGTGCAAGAGTTAACACATCACGTTGAAGGTGCCGCATCCACTACGGGGATGATCAATGGACTCATTGGATTTGTAACGGCAGCATCCGCTATAATGATCAGTCGATTGGGTGACCGTTATGATAAAATGTGGCTTATTCGGGTGATGCTCATCCTCAGTGTTTTGGATGTGCTTATGTTAAATTTAACATCGGGTATGTGGGGATTTGTCGTATTCTATACGCTGTTATTCTTGATTATTGGTGGCGTTGAACCTTTGATTACCTCGACGACTGCGGAGATGACACGACCTGAAAAACGCGGTACCCTATTTGGGATTCAAGGACTTGTAGGAAGCCTGGGATGGATGGTTTCGCCTGTAATTGGAGGATATGTCTCGGTCGTTTGGGGCATACGCTGGCTATTTTGGGTATTGTTTGCTTTCTTGCTCATGAATGTCATGGTTGGGTTTATCATTAAAAAAAGAAATGAAGGTGAGGAACATGATAATTGTTAGAAGGGGTTCAAGAGAAGAAATGGAGAGTATGTATCCTCTATTTTGTGAGGAATTCCCACCAGAAGAGAGAAAAACACTGGATCATTTACGCCATTTATTGGATTTGGGGCGTTATAAATTCATGATGGCAGAAGTAGATGGAATAGGACCGATTGGATTTTCTTTTCTATATGAATCTAAAGATAAGACTTTTTATTGGCTCGATTATATCGCGATTGAGAAGTCTTTTCAAAGTAAGGGGTATGGTTCTCAGTTTTATCGGGCCCTTTTAGAGCATGAACCTACCATAGAACAAATTTTTATTGAAATAGAAATACCTACAGGCAGAGATGACAATCAATTGAGACGCATTCGATATTACGAGCGCCTAGGGGCAACAGACTTAGGACTTGATTATTGGTTACCTACTCCAGAGGGGTGTTTATCCATGTTTTTGTATGGTGCGAAGGATTCGAGTCACTGGACGAATGAACAGTACTTGACCGCAATACAAGAAGCGCTTAATTATATTCATGCAGATTTAGAGCATCTTCCTGAGGTACTTTCAAAGATCGTGAATCAAAATCGGAAATTAAATAGTGATATAAATAGTAATTTAAAGAGCGATATAAATAGTAATCTAAATAGTAATTTAAATAGGGATATAAAATGAAAAGACACTTATATTGAAAAAGTGTCTTATAGTTAAAGATGAAGTCTGCGCACGAGCGTAGACTTTTTTTATCGTTTCTATGAGCGATATTTTTATTAGAAAGGGTAAATTGAACTTAGAAAATTTAATAATACATGATTTTGGCACTTAAAAGGTAATTATGCAATTTCCACAACTATTTAATCAATTTAAATGTTCCGATGAAAGGCAATTCTTTTTCTTCACCATTAAGGGCATTGATCACTCCTAGTACTAAAAATACAAGGCATCCTACCCATCCCAATGGCGCGATAATAAACCAACCAATAAAAGGAATAATCGTACCGACAATACTGACTGCAATCCATAGAAGCAGTAAAATGAGTCCTTGATTTGCATGAAATTTACCATATGCTGAATTTGGCGCGGCTAATAGAGGGATGAAAAATACGAGATAAGCAAGCGCAGCGATCATTTTATTGTCTTCAATATCCTTTTGACGATTGTCTTGTTGGTTGTTTTGTTGATTGTTTTGTTGATTGTTTTCCATTGTAAACCTCCCAAAATAGATTTGGTTGGTTCATACCCATTTTTAATTCAAAATAACAATAAATATTGAAATGATTAGTTATTCTAGGCAAATTTGATGAGGTGAAAATATTCTAAGTGCATTTTCTGGTGTGTCCTCAATGGCAATTTTTGCGTAGGCTTCAATGGCCTTAGCATCTTTTGGACCGTGATGCATGGTAACGGGACCTTTGATGCAACCGCCTTTACAAGCCATTCCTTCGATGAAATTCGCCTTTAAACGATGATATTTTAAAAGTTTGAGTGCTTTGTCACATTCTGTAATGCCATCGCAGATTTCAACCGTTATCGTCTGGCTTTCTCCAGTGTCAATCCCCTTATGACTCAAATAATGTTGTACGGAAAGACTGAGGCCACCTGTGCTTGCAAATTTTCGACCATAATAAGACGCGTTATTTAAAGGGAGCGATTCTAAAGTGGTTAGATCGATTCCCTTTGCCTCAATGAGAGCAAATAGCTCTTCAAATGTGAGAACATAATCCGTATCAAATGTATAAGATTTTTCCACCTTTTTAGCGATACAAGGACCAATAAAAACCACAATGGCCTGTGGGTCAATAGATTTAATGAGACGCGAAGTCGCGGTCATAGGCGAAACGGTTTTTGAAATATGATTCGTGAGTTCTGGATACGTTTTGTGAACGTATTGAACAAAACTTGGGCAGCAGGAGCTCGTAAGCGTCTTTCCCTCGCCTACGCAGTGAAGCAATTCTTCAGATTCATGTTGAGTGACCAAGTCTGCTCCGAGTGCTGCTTCTATGATATCTCTAAAACCCAGTATTTTTAGACCTGAGATGACTTGTCCTAGATCAACATAGTCAAACTGAGTGGCAAAAGCAGGTGCTAAAACAGCATAAACAGGTTGTTTTTTTGATTTAAGTGCTTCAATGACCGGTAAAATTTCGGATTTATCTTGAATAGCGCCAAAAGGACAGTGATAAACACATGCACCACATGAAATGCACTTGTCGTAATCAATCACAGCTTTTTTTCTAAAATCAATCTGAATCGCTTGAGTTGGACATTCGCGTTTACAAGGCCTCATAACATCCGCAATGGCATTATAAGGACAGCTTTCCTTGCATTTACCACATTCAATGCATTTGTTGTGATCAATATGTGCTTTACCAGCTGTAATCTGAATGGCATCTACAGGACAAATATTTTGACAACGATGCGCAAGACACCCGCGACATGTTTCTGTTACGACATATCGATCTACAGGGCACTGGTCACATGCAGACTCTAGTACTTCGATGATTCCGGGGATGTTCTTCTGACCACCCATTGCGATTTTCACGCGATCAGCACTTATTGCGCGTTCATGGTAAATACAGCATCGGTATTTTTCGTCAGGACCTGGGTTGACGATTTGAGGAATTCGTGCACAGTTTTCTGTCAATGTCCCTTCAAAGGCAAACCGAGCCACTTCAGTTAAAACATTACTCTTGATGTATTGAACGAGATTTTCATATTTTCGCATATTTGTCACCACCATTAGTCTGTGTAGATAATCTGCACGTATTTTCCGAGCTTAGTGAGTTCTTTTTGAATGTCTCTAATAATGTTGATTTTGATACTCAAATCCATTGGAAAATCAGGATTTTGGTGAGCGGGATTGACGGCTCTACCCACCCAAAAATTAATATGAGTGGCTTCGTCTAAAAATGCTTTTAAGAGCTTTGTGACACCATCTTTTTTGTTGAAGACGGGTTCCTCACAACACGCATTCAATTTTTGTAAGTGATTGAGCGCCATCTTTAGAGTTAAGACCCCTTCAGTTACGAGATCTATGCCCTTGATTTTTGCAGTGGGTGGAATAAAAGGATCAATATACTCAAGATCTGTCACAACTTCTTCGTGGAGTTCACGTGCGATAATATTGGCAGCAGTTCCGCCACAAACGACTTTTGAACCTTTTTGAGCCATAAAAGATTTGATGACTTTTGCGTCTTTTGTTGGTTGATCGGGAGGCCCAGTGAATACTTGCGTCATCTCAGGTGTTCTAATTTTCAAAGCGACAACGGTCGCGTCGTCTCCGGGACGACCGTCGTAAAGTTTGTTACAAGTTTCAATGAGTCTTCGATTGAGCTTGTCGGCAGATACAATGGTCTGTTCTTCTAAGAATGCGCCAACATGTTGCCATTCCCAACCGTGATTGAGCATAACGCCAACACCTGCATGGATGACGCCATCTGAGCACAAGATGATTTGATCGTCGAGATGAAGTTTCATCTCAGTAATCCACACCGTCTTATCTGACGAATAGAGCTGCTTTTTCTCCGGGTAAATCAATTGATTATGGCGAATGATAAAAGCTGGGGGATTGTCATATTCAATAATACGTGCGTTGAGGTGTTCATCGATGTCAATAATTGAAAAGGTGGAATAACCGATCTTTCGGACGTTGCAAATAGGAAGCGTGTTGGTGATGGTATCAATGGTTTCGATGATATCAGAGCCGTTTTCAAGCATGGTTATCATGATTTTCGTGGTGAGAGTGGCCAAAATATTAGCTTTTACGCCACTGCCTAAACCATCCGCAAGCACCACGATGGTCCTTTTATCTGTTTTAAAAATTTCAACTTTATCGCCACAGAGTTCTTCTCCAAATTTGTTGAGCGAATAAGTTGATACATCCATATAATGAGTTGTATTCACTTTAATCGCCTCCATTTGTGAGCACGAGTTTTTTCAGTTTGTTGAGACCTACTTTTGTTTCAGCAGTGGTTTCTCCCAATAAACTGGCAATTTCTTGCGCAATCCGCATTTGTTTGTCGATGACGTGTTGACAAGTCACTAAAGTTTCTGCCTTCACGCGTTCAAATTCCTCTCGGCTATTTTCATAATCTGTAATATCGGTAAAAATGCCCACATAGATTTTTCCGTTATTGATTTTGACTAAATTCGCGTAAAACGTCTTTTCAAGTGACGTTAAATAGAGTTTTTTACTTAAATGTTCTTGCTCTGAACTCTTAATTTCATCAAAGATCGTATCTTCTATTAAAGCGGCAATTGGCCAGTAGGTCAGTTTAATTTTTGAGGCGTTGAGAATTCTATTGAATGACGGATTAACTTCTCTAATTCGAAATTCATTGTCTAAGATACAAATCGCATTTGGACTATGCTCAAAGATGATGCTTTGTAAACTTTCAGCTTTTTTCCGCAAAGTATCCATGCACATATTAATATCTGAAAGGCCACGAGAAATGGCAACTGCTTTATCATAACAGGTGCTATAACCGCATGCACCGCAATTCAATTGATCACTCTCAGAATATTTTTCCATTTGTATGAGTATTTCTGAGATTTGATCATCATTGATTACTGGAAAACTGGAGGCTTTTGGGATAAATGTTCTCAGCAACGTCACTTCTGGAACCGTACATGGGACTAAATCGGCTTCATCTGAATAAGAAACACCTTTTTCCATATGTTCTGTTACCATCGACATGCGTTTATATAAATTGGGTGCATTGCAGGGCATGTCTGGACCATTTAAGCAACTACCTGAACATATGTTGAGTTCTGCACAATATCCTTTGATTTCACCTGCTTCCACTGCTTGTAAAAAAGTGGTACAGGCATCGATACCATCTATGTGAACATAACGATAGTTTGGATTGATTCGCGTCTTTAGGTCGCTACGCCATAGACTGCCACCTAGTGGGTAAGCACGTCCACGTTTTGTGACGGGCGTATCGAAATGATCCTCTATCAGTGTTGAGGGATCGATTTTCGACTCATTGAACCACTTGGAAAGTTCATTAAATGTAATGACGGCATCGATACTATTTTTCATCTCTAATGCTTCCGCTTTTTTTGCAAGACAAGGTCCAATAAAAACTGTGACGACATCTGAGCCATAGCGCTCTTTTAAATCATAACCATGTGCTAACATGGGGGAGACAACGGGAATGACGCAATCAAGCGCGCCTTTGTAGTTGTGTTCGATGAGATAATTGCTCGACGGACAACAGCTTGTAATGATATTTTCACGCGTTGTACTTGCGATGAGTTTTTCGTATTCTAAAGAAACAATTTCAGCGCCTCTAGCCGTTTCTTCAACAATGGAAAAACCGAGTTTTTTCAAGGCAGTGACCATTTGACCAGAGGATTTAAGTTTAAATGCACCTGCAAATGATGGTGCAATAGATGCTGCAACGATTTTTTTATCTGCTAGTGCGCGCTGAACAGTATTTAGGTCTAAATGGATTTTCAGTGCGCCAGGTGGGCAATGCATTTGGCATAAACCACATTTAATACAGAGTTCGTCGATAATATGACGGCTATGATTTGTGAAAGCGATGGCTTTAGTTGGGCAAATGCGTAGACATTTGAAGCACTCGTCGCACTTGTTTTGGTCAAAATCGATAAATTTCATAGGCTGACCTTCTTATGCATTTTTTCCATAAAATCATCGACTGTATCAGGAGACAGTGAATAAATCTCTAGATTATCGACTTGAACAGAGACCGCTTCAGAGCATTTTCCCAAACAAAATGCTGATTTTAACTCAATAAGTTGCGACAACTCATGATGATCAATATACGACTGACACTTTTTAATCACCTCATACGATCCTTTTAAATGACAAGCGCTGCCGATGCATACTTTAATTTCCATAAGTGAACCTCCTAAACTCTATGTGTTAATATTATCACAAACTATGGCAAAAAACAATTTGGCACCCTTTGAAAAAATAAGATAAAAAAGTCTCAAAGAGTGCCAAATATTAAGGTAATGTTACAATGTGAACTTGATTTGAAAAAACCGCATGTTCTGAAATAAGTACAGCTAATAAATTATAACACATTCGTAATAATTATTACGTTGTTTAAATATTTAACAGCTTGTTGAAATGAAATTATAAGTTAAATAATTAACAATCATCCGAATTAGCGATAATTTTGGATATTCGCATGAGGATCGATGACCCCTTCGATAAGAGGCTTTTTACACGTCATAATAATGGTCACACCAGGTCCATGCCCAGATTTGATACAATCAGAGTGGATGATGACGCCGATGGATACCGCGTCTTTTTTCATGGCTCCAAGGCCAAACGTGCAGTCACTGTCTTCAAGTAATACGAGATCGCCAAACTTCAGAGTGTCTAATCCAAGCTCTTGTATGGCTTGAGTATCGGAGGTGATAATATCATAATCGCCTTTTTGACTATAAGGGGCACCTACACCAGATCCCATAAATCTCTGAGGAATGCGTTTTACAACAGGAACTTGAAGCTTCCCATTTTTTTCAACGATGCCCATGTTTGAAAACATATGTGGGTCAATGCTCATCACTTTAATTTCTGGATAATCGAGTAATTCAAGCCCTTGTCCATGACAGTGAATCATTATTTTATCATCGAGTGACAATTGTTCGAGTGTTTCTTGATCAAAATAGACAAGAACGTGCTCTACGCCGCCATGAGTCCCAGTTACATAACCTGTTTTTCCCTTTGCTTCACCTGTCGTAACTTTTGCTGTATTGCCAATGCAGCTAAAAATATTCAGAGCATTTGACGAACCTGCATCTGTGTGAAATAGAGAAACACCAGGCTCAACATGATCACCCGCCCATCCAAATGCAGGGTCACCTATTTTTACATTATAAGTAATACCACCTGTTGCTGGAATCACATATGAATTTCCTTCGTTATCTACGCGAAAGCCAGTGAATTGAGGGTGTCGAATAGCCCCTTGGACAGATTGTTTGACGAGTTTATCGATATTGGTTTTCATTTGAAATACCTCCCATTTTTAGTCGATTTTATTATACCATGAAATATTCAAAAGAATTATGTGATTATCATATTTTGAATCGGGTAATATTGAAACATAAGACGTGTTTTCGATACATAGACGTTGATTGATTGACTAAACATGAAATTGAAGGAGCAGTGTATGATACTAATTGTTGATGATGAAATATTTGCGTTGGACCTTGTCGTACGTAAATTAACGGGAAGTGGACTTGATTTTGCCACGTGTTCAAGTGTTCCAGAAGCGCGAGCTTTTATTGAAAGTCACCCGGATACGAGAATTGTCGTAACGGATTTGCACATGATTGGTGAAAATGGATACGATTTATTAAGATGGCTAAAGGTCATATATCCACGTATCAAACGAGTCGTTGTATCTGCCCACACACATGAAGATATGAGTTTGATGAAGACTGAACTAGAGTTAGATGGGGTGCTAAAAAAACCTATAGACGTAAAATCAGAACTGATTCCTTTGCTCATTGAACTTTTGAAAGAGGAGTAATGTATGTTTTCAATCCATCAACTATTGCTAGATTTAAATGAGTATTTTCAAGGAATTGCAGATCAAAAAAAACTCAGGTATGTCACTCAGTATTTAACGCCTGAAGTCAACATTGTGAGAGCAAGTGAAAGTGATTTAAAGCCGATATTAATTCGAAGGATTCATCAAGCCTTTGAAGAATCCATCAATGGAACTGTTCAGGTCACTGTTACATATGTGGCACCTAACTTGCTTGTGAATATCATCAATACTGAGAGCAATACGACCTATGGTGATACTCTTTTTCCGCTTGAATATCACGCGGAAGATCAATTACTTGAACAGGATATGGTGAGAAAATGGCAGATGCGAGATATTGAAATGAGCGATTTGTTGTTACTCGTGCTCAAATCCATACTCGAGCGTATCAATGCCATGGAAGCGGCATATGATACTGGCGATTATGACACGTTAAAACTCATGGTGCATAGTGCCAAGGGCTTGACGGGAAGCTATCAAATGACAGAACTTTATGAGGTGTTTATTGATTTTGATGCTCATATGAAATCGGTTACATTCATCGACGATGTGACGGCTGACTATATGGAGCAAATAAAAACCATTTTAAGTCTTATTCCGGAGCGGTATTTATAACTGCTCCATTTTAATTTGTATAAAAGATACGATGAAATTGAGTTCAATTAGGAGAGAAGGTTGGATTCGTCCTCGATTGATTGAAAAAAGACTCTAAATGAATTATAATGAGCCTTATAATGATTAGAATTTAGAGGTGTATGATATGAGCGTTTTGTCACCAAAAGAAGTTGCACAGTCATGGGTTGAAATTGGGGTTAAAAAAGTTAAAACATCTTGGTTAAAAGTATTTTTATTGGCCGCAATGGGAGGCCTTTTTATTGGTTTAGGAGGGCACGGTTATCTAGTGGTGACACAGACCATTGGTCATATTGATGTTGGATTAGCTAAACTTCTCGGCGCAGCAGTATTCCCAGTTGGGATTATGTTGGTTGTGTTTGCAGGAGGGGATTTATATACCGGAAATACTTTGATTGCAGGAGCGTGTTTTAATCGACGTGCATCTATTTTACAGTTTGTAAAAAATTTGATGATTGTTTTTATGGGAAATTTAGTGGGTGCGTTGGTATTGGTGTTTATTTTACATTATGCAGATGTCTATACTGGAACACTTGCAGAAAAAGCGATGGAAGTCGCACAGGCTAAAACGCAACTAACATTTGTCGAGGCCTTTATGAGAGGAATCCTTTGTAATATTCTCGTGGCAATTGCAGTGTATATTCAAGTAGCCAGTGATGATGTCATCGGGAAGATCTTTGCACTTTGGTTCCCAGTGATGTTGTTTGTCCTTTCGGGGTATGAGCACGTCGTAGCCAATATGTTTTTTATTCCAATGGGTGCAGCAGCGGGTGCAAGTTTGGATTGGTCATTGGTTATTTTTAAAAATGCAATTCCAGTTGCCCTTGGAAATTTAGTGGGTGGCGCAGGTTTTATTTCAGTGATGTATGGATGGATCTATTTAAAAGAAGAAAAACAATGAGGAAAATATGAGATTATTTAGTGAAATGGCGTTAAAAGAATGGGTTCTAAACGGAATTCAAAGGCAACATATCAAAGAACCAACCGATATCCAAAGATCCGTCATCCCCTTGATTATGACGGGAAAAGACATTATCGCTAAAGCACCTACGGGCACTGGAAAGACATTGGCGTATTTACTACCGAGTTTGAGTCGACTTGAAGAAAGAACGCCTCAAAAAGGAGATGCTGTTCAGATGTTGATTTTATCTCCAACGCGTGAACTCGCGCTTCAGATTCATGATGAACTTAAAAAACTACTCACAATAGATGCGCCAGAATTCGGAATTTTAGCTATTTATGGCGGTGTTGATACCCACCAACAAATCAAGAAAATCCAAAAGGGAATCGATATCGTCATTGCAACTCCTGGTCGATTAATTGATTTGATGAAGCAAGGGGTAATTGGTTTAAATAAGCTAAAAGTGTTGGTCCTCGATGAAGCGGATCAAATGTTGCACCTTGGCTTTAGAAATGAAGTGGAGTTTATTTTACAAAATTCTTGTAAAGATCAACAACTCCTTTGCTTCTCGGCTACTATGGAAAAAACGGTAAAAAAACTCGCTTATCGTTATATGAATGCGCCTGAAGTCTGTGAAGCGGATGCAGAAACAGTGATTCTAGAACATATTCGGCAGCGATTGATTGTGACCACGGATCGCTGGAAAACTGAAGCGCTTATTCATACCCTTGAGCATACGAATCCGTTTTTAGGGGTTATTTTTTGTAGAACGATTCGCCGAGTGGATAAACTTGAACTTGAACTGGGTTCGAGAGGCTATAGCTGTGAAAAATTACACGGCGAGCTTTCTCAAAATGTGAGACAACGCGTGATGAAAGCATTTCGAGAGGGCAAATTTCAATATCTTGTGACGACGGACGTCGCAGCAAGGGGACTCGATATTTCAGGTGTTAGTCATATTTACAATTTTGATTTACCTGAAACGATTGAAGGCTATGTTCACAGAATTGGTCGCACGGGCAGAATGGGAAAAGAAGGGATGGCAATTTCACTCATGACGTCAAAAGATGAAGTTTTTGTGAAAGAACTTGAAGACATCATTGAAATGACCATTGAAAGACAGCCTTATGAACGTCCTGAAGACTTTATAGACAGGACGCATAAAAATCAGAAAGAGTGAATAACCATATGGCAAAAGTAATCATTGCAGAAAAACCTTCTGTTGCAAGAAATATCGCAGAAGCAATTGAAGCAAAACAAAGACGAGATGGATATTTAGAGGGAGAACACTATATTGTCACTTGGGCATTTGGTCATCTGTTGGAGTTATTTGACTCGAAAGATTACGATGATAAAATGTCCAGTTGGCGTTTGGAAAATTTTCCTTTTATTCCTGAACAATTTAAATATAAAGTCAAGCTGGATTCCAGTAATCGAAAAGTTGTCGATGAAGGGGCTTTAAAACAAATCGAGACAATTCGTGCATTAATCAATCGACAAGAGGTAGATGGCGTCATACACGCATGCGATTATGACCGAGAAGGTCAAATTATCGGCGATATCATATTGGATTATCTCGAAGTGAACAAGCCGATCTATCGATTGCTTTTGAACGAATGGACTTCTGATGAAGTAAAAAATGGTCTAAAGAAGCTCGTGGATAATCAGGAAATGATGCCTTTAAAGGATGCCGGAATCAGTCGTCAATGGGCAGACTGGATCATCGGTATCAACTTAACATCGGTTGCTTCACTGAAATATCAAAGAGGATCTACAAAACCACTGAATATAGGTCGTGTACTGTTGCCTACGCTTAAAATCATCTATGATCGCGATATGGAGATAGAGCATTTTATAAAAGAAGAGTTTCATAAACTGATGGCGACATTTGAAACATCTCGGGGTGAGTCTTATGAAGCGACTTATTTTGAAGAAGGCAAGGATCGGTTTGAATCAAAGGAAACATTAGAGGCCATTAAACACGCTTTAAATGGTCAGTCTTTTCATATATCAGATAAAGTGGTTGAACTCAAGAAGGAGTACCCACCAAGTTTATTCAACTTATCGGGATTACAAGGCTATATTACGAGTAAGTACAAGGGGTGGACGTCAGATAAGGTTCTAAAAGTTGCTCAAGAACTCTATGAAAAGAAACTCATCACGTATCCGAGAACGGCGAGTTTGGCACTTGAAGAAACGTTGATTGACAAGGCTCAGAAGGTTTTGATGGTCCATAAAAAAGGATTGCCATACGAACCAGAAATTCAGTTTCATACGCAAAAGCGTGTATTTGATAATGCGAAAGTTGAAAGTCATAGTGCGATTATTCCAACCTATATGGTGGCGAAAGGATTATCTGCAGATGAGAAAGCCGTTTATGATGCAGTGAAAAATCGTTTTGTGATGCAGTTTATGCCGATTGCTGAACATGAAGAAGTAACGGTGACGACGATGCCTAAATGTGAATTTCAAGGGGCATTTATCTCAAAAGGACGGACACAGCTCGTCGAAGGATGGAGAAAAGTTGAAAAAATACAGTCTAAAGAAAAGACGTTGCCGATGCTTGAAATCTTGGAGGACGTTCGACTGTTAAAATATAAAATCGATACAAAGGGGACGCAACCTCCTAAGCATCATACTGAAAAAACGTTGTTGCGCGTCATGGAAACTTGCGGGAAAAAACTGAAATCCCCTAAAAAAGAGGCTACAGGTCCTTTAGTTGAAACGGATGCATCAGAAGAAGATGATGAAGAGTCGGATAGTGAGCAAGAGGAGTCGGTTGATACCCTAGGTATTGATGTCGATGCAGTTGTGTCTGAGGAAGAAGAGGCTTTGGTACAGGCGATTCTCAGTGGTTTTAGCATTGGAACACCGGCAACTCGAGCTGAGACGATAACGAAACTTAAACGCGTGGGATATATCGCCGTAAAAGGGAAATCGCTGTATTGCACGGAGATGGGACGTAGTCTCGTTGAGAATTTTCCAGTTAAGACGCTTTTTGACTTAGAGTATACGGGTCGACTTGAAAAAACATTGTCGGATATCAGCAAAGGCGAAGTTGCAAAACAGAGTTTTATGGAAACGATTACACAATTTACTTGTGATGCAGTGGATAAAATCAAGAAAGATGCATTTCACGTCATTGGTTCTGAAGTTCACACACCAGTGCACGAAGGTTCACTTGGAAAGTGTCCAGATTGTGGTTCCGATGTCGTCGAAACCGAAAAGGGATTTGGCTGCACCAACTGGAAAGGTGGTTGTAAATTTGTCGTGTGGAAAAACGACAAATTTTTGGCGAGTTTACAAGTAAAACCTAGCCGAGGAACGGTGCAAAGGTTATTAAAAAACGGCGCAGTTTCAAGTAATCAATTCGTCAATAAGAAAGGCGTCAAGTTTTCAGCGACTTTAAAGTATGAAAAAAATGCCGAAACAGGTTATTACAGCTGGAAAATGATGTTTCAATAAAAAAGCAAGAGAAAGTACTTCAAGTACTTCTCCTGCTTTTATTTTTTTGCGATTATTTTTTCTTTATACCAAACCAGTTGATGACATCTACTTTTTTAAAGCCCAATGATTCAGCCAATTTCACCGACGCTTGATTATGGAGGTGAATGTGTAAATATGGCGTTTCACCTTTTGCTAAAATTGCATTGACGAGAAATTTTGTCAGATGATGCCCTAGTCCACGTCTCCTATAAGCTTCAAGTGTGTACATAATGCCCATGGAGCCATCTTCTCTTTGAACGACCCAAGAAACAGGAACATCACTATCTCGTAAGCAAAAAGTCAATTCGTTTTCGATGATATCGCGAATATAATTGGGTCCATCATCAGGAAACGTATAATAATGAAATACCGTGTCAACATCTGAAAGTTTTAAAGTGTCAATGGTTAATGATTGAAAAGGCTCATTGGCGTCCACCGCATAAGGCGGGCCATCATATATATATAAATGACAAGGTTCTTGCCAAACCAGTTCATATGCAGGTAGATTGAGGATGGAAAGCGCTTGATCTTGAGGAATGCCACCAAATATAAGTTCATCAGGATGCCTGTGATCATCAAGGCCCTCTAATGATAAAAACTGTTCTAAATCCGAGGCAGTCAAAGTGGAATCTTCTAAGTAAGGGATGATAATATCCGTTGATTTTAAGGAGAAAATTTTGTCTGTACGATAGATATCAGCTACTAATCTCGTGTTGTTGACACGCTGAATGAAATTAATATAGCGATGAGGTTTTGATAGAACAGCCTCAATTTCTTTTATGCTGAGGAGTTTTTTGTCTGTACAGATTTGCTTGAATTTCAGTTCAGATGATGTCATAGTGTCCTCCAAATAATGTGATTGAATTCACAAATAGATTATATCATTGTTAGTATGCAAAATCAAAGTGAGCTTTGATTTAAGAATAATGAGTTGGGTATATAGTAGGTAACGTTAAAATCACCTGTTTGAAGGAGGATATTATGTCACATCGAATTTTGAGAATACAAAAAATCGATTTACACTGGGAGATGGAAAATCCGTTTCTATTTTGTGCACACCATAAAGATCACTATCCACGTGGAAATGATAGACAAGAACCTGTTATTCCTTTAACAGATCGAGAGCTTGGTGAAGATTTTGCTGTGAAAGACGGTTTTAGAATGTATCACGGTACAAAAATACCGGGTTTTCCGATGCATCCTCATAGGGGATTTGAAACAGTGACGATTGTAACCAAAGGTGTTGTCGATCATTTTGATTCGAGTGGTGCATATGGGCGATATATGAGCGGCGATGTTCAGTGGCTCACCACGGGTTCAGGATGTCAACATTCAGAAATGTTTCCTCTTGTCTCAATGGAATCAGAAAATCCACTTGAGATTTTTCAAATTTGGTTGAATCTAAAAGCGATTAAAAAAATGTGTAAACCTGAGTACAGAATGTTGTGGCGTGAAGATATTCCCAAAGTCCATTTTGAGGATGTAAAGGGCAATGTTGGAACTGTTACCATCATTGCAGGTCAATTTGGTGGAATAAGTGCACTAGAACCCAATGCAAATTCATATGCACTTAATCCAGAGCATCATGTCAATATATTTTTAATTGAAATGGCACCTTATATGTCCATGACATTGCCTAAAGTATCCGCTACATTGAATCGCAATTTATATTTTTATGAAGGCGAAGAAATTGGTATTGCATCTGAAAAAATTGCAAAATCGCATCGTATTAAACTCGATGGCAATGAATCGATTGAAATACAAAATGGACCATCAAGAAGTTATTTACTGCTTCTAGAAGGAGAGCCGATTCAAGAAACTGTTGTAAGTCACGGTCCTTTTGTTATGAATACAGAACAAGAAATCGCCAATGCGTTTAGCGATTATAAACATACGCACTTTGGTGGTTGGCCTTGGAAACGATCAGATCCAGTGAATGAACAAGATGCAGGTAGATTTGCGAAATATAGTGATGGTAAAATTGAAAAAAAGAGTGACTAAAAGAACGAGCAAACCCTTCTTAATCTGAAGTAAATTTTTGAAGGAGGACATCATGACACGCCCTAAGAACACTCAAATGTCATTACCTAAAAACTTAAAATTATCTACCAAACTGTGGCTATGGGCAATGGGCTTAGTTGTTTTTTCTATGATTATTTTTGGATTTGTCACTTACGCACGTACCACTGAAATCCTCCAAGAAAAAGAAGTGGATTTGCTATCAAATTCAGTTCATATCATCTATCAAATGGCAGAAGTTGAAAATCAAAATTTTATTGAAGGCGTGACTTCTTTAGAAGGTGCTAAACTTAATGTACTCAAGTTGGTTAATAGTAGTGAACCTGATCATTTAGGTGAATTAGGTTATTATTTGATTATGGATTCGAAAGGTCAAATGATTTCGCATCCGACGCTTTCGGGCACAGATGCCTATTCATTAACGGATGAGAGTAAAGAGCAAAAGGCATTTATTCGTGAAGCAATTGAAAAGGCAAAAGTTGGGGGTGGTTTAACCCAGTATCAATGGCAGTATCCTGATCGTGATGAAATCGGAAATAAAGTGATGTACTCAGTGTATTTTGAACCTTGGGATTGGGTCATTGCTTCGACTGCTTTTATTGATTTTACTCAAAATAATGCAATGAGCGTCGTGTTTGAAATGATCAAAGGATTTGTCATCATCATTGTTTTGGCATTTATCGTGATTCGGATATTTATGGATCACTTGATGTATCCGATTCATAAACTACTTGAAGGCATGCAGTTTGCAGAAAATGGCATCTATGCAACCATTGATTCAGAAGGAAGATCAGACGAGTTAGGTGAGTTGATTACGGGTTATAATCGTATGGCGCTATCGACGAAAGGTACGCAAGAAACCCTAATTGAGCATAATTCTGAACTTGAAGAGGCTAATCGAGAAATTCAAGCGCTTTATGAAGAAATGCTCGCTTCTGAAGAAATGCTTAGATACAACTATGATGAACTTGAACGGTATCGTTTGGCCCTTGAAGAGGAAAAAAATAATTACCGAAAAATACTGATCGCCAGCAATGAAACGTATTGGCAGTATGATTTTGATAAAAAAGAAATTTCGGTGACGAACTTTTTGAAAAGTCTCCAAACAGAGATTTATTCAATGGATTTATTCTTAACGAGGGTTCATCCAGATGATGTGGATGCAATCTTAGTGTATTTTGATAATCATCGCACTTTGGAAGCAGAACAGTCAATTTTTCACTTGAAATTCCGCATGATGATTTATCTCAATGAAGGCATTTATAATTGGTTTGAATTATTAGGTATTCGAGAGGAACATGCATTATTTGGCTCTCTATCAGATATCCATCAAGAAGTGGTCAATAAAGAACGGATTGAATTTTACGCTTTTCATGATCCTGTATTGGGACTTTATAACATGGATTTTCTGAATGATATGGTGCATAATTCGGTACTTGCAGAAGTGGAAAACAGCGATGATTATTTTGTTCTTTTAGTCATTGGTATTGTGGGATACGATAGAATCCTCAACGCCTATGGAAAAAACTTAACAGACATAACGACGTTTCAGTTAAGTGCAGAAATTAGCGCGATTTTTCATGATGCAAAATATATTTCAGTGCTTCATAGTGGTCGATTTGCCATCTGGATGGCATCTGAACGTTTTTATGAAAGTAAAGATGAGAAACTCAAACGAATGGAAGTTGCACTAAAAAATCAAGTGGGGATTTTTTCGAACTTTGAAATGCCTGTTAATTTGGCATATGGCGCTACCATGGTGAAAACAGGCTCTAAAGATGGCACTTCAGCAATATCAGAAGCTGAAACGGCATTTGAAGTCGCTGTTAGCAAAGGTGATTTTACGGAGATTCAGTGGTATGATGACTCGTTAAAAGTCAACAAAGATCGGGTCCTCAGCATTGAACAACATCTTTTCAAAGCAATTGAGCGTGGGGAATTTTCTATTGTGTTTCAGCCACAATTTGAAAGTATCGATCAAGGATCCATATTTGGATTTGAGGCACTATTGAGGTGGAAGAGCAACGAGCTCGGGTATGTATCACCGAATGAATTTATTCCACTTGCCGAATCACTGGATTATATCAACGTCATTGGGCGATATGTCATCGATCATACTGTGGCATTTATCGAGAATCAAAAAAAGAATGGTCGTCACGTAAAGGTTGCCATTAATTCATCTTACAAAGAACTGTTGCAAAATGATTATGTGCAGTATTTAGCAGAAAAGCTTGTGAAACATCATGTAGATGTGAGTCAAGTGCATATTGAAATTACAGAAACGACGATTTCTGAATATATCGATATCGTTTTAGAAAATCTCAATAAACTCATTGAACTCGGTTTTCAAATACACATGGATGACTTTGGCACTGGGTATTCATCGCTTTATCAACTGGGGAGAATGCCAATTCAAGTGTTGAAAATCGACAAGAGTTTTGTTTGGGCACTAGAACCTGATTTGAAGATGAGGACACTAACCAAATTGATTATCGATGTGGCTCATCGGATGGATATGAAAATTATTGCAGAAGGTGTTGAGACACTGAAACAATATGAACTGCTGAAACAGATGGGGTGTGATATTTATCAAGGGTATTTGATGTCTAAGCCACTATCAGAAGAGGAAGTCAACTTGTTGTATCAAAAAATCGAATAAAGTCATCTAAGAAATATGCATGCGCTCGAAGCGATGCATATTTTTTTTCGCGCTCACTATAGTGATGATCAGTGCCAAGCTGCTCGATATAACTATATTCAGAGTATGGAAGAGTGTTCGCTTTCAAATAAGTACGAAATGGATTCCAGTCAGAGTCAGCGCTCAAAGTGGATTTTTTCGTTTCATAAGCAAAGACAAACGGAAATAAAGCCGGTTCCGATAGTTTTGAAAGGTGATTTGCCGGAGACCAAGTGTCGATTTGTTCAATGGTAGGAGCATACGTACCAAAAATAGACGCATACATCCATTCGTACGTCGATTCTAAATGTACTTCTTTTGGAGGTGATAAATCCAAAATAGGATCGCCCAGAACGAGGTAGTTGGCTGTGGTTTGACCATTTTCAAGCGCCATAAGTGTTTGAGAAAGCACTAAGTGAGCTGCGACGCCAGTACCCAAAACAACGATTTTAGAGGGATTGACAGAAAGTCCTTGAGACTGATCGCGAACCCACTTGATGGCATCTGTTAACTGATTTTGCGGAAAGGGAAATCTTGCGAACGGCGTGCCAATGCCGTGGAACAGGATAAAAACCTGAAAACCTTTTGCGAGTAGTTGAATCGCGATGTCATCTGCCTTTTCGGCATCGTGATGAAGGTAATATTGACTTGGAACAATAATCGCAGCAGGACGCATAACGTCTTGAGGATATTCGTGCAAATAACAGGTCATCGAGATGTCAGGCAATGCTGCATTTGGCGTATGGGTTTGAATGATCATGATGTACTCCTAAAGTGTGTTTTACACGCGATTGATCTTACTGAGGTAACGATAAATAGTCGCTTCGGATGTATCTAAAACAGCGGCAACTTGACTTACCGCACCTTTCATCAAAAAGAAATTCTCTTGATTGAGTTGACGAACGACGCTGATTTTTTCATCTGTGGTAAGACGAGTGGTTTCGATAGAAGTTTGCCCAGTCACCTTGGTAATGATGGAGAGAATCATCTCTTTTGGCGTTGCTTGCAAGATGTCGAGGTCCAGCGTTTCGGATTCTGATGGTGTTTGATCTGGCATAAAAGCAAGTTGTTGAAGGACTTCTAGTGCTTTTTGATAACGGGTGACATCTGTGCTTACCATGAGAACGCCTCTTGGATTTCCCATTTTATCTAGGATAATATAGCTATTCGAACGCAGTTTTGTGCCATCTTTCGCATAACTCGTGTGATTGAGATAATAGGGTGGTAAGTCGGTGCCTTTGTCTTTTAATTTTGAAATAATGAAGTTTGAGAGTGGATCGCCTATTTTTCGACCACTGATGCCTCCATTGTGGATGGCGATAACCGAGTGATCGATATCGTCCAAACTAAACAGAATCACCTCACTGCTAGTATCTAAGCAACCACCTAAAAATTGTACCATATGCTGATATGCTGTAAAATCAAAGTCTATCATTCAAACACCTCGGGTCAGTCATTTTCTATTCTATTGTACCATGTAATAAACGGTTGTAAATCGAGAATCAATCGTGTATAGTGAAAATATAATAAAAAATTCTCACTATAATAAAAAATTATTACGGAGGGTCATATGTCTCAAATTAAACATCCGGCAGAACCATTTAAAATTAAAATGGTGGAACCTTTAAAGAAAACCACAAAAGAAAGACGATTGAAAGCACTTGAAGAAGCGGGCTTTAATCCATTTTTATTAAAATCAGATGACGTGTATATCGATTTGCTCACTGACAGTGGTACAGGCGCTATGAGCGACAATCAATGGGCGGGAATCATGCTCGGAGACGAGTCATATGCAGGTAGTCGTAACTACTACAATATCGTCAATGCCGTTAAGGACATTTTCAAATATGACTATGTCGTACCAACGCATCAAGGCCGTGGTGCAGAACAAGTCTTATTCCCAATTTTATTAAAACCAGGTCAATACGTATTAAGCAATCACCACTTTGACACGACAAAAGGACACGTGGAGCTTGCTGGTGGTAAAGCGAGAAACTTCTTATTGCCACAAGCAACGGATACGACGACTTACTATGACTTTAAAGGAAACTTCAATATTGAAGCTGCAGAAGCTTTTATTCAAGAAGTGGGCGCGGACAATGTTGCGTTTTTCATCATGACTGTGACGAATAATTCAGTGGGTGGCCAACCAGTGTCAATGGCAAACATGAAAGCACTTAAGGCACTTGCAGATAAGTATAACAAAATCATCGTCATGGACTCAGCGCGTTTTGCAGAAAATGCGATGTTCATTAAACAAAGAGAAGCTGGCTATGAAAATGCTTCAATCATCGATATTACGAGAGAAATGTATTCTTATGCAGATATGCTGACGATGAGCGCGAAAAAAGATGCCATCGTCAACATGGGTGGTATGATTGCAATTAAGTCAAATGAGGACATCTTTAAAGCGGCACAAGGTAGATGTGTTCCAATGGAAGGATTTGCAACGTATGGTGGACTTTCTGGAAGAGACATGGAAGCACTTGCAAGAGGCTTATATGAAGGGATTGACGAAAACTATCTCGAATACCGCCTTGGCCAAGTGAAATACCTTGGAGACAAATTAATGGAAATTGGCGTTCCAATTCAATATCCAACGGGTGGTCACGCTGTATTTGTCGATGCACGTAAAATTTTACCGCATATACCAGGCGCACAATTCCCAGCACAAGCACTTTGTAATGCGCTTTATCTCGAATCAGGCGTTCGCGCAGTTGAGATTGGCTCATTCTTATTGGGCAGAAATCCTGAAACGGGCATCCAAGAAGAGTCAGCACTTGAACTCGTGCGTTTGACGATTCCAAGAAGAGTGTATACTCAAAGTCATATGGATGAAATCGTTGACGGATTTGCTAAAGTGATGGCGATCAAAGATCAATTAACCGGACTTGACTTCGATTATGAACCAGCAGTGTTAAGACACTTTTTAGCGAGATTGCGACCATTAAAGTAAGTATAAAAACACATTAAGTATATTTTTCTGGTAAACATTGAACCGTCTAAAAGTAAGGCAAACTAAATAAAAATTTAAAAGTCATAAAGACTGATTTCTACGTGTGGTCCTTTAAAACACGTGCGAGATCAGTCTTTTGTTTTGTCAGATTCTATGCCACGCAAAATTATCAGAAATTTTAGAAAACTATACGAAAAAGATAAACGAAACATTCATCCTATGTTAAACTGTCTATAATGAAATAAAATTTTTAAGTGTGATATGCATTTTCTCAGTCCAGTGAATAGAACGACTGAACTTGGGTAAATGTCAGTCATTACAGTGAAACGAGGAGGCGTTATGAGCAATCGAAAAAAACTCGGAATTGAATACGGCGACATCAATCCTATCACAACGAGTGAAGATAGAATTAAGTACATCAATTTCAAATTGGCATCTTTAGAACTCCCCATCTATCATCCAGTTAATCGACAAAATGAAGCGGGCGAATACTTCATTAACTTATTTGATGACATTATTAAAGACTATAAAGAAAAATCCAGAATGGTGGATGTCAATGAAATCGGCATTCACAAGAGAATTAATCAGTTTTTTGAAGGTTATTTCAAAGGGTACGCACAAATACCCAAAGTTGTCGACACGTATTTTACACTCGATTACTATGGCCTAGCGAGAGAACTTTCACTACCGCCTGATGGAACGACATTTACCAACGAATACATCAATAGCTATCGAATCAAGCAGGGCATTCTCAACAATCCTAAAAATGATCGACGAACCACAAAAGGCTCATTTCATATCGTTGAAGGTGGTATGCCGATTCCATATGATAAAAAAGCAGTCCCTATGGAAACGTTTATGAAGCTTTATGCAGCGGCATTTAATCCACCTGAGTCTCTGATGGAGCTTCCATTTACTTCGAAGCAGACTTCGAAAGCAAAGACATTTGTGGCGCTACATGTAAAGCCAATCGTCTCTCCAGAAGTCCCTGGTGTTCATAATCAAAAAACAATGGAAATCCTCTGTGTTGCACCGGGAAGCCTCGTTTCCAACCTGGATTTTCTTGAATCTGTCTTTGGAAATGCCGGCGATCCAAGTTATCACGGCAATGATTCCGGACTCGATGTAGACGGTTGGTCGGGCCATACAGGGTATTTATTATTAGCCCCACATCTGAGCAAACTTAAAAAAATCGACTTAGGTCTTCCGAGTTATGAAGTTGCAACTGAAAGGCAACGTCGTGACGGCATGTGCTATATGCATGAAGAAGAACTCTATAATGATGGTGAAGCCTTTAAAGTGACGTGCCGAGGATCGAACGGAGTCACCGTAACGCTGATCGCCGATAACTATTTTGGCTATTCAAAAAAAGAAATCAAAACGCAAATTAGCTATGCTGCTAACTTATTTGGCAATGTCGAAGAAGAACATGCTGGTGGTACCATTGCATTTCCTCAAAGAAATGTTGGGGAACTCTACAACGCCCTAGAAGACAAGCGCTTAATCGGTTACACATTTGATGAAATTAAACAAAATTATAGCGATATCATGACACTTTACCCAGAAAACTACGGTGTAGACAAATACAATCATCAGATTGTGTACCTTCCTGAAAACGTAGAAGTGGATCTTAAACAAACACAGATACGATGGACGTATCACGAAAAAACACACGCGATTAAATTGAAACCGTCCTACACGTATATTCTTCCAAATGGCGAAAAAATTCACATGGAAAAACATCCTGAAGCACCGACTTGGAAAGTCATCAGCACTGACGCTGAAGGGACATTTTGCCATAAGCCATGTACCGTATCAGGCGGCGGAAAATCGGAAATTTCGAAATCCATCAACAACTCCATCATCTATGGAACCTACTATGTCAACGACCTCCAGTCGGATTTGGACTATGTAGAAACCATTTTGAAATACGACTATCGCTATCGTTGGAAAGACTATCCAGACCGCACCAGAGCATCCAGACCTATTTTATCACCCGAAAGAAGTTTGGGTTCTGTGATCAAATTGCTTTCGCCATCACCTGACTATTCTGAGGTGTTTAACACGTATCTCAACGCCATTCCAAATCACGTCAAAGCGCTGGTATTTATGGTAAAACGATTCTATCAGACATCATGGGGTGACGATTGGAGAAAACATTTCACCGTGGACATCATCGATGGAAAACCGGGAAATGAAATTAATTATGACGGAAGAAAGATTCGTCCGAGCTATTTAAGAGTTGGATTTGGTCAAGATAAGGCGTGGAGAATCTTTAAACTCCGCATGGACTTCATGCCGAGTGAAAAAATTCAGATGGAAGATGACGTGACGGCGTCGCTGCTTGTTCCGGCGAGACAACTCAGTTATCTCAGTCCAGAGTATCACAATTCCAGTTATAAATTTGTGACAAACTGTGAATATCGTTTCTTTCAAAGACCAGACGATGCCATCCATAAAGGGTATGATCGTCAAGCTGAACTGGATTTATCCAGTGGAAACTTATTTGTGACAAACTTTCAACCTCTAACAAAACCGGATGTTCAGGCTCTACAGGAAGATGTTTTAGAGTACGTTAAGTATACAGATCCTGTAAAAGCACACATCGAAGACTTCTTAAAAGGGGATGACAGCTACTGCGTTGTTTCTTCTGAACCTAGAATCGTAGGAGATGCACCAAGTAAAAATCCAAGATACCTTGAGCATCGATCGGATTTTATCGATCCTTCAAAATCTTATATTGCCGATATTGGCGTTCGATTTGCACGAAAAATTCCATTGACGACGCCTGTATTATCGCCAGTCAATTCGATATTAGCAGGAAGACGCAATAATCCTGCTGGCCTTGAAAATGGCAAAAAAGTACCGCCACTTGCGGTTTATAATCCCCTCCATTATCAAGAGTTCCCAGAACTCTTTATGGACTTTATTAGTAGTTTAACGGGTAAATCGCCCTCTACCACTGGTGCTGGCTCAGAAGGGGCACTGACAAAGGCGCCGTTTAATATGATGTTGCCAATTTATGACCTAAACAATGCACTTTTATCCTATGTACTTGGCGATTATCACGTATTTACCACGCCTGCTGGTCATATAGGTAGACAAGTCAGAGTGGATCATGATATCTCCATATTGATACCGGAGCTTTGGTCGCGTCTTGACGAAACCGAACGCGATCCAAAACGCCTCATTAAAGAAGGCGCATTTGAGAAAATCGAAGATTTTGAGTATCATGGCATACGCGTTCCGGCGAGTCGATTGGGTTATCGAATGACCTCGGTCTTTTGCTATCGCTATTTGGGAAAAATCTTTGATGAACCACAAATGGTATTTGACGAAGCCATACTAAGACCTGAAAGCCAAAGCATGGATGACTTTGTCGATGGCATCATGAATATTGCCAATGGTCATAAAAAAGCAGCGCTTGATTATTTTGAAGATGGAAGCATCGACGTGGCCATTCCGCCACTTAAAGCGCTTTTGCACATCATGGTACACGGACATTTTGAAGGTAAAGACATCAACGATCCATGGATTCGCCAGCAATTTGAAAAAGAAACCATTTTAGCGAGTGACTGGTATGCGAATCGGTTGAAACGCAAACAAGCAATTGATATTGAGTTGGTTCAAAATAAAATCCACATGCTTGAACGCTTTATGGCCAACAGCATGAACGCGCCAATCGTGAAAAACTTCAAATATGACGAGCGATTGGCATATGCGAAAGAACAACTGTCTAAAGTGAGTTCGAGTGAGTATTTAGAGTCCCTTGTAGGGTATATTGGGGCAAGCGTATAAATGTATAAGTCGTAAACGCATGTATGGTTTAAAGAGCTTCGTTTAATGTTTATTGTGTAATATAAAAAGCATTTATATGATCAAAAATCTATCTCGGTGATGCTTAGAGAGATTATTTGAGATGTAAATGCTTTTTTTTAGAAAAAAGCTTGACACTCACGTTACGTTATAGTGCATAGTAAGAGTATAGGATCCTATTGAAAGGCGGAAACATGAAACTAAAAATTAATGAAGTGTCGAAATTGACAGGCATAACAGTGAGAACGTTACATTACTATGATGAAATTGATTTGTTAAAACCAAGTGAAGTAACGGATACGGGTTACCGGATTTATGATGATGAGGCAATTCAGCGGCTACAGGAGATTTTGTTTTTTCGAGAATTAGAATTCTCATTAAATGAGATCAAAGCACTTTTAACCTCCTCTTCGTACAATCGCAAAGAAGCATTGTTAAAGCATAAAGAGTTGTTATTGATCAAGCAAAAGCGACTGGATGGGCTGATTCAGCTTGTCAACGACACGTTAGAAGGAGAAGAAAAGATGAATTTTAAACCATTTGATATGAGCGAAATTGAAAAAGCAAAAGAAGCCTATTCTGAAGAAGTCAAAGAGCGATGGGGACAAACGGATGCCTATCGTGAAAGCGCTCAAAAAACTAAGCACTATCAAGAAGCAGACTGGAAAGAAATTAACGAAAAAAGCGGTGAAATCTTTAAGGCATTTAATGAACTGAAAACAACAGACCCAACGAGCGAAACAGCACATCAGCTGGTTAAAAAGTGGCAAGATTATATCACACAGTACTTTTACCAGTGTACAGATGATATTTTAGCGGGACTTGGTTTAATGTACGTATATGATGAACGTTTTAAAGAAAACATCGATCAGTACGGCGAAGGCACTGCTCAATTTATGTCGGATGCAATCGCAAGTTATTGCAAAAAATAATGTGCAATCAAAAAAGTCGTTTTATACTCTAAAACGACTTTTTGCTTTAATAATGGTCACAATTGGAATCACGATAATGATGCCGATCCCTCCAGAGACGATATGGAATATCTCACTTGAAAAAAGTTTTGAATTCAAGATTTCCACCAGTGAGTAATTGAGTGAAGAGAACCAGATCAGGATGGAGAAAAATCCACCAATATAGGCAAACAATAGGGTATGCGTCATAGTTCCCAAGATGTCGCCTCCGATTTTCATCCCCGACTGAAACAGTTGCTTAAATGAGATATCCGGATCATGTGTTTTGATTTCGTGAAGAGCAGTTGAAATTGAGATGGCTACATCAATGACGGCGCCTAAAAGCCCTATCAAAAGTTCAAGAAAGACGATGACCGTCAAATCGAGGTCGATATAAGGTGTCGTAAAGGACATTTGCTCAAATTGTTCAAAACTAAATCCTTGAATTTTAGCTGCAGACACCACTGGATATGTGATGAAAAGTGTCATGATGATGGTGAGTATAACGGCGATATTTGAGACGATGGTCTTGTTGTTAATGCCATTGATATTAAATAATAAAATGCTGCTAATAACGCCGCTGACGACGAGTGTTGTGATGAGGGCATTAAACCCCCATGAGATGAAAATTAAAAGCGTGATAAATAGAACTATGGTGTAAATCATGGAAAAAAATGAACGAACACCTCTTTTTCCACCGATTCCCCACATGAGTAAAAATAAAATGCCGCTTAATATGAGGATGGATGTATTCATGAGTGTACCTCCTCTGATGGGGTATCGTCTGTGCTGAATGTACGTTCAAGAGTTGCTGTAGACTGAGATGAATCATCCGCTTTGGGATGTAATAAGAAAATGGAGACAATCAGTGTAATCGGGATTGTAATGACGATGCCGATACTGCCGATCACCGCTCTTAAAATTTCCAAAGAGAGGGACACGTTGAGCATATATCCTAAAGTAACGCCACTTTTTAGCATGAGGATGATGAGGGGCGCACTCCCGCTCAAATAAGTCAGCATGATGGTGTTCGTCATGGTTCCCATGGTATCATTCCCAATGGTTTTTCCGGATTTTAAGAGGTCTTTCACCGTTATTTGTGGAGAAGTTACGAGGATTTCTTCGATGGATGAGGCGATGGACACGGCGATGTCCATGATTGCGCCTAGTGTACCAATAACCAGTTGGATAAAGAAAAGTTCCACAGGTGATTTTATGGCGATATCCATCTCGGCAAAACTCACACCTCGAAAACGCGTGATTGAAAACACGATGTATGCGATAACAATTGCAGTTAATGTTCCTAGAACTGTTCCAATTGCGGCAGCAAGTGTTTTTTTATTGAGTCCTGTGACGAGGACAAGTGAGGTGAAAATAAAAATAGCCGTGGCTATAGGTGTCAACAAATAAATGCTGACATCATTTAAATAAAGATGCATCATGATAAACACCACGATGAGATTGATCAGGACGCTTGCCATGGAAAAGAAGCCCTTTTTTCCGCCGATCAAAATCGTCAAACAGGCGAAAATCAATAGAATATCCAATATATGATAGTCGCGCCTAAGTGTGGCGATCTTAAAGGCATTCTCTATGCGTGTAGAATCTGAATCCTTTGAATGACTCATCTTTCTTAAAATAACTTCTTGACCAACTATGTAGCGCTCTGAAAATGCTTGTGAAACGGAAAACGTGTTATGCAAATATACGAGCGTTCCTTTTAATTCCGTATTAAGAATGCGCGCCTCAATCTCTTGAGGGTGATCGGAATATGGAGAGAGTGGGTGCGTGGGATCTTCAGTGATGGAGGTAATTTTTGCTATAGGTACTTGGTAATAAAAAACAACGTGTCGAACAAAAAAAGAGATGCCAAGTGAAAGAATCGCTAATAGTAAGACAATCTGAATGCGCTTTGGGATGTTCATGGTGTCGCTCCTTGCGGATATTGGATTTCAAACAATAGTATACCATGAAATCACCTATTGGGTCATCAGTTGCTAAACATACCGCTGGCAAATAATACGACATAGTTATGACCATAATGTTTGGCACATTTTGGACAAGTGGTGTAGAAGGCATAGCAATCATTCATCGGACCACCTATTCGAAGCATGTATGCGTCCATCTCTTTGATCCATTTCGGCATATCTTTAAATGGCCCATCAAATACTTTTGAGTAATACGTACCTTGTAACTGTACGCTTTCATACGCCGGAACGTCGGATTTTACCATAAACAAATGCTCCGCTTGCCATTTTGTGAGGTCTTTTGAAAGAATGAAATATTGATCTTTTATATCCGCTTTTGCCTCAACGATATCTTCCATGGTTTTGGTCATGACTTTGCCCATGTTGAGAGGCATAAACATAAAACTCTTTGTAAATGTCTTGATGAACTTTAACTGTTCAAAATTAAACGCTTTTTCATCCCAATCTTCAGGGTGAAATTTTGGACAGCAACCTGTTTCATTGTCAGACAGATCGATATGGGGTAATTGAGTGTGAATATTCATAAGATCCTCCTTGTTTATTTATTAAATGAAACCATTGGTAGACTCGGTGAATTTATACCCATATAATCGCACCTCAAATGCCAAATTGCTGAATCGATCGTGCATTAAATCAATCGTTCAATGACTGTGATCACTAGATGGGTTGATAAATTGACCCAACAGTGTTATGTTGATTGAGGAGGCGAATTATGGCAAAATTACTGTTTTTTAATGGGAAAATTGCATCGCTAGACGCGAGCAATACACTTTATGAGGTTATGGGTATAAATGGGCATCAGATTGATTTTTTAGGAGATATGAGCCAAGTGGATGCCATAACAGAACACTACGATGAAATGATCGATTTGAAAGGGCAGTTCGTCATGCCTGGATTCAATGATAGTCATTTGCATTTGTTAAACTATGGATATTCACAGCGCAAAATGGATTTGACACACTATGACAGTATAGAAGCAATGATTCTGGCTTCACAGTTACGAATCAGCGAATCGCATCCTCGAAAAGATCAATGGTTTCTTGGAAGAGGTTGGAATCAGGATCGGTTAGAAGAAAAGCGCGTTGTGACGCGAGCGGATTTAGATCGAATTTCAATGGAAATCCCCATTGTTTTTACGAGAGTCTGTGGACACATGAGTGCATGCAATACGGCTGCTCTTAATCAAATTGCACATTTACAAGAGAATCAACATGATCCCAATATCGATATTGAGCAAGGACTCTTTTATGAAGAAGCCCTTAATGTTCTTTTTTCTGCGATTCCATCCCCGGATTCTGAAAGTGTCAAAGAGATGATTTTATCGACCATTGACGAGATGCTACAGTATGGCATAACTTCCGTTCAATCGGATGATTTAAGAGCACTTCCAGATCAAGACGAACAAAAAGTTTTAAATGCCTATATGGAATTAGCTGAGAGCGATCAGCTCAAAATAAAAGTTTATGAACAGTGTCTATTTTTCGATGGAAAATCCTTTGAACAGTTGATTAAGAAGGACGTGAAAGGATGCAAGAATTTCCGAATGGGTCCATTGAAGCTGTTATTAGATGGTTCACTAGGCGCTCGCACTGCATTGCTCAGTCAGCCATATTCCGATGCACCTGAAACTCATGGCGTTTTAAGTTTTTCACAAGCAGAGATCGCGGATATTTTTGAATTTGCCATGGCCAATAATGTTCAAGTTGCAGCGCATGCAATCGGTGATGGCGCAATGGATGTTTTTTTAACAGAAGTTGAAAAATCACAGTATCCAGACAAGGTGAAAAATTTGCGCAATGGCATTGTACATGCTCAAATTACCAATCCGTCATTGATACAGCGAATGAAAAACCTGCATATGATGGCTTATGTGCAGCCGATTTTTCTAGATTATGATATTCACATTGTGCACAAACGCACGGGTGCAAGGGCGGATGTCGCCTATGCATTTAAAAGTATGTTGAATGAAAGCATTTCTGTTACCATGGGAACAGATGCGCCAGTTGTTCATTTTAACCCTTTTGAAAATATATATTGTGCCGTTGAACGTAAAGATTTGAACGGTTATCCTAAAGAAGGGTATCTTCCACACGAATCGCTTTCGCGATATGAAGTTTTGAGAGCGTATACCTACACCGGTGCGTATGCATCTTTTGAAGAAATGGAGAAAGGAACACTTGAAATCGGTAAGTGCGCTGATTTTATCATTTTAGATCAGGATTTGTTAGAAGTCGATTCAAAGACGCTTTTAAAGACAAAAGTACTTTCGACGTACGTCGATGGAAAATGTGTGTACAGCTTGACTTAGGTCCATCACGATTTTCGCGCTACAAAGGTAATGATGCAATTTCTAGAAATGATTGTCCAACGAATTACAAAAGCCTGCACACTCTATATCAGATGTGCAGGCTTTTATTGAACTTATTTTGTGATGAGTACATCCACCAGTTTCTTTCCAATTCGGTCAATGTGATTCATTTCATTGGTAACTTGTTCCGTAATCTCATTTTGAACTTGAACTCTGGATGAAATTTCTTCAAACTGTGCAGAATTTTCTTGAAGGATTGCCGCGATATCCGTAATAGCGCTTTCGACTACTCTAAACTCCGCATTTAAAAGCTTGAGCGCATCTTTTTCAGTGATTAAATCTTTGCTCACAGCATTGAGAATGGTTTCAACTGAGCTAAAGCGTTCATCGAGAATTTTCATAGCTTGAGAACTTTCATCTGCAGCGTGTTTACCCGCTTCTGATGCGACAATGGCTTTTTCAGAAGATGTAATAAACGTAGAAATAACGTGATTGATGTCTTCGGCAAATTTATTGCTTTCGACAGAAAGCTTTCTGATTTCGTCTGCAACTACTGCAAATCCTCGACCGTGTTCTCCTGCTCGAGCCGCTTCTATCGATGCGTTAAGTGCCAATAAATTTGTTTGTTCAGCGATGTTTTTAATGCCATCAATTGAATTTTTAATGTCATTCATTTGTTTAGAAAGTGCTGCCATAATAGAGTAACTTTCATCCACTGTTTCGTTCATCGTCGAGATGGATGTGTTCATGTTTTTAACAGCTTGACCACTTTGGTTAAAGTCATCTTTTAACACATTAAAGACATCCGTTAGATTGTGCATGGTTTGATAGGTACTATCGACTTTCTGTGCAGAAGTTTGCGTACTTTCATTAACCGTTGTAATAGTTCCAGCTGCTTGTTCTACACTGAGAGCAAGTTCGGAAATCGCGCCAGAAATCATATTGTTGCTTCTCGCGTTTTCAGTCATTTTTATTGAACAACTATCCGTTGCTGTGCTGAGTTCATCTGTAGAAGCCTTAATTTCTTCAAATACAATGTTTAATTGAGCCAGAGCTTCTTCGTTTTTCTTGCTTTCATTTTCAACATTTTTAACGGTTTCACCACCCCATTTTGTCAACAAGACGAGAACGAGCCACACGCTAAACATAGCACCCATTCTTGGGATGAATTCGCCAAGTCCCATTCCCGGATCGAGAATAGTCGTTGGTTTTACGATGTAGAGAATGGTTAAAAATGACATTGCCAATGTTCCGAAAATCCCCATTTTCTTGGAATCAAAGTAAAGTGCTTCCATGGCAAAACTCACGAGGTATAAATTAAACATACGAGAAATCCCTCCGTTTACCACAGACAAACCAATGGCTGCGAACAATGGAATCATCACGATGATTTGAGATTTAATTCCCCTGTGAAATGGAATGAAGTATAGGATTGTTGCAAGGGCGCCTGTTGCACCTGTTGCGATGAGCGATTTAATCGCATAATCTGCGCCAGAGTTGATGTATGATGTAATTGGAAGGATGATGGTGAATATCCAAATCAGTAATACATTCGCACGAATGGCACGTTGTTGATCGTATTGCATGTGAACCTCCTTAAATATTTATATAATGCGTATTTATCATGCTAGGCATGTATAAAAATCAAAAAAATAGTTATTCATTTATCAGTATACATCACTTAATAGTATACACCACTTTGTGTAAAACACAAGAAATCTAGATGAAAATGTTACGAATTTGCAAAAAAACAGTTGGTCGATTAATTTGACCAACTGTTCATTACCACTTTAAATAAGAAGTTTGATTTTACAATGAATGCCTTCTATAAAAAGAATGCCTCTTATAAAAAGAATGCCTCTTATAAAAAGAATGCCTCTTATAAAATGAAGGCCTTTTATAAATAGTTAAATCCAAGGAAGATGAGATAGCCAGTGAGAAGAAATCCACCTTCTAATCGACTGATTTTATGGTCTTTACTAATGGTGAAGAATCTAAAGGCCGTTAATATGATGAGCATCGCTGGAAAATGAAGCGAGTAGAAGTTTGTTGGTACGTGAAGACCAGCTGGTGTAACAGCCGCGGATATTCCTGTTACAAACAATACATTGAGGATATCAGCGCCAATGATGTTACCAACTGCGAGATCACCGTGTCCTTTGAGAACGGATTTAACACTTGTTGTTAATTCTGGTAAACTTGTGCCGAAAGCAACGAGCGTTGCAGCGATGATACTTTGAGGAATACCCACTCGTACGGCTGTCAATTCAACCGATGGAATAAGAATCTTTGATGATAAAATAACAATGGCTACCCCAATAAACATAAAGATGAATTGTTTTACTACGGAATCGTTAACGTGTTCTTGCGCTTGTTCATCTACTGCGCTTGTGAGAGTGTTTTTCCCATTTTTAAATGACCAGAAGAGATAGAGTGCTAATAACGTTACCAACAAGAAGCCCATCCATTGTGCAATCCGACCGCCTAAAATAGGCAATGCCAAAACTGTTAAAAGTACTGCTGAAAGTAACTGTATCCAGCTTTGGAATTTGATGGACTTGTAGTCCACAACAATTGGAGAAATTAAGGCTGCAATACCCATAATGAGTCCGGTATCGACAATAATTGAACCGACTGCGTTACCAAGGGCTAAATCGGCATTCCCTTTAATAGCAGCCATAACAGAAACTGAGACTTCTGGTAAAGTTGTACCGAGTGAAACAACAGTTGCGCCGATAATGGCTTTAGGAATTTTGAGTTTTGCTGAGATGCTAACAGCTTCTTCAATGAGAATGTCAGCGCCTTTTCCAAGCGTAAATAGTGATACTGCAATGATTGCAAGTAGCGCTATGGTTGGGAAAGGTGTGATGAGGTTTACAATAAATTGATCCATACAAGCTCCTTTAATTAATAGTGTTACAATGCTCAGTTAAAATGGCCACAATCGTCCCTGTAAGATGAACACTGTCCAGCGATGATTCTGTGAATTGAGAAATTCATACCCTACAAAAAACAAAAAACTCTACAATTCACACAAAAATTGTAGAGTCTCACACGAATTGACTTCACCTAAACCGGGATTGCTCCGAAGTGACGATTTAGATTCCTTTGCAGGCAGTTACTCCCTCTGAAATATGATTATAGTCAAAACGATTTCGCTTGTCAATAAAAACATGATTGTTTATGATGATTAAGGTACCTGTAATTAAATTAGAAAATTGCATAATTCTAATTTATGAGAATCTCAATCTTTGAAATGGCGTGATTGAGCCATTTTAAGTTTAATCATACATGATTATTGTACTAAAAAGGTAATTATGCAATTTCCACAAAGAATAGGAGTGTAAATATGCCGTTTCAAGAAGTGAAAAATAAACTCATCTATCAAACATTAAGTAAAGAAGCGTTGTTTGCTTATTATATGCCCACAGAGATTCACGGATACTGTCAAAAATGTCCGAATTATCACAAAATCTGGTCTTGTCCTCCTTTGATATTTAATCCGAAAGACTACTTAACGCCTTATGAGTGCTTTGTCGTGATGGGGGTTCAAACCAAAACTTTTGATGCGACAAGGCGTTCTTTTGGCAAAACTCTGATAGAGTTCGCTGAAACAAACTCCTGTGAAGTACTCATTGCTGGAAATTGCCATTATTGCACATCCTGTAATCGAATAAACAATCAACCTTGTTTGAATCCAAAAAAAATGAAATTTTCCTTAGAAGCACTTGGTTTTCATGTGGGTGAAATCTGCGAAAATGTCCTTAAAGTGCCACTTGATTGGTCCAAAGTAGATCCTACCTTTATGACGGTGGGACTTTTGATGTTTAAAAATCATAAGGAACAGGAAGAAATGACAGAAAAAATTGTCGCCCTATTAGAAGGAGCTTTGTGTTTAACTGAATGATATCTATGTCAATATTGTTATTGTTGGATGAATGAATAGAATAGAAGTGTTCAATCATTATTTGAAATGGACCGAAATGTTTCGAAAAGCTAAATAATAATTATCTCAACGTATAAAAAAGTCTGTACGTTAGAAATGCTAACGTGTTCAGTGTACAAATAAAAAAACATAAAATTCTGACAAATTTGGGTTGACAAGCATTTTAAATTGTCGTAAACTACACCTTAATAATTAACGTATTGTAATATCCTTATGTTGTACCAAGTTCGCAGAATTTGATTTTACTAAAGGGTCCACAAAAGGGCTCTTTTTATTTACATTGAATTGAGAAAATATGGAATAATTGTAAATGTTAAACAAAATTTTGAAGTCGCACTAAAAGGATGATGCTAGTTAATATGAAAAATAGAGAAAGAGGGAAGGTTTATGGAGAAGAAATTGGAACATGGTCATTCGAATAAGGTGGATGAGAGGGAACTTGATAAAAAGTATGGCTTGGTTACAGCTATTGCCATGGTTGTTGGCGTTGTAATCGGTTCGGGGGTATTTTTTAAAGCAGATGACGTATTAAGTAAGACAAATGGTAATTTGATCATTGCACTTATTGCATGGGGCATTGGTGCGTTCTCGATGATTTTTGGATCATTGGTTTTTGCAGAGTTCGCACAGAGAATTGAAAAATCAAATGGATTGGTGGATTATTCTGAAGTTGCTTACGGAAAAAGATTTGGCTATCTAGTAGGATGGTTTAAAGCGGTATTGTATTACTCTCCGCTTGCGGCAATTTTATCATGGATCGCAGCTAAATACACATTGATACTCTTTGGTTCTGATAATCCAGGCAACTCAGGTTTAACATGGCTGATTGCTTTTGTTTATATGGCGTTAACGTATATTATGAACTATTTATCTCCAGTACTTGCAGGTAAATTTCAAGTGAGTTCAACCGGGATTAAGTTAATTCCGCTGTCGCTTGTAGCGATTGTTGGTACCATTAGTGGACTTGTAAACGGCATTACTGTTGAGAATTTTAAAGCGGCAATGTCGACTGTTGGAAGTTCCGGTGGCACACTTGCGTCGGCGGTTGTTGCTACGGCATTTGCCTATGAAGGTTGGATTTGTGCGACGACGATCAATAGCGAAATTAAAGACTCTAAAAAGAATTTACCACGTGCTCTGATCATAGGCGCTATGATTGTATTCGCTGTCTATGTGCTTTATTTCTTAGGCGTTGCCAGTGTATTGCCAACTGAAGACATTATTGCGCAAGGTGACAATGCAATTGCAACTGTTACAAATACACTTTTTGGATCGTTTGCTTCGACTGTATTGACTGTATTTGTCATTATATCATGTTTGGGAACATTAAATGGACTTGTGCTTTCAAGTATTCGAATTCCATTTTCGCTTGCCATTCGAAATCAAGGTCCTTTCCCAAATCAAATCAAACTTGTGAGCAAGAGAACAAGTATGCCGGTGTATTCAACTCTGTTTTCTTTGGTTTTGACAGTTGTGTACATCATACTTTGGTACTGTAGTTTAAATGAAGTGTTTGGAAAATATATTGGTTTAGATGAAATTCCAATCGTTATGATTTATGGTTTGTATATTTTCCTTTATGTTTGGTATATGAAAAACTTCAAAGATTTAGGCTTTATAAAAAGATATGTCGTTCCTGTGTGTGCCATGTTTGGCTCGCTTGTGATCGTATATGGTGGAATTTCAAATCCAAGCATCGGGTTGAACTTAATTATTTCGGTTTCAGTACTGTTATTTGGTTTAATTTTCTACAGACGTGATTAACGTTTGAGATACAAATTTCCTTTATACTCCCAGTAAATGAAATCTTGAAACAACATAAAATCCCAGAAACATTGGATCAATGTCTCTGGGATTTTTGTTTTTGATGCTTAACGCGATTCTTCTAGTGCTGAGGCTGATTAAATCGTTTGCTTTTTTTATAATATAGAAACATAATGCAAGTGAAAATGACTTTAATCGCAACTGGAATTAAAAATTCAATGGAGGTTGGATCTGAGATTGCCTCACCCATAAAGATAAATGTCATGATATTCGGTGTTACGCCTATAAGAGAGCCAATCAAAAATGATTTTAAGCCAAGTTGAGTGGTACTCAATAGCAAACTCACCAAGTCAAGAGATAAGAACGGAACAAAACGCAATAAAATTGAAAGCATGAAAGCTTTACTAGAATCCATTTCTAATAATTTGCGCATGGCCTTGCTTTTTTTGAGGTGATCTCGAATTTTATCACTTCCCAAACGCTTTCCAACCTGAAAGGTTAAAGCGAACTCAAGTGCAATGAGAACATAAGTAAAAATAATTGCAATAGGAGTGGGTAACAGAGCGCCTGCAATGACGAATAATAAGAGTACTGGGATGACAAATGTAATCGACTTGAGGCAATAGGCCAATGCGAGAACAACTAAGCCGATGTGAGGCGAATGTTTTAATTTATTGATGACTTGTTCTGGTGAATGATGCGTAAAAAAATAAACCAGCACGGCTATAAGCGCTATATAAGAAATAACCAGAACAATTCGTATCAGTTTTCGTAAGAGAAATTTTCTATGATCCATGAAACCACCTATTATTTTGCTTAGAATACATCGTTAATTATATCTGTTTTAGATGAAAAAGATAGATGATTTTCATGAAAATCTTAAAAGTTAACGGAAAGTAACGTTTGTGAGTGAGAGTGTAAAATTCAAACTCACTATAAATCACATGACTGAATGCTGCTATTTTCCCTAAATAAATCGATGATACTGCGTTGTTTTACTTCAGCTGCGTTATAATGTGTCCAATTGAAGACCCATTGTAAGACACGGCCTCCGATTAATGCCAATAAGATGGTGCCAAAACCAAATGGTCCACCGAGTAGGAGTCCTAAAACTGTGACGATCACTTCAATACTTGTTTTTACGACTGTAACCGATTTTCCTGTGATCTGTAGCAACATGAGCATCAATCCATCTCGTGGACCAGCGCCTAATCCACATTTCATATAGATAGACATGCCAAGTGATAATACAACTAGTCCGAATAAACTCAATAGAATTTGAAATAGGATTGTGTTTGGTTCAGGAATAAGTGATGTTTTTTCTAGTAAATCAATAAAATAACCGACGAAAAAGACGTCGAGTAAAGTACCTATGCCTGGATAATATTTAAAGAAACTCATCATAACCAGAATCCCCACGCCCACGATTTGGCTCCATACACCAAATGAAATCCCAGTTGTTTTAGCTAGCCCTGCGTGCAATGTTCCCCAAGGAAACAGACCAATTTGTGCGTGAATCATCATGACGGTTCCTACTGAAGCCAAAAAGAGCCCCCAGATTACTTTAGGGATAGATGTCATCCATTCGTATTTGTTTTTCATATTTACCTTCCATGTCGCTTGATATTTGATACAAGTGTGATTATAATATACCTATAAACAGGAGTAAAACGAATATTTGTCATATGAAGTATGAAATATTTTCATGGTAAATCGAATTGCCAGTTTACATGGCTTTGAGATCGAGATATACGTTGAGAGTGAGTCGAAATACGTTGAAATTGAGTCGAAATACGTTGAAATTGAGTCGAAATAGGTAGGGGTGTCATATGAAATACCGGATTTTATATACCAGTTGGGAAGAAAAAAGTTTTACGAAAGCAGCTGAAAAGCTCAATTTGACACAATCGGCAGTGAGTCATTCAGTCAATACATTTGAGAAAGAAATGGGCTTCCCTGTATTTCACAGATTGAAATCGGGCTTGACTTTAACGGAAGAAGGAAAAATATTAATGCCGTATTTTGAACGGCTGGTGATGGATGAAAATCGTCTTTATAATCAAATACATGCAATAAATGCCATCGAAAAGGGGACGCTACGCGTTGGAAGTTTTGCGAGTGCGTCAACGCGAATTTTGCCAGAAATCATCAAAGCATTTGATCGACGTTATCCCAACATATCCGTTGAATTAATCGATTCAGACTATGATGTAATCAAACAAAAATTAAACGATGGACATATAGACATCGCCGTTTTGGAAGAGACATATATAGAAGAGAATCATTACACACTTTCGTATCTATCTGACGAAATGATGATGATTGCGCCCCTTGATTATTTTGATCAGCGGCCAGCCGCAATACCTGTAGCTGAAGTAAGCCGATATCCATTTATCATGCCGGACAATGATCAAGACTTTTACCTAAAACAACTGTTGAAAGCGCATGGCGCATATCCATCGGTCAAGTACAAATTTCAGTTACTAACCACTGTTTTTGCGATGGTTGAAGTTGGGCTTGGAATATCCGTGATTCCTGAATCAGCGCTTTTAAAAACCGATTTTAAACTCGACAAATATTCGTTTGAGCCGAAATTATACCGAAATGTGTGCTTAACGGCGCTTAAAACACAGATGGACGCTCCTGTTGTTAAAGGTTTTTTTGAGATTGCAAGGTGCATCAAACGTGGAACATCCGAGCAAGCGTGTTTCGATGAATAAAAATGCATTAAATTTGCATTGAAATGTGAACTTAATATTAAATATCTTAAATAGCACTTGAACTGTTGCTCAACTTATGATATCTTTATATTGTTGTTAAATTTAGTACGAAACAGAAATTGATTTTTAGTTTGAACCTTTTAATGGTATCGACCTAACGGTTAAACAAAAGTTTTATGTTTCATAATGTTTAATGATAAATTTATTTAGGAGGTACACATTAGATGAATGGTACAGTAAAATGGTTTAACTCAGAAAAAGGATTTGGTTTTATTACAGGGGAAGATGGCAAAGATGTATTTGCTCATTTCTCACAAATCAACGTTGATGGTTTCAAAACTTTAGAAGAAGGACAACAAGTAAGCTTTGAAATCGCTCAAGGTCCTAAAGGTCCTCAAGCTGAAAATATTACAATCGTTAGATAATTATTTGTAGTATGATTAAAGCGAATTTCCAATTGGAAATTCGCTTTTTTATTTGTCAAAAAGTTCATGGGTGAAACGTGGTATAATAAGTGTAAGAATTGATTTTAGCGAACAACGAGTGGAGTGAATATGAAAAACGATGCATTTAATGCGCATAACAAATATCGAGTCATTAAACATGCGGCTAAACACAACAATATAAAACAAACGTGTGAATTGTTTGGCATTTCACGTACAACTTACTATAAATGGCTCCGTGCGTATGAAGAAAATGGGATGAATGGTTTGGCAGTGAAAGAGCCTAAAAAACCCAATATGCCAAATAAAGTCGGTAAAACTCTCGAAAATATGATTTTGGATTATGTCGTTAAATATCCCAAAGATGGACCAAAACGCATTTACTATGAGTTGAAAGCTGATGGTTATTATTTGGGGGAGACGGGAATTTATAATGTATTAAAGCGAAATCAATTGACGACGCAAGCAAAAAGACTCGAATATTCGAAACGCAATCAAGGGTTGAAAAAATACATGAACAAAATCGAGACGAATATTTCACTACAAATTGACCGTGTCCAATCACCTGGACAATTGGTTTTGCAGCGATTAGATTATATCGGTCGATATGATGGAATTGGTAAAGTTTATCAATATACAGCCATTGATGTCTATTCAAAATGGGCAGCGGTAAAAGTTTTTAATCAAAAGCGAGAAATTGACGTTTGGGACTTCTTCGAGGTAAAACTCGTATATTTGATGAAGACATTTAATATCAATATTGAACATTTATTGACCTTTAAGAATAAAGAATTCATTCCTTATTTTATGGGTGGGGAACGCTACAAGGAAATTATTCAACAATTTCATTTTACTCATAAGTATATTCAGAATGATCAAAGGTATTTGCTTGATGAGTTAGATGATTTTGTCGTGTATTGTATAAAAGAGTTTTATAGCAAACTGGAAACATTGGAACATATGGATTCGTTTGCTAAAATGGATCGCATGCTTCAAAAATTTGTTCGCGACTACAATTTTGTAAGACCTATTGAAACTGGACCTCAGATTGGAAAAATACCCGCATATATTGTTCTTGACGAAGCGCGTAAAAACAAAGTGGATCTAGACATGTTGCCTCTTTGGATGCAAGCGTTAATACATCCTATTAAAGATGAAGGTGAACGTAATGATAAACGACAAGACAGATGAAAAAATTGCAATTATTGGCGGTGGTGTATCCGGACTTTATCTAGCGAATCAATTGATAAAAGAGGGTTATAAACATGTGACAATCTATGAACAAGAAGCGCGTTTGGGCGGTAAGTTGCATTCGATATTCTATCATGGGAAATCTTATGAAATGGGCGCTCTATTTTCCCTACCCTCTCAGCAATATTTGAAGAAATTTATGAAACAAGCCGGTTTGAAAGCGGATGGTCCTAAAATGTCGCGCGTGCATTTTGATGCATATGGCAATCGGATTATGGAACTTCCAAAAGAGGTTTTGCCCGTGTTTTTAGATGAATTAGATCGATTGCCCAATGTGCTCGCACAATACCATTCATTGGAACTTCCTTATATTGGAGAGGTAGAGGAAAGTTTGACGGTATCTTTTGATGAGTGGTGCCAGGGGCATGATTTTAAATATATTAAGAACATTTATGCGCATTATTTTACAAGCTATGGCTTGGGAGATGTGGACTCTGTTCCTGCGATTTATGTACTGAAAATTATAACATATGAAAACTTAATGTCCTTTATGGAAATTCCTGAATTTTCTACTTGGAAAAATGGGGTTGAAGAGATTATACGGTGTTTGGAAAAAAACATTCGAGACATACGATTAAATCAAAAAGTGACCCAAATGACTTGGGATGGTGTTGGCGTATGGATCGAAACTGTAAATGATCGACAACATTACGACAAAGTGATTTTAGCTGCACCTCTGAATCCGTTTTCAAAGTTTTATGATTTTGATCGAGAAGTACAAACTTACCTAAATCAAATTCAGTATCAAAGCTATAGTGTGTATGCGTATCTTCTTGAAAACGTTAAGCGCGTATGCGGTTGCGTACTTGAAAATTTAAAAGCAGAAAACAAGGGGCACCTTGTTATTTGGCATACTAGATGGGAACTTTCAGAAAATGAAGACCTCGTCACCGTATATGCTTATGATCATCCTTCGCTTACTGGAAGAGAATCTCAAGCCATTTTACGAGAAGATTTAGAAAAACTTGGGATGAAAAATCCGAGACTGCATTATTATAAACGCTGGAAACAGTGCCCATATGTGACTTCTGAAGTGCTTAAAAGCGGATTTTATCAGAAACTAAGAGCAATGCAAGGGGTACGGGGTGTTTATTTTGCAGGTGAAATAATGAGTTCGCTGTCCATGGACAACTGCATTCAGTATTGCGATGCGTTGATTAAAGATTATTTTTAAGGACCGAAAAAATGGTTCTTGAAATCTTTTATATTAAAGCTGTTAAAATGAATAGACCAGCTGGGAAATCACTTGTAGGGGGATACAAATGATTTGCTAGCTGGTCTATGCTGAGGAATGTTTAGTGAAGAATATATTTTAAGTCAATAAACTGGTTTAGAAATCACAGATGATACACTGTGATTTTTTTTAATTACACTTGATTGAAGTGAAGGGGGTCACTCGATCTTAAGCTGTAATTTTTTCGATTGTATTGTGAGTGTGTTGCTCGTTTTTAATTTCTTGAACTTGAGCAGCTTCGTAAATTCTCATTAACTCTGTCATGGTCTTACCTCCTCTAATGTGTCTTACCATGATTTTATTATACGGGGCATTTGTTAAGTGCAAATAAACAGAATGTTAGCATTTGGAAAGAATTTGTGAAGAAACTATTAAGATGGGCGGAAATTTATATGAGTGATAAACTATAAAATTTTCTTAATAGCGACATTGGTTAAAATAATGTGGTAAAATAAGATTGTGAAACAATTGAATAATCTAGCAATGTATCGTGATTTGGCGCATGCATTGCGCCCGATTTTGCGGAGGAATCTGATGAGTCTAATAGAATGGAAAAATGAAAAAAATCTTTCTTTGTTAGTGGATTTTTATGAAATGACCATGACCAATGGTTATATGGTAAACGGTGACACGCAAGTGCGTGTTTATTTTGATTATTTCTTTAGAAAAGTACCTGATGGTGGTGGATTCGCTATCACAGCTGGATTAGAGCAGTTCGTAGATTATATATTGAATATTCATTTTGAAAAAGAAGATATTGAGATGCTGCGTGGAATGAATCTCTTCACAGAGCCGTTTTTAGCGTATCTAGAAAACTTTAAGTTTACTGGAGATGTCTGGGCAATTCCGGAAGGAACGCCTGTTTTTCCAAATACGCCTATTGTGACAATTGGAGCGCCAATTCTTGAAGCGCAGTTAATTGAGACGGTGCTGCTATTGACGTTAAATCATCAGAGTTTAATTGCAACTAAAGCCAGTAGAATTGTGCGTTCAGCAGGTTCAAAGCCCGTTGTTGATTTTGGGCCGAGAAGAGGACATGGCGCAGATGCGACGATTTATGGTGCGCGTGCAATGTTTATTGGTGGCTGCGTAGGAACGAGTAACTTGCTTGCGCATAAGATGTTTGATATACCGGTTGTCGGAACAATGGCGCATAGCTGGATACAGTTTTATGGCGATGATCAAGTGGCGTTTGAGAAATACGCACACGCGTATCCTAAACGATCTGTATTTTTAGTGGATACTTATAATGTGTTAAGTTCTGGTGTGCCTGCTGCGATTGAAGTGTTTAAACATATGCCAAAAGAGGCGTTTAAAGGCATTCGTTTAGATAGTGGCGATTTGAAATACTTGTCACAAGAAGCAAGGAAAATGCTCGATAAAGCGGGTCTTGAAGAAGTTCAAATTACCGTTTCTAATTCTCTTGATGAATATAAAATCAGGGAATTAGAAATGCAAAAAGCGCCAATCGATTCGTATGGAGTTGGAGAACGCATGATGACAGCGTCCTCTGAACCAGTTTATGGTGGTGTTTATAAGCTAGTAGCGGTTGAAAAAGACGGTGAAGTTGATCCGAGAATTAAGTTGTCGGAGGACTTGGTTAAAGTAACGAATCCAGGGTTTAAAGAAGTTTGGCGTTTCTTTGATAATGTAACTGGCAAAGCTTTCGCAGACCTGTTGACGTTGAAAAATGAAGAAGTAGGGGAGTCCTATGTACTTTTTGACGAAGCAATGCCATGGAAGAAAAAAACGGCGAAAAATTATACGGCAAAACGGTTACAAGAACAAATTGTTCATAACGGGGTTCTCGTCTATGAATTTCCGACGCTTGATAAAATAAGAGATTACTGTAAATCGGAAATTGAGAAGCTTTGGGACGGGCTATTGCGTTTTGAAACTCCAGATCAATACTATGTCAATTTATCTTTTGATTTATGGACAGAAAAACGACGTTTAATTGAAGAAAACTATTCAAAGTTAGGTTGATTAGATGAGTGATGCGATTATTAGCAAAAAGGCGAATGCCATCTATCGGACGGCAAGTTGGATTCGTTTTAAAGAAAAAATGAATTTTGAACATCCGAGGCGTGCTAAATACCCATATATATATTTGATTCTGGGAAAGAACAACGCAATTCAGGAAAGTGAAGTTCAGGGCAGGAAAATCTATACGATTTCACCTCAAAATCGACAGGGAAATGAGCATATTCTCTATTTTCATGGTGGTGGATATGCAGCGGAGTCATCCATCAATCATTTTATCTTAATCAATAAATTGATTAAGAGGTGTCAACATGCGGTGACGTTTGTCGAATATCCTGTTACACCTGAAAGCCACTGTGAACAAACACTTGAAATGGTATTGTCAACATATGATTTGCTGATGTCTCGACATCCTGAGGATCGATGGATTCTAATGGGAGATTCGGCAGGAGGTGGATTGGCGTTGGTGTTAGCAATGCTGATTCGCGATGCAATACTGTTAGGGAGTCCTTGGATTCAACCAGAAGGCGTTGTTTTGTTGTCTCCTTGGTTAGATGTATCGATGTCAAATGAAGAGATCCAAAGCTATGATGAAAAGGATGTCTTCTTAAATTTAGAGGTACTTAAAGAAGCTGGGAGACGATATGCTGGATCGTTATCATTGGATGACTTTAGAGTTTCGCCAATTTACGGTGATTTGACGAACTTAGGAAAAGTTTTTGTGCTATATGGTTCGGATGAAGTGCTTCGTCCAGATTGTCACAAACTCTGTAATGAAATAAACGCTGTTGGCTCTGAATTTGTCGGAATTGAGTATTTGCAAATGCAACACGATTGGATTGTCTTTCCGATTCCAGAGCAGGAGCGTGCGCTTGATCAAATATGTGACTTTATAAAAAAACAACAAAATAGTGATGAAAATTCGTCTAAACTGACTTGACCTTTTGTAGTAAAAATAGTAAAATGTGAATGTTAGAATAGATAGCCAATATAATCTGGGTGATATGGACCCTAAGTTTCTACCGGACAACCATAAAATGTTCGACTATTGGGAAAGCAGAATACAAATTTGAGGCGTTTTTAGAAAATGTTCGGATTTTATGATGCTTCGCGAGAACAGTCAGCAACCGGTAACGGTTGCTTTTTTATTGAAGAAAATCTTCAATCTGTCTATTTTAATAACAAAATATATAGAGGGGATTTAAATCATGGAAAAGTTCTTTAAACTCAAAGAGAATGGGACGAAAATTTCAACAGAAGTAATTGCTGGTTTTACGACATTTTTCGCAATGTCGTATATCATCTTTGTCAATCCGGGAATGTTATCAAAAACTGGAATTCCTTGGGGAGCGGTATTTTTAGCAACCATTATTGCATCTGCGGTTGGAACACTTGTAATGGCACTTTTTGCCAATGTTCCGTATGCGCAGGCTCCTGGGATGGGATTGAATGCGTTTTTTACGTATGTAGTTGTATTTGCGCTTGGTTTTTCGTGGGAACAGGCGTTGGCAATGGTTTTTTTATGCGGAATTATTAATGTTATTATTACTGTAACGAAGATTCGTAAATCGATTATCAAAGCAATTCCCGCTTCAATTCAACATGCAATTGGTGGTGGTATTGGTATTTTTATTGCTTACATTGGCGTTAAAAATGCAGGCTTTTTACAGTTTACATCAAACCCTGGAGATAATATTGTATTAGATGGTGGAACGGTCATTGCGAACTCTGCAATTGTTCCAGAACTAGTAAAATTCACATCGCCATCAGTGCTTCTAGCTCTGATTGGATTGGTGATTTTAGTGGTTTTATTGATGCTTAAGTCAAAAGGCGCTATTCTGTGGAGTATTCTTTTAACAACGGCAATTGGGGTACCAATGGGAGTTGTAGATTTATCTCAAGTAGGTGCAACAGCTGGTGTTGCAGACTCTTTCAAAGAATTAGGTAATGTATTTGGTGTGGCTCTTGGAAAAGATGGGATGCTTTCTCTCTTTACAGATGCATCTAAGATTCCGCTCGTGCTAATGACGATTTTTGCCTTCAGTTTATCAGATACCTTTGATACAATTGGTACATTTATTGGTACAGGTAGAAGAAGTGGTATTTTTAGCGAAGAAGACGAGAAAACGATGGAAAATAGCAGTGGATTTAAGTCGAAAATGGACAAAGCATTATTTGCAGACTCAATTGCAACTTCTGTAGGGGCTATTTTAGGAACATCAAATACGACGACTTATGTTGAAAGCGCTGCTGGAATTGGCGTTGGTGGTAGAACTGGATTAACGAGTTTGGTGACCGCACTCCTGTTTATCGGATGTATCTTTTTAGCACCAGTCGCAGGAATTGTGCCTGCAGCAGCTACAGCGCCTGCGCTTATTTTAGTTGGTGTCATGATGATGTCGGCATTTAAAGAAATTAAATGGGATGATTTAAGTGAAGCGATTCCAGCGTTTTTCTCAGGTATTTTCATGGCATTCTGTTACAGCATTTCTTACGGAATCGCAGCAGGTTTCATTTTCTATGTGTTAATCAAACTTATCAAGAAGCAAGCCAAAGAGATTCATCCAATATTGCTTGTTGCAACGATCCTGTTTATCTTGAATTTTATCATTTTGGCAAGAATTTAAGGGGATAAAAAAGTTTGGTATTCATCATTACGATTTATCAAGTGATCTGCATCTATTGCGGATCACTTTTTATTTTTGGTAAAAAAGTTGAATGTGGGGTAAGATAATAAAGAAAATTTGCCTAATCGCTGTTGTTATGTGAACAAAGTTTTGGAGGTGTGAAATGAAAAAAAGTCATGTTGGTATGATGATACTATTGGTGCTATTCTTTGCGTCAGTTGTATCCTTTGGAGTGGCGAATCCGATAAATAGTTTCAATGTAAATGAAGAAACCCTCATTTCTTCTCCGGCGTATCCGTATGACACAACGGTAAAAGATCGTATGAATGCGCTTTATTATAAAGAGTACGCACCATATGTGTCGGTTTATAAGTGCGAAGTTGAACCAGGTACACGATATACTTTGAAAGTAGAATACACAGGTGATGGACATTATCATAATCTCATGCTGGTTGGTGAAAATCCATATTCTAAAGACTTGCAAAAATTAGATATCTCTGGAACAATGAGAAATCTATATGGTTTTACGGGTTCGGTTGAATCGCTTAAAACCAAATTCACCTATAGGAGTAATTTTTCGATAGATCCTTTAGGTGATAGTAAAAATCTTTATTTGATTGCTTTTTTTGACAATCCTTCAAGTTCTATGAAAGTGACTCTCCTTCATCCTGCGATTCCAGATGAAGGTATTGATGCAAGTTTGGATGGTGGTTCAACTTGGGGAACACGATACGATGAACCTTTGAGATTAAGCTTGATGTCAGATGAAAAAATAACGTTGAAGTTGACAATTGGATCTGAATGGATGGATGTGAGTGGTGTGAGTTTGAAAATGGACACAGCGCCTATCCTCCTTGATGGTAGAACAGTACTTCCTTTGAAAATAATTGGCGATCAATTGGGTGCGTCTGTCGCTTGGGATCCTAACAACAAAAAAATAACCTATACAACTGATCGGGTGGTTATTGAGTTGTGGGTTGGAAAAAAAGCGGCGTTGGTAAATGGCGTAGAAGTGCCGCTGGATGTAGCGCCATTTTTAAAAAATAATCGAACGCTGGTTCCGTTGAAATTTGTGAGTGAAAATCTAGGTGCGTCCGTGAAATGGGATCCTGTTGGAAAAGTCGTGACGATTGTTAAATAATCAAATTGGATGCTTTTAAAAATTCTTTTATTGCTATGTATCGACTGTTATAATAAAACTATTGATAGGATAAATTTCAAACTCAAGTTTGGAGGACATGATGAAAATATTGATCGCATATGGTACAAAAACAGGTACAACGCAAGTATGTGCTGAAAAAATCAAAGAGTATTTGCCGAATCAAGATGTTGAGTTGTTAAATTTAGAAAAGCATCAACGCGTGCGCTTGGCAGATTACGACGTGGTGGTCGTTGGTTCCCCGCTGTATATGGGCCAAATTAGAAACAAAGTCAGCCAAATGATGATTCACAATAAAAAACAGCTTTTAGATATGAAAATTCACCTTTTTGTCTGTGGTTTGGCAAGAGGGGAAGAAGGGGTAGCTCTTTTGAGAAAACAGGTTCCGGGAGAACTCTTCGGTCATGCTGTTCAAATCGCTCAATTAGGAGGCGAAGTTCACATTGAACGGCTGAATTTTATCTATAGATGGATGATGAAAAAGGTCATGTCTGAAAGTAAACCTGAAATGGGATTTTTGGATGAAGAAATTCAAAAATTTGCAAAAAATATTCTTGAAATGTAAAAGAAAAAAGCGACTTGGCTTGTAGTAAAAACACAAACTAATGTCGCTATTTTTTTAACTCAAACACAAAAAATAGTAATGTAAAAATTGGTTTTAAAAAGAATTCGACGACTAAAACTATTCTAAAATAAAGCTTTTAAGATTTTGCGGAATTATTTATGCGAATTACAAAACGTTTTGCACTATGAATACACAAAAAAACATTATGTGTATAACATACAAAAATAGGTGCGTTTGATTCAACATAAACAGAACCGTGGTATAATAAGTTCAAGCAAGAAACGTGCCATATAAAATTATTTATTTCATTTTTCTAACAACTGGTTTTTTAATCAAATAATTGTGGCCAATCGAAAGGAGTTTTTTATGAAAAAAGTTATGAATGTATTATCTTTTTTAGTAATGTCAGCGACAGCATTTTCACAACCTTCAGTAATTGTCGCACAAAAAGATGTTGAGGCAGTATGTAATACCATCAGATAGCCTCTGCAAGTCTATAACCCGACTGATAAAGTCGTTAATTTTGATAAAAATTGTGATGAAGTGATCAAAGAAAGACGAACCTCTTAAAACTAACGCGTAAGAGATTCGTCCTTTTTTGTTTTTTGATAATTAAATTAAGTTAAATGTACAGCCCTTGATTACATAAGATGCGAAGATTCTATACAGTTTCCGCCTTTATCATTTGCGCGTGATAAGCAAGCGTCCACTTCGGATAATAAAAGACGCGTGTCTGTTGTTGGACCAAAAACAATTCCAATGGAAGTGGTGATTTGAAAATTCGGTTGTGACCAATCATGGTGGTACAGTTCAGCTTGTAGTTGTTTGAATTTAATGGTAGTTGAGGTAATGGCGCTGTAAGGTAAAATAACCAAGAATGTATCGCCACTATAGCGTCCAACAAGTGAATCCGGTTCGTCTAAACTTTGAAGCAAGTGTGCAACATATTGGATGACTTCATCTCCAAAGGTCTCACCAACTGCAAAATTGAGTTTTTTTAGATGATTGATTTCAACTAGGACAATACATATGGAACTTTTAGAAAGGTCATTGAGGCTTTCTAATATACTTTTTCTGTTTTTTAGTTGAGTCAGAGGATCTGTTTTGAGGAGTGTATATATGCGTTTTTGATGCATTTTTTTACGCTTCAAATACAATAATCCTATAGTAGATAATGTGATAAAAAGGATGATTGCTATCGCTGAGAATAGAACCGTCTGACGTTTTGCATTTTGAAAAGATTCGAGTAAATTTAATTGTTCTTTGATACTAGAGAGCTGAAATTCGGATGCTGCTTTACTTGCATTCAGAGTTGTCTGAGTGCTATCAGCTGGAAGTTCAGCTGTCATATATTCATAAAAATGTTGTGATGCCACTTCGTAATCTTTTTGTGCGTATGCAATGAGTGCGAATATTTGATGATACTCAGAATTTCCAAATTCAGTCTGATACAACTTTGATGTTTTTTCAAATAGTTGATCCGCCTCGAGTAATTCAACTTTAGCAAGCTCATATTCCCCAGTTTGATAATAGTAATAGGCGAGTCTAAGTTTGTAGGGGAAAAGCAAATCTGAATTGTAGGAATCCGTTATATCAATCGCTTCTGATAATAATGTTAGGGCAATCTTATAATCGCCTTTTGATTCATATGCAGAGGCTAAATCATAAAGTACAACTGCGGGCAAATCAGGTGAGTAGTCCACAGGGATTATATTTGAAAGTTCATAAGCTTTTTCATAGTATTGAATGGCATCGTCGACTGCGTGATTATCCATGGCGAGTAATGCAAGGTTTCTGTAATAGTAAATCATTTTTGGATGATGTTGTTCATCAACGGGTAGTAAAAGCATTTCATTCAACTTTTCTTCCATTCGCGTATTATTGTAAGTGGTATAATCATAATAGGAGAGAATATAGAGCGCATTCATTCGATAAGGTGCATACTCTTCAGAATCAGATAGTTGATAGAGTTCAATCGCATGATGCATCATTTCATCATAAATCGCGTAGTTGCTTTCAATATATGCAGCGTATGTTAGAAGCTCTAAATAGTGAGTCTTATTTGCATCTATACTTGGATCTACTGCGCTTAATGCTTCAAGTGTCATGGAATAAGCTTTATCTATTTGGTTGGTCATATAATAAGTTCGAATGCTGCTTAAATAAGAGGCGCCTGTTGGAGTTTCTTGGATTTCCAGAGCATAACTTGAAATAGACCCACATGAAATGACCGCAATGAGACATACCATAAATGCTAGGCACAATATGTGATTTTTAAGTTTTAAAATTTGGGTATTAAACAAAGCAATCACCTCCAATGATTTCCTTACACGACTTATATTGTAACATGAAGTTAGGCAGTATGGATAGAAAAAACAGTCCATTTGTGGAATATTAAAGGGATGAATGTAAATTTGATGATACCATAGATGATGGACGTCTTAGTTATTATGAGGGAAATCTATTGGATAAAAGATTTGTTTATGTATTTTGAGAGATGTATAATAAAACGGAGAATAAGATTGGATTTGGTTAGGTGAAAATGTCTAAAAAAAGCAAATTTAACGATAAAAATTACATAATGAATTGCGATATGCCGTCTGAATTATTTACTGTAAAAGGAATTAAGCGCGAATATCGAGAGCTTGCTAAAATTTGGCATCCCGATGTATCAGATGTCAAGGAAGCTTTATTTATTATGAGTAAAATTAATGCACTTTATAATGAAGGTCAAATACTCATTGCACAAAATAAGTTTTATGAAAAGGAACGACTCATTTATCGTCGTAAAAGCTCAACGCGTCAAGAATCACATTCTTATAACCATAAAGCGCCAGCTCAAGATGAATGTCCTGTTTATCACGAACAAGAAGAACTACTGAAGAGAAGCAAGAAGAAACGCAGTATTGAGCTTAAGAGTAATGAAGGCAAGTGCATTCGATTTAAATATTTGAAGCGCGTCATGATTGAACTTGGATACCTCTATCTATCAGAGGAACATGTTTTGCTTGAAATCACTAAACTCAAACGTAAAATTTTTATAGACTCTTTGGAAATTGTGAAAAAATGTGAGAGCAGTTATTTCAAAATTCAAATTCCTGAAGTCATTGATACATTTGAAACCGAAACACATGGTTATATTGTCTTTAAAAAAATGAAAGGTGTTGAACCGATCGTCGTATTGGAAACTGTGATGGGATACCTGAAACCTCTAGGTTCGAGAAAAATCTGTGAAGGCATTTTTTATGACTTAACCGCTTTAAAATACATGGGCCTGACTTCGACTGCTCTCGATAAAGACCTATGGTTTATTGATGTCAATACAGGTAAATTTTATAATTATGGACTCTATTTCTATTTGCACGAGTTTAGTTCAAAATTGGTCAGAGCGCCAAAACAAGTCACTGAATCGATGAAGCAGCTCAATCCAAAAGATAATGAATCGCTGATGATTGACTTGGTCAAACATACCATTGTGGATTTAAACAATCACAATGGTTTAAAAATTGATGACTTTCACAAATGGATCAGCAGTATCACACATGATTCTCTTGAAAAATCATTGGCAGAAAGCCAAGTGTTTAATCGTTCAATTGTATCTGTGACGACGCCAGGATTTGACTTGGATCATTATTATGCATCCATATCATTTAGTTAAGTAATTCAGTATGCTTTTGAGTGAACAAAATAATATCTTTTATAAAAGTGTAAAGATCAAGCGTGTTGGGTGCTTAGAACTTTACACTTTTTTTGTGGAGTACGCCCGAATTTTTAAGCTGTGTTTTCTTTGATAGAGGTGTTTTTTAGAGATTTAAAATTAAAAAAGGGTATAAAGATGACGTGTGAATGACTAACGATACGAATTGAATGAGAGGAATCAGACAATGAAATACATGCATCAACAGTTCAGAAAAGGTTTACGGCTTGCAATTTTATTTGTGATTTGTTTAACGATGAACACGCTTGTATTCTGCTTAATTTATCAAAAAGTTAAAAATACTTATATCCAAGGTGAGTTAGTTTCGCAACAAGCAATGATCCAGAGCATCACGCAAAGTTATAGGGATTTTTCAGATTATATTATGGAAACAAGCATTCAAACGCCAGATGTTTATCGTCTAATGAAAACTGCAAATACCGATGACGAAACCGTCAAGATGCAAAAGAGAAATGAATTACTGAGTCTTTTGAGACCTAGTTTTGAGGCTGCGCAAAAATACCATTTTTCACAATTAAGTTTTCAATTACCCGATGGAGAGAGTTTTTTAAGATTTCATGCGCCTGAAAAATATGGTGATTATCTAATGGAAATAAGAGCGTCTGTCCGGATTGCCAATGAAGATCGCGTTTTTGTCGAAGGGTTTGAAGAGGGGCGCACCTATAATGGTTATCGATTTGTGTATCCGCTTTTAGAAGAAGGAAATCACTATGGAAGTGTTGAACTTTCTGTGTCTGTGGCAACTATGATTCAATCTCTTCAAGAGCTCCTTCAATCAAAAGATATGTACTTTATCGTTGAACGAGAAATCGTCGAAGATACCGTTTTTCAAAGCATTCAAGATCAATATATCGAAAGTTACTTGTCCGAGAACTATTTGATGGATCGGGAAATCGTCAATCAACTCATACAACACAAGTCAAAAGAAGCTACCGAGTATTTGCTGATGAACGAAGTGTTTTCACAAGCAATCAATGAGGCAGTAGGCGATCAACTTAAGCGGAACCAATCGTTTGGTGTTGAATTTTTATATGACAAAAAAATATTCACGGCATATTTCACTCAAATCATGAACATTGATCATCAGCCAATAGGCTATTTTGTGTCCATTGGAGAAAATGCACACCTGGTCCATTTAAAAAAATATCGCATCGGCGCAATTGTGCTTCTCACCTTGATTGAAGGATTGATTCTCGCATTGTGTTTTGTGCTAAAATTCGCGAAAAGACAGGAAGTTGAACAAGAGGTCGTGGATCATTTGACACATAATTACAACCGTCATACTTTTTTTGAGTTTGCATACAAAGAGTATTATCGAAGCTTGCGATCGGCTAAACCTTTTTCCATCGCAATCTTTAGTGTGGATTATTTAAGACGTATCCATGACGATTATGGAAGAGTTCAAGGAGATAAAGTATTGAAGGAACTGGCTGACTTGATTTCAACGAATATTCGTAAATCTGACATTTTTGCACATTTTTCGGGTGACGAGTTTATTCTGATGATGCCTGAAATAAGTGAAGAAGTAGCATTTCACACAACCGATCGACTCAGAGGTTATATCGGACAGCACAGATTTGAACTGGGAGCCCAGGTGACTGTAAGTATTGGAATTTCTGAGATGATTGAACATGAAGAATCGCTTGAAGTCATTATCGAGAGAGCGAGCGAAGCGTTGTATCATGCTAAAATGACAGGGAAAAACAAAGTGGTCGCATATCGTGACATCAAGCGAATTTAATATTTATTTTGAAACACCGAATGTGTCTAATTGCTCTTTAAGTTTGTTTGATATATCTGGGATTAATTGTGAATAATCAAGAAGTGTTTCGTAATCTGTCGGGAATGTTGTAAACGTCGTAACAAAACGATAATCTTCAAAGATAGGCTGCTGATTTGCCAGGTGTTTATATGCTGTATGCATTTTATCTTCAATTATTTTTAGATGAAGTGCATCGCAAAACAAAAACAGTCCAATAAAAGACTGTGAGCCAAATTGAAAGAAGTAATCTGTTTCAAAAAATAGCGCACTCAGTTCAGGTAAGAGTTTAGAAGATAAGCGATAGTGAGCCATTTCGTTGTGAGGTGAGTTGGATTCAGTTGGATTGACAAAAGTCGCGAGTCCGAGTGAAAACACATAATTCCCTTTTTTAGCTTTGATACATTCTTTTTCGATGAGTTCGGGGATGTTAAAGATAATTTCATTCATTGGTCTAATAAGCTCTGAAAGCAGTAGCTTATCAATTTTTTGAACGATGATACTTTCATCAAACGGGCGAATAATAATATCAGATGCTCCATTTTGAATCGCCTCAAAAATAGTCGTTCGACGATTGTCTCCAGATAGAACGATAATCGGCTTATTTATTCGATTGGATTTTAACCAGTGAATCCCACGATTTCCTTGTAAGTCGCGTAACTCAAAATCAATGACAAGCAAATCAATTGGATGTTGTCTAGATTTTAGTCCTAGAATCATTTCGTCGTAAGTTGAAGCTTCTATCACTTTATAATGCGCATGTTCAAGCGCGATTTTTAGTCTTTGACGAATGGTATAGATGGGTTCAATGAGCATAATCGTTTTTTCAGACATATGTACCTCCAAGATTTGGTCTAAATATACCCAGATTTTTTTGAGTTGAACCATTTGAATGGATAACGTTATTTTCATTGTATCCATATAATAGACATGATAAACTGTTCACAGGAGTATCTGATAATTTTATTTTAATATGATGAGTAAGATGAGAGGCATAGGAGGACGAACAATGTATAAATACACAATTTTAGCTATCGCGTATAAGGATGTTGAACCTGAAATTGAAGACAAAATAAATGAATACAGCGTGAGAACCATTGATGAGGTGGATGATTTAACAAGTTATTGTACGTATGGACGTCAGTTCGACCAAGATTCTCGAGTTTGTATTTACCTTGATTGGTATCAAAATAATATATTAAAATATCTTGGTGAGGGGTACAAAATTGTTTTAATTGAGATTCCTTACAGTACAAATCAACCTATTGTAGAAGCATTGACTCAAGTGGATATTCAACTGGGCGATAATGTATTGATTATTGAGCATGATGATATTTAATTATGATGAAGTTTAAGTAAAACACGATTCGTTTTATTTAAGCTTCTTTTATTTTGGTTCTTATATTTTAATGAAATAAGTTTCATTCATTTAACTAGACTTTGAGAGGTTACATACAGTAAAATACAAGAGACATCATTCAATTTTGATATAAATGAGGTGACTATGTTTAGATGGATCCGTCGATGGTTAATACCAGCGATTGTAATTGCATTGGTGATTTTTTTTGTGATTAAAGTCGCTCCGATATTGACCAAAGGCTATGATATGTTTGAAACAGCTTTAAAAGAAACACCTATAAAAGAAAAATGTGAATCCTTGCGGAAAAAGGACCACTATGTGACCATAGAGGCGATTTCTCCTTTATTCTTGCAAAAGGTAGTAGCTTCTGAAGATAAACGATTTTATGATCATAAAGGCATCAATCTTTCGTCAACTGTTCGGGCGTTTTTGAAAAATATCAAGGCAGGTTCTAACGTTGAAGGTGGAAGTAGCATTACGCAACAACTAGCAAAAAATCTGTACTTTTCATTTGAAAAACGATACGAACGCAAAGTGGCAGAATTGCTTGTAGCGTTTGAGTTAGAGGATGTTTTGACGAAAGATGAAATTTTGGAGCTCTACTGCAATGTTGCGTATTTTGGCGAAGGGGCTTATGGCATAGAAGAAGCTGCGCAACACTACTATGGAATCAGTGCTTTGCAGCTGAATGAAGAACAATCGGATGCACTTGTAAAAACGTTAAAAAGTCCGAATTATTATAATCCAAATTCGATGAACAATAGTACAACAGAATCAACAGAATCAACAGAAACGACGACTCAACCGTAAATTTAGGCTATAAGCAAGTAAGAGAGTGACGCACCACAAAGAGCCAGCAGGCAACCGATGAGAACGTCCGTTGGGAAGTGATAACCTAGGACGATTCGCGAGATTCCCACAAGTGATGCAAGAACGAGTGCAAATAGACCGAATACAGGATAGGACATCAATAAAATCCAAGCGACTGAGAAAGCACAAGCGGTATGCCCCGATGGAAATGAGTACTGACATTTGGGAGGGTTGTATACAAAAACAAGATTTGTTTGATGATAAGGGCGTTTTCGATTGACAAGTCGTTTGATCACTTGAACGGGAATTTGAGTGAATACAACAGCTCCCGCAATTAATGGAAATATAGGTTTGTCGCAGTGTGCAGACATCAGAAATGCAATATAGATGTAAATGAAACTGGCTAAAGTGTCTCCTAAGTGTGTGACTAGCCGCATAAATTTAAAGACAGATTGGTTTTTATTGGATGAGTTCAGCAACTGATAAAGTAACCAGTCTTTTTTTTCAATAAAATGATAGAGCGTGGACATAGATACCTCCTTAATATGACGGTTTATGACTTCTTTATTGTAACAATGGCATGTTAAATTGAGATAAAAACGAGATGTTCTCAAAGTTAAATTTTAGATGTAACAATTGTTACTGAAAAACTCAGTTGATTGAAGTAAAATGGTCGTATAAATCAACAAACGTCTTAGAAATTCATCATTAAGGAGAGAACGCATGATTGAAACTATTTACCAATTGACAGTGCCTGTTGAGGGAAAGAGCGAGAAAGTTATTGAAAAAGTGTTACATGACGAACATATTCATTATAATCATATGCTATTGAACATGGGGGAAGTTTTACCTGAGCATTTTTCAAATGCAAATGTTTATATGACGGTTATCCGAGGGTTTTTAACAATCCAGTTAGATGCACAAGAACCTCATGTTTATGCACAAGGATCGCTTTTAGTAATACCGGTTGATACTAAAATGAATGTCATGAATAAACATGAAGCACTATTAGAACTTGTGGTAATGAAAGCACCTGCGCCTAAAAAGTAATTTAGGCGTAGGGTTAAGTTTGAAACATTCATTCCATACCTTTCAATTCAAACCTTTCAATTCAAACTTTTCAATCCAAACCTTTAACCAATCAACGCTTAATTTATAAATAGCGATTTGAGAGGGTGAAGGTTTTTTAATTTTTTTTGTTGACAACAAAAGTTGTCAATGTTATAGTGAGTATGACAAATAAATTTGTCAAATTGACAATGATATTTGCTAAAACGACAACAAAAGTTGCCAAACAACTATTTGAGTTTTCTAGAGCACTCAAATGAGCCAAAAGGAAATATTGGATGCAGAAAATATAATCTAAAAGTAAGGAGGCGTATATGCCATTAAACAATCAGTTAAAGGCGTATCGTGCTAGGTTGAACATTAATCAGTCAGAACTAGGTGATCTTGCAGGCGTTTCACGGCAAACCATTAGTTTGATTGAACGAGGGGATTATTCACCTTCAGTGACACTGGCACTAAAACTTGCAAAAATATGTCAAACAACAGTTGAAGCAATCTTTCAATATGAGGAGGAAGAAAATGAAAGCATTTAAGTCGATATTGAGAATACTCATGTGGTTAATATTAGGGGCTTTGTTAGGGGCTGGAGGCATGGCGCTTCTGTTGCATTTAGATCCAGATCACATGAAAACGGTCATGAATCAAGGAATGGATGTGGTGATATCCAATATAATCATCATACAGGGCATCGCTGCAGGGATTGCGATATTTGCAGGTGTTGTATCCATTGTCATAGCCAGTAAACTTTTAAAACAATTTAAAGCATCGGATGAAGATGATGAAAAAGAAGAAAAAATTGACGGTGTTTTATCAGCTAATATGTTCGTGACCAGCGTCTATACCATTTTGGCATTTTTATTATTTGGTTTTTCAGTCGACCAATCCAATCCTGCAATATTTACGTCGATAGGAATCTTTTTGGGTTCATTTCTTGTAATCGTAGCCCTTCAAATGTATTGCATTAAACTCATCAAAGTGGTCTATCCGACGAAAAAAGGCGATCCGAGTTCGATGAAATTTCAAAAGGAGTGGATGGAAAGTTGTGATGAAGCTGAACAGCTTCTCATTTATAAATCCGCGTTTAAAACCTATTCGTTTATGAATGGCATGTATCTCTTTCTCTATATTGTCGTGCTATTTACGAAACTTTTATTTGAAACGGGTAACTACCCAATTATTCTGATGACTTTAATCTGGTTGATGTCGACACTTCACTATATGGTGACCTCTAACCGACTTTCTAAGAAAAAAATATAGTGAGATCAACAAAACAAATTTTTCCTAAATAAATTTTTCATTAGCCACCAAAATTATGGGTAAACAATAAGTGATCCATAATAAAGGTGGTTTTTTTATGAAAACAGTAAATATGATGCGAGATATTTCAACGCATGCGGCTTATCATAGTGACGATCATTTGTTTGAAGTTCAACATCTGAATGATGTGGTTCATTTTATTGAACAACTAGCAGATAAGCGGAAGCTCGATAAGAATCTAGCCAAGATCATCGCTTACGGACATGATTTAGGGCGCATTATGGGTGGCATTTCTGGGAAGGGACATGCAAAAATGAGTGCGATTATGACTCAGGCTCTTTTGCGCTCGGATGGACATTTGTCGACGAAAAAGCAGGCCTTGATTTTACACGCAATAAAACATCACGCGAAAAAAAATCGAGTTCATCATGTTTATGATGAACTGATTAAAGATGCGGATGCATTGGCACATAATTTAGAAGGATTGATTGAAGCGAACGATTGGATTCAGCAGCAACGTGTGGTAGTTAGCAATATGCGGGCTGTTCGAATCGAGGTAAAACCAATAGAAGATTGGGTGCGTCGCTTAGAAATGCTTTTATATGACGACAATCAAATTGAGTTACATGAAATAGATGATGAAACGGAGATTGAATTGGATCACTGGGTGCATCAAAGGCGCATTCGGATTCGAGAAATGGAAGGAATCTGCTGGTATTTAAGGAACTATGACCAGAAGGCATTTCGTTTCATGAAAGACATTAGCAAACAGTTGATGCGTGAATTGAAAGCCCTTGAAGACATAAGGCGACTTCACGTCTGCCTTCGAATCAATGAACAAGAGGAATTTAGACATACTGAAATAGAAAGCTATTTACTCAATTCTTTAAAACTAGCACATTTGAAATATATCCATGCACCTCGCGAGAGCTACGATTTAAGAAACATACACTATGAAATAGCTGAAAATCAAGGCAAAAAAGATCTGTGGATGCATGAATTTAGAGATTACACACGAACACTTGCGAGAGTAGCGCTTAATCATCCATCAGGGATTCATTCTGCGCGCATTCAGGGAAAGAAATTTAAAACTTTAAGTGAAAGTCATCTCATCGTATTTGAGGCATTCAAAATACGTGAAGAAATTGAAGTTTTTCATAAAATATCTGGAGACATACAAGATTTAAAGGATTTCAAAAAAATCCTTGAGAGCGTTGAATTGTCTTCTGACGAGAGGGAAGTATTGTCAAAGACGATTCGATTGAAACATCGACAAAAACTGAAATCTCTTAAGCGAAGTCTGTTCTTTTTTAAGTTACTCAATCGAATGGATTGATAATCATTTCACCTAATCATTTCAGTATTTTAAATGATGTTGTAATCGCGTTTAGAATTGAATAAAATAAAATAGAGGAAATTTACAGAATGTGTTGAATTACAACAGATGTGGATGTAAAATTTAGCGACCAAAACGGAATTTCGCATCTAAAACTGAAACTCATGAATGGAGCAGACAATGGAAACACTTTTTGAAAATCAATATCAAATGACAAAAGAACGCTATTTTTCGTTTTACAAAAACCCGATTAAGATGAATTACATGAAGATCATGTGGATTGTTTTTATGATAATATCCCTTGTAATGGCTGTGATGTCTGTGGTAGGTGGACAATCGGGATACTTTTTTTATTATGGTTTAATTTTATTGTTCGCTGCGTATAATGCCTTTTTTAGACAGGCGCATGTCGCTTCAAAAACCTATAAAAAATTAGTAACGCAGATGGGGGGAGATGCTTGGCAAAGAGATATTTTAGTTGGTGATAAAATCATCATGAAAGATCTCAATACCCTCTCGGAATTTCACTGGAATCAAATTTCTCATGTCGTCATTAATCAAGAATATGTGGCATTAGTTCTCGTCAATGATTTGGCCATACGATTGGATAAAAAGGGATTTGTAAAAGGAAGCTATCAGGATTTTGTCGAGTATTTAAAGGGCAAAAATTTAAGAATCAAAGGTAAAATTGAAGAATAGAAAGAATTAAACATTTAACAATTAAGCAATTAAACAATTAAACAATTAAGCAATTAAGCAATTAAGCAATTAAACAATAATAGGAGTTCTATGAAACTAACGGATTACCAAAAAAAGAAATTCATCGACTTAACTTTATTAATCGTGGCAGTCGTTGCAGTGGGCTTTTTTCTTAAAACACAACTGGATCATCCTGTAATCATAGAGACTGAGGTGGCGCCTTCAGATTATACGGTTGGAAAAATGACGTATGAAAATTTGGAAATATCATCTCTAACTGTATTGAGCAGCATATTAAAAACAGATGCCTCCTTTTGTGAAATGCACTTGCTATTAACAAACGACCAAGATGTGATAAAGGAATGGGCATTTGACATTTTGTATGATGTGAATGGGGATCAAGAGTCTGATGGCGATGTAACCGTTGCAGTTAGGGGCAATAACGGCGTGTATACGGCTGAAATTACTTATGATGACAAGCAAGGGTACGGAGAGGTTTGGTTTGAAAATCAAACATTGACAATCCGCATTCCCAATCAGTTGAAGTATCAGATAACTGATGAGACGGCCTATAGATTCGTTGAAAATGAATAAAAATAAGCTCATGTCGAGTGGCGCGTGGATGATGACGATTTGCGACCAGTTTCGAACATGAGCTTTTTTTATTTCACTATTTTATAATAAACTCGTGCAGTTAATAAATAAACGACCAAGTAAATCAAGGCAAATACGATGATGGTTGCAACCATACATAAAAAGAACAGTGGAATATTCGTAAACCCAAATAATGCGATTAATTTTGTGATAACGTGGAATGCAAAACTAATATGAATCACTGCAAAGATCAACGGTAAGAAGAAGACCATCAAAATTTGTGTGCGAATGGTGTGTTTGATTTCTTTTGAACTCATTCCCACTTTTTGCATAATTTCAAATCGCGATTTATCATCATAACCCTCAGACACTTGTTTGTAATAGATAATCATCACAGTGGCCATTAAAAACAGTGTTCCTAAAAAGATTCCGATAAAGAACAAACCACCGTAGAGGGAGAGAAAATCGTTTTTTGCAGCGAAAATACTGCTGATAGAATTATTTGATGTTTTATCATTCAAGTTTTGATACAGGGTATCATTAAAGGCGATGACATCAGATTCTTCACCTTTCACATCGAAAATAGTAAAGTGTTGAATTTTATCAGTAGCTTCTTCATCTGCATCTGAGTAAAAAGTGTCATAGAGCGTTTGTAAGCGATCCATGCTGTTTACGACGATGACTAAACTCCCAATTTGCATCTGTGCGTCTTCTTTTCCAGTGTAGTCAAAGAGGGCACTCAATTGTTTTTTGATGGTCAATGTTTCACTTCCTAAGTGAACGGTTGAATCTTTATAAGAGGAGTCGCTTGTGAGAAATAATATTTCATCGTCGTCTAACTCGATAGAATCGTTGTAGGCGATGTTGTAATCGTCAAGGGTGAGTAATGTCACAAAATTGAGATTCGACCACCCTGAGATCTCGTCAGTAGGTTCAAAGCCGGTATCTGTCTTCATAACAGGAAATCCGATGGAGTGGTAGCTCATTTTTCCATCAATAGTCACTGGAAACTCAGCGACTGTTTGATCGATGATTTGCTCAACTGCACTGATACTATCCGGTGTTGCTTCAAAATTGGTAATTTTAATATCCATTGGATATTGAGTTTTTAATAAATCTTCCAATCCTACATAAAGCGAAAGTGTGGTAGAAAGCGTAACTAAAACAGCTGTACTGAGGATGCAAATATTAGCAAGACCTACAGCATTTTGTTTCATTCTGTATATCATTCCTGAAATTGAGTTGAAGTGATTGGCTTTGTAATAGAGTTTTTTATTCTTTTTGAGTAATTTGAGTAAAGCGATACTGCCTGCTGTAAAAAGACAGTAGGTTCCAATCATGACGAGGATGACTGCGATAAAGAACCATCCAAGTGCGGCTAGAGGAGATTCAACAACTTGGGCGATATAGTAACCTGCACCAAGTGTGATGATGCCTATAAGTGTCATGAGCCATTTCGTTTTAGGTTCTTTTTCACCGGTTTGTCCACCTTTTAAAAGCTCGATTGGATTGGTCAAATGGATGGAGCCTAAGTTGAAAATGAGCGTCACTAAAAAGATGACTGAGAATAAAAGTATGGTTGCTAAAATTGATTTTATGGATAAAACAAATTTTAAAGTGACAGTGACTTTAACGAGTTTTAGTAAAATGAGAACCATGAGTTTGTTGAGCACAATGCCTGTAATTAATCCGAGTGTTAAACAAATTAAGGCAATGAAAAGCGTTTCAATGAAAAGCATTTTACTCAGGTGGCGTTTCCCCATTCCGAGGATGTTGTAAAGTCCAATTTCTTTTTTACGTCTTTTAGATAAAAAACTGTTGGTATAAAAGATAAAGATCGCTGAAAAAATGGCGATTACAACGGTGCCAAAGCTCAATAATTGCTGAAGTGAACTACCTCCAGACATGTTTTTGATACCTGGATCAACAGAAAGTGAATGCATAATGAAGTACATGGCAATGATGCCGACGTTCATGAGAATATAGGGGAAAAATAATTTGACGTTATTTTTGATATTGGATAATGCCAATTTGGGATAAAAAAGGCTATTCATGTTGTTCTCCTCCGGTAGTTAGGACTGTGAGTGTGTCGGAAATTTTTTGATACATCGCTTCATTGCTCATATTGCCTTTATAGATTTGATGAAAAACTTCGCCGTCTTTGATAAATAAGACGCGCTTAGCGTGACTTGCTGCTTTCGTACTATGTGTGACCATGAGAATCGTTTGTCCGAGTTGATTGATTTCTGTAAATAGAGACAACAAATGATCTGTTGCTTTTGAATCCAGCGCGCCGGTCGGTTCATCCGCCAGCACAATTGCAGGTTGTGTAATAAGCGCTCTTGCAACTGCTGCTCGTTGTTTTTGTCCACCTGAAACCTCATATGGAAACTTGTGTAAAAGGTCTTCAATAGACAGTTGCTTGCTGATTGGATCAAGTCTCTTTTTCATCTCTTTGTAGTCTTTTCCTGCTAATACAAGCGGTAAAAAGATATTGTCTTGAAGATTAAAGTTATCGAGTAAGTTGAAATCTTGAAAAACGAATCCCAGATGATCTCTTCTAAAGGCCGAAATTTCAGATTCTTTGATGCTTGAGAACGATTTACCGTTGAGGAGTACGTCTCCGCTAGTAGGTTTATCGAGTGATGCGAGTATATTTAAAAGTGTGGTTTTTCCACTACCAGATTCCCCCATAATTGCAACATATTCGCCGTTTTCAACTGAAAAAGTGACATTGGATAAAGCGGTAACTTGATTTCCGCCAAAGCGTGTTGTGTAGACTTTCTTAAGATTATTGACTTCTAATAATGACATATTGTCCTCCAAAAGGTTAATTGTTAGTTTGTTATTTGATACTCTTAGTTTAATAAAAAAAGAAATGCCATGCCATAACACTGGCTTACATTTCTTTTAGCAATCTTACATCTCTGTAAGGTTTAATATTTATTCGAACCTTTGTGGTTTTCGGCTGATATCTATCGCTACAGTCGTTCCTTTACCCACTTCAGAAGTTACCTGTATGTCGTGAGAAAGTTTGTTAAGCGCACGTTTGACGAGGTATAAGCCAATTCCCGAAGATTTTTTATCAAGTCGACCATTATATCCAGTAAATCCCTTGTCAAATATACGAGGCAGATCGTCAGCGTGTATGCCGATGCCTGTATCTTGAATAAGGAGTACATCCGGTTGCGTCTCAGAAAGCTTGATGGTAATGCTTCCTTTATGTGTATATTTGAGCGCATTTGACAGAATTTGCTCAAGTGCAAAACAAAACCATTTTTCATCGGTAATCATCAAGCGATTCATTTCTTCGAAGTGAAGACTGATTCCTTTTTCGATGAAAATCATGCGGTATTTTCGAACGGATGCGCGAATCATGGACACCAAATCAACGGTATCAAAGCGCAAATCAGAAGTTTCGCTTTCAAGTTTTAAATATTGTAAGACCATGTCGACATATTGTTCGATTTTAAAGAGTTCGGTTTTCATGGATAAACTTTGTTCATTTTGTTGTTGATCGATCACTAAGTAAAGAGCTGAAATAGGGGTCTTAATTTGATGCACCCACATTGAATAATAATCGAGCATGTTCTGATGGCGATAATTGGAGTCCGTATCGAGTTTTTGATAGGCCTGATGAAGTTCTTTGATAATCGTCTGATAGTCGTTTTCAATTAAATCCCTCGGTTTGGGCAAGTCGTCGATATTTAAAGTGGCCCTTTTTGAAACATGAAGGAGATGTTGATGTTTTAAGTGAAATTTTGAAAATCGGAAGACTAAGATAACGATGACAAAAAAAGTAGAAAGAATGATGCCGTATAATATGGCGTCAAGCGGAATGTTCTGAAGTGAAAAAAGGACGGAAAATACCAACATATAGAGCATAAATAGAAGTCCGAATTTCAAATTTCGACGAATGTATTCTAAAAGTGTTCGATTGGTAAAGTGCTTCATACGGGGCTCCTATCCTTATTCAATCAGGTATCCAATGCCTTTTTTTGTTATGATAAAGTCATTTAGGTCAATTTCCTCAAGTTTTTTTCGTAGACGCGTGATATTGACGGTTAAGGTGTTGTCGTCAATGTAATGATCACTTTCCCATAGTCTGGTCATTAAGTCATTTCTTGTGACGATTTTCCCTGCATTTTCCATTAAAATTTGAATGATTTTAAAATCGTTCTTGGTCAGCTCAATTTTGTGAGACTGATAGGTCAAAGTCGTATCGTTTAAATTGAGCATCACGCCTTTGTGCTCGATGGCATGCGTTTGGCCAACAAATGTATAGGAGCGTCTGAGTAGTGCTTGGATTTTAGCAATGAGAACATTTTTATCAAAAGGTTTTGCGATAAAATCATCGGCGCCCATGTTCATTGCCATAACGATGTTTAGGTTGTCGGACGTAGATGAAATAAAGATAATCGGCACCTTTGAGTAAGAGCGAATCAAATTACACCAATGGTATCCATTGAAGTAGGGAAGTGAAATATCAAGCAACACTAGATGTGGTGAAAATGATAAAAATGTTGGCATGATATCTTTAAAATCATCTGCGATATGTGCGGTATATCCCCAATCTTCCATTAATGCTTTAAGAGATTTTGATATCGTCAGATCGTCTTCAATAATTAAAATGTTATACATAGTCACCTCAAGAGTCAATATATCTGATGCTAGGATTATTTTATCAAATAACTCGCATAATGCCTATGCTTTCTGGGTATCTTAATAATAGTTTAAGAAATTATCATGGTTCTGTCCGATTCAAATGAAATTAACTCAATTAGGAGGCGTTTATGTCAAATTTAAGCATGATCATTCCATTTAAAAAGAAAAGTGGGCAATATAAATACTTACTAAAAAATGAATTTATACCTGGTTGGGATCTACATCCGGATACTTGTGGCATCAGTTTAGAGGCAACTGAGACGCGTGAACGCGATCTGGTAGAGTTAATGAAAAAAGAGCTTAATCTAGTCGTTGATGAATCTGAACTGTTCTATTTGGGTGTTTGTGCAATTAAGCGCAATAGCGATCATGTTTGCTACCTGTATTCACTAGATTTAAGTAGAAGAGATTTTGAGATTGAAAAGGAAGACCAGGAATATTTTTGGTCAGATGCTGAAAAACTAGTAGAAAGTATCGATCCACAACTGCTTTCGGGTTTTGCTAAACTGAAGTATCAAGTCCTTGAGTAGACAAATTCAATGAAATCTGAAGATGATTTTTCAATAAAATTTAGGAATAAAATTTAGGAATAAAAATTTGGAAATAAACATCATAAAATATAAAAAGACTAAGATGCGAATACGAGATTGAATCAGCCTCCGCGTCTTAGTCTTTTTGATTATAATCTAAACTGTTTAATAATTCCGGATAATTTTTGTGCGAGCTCCGACAAATTTTCACTTGCGTTCGCAATTTCTTCCATAGAAGCTGTTTGTTCTTCGATGGATGCAGCAACTTCTTGAGTAGATGCGTTGTTTTGCTCTGCAATCACAGCGAGCTGTTCCATCGACTGCATAATTTGAGTTTTGATGGAATCCATTTGCACAGAGGACTGATTAAGTTGAGTGACAATTTGCTCGGACTTTCCGATCGCATCTGAAATATTGAGATATTTTGAATGTGTGCTTTCAACGCTTGATTGTTGTACTTTCATCTGTTCAACAACGGTTTCAACGATTCTAACCGCCTCAGTAGAGTTTTGCTGCAACTCTTTCACAACGTCATCAATGATTTGAGTAGACTGTGAGGATTGCTCAGCGAGTTTACGAATTTCTTCTGCCACTACAGCAAACCCTTTTCCAGCTTCACCTGCTCTTGCTGCTTCAATCGCTGCATTTAACGCCAATAAATTAGTTTGAGTCGAAATATTTGAAATAACTTGACTGGCTGCTTCAATTTTTTGAGCACTTGTATTTGTTTTTAAAATTCCGTGTCGAACTAAATCAGTAGAATTTGCTGTTTGCTGTGAGATGGCCGTGAGGTGATCAATTTCTGAAAGACCTTCGTTTACAAGCTCAGACACTTTGTTGGAACTGAGATTAAGTGCGTGCATCTCATGCTGATCTTTTTCGATATTTTCACCTAGCAAAATACTTTTCGCGACACCCTCTTCGACATTTTTTGCTTGACTATTTGCACTTGCTGCGATTTCGTTGATGGCTTTAGCAACTTCATCAATTGAGAGTGACGTCGTTTGTGAATTGGCTGTGAGCTCTTCAGACGCTGCTGTTACCATCTCAGATGATGTGTTGATTTCAAACAATATGGATCTCAAGTTGTCTGTGATTCTTTGGAGAGAAGTTCCCAATAGCCCGATTTCGTCACGTCTCTTAATAATGGTCGTATCGATATTTTCACGGATATTTAATTGCGAAATTTTATCAGCGGCTTTTGAGATGTGAACAATTGGCTTTGCAAGGCTCGCACCGATAAAATAAGCACTGACAATTCCGATTGCTAAAAATACGAGAATGATCAAGAAAATAGTTTTCACGATAGATGACACATTTTTCAATACTTCAGACTCATCAGCTGTTACGACGAGTATCCAAGGTGTATTTTCAACAGGTGTGAATGAAGCAATCAGTCGTTTGTCGTTAAATGTATATTTTTCAAAACCAGTTTTTTTCTGAATAATGGATTTCATGAGTTGAGCAACTTCACTGAGTGCTGGGTTTGTTTTCGCCTCTTCGATGGTATTTTGAAGCGCATCTACTCGCGCGCGGTCAGGGTGAGCAACGACAGCCCCATCTTGATTGATCATATAGGCATAGCCGGTCTTGCCGTACCCAAGTTGATCGGTAATATCTGAGAGTATGTAGCCATCTCTACGTGCGATGAGAACGCCTTCAATTTTTGAACCCACTGAGATAGGTGTTGCAAAAACGAGCTCTGGCTTACCTGTAAGTTTACTGATTACCATATCGGATACCAAGGTATCACCAGCTAATGCGCTCTTAAAGTAAGCTCTTTCTGCGATGTTGGCAGATTGATTGTCGTTAAATGTTGCATTACCTTGTAGATCCACCACTGCAAATGAAATAAAATCACTGCCTTTTACTTGAGCGTTCAAGTAGGCCTTTTGAGTTTCCCAATCCATAGATTGAATCTCGTCACTTGCAGCAAAGAGTTTTAAAAAAGCCAATTGGCTATTAACTGACGTACTCATCGAATGACTGGATTCTTTATTGAGTCTTTCTAGTCCACCAATTGCTTCATTTTCAATGGCATTTTTTGCCTGTAACAAGCTGAGTGAGCCTAAAATACTGAGAGATAAGATCACTAAGATAGAGATGTGTGTTACAAGTCTGAGTTTGATGCTTTTCATAATATAGGACCTCCAATGGTGAATGTAGTACTTTTATACTACCTCAAAATGTTTTATATGAACAGTATAAATTTTAATTCATAAAAATTAAGTTTTGTTCATTAATTAAAGTAATAAAAAGCCACTAACGAGTAGTGGCTTTAATAATTGTGGAAATTGCATAATTACCTTTTGTGTGTGAAAATCATGTGTTGTTAAAATTAAAATGGCTCAATCACGCCATTTCAAAAATTGAGATTCTAATAAATTAGAACTCGATTCTCACAAATAAGAATTATGCAATTTTCTAAATTGCTTATGGAGTTTAAAGGCTCATTTGATTCAAAAATTATTTTGATTCAAATCGTTATCTGGATTCAAATGGCTTAACGATCATATCGTCACCATAGAGTGTATAACCATTATATCCAGATCGATCTAGTTGGATAAGCTGTTTTCCTAACTTTTTCTTTTGTTTATAAATGGATACGATGTTGTAAATTTGTCTCATCTCAATTGCCTTTTGGACTACGGCTTTAAGCGGATAGGCTTCATCATAAAGTAGGGCGATTCGCGTTTCGTTGCTTTGTGCCTTATTCTCAGATAAGATTAAATCCACAATGCGCTCGAAACCAATTGAAAAACCTACAGCAGGTACATCTGAACCAGAGATTTTTCCAATCATTTTATCATATCGTCCACCACCAGCAATCGAGTAACTTAAATCGCCATATGTGATTTCAAAAATAGTGCTCGTATAATACCCCATGCCTCTTACAAGCGTGTGATCGAACTCAATTTTAAACTGATCTTCTAATGACTGGATTACTTCAATAATTTCTGTTAAATTCTCGTATCCTTCAGAACAAATGTCTTTTATGCCTTCTAAGCCAAGAGTCGCCATTTTATTGGACTGATCTAGCAGTTTGATTACCTGAGCTTCATTATAATTTTTGGATAGCAGTTCTTTTTGAATGCCTTCATTTCCAATTTTGTCGAGTTTATCAAGTGTGATGGCGATATCGGCAAACTCATCTTCTGAAAAACCAGCAGATGTGACGAGTGCTCTTAAAATTCTACGGTCGTTAATTTTTATCGTGAAGTTTTCAAAAGTTAAACGTTTTAAAGTGCTAGCAATTGTTTGAATAATCTCGATTTCAGCGAGATTAGATTCATCGCCGATGATATCGATGTCACATTGCGTAAATGCACGATATCGACCTTTTTGAGGGCGCTCAGCACGGAATACTGTGCCCATTTGAATTGACTTGAAAATTTGAGGCAGTTCATTTCGATTATTTGAATAAAAACGCACTAGCGGAAGCGTAAGGTCAAATCTTAATCCAAGGTCCGCCAATTTATCCAAATCGCCTAAATCAGCATTTTTAAGTTTGTCGCCACGCATGAGGATTTTAAAGATCAGTTTGGTATTTTCACCACCATCACCACCTGTTAAATTCTCAATATTCTCTATAAAAGAGGTTTCAATTTCGGTAAAGCCACTTTTTTTATATTCGTCGCGAATCTCTCTCATGACATATTCGCGAACTTCTTTTTCTCTTGGTAAAAAATCACGCATTCCGGTAGGGGGAAGTGTTGTGTACATAGGTACCTCCAAACATGTATTTTATGAGTTTTTATTGTCTTTTTAATAGACGATTAAACGCTTTGATGATTTCGTTTAATGTTAATGGAATCAGCGATAAACCGAGAACGATGAGCCAATCTCTTCCAGACAACATTTGTACTTTAAAGGCATTCGCCAAAGTTGGAACGCTAATTACAATAAATTGAAGTGCTAATCCAAACACAATTGCGCCGATAAGGGCTTTGTTCTTAAACAATCCAATTTGAAAAATCGATTGAATGCGATGTCGCATTGCAAGTGAGTAAAATAGTTGTGAAGCAGCAAGTACAACAAATGCAATCGTTCGTGCATAGTTAATGACATCTTCTGGGATGCCTTTTGATCCTAAGCTAAATCCATGTTCAGAAAGTCCGATATAGAATCCAATCAAAGTCAGTGCGCCGATGAGAACACCACCTAAGATTGCGCGTAATCCAGCGCCTTCAGCAAAGAAACTTTCTTTTGGATTTCTTGGCTTTTGTTTCATGACGTTTTTATCGCCTGGATCGATTCCAAGTGCAATTGCCGGTAAGGAGTCCGTAATCAAATTGATCCATAGAATTTGTGTTGGCAACAATGGAACTGGCCAAAAGAATAAAATAGAGGCCAAGATGGTCACAATTTCACCTAAATTACAAGATAATAGAAACACAACAGTTTTTTTGATGTTGTTATAGATATTTCTACCTTCTTCAATGGCATTGACTATCGTTGAAAAGTTATCATCCGTTAGAATCATATCACTTGCACTTTTAGCAACATCCGTACCGGTGATTCCCATTGCGACACCGATATCGGCGTATTTTAGAGAAGGGGCATCGTTGACGCCATCTCCAGTCATGGATACGATATTGCCATGTGATTTAAACGCCTTGACGATCTTTACTTTGTGTTCAGGGGATACGCGGGCGAACACGCGATATTGATTGATATTTTGAGTAAACACATCGTCTGAGAGCATATCGATCTCTGCCCCTGTAATACTTTCTTCAATGGAAGAGGCAATTCCGAGTTCTTTTGCAATGGCAACAGCTGTATTTTTATGATCACCTGTAATCATGATAGGACGTATGCCTGCTGCTTTGGCTTCTTCAATAGAAGCTTTTACTTCAAGTCTTGGTGGATCAATCATACCAACCAAACCTACAAAGGTTAAATCTCGTTCCATTTCAGAAGAATCAACGGGTTGATCGACAACTCGTGTTGCAGAAGCGATGACTCTTAAAGCCTGATCAGAGAGCAAATTGGTTTGATGCATAAGTGTCTGTTTGTGCGCATCTGTCAAAGGTTCAACAGTCCCGTTGATCAGAATATGTGTACAGTGTTTCAAAATGCTATCAATCGCTCCCTTGGTAAAGATGCGATATCCAGTTGCTTCTTTATGAAGTGTTGACATCAATTTGCGGTCAGAATCAAATGGAAATTCCGAAATTCTTGGATGTCGTTCATTCAGAAGTTGCTTGGTCATCTCGTGTTGATAACCAAGAGCAATTAAAGCGATTTCTGTAGGATCTCCAGTGCCTTCTTTTCCGTCATATGTCGCATCGGAGCATAGAACCAATGCTTCAATCAGCATTTTTTCATCCTCTGTTAAGCTGTGTGATGAGATTTTAATTGTTGGATCTAGGTGACTGAGTTTATCCCAAACGAATGTATTGAGAACGGTCATTTTATTTTGAGTCAATGTACCGGTCTTATCTGAACAGATGATATTTACAGAACCGAGTGTTTCCACAGCGGGGAGTTTTTTGACGATGGCATTGATCTTGGACATCCTCGTTACACCGAGGGCAAGAACGATGGCTACGATTGCTGCTAACCCTTCTGGAATAGCGGCAACTGCTAAACTGATAGCCGTTAAAAACATGTCGAAGAGCTCTCTTTTTTGGAAGAAACCGATCACGAGAATAAGTGCACTGATACCTAAAGCAAGCATGCCTAGGATTTTTCCCAGTTCATCTAATCGACGCTGTAAAGGGGTCATTTCTTCGACGCTTTCATCGAGAATCTTTGCAATTTTTCCGATTTCTGTGTTCATACCAGTTGCGATGGCAATTCCTTCACCACGGCCGTATGTTACAACCGTTGACATGAAAGCCATGTTCTCCTGATCGCCTAATGAAGTTTTTCCTTCTGTTAAGACACTCAGGGCATTTTTATCTGTTGGGAGTGATTCGCCAGTAAGCGCAGCTTCTTCAATTTGTAAATTTGCACTCTCGATTAAGCGTAAATCAGCAAGGATGTAGCGCCCTGCATCTAATATGAGAATATCTCCAGGGACGATATCTTCCGAGTTGACTTCTTTAATTAGTCCGTCTCTTCTAACTAAGGCCTTTGGAGACGACATCTTTTGAAGTGCTTCAATGGCTTTTTCAGCCTTGTATTCTTGAAAAACGCCAATAACTGCGTTTAGTATGACAACGAGTAATATAATGATTGCGTCTGTATATTCTTTTATGGCAATGGTAACAGCCGCTGCTCCTAATAAGACGTAAATAAGAGCATCTTTTAGCTGAGATATAAATAATGAGAATAAACTCTTTTTCTTTTTGCCAACTAGGGCATTTTTGCCATACTGTTCTAGGCGTTGTTGGACTTGAGATTCACTCAAACCTTTTGAAGGGTCTACTTGAAACTCTTCTAAAGTGGATTCAATAGGTTTTGAATAATACATAAATAACTCCTTAGGTTCAAAATGTAAATAGTAAATGAAATGGTTCAATGTGATTAAAGTAATATGAATCATAATATTATATCATAAATCCCGTGTTAATCACATAAAAAAGCATCTTGAACGCCTTTCATACGACATTTTAGATGCTTTATTTTATGAGTAACATTAGATTGTTAAAACCGGTTTATGGTTAATGCCAATCGCGTAATACGGTTGATGCAAACCGCGAATATGGCTGATTCAAAGCTTATAAATAGGATACTATGCTTGTAATGCAAGAATGATATTTTCAATGGACGTGTCTGCTCCATCGTAAGCAACTTGACAGGTACCTACCATTTTATGCCCACCACCACCGTTTTCGAGCATTAACTTTCCGATGTCAACCGAACAAGTGCGATTGAGGATGCTATAACCGCAAGCAATGGAAACATTTTGTTTTTGCTTGCCATCTACGATCCACATGGACACATTTTGTTCTGGATATAAACTGTAAATTAGAAAGCGATTGCCAGTATAAATTGGAGAAACATCTCGAAGATCAGTTACAATGACGTTCTTTTCAATTCTCGTATGGGCTTGTACCATCTCTTTAAACAACGCATCTTGTTCGAAATAGAGATCGACGCGCTCTTTCACATCTTCAAGAGCTAGAATTTCATCGATGCTCATATTGCGGCAGTGATTAATCAATTCTTCCATTAATTGATAATTGCTAATTCTAAAATCTCTAAAACGACCTAAACCAGTTCTTGGATCGGAAATAAATCCAAGTAATATCCAACCGGTAGGTGAAAGAATTTCATCTTTTGTCAATTGACCAGAATCCACTTTATCAACGGCTTCGATCATGTCTTGGTACTTTGGAAATTGTTTTGCGCCGCCATAATATTCATATATAATGCGAGCTGCAGAAGGTGCCAATCGACTTTCGCCTTTTACTTCTTGTGTCCAGCCTAAACGCTCATTCTCTGAGGTATGATGATCAAACCACATCCCACAACCAGGAACAAATGGGACGTTTGCAAGGACATCATTTTCCGTAGGTGTAAATAAACCATCTTGTAAATCCTTTGGATGTACAAACACCCATGAATCAATAATGCCAGCTTCCTTTAAAAGCATGCCGCTAATTAGACCATCAAAATCAGAACGAGTTACTAAACGCATAAATACCTCCTCATATACTCAAAACAGGATCTCTGGATCAAATTCAATCTTTATTGTCTTTCGAAAAGTCTTTCGGGATGGTTGGTGTTTCTTTGTTGTTGTTTCTTAATTGCTGTATCGTTTTCTATGGTGTTTGTAGAAAGACTTATTTAATATATAATATATACGATAATTTAAGGAAAAAAAACAGAAAATTCATAAATAAAGGAAACTTTCATGACAAAAAGACATTCTAGTAGTGAAAATCATAAACAACATAAAACATTGTTTCGCTATACGATGGTGTATTCTAAACGTAAATCAATCGCAATTAGCATGGATAAAAAAGGAAATATTCGAGTGATGGCGCCTAATAAATGCCCTGAACACGTTGTCCTTCAGTTCGTTGAGCAAAAAGAAGATTGGGTGATGAAGCATCTCAATCATCAAAAGTTAACACCAAAAAGACAACTAAGTTTTAATGAGAATGCCCAATGGGAACTTCTGGGTAAATGTTATTCACTGAAAAAGGATCAGGTCGCTTTCAAGCGGGATGAAAAAGTTGTAATTGATGACACCTTAAATAGCATTCACATGTTTAGTGCAGATTTTAATGAAATGGCTTTGTTTCATTTAATGGAAAGAGAACTCAAAAAAATTGCTGGAGATACGATTAAAAATCGAATGGAACAAATGTCTGCAGCAACTGGACTCATACCGAAACAGGTATCCGTTAAAAGTCAGAAATCTAGATGGGGCTCATGTACGTCACGTGGGCATATTCTACTTAACTGGCGCTTGATTTTTGCCCCCTTGTTCGTCATGGACTATGTCATTGTTCACGAATTATGTCACTTAAAGCATTTAGATCATTCTAAAAATTTTTGGCAAGCTGTTGCATGTATTGATCCAGAATATAAAGAAAAACAAGAGTGGCTGAAAACGCATGCTTTGTTACTTGAATGGGATGCTGAACTTATTCAACGTTCAGAGGAAAATTCTGTTAAGAAGAGTTAACAGCTTTCAAATGTTAAAAAAAACACAATGCTATTGACAGTTAATAATGAATATGATAATCTTTATCAATAAGAGCAGATAATAATGATTATCATTAGCAGGATTAAAAAAGAGGGTGAATTTATGATGTTATCCAAAGCAAAAGTGGGTCAAACAAAGTCAATAGCGAAAGTAGAAGGTAAGGACAAGACAAAGAATTTTCTTTTTACGCTAGGCTGTTGTGAAGGTGAAGAAATTACACTGATTTCAATATTGGCAGGAAATTATATCGTCAATATCAAAGATTCAAGATATGCTTTAGATGAAGCGATGGCGAAAGCAATTGTCTTAGCTGATTAGTATCACCAAAAAATATAAACCGCTGATAAGGCGGTTTTAATTCGGAAACAACTTGATAATGATTATCATTAACGAAGGAGAGAGCATATGAAGATCGCACTCGCCGGCAATCCCAATTCCGGCAAAACAACCTTATTTAATGCCATAACAGGCAAAAGAGAATACGTTGGAAACTGGGCAGGCGTAACCGTGGAGAAGAAAGAATCTCCTCTGAAAGGGAAATACAACAAGCTAAATGACAAAGTAAGAATTGTTGACTTACCTGGAGCCTATTCAATTTCGCCGTATACCAATGAAGAAGCTGTTACGAGAGATTTTATCTTAAGTGAATCGCCAGATGTGATCATTAATATTGTCGACGGTGCAAATTTTGAGAGAAGTTTATTTTTTACCACTCAATTAATTGAGTTAGGAATTCCTGTTGTGATTGCATTGAATAAGACGGATGTACTTAAAAGAAGAAATAATCAATTAGACCTCAAAAAATTAAGTGAAAAATTGCACTGTCCTATTATTGAAACAGTTGCAAGTGAGAACAAAGGTTTAGTTGAACTAACCGAAGCTGCACTCAAAGCAGGGACTGCAAAACAGCGTCAACTAGCACTTGATTTTTCCACGGATAAGGACGGTATTGAAGCGGATAAAGCCAGACAATCCTATATATCTGAACTTGTTCAAAGTGTTACCATTACCGCAACTGATATGTCGAAAATCACTTTTTCAGATAAAGTGGATCGAATTGTCGCACATAAGTTATGGGGACTTCCAATCTTTTTCCTTATTATGTGGGCTGTATATTGGTTTTCAATTGAGGGTTTAGGTGGATTCTTATCAGGATATTTTAATGACACTTTATTTGGTGAAATCATTCCGAATGCTGCCAATTCATTCTTTGAAAGCATCCATGTGGATCCGTTGCTCCAAGCGCTCATCGTCGATGGTGCCATTGGAGGTGTGGGTGCCGTAATCGGTTTCTTGCCACTTATCATGGTACTCTTTTTCTGCTTGTCTTTACTTGAAGACAGCGGGTATATGTCACGTGTAGCTGTTTTAATGGATCGTTATTTCAAGAAAATTGGTTTATCTGGTAAATCGATTATCCCGATGATCGTTGGATCTGGCTGTTCAATTCCTGGAATCATGGCAACTCGAACGATTGAAAATGATAATGAAAGACGTATGACGACTATTTTAACACCATTTATTCCGTGCGGTGCGAAACTACCGATCATCACGTTGTTTGCAATGGCATTTTTCCCAAATGCGAGTTGGATTGGTCCAAGTTTATATGTTCTTGCATTTGCATTGATTATCGTTGGGGGATTGCTTTTAAAACGCATCTTCAATTTCGAAAGTGAGACGCATTTTATCTTAGAACTTCCTGAATATAAAATTCCAAGTATTAAACATGCTACAATTCAAATGTTTGATAAGGCAAAGGCATTTATTATTAAAGCCTCTACCATTATTCTCGTCATGAATACGCTCGTTTGGTTTATGCAGGCATATGGATTTAACTTCCAACCAGTTGCAGATCAAAGTGCAAGTATATTAGCGTATGTCGGTCGTTTTATCGCTCCAATTTTAATTCCTCTTGGCTTTGTTGGATGGCAATTAGCCGCTGCTTCAATCACGGGTTTTATTGCAAAAGAAAACGTTGTTGCGACATTTGCAGTATTACTTACAGTTGCATCTGAAGATGCTTTACATGTTCCGGGAGGTGTATTATCGGGTTTCTTTACACCTGTAACCGCATATGCATTTTTAGCATTTAATTTATTTACACCACCTTGCTTTGCTGCAATGGGTGCAATGAGAAGCGAAATGAAAAGTGGAAAATGGTTATTAAAAGGGTTATTCTTCCAGTTTAGTGTGGGATATCTCGTCGCGATGTTCATTACTCAAATTGGTAGCTTAATAGCATATGGAAAACCAGCGGTTGGTTTTGTACCAGCTGTGATTATTGCTATTGCTTACGGTGTGAGTATTGTGTATTTGATAAATCGTGCAAAGAAAAAAGGTGCGATAGAAATGGTAGGTTAATATGGGTTCAACATTGATTGTTGGTGCAATATTTTTGTTTATTCTGTTTTTTTCAGGAAAGCGCGCATTGAAAGACTTAAAAAGTGGAAAATGTGCAGGGTGTAGCGGATGTGGTAGCGGATCGAGTTGTAATACCAAATCTCAGCCATGTGATATTAAGATTTTATAGAACAAATTGCTTTAACAAATTGGGGGAGATATCGTTTAGATATAGCCCCTTTTATTTTTCAGAGGTATAATATTAACGCGTTATGATGATACATACATTAATTCTGTATCATCAATAAAAAAAGTCACTTAAGGAGATTCGTGATATGATACGTAATTTAAATGCATTTTTACACGGGTTACTTGAAGGATATCTTGAAAGTGGTATGCAAGTTGTCGATGCAACCATTGGAAAGGGAAAGGATACAGAATTTTTATGTGAAAAAGTTGGAATTACAGGGACTGTGATTGGTTTTGATATACAAAGGCAAGCGGTTGATGTAACCTACGAGAGATTAACTGGAAGATTTATGAATTTTAAACTCTACTGTGCATCACATGAAAATCTTTTAACCTATTGTCCTATGAATTCACAAGATTTGATCTTATATAATTTGGGCTATTTACCCAGCTATGATAAATCGATTACAACACTTCTTGCATCGACGCGACAAAGCATTGAGCAGGCCCTATTGGTGGTGAAAAAGGGTGGGGTTGTGATTATCACGGTATATTGCGGGCATGATCAAGGGAGAGAAGAGGCAGAATGGGTTAAACAGTATACAGCTGATTTAGATGCGAAAGCATTTCACGTCATGATGTTAAATTATATGAATCAACCGAAAGATGCGCCTTTTATAATAATCGTCGAAAAAAAATAGGCTATTACAGCCTATTTTCAAGTGGATTAATCTTCATAGTTTTTAATTTCATCATACATGAGTTCTTCTTCAGGTTCATCTAAAACTGTAGGTGTCACATCGTTTTGGGGTGCAGGTTTTTTAGTGAATTTTTCTTTGAGTACAGGTGCTAAATTTTCAAGTGATGTTCCTACTTTTTTAATGGAATTTGAAGCATTTTCTTTCAAATAATCCGCGCCATCTAGCACTTTGTCTTTTACATCTTGTCTCATTTCTTTGCCTGATTTTGGAGCAGTGAATAAAGTGATTACACTTGAAATAATGCTACCAAGAGCAAATGCACCGCACACCTTCATGAAAACGTGTTTCTTTTGTTTTTTTAACTCAGCTTGTTTTTTTTCTTTCATTCTCTTAATCATAAATTGAGCTCCTTTTCTTAAATTCGATTCGTGTATTTATTACCCAAAAGTTTTAGTTAAAAACGGTTCTAATCCAATTTTAACTATGATGTTGATTAGAATGATGATAAAATTTAGGTGTAAGTCTATTGAGTGATAAGGGGTTTTTATGAAAAAATTAAATGTCGGTATCTTTAACGATTCATTTCCACCAATTTTAGATGGTGTTGCCAATACGGCAGTTAATTATGCGAGAACCATTCAAAAATTATATGGAAAAGCAATTGTTGCGACACCGTGGTATCCGAAAGTGAAAGATGAGTATGCTTTTAAGGTGATTCGTTATTCAAGTGCCAATATAAGCAAACGAGTTGGATATCGTTTTGGCAATCCATTCAACCCTCTTTTAATTAAGCGAATCCAAAAAGAGCAATTAGATATTATGCATATTCATAGTCCGTTTACGTCTGCTTTGCTGGCGAGAATTGTTCGAAAATACACAGGCGCACCGATTGTATTCACATATCATACTAAATTTGATGTCGATATTGACAAACGAGTAGCGTTGACACCTGTTAAAAATGTTTCTGTTAAAATTATTCTCAATAATATCAACGCATGCGATGAAGTTTGGGTCGTATCTGAAGGAGCTGGTGAAAATTTACGCAGCTTGGGATATAAAGGCGAGTATTATTTGATGGAAAATGGTACGGATTTCGCGAGAGGTGCTTCAAGTCATGAAGCGGTTCGTAAGCTTGAAGAAAAATATCAGCTTCAATCGGATGAAACCGTCTATTTATTTGTTGGTCGTATGATGTGGTATAAAAATTTAAAATTTACCATTGATAGTTTAAAGGCAGCTATGGATCAAGGTGGGCAATTTAAAATGTTCTTTGTAGGTGAAGGCGTCGATCGTAAAGATATTATGGCCTATGTGGATGAACTGGGTTTGAGTGAACGTTGTATTTTCACTGGACCGGTCTATGATCGAGAAGAGTTAAGAGTTTATTTTAGTCGTGCAAATTTATTTTTGTTTCCATCGACTTATGATACCAACGGAATCGTGGTGAGAGAAGCAGCTGCTTGTGGTTGTCCAGCTTTATTAATTGAAGGAAGTTGTGCAGCAGAGGGAATTCAACACGAAGATACGGGGATTGTCATCAAAGAGACTGTTGAAGAGATGGCTAATGAAATCTTAAGAGGTGCTGAGGATAGGGAACGATTGAAACAAATCGGAACGAATGCGGCCGAAAAAATTTATTTGTCTTGGGATGAAGCTGTTGGAAGAGCATACGATAGATACCATCATATTATTGAAAAAACAAAGGCTTTGAGCAGTTGATTTCTAGATGTTTCAATCTGCAATCGCTCAGTCTGTATACAAAATGATATAAATGATCTAAATAAAATAAGGAGTTATAGCCGGTTAAATCTCAAATGATTTAATGGCAATAACTCCTTTTTATTTTTTGTAAAAGTAGTTTTCTGCAAAAAATACGCACAAAAAAACTTTTCTCGGTGACTGGCTACCATGCTTTAAATCGTGTCATATTTGAATGATGATTTAAAGTTTAGGTCCTTTTAGTTTTGCGTCACATAATTTCTTATGTTTTGCTATGATTCCGAAAAGTTTTTGTTGGTAACTGGCTATCATGTGATGAAGGTGAGCGAATTCACAATTCATCATTTAGATCCTTCAGTTTTGCGCCACATAATTTCTTATGTTTTGCTTATCTATATGATACCCAGAATTATGTTAACCAAACATTTTTTTATATCTTTTCAGAAACTGGAATGAAGTCAAATTTTTTAACATCAAAGTAACCACGATCGGTTATTTTGAGTTCTGGAATAACCGGTAGAGCTAAAAAACTGAGAGTCATAAAAGGTTCAAGAGATTCTGGAATGGACAAATACTCTTGAGTGAGTAGACGTAGTTTTTTGAGTTCTTCAGAGACAAATTCCATGGAGTTTGTCGCCATGAGTCCGGCAATTGGTAAGGCAAGTGAATGCAAAATTGCGCCTTTAGTGGCTATGGTGATTCCACCTTGAAGTCGAATGAGTTCATTGATGGCACATGCAATATCTTTGTCATTATCGCCAATCGCGATGATGTTGTGAGAATCATGTGCGATAGTAGTTGCAATTGCACCATTTTTAATATGAAAATTCTCAACTAGTCCAATTCCAATGTGGTCTGTATGACCGTGTCTTTCTGCAACGACGATCTTGACAATATCAAGGTGTTCACTTGGTTTGAAATATTGATTTTCATCGACGTAAACTCGACGAATCGCATGCTCTGTAACAATTGAGCCAGAAGTGATGCGGATCACATGTGCCACGTCACTTTGTAGTTTGAGTTTCAGTTGTTCTGTGGTAATAGGCTTTAGTTTAACTGTATTTTGAACGTGCGTCGAATTTATCGGATTCGAGTCAAATAACGCAACTCGGTTTTCAGCAACCTTGATGCCTTTTTTATAAACCGAAGTGATATTAAAATCTTGAAAGTTATCAAAAACAATTAAATCGGCATCATAACCAGGAGCTATCGCGCCTATATCGCGAAGTTGGTAACATCTAGCGGGATTTATAGTGGCAAGTTGAATCGCTGTAATTGGATCAATGCCCAGTTCGATTGCGCGACGCACATTATAATCGATATGACCTTTTTCAAGAATATCCTCAGGATGTTTATCATCTGTGCAGAACATACATAAATTTTTAGTCTGGTGATTGATGCCTTTGATTAGGGTGTCGAGATTCTTAGCTGCAGTCCCTTCTCGAATGGCAATATACATACCAAGGCCGATTCTTTCTTCCATTTCTTCCATAGTGGTACATTCGTGATCCGTTCTTATACCATTGATCATGTATGCATTTAAAGATTTTCCGCTCAAACTCGGACCATGTCCATCGATGATCATGCGATCCGCCATTTCCATTTTGTCGAGCATTTCTAAAGACCCTTCAATGACACTTGGATAATCCATCACTTCACCGAGGCCCAAAACTCTTGGATTGTGGATAAGCGCTTCCAAATTTTCGCGTTTTAGCACAGCGCCTGAATTTTCGTAAGGCGTTGCGGGTACGCAGGAAGGCAGCATAAAGAAACCGTTGAGTATGGAACTGTCTGTGGAATCCATCATGTACTGAATGCCTTCAATCCCCAAAACATTTGCAATTTCATGGGGATCTGCGATGACAGTTGTCGTGCCTCTAGGAACAATGATTCGCGCCATTTGATCGGGGGTAACTAAAGTCGATTCCATATGCATGTGCGCGTCAATTAATCCCGGCGCAACAAAAGCACCATTCAGATCAATACAATTCTTCCCTTCGTAATGACCGATGCCAATTATTTTTCCATGATCAATGGCAATGTCCGATTCTACAATTTTTCCGTTAAAAACATTGACGATTTTGCAGTTTTTAAGAACGAGATCAACAGGTACTTTACCTGATGCAAGTCGTGCTCTGAGATGCATGCGATCTACTTTTTCCATATTTGTATCGAGCTTCATGGGTGGCCTCCTCTTTATAAATAGACATATTAATGGGAGCAAATACGATCCTATTTGACTTGTTCGTTAAATGGCGCATTAAAATAATTATTAACATTATATATACCAATTAAATGTAAAATCAATTCATTTATTAAAATAATCCAAAGTTTGCAAATTGGCATGTATCAGAAAATTCAGACAATTGCATTTCAAACTCGATTGAAATGTCATAAAATACGAAAAAGCAATGAAGTCGAAAAACAACTCGAAACACTCGTGTTACGAAAAGTTCATATTCGCACAAGGACTGAAAATATCCCACGTGATCAAATTTAAAATCAGGCTATTTTTGATAAAAAATGAAATTAAATGAAATCTTCTGATAGCAATGATTCATAAATGATTTCTCTGGGAGAGATGTGAAGAGCAAAAAATAATGAACGATTTGTAATAACCCACAAATGAACGATGTATAAATAAATTTATATGACAATTGTGCGGTGTTACGAAAGTGAAATTAATTGCAATATTCAAACAATTGGATTATTATAATAGATATTATTGCGCAAAGTGAAGAACAGACTAAAATTAAGGGGTGAAAGAATTGGGCAGATTTTTAGTGAGAAGAATTCTGGCGATGATATTAACGCTCTTCGTAATTATTACGATTACGTTTATCATGATGCATGCTATCCCAGGGGGACCATTTACAAGGGAAAAGCAACTTCCAGACGCCGTATTAGAAGCACTGAACAAAAAGTATCATCTAGATGATCCACTCTGGAAACAATTTTTCGACTATGTGAAAGGCGTTGTGACATTTAATCTAGGACCGTCATTTCAAAGAGCTGGCGTAACTGTAAATCAATTGATTTATGAAGGGTTTCCCGCAACTCTAAAAATCGGTTTGGGGTCGGTGATCGTCATTATCTTGTTAGGTATACCGCTTGGCATTGTATCGGCGCTTAAGCAAAATAAATGGCAAGATGGATTGGTTATGTTTTTAGCGACTCTGGGGGTGACCATACCATCATTCGTCATGGCTACGGGAATTATTTATATCTTTAGTGCGAAGTATAATATTCTACCATCCAATGGTTTAACATCGTGGAAACATATGATTGGTCCGGTAATTGCTTTATCGGGATTCTCATTATCTTTTGTTGCAAGGCTTATGCGTTCGAGTATGCTAGAGGTTTTACAGCAAGATTATATTCGAACAGCAAGGGCAAAGGGTCTTTCCAATAATAAAGTCATCTATAAACATGCACTTAAAAATGCATTGATTCCAGTAGTGACTTATCTTGGACCGATGATTGCAACACTTCTTACAGGTTCGTTTGTTATTGAAAAAGTATTTGCAATTCCTGGAATGGGAAAACACTTCGTTGAAAGTGTAGGAAATAGAGATTATACCGTTCTCATGGGAATTACGATTTTCTATGCATTGTTCTTGGTCATTATGGTTTTAATTGTTGATATTGTATACAGTTTTATTGATCCAAGAATAAAAATGGAGTAATGGGGGGACAACATGGCAGAACAGACGATCAAAAGCGAATTGTGGGAATCGATTCCCAAGGAAAATAAAGAAAGTGAAGTCATTTCTAGACCGAGCATGACTTACTGGGAAGATGCTTGGAGAAGGCTTAAAAAGAATAAATTATCGATGATTGGATTGTTGTTTATTGTACTCATGTCTTTAACGGCAATTTTTGGACCTTACGTGATTCAGCATGATTATTCAACTCAAGAGTTGACTCTTGCCAATATACCACCTTCTATTGAAATTTATCGGGTAACTGAAGATACTTATTTTTATATGCACAGCGAATACAAGTTGTTCAATGTCACTGAAAATGGTGTCCTAGGAGAGAAAATCAAAGAAGCTCAAAATAATCTCAATGAAAGAAATCGCGTTTATAACATTGATGGGCATGAAGTGATTCTAGATTATAGCTTTGCTTCTAAAACACCTGAAGAAAATCCAGAAGGTGTAAAATTTAAAATTTTTATTGACGGTGAAGAAGCCACTGTCGCAGATAAAGTTCGAAATAAAACCTATATATTGGGAACAGATGCGCTTGGTCGTGATATGCTTGCGAGAGTCATCTATGGAGCGAGAATTTCACTTCTTATTGCTTTGATTGCAACAGTTGTAAACTTCTTTATCGGCGTGTTATACGGAGGCGTATCGGGATATTTTGGTGGACGCGTGGACAATTTTATGATGCGTATTGTCGATACCATCGACGTTATTCCGCTCCTGTTATATGTTATCTTGTTATCTGTTATTTTTGAGCCTGGTCTCAAATCCATCATTATCGCACTTGGCTCGGTTTACTGGGTGAGCATGGCGAGGATTGTTAGGGGTCAAGTGCTGAGTTTAAAAGAACAAGAGTATGTTCTAGCAGCTCGAACTTTAGGTGCAAGTTCTTTTAGAATTATGATTCGTCACTTGATTCCAAATGCCATGGGTCCGATTATTGTATCCATGACGATGATGATTCCAAGTGCTATTTTTACAGAAGCATTTTTAAGTTTTATTGGACTGGGTGTAAACGCACCACTTGCTTCGTGGGGAACGCTCGCAAATGATGCACTTGGTGGTTTAAGATCGTATCCTTATCAATTGTTCTATCCTTCTTTAGCAATATCATTTACCATGCTCGCATTTAACTTTTTGGGAGATGGATTAAGAGATGCTTTAGACCCAAGACTGAGAAAATAGAGAGGTGTAGACAATGGCAGATAAATTATTACAAGTCAACAATTTAAAAACATCGTTTTTTACACATGTAGGTGAAGTACAGGCAGTTCGCGGTGTGAGTTTTGGATTAAATGCAGGAGAAGCGCTTGGTATTGTAGGAGAATCTGGCAGTGGTAAAAGCGTCACCTCTATGTCGCTTATGAAGTTGCTGCAGTTTCCTGGAAAAATTATTGATGGTGAAATATTGTTTGAAGGGACGAATCTGGTGAACAAAAGTGAAAAAGAGATGCGTCGCGTAAGAGGTAATGATATCGCAATGATTTTTCAAGATCCGATGACTTCGCTCAATCCAGTTTATACAATAGGGAATCAAATCATAGAAGCAATATTAGAACATCAACATGTTACGCATGCGCAAGCAAGACAAAAAGCCATTAAAATGCTAGAACTTGTTGGTATACCATCGCCTGCTAAACGACTGAATAATTATCCTCACGAGTTTAGTGGTGGTATGAGACAAAGAGCGATGATCGCTATCGCACTTTCTTGTGAACCGAAACTTTTAATTGCAGATGAACCGACCACAGCGCTGGACGTGACGATTCAGGCGCAAATTCTGGAACTTATGAAAGATTTAAAAGAGAAAATTAATACTTCGATCATTCTCATAACGCACGATTTGGGCGTTGTGGCAGATTTATGCTCAAGAATTATCGTGATGTATGGCGGGCTGATCATGGAAGAAGGCACAGCAAGACAAGTGTTTTACGATCCTAAACATCCATATACTATGGGACTTTTAAAATCTATTCCGAAATTACACAAGAAAGATAAAGAACGATTGATTCCAATTGATGGAACACCACCTGACTTGGTGAAACCTCCTTCGGGATGTCCGTTTTATGCTCGGTGTGATTACGCAATGAAAATTTGTAAAGAACAACAACCACCTTATTTTAGCGCAGGTCCAGGACATCGATCTATGTGTTGGCGTTTACATGAAGACGCTCCAGCAAATGAGCATTTCAGCAAAGTCTTTACAAAGGGGGATCAACATGTCTAAACAATTAAATCAAAATGATGTGCTGCTCGAAGTGAAGAATCTCAAAAAGCACTTTGTAAGTAAGCATGGAATTTTAGGACAGAATGTCGTAACTGTTCAAGCGGTTGATGGTGTGAGCTTCAAAATCCTAAGAGGCGAAACCCTAGGACTTGTGGGTGAATCCGGCTGTGGAAAATCAACAACTGGCAGAACCGTCATTCGGCTCTATGATGTAACAGAAGGCGAAGTGATCTTCGATGGAACGGATTTGAGTCAATTAAGTCAAAAGGAAATGAGACCTTATAGGAAAAGAATGCAGATGATTTTTCAAGACCCCTATGCTTCTCTGAACTCTAGGATGACCGTTGGAGATATTATTGGTGAAGCGCTTGATATCCATAAATTGGCACAAGGTGAGGAAAGACAAAGAATTATATATGAATTGCTTGAAAAGGTTGGATTAAGCAAAGATCACGCCAATCGCTACCCTCATGAATTTTCTGGTGGGCAACGGCAAAGAATTGGCATAGCGCGCGCGCTTGCTGTAAGTCCTGATTTTATCATCTGTGATGAGCCTATATCAGCACTTGACGTGTCGATACAAGCACAAGTAGTCAACATGCTACAAGATTTACAAAAGGAAATGGGGTTAACATATTTATTTATTGCACATGATTTGTCGATGGTGAAACACATATCGGATCGAATTGGAGTTATGTATTTGGGTAAAATGGTGGAACTTGCTAGCTCGGATGAGCTTTATGACAATCCGGTTCACCCGTATACTCAAGCGCTTTTATCTGCAATTCCAATACCGGATCCGGACGTAACCAGTGAATCGCAGCGAATTGTTTTGCAAGGGGATGTTCCATCTCCGATCAATCCACCAACTGGATGCCGTTTTAGAACGAGATGTCAGTATGCAATGGAAATTTGTAAAGAGCAAGAACCTGAATTTATTGAGGTTTCGCCTAATCATTTTTCTGCTTGTCATCTGAATCGTTCTAAGTAAGAAACATTTTTATAGAATTTCTAAAATAATTGAATATTCTGAAAAATATTGGATAAATATTTGTAGTGTGATGAATAATTTATTTTTTGTTACTTGACGCTAAGGCGTTTTAAGTATAAACCAGACAATCATAATTAAAGGGGGTTTTTGATTAATGAAAAAATTGTTAGCATTGTTGTTAGTATTTATGTTAGTGTTCTCGTTTACTGCTTGTAGCAAGAAAACTGAGACAGAAGAAGAGACAGTTGCAACCACTGAAGGTACAACTGCAGCACCTAAGACATATACTGCTGAAGAAGTGGTAAAAATCTATGAAGTTAGAAGAGCATTGACACTTGCAATTGACAGAACTTTGATTTGTGAACAAGTTGCAAGAGCAGGACAATTACCAGCATCTGGTTTTGTACCTCCTGGATTAAAAGATTCTACTGGAGCAGATTTTAGAGAAACTGCTGGGGACTTTGGCATACCTGCAGATAGTTCAGGTGTTGAGGAAGCACAAAGATTATTAGCTGAAGCGGGATTCCCAAATGGCGAAAACTTCCCAACTTTAACACTGATCTATAATACAAGTGAAAGCCACAAAGCAATTTGTGAAGCTGTTCAAGAAATGTGGAAGAAAAATCTTAATATCAACGTAGAAATTTCTAACCAAGAATGGGCAGTATTCCAAGATACAAGACATCAAGGAAACTTCTCTGTAGCACGTGCTGGTTGGATTGGTGACTACGAAGATCCAATGACATTCTTGGATTTATGGTTATCTTATTCAGGTAACAATGATGCACACTGGAAAGTAAAAGCTTATGATGATATGATTGAAAAATCAAAATTGGCTTCTGGCGCAGAAAGAGATCAACTTTTATATGACGCAGAGAAAATGATGATGGATGATTTGATTATATTACCAATTTACTACTACACAAACCCAATCATGGTTAAAGAACATGTTAAAGGTTGGTATTTATCAACATTGGGCCACTGGTACTTTGGAAATACAACAACTGATGATGGTACATTACAATGGAATTTAGGTTCTGAGCCTAAAACAATTGACCCAGCTCTTAACAGTGCTGTAGATGGTGGTCACATTATCAACAACACATTTGAAGGTTTGATGAGAAAAGATGATGAAGGCGTTAAACCAGCTATGGCTGAAAGTTACAAAGTATCTGACGATGGTTTGGTTTACACATTTACATTGAGAGATGCTAAATGGTCAGATGGTCAACCAGTGAAAGCACAAGATTTCGAATATGCTTGGAAACGTGCGCTCGATCCAGCTGTTGCATCTGAATATGGTTTCCAAATGTTCTACATTAAAGGTGCTCAAGAGTACTATGAAGGTACTGGTAAAATTGAAGATGTTATGATCAAAGCAGTTGATGATAAAACATTTGAAGTGACTTTAAACTCACCAACACCTTACTTCCTTGATTTAACTACTTTCTATACATTTATGCCTGTAAGACAAGATGTTGTAGAGAAAAATCCAGAAGGTTGGGCATCTGATCCAGCTATGACTGTATCAAATGGACCATTTGTATTATCAGAATACAAAACTGGTGATAGAATTATACTTGTTCCAAATAAAAACTACTGGAAAGCAGCTGATACTAAGTTGACAAAAATCGAAGCAATGATGATCGTAGATCAATCAACTGGTTTAACAGCTTATGAAGCAAACGAACTCGATATCTTAGATGATATGCCAACTTCTGAAATTCCAAGATTGTTAGCAGAAGATAAAACATTCCAAATTATGCCTTACGTTGGAACTTACTATTTTATCTTTAACGTAGATGTTGAAAAGTAAAATGAATTAGCTTCTCCTTAAAAAATGGAGTTACTGCAAATCTGTGTTAGATTGCAGTAACTCCATTTATATTGTCCATTGATCATGAACGATGTAAAATAATTTCCAATCGCCATCCACTTGTTCGAAGACTAAAATCAAACTGCTCCAGTCCATCCCTTCATATGTTTCGTCGAAACCCGGAAAGTGAAATTCAACATAAGAAGCAGTGGGATAAACATCCAAAACGTTAAATAATGTATTTCCGGAACCGATTTTTTGATTTTGGCCGATGAGTGGGGCGTTGAGATAGTCGGCATTCCAAACGAAAGTTTGAATATATTCTGGTGCGTCCAATACCATGGGTTCGCCAGAACCATCATAGTCACCCCAAGTATAAACTGGGTCAGATTCTTCTAAAATAGAGAGTTGACCTTGATCAAAGTGCTGGTCTTCATCAGGAATAATATAAGCATAAGGTGAAAATGATAGCCCTTTTTCTGTGTGAACATAAGTGTCGAGAGTTGTATAATCAGATGATGCGATTGCCTTGGTTACAGCTGTGGCAGTTTCAAGAAGTGTTAATGGAACTGCAGCAGATTCTTCGGTAGACGCCTCGGTAGACGTCTCGGTCATTTCCTCAGTAGTTGCCTCTGTAGATGCCTCGGTTGAATCTTCAACGGGAGTTGAAGGATTAGAACTACATGAACATAAGATGAGAGAAAGCATGAATAAGATTCCAATTACAATGAGTTGATTCAGTTTCATAATATACCTCCTATATTCATTATAGCTTGTTTATGAAAATATGAAATTATCATTTTAACACTGGATAAAACTGTCATCATTGGGTAATATAGAGTATGAAGAAACTCGTTTGACGGAGGGTAAAATGAGAAAAGAGGATTTTGAAAAAAATGCACCATTTGGCGAACTGGGATTAATTATCATGGACAACTGTGAAACCGTTGGAAAATACATTGATGATCACTTGATTGAGATGCGACGTAACTGTGTAGAGGATGAATGTTTAATACCAGATACGTTTATCATCAAGAAAAAGGAAATCCGATTTTCAAATGGTGAGGGAAAAATATTTCTAGAGGAGTCTGTGAGAGGAAAAGATATTTATATTGTCACGGACATTGGAAATTATAATGTCTCCTATACGATGTATGGATACGAGAATCGAAAAAGTCCAGATGATCATTTGCAAGATATCAAGCGTGTACTTTCTGCTATGGCAGGAAAGGCTAGAAGAATTACTTTGATGATGCCACTACTTTATGCATCGCGCCAACATAGTAGAAAAGGAAGAGAATCTCTTGATTGTGCAATGGCCCTTCAAGAACTTGAAAAATTAGGTGTAAACGACATTTTGACATTTGATGCACACGATCCGACCATTCAAAATGCAGTGCCACTCATTTCATTTGAAAACATGTATCCAACTCTTGATATTGTTAAACGATTTATGACAGATGAAACGGAGCTTTTTAAAGATCCATCAAAGATGTTGTTAATCAGTCCGGATACAGGTGCAATGGATCGTGCGGTCTATTACAATGGTGTTCTTGGTTGGGATATAGGTCTCTTTTACAAAAGGCGCGATCATAGTAAAGTTGTTAAAGGAAAAAATCCAATTGTACAACATGAGTACATTGGTAGAGATGTAAAGGATTGCAATATCTTGATTGTAGATGATATGTTGGCGTCTGGAGAATCTGTTTTTGACATCGCAATTGAACTCAAAAAACGCCAGGCAAACCGAATCTTTGTTGCTACGACGTACGCGTTGTTTACAGAGGGTGTTGAAAAGTTTAATCGATTTTATGAAGAGGGCTTGATTGACAGGCTCTATACGACGAATTTATCTTACGTCCCTGAGGCAGCAAGACAATCACCTTGGTTTGCAGAAGTAGATATGTCAGAACTCATGGCGAGAATTATATATCGTTTAAATTTTGATCAATCCATTAGCGATTTGATTGATACACATAAAAATATTCACGATCTCATGAAGAACGTGAATATTGTGTAAGACGTGTTTATTGGCAATTAAAAGTGAAGATGCAAACTGTTTCATCATCAATCATGGGATTGTTTGATTGAAACAAATTGAGCACATCGCGACTATTTTCAATCGCATTTATTTGATGAGAAATATGAGGAACAGCCTTGTTGATATCTAGGTTGTGATTTTCATAGAGACCATCTGTAAATGCGATTATTTTTTTGATATCAGGATAAGACTTAGTTTGCGATGTAAAAATTTGCTGATTGAGTACCCCAAGCATCATGTTGGAAGACTCGATGGTCAGTATGGATTTGTCGTGATTCTCGATTAAAAGAGGTGGATGTCCTGCGTTGATGATTTGGATTGTATGAAGCGCGATGTCAATTTCAATAAATATACCGGTGACGTACTTGCCATCTTCTTCGTCTGTATCGTTTAATGCGCAAAGATTGTTGTTGATTTCAAACACGGCATCTTTTAACGTGAGATAACTGATGTGTGCATCAAAAAGCTGAGTAACAACAAGTGCAATGAGTGCTGAAGATACACCGTGACCAATGACGTCTATGAGCATAAAATTGAATTTGTTTGCTCGACCACGGGCAAAATAGACAAAATCGCCACCTATTTCATTGTATTCTGACAGTGAATACTCAAAATGAAAATCTGAATGCTTAAAAGAGTGAGGTAGAAAAGTTTTAAGAACGCGTTTGGCAATTTGAACATCGTGTGAAAGAGATTCCAAAAGCATTTTTTCTCGCGTTATATTTTTTCCGATTTTGAGATACTTTTCAATCTGGTTGTGAGAGTTAAGGATGGGTGTAATGGTAGCTTCCTCGTAAAAAAGATGTCGATTTTTCGACGTGTTGATAAAGGTACCTTCCCATACCTTCCCAGATGAAATGGTGTCCCAAAGATTTTGATAAAATTCAGATGGATGCTGTCCGGATTTAATTATATTGGGTGAATTTGCAAGGAGATCCTCTGTTTCGTATTCGGTCAGATTCACGAAATAGGGATTCGCGTATTCGATATAGCCTTTTTTATTGGTAATGACAATCGAATTTTGTGCGCTGTCGATAATACTGTCCAAAAGTTGTATGCGATTTGAGTGATTGAGAGCTTTTAAAAATAAGTCAAAGACAGCATCAAATTCAGCGTTGAAATAATTGTCTCTTAAATAAAATTGAATCCCATTTTCGTAAAGCCATTCATAGATGTCGTTTTCCACTGGCACATTGATGACAATCATATACCGATAAGAAGATTTGAGTGCCTCCATGGAAAAATGTGCCTCTTCAGAAGCGCTTTTTAACAAGTGGTAGTCGATGATTAATAGATCATAAACAAAATTAGGGCGCTCAAGAGTGAATGAAAGGTGCGTAATAGACTCGAGTTGCGGACCTGCTTTGTCGATAGTATTTAGAATTCTTTTGTAATTCTTTGCTTCTGCTACAATGTCGATGTAAGCAGTTTGTCGCTTAAACATGGAGATCCTTCTTTCTCTTAGACACTTGACTTCGCTTTTTTTGAGTTTTCTTTTTCATGATAGAGTAACCAAAAGTTCCGAGTTGTTTTCCTAATGTATAATACCCACCATGCAAGTAAGCAATGGGATTTGCTTGATCTAATCGGAATTTACCGGTTCCTTCAAGGTAATCATCTTCAATCGTCACACCTAAAACTTTTGCAAGAAACATGTCGTGAGAACCGAGTTCTATCACTTGGGTTACTTGACATTCAATGCTCACTGGACATTCTTTTATAAGTGGAACTTGAGTGTAAGTGCCTGAAATAGCCGTTAACCCCATTTCTTTAAATTTATCGACATCCCGACCGGATTTAACACCACAATAATCGGTCGCTTTAACAAGTGCCTCTGTGGTCAAATTGATGACAAATTCGCCGCTTTCTTTGATTAAATCGTAAGAATAGCGTTCTTTTCTAACTGAGATATATGTCATTGCAGGGTCAGAACAAACGGTTCCGGTCCATGCAATCGTGATAATATTTGGATGTTCCATTGTGCCGCAAGTAACCATAACGGCAGGTGCTGGATAAACCATCGTTCCTGGTCTCCATACTGTTTTTCCCATAGTAGACTCCTTATTGATGAACGCTCTGTAGATGTATATTTTCATGTATGAACTTATCAGATGCGTATTGTGTTTCTTATTCCATCTCTTTCAATTATAACAAATGGATTACATTGATAAAAGGAATATTGACTCAACTACAAAATTAGACTATACTGCGAGTAGATAGGGAAACTATCTAAATGGAGGTATAATATGAGTGGAGTCGTTCTAAACGCATAACTTAAGATGAGTTTTTTGTACAGGGGCCTTAATTGGCTTAATTGTTGTACGAAAAATTCTAGTTTGGTTTAGAACACTGTGTTTATATACGATAAATTGCTGAGCGATTAAACAACAGACAGTGGGTCTGTTGTTTTTGTTTTTTGTAAGTATGGATTGTTCCTATTTATAATTCCCATTTATAATTTCACATGGTTCTATACCAGACACACGTAAAACTATAAAACTGGTATAAGGAGAAAATGAAAATGAATCAACAAAATAATGATATAACAAATGGTACGATGAAAATAACCGGTACGATGAAAATGAATGAAATTATCAAAGCATCTATTCAGCGTCTTGATTTTGACCAGATCAAGGAAGCGCTAAAAGAATGTGCCGTATCAGATGAGGTTAAACAAACCATCGACCAACTGCCAATTTACACGGACTATTTCCTCATTCAAAGGCATCTTGAGGAAACAACAGAAGCCCGTAAAATTTTAGATGATGCAAGCAGCGTTCCAATTCATAGCTTGCAGGGCATCAAGACGATTATCGATAAGCTTCCAAGACATGAAGTCTTAAGAGTCGCTGAAATTGAAACAATGGGAAATTTTATTAAAGATGCAAATCGCATTAAGAAATTTATGTTAGACAAAGTGCATGTCTCTGAAAAAGTGGCAAATTATGCCCTGAGTATTGTTTCTCTTGAAACGCTTTATAGCGAAATTGTGAGAAGCGTCACATATGGAAGAGTAGATGATAATGCATCGACGGCACTCTCAAAAATACGAAAGAAAATTGAAATTGCAGAAGATCGGATTAAGACAAAAATAAATGATTACTTGGTAAATTCTAAATATGCCAACGTTTTGGCGGATCATGTAGTGAGTCAAAGAAATGGACGATATGTGATTCCTGTTAAAAGCGAACATAAAAAAACTATCGATGGCATGGTACTCGATCGTTCGCGTAGTGGTGGAACGTTTTTCGTTGAACCAGTTGCGATCAAGAAGCTATCAGATGAACTTTCGCAGCTCAGAATTGATGAAGAAAATGAAGTGTATCGAATTATTTCAGAGTTGACAAATAGCATAGCGGATAATTATCCATCTCTACATTTGAATTTTGAAATCATGTCCCATTATGATTTTATCTTCGCAAAAGCAAAGCTATCTCGCCGTTATGAAGCGGTTCCTTGTGTTGTTAATACAAATAAAATCATTCACATCATAGAAGGGCGACATCCTTTGTTGGGACGTGATGCCGTGCCAATGTCGGTGAAACTCACTCAAAAGCAGCGTAATTTAGTGATTACAGGGCCAAATACAGGTGGAAAAACCGTCACCATGAAAACAATCGCGCTCCTTTGTTTGATGACACAAGCAGGGCTACACATCCCATGTGAAAGAGGCACAACGCTCCCAATTTTAGACAAAATACTATGCGATATTGGCGATGGACAAAGCCTTCAGCAAAATTTAAGTACGTTTTCATCACATATTACCAACATTATACAGATTCTAGAGGAATCCACTGAAAATTCGTTATCTATTTTTGACGAGATCGGTTCAGGTACTGACCCTTCAGAAGGTACAGGAATTGGCATTGCAGTACTTGAAGCAATGAATGCAAAATTAGGATTCACATTGACATCGACACATTACAATGAAATTAAGCGATTTGCCACAGAACATCCAGATTTTATCAATGGAAGTATGGGCTTTGACTTGAAAACACTCAAACCCCTCTATCAATTAGAAGTGGGAACGAGTGGTAATAGCAATGCAATTAATATTGCAAGTCGAATTGGTTTGCCAGAAACGCTCGTTAAACGTGCCTATGAAGTGGCGAACAAAGGACAAATGCAGCCTAATCTTATGGTGGAAGGTGCCGATAGTGACGGTATGCAGCTTGCTGACAGTGTGCAGCTTGCTGACGGTATGCAGCTTGCTGACGAAGTGCAGCTTGCTGACAATTTGCAGCTTGCTGACAGTTTGCAGCTTGTAAATGAAGCGTCAGAATCCATAAAGCAAACCACTCAGGAACTCGTATCCATGTCTTCGGAGCTGTCGAAATCGAAGTATGCACCTGCTCCTAAAAGTCAATATAAAGTGGGAGATGTTGTATATGTCAAAACCATGAAAAGACAAGGGACTGTTTGTGAAACGGAGAATAAAAAAGGTGAAATGACACTCTTAATCATGGGAAATCGAGTGAAAGTCAATGTTAAGCGCGTCGCTCCATACATTGATTCTAAGGATTTATATCCTGAAGATTATGACTTGAGTATTGTGATGGAAACTAAAACAGATCGAAAAGTACAAAAAGCGGTGAATAAAGGTAAAAGAGGTGTTATTTTAGAAAAAAGGGGTAATCAATAAATAAGTTTAGAAAAATATATTATTCTAGTTTGATTATTACAAGAATCAAAAGGAGGATGGACTTATGAAAATTGCAATCCAAACAGGAATGGAAAATTTAGAAAACGCATTACAATCAAAAGGATTTGAAGTCGTACCATTTCGAAATGGCGGTGAAAATATCGGAATCACCATTCTCAATGGAATTGATGAAGAATATGAAGAAATGGATCCAGTTACTTTCATGGGCGAAGGTTTAAATCAAATGGTTTTGTTAGATGCCTCAAGACTAGATGAAAATAAAATCATAGAGTACGTTGAAAAATATGGCAATAAAGATAAACTGGATATGAATTCATCATTTGATAGATGGAAAGAAGAAGTGAAAAATACAAAGTTATAAGTTGTTTTGAGAACATCTATAGTCAATTTGAAAACATTTCTTGAAAAACGCCATTTGCTGTATTATAATACTCTCAATGATAATAAAATAGCTATGAAAAGAAGTAGTAGAGTAGATACAATGCATAGAGAACCGCTGGTTGGTGAAAAGCGGAGATTGAATGACTTGAACTCATCTTGGAGCTGTTGATGTAAGTGTTATTTCATTGAGAGATGACGACATGAGCTTCAGCCGGTTTGCGCCGTTACAGCATTGAGTGGATTGCAGTCGCAATCAAATAGAGTGGTAACGCGGGCCCTTCGTCTCTAAACGAAGGGTCCTTTTATTTTTTGAAAGGGGATAGAGTATGAGAGAGTACGAACACAAAGTCATAGAAAAAAAATGGCAAGAAATATGGGATGACAAAGAAGCTTTTAAAGCGAGTAATGATTATTCAAAGCCAAAGTATTTTCCACTAGTGGAGTTTCCATATCCATCAGGACAAGGATTGCATGTAGGTCATCCAAGACCTTATACAGCGCTTGATATCGTTGCAAGAAAGAGAAGATTAGAAGGATATAATGTTTTATATACCATGGGTTGGGATGCATTTGGTTTACCAACTGAAAATTTTGCGATTAAAAACAAAATCCATCCAGCAATTGTCACTGAAAACAACGTCAAGCGATTTAAAGAACAACTTAAAAGTCTAGGGATGTCGTTTGATTGGTCAAGAGAGATTAATACGACAGACCCCCATTATTTTAAGTGGACACAATGGATTTTTATCAAACTTTTTGAAAATGGATTGGCTTATAAAAAAGAAATGGATATCAACTGGTGTACTTCATGTAAGGTAGGTCTTGCAAATGAAGAAGTTGTTGGTGGCGCATGTGAACGTTGTGGTGGTCAAGTTGTCAAACGTGCAAAATCACAATGGATGCTTAAAATTACAGAATATGCGGATCGTTTAATTAGTGATTTAGATGATCTTGATTATATTGAACGCGTTAAAGCACAACAGAAGAACTGGATTGGAAAATCCATCGGAATGGAAGTTGATTTTTCAACTACTGCTGGAGATAAGCTTCGCGTATTTACCACACGGCCTGATACCATTTACGGCGTGACTTACATGGTTGTAAGTCCAGAACACCCTATGATTGAGGAAAGAAAAGATTTGATTGAAAATTACGCTGAACTACTTGAGTACCGCAATTCAGCTAAGTTAAAATCTGACTTTGAAAGAACAGAAATGAATAAAGAAAAAACGGGTGTAATGATCCAAGGTTTAAAAGTAATCAATCCTGCTTCAAAAGAGGAAATTCCAGTGTTTGTTTCAGATTATGTTTTAATGAGTTATGGAACCGGTGCGATCATGGCTGTTCCTGGTCATGATACAAGAGACTGGGAATTTGCAAAAGCATTTAATTTGCCAATTCGAGAAGTTGTTGCTGGTGGAAATGTTGAGTTAGAAGCCTTTACAGATACTGAAGATGGCGTATTGGTGAATTCACCAGTTATCAACGGATTGAGAGTCGCTGAAGCAAAAGAAACTATAGCGAAATTCTTAGAAGATCAAGGAATCGGTACGAGAAAAGTCAACTTCAAATTGAGAGACTGGGTATTTTCAAGACAACGTTATTGGGGAGAACCAATTCCACTCGTAAGCTGCCCAACATGTGGTTGGGTGACGTTACCTGAATCAGAATTGCCATTAACATTACCAGAAGTAGAAAGTTATGAACCAACAGATAATGGCGAATCACCACTAGCGGCTATGACAGATTGGATCAGCACGACATGTCCTAAGTGCGGTGGACACGCTCACCGTGAAACAGATACGATGCCACAATGGGCAGGGTCGAGCTGGTACTTCTTGAGATACTGTGATCCACACAACGATCAAGCGCTTGCAAGTAAAGAAGCTCTTGAATACTGGATGCCTGTAGATTGGTACAATGGCGGAATGGAGCATACAACCCTTCACTTACTTTACTCTAGATTCTGGCACAAATTCTTATTTGATATTGGTGTGGTGAACACGAAAGAACCGTATAACAAAAGAACCTCTCATGGGATGATCATGGGTGAAAATAACGAAAAAATGTCTAAATCAAGGGGCAATGTCGTAAATCCTGATGACATTATCGAAGAGTTTGGCGCCGATACGCTCAGAATGTACGAAATGTTCATCGGAGACTTCGAAAAAAGTGTACCGTGGTCTGAAAACAGCGTTAAAGGTTGTCGAAGATTTTTAGACAGAGTTTGGAATCTTTCAGATGAAATCGTTGAAGGAAACGCGTATTCAAAAGAGCTTGAAGTGCTCATGAATAAAACCATCAAAAAAGTGTCTGAAGACTATGAAACTCTGAAATTTAACACAGCTATCGCTGCCATGATGGGATTGATCAATGATTTTAAACGCGTGGGAACAGTGAATAAAGCAGAGTATAAAACACTTTTAACGCTTCTCAATCCAGTGGCACCCCATGTGACTGAAGAGCTATGGCAACAACTAGGCTTTGAAGGCATGATTATCGATCAAGCATGGCCGAAATACGATCCGAATAAAATCGTCGATGATGTCATCGAAATGGCCGTTCAGATTAATGGTAAAGTAAGAGGTCTGATCCAACTTCCAATCGATGCTACTGCTGAAGAAGCGAAAGCACTTGCAATGGCAGATGATAAAATTAAAATCTTCATCGATGGAAAAACCGTTGTGAAAGAAATCTTTGTTCCAGGAAAAATTTTCAACATCGTCGTTAAATAAACAAAAGGCGTTCCTTCATAGTAAGGGAACGCCTTTTATTTCAGAGACTCTTTGGGTCTAAACTGATACCCTTGATTTCTAACATTGACAATATATGCGTGAGAATCATCCACTTGTGTCAGTTTTTTTCGCAATCGACTGATCTGTGTCATAAGTGCATTGTAGTCGCCACAACTCTTTTGACCTGAGATCATCTGAAACAAATACTCCATCGGAAATACGCGATGAGGATTTTTCGCTAAGGTATAAAAAAGACAGTACTCGGATTGTGTTAAATCGAGTAACTGTTGCTTAAAAATAATTTGCTTTGAAAATGGATCTATTTGAAAATAATCATAGGATGTGTTTTGGTCTCGAGAACTTGTATGAGTATTGATTTTCGAAAGTGTATGTTTTACACGCAGACAATTCAAAATTGGACATGCGTTTAAATCTAGATAATCATCAGCACCCATTTTCAGAGACTTTTCAACCACATCAACTAGATTTGAGTTCGAATACACAAACGTGTAAAGAATGTTAAAATCGTGAATGGATAAAGGTTTATGAGAGCCCTCATCGGTGTCACTAAAAATACGAAGATAGTCCTCTGCTGGTAGAATGAGTAAATTACGATGATTGTAAGAATCACATCTTGACTCATTTATCCATACGTCCGATTCTCCGAAGTAATAAAAGGGGATTGCTTCTTGATTTAGTGTTTTTTTAAGATCATTCATGAAGACTTTTAAAGAAGGGTACTTCTTAAGCTGTTCTTCATGGACGATGCCGATGACTTTATTTATAATCATAATCGAACCTCTTTTAAACGAGAAATCATAAATATAATATAGTATAATTATATACTAACAATTACATAAGTTGCAACTATGAATGTAAAACTTTACCTCTACCTCAAATCAAGCTATAATGAATAAAAAACAATGAAGGTGGCATATGGCAAAAATCATCATCAAAGAAAAGAAGAACAAGACAAAGCATATTCAGACATTGGTCTACATCGCAGTGATTATTTTATCGATTGTTTTTATTTATGTGGGGAATAAAATCGCGAGTCGAGAGATGACTGCATTTGGTGGAGACAATAAAACGGAAGTCGTAAAAGCTGAAATCACAGAAATTGTCGAAGAAATACAGATGGATGTGCCAACGAGTGGAGAAGACACCATTGAAAATAAAGATATTTTGTTTAAGGCGCAAATTCTAGCGGGTAATCGTGAAGGTGAAGAAGTTGAGGCTGTACAAAACATCAACAATTATTTTGCCTTTATGCCAAAAGAAGTTGAAGTTGGCGATAAAATTTTGATGTATCAGATCTCGAGTGAACAATATAGCATTGATTGGGTGTATGGTGAATATTTAAGAACAGACAAACTATTGATATTAGCGCTTGTTTTTGCAGGATTAATATTACTATTTGGTAGACTTAAAGGACTTCAAACACTTGTTTCTTTAGTGTTTACAGTGCTAGCAGTTTTTATGGTGTTTATTCCTGCAGTCCTTTCTGGATATAATATCTACTTTTGGTCTATTTTAGTATGTCTTTATTCAACTGTTATGACATTAGTGATTGTCAGTGGTGTGAATTTGAAGACACTGGTTTCAATTATTGGATGTATGAGTGGTGTCACAATTTCAGCAGTACTTGTTGTTATAATGGACTATGCGCTCAAATTAACAGGATTTATCGACGAAGAATCCGTTTATCTTTTAATGATGAACCCTGAGAATCCAATTGATTTAAAAGCCATTATATTTGGAGCGATTGTCATTGGTGCGATGGGTGCGATTATGGACGTCGCTATGTCGATTTCATCAGCACTTTATGAGATGAGAGAAAAGTATGATGCGACAACGTTTGGACAATTGGTGAGTTCAGGAATGACCATTGGTAGAGATATCATGGGAACCATGGCAAATACGTTGGTTTTAGCTTATATAGGAGGATCACTTTCAATTGTCCTTTTGTTAATTACGTATTCCTCATCGGTACTTGACTTGCTCAACCGAGAGATGGTTATCGTCGAAATGCTTCAAGCCGTTGTGGGAAGTATGGGAATTCTATTGACGTTGCCACTAACTGCAATTGTAGCAGGGCTTTTGTACGCGAAAAAGCCAGATACAAAGCGATTGAGAAATAAAGTCTAAATAATAGAATAAAGTCTAAATAATAGAATAAAGTCTAAATAATAGAATAAAGTCTAAATAATAGAATAAAGTCTAAATAATAGAATAAAGTCTGATGATATGACTGAGAGCGTGTCTATGTTAAAAGTTATAAAAAATAAATTTTTCGAGGAAGTCGTGTTTTTCATCGCACTATTGATGGCGACCGTTACTGGTTTTTTTGCAAAGTTCAATTTTGAAGCGATTGACTTAAATGTCCTAGGAATCTTGACGACTTTAATGCTCATCACCTTGGCATTTGAAAAATATGGACTGCTAGAATCAATTGCGATGTGGGTGTTAGAAAAAGTGAATAGCGAACGAAAGACTGCTGCAATGATGACGATTTTGACGGCTATTTTAGCCATGTTCATCACAAATGACGTCGCGCTTATCACGGTTGTTCCAATTACAATCATTATGAGTAAAAAGGTGGGGTTTGATCCCTATAAAATTATCGTACTTGAGGCTATTGCAGCCAATATTGGTTCGAGCTTAACACCATTTGGCAATCCACAGAATTTGTTTATTTACAATTTTTATCATATGGATGTTGTAGCATTTGTCTTGACGATTGCGCCATTTGTTTTTATGGGACTTGGTCTTTTAATCTTGCCGATTATGAGGATACAGTCGAATCCATTTGAAAAGGTACATTTAAGAGAACAGATGAAACCACATAAACTTTTGTTGGCTTATGGTACTTTGTTTGTTATCACAATTGCCATCATTGTTCTTAGATTGAATATAGTCTACATGCTCATAGCAGTTTCTGCTCTCGTCTTGATAAAAGACCGCGAGTTATTTAAGTCGTTAGATTATTTTTTGCTTGGAACGTTTATTTGCTTTTTTATCTTTGTGGATCACATCAATCAGTTCACGTGGATCAAACAATCGGTCAATCAGATATTAAAAACAGACATGCAAATTTTTCTCACCAGTAGTATGCTCTCGCAAGGTATCAGCAATGTTCCTGCGACGATTTTACTCAGTGCATTTGTGTCATCTCCAAACGCTTTACTGGTTGGTGTATGCGTTGGAGGCTTGGGAACGATGATTGCTTCACTGGCAAACTTGATTGCATTTAAATACTATGCCAAACAGTATCGAACCAGAAGGTATCATCGATATTTTCTCATGATAAATGTAGGGATGTTGCTATTTTTCATGGGCATCTTTACATGGTTTTATTGGTAAACGATTTTTTAGTTGAATTGTTATAAATACTGCCGTCGGCAGGCGGATAAGGAGGATGAGTCATGAAATTTATTAACTGGAATGTCAATGGTTTGAGAGCTTGTATGACCAAGGGCTTTTTAGAGTATTTTAAAGAAGAAGATGCAGATTTCTTTTGTTTACAAGAGATTAAATTGCAAGAGGGTCAAATTGATCTAGAACTTGAAGGATATTATCAATATTGGAACTATGCCGTGAAAAAAGGGTATTCTGGTACAGCAATTTTCACGAAACATGAACCCATCAGTGTAGCACTTGGACTCGGGATTGAAGAGCACGATCAAGAAGGCCGCGTGATTACCCTTGAATATTCTGATTTTTATTTGGTCACCGTTTATACGCCTAATTCGAAAAGTGAACTAGAGCGTTTAGAGTACAGAACGCATTGGGAAGATGATTTTAGACAGTATTTGAAGCGATTAGAAGTAGCTAAACCCGTGATTGTATGCGGAGACCTCAACGTCGCTCACAAGGAAATTGACCTTAAAAATCCCAAAACCAATCAAAGAAGCGCAGGTTTTACGGTTGAAGAACGAGGAAAAATGACCGAACTGATTGAAGCTGGATTCGTGGACACATTTAGATACTTTTATCCAGATTTGAAGGATGCATATACTTGGTGGTCGTATTTTGGAAAAGCGAGAGAAAAAAATGTAGGATGGAGAATTGACTATTTCTTAGCGTCAGAATCTCTCATCCCACGATTTAAAAGTGCGGCGATTCGAAGTGAAATTCACGGAAGCGATCACTGTCCGGTGGTGTTTGAACTGAATTAAGCGAAGGTTATTTTTCGCTATGAAACTGATTGGATTTTGCATCATAACGAAAACCTGCTGAATTTAAAGTATCGTTGAGGGCGTCTTTATCCAGTTCCAAATCATCGCATAGCTGATCGAGATCACTATAAAAGTCTCTGAGTTTCATATTGATGGTACCCACGAGAATCACTGGATCATGAGGTAATTCGTATTCCATAATAAGCCTCCTTGGAATTTGTAGTTAAGAATTTAGTTGCTGAAGAATGCAGTCACTGAAGAATCATGCAGTCACTGAAAAATCATGTCGTGAAATTGTGGACATTGACTCAGTGACTTCTTTATTTTACCCAATAGTTCATTTCTTTATTCATGAAGAGTTACTAAGATTATAAGACAATTTTAATGATTTTTATAGGTGAATTTGTGATATAATAGTCAAAGTTATCAGCATTTATTTAGGTTGGATACACAAAAGGATATTTAGGAGGATTTTATGAACAAAAAATTGATTATTGCACTAATTGCAACGATTGCAGTTGTTGTGACTGGTGTGGTTGGCTTCACTGTTGTTAAAGGGATCATGATTAAGAGCGACCCAGTTAATTACATGGTTTACAGTATGACACATAATTCGCATTCTGCTGTAGATACAAGTTTTTCGGCTAATTTTGATGTAGATGATGAAGCACTTGCTACTTATATGAGTTATTACTCAACAGAACCTGAAGCGATGGCAGAACTTGTATCTAAGATGCTTGCACGCGTATCGATTGATGGAAATGTTAAATCAAAATTTGACATGGATGAAAAAGAATTATCTTTTTATGAAAGTGTTCAATTGAGCTATTCAAATAAATCCGTTTTAGATATGTACATCAACATGCAAGATGAGCAAATGCTTATCGGTAGCGAGATGGCAATGGAAAAACCATTAGGTCTTACAAAAGCAGAATTATTTGATTATATCTATGAGATGAATGGCATCGACTTAAGTAAAGTTGACTTAGATAAATACATGGATCTCTTGGATATGAAAGATGATGCTGAATATAAGAAATTTCTTAAAAATGGCGATGAATATCAAGAAATCCTTAAAAAGCATTTAGATAACTTTGAAAAAGATGGCAAAGAAAAAATTGAGTTAAGCAATGGCGATACAGTGAAATGTGACATCATTGAAGGTGACCTTTCACTTGATGAAATGATGGAGCTTTATATTGATCTTTTGGAAGAAATTAAAAATGATGATGAATTAAAAGAATTAATCCAAGCGAAAGCTGTTGAAATGATTGAACTGGCTATTTCTTCAAAAGACTATGAAGTGCTTGGCGTTGAAAAAGAAGTTCTTAAATCGTTGATTGATTCAATTGATACTGAGTTTGATGCAGCTTATGAAGAAGGTATTGATACACTTATTTCGACTTATAGTGAAGCGCTTTATTCGATGTCTGAAGTGCCAATGGATGATTTGAAATATAATATTCGCATTGCAATCGATAGACATTATGATATTCGACAAGTTGTATTGTCAATGGATATTATGGGATTTGCATTTGAACAAACAGTTACGATGAACGCATTTGACGGAGATGTTAAGTTTGATAAAATGCCAAAAGCTGATGATACAGTGCGTTTACTTGAACTTGCTGAAGATCCTTATATGGCAGAGACGTTTGGTACAGATTTAGTGGCTACTGGACTTACCAATATTCTTGAAAGCGATGTTGTGGATACCTTTATGGAAGATTTAGAGAAAGATTCTGAATCGCTTTCAGAAGATACACGCATGAGCATTATGTCTTTAGTGGATTATTTTAAAACTAACAGAGATTCACTCAAAGATATGTTGTTACAAATGATGGGCTTATAGTCATGAACCTTCCTGTTGATGGAAAAAATAGAGTGATTCAAGTGGATATCGTTCGAGGTTTTGCCTTGTTCGGTGTTCTACTTGTTAATTTAACGATGATAGATGCGACGATTTATACGCATCTATCTTCTCCTTTTTTGCTAAAGGGCATCGGAAATCAACTATCTGCATGGGCAATTCACGTGTTCGCATCTGGTAAGTTCTATACTTTGTTTTCAATGTTATTTGGATTGAGTTTTTACCTGTTTATGAATAAATCCAATCAACAACCTGTGTCATCGGTGTTATTCGTCAAACGATTGATATTTCTCTTTTTCTTAGGATGTATGCATCTTGTCTTTGTCTGGTACGGAGATATCTTGTTGACGTATGCAGTGACAGGTGCAATACTTTTGATGCTTCATAAACGCTCAGATCAATCGCTGATGAGAACGGCAGTCATCTTATTGATTCTTATATCTGTCCTATATGCGAGCTTTTCGGTAGATAGTTTTCACTATTCGAGTGATGGCGATTCATCTTTACAGGCGATATCTTTATCTGAAAAAGAAGCACAAAATTACTATTCACAGTCATCATATGCTCAAATGGTTCAGTATCGATTCAACGAGGAAATTCCACTCGTACTTTCGAATCTCTTAATTATTGTGCCTAAAATACTTGCGCTTTTTATATTCGGGTATCTCATTGGGCGAAAAAAAATTTTCACGAATTTAGAGGCAAATATGCCGAAAATCGTAAAAATTTGGACTGTAACAGGGATTCTTTCTTTGATTTCAATAGGTCTTTACACGGCGGTAATCACGGGTATACTAGTGAAAAAGGCTGTTTGGATTGGTTTTCTTGCAGATGAGCTTCTGACCTTTATGCTAGCAGTGTTTTATATGACATCACTGATACGGTTATATGCAAATAAACACTGGAAAAAGCCGTTAACATTACTAAAATATCCAGGTCAGATGGCACTCACGAACTACTTAGTACAAACCATCACTGTTACCACTTTCATCAATGGATATGGCGCAGGATGGTTCGGTAAGATTGAGTATTGGCAATATGTGCCTATCGCAATTGCCTTTTTTACACTACAAATCTTTGCGAGTCGTTTGTGGCTCATGCGCTTTAAGCAAGGCCCAGTTGAGTGGGTCTGGAGAAAGTTTACTTACATGAAAATTCACTAAGATTTCTAGGTCCGCGCATGGTGTGTCGGATGATTTTTAAATTGCCGTCGTCGCTTGGTTCAATTCTCCATTCGACGAGGGCTATTTTATTGTCGTAAATCTCAATACCGGTGATATTTCGTGGATGGATGCAACAGCCAGTGTTGAAATAAGGGACTTCATCAGGTTTTGGAAATTTTGGACGATGGGTGTGTCCAACGATTAAGACTTTGTTGTGGAGCTTGATAAATTTTGAGTAATTGACTTCGATTTTATGTCGCTTATGCGCATTCTTGGCTGGACTTGCAGGATTTTGAAATCCGACAATGTGAAAAAAACGCCAGAAATAACGGCTCATAAATCGCGTTACTGGCCATGCTTGGTCATTAATAAAGTCGCCCTGATGCCCATGTACAGCAAACAATTCAACGTTAAGGTTAGAATTTTTTAACACGAGGCCTTCATAAATTTGAATATCCTTAAATAACTCACTTTCAGTTTCTTCGTATTCATCATAGAAATAATATAGATTTTTTTGAACATATAGTGGGTTTTTGAGGATGATATTGTGATTCCCATAGAGCATAATGAAACGATGATCTTGATGAAAGGCACGAAGTGTCATAAAAACATCACTATGCGCATACCGAATGACATGATATTTACTTTGCTCCCAGAGTTCGTCACCATCGCCAACTTCTACATAGGTATATCCGTTATTATAATAATATTGAAGAGCATGCTTATAAATGTTTTGATTGTGAGCAAACTCATCTGAAAGGCTATTGTCGCCTCGGTGGACATCGCTAAAAAATACAAATTTCGAACGCTGATCAAACTCAAGTGTTTTTGATTGTTTGTAAGCACCCAATAAGCGCTGCATGGTTCGCATAAGTACCTCCGTAAGATAGCAGAAAAGGGCACCTTTCGGCACCCCATTACTAAATGGGCTTTCTCATAGCAAAATTGTGAATGAGGGCATAGTCGTTCAAACTTTCGATCAGTTGAATCGGTATATTCGAATAACCGTGAACAGCTCCTAAAATCATGCCGATGAACATGCCTCTTGAGGCAGTATCGCCGCCGCATTGAGCATTTTGATAGAGCGCTTCTGTAAAGTCATCTTGATACTTGAGCATGAGATAAAGTGCGGATGGAAATGCAAAGCGACTTGAACTCACTTGTCCAATATCTTTTACAACATCAAAAGTATCTTCATTCATGCGAGTTAACAAACGCTTATAGACAGTGGCGATGATTGAATACTTTTGTGCAAGGTACTCAATTGCTTCCGTCAATGATTTACCATCAAGTACTTCGAATACTAAGTCTTTGACAATGGCACATAGCTGAATTAAAAATTCGTTGTTATGTGTCAAACGTGTTTGAAGTTCAATATATTTAGGTAACTCTAAATCACTACAATGATAAAAAATGAGTGGTGCGATACGAGCTAATCCACCTAGATCATCAGAAGACGACCCTTTTTTAGTGCCGCTGTCTAGTAGGCTCAATGATTCTTTTGTGGCGTTGTCGATATACCCCTCGTAATTACGCATATGGGTGATCCAGTGAAGTTTAAAAGCATTGATTGAAAACGTATTTTCAGAAGCAATACTTTTCAAAAGCAATAAACTTTGATCACCAATATGAGTAAAATCTCCTTTTATTTTGCCATAGTTTAAGCTGTTTTTAATGGGTAATCTGTATGTTTCTTTCAGATTCCTATCTTGTATGAGTTTTTCTTTATCATAAATTCCGTTGTAACTTAAGGCATACGCATCGCCGACGAAAGCGCCAAAGAGCAAACCCTTTAAACGTTCCATACAAGCTCCTTTCGTCAGTTGGTGAGCGTATTATTTTTTAAAATCTACAAAAATGCGTTCCGTTTCAGAATAGCGAGCCATGGCATAGAGCGCATCTGAAAAACGGTTAATATATTTAATGAGAATCGGTCTAATTTGGGTTTCTTCATGAAGTGTAAGAACACGTCTTTCTGCACGTCTGCAGATTGACCGAGATACATGAAGAGCAGCACTTAACAAATTACTTCCGGGAATGATAAATTTAGAGGCATCTTCTTTCCCGATTTTTTCTAAATAAGAGTCAATGACATGCTCGAGCCAATCGACATCGGACTGCATGATTTTCTCGGGAAAATTTTCTCCGACAGTAGTAGCGAGTTCGCCAGCTACATTGAAGAGTGCACGTTGCATTTTTAGTATAATTTCGGTAATTTCATCGTCTTGACTAAATTGTCTTGCTAACCCTAAAGAAGAATTGAGTTCATCAATTGTTCCATAACTTTCAACACGTATTGAATCTTTTGGTACTCTTGCGCCGTCATATAAACTAGTCTCTCCGCTATCGCCAGTTCGTGTGTATATTTTTAGCATAAATCCTCCTTAAATTAGTGTGGTTATTTACATTATGTACCCTAAAAGAATGAAAAACAACTTTTTTGATAGATTTAAGGTAGAATTTACAAAAGCACATGTTATAATAATAATGAGGGGGAATTTTTTATTTCAACATGACAAAAGAAAGGGAGATTTAAACCTTTTTATCAGTGCATAAATATCCACGCATATGTTGAAATGATGAGTTTGCTAAATGTTATGAAGATTCAGACAAAATATGCGAATGAATACTGGAGGTTAACATGATTGGTAAATATGATCATATTACAGAATACTTTGAAAATTCTTTTGAATTATCACGCATTAACAAATTACCGATTACGGATAAGTTCAAATTGATCAATTATATTAAGTTAGTAAGCAAAGCCAATGATATTGCAAAGGGTAAAAATATTGATGCAATTACTGAATCGCCAATTTATAACATGGATAAGACATTTCACTTGTTCATCTCGTTGTTAGCATCAGAAATTTCTACAGAAGTTATTTCAGATATTATTGAATGCTATGCGTATAACTTTGACGAAAGCGACGTTTATTATGCAAAAATAGTGATATTGGGTTCTGGTGCATTGATGATTCAAAAAGGTATCGAGACCAATGCGATCATCAGTTATCTCATTTCGTTATTAGGAGATGAGTTCTTAAAAAATAACCACCAAAGAATTTTTGGTGAACGCAATGAGTTTTCACTTGAAGGCGAGCATGAAATTAATATTAAATACAAAAATTATGATATGACTTTCCGTCAAATGAAATATGACCTATTGGCACTTCGCCAAATCAAAAACGATCTTGGAAGTGAAAAAGTTCGTGAAATTATTTTTAAACAGTATGATAATAAAGATTTGAGGCTGTATTATTCGCTATTGGATGTTCACGATAAGAAAATTTCAGAGTATTTATATCGAAAACTTATGAAAAATGCACCTAAGATGGATCGATTTTTATTGACTGCAACGCGATGCATGATTTATGATATTGATATTTTAGACACGCATTATTTACTTAATGCAGTGATTGGAAAGTATACTGATTTTACAAAACCTTATAGCGAAGTGATTAAAGAAATTAAATTGAGAGAGACAGAGATATTAGGAAATTAACATGAAACGACGAACAAAGTGGATGTATTTATTGACCTTACTCATCATTTCGCTCTTACAGATGGCATTTAATCGACCTTTAGTTGGTCTGATTCTAATGATATTTTCTCTTATTTCATTTATCGTGATTGAAAAAAGAGAAATGAGACGACAATTCTATCGCTGTTTACGCTATTTGTATGTTTGTACGGATATACAGGCTTATCGAGAAGAAGTCAATCGATATAAAGCAAGTCGAATAGTGGTAAATAATGATGCTTATTTAGTCTTTTTAAATCTTTTGAATCGGTATTATTCTGGTGAAAGAGTGGGATTATGGGATGAATTAAATGCTCTAAATGCTTCGAAAGATCTTGAGTTCTGGAAGGAAAGTTATTTGTGGCAGTTGCAGAAAGAGCTAATAAGAATTCAGAACATGGAGCGTATGATAAGATATGTCCCTAGTGAGTTCAAAGGGCTGGCAGAAGATCGATGGACAATTGCGAAAGTCTTGTCACAACCGAAGTTAACTGAGGCAATTATCCATGAGTTGAGAGAAACAGTTGGCGGGAATTTGATGATTGCAGAGTTGACCATAGAACTTTCAAAATTAGCAGATACGCCAAGACTCAAACAGTACTATCAGCACGCAGCTCAGAATTTAAGTAAAAATTTAAGTTTATAATCACAGTCCCACGACTATAAAACAAGAACAATGGAAATAGGGAATCAAATAAAAAAAGTTCAAGGAATGGAGACAACTCGCACCTTGAACTTTTTTATAGTTTAGGAAATTTATAAAAGTTTATTTAAACGTCGTCTAGTTGGGTAAGCAATAGACAAAGCAATTGCAGCTTTTAGTAAATCAAGAGGGATATATGGAAGACTTCCTACTAAAAAAGCTTTTGACATGGAAAAATCCAGTACGAGAGCCAATTGTATTGTCCCGATGATATAGACGATTGCAATTGGTAAAATCAAGGCAAAAGCATTGTAAACAAAAAACAATTTTTTGTTAGATTCTGCACGCTTCACAAAGTAACCCATTATAAATGCAGCGATAGGAAATGCAAGAAGGTAACCCCCGGTTGGACCTGTAAAAACACCCGGTCCTGAAGCGCCTCCAGCAAATATTGGAAGTCCCACAAGTCCCAATAACAAATAAATCACAATCGAAACAAAACCGAGACCACCGCCCAAAATTGCACCAGATAGCAAAACGCCTAACATCTGAAGCGTGATGGGCACTGGAGAGAATGGAAGGGGGATGGCAGGTAAAACACCCATAACAGCTGTAATTGCAGCAAACATACTTGCTAATATCATTGATTTCGTCTTCATTTTCATATGGATTCTCCTAAATAATTCATGATTTATAATACAAAGAACACGTTTCATGAGTAGTATACAGGATGGTTTTGTCTATTGTCAACCTTAAATATCCTCAGGTTGACAATCGTATTTATAATTATTTTTGATAGTGATGTGTTAATCATAATTTGTTAATCGTAGTTTGTTAAAATCAATACAAATAATCAATATTTATTTTTATGTCAATCTCAATGGAGGCTTGGAATGGAAAAAACACTCGTCATTATTAAACCAGATGCAGTGAGTCGTAAACTTGTTGGACACATTATCCAAAAGTATGAAGAAAAAGGTCTGACAATTTCAGCGATGAAAATGTTGATGGCGACAGATGAAATTCTAGAAAAACACTATGCGGAACATGTGGATAAGGCATTTTATCCATCGCTTGTTACTTTTATGAAATCTGGACCTATGGTGGTCGTGATGATCGAAGGTGAGCAGTCAATTGAAGTGATTCGCAAAATTCATGGCGCCACCGATCCGTTAAAGGCGGAAACTGGATCAATAAGAGGGCAATATGCAGCTTCTAAAACTGAAAACTGCGTACATGGCTCAGATTCGCCTGAAAGTGCGAAAAGAGAATGTGACATTTGGTTTGGTCATTAATGAAGATTTACCCAAAAGTTACGTTTTATACCATAAGGTGCATTAAATCAATAAAGGTTTTTATAAGAATATTGTATACATTTAGCTAAAATATTGTGAACCATAGCAAAAAGTGATAGTCTAAATATATAGCTGATATATCAGCTGACATTTCATAGAGAATCTACGTTGAATTGTTGCTATTGGTTTCATGATGGGTTTCGTGTATAATATAGGGAAAATATAAATTCTACTGACATGAGGATGTGTATGATTAAACAATCAAAACCCTTAATTTACGAGGAACTAAAAAGAAGAATTATTGAGCTTGAGATGAAACCTGGCGATCCAATTATTGAAAAAGATCTCAGTTTTGAATTCGGTGTGAGCAGAACGCCAGTGAGAGAGGCTTTAATCAAATTGACACAAATTGATTTGGTTGAGTTTAGACCACGTGTAGGAACGTTTGTGACACAAATCGATATTGCGACAGTCAAAAGTGCTTACGAAGTGAAGAAAAACTTAGAAGCCTTTGCAGCTGAACTCGCAGCAAAACGTGCATCAGAAGAAGAGATTGAGATGCTATTTCAAATTATCGACCGATTCTCCACCTATGACTTAGTCAAGGATTATAAACTGTGTATTCAAGATGACCAATTGTTTCACGAAATCATTAGACGTGCTTCACGTAACGACATTCTAATTGAAACGCTGGATATGCTCAATACGAAAACCGCGCGCTTTTTACAATCCATACATTATGTGATTCAGCAATATGATGGACTTATTGATTCGTTTAAAAGCATTGCAGGTGCTATTAAAAACCGCGATGCGCAAGAAGCAAGAACTCAGACAGAAGAACATACGCGTTTATTCCTTGAAGAAATGTCAAAGAACTTCTTTGCATAAGCAAAGCGTTACATTTTAGGAGGATAAATCATGGAACATCTGTATTCGGAAAGAATCAATCAAGCTAAAGCATCTGAGATCAGAGAAATTCTAAAACTTACTCAAAGACCGGATATTATTTCATTTGCAGGCGGATTACCCGCGCCGGAATTATTTCCAATCGAGGCGATGAAGGTAGTTTCACAAAAAGTACTATGTGATATGGGTTGTGAAGCATTGCAATATAGTACGACAGAGGGATACGACCCCTTAAGAGTAAAAATCGCTGAAAGAATGAAACGCGTTGGTGTTGAAGCGGTTAAGGAAGATATTCTCATTACAAATGGTTCTCAGCAAGGGTTAGATTTTACCGGGAAGATTTTTATCAATCCAGGTGATTATGTTCTATGTGAAAGTCCAAGTTACCTAGGCGCAATTAATGCGTTTAGAGCTTATGAATGTCAATTCAAAGAAATCCAGACAGATGCAGATGGCATGGTCATGTCTCATCTTGAAGAGATGATTCAGACGACTCCAAATGTGAAATTTATATATGTGATTCCTGATTTTCAGAACCCATCTGGTCGAACTTGGTCAGATGAAAGAAGAAGACAACTTGTTGAAATTGCCAATCGATATGATGTCATGATTATTGAAGACAACCCGTATGGAGAACTTCGATTTGAAGGTAGAACGATTGGAACGATTAAATCGTATGATACAGAAGGCCGTGTCATTTACTTGGGAACTTTTTCGAAAACTTTCTCCCCAGGGCTTAGAATTGGCTGGGTATTAGCTTCTCCAGAAGTTCTGAATAAATATATCATCGTGAAACAAGGTGCGGACTTACAAGCGAGCTCTATGAGTCAACGTGAACTTAATATGTATCTCGATCTATATGATTTTGATGCGCATATTGAATCGATAAAAGTTGTTTATAAAAAGAGAAGAGATTTAATGGTTGAGACTGTTCGTCAGGAGTTTCCGAAGTCAGCAAATCTCATCATTCCAAGTGGTGGATTGTTTGCTTGGGTTGAACTTCCGAAACAAGTGGATACACGTGAAATTCTCGTTAAAGCAATTGAAAACAAAGTGGCTTTTGTGCCAGGAGGTTCATTTTTTCCAAATGGCGGTCAAGAGAATTACATGAGACTTAATTTTTCGAACATGTCTGAAGAAAAAATAGTTGAAGGCATTCAAAGATTGGGTAAAATATTTAGAGAGGTATTATAAGACTCTCGTTTAAAAGTGAATAAATGAGAAGCTAACGGAGATAATACCAAAACAAATAGGAGAGGTTTTTATGGTTCAGAGGCTTCAGCAATTTTCGGTTTATGGAATGATCACTAAAGGCGATCAACTTTTACTGGTGCAAAAAAACAATGGCGCTTATAAAGGTTTATGGGATTTGCCCGGAGGAAAGATCGAGTTTGGAGAAGAACCAGAAACGACGTTAATTAGAGAAATCCTTGAAGAAACAGGGCTTGAAATTAAACATCAAACTTTTATGAAGTCAGATGCAGTGGTTGTAAATTATACAGATGAAGTAATGGGAAAAGTTACCTTGCACCATGTTGGATTCATCTTTAAAATTGAAGTGAAGGATATGAAGCACTTAACGCCAAAGCAAGACGATGAAGAGTTGGTTTGTACTAAATGGTGCCGATTAGAAGAAATCGAGATTGAATCGGTTACGCCTTTTCTTCAGGAACTACTGATTGATAATCCAACGTATTAGGGTGTGCATACACCCTTTTTTATTTGGGAGGACAATATGGAAAAAAATCAAATGGCACATTCTGAACATTTACTTGAACTCATTGAACGTTATATTGAAGAGGCAATTGCATTTAAACAGTTGAATCGTGAAAAGATGCATTTGTATTATCATCTAGAAGCTGCACTTGATATTAAACATTTTTTAGAAACTGAAAAGTGTCCATTTGGGAATACCTGTTTAGACGGGCATATAACAGCGTCTGCATGGATTTTAAATGAGTCCAATGATTCGGTTATCTTGACACATCATAAAAAACTCAATCGATGGCTCCAATTAGGAGGACATACTGAAATTGGAGAAAGTATAGAAGCTTCTGCTCTTCGTGAAGCTCAAGAAGAATCCGGACTCCAACATTTGGTCTTTGTTACACCAGGTATTTTTGACGTGGATGTACATGAAATCCCTGCAAGAGGAGACGTCCCTTCGCACCTACATTATGATGTACGATTTTTATTAAGAGTACTAGGAAATCAAGACTTATCCGTGAGCGACGAATCGCATGATGTGAAGTGGGTGAAACTCAATGAGGTAACACACTACTCAGACGAGCCTTCAATCGTGAGAATGACGCTGAAAACGACATTGCATGTGGATTAAACGATCGTTTAATGAGAAGATTAAGTCGTAGAAAAAGTGTTGGTGAATAAAACGTAATAAGTAAGTACGCCTTTACGTAAATATAATAGAAATTTTAAGCGTTCCATATTATAATATGTGTGGGTAACCTTTTTCTGGAGCATACTATCGAAAGGGGCTTTTAGAAAATGAGTGATAGCATTTCATTAGATTGGTCAAAATTGAGCTTTAGTTACACGAAAACAGATTTACGTTATATTTCGATGTGGAAAGATGGAAGTTGGGATGAAGGAAAACTTGTAACGGAAAATACCATTACAATCTCCGAAGGATCTACAGCAATCCATTATGGACAACAGTGTTTTGAAGGTTTAAAGGCGTATAGAACTCCAAATGGAGACGTACAGTTATTTAGACCAGATGAAAATGCGAAGAGAATTAATCGAAGCTGTCGTCGTGTATTAATGCCAGAAGTACCAATCGAAAAATTTATCGATGCATGTATTCAAGTTGTTAAGGCAAATGACCGTTGGGTACCGCCTTATGGAACAGGTGCAACACTTTATTTGAGACCATATGTAATCGGCGTTGGCGATAATGTCGGCGTAAAAGCAGCACCAGAGTACTTATTTGGTGTATTTGCAGTGCCAGTAGGCCCTTACTTCAAGGGTGGTTTGGCTCCGGTTAACTTTACGATTTCAGATATGGATCGAGCTGCACCGTATGGTACAGGCGCCGCTAAAGTTGGGGGCAATTATGCAGGTAGTTTACTACCACACAGCGAAGCAAAAGCAAGAGGTTTTGCAGACTGTATTTATTTGGACCCAGCAACACATAGTAAAATTGAAGAAGTGGGTGCGGCGAACTTTTTCGGCATAACTGCGGATCAAAAGTTTGTGACGCCAATGTCACCTTCTATTTTACCGAGTATTACGAAGTATTCATTGATGCACATTGCTGAACACTATTTACACTTAACTGTTGAGGAACGCGATTGCAGAGTCGACAATTTAAGTGAATTTGTTGAAGCGGGTGCATGTGGAACTGCTGCAGTGATTACACCGATTGGTGGAATCGAGTACAAAGGACACTTACATGTGTTCCATAGTGAAACTGAGGTAGGCCCAGTTACAAGAAAACTTTACGAGACACTTGTTGGTATGCAATTTGGGGAAATTGAAGCACCAGAAGGTTGGATTGTAAAAGTTAAGTAAGTACATCATTCAAGTAAAGGACTTGTCAGCTAAAAGTGACGAGTCCTTTTTTTGGATGAAAAAATCCTTTATTGAGTTGATAAATCTGATAAAGTATCTATAGATCTGTTAAAGTATCCATAAATCCTTTTCGGGTGGTGTGGATGTAAACGAGTAGTTTTTTCCAAATAGTTTAAATGACAGATATGAAGACCAAAGGGTCATCGATTGTCGCGTATTTACAATATAAGTAGCGCCATATTTATCATCGCCAAGAATCGGATGGCCTCTATGAGCAAATTGCGTTCTGATTTGATGTTGACGTCCAGTTTTAAGTTCAACCTCAACGTCAGTTATGATGCCATGTGGCGTGTCCTTTTCTCTTTGGACACTATAACTCAGTTCAGCGCGTTTTGCTTGTAAATCACTTTCTGTGGAAATAAAACTCTTGTTGAGTTTTTTATCAACAGTCAAATAATCAGTCCACGTATCGTGACGAGTCTCAAGTTTTCCTTCAACACGTGCGATGTATTTTTTTGTTAATTGATGTGAAGCAAAGAGTTGATTGAGTTTAATTGTGGCTTTTTCGTGTCGACTAAATACGACGAGTCCACCAGTATGACGGTCGAGGCGATGAACAATTCCCAGATAGTGGAGTGGTTTCCCAAGTTTAAACTCATAATAATCTTTGAGCGAGTCGTACAGACTCAGTGAGCGCGTTTGATCGGGCACTGTAGGAACATTCGGTTGTTTTTCAACAACAATAAAATGTTCATTTTCGAAAACAATATGCATATTCACCTCTTAAAATTTGAAATTTTGGGTATATAGATTAAATAAGTGTTGTTCGTGTCATCTAAAGTTTTAATGAAATCATTTGTCTCATGACAGTTTAGAATTGAGGTTCTCTATGGAACGTATTCAACCACAACTGAATCCACCTACTTATACGGGGCAATCGTCACCTGTTAAATCTGATGGTCCAAGTCAGACCACTATCGGTTCTAGTGGTGTTTCTTTAGGAAATTCAAATCCTCAAGAAGTAAAAATTGTTGCGCCTGAGGATCGACTAGCGACATTGACCGATATATATGGTGAAAAGCGCATGAAGCAAATGGGATTTATGGAGTGTGCAACTTGTAGTTCAAGACGATACGTAGACGGTTCTGACGACCCTGGTGTATCCTTTAAGACACCTGCCAATATATCGCCAGAGGCTTCTTTTTCTGCGGTTTCTTCTCATGAACAAGAGCACGTATCCAATGAAAGAGCCAGCGCTCAGGCTGAAAATAGAGAAGTTGTCTCTCAAAATGTAAAAATATTTTCAGATATCTGTCCTGAATGCGGAAGAACGTATGCGAGTGGTGGCGTGACGACAACTGTAACAGCGTCAAAAACACCTGCACCTTCACATTATCAATCGTCTCCAGAAAAAAAGGGCAACCTATTGGATGCCCGTGTCTGATGAAGACTGTTCAATATCACGTCGTATAGCGATCATGACATCAGGTGTATCTGTGATGATAGCATGACAGTGGTTTTTAATAAAAAGTTTTGCATAGTTTGGATCATTGACAGTGTAAGGATTTAATTTGATTTGGTGTGAAGTGTATTCATCTAGTTTTGATTGAGTTAGGGTCAAATGATTGGGGTGATAAAAGTTCGCTTTTAATTTTTGAATATATTCCCAAGGATCCACCATAGCGCATGTGGTTAATAAACCGATTTGAGCCTCTGAATCTATTTCTTTTATGCGCTTTAGCGCGTAATGGTCAAATGATGAAAAGATCAGTTGAGACGATGGTAGATAACGATAGCAAAGGTCTAAAGTGCGTTGTTCAATGTTTGGATAAAAATCACTCCCTGCTTTAAACTCTACGTTTAACAGCAGTTTTTTATTGAATTTTTCTTGAAGTGCCGTCAGGAGCATGAGGACTTCTTCGAGTGTCGGAATTTCTTCGGATTGATTTTTGTAATGAACACGGCAATCTTTAAGCTCTTTTGCAGTCTTCTCGTAAATGGCACCTTTTACGCCACACATTCTATCTAATGTAAAGTCATGAAATACCATGATTTGACCGTCTTTTGAATAATGGATATCGAGTTCAATACCGTCTGCGCCTTGGTTAATGGCATTTTCAAACGATAAGAGTGTATTTTCTGCATAGTAGGCTTTGGCACCTCGATGACCTAAAATATATGTCATATTTTCCCTCCTAGTATTTCTTTCTTTTCTAATTATAACGCGAAATGAATGATTCTAAAAGGAAAAAGGTACATTTCAATCAAAAGTGTTTATAAAATTATACAACTGCGATTCCAGCTTCTTCAAACGTAATCATGTCGTTGATCATGGCACAGGCAGCTTCGAGAATGTTAAAGGCCAAAACTGCACCACTTCCTTCGCCTAATCGAAGTTCGAGGTTGAAAAACGGCTTCATACCCAAGAGTTCTGTAGCAAGAGCGGCGCTTTTTTCAAGCGATGCGTGTGAAGGAAATAAGAACGATTTACAGCTTGGACAGATTTTTTCAGCCAATAGTGCCGAAACGGTGGAAATATACCCATCGATAATTACGGGTACCCGGTAGAGTGCTCCACCCAGCATGATTCCCGTGATTCCAGCAATATCCAGACCGCCAACTGCAGAGAGAATATCGATAGGGTCAGAGGTATCAAAGGATTTGCAAGTTAAAGAGCGTTTGATGACAGCTGCTTTGTGAGATAATTTTTCTACTGGAAAGTTTGCACCAACGCCAGTGAGTTCATCGGGATCTTTTCCAGATAAAATGGATAAAATCGCAGTGGAGGTACTTGTATTTCCAATGCCCATTTCACCAGTTGCGATGACATTGTGTCCTTCTTGAACCGCACGCCCTACCATGTTAATACCAACCTGAATGGCCTGAATCACTTGATCTCGAGACATGGCATGTGTCTTTGATATATTGTGTGTACCGGGCATGATTTTATGATTGATGAGTAATGGATGCGAGTCAGGTGTGTTGATACCGATATCCACAGGATAGACCGTTGTCTGTGTCAATTTTGCAAATGCACCGACCCCAGTGATACCTTTTGCGATATTGATGGCTTGAACCAAGGTCACGATTTGTGGGGCAGAGGCAATATTTTCTTCGCAAACGCCATTATCTGCACACATCACAATCAGTGCTTTTTTCTCGATTTTGGGTTCAATCGTCCCATAAATTCCTGCAAGTTTAATAGCGACTTCTTCAATTTGACCGAGTGAACCTTGCGGTTTAACCAGTTGATCAATACGACAACGCGCTTGTTGCATCGTCGTCTCGTCAAGGGGTTGAATTGTTTTTAATGATGGTTGAAACATAAGCCCTCCTAATTAAAATTAGCCTTTAAATAAAATAAAACCCATTACCCCTAGGGGTAATGGGTTTTGCCGTCATCCATTCGTTCGATCATAGGCAGGTCTCCTGGCTTAACATCTTCGTAATTTGCGCCTTCCCAGTTTCCCAGTGGCAAATGCAAATACTCCGTTTTACAGTGATGGGTTCGCTTAGGATTTTAACCTAATTCCCTATTCTCCAAATAAATGGCACCTATAACACCTTTATTTTACTGATTCTTATGAAAATTGTCAATTTGAAGTTGGATTTCTAAAAAAATTTTAATCTTTACAAAATAATTTGCATTTGTGATATAATAGGTCTGGAGAATATTTTAGGAGGCGCAAGTATGATATCAAAAGAAATCAGTGAAGGCTTAAAAAACGCTTCATGGATTAGACGGATGTTTGTTGAAGGTGGCAAACTAAAAGAGCAATTTGGTGAAGATAATGTCTATGATTATAGTTTAGGTAATCCTTATTTTGAACCACCAAAATCAGTAACTGATAAATTGAAAGAACTTGTTAATGGAGATTTTGAAGGATCCCACCGTTATATGGACAACGCAGGTTACAAAGATGTCCGTCAAAAGGTAGCAGAGTATATTAATAAAGATGCTCAAAAACCACTGACACATGAACATATTCTCATGACAGTTGGCGCTGCGGGTGGTATCAATGTCTTTTTAAGAACCGTTCTTGATCGTGGAGATGAAGTGGTTATTTTTGCCCCTTACTTTGCAGAGTATCTCTTTTATATCAATAACAATAATGGCATTCCTAAAATCATCAAAACAGATGAAAAAACATTTGAGCCTGATTTGACTACTTTTGAAGAACAAATCACGGATAAAACGCGTGTTGTCATCATCAATTCGCCAAATAATCCAACAGGGGTTATTTACTCAGAGCAGACACTTAAGGGAATGGGCGAAATTTTAGCACGTAAAGAGAAAGAGTTTGGAAGAGAGATTTATTTAATTTCTGATGAACCTTACAAAGTCTTGATATATGGTGATGCTAAAGTACCTAATATCCTTAATTTTTATCACCATGCAGTGATGATCAATTCGTTCTCAAAATCATTGGGACTTGCTGGTGAAAGAATTGGTTATATTGCAATTAATAGTACATTTGAAGATGTGGAACTTTTTATGGGCGGCTTGGCATTTGCGAATCGCACACTGGGTTTTGTCAATGCACCAGCTATTTGGCAAAAAGTAATCGCGGATTCACTTGATGAAACGATTGACATCTCTCTTTATGAAATCAGACGAAATGTGCTGTATTCAAAATTGAAAGCTTTAGGATTTGAAATGGTGGAACCAAAAGGTGCATTCTATTTGTTCCCAAAAGCACTCGAAGAAGACGATGTCGCATTTGTAATGGAAGCGAAAAAATTCAACTTATTACTTGTACCTGGAAGCGGATTTGGTTATCCAGGATACTTTAGAATGTCTTATTGCGTGGATATGGCTATGATTGAACGTTCGTTGCCAGCTCTTGAAAAACTCGTGGAACATTATAAAAACAAGTAATCAATAAACAAAGGGAGTTTCTCAACAGATGAGAAGCTCCCTTTTTAGCGTGTATGAGTGTTTAGATTAAAGTTGTTGCCTGAAATAAGTGTGTTTGTCCACAAGTGGAAAATAAAGAAGAATATGAGTGCCCTTTCCCAAGTCGCTTTCAATACGCATAAAGCCACCAAGTGCTTTAACAAGTGAATCTGTTATCGAGAGTCCAAGGCCAGCACCACCTGTTTTTCGGTTGCGATCCTCAGAGAGGCGATAGAAGCGGTTGGTCAGTTTTGGAATATCTTCTTTTTTTATACCGACCCCTTGATCTTTAACCGAAATCTCGACGTATTGGCGTTCTATTCGAGTTGAAAATGTAATGGTGGTGTTGGGTTTAGAATACTTCACAGCATTTTCACTGAGTGCGCGTATGACTTGAGTTAAGAGTTCGTAATCCGAGTAAATGCTCTCTTTGTAATCAAGTGCGTATTCAAAATGATAATCCGGATACAATTTGTGGCATTCTTGTGCAATTTTATCAAAGAAATCAACCATTTGAATACTTTCCATATTCAGAGTAATGCGATTGTTTTCAAGTCTTGCAATGAGAAGAAGTTTCTCAACGAGATTTTTCATATTAATGGCTTCTGATTCAATTGAATCAAGAGATTCTTTTAAAAGGGCCTCATCGTCATAACCCATTGTTTTTAACAAATCGATATAGCCTAAAACAATCGTCAGTGGAATTCTCAATTCGTGTGATGCATCTGAAACAAAACGCTTTTGATAATCAAAAGATTGTTCTAAGTTTTGTAGCATCAAGTTCAAACTTTTAATGAGGGTATCCACTTCGTCATTGGTTTGATTGGACGGAATACGATAACTTAAAACGGCATTGTCAATTTTTTGTGCTTCATGGGACAAATCCACCAGAGGTCTTAATGCACGCCGAGTAAAAAGGCGACCAAATAGAGTCAAAAACAAAATACCTAAAACTGAGGAAATGATCAGCGCAGAATTTAAACTTAAAAGAAAACTCTTTTCAATTTCGGGATCTAGAAATATCAAAACATACGCTGAATAGCCGTCGGATGAATCGTATCGGACGCTTGTATACATCATTTTATTGCCGAGAAATTTCGTTTGCTCAATAAAAGACTCTGCAAAGCGACATGGAATTTTCAGTGTTGCATTCGAAAACTTGATTTTTTCATTGGCGTTGACGTAACTGAAGACATTGATGTTTAATCGCTCTAAATTAAGTTCTGGATCTTCGTGATGAATCACTTGAAATTCAATGTTTTTGGGGCTGATTTTATATTCAGATAAAAAGAGAGAATCAAACATTTCCTTATTCAGCGAATACGAATTGCTCCCAAGGGAGTCAAATACTAAAATCATAGTTTGATAATTATCCACGATGTAGTATTGCTTGAGTTTTTCGTTAATTGCATGGAAACGCAATGCTTTTGGGGTTATTTTAAGGGATGCTTGTTCGTCTTCAAGCATATCTTCAATTTGATCTTTCTTCGTCATGAGATCTTCACGATTTTTCATAAAGAGAAACTGGCTCGTAAATATTGAAACGAAGTGCATGGTCACGGCAATTAAGAGTGTATAGAGCACAATGTTTGAAAGTGTAATACGCGAACTCAGTTTCATATGATGAAAATATCCATATAGTTTTTTTCGCCATTTATTATCGCACAATGTAACCACGTCCTCGAATGGTGTGAATGATTTTTTTCTCATAGTCACGGTCAATTTTATCTCGCAAGTATTTAATATATACGTCAACGATATTTAAATTGCCATAATAATCGTATCCCCAGACTTTATTGAGGATTTGTTCGCGCGTTAGAACGATGCCTCGATTGACAAAGAGGTGTCTTAATAAATCGAATTCAGTTTTGGAAAGTTCAACTATTTTGCCATTTCTAGTGACTTCATACTTGAGTAAATCCATCAAAACATCTTCGACAATGAGAATATCGTCAGATGTTGCCTGAATCACTTTTTTGCGAATATTTGCGCGAATTCTCGCTAGAAGTTCTTCAACTTTAAAGGGTTTTGTGACATAATCATCAGCGCCTGAATCGAGTCCATTGATCACATCTTGCATGTCGTCCTTGGCCGTGAGCATAATGATTTTAACGTCTGGATGGAGTTTTTTTATGGCATTACAAGCTGTTAAACCGTCCATAACAGGCATCATCACATCGAGTAGAATTAAGTCAAACGAATGGCGATTGGCTTTTTCAATTGCTTCTGCACCGTTGTAGGCAAGTTCAGTCTCGTATCCTGCATATTTCAATTGCAAATCAATAATTCTGGCAATTTTGAGTTCATCTTCAACTATGAGTATTTTTTCCATCATAAACTCCTCGTATAATTTAGTTTAAATATATCAAAAAAAAGCGCATGAGACAACTGTTCCATGCGCTTTGTTCAATCATAAAAACGGTGAAAATCCTGTAAATGCAGAGGATGAACTGTGCATGTACAAAATATTATTTTTTTGCAACTAAAAGCGTCTTTTGAAGGACGTTTGTCTTACTTAGTGATGCGAGCACTAAAAAGGCTAACACAGCTCCAATTGAGAACTGAACGATATTCCAAGGAATTGAGAAAATTGGAGCAATCCAGCTACCGTAAATCAAGGCTGAAGCTACGTAATACCCCATAACCATCCAGATCCCTGAAATGACCATTCCCACTAATTGATTGAAGGTCACGTGATATTTCTTTTTAATCATCCAAAGCAATACAAGAAGGATTGGTAATCCAATTGTTACCACGAGTAATTGTGTTTTTACTTGAGAAATAAAGGCAAGCGCATCAGTTGCTTTTGCAACTTCTTCTACTTCAGTTTTCAAAAAATCCACACTGGATTGACTAATCGCATAAACAAATCCAATCAATGAACTTACCCAAATAACAAGTGTTCCTGCGACATATGGTTTTGTGTTTGTAGATGGTTTTGCAAAATATCCGATGAGCATGCCCATGATGGTTTTAATAATGAGCGTAGGAATAATCCATTGACCATAACCGCCGAGAAAATCTGCCATCGCTGAACCAATACCAGCAGCAGCGCCACCATAAAGAGGTCCTAAGAGGATACCCGCAATAAAAATACTCATATCTCCCATGTGAATGTAACCATTTGTAAATGGAATGGGAATTTGAATCATATACGTCGTTAAAAATACAAAAGCTGCCATTAATGCAGTGTAAACCAATAATTTAGAATTATTCTTCATGACTTCCTCCACTTTTCTTGAATACATCCATAGCATACGATATAATTGACATTATCAACAGATACAGAATTGGAATAAACTATAGGGTCAGTTTTAAGCGGAAGGAGTCTTTATATGATCGGCTTTGTCATTGATTTTAAACAGAATGGGGTACCTAAATACAGACAATTATATGACTACATAAAAAGTGAAATTGAAACGGGACATATCAAAAGTGAAGAAAAATTACCTTCTGTTCGCGCCACGTCGAAAATGCTGAATGTCAGCAAAGCGACGATTGAAAATGCCTATAGCCAGCTATTGGTTGAGGGCTATATCGAAAGTAAAAATAAAAGTGGCTACTATGTATTGAATTTTAACGCAATTGAGTTGGGGCAATTTAAGCGTATGCCTGAAAACTACACACCGCAGCGACCTCCTGAAATTGCTAAAATTTACAACTCTGACGGTGCAGTTGAAAGTGCGTTTAACTTTAATGATTGGAAAAAAGCGGTAAATCGCGTACTTGAATATGAAACACACGCGCTTTTGAGTTATGGCGATGTAAGAGGCGAGTATGGTTTAAGACGAGAAATCGCTAGTTTTGTGCATCAGTCGCGAGGTGGTGTATGTAAACCAGAACAGATTATCATCGGTGCGGGTATTCAGTATTTGTTTGGTTTGATTGCGACAGCTTTTAAATGTGATCAACCGATCATTGGATTTGAATATCCAGGATTTTCAAAGGGGATGGTCGTGTTTGAAGATTATGGTTATCAGATGGAAAAAATACCTGTTGAAAAAGATGGGATTCAGATGCATCGGTTAGAAAAAAGTCAGGCAAAACTAGTCTATGTATCGCCATCTCATCAATACCCAACTGGAAGCGTCATGTCGATTAAGAAAAGACTTCAACTCATCGATTGGGCAGAAAAAAACAACGCAACTATCATAGAAGACGATTACGATAGCCTACTGAGATATGAAGGATATCCAGTACCTGCGCTTCAAGGTTTAGGTGCTGGAGACAACGTTATTTATGTTGGGTCGTTTTCTAAGTTGTTGGTCCCTGCACTGCGAATGAGCTTTATGATTATCCCAGAAACCTTAACCGAACGATTTGCGCCCATTTTAGCAAGATACTCTCAAAGTGTTTCTAAAATTGATCAATTGGCACTTGAAAATTTTATGATTGAAGGGGCATTTGAACGACATATTCGGCGTATTAAGAAAATTTACGGAAGAAAAAACCAATTGCTGATTGAAGCCTTTAAAAAGTATGAATCGCCTTATATAAAGCTCATTGGTACAGGATCTGGTTTACACGTGACGCTGTCTTTTGATGATTCGGTTCAGCTTAAACACGTTGTTGAGGAATGTCTTAAGCGTGGAATTGTTTTAGAGAGAATCGAAGGAGATGCGTTTCAAAAAATTGTCGTATTTTCTTATAGCGGCATAGCAGATTCTGACATAGAAGAAGTCGTACAAACCATTATTCAAATGACATCTCAACATTTACAATGAAGCAAAAAATAAAATATAAAGAATTGATAAGATTTCATTGACAACGCAAAATAGATTGTGTACAATTCAATTGTAAACATTTAATGCGATTGGATTGTATAAAATTAAAAAGGAGTTTTGTGATGTCTACTTATGAACTTAATGTGAAAGATGCTACAGGTCAAATGATCAGCTTAGATGCGTATCGAGGTAAAGTACTATTAATCGTCAATACTGCCACAGGATGTGGATTTACACCTCAATATGAAGGGTTACAAGATTTATATGAAAAATATCAAGCACAAGGATTTGAAGTACTTGATTTTCCATGTAATCAGTTTGGAAATCAAGCGCCAGGAACAGAGGAAGAAATCGAGGATTTTTGTCAATCACGATATGGCATTACCTTTAAAATGTTTTCAAAGGTCGATGTCAATGGCGAACATGAAGATCCTCTATTTACGTATTTAAAAGCTGAAAAAAATGGTCTCTTTGGCAAGAAGGTTAAATGGAACTTTACAAAATTCTTAGTGGATCAAAATGGAGTCGTAGTGGATCGATTTGGACCAACAGTCACCCCAGAAAAAATTGATGAAAAAATCAAGTCTTTGTTAGCGAGGTAGAGGATGGAATACCTATTTCATACGGAAAATACATGTGCAAGAAAGATTAAATTTCAACTTGAGGGTGATACCGTCCGACAGATTGAATTTTTAGAAGGTGGTTGCAACGGCAATTTGAAAGCACTTGTTAAAATACTTGATGGCTGGACAGTGGATCAAATCGAAGAAAACTTAGCGGGAATTACATGCGGAAGAAGACCGACATCTTGTACGGATCAGCTATCAAAGGCTGTGCGTGAAGCCTTTGAAAAATCAAAAGAACTCGCATAGATACAGTGTGATAAACTCAGGTTTGGAATGCCGCGAAACGTTTTGGAATAAATCACAACGTTTAATTTGATTCCAAAAATAAAGTGTGTTAAACTTATTTTATTATATGAAATAAGGTGAAATGTTAGCGAAGTGTTGCTATACATTGAATAGGGATAATCAAATGGAGAATAATTATAAAGCGTTAAAATTAGAAAATCAGTTGTGTTTTCCGTTATACGCTTGTTCAAAAGAAATCGTGAGACGATACAAACCGTATCTCGATGAGCTGGATATGACCTATACACAGTATATTACTATGATGGTGATGTGGGATAAAAAAACCATAAATGTGAAGGAACTAGGCGAGCATATTTACCTAGATTCGGGCACGTTGACACCTGTTTTGAAAAAACTAGAATCAAAAGGGTACATACATCGAGAACGTTCAAAGGAAGATGAACGAAATCTAGTGGTGAGCATTACGGAACAGGGGGAAACGCTTAAAGAAGTAGCTGTAGAGATTCCCAAGAAGATTGGCAGTTGCATTCATCTCAGTCAAGAGGAAAGTATTCAACTCTATCGACTGCTGTATAAAGTGCTCGGCGAACTGGATCATGAATGCCCTGAACCTAAATAATATGAAAGCGCCTAAATAGAGGATGATGTGTATCCGCTACTTAGGCGCTATTATTTTGTGTTGAGCAGACTGTTTATAGGTAACTTTATCTGAAAATCTATTTTGGCTTGTGTGGATTCAAGCTTGAATGTAGAGGATTAAGCGTGTTGTTTCTTGAGTGTTGTGAATAATGTATTTAGAATAACACCTACGATTGCAGCTAAGCTCAATCCAGATAAAGTAACAGATGTACCTGGAATCGGTAGAGCGAGTGGCAATGCTTTTAAGTAAGAAGGTGCCAATCCAATGATGAGGATACTTGCCATGACGATGAGATGAGCAGGTGTCATTTGAACTTTGTTATCGCGAATATTTTTAACGCCAATCAGTGAAATCATTGTGAATAGCATTAAACTAATGCCTCCCATGACCGCTGTTGGAATGGATGTTAGAACAGCTCCGAGTTTACCTACAAGACCTAATATGATCGCAAAGACTGCCGTGAGTCTTAAGATTGCAGGGTTATAATTCTTAGTAATGGCCAGAACACCAGTATTCTCACCATAAGTTGTATTGGCAGGTCCACCCATAAAACCAGCGATCATCGTTGCAAGGCCATCGCCTAATAAGGTTTTATTGAGTCCAGGATTTTCAACAAAATTTTTCCCAACAACCGTTCCGTTAGTTGTGATATCGCCTACATGTTCCATAAACACTGCTAACACAACAGGTGCAATAATGATGATGGCTTCAAAGCTAAACTTTGGTAAAGAAAAATCAGGAATAGATACAATGGAAGCTTTTTGTATGACGCTAAAATCAACTAATTGCATCGTTGAAGCTAGTGCATACCCACTTACGACGCCAATCAAGATGGATAGCTGCTTGATAAATCCTTTGCCTAAAAAATGTACCAAAAGTGCAATGCCTAGTGTTACAGATGCTAAGAGAACGTGTGTTGACGCCATATCAACCGCTACTGGAACAAGATTAAGTCCTATGACGATAATCATTGGTCCCACGACGTGAGCAGGTAAGAATTTAGTGATTTTTTGAACGCCGACTGTTTTGACAATAATGGACAAAAGGACATAAATAAATCCCGCAACGACAATACCACCTTGGGCATATGTCAAATCGCCGGAATACATGTCTCGAACTTGAATAATTAATGGAATAAATGCAAATGAAGAGCCTAAGAATACAGGTACTTTAAATTCAGTACAGAAGTGAAAAACAAGCGTTCCCACACCTGCTGTGAAAAGTGCGACGGATGGGTTGAAGCCTGTAAGAATTGGAACGAGTACAGTTGCGCCAAACATGGCGATGAGATGTTGAAGACCAAGGACAAAATTCTTGGCATCTTTTAGAGTCGATGTGTTAACGGCATAGCTATTTGTTGACATAAAAAAACCTCCCTTTAAAAGTTGTTTGTGGGAGAAGATCGCAATCTTCTCTTTTTAGCCTCACTGGACCAAATTAAAAAGCTTTATTTTATTCTTAAAGATAATACCACAGTCCTTATAAATTATCAATGACAATTTTCATCAAGTTTCAAAAGAATTTCATGCTATAATAGGATCAAGATAAATATTAGACGACCAAGGAGAAGACAAAGATGGGGCAACGTTATGAGAAAAACTATATGGTCAATCATTTTGATTTAGATAAGCACTCCATGTTGAAACCTACGACACTTTTAAACTTTTTACAAGATATTTCGACGACGCATTTCGATGAAAAAACCGCGACTGTTGAACCCGGGGTTCTTGACGGAATATGGATGATTCTTGAATGGCATGTAAAACTGCATCAAATGGTTACAAGCGCTCAGATGATTCGACTGATTACAGAACCTACCTATTTTCGAAAATTTATCGCTTACCGACGATATTGGATTGAAAATGAGTCAGGTTCAGTAATTGGAGAGGGTATGAGCAAGTGGGCATATGTCAATCCAATCACAAGAAAACAATCCAACTTACCCTCATTACTCAATCGCGTATTCGAAGTTTCTGAAAGTGCAGAAAAACCAGGAAAGATTGAATTTGAAAGTTTTCAGAATGATTCAGATGTCAATCATTCAATTGTCTATGAAAATATAACCAAACGTGAAACGGTCTACTCGGATATTGACGTCAATCAACACGTGAACAATGTTGCCTATGTAAGATGGGCGCTAGATTCGTTGTCAAAAGAGTTCTTGGATCAATATTCGCTATTTGAAATGAAGATCAGTTTCAAAAAAGAAGTTCTGCAAGGGGAACAAGTCCAATTAGTGACAAAAATAAAAGAGACTGCAAAAATAAAAGAGACTGCAGAAACTGCAATCTCAGAGCATATCATCATTGATATGAGTGAAGCGGAATGTGTTCGTATGCAAATGACTTGGCTTCTTAAACCAAGCGTTTAGCCCATTTATTGCTAATGATTCGAGGTAGACCAATGAAGAGTTTGATGACTTCTTCGAAGTTGACAAGCGCTACGACTAGATAGACTGGCCATTTGAGAACAAATGCACCAAGTGCAGCGAGTGGAACACCAATCAGCCAAACGCAAGAAATCTCCAGGAGCATAGAAAACAAAGTATCGCCACCACTCCTTAAAGTACCAATGATGACAATGGTATTATAAAACTTAAAGGACATAAAAAACGCGAGAATTCTTAAAGTTTTCAATGTAAGTGCATAGGAATCTGGCGTTAGTTGATAAAGCGATTGGACGATTAAAGGTGCTGTTAAATTAATTAAACCACATATGACGATTCCTAACAAAATACTCAGTGTTAGGAATTTTTTATTGTAGTCAATTGCTCGAGGAATATCTCCTGCACCTAATGTATTTCCAAGCATTACAGAAGAAGCGTTCCCAAGTCCAAATCCAACGACCATAAAGAGACTGTTGACGGTATTGGTAATCATAACCGCGGCAATTGCATCTGTACCAATATGTGCATATACCAATGAATAAGCGGTCATTCCTAATGACCAAAATCCTTCGTTCACAATAACGGGAAATGCTGTTTTCCCCACCATTTTGGCAAGAGCTTGATCAATTTTAAAGAAATCTTTGATGCTGACTGCTAGTACAGGGATTGAGCGATAGATGCCCATTAAAACGATGATGAGTTCTACAACTCTTGCGATGACGGTTGCAATTGCTGCACCTTCCACACCCATAGCAGGAAGACCGAGCTTACCAAAAATCAAAATATAGTTGAGAACCGTATTGGTCAATAAAGATATGACTGAGGCAATCATTGGAAGTTTTGGGTGACCAACACTTCTTGCTGAAAAACTAAATGAGAAGCTAATCGCTGTCAGTATGAAGCTCGAGCTGACAATCCGTAGATATTTTGCTCCGTAAAGGACGACATCGGCGTCTTTTGACATCAGCGCAAGGGTTTGTTTGGGTAATACAATTCCTATAATTGTAAAAACAGTTGTTATACAGACGCCAAACAATATGCCAAGTGACAATACCGATTTGATTTTTCCTGTTTCCTTTTTTCCCCAAAATTGTGCAATATAGATACTGATGCCACTATTGGCACCAAATAAGATCAATGTCATGATAAAAAACAACTGATTTGCAAGTCCTGTAGCAGCTATAAAGGTCTCGCCAAGTTGACCAACCATGACGTTGTCAACTAAGTTGAGCGAAGACGAAATTAAGTTTTGGATCACAATTGGAATCGAGATGGTAAAAAGCATTTTGTAAAAATCTTTGTTCTTATTGTACGAAAGTGAAATCATAAAGCCTCCAAATAATGCCTGTCAAATAAGTGAAACAGATAGTTTAATTATGTAGGATATCGAAATAAAAAACAACCGAATCCTGAGAATATGTCAAAAAATAAATACCCGAATTTCATTGATTGTCAAAAAAATAATGTTCGTGTACAATAAAGTTGAATCACCTCACTAAGATTAATTACAAATAATAAGGTCTCATTTAATGAGCCAAATTGGAGAGGTAGAATATGTCGAAAAGTCGATTGTTGATTGTGGATGATGAAATCCACATATTAGAGTTGCTGCGTTATAATTTAGAAAGTAATGGTTATGATGTGATACAAGCTGAAACGGGTGAACAAGCATTGGAAATCATTCACTCAAAAGCACTTGATGGCGTCATCTTAGATCTTATGCTGCCAGGAATTGACGGCATTGAAGTTTTAAGACAGATTAGACAGTCGGAGCATGCAACACTCCCAGTGATTATGCTCACTGCTAAAAATGAGGAAATTGATGCGGTCATTGGCCTTGAAATGGGCGCGGATGATTACATCGGGAAGCCTTTTAGGACGAGAGAGTTTATCTCAAGAGTAAAATCTGTATTGAGAAGAGCTAAAGCAAAAGAAGCACCACCTATTGTGACAGATCAGATTCCTGACAAGGGATTGTTTATTCGAACTGAGACGCATCAAATCTTTAAGGATGGAATTGAACTTGTTTTAACCTTAAAAGAGTTCGAGCTCCTTGAAAAGCTCATGAAAACCCCTAATCGAGTTTTTACTAGAGATGAACTTCTCGAATCTATTTGGGGATACGATTACATGGGTGAAACGCGTACTGTAGATGTCCACATTCGACAGCTTCGCAAAAAAATTGAATTAGATGACAAAAATCCGGAGTTTATTTTAACGGTTAGAGGCATCGGATATAAGTTTAAATCGTAGGTGATGGAGATGAAAAAAAAGATTACCTCTTCATTTATCTTGCTTATATTTATATTGACAGTGGCATTTTCAGGGATTATGACATTTAGCGTGACTCAAATGATGACGATGCAATTGAAAGATCGATTTGTGTCCGAAGCAAAATTAACCAGCCAACTTTTTGTAGAGACTTATACAAAATATACTGCGGATGCTTATGATTATGAGACTTTCATACAAGAGATTCGGAAGAATACTCAATCGAGGGTGACAGTTATTTCGGAAGATGGAACTGTTTTAGCAGATTCATCAGAAAATCCGAGTAAAATGGATAACCATATTAAAAGACCAGAAGTTGTTGAGGCCATAAAGACGGGCGATTTAGGCGTTTCGATTCGATATAGCGATACTGTAAAGTCGGATTTTATCTATGTTGCGATTCCTGTGACCATTGACTCCCAAAGTTGGTATATTCGGGTATCAAAGAGACTTGTTGAGCTTGAAGAAATGAATGCTCGCGTGTTGACGATCAGTCTCATTCTCATAGGATTCTCAGGCGTTGTCGCATTCTTTATTTCGCTAGCTGTTTCTAAAAAAATTACGACGCCAATTGATGCTTTGACCAAAGCAGCAAATGAAATTGCCCATGGCGATATTGGAAAAAAAATCTATATACATTCACATGATCAAATTGGCAATCTCGCAGACTCATTTAATCTAATGAGCGAAACTCTAAGTGAAACGGTAGGAGCACTTAGAAATAGAAATTTTGAACTGGAAACAATTTTAAACAGCATGACAAATGGCGTTATCGCCGTGGATAAAATGCAAAAAATTATATTAATCAATCAATATTGCTACAAACTTCTCAATATTCCCGAGTCTGAGGATGTTAAGAATTCACCTTCATATATAGTGATTCGAAACGACGAAATTCTTCGATTAATTGAGAAGACGTTACATTTTAAAATTGCACATAGTGCAGAACTGGTGTACACACATAACGAGAAGATTTTAAGCGTCACAGTCAATCCTATTTTTGAACGAGATAGTGTCATCAATGGTGCAATTATCGTGATACAGGACATCACTCAGATTCGTAAACTCGAAAAAATGCGAAGTGATTTTGTGTCGAATGTTTCTCATGAGTTAAAAACGCCTTTGACTTCTATAAAAGGATTTGTAGATACCTTAAAAAATGGTGCAATTAACGATTCTGCTACAGCCATGCGATTTTTAGACATTATCGATATTGAATCAGATCGTCTTTCGCGCTTAATCAATGATATTTTATTGCTATCAGAAATAGAAAGTCGAGAAGTGACACCAGAGCAAACGATGGTGGATTTACGATCGGTATTAAATGAAGTGGTCGATATTCTGAAGTACAATGCACAAAACAAAGGATTGTCTCTTGTATTTCAGTATGAAACAGAGAACGAAGTTACCATTTTTGCCAATCGAGATCGAATCAAACAACTTTTCATAAATCTTGTGGACAATGCCATTAAGTATACTGAAAAAGGAAGCGTTACCATCTGGGTAAGCCAAAGAGGTTCATGGGTTTCAATTAAAGTCATCGACACAGGTGTTGGATTTGATAGTAGTCACAAAGAAAGATTATTTGAGCGTTTCTACCGTGTAGATAAGGGGAGAAGTCGTTCTCAAGGTGGTACAGGACTTGGTTTGTCAATTGTTAAACACATTACGATGTTGTATAATGGGCGAATTACAGTGGAAAGTGCCGTTGGACAAGGCAGTACATTTGAAGTCAATTTACCACTGGTTCAAGATTAGAAAAAAGAAGCATCTTAGGATGCTTCTTTTTTGTTTTTTGACTTTACACAGACTTAACAAACACAAAACATACCGAATATTTGTCTTTAACATTGACGTGTTAAATTGAATATGTAATTGATCTTAGTCACAAACAAGCAATAAAAAAATGTAGCAATCATCAAATTAAAAGAAATTTAAAACAAATGATCTTAGTAAAGATTAAACGGAGGAAAACATTTCATGAAAAATTTAAAGTTAGTCGGAGTTTTAGTTTTAGTCATTGCGATGATGTTTACCATGACTGCATGTGGTTCATCTTCAACTGAAAGTGAAAAAGAAACAGAAACAGAAACAAGTGCTGCTACAACAACAGAAGCTCTTGAAGGCGCTGTTATCGTAGATGGTTCTGGTACAGTATATCCACTTATGGCTCACTTAGCTGAAGCATATATGACAGATGTTCAACCAAATGTAAGTGTTCAAGTTGGTAGAGCTGGAACAAGTGCAGGATTTAAAAAATTTATTCCTGGTGAAACAGATTTATCAGACGCATCAAGAGTTATTAAAGACGAAGAAGTACAACAACTCGAAGAAAAAGGCATGAAACTTGGTGAAAATGTACTTGAAATCAAACTTGCTTATGATGGTTTAACGATGGTCATCAATAAAGATAACACATGGGCAACAGAAATGACAAAAGATGAAATTATCAACATGTTCTTATCAAAAAAATATAAAGATGATGACAAAGTGTTATGGTCAGATATCCGTGCAGATTGGCCAAGTGAAGAAGTGAAATTCTACGGTCCAAATGAAAACCATGGTACGTATGAATTCTTTGCTGAAGTGATTTTGAAAAAAGAACCAATGGTTGTAACTGCTAATTTACAACAAGAATATTCAACACTTGTAGATTTAGTTTCAAAAGATAAAAACGCAATTGCATTCTTCGGTTACGGTTACTATGTAAACAATCAAGATAAATTAACAGCTGTTAAAGTAGATTTTGGTAATGGTCCAGTTGCTCCAGAACTTTCGACAATCGGTGAAGACTTAGCTTACTCAGGATTTACAAGACCGGTATTCACGTACTTAAATGCTGATTTCGCAAAAGAAAAACCACAAGTTTTGGATTTCGCTAAATTCGTAGTGTCTAAAGAAGGCGCACTTAAACTTGCAGGAGAAAATGGTTTTGCACCACTTCCAGATTCAGTTTACGAAGAGTATGCAAAACAATTAGATGCTCTAAAATAAGAAGTACACGAGATTCCTTTGAAAGCTCACCTATAAATCACCTTTAAATGTAATGTAAAACCACCAGTCAAATGAAGGGACTCATAATTGAGTTTCTTCATTTCTGGTTGTCTATGGAGACTTAGTATGGATAATATCAGAGATCAGATTAGAACCAATATCGGTAAAAACAAAAACAAGGCTGACAAAATCATGCCTGGAATCTTCAAAGTAATGGCGAGTATTTCCATTGTGACGACGGTTGGAATTGTATTCACCTTGCTGACTGACGCGCTCAAATTCTTCAAAGAAGTGAGTATTTTTGAATTTTTTGGCACGACATTAGCGCCTCTAAGCAGTACGCCATCATTTGGTATTTTGCCACTTATTAATGGTACGTTGATGACCACACTTATCGCAATGCTCGTTGCAATTCCGTTGGGACTTGCTGCTGCGATGTTTATGAGTGAGTTTGCTTCGTATAAATTAAGATCGGTTATTAAACCAATTATGGAAATTCTCGCAGGTATTCCTACCATCGTGTATGGCTTTTTTGCGTACTCATTTGTGACACCTTTATTAATGAAAATGCTTCCAAATTTAGAAGCAAAGAATGTACTCAGCCCGGGAATTGTCATGGGTATTATGATTATTCCTATGGTGGCATCATTATCTGAAGATGCTATGCGATCGGTTCCAAATGCCATGAGAGAAGGTGCATATGGACTTGGATCCACTAAACTTGAAGTGACATTAAAAGTCGTATTACCTGCTGCGATTTCTGGGATCATGGCTTCGTTTGTTTTGGCCATTTCAAGAGCAATCGGTGAGACGATGATCGTGGCGATTGCAAGCGGAAGTTCAAAAGTCTTCACATTTGATATAACTCAATCTATGCAGACTATGACGGGTTATATCGTTGAATTTACAAGCGGTGATGCGGGAAGCGGAACGACAGGGTATTATAGCCTTTATGCAGTGGGCTTATTGCTCTTTATCTTTACATTTTTCATGAATTATATAGCACAGAGAATCTCTAAAAAATTTAGAGAGGAGTATTAATATGGACATAAATCAACAAATCAAACTTTCAATAGATGATGACAAGGATGCGGTGGGTGATTATATGATTTTAGTCAAACAAAACGAACATCAAGCGAACATAGTCCCTTCAAAAACAAATCCTTTTAATGCAAAAAGACTGAATCATCGTATTTGGTTGAATCATATTTCCAAAATCCTCTTTTCGCTTTCTACAGTGATTGCGTTATTGGTGCTTGGACTCATTTTATATCAAATTATTTCACAAAGTATCGGCTGGTTAGATCTTGATTTTTTAACAGGAAAATTATCCATATTTCCTGAAAAAGCCGGTATTTATGGTGCTATCATTGGTTCAATTGGATTGATGTTAATTGTTATTCCAGTGACTTTGATTGTGGGTGTATCAACAGCTATTTATTTGGAAGAATATGCGAATAAAAGTAAGTTTCAGTCTTTTATTAAAATCAACATTTCCAACCTTGCTAGTGTGCCTTCGGTCATCTTTGGACTCTTAGGATTAGCGTTTTTTGGACGATTATTAAACTTAGGTTCAAGTATTTTAGCAGGTGGTTTGACACTTTCTTTGTTGGTACTTCCAATTGTAGTGGTATCAAGTCAGGAAGCATTAAAGGCAGTACCAGGATTTTTGCGAGAAGCATCCTATGCAATGGGAGCAAGTAAATGGACGACCATTCGCAAAGTCATTCTACCTGTTGCAATTCCAGGAATCTTGACAGGTGCAATTCTTTCTATTTCAAGGGCGATTGGTGAAACGGCACCGCTAGTTGTGCTTGGTATTCCAGCACTGATCATGAAAGTGCCAACGAGTCTCATGGACGATTTTACGGCTTTACCTATTCAAATTTACTATTGGACCCTTGATACCGTGTTGACTGCAGAATATGCAAATTTAGCGGCAGCGACCATTATCGTACTTTTAACGACGTTATTTTTAATGAACTTTATAGCAATTGTCATTAGAAATAAATCTCAAAAGGGTTATTAAACGGAGGCATGTTACGTGGATAAAAACAAAAACAAAATGGTTTATGATGTGAGAGATTTGAATTTGTGGTATGGAAATGATCAAGCTCTTAAAAACATCAACATTCAAATTGATAAAAATGAAGTAACGGCGATTATAGGACCGTCAGGATGTGGAAAATCGACCTTTATTAAAACGCTGAATCGTATGGTCGAGAACATTCCTGTAGTTAGAACATCCGGTGAAATTTTATACCATGGGATTAATATATTCGATAAAACGATGCGAGTAGAAGAATTGCGAACACGAGTAGGTATGGTGTTTCAAAAACCGAATCCATTCCCAAAATCGATTAAAGAAAACGTACTATATGGTCCTAAAATTCATGGAATTAAAGACAAATTGGTGCTTGAGGAGATCCTTGAGGTCTCTTTAAAAAGTGCTGCACTTTGGGACGAAGTAAAAGACAGATTAAACGATAATGCATTTGGATTATCTGGCGGACAGCAACAAAGACTTTGTATTGCAAGAGCTCTTGCTGTACAACCAGATGTTATTCTAATGGATGAACCAACTTCTGCACTCGACCCTATTGCAACTGCAAAAATCGAAGAACTTATCGATAGTTTAAAATCCAGCTATTCCATTAGCATTGTGACGCATTCTATGCAGCAAGCTGCAAGGATATCCGATAAGACGGCATTTTTCTTGATGGGAGAACTGATTGAATTTGGTCAAACCGATCAGATTTTCTCGAATCCTAGGGATAAACGAACAGAAGATTATATTACCGGCAGATTTGGTTGATAAAGAAAGGGATTATATCATGAGAGCAATGTTAGAAAGTGAATTTCAAGCCATTCACGTGGATATTATTAAGATGGGAACCATGATTGAAAAGGCGATCGAAAATACCATAACCGCGTTAACCAATAAAGATGTTGTTCTGGCTAGAGCGATTTATGAAGGCGATGATGTGTTTGATCAAATGGCTTTAGAAATAGAAAATAAATGTACCTATTTAATTGCACGTCAACAGCCAGTTGCATCAGATTTAAGGCGAATTTTCTCAATCGTAAAAATCGTAACAGATTTAGAAAGAATTGCAGATCATTGTCAAGATATTGCAAAATTAACACTCGATTTATCCAATAAAAACTATATCAAACCGCTCATTGATTTGCCAAAAATGGCAGCGAAAGTGAAGGAAATGATTAAAATGACAGTGGATTGTTACATTGATCAAGATGTGGAACTCGCCAAAGAAATCTGTATGAGTGACGATATCGTCGATGAATACTATCAACTTATATTAGACGACCTTGAACTTCTCATGAGAGAGAGATCACAAGACATTAGGCAGTGCATGGACTTTATGATGATTGCAAAGTACCTCGAACGCATGGCGGATCATACGACCAATATAGCAGAATGGGTGATTTATAGTGTGAAAGGTGAGCGATTTGATGGGAATCACTAGTTAAATGCATGCCATTCTTAAGAGTGATGTTAATTTCGCCAACGAAAATTTCGTTAAAAATAAACAAAAGCAGCGCAAAATAGTTTGAATATTTGCGCTGCTCTTATTTTTTTAAACAATAAAGTTCTTACCTATGATATAATAAGGAATAATACATAATTTTGTTCTTTCTATAAGCGGTAAAATGGAATTTCTTGGGTATAAGATGGTGAAGAGATAATTTATCGGGGGTAATATGGCACTGGCAAAATTGACGAATAAATTGGCAAATGAGCTAGAAGAAGCTTATGATATTATTAATAAGACCAATCTTGTGATTTTTAAGTGGACATTATCTGAAGCAATCCCAACGGATTTTGTATCAGATAATATTAGTCAATTTGGATACACACCAGATGACTTTTATACGGGCGATTTAAGAGATTATTGGGATTTTGTACATCCAGAAGACCGTGATCGCGTAAAAGCTGAATTATACTGGGCGAGAGAACATGGCAAGCATAATTATAAAAATCAATATAGAATTGTTTGTAAAAATGGAGATGTCCGTTGGGTGGAAGAATGGGTAATCCACGAGCGCGATTCCTTTGGAAAGTTGATGTTCGAGAAGGGAATTTTAAAAGATATCACAGAAAGTGTGTTGATTTCTCATAAGCTTCAAGAAAGCGAAGAACGATATAAAGAACTCTTTGATAATGCGTCTGCTATGATTATCACTTTTAATGAAAGCGGTAGAATTACGAGCTATAATCATTCGTTCTCAAAACTTATGGCACTCAACGATTTTGATAAAAAAAGACCCCTTTACATTCAGAATTTCTTGTCTGAAAAAGCAATCGACGATATTGGAACAGATGACATTTTCACTTATTGCATGGCACGAATCGGCAAACAAATTGAAGTTGAAATGAAACGCTGCGATGGACAAGTGCGATTTTTAGAACTCAATAATCGAATTATCTATAAAAACAATCAAATTTTTGAGATGCAATCTGTTGGAAATGATGTTACAGAGAAAAAGCAAGCTCAAGAAAAAATCCAATATTTGACACAGCACGATTCATTAACTGGACTTTATAATCGTCTGTATTTTGATGAATGCATGTCCTTTTTAGAAAAAAATGAAAGACGTGGACTTGCAATTATCGTGGGTGATGTCAATGGTCTTAAAATGGTCAATGATGCGTTTGGACATAAAATGGGGGATCAATTACTCATTGAAATCGCGAAAATATTAAGACATATTTTTTCACATCCGGACGATATTATTTCAAGGCTAAGCGGAGATGAATTTGCGATTATCACACAAAGTAGAAATATTGAGCAGCTGATTACACGCATACAAGAAAGCTGTAAAGAACTGGTACAATTTCCTTTTTTAGTGGACATATCAATGGGATATGCCATCAGAAAGAAAATGTCTCAGAGTATGGATAGCGTGTTTAGAGAAGCGGATCATGCGATGTATCGAAATAAGTTGAGACGATCTAAGAACATCAAGTTGATGATGATTGAATCCTTAAAACAACAACTGAATATGATCTTGTCAGAGTCAAGCACTCACAGTGACCGGATGGTTGGATTTGCGGAGAAAATTGGACGCCAAATCGGACTTTCGGATTCAGCTATTGAAGAGCTTGTCATGTCAACGTCAATGCACGATATTGGAATGGTATCGGTTAATGGTGCTATTTTGAATAAAGCAGGTAAATTAGAAGCGGATGAATTCAACGAGATTATGAAACATTGTGAAATTGGGTATCATCTGCTTATTGCAACTCCAAGTTTAGCTGGAATCGGCGAAAACGTATTGGCACATCACGAGCATTTTGATGGCTCAGGATATCCGCAAGGCTTAAAAGGTAAGGAAATTCCACTCATCTCTAGAATCATCTCCGTGGTAGATGGTTATGACGCTATGACGACACCGCGCGTATATCGTGAGGTTATTTCTCACAATGAAGCAATTGAGGATATCAAACAAAACTCAGGAATAAAGTATGATCCAGAAGTGGTGAATGCATTTATCTCAATATTTTAAATTGAAAAGGGGGACGACTTTATGGAAAGAAGACACGATAAACGCTTTGGAAATGCTGGAGTGATCGAGTCGTTCAATTTTCATGCAACCAATCAACAAGTGGCGATTAATTCACCAGTGGAAATTTCATTAGTGGACATTTCAATGGGTGGTTTGGGGATTAAGTCAAATGTCAAAATTGATTTAGAAACGACTTTGAGTATTGATCTTCAGTTGGAAGATCAAAATTATGTGGTTGTAGGACAAGTAATCTGGTGCAAAAACGAAGGAAGTTTGTATAATTGCGGAATGAAACTGATCTACTTACCAGAAGAACTGAAAGAGTTCATTGCTGAGAATTTGGATCAGTTCAATAAATACACAAATTAGACACGAAATTAAAGCGGAGGACATATGAAGAGAGAAGACATCAGTCAAAATTATTTATGGGATTTATCCGATTTGTTTGTAAATGATGAAGCGTGGGAACGTGAATTTGAAAACGTGAAGGGACTTTCAGAAGAGATTAAATCTTTTAAGGGGACCATTTGTAAAAACGCGGATACACTTTATAACTATATTCAATTAAACGAAACATTAACAAGAAAATTAGTGAATGTCATAACTTTTTCTAGAATGAAGTTAGATGAAAACACTAAAAACCCAACCTATCAGGCATTTGTTGCGCGTGCGTCTAGTTTAGCTGCAAATGTGAATGAAGCAATGGCTTTTGCGATGCCAGAAATTTTGTCGATGGATCAATCGGCGTTTTTTAATTTGCTGAAAGATGAACGTTTAGCAATTTATGAAAAACACTTTAGTGATTTGTTTAGAAAAAAACCGCATATTTTATCTGAGGAAGTTGAATCGTTACTTGCTCAAGCTGAAGAACTTGGAGCAGTTCCTAGTTCCACATATGGAATGCTTTTAAATGCGGATATGTCTTTTGAAGATGCAGTGGATAGCGAAGGGAAAAAACATCCATTAACAAATGGTAGCTACATTTCTTTGATGATGTCAGAAGATCGCGTATTGCGTCAGGATGCATTTAATAAGTTCTATAAACAATATCAATCACATATTAATACCATCTCAACATTGATGCAAAGTGAAGTGAAAAAGAATGTATTTTTTAGCAAAACGAGAAAATACAACTCGTCAAGAGAGTCTGCTCTATTTGAAAATAATGTACCTGTTTCAGTTCCGGATAAATTAATTGAAGCAGTCAATGCCAATTTAGAGACTTTTCACAAATATATGAAGTTAAGAAAACGCATTATGGGTGTGGAAGAACTTCATATGTATGATATCTATACACCACTTGTTTCAAATGTGGATTTTAAAATTGAATACGACCAAGCAAAAGAAATTGTGACAAATGCCATCGGTGTATTAGGTAAAGACTATCAAGAGGTGATTCGATCGTCGTTTACCGATGGATGGATTGATGTTTATGAAACTGAAGGTAAAAGAAGTGGTGCATATTCATGGGGAACGTATGATTCTAAACCATATGTACTCTTAAATCATAAAGATAATTTAGATAGCATGTTTACCTTAGCACACGAACTAGGACATTCTATGCATAGCTATTTGACGAGAAAAACTCAACCTTATGTCTATGGTGAGTATTCGATTTTTGTGGCTGAAGTGGCTTCAACAACGAATGAAGCCTTGCTAAATGACTACCTCATCAAAAACGAGACAGATGTAGAAAAGAAAAAATATATCTTAAACCATTACTTGGAGCAGTTTAGAGGAACTATATTTAGACAGACGATGTTTGCTGAATTTGAACGCGATATTCATAAGCACGTTGAAGATGGCGGGGCTTTAACTGCAGAGTTCTTGTGCGATCACTACCTGAATTTAAATAAAAAATACTTTGGACCAGATGTTGTGGTAGATGAAGCCATTAAATACGAATGGTCGAGAATTCCGCACATGTACTATAATTTCTATGTATATCAATATGCAACTGGATTTTCAGCTGCAATTGCACTTGCAAATCTCATGCTCACAGAAGGTCAATCTGCAATTGATCGATATCTTGAATTTTTATCAAGTGGATGTAAAGATTATCCAATCAATATTCTTAGAAAAGCAGGCGCGGATATGGAAACTGAAGAGCCTGTTGCAAATGCACTCGCTGTATTCAAATCAGTTGTTGACGAATTGGATGCGTTGCTTTAAAATTGGAATTGCTACGGTAACAGAGTAGGCAAAATGCGTTAAGTGTTAGGGAATGGGAAGTTGTCTCTAAACGAAAGATTGAAAAGTCTGCGATATTTTGCTGCGTCCGCTGTTGCATTATTATGCTGCCTTGATAGTAATGTAATAGTAGGAATACATTATGAAAGGAGCGTGCATAGTTTGAAAGAAAAAGTATCAAATCATGTTAAGCAAAAAAGAATGATGAGCACGAGTGTTCTTGTGAAAGCGAGTATACTTGCGGCCATTAGTGTTGTTCTCACACGGGCGTTATCTATCATGGTACCCCTTGGAGGATTACCTGCACTTCGTGTAGGTTTTGGAAGTATTCCATTAATCATGGCAGGAATGATGTTTGGTCCTGTTGTTGGTGGTGTTGTAGGAGTTGTGGCGGATCTTGTAGGCGTCATGATGAATCCTATGGGAGGATCTTTTTTCCCGGGATTTACGCTTTCTTCAGCACTTTACGGTGTCATCTCTGGGTTGATGTTCCAAACGTTTAAAATCCAAAATTCAAAGAAAAACTTTAACTGGATCAATACACTTGTCATGGTGGGCTTTGGTTTTGGTATGATTGGATTGTTATTCTATCAAAAGTTTATTACTTTTAGCAGTGGTAAACTGAGTTTTAATGATCCAAATGCGTTGTTGGTCGCTGTTTTAGTTATTGTGGTGATGGTGATTTTTATTGTATTACCTTATGTTTTGTCAGCGGTATTTAAAAATCATACAAAAGGCACTGGATTTGACAAAATAGCTTTCAATGTCAACGTGACTTATATCATCAACTCGCTTATATTAAACACAATTTGGTTAGTGATGATGTTTGATAAAGGATTTATGGTGTTTTTGCCTGGTCGCGTCATTGCTGCAATGGCAATCATTCCGATTTATACGTTAATTATTTATACAATAGGCAGGTATATTCATTTGACGGAGCAATAAATGAATTGTTTTCAACCGTAGTGTAGCAAATTTTTATTAAGAAATTCAAACAGCAAAGAGTGTCCAGATTTCTTTATTTGGACACTCTATTTTTATAAGCGAACAAGAAAAAGTATGATATAATTGTTAACAAGTGGAGAGGTATTTATGACGAAAAAAATGATTCGCGAAATCATATTAGAACTTGACCGGCTTTATCCAGATGCAAAAGCTGAGCTTGAATATTCTTCGCCTTTTGAACTGCTAATAGCTGTTATTTTAAGTGCTCAGTGTACGGATGTCCGCGTGAATCAAGTGACACGAATTTTGTTTGAAAAGGCAAATACACCCGAACAATTGCTAACATTATCGTTAACTGAATTAGAAAATATCATTAAACCTTGTGGAATATACAAAAATAAGGCGCATAACATATATGAAACATCCCAAATGATCGTTCACAATTTTCATGGAAACGTGCCGGGAACCATTGAGATGCTCATGACGTTGCCGGGGGTTGGCAAGAAAACAGCCAATGTCGTTGTGAGCAATGCTTTTGATACGCCTGCAATTGCAGTAGATACCCATGTTTTTCGAGTATCCAATCGCATAGGCCTTGCAAATGCACAGACTGTTGAAGAAACAGAAAAACAACTGATGCAGGGCATTGATCGTGATCGATGGACCAAAGCACATCATATGATTATTTTTCATGGTCGAAGAGTGTGTAAAGCTCGAAATCCTAATTGTACAGAATGCACACTACAGCCATATTGTAAGTATTATAAAACGACCAATAGGAGTAAAGTAAATGAGCAATAAAAAATTAGCTGCGATGCCTAAAAATTTGATGTTCTCATTGGATATTGGAACGCGAAGTGTCGTTGGAGTTATTTCAAGAAAAGAGGACAAAAAATATGTCGTTCTTGATCATGAAGTGATGGAACATCCCGATCGAGCTATGTTTGATGGTCAAATTCACGATATTGAAAAAGTAGCGGAAGTGGTTCGAGTGGTTGTCGATAATCTTCAGAATCGTAACGGGTATAAGCTCGAACAAGTTGCAATCGCTGCTGCAGGACGCGCTCTTAAAACAGAACGCGCCCTTTATGAACAAGAGATTGATTTGACGAAGGAAGTCAATAAGGAAATCATGGATGGTGTTGAGATGCAAGCCATTCAAAAGGCACAAAAGAGAATTGCCGAAGAAATTGGCGTGCATTCCGAGTATTATTGTGTAGGATATAGTGTCATCAATTATTATCTCGATCACGCGATGATTCTCAATCCAGTTGGGCACAGAGGTGGTTTGCTTGGAGTGGACATTATTGCGACTTTTTTACCGCATGTTGTCGTCGATAGTCTCTATTCGGTGATGTCCAAAGTTGGACTTGAAGTCATGAACTTAACATTGGAACCAATTGCTTCGATTAATGTTGCAATCCCTAAAAATTTAAGGCTCTTAAACTTGGCACTTGTAGATGTTGGGGCTGGTACATCCGATATTGCCATATCTAAAGATGGAGCGGTTGTTTCGTACGGAATGGTTGCCCTTGCAGGTGATGAAATAACTGAAAAAATTGCACAAACGTACTTGTTAGATTTCAATCATGCTGAGAAGTTAAAACTCAATTTAGAAAAGAGTCATGAGAATCAGTTTACGGATATATTAGGACTTGAACATCATTTGAGTACAGCCAGTATACTGACTGAAATTGAAGATGTAATCGCCAAGATCACGAGTGAAGTAGCAAAAAATATATTAGAACTCAATAAAAAACCGCCAAGTGCTGTGTTTTGTATTGGTGGGGGATCGAGAATTCCGGAATTTACAGCGCATCTTGCGAAAGAGTTAGGATTACCTCCTGAGCGCGTCGTTATTAAAAGCGTCGAAACACTTGAAATGGTAGAGTTTACATGTGATCCTCTATGTGGCCCTGAGTTCATTACTCCTGTAGGTATTGGAGTGACAGCTTTTGAAGAGCGCGATCACGATTTTATTCAGGTTACTGTCAATGATACTGCGATTCGTTTGTTTAATTCGAAACCTCTTCAGGTTTCGGATGCGCTCATTTTAACTGGATTTAATGCAAGAAATCTCATCTCTGAACGTGGTGAAAGTTATTTTATTCAAATTGATGGTATTCAGAAAGAGATCAAAGGAGAATATGGGGATTCAGCACAAATTTATGTCAATGGTGCTCCCGCTCATCTAGATTCGAGAATCGCTCATAAAGACATCATTGTGGTAGTCGCAGCGGAAAAGGGAAAATCACGTAAAATGACTTTAAAAGAGGTTGTCAATTTAAACAGTTCGGTCACTTTAAACGATCATGAGATTAAATTAGTTGAGTTTGTGAGTGTAAATGGTATTAATAGAACAGGTGACTATTTAATTATCGATGGCGATGTTATTGTCACAAAGGGAATTAAAACTGCTGGCGAGTTACTTCAAGCTGTAGAGCTTGATACATTTGATTATTCTCTCTATTGTGGAGAAAAACAGTTAGAAGAATCAGAACAGTTGAAATCGGGTCAGCATTACACCTATAAAAAAGTAAAAAAAACCGTTCAATATGATCACTATCGCGAAGATTCTATCAAAAAAGCACACATTCAAGATTCAACTAGTGACCGTCATGAGTTCAACGTAGAGCGTGGCGACAATTCAAATGTTGAAAGTGATATGAGTTATATTGGCATAACGGTTAATGGGAATTCTTTGAAATTACCATTAACTAAAAAAGAATTGGTATTTGTTGATGTATTTGAACATTTTGAGTTTGATTTGACCAAGCCCAAAGGAATTTTAGTTCTGAAGTTGAATGGTGAACGAGCAAGATACACAGATTGCTTAAAAAACGGTGATATCATCGACATTTATTGGAACAATTAACGGAGGCAATATGAGTAATTTATATGATCGTCACTATGTATGCCCGGTTTGTGGATTTGAATTTACATCAAAGCAAGTGAAAACATCTGCTGTGAGGGCAAAGGAAAGAAGAAAGGATTTTCATACCATTTTCTCAGGGGATAATCCAACTTTTTATGGTGTCATTTGCTGCTCTAAGTGTGGATTTACTCAATTTGAGAGTGATTTTAAAGAATCCGTTAGCCCGACAAATAAAGAAATCATTAAGATGGTAGTATCTAAAAACTGGAAAGAGCAGGATTTTAATCAAGATAGATCCTTGCAGGATGCCATTAAAGTACACAAAATCGCGATGGTAAGTTATATGGCGCTGAAAACGAAACAATCGGTTATAGCGAAATTGATGTTGCGTCTCGCGTGGTTTTATGATGAGCTTGGCGACGAAAATGAGTCTTTAAAATATACAAAATTAGCACTTGATGCTTTTGTCAAAAGCTATGAGACTGAAAAACAAGAAGATGCTGAAGAGAAAGAGCTTGAAGTTATCTATTTGATTGGCGAACTCAATCGACAACTTAAAAATTATAAGGAAGCGATTAAATGGTATAGTATGGTTGTGCGACATGAATTTGCCTATAAAAATCGACTGCTTAAAACGTATGCAAAAGATCAGTGGGCGCTTGCAGCTGAAGAATATAATCAAACAAAAGGTCAAGAAGGATTGAAGTAATTTAAAATAGTTGGTATGATAGCATTGGAGGCATTAAATGCACGTTTATTTAATACGTCACGGGCAAACTACTGCGAATGCAGAACATATTTTTGCAGGTGTTTTAGATGTTGATTTGACGCCTACTGGAATCGAGCAAGCTGAAGATGCACGCGATAAGTTAAAATCAATTGAATTTGATGCGGTATATGTTTCAACTTTAAAAAGAGCAGTTCGCACTGCAGAGATTATTTTTAAAGAACATCAAGTGCCGATCTATCCCACTAGCGCCTTTCAAGAAATGAATTTTGGCATTTGGGAAGGTAAAACCATTGAAACGATTCGACAAGGTGATGGTGATTTATTCAATCAATGGATTCTTGATTATGAATCTTTTAAAGTCCCTGAAGGGGAAAGTGTAAAGGAATTGTTTGAACGTGTCACAAATGCGTATAATGATATCATAAGGCAATATGACGTTGACTCTAAGGTTAATGTTGCTATTGTTGCACATGGTGGAGTTATTCAAGCACTATTGAGTTATATCTGTTATGGTAACAATTCGGGGTACTGGCGGTTTAAAGTGGATAATTGTGGTATTAATAAGATTGAATTTGTGATGAAATATCCAGTCATTCAAGCGATTAATCAATAGAGACTTAGACTGAATAGAAGGTTAAACCGAGTAGAAAGGCAAAGGTTATATGATTATTTGCCGATAAATTGTAATAAAATAAAAAACGAAGGAGGATTCATCTATGAAAGCAGAATATATTAATTCATTTATATTAGCTTCTACAGAAGTTATCAATAATTTCGTAGAAGAAAAGTTTGCAGTGGGAAAACCTTTTGTAAGAAGCAATCCGTTTCCAACAAAAGAACTTGTTATTATACTCGGTATTACTGGAGATATTAAGGGACAAGCTGTTTTTAGTCTTTCTGAACCTATGGCAAAGAAAATCGCATCTGGTATGATGATGGGAATGCCAGTTGAAGAAATTGATGAAATGGCAAAGAGTGCACTATCTGAGCTTGGAAATATGATTATGGGGAACTCAGCGACTTTACTTTTTAATGCAGGCGTTCAAATTGATATTACACCACCATCATTGGTTAAAGGGACTGCTATTGAAATTTCTTCAGCAGGTATGGAAACAATCTGTGTTCCATTGGTATCGACGCTTGGTGAAATTGAGTTCGATATCGGTATGAAAAAAATATAATGGAGATTTAAATGGCAATCAACATCGTTTTATATCAACCTGAAATTCCGCCTAATACGGGGAATATTGCAAGAAGCTGCGCAATTACAGGTTCCAAGTTACATCTGATTAAACCTTTAGGATTTTCCATTGATGATAAGCAATTGAAACGCGCGGGTTTAGATTATTGGGCGTATTTAGATTTAGAAGTACATGAGTCAGAAGAGGCTTTTTTTGAAAAGTACGGAGATCGAAAGTTGTATTTTGCTACGACGAAAGCAACGCGATACTATGATGAATTTTCGTTTGAAGATGAGTGCTTTATTGTGTTTGGTCGGGAGACCTCTGGACTGCCTGCGTACATTCACGAGCGCTATTCTGACACTCGATTTAAAATCCCAATGAAAAAAGATGAACATTTAAGAAGCTTGAACTTATCCAATTCTGTTGCTATAATTTTATATGAGGCATTAAGACAAAATGACTTTCTTGGTTTAAAATAAAATTATACTTCAGTTTTAATTAAATCATGAGATGATATTAAACACTGCAGTGACTTGTGTAGTGTTTTTTATTTGTAATTTATTGAATAAACAAGAGGAGTAAAGAATGAATATTAATTTTACGGATTTAGCTACATTGATTATGCCTTTACTTGGTGGTTTGGGATTGTTCCTATACGGTATGACAGTCATGAGCGAAGGTCTTGAAAAATCAGCCGGAAATAAACTCGAGAAGATTATTGAGAAATTATCGGGAAATATCTTTAAAGGGGTTTTGATGGGGGCATTGGTGACAATGGTGATTCAAAGCTCATCAGCTACCACAGTCATGGTTGTCGGTTTTGTAAATGCAGGTGTCATGACGCTTACGCAAGCGATTGGCGTTATCATGGGGGCCAATATAGGAACGACGATTACAGCGCAGTTGGTCTCGATTAATTTGACAATGCTTGCGCCAATTGCAATTGCAATTGGTGTGGGGATAAAGTTGTTTTCTAAAAACAACAAGCGCATTATATTAGGCGAAATTATTCTTGGATTTGGTATCTTATTCTTAGGAATGGAACTGATGAAAGATGCTTTATCACCATTAAAAGAATATCAAGGATTCACAGACTTGATCAAATCAATTGGTACTGGATCGATTTGGGGTAGTTTAAAAGGTTTTGGAATTGGACTTATTGTGACTGCAATTGTTCAAAGTTCATCTGCTACGACGGGTATCATGGTCGCACTCGCAAGTACAGGAGCTTTACCGATTGAGGCGGCATTCCCGATGCTCTTAGGTACCAATGTGGGGACTTGTGTAACTGCTCTTTTATCATCTATTGGTGCAAATCGAACAGCGAAACGTGCAGCAGTGATGCACTTGATGTTCAATCTCATAGGTACTGTGATCTTCTTCGCGTTCTTCAGTGGATTAACTGTGAAAATAGTAAGTGCAATTGATAATGATCCAGAACGACAACTTGCAAATGCACATACACTTTTTAACGTAGTGAATACGATCTTGTTAATTCCTTTTGCGGGATTAATTGTAAAAAGCGTGAGTGTGATCATTCCGGTAACAGCGGAAGAAAAAGAAACGACTTCGCTTGGGGTCAAATATTTAGATGAAAGAATTCTCGAAACGCCAACAATTGCACTTGGCCAAGTAGTCAAAGAAGTATTGCATATGGGAAATGTTGCGATGATTTCGTTTGAAAGCGCCATCAATGCGATACGAAATAATGATCAAAAAAGTGTTGAAAAGACATTTAAAGTAGAAAAGACAGTCAATAAACTTGAAAGTGAAATCAGCGACTATTTAGTTAAATTATCCAATACGCCAATAGACAATGATGATCGTATGGTGATTGATGGCTTATTTAGTACGATTAACGATATTGAGAGAGTCGGCGACCACGCAGATAATATCGCAGAGCTTGCCCTTTATAAAATGGATAACAACGTTGTATTTTCGGACACAGCACTTGTTGAAATGGATGAGATGGTAAGTAAAGTCATGGAAGCGTATGTTCTTTCACTTGAAGCAATGAAAGACGAAGATCGTTATAAGGCACAACGCGTTATAGAAATTGAAGGCGTTGTAGATGAAATGGAAAAGACGTTGCGTAAAAAACATATTAGTCGCCTAAATAATGGACAATGCGAGACGAGTTCGGGTATTATTTTCTTAGATATGATCAGTAATTTAGAACGTATATCCGATCATTCATCCAATATTGCATTAGCTGTGCTAGACGTAGCAGGTCATTAGGAGGTCCTATGGAAACGGTTTATGATGTGGTAATTATAGGCGCTGGCCCAGCTGGTTTATCTGCTGGATTATACGCTGCAAGAGCAAAAATGAAGGCACTGATTGTAGAGAAGGACCGTACAGGTGGTCAGATAGTTGGTACTGAGGAAGTTGCGAATTATCCAGGATCGATTCATGATGCATCTGGACCTACTTTAGTTGCGCGTATGGTGGAACAAGCCGAGTCATTTGGTGCTGAACGTTTGAAAGCGGATGTTTTAGGATTTGACTTTGAACGTGCTGTAAAAACCGTTCATACAGATAAAGGCGCTATTCAGACAAAATCTATTATCTTAGCCATGGGTGCGCGCCCGAGATTGTTAGGTGTGCCAAATGAAAAAGAACTTACAGGTAAGGGTGTTTCATATTGTGCAACCTGTGATGCTGAGTTCTTTACAGATTTAGAGGTGGTTGTTTTTGGCGGTGGTGATGCTGCCCTTGAAGAGGCAATGTTTATCACACGATTTGCAAGAAAAGTAACGATTATTCATAGAAGAGAGGCATTTAGAGCGGCAAAATCGATCATAGACAAGGCTGAAAAAAATCCCAAAATTGAGTTTGTCTTTAATTCTGGCGCAAAACGGTTTATCGGTGATGGCATGGTTCAAGGTGTAGAAATTGAAAACTATCAAACTGGAGAGTGTTATGAGATGTTAGCAGATCCAAATGATGGTTTGATGGGTGCATTTGTTTTTGTAGGTTATCTGCCTCAAACAGATCTTGTTAAAGATTTGCTTGAATGTGACTCTGCGGGTTACTTAATCACGGACGAGCTTATGCAAACTAGAATACCTGGGGTTTTTGCTGCGGGAGATATCCGTTCTAAAAGCCTTAGACAAGTTGTAACGGCAACAGCAGACGGTGCAATTGCAGCTGTTCAGGCTGAAAAATATGTAGATATGTTATCAGAATAAGGGGGAAATTCACATGATTTTACTAGACAAAGACAATTTCGAAAGTGAAGTATTAAATGCAAATGGATTGGTTGTCGTAGACTTTTGGGGCGAAGGATGTCAGCCTTGCAGCGAACTTATGCCTGAGTTTGAAGCGTTAGCGTCAAATTATGTCGATCAAGTTAAGTTTGCTAAGTTAAATACGACTAAAGATAGAAGACTTGCAATTAGTCAACGTGTATTAGGATTACCGACAGTGGTTCTTTATAAGGATGGTCAAAGAGTAGCGGAGTGCACTAAAGAATCAGCATCCAAAACTGGCATTACACAGATGTTAGAAGCACACCTGTAGGTGGACGATAGGTACTCAGTTCAAATTGAATCAATAGGTAATAGGTAATAGGTACTCGGTTTGAAGTGGACTGTTAGCTATTTAGTTCAAAATGGATATATCACAAAACATGTCTATATAATATAGAAGAAATAAACAAAAGAAGTCCCTAAAAGCATTTGACGAAGTCATGATTCGTTAAATGCTTTTTTGCTATTATATCGTATTAAAAATATAGAATATGCATGACATAAATTGATTATTATGTCTAAAAATAAGTCGTAAAGCGATGAATAGATGATTTCATTGATTATTGTTAATGAACAAAAACAAGTAGAGAAAGCCCCTTTCAAAAGAGTGGGTTAAAAGAATGCAAAAAAGGGCGTTATTTTGTAAAAAACATACAAACAAATGCGTTTTATTTCGGCAGGCGATGGATTAGATAAATCTTGATTGTATAATTTCTCTTAAAGACATCTTGCTGAAATTCATTTAAATCGACCTCTGTTAGATATAAATTACATACAAAAGGATTCTTGTATTTATAATACCAGTTGTATGAAAAAGAGTACTCTAAAAAATTACAAAGTGAAATGGGGAAAAAAAGCTAAAAACGGTCTAATTTCGAACGAAATTATCATGTTAAAAAGATATAAATGTTGATATTTGAAAAAGTAAACGATATAATTGTTTCGAAGACGAAAGTCGAATGAATTTATTAGTGGAGGTTATAGAATGAAAAAAGCGTTAGTTATTTTACTATCAATCATGGTAGTATGTATGGGCCTCGTTGGTTGCAGCTCTAAAAAAGAAGATGCTACAACTACTGACAAAGGAACAGAAACAAAACCAACTTCAGTTAGTGAAGATGGAAAATTTGAAATCGCATTAATTACTGATAAAGGTAATATCGATGACAAATCATTTAACCAAGGTGCATGGGAAGGCGTTGTTGCTTATGCAGAACAAAACGGCATTTCACACACTTACATCAAACCAGAAGAAGCATCAGATGCTGGTTACTTAGCTGCTATTGATTTAGCTGTAACTGGTGGTGCAAAAGTGATCGTAACTCCGGGTTTCTTATTTGAAGTTCCTGTTTACGAAGCTCAAACTAAATACCCAGAAGTTAAATTCATCCTTCTTGATGGTGCTCCTCATACTGCTGACTATGCAACTTTCGAAACTAAAGAAAACGTTGCAAGCGTTATGTACTCTGAAGAGCAATCAGGTTTCTTAGCTGGTTACGCAGCTGTTATGGACGGTATGACTAACCTTGGATTCATGGGTGGTATGGCTGTTCCTGCAGTTCAAGCTTTCGGTTACGGATACCTTCAAGGTGCTGAAGCTGCTGCTAAAGAATTAGGTCTTGCTGATGGTGGCATTAAAGTAACTTACCACTACACAGGAAACTTCGAAGAAAACGATACTAACAAAGCTACTGCTAGAACTATGTACCAAGAAGGCGTTGAAGTTATCTTCGCTTGTGGTGGTTCTGTAGGTAAATCTGTTATGTCTGCTGCTTCTGAGTCAGGCACAAAAGTAATCGGCGTTGACGTTGACCAAAGATACGATAGCGAAACAGTTATCACTTCTGCAACTAAAGGTCTTTCTGCTTCTGTAGTAAGCGTTCTTGAAGCAATCTACGGAGATGCTTGGGCAACTTACGCAGGAACTACAACTTACTTCAATGCTGCTAACGGTGGCGTTGGTCTTCCAACAGCTGTAATCGGTGATGATGCTGCTAATGCATTTGATCGTTTTGCTAAATTTGATCAAGCTGCATACGATAAAGTATTTGCTACTTTAGCTGATGGTAGCGTAGCACCTTTACGTACAATCACAGTTGCTGATGCAAGTGGTGTTGCTACTGCTGAAGAGTTAACTTCTGCATTAAGCTTAACAAAAGTTGCTGTAACGACTAGATAGTCAAAGCATTTGTGATTACCTGACATATTGGCACTAGCCTTATGACATGTATGAAACACATAATGGAGGAGGCGAGATCTTCCTCCATTTTTTTTGTCTGATTACCAAGCAAAGTGTTTATTGATAAGTCAATTTGTGTATAATTTATGTATAAAATTTGTAGGCAATCACTTTGTTAAGTGAATACAAAAAATGTTTATTTAAGAAGAAGAGGTTAAAGTGGAAAATTATATTGTTGAAATGCTGAATATAACCAAAGTTTTCCCAGGTATCATTGCAAATGATGATATTACTTTAAAGTTGAAAAAAGGGGAAATTCACGCACTTTTAGGGGAAAATGGTGCAGGTAAATCAACGCTAATGAGTGTACTTTTTGGTTTGTATCAAGCTGAAAAAGGTGAAATTAGAAAAGATGGTAAACCTGTAAAAATTAATAATCCAAACGATGCTAATGCACTCGGAATTGGGATGGTTCACCAACACTTTAAATTAGTTGAGATTTTTACCGTTTTAGAAAATATCATTTTGGGTGTTGAACCTAACACAATGGGCTTTTTGCAAAAAGCTGAAGCTAAAAAGAAAGTTGTCGAGTTAAGTGAAAAATATGGATTAAGTATTAATCCAGATGCGTTTATTGAAGATATCTCTGTTGGTATGCAACAAAGAGTTGAAATTTTGAAGATGTTATATAGAGAAAATGAAATACTCATCTTCGATGAACCTACAGCTGTATTAACACCACAAGAAATTAAAGAACTTTTGAAAATCATGAAAGGGTTTGCTGCAGAGGGCAAATCAATTTTATTCATCACACATAAATTAAATGAGATAATGGAAGTTGCAGATCGTTGTACAGTACTACGTAAAGGTAAGTACATAGGTACAGTAGATGTCAAAGATACTACAAAAGAAGAACTTTCTAAAATGATGGTTGGTAGAGATATTAGCTTTAATGTTGAGAAAAAAGAGTGCCAACCAAAAGATGTTGTTTTATCGGTTCGTGGTGTAACAGTTCCTTCAAAATTACACAAGAATAATGCTGTTAAAAATGTTTCGTTTGACGTAAGAGCTGGTGAGATCGTATGTTTAGCGGGTATTGATGGCAATGGACAAACTGAGTTTGTTTCTGCTTTGACAGG